>CAWBSX010000004.1:0-613444 GCA_963791565.1 uncultured Verrucomicrobiae bacterium | reverse complement strand
GAGAATGTTCGAAGGCCGTTTCCGTCATTAATGACGCTAACGCCGTGGGGATCGTCGAATGACAGATATGTTCAAATGGCTTTACAGCGACATAAAGCACTACAACGACAAAGCGAACTATTCCATCGGGGCTAACGCCGCGCGGACGCCGCTGACCTCGGCGGAGCAAAAGAAGCTGGAGAATTTCCGGGAAGAAATGGCGAAAAATTTCAATACTTGGATGGAATTTGAGAGGGCAATTGCGGACGAGGAAGAGAAGTCTACATACGTGACGGGGTAACTTTGCGTAACTTTGTTGAGACGGACGCTGAACAAGCCTCCCAATTAGAGTTGGCTAGCCGTAAGATGGCCGTCTTTCACCAGACGTTTCTCCAAGCTTACGCGCCGGATTTAATCAAGGAGGTCCTGGATCGAAGAACCCAGCGCATTAAAGACCACGTTCAAGAAGTAGTTCAGAAGGCCCAAGGAAATGATAAGGATGCTGTTGCAGTTGCAGAACTTGAGAGCATTTGCGACCAACTGAATAATCTAACGCAGGTGCCCGTAGGCCCAGCCTTTGATAAAGAGTACGTCGTTCCGAAGTTTTAGAGGAGCAATGATGCTGTTTTAGACAGACGCCGTTCTCTTTGTTCTGTGGTTCGTCGAAAATCTAGCATGGCTAGCCCAAGATTCCGTCAAATGGATTGAACATATCGCTCGGCGTTTTCTTTTTTTTCTTTTTGTTCGCCTTTAACGGCGCGGCTAATCCTTGCGCTGTTGCTCCGCTCGTTTCTAGTCTTCGGTTCCCTTTTTAGGTCGCCATTGATCACTACCTTCAGTTCACCTTCGGCTCCTTCCGAGTCAATTGCGTCTGCTTTGGAAACGGATCCGATACCATACAGACTCACAAATAAATTTACGTGAGTCATCCGCGCCAGGCTGTTCATACACCAGCATCCAAATCGAATACGTGTGTCATCCTTAACCAGCCAAAAGTGCAACGCTGTAGATGAGGGGTCTTTTAAAAAGCGAGCCTCGGGAGAAATGCCACTTTTGCCTTCAGTCGCTTTGCCTTTAAACCAAAGATCTGTCATTCGCATGCTGAAGTCGGTGAAGCCGCGACTGAACTGCCGTCCTCTGAACCCCTATTGAGTTCGATGTAATCTGCTTCTGTAGCTTCAACCTCCTTCATAAATATCGTCCGTTCCTCTTACGGGAGCGCTTTGACAGTTGCGAATTGGCTCTTAAGAGAGCACGTCCCGCAGTAAGGCTCATTTGCAGAAGCAGTCCCGTAGCTTGAGGCGTCCTATCAAGCTCCATCAGATCCGATAATATTTGCGCTGCCGTCATCGCATTCATTACAAACATGAAGAGAGGAGGGGGAAGGCGAGACGAAGAGCATGTACCGCAATCTTCTCTGCTATTCGCGCTGCGCCTTTACCGCTTGCTCGTTCTTCGGCCCAAGCTTCTTTGCGTACATCCGTTTCTTCGACCCACTTGCGATACTCCTCCTTGGACTCTTGCCAAAGCTTTGTATGCCCGTTCTTTTGAACCCACTCTTCGAAATCTACGTCTAGCTGTTCGTGCAGCCGAAGCAGAATGGATTTTATTTTGCCATGACGTTCCTCGAATCTCCGAAGGTTTTGGTCTAACCATTTCTCCTTTGTTTCGGTCAATTTGCATCCGAGTTGCTTTTGCCTCCAAGCTCCAATCGTCCAGCTTTCGTTGGAAAAGGACGGTAGACTTTTTTCTCCGACTAACTCGTGGTCGGGATTTATTCGACTGGAAATGTGATCAATATGCAGCACGCCACTATCGGCGTGTATGCCGCCGCCTAGTTGAAATCTGTAGGTTTCCTCTGCAAAGCACTGAACATTCTTCTCTTGTAGAAAAACCATCAGCGCCTTTGCTTCAGCCTTGGAAAGATTCAGCTTTTGAATAAGCCGCATTTGAGGAGGTGAAAGACTAACAGTGTGTCTATCACAGATGTGACCGAGACGGTTGCGCTCTACTCGTCGCTTTACCTTTCTCATGACTCCTTTGTCATTTCGTAGACTCCAAAACCAATCGATTCGGTTCATTCGATTTGCAGCTGCCACGAAGACCTTTCCTTCGCACGGCGTAATCTTAGTTCGGATCTTATTGCCTGTCGGAAGTTGAAATATGGTTTGCTCGACTAGGTATGTATCGCCCTTCCATCCTTCCCAACGTTTTTCCCACTGGTCGCTAAGAGCATTCAGTCGCGCTGCATCATCTCTGGTGACATCAACTACAACTCTATCAACAACACGACGCTTAGAGGCTTCACGAGTGTGTTGCTCGTGAAGTAAGCTAGTGGGATCGCAGTGCCGAACTGCGCCTGTTCCAATCCCTGTTGCCGATAGTGCCATTGCTACTATAAGAGCAAAAGTAATACCATGTGCCTAACGAGTAGTTAACCTTACTTATCGCCTTCTTAGACGCTGGCTCTTGTGACTTATCGCGCGTACTACAAACCGTACGGGTGCCGCTTTCCTGCGTACTACAATCGCTACGGAAATGTTAGCTAAAACACCTGCGTGCGTACTACAATGCAGACGAAATCGTGCGCAATAGTAAGAGACGACGTACGACAATCATGCGGATTAGGAACTCTACTAGTAAGCCCAAACATACTGGCGAGATGACATTACTGGAC
Organism: uncultured Verrucomicrobiae bacterium; assembly: GCA_963791565.1. GTDB lineage: Bacteria > Verrucomicrobiota > Verrucomicrobiia > Chthoniobacterales > UBA10450 > JACCTI01. The sequence goes on along the minus strand of CAWBSX010000004.1, from coordinate 610,788 downwards.
AAGTCCCAGTAATGTCTTAGTCACTGTGCTAAAGCACAGTTAGAGATGGGCGTATTCAACGCGAGATCATAAGATCGGTAAGGCAATGAAGAACTACACTAAGCCGGAAAGGTAAGACGATACGCCGCAAAAGAAGTCAGTCGCTCCAGGTTTCATGCTTGACCGGTAGGTCGTTTAACATAGACCGCCTAATGCGCCACTTAGGAAGGAATTGATCCATGAGCGCGACGAATCGTCCGTTGTGCGTGCGCTCAAGTAGATGATTCATCTCGTGAACGATAATGTATTCGAGACAAGCTCTCGGTTTTTTTGCCAAGTCGGCATTGAGGCGGATGGCGGCGTTCCTTTGATTGCAGCTTCCCCATTTCGTTTTCATCCGTTGCACGAACACTCGCTCTACGTTCACTTGCATTAGTTGCTCCCATTTCGCAACGAGCGTCGACGCAGCCGCTTTAACCTGTTCGCGATACCACGCGTTTAGCAGCGCCTCTCCCTTGGCTTGATTCCATCCGGGCCGCGTTGTCAGAACCAACCGCTTGTGGCTTAACTCGACAGACGGTTGGGTATTAGCTTCAACCAACTTCAGTAGATAACGCCGACCCCAGACGTAATGGCTCTCGCGGTCAAGATATTCGCGCGGACTTTCGCGTTGCTGTTCACGAAACTTCCTCTGCTGTTGCCTGATCCAAGGAACCTTCGAAATCGCGAAGACACGAATCGTATCGAGACTCATGCGAGAAGGTGCTGCGATGCGAACCCTTCCAGTCGGAGGATGCACGCTTAGGTGGACGTTCTTGATCTCTTTGAGGACAACGTCTGCCTCGATCTCGCCAAATCTAACCTGTGTCGCCATCAGTACCTTTTTTGTGCGGTGATGATCAGGAATATTCGCTCAACTTCCGAAGTATCGTTACCAAGCAACCCCATAAGTGCCGCTTTGATTACATTCTCTTTCGCTTGATTACCGCGAAAAGCATTGGGCTTAACTTGTCGCACTGTCTCATCAATCTTTAGCGCGAGCTCTTCGTCGCGGTTGAGATTATTGAAGAGCGCGCGCTTCGCAGGCGTGTTGAGTTTCGCCGGCGTTTCAGCGGATTTTCCTTCCTGAACATTCTTTGCGATTACGGCAACCCGCTTCAGAAACTCTTCATAGCTGATGCGCTGCGCTTTCAGGTCAGCAAGAACTTCATTCAACAAAGCCGACATCTTGTCGTAGTAGGCTGGGTCGCTCAACCGCTCCTTGATTACCTTGCTGCGGACGTTGTTTGCGATTGTTTCTGCCACTGCATTCTTGTTCGTGCGGATCCCTTTCGGCAGATTATCAATCGCTTCCGCGATTCCGCTTTTTACGATTAGGTCGAGTAAGCCGACTTCTCCGAAGTGAGAAATAGGTCTCGCTTCGTGCGCTTCAATATAGGTGTCAATTAAATGCCGCATATCGGCCTCGTAAGCCTTGAGATCGATGGTCTCGCCGCTGGCCTGCCGAGTGATCTCGCGTAGTTTTACGTAGCGATTCACACGATTTTTGAGATCTGCAATTTGCACGTCGCTATAGCCGGCGTCGGGAAGATCGTCGGCGATGCTTGCATATGCACGGACGACTGCAGCTGTGGACTTATATGAGCCTCCCGTTGCGGCTCGTGCTCCTTCAGGTCATCGGGCAATTCGGTGTTTCCGCAGAAGTAGTGAATGTGTTCAAGCTCGCTTTTCGGCGGCTGCACCGGTTCGCAGAGAAGCTCCATTGATTCGAGCGCCTGATCGAGTTTTTCTCTGCCTCGTTTGAGGCGGTCCTGTAGAAGCACATCGGGACTCTCGCCAGGCGCGCTGTGATCCAATTCTGAAACGTAGACAGCCATTGCGCCCTGTACTTTCTTAAATAGATCCTTGTAGTCTACGATGTAACCGAAAGGTTTGTCTTCTCCGTCGAGACGGTTAGTGCGGCAGATCGCTTGGAACAACCCGTGATCCTGCATCGATTTGTCGATGTAAAGGTAAGTGCAAGGAGACGCGTCGAATCCGGTTAGCAGTTTATCAACTACAATGAGCAAACGCATGTTTGCCGGTTGCTTTTTGAATAGTTCCTTTACGTCATCCTCGTAGGTTTCTGTTTTAGTCTTGCCAGACTTCGCGACAACATCCTTCAGCAGCGCCTCGTAGATGTTATAGATCGCTTCCTTTTCAGTTTCAGTGTTCGCGCCGGTGTCTTCGAGCGTGATGTCTTTCCCCTGCGGATTATAGGAAGTAACCAAAGCACACTTACCTTTGAAGACGGTTTTCTGAAACAGCTCGTAGTATTTGCTCGCTTCGTAGATGCTCGATGCGACGAGCATCGCGTTGCCCCGCTCGCTGCTTAGTCGCGGCTTCACACTAAAATCGAAGACTACATCGGTTACTAGCCGCTCCATGCGTGACCGTGAGCTGAGCACCTTCTGCATTGTGCCCCATTGCTCTCGCAGAGCGGCCTTCTGCCAGTCATTCAATCCTTTCGTCTTTGCGTCGAACCACGCGTCGATCTTGTCTTCCGATCCAAGCTCCTGCGGGATATCGCGTGCCTCATAGACAAGGTCTAGGACGACCTCATCCTCCACCGCCTCGCCGAACTTGTAGGTGTGGATGTAGCCGCCGAATACCTCCAGACTCGTCTGCTTGTCTTTCTTAAGCAGCGGCGTGCCGGTGAATCCGACAAAGACCGCTCCCGGCAGAAGCGCCTTCATGGTTTTGTGCAGTTTGCCGGTTTGCGTGCGATGACACTCATCCACGAAGATAAATAGCTCGCCTACCGCAGGGCTCGGCTGATTCTTCAGCTCCTCGATGAAGGCATCGAAATCATCCACGCCTCTCTTGCCGAATTTATGCACGAGCGAACAAAGGAGACGCGGCTTTGCTTGTCCCAATTGCGAGATCAGGTCACGCCCGCTGCTCGTCCGATAGATTGTTTCGCCGCTGTCGGTAAAGACCCGTTCTATCTGCTTATCGAGTTCATCCCGGTCGGTGATGATGAGCACGCGGGCATTCGGCTTGTTCTCCAGAATCCATTTCGCCAGCAGCACCATGACGATGCTTTTGCCGCTGCCCTGCGTGTGCCAGATGATTCCTCCCTTGTAGGAGTTCACATATTCCTGTGCACGCTTCACCCCCACGTATTGATGCACACGCGGCAGCTTCTTTATCCCGCCATCGAACAGGACAAAGTCGTGGAGTAGCTCGATGAGTCTTTCTTTGTTGCAGATTTTGAGCAGGTACTTGTCGAGCTTAAAGCGAGTATCCTCCTGCTCATCTTCTTTCCATTTCAGGAAGTATTTCTCCGGCGTGCCGATTGCCCCGTAACGCAGACCTTCAGAATCGTTCCCCGCGAAAACGATCTGCACCGTGCTGAAGAACCAACGATGAAAGCGCTCCTGCTGATTGGAAAGAAGCTGTCGGATGCCTGTCTCAATCGAGACGTAGCTATTCTTCAGCTCGATTACCGCGACCGCGATGCCGTTGAGGTAAAGAACAAGATCGGGACGCCGCTCCAAGTCGCCGCTCAGTGTTACCTCTTCGGCAATGGCAAAGTCGTTCGCATTCGGATTCTGCCAATCGACCAGATGAACTTTCTTATGCGGATCGCCCGCATCGACCTTCACATCCAGGCCGTAGCGAAGGTGCCCATAAACGGCTTTGTTGTTGTCGTAAAGGTTTCGCGTCGGGTTATTCGCATCCTGGCGCAGCAAGTAAATCGCGCGACTGATCTGTTCGGACGAGTAACCGCGCTTTGTCAGCCAATCAGTTGCTAAACCTTCCTCGATATTGCTATTGCCCGCTCGATCACTCCAGTCATCGAGATAACGGTAGCCTAGCTCGTCGCGAAAGAGCGCAATCAAGCGATCCTGCGTTTCGCGCTCCGGTTTCCCGACCTTACTCATATGAGCTGGTTTTGCCGATCCTTGCTGAATTTTCCGAACGCATCCTTACCAGCAAGCCACAAAAAAATGTCAATCTGACGAAGCGTGAACTGCTCAAGCGAATAGTGTTTCCGGAAAGCAACTATGACTTGGACAAACCGCTCGTACTGCTTCAATGCGTCTTTGTTAAAGTCCCCGAATTTGTTCCTGGCACCGAAATACAACAGCATTTTCTCCACATAGGAGTCGTAGATGGGAAAGGGATCCGGATTGTGGTGGTTGCAATACTTTGAGGCGAACGAATAGAAGTTCTTCTTTTTGCCACCGACTGTCACGGAAGCTATTTGGTTTACTAACAGTGGGTCGCCAGCAGCTATCCGTTTGTCCACGTTCAATACAGCGATGTGTTTAGCTACGGAATGGGTGTCCAAAATATTCGTGCTGTAGAAATCGTTTAACGCGCTGACCTTCAGCAATACGTGGACGATATCTTCATTGTTCGGGCAGAACTGTTGAAACAAAAGACTGAGCGAAGCCTCCTGGAACACGTATTTCTCTAGGGTCTTCCATTTTTCCAAATATACTTCCACTGATTCAGGCGCGGGTTGAGCTGGAACGCCGCGGGTATTCATAGAAGTCTAGTCTTGCCGGTGAGGAGTTCCTGCATCATCGACTGCCTGAGGGCGCGGGTCTTATCTCGCCGCTGCTCCAAAGCCGCCAGCTCCCCGTCTATGTCCGTCAGCACCTTGGCGATGGCGGTTTGTTCGGCGAACGAGGGCAACCGTAACGGCGAATTCAAAAGCGCGACCTTCGACAGGTTGTAGCGCGTTGAACCTTGAGCCAGTGACTTCATTAGTTCCCGGCCTTCTTTGTTTCTGAGGTAATAGGCCAAGAATAAGCCATCAGTTTCAGCGCCTTTGCGAAAACGAAAACCAAAGCAGAAGCTATTCAAGAACAGGTCGGGAACATCGCGCGACATCACCGCGCACATAGCGACTTCTTCGGGCGTCTCCGACGAGCCGTTGAAAAGCAGGTCACCTTTTACGACGCGGTTTTGTGCTTCCGTTGGCGAAGCTTTCACGCGCTCAAACGCGCCACAGTCAACGACGACGTTGCTCATGACGTTCATGAATGTGACGTAGTGGGCTGAACCATCGCCAAAGTGGGCTTTGGTTTTTCCCGTCAGTCCGCCGTAAGTTGAACCTAAGTCTCCCAGCCGCTTTGTTTCCCACTCGCCGTGGAAGCCGGGGAGGCGGGTTTGGCCGGTGAGGAGTTGCTGCATAGCGGCCTGTTTGAGGTCGCGCTTCTTGGTGATGAGCCGGTCCAGCCCGCCCAGCAGGTGATCGACATCGCTCAACGCCTCCGCGATCGCGCGTTGTTCGCGTAAGGGCGGATAAGGAAGAGAGAACTTCGCCAAGTCTTGGCAGCTTACCACCGGCTGCGCTCCTTCCTTTTGGCAATCGAGAATCTGGCGCTTCCCAACCGGACTTTGTAGCGATGCTTGGATGAACCCCCTGGAAGCCCGACTTTCATCGACCGCAATTCGGGCAGTGCTGCGCGAAAGAATCGCACCATGAAGCCAATCAGGAGCAACGACAACCTGTCCGATGCCTGCACCAACCACCGTCATAATCAGATCGCCGCCTTGAATGCCCGCATTCTTGTATTCGTTTTCGAGATCGCTGCTGACACGGTGCATTTCGCCCGGTTGAGTCCATCCTTTGGAGTAGTCTTGGCTGCGGAGCATCAAACATCCGCTCGCCTCATACTTACCGGGCTGAACGATGCCGTAGCGGACGCTACGCGGTTGCTCCAGCAGACTGGACAACCGGCAAACATCCCACTCCTCCGGGATGACGCCGACTTCGGTCTGCTTGTAACCGGGCTTCACTTCCATACCGCTCGTATTTTTTCGAGGTGTCCCTCCACGCGGGCGGCGAGCGCGGCCACTTCGTCGATGAGCTGCGGCAGCGGCGTGGCGTAGCGTTCGGCCAGTTGGCGGATGCGCCCGGTGAGGGTTTGCGAGACGCGGTCGAGTTCGCCCTGCACGGCGGCGTCCAGCGTGCCCAACCACTTGTCATCCACCACGAGCGTCTTGATTTCGTCCTCGGTAAGTGTGCCGTATTTTTCCAGAACCTTTTTCGCAAGAGCTTCTTCAGCTTCCTTCACCTTCTTCTTCAGGTCGGATTCGCGATTGTGAAGATTAAGCCATTGCAGCAACACATCGGCTTCTGAGACTTCGCCATCGGTTAGCGAAACAGGCTTTTCCGCTATCTTTAATTCCGCTTTGGCGTCGCGTTGCGCTTCTGACTGCGCGGCAGCTACTGAGGCCTTGTTGATCTTATCCATGTCAAAGAACGCTCCTTCTTCGCCGCTGTTTTCTTCTTCGAGCTGTTCTCGCTCGGTCATAAGTGCATCGAGTTCCGCCATCCTTGCGTCGATCGCGGATTGCTCGGCGGCAAAGTAACGACGAATGACGAGCGAGGGCGGAATGAGTTCGGTCTGGTATTTCTTCTTCCCAACTATCAGATCGGCACGGCTTTTGGTTTTCTTTCCCTTATCTTCAACGATAAGCCGAGGCTCTGCCGCGGCGTGCCAGCCATCCCCAGCTATGAGGTAGCAATCGTCCTGCATTGTTTCGGCCCAATAATCCATGAGATGCTGATAGACATCGTAGGCATTGAGCAACGGCGCGGACCTGAAGCTTTCCAGCAAGGTCTCTGAGATAATTTCGATGAGCGCCTTTGGCCGACTATCTTTACCGAACTCTTTCAGCAACGGACGCGTCTTGTTTTCCCATTGTGTGAGGATGTCGCGCACCTTGCTCTTGAAAGATTCGAACTCAGGGTGACCAAAGATGGTTGGCTTGATCTCCGTGATCGGAAGGTGGAGATCGACATAGCCGGCCCGGCTGTTGTTTGTGAAGAGAACGGAGCGAACGCCGGGAATGACATCCCAATAGGATTGAAGCAGGTCGATGTCGCGCTCTGGTATTCCGCCGCGCAGGTGCGCGTTGATGTCCTGAAGGTCTTCCGGCTCGGTGCTATCGATGTAACGCGGAAGATTCAGGTTGTAGTCGTTCTTCGAGTCGCCGATCTCGGCGACAGGCACAAGCCGCGAGTAACGCAGAATCTCAAGCTGTCGTGTGAAGGTATCGACGATGCGATGTATGTCCTGTTCACGGAGACGATTCTTCGGGCCGTCTTTGCGGAAGCCTTTGGAGGCATCAATCATGAAGATGCCTTTGCGGGCACTGGCATTCTCTTTATCAACCACAATGATGCAGGCCGGAATGCCGGTTCCGAAGAAGAGATTGGCCGGCAGACCGATAATACCTTTGATGTAACCACGCTGAACGAGGTTGCGGCGAATCGCGGCTTCGACGTTACCGCGAAACAGGACGCCATGCGGAAGGATGCATGCGCCTTTGCCCGAATGTTTCAGCGAACGAAGAATGTGAAGGAGGTAGGCGTAGTCGCCCTGCTTGCGCGGCGGGACACCGTAAGGCTGGAACCTTTGATACTCGTCGTGCTCTGGATCGAGGCCGGTGCTCCAACGCTTGTCACTGAATGGTGGGTTAGCTACTACGTAGTCAAAGGTCTTGACCGAATTACCATCCTTGAAGAGTGGATTAGCCAAGGTATTGCCCTGCTTAATCTCCGCTGTCGCGTAGTCGTGCAGGATCATGTTCATCCGCGCGAGGCCAGCCGTAGCGTTGTCTTTCTCCTGACCGAACAGACTTACCTTTACTTCTCGCCCGTGTTCCGCTTCGTCGGCAACCTTTAGTAGGAGCGATCCCGAACCGCAGGTCGGATCGTAGACGCTCGTATCGTTAGTAACTTCGGCACGTCGTATGCCGAGAATCTGCGCGATCGTGCGACTTACTTCCGCAGGGGTGTAGAATTGGCCTTTGCTCTTGCCACTCTCGGTGGCGAAGTGCCGCATAAGGTATTCGTAGGCATCGCCAAGAAGATCATCGCCTTCGGCGCGGTTCTTCGAGAAATCGAGATCGGGACTCTCGAAGATGGCAATAAGACCTGTCAGCTTATCGACCATTTCCTTTCCACTCCCGAGCTTGCCGGGGTCATCAAAGTCCGGCGGATCGGAAAGCTGATTCGCCTGCCAGAGTGGGCCAACAATCTTTTTGTTGATTTGATCGCCAATGTCCGTCTTGCCCTTCAGCGCGACCATGTCGGTGAAGCTTGCGCCCGATGGCACAGTAATCTGCGCAAAAGGCCGACCCGCAAAGCGGTCACTCACATACTTGATGAACAGAAGCGCGAGGACGTAGTCCTTGTACTGGCTGGCATCCATCCCGCCGCGCAGCTCGTCGCAGCCAGCCCAAAGCGAAGAATAGAGTTCGGATTTCTTTACGGCCATCTTTAATCTGCGACAGGCCGACGGTTCCCGACCGTCGCATCGGGTTTTCGAATTTCCGAATAACTAAGAAGTTTGTAGTTCGCGGGACGAAAGACAATAACGGCAGTTGGGAAGGGAGCGACGTTGATCGCACCTTCGAATCTCACTCGACCTTTTAGTAATCGTATTTCGCCCTTCATCGCCCAGTTATGCCACCACCTCGTATCTGTTCGGGAGGGTACCAGACATACCACCGTTGCGCCTGTTTTCGACTCCTCATACGCCTTCTTCATCCACTTTTCGATTTCTCGCCCGTACGGCGGATTCATGAAGACGGTTTCATCTTCCCACGATTTTTTCAGTCCATCGTCTTCAATTGTGAAGTGTTTATCACACTTTGCATTCTTATGGGTGCTACACGGATCAAGCGTAAAACCGAACTCTTTGTCGAGTGCGTTAAACAACCACTGAGGAGTCGGCCATTCAGAGGTCTTCGACGAAAAATGAATGCCCTGACAAGTGCCGTTGCTAAGCGGATTGGACGCTATAGCAACAACCACGAAGTCACACTCAGGCGCAGCCCCTTTCATCGCACGGTGAGGTTGAGGTTAATTCCATCACAGCTTGGCCAAGGTTTCCGGAACTTCATTCCAAGTTCGGCCTTCAAGTAAACGACCAGCCGCGATCTTCGACATGCGGCGCATGTCAAACATTCGCATCGTCGCGATGTCGACACTAGTGTCACCATTCGGAGCCTCGGAGTTCTCCACCGGACTCCAACAACCCCATTGCTTAAAGAAGAACGGGGTTTTTACATTAACGCATGAGTCGCGGACATCAGTAGCCCACGTCGGCAGCATCGGGCGCGATTTCGGTCCGCTTTCGCCGCCGACAATCACCCAGTCTATTGGATGAAAACCTGAATTCTCCGGTCGCAACCACCGACGGAGATCTAAGGGTCCGAGCAGTGGTTCGCAGGAAACGAATCGACGCACGGCAGGTATCCGCGCGAGATGCGGCAAACGCAAATCAGCCCATTCTTCATTTTCGACCGTCGTGCCAATCCAGACATTATGCGGCCAAGGCTTTCGCCACGGTACAAGGTCTAGAACCTTCTCGGGTCGCTTGGTTAGAAGTAACCAATCGAGCCACGGAGTAACATTTATCAGTTGCCACAACTTGGCGCGTTGGGAATCGAGATCGGTGCGCGCTTCGAATACATCAGCCATCGATGCGCAGAAGACCCGCCGCTGCTCACCCTCAGCTAGAGCTTCCGCGTTCCAACGAAGGGGCTCCCGCCAATGACTATCGCCGAATAAGCGCCGAGGAGCATTTGCCCCCCAGACGCCTTGGCCTAACCGATGAGCGAACGCTTCCGCGTAGCAGTTAGCACATGCGGGCGAAACCTTCGTGCATCCCCACCAGGGATTGAAGCTATGGTGGGTCCATTCAATCGATGAATTCTTACCCATTGCATAGCATCCCCCTTTCGGTCGTTAGGTTGAAGTAAGGAGCAAGTCCAGCAGCCGATACACATTGCTCATCGCATTTCCACCATTGGTCGATTGAATCGACCAGCGAACAGAGTTCGACGGTTGATAATAGACGAAGCTTATTAGCCAAGGTGCTGCAACTAGCAGCAGGAGCATTAAAGTTACCGTAGTATTCTAACCAATCCTCGATTTCGGCGATAATGTATTCCTTCAGTTCATTAGGCGGCTGAAAGAACAGCGTTCTTCCACCATTTAAGGCTTCGATGAGAAGGCTTGCCTCTTCAAATGAGAGCTGTGGCCGCGATAGCCGCATTAGCTCTACATATCGATAAAGAACATGGTGGACTTCTTCTGCCTCTGGTCCAGCCAATCTTCGAATATATTCGATGCCCGAGTGAGCATTACTGAGTTGCGCGCGAAATTCCTCGGTGGCGCGCTTCACCGCTATTTTGTCTGCTTCGTCAATCGACATGTTAGTCGACTCACAGAAGGCTTGAGTTAATGTTTTCATCTTAGCTTATGCACTCGTTCGCGGGTTGCGCAACCAACTAACTGAAAAATAATTCTCGACCTGATACTCTCGCGGAACGGCGATTCTATCGGTGCGAAGTTGCTACGGTTAGCGCGTTACGAGTGACTTCGCGAAAACGAGGTCGTTAGGTGTCGCAGTTGCGCCTTCGAAGTGCTTCGAGGCCAACCCGACAAGTTTGAAACCATGCTGGCGATAGAATGAGTGCACAGCGCTCGCGCTAGCATCGCAATAGACAAGTAGACGGCTTATTGCCTGCTGCTCCGCCTTATCTTGTGTTGCGCGTAAGCACCAGCTTCCGACGCCCTTTCGGCGCTTCTCTATCACGACGCCGAACCAACCCAGCCAAGCGTCTGACGGTGCGGTTTCAGGACGTTGGTATAGTCCGCTTACGGCGACGCTTTGATTTGACTGACGAGTTATGTAGACCTCCCAGTATTTGAGTTCAGTCGACCTTTTCCCGATGCGGCACCAGTGCAGCATTGAAAGCAAAAACGGATCTCCTAGCTCGGGGATACCGCGAAAGAGCGGAAGGAATTTCTCTGCTGAGCGGGAAACGATTAATTCAGGACCAGACATGATTGTGAGCGCCTGCGAGACTCTTATGCCACCATTCGTAACTGGGCTACCTTGCTTTTGAGTTGGGTGCGAATGACGTGTCCATAAACCTTTAATGCGAGTGCGCCGCCATCTTTATGGCCAAGCATTTGTGCGACCTCGCCAGCAGAGAAGCCATTGGCAAACGCGACCGACGCGAAATGGTGGCGGAATGCGTGCGGGTATGTGAGACCGATTCCTAGGCCGACTGCATATTTTCGTAGAAGTCGCCGAGCGCGTTTTATGCGGTAGTCGCCCATTTGAAATACAAGACCAGACGTAGGTTTTCCCGCCACTAACCAGCGCTTTTCAAGTAGTGAAAGCGCGTCAGGCAACAGTGGGATCACTACCTCGCTGCCACCTTTCATTTTTCTGCGGTATTCCCCCGCCGGAAAATCGATGTCCGTCCATTCTATACCTGCAGCACCCGAAAGGCGCAGACCCGATAAGGCAATCCACCGAATGAATTGGCCGATATCCCAATTGTCCGCCTCACACATCGCCAGCAAATCGCTGACATTCTGAGAAGCGGGAATTTGAATCCGCCGTGGCGGAACGGTTTTGCTCGGAATCCTTCCTGCAACTTGCGATTCGGTCAGCCATCCGCGCTGAACGCAGTACGCCGAGAAAGAACGCAAATACCAACGGAGTTGGTTTGGAGCACTTACCCACCCTTCCGCGTCGAACTGCTTCCAAATCGAAACAGGATGAAATTCCGGCCAGTCAGCGCAAAATCGAAACATCGTCGCTTTTCGAGTACGAAGATTCCGCGCAGTAGATGGAGAGGCGAAAGCAGTGTTCTGTTCGTGTTCCTCCACGGCAGCCAGGAATGAAGGTCGGAGGCCGGATGTCCCCTCAAAACTCACCGAAGAGGAAACAGGTAGGCTGAGCCCAACGCCGCCGTTCAGGCGTGATTGACGAAGAATCTGCTTTGCTAGCGCCTTGTCCTTGGTTCCGAGGCTTTTCTTAATTTGATGGCTCCCACGGCGATGGAGCGAGTAATATGTGCCGTTCTCGTGCCGATATAAATTCTTGGATACTCTTTGCATCTCTAGCTTCTGTTTCTAAGAAGCCCGAGACCGAGTACAAAAATTCAATTAGTTGCAAAAAAGTGACTACCTGGTCACTTTTTGTGAACCAGCAAAGACCGGGCTCCCTCGCGATTACGAGGGAAGCCGGCTGTCGGGGTCGAACCGACGACCTGCTGATTACAAATCAGCTGCTCTACCACTGAGCTAAGCCGGCGAAAACTTGGGGGCTACTATGCCAGAGCTTTTAGAGGGAGCAAAGACGTTTGGAAGGCGCCTACAGATCGCATTTCGCCGCGCTGGACGAAATCTCAGCTTGATCGACCGATTTACGGTGACTCGGGTAATACGATTCGGCATGCTGATTGACTGGCTGTTATGAAAAATCTTCACCCTTATTGGGCGCTTCTGCTGATCGCTCTAACGGTTTCTGGGCTCCGCGCTCAGAGTTTTCAGGTTCTGTCTGAGAGTCGATACGTCAGCGTATCCGGCGCCGCCGGTAGCTCAAACGGCAGCACCAGTTATTCAAATCAGCAGCCTGCCAGTACAACTATCTCCGGGAGCGTGACGTGGCCCGATCCGGCTGGACTCAGTGACACGGCTGAAAGTTCCTCGAGCCAAACATCATTCCTAGGCCCGGATTTCTTTACTTTGTCTTCATCGCTCTCAGCCAGCTCAGTAATTTCTCAGTTCGGCGCCGGACTTGGGTCCTTCGCGAACGCGACGGCTATTTCATATTTTGAAGTCACTTTCGCGGTTTCCTCCCCGATAACTTTCGATCTTTTGTTCCCCGCTTCGGCCAATTCTGCATTCCCCCCAAGTGGTATCTTTAACGCAGCTGTGACAGATGTGTTTAAGCTGAGTTCCGTTCTCTCGGGCGAACTCTTGAACATCAATCCACTTTCTCCAGCGATCATTTTAGCCGGAGGACACTTATACGGCGGATTATTGCCAGGTGATGTCTACACGATCGTTTTCTCGCAGATCGCGCAAACGTTTAGCGATCCTTTCGGCGCTGAAGCGTTCATGACTGGGGGATTTACTTTCGCACCGATTCCGGAGACTAGAACTAGCGTATTACTTACGCTCGGTTTCACTGTGTTTGGATTGGCACGTCTGGCTGTAAGGATATGGGGACGTACTAAGACCGCGACCGGGTCGTAACAGAAAGCGGCGCCGCGGTTTCGAGGTTCTTAATCACCGTCGAAAGATAAACCGCTTCCGGTGTGTAGGCCTTATACTTGGTAATCTCGGCACGATTCATCACGCGGAAGCCATATCGCTCAAACATTCTTTCCCCGCGCCGACTCTCGAAGGTAACTACCTGCCCGTAAACGCGGCGCTCTCCGCAACCATAGAGGTAGGTGAAGTAAGCGCTGAGCAAGGCGCGCGTGGTCGAGACCTTGCGCGCATCTGGTAAGAGGTTGATGTGAAAATGCGGGGTGCGGCGCGGTGCGGCCGGCACTTCTCTCCAGCCATTCATCAAGATCCAGAGGATGAAGCGGCGCGAGCGCTCGTTGTAGCGCGGATAACGCAGCAAGGCGCGCAGAAATAAGCAGACGTTTTGGTAAAAGGAATAAAGCTGATTGCGGAGCGATTTGCGGCAGCCGAGCAGGTAACCGCGCAGCTCGCCATCGACCTCGAGAACGAAGGAGGACTCAGGCTCGTGGTCAGTGTAATAGGTCGTAAGGAAATCGGCGAAGAGCTCGTGATCTTGATACACCGGATCAATTGCCTCCCCGAGAAAACCGGTCTGGCAACATAGCCGTCGCACGGCCGCACGGTCGCGGTGTTCATATGGGCGAATCGTGAAGCTTTCGGGGGTTTTCAACACGCCCTCCTGTAGCTTGTAATGACTTCGCGGTAAACCGAAAAGAGCCGCTCAAAAACACGCGGCCAGGCGAACTTTTCCGCGACGTTTGCTGCGGCGATCGAACCCAGTGTGGACAGGTCGCATTCCGTTATTTTTTCGATCGCTTGCGCCAAAGACTCGGGCGTGTTGGCAGCCGCCCACGCGCTCTGATCATGCAGAATTACTTCATCCATGTAACTGCCATGAATGCCCACGACCGGAGTTCCACACGCCTGGCTTTCCAGCGCGACAAGGCCAAACGTTTCTTCTACGCCGGGATGAACGAAAACATCTGCGGCGCGGTAGTAACGCGCCAATTCTTGCGAATCGGCACAGTAGCGAATCCAAGTGACGCTGTTCGTTTCGGCGGCGAGGCGTTGCAGATAGTCGCCTTGTTGACCGTCACCAATCACCAATAAGTGAAATTTCGCGGCGTTTTGCCTAACGAGTAGATCGAAAGCGCGAAAGAGCGTCAGAGTGTTTTTCTCCGGCGCCAAGCGGCCGACGTAAAGTAGGAGAACAGAATCGGCGCTAACTCCAAGCGCCGCCCGCGTCGCTACATCATCGTTACCCGGGCGAAAGACATCGCAGTTCACACCCAGCGCAACCTGATAGGTATTACTCACGCCCCACCGCGCTAATTCCGCTGCCAACCCCGCGGAAGGAACAAGCGTGAGGGCAAAGCGGTTGTAGAAGTTTCGCACGTAGGCTCGCGCTTGCTGCATGCACCATTCCGCGGCCGTCTTGCCTAACGAGTGCTGGATCGGTCCGCGCAGATACGCCTCGGCAAAGTGCGAATGATAAAATGCAACAACCGGAATCCGTTGCGCCTGTCCGACACGCAATGCTTTCCAACCCACCTGATATGGGTCGCCGGATTCGATCAGGTCCGGCCGTTCGCGTTCGATGATTCCCCCGAGAGCGCGCAAATTCAGGAGGACGCGATATTGTGTCCGGCGCGAAATCAGCGGTGACGCAATAGTGTAGGTGCGCGATCTTCCACTGGTAACGATCTCATCCTTCGCGCCAGGAACGATGAAGAGATGTTCGTCCTGCGGCTGGAATTTCTCGATGTAGGCGATCTTCTCGTGCACATAGCGTTTCACTCCACCGCTGAGCGGTGAGTAAAACTGCGTGAGGTCGCAGATTTTCAGGAATGCAGGTGCCTCAGATAGCGCTCGGCCTCGATGGCCGCGGCGCAACCTGATCCGGCGGCGGTGATGGCTTGCCGATAAACGCGATCGGCCACATCGCCGGCGATGAAGACGCCGGGATGTTTACTCTCGGCCAAATGCCTAACGAGTAGATAACCATCCGGGTCAGTCTCGAGTTTGCCTTTGAAAGCCCGCGTATTCGGATCGTGACCGATGGCAACGAAGACACAGGCCACATCCAGCAATCGCTCTTCGTGCGTGTTTACATCGCGCAGTTTCACCGCCGACATTTCGCCTTTCTCATCGGGAATGTATTGCGTGACAACGGTGTTCCAGATCGGCTCGATCGATTCGCACTTCAAAACCCGGTCGGCCATAATCTGCGAGGCGCGCAGTCTATCGCGTCGGTGAATCAGATAAACCTTCGAAGCGAAGCGCGTGAGGAAAAGCGCTTCCTCCGCCGCGGAATCACCGCCTCCGACCACGCAAACCGGGACGTTGCGATAGAAGGCGCCATCACATGTGGCACAACTCGTTAGGCCGTGGCCGATCAGCTTTTCTTCGTTCTCCAGTCCGAGATAACGGGCCGACGCGCCGCTCGCGATGATCAAAGCCTTCGTTTCCAGCCAGTCATCATCCGCGCGGACGCGAATATGATCAGCGCCCATTTCAAATGCCGAAACTTCCGAGTAAGAAAAACGCGCGCCGAATTTCTCGGCCTGCGTGTGCATGTTCATGATCAACTGCGGCCCGTCGATCCCATCGGGAAAGCCGGGGAAATTTTCCACCATCGTCGTGGTCGCGAGCTGACCACCGGGATGGCTGCCTTCCAGAACGAGCGGATTCAGGTTGGCGCGCGCGGCGTAAATGGCCGCAGTCAGCCCGGCGCAACCGCTTCCGACGATAATGACCTTCTCCATTCCGCGAGAAACTAGCACGCGCGTCAAAGCCGCGACAATGTAGAGACGTGCCCGAACTCGCCGAGGTCGAATATTATCGCAGACAATGGGACGCAGGAGTTGGCGGGAAAATTCGGGCCATGCAATTGCATGCGCGAAAAAGAATCTTTCGCGGAACCAACACACGAGCACTCGTTAGGCAAATAACCGGTTCGCGCCTGCTCGATTCCGTGGCGCGCGGGAAGCAAATGCTCTTCCGTTTTTCCGGCGATAATTTTCTCGGCCTGCATCTCGGCATGAGCGGGACGATGCGCATCGAGAGTGCAACTTTTCGTCCGGAAAAACATGATCATCTTGTTCTTCGGCAGAAGGCGCGCGCGCTGGTCTTCCGCGATCCGCGCCAATTTGGCCGGGTGCGTTTTTATCACGGCAAAGGCGCTCCGCCTTGGTGGAGCACGACGCCGGAAATCAGTTCAAAAGAATTTGATCAAGAATACGTGGCCAATTTTCTTCGACGCCACGCGCGCGCCTCGATCAAGGGCGTGCTCCTCATGCAGAGCGGATTTTCCGGGATCGGAAACTGGATGGCCGATGAAATTCTTTGGCGGGCAAAAATTCTCCCGTCGAAACTCGCCGGGAAATTATCGGCCGCGGAACGGACTGCCTTGCGCCGCGAGGCACGATTCGTTTCGCGCGAATCCCTGCGCATCATCGGAAAGGACAATTCCGATCTGCCCGATTCGTGGCTGATTCATCAACGTTGGAAAGCCAATGGAATTTGCCCGATTCACGGAATCCAATTGAAGCGCGCGACCATCGGCGGCCGCACGACGGCCTGGTGTTCGCGCTGTCAGCGTTAGCCGATGTAGAGAGTGATCTTGTGAAAGCCGGTGATGCCGGATTTAAACGAGCGATTGGCGTCAAAGAATTGCAGTTGCCCATCGCCGTTGGTCGCGCGCACGACTAACGAGTAGTTGCCCGCTGCGGTTGGTTTCCAATCATAACTCCACAACGCCCAAGTCAAAGATGTGCCGGGATAATCGATCCGGGCTTCGGTCCAGTTGTTGCCATCATCGCTGCTCACTTCGACGCGAGAAATTCCGTGGTCACCGCCAAACGCCACACCTTTGACGATGAGACCACTCGTTAGACCAGAAAGCGCGAACCAGGAATCGCGTGCCGGCACGTCGATTCGCGAACGCGTCGGCACAGTGAAGTCCGGCCCCCAACCCTGCGTCTCGTAAAATCCTTTCGCATTCGCGTCCGCCGCCTCGATGCGCGTGATCCACTTCACGTGCTTCTCGCCGAAATATCCCGGCACAATCGCACGGGCGGGAAAACCATGACGTTGCGGCAGCGGCGTTCCGTTCATCCCATAAACGACCAGCGTTGCCGGATCGATCGCCTTCTCCAGCGGAATGGTGTCAGTGTAATTATCGACGCCATGCAAACGCACGCGCGCGACGCCGGATTTTGGCGACGCCGTCTCGAGCAACGTGCGCATAGTCACGCCTTTCCAAACGGCGTTGCTCATCAGCCCGGCGTCGAGGCCGTTGCTGATGCACATGAGCGTCGTCTCCTGCGCGACTGACGGAAAACTTTTCAGCTTGGCTCAAATCGAGACGCTGCGGACGATCGACCAGTCCGGTAATTTCGAGGCGCCAGATCGATTCATCTACCACCGGATCGATCACGTTTTTCGTTACGGTGTAGAACTGCTCGTTAGGTGTAATCGCCTGTACCGTCTCCCCGAGGTATTGCGTGCCGTCGTAACTGAAGGTGGCGACGCGATAAAGTTTGCGCAGGATCGCCGCGCCACCGCCGGCGATGAGCAACCCAAGGCCGCCTAAGAGCAAAGCGCGGCGCGCAACCGGCGGACTGTATTCAAAATTTGGCGGAACCGATTTTGGACGACTCGTTAGGCCATTAAAGCTCAAAACATAAGTGCGCTCGAAAATCAGAAGCGCGATGAGCAAACCAAGCAGTGTGAAAATTCTCGCGGTGAAAATCGGATGTCCGCCGTAATGCGTGCCGAGCACGGGCCAGAGAAAAATCGTCAGTGCGAAGAACGGCAGAAGAACCAACAGCACGAAGATGGAAATCTTGCGGAGATACCGCGCGTAAATGGCTCCGCCAATCGCGCCGACCACGAGCTGTCCAAACATGGCCGACCCGACGCCAAGTTGTTTCATGTGGTTGTAGCCGCCCACGCGACCCATTATCCAAAAAAATCTTTCGGGTGTGAAAAGGACTGAGAGACGATCGCCCAGAATCGCGAGCGGCGTGGCGAGGTTGAAAATCGACGCGAGAATGAGCATGACAACGGTCATGACCAACCCGGCGATGGCACCGGCGAGAAGACCTGCACCGACGTGTTTCTGAGACAACATCAACTTGCCTAACGAGTGGTTGGATTCTTCTCCAGCGCGACGCGGAGAAGCGTGGCCAGAATGCGCGAGCCGGCTACAAATGTCCCGCGCAAAATTCCGGAGACTTTCGATTCGCCGCCGGTGCGACAGCGATGATCGACCGGCAGTTCGAGAATTCGCAGGCCGTTGCGCGCGGCGCGCATCTGCATCTCGAGATTCCATCCGTAGGTCTGTTCACGCATGCCTAACGAGTGCAAGGAATCGCGGCGGATCGCGCGAAACGGGCACATGTCGGTGTAATGAACACCGTAAAGCATACTGAGAAGCCAGCCGACCACGCGGCCGGAAATAACTTGCTGCGCATTCATGCTGCCGCGCTCGCGTTTTCCGCGCGTGCGCGAACCGATGACGAAATCGTGTGTGCGATCGACAATCGGTCTAACGAGTTGTTCCATGAATTCCGGGCAATCGCTCCCATCGCCATCGAGAAAGACAACAATGTCGCATTCCGGTAAGAGAGCGGCGACACCGGCGGCACAGGCGCGACCGTAACCGCGCGCCGCCGCAACTACTCGCGCACCGGCCGCACGCGCTCGTTCCGCAGTCCGATCGCTGCTGCCATTATCGACGACAATGACTTCGCGCGGAATGCCGGTGGCAAGAACGCGGCGCACGACATCGCCAATCGGTTCTTCTTCATTCAGCGCCGGAATGACGACGCAGATCGAGTTCGTCACAGCACCAGCGCGGCGATGCCGAAGTAGAAAACAAGCGCGAAGAAATCCGTAAAAGCGAGCGTGACCGGACCAGCCGCGATTTTTGGGTCAAGTTTCAGCCAGTGCAGGAACGACGGCACCGAAAGCCCGAAAAGCGACGCCGTGACGAGGGAAAGGGCAATGCTTCCACCGATCACGCCCGCGCCGATAATGTCGCGACGCCAAACGCACACGATTACGGCCACCACCGCACCGCAGCCCAGGCCAAGTAAGAGCGCACTCGCCAGTTCGCGACGAAAAGTTTGCACGAACCAACCTCTCGTTAGGCTAGTCGAACGCAGGGCTTGAATCGTGAGCGTCATCGATTGCATGCTGACGCTTTCGTTTAGGCCGAGAACCATCGTGAGAAAAAATGCGATGACGAGACTGCTGGCCAGAGTCGCTTCAAAAAAACCGGCGATCATGGCGCAGAGGGTACCGCTGCAAACAGTCGCCAGCAGCCAGGGGAAACGATAACGAAAGACGCGCAGTGGCGATGCATCGCGCACTTGCGATAAACGAAAACCTAGCGCTTCAAAGAAATCATCGCCCGGTGGTCTAACGACTGGTTCTTCCGTTTGTTCGCCTTCCATCATTTCCTGTCGAAAGAGACTGACATCAACGACTCCGACTACGCGGCGTTGCGCGTCGATCACGGGAAAGGCGAAGAATTTGTAGAGAACAAAAAATTCGCACGCTTCCAGCACGGTCGCGGTTTCCGGCAAAGCAACAACGCGACAAATCATGATCTCTTCCAGACGTGAATCGAGCGACGCCGTCAGCAAACGACGTGTCGGGATCACGCCCGCCAGTCGCTCTTCCTCGTCGAGCGCATAGAAGTAAATGACGCGCTCACCCACGCCTTCGCGGCGGATCGTTTCGAGCGCTTCGTGCACGCTCATCTTCGCTCGCAAAAGTGGCAGGTCTTTGCGCGCGTGCGCGGCGATCGGCTCGTTGAAATCTGGAATGACGGCCGGCTCGTTCATCGTGGCACATGCGTCCTCGCTTGTGCGCTCGCCAAACGCAAGCGAGACGCATGCGCTACTTCCCCACGCGATGGACGATGCCTTTGCTGCGCAGAATGTCGGCGGCTTCGCTGAAATAATCTTTCACGTCGTACTGCCCGCGGATCCAATCGAGATAACGACCGATTCCCTGCGCGAGATCGACTTCCGGTTTGTAACCGGCGGAACGCGCACGATCAGTTCCGCTCGTTAGGTGACGCATTTCGCCGGGACGAAATTCGCCGTTCACTTCCGGTGCGATGTGAATATCGAGCGCGTCGGAGATTTGTTCCGCGATTTCACGAATCGGCATACCGCGACCGCTACCGATGTTCACTGGCAGACCGTCGAATTTGTCGGTCGTGGCTGCGAGAAGATTGGCGCGCGCGATATCTTCGACGAAGGAAAAATCGCGCGTCTGTTCGCCATCTTCATACAAAACCGGCGGAAGATTGTTGAGCAATCGCGTACAAAAAATTGCGATCACGCCCGTGTAAGGATTGAAGATGGATTGGCGCGGTCCGTAGGTGCACGAGTAGCGCAGCGCGACCGTTGGGATGCCGCATTGTTTTCCCCAGAGCAACACCAGTTTTTCCTGATCGACTTTCGTTAGACCGTAAACTGTTTCTCCACCAACGGGGGCGTTTTCCGGCGTCGGGACGGATGTTGTCGCAGCATCGCAGAGCGGGCAATGAACGGACCAATCGCCGGCGCGGAGTTGCTCGACCGGCCGGACATTTGGAAAGACCAGGCCGTGCGTCCAGCACTGGCCGGCACCTTCGCTGTAAACAGCCTGCGAAGAAGCGACGACGATCTTTTTGATCGGCATGTTTTCTTCCCGGATTATCTCGAGCATTTGCGCCGTGCCTAACGAATTCACGTGCACGTATTTTGCGATCTCCGGCATGTAGCCGCCGTATGCCGCCTGATGAAAAATGACATCGATGTCTTTCAGCGCCACGGCGGTGACAGTGCGATCACGCAAATCGCCTTCAACGAACTCTGCTTTTGCGTTGATCCAATCAGGTCGGCCGCGCTTGTGAGTATTCGGTTCGAGATTGTCCAGAATGCGTACGGCCCAGCCCTCGCAGACTAATAAGTCCACGATGTGCGAACCAATTAATCCCGCACCGCCGGTGACG
Organism: uncultured Verrucomicrobiae bacterium; assembly: GCA_963791565.1. GTDB lineage: Bacteria > Verrucomicrobiota > Verrucomicrobiia > Chthoniobacterales > UBA10450 > JACCTI01. The sequence continues at coordinate 589,723 of CAWBSX010000004.1, read as the reverse complement.
AGCGCGCGTTTCTCCTGGTTTTTCATTCTACTACTCGTTAGGCCAAATGCGCGCGCGACCTTCGCGTTTGATTAACTGCTCAAGGAAGCTTCGAGTGGCCGGCGCCTGCTCATCGCCTTCGAGAAGACGCTGACACAGACGATGTAAAGTGGTGCGATCATCTACGTCGTACCACGTTGGCAACAGCTCCACGTCGAGGCCAATTTCTTTTGCGCGTTCCAGCGTCTGCTCTGCCACTTCTTCTGTGCTCCAATCAATGTCTTCAAAAACTCTTTGGTGAAGTTGTTTCAAGCCGATCAAATAATAGCCGCCGTCATCAGAAGGACCAAAGACCATGCGATCCCCCGGTTTGGAAAGGGCGCGCGCGGCTTGTGCATAAACATCTGCTGGCACTGTTGGACTGTCCGAATCAATCAAACAAAAAGATTCGTACCCGAGTAACAGCAGGTCTTCCGCGGCCAGGAATAAGCGTTCGCCAAATCCGTCACCGCGTTGCGGGACCAATTGAAAATCTTGCGGCAGAATCTCTGCGTAGGCTTCCTCTTCGCCGACGGGTGTATAGACCGCTATGCCTTGCGCTCGTTCACGCAGGCTCGCGTCTGTGATTGCCCTTGTCGTGTCGCGAAGAAAACAAACATTCAGTGCCGCTGCCTCTTCCGGCGTCAACGGTGGCGTAAGTCGTGTTTTTACCTTGCCCGCGCGCGGCACCTTCGTCATGACGCCGAGCGCACAATGACCGCGTGGGACTCTTGCACCAGCGGAGGGATCGAGAGCGCGAAGCCTCAACTCTTTTCGCAGAGTGCGTATTGATAACGACCGTCCCGCCAAACTTTCACGCGCTGCCACGGTTGCGAAAAGAATACTTTTTCGAATGAAACAAGGTCGAGCACATGTGCTGTACGCGGTTCGCAAAACGCGTGTCGCGCCCCGCTGAGACGAGCTGCCAGCCACATGGTGAAGAGTGGAATTGAGGCCCAGAAAGCGTAACGCGGTTCGGCGACAAGACACCGTCCGCCACTTTTCAGGACACGAAACATTTCGGCGACGGCACGTTTTGGATCCGGCAAAATTGTGAAGAGACGCGCGGAAATAACGACGTCAAAACTTTCGGCCGGATGAGAAAGAGCAAGAACGTTGTCGCTTTCGAAACGACAATTCGCCAAATGCAGTTTTAACGCTTTCTCCGTCGCGAAGCGTAGTTGTTGCGCCGCTCGATCAACACCGATGACGGAAACTTCTGGGAAGCGTTGTGCTATTCCACAGGAATAGAATCCGGGACCACAACCGAGCTCGAGCACGTCCGTGCCTTCGGAGGGACGGCCAGCGGACCACAATGCGGCGACAATTCTTTTCGTATCGTCCCGAAATAATTTCTCGCGGAAAAAAACGTAAAGCCAGGCGAAGCGCTCGAAGAGGCTATGGTGCGGCGCTCGGATAACAGGGAGCGGTTGAGGCGCCGACGGCGCTTCGATACCCGGGGACACGACCGATAACTCGCGCGGACTAAAGCGCGGTTGGGTCTCGATCGTTTGATTCATGGCGCAAGGGAGTCAGACGCTTCTCGAGAGACTTTCTTCACAGGGCTCTTGAATAAATCTTAAATTCTAAAATCTCTTCTTAGTCTTAAGCGCGGAAATAAGTACCGCGCCGTGCGTCTTGTTCCTCGTGGCGAAGCTGAAACCGTCATGGTGATAACACCGGACATGGGGTCGAACAAGGCGACGGTTAGGTGGTTGGAGGTGAAACTGTTCGCAGGTGTTCAAAGTTATTGGCTTCTTACAGAGAGAGGATCTAACACAACGAAAAGGGTCTTATCGCGCACCCGTGTATGTGTTTCGTTGGAAACCTACCAACGGTTGCTTTTGGAAACGCAGATGAGCCGGGTCTCATTCGTATCCAAAAGCTTTTGGTTAGAGAAAGTTGATAAAAGGCGACGCTCATCTTTTTGGAAAAGACCGCGGAAGAACGCGACGGCATGGGACACTTCGGTCGGATCACTTCCTTAAAAGATTTGCCTAACGAGACCACGCTACAGAGTTACGTGTGTAAGGCGGTCGCTCTCAACGACGCCGGCATCAAGGAAGCGTGGAGGATGGCGCCTCGCAAGAAAGCTCCCCAAAAATCGGTCGGGCGAAAGGTGCAGCTTTCGCGATGTAAGCATCAATGCGCGGATCTTTGCAAGCGATTGAGCGCAGGCTAGAAGAGGGCAGAGCGAAGTCGAGCCACTGATTTTGCCTAACGAGAGCTAGAATCAAATGCGAATAGACCTGTCGAAATGCTCCGGTGGGCAATTTGCGCAGGAGCGGTGACGTGACGATTGTCCGGAATGGTGCAAGTCCGGCGCGCGCTCCTTATTCAGACGATCGGATTTTTGCTATTCGTAACGCTGTTCTTAGGATTATCCCGAATCTTCCCACTGGCCGATTGGCTGGCTGTGATTCAACAACGTGTCATGCATTGGGGAGTGTGGAGCGCGATTTGTTATCCACTTCTCTACGCGGCTTGTAACGTCCTGCTTCTTCCTGGCGGAGTGTTAAGCATCGGCGGTGGTTTCTTTTTTGGACTGTGGTGGGGATTCCTCATTATCCTGCTCGGAAATATGGTTGGTGCGGCGATTTCTTTTTTCATCAGTAGGTGGATCGGCGAACGCTGGCTCCATCGCCGCTTAATGCTCAATCCAAAGTTGAAAGCGCTCGAGCCGGCCGTCGAACGAGAAGGATGGAAGATTATTTTGCTCAGCCAATTGCACCCGCTTTTTCCAACAAGCCTGATGAATTATCTCTACGGCCTGACGAAGGTTCGGTTTCGCACCTGCATGCTATGGGTGGCGATCGGACAGGCTCCGGGACTATTCCTTTACGCCTACTTAGGAACTTTGGGTCAGCTTGGACTAAATCTCTTGCGCGGAAAAACGCATCCCCGGGGCATCGAGTACGCAATCTGGTTTGGAGGTTTAGCCCTTTCTGCGGCTGTCCTTTTTCTTCTGGGTCGGATCGCTCTTCGGATTCTTCGAGAGGTAGAGCCGCCGGCTCAAAGCGAATCCCCTGCGAGCACTTCAAATGGTTCTGTCGTTGCGATGAAGGAATTACCAGTCTATGCAGAACATTGATATAAAGGCACTTAAGAATGCAGAACTGGCACGCACAAGAGCTTACGCTCCATATTCAAAATTCGCAGTGGGAGCAGCCTTGGTAACCACTGACGGTGCTCAATTTTCGGGATGTAATGTCGAGAATCGCTCCTTTGGCCTGACGATGTGCGCTGAAAGAGTTGCAATAGGAGCGGCAGTTTCTGAGGGGAACACCCGCTTCGTGCTCCTGGCTTTGGTGAGTGATTCCGATCGCCCTGTCGTTCCTTGCGGTGCGTGTCGGCAGGTTTTAGCGGAGTTTGCGCCGACGCTTCGGATAGTCAGCCAATCGCGCAAGGGGGATCTGGAAGAGTTCGCGTTGGACGCGCTTTTACCCCTGCCTGCGCAAGGCATCTTGGACTAGTTCCACGTGGAACATGAGTATTACTGAGAGTTGTCAGGTGCTGGTAATTGGCAGCGGCCATGCCGGTATCGAGGCAGGCTTAGCGGCGAGTCGCCTTAATTGTTCAACGATTGTCCTTACCCAGAATTTGGACACTGTCGGGCAGATGTCCTGCAACCCGGCGATTGGCGGCATTGCCAAAGGAACGATCGTTCGTGAGATCGATGCGTTGGGTGGTTTTATGGGTCGGAACGCCGACGCCACAGCAATTCAATTTAGACTTTTGAATCGAACCAAAGGGAAGGCGGTGCATTCTCCTCGCGCCCAATGTGACAAGAAAGCCTACCAGTTCCGGGCGAAAGCTTGTTTGGAGGAATCACCCAACCTGAAGTTGAAACAAGCTACCGCGACGAAGCTCGTAGTGAGAGGAGATCAAATCGCCGGCGTCGAAACGGATATCGGATTGAGAATTGAAGCCGAGAGCGTGATCATCACCTCTGGGACATTCCTAGGAGGAACCTTGCACGTCGGCGACCAGACGAAGTCCGGCGGAAGAATGGCCGACACGGCTTCCAATTTAGGGCGTGAGATCGAGTCTCTCGGCCTAGTGCGCGGACGATTCAAGACCGGTACTCCGTGTCGGATCAATCGGCATTCGATTAATTTCTCCGCCTGCGAAACTCAACTGGGAGACACGGCCCCGACTTTCTTTAGCTTCTTGGGGCTGCCCGCGCCGACTCATTCCGAGCAAATATTCACATTGAACGTTCGCGATCAGCCGATCCGCCAAGTGCCCTGTTGGGTAACGTACACCAATTCCAGTTCGCACGAAGTTATTCGGGAAAACCTTCATCGGTCTGCACTGTACTCGGGCCGAATCACGGGAACCGGACCGCGCTATTGTCCATCGATCGAAGACAAGGTGGTGAAGTTCTCGGAGAAGGAATCTCACCAGTTGTTCCTAGAGCCAGAAGGTCTCCATACCGACGAGTTTTACGTCAACGGCGTCTCGACCAGCCTTCCCTATAAAGTTCAGTTGGAGTTCCTGCGCACCGTTCCGGGTCTCGAAAACGTCGAGATAATGCGTCCAGGATATGCGGTCGAGTATGACTATTTCCCGCCGACTCAACTGTCTCACACCTTAGAAACAAAGAATGTCTCCGGGCTTTATCTCGCAGGTCAAGTAAACGGCACATCAGGATACGAAGAGGCTGCCGTTCAAGGTCTTATCGCTGGAGCAAACGCCGCATTTAAAGTGCTGGATAGATCACCATTCATTATTTCGCGCTCGGAAGCTTACGCTGGCGTTCTTATTGACGACCTTGTGTCTAAGGGTATCGACGAGCCTTATCGAATGTTTACCAGCCGGGCCGAAGATAGGCTTTCGCTTCGACACGACAACGCCGACCAGAGGTTGACCGCGCGCGGGCGTGAGTGTGGCATTGTCGATGACGAACGATGGGCTCTCTACCAAGCGAAAATGCAGAGCGTTAACACGCTACGCGACGCAATCGCTAGCACCCGGTTTAATGGCGAAACGCTTGGACAACTGCTGCGGAAACCGGAATTTCGTTTAGAGAATTTGCCTAACGAGTTCCAGAGTTTTGCCCCCAAGGAAATCTGGGATCTGGTCGAGGCCGATCTAAAGTATGAAGGCTATATCCGTCGGCAGCAGAACCAAAATCGGCGGATTACGCAGGCGGGTCGACAACACATTCCGAAAGATCTCGATCTGAGTCAGATCCCGGGCTTGCGCCACGAAACCCGGCAAAAATTAACCGCAGCCCGGCCGGAATTCCTCGCGGATGCGGCAGCAATCAGCGGAATCACACCCGCGGACCTTTCGATTATTTCCATTTTTCTCCAAAAGAAAGGCGTTTATAAGACCGAACCCAGCGTAGTAACGAATGGAGCTTAGCGAACCCCGCGATCACGACTGATGCTCGGCCTTTCTCTAGTCATTTCCGCGTTCGCATATCTGATCGGCTCATTTCCCAGCGGATTTATCGCGGGAAAAATAGCGGGCGTTGACGTCCGAAAACACGGGAGCGGCAATATTGGTGCAACTAACGTTCTGCGCGTGCTGGGAAAAAAATGGGGCTACACCGTTTTCTTTCTCGATGCTTTTAAAGGCTTCGTCGCGGTCAGGCTCGCGCTCGCCTTAGTCGCGCGGCATCTCGAGGCAACTGATTTCTCAGAATTTTTTGCCATCCTCGCCGCGGCGATGTGTGTGGTCGGACATTCCTTTCCAGTTTGGCTCGGCTTCAAAGGCGGAAAAGGGGTCGCTACTTCGGCCGGCTCCATTTTTGGAATCACACCACCGGCCGCGCTCACGATTTTTCTGGTCTGGGTCGTTCTATTTCTGATCACGCGATATGTCTCGTTAGCATCAATCATCGCCGCGCTTGCTCTGCCGATTGCGATTGCCGTCTTGATTCATTTTAATATGACCCACGGCGTGGTGCTCCTTTACTTCTCGATGGTGATGACAGCGCTGGTGGTGTGGCGCCATCGCTCGAACATGGTGCGCTTACTTAACGGCACTGAGCCCCGTTTCACCCGAAAGTGAAAGTGATGCGGACTGCAGTGCTGGGCGCGGGCGGCTGGGGAACAGCCCTGGCCATTCTCTGGGCCAAGCGCGGAAACAACGTCACTCTATGGGGACACAATCCCGAGCGGATCGAGCGTGTGCGGCGCACGCGCGAAAACGTCGACTATCTGCCGGGAGTGAAGCTACCTGAGTCGATTTGCCTAACGAGTGATCTCGCGGATTGCGCCGGCGCAGATCTGATTGTCTTTGTCACGCCCTCGACCGTCCTGCGGTCAGTTGCGCAGGAAATAAAAAATGGCCTAACGAGTAGTAGCATTTTCCTCAGTTGCACCAAAGGCATCGAGCACGGCAGCGGTCTGCGTATGTCCGAAATTTTGGCGCAATTTTTTCCACAGCACCCCATCGCGGTTTTGTCCGGACCGAATCTGGCGGCGGAAGTTTCGCGCGAACTGCCCACCGCGGCCGTGCTCGGTTGTCGCAACCCCGAGTGCGCGCAAGAACTCCAGCAATATCTCGGCAGTCCGCGTTTCCGCATTTATTCCAGCGACGAAACGACCGGGATCGAGCTCGGTGGTGCGTTGAAAAATGTCTTCGCTATCGCCGCCGGTATTAGTGACGGGTTTCGATTAGGCGACAACTCGAAAGCAGCTCTGGTGACGCGCGGCCTAGCCGAGCTGCTGCGTCTCGGCACCGCCATGGGCGGACAAGCGCGGACCTTTTACGGCTTGAGTGGCGCGGGGGATTTGGTCGCGACCTGCTTTAGTCAATTGAGTCGGAACCGGCGCCTCGGCGAAAGACTCGGCCAGGGCCACTCGTTAGACCAAATTGTTGCTTCGACCAAGACGGTTGCCGAAGGAGTGCCAACGACGAAAAGTGCGTTCGAATGTGCACGCCGGCTCGATATCGAAACGCCGATCATCGACCAAATCTTCAACATCCTTTACCAAAACAAGAAACCGGCCGAGGCCTTGGAAGAGCTGCTGGCGCGCGATCAAAAATCGGAGCGTCTCTAATTCGCCTAACGAGAGGCTATTCGCAGAACTGCGCGATCGCTTCCGGATAAAGTTCGTGTTCCGCGATTTGAATTCGCGCATGCAACGTCTCCGGCGTGTCGTTAGGCAAAATTGGCACTTCGCGTTGCGCGATAATTTCGCCGCTGTCGATGTCGGCATCCACGTAATGCACGGTGCAGCCAGTCACCGTTTCACCCGCGGCTAGAGCCTGCTTCCATGCTTCGAGACCGGGAAATTTCGGCAGGAGCGACGGATGGATATTAATGATGCGATGGGGAAACGCCGAGAGCGTCGGCGCTTTCAACACTCGCATGAAACCGGCCAGCACCACCAGTTCCACGGCGGAGTCGCGCAACATTTGCACGAGCGCGCTTTCGGCCTCCGGTTCCATCTTTGTCCGGAACTTTCCCGGCGGCACGAATGCGTTCGGCACGCCGAACTCTTGCGCGATTTGCAAAATGCCGGCGTTGAAAACATCCGCGATTACGACGCGCGCTTCTGCACATAACGTTCCGTCGCGAATGCGCTCGAGAATCGCACGGCAATTACTTCCTTTGCCAGAACCGAGGATACCGATCCCGATAGCCGCCATCTTAGCTGCGATTTACCCGCTCGATTAGTTGCGAGGTCGAATAGCCGGCCTCGAACGGAATGATGCGCACCGTTGCGCCTATTTCTTCCAAAGCCGCGCGTTCTTCGGCATTGAGCGTTTCCGGTTTGTAGTCGCCGCCTTTCACATAAATCGCGGGACGAACGCGTCGGAGAAAATCCGTCGCGTGCACTTCCGGAAAAATCGCCGCGTAATCCACTGCGCAGAGTGCGGCTAAAACTTCCGCGCGATCGTTTTCGTTGTTCAACGGTCGTCCTTCGCCTTTCAGAATTCGCACCGACTCATCGCCATTCACGCCGACGGCAAGAGCGTCGCCTAACGAACGCGCCGCTTCCAAATAACGCACGTGCCCCGGATGCAGCAGATCAAAACATCCATTCGTCACCACCAAACGCCGGCCGGCGCTGCGCAGCTCTTCTGAAACCCTCGCCAGCTCTTCCACGCTGAGAATCTTGCTCTTCATTAATTGTTGCCGACCAAAACTTGCAGCGTGCGGGGCAACACTTCAAAAACCGCCGGCTCATTTCCCACCAATTCGCCATCAACGTTAAAGCACATTCCCGGTTCCGCGTTTATCGACATTTTGCCAGCGCGCCGAAAAATAATGCTGTCGCTCCCGAGATGCTTGCCGAGCGCGATTTGCGCCATGAGTAACGCCAGCGCCGGCGCAGAATTTTTCGGAATCAAAATAATGTCGAGCAGTCCGTCATCGATCTCCGCTTCCGGCGCGATCAAAGTTCCGCCCGCAACATAACGGCCGTTCGCGATCACGGCATTGTAAAGGTCGACTTCGAGCCGGTCGGCGTCGTCGAAAACGATCTGCGTCGCATACGAGCGTAACTCGGGCAACGCTTCCGCCGCAGAACGCAGGTAGGCCAGCGGTCCCCAGGTCTGTTTAATTTCCGGCGTCAATTTTTCATCGACCGTCCCGCTAAATCCGCCGGCCGAGACATTGGCGAAATAACGCACTTGATCGCTCGTCACGCGCACGAGATCGATCGCGCGCGTCCGGCCAGCGAGCAACGTATCGATGCAGTCATCAATTTTGTCTGGCAACGAAAGCATCCGGGCGAAGTCGTTACCGGTCCCGAGCGGGATCAATCCCACCTGCAAGCGGTCGGTATGTTCGGCGATGCCATTGATCACTTCGTTGAAGGTTCCATCGCCGCCTGCCGCCAGAATTCGTTCGTAATTATTTTCCGCCGCGGCTCGCGCCATTTTTTTGGCATCTCCCTCGCCATCGGTAAACTGAATCTCTGCCGGCGAAAACCGTGCGAGCTGGGTGCCAATTTCCTCACGGCCATCCATGTTGCCCGCGCCAGGATTGCAAATAATGCAGGTCTTCATGGATCGAATCGGATGCGCGCGCAATTCCCATTTGGCGACGCCCCGAACCCGAGTAACATCCTGCGGCAAATCGCTGCGTCTATGGAATTCGATTCGAAAAAAGCCGCTCCCCTCGCGCCTGAAAACGCGGGCGCAGCGAAGGAAAATTCCGGCTTTCGCGTCTCGCCGCAACCGGTCATCAGTTACGGAAAAACCGAAGGCATAACCGCCGAGGCTCTTGGTTTGCCGCGCACCTATGGAACACAAACGCTTACCCTCATGGCGCGCGATCCACGAAACATCTTTGCTTATTGGGATATCGATTGGCCGGCGGCCTTTCGCGAACAAGAACCGCAGGATCGCAAGGTTCACCTGCGCTTATTGAACGCCGACGGTGGCGAAGAACTGGCCGTCGAAATTGAGCCGATGGCCGGCAGTTGTTACATCTCCGTTCCCGAAGCGAATGTGACCTACAGTGGCGACATCGGGTTCTTCCAGCCGCGCGAAGTCTGGCACTCGCTCGCGACTTCGGAGCTAATCACCACGCCACCGGAGACTGTCGCGGGTGAAGGCGAGGCGGATTTTGCAACGGTGCCGTTCCACCTGGCCTTCCAGCACATGATTGATCTTCTGCGCATTTCCAAGCAGGAAAACCAATCACTCACCGCCATGCTCACCGATTTGCGCCAGCGCGTGAACACTCCGGAGAGCGGTTTTTCCTTGAATGAGGAACAGCGCGCGCTCGCAGATATTCTACGAAGCGCCGAGGTGACTCCGCGTCAACCCCAGCCGCCGATGGCCTGGACACAACAGCGCTTGGAGAGAGTTCTCGGCTTCGGAAATACCAGCCCGAGCGGCGGCTTCGGCGGCAGCAGCAGGACTCGTTAGGCTAGCTTTCGACGGCAGTTGCTCGTCGTTCGGTAGCGATCACGTCCGTTGAAGGCGCGCGCCGCACTAGTGCAGCCGCAGTTAGAATAACGAAAGTGGCGGTCGAATAAAAGTAGTGCAGCCAATGCAGCAAAATCGCGCCTAACGAGAAGAAGAATCCACCACGGCGAAGAAAAAGACGATAAAGGCCGTAGTTGCACGTCAACAAAATGGTCAGTGGAATCAGGGTCGCGGGCAGTAATCGATGATGCGTCGCGCCGGCGATCAGTAATATCAAAAGACTCCACACAGCGAGCGCGCTAATGCGATTCTCCAACCGAAGATTTAAGTCGTTGGGCAAAGAATTCTCGCTCAGGAGTAATCGCGTCCACGGAACGGCTCGACGGAAAATATCGGTGTAGATCACTTCCCAAAGCGTCCAGCGTTTACCGTGCGTGGCTTGAATATCGCGCCGGAGTAGCAATCGATGGCCCGCTGTCGTCAGGCGCATGCCTAATTCGATATCTTCGATGCTGGCCCAGCGATAAGTTTCGTCGAAACCATTCTCCCGCTCGAACGTTTCACGGCGAATCGCTCCACAACCGGCCCAGAACGTGGACGCTTCGCGACGACTCTGTTGGTGGACGTAGTGATGCAGCAGATTTCGATAGAGAGAAACGAGATCGACCTCGCGCGGTTGATCATCGTAGGAACCAAAAACCCCGCACACTTTGCGATCAGCCAGGAATTGTTTTTCGATCAGGCCGAGCGTTTCCCGATGCACCGCCACGTCGCAATCGACGAAAACGATCACGTCGCCGGAACTGGCCTCCACTCCGCGATTGCGCGCCGTCGCCGGACCGAGCGGACCACTCGTTAGGCGCAAAACTTTCGCGCGGTGCGCGTGCGCGATCGTCGCGGAATCGTCGTCCGAACCGTCGTCAACCACGACGATCTCGTCCGGTTGCCGCTCGGACGCGGCTAACGCTTCCAGGCAGGCGGGCAAATGCGCGCGCCCATTCCAAACCGGAATGACTACGCTGAAAGTGAGTTGTTCCATAACAGGCCCAGCTTCGTCATATCGTCGCGCGCGGGCAGCGTCAACAGACGAGGCGGAAGATTGAACTTTCATCCATGGCGCAATGCTGCCTTCGTCAGGGCAGGATGGATAGCGCAAGACAGGTTCTTTTCGTGACCTTCGATGTCATCGGGCCACGTCGTGGCGGCGCGGCTATTCGCGTTCTCGGTCTGGCGGGTGCTTTGGCGCGCGCCGGACTTTCCGTCACCGTCGCTGCGCCGCGGGTGGAGAATTTTGGTCCGAATCAGTTTGCGATTCAGGAGTTCGACCTCGGTCGTGCGCGTGAGACGCTTGGTCCACTTTTCCGCGAGGCCGCGCTCGTGGTCCTGCCGATGCACGCACTGGTGCGTCTGCCATTTCTACGCCGCGCGAAAATCCCACTCGTCTTCGATCTCTACGATCCATTTCTCTTCGAATTGATGGCGGCTGGTGCGGAGGATGACGAGTTACAGGCGCACCTTGCCTTGCAGAACCAAGTCCTGCGGCGTGGCGATTTCTTCCTCTGCGCTTCGGAACGCCAACGCGACTACTGGTTAGGCGAACTCGAGACAAACGGCCGCAGTGAGCCTAACGAGTTGATCGCGGTGGTGCCGTTTGGAATTGATCCAGCGCCGCCGCCGATTCGCAGTTCAAACCGTGATATTTTTCCCTCCATTCCGCTGACGGAAAAGATCATCGTCTGGCCGGGCGGCATTTGGGATTGGACCGATCCGGAAACGTTACTCAAGGCCAAGCGTCTTCTGGAAGCGTCGGAAATTCATCTGGTCTTCTTCGCCGGTAAACATCCTGGCGAAGATCACGAGGAAACCGCGGCCTCACGCAAAGCGCGAGCTCTCGCCGGCGGCAATGTCCATTTTATCGACGACTACATCCCCTACGAATCGCGCGGAGATTATTTCGCGGCATGCGATGCAGCCGTGAGCACGCACCGCACGAATCTCGAAAGTCATTACGCTTATCGGACGCGCTTTCTCGATTGCCTCTGGGCTGGTTTGCCCATCATCTGCACGGAAGGCGACGTCTTCGCCGAATTAGTCGTTAGGCACGAACTCGGACTCGCCGTACCGCCGGAGAATCCAGAAAATTTGGCGCGGGCTATCGAAAGAATCGCCCTCGATACCGCCTTCGCGGAGCGGTGTCGCGCCAACGTCATCCGTCTTCGTCCGCAATTCGATTGGAACGACGCGATAAAATCATTCACACCTTTTTGTTCTCGACCGCGAACCACTCACACCGCTTCGGCTTTAGCCGACACGCGCGCGCAACTGAAGCGCGCCCAACACATCTGGAAAACAAAAGGCGCGAAAGAAACGATGCGGCGACTACGGCAACATCTGCGCAATCGATGAGATCGAGTGGGCCGCGAATTCTTTTCCTGCATCACACCTGCGTGATCGGGGGCGCCGAGCTGGCGCTGCTCTCGGTCGCGCGCCATTTCCGTGAAACTTCCGAGGTTGTTCTTTTCGACGATGGCCCGCTGCGCGATTTGTTAGAAAAGAATGGTGTACGCGTGCTGGTTTTTCGCAGCGCATGGGCGCGCCGCGGCGTGAGAGGTGGCTCGCCGAATTTTAGCCCGCGAAATCTTGCGAGTGTCTTGCGATTGGCCTGGCGAATTTCGCGCGTCGCGGCCTCCGCCGATCTCGTCGTGGCGAATTCGCCGAAAGCACTTTTGGCCGCGAGCCTGGCACGACTCGTTAGGCCAAGACCGCTCGTGTGGAGTTTGCACGATCTTCTCACCCCAGCGCATTTCCATCCGCGCGCTCTGCAACTCCTGGTCCGCACCTGTAACCGCAGCGTTACCCGGGTCCTGGCGGATTCCCAAGCCGACGCGGACGCTTTCATTTCCGCGGGCGGACGCGCCGACTTGGTGCGCGTCGTTCATGCTGGTGTGGCGCCATTTCCTTTGATCGAACGAAAACGAAACGAAACGCCGACGCTGGGCGTTTTCGGCCGAATCACTCCCTGGAAAGGCCACGACGTGGTCTTGCGCGCCCTCGCGCTTGTGCCGAAAGCCAACGCAATTTTTGTAGGCGCGGAAGAAGACGACGCCTTTGCGCGGAAACTGCGTCAGCTCGTGGCCGATCTTGGTCTAACCAATCGTGTGAGCTTTCTGGGTTTTCGCAACGATGTCGCGCAACTCATGCAACAGGTTGATTGCATCGTGCATGCTTCGATTGAGCCGGAACCGTTTGGACTCGTCATCGTGGAGGGAATGCTCGCGCAAAGGCCGGTCATCGCGACGCGTGGCGGCGGCGCCGCCGAAATCATCGAAGATTGCGAAAGCGGATTACTCGTTAGGCCGGGCGATATGTCGGAACTGGCCGCGGCGATCAATCGAGTCTTTTCAACGCCGGAAGATGCAGCGCGCATGGCAATGAATGGTTACGCGCGCGCGCGAACGCATTTCAGTGAAGAGCGAATGCTGCTCGAAGCCGAAAAGCATTTCCACGAAATCGCGCGGACATGAGAGTCGCGATCGATCTCACCGCGCTCAACGCCCATCCCAGCGGCATCGATCGCTACCTGATGGGATTAGTGCGTTCTTTGGCGCACCTCGAAAAGCACGCGGAGTTTTTCTTCTTCATCAACGTCGAAGATCGTGCGCGATTTACCGGAATAAACCGGTTGCCGCATCACTGCCATGTTTGGCCGATTTGTTTCCGACCGCGATTCGTTAGGCTTCTCTTTCAACAACTGTTGCTGCCGATTCTTCTTTATCCGCTGCGCATCGATGTCCTGCATTCGCCGACTTTCGTCATGCCGGCATGGCGCAGTCGCGCGCGGCACATCCTGACGATCCACGACATGTCGTCGTTTCTTCTGCCACAGACTCATCCGGCAATCCGGCGCGGTCCGATCTATGAACGCGTGGTGAGCGCGAGCATTCGGCAGGCAGATATGATTACGGTCCCGTCCGAATCGGTGAAGACAGACATCTTGCGCATCGTGACCGGAGCGAGGCCGGAGAAAATCCGCGCGATCGCCTGCGGAATCGAAGAGGCGTTTCATCCACGCGAGGCCGCGGAAGTGCAGCCGGTTTTGCAACGGCTCGGGATCCCAGCGCCTTATATTTTTTTTCTCGGGTACCCTCGAGCCGCGCAAGAACCTTCCGCTGCTAGTCGATGCTTTCTCCGAATTAGTCACGCAGGGCCGGGTTGAGCACCTGGTATTGGGCGGAGCACAGGGGTGGGCGCCTAACGAGTTGTTGTCTCGTCTTGCGCCAAGTGTGCGCGATCGCGTTCATCTCACGGGTTACATTGCCGAAGCCGATCTGCCCTTCGTCTACGCTGGCGCGACGATGTTTGTTTATCCCTCATTCCTCGAAGGTTTTGGATTTCCGCCGCTGGAAGCAATGGCGAGCGGCGTGCCCGTGATCGCTGCAAACAATTCTTCGCTGCGCGAAAATCTGGCCGGTGCCGCCACGCTCGTTCCGTCGGATAACAAAGACGAAATGGTGCAGGCGATGCGGTCACTCTTGAGCGATGAACGCGCCCGTGCCCACGCCGTCGAGACCGGACTCAAACATGTCGAAACGTTTCGCTGGAGGCGTTTCGCGGAACAAACCTTCGCCTGCTATGAGGCAGTAAGAAACCCGCGCCAATAATTGCGCCCAGCCGGACCGAGACCGCGAATGGCGCGGCGAACGGGCCACCAATTGTTGAAGCAAAGCTGGACGGCGCCGGTCGCGAGCAACATGCCCCAAAGCCCGAAGCGCGGCGTAAGAACGAGGCTGAAAATGACAATGGTCGCACCCGAAATAAGCGCAGGCCTAACGAATGGATTGACGTTTTCGGAATACACCAGCTCGCCGTAAAGCCCGTGGTGCATTTCCAAAAGTTGAATAACCAGAAGCAAGGCCAGCAGCGCGCGTGGCAACAACAACGTTTGGGCGTGCAAGTGCAGCAAGAGATTTTGGCCTAACGAGAGCAAGATAATGGCGCCAACAATAAACGTGACGACGGCGAATGAAATCCGTTGCCGGAAAATGCGTGCGATCTGTGTGAGCAAGCCTTGCGCGCGCAGATGATAGATCGTCGGCATTTTCGCAATGACCCAAATGCTGCTCAAGCCAACGAGGAGCGTGACCGCCTGCAGACTTAATCCATACGAAGCGGTGGTGCGCAGATCGAGAAAGGCGCTGCAGATAAGCGTGTTGGCCTGCAAGATCATGTAAGCGCCGAGACCGACCGCCGCACCTCGCCAGGCGTTTGGCCAGAGAACGGCGATCAGAGAGAAATCAAATTTTGCGGAGCGCAGCGGCGAGAGTTGGCTAAAAACAATGCGGGCAGTGATTCGTTCCGCGACGTAAGCGACGACTGCACCGAGAACGAGTGCCCAAAGTTTCCAGCCAAGAACGAGGCCGGCGGCGGTGAGACAAAATTGGGCGATGAGACAGCCCGCGGTGATTTGTTGCGTCTGGCGGACCGCGTTGATTCCAGAGAGGAGCGACGGCCAAAGGTTGTGAGCGAAGCCTAACGAGAGGCCGAGCGCGTAAACCAGAAACGCGGCGCGAATCGAATTTGCATTCGTTAGGCCGGCGCTCTTATGCCAAATCCACGCGCCGCCCGCGCCGCTGAGGAGCAGAAATAAAACGCCGGCGAGCGCGAGGTAGTAAACGCGAACGGACGCGACCAAATCGGCCAGCATTTCAACGTTAGGCGGCCGATGGTTGTTCTCGATTTCTTCCAGACTAATCCCAAAGGGCAACAGGGTCCGCGAGCCGGCCCACAGATAACCGGTGGCACGGACAATATTCGGGGCGAAACCGAGGTCGACTAAGAGTGCGAGTGCGCCTAACGAGACGAAGACATACCAGAGGCCAAGTTCTTCGGGCGAGAGATGCCGCAAAATTAGCGGCAAGAGAAGAAGCGCGGAACCGAAGCGCAACGCGATGGCGAACAAGCCCCAGCCGACTGCGGAGTGGGAGGCGCGTTGAACTAATTTTCGCATCGGCGGCCGGCGCCGCCGATGAGGAGCGCGATGCTGGCAAAAGCAAAAATACAAGCCGGTAAGATCTGGCGCTCGGCATAAGGCGAGACGGCGAAAGTGCCGATCATAAGCAGGAGGTTGGTGAGCAAAATCGCGCAGAGCGCGTGCCAGCGCCAGTGCGCCAAGCGTCGCGCGAGCGCGAGCAACATCGCGAGGGCTGTGCTGCCAATCAGTAAGATACCGCAGGGAATTTTGTTGGCGAAGCTGAGCCAATGATGATCAGCGAAAGCAGTAATACGGTCCACCGCCTCCGCTGAACAACTCGTTAGGCCGCTGGTCCGGGCGCGGAGACGCGGGCTTTCGCGAAAGACCTGAAGGGAAACGACGCCGATTTTCAGAAATACGGTGCTCACTTGGTCGGCGGTTGTTTGCCAAAAAGAATTGGCGATGGACTTGCGCGTGTTTTCAACCAGGAACGGCGGCATCTCGGAATAAAAAAGGCCGACGATCTTTGTCAGATAGGCGTCGGTCATTTTTCGGCGCTCTCTCGCTGGCAGCGGCGGATAGCGAGCTTCGATCAATCGCTCAATTTCAAGGAGTGAACGGCTCCAATACCCTTTCGCTTCGAGAATAATCGGGATGGCCTCTTTGATTAGCGGATCATCGGTTTTGTCTTGCAGCGTCCGGATGAAAGCAGCGCGCTCGGCCGGTGGCAGCTGATCGATTTCATCAAGACGATAGACCGCCGTGCGGCTGACGATGGAGCGATACGGTTCCCGAAAAATAACGCACAGCAAAAACGTCGCGGCGTAAGAAAAACAAATCGCCAATACGCCAATGGTGACCGCGCGAGAAAAATTTCGCCACAAATGCGGCGACGTTGTCTTGTCACGCCGGCGCAGGAACGCGCAAAGAAAACCAAGCGGCAGAAGCGCGGCGAAAATCGCGCTCACGTGGCGCGTCATGATGTTGAGGAACAAACAGATTCCGAACAACCTGAGGGTCGGCCAGTCGGTCTTTTGCTCGCGAAGAATGTGTAGCGCGAGAGCGAGCAGCAAGATCATCAGGATAACGCCGGCCGCTTCTGAGGAAACGAGTTGAGCGGAAAGAAATATGACCGGCGTAACGAGGGCTAGCAGAACGATGACGAGACGCCGCGCGCGGCCTTGCGCGACCGTGACGATAAAAAGTGCCACAGCGAAGAGGAGGGCAAGATGTTGCGCGACGATGAGCAGATAAATACCGCCGTCATTCAACAGAACGTGGGCGTGCGGATCGACGTAGAGCCGCGTGCCGTGGGCAAGACTCGTTAGGCCGGAAACCAAGAACAACGGCAATCGACTCAGGAACGGATAGAGCGCGGGAAATTGCAGGAGAATGAACTGCCCGGGCGGCGAGGTGAGTTGTCCGATGCTGTCCCAGTCGCGCCAGAGCGGCGGGAGCTGCGTGAGAACGAAAATCGATCCGGGCGAAAGCGCGAGGGCGCAGAGCAAAGTTTCTTTCGCGAAGAGTCGCCTCCAAACGCCGCGCCACATGCGAGAGAGAATTTGTTTTGTCTGCAACTGATGAACTGCCCCGCATGGATTCGAACCATGAATAACGCCTCCAAAGGGCGCTGTGTTACCGTTACACCACAGGGCAAAATCCGAGGGCGGATTTCGGATGTTCGATTGCGGAAGGAAAATCCGCAAACGGCAATTCGCGTGGGGGAAATTCCGGCTGGCTAACTCGCAGCAACTATTTCCGGCTCGCCGTCTTCCAGAAGGGCGCGGACGCTGGCGAGACATTGGCGTGGCCCGAGCGGTTTTTGCACGAAGCCAGAAAGACCGGCCGCGAGCAACTGATCGAGCCGTTCCTGCTGCACATAGCCAGTGCAAAGCATGATCGGCAAATCCGGCTGGAGCGCGCGTAAACGCTGGAAAGTTTCTTCGCCGTCCATCAGCGGCATGTTCAAATCGAGCAGGACGAGATCGAATTGGCGGCCGCTCAGGCGAAACTGATCGAGACATTCGAACCCGGATTGCGCGGTCACAACGTCGTATCCAGCCTCGCGTAAAATCTCACTGGTCAGGATGAGCAGCATCTTCTCATCATCCACTATCATGACGCGCTTCCGCGCAGTGTTCGGCGCCGTCAGCCTCCGTGCGAAATCCGGATGCAGCACGATCTTGCCGCTTAATCGTCCGGAAAGTTCCACCAAATCAGTCGTGACATCAGCCGCGCGGGCCACACTTTCGCGCAACATGGAAAAATATTTCGCGGCCCCGGGTTTTCCTTCCCAGATATTTTCGATCAACTCGCTCGAGCCCGAGATGATCTGCAACAGGTTATTTAATTCGCTGGCAATCTCCGGCGCAGTCAGGCGGCTTGAAGCGGCGTTGGCGTGTTCGTTCATCAATTAGAATAACCATAAAAGCACAGGACGTGCCGCTGGGCCCACTCTGGCTAAACGCCGTTAGCAAAAGCGGCGAAATCGATTAGGTTTCTTTTCCGAAAAATGAACCAGCTAGCGATACAAGATTTACGCGCCTCGATTCCGGAACAGGAAATCATCCGGGGCCTTAGCCTGGCCGTGCCGAAGGGCGAAGTGCACGCCATCATGGGCCCGAACGGATCCGGCAAGAGCACGCTCGCGAAAGTGCTGGCCGGCCATCCCGATTATCAGGTGACGGGTGGCTCCGTGACCATGGACGGCGAAGATATTCTCGCGCTCGCACCGGATGAACGCGCGCGCAAAGGGCTCTTCATGGCCTTTCAATATCCAAATGAGATTCCGGGCGTGACCATCGCTAATTTCCTGCGCGCGGCGGTGCAGGCGCGTTTGCCGGAAGGCGAGGAACTCGAAGCCACGGATTATTACGCGAAGCTTTACGAGAAAATGGATCTGCTCGAAATGGATCGCTCCTTTACCTCGCGCTCGGTCAACGAAGGTTTTTCCGGCGGTGAGAAAAAGCGGAATGAGATTCTTCAGCTCGCGCTTTTGGAACCGAAATATGCGGTACTCGATGAGACCGACAGCGGTTTGGACATCGACGCGCTGAAGATTGTGGCCAACGGTGTGAATTCGATACGTGGGCCGAAGATCGGCGTGTTGTTGATCACGCATTATCAGCGCTTGCTCGATTACATTGTGCCCGATCACGTGCACGTCATGGTGCAGGGGCGCATTGTCCGCAGCGGCGGAAAAGATTTGGCGCTGGAGTTGGAAGAAAAAGGTTACGACTGGGTGCGCGACGATCTCGCCGAACCAGCCCTGGCCTAACGAGAAGTAAACAATATGCCTAACGAACAATCAGTTCTCGATATCGAGAGAAACAAAGGCGACTTCCGTTACGACGTTCCAGCACTGCACGATGCCGGCGTCGGCCTGACGGAAGACACGATTCACTTCATTTCGAATGTGAAGGACGATCCGGCGTGGGTGCGCGAATTTCGGCTTAACGCCTACAAGACTTTCCTGAGCAAGCCGATGCCGACGCATTGGGCGAGCAAGGATCTTGAGGCGATCGTTTTCGAAAACATCCGCTATTACCTGAGCGGCGGCACGCAGCCGAAACGCAATTGGGAAGATGTGCCGGAAGACGTGAAGCGCACTTTCGAACGCCTCGGTATTCCGGAACAGGAACGAAAATTTCTCGCCGGTGTCGAAGCGCAGTTCGATAGCGAAGCGGTTTATTCCAACATCAAAAAAGCCGTCGGCGAACAGGGCGTCATCTTCGTCGGCTCAAGCGATGGTTTGAAAGAATCATCCGGAAATTTTCCGGAAATGGTTCGGCAAAGTCATTCCGACCGGCGACAACAAATTCAGCGCGCTCAATTCCGCGGTCTTTAGCGGCGGCTCGTTCATCTACGTCCCGCCCGGCGTGAAGGTGAAACATCCCCTGCAGGCTTACTTCCGCATCAACGCCGAAAATTTCGGACAATTCGAGCGCACACTCATCATCGTCGATGAAGGTGCGGAACTGACTTACATGGAGGGCTGCACCGCGCCGAAATTCAACACCGCCACTCTGCACAGCGCAGTCGTCGAGTTGGTCGCGATGAAGGGTGCAAAGATCCAATACATCACCGTGCAAAATTGGTCGGCCAACGTTTTCAATCTCGTGACGAAACGCGGTCTCGCGCACGAAGAAGCCGAGATCAAATGGATCGATTGCAACATCGGTTCGCGTCTCACCATGAAATATCCCGGCGTCGTCTTGAAAGGACGCAAGGCGCGCGGCGAAGTTCTTTCCATCGCGCTCGCCAGCAACGGTCAGCATCAGGACACCGGCGCGAAAATGGTTCACGCCGCCGACGAAACGACCAGCAACATTATTTCCAAATCGATCAGCATCGGCACCGGCCGCGCCACTTATCGCGGACTCGTGCACGTCCCGAAGCATCTCAAGAACTGCAAGAACAACACCGAGTGCGACGCGCTGCTGATCAACTCAAACAGCCGCACCGACACTTATCCGGCCATCACCGTCCGCGGCACCGGAAACTCCGTGCAGCACGAAGCCAGCGTCTCGCAGGTCTCCGCGGATCAGATCTTCTACATGCAGCAGCGCGGCCTGACCGAAGCGCAAGCGATGAGCTTGAGCGTGAACGGATTCGTCAACGATCTCGTCCGCCAATTCCCGATGGAATACAGCGTCGAACTGAAGCGTCTCATCGAACTCGAGATGGAAGGTTCGGTCGGCTAACGCGCGGCGCGTTGTCTTCTGGAATCAAATCGACAATGAGCCACGAGAGCGCTGTGCTGGATGAAATGACGGAGACCGAATTGCCGCAGGAAAATTCCGCGCGCGCGATTCTCTCCGGACCTTCCGACGAGCACGCCAACGATCTGCCGCAATGGTTTCACGAGCGGCAAACGGAAGCGTGGTCGCGCTTCAATGCGCTGCCGATGCCAAACCGAAAGGATCAAGCGTGGCGTTTCTCAAATGTGAACGCACTCGATTTGGAGCCGTTCCTTTTTGGTGATTCTCCCGATGAAGAGGAGCGCGCCGAAATTCTCGATCTTTCGCGTTCGTTAGAGCAGGTCGCGGGACGTTTGATTTTCGCGGACGATTTTCTTCTGCGCCGCGATCCGTTGTCGGACGAACTCCAAAAACGCGGCGTGATTCTGAAACCGCTCGAGCGCGGCTTGATCGAACACGAAGATCTTTTCCGTAAACATTTCATCGCCCGGCCGACGCCGCTCGGCTCGGCCAAGTTTGCCGCGCTGCATGAAGCACTCGTTAGGGCGGGAACGTTTGTCTACATCCCGCGCGGCGTGGAAGTGGAATTACCGATCGAGATTTTTCACTGGCTCAATGCGGAGAACGCCTCGGTCTTTCCGCATACGTTGCTGATCGCCGATGAAATGTCGAAGGTAACGCTGGTCGAGCATTTTCGTTCCTCGCAAAAAGGACGTTGCGGCTTTGCCTGCGGCGTAAACGATCTCGTGGTCGGCCGCGGCGCCAAGGTCACCTACGTTTGTGCGCAAAACTGGAACGAGAAGGTTCTCTCCATTCAAATGAATGCGACCACGGTCGAGCGCGACGCTTCGGCCCTGAGTTTGAATCTCAATCTTGGCGGTGCCTATTCGCGTTTCGAAAGCTTTAGCCGACTGGCTGGGGAAGGTGCGCGGAGCGATCTCCTCGCGGTCGCCGTCGCACAAGGCGCGCAGGAATTCGACGCGCGCACGTTGCAGGAACATGCTTCGCCGCACACGACGAGCGACCTGCTTTACAAAAATTCACTGAGCGACAAGTCGCGCACAACTTTCGGCGGACTTATTCGCGTCGAGCCGCATGCGCATTTTACCGACGCCTACCAAACGGTAAGGAATCTCCTTCTCAGCGACGACGCGGAAGCGAACTCGATGCCGGGCCTCGAAATTCTAGCCGACAACGTGAAGTGCAGCCACGGGGCGACTTCGGGACAGCTCAACGAAGAAGAGTTGTTCTACCTGCTGGCGCGCGGCATTCCGAAAAACGTGGCGCAGCATTTACTGGTGGCCGGCTTTCTCGACGAAGTGGTGCAGCGGCTCGATCAGCCGAAGATCGGCGCGAAGCTGCATGACATGATCGAAGAGAAATTCTCGCGCAGCACTCGTTAGGCATAAAGGCACGCGACCGCGCGGGCTTGCTCGCGCACGGTTTCGACAAGTTGCTTCGGTTCCAGCACGCGCACATGACTGCCCCAGCTGAGAATCCAGCGCTCGATTTCTTCCAGGCCGCCGAGTTCGAGCGTCAGGCTGGCTGAGCCATCTTTTCCTTGGACAAACCGCTGCGATTCATGCCAGCTGCGTTCGCTCACCAAGCGAGCGGCGAAGGCATCGAACTTTAGTTTGATGCGATGCTTCTTTCCGCCTTCGAAGACGCCAAAGCTTCCGCTAAGAACTTTGCTAATGGAAAAGTTAGCCGGTCTTCGAAATCTTGTATTCGTTAGGCTGACCTTGCGCATGCGCGGCAGCGCGAAGGTCCGCAAATCTTTTCGTTCCAGGTCTTCGGCGAAGAGATACCACTGATTTTCCAGGCACGCGATGTGGAACGGCCGCACCCGGCGCGGCTCATACCCTTTGCTTTTCAGTTTTCGGTATTCCAATTCCAGCTCGACCGAGCGCAGGACGCCCTGGCTGACCTTTTCGAACATCTCCAGATCCGCCACGCTCGCGCCCGCGCTGTGGAATGAGATCGTCTCCTCCAGATCGCTCCAGGAAAAGGAAACGTGTTGGCGCAAGCCATCGGCGATTTTCCGAAAGGCCGAGCGGAGCGGCCGCTCGAACGGTGTCCCGCGATATTGCCCAAGCGCTTTTTGCGCGACGAAGAGTGCCGCCATTTCTCCTTCCGAAACTTCAATGCTCGGAAAACTCGCGACCTCCTGCGTGTAGTAGAAGCCGAAGCGCAGGGGATCGTAATCGATCGGCAGCCCCAGCCGATCGCGCATAAAATCGAGATCGCGTTGGATCGTCTTCGAGGAGACTTCGATTTCCTCCGCCATTTTGCGGCAATTCGGATAACCGCCCGCTTTCAGCTCCGCGTGGATACGCATCATGCGTTCCAGCGGTGGGCGCGAGGTGCCTGAAAGTTTTTCGGACATTTTTGAGAAAATTACACCATCGGACAACCAATGTCCTACCCGCGTCTGCAAGATGGCGCCGATGAAACATTATTCCAATCGTTACCGTCGCAGCACGCTGCTGCCCGTTCCTTACTCCCTTCGGCCCGATCGCCTCGAGCGCGGGATCAAAATTCTGCGCGCGTTGCGTCTTTCGCTCGCGGCCGAGGTGCCGCAAGTGCGACCACAGCAATGCGAATTTAAGTTCGTCTTCGCGAAAGCGCGCTAGAACGTCGAGAGAATCCTTGCGTGCGCGAAAGCGCGTGGGTTACGTTCGTTCCCCGCGCATGAACGTCACCGGCACGATCGACGCCATCCTTTGCCAAAAAAGCGGCGACGTTTTCTCGGTCGCGCCCGAGGCGACAGTTTATGACGCGGTCGCGAAGATGGCCGAGAAAAATTGCGGCGCACTCGTCGTGATGGAAGGCGAACATCTAGTCGGCATCATTTCCGAACGCGATTACACGCGCAAAGTGATGTTGCGCGGCAAGAAATCGCGCGAGACGCAGGTGAGCGAAATCATGTCGACGCACCTGACCACGGTTGAGCCGAAGGAGAGCGTGGATCATTGCCTGCAATTCATGACCGACAAACGCGTGCGGCATTTGCCGGTGGTGGAAAATGGGAAACTGGTCGGCGTGATTTCGATTGGCGATCTGGTCAAGCACGTCATCTCCGTGCAGAGCGCGACCTTGAAGCAACTGGAGAGTTACATCTCCGGCGGCTACGGAAGTTAAAGATTCCAGACCGTCTCGCCGCGCACAATCGTTCGCACTGCGCGGCCTTTCATCTTCCAGCCGTCGAACGGCGAATTGCGCGACAAGCTCGCCGACTCATTCAATTGATAAGTCCATTGCAGATCCGGATCGATCAGCGTCACGTCGGCATTCGCGCCTAACGAAAGGTTGCCTGCTTCCAAATTCAACAGGCGTGCGGGATTCGCCGTGAACATTTCGATGAGGCGCGGCAGCTCGATCGTCTTCGTTTTGTGCACGAGCAAATCGAGGAACAGGCCAAGCTCCGTTTCCAATCCGAGAATTCCGAACGGCGCCTGATCGAACTCCACTTCCTTCTCGAACTGCGCGTGCGGCGCGTGGTCGCTCGCCAGAATATCGAGTGTCCCGTCCGCGATGCCGGCGAGGAGCGCGTCGATGTCCATCTGCGTTCGCAACGGCGGGTTCATTTTGTAATTCGTGTCGAAGTTCTGAATCGACTCATCCGTCAGCGCGATGTGATGCGGACAAACTTCGCCGCTGATTTTCACACCGCGCGCACGGGCTTCGCGCAGCAAACGAACACTGCCGGCGGCGCTGATGTGCTGGCAATGGATGTGATGATCGCAAAGTTCTGCGAGCAGAATGTTGCGCGCGACGATCGCTTCTTCGCCGGCGGAGGGCCAGCCGGGCAAGCCGAGCAACGTGCTCCAATAGCCTTCGTGCACGACGCCGTTGCCGACGAGATTGTAATCCTGGCAATGATCGAGCACCGGCACGCCGACCATGCGCGCGTATTCGACGGCGCGGCGCATCAGCTCGTTGTTCTGCACGCAATGTCCGTCGTCAGTGATCGCAACGACGCCGGCTTGCGCGAGCGAACCAATCGGCGCCAGTTCTTCGCCCGCGAGATTTTTTGAGATGGCGCCGGTCGGCAAAACATTCACGCATGCTTTGGCCGCCGCGCGATCCCTGATCAACGCGATCGTGCTCGGACTGTCGGCCACCGGCGAAGTGTTCGGCATGCAAACGACGGTGGTGAATCCGCCCGCCGCGGCGCATCGCGCGCCCGATTCGATCGTCTCTTTCCAGGCGAATCCGGGTTCTCGGAAATGAACGTGAATGTCGATCAAGCCTGGCGCGACGATCAGCCCAGCCGCATCGATGACTTCAGCGTCATCACTCTTGTTCGCGATTTTCCCGTCAGCGACAAAGAGATCAGCGATCTCATCGCGCTTATTCGCGGGATCGATGACCCGGCCGTTTCGAATGATGATCCCACTCACGCGGCGATTCCTCCGCAGAGATAAAGAACGGCCATGCGCACGGCGAGGCCGTTTGTGACCTGATCGAGGATGACGCTTTGCACCCCGTCGGCCAGATCGCTGTCGATCTCGACGCCGCGATTAATCGGACCGGGATGCATGATGAGGCAATCGGGCTTGAGCAATTTGGCGCGAGCTTTCGTTAGGCCGAAGAGCCGGATGTATTCGCCGAGTCCCGGGAAATATTCTTTGCGCTGACGCTCGTGTTGGATCCGCAAGAGGTTCACGACATCGACCGTCGGCAGAACTTCATCGATGCGATGCGAAATGTTCACGCCGAGTTTTTCGAATTCGCGCGGCACAAGCGTGCTCGGTCCAATGAGCGTGACGCGCGCCCCGAGTTTCAGCAGCGCGAAAATATTCGAACGCGCCACGCGGCTGAAAAGTATGTCGCCAATGATCGCGACATGCAGTCCGGCGATAGAGCCGCGTCGCTCGCGAATCGTGTAAAGATCGAGCAGCGCCTGCGTCGGATGTTCGTGTGCGCCGTCGCCGGCGTTAATCACGCTCGAACGCAGTCGTTCCGCCAGAAACTGCGGTGCACCGGCTGAGCTATGTCGCAGGACGATGATGTCCGCGTGATAGGCCTCCAGGATTTTCGCGGTGTCCTTGAGCGTCTCACCTTTCGTTAGGCTAGAAGTGGTCGCGGAGATATTGATCACGTCTGCGCTTAGGCGTGTGGCTGCGAGTTCGAACGAAGTTCGCGTACGCGTGCTCGGCTCGACAAAAAAATTGACCAGCGTCTTCCCGCGCAACGCCGGGACTTTTTTCACTTCGCGTGTCCCGACTTGCTTGAAAGCGTCGGCAGTATCGAGAACGAAAGTGATTTCGTCGGCCGATAATTCACGAATGCCGACAAGATCTTTGCGATTCCAACGACGTTCGGTGTTCATCGCAGGATTTTTTCGTGGCGAAAATTCATTCCCTGATCAACCAAACGGCATCCGGTTCGTTGTCGACATTCTCGAGTCGCAGACGCACACGTTCGCCGACCGCGGTCGGTAAATTTTTGCCGACGTAATCCGCGCGAATCGGAAGTTCGCGATGACCGCGGTCGATCAGGGTCGCGAGTTGAATTCGCGCAGGCCGGCCGAAGGAACCGATCGCATCCATCGCCGCACGGGTCGTGCGACCGGTGTAGAAAACGTCATCGACGATAATGACCGTGCGCCCTTCCAGCGGAAGTGGGAGTCGCGAGGCAGCAACAATCGGAAGTTCCGCGCGTTTTCCGACATCATCGCGATGCATCGAGACATCGATGACGCCGGTTTCGATTTTCGCTTTGGAAAATTCCTCGATGAAACCCGCCAGCCGTTCGGCGATCTCAACTCCGCGCGACGGAATCCCGACAAGAACGACGGAACTCAGCTCGGAGTTCCGCTCGATGATTTCATGCGCGATGCGGCGGAGCGCATTGCGGATGGCGGCGGCATCCAGGACTGGAGCGCCTTCGATTTTAGCAGGTGTTGGTTTGGTCATTCAGCTTCCTTCGCGATCTCGCGGGATCGCATTAAAGGATGCGTACAAAAATTAGGAGGGCGTCGCTGGCCGGCCCTCCCTCATTCTTTTACTTCGCCAGTTCGAGCGATGTTTCAATATCCAATCGAGCAGCGCTTTTTCAAAGCCAATATCTGAGCCGGCTTTTTCGCTCTCGATCCATTTGTGTTTCAAAATTTCTTCCCGCTCGGCCAGGAACTCTTTGTAGAGGACAGAGTTCTTTACGAACTGGGACTGCTCAAGTGCCGCAGCGACCATTTCGGAATTGTCTTTCATATCGGATAAGCCGGGTCAACGAAAACCGTTCTGCTGTTGTTAGACTTAGCATCGGCCGTACCTATTCAAAGCCGCCTGTCGTTGTACCGTTTCAAGGCAGCGTTTCGCGGAGGCGTTTCGCTATCTTCCTAAACTCCGCCGCGACCGGTGAATCCGGCATCTCTGCGGTAATCGGCCGGCCGCGATCGCCGGATTCGCGCGTGGCCATGTCGATGGGAATTTGGCCTAACAAGTCCACGCGCAAACGTTTTGCTTCGCGTTCGCCGCCGCCGTTTCCAAAAATGTCGTAACGTTTTCCACTGTCGGGCGAAATGAAGTAGCTCATGTTTTCGATCAAGCCGAGCACGGGCACATTTACTTTTTCGAACATGGTCGCCGCTTTGCGCGCGTCGATCAGCGCAACTTCCTGCGGCGTGGTGACGATGATCGCTCCAGCGAGTGCGACGGTCTGGACAATAGTGAGTTGAATGTCGCCAGTGCCCGGCGGCAAATCGAGCACGAGAAAATCCAGCTCGCCCCATTCCACTTGTCGCAGGAATTGTTGCGTATAGCGCGTCACCATCGGTCCGCGCAAAATCGCCGGGGAAGTATCGTCGAGCAGAAAACCCATCGACATGAGTTTGAGATCGTATTGCTCGATCGGAATGATTTTGTTTTCTTCCGTTGCGGTCGGTCGTTCGCGGACGCCGAACATCATCCCAATGCTCGGTCCGTAAATATCGCAATCGCACAAGCCGACGCGCGCATCGCTTTGCTGCAACGCGACCGCGAGATTCGCCGCGACGGTTGATTTACCGACGCCGCCTTTGCCGCTGGCAATCGCGATGACGTGCTTGATTCCCTCGATGCGCGTCGCTCCCACTCCGGCCGCGCCTGCGCCAGCTGGCGGCGCGTGAATATCAATCAATACTTTAGCACTCGTTAGGCCGGCGATTTTTTGCAGGGCACTTTCCGCATCTGTTTTGATCGCACGCGGAATGGCCGGCTCATTCGTGGCCAGGGCGAGTTGCACCGTGACCGAGCTGTTCTTGATCTCGATGCCTTTGACGAGACCGAACGAAACGATGTCGCGACTAAAGCCGGGATACTTAACCGCCTTGAGCGCTTCCTTAATCTGTTCTTCGGTGACCGCCATGAGTGGCGGTGAACCTACGCGCTGCGTCTTGCCGGTAAAGAAACGAACACGTCAGCGCGCGATCGCATCATCGACACTGGATCCGATGGATGATTCTGTCTTGCAGGCGACAAGAATGCTCGCAATGACTGAACCCATGGCAATGAGGAACACGCTGATTTCGAACATGCCATTCACTAAGCAACGCGCGTACCGATGCGCTTTCCCTTGGGCAGCCGAAACGCGGCGCTAAATTTGCGTTAACAACCCGACACTTATGTCGCAATTCGCGACGGCGCTCAGCGCGGCAGCGGCTGCTCAAGATTCGCCAGCGCATAGGCGATCACAACATCGAGCGCTGCGGTTTCCGCCAAATCTTTTGGCTTAATCTTATCGAGCGTGTCGGCCGCAGTGTGGTGGTAATTAAAATAGAAACGGTTGTCTTGAATCGGCGCAAAACACGGGACGCCGAGTTTCGCGAGTGGGCCGATGTCGGCGCCGGAGTGTTCGACGACGGCGAGTAATTGCGCGCCGATCGGCTCCAAGAATTTTGCGGCCGGCTTGAGCATATCTTTGATTACTGCTTTCCCTTGGATATTCATGCCGAGCGGATGATCGGCGCCACCGTCCGTTTCGATGGCCGCGAACTGGTTCGCCATCTCGGACTCGTGGTCTTTGGCGTAGCCTTTCCCGCCGCGCAGTCCGTTCTCTTCATTCATCCAGGCGATGATGCGAATGGTGCGCTTCGGTTTCAACTTCAGTTGCCTAACGAGTTGTGCGACCTGCATCGAAACCGCTACGCCCGCACCGTCGTCAATCGCACCGGTGCCGAGGTCCCACGAATCCAAATGGCCGGAGACGATCACGACTTGCTCGGGATGCTCGCTGCCTTTCACATCGCCGATGACATTGAAACTTTCCGCGTCCGGCAAAGTTTGCGGCGTGAGTGTCAGCTTCATCTTCACCGGTCCCTGCGCGGTCAGCGCGGCGATCAGGTCTGCATCTTCATAGGTAACCGCGCCCGCCGGAATCTTCGGAGCGTCCGTCAGGTATCTCGTCGAACCGGTGTGTGGTAATCGGTAATCCGCACCGCCGACCGAGCGAATCAAACATGCAACCGCGCCGAGGCGCGCGGCCGCCACCGGCGCGTCGCTGCGATAGCGGACGGCATCACCATAGGCGTCGCCGGCATGACCTTCCGCGGCCATGGCTTTATCGAACGGATAACTAAAGACGACGATCTTGCCGGAAATCTTTTCTTTGCCTAACGAGTCCAACTCATCGAAGTCGTGCACCACAATCACTTCAGCGGTCATTCCTTCCGCAGGTGTAGCGACGCTGCCACCGAGCGCGCAGAGCACAATTTTCTGGGTCGTGTTGGCGGCCATTCCCGGCCACTCGACCAACGCCGCGGTTTCTTCGCCGCGCACCCAGTGCGGCACCATCACTTTCTCTAACTGCACTTCCGCGCCCATCGCTTTCAACTCCGACGCGACATACTCGACCGCTTTTTGCGCCTGCGCCGATCCAGTTAAGCGCGGTCCGATGTTGTTAGTAAGGTGCGCGACCTGGCGAAATGCATAATCGCTGCTCATCGCCGCCTGCTGGAGTTGTTTTAGTTCATTCAGTGTTTGCGCGGAGAACAAGGTCGGTGTGGCCGCTGGTGTCGGGGTCGGCGTTTCCTCCTGGGCCTGCGTCGTGACGACAAAAAAAACAGCCGCAATGAATGATGCGGCGACGCAAACGGTGCGGCTGGCAAGATCTCGCATGCGCGACTGTCGCTGCGAATCGCTTGAGGTAAAATGAGTTCGTTGTCGCGCGCACGCTGCGCGAAAATCAATCCTGATTCAGATCGATGCGGTCTTTGTTTCCGGAAATTTCGACTTCCATCGTGGAATAATTCCAGCGGCCGGCCACCTTGGTCGCCACGACGTAAACCGTGCCGCTTCCTTTTGGTCCGGAAATCGGAATGGAGAGGTTGGCTTCACCGGACGCGCCGTCGGCGTGCGTGTTTCCTGAAACGAAGAGACCATCCTTAATCGGAGTGCCGAGCGCGGCTACGACCTCGGGATTGGCCTTGGCCCGGCTGAGCGCAGTTTTGTAAACGTCGGACGACTTCATCACGCTGAAGACGAAAACGATGATGCAGGTAACGAAGACTGCGATGATCGCGATGAAAGAAAGACAACCAACCGGAACAAACCATTTCCAATTACGACTCCACCAACCGGGTCTGGGCAATGGGGGTGGCGGTGGTGGAGGCGAAGGAGGCGCGGTCTGATCCATTGCTTGAAACTCTAGATAGTTGGTTGGTTGCCTAACGAGAACTAAAATTAATCGTGCGCGTATTTTTCCGCGCCCAGAAAATGGAACGAAACATACGGCTCGTCGCCTACCACCCAACTGTCGTGGCCGGGCCCGATATAAAAGAGTTCGCCGGCGCGCATTTCAAAATAGCGGCCGTCATCCATCTGACACGCCGCACAACCGGAGACGACCATCCCGACGTGTTCGACCTGACAGGATGTTGCGCCCGCCGCCGCGCCCACATGCACCGACCATTTCCAGCCTGGTTCATAACTGGCGCGGCCGATCGTCATACCGCCGATCTTTACCACTTCGAATTTTCCTTTCTCAAACGTCCGCACTTCGTCGGGTTCTGCGAAACGTTTCAGAACAAAATCGTTCATTTCAGACGGCCTTCATCATAATCGATCAGGTCTGGAATGGTGACGATGTCCTGCCGATCTTCGATGCCCATTTCTTTTTTGCGCCTGGCCAGCGTGGGCGCGGCAAAATCGTTCCACCCCAGTTTGGCGGCGAAGTTGTTCCAAACAAAGAGGTCGCCGTCGTTCAGCGGCCGTCCTTTTTCGAAACACCAATCCTGGATCTCCTCATCGGTCCCGCCTTGCAGCGCGCGCTCACGCAGTTGCGCATAATCAACGTGCATGAAGGAACAGCAAACACCGTCGGCCGCCTTCGAGTTGCCGAGGTTCTGATGATAATCCTCGTGCAATTCATCGCGCGCGTGCATCCGGATCTTGTCCAGCATGCGCGGGAAATACATCATGCCGCGCGTCTTTTCCTTCGGGCTTCTCGGATAAGCGCTCATAGCGTTTCTTTATCACTCGTTAGACCAACCCCTGGTCCATCATCGCGTTCGCGACTTTGAGGAAGCCGGAGATGTTCGCGCCGTTCACGTAATTGCCGGGCGTGCCGTACTTCTCCGCCGTCCGATAACACGATTCGTGAATGGTCTTCATGATGTTGAAAAGGCGCGCGTCCACTTCTTCGCGCGTCCAGGAAATGCGCATGCTGTTCTGCGCCATTTCTAAACCTGAGGTGGCGACGCCGCCGGCGTTGGCGGCTTTGCCGGGACCGAAAAGAATTTTCGCATCGAGAAATTGATTCACGCCGTCGATCGTCGTCGGCATGTTCGCGCCTTCCGAGACAACGTAGACGCCGTTGCGCAAAAGATTCGCGGCGTCTTTGCCGTTGATCTCGTTTTGCGTCGCGCTCGGAAATGCGCACTGCGCTTTGTGATCCCAGAGCGGATTGTGATCGGTTTTCTTGTCGAGCGCGGTGAAGGCGGCGCCTTTGAATTTATCGGCGTATTCGGAAATCCGGCCGCGTCGATTGTTCTTCAAATCCATGACGAAGGCGAGCTTCTCGCGATCGATGCCGGCTTCGTCGAAAATGTAACCGCTCGAATCGGAAAGCGTGACGGCTTTCGCGCCTAACGAGATCAGCTTATCGACGGTGTATTGCGCGACGTTGCCGCTGCCGGAAACAAGGCACGTCTTGCCTTTCAACTCTTCCTTGCGCGTCTTCAGCATTTCCGCCGCGAAATAAACGGCGCCGTAGCCAGTCGCTTCCGGTCGAATCACCGAGCCGCCCCAGGTCAGACCTTTGCCGGTCATGACGCCGGTGAACTCATTCCTCAGTCGCTTGTACATGCCGAAAAGAAATCCGATCTCGCGCGCGCCTACGCCGATGTCGCCCGCCGGCACGTCGGTGTCGGGACCGATGTGGCGGAACAATTCGCACATGAAGGCCTGGCAAAAGCGCATTACTTCGCTGTCGCTTTTTCCTTTCGGATCGAAATCGGCGCCGCCTTTGCCGCCGCCCATCGGAAGTGTCGTGAGGGCGTTTTTGAAGACCTGCTCGAAGGCGAGAAACTTCAGGATGCCGAGATTGACCGAGGGATGAAAACGCAGACCGCCTTTGTAAGGCCCGATCGCGCTGTTCATCTGGATGCGGAAGCCGCGATTGACGTGCAGCTCGCCGGCGTCGTCCTGCCACGGCACGCGAAACATGATCACGCGCTCCGGCTCGATGATGCGCTCGAGGATTTTCGCTTTGCGATATTCCGGGTGTTTATCGAGCACGAGGGTGAGCGACTCGACCACTTCCTGCACCGCCTGGTGAAATTCCGGCTCGGCGGGATTTTTCGTTTTAACTTCGGTCAGCAGCGCTGCGTATTTTTCGTTCACAAAAATTCTCCTAACGAATGGTGAAAGTGAGACGTATCTCTGAGGACCGCAAGAATCGGAAGCAAATTGTAGTGGCTCTTTAACGCAAATGCACAAAGAGAAGCGAGATATAGAACGCAAACAGGGCCGCGATGAAAATGGTGGTGAACTTGTGAAACCATTCGCGCTTCGTCGTCGCGGCAGTTACGGCGCTGCCGATAAACACCAAGTGGAATGCGAGATTGGTATGGTCGGTTAACGAGCCGGTCAGAACCAGGTCCTTGAGCAAACTAACCAAAACATCGAGCGCCGCGACGCCGAAAAACCAGCCGTGATGAGCGTAATAATGTTCGTGCAGATTGATGGACTCGTTAGGCAAAACATCCGGCAGAACCAGGGCCGCCAGCATGTAGTGCAAAATCATGTGGAACAGAACAACGGCGAATCCGAGAAACGTCCAGTCGTGCATGCCGCGGAGACCGAACATCGCCCACCAGTTTTGCGCGAAAATCACCAGGAGCAGACCGGCCCAGGTGAGCGCCGGCCAATAAAGATGAACACGTCTGCGCGAGAGGAGCAGCGCGCGGAAGCCTTGCAGGATCTGTGCTACTGCCAATCCGAGAATGATCGAGAGAAGAACGGAGAGATAACTGAATTCATCCATCGCGTAACAGTCCTGCGCCACCTTCGTAACAGATGTCGTTCACAGGTTCCACCCGAACTAATGCGCCGTGATCCCTCGCCGCGCGAAAATGTATGCGC
This sequence comes from uncultured Verrucomicrobiae bacterium, assembly GCA_963791565.1. Classification (GTDB taxonomy): domain Bacteria; phylum Verrucomicrobiota; class Verrucomicrobiia; order Chthoniobacterales; family UBA10450; genus JACCTI01. Next base: position 556,631 of record CAWBSX010000004.1, on the reverse strand, counting down.
GCCGTCGCAATTGAATCGTAGCTTTTCTCGATCTCACTAGACTGCATTCGCGAGTTACTCTTGCGCTCCCATTCCGTTAGGCAATCTGTCAAACATGAAACGACACCGGGGTCCGATTTCCGTCCGTGCCGGGCAGATCGAGTTTCTCAAGATCAACGCCGCGCGCGCAGATTGGCGCGACAGTTATCACTGGGTGCTGTCATTGAACTGGCCGCGCTTCGCCCTCTTTCTCTTCGGCAGTTACATTTTTATCAATCTGATATTCGCCACCCTTTACTGGCTGGTCGCGGGCTGCATCGGCGAGATGGAAGCGGGCTCATTTCCGCAGGCGTTTTTCTTCAGTGTGGAAACCCTCGCCACCGTCGGCTACGGCCACATGTATCCGGCGACCGTTTACGGACACCTCGTCGTCACGATCGAAATCATGGCCAGCATGGTCTTCATCGCCGTGCTGACCGGTTTGATCTTTGTGCGTTTTTCGCGGCCGACTGCGCGCATCTTGTTCAGCCAATCGATCCTGCTCGGTAACCACGATGGCAAACCGAGCCTGATGATTCGTGTCGCCAATCTTCGGCACACCAGCATGGTCGAAGCGCGTTTTCGCCTGATCTTTTCCCGCGATGAACACGTAATGGAGGGCGAAGAAATTCGGCGCTTCTACGATCTGGAAGTCTATCCGAAGCACATGGTTAACTTTCCCGCGGCCCTGGTCATCCGGCACACCATCGATGAGAAAAGTCCGCTGCACGGAGCGACTGCGGAAGACTTGGAAAAAAGCGATGCCTTCTTTGTTGCCTCCACCGTCTCGATCGAAACCGTTATGGCCGCTTCCGTGCAAAGCCAGAAAGGCTATTCCTGGAGCGATATGCGCTGGGACGAACGATTCGTCGATGTCTACGAAGAGTTGTCCGACGGTAAACTAAAAGTCGATTACGGACGGCTGCACGAAACGGAACCGGTGCCGACGGTCACTAGCACTCGTTAGGCTTTAAATTTTCCCGACAAAGAGCATTGGCCCTTCTGCTTTCGGCACACCGCCTTTGCGTTCGAGACTGATGGCGAAGGCTTGGACTTGCCGCGCGGAATCTTTCGGCTGGAAGCGGATCTCCGCCACGCCTTCGCCGGTCATGCGCAAAATGCCGGCATCGACCGGATCTTTGTGCGCGGCGTCGACGGCCCATAATTGGTAATCTTTGTCCGTCGCAGCCGCTGGAAGGTTTTTCAGTTTGATCATCCCGTTTTGTTTATCGGGCTGCCACGCCACCATCACTTCCGCGTTGGCCGGCGCGGCTTCCATCGGCGCGAGCGCAACCAACACCGGTGAAGTGTTGGTTTCTTCGGTGAGACGTTTCTGAAGGTTGAAGCGATCAACCGCGAGCACTCCGCAGAAAATGGCGAGCGCCGCAGCGATAGCCCATGGTATCCAATTACCAAACGCACCCGCGCGCGGCGTGATGACATTCGACGAAGGAGAGCTGCGCGCTTCCGAAGCGATCTGCTGCATGACGCGAGTCTTTAATCCCGCCGATGGCATCGCACCTTGCGGCGCAGACAACGCCACCGCCCCGGCAGCTTCGCGCAGTTCGCGCACCAGCGTCCGCAGTTCCGCGTTCGCGGAAAGCTCGCGCTCGAAGGCAACCGTCTCCTCCGCGCCTAACAAGTCGAGCGCGTAGAGCGAAGCCTGGTCTTGTTGTGTTTCCGAAATCATTTCAATCCATCCCGCAACCGCATCAACCCGCGCCGTATTCGAGCTTTCACCGTGCCGAGTGGCTCGCCTTTTTGTTGAGCAATTTCCGCATGGGTCATGTCGGAAAAAAATGCCATCTCGATTGCTTCCTTTTGTTCGTTAGGCAATGCGCGCAAAGCCGAACGCACCCGCGCCGCCTCGTCATTCTTCTCTGAAGTATCCGCTGCGTCATCCGCTTCAGACGCAAGCTCGCGCTGGTTCTCTTCGTCTTCGATCGAACCGGCCACGACGCGCTGCCGCCGCCCACGCGCGCGCAATCGATCGATCGCTTTCGAGCGCGTCATCATCACCGCCCAGGTGAAGACGCTGCTCTTCTCCGCATCGTAATTCGCGGCCCGTCGCCAGACCTGCAAACATACTTCCTGCAACGCGTCCTCCGCTTCGTTTTTATCGCCCAGCATGTTGAAGGCGAGCGCGAAAAGCGGACCGCTTAGCCGATCGTATAATTCGCCGAACGCGCCTTGGTCGCCCGCGGCGATGCGCTGCATCAGCTGGCGATTGAGGTTCTGTTGCGAAGGATCGATCATGCCCGACCGACGGGCCTTAATTCAGTTGGCGTTGCCTGACAAGGCGCAACTACAACTGACTACGGGCGCGGCTCGAATTTCAGCGCCACTCCGTTCATGCAATACCGCAAACCGGTGGGTTGCGGTCCGTCATCAAAAACGTGACCGAGATGTGCTCCGCAACGCGCGCAGAGAACTTCGTCACGCTCGCCAAAAAGACTCTTGTCTTTCGCGGTCGCGACATTCTTGTCCACGAACGTCTTGAAGAAACTCGGCCAGCCTGTGCCGGATTCGAATTTCGCATCGCTCGCAAAGAGCGGCGCATCGCAACCCGCGCAGCGGAAAATTCCCGCGCGATGTTCGTGCAAGAGCGCGCTTGATCCCGGCCGCTCCGTCGCTTTCTGCCGCATCACCGCGAACTGCGCCGGCGAGAGTGACGCTTTCCATTCGTCGTTCGATTTCTCGATTTTCGACAACGGCGTCAGGTCAGCCTCCGTCGCCACAACGGTCGCCGGCTTTTCCGCGCTGGCAGTCTTATTCGACTGCGCGTCTCCGAACAAAATCAACGCGGCACTTACCCCCGCGATGTAAAGCACCCGAATGTTTTTCATTATCATTTGATTATGAATCACAGCGGTTCAGGCGCGAGCGGTCTAACCCAGACCCACTCGCGCCCGCATCAACCACTCGTTAGGGCATCAAGACGGTGTCGATCACGTGAATGACGCCATTTGATTGCATCACATCCGCGATCGCGACTTTCGCCGTGCCACCCTTGGCGTCGGTCAGGATAACGTCGTCGCCATCCATCTTTGCCATGAGCTTCTCACCGTTGACCGTCTTCAAGGTCGCGGTGCCGTTGCCGGCTTTGATCTCTTTGCCGAGCTCTTCCGCTGTTACCTTACCCGCCACCACGTGGTAGGTCAGGATACCGGTGAGCGTCTTCTTGTTCTCCGGTTTCACCAGCGTATCGACTGTGCCCGCGGGAAGTTTGCCGAAAGCTTCGTTCGTCGGTGCGAAAACCGTGAAAGGTCCTTTGCCCGCGAGGGTATCGACCAACCCGGCCGCTTTCACTGCCGCTACCAGCGTAGTGTGATCTTTCGATTTGCTCGCGTTCTCGACGATATTTTTGTTCGCATACATCGGCGCGCCGCCCACCATTGGATTCTCCGCGGCGATAAGTGCCGCTGCTCCTAAGGCCAGGCTACACGCCGCTACTGTCAGATATTTTTTAATCATAGTGGCGGGTGATCCGCCACCGACTCAACCTTGGATGCAGAAAAGCGCCGCTCGTCGGTCCTATTCGACCACGATGCTCTTCGGATCGAAAGCCGGAGGCGGATATTGCGGGTTCATCTTCTCCAACGTTCGCACCACGGTTTCCAGGAGGATGAGGTTACGCGCCCATTTCCGATTCGCCGGAATGATGTGCCAGGAAGCTTCGTCGGTTGAACACTTATTGATGACCGCTTCGTAGGCTTCTTGATATGCGTTCCAGTTCGCACGTTCCTTTAAGTCGTCTGGATTAAACTTCCAAAGCTTGGTCGGATCTTTCAGGCGCGCTTCCAGCCGCTCCTTCTGTTCATCCTTCGAGATGTGCAGAAAGAATTTTAGCAACGTCGCGCCATTGCGATGCAGCAATCGCTCGAAGGCATTGATATCTTCGCAGCGCTCGCGCCAGACCTCCTCGCTGATCTGCTTATGCACACGCGGCACGAGCACATCTTCGTAATGCGAGCGGTTCCAAATACCGATCGCACCTTTAGGCGGCGCCGCATGATGCACGCGCCAGAGAAAATCGTGGTCCCATTCTTCCGCGGACGGGTATTTGAAATTCGTCAGGTGAACGCCGTTCGGGTCGAGCCCGCTAAAAACTTTCTTGATCACGCCGTCCTTACCGCCGGTATCCATCGCTTGAATGACAATGAGCAGGCTGCGCCGGTGCTCGGCGTAAAGCACTTGCTGCAACTCGAGGAGGCGTTCGCCTAACTTCTCGACCTCCAGGTTAGCACTTCCTTTTTTGATGCAAGGGCGGCTATTGGGATCGATTTCGGATAATCGAATCTTCTGACCCGCGCAAACGACAACCGCCCCGGCGTCCTTGGTCTTATGACGCGCAACCTGCCGAAGTTTCGCTACTTTCGTTGGCGCGCCGTTATCCGACGATTTTGCGGGTTTGTCGCTCAAAGCCTCCAACGATACGGACGCTTCGAACCGCGGCAAATGAAACGGCGGATTAGAGTTTGGCGAACAGCGCCGGATCGATCGGCGGATTTACTTTGATCTCCTTCACCGACGACGTCTCGAGAAGCTTGCCGGTTTTTAGGTCGACATCTTCACCCGCGAAGGCAAACCAAAGACCATCTATCTGACGCCAGCCCGACTTGCGCGATTCGATCGTCGTCTTGGTCGGATCGACATCCGGATGCAACGCCCGCACATCGCGCCGCCGCGTAATCCGCCAGGTTTGCGGGTCGAGATAGAGCCAACACTCATAGCTATCCGCAAAGGTAACGTGCAGGACATAATACTCCACGCCTTCGACCATCTCGCGCCCGCCTGGCTCAAGGCGATTCCCGCGTTGTTGCATCTCATGCAGACCAAAGAGATTTCCAGGTAACTCAATCCCGTGCCGCAGCGCCGCCGTAGGTATAGCTCCTTCTTCCTTCTCCTCTTTCCCATTCCATTGCCAACCTTTCTCGCCATCGAAGCGTTCCATGTAAACGCGCTTACCTTCCGCCATAATATCGATCCGCATCCGTCCGGGCCGCGCGGCATGGTAGATGCCATCCACTTCGAAGTCCGGGTCCTTGATGTGCAGACTAACTTCAATTGCTTGCACCTTTTCAATCGCTGCGCGTCCGCCCATTGCTTCGGTGTTGCGCGCGATAATCTCATCCAGCGTTAGTAGCTTCTCGTCGCCGCCCGACATCTCCTCCAATCCAATTGCTCCCAAGATTGTGCATAACCAAAGTCTCACCATCAAAGTCATACAAGACCAGACGCCGCTGTCACTTTGCTTTGTCTACAATGTCCGGTTTAATCGGCTATTAACCCTCGTCAGACCCTTCCCGTGAACTAGCATGTTTGGCATGGGATATAGACTATTCGCGACCATCGCAGCTGTTTCTATAAGTCTCTGCCTGCGTTCTTTCGCGGCAGATTCGAACGAGGCTAGCATACCGGCAGCTGTCGGTCTCTTACAAGCCGGTAAGGCCGATGAAGCGGAGAAGATGCTGCAAGGCATTACCACGAGTGAGCCAAAAAACGCTCAAGCCTGGCGCTTCCTTGGCAATGCCAGGAAAGCGAAGAAGGCGTGGGACGAAGCTATCACCGCCTATCGGCGAGCTATCGAGCTGGATCCTACTCTAATCAATCCTCTCTACAACCTGGCTGCTATCTCTGCCCTGAAGGGCGATACCGACGGGGCGTTCGAATGGTTAGGTAAAGCCAAGGCGACTCATAAGGCTGACCTAACCGGTCTCTCCCAGGATGACGATTTCGCCAACGTTAAAACCGACCCGCGTTTTGCCTCCTTCCTTCCGCAACCCGAAGATTTCAAAAATCCGTTTATCGAAGACGTAAAGATCATCCACGAATTCGACGGCGAAGGAGCTAACGATCAGTTTGGCTGGATCGCGCGCAAGCTTGGCGATGTGGATGGTGATGGCGCAGCTGATTTTGTCACCTCTGCGCCGAACAACGCGGCCGGGGGTGAGAACGCCGGCGCCATTTATGTCTATTCCAGTCGCAGTGGTAAGCTGCTTTGGCGCGCCAACGGCGAGAAAGAGGACCAACTAGGTCTAGGTGTCGAATGCGCCGGCGATACCAATGGCGATGGAATTCCAGATGTAGTAGCTAGCTCACCTATCCATGGTTTTGCTCACATCTACTCGGGCAAGGATGGCAGCATTCTACTAACCGTGAAGTCCGAGAGCCCTGAGTCAGAAGCCTTCGGTCAACATGTCGCCGGCGCTGGCGACGTCGATCACGATGGCTACGCCGATTTCATCATCGGTGCCCCGCCGCCGCCTAACTCACCGCCCGGCAAAGGCATCGGTCATGCCTACGTCTACTCGGGCAAGGACGGCAGGCTCCTACTTACCCTGACGGGCGAAGGCGAGGGAGATCGATTTGGCAGCGCCGTGGCCGGTTATAGCGATGGCAAGCAAATGTTTCTTGTCGTCGGCGCACCGAAAGCTGGTCCGGAGCGCAAAGGTCGCGTCTATACTTACAACACGCTTTCGAGTAAGCCTAAGTTTGTCATGGAAGGCGACAAAACGGCCGGTGCCATTGGCGGAATGTTTCTTTCAGTTATCGGAGACATAGATGGCGATGGCATTCCCGACATTTATGCTTCGGATTGGCAGAACTCCGCTAAAGGTCCTTCGACCGGCCGCATCTATGTCTACTCCGGCAAAGATGGACACAAGCTGCTTGTCCTTACCGGCGAAAGCGCGGGCGAAGGTTTCGGCACCTGTGCCGCGCTAGCTGGCGATGTCGATCACGATGGCCACGCCGATCTCATCATAGGCGCCTGGCAACAAGCTAGCGGCGCTACCTCTGCTGGAAAGGCTTCTCTCTTCTCGGGCAAAGACGGCAAGCTACTCAAGACATACACCTGTAAGACCGCCGGCGATACTTTCGGTTTCGACGCCGTAGGAATGGGAGACGTCGATGGCGATGGCAGCGATGACTTACTAATAACGTCTGCCTGGAGCGGTATCCACGGCTATCATTCCGGCCGGATCTTCCTTATCTCAAGCGGTGTCATGCCAGTTAAAGTAACTACGGCCAGGTAAACGATCTTAGCCAGGTCGTGGTAGAATTCCGCGTCTTAGGATCGTCATAGGGAATTCACCTAGGTTCGTTGCCCAACGAAAACAATTTTCGCCTGATTGGAATTAAAAGGAACCGCGGCGGAGGCAGCTGCGTTTCCACTGTGCCGGCCATTCGGTCGTGCACCAAAAACATGAAACGAACCATACTATCCGTACCTCTGCCTTTCAGCCCTGACCTTCTCCGCCTACGCGGACGACAAGGACACACCCGAGCAGCCGGCAGTTGATAACACGGCCACGAATGCGCGCGACAAATCCAACGACACCCTGACTTCGGGCGACCAATCCAATAGCCCCGAAGATATCAAGATCACCGCCGCTATCCGACGGGCGATTGTCGCGGATCAGTCGCTTACCATGACGGCCAAGAACGTCAAAATCATCACCGCCGACGGCAAAGTAACTTTGCGCGGTCCTGTTAACACTGACGCGGAGAAAACGAAGATCGCGGAGCTCGCCACTAAAGAAGCTGGCAACGCCCCGATCGATAACCAGCTTGAAGTTAAAGAATCAAAGTAACTCAACCAACCAAACGAAAGAAACACACTTAGTATTATGTCAAAAACATCCGTCTTCTGTATCGCCAAGTCACATTTGCAAGCCGAGCAAATCGTCGAGCGCCTCCAATCTTCCGGTTTCGCCGCTTCGGAGATTTCCATCCTTCTGCCTGACACCGAAGGCAAGCATAACATCGGCCTGGTTAAGGCCACCAAAGCTCCGGAAGGTGCTGCCACTGGCGCAACTACCGGCGGAGTAACAGGCGGAGTCCTAGGCCTGCTCGCAGGTATCGGCGCGTTAGCTATCCCGGGCGTCGGCCCATTCATCGCAGCCGGTCCGATCATGGCAGCACTTAGCGGTGCAGCTTTTGGTGCTACTACCGGCGGAGTCGTCGGCGGGCTTATTGGAATGGGTATTCCGGAATTCGAAGCGAAACGTTACGAAGATAAGCTTAAGTCCGGTAACTACCTCATTGCCGTGCATGCGCACGATGGTGATGAAACCGATCGCGCCAAAGAGATCTTCAAGACCGCTGGCGCCGATGACATTACCACGTCGTCGATGTCCAAGGCTCCTGAAGCAGCAGCGGTCTAACCAGCGACCTAGCTGACTCAATTCAAACGCCCCGTGTCGTAAAGGCACGGGGCGTTTCTGTTAACTACACTTATAGCTGCTGCGGGACGGGCAGCGCATCATCAGTAATCCCAGCTAGAAACGATGCGAAGACTTCCAGCGACCGCGTCGGAATTGTCGCGGCCACATGAGTGAAATCATGCTCGTAGCGGATGTCCTGTACCGTGCCGTCGCGATGCAAGCGCGCGATTAGGTCAGCACGCGCCGCGGGAATTCGTAAGTCCACCGTCATCGTTCCGCGGGCCACGAACTCAGAGATGCGCTCGATCAGTTCATTTATGCCTTCACCGGTTTGAACTGAAATGAAAACCGAGTCGGGAAAATGACGACGCAGGGCCGGCAGCACGTGCTCGTTATCGACTTTGTCCACCTTGTTGAACACGATCAGCATCTGCTTGGTGTCAGCGCCCAGGTCTGCTAGCACGCGCATGGTGGTGTTATAGAATTCCATCACCTCTGCTTGTGATGCATCGAGCACATGGATGAGGAAGTCGGACACGGCCGCTTCTTCCAGTGTTGCGTTGAATGCTTCTACTAGCTGATGAGGAAGGTTGCGCACAAAGCCAACGGTATCGGTAAGCAAGAGTGGCTGTTTGTTAGGTAACGCGATCTTGCGGGTAGTAGTATCAAGCGTGGCGAATAATTTGTTCTCTATGAAAACATCGGCGCCGGTTAGTCGGCGCAGGAGCGATGACTTGCCGACGTTAGTGTATCCGACAATGGCTGCGTTCGGCACCGGCGCGCGTTTGCGATCCTGCCGCTGGGTCGCGCGCGTAACGCGAACTTCTTCCAGTTCGCGTTTCAATCGGTCGATCTGCAACCGGATCTTCCGTTTGTCCTGCTCCAACTGGCTTTCGCCTTCACCTTTCGCGCCAATGCCGCCGCCTTGTTGGCCAAGGTGACTCCAGGCTCTCGTTAGGCGCGGCAGCGAGTATTGCATGCGCGCCAGGTCCACCTGTATACGTGCTTCTCGCGTTTGCGCGCGCGCGCCAAAGATATCGAGAATGATCTCGTGCCGGTCCGCCACGGTCATGCCAGCCAGTTCTTCCCAGTTACGTTGCTGAGAAGGCGAAAGCTCGTTATCGAAGATAAGAACATCACACTTGCTCTCCTTCGCCAGATCGACCAATTCCTGCGCCTTGCCCGAACCAATCAGGTAACGCGGATGGTTCTCGCGATAAGAGATCAGCTTTCGTTCGATGATTGGAATATCGAGCGTATCGACGAGCTCGCCAAGTTCCTCGAGCAGGCTCTCCGCTTCTGCCTTCTTCGCCGGATCGATGTACGCTCCAATGAGGAACGCGCGCTCCGTCATCTTATCCTTCTGTTTGATCTCAAACATCCGGGTTTAACATAGCAGAGTAATAGCTAATCTCGCCTTCTCCTTGCGGGCCTCGCCTGCCGACCGTAGTGTTCGCGCCCGTCGAATCCGGCGCGGCTCGTTGTCATGCTCACTATTCGCGAATTAAAGAAAGCCATCGGCGGCCGAACTCTGTTCGAAAACGCCGGCCTGACCGTTAACTATGGCGAACGCATCGCCTTGGTCGGACCGAACGGCGCGGGCAAATCGACGCTCTTTAATCTCGTCCTGAAAAAGGACACGCCCGACGCGGGAACGATCGAGCGTGACGAGTGGACCATGGTTGGTTATCTGCCGCAGGAGAGCGAGCCGGTTGGTGAAGAAACGGTCATGGATGTTGCAACCGGGCGGGCGGGCGAAATTGCTGAACTGGAAAAACAACTGCACGCGCTCGAAAAAACAGGCGATGTCAGCAGCGCTGAATACCTGGAAGCGCACGCCAAGCACGAAGCCCTAAGTGACCCGCAGGTAGAGGCGAAGGCGAAGAAGATGTTACGCGGCCTGGGTTATCGCGAGTCGGAATTCGCTCGAAAAGCCAAAGAGATGAGCGGCGGCTGGGTTATGCGCGCACACTTGGCGCGGTTGTTAGTCATGGAGCCCGACCTGCTACTGCTCGACGAACCCACGAACCATCTCGACTTACTCTCACTCCTTTGGCTGCAGGATTACCTGAAGAACTACTCCGGCGCGCTGCTTCTCATTTCGCACGATCGGCAGTTCATGGATGAAGTAGTCGAAGGCGTTTACGACATCGCCGAACAGAAGCTTATCGCTTACACCGGTAATTACACCGACTTCCTGCGCCAGCGCGAAGCTAACTACGAACAGCAGCTAAGCGCCTACAATAACCAGCAGAAAGAAATCGCACGGCTCCGTGAATTTTACGATCGCTTCCGCCAGGTGGCATCGAAGGCTTCGCAAGCCATGAGCAAACTGAAGCAGATCGAGCGGCTGGAGTTGATCGAGAAACCGCTCCCACCGAAGAAGCCGTTCCGCTTCAACATTCCGCAACCGCCGCGCGGCGGACAACGCGCCATCTCACTCGAAGGAATTCATCAGGCTTACGGCAAGCACAAGGTTTACCGCGGTCTCGACCTAACCATCGAACGCGGCGAGCGCACTGTGTTAGTGGGTCCGAACGGCGCCGGCAAATCCACCTTACTTAAGATACTAGCCGGTGTAGTCGAATTTCAAAAAGGCGAACGCAAGCTAGGACACGCCGCCAAGATCGGTTACTTCTCCCAGCATCGCGCCGACACCCTCGATGCCGCTAAGTCTGTCCTTCAGGAAGTCATGGACGCCGCGCCGACCCTCGCGGAGAACGAAGCGCGCGGCATCCTCGGTTCCTTCCTTTTCCGCAAAGACGACATCTACAAAAAGACGGGTATTTTAAGTGGCGGCGAAAAGAGCCGATTAAACCTGATCAAGTTCCTGGTCGATCCGCCCAACCTGCTTCTGATGGATGAGCCGACCACGCACCTCGATATCCACGCGGTCGAGTCACTCATCCTCGCGCTCGGTGTCTATGAAGGCACGCTCGTCTTCATCTCACACGACGTGCATTTCATCCGTAAATTCGCTACCAAGGTCCTGCACGTAAATGCCGGCACCGTCACGCCCTATCCGGGCGGCTACGATTACTTCCTCGAGAAAAGCGGTGTTTCAGTAACGGACGAACGTGCCGCGCTAACTACGAGCTAGCTTTCGCTCGCGAACGCTGGGCCTGCGTTGCCCAGACCTTCTATTACCTTATTTGCGGCGGCGTCGGTGTTGGGGACGGCTTGCCTTTAGGACGACGCGGCGTGCTTCGCGGCTTTGGACCGTTGTCATTAGGATTATCGTAATGCGGGTTACGGTCGGGAGGAGTGTAATGCGGCCGCGGCGTGGGCTCTGGGCCGCGACAATGCCGAAGCGCCTCTTTTCTCGAACCATAGCATTGGATTTGTCTCTCTCGCGCCTCCCCCTCGGGCAGCTGGATGACCCGTCCGTCGACACAGGCCCAACAAAGCTTTGTCTTGCAATGCCTGAGAGTTTCTTCTCTGGAACCGTAACACGGAATTTGTCGCGACCGCGCCTCAGCCTCGGGTAGTTGAGTTAGTCTTCCATCAAGGCAGACCCAGCATAGTTTTTCTCCACAATGCCGGCGGGCTTCCTCTTCTGAGCGATAACACTCAACTTGTCGCGACCGTGCTTCCGCCTCGGGAATGTGGGCTACTCTTCCATCAATACAAACCCAGCAAAGCCTCTCTCCACAATGCTGACGAGCTTCTTCCTCCGAGCGATAGGCCTGACCTCCTCTTTGGCGACATTCTGCTTCAGTCGATTGGATAACGCGCCCGTCGATGCAGCACCACCATGTCCCTCCGCATGACCTAAAAGCTTCTTCTCTGGAAGCGTAGCATCGAATGTCTTTGGCCTTCGCTTCCGCCTCGGGGATCTGGACTACTCTACCATCCAGACAAACCCAGCAATACTTCTCCCCACAATGGCGGCGAGCTTCTTCCGCGGAAGGATAGCACCTGACACCTTTCTCTTCGGCCTCTGCCTCAGTTAACTTAACTACCTGGCCGTCGACGCAGTACCAGCAATCTCTCTGGCCACAGTTCCTCTTAGCTTCTTCGGGCGAACGATAGCATTCCACATTTCTCGACCGCGCCTCTGCCTCGGAAATTTGCACGACTTTGCCGTCAAGGCAGATCCAGCACGGAGGAGGCGGAGGGTTATGTCCGCATGGAGGCAGCGGCCATCTCCAGCAATTCGGTGGATTAGGCGGACAAGGTGGATGATCTCCCGGAGGACCATGCCAGTTATAACAACCGCAATTCGTTTCCCACCACCAACCGCCGCCTTCTTGTATCCAAACCCACTGACAACAATTGTACGACCAGGTGCCGCCATCGATCGCGAGCGGCTTGAGTAAGAAGGCATGCGTTTCGCCTTTGGTTGTAATTCCCGCCCCGATGATGAGGCATGAGTCAGTGATAGATGAAGCTGTCGTTAGAACCTTGAAGTCACTCGTCGATAGATCGCACAGCGTGTTGAGATCATACATCTGACCATTCGAGTAAAGAAAGGCACGCGGAGAGTTATCGCTCGCAGTCGAAGAGCCGACAACCATTCCCGCCGCGTTTTGGCCTTGTCCGGCCACGGCACTGGCTGAGCTGGATGTTCCACCGAGCGTCCCCAAATCGACCACGCTGAAACTCAGCTCAGCCTTGGCTTGAGCGAAGGCGATGATGGAAACGAGAAGAGCAGCAACATTTGCTTTCATGTAAGACCTTCCGTTAAACGAATTGATCGGCAGCTTCCGCTGTATCGGGATGCTTTCTTCTTGGCAAGACTCTTTCTTGATTGAAGTGACAGTTTGCAACGCGCTGCCAGTTGAAAGTCAGACCTAACACGCGAGACTGGTGTCGTGAAAAAATCCAGGAAGACGAAGCGCGACGTTGTTTCTCCCTTTCGTAATAAGCTTTGGGACGTGTTCCAAGAGCTAGCCAAGGGCATGGACGGCGCCGATGTCGTAGTCGCGCTCAAGCAAGCCGGCGAAGAAATTTGGGCAGTGGGTATCGACGAGACCTATAGCAGCATGAATCAAGCGGATCAGGATGAGGAGCCGCTGGGCAATGCCTTCGATATTACCTGGCTCACGGTTGTTTGCATCAAACTCAAGGAGATGAAGCAGGGCAAGAAACCGAAGGTCCGAATTCATCCGTAATACGTCTGACTCCGCGCCGAAGGCTGGGCGACGAAGAGCTTGGCATTTAGCGGAACGGAACTAGCATCCCGTTTGTGTTGAGACAGCAGGGAGCGCGTATCAGCCGATACGAAACGATCATCGCGACCCTTGTCGGTGTGTCCGCGCTCTTTGTCTCCGGTTACACGGCTTACGTGCAACGCCAGCAGGTCCGCGCCGCGGTCTGGCCTATCCTGCAATATGACACCAGCAATGGGCCTTACATTAAGTTCAACCTTGATAACAAAGGTGTAGGTCCAGCCATTATCGGGCACGTGCTAGTGAAGGTAGATGACCAGCCTGTGCGCAATTGGTCAGAGGCCATGCAAAAGCTCCTTGGTCCCGGCAGACATAACTTCTCCCAAAGCACCATGAGCGGCCACGTCCTTTCCGCGAATGAGGCGATGGAAATCCTCATCCCGCACGACGACGAAGGTAATAACCTGACGACCGACAAGACGGGACCGCTCCGGGACCAAATGAACAAAGACCGCGGCCGTGTCTCAGTCGAGATCTGTTACTGTTCTACTCTGGGTGATTGCTGGATCTTGCGCAGCGGTCCCAATGGTAACTACACCACGGAAACACGCACCTGCCCTGGTCCATCTGCTACTACCTTTGAGCAGTAGAGTGTGGCAGCGCGCTCTCGATTTCCGGGATGACTTTCTCGTAGCGCTGTAGAATGAGCGGTTCCTGAATGTTGACGTCGCCGAGATAGACTTGGATCGCCACGGCCAAGGCTTTTGGGTTTTCGGCCGCGAAAGAGGCAGGAGTAAAGGCGGAGGCGAGAAAGCTATCTTCAATTTTCTGGAAAGCACTTTGCTGGGTGTAAGTTTTCGAGATTTCGAAGGCCAGGTCAGGTTGGAGGTAAGAGAGAGCCTGCGTGGCTAGGGCTAGGTCCCACGCCGTGCGCTCGAAGGTAATGGGATGGACTCCGGTAAAATGCACCGTCTTCTGCAGTCGTGCTTCCGTAGGTGGCTCAGCGCTGCTCAAGAACTCGCGCAGCTCCCGCGCGAGGGTCTCGTGGTATTGGCGGTCTTTTTGCAGAGCTTGCTGGTTGGTCCGCATTTCCTCCGCGAAATTGTGCAAGGTAGACTCGGCCAACGCACGATGCTCACGCTCTTCGTGCCAGTTATTCGCCCAAAGCGCGAGAAATACTCCGACCGCGACCAGGACAACTTCCAGGAAGATCTGGAGTAGCGACTTCTGGTGTCCTTGGCTAGGTAAGCTCATCACCACTATCTTTGGTTGTATTCCGGCAACTTATCAAGCCAGCGCGCGCGGCGCCGGCAAACTCGCGAACACCGAGTTTGGGCCACGCCGTATTCTCTACGTTGTGTCAAAAGTGCGGACTGACCCTTATTCATCTCCGACGCTTACAGACTGAGAGGCAAAAGCCACGCGTATAGAAAGCGATTTAAGCGGAACCATAGCTCTAATACTTAAATGAACTCTCGCCGGCAGTTCATAGCTCTCCTATTCGTGCCCGGGCGAGGCATCGGACATCCTGGCACTAGCTTAACCGGCGCAAGTCACGCTTCGCTTCGTCAAGGGCCAGCCCCATTACGCCGCGCCATACAAGGCTTTCTTTCGGTGGCGTTCGACCTTGTCGTTCATTCCAGTCTTCAACCGCCTTCAAGTAGTCGCCGCCATCCGCGAAGTTATATGTGGGATGGAGATGTCCCCACTTAAGGTAGTCTAGCCATTCGGTTTGTAGAACCCATTGATCTAGTCCTTTGAACGGATGTTCATTACCGATAGTAACGAGATCCTGGCAGAGCTGCACTAAATCCCCGTTCGATTCAAACTTGTACGCTTCAGCGACATAGAGTGCATGAAACGGCATCAACATTGCGTCGCCATTCTTTAAGGCAAGGCACGCACGCTCCAAGGAGTCTTGTCTCGCCGTGACGCGTTTCTCTTTAGCGTCATTTGTCAGGGACTCGAGTTGCGAAGTCAATGAGCCGGACTCTTGACGCCACTTATCCACTTCGCGTTTATGTTCTATCTCTGCATCTCGATAGACAAGAAAAGGTGATAAGAGTATTCGCCCTATCACGGCGAATGTCGCAGCGCCGATCGGAACTATGAAACCGAATAGCAACGCTATCTTTGCCTGCTGGGTGCTTGTCCACGCCGGGTGCTTGTAAACCACCCACAGTAGAACCCATCCGAAGACAACCGTCAGCCAGTTTACAGCTTTCCCCCAAACCCGCGGAAGCCCAGAGCGTCGGAAGCACTCTTTACCAAAGTCAAAGAACTCGTCGAACATGCTGCGACTCTTGTTGAGGTTGATTGTGTTTCTAATGGCCTATCTCAATAAATTCGCGAACTCGCTCTTGAGCAAAACAGCCGGGCCCCTTTCGAAGCCCGGCTGCTGTGAATCATTCGTTAGGTTCGGTTTAGTAGTCCATTCCGCCCATGCCACCCATTCCGCCCATGCCGCCGCCACCAGGCATACCGCCACCGCCCTTCTCCTTCTCAGGAGATTCGGTGATGATTGCTTCAGTGGTGAGCAAGAGGCCGGAGATCGAAGCGGCGTTTTGCAACGCGCTGCGAGTTACCTTGGTCGGATCGACGACGCCGGCCTTGACCAGGTCTTCATACTTGTCGGTCGCGACGTTGTAACCTTCGTTACCTTTGCGCTTCTTTACTTCCTGCACGATGAGCGCGCCTTCCTGGCCTGCGTTATCGGCTAAGGTGCGGAGCGGCTCTTCAATCGCCCGGCGAATGATCGCCATGCCGACTGCTTCGTCGCCTTCGAGCTTCAAGTTATCGAGAGCTTTCTGCGCACGGATCAAAGCGACACCGCCACCAGGGACGATACCTTCTTCAACTGCCGCACGGGTAGCATGCAACGCATCTTCTACGCGCGCCTTCTTCTCTTTCATCTCGGTCTCGGTAGCTGCGCCGACGTTAATAACGGCGACACCGCCAGCTAGCTTGGCCAGGCGTTCCTGGAGCTTCTCGCGATCGTAATCCGAAGTGGTCTCTTCGATCTGACGACGGATCTGGCTAACACGGCCCTGGATGTCGGCTTGCTTGCCTTCACCTTCCACGATCGTGGTGTTCTCCTTGTCGATCGTGACACGCTTGGTGCGCCCTAAGTCTTCCAGTTTCACGTTCTCGAGCTTAATGCCGAGGTCTTCCGTGATGAGTTTGCCGCCGGTCAAAACCGCGATGTCTTCCATCATGGCTTTGCGACGATCGCCGAATCCCGGCGCCTTCACCGCTGCGACCTGTAAGGTACCGCGGAGCTTGTTCACGACCAAGGTCGCGAGCGCTTCGCCTTCGACGTCTTCCGCGACGATGAGGAGCGGACGACCAGCTTTAGCTACTTTCTCGAGCAGCGGCAGCATGTCCTTCAAGCTCGAGATTTTCTTCTCGTGCAGAAGGATGTAAGGGTTATCGAGCACAGCTTCCATCGCTTCGGCGTTAGTGACGAAGTAAGGAGACAGATAGCCCTTGTCGAACTGCATACCTTCCACAACGTCGAGGCTGGTTTCGATCGACTTAGCTTCTTCTACCGTGATGGTTCCGTCTTTGCCAACCTTGTCCATCGCGTCGGCAATGATTTGGCCGATCGTCGTGTCCCAGTTAGCGGAAACGGTCGCGACTTGCGCGATCTCGTTACGGTCGCTGACCTTCTTCGAGATCTTGCCTAGCTCAGCAACAATGGCTTCCACAGCCTTGTTGATGCCGCGCTGCAATGAGGTCGGGTTAGCACCGGCCGTGACGTTGCGGAGACCTTCTTTGTAGATGGACTCAGCGAGCACGGTCGCGGTAGTAGTTCCGTCACCGGCGATGTCGCTGGTCTTGGAAGCCACTTCGCGCACGAGCTGGGCGCCCATGTTTTCATAAGGATCTTCGAGTTCGATCTCCTTGGCCACGGTCACACCGTCTTTGGTGATGGTCGGGCTGCCGAATTTCTTGTCGAGGATAACGTTGCGGCCGCTCGGTCCGAGGGTCGCTTTCACAGCGCGGGAGAGTTTCTCCACGCCGCGGAGAAGCGCATGCCGCGCATTCTCATCGAATTGTAGTTGTTTAGCTGCCATAAGTCTTAGTGTAGGTTTCTAGTTAGAGTTACAATTAACCAATGATGCCGAGGATATCGTCCTCGCGCATGATCAAGTAGGACTCGCCGTCCACTTTGATTTCCGTGCCGCCGTATTTCGAGATCAGCACTTTATCACCTTTCTTCACGGTGAAATCGACCTTCTTACCATTGTCGTCGATCTTACCCGTGCCAAGAGCGACTACTTTGCCCTCTTGCGGTTTTTCTTTGGCGGTATCGGGGATAATGATCCCGCCTTTTTTCACTTCTTGCTCTTCGATCGGTTGCACAAGCACGCGATCTCCGAGAGGTCTTACATCAATAGCCATGTGTTTAGTTACTCCTTCTTGTCTTGTTGGTTAATGTCGGCAACTCCCCAGGGGTTGACCTGAAAGTTGCCGACAAATTGTAGTTAAAACTGCTGGTTACTTCTTGTCCTCGTCGACGACTTCAAACTCGGCGTCGACGACGTCGCCTTGATCTTTGCGCGCACCGCCTTCCTGCGGTTCCGCCTGCGGCTGAGGACGCCCGCCTGCTTCCGCACCGGGCATAGGACCTGTACTCGCAGATGCCTGTTTGTAAAGGTCGGCGCTGATTTCCTGGAACTTGTTCTGCAAGTCGTCGTAGGTCTTCTTCATCGCGTCGGTGTCGTTCGCTTCGATAGCTGCGCGCACCGCCTTGATGGCGTCTTCGACTTGCTGCTTCTTGTCCGCGGGAACCTTGTCGCCCAGATCCCTCAACTGCTTCTCGCTTTGGTAGGCCAAAGTGTCGGCATTGTTCTTGATCTCGATGGCTTCCTTGGCCTTCTTATCTTCTTCGGCGTGGGTTTCCGCGTCACGTTGCATCTTCTCGACTTCTTCCTTGCTCAAGCCTGAGCTACCAGTGATGGAGATTTTTTGCTCCTTGCCGGTGCCGAGGTCTTTCGCAGAAACGTGCAGGATGCCGTTGGCATCGATGTCGAAAGTAACTTCGATCTGCGGCGTGCCACGCGGGGCCGGCGGGATGCCGTCGAGGTGGAAGGTGCCGAGGTTCTTGTTATCGCGGCTAAGTGGGCGCTCGCCTTGCAGGACCTTGATCTCCACGCCCGGCTGGTTGTCGCTGTAGGTCGAGAAGATCTGCGACTTGCGAGTAGGAATGGTGGTGTTACGCGGGATCATCGGAGTAGCTACTCCACCCGCGGTTTCAATAGCTAGGGTTAGCGGAGTAACATCGAGCAGCAGCACGTCTTTGACGTCACCCTTCAACACACCGCCTTGGATAGCTGCGCCGATGGCTACTACTTCATCCGGGTTAACGCCTTTGTGCGGTTCCTTGCCGATTAAGGTGCGAGCGGTCTCGATAACCTTCGGCATACGTGTCATACCGCCGACGAGCACGAGCTCGTTTACGTCCTTCTCGGAAAGCTTCGCGTCCGCGAGGCAGTCTTTGACAGGCTTGATCGTGCGCTGAAAGAGCGAATCGGTGAGCTGCTCGAGTTTGGAGCGGGTCAGCTTCTTCTGGATGTGCTTAGGGCCGCTCGCATCTGCCGTAACAAACGGAAGGTTGATTTCATATTCCTGCGAGCTACTGAGCGCGATCTTAGCTTTCTCAGCTTCTTCCTTGATGCGCTGGACGGCATCCGGCTGGTTCTTAAGGTCGATGCCTGAGTCCTTCTTAAACTCAGCCATGATCCAATCCATGATCATGTTATCCCAGTCATCGCCGCCAAGGTGCGTATCACCGTTAGTAGCTTTAACTTCAAAAACGCCGTCGCCGATTTCGAGGACCGAGATATCAAAGGTACCGCCGCCTAAGTCATAGACAGCAATCTTTTCGTCCTTCTTTTTGTCGAGGCCGTAAGCTAGTGAAGCTGCGGTCGGCTC
Source organism: uncultured Verrucomicrobiae bacterium (assembly GCA_963791565.1). Classification (GTDB taxonomy): domain Bacteria; phylum Verrucomicrobiota; class Verrucomicrobiia; order Chthoniobacterales; family UBA10450; genus JACCTI01. Next base: position 537,397 of record CAWBSX010000004.1, on the reverse strand, counting down.
GTTAATGATGCGCAGAACTTCAAGGCCCGCGATCTTACCCGCGTCCTTAGTAGCATTGCGCTGTGAGTCGTTGAAGTAAGCCGGTACCGTGATAACAGCCTGAGTTATCTTCTCACCTAGCTTAGCTTCCGCGTCTGCTTTTAGCTTAGCTAGAATCATCGCCGAAACTTCCGGCGGACTGAAGGTCTTCTTCTGACCATTCACTTCCACCTGCACATGCGCGTCGCCATTCGCCGCCTTCACGATCTTGTAAGGCACACGATGCTCTTCTTCGCGCACTTCATCGAACTTCCGTCCCATGAAACGCTTGATGGAGAAAACTGTATTGGCGGGATTGGTCACCGCCTGGCGCTTGGCCGCCTGACCGACGAGCCGTTCGCCATTTTTCGAGAAAGCCACGATCGAAGGCGTTGTCCGCGCGCCTTCGCTATTTTCTAAAACCACCGGGTCGCCACCCTCCATGACGGACATACAGGAGTTCGTGGTGCCCAAATCGATACCCAAAACTTTTGCCATAAATTATAGTCCTTTCGTGATCGCGAGATGCGACCGAGCCATGTGCTTTAGCAATCCATATTCCGTAAGGTTGCTTTCCTAACAAGGTCTTGGGAAACAGGTATTTATGCCCGGAGGCCAATATGCCGACGCCCAAGCTTCGCGCCATTGTGTCACAATCGAGGCTCATCGAGAGAGATTGGATGTCTCGCTGAAGAGTGGGCGGTGATTGACGAAAATCTTCGCCGCTAGCTATAAAGGCGCGGCGCAGTATCGAGCGTCGCTTTCCCCCCCGGTGAAATCCCAACTTAAAACGGCGTTACTCGCATTGCTCGGCGCCGCGATTGTCGGTTGCAGTAAGCAGGCGACACCTGTTACGGCCAGCGTACCCCCTTTAGCACCGACCGTGCTGCGCTCCGCGGTTCCGAGTGATCACAAATTCGATATGGATAGCGGCTTCGTCGCCACAGATTTGGCGCACGGTCGTGGCGCCGCTCACCTGGAAGTGAACCGTGCGTGGCGCGGTAGTTCTACTTTAAGCTCACATTTCGGGAGCGGCTGGTCTGATCCGAATCTGGTTAGGCTCGGGTTAGTGACGAAAGACTTACTCCTTATCTGGCGCGGCGGAGTCGGTTCGGACTCGGCGCATCGCACCGGTGATAAGTCTTTTGAGACCGATGACGGCGAGAAGATCGCGCAGGCAGAAAGCGGATGGACCTTGTCGCGACGTGATGGAAGCGTGCTGACCTTTTCGACAGATGGCCGCTTAGTTTCGGAGAAACCCGCGGCAGGAGCTACTCGTAAGTATGACTACGACAAGAGCGGTCGCCTTAACTCGCTAGGTACAAGCGCTGAAAACACCCTTCGCTACAGTTATGATGGTGCGGGGCGTGTCACGAGTATTGATGGGCCGGAGAAGCTCCGCATTACCTATCACTACAACGATAAAGGCCGTCTAGCTTCTGTCGTTAGCACGCGGAAAGTACAGGTCGATTATCGCTATGCCGATGACGGTGCGTTGCTGGGTGCGGTGGATCGATTTGGGAATCAGTTGGACCTGGCGAATGCGAAAGCGCGCCTGTTGCCCTCGGAAAAGCCGGCCACCAGCGCGCTGACTGCGGCGCCGGAGTCGCGGTATCAGTTCGACGAGAAAGGTCGCGTCAAAGGCAAGAGCGAAGGTGGTGAGACAGCGTCCTATCAGTTCGATCAGGAAGGTCGGCTGACGACGATCTCGTCCGGGCGCGGGCGAACGAGCTGCAAGTATGACGCTTTCGGTCGGATCAGCGAAATGCAAAACGCCGACGGTTCTTCGACTCGTTTCGAATACAACAACCTTGATCAGCCAACTCTAATCGCGAGCGCTGATGGCACTTCAGAAAAGCGGAGTTACAACGATCAAGGCGTGCTGGTGCGACGCGAGAATTCTCCGACGGCATGGGAGGAATTGTCCTACGACAACTCCGGTCGATTAGAGCTGCGACGTCGCCCTCCGGCAGCGGAAGAGCATTACACTTATGGCGAAGGTGATCGTATCGCGCGGATAAAATATTCCAACGGCCGCGAGGTAAATTACGAATACGATCCGGCAGGTCGCATCCAAAATGAATCTTGGTCTTCGGGCGAGAAGCGGAGCTGGCGTTATGACGCGGACGGGCGGCTGGCAGAAACAGTCGCGCCCGCCGGGCTAAGGACGACTTACACATACGATGGCAGAGGACAGTTAGTCGCGACGGAAGACAGCACGCACGGTAAGAGCACTAACCGTCGCACGCGAAACCTCGATATGATCGAGAGCGCCGCCGGCAAGACGAGCATTATGACAACAGAATGGGGCAAGCCGCTCGAGACGGTGCAGCCGGGCGGAGCGCGCACTGCTTTTAAGTACCGATGCGCGCGGGCTACTCGAGTTAGTGCTTTCGCCGATGAAATTCTCGTGGCGTTACGAGTACGATCCGGCCGCAAGACTGACATCGATCATCGCGCCGAGCGGGCTGCGGATTTCCACGAGTTGGGATACGGCGGGGCGTCGCAACAAGATCACGCGCGGGAATGTCGCGTGGCGGGAATATCGTTATGACTCCGCCGGTCGCATGGACCAGGAATATTCCGCGGCCGGTCGCGCCGCGCGTTACCAATACGATAAGAGCGGTCGCATCGGAGAGATGGAACTGCCGGATGGCAAAGTCGTTTACACAAACGAAGACGCGAATCTGCGTCGCGGGCGCAAAGGACCCGGTTACACAATCGACGACGAGCATAACTCCGATGGTTCTCTGGCGCGGCGGAAACTCGAGCCGGCACAACTAGAAGTGAAGTTACCGATCGACTCGGCGGGGCGCGCCGCTGGAGTTGAGCTCAATGACCTCTTCGTTAGCTACACCTACGACACACGCGGACAGCTCACCGAGCTCGGGCTTCCCCGCGGTTACTCAATCAAAGTCGCAAGCGACGAAGCCGCGCGTCCGACGGAATTCACTTTCGGAAAGGTAGGAAGCGAAACGATCACGTGGGACCGCGCGGACCGTGTCACTGCGCTTCAGGCGAAAGACGCGTCTGGCAAATCAATTTTCACCGAGCGTTACAGCTACGATCCGGCGGGTAACGTAAGCCAGCGGATAACAGATGCGGCGCCACCGGCGAAGTTCGAATACGATGCGGAGCTGCGACTGACTGCGGTAAGCGGTGGAAAGACTCAGCAGAAATTTACCTACGACGTTGATGGGAACCTAACGACCAACGGCGACGGTTCCGCGCGCGCACAAATCGACAGCCTGGGCCGGCCAACACAGCAAGGCACGACCGGTTACTCCTGGGATAGCGCTGGAAACTTAAGCACGGTGCAAAGCGCCAACGCAAAGATCAGTCACACATTCGACGCGGCGGGACGATTGCTGGAGCGCCGCGATGCGAAGGGCGCGTGGAAGTTCGGCTACGTTGATGGTCCGGATCGCTTGTGGAGTGAAAGCGCGGCCGGTAAGCGATGGTACAGCTACCTGGACGACCGGCTGGTCGGACTCAAAGACGAAAGCGGCGTGACCTGGTTAGTCGTCTCCTTGCCCGGAACGGATCGGCCGATCGCCTTGTCCGGTTCGAATGGGAAGACGCTTTTTGTCTTGTACGATCGGATCGGTTCGGCGCGGCGATTTATCGATGCGTCTTCTGGTGCAGTGGTGGCGCGCGATGATTACGCGCCGTTCGGAAAACTCGAAGCTACAAATGGTAACCCGCCGCTGCGCATCTTTGCCGGGATGGTGCGCGATGACAGCGGACTCTACTATGCGCGCGAACGTTACTACGATCCTGCTATCGCGCGCTTCATCAGCATCGATCCCTTGATCGGCACCCTCGGCGTTCCTTCATCTCACAACGCTTATGCCTACGCGGCGAATAACCCGTTGCGTTATCGCGATCCAATGGGCGCCGGTTCCTCCTTCGAGGACGAAATCGCCAATTACCATGAGATGCACGACTACGAGTATCTGACCGACGCGAGTGGTAGACCTCTTACCTACCAAAGCGGTCCGATGAAAGGCGAACCGATCCCTAAGACCTATCAATCCGGTCCATTCAAAGGAGAGGCAATTGTAGATAAGTCCTCCACGCCGGTCGCGATCCGTAACAACGGATACGATATGCTCACGAACGGCGAGAAAACAGCTACGCGTGAGGCCTATGAAGGAGCTAAAGCTGCGCGCCAGGTCATCCAAAATCCGGCTAGCACCGCTGACCAGGTTAGCGCGGCCACCGCGGCGGCTGCGCAGCATGAAGCTGAACTCGCGCGCCTGAACGAGATCAGCAAGCTGCGTTATGGACATGCGCTCAACCTAACTGGCACTGAAGCAGGCTGGGGTGGAGCGAATAGCAATCGCATGATGACCGAGTATGAGAAGCGGATGCAGGAGCTAGGCGCCGATCCGCTGGCGCATTACTCGAACGCCGAGAACCGGCCGGTCGTGCAGGAGCGCGCCACGGGTATTCAAACGGAGGCCGACGCGGCCGCGCGTGATGCACGCGCGCAAGGTGCGTTTGGTCGCGGCGGTTCGACTAACCAGGTCGCCGTGAAACCAAACCCAAACGCGACAGGTGCCGTTTCGGCGAAAGGTGAAGGTGAAGGTAGCGACACGCTGCAGGTAAAACCAGGCGAAGGCAAAGGCACTGTGCAGGTAAAACCGGGCGATGGCGCGGACAAGGGTACGGTGCAAGTAAAACCAAAGGGCACAGAAGGCGCGACCGAAGCAGGTGAGAAAAGTGCCAGCGACCTGGCTGCAAGCGCGCGCGAGAAGCTCGACCGCGCGTTGAAGAACAATGAGGCAGTCAACATTAGCAAAGAAGAGATGGCCGCGTTTAAAGCTGAAGAGGCGGCGAAAAATGGAAGCAGCCTAACGAAAGCTGGGGGCGAAGGAACTACCGCGGAAGGTATCGCGGGCGGCGCGGGCAAAGCAGGTGAGGTTGCCTTCGATCCTAAGACTGGCATGTGGAAGCCAGTTAGTTCGGGAGGAGTTACTGCGGGAGAAGCACTGGAAGGGGCGGGCCAACGCTGGCTCGGCCCGAAGATCCTCGAGACCGGCGGCAAAATCCTGGAAGTGGCGCATCCGGTTTTGCAAGTCATGACTGCAATCGATGTGGCGCGACTGGGCGGCGCGATGGCTAACAACTACATCGACTTTCTCAATCAACCATTCGCGAAAGAGCAGAAGGACAAGCAAGCCGCGAAATGGCTGGCGGAAGATCTGATCAAACGCATGGCCGAGCTGGCGGCGTCGGATCCAAACGCAATCATTCTCGGCGACGGCCGTAAGTTCGATCCTAACAGTCCCGCCGACATGGAGGAGATCCTGCGTAACCTCGGGCAGAATCTTTATTTCGGACGGAAGCCATTCGACGGCATCTTCAAATACATTCCGAAACTCGATCCGAACGTCCTCCCGAAAACCTACATGGGCGCAGCGCCGGACGACACCGCGAAAGAGTTCTCGCTCACGAGTGCGCGCAAGCTTTTGCAGGAGGGTTACACGGCCCAGCAGAAAGCGAAGGACGCAGCGACTGAGTTAGCCCGCCTGGAAGACGAAGCGAAAACGCAATTACAAAGCGCGGTAACACTTTCCGGAGCGCGCGCTGTGGTCGAGAGCGACTACACCAAGGTGCTGGAGAAAGCAGGTGATGTAAAAGCAAAAGCGGCCGCGTTGCAGGGACAAACGAAGGCGATGGAAGCAGCCGACACAGAACTGCACGGCGCCATTTCGAAATGCGAAGAAGCTGCCGCGAAAATTTGTGACTACGCAAACCGTGTGACCGGTGCGACCGAAGGCGAAATAGCTACCTGGCGCAAGGAAGCTACTAACGAACTAATGGGCGCGAGTAATCTACTGAACAACGCGCAGGCCAAGGTGGATGGTATCGACGGTTCGATCCAAGCCTTGAGCACGGCGATCGCGGTCCTGAATGGTTTCAAGGCAAGCCTCACCATCTATCAGATGGGTGGGGCCATGGCGGAGAAAGCGAACATCTCGCCAGAAGGTCCGCTCAACGCTGCAAAGGCCGCGGCGCAGAATGCGGAAGCAACGCGCACCAAACTTACTACCGCGATGGGCGAGCTACGCGGTATCATCGGGAAAGTAGTAACGCTTGTCTCGCCTTACACCGCGACAGAGATCGAAGCTGTAGCTATTCAAGCCGCGGCTAATGGACTTAGCGCAGGCCTTGAAGAACCGGGCACATTTAACTTCGGCACTCTTCTTAGTCTGGCTACGCCGGTAGTAGACGCAGCTATTGCCAACCAGAAAGCGGTTGAGAAAACGCTTGGTAACCTGGACATCGATAGTGTCGTCAATTCGGCGACCGAAGTATTGCAAAGCGCGCAGACCGCCTTCAGCAACGCGAGCGCGATCGCGGCCGGTCCGGAACGCTACCGGCCATTGCAAAATGCTTCGCAATGTTTTGCGCTCCTCAAACCGGCTTCCAAAACCGCGGAGGCTTCACCGACACCAACTCCTGAGACTTCAGCCACTCCCGTAGTAGCTGATGACAACGTCCTCGTTCCCGATATCTCGGGTTTTGAAGGTGTGAGCGAGATGAAAGCTGCTGCGAGCAGCGCTGGCCTTGTGCCATCGCTGGCCGCGACAAAGGCGACACCGCCACCGGGAACGACGCGCTTGTTCGCCGGGCAAGATCCAGCCGCCGGCACGAAGGCGAAGAGAGGCGCGCCGCTGCAGATTCTTATCTACCAAAGCAGCGTCGCGCCCTCACCGAGTCCTACTCCTTACGCGGCGGAAAGTCCTTCGCCTAACGAGTCAGAAGAAGTGCGCGTGCCGGACCTATCCGCTTTCTCGAACGTATCGGAAATGAAAGTGGCGTTAAGTCATGTCGGACTAACGGGTGCCTTCAGCGCCAAAGGTAAGCCACCGAGCAAAGAGCAGGAGTTCAAGTTTGCCAGTCAAGCCCCGGGCGCGGACGCGAAACTAAAACGCGGCTCCACCGTTTCGGTTTCCATTTACCAAAAGTTCGAGGAGGAGACGACCAGTCCTACTCCGACTCCTGCGTCGAGCTCTGGCACGCGCACCGCCTCCGGTACCATGCCTAGCCTGATTGGACTTACACTGGATCAGGCCATGGCCAGCCTGACGAGTAACATGCGCATCGGCAGCTACGAAGAAGGCGCTAATCCACCTACGCCGCAGCAGGCACTTACTATCTTCTCCCAAAGCCCGCTGGCAGGGACAAGGTTCGATGCGAACAAACCGCTCGTCATTTCCGTAAAACGCTATAGCGCGGCGCAGGTTAATACGGCGGTACGATTCGACGGGACTTATACTGGTAGCTACACGGGCGCGGATAAGGGACGCGTTCGATTTACAGTTAGCGGAGGCTCGATCACCATCAGTAGTCCTGGGAGCGGCTCGGGAACGGTATCGGCCGGTGGCTCGGCCAGCATTAGCGGAGCTGGTAATGATGGTAACTCTTCTTATTCCTTTAGTGGTACCTTCACCATCGGTGCCGATGGCAGAGCAACGGCCAGCGGTCGATGGTCCGGACAGCAATCCGGATTCCAAGGCTCTGGGACATGGAGCGCTTCACGATGAAATACCTAACGACAAGATTCGTTCTATTAGCGGCGCTCATGGGCTCCAGTCCAATAGCACTAAGTCAAAGTCCAGCCGATAAGGTTACTGAAATTCGCGGCCGTCTGGAGAAAGCTAAAGTTGAAGAAGCTGCGGCGAATAAGAAATTTCAGGACGAGCATGCCGCCTACCAAAAGGCCGTAGCTGAGTATGAAACCTCACTTAAAACTTCGAAGCATCTCGGCAAGCCGGCGCTTAAGAACGGTAACCTGCAGCCCGCTCCGATTACCCTTACCGCCACGAGAACAAAGTGAACATGAAGTACCTTACTCTGCTGGCGTCAGCTTACCTCCTCGCGGCGGGTGCTCATGGCGCGGAGATTAAGGGAACAATAAAGTTGGTCAGTGGCGATTTGGTTTCCGTAGCTATTGAAGGTGATGTCATGCCGCCTGTAGACGCTAGGGCTGAAATCTTCTTCAAGCTACCGGGTGATGAGGAAGAAATCTCCGTTGCCACGGGCAGTGCGCTCGTGATCGATCACGGCGATCTAAAGGTGAAGATCGAGAAGACCACCGGCACGGTCGAGAAGGGACAACTCGTTAGGTTCCCTGATTCTTCTACCTCAACTACTAGCTCCATAACCACCACCGTCACACAACCACCTGTCGCCAAGAATTCCATTGTTGGAGAGTGGGTCGCCAACCTTCCCGATAAAGGAACGCTAACCTTTGTGTTCAGAGAGGACGGCACGACCACCTGGGCCGGAGCAACGATGAAGGCGAATGGAAAATATCGTGTCGATTACACGGCGACACCTCACGAGGTCGATATCACTGATATCGATGTGCCAGAAGCGAAAGGTTTCGGGTTTTACGGCATCTTTGAATTCCAGGCCGATGGGACAATGAAGATGATAATGACTGAAAAGGTATCCGAACGTCCGACTAGCTATGATAATCACGACACGATTATCTTTTCGCGAGCTAAGGAGGGTGGAACTAGTCAATCGTCGCCGTCGATCGTTGGCAATTGGGTCGGCAGTTTTCACAAGGGCGAGAACTATTCCTTTACCTTCAACCCTGACCAGACGGTTACGTGGATAGCCGAGTCGTCGGAGACCCAAAAGAAGATCACTGTTCACGCCAAGTATCGCCTGGATAACACGGCCAAGCCCGGTCGTCTCGACCTGTTCGACCTTGATAAGACGGGGCTTGCCGCGGAAGGGGAGATTCTCCACGGTCTCTTCGAATTACAGGAAGATTCAAAGTTAAAGATGGATCTTTCCGTGGGCGCAAACGAACACCCCGAAAAAGGATTCACTGACGCCGCCATAATCTTTTCGCGTGTCCCGGAATTCTAGGAAGACCTTAGCTATGATTCGATTTGCTCAACTCAATCGCAGCTGCACACTCGTGCTCGCAATCGCTGCTATCCTCCTCGCCCGAGCAGAGGCGGTTGAGATCAAAGGCACCGTGCGAAGCGTTAGCGGTAGCACTGCGACGGTAGCAATAGAAGGCGAAAGCATGCCGAGCGTTGGCGACAAAGCCGATATCTTCTTCAAACTGGCGGGCGCGGAGGATGAAATCTCCGTCGCGAGCGCGAGCGTGGTCAAGGTCGATGGCGATGCTGTTCAGCTAAAGATTGAGAAGGCGAGCGGCGACGTAGCCAAGGACCAGTTGGTTCGAATTACTTCGCCGAATCCACAAAAGCGGACCGCGGCTGTATCGACCCCGACGCCGGCGAAGGAACCGCCGCCTACTACAACATCGACTGGCACGCAGCCTTCAGGAGCCGATCCGAGTTTTGCCTTCGTGGACATGAACAAGATCTTCAAGGAATACCCGAAGACCAAAGACGCCGAAGGTAAAATCAATGAAGCGAGGGCTACGGCGAAGAAGGAATACGATGAGCGCGTAGCGCAGAAGCTTCCCGAGAACGAGCTGAAAACATTTCATGAGACACGCGAAAAAGAAATTCAGGCGGAAGCCCAACGTATGCGAACCGACCTGGTCGCTGAAATGACCGCCAGCGTGGATCGGTTGCGCGGGGAGGCCGACCTCATCCTTGATAAGAGTGGGATGAGCCTCAACGGTGTTCCGGTTACCCTCTTTAGTCCGGTGGCTGCGGACATGAGCGCGCGTGTCACTTCCACATTGCGCGGTGGAAGCGCGAGTGAGTTTCCGGCCACGCGCGGAGTAAGGATCGGCTCGGTCGATATGAATCGCGTCTTTAAGTATTACAACAAGACAAAGACCGCGGAGGCAAAGATCAACGCCTCTAAAGATGAAGCTAAAAAGGAATACGACCGCCGGGCTGATGCTTACAAGGCCTTGCTCGCGAAGATCAATGACCTCGACACACAACTTGGCTCGAGTAGCGCTGGGAGCACGCAGGCGCGGCTGACAAAGGATCGCGATAACAAAATGACTCAGATCAAAAAGATGGAAAGTGAGATCAATGCCTTTCGCGCTGAGCGCGAAAAAGCGCTCCAGGCCGATGCCTTGAAAATGCGCGAAGGCATCGTGGCCGAGATGACGCAAGCCCTGGCTAAGAGACTTAGCGGCGAGCAATCTGCCGTTATCTTCGACTCGAGTGGCAACAGCCTTAACGGCCGGCCTCTCGTCGAGTGGAGCTCAGGTATTCCGGATCTCTCCGACGACTTGATCGCGACGCTTAATAAAGCGGGCGGCTCGGCGAGTGGTGCTACCACTCTTGTCTCTTCCACGGAGTTAAAGGTCGGCTGTCTTGACTTGGACCGTGGCTTTAAAGAAATGCCCGAAACAACACAGGCCGAGGCGGAGATTAACGAGCGGAAGAATGCCAGTAAGATCGAATATGATAGTCGGGCGGCGGATTACAAAACGCGGCTCGACGAACTCAACGCCCTGAATAGCCAGATTGAATCCTCGAAGGACCGCTCGCTTGTGGACGAGCGCGACCGCAAGATAACTGCGATCAAAGCACTAGAGCGAGAGATCAACGAGTTTCGCACCACGCGGGAGAAGGAACTGCAGGATATTGCCTTAAGAAAACGCGAAGCCATCGTGGCAAAGCTAACAGCGAGCGTTCAGAAAATCGGCCAAAGCGCGGGCTTCAACCTTATCTTTGATTACAGCGGCATGAGTATGAATGGCGTGCCCCTGCTCGTTTTCCACACCAACCTTCCTGACCTGACCGACGAAGTGATCGCTGATGCCAAGGGCACGGCGCCGTGAAAAGATTTCTCTTCGCACTCGGTCTTTGGGGCACGGTCTGCCTGACGAGTGCGGCCCTGGCCGAAATCAGCGGCACGGTGCGCGAGGTCAGCGGAAGGAAGGCAACAATCGAGATAAGTGGCGAGCATCCGCGGGCAGGTGATAAGGCTGAGATTTTCTTCAAGCTGGCCGGGACTGACGACGAGATTTCTGTCGCCAGCGGAAAGGTTATCCGCGAAGAAGCCACTACGGTGGAGGTGGAGGTAGAAAGCGCTACCGGCGAGGTTGCGAAAGATCAGTTGGTTCGGTTTACGCCAGGCAATAAAGAAGCTACGACCAGCTCTCCCGTCATTAGTCCGACTAAGCCTCCCGTGGTAGTTACGGCGCCCACACCAGCCGAAACTCCCACCGAAGTTGCTGAAGCTACTCCGAGCAGGACCCTTCCACCTTCCGTGCCTTTTCCTACGATGGCTCCGAAAGGTGCAACACAAGTTGATAGCTCGGAAGAATCAGCCGCGGCGCCTTGCCTGAACAACGGCATTGCGCAATACTCCGCTGGTAACATCAACGGCGCGATTGCTTCTTACACAGAAGGTATTCGCGTCGCACCTTCAGTAGCTGTGCTTTACCTCAACCGCGCCAATGTCTATCTCTACAAGCCAAACTTCAATGCAGCCGTAGCCGACGCGAACAAGGCTCTCGAACTAAACGTAAGCAAGGGCGACGATGCCTATAACATTCGCGCCACAGCCAAAGCCGGCTTGGGTAACTACGATTCGGCCATTGCCGATTGTAACCGCGCGATCAAGATCAATCCTGGTAACGCGCTGGCTTATAACAACCGCGCTAACAACCGTGTCCGCAAGCGCGACTACAAAGGCGCTCTGGCTGATTGTAACAAGTCCATCTCGCTCGATCCGAGTTCTGGTCTGCCTTATTACAATCGCGGTTTCGCCTACTACAATCTTGGGAATGCCTCCAGCGCGCTAAGCGATTGGAAGAAAGCTGTGGCCAAGCAGCCATCCTTCGGCGCGGAACTAAATCCTAAGATCGCGCAGCTGGAAGCGCAGGGCGCGCAAGCCCGGCCCGCGCCGCCGCCACCACCGACTTCGACAAACTCCGCTCCCGGTCCGGGCGATTGGGTTGACCTGACGAATGCTGCGCAAAAGATGGTCGGGACCTGGACATGTCAGGGGACGCGAACGCACTTCGCCGCTGATGGCACCTTCGTTAGTAATCCTTACCGCGGACAATGGCAGGTCCAGGGCGATCGACTGGTGCAGTATTTCCCACAAACCAACCAGACTCTTACTAATCAACTCCTATCCATCTCGAGCAAGAGTTTCGTGCTCCGAACTCCTGATGGACGGACCCTTCGCTTCACCAAAGCCAAGTGATAACCCAATTGATATGATGAGAAACATCGGATTTCCTGCGGTGATACTGTTCTTCGCCTGCCTGAGCACCTCACGTTCGCAAACAGCTTATACCCCCAAACCCGGCTCGGCCGAGCGCCAGACGATTTGCGATGCGGCGCGCTCGTTTGTCATCGGCAAATATGCCACGGGAAAATTGCCGCAGCCGATCGTGTTCAAGATCGGCCATTTTTTGGTCTCGGGCGATTTCGCAAATTTCGAAGCCATTCCGCTTTTCAAAGACGGGAGCTATGTCGATACGAATTTTCTTCCCGACATTGGCTACAACTTTTGCCTGCGAAAGAACGGCGGTGTCTGGAGCGTGGTGGCCGACCTGAGCCGGAGCGACGTTCCTGATGCGGACGAGTTGGCCACGATTCGTCGAAATCTCGCGGAATTTCCGCGCAGCCTTCTCTCGCCCGACTGGCAGCGGATGCTGGGCAATTGAGCGCAGGGTATATCTCCTGCTCAAGCACTTGTGGAATGGAAACCAGCGCCACCGATATCGTCTTTGCCTGCACGCATTGCGCGGCGCCGTATGTCGTCGATGCCGCGGCCGCAGGCATGACGGTGCGCTGCCAGAGCTGCGGGAAACAGACGATCGTTCCGAGCTCGGAACTGGCCGGCGCTGCTGACAATGCCGTCCGAATTTCCGAATTGCAAAATCAGCTCAAAGAAAACGAATCGCAGCGCACAGAAATCACGAGCTACATCAACCAGCACAGCATTCAATTGCATCGCTGGCAGCTGCGTTTGAAGGACCTCAACGAGCGCCAGCTAAAGTTGCAGAGCGAATTAACTACGTTGTGCGATTCAACTACTCGTTAGGCCGTTGTAGCCGGTGGCGTTGACACCTGCCGCCCTGACCGGCCTCGACGCGGCCGGCTACAACTAGGCAAGCAGCGGCAGATTCGAGAATTTTCGACCGAGCACGACCTGGCTCGGAGCTTTCAGCCACCGTTCCAAAACCGTCGCGTAAACGTTGCGGAAATCGGTGTTGAATTTGAGATCGCCGTGATCGAGATCGGTCAGGCTTGGATATTTGCCGAATAATCCCGGCTTCACTGCGCCGCCTACGATGAACATCGGCGCAGCCGCACCGTGATCGGTCCCGCCATTGGCATTTTCCGCCACGCGCCGGCCGAATTCGCTGAAGGTCATGAGCAGGACGCGGTCGAAATTTCCCTGCTGCTTCAAATCTGTAACAAACGCAGTTACAGAATCGTTGAACTGCGTCATGAGACGATCGTGCGTTCCAATCTGGCCCGCGTGGGTATCGAAACCGCCCTGGCTGGCGTAGTAAACACGCGTCGGCAAACCGCCCGCGATCATGCGCGCAATCAAACTCAAACTCGCCGCCAGCGGACCTTGCGGATACGGCACGGTCGTTTTGAACTTGCGCGCGATCGCGAGAATTTTGTCGGAACTTAATTGCGCATCGAGTGCCGTGCGTTGGAGAAAATCGACCGCGCTTTGTTCCGCGCGATTGTTACCCGCGATGGCGCCGATGGAATTTCCTTCCGTCGTTCCGGCCGGCGCGCCGCTTTCATCTTCGCCATTCAGTTGACGGAAGAAAACTTCCTCGGCGCTGAGTGAATTCTTGTCGGAGGGCAGCCAGCGAAATTGTTCCGGGCGAGAAAGTGTGACGCCGGTCGGAGTTCTCCCGGTGAACGCTTGCGGAGTTTGTTCACCGATCGCGACGCCGACAGTCGGATCCGCGCCGGAACAGCAGCTATCGAAATATTTTCCGAGCCAGCCTTCGCTTTCGTTGCGATCAGCATCGGACGCGGTCTGCCAAATTTCTGTCGCGCGAAAATGTGAGCGATTCGGATTCGGATACCCGACGCCTTGCACGACTGCGAGATGCCCTTCGTCGTAAAGCGACTTCAATCCGCCGAGTTTTCCGTTCAAACCGACGTACGAATCGAGCTTGAGAATTTTATCCGGCGCAAGCGCGAGCCGCGGACGCGCGATGTGATAAGCATCATCGGCAAACGGCACGACAGTGTTCAAGCCGTCGTTGCCGCCGGCCATTTGCAGAACGACGAGAATGGTTCCGTCTTTGCCCGTGACGGATTGCGTGACCGCGTCCGCCGCCATGGCGTCGAGCGCGAAAAAAGTTTTTTCGAGAAAAACCGGCAGCGTCCAGGCCGCGGCCGCGCCGAGCGCGGAAGTGCGGAGGAATTTCCGGCGAGTCTGCAGTGTTTCGTTCATAGTATTCGTTAGGCGAGTTGGAATTGCGGCGTGCTCGTCATCAAGTGCAGCAGGCCGCGCATGGTTTCATCGCCGGTATCGGGGGCGCGGCTTTCGAGATATTGGACAAAAGTCTTGGTGTCGTTAGGCGAGAGCGCCGGAAGCGAAAGGTGCTTGCTCAGCTGCGCGACCAATTCTTCGGGCTCGTGGCGCAACACCGTCGGAATCAATTTTCCCATGTCCATCGGCGCACGTGGCGGAATCGGCGTGCGGTTCATCACTCGCGGACGAAAGGCCACATCGCCGCCATTCTTTTTTCCCGGCGCGCCCGGTCGCATGGGATCACCGTTGATCAGGTAATTAGCGAAGTTGTAGCGGAACAAGAGCGTCGAAGTGCTGATCCACGCTTTGCCGCCGTCCCAGCCTTTCACATTCGGCGGCGCGAAAATAAGTTGTCCCATTTGTCGCATGGCATTTTGCGCAACTTGCGGCGGCGGTAATTCCGTCCCGAGCAACTTCGTCGTCTGCACGAGGAATTGCACCGGACTCTTGATCTGATTCCGCATCGCACTGGCGACGAAGAACTCGTTCGAAGAAAAAATTTCGCGCAAGACGGGGCGCATTTCGAAATTGTGCGCGCGCAGTCGCTCCGCCACCGCGTCGACGATTTGTTCCGACGGCTGATCTTCGACGAAAATCGCCAGAGTTTTCGCGCGATGAATTTCGAACAGGCCGGCTGTTTCGTGATGATATCGATGATGTTGTCACCGGTGAGCGGCCCGGTTTGGCCAAGAAAAGTTTTCGGTCCAGCATCGAATTGAAACGGCGCGTAGCGGAACTGCTGCGTCGTCATGTCGATGCGATAGCCGGTGAAAGCGCGCGCCGATTCCTTGATGTCCTGCTCGCTGTAATTGCCGATGCCGAGCGTGAAGAGTTCCATCAGTTCGCGCGCCCAATTCTCGTTCGGCTTTTCTTTGCGGCTCTGCTGGAGATCGAGATAAATCATCATCGCCGGATCGCGCGAAATTGCTTTCGTTAGGCTAACGAAATTGCCGAGCGCGCCGCGGCGCTGCGTGTCGTTTTGCCGCCAGAGCCAGTAACCGTCTTTCACTTTTTCCGCGCTGGTGGCGAAGTGGCCGTGCCAGAAGAGCGTCATCTTTTCGAGTAACGGCGCCGGCGTTGTGGCCATGCGTTGCAGCCACCAGCCGCGCAGGTCGAGAATGTTTTGGCCTTCCATCATTTGGAATTTCTGCCGCCTCTCGCGCCGCTCCATCGGCTCGCCCTTGGCCTCACGAATTCCCATGCGGATTTGGCGAATATTTTGCGGATGCGCCCAGGCGGGCGGCTGCGCGGCGAACGACTCGTTAGGCGGACTAACGAGTGCTTCTACGGCGGCCGACATTCCCTTCGTCCGGACCGCTTCGATCTCTTCCGGCGTGCCGCCGAAAGCGGCGCGGCTCAAGAGGTGCGCGGCTTTTTCGCGATCCCATTTCGCGCCCGGCAGGTTCGTCAGCATATCGATTCAACCCCGCATGGCGCTTCAGAGTTGCGTCGGCAAAAGGAAATGATTCTATCCGAGAGATCGTCCAGGAATTCGATGATCGATCTTTGCCTTCGAGTAGCGGCGTGCGCTTTGCGCTTCTCGTCCCGGCCGTCTGCCTGGCCGTCCTGATTTACGCACTCGCCTCCGCATATCACCGAACTGGTGATCCGATGGATGAAGGGATGGTGCTTCTTTATCCCGAGCTAATTCAGCACGGCGAACTGCCCTATCGCGATTTTGAATCCGTTTATGGTCCGGGCAATTGGTATTTTCTGGCCGGCGTATACTCGTTGTTCGGCACGCATGTGGATGTCGAACGCACCGTCGGCCTGGCCTATCGACTGGCCTGCATCCTGGCGATTTTTGCGCTGACTCGCCGCTGGGGCCTGACGATCGCGACGAGCTGCATGTTGCTTGCGGGGGCGATCCTGATCAGCAGCGGGATCGAAGCGTTAAGTTGGTACGGCGCAATGGCGTTCGCGTTGAGCGCAATCGCTCTCCTCGTCGGAAGCACTTCAGTTTTGCGCTGTGTCGCGGCCGGGTTGCTCGCCGGCATCGCGATTCTGTTTCGCATCGATATTGCACCCGCGCTGATGCTGGCTGCGCTACCGCTTCTTTGGAATCTCGACTGGAGAAAACGCGCACTGCTTTCCGGCGTTGCAGGAGCGACTGCCATTCTGCCGCTGCTCGCCATCGCTTGTTTTGCCGGCTTCGGAACGGTCTTGCATAACATCTTCTTCGTTCCGGTGATCTATTCGAGCCCGGCGCGCAAAATTCCTTTTTCCACCGTCGAACCTCGCCTCGCGCAATTCTTCGTCGTTCATCTCATGGCAGCAATCGTGAACGTCGCGGCCGCGGTCGTGGCGGTGCGGCGAGAGCAAAATAAAAACGCCGCGCTCGCCTTCCTCGCGGCGGCGTTGTTCGCCGCGGGCATCACGCATCAGCCTTATCACCGCCTCGATTTCGTTCATCTCCTCTTCGCGCTCTTCGCCACCATTCCGTTCCTGCCGGTGTCAGCTGTTTTGCTCGCACAAACGATTCGTCCGTTGCGGCGGTCTGTTGGTGCGGGGCTTGCCGTTGTCTGCGCCGTTTTTCTGTTTGTCTGCATGTATCGAGTTCGGGTCGAGACTCTGTTCGCATTGCGCGGACCGTTCCGAAGTGCGCGCAGCTCATTGTTGGTGGAGAAAAATGGCCGCGCCTTTCTCCTGCAACCTCCGGCGGCGACGGCGGCCGCGCGCGAGCTGCTGCAGGAATTGGATGAAATTTCCAAGCCCGGCGAAACTCTCTTTGTCGGCCCGGCTGATCTGCGCCGCGCACCCTACTGCGACACTTTCATTTACCACCTCCTGCCGAAGCTCCAGCACGCGAGCTACTTTCTGGAGATGAATCACTTTTCCATGAACGCGGTTGGTTCGCGCTTAACGAGTGATCTCGAACATGCCGATTGGCTTGTCCTCAACAGCGCATGGGACGATTATTTTAAGGAAGAAAATGCTTCGCGCGTAAACGGACCGGATGCGCCGATGCGAGTGGTCGCGCGCGACTTCACCCTCGTGCGCGAGTACGGCACCTTCGCGCTTTATCGGCGAACAAGCAGTCGTTAGGTGCCGATATGTGGTGATCGACGATGCCGGGCGAAAGGTGAAAACTTCCGTTCCACCGCCGGCGCCCACACGATGGCGAGGCGTTGCGCAGGACTCGTTAGGCGAAAATGATGTTTGCCCGCGGCCAGGAAACGCGCCTGATCGTAGGCCGTGTCATCGAGCAGACCACTCACTTTCCCCTCAGGTGCGATCAACACGTAATCGGCCGGAATCGCGACGTTAAACTCGACTTCCGCATTAACCGCCGGTGGTAGCAAATAACCCGCGACCCGAATGCGGCCGTGACCACTCAAATAATTGCCATTAATGAAGTGTTGGTCCGGCTTCAGAAAGTGCGAGCCAGTGACGACAACGCACGTGCGGGTTTCGACACAACGTTGCACCGTGTCGTCGACCATGAGGTGGCGATTGATGCGTTCACGCGTCAAACCTTCGAGGACGTAATAAACGGGACGCCGGCGAAAAACCGCCTCGCCTTTGCGATCAAGAACATAGTCATCGGGTTTGGTTATGCGGAGAACTTCGCGCACAATCTGGATTTCGCGGGCCGCGCCATTTGTCCGCGGAATGTGCGGTCCCAGACTAAACGCCAGGATAAAAATAGCGGCGAAGGCCGGTACCGAAATACGACTCGCTCCGCTCGCGAAGGCTTTCGGAGTTAGGCGAAATGACGGAATCGCGCAAAGAGCTGCGCCCGCGATCAGCGCGATCAACGGATAGAACGGCAGATAATCCTGTCGCGTGATGTGTCCCCACAAACTGTGAAGCAGCAGAATATAAGCGCCCGCGGCAAAGAGAAGAAAGAGCTGTCGAAACGCACCAGGCGAGCGCAACCAATTCCGAAAAACTTTGCGCGTGCCATAGACCAGCAACGGCAGCGCGACTGGCAGAATAAGCAGATGCAACGGCGTTCGCAGGGATGTTCGGTGCGCGACGAAATTGTGCTCGAAGACGCAATAACGCATCTGTGGCCAGATTCCTTTCGCGGCGAAAAATGCGAAGATGATTGCCGGCACAATGACCATCGCCCCGAGAAACGCAGCCACGCTTTTCGCGATCTCACGCCGATGAAGGCCGAGTTTGGACCAACCCATCACTGACGCCGCCATCACCGTCGCGGTCACGATGGTTAAGAACATCAGCGTCGTCTTCATCGAGACGCCGAAGCAAAGACCAAAGATCAATCCGCTAACGAGTGCGCGCCGGATTTCGAAAGGTCCGCTGACCAAAAACAAAAGGCCGAGCAACCAGAGCGCCGCCCACAAATCGTCCGTGCGAAATTCCGTCGTGCAGAGGTGGTAATTGCTGTAACCCGCGAGCAACACCGCCGACCAAATGCCGACACGGCGCGAGAAGATTTTTTCGCCGATGCGATAGGTCGCCCAAAGACTGACGAAGTAGAGCGGCAACATGAGGCCGCGCATCCAATAAAGATCCCGCGCGTGTTCGCCCATGAGGCCGAGGAGCGGCGCACAGAGCATTTGGAAGAGCGGCATGTGATTATCGAAAAGATCGCGGTATTGCACGAGGCCGCGGGTCCAACCCCACACGACATGCAGATGCTGCGGTTCGTCGCTATCGAAGCGGTAACGCAGAATGCACCAGACTTTGAGCGCGAGGAGGAAAACGACGAAGAGCGTGATCGCGAAACGCCCGGCACGATCGGCGGATTTATTCACTCGTGCCTAACGAATGATCAGCTTCGGAGAAACTAACCAATGCAATGTCCCGTTGCCGGAAGCTTCCAGTTCCACGCAGGCGACACCGCCCTTGGCCAGGTCGAGCGATGCGCCGGTGAGCGCGGCAATCACTGCGCTAAAATCAGGTTCGTGGCCGACGATCATGAGGTCGGCGTTTTTCGCGCTCTGCAAAATGCCGGTGACTTCGCGAATGCCGAAACCAGGTTTAAGCGCGGCTTCTTCCTTCAACTTTGCACCGAGAACCTTGGCCGTGATCTCCGCCGTTTCCCACGCGCGCGGCAGCGGGCTCGACAAAATTAATTTCGGTGCGACGTCGGATTTGCAGAGAAATTTCCCGACCGCGCGCGATTCTTTTTTGCCCTTTTTCGTCAGCGGCCGCTCGTCATCCGGCTTTTTCCAATTGGGCCAGTCGGCTTTTCCGTGGCGGAGAAAATACAATTTCATTCCATATCGCTATTTCAACGGGCCATAATTGCCGAGCGTCACATGAGGATATTCAAAATTCAGTGGCACTTTTACTCCTTTGATTTCGGAAGGCGGCCGGGAGAAACGCCAAGTAATAAGCGCACGCTTGCCGGCGTCGTCGAGATCTTGCCGGCCCGTAGTCTGTAAGACGATGACAGAGGAGACCGAGCCGTCGGCGCGCAGAACAAGGCCGAAAACTCCTTCGCCTCCTGTGTGTTGCGCCAATGCACTATTCGGATATTTCGGACTCGGCGCGTAAAGAGCAGTCAATACCACCCGGCCACGTGCATCGCGCGCCGTCGCACCTTCTGCTTTAGTGACGCTATCCGCGAAACCCCCTTGAGCTGCGCAAGAAAAAACAACAAGGCAAAATAACGTGGGTCGATGCGTTCTCATCGGTCTTCGCGCCTACTCCATGTCGATCTCGCGCACGCCTTTTTGCGTGCGGATAATTTCGACCTGATTGCGCAATTTATCCGCCAGGTGAATTTCGACCGGGATCGCATCGATCACGATCAGCGGCGAAGAAATATCCGAGGTGGTGACGTGAAGGTTTTCCAACCCGAGCGTGCGATACCAAAATGGCTGCACCACTTCGATATCCTTCACCCGATACAATTCCAGCGACTCGGTCGTCTTGGTGAAAACCCCTTCGCTGGTTTTGAGCCTCTCGGTCGTCAATTCGTAGATTTTGTTTTTCGTCTGGAGATAACGGGCAAGCGCGATGAAGATCGGTACGATGAGCCAACAAAAGAGACCGCAAAGAATGAAGAGGCCGAGGTTCTTTTTCTGTGAGGACGGCCCGCGCCAAATGGTTTCTTCAGGCATAATTCTCTCCACAATCTTGCGATGCCGCTGATCACGCAAGCCTTCGTCCTCGGCGCGGGACTTGGATTGCGTTTGCGGCCGTTGACGACGGATCTGCCAAAACCGCTCGTCCCGATTTTTCAAAAGCCGCTGATCACTTTCGCGCTCGACCACTTGTTAGGCAGCGGCATCAAATCTTTCGCGATCAACACGCATCGCATCGCGGAGAATTTCGAGAGGGCTTTCGCCGAAGGAAATTATCGCGGCGTGCCGGTAACGTTGTTGCATGAGCCGGTTCTTCTCGAAACGGGCGGCGGAATAAAGAACGCAGAACAATCGTTGCGGCGGGAACCGTTTATTGTTTACAGCGGCGACATCCTGACCGACATCGACCTTGCGCCGCTGATCGAAGAACATTTTGCGCGGCGAAATGATGTGACCCTGGCCTTGCGCGAAACCGGCCTGGCGCGGGGCGTAGCTTTTCGCGACGGCCGTGTCATCGACATCGGTGCGAAATTCGGCCATGCCGGCACACACGATTTCGCTAACATCTCGATTTGGAATCCGGAAATATTTCCGCGCATTCCGCCTAACGAGAAGATTTCCTTCATTCCGATTTTGAACGCGTGGATCTCGGAGGGCGGCCGAATCGGCGGCGTGATTCTCAACGAACGGAAATGGTTCAACATCGGTTCACGCGACGGTTATTTGGAAGTGCACCGCACGATCGCACAGGATGGCTGGCGTCCGCAAGACGGCTGGCCTAACGAGTGGCCGCAACAGGTCGCGCCCGATGCGATCGTCGATCCGAGCGTGCAATTGCGCGGCTTCTACTCGTTAGGCGCGGGATGCCGCGTCGAGGCTGAGGCGATTTTGGAAAACACGATTGTCTGGCCCGGCGCACAAATCGTTTCGCGAAGTCACTTGCGGAACTGTATCGTCCGCGCCAATCAAAAAGCGGAAGGCAACTTGAGTGACATCGACATCTGACCTGCTCCTAAAACAAACGCGCCGGTATTTCCCGCGCTTCGAAGACGAGCAGGTCCAGATTACCCCGATCGAAAAGGGCGGATCGGACCGGCGCTTTTATCGCGTGCGATCGAGCGCGGACCATTCTCTCATTCTGGTTAAGTATAACCTCGAGCGCGGCGAGAACCGTCACTACGTGCAGATCGCGGAGTTCCTCTCCCAGCATGGAATTCGCGCGCCGAAAATTTACTTCCACGATGCCACGGAAGGTTTGATCTGGATCGAGGATCTGGGCGAAGCGGATCTCTACAGTTTTTGTGACGAGAGCTGGCCCGTTCGGCGGCCCTTCTACGAATCTGCGCTGGAAGAAATCGCGCGGCTGCACTGTCTGCCGATTTCCGAGGCGGATCATTTGCGAAAAGATTTTCCGCCAGATTTCGATGCGCCGCTCTATACCTGGGAGCAGCATTATTTTTTTGAGAATTGTCTCGGGCGCTACTTCAAGGTCGACGAGAAAACGCGCGCGGAATTAGCGGCCCTGCCGATCTTGTCGCAGATCGCGGAGCGCCTCGCCGCTCTACCGCGCGTTTTGATTCATCGCGATTTTCAATCGCAAAATATCATCATGCGCGACGGACGGGCGCACCTGATCGATTTCCAGGGAATGCGGCCGGGTTTGTCGAAATACGATCTGGCTTCACTGCTTTATGATCCGTACGTCGAGCTCTCGTTAGGCGAACGCGCCGAGCTCTTCGAAATTTATCGGGAACTGCGCGCGCGTTTCGGTCATCCGCTGCGCGTCGATGATGAGGAAATTTTTCGGCTCTGCGCCATGCAGCGACTCATGCAGGCGCTCGGCGCCTACGGCTTCCTCGGTCTAGTGCGCGAGAACGAAAAATTTCTGAGCTACATTCCTGCAGCGATGGAATCACTCCGCGCTATTATCGGCACCATTCCTGGCACAGAGAAACTGGAAACTTTTCTGAACAGGTTGAATGCGCCCGCCTGATTGCGCGTCAGAATCCGCAACAACGGAGGCCTCATGAAAAGATTCATCTTAACTTTCTCGCTCGCGGCTCTCGCATTCATCGGCACTGCTTGGGCGCAACACGACACGCGCGTCGACGCAGCTCGCTTCGCCGAGGAACAAAATCGCGAATACCGTGGCGACAACGAAAACCGCAGTGATCGCGAATTCGGTCGCGAGAATGCGCGCGCCGGTTATGAGATCGAGCGACTAAACCAAGAAGTCCGAGAACTGCGATATCAGGTCAGTAAAAATGGTAGCCGCCACATCCGCGGCCGATTCCAGCAGCTGGAACAAGATACCGATCGATTGACGGCGCTCTACCGGCAACACAGGCTCCGTAGTGAGGAAGCGCGTCAACGGGCCTTTGATTTGCGGCGCGACGTATCGCACATCCGCACGATGTTGCATCACGGTTGGCGCTAAGCGGTGTCAGTGCACGAAAGGATTCGTTAGGCGTTCCTGGCCAATGGTAGTCGGCGGGCCGTGACCCGGTAGAACGGTGATGTTATCGCCGAGCGGATAGAGTTTGGTTTTGATTCCGCGAAACAAGAGATCGCCATCGCCGCCCGGTAAATCCCAACGACCAACGCCGCCGGCGAAAAGAACATCGCCGCCGATAAGCAGCTGATCTTCGCGCGCGAGAAAACAGAGACTGCCAGGCGAATGTCCCGGCACTTCGAAAATCTCAAATTCGCGCCCGAGAAAGATGCGTCCTGCGGTTGCTTCGATGAGAATATCCGCCTCGGTCGGCTCAATCTCCAAACCAAAGCCGTGATTCCGAAAAAAATCCGGGTCCGAAATCATCGGCACAGTGTCCGGGTGACAACCGACCGGGCAATTGAAGCGGCGTTTGATCTTCGCTACATCAGGCACGTGATCGAAGTGACCATGTGTGAGCAAAAGCAGTTTCGGCTCGATTTTGCGGGATTCGAGCCATGCGCAGGTGCCATCGGGCGCGTCGAACAAAATCGGGCCCTCGGGAGCGTCGAGCAGATAGCAATTTGTCTCGAAAACTCCCCCGCAAAACGTCTCGTATTTACTCGTGCTCATGCTCGTAATCGTAATCGTGATCGGACTTCTCGCAGTGTCTTTCGATTACGAGCACGATCACGAGCATGAGCACGAGTAAAAGGCGAAGAAATTTGGATAATGCAGGTTTCTCGCCGCTGTGATTGAATCTTCCTGCGGCTCAGCTGTCTTATTTGCTAATCGCTCACTTCACAGACGCCGTCACCTTGCGCACAAACCTGAAGTCTGCGATCTTACAAAACCTGTCTTTTCTAGAATGAAGCTCTTAAATCGTCGGTCATTCGCCCTTCTCGCAATTCTTCCGCTCGCTTTCGTGGCGCGGCCGGTTGAAGCAAAATCCGATCTGGAACAAGTCGAAGTTTCCGTTGGTCGGCTGCTCGAAGAAGGCCATTACACACACCAGCCGCTCAACGACGAGGTCTCGAAAAAATTCCTGCGCACTTATCTGGAATTGCTCGATTTCAGCCATCTTTTTTTCACGCAACAGGATGTTGATGCGCTCTACCAGAAATTCGGCACCTCGATTGATGACGATGTTCTCCTCGGCAATCTGAAACCGGCTTACGAGATTTACGATCTATACGAAAAGCGGGTCGATGAGCGGGTGGCGAAGGTGAAGGAAATGCTGAAAAATCCGCCGGCCGAATTTAAAGGCGACGGGACGATCGAATTGAGCCGGCAAAAAGCTTCTTGGCCGAAAGACGAAGCGGAAGCCGATCAGATTTGGCAGGCGCGCATTACCAACGAATTGCTTCAGGAAAAATTGAGCGAGCATCCGATCGAGCCGGGTCCGCAGTTGGTCGCACGTCGTTACGACCGTCTGATGCGCAACGTGCACGAAGAAGATCAACCCGAGCAGGTGAAACTCTTCCTCGCCGCGCTCGCCCAGACCTACGATCCGCACTCGGAATATCTCAGCAAAGCCGACCTGAAAAATTTCAGCATCAACATGGGACTCTCGCTCGTCGGCATCGGCGCGATGCTGCGCAGCGAAGATGGCTACGCGAAAATCGAGAGCCTCGTCCCCGGCGGGCCGGCGCAACGGCACGGCGGAATTAAAGTCGGCGACAAAATCACGGCGGTGGCGCAAGGCCCGGCGGAATTCCAAGACGTGCGCGACATGCGACTCGACAAAGTCGTCGAAATGATTCGCGGCAAGAAGGGGACGAAAGTTCGGTTGCTCGTCATTCCATCCGACGCACCGGACGCAGCTAAGCGCAAAACGATCGAGCTCGTGCGCGACGAAATTAAGCTAAAAGACCAGGAAGCGCGCGCCGATATTATCATAAAGAGCGATCGGAACGGTCAGCCGGTGAAGCTCGGCTGGATCACGTTGCCTTCGTTTTACGCCGACATGGAACGGCATCAAAAAAGCACAACCAAAGATGTGCTCGCGCTCTTGAAACGGCTGAAAAAAGAGAACGTCGGCGGATTGGTCATTGATTTGCGACGCAACGGCGGCGGCTCGCTCGAAGAAGCTATTTCGCTTACGGGACTCTTTTTGAAATCGGGACCGATCGTGCAGACGAAAGGGTCCAATGGAAACATCGTTGTCTCGAGCGACCCCGATCCAGGCATTGCCTACTCGGGACCCCTTGTTGTCCTAACGAGTCGTCAAAGTGCGTCGGCCAGCGAAATTTTCGCCGCTGCTCTGCAAGACTACGAGCGTGCGCTGATCGTGGGCGACAAGAGCACCTTCGGCAAAGGCACGGTGCAAACGATTCTCGAGATCGGCCGCTTCACTTCCTTGCTTGGCAGCGCGTCTCAGGAAGATGGCGCGTTGAAATTGACCATCCAAAAGTTCTACCGCGTGGCGGGTGGATCGACGCAACTGCAAGGCGTCGCGTCGGACATTGTCCTGCCCTCGTTAACCGATCTGCCGGAATTCGGCGAAGGCGCGCTGAAGAATTGTCTGCCTTACGACGAAGTGCCGAAGGCGCGTTACACGAAATGGTCTGAGCCGCCGCAAATTTATCTGGAAGAATTGAAGCGCCGTTCCGAAGCGCGTGTAAAAGCCGATCCGGAATTTCATTACGTCATGGAAGACATGGAACGGTTGCGCCACAAACTCGATGAGAACCGCATTTCCTTGAATGAAGATGTGCGGCGCACGGAGTTGAACGAAGACAAGGCGCGCAAGGATGCGCGCTCCAAGGATCGTCTCGCACGCAAGGATGACGACGCAAAGATTTACCGGCTCACCCTCGACACCGTCGACAAACCGAATCTGCAGCTCATCACTTTCCCCGGAAAACTGGCCTCCTCGAAAAAGGCCACCGTTGCGCCCGAAGCGGCGAGTGATTCCGATAGCGACTTGTTAGGCGACGACAATGGGACGAAAGAGCCGGCGATCGATCCGGAACGCGATGAAGCGCTCAATATCCTGGGCGATCTCGTCGATTTGAGCGCGGGTCCGAAGACGGCGAGTGCTTCTTCCCCGGCGGCGAACACGCCGCAGTGATTGGCCGTTGAGTTTGAACGGTTCGACCACCGAGAACTTCCCACGCGCACTCCCGGCAGATTAGAGTGCGCGGCATGAGAAGCTGCGGTTGCGTCATCGCGATGTTGCTGCTTGCAGTCGTTAGGCTGCCGGCGCAGCAAAGCGACTTGCCGCAACTTTTCGCCCAGGGCATGGCGGCGTTTCAGGCCGGCGAATTTGCCAAAGCCGCTGAAACTCTGGAAACGCTGGCGAACAAGGCGGAGTTCACGCCGCAACTCGAGCCGGTTTTTTTCACTGTCGGCTCCGCTTATTTCAATGCCGGCAATTACGGCAAGGCGATTGCGGCTTTTAAAAATTATCAGACGAAATTTCCGCAGGGCCCGCACGCGGCCGATGCCGCCTTTGGTTTGGCGCAATCCAATCTGTTATCGAAAAATTACGCCGAAGCCGCGGCGCAGTTCAGTGCGCTGGAAAGAGATCCGAAGCTGCGCGAGCAAGCGCTCCTCTCGCAAGCAACGGCGCTGAAGGAGAACAAGAAGAGCGACGAAGCAATTTCGGCCCTCGAAAAACTTGTCGGCGCTGAATTAAAGACTGTGACCGGGGTGCGCGGAGCGATGCTGCTCGCGCAATTGTATGTGCAAAAAGGCACAGCCGACAAAGCGGTCGCGACGCTGACGAAAATCCACGAGCAGCTCCGACTGGTCGACAACATCGTCGAACTGAATGCCACGACCGTTGATCTAGGCGATCAGTTGTTTCAAAAAAAATTGTTCGCCGATGCGCTCGAATGTTATCGCGCCGCCTCGCCGCGCGATCAGATCGTGCGCATGCAAAGCGATCGCGTTACCACGATGCAGCGCGAGATCGAAGCCAACCTCAACGCTGTGCGCGCTGATCCGTCGCAGGTCGGACTACTCGGCGCAGCCAACAACCAACTCAAAGCTGACATCGCCAAAGCGCAGCAACAACTCACCAACCTGCAGAAGCTGCCGGATTTCACCGCCGCGATTTACATCCGCATGGCGCGTTGCTTCTACGAAGTCGACAAGAAGTGGGAAGCCATCGTCGTTTATCGAGAGCTGCTCGATCGCTACCAAAACGTGCCGGAACGCGAGCCCGCACTTTTCGGCATGATCGTTTCGCTCGCGGAGGTGAATCAGCCGCAGCGCGCCATGAAACGTTGCGAAGAATATCTGCACGATTTCAAAAGCGGACCGAACGCCGAGACGGTTAGCTACTTGTTAGGCGCGTCTGCCTTGCAGGCAAATGATCCACGCGCGGCCGAGAGTTACTTCGGCAAAATGCTCGAGACTTCCGGCGGCAAAGGGACCTACCGCGAGCAGATGCGTTACTTGTTAGGCAACGCCAAATTCATGGCGGGCAAGCACGACGAAGCGGTCGTCGAATATCAAAAATACCTGCAGGAATTTCCCAAGGGTCAGAGCGTTGAGGAAGTTAACTACCGCATCGCGCTCTGTTCGCTCTTCTCCGGCAAATACGAAGAGGCGATCAACAAGCTGAACGATTATCTCGCGAAATACCCGCAGGGCGGATTTGTCAGCGATGCGCGTTATCGCCTGGCCGTCTGCAAATACGCCGCGTCGCTTTACGAAGCGGTCATCGCCGACTGCAAAAATTGGGAAGCCGATTTCCCGAAGAACCAGCAGCTCGGCGAAGTGATGGCGTTGCTGGCCGATTCCTACGCCGCAACCGATCGTGAAGAAGATGCGATCCGCGAATACACGCGCTCCTACAAAATCGCGGGCACAGATGAAGTGATGAACTACTCCCTCTTCGCCGCGAGCAAGCTTCTGCAAAAACGCGGCGATTGGAAACGCGTGAGCGCTTTATTCGCCGAATTCGTTCAGGAAAAACCGGATCATCCCACCGTCATTCAGGCGCTCTATTGGATCGGGAAAGCGAAAGCGCACAAAGGTCAGATCGATGAGGCGAAAAAGATCAGCGCCGAGACGATCAAGAAATACATCGGCAATCCACAACGCGAAGCGGTCGAGATGTTGCTCACGCAATTGGCGCAGCTTTGTGCGAAGAAAAAACCGGCGGACGCAGCGCCGAGCGATCCCGCAGCCGAGCTCGATAACTTGTTAGGCGACAGCGAACAAGATGCATCGCCAACGGCCCGGGCGCGCATTCTTTTCGCGAAGGCCGAACTAGCCCGACTGCGCAAACAACCGGCAGAAGAGGAAAAGAACATTGGTCTCATCGCCGAGAAATCGAAGCCGGATGATTTGAGTCCGGTGCTGCTCGGACGTTGCGGTGATTACTTGTTAGGCAAAAACAAACTCGATGACGCCAGGAAATTCTACGAGCACCTGATGGAGGAATTCCCCAAGAGCGACAACATCGATTTCGCCTACAACGGACTGGGTGAAATCGCGCTGCAAAAGAATGACCTGCCGAAAGCGCTCCGTTATTTCACCGATGGCACCGAAAAGATCGCCGCGTCGCAAAAGTTGAAGGAACTGACGGTCGGCAAAGCAAAAACTCTAATGGCAATGAAGCGGTTGGTCGAAGCGCGGAAAGTTTTCGAGCAGATCGCGGCGGTGCGTGAGTGGCGCGGCGAATCGACGGCCTTCAGTGTCTACTCGTTAGGCGAAATCGAGGCGCAACAGAATCGTTGGGCGGAAGCGAACGCTTACTTCCAGCGGGTTTATGTCGGTTACCAAAAATTTCTCCCGTGGGTGGCGAAAGCTTACATGCGCAGCGCAGAAAGTTTGGAGAAGCTCGGCAAGACACAGGAGGCAGCGAACACTTATCGCGAACTCTTGCGTAACGAAAAACTCTCCGGATTTACCGAAGCGGAAGAAGCACGCAAGAAACTCGCGGCCATGGGACAACAAGGATGATTCGCCCCTTCGTTTTTTTCTTCGCCATCGCATCGACTTCGTTTGCGCAAACGATCGTGCTGAAATCCGGCCAGCGCGTCGAAACGCACGGTGTTCGTCGGAGCGGCGACAAGATCACGGGAAAAATTCAGGTCGGCGAAAGCGCCGGCGAAGTTGGCCAGCCGATCTCCGCCATTGCGAAAATCGAATTTCCCGAGCCGCAGGGAATCAAGAGCGCCTCTGAGTTTTTGTCGCAAGGCCAGGCGGAAAAAGCGCTCGCGGAAATCACGCCGGTGCTTGCCTTCTACGAACAGTTCCGCGACATCCCGGGCGCATGGTGGGCGCAGGCGGCGGTGATCAAAGTTTCCGCGCTAGCCGCGCTCGGTCGCGATGTCGAAGCCGAGCCACTGGCATTTCAAATTCAAAAACTCTCGACCGATCCCGAAGCATCGCGCGCGGCGAACCTGCGCATCGCCAGTTCGCTGGTGAAAAAGCAGGAGTTCGAAAAGGCCGCGCAGATTTGCGACGCCGCGATCAAGGAGAGCACCGATCCCGAAGTTCTGGCCGACGCCTGGGTGACGAAAGGAAATGTTTTGCTCGCGCAAAAAGATTGGGACGGCGCGCTCCTGGCGTTTTTGCGCGTCCCGGTTTTTTATCGCGACGAAAAATTATTCATGCCGCCGGCCTTGCTCGGCAGCGCCCGCGCTTATCGCCGGCTCGATGATGTCGAGCACGCCAAACGGTCGCTGAAAGATTTGATCGCAGCGTTTCCGAAATCTTCGGAAGCTGCCGTCGCCCAAACCGAACTGCAGAAATTATGAAGCTAAAATCTGTTTATCTGATCGCGCTGATCCTTTTCGCCTCCGGATTCGCCGCCTTCGCGCAATCACCAGCACCGGCCGCGGCAGAAGGCGTCCACTCGAAAACGCTTTGGGAGCAAATTAAAGAAGGCGGTTGGGTCATGGTGCCGATCGGACTTTGCTCGATCGCCACGCTCTATTTGATCGGTGACGGAATCATTCGCACCGGTCGCGCGAAGGTCTCGCCGCCCGCGCATGAGGAAAGTGTGAAAGCCCTTTTTCGCCAGGGCGATTACGTCGGCGCTTACAATTTCTGCAAAGAAAATCCCTCGCCGCTCTGCAACGTGCTGCGCGTCGGCATCGGCTTGTTAGGCGACGGCAAGGAAATTTCCGAGGAAGGCATGATGGGCGAGCTCGCCAAAGAAAATTCCAACATGCAGACCTACATCAGCTACTTGTCGGTCATCGGTGTTTGCACGCCGATGATCGGTCTGCTCGGCACCGTCACGGGAATGATTAAAGCTTTCGCCAAACTTGGCGCGTCCGGCATCGGCGATCCGTCCGGGTTGTCGGCAGCGATCGGCGAAGTGCTGGTCGCAACAGCGAGCGGTTTGATCATCGCCATCCCGGCGTTCGGCGCGTTTTATTTTCTGCGCAACCGCGCGGCCTCTTCGATTCATCATATCCAGGACGTGATCAATCGTCTCTTCCGCAAGATGCCGTATGAATCGCTCACCGGCGTGCATCTGGGCGACGAAGAACTCTACGCCGCGATCCCGAACTGGCTGGTCAATCCAGTCACAGGCGCGCAACCAACCGGCCGCATTCCGACCGGCGCGACGCAGCAAATTTCGCAATAACGCACCATGGCTGGCGGCGGTGGAGGAAGCGAATCGGGCGAACCTGAATTCCAGGTCGCGCCGATGATTGATGTGCTCCTGACCATTCTCGTTTTTTTCATGACCATCACCTCGGCGCAGGTCTTGAAAGTAGACAAGACGATCCAGTTGCCGATCGCGAAAGACGCGCAGAAAAAAGATAACTCGCGCGCGGAAGCGATGGTCAATGTGCGCTGGTTGCCTAACGAAAAGAAGGCACAGTTTGTTTTCGACGATCGCGTTTACAAAGTGGCGCCGGAAATGATCGATCCGCTTAGGACCGCGAAAATTACCGGGGAGAAAAAAGTCACCGGCACGGCGAATCCAACTTTTCGCGCCGTCATTCGCGGTGACCGGGATGTGCCCGCGCTTTACGTTTCGCAAGCGATGAACGCCTGCGCCGAAGCCGGCATCACCGACATTTCATTTTCGGCGGTGAACAAGGAATAGGGAATGCGCCTCGAACTCAATCAGAACGAAGGCAATCTCGGTTTCCAAATCGCGCCGATGATCGACGTCGTTTTCGTGATCATGCTTTTTTTCATGGTCATGGCCGGTGCCGTGAAAATTGAGAACGAACTCAACACGCAACTTCCCGGCACCGCCGCGACTTCGACCTCGACCGATTTCGTCGACGAGCAAATCATCACCATTTCCGACACCGGCGAAGTGAGTTTGAACGATGAGCCCTTCGACTCGCCCGACAGCAAAGAACTGCCACAACTCAAAGGCACGCTCATGCGTTTGAAACAAAATGCCGATGCCGCCAAGACACCCGCGGTGGTAACCATCGTCAGCGATGAGCAGGCGAAATACAGCCGCACGATCGATGTGCTCGACGCGCTCGCCGTCGCGAAAATCGATAACGTCACCTTCACCGTCGCCGAAGAAGAATGATCGACGCGCCAGAAATGATCGCGCCGGAGGCAAAGCCGCCGGTAACCAAGCGACGCTGGAGTTGGAAAAAATTCGGCGGAAAATTCCTCGTCATCAGCATCGCCGTGCATTTGCTCTTCGGTGTGGGCGCCGCGGTGTGGGTGGTGCAGCAATATCAGGCGAATCGCAAACTGACTTTCAAAGGCGGTCCGCCTTCGCCGAATCCGTCGACGCGCGCGCTCGAGCACAAAGTGCAGATGGCGAAAAAACAAAGCACGATGAGCGCGCCGACCTTGAACAAACGCATCACGACGACCGGTCTTTCGAAAGTCGCGCTGCCCGATATGCCGGCCATGCCGAAAGTCGCGGCCGCGCCGGCGAAGATGGCGAGCGCCGGTGGAACCGATTCGAGTTTCGCGATGGGCGCGATGACGAATACGGGCGGAAGCGGCGGAGGCGGCGCGGCCGTTCCATTTTTCGGATTCAAGGCATCCCAAGGCGGCGGTTCGCTGGCCGGTCATCTTTACGATCTGAAACAATTGAAAAACGGAACGCCTTCGAAACTAGACGAGCAAAACGGCTATCCGGCGGAGATCGCGCGCTTCGTTAACGGCGGCTTCAACGAATCCATATTCGAGAAATATTTCGTCGGCCCCAATCCGCTCTTCACTACGCAGATTTTTATTCCCAAAATTAAATCGGAACAAGGTCCTCTCGCGTTTGGACTGGGCGGGCGGGTGCAACCAAAGATGTGGGTGGTGGTTTATCGCGGAAACGTCATTCCACCTGAAGGTGGCACATACCGTTTCGTTGGTATTTGCGATGATATTTTGGTTGTGCGCTTCAACGGACGCGTTGTGCTTGATGCTGGATCGATGACCCCGAGCGGACATGGCCCGCAGAAATTTTACGCGGGCGATGGCATTCAACTAAAATCGGATATGGGCTGGTATAAAGGCTCGGGGGTAGGCGAACCGATTCAAGTGAACGGCGGCCAGAGTTATCCGATGGAAATCTTGATCGGTGAATGGCCGGGCGGCGACTTCAAGGCGTGGCTGCAAATCGAAAAAGACGGCGTCGATTACGCGAAGGATTCGAAGGGTGTGCCGATTTTGCCAATATTCAAAGTGGCGGGAAGCGACGTTGCGCATCCGGTCTCAGAAGCGCCAGTTTTCGCGAAGGAAGGTCCGGTTTGGAAAGCAGAGAAACCGAAGGCGGACGCCTCACCGTCGCCTAACAAATAGTTTCAATACCAAGGCTCAGGCGGCGGCGCGGCATTGAAGCGAGGATCGAACGGCGGCCGATACTGGCGTTGATAACGCGGCTGCGCACCGTAGCGAGAATAATTGCGCTGCAACGGCGTGCGCCCGAAGACATGCACAGGCGTTCCAACTTCGATGGCGTTGAAAAACGCGATCGCATTTTGTTCCGGCATCCGCACGCAGCCGTGTGATGCGGCATAACCCGGCAAATAACCGGCATGCAATCCGGTCGCGGAATTGAAGCGCATAAAATAACGCATGGACGCAGGAATGAATTTGCCGCCGCGCGGGACGCGCATGTCGGCATCAGCGTCGGCCACAATCGTGCGACCGGACGCGTCCACGATCTTGCCGTACATCGTCGAGAAATGATTGCGCTCTTTCTCGATGATCTTGAAATCGCCGGTTTCGGTGATGTGTCCGGCGCGTCCGCTGGAAATCGGGCTCATCATAACGAGCTGCCGGCCGCGAATCAGATACGCCATCTGCTGCTGGAGATCGATCTCGACTTGGTAATCGGGCGCGGCGAGCGCGAGCGACGCGCCGAGACAAAAAATCAATGCGAAGATCCCTTTTCGCGAAACCATGAGCACCCTTCGACGATTGAACTCGCCGCGAATTCAAAGGTCGCGCGCTTTTGTTATAATTAGACCGCGATCGGAGCTTTGATCGCCGGATACGGGTCGTAATTCTCGAGGGTAAAATCTTCGAAGCGGAAGTCGCGAATATTTTTCACCGCAGGGTTCAACCGCATTTGTGGGAGCGGACGACATTCACGACTGAGTTGTTCGCGCGCTTGTTCTAGATGGTTTTGATACAAATGCAGATCGCCGAAGGTGTGGACGAATTCACCACTCGTTAGGCCGCACACCTGCGCGACCATCATCGTCAGCAACGCATAACTCGCGATGTTAAATGGCACACCGAGAAACAAGTCGGCGCTGCGTTGGTAGAGCTGGCAGCTCAGTTCGCCATCGCGGACGTAAAATTGGAACAACACGTGACACGGCGGCAATGCCATCGTTTCGATCTCGGCTGGATTCCACGCGGTCACGATCAGGCGACGACTCATCGGATTGGTGCGGATTTGTTCGATGACGTTGTCGATTTGATTGATGTGCTCGCCGTTCGCGCCGCGCCAATCATTCCATTGCGCGCCATAGACACGGCCGAGATCGCCGTTCTCATCCGCCCATTCATCCCAGATGGTCACGCCGTTCTCGTTGAGCGAACGCACATTCGTGTCGCCGCGCACAAACCAAAGCAGTTCATGGATGATCGATCGCAGATGCAGTTTCTTCGTCGTGAGCAGCGGAAAATTCTCGCGCAAATCGAAACGCGCTTGCGCACCGAAGATTGAGATCGTACCGACGCCGGTGCGATCACTGCGCGGCTGGCCCTGCTCGAGGACGAGGCGAAGCAAATCGTGATATTGACGCATGGGTTAAACCTTGAAATGCCGCATGAGCGTCGAACCACGTAACCGTATCCTGATTATTGAGGACGAGCCGGACGTAGTCGACATGCTGACGCTCAATCTGCGCAAAGCGGAAAGCTTCACAATCACAACCGCGGCCGACGGCGCGAGCGGTTTGCGCAAAGCGCGCGAGGAAAATCCCGCGCTCATTATTCTCGATCTCATGCTGCCGAAAATGCCGGGGCTCGAAGTCTGCAAAATCCTGAAGAACGATGCGGCGACGAAGCACATTCCGATCATCATGTTGACGGCGAAGGCGGAGGAAATCGATCGCATCGTCGGTTTGGAATTCGGCGCGGATGATTATGTGACGAAACCATTCAGTCCGCGCGAGATCGTTTTGCGGGTGAAAGCGATTTTGCGGCGGGGCAAAGGCGACGTGGTCGAGGAACCGCTCAGCGTCGGCGGAATCACGCTCGATCCGGCGCGGCATCATGTGGCGGTGAATGGCAAAGCGGTTCGCCTAACGAGTGTTGAATTCAAATTGCTCAGCATGCTCATGCTACGCCGCGGGCGAGTGCAGGCGCGCGATCGTTTGCTCAACGAGGTCTGGGGTTACGAAAGTTTGATCGACACGCGGACGGTCGACACGCACGTGCGGCGGTTACGCAAGAAGCTCGGCAAAGCCGCAGACGCGATCGAGACCGTGCGTGGATTTGGTTATCGTTTGCGCGAAGGTTAGGCAATGAACTGGCTGGTTATCGGCGTTGGAATCGCCGCGCTTCTGATTGTCGTCTGGCTGCGCGTGCGACGGCGCTGGGTTGAGCCATGGAGCGAACTCGAAGAACTTGTGACTTCGATCATCTCGCGCAGAGCGCCGCGCAAATTTCTCATGACCGCCAATCCGCGCGCGAATATTCTCGGTCTCGCGCTGGAAAAATTGTCTGATAAACAGCGCGAACTCGAAGTCACGGCGACGCAAGGCACGAACAGTCTGCAAAGTATTCTCGGCGCGCTGCCGGATGGATTGGCGCTGGTAGATCATCAGCGCCGCATTCAGGTAATGAATCCGCAATTTCGTGAGCTCTTCGGTTTACGCGAAGATCTTAGCGGGATCAGCCTCCTCGAAATTGTGCGCGACGCAGTGGTCGATCGCACGGTGGCGAACGCGCTCGAGCACGGCGAATTGCGCAGCGAGGCGATGACGATCGCGCGCGGCCTGGAATCGAAACGCGACCTTGAAGTTACGGCGGTTCCCTTCACCGCCGGCCACAACGGCGCGCATAACGCAGTCGTGCTCTTTCGCGACATTACGCAGGTGCGGCAGGTGGAAGAAATGCGGCGCGACTTTGTCGCCAATGTTTCGCACGAGTTACGCACGCCGCTTTCGATTTTCCGCGGCTATCTTGAGACGTTGCTCGATGATCCGGTGCAACCGCGCGAAGAACTTATTCGCATTCTCGAAGTGATGGATCGGCACGCGGACCGACTGACGTTGCTGGTCGAAGACATTTTGAGTCTGGCGAAACTCGAATCACCCGGCGCGCGTCTGGATTTAACGGAAATTTTTCTGCCGGATTTTCTCGAAGGAATTTTGAGGGACTGGGAAAAACGTTTCGGAACGAAACTTCTGAACGCATCACTCGATATTCCAGAAGATCTCCCGGTCATTTCCGCCGACGAGCATCGCTTGCAGGAAGTCATCTACAATCTGCTCGATAACGCGGTGAAATATTCGCAGCCGGAGGGAAAGATTCGACTCCAGGCACAGCGGGTCGATGACTCGGTCCGCATTTCGGTTTCGGATGAAGGCGTGGGAATTCCAGCGCGGGATTTGCCGCGAATTTTCGAGCGCTTTTATCGCGCCGACAAAGCGCGCAGCCGGCAACTCGGCGGCACCGGCCTCGGCCTTTCGATCGTGAAACACATCGCGCAATTGCACGGCGGTAGTGTCGAAGCCGCCAGCGAACCGGGTCGCGGCACGACCATCAGCATCATCATGCCGGTGCGTCCGCCGATGGAATTGGAGGAAGCGCGCGAGATCACGCAGCCGCAGTTTCATTTCTGACGCGACGCGTCACACAATCGTCACACTAAAGAGGTTGTCCGGGTGTGGCGGGCGGCGGCATCGTTTCTTTCCCGCATGGACGCTGTTGCCGAACTGCCGCCGAGCTTTGCCGCGAAACGTCGCACCAGCAAGGCGCGTGTTTCGACCGATCAAAGCATCAAGCTTTTTTTCGGTGGCAACGCGCTCGTTGCCATCGTCGTGTTGGCGCTGATTACGATTTTTTTGTTTCGCGAAGGCTTCGGATTTTTCGGGCAAAACCTGACCAACATCCGGATCTATCGGCTGGCTGGCCTCGAATACGTCGACATCATGCGCAAGCAGGCCAATGCGCATGCGGCGCTCTCGCGCGGGCTGAGTTTGCTGCGCTTGAAACAATTTCGCGCGTTCCAAGCGGCGAATATTCCGCAGAGTCAGATCGATGAATCGCTCGCGTCGTTCGATCAATTCGCGACGGCGTTTAGCGACAGCGCCGAGCCGCTGAATGGGCTCGTTTCCGACTCTGGCGATCTCGCGTCGGAACTGAAAGCGCAACTCGCGGCGCAGGCGGAGCTGATCGATCGCTCAACGACCGGTGTCCCCCGTGTCGCGCAGGCGGAGACGATCGCGAAGTTGCGACAAAGCACGCCGGCCTACGAAACGGCGGCGGCGCAAATTCGCACGCAAATCGAAACGCTTCTCGCCGGAGCGCCGACTCTGCCGGATGCCGTCACGCAAAAAGTCTTTACGCAATGGAAACAACATGCGCGCGACTACGCGGCCGGCCTAACGAGTGGTTTAAACGAACTGCGCGCATGGTCGCCGGAAAAACCGGTGCGGTGGTATGAGGCGATCACTTCATTTCTTTTCGGACGCGATTGGGTCACGGCGAGTTTCTGGCAGGACCGTTACGGAATCATTCCGCTCTTCGCGGGTTCGGTGATGGTTTCCGTCGTCGCGCTCGCGCTGGCTGTTCCGTTCGGCGTGGCCGCGGCGATTTATGTGAGCGAAGTCGCTTCCGTCCACGAGAAGCGATTCATCAAACCATTTCTCGAATTTATCTCGGCCATTCCTTCGGTTGTGCTCGGCTTTTTCGGCATTGCGGTTGTCGGGCAGGCGATCCGCGCGGCCTCGGAATCGCAGTGGTTCCACTGGGTTGGTTTCTTTCCCTTGAGCGAGCGTCTCAACATTTTCACCGCCGGAAGTTTGCTCGCGTTCATGGCGGTGCCGACGATTTTCACTTTATCGGAAGACGCGCTGCGCAATGTGCCGCGCGGCTTCAAGGAGGCGTCCTACGCGCTTGGTGCGAATCGTCTGCAAACGATAGCGCGCGTCCTCGTGCCGGCGTCGTTGTCGGGAATTGTGTCGGCTATTTTGCTCGGACTCGGTCGCGTCATCGGCGAGACGATGGTCGTGCTGCTCTGCGCGGGAAATCGCATTGAGATTCCGGATTTCACGCAAGGACTCGGCGCATTTTTCCAACCGGCGCACACCATGACCGGACTCATCGCCCAGGAGATGGGCGAGGTGGTGCGCGGCAGCATTCATTATCGCGCGCTCTTCATGGTGGGGCTGGTGCTGTTCGTCCTCACCCTCGGGATCAACTATCTCGCGCAACGGCTGGTGGCGCGTTACCGCATGAGCATTGGCTAGATGAAAGCGCGCACCGCCAACGCCACTCGTAGCCGCATTCTTCAAGGCGGCGCTTTCTGGCTTTTTCGCTTCGCGACTTATTTCGTCATCGCCTGCGCAGCTTACATCTTTCTCGATATCGGCATCAAAGGCAGTCGCACGCTCTTCATGACGCACGCGCCTTTTATTAACGTGGCCTTTCTGACCGAACGACCGCAGACGCTTTACGTCTTCGATTACGAAGGCAAAAAGCTCTCGTTAGGCGACCAGGATTTTCGTCAATGGCAGGCGGCGCATCCCGATGCCGCGGTTGAGCCGCAAACGGTCGCGTATTCTGCCGGCGGAATCTGGCCGTGCATTGTCGGCACTGCTTTACTTGTCATCGGCTCGATGACGCTGGCGCTGATCATCGGAATCAGCAGTGCGATTTACCTGAGCGAGTATGCGCGCGGCGGTTCTTTTATTCGTCTCGTCAGAATTGCCATCCTGAATCTCGCCGGCGTACCCTCGATCGTGTTTGGCCTCTTCGGTTTCGGACTGTTCGTCATTTTCTTCGGCTGGAATGTTTCGTTGCTCGCCGGTTGGTTCACGCTCGGATTCATGGTTCTGCCCGCGATCATTACCGCGAGCGAAGAATCGCTCCGCGCGGTGCCGCAAGGTTTGCGCGAAGGCTCGCTCGCGCTCGGCGCGACGAAGTGGCAGACGATCCGCAAAAATGTTTTGCCGTACGCGCTGCCGGGAATTTTGACCTCATCGATTCTCGGCATCGCGCGCGTCGCGGGCGAAACGGCGCCGATCATGTTCACCGCCGCGTATGCGATGCGCGATGAAATGCCGTGGCAGGTGCAACGCGCAACCGATTTCGTTTTCCAGGGCGTGATGGCGCTGCCGTACCACATTTACGTCGTCAGCTCGAAGATTCCGCAGAACGAATACACCGAGCGGGTGCAATACGGCGCCGCGTTCGTCTTTCTCGTGCTCGTCATGCTCATCGCATTGAGCTCGATCGTGCTGCGCGAAAAAAGCAGGAGTCGCTTATCATGGTAAGTCTATTAGAAATTCCCTCCGCCACCGTGAACCCAACGAAAAACATCAGCACCGCCGACGCGGTTTCGAGACAGGAATATCCTAACGAGCAGTTGGAAAGAGGAATCATTTCGATCGACGATCTCGATTTTTCCTACGGCAACAACGAAGTGCTGCACGACGTCTCGCTCGAGATTCCGGCGCGCGCCGTCACCGCGTTCATCGGTCCATCCGGCTGCGGCAAGACGACGCTGCTGCGCTGTTTCAATCGCATGAACGACCTGATCGAAAGCGCACGTATCACCAACGGCTCGATCAAGATCGAAGGCGTCGACATCTACGATCCGCGCATCGACGTGGTCGATCTGCGGCGCAACGTCGGAATGGTTTTCCAGAAATCGAATCCGTTTCCGAAATCGATTTACGACAACATCGCTTACGGACTGCGCATCGCCGGCATCACGAAACGTTCGCAAATCGATGAAGCGGTCGAGAAAAGTCTGCGCTCCGCCGCGTTGTGGGACGAAGTGAAGGACCGGCTGCACGTCAGCGGCTACGGACTTTCCGGCGGACAACAACAGCGTCTTTGCATCGCGCGCGCGCTCGCGGTCGAGCCGGACATTCTGCTGATGGACGAGCCGTGTTCCGCGCTCGACCCGATCGCGACCGCGAAAGTGGAAGAATTAATCCGCCAACTGAAGACGCGTTACACGATCGTGATCGTGACGCACAACATGCAACAGGCCGGCCGCATTTCCGATCAGACCGCGTTCTTTTATCTCGGTCGGCTGATCGAATACGCGACACACGCAAAATCTTCACCAACCCCACGCAACGACAAACGGAAGATTACATCACCGGACGATTCGGATGATAAATTTAGCCACGGATAGACACGGATTTTCACGGATGGGAAAAACAGAATGTTATCCGTCTTAATCCGTGGCCAAGCAAAAGTGCCTAACGAATGATCGCGCATAATCACATTCTTGGAACGTTCGACGACGCGCTCGGCTCGTTGCGCAACAACGTCCTCATGATGTCGAGCCTGACCGAACGCAGCCTCGATCGCGCAGTCACCGGTTTGCTCCAACGCGACGACGATCTTTGTGTTCTGGCCATCGCCGACGATGAGGAAATCGATCAGCTGGAAAAGCAGGTCGACAAAGATGGCGTCGAATTGCTCCTGCGTTTTCAGCCAGTCGCGTCCGATCTGCGCCGCGTTGTTTCCGCGATGAAATTAAGTTCTAATCTCGAACGCATGGCCGACCAGGCGGTGAACATCGCGCGTAAAGCGCGCAAGTTGAATCGCCATCCCGCTTTGCCCGAAGTCGATTTCATTGAGCCGATGTATCGGCACGCGATGTCGATGTTCAAAGACAGCGTCGACGCCTATATCCGCGAAGATGTGGAGCAGGCGATGAAACTAAAAGCGCGCGACAAAGTGCTCGACGAAATGAACGCGAACGCGAGCAAGCGTCTCATCCAACGCATGGCCGAGGATCCGGATCAGTTGCGCGGCTATTTGAATTTGATGTTCATCGCGCGCCATCTCGAGCGCGTGGGCGATCACGCCACGAACATCGCGGAAGATGCGGTTTACGCCGCGGCCGCGGAAGACATCCGCCATCAGCCGTTCGTGCCGGAAGCGCGGAATTAACGCTCGCGCTCAGCGCTTTGTTTCTTCCGGCAGGAAGGTGTGCAATCGGTGATGAGCGAATCGATTTTGCGCAAGTCTTTGCGGCGGCCTTTCTCCGGTTTCACTTTGCGTTTGCGCACCAGCGTCGTCAGATCGCGCAGTTGATGGATTCGCTCACGCGGCAAGTCCTCCGGCGCTTTGCTCGCCTGCAAGGCGGCCACCGTTTGTGCCAATTGAATTTCGAGGCGCGCCGTGTAAACGCGCACCGTCTGTCGAAATTCGCCGCGTAATTTCAGTAGCTCCGATTGGAGTAGTTTCGCGGGCGATGCGGTAGAGCTGCCGTTGCGAGAGGAATTTTTTGTTTTCATATGTTTAAACAACGACCGACAACAATTCGCGCGCCGGTTCAAACGGCGGCGCCGTTGGCCTAACGAATGGATTGAAATTGAGCAGCTCGATCTTGCCTTCGTGCGTTTCGATTAAAGCCGAACACGTCTCGACCCAGTCGCCGCAGTTGTAATAAGTGACCTGGCCAAATTGCCGGATGGCAGCGTTGTGAATGTGACCGCAGAGAACTGCTTCCACGCAGTAATCCTTCGCGTAGCGCACGATCGCTTTCTCGAATTCGCCGACAAAGCTGACCGCGTCCTTCACGCGCTTCTTTGCGTAAGCGCTGAGCGACCAGTAACCGAGCCCGAGGCGGCGCCGGAAAAAATTAATCAGCGGATTGAGCGAGAGCAGGAATTGATAGCCAACGTCGCCGGCAAAAGCGAGCCAGCGCACATTTTGCACGACGGTGTCGAGCTCGTGTCCATGCATGACCAGCATGCGGCGACCATCGGCGGTCAGATGAACGGCGTGCTTCTGGATCGAGATGTGTCCGTAAACTCCGCAGAAGCGGCTGACGAACTCGTCGTGATTTCCCGGGATATAAATGACGCGCGTGCCTTTGCGCGCGGCGCGCAGGATTTTCTGAATGACGTCGTTGTGTTCCTGCGGCCAATAAATTCCGCGGCGCAGCTGCCAGACATCGATGAGATCGCCGACGATGTAGAGCGTTTCGATGTCATGTTTGCGCAGGAAGTCGAGAAACGCCGCCGCATTGCTGTTACGCGTCCCGAGATGCAAATCGGAAACCCAGGCCGTGCGAATAGACCGTGGTGCCGGCGCTTTTACGACCCGGATGTTTTTGAAACGCGGCGGATCGACTAACGAGTTCATATGCCAACTCGGGCTCCTGCAAAAACGAGCCGGGATTTATTTGATCGGCACAAAGCCGACCTGCTCGACAATTTTTTGTCCCGCGTCGCCGACCGTGAAGTCGATGAAATCCTTCACCACGCCGTTCGGTTCGCCGTCGGTGTAGTAAAAGGTTGGCCGCGCGTACGGGTAGGTTTTGCCCAATACACTTTCCTTCGACGGGAGCGCGCCATCTACTGGCAGCACTTTCACGCCTTTCGCTTTCGAGTAAGCCAGGCCGACATAGCCGATACCGTTGGCGTTGTTGCCGACTTCCTGCGCGATCTGTTCGTTGCCGGCCAGCTTTTGTGATGAGGGCGCGTAGTCGCGTTTCTTCATCGCCATTTCACGGAACTCCGCGTACGTGCCGGAAGAAGTGTTGCGGGTGTAGATGGAAATTTTTCCGCCACTGCCTCCGATTGCGCTCCAGTCACTGATCTCGCCGGTGAAAATTTGTTCGACCTGTTTTTTCGTCAGCGCTTTGACCGGATTGTTCGCGTTCACGATTACGGCGATGCCGTCGTAAGCCACGGTTGTTTCCTTCAAATTTACGCCTTTGGAATTGCCCATGGTGACCTCTTCCGGCTTCGCCGGGCGACTCGCCATCGCGAGCACGGCGGTCTTATCGATCAACGCGGCAAAACCGGTGGCCGAACCTTCGGCCGCGATATCGAACGAGGTGCCGGGATGTTGCGCTTTGAACTGCTCCGCCAGTTGCGGCACAAGCTTCGCGCCGAGCGTGTCGGAACCTTTGATCACGATATTGTCGGCGGCACAGGTGACGATCGCGCCGATCAGGCTCGCGAAGGCTGGAATGAAAATGCGTTTCATGAGTTTCGG
The DNA here is from genome assembly GCA_963791565.1 of uncultured Verrucomicrobiae bacterium. Classification (GTDB taxonomy): domain Bacteria; phylum Verrucomicrobiota; class Verrucomicrobiia; order Chthoniobacterales; family UBA10450; genus JACCTI01. The sequence continues at coordinate 494,956 of CAWBSX010000004.1, read as the reverse complement.
ATAGGGAGTTGTCTTTACCTACGGTAGGGCGCGATTGTGACGCCGCCGCGACACGAAGGTGACAATCAGGTGAACTCGAAGCGCTCAGAAAATTCGTGACGAAGTTCGCCGAAAGATTGAGGAATGGTGCGCTGACGTTGGTCCGGAAGGATTCCCATGAAACATCTCGCAAGTATTTCACTCGTTAGTCTTCTCGCTCTTAGTTCGCTCGCGGCGGCGGAGCCAAAGTCATCCAAAATCATTCCAGAAGATTGGGTGCCGGCTCTCGCGCCTTCGATTAAATCCGCGCTCGAGCAGTTGAAGGAGGCGAATTCGCAATCGCAGATGAATTTGCTCAGTCGTGAAGTGGCCGACATGACCGACGCGCAACTCTTTGTCGCTTACATTCGACTTTACGAAAAGCTTTCTGCGAAAGAACGCGCGAAACTGGTCGAAGAACAGGCACAGTGGCTCAAGAAGAGGCCGAAAGCAGCTGAAGCTGCGGTCGAATCAAAGGGCGGTTCGCTCGCACCGCTAGAAGCGAATAACGCCGAACTTACTTACACCGAGCATCGCCTCGTTGAATTGCGCGCGCGCTTGAAGGCCGCGGGCAAGAAAGACTAGCTGGCGTCTTGTTCTAGCTACAACACTCAGCTCACACCTGTCGGCACAATGCCGGCGCGTTCGACCATCAAGATCACAGTGCGCTCGGGCGCGCGCGGTCGATGTTCGATTCCTTTTGGGACAACGAATCCTTTGCCCGGTGTTAGATCGACCGTGCGATCTTTCAGGTCAATCAGGAACCGGCCGCTTACCACATAGAAGAATTCATCTTCGTTGTCGTGATGATGCCAGTGATACTCGCCCTGCACCACACCTAGCCTAACGACTGCTTCGTCAACCTTGCACAGCGTTTGGTTATACCATTGATCCTTACAAGCCTCGACCAAACCGAGAACGTCGATTACCTCCAACGGCTCATGCAAAATATTGAGTCGCGTGTTGTAAGAAAATCCCGCCGCTGATTTGTCTTCTGCCACGACTTAGCCTTGGCGAGGCTAGCGCGCCCGGCAACAACTAATCCTTCTTCCGCACGCTGCCCGCGCCGCTGATATCGCGCGAAACTTTCGGATCGCCCGCGTAAGTCACCTTGCCGGCGCCCGAGATCGACACTTTCAACGCATCGGTCACATGCACGTCCGCCTTGCCCGCGCCGCTGATGCTGAGTTCCATCGCGCGCGCCGTCAGCCCTTCCGCGTCCAGTTTGCTCGCGCCATTCAATTCGCCCGACATCGCATTCACATTGCCGGTCAGAGTCGCGCGGGTCGCACCGTTGCCATCGAGATAAAATTCCGGACCGGCGAGATTGGTGGCCGTTAGCCTGACCGCGCCGTTCAAGGTCACATGCGCGAGCGACGGACTCGACACGTCCACTCTGATCCCACGCGTTCCTTTGAGCGGCTTGATCCACTCCAGGCGCAACCGGTCTTCGGAGAGATTCGTGCGGATGTATTCGAAAAGATTTTCGTCCGTCGTGATGCTGAGTTTGGCCGGCCCGTTCGTCCAATTAATCGTAAAGGCGCCATCCGCTTCCAGGCGGCTGAAGTTTCCGACCTGCCGGGTTTCGGTCACGAGGTGGCCATTGCCGCGCACGCCCACCCAATGACAGCCGCTCAAGAGCAGCATGAGAAACGCGAGCGCCGCCAGGGTCGCCAGCTTCACAGTTAATAATGGTCGGATCGTAATCGTGTTCATAGCTTTCAAGAATGAGATGCGGCCAGGAAGTATTTTGGATTCAGAATAATCGCACAGCGCGGGGCATCTTCCGACCGAAGCGGCGATTAATTTCCTTTCTCGAGCAAGGCCTTCTTCGAGCTGCGCGACAATTTTCAAAACCATGCCGATGCCCGACGGCAGAGAGCGGGGAGCGATCAGCGCTGCTCGCATTGCTATACGTGAATCACATATAGCATCGGGTTCTCTCGGAGTTTTCTTACCTAGAGCAGGTGCGGCAGTAGAGCGGCCAAAGCGAGCAATCCAAGGGTCGCCAGCTTCACCGTCAGTAGTGGTCGGATTGGGATCGTTTTCATGACTTATAACCGTGAGATGCCGGCAGCAGCCGATTCGGATTCAAAAAATTCGCGACCATTCTAGACACCGGCGCCGCTAATCGCCGCCCATCATTCCGAAGGAAAAGAAAAAGCCCCGTGCCGACGAGCGACACGGGGCCTCTGAATTATTTTCTCGCGATGGTTAGTCGTGATTCACTTCGTAAATTTCGACCAACGCAATTCCAGTCGTTGTCGGATCCGAGCCCGTGACCACAGTGGTATAGACGCCCGGTTCCAAGCGGACGAGCAAGGCCGATTCCAGGTCATTCCCCGGGGCCAGTCCGCTGGCGGCAATTTCGGTCGCGTTCGCGTTCGTTCTCCAGTCGTCGTTCTGCGCCAGCACGGTTTGGTTGGTGAAGAGTTGCAACGCCGGATTCGCGAGCACGGGCGAAACGCCGGCGGCCGTCAACGACGGACCGGAAGCGCGGATCAAAACCATCTTCGGTCCGCCTGTAATAATGAATCCACCGATAAGCTGGCCCTGGCCGGTCCCGACCATTCCGCGCGTCGAGATATTGGCCATCCGATGAACCAGCGTGCTTTGGAAGCTGCTGAAAGTGTAGGTCCCTCCGCTGGTCGTAAACGTCCCCGCGAAGATTCCGTCGGTGATCGTAAATGAACCGGTGATAGGGCTCGTGCTGCCGACCGCAAGGTTCAATGTGAAAGTGTAAGCCGTCGCCGGAGCGACTGGCGGTGTCACCGTTCCCGCGCCGCCGGTGCGCACCAGGTTGGGTGCCGTCCCGCTGGTCTGCAACATGAAGATGTGTTTGTTGCTATCGATGACAAACATCACCCGGCTCTCCCCGCCCGGACCGGTCGCCGTTCCGACAAACCGTCCTACCGCGGTATGTTCCGGCCCGAATTCCGGCGATCGTTGCGCCTGGTAATTCGCGCCGCCGACTGCGCCAGTGATCAAATGTTCCGTCGCTGTTCCGGTAATACTCTGGCCGTTCGACAAGGCGAAGGTGAAGGTGCCATTACTCATCTGCCCTTCCGCGAAACCGATCGACTGGTTCGCGACGTCGATGACGTTGATTTGAATGTGGGTGTTCCCATCGATGTAGAAAAGGGCCACTCCGCCATTGGCTGTCGTGCCCTCATACAAACCGTGCAGGCTCAGGTCGCCATGACTCGTGCTGCCCCCGTGATCATCGCCGCCGCCGGGCGTCGCACTCGGTGAGGCTGTCGGGCTAGGCGTAGGCGTAGGCTCATTTTCGCTGCCGTAAATCGGGGAGGCGCAGAGCGCTCCCATGAAAGTGAAGACGAGGATATTCTTAGTAATAGACATCATTTGAGTGACTGAAGTTTTGGTTAGACGCTCGGACGGAGAAACCGGAGCGGAATTACAGAAATTATAAGCAGCTTCCGTTCCGCTTTCGGTGCCGAAAGCGATTCCTCGACCTGTCCTTTCTGGGGGGGCAAAAAGTTGAATCCGAACGACCACACTGCCGCATCCATCTAATAGAATTATGGAAACTTCATCGCCGCCTCCATTGCCCGTCAGCGTCCCAACCGGTTCGAACGTGCGCAGCATCGCTGCCTTTTGTCACGCCAGCGCTTTGCTCGGCGTCTTCATTCATTTCCCCGGCCACCTGCTCCCGCCGCTTCTCGTCTGGCTCTTGAAGCGCGACGAATCGCCCGAGCTCGACGCGCACGGCAAGGAAGCGGTCAACTTCCAGATCTCGATGCTCATCTACAACTGCATTGCCGCGGTTTTTTGCCTGGTGCTGATCGGCTTTGTTTTTCTCGCCATCCTCTGGGTCCTGAACGCCGTCCTCTGCATCATCGCCGCCATCAAGGCGAGCGACGGAGAATTCTATCGTTACCCGATGACGATCCGGTTCATCCAGTAAGAGTCGTCCACAGATTACGCGGATTTCCGCAGATTTATTCGAAGCGCAGTGAGCTTCAAAATGACTCGGTAATCTGCGCAATCTGCGTCAATCTGTGCATGTCTTCGGAAGCGTAACGACAACCTTAAAGAAGACCATCCTCAGTCGGAAATCGAAAGAATTCCGGGTCCAGATCGAATAGCTGAACCGGGCGACGAACAACGCCGATGCCGGTTCGAATTATACTTTCAGCGATCGCTTCTCCGTCTAAGAGCAGCAACGAAATCGCACCTTTCTTGATCGAGGCTGCTTCTGCATCGGCAGTGAAGCGCCCAGTCGTTAAGAACACCCCATGATCGTAGTCGCCTTGGATCGCGCCGCGGAACTTATCGATTTCCGGACGGCTAACTGGATTTTGTCGCCACCGCTTCGCTTGAAAAGCGGAGCGAATCGTTACAACGCCCTGGCGAAACAAGCCATGACCATCGATACCACGATCGGCTCCTCTATTTGTCACCTGCAGCTGCTCATATCCGAGCGGACCTAGAAACGAGATACAAAACTGCTCGAACTCAGTTGGACTTAGGCTTTGAAGTTCTGAGATGATCCGGCGCTTTACTTCCGACTCGTTGTCGTAGACCAAGTCTTTTAGCGTTGCTTGATGGGCGAGAAGTAACTCCTCGGATGAGTTTGAGCTCGCTCCTATCGCACGTACTCGACCTCTAGCGGTAAGTTTCCAAACTCCGCGCTTAGAGCCATCGAGTTCCCCTTTCTCAACAAGTTTTTGCCGACTCCACTGTACAAGGTTGTGCCATCGGAATGTGGAAGGACTACTCGGCAATCGCGCGACTAAATCGTCCTCGGTTAGCTGTGGGAATGATTCGCGTAGCTTGGGGTAAAGCTCTTTTGGCTCGGCTTTACCACCTAGCTGATGGAGAAGCTTTAGGAGCGGTAATTCGATCTCGCTTTGCTTAGGAAAGCTCATCTTCAACAATTAGCGCGCAAGCGCCCCCGCGCCCGTGAAGCAACATCGTGAACCCAATCGATCTTCTGCCGCTCGCAGTAGTGCATAAGATCCATCACAAGACTGCACACAGCTTCTTCAGGTGCCTCTGTCAGATCGACTGAACTTGTTATCTGTTCGATCATGCTCTTATCGGTACCGAACTCGGCGGGATTGGATTCCAGTGAGTGGGCTTTCAAGGCCAGTTCAGCCGCAGCGCATTCTTTGTTCATCGCACCATCGTTCGAGTCCTAATGGCAAACTGCAAGGTCTATTTGTCAGTTGTCGCAACGCGTTGGTCTTACTCCGTTGCCTCTAGATGACGCTGAGCGACAAACTTAAATACTACGAAGCAAAGTCCCGAGCCCGCCGCGAAGGCAGCGTGTAGTAACCAGAAGTTAGTCGTAGGCCAGGTCTCGAGGAAGCCCCCGATTTTGCCGACCATGCTGTTGGCGGCGAAGAAGGAGAGGTAGTAGAGACCGATGACGGTGGCGTTGATCGCTTTCGGCGCGAACTTGGCGAACAAAGCGAGACCGATCGGGAGAAGATGGGCGAAGGCGATGCTGTTGATGAAGTGGAAGGCGACGGGCCAGAAGAGTCCGATCTTTTCTCCAGGGCTTTGCGTGGCGGCGGCGATGAAGAGGCACATGGCGCCGCCGATAGAAAAAGCTGAGCCGATGATGAGCTTGGTGATTTCGTCGGGTTCGCGCCAATGCTTGCCATACCAGCGATAAAACAAAGCTACTATCGCGAGAAAGCTAACACTTACTACGGCATCGAGAGTTACCAGCCAGGTGGTAGGTAGCTGCTTGCCCATGAAATTCAGGTCGAACTGCCGATCGCCCCAGACGAGGTAAGCATTGAAGATCTGGTTGTTAGGCACAATCGCGACGGCCATGACCGGAATAAGGCAGATAAGCGCGATAACAGCGCGCCACTCGCGGCTGGTAAGTTTTGCTTTCGGCGTGGCAGCTACGACATTGGAACGCGGATCGTTGTCGGAGGCGCGCAGGTACTTCTGTCCGCTTAGATAAATGGCGATGGAGAGTAACATGCCGACTCCGGCCGCGGCGAAGCCGTAATGCCAGCCAACCTTTTCGCCCAGCGTGCCGACAATGAGCGGTGAGGCAATAACGCCGGCGTTAATGCCGAGGTAGAAAATCTGGAAGGCATCGGCGCGGCGAAGGTCTTCGGGTTTATAGAGTGAGCCGACCTGGCTGGCGATGTTGCCCTTGAACATCCCGCAACCAAGGATCAGGCAAAGAAGCGCGAAGAGAAAGAAGGCTTCGAAAGCCATAAGAAAATGGCCCGCCGCCATAGTAAGCGCGCCGAGCAAGACAGTGCGACGCCGACCCAGCACGCGATCGGCGAGGAAGCCGCCGAAGATAGGTGTAAGATAAACGCAGGCGGTATAGGTGCCGAAAATGGCGGAGGCGAGCGGTTGACCATCAAGCCCGCGATAGAAGGGCAGTTGGCGGAAAGCATCGAAGATCACGACGTGTTCGATGCGGCCGGGGAGCAGAAGATACTTGACCATGTAAAGGACAAGCAGCGATTGCATCCCGTAGTAGGAGAAGCGTTCCCATGCCTCGGTGAAGGCGAGATACCAAAGCCCGCGCGGATGGCCGAAGAATTGTGGCTCAGGTATCTCGCCAGCCAAAGGCACGGCGTCTTCAGGTTCGGCGGTGGCGGTCATGGAGCGAGACTAACTGCAACAGTCGCGAGATGTAAATGACGCGGCACTTGCGCCAAGTAAGTCTTAATCGTGTGCAACAGAAGCCCGCGCTCGTTCCAAAAGCCGGTCTAACTCTGCGCGATCATACACTCTACCATTCGTAACAACGGCGCTGATGCGCTGAGTGTTAGCGATGTCATCGAGTGGATTGGCATCGAGGATAAGGAGATCGGCGAGGCGGCCAGCGGCGATCGCACCGACTTCACCCGCTTTGTCGCGAGCAAGAAAGCGCGCGGGATTGATGGTGGTGCATTGCAGCGCTTCCATGGGAGTGAAGCCCGCGCGAACGAGCCACTGCAGTTCCCGATGCAAGCTCGAGCCAGGGTAGTTAAGAGGATCAAGCGAATCGGAACCGGCGAGCATGGAAACGCCGGCGGCATGCATGGCGCGAGCGACTTTCATGTCATAGGCGGCTTGTTCGGCCCACCATTTCGTGTCTTCGGGAGTAACATCCTTCGCGATGGCCGCAGGAGTCCATTGGGCGCGGAGCGCGGGCGGCATGTAAGCGAGTCGCGGGTCGTCCGTCTTCGCGGCCAGGTCAACTTGATGCGCGACCGTTTCAATGGCGATCAGCGTAGGGCAGACCCAGGTCTTATTACGAATAAGTGTCTGCCAGAGCGCGTCGGCTTTTTTCGAATCATAGGTGGCCTCGGCCGCGGTGCGAATTTTGCCGAGCGCGGCGGAATCCTTTTTCGCCGTCGCCGCAGTTCGCTCCGCGCGTAGCTCTGCTTCCTGCGCGGAACAATCGAAGGCTAGGTTACTATAGAAAATGTGTTCGATGCTTTTCATTCCTGCGTTCGAGGCCTCGGTCGCGGAGATGGAATCCGGGACGTGTCCGACCAGATCGAGACCTTGTTTCTTCGCTTCTTCAACGATGGCAAAAAAGCTTTCGCGACTCAGGCTAGTGAGAATTTTAACGAAGTCTGCATGGCGCGATTTCACGTTCTGCACCGCAGAGCGCGCCTGTTCCGAATTAGCGACCGGTAGCGTATCAGCCGCGCCGGGTTTCGCGTCGTAAAGGAAAGGTCCGGCGGCGATGATCCGTGGTCCGACCAGTGTGCCCGCTTGGATCTCGCGCCGCCAACTAAGGAGTGCGTCGAGGTTGCCGCCCATATCGCGGATACCGGTGATGCCGTTCGCGAGCAAGAGTGGCAGGAGAGAATCCTTGCTCCATTTCGGATCGGCGGTAACGCCCGCGAGATGCACGTGCATGTCCCACAAACCGGGAAGGACGAACTTGCCTTTGCAGTCGACGACACGGAAATCGCTCGGAACTTCTTTCTCTTTTTGGCTGCTAACCGATTCGATCTTGTTGCCGTCGATCACAAGAACGGCGTCTTCAATGATCATGCTGTCGGCGGGATTAATTACCGTTCCGCCGACGAGGTAGACTTTCTCCCCGTGTAAGTCTGTTCCCGCTAACAGTAACAAGGTGAAAGCGACCGCCCATCCGGCTAAGGTTTGAGTTCTCATTACTGTGGCCCGGACGCTTCTATCTCCTGGAACCATTGACCATAGTGGTTACCGATCGTTTTCGCGGAAGTAAATAGCAGGAAGTAGAAGCCGACCACTATAACGGCAGTAATACCGGCTACAGCCCAATGATGCGAACGCATGCGGTCGAGTCTGGGCAGGAAAGCGATCCAGCCCAGGACACTTAGAATAACTATGACTGCGTCGAAGCTACCGCGTTGCCAGTAGCTGCCGCCCAGGTGTAACCACATGCCGAATTCGTCGAAGGTTAAAGCCATCCCGACGCCATAGAGTAACGCGGAAAGCTTGCGCAGTTTGTCGGAAGGCCTTGTCACAAAGACGAGAATCGCGCCGACCACCGACAGGATGAAAATGCCGTAATTCAGGTGATGCACATGTGTGCCGCGCGCATGCAGGAACATGTTCGGTATGCGCCGCGTCATGATGAGAATAACAAGGACGCGTGCGCTAATGAAGGTAAGGAGGAAGGCTAGGAAGGCGCGGCGTGCCAGTCGGCGGACGGGGGTGGGTTCGTTGGTCACACTCATTTAGAGGACATTGCTATCGCTAGCTTGAGCAAAGGTCAGGCTTGATTGTCCCCTGATCGCCATGATGATCAACAGTCAATGAATGCTACCGAATCCGACGCTACGCTCGCCGTTTTTCTCGATTTGGAGAACATTGCCATCGGCGCGCGCGAGGCGCTTTTTCCTGCGTTCGATATTCGGAAGGTAATCGAGCGGCTCTTACTCAAAGGCCACATCGTGGTAAAGAAGGCCTACTGCGATTTCGAGCGCTACAAAGATTTCAAGCGCGGCCTGCACGAAGCCGCTTTCGAGATGATCGAGATTCCGCACGTGCGGCAGTCAGGGAAAAACTCGGCCGATATTCGCATGGTAGTGGATGCGCTCGATCTTTGTTACACCAAGAGTCACGTCGATACCTTCGTCATCATCAGCGGGGATTCGGATTTTTCGCCGCTGGTTAGTAAGCTGCGGGAGAACGCCAAGACGGTCATTGGTGTAGGCGTAAAAAAATCGACGGCCGATCTCTTTATTAGCAACTGCGACGAATTCATTTATTACGACGACCTGGTTCGTCCGGAAGTAGGACGGAAGCGCGCCGCCGCTAATTCTTCTGCCACAGATGAAAGTGAGAAGAAGGCTACGCCGAGTCTTTCGCCCGAGCGCGCTTTGGACTTGTTAGGCAAAACGCTCGAGGCCTTGCGCGCCGAGCGCGGTGAAGATTATCCGATCCGCGGTTCGTTAGTGAAACAGGCGATCAAGCGACAGAACCCCGGCTTTAACGAACGGGCGCATGGTTTTCGTGCTTTCAATGACCTGTTGCTCGAAGCACAGAAACGCCGGCTCTTGAAACTGGAGGATGATAAGCAGGCCGGCACCTACATCGTCCGGCCGCCGGAAACGCGGTCGCGTCGTGCGTGAAAACCTGGTTGCTCGTTCTCGCGCTGGTTCTGCCGGCGCTGATCGTTCGCGCCGATACCTACAAGATCGAGCCGGCGCATTCGTTCATTCGCTTTAGCATTCGTCATTTGCTCGGGACGGCGCGCGGCGAATTTCACAAATTTAGCGGGACGATCGAGGTCGATGAGAAACAGTCGGAGCAATCCGTCGTTAACGTGCGCATTGAAGTTAAGAGCATCGACACCAAGATTCGGAAACGTGACGAGCACTTGTTAGGCGCGGATTTTTTCGCGGCGGATCGTTTTCCGGAAATCACTTTCCGCAGTCGCAGTGTGAAACAAACCGCGGCCGAGAGCGGCGATGTCCGGGGCGAGCTCACCATGCATGGCGTGACGCATCCGTTGGTCTTGCACGTTAAGCTGCTGACGAAAAGTTCGACGCGCACGCGCTGGAGCGCGGCCGCCGAGCCCATTCGCCGGAAAGATTTCGGTCTGATGTTTTCCGGAACGGCCGAGACAATCTCAGGGATCGGCCAGGAGGTAACGCCATCGATCGAGATCGAAGCGGTGCGAGCCGATTAGATTCGCAACACTCCTTCGCTGACCAGAACGGACGCGCCGCCGACGCGGACCGCCACAATTTTTCCGCCGTCGATATCCGCTTCCACTTCGAGCGTGCTCGGTCGTCCCATTTCCACGCCCTGACGAAGTTTCCAACGCAACGTTCCATCCTTCGAATCGGTCGGTGCAAGATAGCCGGCCAAGGCTGCGGCGGCCGATCCGGTGGCGGCGTCTTCCGTGATTCCCGCTCCGGGTGCAAACATTCTTCCACGAACGTCTGCATCGTCGGTGGCTTCGGTGAGAACGAAGATTTCAGGCGCCCAGTAACGCGCCACGTGACGTTCCCATTCATCGATTCGCACCCGAGCCTGCGCGAGCGCCGCCAGATCGCGCACTGGAACAAAAAGATAGCGCATACCGCAGGAAAACGCCGCTGGCTGGCGCGCCGTCTTTAGTTGTTCGGGCTCGAGAGATAGAACAGCGGCCAGTTTTTCAAGTGCCGGCGGCGGCGGTCCGAGCTCCGGCATCTTCGCGGCCGAAAGTTGCGAAAAAATCGGACGGCCATTTTTCGTACGGACCAAGACAGGCACCGGTCCCACGCCTTCTTCGAAAACGATGCGCGTTTCATCGCCGCTCAATTTTATTTCACCAATTGCCGCCAGAACAAAAGCGGCTCCGACTGTCGGGTGACCAGCAAAAGGCAGTTCGCTGCCGGGAGTGAAAATACGCACCCGTCGCGTACCGGTCGCCGTCTCCGGTGGAAAAACGAAAACGGTTTCGGAAAGATTAAATTCGCGGGCGATCCGTTGCATCGTCGGGTCATCCAGACCATGTGCCCATGGAAAAACCGCCAGCTGATTTCCACCAAACATCTTGTCGGTGAAAACGTCAGCGGTGAAAAACTTGTATTCGTTAGGCATAAACAGATTTCTCCTTCGCTTCTATTCTGGCCACGACCGCGGCGTCCGATAATCTACAGCAGTGCCAATTTATAACCGGTACACCGCGGGGCTTCTTTTGCTCGTCTTGGGCGTGCTGATTTGGTCGGGCATCGCGCCGAAAGATCGATTGACCTGGTGGCTGGAAGTTTTTCCTGCACTCATCGGCCTGGTCGTTTTGTTTGCCACGCGTAATCGATTTCGTTTCACGCCACTCGTCCAAACCTTGGTCGCGCTGCACATGATCCTGCTCGCGGTCGGCGGACATTATACGTATGCGGAAGTGCCGCTGGGTAATTGGGCGCGCGACGCCTTTCATCTTAGCCGCAACCATTACGATCGGCTCGGTCATTTCGCGCAGGGACTCGTCCCCGCCTTGATCGCGCGCGAGATCATCATTCGGCGGCGCATCATTAATTCCAGCGGCTGGACCAGCTTCTTCGTGCTTTGCACCGCCATGGCGATCAGCGCGGTTTATGAATTGATCGAATGGATTTCCGCGCTCGTTTATGGAAAGAACGCCGATGCCTTTCTCGGTGGGCAGGGAGATATTTGGGACACGCAGGAAGACATGGCCTGCGCCTTCCTCGGTGCAACGGTCGCGCTACTACTCGTTAGGCGTTGGCAGGACCGGCAACTCGGACGAGAAAAGAGCTAGCGCGCCGCCGCCGGCATCTTCAGGCCGAGTTCGCCGACAATGCTCGGCGGCATCGGGGTCTTTTCGTCTTCTTCGATTTCCTTCCTTTCTTCCTTCACCATGTCGGAAGCAGACGCGCGGTAGTGTTTGAAGGTCCATTCGCCATCGCGGTATTCCACCGTCAGGATAAAATCGGTCCGCACGATGGTTTGTTGCGTCTCGGGGTTGATCACATTTTCGCCGCCACGAATAATCGCCCACCACGGCGCACGTTCGGAAAGTGATCTCTGCATGTTCACGTTGATGTCGTAGAAAAAATTTTGCTGCGGCGGCGAAGCTTTGCCGGGCAAGCGCGCGATCTTTTCTTTCAGCTCGGCCGTGGCCTTGTCGCGAATCGCGTCCGCGTTCGGCGCCGGAGGTTTTTCTGTCGGCTGAAACAGCGCCGTCGCGTGCGCCAGCTTGTCCGCGCGCGCGCTGAAAAAGATGTAAAGTCCCAGCGCGACGATTAACAACGCCGCGAGCACGATGATAATCAGGCGCAGTCGTGTGTTGGGTAATCCGAGGTTTTTCGCTTCGCGTGGCGCGCGCCGCCGCTGCCGGATGAATTCCTTCGGATCGCGATAGGGTTTGCTCGGGACGGGCGCCGGTTCATCCATGGCAATTCGCACGGTGCGCTCCGGCGTTTTCGGTCGCTCAGTTGTTGGCGCGGGGGTTTCCATGCGCGGCTTCAAGACGCGCGTCGCTTTCTCCGCCGGCGTTTCCTCGGCGAGGAGATCGCTCACCAAACGCCATTCTGTCATGCCCTCGTGCCAATAGTGGTCCGTCGTTTGCACCTGAGCTTCGCGCACGAGCTGCGCCAGATCTTGGCGTTCGCATTCGCCGAGCTCTTCCCCGTCGCGCGCCAGATAAAGGATCACGCGCCGATTGCTATCGGCTGGCGCAATTGAAAGCAAACCTGTATGTGCTACCGAGAATGATCTTCTCCAAAACCTTTGCCACTTGTTTCCTGGTCACGGCCTTTCTTTTTTCCGCGAACGCGGCGGACCAGGGAAAAATTCCCAGCGAGAAAGAGTTGAAAACGCTCACGCGCGATTCGCTTCTCGCTTTCAACAAAGCCGTAGCAGCGAAAGATTTCACCGGCTTTGTTTCGCAAGTTTCCAAGCTCTGGCAGGGGCAGGTGACCGCCGCGCAACTGGCCGACATCTTCAAGGCTTTCATCGAACAGGGAATCGATGTGGCTTTTATCGCCGACAGCGAACCCGTCTTCGAAACGCCGCCCGCGATCGATAGCGACGGCGTGTTGGTCTTGAAAGGTCATTACGACACCAAGCCAAACAAGGTCGAATTCAGTTTGAAGTACATCTATGAGAAGCCGGCCTGGAAACTCATCGGCATTAATGTGCACGTCACGCCGGCTGGCACGGCCGATGTGAAGCTGCCGGCGGAAGCGGAATTGCGCGCGCTCGCCCAGGACTCGTTAGGCAATTTTAACCAGGCCGTCGCGCAGAAAGATTTCACCAAATTCTACGGGCAAATTTCTGCGCTTTGGCAGAAGCAAATTACTCCAGCGAAATTGCGGGAGCTCTTTCGCTCCTTCATCGAGCAGGAGATCGATTTCTCCGATGCGCTGAAACACAAACCGGTTTTTGATCTGCCTCCGGCGATCGACGAAGACGGCATCCTGCAAATGAAAGGAAGCCTGCCGTTGAAACCTGATCCTGTGCAGTTCGAGCTCGGTTATCTCTTCGAGCCGCCAGCGTGGAAATTGGTCAAGATCAACGTGAAAATTTCCGGCGCGACGGATGACGAAAAGGAATGACCGCTTAACCACTCGTTAGGTTTTTCGCGTGACATCGCGCCATTCGTCTGGCGAAGATGCGGCCTCGCCATGGGTTCGCTCAAACTAGCACTCGTGCCCGGCGCGATCGCCGGCATCATTTCCATTTTCACCAGCTGGCTTTGGATGGGAGTCATCTTCCACCGCTTCCAACAACGCACGCCAAACACCTGGCGGCCCGAGGGCAAAGGCAGCTATGCGATTTCTTCCATCATCCATTTTCTTGCCTGCATCGCTATGGCCACGCTTTTTCTCATCGTCGGCCGAAATTACGGCAGCGTTTTCAGCGGTGGACCTGACCGCGCCATTATTTTCGCGGTCATGCTTTGGGGCGTAATCGCAGCGCCGCTCGCGGTTGAAGCCGCGGTCTATATCAACCTGCATCCGCTCGTCGTTCTCGGACAACTGCTCGATTGGCTAACGACCTCCGTCCTCGCTTGCGGCATCGCCGCCTGGTGGCGCGATACCTAACGAGTGCTAGAACTCGTTAGGCTGGCATTTCCTTCGTCGATGTAATCATGCCCGGCGACACGGGTGATTTTTAGATACTGTCGCCAGGTGCCCGCCGCAAAATTGCGGGAAACTTCCATCGTTCGCGTCTCCGTTTTCGATGGCGCGCTCGCGCCATCCGTCATCGCTTCGGACAAGATCCGGCCATCGAGCGGTTGCGGAGGAGTGATTCGAAAGATGTGCAGAATTGTCGCCGCGACATCGATGTTTCCACTGGCCAACTCGCTCTGATAGCCCGCGCGAAAATCCGGACCCGCGGCGATCAAGGTGTTGTGCACATCGAAGCGGCTCAAGGTCGCATGCGTGCCATGTCCGGCCGCGCGCCCCTCGGCGTCGATCAACCCTTGCGTGCCGAACTTGTTGGTTTTGTCGTTCCAACGAAAAGCCATCACCACATCCGGGCCGTCATCTTTTTCGAGATGCGCATCCGCCAAACTGAAGGCGCCCTCCATTTTTTCGCGCGTGAAAATCGGGCCGGCGAAGTCGCGTTGCTGCAACCATTCCACCAGACGGCGAGTGATTTTTTCGTCGCGACCGATGACGTAGAACAAAATCGTCGCGCCGCTGTCCGCGGTTAAAATCGTTCCCGGCGCCGGCTCGCTCTCGAACTGTTTCGCCGCTTTGAAACCCTCGGCATTTAGCAGCGCAGCCACATCGACTTCGTGTTCGACGGTTGAGAAACCGTGGTCGGAAACAACCAGAATATCGGTTTGCTCCCGCACCTGTTTGACGGTGAGCGCGTCGATCACTTTTCCCAGACAGGCATCGACGCTTTTTATCGCGGCCAACGCTTCCGGCGAACCGGGCGCCACGTCATGTTGGGTGAAATCAGGATCGCTCAGCCACAAGACCGAAAGCGGCGCGACATGATTTTTCCACATCGTTTCCGTCAAGGCCGCCGTCGTCCAGGCATCTTCTTTGGCGTTGGGAACTTCCCTTTTGGGAAATTGGCCTAACGAGTTCTGAATGGCGAGTTCTGCCGTAGTCGGCTGCGCCTCGCCTCCGCTCAGGGCATTCGATTTCCGCGCCATCTCCGATTCACGCTCCTGCGAGCGATCGAAAAGTTTCGCGACCCACTTACTGCCCGCGACCGCTGTGCGTTTTCCCGATGCCTGCAGCAGCTCGACGATGGTCGGCACGCCCAGATATTTTCCAGCGGTGACCTGATCGCCGCGCACGATATTCGCGCGCACCGCCGTGTCTATGGGCGCGCGCGGATCCACCGCCGGGCGATATTCCACGTTCGCGATCACACCGCTGCGACTCGGAAAAACCCCGTGGCCATGACCGCGCCGTTAACGTTCGTCGCAGTCGGATAAAACGAGTGATGATTGCGAAAAGTCACGCCGCTTTGCGCGAGCTTCCAAAGATTCGGCGTCCCGGTTTCGGTGACGAAATCCGGCCGCATTCCATCCCAGACAATCAGGACGACGTGGTTGGCGTGGTGATTTTTCGCGTGTTTGCATGAAACCGCCACACAAAAAATCGCCGCGCAGAGAACAAGAAAACGCAATCGCATCACTCGTTAGGCGGGAAAGAACAAATGGTCTAACGAGTACAAGCCCGGCCCAATCAAAATAAGCACAAGCATGAGGATCGCGAGATTGAGCGCGTATTCCCTGCCGGGCGGGTTGTTCGTGATCAAGTAGCCGCCGCCTTTATGTCCAATGCTGGCTGCGACCAACATCGCGACCAGACAGAAAAACGCTGCCAGGCGCGTGAAAAGACCGAGCGCGATCAGCGAGCCGCCGATCAATTCCGACAACATCGCGATGCGCGCCTGCGCCGCCGCCGCCGGCACGCCGAGTGATTCTAGCCAGGAAACAAAGCCACTCATATTGCCAGGACCGACGAGGCCCAACTTGCCCAAACCGTGCACAATGAAACAAACGCCGAAGGCGATGCGAAAAATTAGCAGGGCGAGATTGAGAAGGAATGGAGTGGAAGCGACGAAAAAATCGGAGAGACGCACGGCGAAATCTTAGCGCGCACCGCTGCCGAGGAAAGTCTCGCTTTTGACTTTGACCGCGGAGTAAACTTCTTCGGCCATGAAACCTGCACGCTGGCTCTTTTGTCTCCCATTGATCTTGCTCTCGTTAGGCCAAAATGTTTTCGCCGCGAAGAGTTCGTCCAAAGAGGCACGCGTCACGATCATCGTGCACGATGTAAAGTTGCTGCCAAATGAAGCCGACGCGCGGCCCGCAGAAGTAAACGATCGCGTTGCGGAAGACACCGGTGTGCGTACCGGCGATCAATCGCGTTCCGAGCTCACCTTCACCGATCTGACCATCACGCGGCTTGGAGCCAATTCGATTTACAATTACAATCACGCCGGGCGCAGCGTCGATCTCGGTGGTGGTTCCGTTTTGTTGCGGGTGCCGAAAGATTCCGGCGGCGCGAGTGTACGCGCGCCGGCCGTCAGCGTGGCCGTGACCGGCACGACCTTTATTCTGGAAGCACAGCGTTCTGGCCGGAGCAAACTAATCGTGCTCGAAGGTGGCGCGCGTCTCGCCTTGCGAAAATATCCGAAACAAACCCGCAATGTCCGCGGCGGACAGATGCTCGACGTGGCGGCGGGCGCGACCACCTTGGGCGAGTCCGTCAACATCGACGTCAATCAAGTCATGAAAACGCATCCGCTGATCGTCGGATTTCCGCCGTTACCCAGTCAGGGTTTGATCACGGGGGCCAAGCCCAACGAGCCGGTTTATCAAGGACAACAGGTTGGTCCCGGCGCGCCCTCGGGTGGAATTGGATTAGGTGGATTTCCCATTCCAGTCGGCGTCTTCGGTGGCGGAACGCGTGGTGGTGGCAATGTCGGGACCATCGGCGGCACGCCAGGCAAAGGCGGACAAACCACGACACACGGACAGAAACCTCCGCCACGGCCGAAGCCCAAGCCCAGCCAAACGCCCGGAATTCAGTAACCACTCGTTAGGCACGGCGGCAGGTTATTTTGCTGTCTAACCGCGCGCCGCGGGCATTGCTAAACGGCGGCAGGTTTGAACTTCGCGCGGCCCGCGTCTGGTTTTCTTTGCCAAGAGGCACGCGCTTAGCTCATAATCCTTTCTCGATGGTTCGCGCGAATTGTCGGGAGCGGTTCACCGCATCCGATTTTGATTTTGTCGTGCGCACTTTGGCCCGCTCGCCCACCGATCACGTCTCGTTAGTCGATTTGCTCAGCGATCAGGAAACGCGCGATGCCGTGCTCGATAATCCGCGCCTGATCGATGCGATTCTTTGCAACGCCGGCCATCTCTCCATCTCCTCGCATTTTTATTTTTACGTCCTGGCGCGGCACGTTTTGCGGCAGGCGGGAATCACCGATCGCAAGCTGTGCGATTATGTCGCGTCGTTACTCGAAACTTTTTCGCGCATGAATGATTTGCGCGCGCCGCATCTGGTGGATGAACGCGGCCGGCAATATGTCTGCGACATGCTCCTGGCTCTGACGCGCGCCACGCCAGAACAAGCATTCTTTCTGCGCGCGCATGTCGGAAATTATTCGCTCTTTCTCAGCGGAATTTTTCACGAGAATACGCAACGCCGTTGCCGCCGCGGCGGACCGGATCTGAAGTTTTACGAACAAGTCGGACGCACCAATTATCAATTAGTAGCGTCACACGCCACCGCGCGTCGCTGCCAGTTGGACGATGTTTACGAAGGCTTGGCCGATCGTTTCCG
Organism: uncultured Verrucomicrobiae bacterium; assembly: GCA_963791565.1. GTDB lineage: Bacteria > Verrucomicrobiota > Verrucomicrobiia > Chthoniobacterales > UBA10450 > JACCTI01. The sequence continues at coordinate 477,233 of CAWBSX010000004.1, read as the reverse complement.
CGAGGTGCGGCTGGCGCTCAATCAACTCTCCGATCAGTTGCTCAACCTGGATGATGACGCGGCGGCCTCGCTCCTTTTGTGAACGAAACTCTCTTCGCCCAAATCCAAAAACTTTTCGAGCGCACTTACGCGCAAGTCGGGATCAACCTCGAAGATTGTTTGATTGATGGGGCGCGCTGCGCGCAACTGACCAAGGCGGCCGGCGCGTCCGCGCGGGAGTTGAATGTCCTGGCGCGAACTTTTCTGCGCCGGTCTAACGACCAATTGTTTGTCGGCATTTATTATTCGCGCTGGCTAATCGACGAGCTGGAGCGGCACGATCCGCGTTCCGGTTTGAGCGACCGCAATATTCGCTCGCTCATCGCCTTCGTGGAGGAAATTAATCATGCCCTCCATGCCGCCTTGCAGTTCAAGACCGGCGAGCGTGAAATCTATTCCGAAGAATATGCGCGCAATCTCGAGCTGCAGGCACAGGTCGATACCTATCTGGTGCTGCTGCTCTTCGTCGCCTTCTTTCGCAAGACCCAAAAGGTTTCACGGACCGATCGGCGCTGGCTGCGCTTCCATCTTTTCGCCGCGCAAAATCCGAACGCTTTCAACGACCGGAATCTGCGCGGCCGTTATTTGGAAACAACGCAACTGGCCAGCAGTTACACCGAATATCTCGACACGCTCAACGGGCTTCGTCGCCTGGACGAAATCCGTCAGTTTCGTTCGTTAGACTACGGCGCTAAAAAAGCGCGCGTGCTCGAACTGACGAATCGAAAAGTCGCCGGCCTGCTGCGTTAAGGATTTTTCTTCGGCGAGGCCGAAGGGACGGCCGGAGCTGCCGGGGCAGTAGCAGCTGCTGGCGAAGTAGTAGTAGGAGCAGCGCCTTTCGGCGGACCAGCAGCCTGAATCGCCGCCTGCAATTCCGGCAAATGTTCCTGCAAACGTTTCTGGCTGATCTCCGCGCCTTTCTGCATCAAAGCCGGCATTTTCGATACCGTCTTTTTTCCCAGAGGCGTCTGATAAAACGCGGTGAGCTGCTTCAGTTCATCCTCGCTGAATTCGCTCGTATAAATGTTACACATGTCGTCCTTCATACTGGCCCAGCTGAGATATTTATTTAGAAACGCCCGCATCTGCGTCTGGTACTGCGAGAGTGACGGATTCTGTTTCATCTGGATCTGCAACATTTGATCGACCGATTGCGCCATCATCTTGTCCATGTCCATCAAGGTCAGGAGCGACTCCGCCGCAGCACGATGACTGGCCGCGTCCGCGCGCAATGCAGTGGGGTGAAAGAAGACGAGCGTGGCGAGCAGCAAGGCCAAAAGAGATTTCATAGCCCGCACCCTGCACGCGCCTCGCTCATCCTTCAAGCTCCTCGTAAATATTTCGCCGCGGTTCATTTCCGTTTGTGCATCGGCATCGCCTTCGCTAAAGATCGACCGTGTTCAGTTTGACCATGCTCGGCAGCGGCAGCGCGGGAAACGCCGCCCTCATCGCGACCGATCATTGCAAATTGCTCGTCGATGGAGGCCTGAGCGCGCGACAACTGGTCGTTAGGCTGGCGCTTTGCGGGGTGATGCCGGAGCAGCTCGATGGCGTGCTGCTCACGCACGAACATGGCGATCACGTCTGCGGACTGGAAGTGCTCTGCCGAAAATTTCATGTGCCGATTTATTGCAATGCGCTCACCGCCGAGGCCGTTCGTTACGATTGCGACTCGTTAGGCAAACATCGCAACTGGCGCTTGTTCCGCACCGGCGCGGAATTTTCCATCTGCGACATCACGGTGCAGACTTTTCCGGTTCCGCATGATGCGGTTGAACCGGTCGGTTACGCTTTTCATGCCGGTGGCAGCGGACTCGGGTTCATTACCGATCTCGGTTATCCGACGAAGATGCTGGTCGAACGAATGCGTGAGGTGCACACGCTCGTGATCGAGACCAATCACGACGAAAAACTTTTGCAGGCCTGTCAGATGCGGCCGTGGCCGGTCAAGCAACGCATCATGTCGCGGCACGGACATCTTTCCAACGCGGCCGCGGCCGGCGTGATCGAGCAGTTGTTAGGCGGAAAAATCGAGCGCGTTGTCCTCGGACATCTCAGCCGCGATTGCAACACGCCTGCGCTGGCGAAAAACGCGGTGCAAGAACTACTCGTTAGGCACGGTCGCAAAGAGATGGAAGTCTTCTGCGCCGATCAACGCGAAATCAGCCCGCGTTTTCGCATCGGCGAGACCAAAGCCGGCGCTTTTCAGCCGACTTTCGAAAACGCGCTTTTCGCGATCGCGGTCTAACGAGTTATTCCTCGTCCCCGATGACGAGATGGATGACGCCGTTCGGCGCGGAGACGAAGAAGCCATCGAAATCTTCCCGCAGCTGTTCGACTTCGTCGCGGCGCGAGACGCCATTGATTTTCAAGAATGAAGCGGCGGCTTCGGTGTCGTTCGTTTCCAGCTCGAGCCAAACGTCGGGTTGGCTCAAGTTCGGAACCTTGTCGATCCAAAGTCGGTTCGGGCCGAATTGAAAAATGCAGCCGTCATCTTCTTCTTCGATCAACGGCAGCGCGAGCGTGTCGCGATAAAACGCGATCGTCGCATCATAAGTGTGCGCCGGACACTTGATCGCGATATTGGCGCCGCCGGAAAATTGCGGGCCGTTGACGTTCGCTACCATTTGGACTCGTTAGGCAAAAATCGCCGCGCGATTTCTAGCCGCCGCCGGATCCTGTTCCGCCGGGTTCGGTCATGGAAACCGGATCGAGCGCAGCGTTCAATTCTGCTTCCGGCAAGACTTTTTTCTCCCGGCAAATTTCGCGCACGGTTTTTCCCGTCTTGGCGCTTTCCTTGGCGATTTCGGCGGCGCGATCGTAGCCGATCTTTGGCGCGAGACTGGTGACCATGGCCATGGACAACTCGACCAACTCTTTGCAGCGCTCGACGTTGGCGGTGATCCCGCGGACGCATTTCTCCGCCAAAATTTCGCAGACATTCCCGAGCAATCGGATGCTCTCGAGAAGATTGTGCGCCATGACCGGCATCATGACGTTGAGCTCGAAGTTTCCGTTCGCGCCCGCCCAGGTGATGCAGCTGTCGTTTCCAAAAATTTGCGCGCAGACCATCATGGTCGATTCGCACATGACCGGGTTTACTTTGCCCGGCATGATTGAACTGCCCGGTTGCGTCGAGGGCAGTTGAATTTCACCGATGCCGCAACGCGGCCCGCTGCCTAACCAGCGAATGTCGTTGGCGATTTTGAAAAGGCTGACCGCGATCGTTTTTAATTGGCCGCTCGCTTCCACGATCGCGTCTTTCCCGCCCTGCGCTTCGAAATGATCTTTCGCTTCGCGAAATGCGATATCTGTGCGCTGCTCAAGATGCCGCATCACCTTCGCGGGAAAATCGATGTGCCGGTTCAGTCCGGTGCCGACGGCGGTGCCGCCAAGCGCGAGTTCCTGCAAAACATCGATGGCTTTTTGTGCGCGTTCGCGCGCATAGGCGATCTGTTGGGCGTAGCCGGCAAATTCCTGGCCGAGCCGGACCGGCGTCGCATCCATCAAATGCGTACGGCCGATCTTAATGACCTCGTCGAATTCTTTCGCTTTTTCGCCTAACGAGTTCTGGAGCTTTTCCAGTGACGGCAACAGGCACGTCTTCAATTGTTCCGCCGCGCTCACATGCATGGCCGAGGGAATGACGTCGTTGCTCGATTGACCCATGTTGACGTGATCGTTCGGGTGCACCGGATCTTTCGCGCCAATCTCTTTGCCGCCGAGCTGGCAGGCGCGATTGGAAATGACTTCATTCGCGTTGGTGTTGGTGCTCGTGCCGGAACCGGTCTGGAAAATATCGAGCGGAAAATGCTCATCGAGTTTTCCTTCGATCACTTCCTCCGCCGCTTGCACAATCAACGCGGAACGATGCGCATCGAGCAAACCGAGATCGTGGTTAGCTTGCGCCGCGGCCCACTTAATTAAACCGAGCGCGCGAATAAAGGGCCGCGAAAAACGATAGCCGCTTACCGGAAAATTGAGGACGGCACGTTGCGTCGAGGCGCCGTAGAGCGCGTGCGCGGGGACAGACATCTCCCCCATGGAATCGCGTTCCATCCGCGTCTTCCCCACCGTCATGCTGATTGATTAACCGGAACCCGCGCCCCATTTGCACTCGCGGCATGGCGATAGCCATTGCGCGTATTGGTTTTCCGGAAAACGGTGATGAACATCGGCGGAATGTTCTGCAAAAAATATTCCGAGTCGGCCTCGTCGAAATGCGTGGCGTGCTGACGCAGTTCGTTCGTCACCTGATAAATAATGAAACAGCCGCCAGGGACAACGGCGTCGTAGGTTTTCTGTAGCAGCGCGCGCTTCTTCTGAATATCGAGGATGCTGAAGGGAATCCCGGAAATGATGTAATCGCAGGAAGGAATACCGCGAATCTTTAACTCCTGCGGCAAGGTCGCGGCGTCGCCGTTGATGACATGAACGCGCGGATCGTCGGCGAACTGGCGTTTCAAATCGCGCGAAAAGGCAGCGTCCAGTTCAAACAAGAGCAACTGCGAATGTGGCGACATGCGCCGCGCGATCTCGCGCGAGTGCACGCCCTCACCGGGGCCGTATTCCGCGATCACGCGCGGTTCACTAAAATCCATCTTGCTCGCGACCCGCTCCACCAGCGCTTTGGAGCTGGGAATGATTGAAGCGACTTGGAAGGGGCGCTGCAAAAATCGCTTGAAGAACAGAACGCTCATGAAGGTGGCAACAGTCTACCGCCAGCCTTCCCTTGTCCAGTCGCGAAGTCGCGGTGGCACAACAAGAAGGCGACCTTCTCTAATACCAAAATGGCGAGCCAGTGGCTGTCTTTGTCCTTCTGGGAAATAGGCTAACGAGCAACGGTTAAGGATTGACTTTTGCTTATAAATTTTATAATCGATGCGCGGACGCGAAATGTCTTGCCCGCCCCCTGCGTTCCTGCTGAATGTTTCTCATGCACAACCTGTTAACGGTTAAGGAAACCGCCAAATATTTGCGGATACCTTTGCCGACCGTTTACTATCTTGTGCAGCGCGGACAACTGCCCGCGATCCAGATCGGCGGACGCTGGCGGATCAAGAAAGCGTCGCTCGATAAGGATATTCTTAAAGAAGACAAATCCGGCCAGCCCACCGTTTTGGTCGTCGATGATGACGAAAGCCTGCAGAGTCTCTTTAAACTCTTTCTGAAAAAGATCGGCTTCAGCCGTGTCGTCGTCGGCACGGTCAAGGAAGCGCTCGCCGCCCTCGAGAAACAACACTTCGATTTGCTCTTTCTCGATTTGAAATTGCCCGATGGTCCAGCGGATGACGTTTACGAAGCCGCGAAAAAAATCGATCCGGAATTGCCGATCGTCGTTATCACTGGTTATCCGGACAGCGAAATGCTCGATCGCATCTTGAGTAAGGGGCCAGTCACGGTCTTGAAGAAGCCACTCCAGGTCGAACAACTCCAACAGACCGTGCGCATTCTCGGCCACAAAGACGCCGCGCGTCTCGCGGCCTAACGAGTAGTAGCGGCCTTAGCGCACTTCTATTTCGATCGGCAGCCAATGGTTCACCATGTAGGTGCCGTAATCGTCCGTGCGTTCGACTGGTTGGGTGCGGCCAGCTGAATCGGTCGCGCGCGCCATCACCTTTGCCTTGCCCGGTTGCGCGGGCGTTTTCCATTCGAATTCCCAAAAGCGCCAGGCGTTTTCCAGCGCTTCATCGAGCAAGGTCGCCTTCGCCCAGGTTTGGCCATCATCAAAACTCAACTCGACTTTGGCCACGGTGGCTTCACCGCCCCAGGCCGCCCCGTGAATGCGATAGGTCTCGTTAGGCGAAATAACTTCGCCCGGTTCCGGTCGCGCGATCTGCGCTTTCACCTGCATCTCGCCTAACGAGTGCAAGCTCGGCAAGTTGCCGTCGCGGCGTTTCCAAAAGGTGTAATCGATCGACTGATAGTAACCGTTGAACGGTTCCTCGCTCACGATGATGCGCTCGAGCCATTTGACCGAGGCCATGCCGAACCAACCCGGCACCACCGCGCGCAGGGGATACCCGTGCGAAGGCGTGAGCGGTTTTTCATTCATGCGCAAGGCGAGCAGGACATCGCTCTGCGCTTTCGCTATCGGCAAACTGCGCGCGTAATGAATCGGGCCCGGTGGCTTGGGTGTTTCTTTGATTTCGCCTTGATCCGCGCCTTGCAAGATCACTTCCACCGCTTTCGCGTTCACTCCAGCGCGTTGCAGAATTTCGCCTAACGAGACGCCACTCCATTGCGCGTTGCCGACCGCGCCAAGTCCCCATTGCACACCCTTCGCCTTGGGTTGCAAGAAAGAGCGCCCATTCCCGGCGCATTCCATCGTCGCGGTCACCGTCTGCTGCGGCATCGCTTCCAACTCCGCGTAACTCAACCCGAGCGCAGTCGTGACCGCGCCTTCCACCCGCAGCCGCCAATTTTCAGCCGCAATTTGTGGAATCGGAAAATGACAGCGCACATAGAACGACTCGTTAGGCGTGACGAAATCGCGCAACCCGGCAAAGGGCATTTCCCAATTCGGCACCTCCTCGCTGCGGCTGATCAACCCCTCAAACGATTCGCGCATTCGTCTGCGAGTTTAGCGGCTTCGCGAGGATGTGTCATGCGGCGATCCGCTTGCCAAGGCGGCGGGCGCGTCGCATAGTTGCGCCTCAAATTTCCCTGCGCGGTTAGCTCAGTGGTAGAGCACCTCCCTGACACGGAGGGGGTCACAGGTTCGAACCCTGTATCGCGCACGCCCTCCAACTGTAACATTCACTGTTACATTAATCGACGCACGGCCGCTTCGCTTTCCGCCGCGACTTTTTCCCAGCCGCCGCGATCGTTGCTCATGTCGGCGAAGGAAAGTGGCGCGCCAATGCGCACACGGATTTTCTTGAAGCGCGGAAGAGTGCGCGCCGCCGGGAGTGACTCGAAAGTTCCGTGCAGATAAACGGGAACAACAGGAACTTTTGCTTCCGCGACCAAGCGGCCGAGGCCGGGCTTGAATTTTCCCATCTGGCCATCGCGCGTGCGCGTTCCTTCCGGAAATAAAATGTAAATGCTGCGGCCTTCGAGGAGGCGGGTGCGCAGATCGTCCAGAGAATGCGCGCCGCAATTTTTCCGCCAGATCGGCAGGGCGTTCATGAAAGCGGTCGCGAAAATGGAGGAGGCGCGTTTCGTGAAAAAGGTATCGCCGGCCGCGATTGGAAAAACGGCTCCCACAAATCGCGCCGGCAGCATCGCGCCCAGAACCACCGCATCGAGGTGGCTGCTGTGATTGGCCAGCAAAACAAACGGTGCCTGCGTCGGCAGATTTTCTCTTCCGTGAATTTCCCAGCGATGAGCGAGTAATAAGTAAATGCGGGTGAGAGTTCGCCAAAGGAGACAAGAGATCGCGCTCTCCAAACCGACTTCGCGGCGCAAACTCAAACGGCGTTGCTCGGGGCTCAGCCCCAGATCGTGCGCGGGCTCGAAGCGCCACTCTTCCATTGTTAGCCGCCTCCGCTGAAAATTCGGGTCGGTTGATCGAGTCCGAAACCGCGGAAGTAACCGATGTAATGAAAGACCGCGGGAGCGACGAGCAATATGCTATCAAAGCGATCGAGCAAACCGCCATGGCCAGGAATAGCCGCGCTCATGTCTTTGATGCCGATATCGCGCTTGATCGAGGACAACATCAAATCGCCGAATTGCCCGGCGATGCTCACGATCAGGCCGAGCCCGATTAATTTCGCCGGCGAATTGCCTAACGAGTCGTGAAAAACAAAATGCCCGACACTCGCGACCAAAGTGGTAGTCAAGACCAGTGCGCCGAGCGCGCCACCGAGAGTTTTGTTCGGGCTGGTCTGTGGCGCGATCTTGCGATGGCCGAAAGTTTTACCGGTGATGTAGGCGAAGACGTCGTTCAATTCGACGGTCAGAATGATAAGCAGGATGATCGGACGAAATTCCGCATCATTCGCGATGTAACCCAGGTGTCCGAGACAGTGTCCAAATAACAAAAAACTCACGACGCCCAAGCCAACGCGCTGAGTGTAACCGCGCGGCTCGTCGCGCAGAATCGCGACCATGGCCAGAACGACAATGGTCAACGGCGGTAGCGCGACAAAAAATCCGTACCAATGATCTGCGATCGCGAAGGTGGTTGCGATGATACCGAGCACGACCACGATGCTGAGCGAGCGCTGGCGGAAAAATCCCGTGGCGCGGGCAAATTCGCGGTAACAAAGAATGCTCAAGACCGCCACCGCCAAGATTGTCCAGGCCGCTCCGAGCAGAACCGGCCCGAGCAAAAGCGGCGTCATCACCGCCCAGGAAAGGACGCGCTTGACCAGCTCGTCGTGCAGTTTGTCGCTCGTCCGTTTCGTCGCGTGCAAAATCCAAATAATGAGCGCGGCGAGAAGGAGCGCGGCGATCACTCCAACTGTAATCCAGACCGCGACCGGTGAATCAAAGGCGTGTTGAAATCCAAATAGTCGCTCGCGTGTGCGCGGATCCATTTTATCGAGCGCGCAAAGCGGCGCTTATTTTTTGCAGTCGACGAATGATCGTGATGATCGCGCCGGCGATGATAATCCAAAGCGCGACCGCAGGAAAGTGATACCGGATCGCCGCAGGAAAAATTGCGCAGAGGACGGCGCAAATCGTGACCGTCGCCATGCGTTGTTGCTTGGCCATCGGCCCGCAAAATTCCTGATGTGCGCCGGCGACTTTTCCTTGCGCGCGCAGGTAGGCGAGAAAAATCGCGAAGATGGTGGCAACAAATCCGAGCCTAGCGTTTGATCCGGCGGCGTAACCAAAACCGATCAAGGTGGCAGCATCGCTGAAACGATCGGGAACTTCGTTGAACAATTCACCAACCGGCGAAGCAACGCCGCGCGCCACCGCCACCATGCCGTCGTAAAGATTGGCCAGAAGTCGCAGCTGCACGAACAACGCGCCCGCCAGCCAGAAAATCCAGGCGTGTGCCGAGCGGGCCGTTTCTGCGAAGAACAAACCGGCGCCGATCCCACAAAACATTCCGGCCACCGAAATTGCGTTGGGCGTCGCACCGGCCTTCGCCAAGAAATTCGCCACCCTCTCGGAAATTTTCCAACCGCGCGAGGAAAGCGGACGACGATCGCCCACGTGATAATCGCTCATCAGCGCTCGAGGAGATACGCGCGCGCGCCGCCGAGCAACATTTAAATCACAGCAAAAAAGAGAGGAATGCACGAAGGATTTCGTCATAGTGCGGAACCATGGATCCGGAATTGCGCGCGCGGTTTAACGCTGATTTCAGCCCAGCGCGCTACGAAAAATTATTGCGGATCGCCAATGAAAGTGAGCGTTGGCCAGTCGATTTTCGTATTTCCGAATCGCCGATTTTCTTAACGCCGGAATTCGCGCGCGAAATCGCAGCGGCTGCGGAAGAGATGGTGGCGCAAGTGCGGACGCCGGAGTTTGCCCGTCATGCGCAGGACGCCATCCCGCCCGGCCTGGAAGTGCCTAACGAGACCTCGCACCCGGCTTTCATCCAGGTCGACTTCGCCATTTGCGAAGAGAATGGAAAGCTCACCCCGCGCTTGATCGAGTTGCAAGGTTTTCCCAGCCTCTACGGCTTTCAGATTTTCCTGCTCCGCTGTATGCGGCAGGCCTATCCGGCCATCCCGGCAGAAGCGCACTCGTTCTTCAATGGCTTCGACGAACAGTCTTACGTTGATTTATTGCGGCGCGTTATCGTCGGCAATTCGAAGCCCGAGAATGTCATCTTGCTGGAGATCGAGCCGGAAAAACAAAACACCCGCATCGATTTTGTTTGCACCGAGACGTTGCTTGGCATCGCTCCGGTGTCGCTCACGGATGTGACTCGGCGTGGCAAAGAACTTTTCTATGAGCGCGACGGACGCGAAGTGCGGATCGAGCGCATCTACAATCGCGTCATTTTCGACGAGCTGCTGCGTCGCCCGGACCTCAGTTTCGGATTCAATTTTCAGCAGGAAATCGACGTGACCTGGGTTGGGCATCCGAATTGGTATTTCCGGATTAGCAAACACTCGCTGCCGTATTTGAAGACGAAATACACTTCGCGCGCATTTTTCGCCGACAAATTCCCGCCTAACGAATCGTTAGCCGACTACGTCCTTAAACCGCTCTACTCCTTCTCCGGGCTCGGCGTTGATCTCGAACCAACGCCGGAAAAGCTGGCCGCCTTACCGGATGCGCACGCCTGGATTCTGCAGGAAAAGGTAAACTACGCCGCGTTTGTTCCGACGGTCGACGGTCCGAATTCTAAAGCGGAATTGCGCATGATGTTTCTCTGGCCGGATGGAGGCGAACCGGTGCTGGTGAACAATCTCGTGCGCATGAGTCAGGGCGCGATGATGGGCGTCAAGTTCAACAAGAACAAAACCTGGGTCGGCTCCAGCATCGCGCTGCACCGCGACTGACCAACCACTCGTTAGGCGATTATTTGATTCGCGAAACGCGAATCTCTCCGCCGCCGAGAATGTACATGCGCCAGCCCCAGCCGCCCTTCACAATGATTACGGGTGGCGAATCAACCGGCGGATAGGCGCGCGTCACCTGTTGTGATTGCGCCCAGACCTGTCCGTTCTCGAGGGTGAAGCGCGACCGTCCGTTGTAGCCGTGGAACGGGCCGAGGATCCGGCTTTCGATGACCTGCGGTTGAGACGAAACCTTGTTCTCCTTCACCGCATGTTCGACCGCGGCCGTCGCGGCTTCCTGATTGGCGGAGCTGACATAGCGGCGAATGAAATCATCCAAGCGCTCGCGTTCTTCCGGTGTCAGTTTGTTGAGGCCCGCTTCTTCAAAAGCTTTGGGCGACATCGATTTTTCCACGCCGGGAAAGTCGGCGGACTTCTCTTCGGCCTGCGCGAATCCGGCGCCGAGAATAATCGCGAGCGCGATGCTGCGTAAAAGTTTCATCATAGGTTTGGCGACATCATCTGCACAACTTCCGCGGAGGTGCGCACGGGGACAATCTCAAAATCCATCAGGTCTTTCCATTCGTTAGTCCAAAGCGGAAACAATTTTTCATCTTCCGTTTTCATGAGCTGGTAACAGACCTTCATGTCGGCGCTGATCCAACTCGAGATATATTCCAGACCAGCCGGCATCATGCGGCCTTTCTCGCGAAAGCGTCGATAAATCTCCGGCGCATCTTTAAAGCGCTCGATCACCATGTAGAACATTCGTTAGGCGAGTTCCTGGTTGGTTTCGGCAAAGGCGTTGACGGCAAATTCCAGGTCTTCGCGCGAATGCGCCGCGCTGACCTGCGTGCGCACGCGCGCGGTCCCGTGCGGCACGACCGGGTAGAAGAAACCGATGACGTAAACACCTTTCTCCAGCATGCGCGCGGCGAATTTCTGCGACTTGGCGGCGTCGCCGATCATGATGGGAACGATCGGATGCGTGCCAGGTTTGATGGTTAGGCCACGACTCGTTAGGGCTTCGCGAAAATATTTTGTGTTCGCTTCCAGTTTGTCCCGCAGTTCGGTCGAAGCGCTGAGCAGCTCGAGCGCCTTGATGGTGGCCGCGACGATGTGCGGCGCGACGCTGTTGGAAAAAAGATACGGACGCGAACGTTGACGCAGCAGTTCGACAATCCGTTTGCGCGCGCTGGTAAACCCGCCGCTCGCGCCGCCGAGCGCTTTGCCCAGCGTGCCGGTGATGATGTCGATCTTGCCCATGACGTTTCGATATTCGTGCGTGCCGCGTCCAGTTTTGCCGAGAAAACCGGTGGCATGTGCATCGTCGATCATGGTGACGGCGTCATATTTCTCCGCCAGCCTAACGAGTGCTTCCAGGTCCGCGATTGTTCCATCCATGGAGAAGCAGCCGTCGGTCGCGATCATGCGCACGCGCGCGCCGCTCATTTCTTTCAACTTCGTTTCCAGATCGGCCATGTCGTTGTGTTTGTAGCGGGCACGTTGCGCTTTGCTGAGCCGCACGCCGTCGATGATGGAAGCGTGATTGAGTTCGTCGCTGATGATGGCGTCTTCCGGACCGAGCAGCGTCTCGAACAAGCCGCCGTTCGCGTCGAACGCACTCGGATAAAGAATCGTATCTTCGGTTCCGAGAAATTTCGTCAGCGCCGCTTCCAGTTCCTTGTGAATGTCCTGCGTCCCGCAGATGAAGCGCACGCTGGCCATGCCGAAGCCGTGCGTGTCGAGCGCTTCCTTCGCGGCCGCGATCAGCGCGGGATGATCGGCCAGGCCGAGATAATTGTTCGCGCACATGTTCAGCACGCGCTGCCCGCCACTCACTTCGATCTTCGCATCCTGCGGCGTGGTGATGATGCGCTCGGTTTTGTAAAGACCTTGCGAACGGATTTCGTCCAGCGTGCGCGAAAGCTGCTGATCAAATTGTGCGAGCATCGCCCAACTTGCGAGAAGGAAGTCGCGATGCAAAAAACGGCCAAAAATTTCTTGTGACAAGCTGTGAATAACCTGTTAACAACTCTGCGATCTCTCTTGAAGTCAGCCTCTTTTAAATACTGGCTACCCTGCGCGCTGGCCGCGTGTGCCTTCGTCTTCGCCTCTTGCGAATCAACGCCGGTCCGGTCTTCCTCACGCCGGTTGCCGACCTACGAACCACCGATTGCGAAGCACGATTTCCAAAGTGTGCGCACAACTGCTTACACGCACACCGAGTCCGATCATCTGGAATTCACCAATCACAACGCACTTGGCGGACGACTGCAGGCCGCGAGCGCGCCGATCCGCCGCGCCGAATATGTCCCGCGTGCTCAACCCGTCGGCGGCTCAGCCAGCACCGATCTGTCGCCGGAATATCAGCGCGGTAGTTCCATTAGTTCCTCCATTTATCTCGCACCCCGGAAACAGAAAGTAACGAAGTGGGTTAAGACGAAACACGGTCGCAAAAAAGTCGTTGTGACCGAATATGTGCGACCGACGATTGGGAGTGCGGCGGCTGATTGGTCACGCTGGCCGGCGGGCACAATATTTCGCATCGTTTCCACCGGACAGATCTACAAGGTCGAAGATTACGGTTGGGCGCTGGCGGGTCGGAACACGATCGATCTTTATTTCGCCACTCGCCGCGACATGAATGACTGGGGCGTGCGGACGGAGCCGATCCAAATTCTGCGCTGGGGCGATCCGCAACAGAGCCTGCAAGTGCTGCAGAATCATCAGGGCTACAAACACATTCAGCGAATGGTGCTGGAGTTGCAGGGCAACTCCGAGCAAGCGGCGGCGCTGCAGTAGTTGTAGCGGCGGTCTATGACCGCCATAAAGCGTGCTGATTCCAAAAAGAATTCGGCGGTCATAGACCGCCGCTACAAATGAACCTCTCGTTAGGCGGCTTTTTCCCAATCGAGGATAATCTTTCCCGATTGGCCGGACTTCATCAGTTCCACGCCTTCGATTATTTTCGTGTAAGGGAAATGGTGCGTGATGACTGGTGAAATATCGAGACCGCTTTGAATGAGCGCGGTCATCTTGTACCAAGTCTCAAACATCTCGCGGCCGTAAATTCCTTTGATCGTCAGGCCGTGAAAGACGACAAGGTTCCAATCGATCGCCGCGCTGCCTGGCATGATCCCGAGCATGGCGATGCGGCCGCCGTTCACCATCACGTCGAGCATGTCGGTAAAGGCGCGCGGATTGCCGGACATTTCCAGTCCGACGTCGAATCCTTCCTTCATCTCCAGTTCGTGCATCACATCTTGAAGTTTCTCGTTTGCGCACATCGACGGCAAGCGTCGCGCCCATTTTTCGCGCGATATCGAGACGATAAGGATTCACGTCTGTGATAACGACTTTGCGCGCGCCAGCCATCTTGGCGATCGGCACCGCCATGCAACCGATCGGCCCGGCGCCGGTGATGAGAACATCTTCGCCGACGAGATCAAAAGAAAGTGCGGTGTGCACCGCGTTGCCTAACGGATCCGAACAGGAAATGACATCGAGCGGGATCTTCGGATCGCAGCGCCAGATGTTTTTGTAGGGAACGACCACGTATTCCGCGAAGCCGCCCGGTCGATTCACGCCGATGCCTTTGGTGTTTGGACAAAGGTGCCGGCGCCCCGCGAGGCAATTGCGGCAATGCCCGCAGACAATGTGGCCTTCGGTTGTGACCAGCTCGCCTTCTTTGAAATCGGTCACGGCATTTCCGACGCGATCCACCACGCCGACAAATTCATGCCCGATGACCAGCGGCACCGGAATCGTCTTCTGCGCCCACGCGTCCCAGTTGTAAATGTGCACATCGGTTCCGCAGATCGACGCTTTCTGCACGCGAATGCGCACATCGTTCGGCCCCACATCGGGCACCGGAACTTCCTGCAATTCGAGACCCGGCTCGGAGCGAGCCTTGACCACTGCCGGCATTGTCTTGCTCACGCCGACGAACCTAGGCGAGGCGTTGCAGCGCGGCAATCAACCTTGCGTTTAACTTTTTCTTTCCTGATGGTGGCGACTCATGTCCTCCACGGTCGATCGCGCCACACCCAAGCCGGTCACCGCCAAGCTCACGTTCATCCTGCGTTTCGCCAGCACGATCGCGCTTTGGTCGATCGCGTTGCTCATCATTTTTTCCGGATACGAACTAGCCTTCTTCGCGCTCATCGGCTCGTTAGGCCTGCTCGCACTCTGGGAGTTCTACGGAATGCTCGATCACAAGGATCTTCCGAATTTCAAGATCACCGCCATGATCTGCGGCGCGATCATGCTTTGCGGGAGTTTTTATTACTTCTCGCATTTTGGGTTGGCGCATTCCTACGACTTCGAGGTCGCGGTTCTGCTCGGATTTTTGCTCACGGTTTTCGCGCGGCAGATGTTCGAACGCCTGCGCGACGACGCGCCTTTGCGGACGATGGCTTACACGCTTTTCGGTCTGCTTTATGTGCTTTGGCTCTACAACTTCATCACCAAAATCGTTTACGTGGTGCCGCGCGCGGCAAACGGCGCAGTCACGGGCCAGTTCTACGTTCTGTATTTGATCGCGGTCACAAAGTTCAGCGACATGGGGGCGTATTTGACCGGGAGCGTGATCGGAAAACACCAGATGATTCCGCACATCAGCCCGAAAAAAACCTGGGAAGGTTTTGCTGGAGCGCTTTTCTTTTCGTTACTCGCGAGCTGGGGTTTGTTAAAGCTGATGCCTGGCAAACTTTCAGTTCTGAATTGGACGCACGCCGCCGTGCTCGGTCTGTTACTAGGCTTCGCCGCAGTGATCGGCGATCTGGCCGAATCGATCGTCAAACGCAGCACCGGGGTGAAAGATTCCGGAAATCTTTTGCCGGGAATTGGTGGCGCACTCGATTTACTCGACAGTCTTTTGTTTACCGCGCCGCTCTTGTTCTTTTACCTGCGTCTGGTTGTCGGCGTTGCGGCCTAGTTTTACCATGAAGCGCAAACGCGTAGTCGTGCTCGGCGCGACCGGATCAATCGGCGAAAGCGCGCGGAAAGTTGCGCGCGACATTCCGGATCGGATGGAGATCGTCGGCCTGGCCGCGAACAGCAGTGCGACGAAACTGGCGGAACAGGCTAACGAGTTGCGGCCCGAGGCCGTCTGCATCGTCGATGAATCGAAGATGGATGAACTGCGGACTAAGCTCGACTACGCGCCGCAGATTCTTTCCGGTGAAGAAGGTCTTTGCGAGATCGCGCGCCTAACGAGTGCTGAGATGGTGCTAATTGCGGTGGTCGGCACTGGCGGATTGCGGCCCGCCCTTGCGGCGATTGAAGCGGGCAAAGATCTCGCCGTCGCGAGCAAAGAAATTCTCGTCATGGCGGGTGAGATCGTCATGAGAGCGGCCGCGAAAAAAGGCGTGCGCGTTTTGCCGGTCGATAGCGAACACAACGCGATCTTCCAATGTCTTGACGGGAACAAATCGGACGTTCGCCGCTTGATTCTCACTGCTTCGGGCGGGCCGTTTCGAAAGTCGCCTAACGAGCAGTTCGCTTCCATCACGGTGGAGCAGGCGCTTAAACATCCGACCTGGAATATGGGACCCAAAATCACGATCGATTCCGCGACCCTGTTTAATAAAGGCCTCGAGATGATCGAAGCGCGCTGGCTTTTTGATGTGGAAATGGCGCGCGTCGAAGTCGTGATCCATCCGCAAAGCATTGTGCATTCGATGGTCGAATTCACTGACGGCTCGGTCCTCGCGCAGCTCTCGCCATTCCGACATGTGTTTCCCGATTCAGTACGCGGTCACCTGGCCGGAACGGGTGCCGAATTCTTTGGCGCCGCTCGATTTTGGAAAACTGCGGGTGCTCGAGTTCGAAACCCCGCGCTACGATGATTTTCCCGCGCTGAATCTCGCGCGGCGCGCGGGTGAGACCGGCGGCACCCTGCCTGCTGTCTTGAACGCCGCGAATGAAATCGCTGTCTCAGCTTTTCTTGAACGAAGCGTCTCGCCTTCCCGGGAATCTGGCAGTCCGTCCGTGAAGTCATGGACCGGCACACGCCCGTTGCGCAGCCAGACCTCGATGCGATATTGGCCGCCGATCAATGGGCCCGCGCGGAAACTGCGGCCCTGATCCGGAAGAACTAGCTCGGTATTTCCGTTATAATGCACATCCTTCGCATCCTCTTCATCCTCCTCGAGGTCGTCGTTCTTTTTAACCTGCTCATCATCGTGCATGAGCTCGGGCATTTCCTGGCGGCGCGCTGGCGCGGATTGTTTATCGAAAAATTTGGCGTCTGGTTCGGCAAGCCGCTCTGGAAAAAAACCATCAACGGCGTCCAGTACTCGTTAGGCTCAATTCCTTTCGGTGGCTTTGTCGCGCTGCCGCAATTGGCGCCCATGGACATCATCGAGGGCAAAGCGGATGTCGATCGCGCCACGCTTCCGCAAATTTCCGCGCTCGATAAAATCATCGTCGCGATTGCCGGTCCGCTTTTCAGTCTGCTTCTCGCGCTCGTCTTTGCCTGCATCGTCTGGGTCGTCGGACATCCCGTGAGCGAATCCGACACCACGACGATCGTCGGTTACGTCCCGGCCGATTCGCCTGCGGGCAAAGCCGGATTGCAGGCCGGCGACAAGATTCTCGAAGTAGACGGCAAACCGGTCCGCCGTTTTTCCGGCATGAATGACAGCGTGGTTTGGAACGTCGTGCGCAGTGAAGGCGCGACCATTCCGATCAAGGCCGAGCGCAACGGCGCGGTCATGGATTTCTCCGTTGAGCCTTACAAAGCGGAGACGCGCGGCTGGCGGCGAAAAAGCGTGCGACAGATTCTGATCGTTCCGCAGGAGACCGCGATTATCGATCAAGTCCTGCCGAAAACTCCAGCGGCTCAGGCGGCACTGGCACACGGTGATGTCGTGGCCGGCCTGAACGGCGCGAAGATCTACAACCCTTCAGCAATCGGCGACTACATCGAAAAACATCCGGACGAACCGGTCACGCTGCAGATTTTGCGCGGCGACAAGCAACTCGATGTCACGCTGCAACCGAAACGGATTTCCGATAAAGACAAGACGCCGCGGCTCGGGATTTGGTGGGATCGCGACGGCAAGATGTCACTCGATCATCCGAATCCGGTCGAGCAGGTTTACGACAGCATCACGAGCACGCTCAACACCATCGGCGCAGTCGCCTCGCCGAAGTCCGATGTGAAACTGCAGCATATGAGCGGACCAGTCGGCATCGGTCGCATTTATTACCTGCTCTTCCAGAATGAGCGCGGCTGGCAATTAGCCTTGTGGTTCAGCGTCATCCTGAATGTGAACCTCGCTATCCTGAACATGCTTCCGATTCCTGTGCTCGATGGCGGACACATCGTGCTCGCGATCATCGAATGGGTCCGCCGAAAACCGGTCAACATTAGCATGCTCGAATTCGTGCAGACCGCCTGCGCGTTTCTCATCATTGGCTACATGGTTTATGTGAGCTTCTTCGACATCGGCGATTTGTTCGGGCGCGATTCCGACGAATCGAAGCCGGCGCGCAGCGCCCCTGCGGCCACGCCGGCGCCGTAAACGAAAGCGGGTGCAAGCTGCGCCCAAGTAATTAGGTTACCGGCGTATGGACGCGACCCGCATCACGACCGCCTTCGAACTTGAAGGCTATCGCATCGTAAAAAATCTCGGTGTCGTGCGCGGCATCATTGTCCGCTCGCGCTCGATCGTCGGCAGTATCGGCGCCGGTCTGCAAACTTTGCTCGGCGGTAACATCACCATCCTGACCGATCTCTGCGAAAAAACGCGCGAAGACGCGATGCAGTTATGCGAGCGGCATGCGGAAGCAAAAGGAGCCAATGCCATCATCGGATTGCGCTACGACGCCACGGAAATCATGCAGGGTGTGACGGAAGTTCTGTGTTACGGAACGGCGGTGATGGTCGAGCCGAATTTGCCGAAGCAATGAACTACTGCGCGAGCGCTTTCAATTATGCGCGGCGCGTTTCGCGCGAAGTGATGGTCGGGAAGGTCGGCGTCGGCGGGGCCAATCCGATTCGTGTCCAGTCGATGATCACCTGCGACACGATGGACACGGAAGCGTCCATCGCGCAGTCGATGGAATTGGCGGAGGTCGGTTGCGAGATTGTGCGCATCACGGCGCCGACGGTGAAAGATGCGGCCAATCTGCAACACATCGTGCGCGGATTGCGCGAGCGCGGCTGCGATGTGCCGATCGTGGCGGACATTCACTTCAAACCGGATGCAGCGATGGAGGCGGCCAGGTGGGTCGAGAAAGTCCGCATCAACCCGGGCAATTACGCGGACTCGAAAAAGTTCAAGATCATCGAATACACCGACGAGCAATATGCGGCCGAGTTGGAACGAATTCGGGAACGGTTTTCACCACTCGTTAAGCTGTGCAGAGAGCGCGGTGTTGCCATGCGCATCGGCACCAACCACGGTTCGCTTTCCGACCGCATCATGAATCGCTACGGCGATACGCCGCTGGGGATGGTGGAGAGCGCGCTTGAGTTCGCCCGCATCGCGCGCGAGCTGGATTATCACGCCTTCGTTTTTTCGATGAAGTCGAGCAACCCGAAGGTGATGATCAATGCCTATCGGCTGCTCGTCGCGCGCCTGAACGAAGAAGGCGACGACTGGAATTATCCGATCCATCTCGGCGTGACCGAAGCGGGCGAAGGCGAAGACGCGCGGATCAAGAGTGCGATCGGCATCGGCTCGCTCCTGGCGGATGGAATCGGCGACACCATTCGTGTTTCGTTGACCGAAGACAGCATCCACGAAATTCCGGTGGCGCAAGCACTCGTTAGGCTGCCGCGCGGCGGCGGCGAGCGCATCGAACAAGCGACCGTCTCCTATGATCCGTTTTCCTATCAACGGCGCGCGTCACAACAAATCGAACTCGGTGGAATAAGCGGCGACGTCTCGTTAGGCGGGGAGGAAACGGCACGCGTCGTCGTGCGGCAGGAAAATTTCGAGAAGATCGCGCACAAGGTCGATCGGATGGGGGACTACAAACCCGAGATCGTTTACGAGGGCGCCGGCATTGTGGAAGTCGATCCGCGCGATGATCTGCAAGAGTTGAATGCATAAGCCCGCGCAACTCGTGACGGTGCGCGACGGAATCGATTTGCCCGTGATCAGCGCGTTTCGTTTATTAGCGGCGAAACTCGCGCCGCATCATCCGATTCTGTTAAAGGACTCGTTAGGCAAATCGTCCGCCGACACTGAGTTTCTGCACAATCTGCTGATCGCGGCGACCAACATCGGCTCGCTGCTCTGCGACGGAATTGGCGATGCGGTTTTGGTGCAAGGTGAAGAAGCGCCGGGCCAGGCCTTGCGCTTGAGTTACAACATTCTGCAGGCGGCGCGGTCGCGCATTTTCAAAACCGATTATGTCGCATGCCCATCGTGTGGACGGACGCTTGTTCAATCTTCAAACGACGACGGCACGAATCAAAGAAGCCACTTCACATCTGAAGGGCGTAACCATTGCGGTCATGGGCTGCATCGTGAACGGCCCGGGCGAAATGGCCGACGCGGATTTTGGTTACGTCGGCGGCGCGCCCGGAAAAATCAATCTCTACGTCGGCAAGACGGCGGTGAAATTCAATATCCCCGAAGGCGAAGCGGTCGATCGCTTGCAGGATCTCATTCGTGAGCACGGCAAATGGACCGATCCCGTACGGCAGGCCGAGCCGATGCTGACTTAGCTACGCTGTTTGTAATTGAGCTGGCGCGAGAGGAGCCAGCGCACGCCGAACATATCGATCGTGGCGCGCAAGGCGCGATTGCCGAGTCCGTATTTGCTCACGCCAAATTTTCGCGGGCGATGATTCACCGGCACTTCGACGAGATTGTAACCGGCGCCTTTGACGAGCGCGGGGATGAAGCGATGCATGCCTTTGAAGGGAACGAGCGTGGCGATGCATTCGCGCCGCATCGCTTTCAAACTGCAACCGGTGTCGCGCACGCCGTCTTTGGTGAAGCGGCTGCGCACGAAATTCGCGATACGACTCGTTAGGCGTTTCACCGTCGTGTCTTTGCGTTTCGCGCGATAACCGCAGACGAGATCGATACCCGGTTTGATTTCGCGCAAAAGTTTTGGAATATCGGCCGGATCATTTTGCAGATCGCCATCGATCAAGACCGCGATGTCGCCGTGGGCCGCATGCAACCCGGCATACATCGCCGCGCTTTGGCCGGCGTTTTTTTCGAACTGCAAAACGCGCACACGCGGATCAGCGGCGACGTGCGCCACGGTTCCATCTTTCGATCCGTCATCGACGAAAATGATTTCGTAATCGAGCCCCGCCAGCGCGGCGGTCAGTTCGCTCTGCAGTATGGGAACGTTTTCTTCTTCGTTATAAAGCGGCACGACAACCGAAACCGCAGGCCGATCGCTCATAACGGCAGCGTCTTGTAACCTTTGCAGATGTAAACCTGGAGCGTGCGCACAATTCGACCGAAACGCC
This sequence comes from uncultured Verrucomicrobiae bacterium, assembly GCA_963791565.1. Lineage (GTDB taxonomy): Bacteria > Verrucomicrobiota > Verrucomicrobiia > Chthoniobacterales > UBA10450 > JACCTI01. The sequence continues at coordinate 456,332 of CAWBSX010000004.1, read as the reverse complement.
GCACTTCAATCGTGCGATAATAATCGGTCGATTGAAAAGCGGCGGTGATGTTGCGCGGCGCTTCGCGACTGCTGTTCTGAATGTAAATGGCGTCGCGACCCTCGAATGGATTCACGCCGTTTTCTTCGGTGTAAACGTCGCCGCCAGTTTCGCTTTTTGCGGCAGCGGGAGCTTCCACGAATTGATCGTAGCGCGGCCAGAAAGAAAATTGATTCACGATGTCTTGCGACTCGACGATGTAAACCGGCGGATGGCCCGGGCCTTCCACGCTTTTGTCTTTGAAATAGAAGGCGAACTCGGACGCGCGCGCGCGTTCATCGGCGATCATAAAAACTTTTTCGCCGAGCTGTTGTTCGACATCCGCGCGCACCTTTTCCACTGCCGCGAGCGGCAGTCTTCCATCCGCGCATGCGATCGGATGGATCTTTCTTGGTGCGGATTCACGCCAATGCCATGCAGTAGGTCGGTGTTCAGCGCGAGCAAGCTACAGCAAGACCGAGAGAACGAATGCGGCGGTGGCCCAGCGCAACAATTGCGGATGCGACTCAATTCGCTCGCGCCAGTAGGAAACCGCGAGAATTCCGAGGCTCAAAAACGCAAGCCGTCCCAGTTTGCGTTCGCAGCGTGATCGCAAAAACGAAAGTAGAAAATAGACGCCGAAAACCGGCAGGCCGAGCCAGAGCAAAAAAAGTTTTTTGAAATTCTGTCGCGTGCTCGGCCAGCTCGCGATCACGGCCCAGGCCAGCGCGAGAAAAAGCAGCGGCGAATAAACCGCGAAATGCATCGAGAGAAACGAGAGCAATTCTCCCGGGTGAATTCCGAGCGGCTGATCGAGGCTTCCGCGATTTCGCAGATGTCCGACGGTCGGCCAGCCGCGGTAGTAATTCCAATAAACCGGCGGAATGATGCAAATGACGAACACGAGCAGCAAGAGATATAGACCGGGCCGCTTGAATTCGCGCCGCAAACGCGGCACGAGCGCGAGCACCATCAAGACGGAAATGAGCTCCAGCGCGTTGGTGTATTTTGAGAGAAACCCCAGGCCAATCAGGAAACCGGTGATCGGCCAGTGCCAGGAAAATTGCGGGCTCTTCTCCAGCGCCAGCCAGAAAGTGAACATAGCCGCGACCCAGAAAAAAATCGGAGAGCGTGTCGATCGTCATGACAAACGAGCCGATGTTGAACATCGGGATGACGTTGAGCGCGATGACGGTCCAGAAACCCGTCGCTTCGCTGAAAAGACGACGCGCGAAATAATAGAGCAACAAACTTGTCGCCATGCCCGCGATCGGGCTCGAGAAAACGCACGCCAAATTCCGTCGGACCGAAAATGGCGACACTCGACCAGATGGCATAGGCCACGCCCGGGCCTTTACTGAAATACGCCGGCGCGAGCCGCTCCGACCACATCCAGTAATGCGCTTCATCGAAGGCGAGATCCATCGTGCCGATCAGCGTCCATCGGATGATGGTCACGAGAATAAGAAACAACCAGACCGCGCGCGTGGTTGTCATACGGTGGAATTTCCGATCAAGCGCGGATGCTGCGCGAATAATTTCGGCGCCCAACGCGCGGCCATCCAGCGCCAGAGCAATTCGATCAAGGCGATGAAGAGTAAAGTTTCACCTGCGGCCATGAACGCCGTCGCCAGGACGTCGCTCGGCCAATGCGCGCCGAGATAAATCCGCGAGTAGCCAACCGCCGCCGCGACGAGGAAAATAGAGCCAGCCCCAGCGCGGAAAAAAAAGAACGCAGCACATCGCGATGACGACATTGTCGGTCGTGTGTCCCGAGGGAAAAGACGGACCGGATTCCGTGCGATCGCGTTCTTCGGAAAAACGGATGGTCGGCTTTTTGAAGAGCGTGAGAAATTTCGGCGTAGCCGGCTGCAGCTGCACCATCCGAACCCGCTGCGACTGCTTTGGACGCGGTCGCGCGATCGACGATTTCAATGTTCGCACCACGAAGGTATCGGAAACGAAGAGCGTCAGCGCGAGGCAGAGAACGAAGGCGCGCCCCTTGAATCCGCAAAAGATCAGCGCATAAAGGACCAGCACGACCAGGAACGGTTTCCAAATCGTCACGTCGCTGATCGCAGCCATGAACAAATCGAGCGCGGGATGAGTCCAACGCTCGTTGATTAAATGCAACACGGCCTGATCCATCGAAGGCTCCCACTTAAAGCTTAAAACTTGAAACTTAAAGCCCCATTCCGATTTTTACTGGCCGTTTGCCTAACGAGTGCAAGCGCGGCCGCGCCGCCGGCCAAACAGATTCTCGCGCAAACCCGCGCGCTGCAGACACGGCAGAACGTGGAAGTGACGGGGCAGCTGCGTCAAAACGAATTGCTCATCCCTTTTCGTCTCACCCTGGCCGGGCCGGTCATCCGCTACAGTTTCAGCAACCCGGATGAATCTTTGCAGCTGCGCCTGGGCGAGAATGACTCAGGCCTGGAAGAAATGACGAAGAACGGCGTCGATAAAATTTCCGGCGCGGAGTTCGAGCAAAAAGTTCGCGGCACTGCCATCACTTACGAAGATCTGGCGCTGCGCTTTCTGTATTGGCCGACCGCGGAAGTGACCGGGGAGGATTACGCCAACACCCGCCGTTGCTGGAAAATCGAACTGAAACCGCCGGGCCGCCAATCGCAATACTCGCACGTCAATATTTGGTGCGATCAAAAAAGCGGCGCCATGCTGCGCATGGAAGGTTTTGATTGGAACGGCAAACTGACAAAACGCTTCGCGGTTGTTTCCATTCAGGAGATCGACGGCCGCACTTTTCTCAAGCAAATGCGCATCGAGAACCTGCAGCCGGAAACGGGCAAGATGCAGTCGCTCACCTATCTCGAAATCAACAAGTGAATGCGCGTATTTTTGTAGCGGCGGTCATAGACCGCCGCTACAAATCACCCAGCCGCGGCCTTCACGATCTGCGCAAAACTGCGCGGATCGAGGCTGGCGCCGCCGACAAGTGCGCCGTCGATATCCGGCTGCGACATTAACTCGCGTGCGTTGTCCGGCTTCACGCTTCCGCCGTATTGGATGCGCATCTTGCCGGCCGTCGGCTGGTCCGAAATTTCGGCGAGAGTTTGCCTAACGAATGCATGCGCGTCCTGCGCTTGTTGCGACGTCGCGGTTTTTCCAGTCCCGATGGCCCAGACAGGTTCGTAAGCGACCACCGTTTCGTTCATTTCTTTCGCGCTCAGATCCGCCAGGCTGCCGCGCAGTTGCGTGCCGAGAATCTTTTCCACTTCGCCGCCCTCACGTTGTTCCCACGTTTCGCCGATGCAAACGATCGGACGCAAGCCTGCTTCGTGCGCCGCGCGCACTTTGCGATTCACCATTTCATTCGTCTCGCCGAGTAACATTCTCCGCTCGCTGTGACCGAGGACGACGTAGCGCACGAAGAGATCGCGCAACATGGCGGCGCTAATTTCGCCGGTGAACGCGCCGCTTTTTTCCCAATACATGTTTTGCGCACCGAGCTTGATGTTGGCTGCGTCGTGCAGCGTTTGACTCACTTTCGCCAAGGCGGTGAACGGCGGAACGATCACCACTTCGGCTTCATCGAAATCGCCGAGCTCGCGCACGAACGTTTCCACGAACGCCGCCGCTTCGCCCTGGGTCATGTTCATCTTCCAATTGGCAGCGACGATTTTCTTTCGAGTCGGCATTTTATTTTTTGTCGGTTAACGCGGCCACGCCGGGCAGTTCCTTTCCCTCGAGTAATTCGAGCGACGCGCCGCCACCCGTGGAAATGAAGGTCATTTTGTCGGCCAGTCCCGCCTGCTTGACCGCAGTGACCGAATCGCCGCCGCCGATGATTGTGGTGGCGTGCGATTTCGCGATCGCCTCCGCGATCTCAAACGTTCCGTCGGCAAAATCAGGAATTTCGAAAACTCCGAGCGGCCCGTTCCACAAAATCGTTTTCGCTTTAGCGATCTCATCTTTATAGAGCGCGATCGTGGCGTGCCCGATATCGAGCGCCTGCCAACCTTCACTGATCCCACGGCCTTCCGTAACTTTGCCGGTGTTGCGCTTATTCGCGCCCGCTTTGAAGGCATCCGCTTCGACTGCATCGACCGGTAGCAAAAATTTCACTCCCTTGCTTTTCGCAAGCCTGAGCAACTCGCGCGCGAGCTCGAGCTTATCCGCTTCCACTTTGCTCGCCCCCACCGGAATGCCCTGCGCTTTCCAAAAGGTGTTGGCCATCGCGCCGCCAATCAAAATCGTATCGGCCTTTTCCATGAGCGCTTTGATCACGTCGATCTTATCGGAAACTTTCGACCCGCCCATGATGACGACGAACGGTTTCGCCGGCTGCTTCAATTCGCCTAACAAGTATTTCAATTCCTTCTCCATCAGGAATCCCATGGCGGATTGCTTGACGAACTTGGTGATGCCGGCCGTGCTGGCGTGCGCGCGATGCGCTGCGCCGAAAGCGTCGTTCACATAGACGTCGCCGAGTCTCGCCAGCTCTTCGGCGAAAGGAGCGTCGTTCGCTTCTTCGCCAGGATGAAAGCGCACGTTCTCGAGCAGGGTCACATCGCCCTCCTTCATATGCGCGATGATTTCCTCGGGAACTTTCCCGATCGTGTCATGACTAAACGCAACCGGGTGATTGATCAGCTCATGCAAATGATCCGCCACCGCGCGCAGCGAATACTTCTCGTTAGGCTTGCCTTTCGGTCGGCCGAAATGCGCCATCAAAATCGTCTTCGCACCGTTTTCGCGCAGGTAATTGATCGTCGGCAACGACTCGCGCATACGCGTGTCATCCGTGATGTGAAAATGATCGCCGTGCTCATCCACCGGCACATTGAAATCCACGCGCACGAGCACGCGCTTCCCGCGCACCTGCAGATCGCGCAGCGTCAGCTTCTGCATTACTTGCTCAACATTTCCAGCATCTGCACGCAACGATTGCTGTAGCCCCATTCGTTGTCGTACCAGCCGACCACTTTCACGAACTTGTCGCCGAGGGTGAGCGTAAGTTTCGAATCGAAAATACAGGAATGCGCGTTACCCACGATGTCCTGCAAGACCAGCGGCTCATCCGAATATTCGAGAACATCCTTGTAACTCGCGTCGCCGGCCGCGGCTTTGAAGGCGGCGTTGATTTCGTCCGCGCTGGCTTTGTTCTTCAAGACCGCGGTGAAATCCGTGACCGATCCGTCAGGCGTCGGCACGCGAAAAGCACCGCCGTTCAGTTTTCCTTTCAACTCCGGAATGACTTCGCCGATCGCCTTGGCCGCGCCCGTGCTCGACGGAACGATGTTGATCGCGGCGGCTCTTCCGCGGCGCAGATCGGCATGTGGCAGATCGAGGATGTTCTGATCGTTGGTGTACGAATGGATCGTGCTCATGAAACCCGATTCGATCCCGAATTTGTCGTTCAACACTTTCGCCATCGGCGCCAGACAATTGGTCGTACAGCTCGCGTTCGAGACGATGGTGTGTTTCGCCGGGTCATAGATGTTGTCGTTAATCCCGAGGCAAATCGTCGCGTCCGGTCCTTTCGCGGGCGCACTGATCAGCACGCGTTTCGCGCCACCTTTGCTGATATGCAGCTCGGCTTTCGCGCGATCGGTAAAGAGGCCGGTTGATTCAAGGACGACATCGACGCTGAGATCCTTCCAAGGCAACGCACCCGGATCGCGCTCCTTCATGATCCGAATCTTGTGTCCGCGCACGATGATGTTCTCCGCATCGTGTCCGATTTCGCCGTCGAATTTTCCGTGGACCGAATCCCACTTCAGCAGGTGCGCCAGGGTGGTGGTGTCCGTCAGATCGTTGATGCCTTTGACGCGCTCGACATCTTTTTGCGACATGGCGCGCAAGACATTGCGTCCGATGCGGCCGAAGCCGTTGATTCCGTAGTTAGCCATAAGAGATTTGCGAATTCCGATTTCGAATGTCGATTGCCGTGCGCGATGGGGCGCGGCAACGGTGAGACGGGGAGAGTAAAATGGGTCTAACGAGGCTGCAATTGCGAACTGCGTGGCCGCGCCTTGAACGAGCGGCTGCAGTCTGTGTTAGTCTCCGCGCGCGATGGGAGGTTTGTTACATCATTGGCGACATCCGCGACGCTGTTATGTCATCTGCGGGGTCGCGCGCTCCGGCAGTAATTTGCTGAGCGACGGTTTGCGCGAAACCGGCCGGGCCGGACGGCCTAACCAGTTCTTCTATTCTGAATTCCAAAGTTTTTTTCGCGATCGGCAAAGCCTTCCGCACGACATCTCGTTTCTCGATTACGTCCGCGCCGTCATCAAGGGCACGGCGACTTCCAATGAAGTTTTCGGATTCAAATTGATGGGGGCCTATCTTGACGATTTTCTGGCGCGACTTCGCCTAACGAGTGCTTTTGGAGGAAACGAAACTTCGGATCTTGAGCTGTTGTACAACGCCTTTCCGCGCCTGCGCTTCATTCGCATCTGGCGCCGAAACAAATTACGGCAGGCCATCTCCAAGGCCCGTGCGACTCAGACCGGTCTCTGGAAAGTTCAGCCCGGCAAAGACGAAACCGGGCAGGCGCAATTTGATCGCGCTTTGATCGAACGAAGTCTGCGTTCGGCTGTGGAACAGGAGAAAGTCTGGGACGAATTTTTTGCGCGCAATCAGATCGAACCATTCGTCGTTGAGTACGAAGAACTTTGTCGAGAGTACGAAGCGACCATTCGTGCCACCCTGAAATTTCTGCAGATCACTCTGCCGCGCGGAAAAAAAATCAATCCGCCGGTCACGAAAAAACAAAGCGACGCCATCTCCGACGAATGGGAGCGACGCTACAACGAATCGAAGGCGAGTTGATGCCGCTCGATACGCGCCCCGCGTTTTTCGAAAAGCTCGCGCAACTCCGGTGTCATGAAACTTCCGTCGCGCTGACGATTTAATTCCAGCCAGACGCGACCCTTCGGTTTCAGGTGCCGGGCGAGGTCATCGAGAAAAAACTCCCACTCGCGCACGCCCCAAAGGCCGCTGCGATTGTGATTGTTGAAACAAATCATGAAAGCCGTGATGAGATCGAATTTCCGTCCGAGATCGGGTAGCGGCGTGAACGCTTTGATATGCCAGACGATGCGTTCCAGCCCGAGCATGCGAGTCATTTCCGGATACATCGGTACTTCATCGATATCGAGCCCGAGCGGGCGATGGCCGAGCCATTTGCAGATGTAGAGGAAATAGCCGGCGCCCGATCCGATATCCAGAACGTCGCGGCGCCGCCCGTAATCGAGCTCGAGCTCGCGCACATGACGAATGTTGACCTCCATCCATTTTTTCAGATCGAGATACTTCGGCCAGGCTGAGCCCGGATTTTCCACGGCGTGCCGCTCTTTGATCGCGAGGAATTTTTCGCGATCGATGCTGGCGATGATGCGCTCGGCATTGAGACGAAAGACAAATCGACGCGTGAGAAAAACGCGGCCGAGATGTTGCTTGGCGCTGCGGCCGGCCCGCGGATCGGCCACCTTGGCCAGCTTCTGCAAAAGGCGCATAACGACTCGTTAGGCGGGCTGCTGTTGCGTCAGACAATGAAACGCCCCCAGACCCCAGATTAATTCGCGGCAATCGATCGCAATCACTTTTCGTTTTGGAAATGCGGACTGAATCTTGTCGATCGCAATTTTGTCATTCGCATCGTCATAAGTCGGAACGAGCACGCGTTCGTTCGCGATGTAAAAATTTGCATAGCTGGCGGGCAAAATCAGATGTTCGCGCTCCATTCGCGGCGGCACGGGTAGCTCGACAATTTTGAACTTCGTTGCCCGCAGGCGCGCGAGATTTTCCTGGAGCGCTTCGTAGTTCGCACTCCGCGGGTCGGGATCGACGATGGCGAGAACGGTCCGCTCATCGACGAAGCGCGCCAGGTTATCGATGTGTCCGTCGGTGTCGTCGCCTTCCGTGCCGCGGGCCAGCCAGAAGATTTCGCGCACGCCGAGAAAATCGCGCAGGCGTTGTTCGATTTGTGCGCGGGACAAATTCGGATTGCGATTCGGATTTAGCAGACACGATTCCGTGGTCAGGCAAGCGCCGGCGCCATTCACATCGATCGAGCCACCTTCCAGAATCATTTCGCCGTCGTAAACCGGAAGGTCGAGCGCAGCGCCGATGCGTGTTGGCACAACATCATCCAAATCGAACGGCGGATATTTGTTGCCCCAGGCGTTGTGGCCCCAATCGACAATCGCAAGTCTCGGATCCTCATCGCGCTTCAAAAAAATCGGACCGTGATCACGGCACCAAGGTTCGTTCGTTGGAATTTCGTAGTAGGTAATGCACTCGTTAGGCAAACCATCGAGCACCGCGCGCGCTTCCGCTTCATGCGCGCCGTTGGAGACGTTGATGCAGACCGGCTCCGACTCAATCAATGCCGCGACCATCTCGCGAAACGTCGGCAGCACGCGATCGAAGGCATCGGGAAAACTGATGCCTTCGCGACGTGGCCACGAGAGCCAGGTGGCGGTGTGCGGCTCCCATTCCGCGGGCATGCGATAACCGAGCGCAGCCGGTGTTTCTTTCATTGCTCACCTATAGCACTTATGATCGGGCAATGTGGAAGCTCGCCTTCTTCGCCGCGTTCCTTCCGCTGTACGCGTGGAGTGAGGAGTCCGAGCAATCGCCGCGTTTCCCTTCGCCGGACAAGAAGTTCGAGTATCGCGTCGTCGAAGAGGAAGGCGTGATTGTCGATAACGCCACTGGCCAGGTTGTCTTCAAGATCGAAGAAGCAACCTCCGGCACGCTCGCGGTGGAAAGTGGAAAGGTTTTGTGGGCGCCCGACTCGCGGCGGTTCGCTTTCAATTATCGTTCGGGCGGCCGTTATTACGCCTGCAACATTTACGAGCTGGCCGGCAACGAATGGAAAGCGCTGCCCGATCTCCCGGAGAAAGCCACGGTCGTTAACGACATGATCAAGCGGGCCGAATTGCGCGACCGAAAACGTCTCGGCGTGACCAAGAATGCGTCGCGTCGTCGCATCATGGATGAATGGAAAGTGCGGCGCTGGATTAATGCAGACACGCTGGAAGTTTCCGCGATGTCGTCGGGCAGCGTTGTCACCGACAAGAAAACGGACGATGTCGATTACATCGGTGGCGCGGTTTTGTTCACGGTGAAATGCGATAATCGCGGCGGCTGGAAAATTACGCGGACGCGCGAATTGTCTGACGCCGATCTGGAAAAAATGGACAAGGAAGATCAGGACAACGATTGAGCAAACGCGCGTCGTTGTTGCGCGGCCAGCAGCGGCGGAAACTCCAGGAGCGCCGGCGAAGTGGTGTTCTCTACATAATGTTGCGCGGTGGCTTTGAGATCGCGCCAGCGATCCCACTCCAGATCCGGCGCGTGCACGATATGGCGTAAGAGACTGCGCCACTCCATGAGCGCACGTTCGATGTCGCCGGAACGTAGCGAATCACTCGTTAGGCGATTCTTCGCAGCAGGATTCTGCACGACCTCGCGAATTACTTCCGACGCACCGGAGCCGTAGTGCGCGGGCACACCCATTTCCAGATAACCGGGATAGTCCGCGCGTTCGTAGATTCGCTGGCACAATATTCCGAGCCGTCCGCCCATCGGGGCATCTTCCCCGGCGAAACGCGGGCCGCCGCGAATGTTGGCCAAGTCGAAAATAAGGTCATCGATCGGATAAGTTTCATCCTCGAGCGCAACGGCGATGGCCAAACCTTCGCCGCCTTGGAAGAAGGAAAAAATAACGCCGCGTTTGCTGATCGTTCCATCCTCCGCGACCAAACCGAGTCGGCGCCAGGCATAAGCGGGAGAATTCACGATGGGTGTTGTCGAATCGTGCTCAAGTTGATCGCAGTCACGGCAGACTGTGGGCAAGGCCTCTCGAGTCGGCGGCGAATCAAGCGCTTGGCCTAACGAGTCAACGAAGGCTTCCACTTCAATGTCGGAGAAATCGAGTCGCGCTGAAACGGTGCTATTGCGCGTAACGGTTTCCGAAACCTTTGCGCCGGTTGCCGCGTAAAGAATTTGTTCGGCGGAAGCGAGATCGCCTCCGGCTTTTCGTAGCCACTTTACCGGCGCCAACTGCTCGTTAGGCAAGAGCGTCGCCAACGGAACTTCGCGGCCGTAAATTTTCTGCTCGCGCAATTTGCAGAGATTGCCGAAGCCGCGTCCATCGAGCATTCGTGGCAGTGATAAGGCTGGGACCCAGCGATCATTTTCGCACACGAGCAATTTGCCTAACGAGACCTTTTGTCTACCGGATTGCGGTTCCCATTCACCGACCGAATTCAACATTTCCGTGATCGGCCGCCGGACGAATCGTTGCCGCTCCGCGTCGATCATCAGTCCACAAGAGCGCGGCCCGACGCCTAACGAGTGCTCAACGCCGAGCGGAACTTTTTGCGCGCTAAAGAGCGCGTGACTCAACTTCACCGCCGCTGCGAAACTTTCCGTGCTGTTATGCATCACGCTGATCAGACTCGGCCAATCAACCTGCGTGGCGCGTTTGAGTTGGCGTGGCCGGGCATCGCCCAGTCGCGGAATGTCGGGCACAATCAGGACGTAACCGGTCTCATCGAGACCTCGCCGCCCCGCGCGTCCGAACATTTGCAGCAGTTCATCCGGCTGCACATGTCGCTCGAAATTTCCCGCCATGTAACGCGTGTCGGTGATGAGAACCGAGCGCATGGAAAAGTTAATTCCGGCCGCCAGTCCCATCGTGGCCACGACGACGTTGAGTTGTCCGTTCTTGGCCAGTGGTTCGATCAAACCCGCGCGCACCGCGTAACTCAAACCACTGTGATGATAAGCGACGCGGCTGCGCAAAAGTTTGGCGAGTTTTTTTCCAGCGAGCGCTTCCTGCGCGGATGAAAGTGAAAGAGGATCGCGCAACGTCATCGCGGCAGCGATTGATTGCGCCATTTCTTCAGCCGCATTTCGACGCGGCGCGAAAATCAGAACCGGCGCGAGATCCGCGCGCAAGGCGCGGCCGATCATGCGTGGCCAAAAATTTTTCGACTGCACGAATTGTGAATCGGAAAGATTTCGCAGATCCAATTCTTCCAAAGGCACGGGCCGTTCCTGGTGCGAAATCAAAACGGCATCGCGTCCGATGCGTTGCAGCCAGGCCACGATGTCCTGCGGATTTCCCACGCTGCCGCTGAGCAGGAGCAATTGCGTTTGCGGTGGCGCGAGCGCAAGCGCGAGTTCGTAATGCACGCCGCGCACGGGATCGCCGATCATTTGATATTCATCGACCACCAGAAGTTGCGGACCATCGCGCCGCAGAAATCGCGTGCGTTGCGTTTCCAAAGTTGCGACCACGACTTTCGCTTCGGTATTCAAGGCCAGATCGCCGGTCGCGATGCCCACATCCCAACCGCGTGCGCGCCATTCTGCCAGTTTGTCGTTCGCGAGCGCCCGCGTCGGCACGGTAAAAATCGCCTGGCCTTTCAGCGACGGATAGAGCAGCTCGAAAATGTAAGTCTTGCCCGAGCCGGTCGGCGCCTGGACCACGACATCTTTGCCCTCGCGCAGCGCGCGCACCGCTTCCTGTTGCCAGAGATCGGGCACGACCAGGTTGACCTCCAGCCCCTTCAACATCGCGAAACATCTCATGCGATGAGGTCGCTCTTCAACTCAGGCACGCGCAAACATGTTCGCTCTCGCGTTTGCATCGCGAGTCCGTAAAGTTTTTGCGCCAGTGACTAACTCCGTTTCGCTCGACAAGACCAAGGTGCCTACCGGCATTCCCGGCCTCGACGATATTTTGAGCGGCGGCCTGCCGCCGCGCCGGCTTTATTTGATTCAAGGTGAGCCCGGCTCGGGCAAGACGACGCTCGCGCTGCAATTCTTGCTCACCGGAGCGAAGAAGGGCGAGAAGGTCCTCTACATTAGTCTGTCCGAAACGCGGGAGGAAGTGGAAGAGGTCGCGCTCTCACACGGATGGTCGTTGGAGGGGGTAGAGGTCGTCGAGCTCTCCGCGATCAGCGAACAATTGGAGGCGCAATCGCAGAACACACTTTTCCATGCTTCGGAGGTGGAGCTGACTGAGACGACCAAACTGCTGCTCGATGCGGTCGAGCGAGTGAAACCAACGCGCGTCGCCTTCGATTCCCTTTCGGAATTGCGTCTGCTTTCGCAAACACCGCTGCGATATCGGCGGCAGATTCTCGCCTTCAAACAATATTTCGCCGGACGTAATTGCACCACGCTCTTACTCGACGATAGCGCCTTGAAATCGGCCGACAGCCATGTGCTCAGTCTGGCGCATGGCGTTCTCGCGCTGGAGCAATTGGCGCCCGAGTATGGCAGCGAGCGGCGGCGATTGAATGTGCGCAAAGTGCGCGGCAGCACTTATCGAGGCGGCAATCACGATTTTGTAATTCGAAAAGGCGGCCTGAGCGTTTTCCCGCGCCTGGTGGCGGCGGAACATCACCGCACCTTCGTTCATGAGAATGCCTCGAGCGGAATCAAATCGCTCGACGACTTGTTAGGCGGCGGGTTAGCGCGCGGCACGAGCACGCTTTTTTCCGGCCCGCCCGGCACTGGAAAATCGACCCTGGCTTTGAAGTTCGCGCTCGCTGCGGCGCAGCGCGGAGAAAATGTCGTGCTCTACACCTTTGACGAAACGCTCGGCGTCCTGCTGGCGCGAGCGGAACGCCTAACGAGTGGTTTACAGAAGCTGCAGGACAGCGGGGTTTTTCGCGCAGTGCAAATCGATCCCGCGGAACTTTCGCCCGGCGAGTTGTCGTCGTGTGTCCGCGCGGATGTGGAAGAGCGCGGGGCCAAGGTCATCCTGCTCGATAGCTTGAATGGTTACCTGCAATCGATGGGCGAAGAGCGTTTCGTTAACTTGCAGCTGCACGAATTGCTCACTTACCTCAATCAACTCGGCGTCGCCACCATGATGGTCGTGACCCCGCAGGGATTGCTGGGCAATATGCAATCGCCACTCGATATCACCTATCTGGCCGACACGGTGGTGACGTTGCGATTCTTCGAAATGGAAGGCGCAGTGCATAAGGCGATCTCGGTGGTCAAGAAGCGCACCGGTGCGCATGAATACACGATTCGCGAATTGATGATTGAAGCTGGCGACATTTCCGTCAGCCCGCCGTTGAAGGATTTTCGTGGCGTGCTCACGGGCGTGCCGCAATATCCCGAGCGCAAAAAGAAGCAGCAGCGTCCGAAAGGTCGCGGGCATGAAAAGAAAAGAAGATGATTCCGCCGGCGCGGTCCTGATCGTTGCTCCGTTGGGCAAAGATGCGATGCTGGCGGCCTCGGCGCTGGCTAGGGAGGATATTGCGACAGAGATTTGCCCGAGCATCACCGACGCGGCGAACAAGCTGAACGACTCAACGCTGGCTCTCTTGCTCGAACAGGAAGCGCTCCGGCCCGCGGAACTGCCCGTTTTACTGGATGCTCTGAAACGTCAGCCGCCGTGGTCCGATGTGCCGGTGATTATTCTCGCCGGCATGGGCGCGGAACGACTCGGCTTCGAGGCGGTCGATATTTTCGGACCTGCTGGGAACGTCACTTTGCTCGAGCGGCCGCTGCATGGCGTTACGTTGATCAGCGCGGTGAAGGTGGCGTTGCGCTCGCGGCAGCGGCAATTTGAAATGCGTGATCTGATCGAGCAACGCGAGATGGTGCTGCGCGGAATCAGCGATGCCTTCTCCTCGTTAGACTTCGATTGGCGTTACAACTACGTGAACGATCGCGTCGCGGAGCTGGCCGGCTTGCCGAAAGAAAAAATGTTGGGGCGCATTATCTGGGAGATTTTTCCCAAGGCGGTCGATTCGGAATTTTACAAGCTGGCCCACGTGGCGATGGACGAGCGCCGCGCGGTGCAGGGAGAATTTTTTCACGAGCCCTGGCAACGCTGGCTCGACACCCGCATTTACCCGACCAAGGGCGGGATCGTCATTTTTCGGGCCGACATCACGGAACGCAAGCTTCAGGAATCGCTCGCGCGCCAACGCGATCTGAAATTACAAGCGAGCCAGGACCTGCTGCGGCTCGCGACGGAAGCGGCCGACATAGGGACCTTCGATTATTATCCGAAGACCGGCGAATTACATTTCTCCGAGCGCTGCAAAGCGCTTTGGGGTTTACCGCCCGACGCTCAGATCACCTACGAAAAATATCTACAGGGAGTGCATCCCGATGATCGGCACATCGTCAGCGAAACGGTCCAGTCCGTTTTGCAGCCGGACAGCACGGGACGTTACGATATTGAATATCGCACGATTGGCGTAAACGACGGAAAAGAGCGTTGGGTAACGGAAAAAGGCCGCGCGGTTTACGATGAAGTCGGGATGCCGACGCGTTTCATCGGCACCATCCTCGACATCACCGACCGAAAAAACGCGGAGATGATTTTGCAGCGCGCCAAACAGGCGGCCGAGGAAGCGAACCGCGCGAAAGACCAATTTCTCGCCATGCTTTCGCACGAACTGCGCACGCCGCTTACGCCAGTGCTGATGACGATCGCGTCGCTCCGCCGGCAGCCGGAAATTTCCGATGAACTGAGTCGCGATCTGGAAGTGCTGCAACGCAACGTCGAACTGGAAGCTCTTTTGATCGACGACTTGTTAGACCTGACTCGCATCGCGCACGGAAAACTCGAGTTGCACAACGACGCGGTTGATATCCACACCGCGCTCGATCATGCACTCGCCATCAGCGCGCAGGAGTTGCAGCAGAAAAATCTTACGGTCGTGCGGCGCTTCGATGCAGCCGAGCATCATTGCTGGGCGGATGCGGCGCGTTTGCAGCAGGTTTTTTGGAACGTGGTCAAGAACGCGGTCAAATTCACACCGAAAGGCGGTCGTCTCGAACTTTCCACCCGCAACGATTCAACGCATCACATCATCGTTGAGATCACCGACAGCGGCGTCGGGATTGAGGCCGCGGTTCTCCCGCGAATTTTCGATGCTTTCGAACAAGGCGGCCGAAACGTTACGCAACAGTACGGCGGTCTCGGCCTCGGCCTGGCGATTTCGAAGCGCGTCGTCGACATGCACGGCGGAACGATCACCGCCGAAAGTAAAGGCGCCGGTCATGGCTCTGCTTTCACCGTGCGACTGCAGGCGATGGAGACTTCGTTGCTCGAGGGTCCGGTTTTTCTTCCGCAGGAAAGTACTCTGTCGGCCAGCGTGCAGATTTTGCTGGTGGAAGATCACGAAGACACCGCTCGCGTTTTGCGGCGCATCCTGGAGCACAATGGATTCTCGGTTGCGCACGCCGACAGTCTGGCGCGCGCGCGTGAGTTGGCGGGCTCGCAAAAATTCGATGTCATAGTCAGCGACCTCGGACTTCCCGATGGCAACGGTCTCGACTTGATGCGCGAGTTGCACTCCGCGCACGGCCTGGTCGGGATCGCCTTGAGCGGCTTCGGTTCGGATGAAGATCGCGCGGCCAGTTTCGCGGCCGGATTTTCCGAACACCTGACGAAACCGGTCGACTGGCCGCAATTGCGCGCTGCGCTTGATAAGGTGATGGCGACCAAAACGCCGGAACCAATCACGGCCGTCGCATCGTAAACAACACATCGGCTGACGATTCCGAATTGACACCGCACAAGAAACACTGCGTACTCACTTCTATTATATGAAGCGTTTCCTTCCAGTTTTGTTGTTGTCGTTAGGCAGCATGGGCAATCTTCTCGCGCAGGATTCCGATACGGATAAAGCCACCGGCGCGCTCGGCGCGCTCATTGGCGGCACCTGCGGATGTGTCGTCTGTCTGGTAGTTTTCGCAGTTTGGATCGCGCTGGCCGTTTGGGTTTACAAAGATGCCAAGAGCCGCGGGATGGATAACGCGATGTTGCTCACGATCGTGACCATCATTACCGGCGTCCTCGGTCTCATCATTTATCTATTGATGCGGCCGAAAGGAAATCTCGTGCTCTGCCCGCACTGCCAAAAGAAACGGATGGAAGGCAGCGCGAAATGTCCGCATTGCGGCCAGCCCTGAGGCTTCCCCGTTTTTGGATAACGCTGATTGTCGTTGGCGGTTTGGCGCTGATCGCGGTAGCTGATTGGATCCGCATTCCGTCGCGGCAGGTCTCAGTGCGGCTCTACGATCAGGGCGTGCACAGCGTTTATCGGGGATTCGTTAAGCGCTTCACTGCGCGCTACGTCCGTTGCCGTTACATCCCGAGCTGTTCGCAATATTCGCTCGAAGCCATGTACATGCACGGTTTTCCCAAAGGACTTTGGCTGACCACGAAACGCATCTGTCACTGTCTGCCGTGGACGAAGATGGGAACTTACGACCCCGTTCCGCCGCCTGCGCCGCCGAAACCACACACGACCTCTGCTACGCGACCGTGCGTATCAGCTACATGAAGTCGAGCACGAAGGATAAGATCAAAGGCAACATTCAGCAGGCGAAAGGCACGGTGAAAGAAAAGGTCGGACGCGCCACGGGCGATCCGGAGATGGAAGACACCGGCACGGCCGAAAAAGTGGGCGGGAAGATTCGCGACAAAGTCGGCGACCTCAAAAAAGTTTTCGAGAAGTAGAACAAGGAGCGGCGTTTTCCAAAACGCCGAAACGTGTCGCGGCTCGCCCGAGTGATTAGCTATCACGCGCTTCGGCGTTTAAGAAAACGCCGCTCCTTGCGCAAAAAAAACGCGGCCATCGCTGGCCGCGCTGCTGAAGCTTGGGAGAATCAATATTTTAGTAGGTGAGTCCCAGTTCGCACCTATCTATTTAGCAGCACTGGTGCCAACCGCGCCGTTCTCCGAAAATTCCGCTAACTTTTCCCATTCCGTCGACGCGCGCTTCAGCTCGTCGTTTATTCCGAGCAATTCGCGGTTCAACTCCATGGCCGTGCCGCCGGCCTCGTAGGTTTCCGGTTTTTCCAGCTCCGCGGTCAATTCCTTCTGTCGACCTTCGAGCGAGAGAATGTGCATCTCGATTTCGTGCAACCGCTTCTCCCGATCGCGTTTGATCTTCGCTTCCACTTTGCGCTGCTCCGCTTCGGCCCGGCGCCGCTCGCGTGTTTCGCGCATTCCTTCCGCGACGACTGGCTGTGTTGGCTGCGCGTTGCTTAGCGTCTGGCCATTGCTGGTCAACGCTTCGCGCGCGGAAGTGGCCCGCGATTTATCCAGGTAATAATCGTAATCGCCGGCGTACGGCGTGAGCTGCCCGGCGTTGATGTGCAGCACCGTCTTGGCAATCGCGCGGATGAAATAGACATCGTGGCTGATGAAAATTAGCGTCCCGTCGTACTGCGAAAGCGCGCCGACGAGCGCGTCGATGCTGCCGATGTCGAGATGCGTGGTCGGCTCGTCCATCAGCAACAAATTCGGTGGATCGAGCAACAGCCTAACGAGCGCTAGCCGCGTCTTTTCGCCGCCGCTCAAAACGGCCGTCGTCTTAAAAACATCATCACCGCGAAAAAGAAACGAGCCGAGGACGGTGCGCGCGACCTGTTCGGAAACCGGGTTCGGCATGTCGCGCGCCGTGTCGAGCACCGTCATCATCGGATTGAGCATCTCCACGCGATACTGCGAGAAATAACCGACCTTCGCGTTGTGCCCGAGTTCGCGCTCGCCGCTTTGCACCGACAACGCGCCCGCCAACAATTTCAAGAGCGTCGATTTTCCCGCGCCATTCGGTCCGACTAAAACGGTGCGTTGGCCGCGCTCCGCCTGGAAATTCAATCCGCGATAAACAACCAGATCACCGTAGGCGTGATCGACGTCCTTCAACGCGATCACACGCAGACCGCTGCGTGGTGGCTGCGGAAAACGAAAGTGCACCGTCTTCTCCCGCGCGACCGGCGCTTCGATTTTCTCCATCCGGTCGATCTGTTTTAGTTTGCTTTGCGCTTGCGACGCCTTGCTCGCCTTTGCCCGAAAACGATCGGCGAACGCTTGTAACGACGCGATCTCCTTCTGCTGATTCTTGTAAGCCGAGAGCTGCTGCCCTTCGCGCGCGGCTTTCTGTTCGATGTAGCTGTCCCAGTTGCCGCGATACCTAACGAGTCGTCGATGCGCGATCTCGATGATCGATCCCACCAGCTGATTCAGAAACTCGCGATCGTGCGAGATCATCAAAATCGCCCCGGCATAATTCTTCAGATAATTCTGAAACCAGACTAACGACTCCAGGTCGAGATGGTTCGTCGGTTCGTCGAGCAGCAACAAATCCGGTTCCTGCACGAGCAACCGCGCCAAATGCGCGCGCATGACCCAGCCACCGCTCATGGTTTTCGCCGGCCGGTCGAAATCCGATTCGCGAAAAGCCAGCCCGTGCAGAATGCGTTTCGCTTTCGGTTCTGTTTCCCAATCCGTGTGCTCGGTAATTTTTCCACAAGCCAGCTGCAAGACCGTCTCATCACCCGCCGGCGCATTTTCCTGCGGCAAAAATCCGATCGTGGCTGATTTCTCCACGGAAACTTTTCCGTCATCCGGCAGCGCCTCACCGAGGATGAGCGAAAAGAGCGTCGATTTGCCCGCGCCATTCGGACCCACCAAACCGATGCGATCGCCGCGATTCACCTGCAGCGAAGCATCTTGGAAAAGCGTTCGGCCGCCGAAGGCTTTCGTGGCTTGAGAAATGGTCAGCATGAAAAAGGCGCGCAATATCCCTGCCTTGCCTGCATTTGCGAATGAGTTTATGGCGACTGCGCCATGAAACTCGTGCTCAAGTTCGTTCTTCTTCTCCTTTCCGGAATCGGGTTCGCTAAAGAACCGGAGGCCTCATTCACCTATCCGCCCGCGCCGAAGAGCGAGCAGAGCGACGATTATCACGGGACGAAAATAGCCGATCCGTATCGGCCGCTGGAAGATGCCGACTCGGATGAAACGAAAAAATGGATCGAGGCGGAGAACAAACTCACTTTCGATTATCTCGAGAAGATTCCGGATCGTTCCAAGATCAACGCGCATCTGACGAAGCTTTGGAATTACGAAAAGTTCGGCGTGCCTTCACGCGAAGGCGGCAAATTTTTCTTCACCAAGAACAGCGGCCTGCAAAATCAAAGCGTCTTGTATGTGACGTCGGAACTTCCAGGCGAGCCGCGCGCCTTACTCGATCCGAACACGCTCTCGAAAGACGGAACGACCGCGCTCATGGGAACGGCCGTGACCGATGACAGTAAACTTATCGCCTATGGACTCGAAGTCGCCGGTTCCGATTGGCAGGAATGGAAAGTGCGCGACGTGGCCAGCGGCCAGGACCTCGATGACGACATTAAGTGGGTCAAATTTTCCAACTCCGCCTGGATGCATGACGGCTCAGGATTTTTCTACAGTCGCTACGAACAGCCCACGACCGATCAGCTCAAGGCCGCGAATTATTTTCACAAGATTTTCTTCCACAAGCTGGGCACGCCGCAGAGCGAGGACTCGTTAGTCTACGAGAACAAGGAGCACAAAGACTGGCTGCTCAATGCCGCGGTCACAGATGACGGCGCGTATCTGATCATCAACGTTTCGCACGGCAGCGATCCGAAGAACCAGATCTTCTACAAAGATCTGCGCGCGCCCGAGGCCAAAGTCGTCGAGCTGCTCAACAAAGAAGACGCGCAATACGATTTCCTCGATAACGACGGCGCCGTCTTCTGGTTCCGCACCAATCTCAATGCGCCGCGCGCACGCATCGTCGCCATCGACATCAACAAGCCGCAGGAGATTCGCGAGATCGTGCCGCAAGGCGAAGACAAACTCGAACACGTTGCCGTGGTCGGTGATCGCTTCATCGCCAACTACCTCAAGGACGCGCATTCGCTGGTGGAGCTTTTCGATCTCACGGGCAAACCCGCGGGCGAAATCGCCTTGCCCGGTCTCGGCACCGCCGGCGGACTCACGGGCAAGCGCAAGGACAAGGAGACCTTCTACAGTTATGTCAGCTACACGCAGCCGCCGACGATTTTCCGCTGCGACCTAACGAGTGGTAAGAGCAGCGTCCTGTTTCAACCGAAGATCGATTTCAAATCGGACGACTACACGACCGAACAGGTTTTCTACAAAAGCAAAGACGGCACGCGCGTGCCGATGTTCCTGACCCATCGCAAAGATCTGAAGAAAAACGGCAACAATCCAACCATCCTTTACGGCTACGGCGGATTCGATCTTTCCAGCGTGCCGACATTCTCACCCTACGCGGCCACCTGGCTCGATATGGGCGGTATTTATGCAGTCGCGAATTTGCGCGGCGGCGGCGAGTACGGCGAGGAATGGCATCTCGCTGGAACGAAATTGCAAAAGCAAAATGTCTTCGATGATTTCATCGCCGCCGGCGAATGGCTGATCGCGAACAAATATACTTCCACGCCGAAGCTCGCGATCAGCGGACGCAGCAATGGTGGTTTGCTGGTCGGTGCCGCGCTTACGCAACGTCCCGATCTCTGGGGCGCGACGTTACCAGCCGTCGGCGTGATGGACATGCTGCGTTTCCAGAAATTCACCATCGGCTGGGCGTGGGCGAGCGACTACGGCTCGTCGGATGATCCGGAGCAATTCAAGGCGATCTACAAATATTCGCCGCTGCATAACATCAAACCGGGAACGAAATATCCGCCCACTCTGGTCTCGACCGCCGATCACGACGACCGCGTTTTTCCCGGACACAGCTTCAAGTTCGCTGCCACGCTGCAAGCCGATCAAGCCGGACCAGCCCCGGTTTTGATTCGCATCGAAACACGCGCCGGACATGGTGCGGGCAAGCCGACTTCGAAAGTGATCGAAGATGTGACCGATCAACTTTCGTTCCTGGTTAAGAATCTCGGAATAAAAATTCCGTTCTGAATCACTCGTTAGGCGATGACAATTGTCAGACTAAGGCATCGGCCAGTAACTCTGCCATGTGCTGCGGCTTGGCGGTCGTGAGATGTTCGATTTGATGACGGCAACTCGTGCCAGAGGCGACGATTGTCGTCTCGTTCGGTTGCGCCTCAACTTGCCTAACGAGTGGTTCCGCCACTTGTAGCGATAATTCGTATTTTGATTCCAGCGCGCCAAATGCGCCCGCCATTCCGCAGCAGCCGGTGTCGAGTAGCTCCACCTTTCTGCCGGGCAAACGTTGCGCGAGCTGCTTCATAAAGTCGGGCTTCATCAGCGCTTTGGCGTGACAATGCGCATGGATTGCGACGTGTCCCGCGGTTTGCTTGAGGTGCAACGCATTCGGTTCGCGTTCGAGAATGTCTTCGACGAATCGTTCGAAGAGAAATGCGCGTGGCGCAACGGCCACCGCGTCGGTCAAATTCATCTCGCGATAATCTTCCGCGAACATTGAGTAACACGAAGGTTCCAGAAACAGAATCGGTGCGTCGGATCCCTTCAGCAGCGCGAGATTATGCTGACCGAGCCGTTTGGCTTCATCGATGTTTCCCTGACTGAACGCCGGACGTCCGCAGCATTTCCGATTCTTCGCCAGCGCAACTTCGAAGCCTAACGACTCCAGAACCGTTACGGCGGCGATGCCGATGTTCGGTTCATGATAGCGGACGAAGGTGTCATCCCAAAGAATCACACGCCCTCGCGTCGTTTTCGTCGGCGAATGTTTCACGAACCATTTATCGAAACGCTCCCGCGCATAATGCGGCAAGGGTCGTTTCGCCGAAATGCCTAACGAGTTCTGCATCAACCCGCGCACGAATCGATTTTCCAGCGTGGCGTTGGCCAGACGCGGAGCGAGACAACCGAGCTTGCTTAACAAGTCCACCGCACTCAGCATTCGTTCGCGCAGCGGCAAACCATCGCGTCGGTGGCGCGCATAAAGCAGCTCGGCCTTGAGCAATGCCAGATTGACGTTCGACGGACACTCCGTCGTGCAAGCTTTGCACGAAAGACAGTTGCTCAGCGCTTTTTCCAACTCATGCGCGCGCAGGGGATCATGATTGTCCGTGCGCAATTCCAGCGCGGCGCGGATGGCATTGGCGCGACCGCGCGTCGACATGTATTCCTCACCGGTAGCGAGGAAAGTTGGACACATCGTCGGCGCATCTTTGCGACACCCGCCGCAGCCATTGCACTGCTCGAGATTGCCGATGAACGAACCATCTTTAAACGCGAACGCGAGGCGTGGTTCAAACGGCAGCGTCGGATGCGAGGTGTAGGTGCTGCGCAAATGCGAATCGACTTTGAATTCGCCGTCGCCGATCAATTTCCCCGGATTAAAAAGATTCTTCGGATCGAAGAGGCGCTTGATCTCGCGCATGACACCGAACAATTCGTCGCCCACTTGTGCGCGCATGTATTCAGTCCGCGCGATGCCCACGCCGTGCTCACCGGCGAGCGAGCCTTTGAATTGCCTAACGAGTGCTGAAACTCCGTCGGCGATTTGCCGATACTTCCGCAGGTCATCTGCTCGCCGCAGATCGAGCACCGGCCGCACGTGTAATAGTCCGGTGGCGGCGTGGCCGTAATAACAAACCTCGAGACCGAGCGGATCCATGAGCGATCTCAAGCCCGCGACGTATTCCGGCAGCTTGTGCGGTGGAATGGCGGCATCTTCGATGAAAGCCACCGGCTTCGCGGGACCGACCCGGCCGGTCAGGAGCGACAATCCGGCTTTGCGCATCGCCCAGATGAGATTCATCTCCGCCGCGTTTTTGCAGATCAAGGTGCGAAGCCCGAGCTGTTTCGATGCGAGTGTCGTTAGGCACGCGGCGACATCTTCGTAGAATTCGACGATCAAGATCGCTTCGCACGGTTTCGTATCGAGCTCCATCAAATCGCGCGCGGCCTGGAAAAGAAGCTGACCCTTCGTCTGATCGAAGAGTGGCTTGTCGATGTGCTCGATGGCCGATGGCTTGAGGTCCAGCAATTCGACCGTCGCTTGCATCGCCTCGGCGACCGACGCGAAAAACACCAGGCCCAAACCTTTTTCCCGCGGCAGTGGCACGATGTTGAGTTCGGCAGAACAAATCGCGCCGAGCGTTCCTTCACTCGCCGAAAAGATCTCCGTTAAGTCGTTCGGCTCATTAAGAAAACGCGCGAGCCCATAGCCGCTCCAGCGTTTCAACATTCCCGGCGGCATCCATTCCGCGATGTCAGCGGCGTGACGCTGCACGAGCTGCGCGATGAATTGGTGTTCCGCGCCTAACGAGTGGTTGTTCGTCGAAATGTTTTCAATCCGGCCATCAGCCAGGACCACTTCGAGCGCGACGACATGATCAGCCGTCGTGCCGTAAACCGGCACACGCGCGCCGGAAGAATTGTTCGCGATCATGCCGCCGAGCGTGGCGCGCGAACTCGTCGCTACGTCCGGACCAAAACAAAAGCCGTGTGGCTTCAAGAAGGCGTTGAGTTGATCGAGCACGACGCCGGCACCGATGCGCACCGTTCGTTTCTCCAAATCAAACGCACTGATCTCGCGATTGAAGCGCGAGAAATCGACGATCAATCCATCGCCAATCGCGCCGCCAGAAAGTCCGCTGCCGGCGCCGCGCGGAATGACGGAGATGCCGGCCTCGGCCGCGGTAGTTATGATCGAGCGCGCCTGCTGCGGACTGCGCGGATATGCGACGCCGAGCGGTTCGATTTGATATAAGGAGGCATCGCTGGCGAAGAGTTGGCGCGTAAGATTGTCGAAGGCGACATCGCAATCTGCGGTCCGCAATTTCTTTTCGATCGAAGTCATTTCTCGATGCGATCTCGCACCCGATCCATCGGATACAAACCGAGAATAACACTGCGCGAAATCGGCGCGGTTGGTAATCGCTTCGAAACAATTTCCGCCGGAATTCCCGGCAACAACGGCGCCACCATCCATTTCGCCCGCGCCTTTTCTTCCGCCGACGGCAACATGCTCGGCTGACAACGACGCAGAAATAATTCGAGCGTGTTGTAGCCGGTGCCGGCGAAAACAACCGGATCGTCGTGGACGATGGCACTCACATCACGCGCGAAGGCTTTTACATCTTCGCCGCGCCGATCGCGCGAGAAATTGCTGAGGAAAACGAAATGCAGCGCGAGTCCGATGGCAAAGAGAAGTGATGCGATCGCGACGATGCGTAACGGAACGCGAAGATATTGAAAGAACCAGGCGGCGAGAATAGCGGCGGCCGGAAATGCAGGCTGAATGTAATCGGCCGTTTTGTGCGCGGAGAGCGCGAAGAAACACAGAACGACGAGCAACCAAAGAATGGCCGGCGCGAGTTCATGACGGAACCACTGGCGCGCGCCGATGACGATGAGTGCGGCCACGGTAGCTAATGACCACGGCGCAAATCGCGTGACGAACCAGACCGGATTCTGCCAGATCAATTTCAACGCGGCGATTGGTCCTTCGCTCGTGAGATGATTGTTACCGAATTGCTGGCCGAGGCCTAAGGAGTGCGCGAGCAGCTCGTGACCGACGAGCGTTTTGTAGAAGGCGTCCGGATAACGAAGGGCGCACGGAATGGCCCACGCGCAGAAAATTGCCGCGGCCAGCGGAAGGCCCCACCACCACTGGCTGCGATTGGCGGTTGACCAACGCCCGCCGATCAAACGCGCCGCCAGTGGAAGATAAATGACCGCAACGAGTGCGGCTGGACCTTTCGTTAGGCCGGCTAGTCCGACGCAAATCCAAAAACCGGCGACGATTCCACGCGCCGGATTTTCGTCGCGAATGATTCGCGTCGCGAGAATCCACGCGGCGGTGAGAAACGCGATCAGCACCGGATCGGGCCGGCAATGGTAAATCATGTTGATGTTCGCGGGATTCACCAGCCAGACGATGCCGGCGAGGTAGGCGAGATCGCGATTGCCTAACGAATGGTTGGCGAACCAGATTGTGAGCGCGAGTGTCGCGAGGCTGGCGAGCAGCATTGGTAATTTCACCGCGAATTCCGTCCAGAAACCCAGCTTAAGCAGTGGCGCGGCCAACCAATTCACCAGCGGCGGTTTCGTGGCGGTGTTGCCGAGCATGTCGCGCGGTAGCAGCCAACGATCATTCGCCGCGATGTCGGCCGTGTAGGAAGCAGTGCGGGGTTGATCCTGTCGCTGCAACGCGCTTGGTCCAAAAATCCGCGCGCCAATCATGACGGCGGCGCACAGGACCAGAATGAACTCGATGCGACGATCGCGCACTATGGCGACGACGACTCGTTAGGCGACGCCGTTTCTTCCGGGGTCGATGGCTCGTAAGTAAGCGTCGGTCGCGGGGTCGGTGAGTATTCGCCCGCGAAACGCACGCGATAGCGAACCTGATATTGATCTCCCGGCGCCGGCTTGCTGCCATCGAACCGCTCGCGCGGCGGTTCCCATTCCGACCAGGCTTCATCGATCGCAGGCGAGGCGCGACGCATGACGTTAAAGATTTGCCGGTTCTCATCTTTTATGCCGGCGGTGATTTCGCGGCCAGCGTTGCGCGAATTCAAATTGGCCCAGGCGGGAATAGTGATGGTTTCGTTAGACTCGCTCGCTTCCGTCCAACGCATGTCGGAATAACTGCGATCGGAATTTGAGACGACGAGCGCAACACTGAAATCGGCTTTTTTCAAATCTTCGATGGATCGACCTTTGCGTGGCACGCGCACTTCGATTTCGAGCGCGAGATTTTTTCCATCGACCAACGGCGGATGATCGGCGGTGGCGTAACCAACGGCGCCCGATCGCCGACCAAAATAGAACAATGGCGAGCGCCGCACCTTGGCGCAGCAAATAACCGACGAAACCGCTGCGCTTGATTAGCAGACTAACGACAAATCCAGCGACGAAACAGATGACAAACGCAAGCGGTATCCAGAGGCACATGACCGCATACCCGCGTTCGCCTTCGCGCGCGGAAACGTGATGCATCTGCATCGCCCAGTCGGAGACGGGCGCGGAGATCGCCGCGCCGATGATCGCACTGATGAAGCCGACCAGCAGCGCGACCGGCCAACGTTTTGGTTTTGGCGGGAGAGCGTCGGGTGTTTCCATCACTCGTTAGGCAAAGGCACGACTGTCCCGCCTTTCATGACGAACTTTACTTTGCGCACAAGATCGATGTCGCGCGTCGGATCGCCTTCCACACCCACGAGATCGGCGAGCAAATTTGGCCTAACGAGTCCTCGGTCGGTGAGATGGAACACGGCGGCGTTGCCGCTCGTCGCCTGGCGCAACACTTCCAGAGGCGTGAAGCCGTACTCGTGCACGAGCAATTCCATTTCGAGCGCGTTCTCGCCATGAGTGAAAACGCCGACATCGCCGCCCATCGCAAAGGTCACGCCGGCTTCGCGCGCGGCTTTCATGCTCGCGCGTTTTTGCGCGATGCGCGGTGGATCCGGATCCGTTCCTTTTTTCCAGCCGTGATAACGGGAGACGGCATCGCCCGCAGCGACCGTCGGGCAAAACGCGACGTTTTTTTGTTTCATTAAACGGAACACTTCCGCGGTTCCTTCATCGCCGTGCTCAATGGAGTCCACGCCGGCGTTAATCGCGCGACGCATTCCTTCCGCGGTTGTGGCGTGCGCCACAGTCGGCCGACCCGCAGAACGAGCTGTCTGCACGATCGCATTTAATTCTTCCTGCGAAAATGTCGGGCGCGATGACTCGTTAGGCGTCCAGCGATAATCGGCGTAGACCTTCACCCAGTCCGCGCCTTTGCCGATTTGCTCGCGCGTCACGCGGGTACATTCATCGACGGCGCTGCATTCCTGCGCGCCTTGCGGAACGTCGAGTTCGCTCGCGTATTTCGGCCCGTAACTTTTCGTCGCGACGATCGCGCGCGTAACCACGATGAGACGCGGACCGGGAATAATTCCGCTATCGATCGCCTGCTTCAGTCCGACATCGGCATAACCGGCGCCTTCCGTCCCGAGATCGCGCGCGGTGGTGAAACCAGCTTCCAAAGTTTTGCGCGCATGCACAGTGGCGCGCGCAGTGCGCAAGGCCAACGATTCGTTAGTCACCTGCTCGTTCCAACTCGTCTCGTTGTACGGGTGAAGGAACATGTGCGAATGACCTTCGATCATTCCCGGCATCAAGGTCTCGTTAGGCAACTCGATCGTGCGCGCGTCCGCCGGCGCGGAGACATCCGCTGCCCGACCGCAGAAATTTTGTCTCCATTTATCAAGACCGACCAACCGGGATGCATTTCCTGTCCGTCGAAAACGGCGGCTGGTTTCAACAGGATAGGCTGGTCGGCGCGAGCGATCGCAGTGAACAACAAAAACGAAACGAGCAGTCGTTTCATTTTTTCTCCGCCACGATTTCGAGAAACATCGGCGTGGTGAACCAGGACTCGGGATCAGCATTGGCTTCGTGAAATTCGCGCAAGGCCTCCGCGCCTTGTTCACTCGTTAGGCGACCGAGCTCCTGTAAACGCAGGACGTTAATCTCGATGAAGCTCGCCGGCCATTGCCAGGCATAATCGTGCGGTGAAATGGTGATGACGCGCGGCCGGATTTCGCGCACGCGCATTCCCGCGTCGCGCAGCAGTCCCGGCAACTGACGCGCGACATCGGGTTCGCCGCCACTGGCGCGCCAGCTCGATGCGACCTCGCGCCGGAAGTTTTCGATCGCCGGACGAAGCGGCATGAAGCAAAACGTTTCGTAGTCGCTGTACTCGTGAAAAATGGCGATGCCGCCTTTGCGCAAGGCGCCGGCAATTTTTTCGACCAGGAGTTTCGGCGATGAAACAAATGACGCGACCCAGCGACACCAGCTGGCGTCGTAATTGAGATTGCCTAACGAGAGCTCCATCAGGTCGCTCTCGCGGAATTTGACATTCGTCAGGCCGCGACGCGCGCAACGATCGCGTGCGGCTTCGAGAAAACGCGCCGAGCGTTCGATGCCGAGAACAGCGCCGGTCGGTCCGACAATTTCCGCGAGGTCAGCGGTGGCGTAACCCGGTCCTGCGCCGATGTCGATGACGCGCCAGCCGTCGGTAATGCCGGCGCGCTGCCAGCATTCGGTCACGACCGGTCGCCAGACGCGATGTTGCAGGCCGAGCCGCGCGACTTCTTCATCGTGCGTGCCGAGGACGTAATCTGTTTCGGCCATGGATTCGACTACTCGTTAGACTTCCGCGAAACTGAAACGGAGCGCCTTATGCAAACGCGCGGGCAGCGCGGGCAGATTTCGTCGCTCGATCAGGAACGTGATGACGCCGGCCAGTTCTTTGTAGACGTAGTTTTTATTTACCGCGCCTTGCAGGTATTGCTCGCCGCTGCTTCCACCAGTCCCGACCCTTGTGCCGATCATGCGCCGCACCATCTGCAGATGGCGATAACGGAAGTTGGCCAGCTGTTCGTCGATCTCGATCAAGCTGTTAAGCAGAGCGAAGGGCAAACGAAAGAGCGGCTCGTCGCGATAGAGCATGATGAAAAGCGCGGCCCGCAAAGCGGGCGGCGGAGAAATCGCCCGGGCCCTTCCTCGAAAAACATGCGTCGAATTTGCCTAAAAGTCGTTTTTTTCATCGCGTTCGGAAAGACTTTGCTCGTAAAGTTTTCGGTAGTGGTTCCAAAATTTGGCCGTTACCGGGTTGGCCGGTCCGTTCTTCGCCATCCCACTTTTGCCAGAAGGATTCGTCGAAGAATGGCATGCGGGCCAACCACCGTTCCACCATTCGCAACAGGACTCGCCCTTTTCCGCACTCGACAATCTCTGGTAGTCCGCCTCGTTAAAGCCACCCATCTCGGTGTGCTTGTAGTAATCCGGCCGGAAACGTTCTCCATCCGCAAGCCGAGAGTCGCTTCGATCTGGCGGAATTGGGTGCTTTGAAAACCCGAGGCGCCTTGGAGGCTTTCGACGGAACTCCAGAAAATCGAGTGGCGTCATTGTTTCCAGGACGTCTACCTGATGGTTGAAAGTTTCCAAATTTCCACGGTCCGTTTCAAACGATGCACGACGACGTTCATGTCCGGGCCGTCATCGTCCGCCGCCGGTTTCTCGAGAACTTCGCCGCACGCCATCAACTCGTGCAGGATTTGTTTGAACCAGAGTTCGTAGGCCTGGTGGATGATGATGAAGAGCATTTCATCGTGGGCGATGAGCTTGCCTTCTTTGAGGCTGAGCGGCTTCTGTAGCTCGAGGAGTTTTTCGACCCGAGATAATCGCCGTAATACTGCACCGGCCGTTCGCCATTAAACGGGCACTCCATCGGCGCAGTGTCGCGCAGCGTGCTCGGGATCGTCAATGCGCTTGCTACAACCTACTGATCGAGCGCGATGCGATAAAAACGGCGGGCGAGATTTCCCGCGCCAGTGTCGGTGATTTGTGTGCTGTTGCCTGTGGCGTTGAGTTGATCTTGCAGCAGAATCCAATTCGCGCTGAGCAGATCATCTTTGTAATCGACGCGATAAGTTTTTCCGGTCACGGAAGCGAAGGCGACGAGCCGGTCTATGCCGCTGCGCGCGATGGCCGTGATGTGCAGCGAATTGCCACCTGATTTTGGATCGGTTCCGGCGAGAAATTCCTGAGCATTCGTTAGGCCGTCACCGTCCGGATCCGCATTCGGCGCTGCGCTCGGGTTCGTCTGCCAAGTGGGGCCAAAGTGTGCAACCATCCAGTTATCGGGAATTCCCGCGCCACCGCTATCGGTCGCAGTTACCGCAACCGGTGCGGAAAATTGCGACGTATTGTTGCTTGGATCAGTCGCGGTCGCCGTGATCACGCTGCCGCCACTTTGCACGGGCGCGATCGGAACGGCGGCGGCGAGATGCAGCGAAGCAAACGAAGCGGAACCAGAACCGTTCGTGGTCACACTAGTTGAACCGATAAAATTTTTCCCCTGACTCGTCCCGCCCGGGCTGGCGAAAAATTCGATGCGGAAAGTTGTGCTGGCCGTGCTGTTCAACGTGCCGCTGACATCGGTGCCACTGATGTTACTGGCGGAGCCGAGCACCGCGGAACTCAAGGTCGGCGCGGCCTGCTGATTGTTCGGATGCTGCGGACCGCTATTGCCGTAGAGCAAATCGATTCCGAGAGCGCTGTTGTTGAAAATGGAATTCCCAAGGAGCGCCATCATGTTGGTGCCGTCGGTGCCGCTGTCGTAAACCCGAATACCATCGTTCGTGTTGCTCGCGATTTGATTGCTCGCGCCAAACGCGCTGCCGCCGATCGTGTTCGCGTGGGAACCGGTGAAGAATTCCACGCCGGTATTTCCATTCGGTCGCGCGGTGCCGGTAATATCAAGGCCGATGGTGTTTCCTTGCACGACATTTCCGCTCGCGTTGGCGCCGTCGATAAGCACGCCGCGATCGTTGTTGCCGGAAATAAAATTGCGCGTACTGCCGGTCGTGCCGCCGATGGTGTTGTTGGAGCCGAGATAAATTTCCACGCCGGAAAAATTATTCGGAATGGCCGCGTTCCCGTTCGTATTTAGCCCGATGTAATTTCCCTGCACGGTGTTGTTCATTGTCGCAGCGTCGAAAATTCCCACGCCGCGCGCGCCATTGCCGGAGATGACATTACGCGCACCGGCACCGCCACCGATGACGTTGTTCTGAGCGCCGTTATAAATACTCACGCCTTCGGGAACATTGCCGACCGCAGTGGTACACGTTGGCATCGGTGCCGATGTAATTTCCCTGCACCGAATTTCCGTTGGTGCCGCTGTTGCCGATGGAAATTCCCGCGCCGGTGTTGCCGGAAATAATGTTGCGCGCACTACTCGTTAGGCCACCGATCGTGTTATTGGAGGCGCCGCCGAAAATAGCCACGCCTTCGAAGGCATTCGGGAAAGCCGTTCCGCCGCCGCTGTTCACCCCGATGAAATTTCCCTGCACAACGTTGCCGTTGGTGCCGCTGTTGCTGATGGCGATCCCCTGATTGCTGTTGCCCGAAATAATGTTGCCGGCATTACTCGTTAGGCCGCCGATGGTGTTGTTTTGTGCGCCGCCGAAGATTCCGATGCCGGAAAAGCCGTTGGCCAGCGCGCTGTTTCCGAACGCATTCAGACCGATAATATTTCCAGAAATAACGTTGCCATTCGTGCCGCTATTGGAGACGACGACACCTTGCGCAGCGTTGCCGGAGATGACATTACCGGAACCGGCGCTGCCGATGATGTTGTTCGAGGCGCCGCCGAAGATTCCCACGCCCGCGAACAAAACCGGAAACGGCATATGGCCGGGATCGGCGTTGCCGTTTGGAATGGCGGTCGTGCCGTTGGCGCCAACGCCGATAAGATTTCCACGGACGATGTTGCCATTGGTGCCGGAATTGGAAATGCCGACGCCGTAAGCGGCGTTGCCGGAGATGACGTTGCCCGAACCGAGTGCGGTGCCGCCGATCACATTGTTTTGCGCGCCGTTGAAGATATCGACGCCGGAAGAAAACGACTCGTTAGGCGGATCGAAGAAGCCATTGGCCAGGGCGCTGTTTCCGCTCACGTTTACGCCGATGTAATTTCCAGCGATGACGTTGGCGTTGGAGCCGGAATCCAAAATCTGGACGCCCTGCCCCTTGTTGCCGGAAATGAGATTGCGCGCGGTGCTGGTGGTTCCGCCGATGGTGTTGTGGTTTGCGCCGTTGAAAATTCCTATGCCCGCGGCCGCGTTCGAGACTGCGCCGGCGCCGGCGGCGTTTGTCCCAATGTAATTTCCTTCAATCAAATTATTGCTCGTGCCGGCGTCGTGCATCGATATGCCGTAACTGGCGTTGCCGGAAATAATGTTGCGCAAAGTACTCGTTAGGCCGCCGATGGTATTGTTCGATGCGCCGCCGAGAAGTTCGATGCCGGGAAATGTGTTGGCCACGCCGACTGTGCCGGTCCGATCTGTTCCAATGTAACAACCGGTGATGACGTTCCCGTTCGCCGAAGTACCAAAGAGCGCGGCGCGGGTGCCGTCGAGGACGATGCCATTCTGATTGAATCCGTTAATGATCAAATTCTTGATCGTGCAATTGCTGTCATGAATGGGAATCCCGGAGGCGAAGAGGCCGAGTCCTTGCCCGGCAATTTGCGATCCATCGAGCGCGATCTCGGGTCCGCTCGTATTCGTGTCGCCAGTAAATGCAGTTTGCGAAGAGCCATCGATGGTCGTGCCAGCACCGAGCGCCACGAGCAGGAATGTCGGCTTGATGGTGAAGACACCGGTGCTGGCGTTGTAGTTCGGATCGCTGGTCGGAATGTGAAATGTCACCGTCGTCGGGGTCGGCACTGCGTCGGTCGAGCGATCGAAGGCGTAATAGATCGCGCTGCGCAAACTTCCCGGGCCGCTGTCGTTTGTATTAGTGACCACGGCACCCGGCAGCGGTGACGGATTTCCGTAGATCGCCGCCATGCCGGCGCGATCGGATTTGCTCAAGGTCCGATCATAGACGTTGCCCATGATGTTTAGGAAAAACAGATAGGGCGCGTTCGGATCCACGGTGTCGATGGTTGGATCGGGCGCGTTCGGATTGGGCGTGCCCATTTTGTTGGTCAGGTCAGCGCGCCGGTAATGCATCACCGAGTAAAAATCGTAAGCGGTGCTGAAGGTCTGCCCGCCTGCGACAATGGTGAAGTTGCCCTGCTGCGCGGGATCGATGTTGCTGAAGTTGATCGTGACATAAGTGTCGCGATCGGGGCGCTGTTGTTCGTGCCAGAGGCCGATGGCGTGACCGACTTCGTGGCAAACCGTGCCGCGATTCCAACTGTTCGGACCGAACTGCACAAACTGTTCGCCACCCGCCATTCCTACCGATGAGGAGAAGCCGCCTTCGTTGCCCGTGGTGTTTTGCTGGACGGTGATGTAATTCGCCGGCGGCGTCCCGGTAAATTCGTTGAAATGCAAATTAGCGAACGCGGCCCATTCCGCGATGCCATCGCGAAATGCCTGCATCTTCGCCGAGGTAATGGTCCCGGCCGTGACCTGCGACGGATCGAAACGGTAGAAAACATTTCCGCTCGGCCACTTGAAGGTTGTGCCGGCGGGCGTGACCACGTCCGGTTCGATCGCGGCGCCTTTTTCGGCGGCGCCTTGTAGCCTAACGAGTCGTTCTCGAAAGGTGCGTAGCTGCGCTGGCGTAAGTCCCACATCGCCAAAGCGCACAATTTCGTCGTCCGATTTTACCTGGGCGAGGAATCGATCGTACACTGCGATGTCCCTGCTGTAATCTGGCGCCGCGCAGGCGGAGCCGAGTGAGAAAAGAAAAAAGCCACCGGCAATGATCGACCGCGCTTTCCAGCCAGCGCGGGGGGATCGGAAAACCATAAAATGTCCTTCCGTTTGGGGAAGACGATTCTGATCGGAAAAAAGCGAAGATCAATGGCAAACAAAGAGTGATCGAAGGTCACGGCGCCGCAGAAAAACGAAAGCCGGAAGATTGCTCTCCCGGCTTTTCAGAAGGACTTGTTAGGCACTCGTTAGGCAGGACGGCGGCGCCGAAAAACAAAACTGCCCATGAGCAATCCCAAACCGAGCAGGACACTGCTGCCCGGTTCCGGCACGGCCAAAGCGCGCAATTGAAAGGCGTTGATGGCGGGATCGTTGCTGCCGTCGATCCCCGAGAAGCTCATGAATTCTGAAGAAGCCGTGGCGGTAAAAGTGCCGATGGCGAACTGTCCGATTCCGCCGTCGGTATTGGGCATGTTATCGACCAGATTGATGGAGTTGACCGCGGTCCCGATGGTGGAAAAACGATTCCCCGACGGGCTCGCTGTCGTCAGCGGAGAGTTCGAAGTCCAAAATTGAAAGAGATACTGCTGGCCAACCGTCAGGCCATCGATGCTTAGAACGAGCATGCCTGGCGAACTGGTGCTGCCCGCCTGGCCGAGCATGGTTTGATAGCCGTTCGAGAGCAGGCCGTAAGGCGCTTCCTGACTGCTGAGGTTGCTGTAAGCGACGAGCGGAGTCGAGGTCGTGCTCAGAGTGTAATTTCCGACCGCTCCAAATTGCGTGGAGCCGTCGCTCGGGACGTTGAATGCGCGGAAAGTCACGCCGTTGACCGTCACGTCAGCGACGGTGTTATCACCAAAAACGAAAGCATCCACCAGGGTGCCGTCCGTCGCGACATCACTGTCTCCGGAAATATTTTGCGCGCCGACGCCCCAATTCATTTGGATCTCTGGCGGGAAGGCCTCAAGCGTTCCGGAAAAGCAGAAGAGCAACAGGAGAAGCGTACCGCGGGCACTTTTTTTCATCGGCACGTGAGTAAGCAGAATTCCTGCCGCGCCTAAGTTGCATCGCGACCGCTTCCGCCAGAGCGTGCCGCGAACCTATGCACTTCCGAATTCCCACGCTCGTTTTCCTTTTCGTCGCCACGTCTTTTGCGCAAACGCGCCCGTTCACCTTCGAAGACATGATGAAATTGAAACGCGTCGGTGGATTGGCGCCCTCGCCCGATGGGAAATGGGTTGTCTTCGACGCGGTCGATGTGGATCTGGCGGCGAACACGAAGAAGACACATCTCTGGATTGTGCCGGCCAGCGGCGGCGACGCGCGGCGCTTGAATCAAACGGAGAACCAGGAGGAACGGCCGCGCTTTTCGCCCGACGGCACCAAGTTGATCTGGACTTCGAAGGCAACCGATCCGACGCAAATCTGGATGTGCAATTTTACGCCGGAAAGCGGCGGACTCGACGGCGAACCGCATCAGGTCACGAATATTTCCACCGGCGCGGACGGCGGTATCTGGTCGCCGGACGGGAAAAATATCGTCTTTGTTTCCTCCGTTTTTCCCGATTGCAAAGACGACGCCTGCAACAAGGACCGCGACGAGAAAATCGAGAAAAGCAAAGTGAAGGCAAAAATCTTCACCTCACTGCTTTATCGTCATTGGACTTCGTTCACTGAATTTCAAACGCAGCCATCTTTTCGTAATTAGCACCGGCGGCGCGGGGACTGTGCGCGACATCACGCCGGGCGATCACGATGTGCCGCCATTCAATCTCGGCGGTGCGGATATGTACGCCATTTCCCCCGACGGACAGGAAGTTGCCTACACCAGCAACATCGATGAAGTCGGCGCGACCAGCACGAACAACGACATCTTTCTCGTCCCGATCACCGGCGGGTCGCCCAAGAAAATTTCCACCAGCCCCGGTAACGACAACACGCCGCGCTATTCGCCGGATGGAAACCACATCGCCTGGCGATCAATGGCGCGCGCCGGTTTCGAAGCAGATAAGCAATCGCTCATCGTTTATCAGCGGCAGTCCGCACAAATGCGAAATGCAACGGCGGATTTCGACCGTTCGTTAGGCAGTTTTGCTTGGGCACCGGATTCGCAGACGATTTTCTTCAGCGCCGAGGATCACGGCATGTCGCCGATTTATGTTTTATCGCTCGCGACAAACAAAGCGCTTGAGCTTGTGCGAATGGGCCACGCGGATGATCTCGCCTTTGGCGGAGATGCCGACAGTCTGTACTTGAGCATATCTCAGATCGAGGTGCCGAATGAGATTGTAAGCCTGAAAGTTCGCCGATGGTTCGCAACAGCTTCTCCACTGACGCCGAGCGGAACGAATCCCGCGGTCACAGAGGTTACGCATGTAAACGATGCGCTCTTGTCACAAATCGACATGCCGCCGATAGAGTCGTTCACCTTCAAAGGCGCGAATAACGATGATGTGCAGGGCTTCATCATCAAGCCGCCGGGGTTTGATGCGTCGAAAAAATATCCGCTGAAGTTTTTGCTTCATGGCGGTCCGCAAGGCGCGTGGGGAAATTCGTGGACGTATCGCTGGAACGCCGAACTTTTCGCGGCAACCGGCAGTTATGTAGTGGTCATGATCAACTTCCACGGCTCGACCGGTTACGGACAGAAATTTTGCGACGCGATCAGCGGCGATTGGGGCGGCAAGCCGTATGAAGATTTGATGAAGGGTCTCGATTACGTGGAAAAGACTTATCCGTTCATCGACAAAACGCGCGAAGCGGCGATGGGCGCGAGCTACGGCGGCTACATGGCCAACTGGTTGTTAGGCCACACCGATCGCTTCAAGTGCATCGTTTCGCATGACGGCGTCTTCAATACCGAGTCGGCCTACGGCGAGACGGAGGAACTTTGGTTTAACGAATGGGAATTCAAAGGCCCGCCGTGGAAACAGCGCGAGCTTTACCGGAAATTTTCGCCGCACTTGTTCGCGGACAAATTCAAAACGCCCACGCTGGTCGTGCACGGTCAGCTCGATTACCGGCTCGATGTCGCGGAAGGCATGCAGCTTTTCACCACGCTGCAGCGTCTCAAAGTGCCGTCCAAGTTCCTCTACTTCCCCGACGAAGGGCATTGGGTCCTGAAGCCACAGAATTCCGGTTTTGTGGTACCAGACCGTGAACGAGTGGGTCGACCAGTGGTGTAAAGCGAAGTAGCTGCCTAACGAATAGTAGCCGTTTCGCCGAAGTGCTTGGCCATGTCTGCGAGATGTTCGTCGAGATATTTCGTTTCGCCGAAAATCTTCGTCATCAAACGAAAGAGCGGATTCTTCATGTGGGAATCTTCCGTCAGCACGACGTCGCTGCCGCCGTTCGTCGGTTTGATTTCGTAAGTCCACGAACCGGAGAACGGGCCGCCCGCGTCGCCCAGGGTGCGCACGAGATGCGACGGCGGTGTGCTCTCGCTGGTGATGATGGTCATCTGCATGTTGCCCTTGAAGTATTGACGCGTCGCTTCTTTGCCGTCGATCGGCGGAAGTATTTCGATTTTCTCCATGTTGCGATTCCACTTCGGCATGTTCTCCATGTCGGTGAGTAAGGCGAAGACGGCGGCGGGCGATTGCTGGAGCGTGATGCTGCGCGTGTGCGTGGTCTGTTCCGGCAACGACGAGGCGTAGAAATAAGCGCCACCAGCGAGGACCAGCAGGGCGATAACAATCCCGAGGAAAATCTTCATGCGGCGGAGAGTGGCAGTGCGCGCCTAACGAGACCAGAAAAAAGGAAAGTTGCGCGGCGCACTGCGCGAGCTAGTAGCCTTGCTCGTGATCGAAGGATTATACCTGGAGTCCGAAAACGCGCGAAGGAAGGCCGGCGTTTCTTTGCTCGGCGCCAGCGCGTGGCTTGCGCTTCTCCTCATCGCGACCAAGGCAGCGACGTGGGATAAGCCATGGTTCGGACATTTCTTCGAGCGTTCGCTCGGGTTGCTGATGTCCTCATGGACCGATGTGTTTTTCGCGCTCGTCTGCGGCGCGATCGGCGCGATGATCGTTTTCGTTCTGCGAAATTTGCTGCGCGCCGCTGCGATCGCGCGCGGAATCTTCCTCGGGTTTTTCGCGCTCTGCGCTCTCTACGGCGTTGGTTCGATCGGATTATTTCGCTACTTCAACCGGCCAATCACCTTCGAACTTTTCGCAATGATCGGGAACGCATCGGCGGTCCGTTCGTCCATCTTCGATCGGCTTGGAATTGGAATGGCTCTGGCACTTCTGCTCGTGCCGATAGTCTATCTCATCATCGCGATCCGAACTCAGCGCTGGCCGAGACTAACGCGCGGACTTCTCGTCTTTACGATCGTTTGGTGGCCAGCCGGCTACGTTTTGCAACGAAATTTATGGAAGGAACAGCAGCTGACACATCTTTGGCTGAGTCCACATTTCGAATTGCTGCGCACGACGGCGCTGCGTCTGAAAGGTGGGCAACGTCCATCGTTTCCGAAGGATTTTCCGCCGGAATACGCCAACGAGTTTCGCACCTTCAAGGCGCGTGGCCTAACGAGTAGTTCGTATTTCGGGGTGCCGGCCGGCATCGCGCGACCGAAGAACGTCATCATTATCGTGCTCGAATCGATCGGAACGAAATACATCCACGACGCCATGCCGCGCTTTGAAGCGGAAGCGGCTCACGCGCTCGTCTTCGATAACATTTACGCGCATGCCAGTTTCACTTACTGCTCCTTTCGCACGCTGAATTTTTCCATCTACCCGGGTTTGCCGTGGCATTATGCGGCGCTGGGCGATGCGCGCGCGTTTCCCGCGACTCTCGCCGCCAAAATGCGCGGACGCGGATGTCGCACCGCCTACATCAATAACGGCAATCTTTATTGGGAAGACGAACATTGGCTTTTGGAAAAAAGCGGTGCCTTCGACTCGTTAGACGATTATTCCACGGTCGGTTGTCCGCCGCTTAGTTCCTGGGGAACAGAAGACCGGTGCGTCTTCGATCGTCTCATCCGCTGGATCGACGAAAAGCCTAACGAGTCGTTCTTCGCCATTTGTTGGACAGATCAAACGCACGATCCTTATCCCGCCAGTCCCGGCATGACGACGATCGATTTCTTCGCCGGAAAACCCGCGCCGCCCCTGGCAAAAGATTTGTCCGCCTATCTCAACGTCGTGCACGAAACCGATAAGCATCTCGGCGAAATGTTCGACGCTTTGCGCGCGCGCGGACTGGCGGATGACACGCTCGTGGTCGTCACCGGCGATCACGGTGAAGCCTTCGCCGATCCGCACGAGCAACGCGGCCACGCCTGGTCGGTCTTTGAAGAGGAAACGCATGTGCCGCTGATGTTTTGGAGTCCGC
The DNA here is from genome assembly GCA_963791565.1 of uncultured Verrucomicrobiae bacterium. Classification (GTDB taxonomy): domain Bacteria; phylum Verrucomicrobiota; class Verrucomicrobiia; order Chthoniobacterales; family UBA10450; genus JACCTI01. The sequence continues at coordinate 418,046 of CAWBSX010000004.1, read as the reverse complement.
GACTGTTTCCAAATGGCGGCCGCGCGCAAATAATCGGTGGCCACGTCGATCTCAATCCTACGATCGTGGACTTGTTAGGCATGGAACCCGATCCGGAGTGGCAGGGTTATAGTTTGTTCGATCCTGCGAAACCGAACCGCGCTTTCTTCATGGCGATCGCGGGTGGCGATATTTTCGGGGTGCGCGAAGACGATTGGAAATACATCTACGACGTGACCAGCGCACACGAATCGTTCTTCAATCTCGCAACCGATCCGACCGAACAACACGATGTGCTGGCTAACGAAACCGAGCGCGCAAAAAACTTGCGGCAACGCGTCGCGGCTTGGGTGACGTTTGAGGATGCGTTTCTTTGGGGGAAAGAAAATTGAGGCGCTGATTTGAAATGACAAAGGGCACGATACTGATCGTCGATGACGAAAAGCATACCCGCGATGGGATGCGCCGTTTGTTGGAAGATGAGTATGACGTTTACGTCGCGGCCGATATCGCGGGAGCGATGGATGTGCTCGAACGTGAACAGGTCGATGTGCTCATCACTGATCTGCGGCTCAGCGGCGAAGACGGCATGACCTTGATTGAGCGCGCCTTAAAAATGTCGCGGCCGCCGATCTGCATCATGATGACGGCCTACGGCTCAGTCGATACCGCGGTCGAAGCGATGAAACGGGGCGCCTACGATTTCGTGACCAAGCCGCTCAATCTCGACAAGGTCGAGATGTTGATCGCGCGCGCTCTGTCTTCGCGCCGACTGGAGCAGGAAAATCGCACGCTCCGTCAGCAGGTGGATGAGCGTTACGGGCTGGAAAATATCATCGGCGAATCGCCGTCGTTACACGAAGTGCTCGACACCATTCGTCAGGTCGCGCCATCGAACGCCAACGTCTTGATCGACGGCGAAAGTGGAACCGGCAAAGAATTGGTCGCGCACGCTATTCATAATCTGAGCCGACGCAGCAAAGCGAAATTCGTCACGGTTCACTGCGCGGCACTTTCGCCGACATTGCTGGAGAGCGAACTCTTCGGGCATGAACGCGGCTCTTTCACCGGGGCGCACGAGCGCCGCATCGGACGTTTCGAACAAGCCAACGGCGGAACGATTTTCCTGGATGAAATCGGCGAGATCGATCCGAGCACGCAGGTTAAATTGCTACGCGTGATCAGCGAGGAACGCGCTTTTGAACGCGTCGGCGGCAATCAATTGCTGAAAGCCGATGTGCGATTGATCGCGGCCACGAACAAGAATTTGGACTCGTTAGTCCGCGAAGGAAAATTTCGCGACGATCTCTACTTCCGGTTGAACGTCGTGCACATCACCATGCCGCCGTTGCGTGAGCGGAAGGAAGACATCCCGCTGCTCGTGCGAACTTTCCTGAAACATTTTTGCAAGGTGAACGAGAAACCGCTCCTCGAACTGACTTCCGACGCCATGAATCTGCTGCTGAATTATGATTGGCCGGGAAACGTGCGCGAGCTGCGGACCGCCATCGAACACGGCGTGGTCATGGCCAACGGTCCGAAAATTACGGTGCGCGAGTTACCGGCCAGCGTGCGGCAAAATGCGCCGCGGAATTTGCCGGGCGGTGTCACGCCGGCAAAAGCGTGGGGCGAAAAATCCAGTCCACTCGATCTGCACGACACTGAGCGGCGTTTGATTATGCAAGCGTTGGCCAGCACCAACGGCAACGTCACCGCGGCCGCGAAACGGCTCGGGATTAGCCGACGCACCCTGCACCGCAAGATCAACGAGATGAATGCGGAGAAAGCAAAGGAACTGGACAGCCCGTCGCTTGAACGAGAAACTCCCCAACTTCGTCCCGAGTAGCTTTTCGTTCACCCGCTAACTTTTTCTTATGCCCGGCGCCGCTGATTTCATCCAACGCACTATCCACGGTCTCGAAGAGGGGGTCGGCGCGAAGTGGGTCAAGATCGCACTCACGGTTTTCGCCATTCTGGCGCTGAGCGTTTTTTATCTGGTGCACGAGTTCAAGGGATTCGCCGCTTCCCAAGGGATGGATCAGGCGCAGATCGGCCGCAATCTCGCGCGCGGCGAAGGTTTTCGGACGCAAATGATCCGGCCACTTGCGGTCGGGCAGTTGGAAGCGCACGGCAAGAATGTGGCGGAGAAAATTTGGTTCGATACCTACAACGCGCCGTTGCCACCGCTGGTTGATGCCATTGCGCTCAAGCCATTCAAATCCAGCTGGGCCATGACGCCGAAGGACATCACGTATCCGGCCGAGAAGATTCTCGTCGGATTGCAGGTGCTCCTCTTGCTCGGCTCGGTCGTCATTCTTTATTTTCTCGCGAAGCTTCTCTTCGATGATCGACTGGCCGTGCTCGCGGCCTGGCTTGTTTTGTTATGCGACGCGCTCTGGCGTTACTCGATTTCCGGCTTGCCGCAGATGCTCATGCTGTTTCTTTTCAACGGGACGCTTTACGTCCTCGTGCGCGCGATGTTGGCGCAAACGGGCGGCGGTCGGGTTGGTCTTTGGCTCGCGCTGGCCGGCGTCGGTTTCGGACTGCTCGCGCTCTCACACGCGCTGACGATCTGGATTTTTCTCGGCGCATTCATTTTTTGCATTTTCCATTTCCGGCCGCGCTTCTGGGCGGCGGTTATCATGCTGGCGGCCTTCGCGATCATCTATTCGCCATGGCTGGTGCGGAACTATGCCGTGTGCGGCAATCCCGGCGGCGTCGCGATCTATTCGGTGCTGGATACCATCAATCATCCCGAGGCGGGACACATGCGCCGGGTCGATCTCGATCTGGCAGACGTCGGCCTCGGCCATTTCAAGAATAAGTTTACCGGCAATGTCGTTTTGCAGATCGGACGCGGGCTGGAATATTTCGGGTGGAGTTTTGTCGCGCTGATGTTTTTCACCGGCTTGCTTCACATTTTTCGGAAACCCGAAACGGCCGCGATGCGCTGGCTGGTTTTGTGCATGTGGGGCTTCGCATTTATCGGGATGTCGATCTACGGGCTGAGCGAAGAGATGGACGTAGCGGCGAACCAGTTGCATCTCCTCTTCATTCCGATCATGACCTGTTACGGACTCGCCTACCTGTTGGTGCAATGGAACCGGCTGGAAATCGAATGGCGCCTCGCGCGCATCGGATTTCTCACCTTGCTCTTCCTCATTTGTTCCGTGCCGATCGCCTTCACTTTTTTAACCCCGACCACGCGCACCATTCGCTGGCCGCCCTATGTTCCGCCTTACATTTCCGTGCTGAACGCGTGGATGAAGCCGAATGAAGTGATCGCTTCCGACATGCCATGGGCCATCTCGTGGTATGCCGATCGCAAATCGCTTTGGCTGCCCGACACCATCCATGCCTTTACCGAATTTAACGATTACAACACCTTCGGCGCGCCGGTGAACGGCCTTTATCTCACGCCGATCAGCGGCAGTCAGAATAGGCTCGGAGATATTTTGAAAGGCGAATACAAGGATTGGGCCGGCGTGATTACGCGCAATATCGACCTGCAAAAATTCCCGTTGAAATGGGCCACGCTTCTCGGGTTGGAAAACGAATGCGTCTTCTTCTCCGATCACGACCGGCAACGCATCGCGGTGCCGTAGAATTTCGATGAGCGCGACGGCTGGCCGCGCGATGTTTCGTCTGCGGGCCAATTGCGCCGCGGTCGTCGCCGAGATGCGCACTTTGTGGTGGCGCGTGCTGGGAATGCAGATCGGCCAAGGAACTTTGCTTCCGCGAGTTCACGTGACCTGGCCGCATCAGGTCTCGTTAGGCAAAAATTGCCGGCTTGAGCATGACATCTATTTCAAATTCGACGGCATCTACGCGCCCGGCCCGTCGATCATTATCGGCGATCGCGTCTTCATCGGCTTTGGCTGTGAATTCAATGTGCGCCGACGCGTGGAAATCGGCGTCGATTGTTTGATCGGGTCCGGCTGCAAATTCATCGATCACGATCACGGAAACGCGCGCCGCGATTTACCGATGAATCAACAACTCGACGGTGCGGAAGGAGCGATCGTTCTCGAATCCGATGTCTGGTTAGGCGCGAACGTTGTTGTCCTGAAAAATGTCAGGATCCGTGCCGGCGCGATCGTCGCCGCTGGCGCGGTGGTGAGGGAAAACATACCCGCCCACGAAATCTGGGGCGGCGTGCCCGCGCGGAAAATCGGTTTACGAACCTAACGAAGCGCGGTTCAATCTTCTTCGTGACGCAGCGGAATAAACTTTTCGGCACGGACGGGGTTCGCGGTGTGGCGAACGTCGAACCGGTGACCGCGGAAACGGCGCTCAAGCTCGGGCGCGCTGCTGCGCACGTTTTCACTCAACTGAATCCCCGCACACTGCCGGCCGGCACTCGCCCGAAAATTGTCCTGGGCAAAGACACGCGCCTTTCCGGCTACATGTTGGAGAACGCGCTCGTCGCCGGCATCACTTCGTTAGGGGTCGATGTTCTCGTCATTGGTCCGTTGCCGACGCCAGGCGTCGCCTACATCACGCGTTCGCTTCGGGCCGACGCCGGCATCGTTCTCTCAGCTTCGCACAATTCCTACGAAGACAACGGCATCAAATTTTTCCGGCACGACGGCTACAAACTCGACGATCAAATCGAAGAACAAATCGAGCAGCTGGTTTTCTCTGGCGAGATTGATGCGATTCGACCAACTGCCAAAAAAATTGGTCGCGCGCGACGCATCGATGATGCGCTCGGTCGATATGTCGAATTTGCCAAAGCGAGTTTTCCGCGCGGCATGTCATTGGAGAAGATGCGCATCGCCGTCGATGTCGCGAACGGGGCTGCTTACAAATCGACGCCGTGCATTCTGCGAGAGCTCGGCGCGGATCTCATCGTCGCGCACAACGAACCGAACGGAACCAACATCAACGCCGATTGCGGTAGCACTCATCCGCAGGAAATTCAGCGCATCGTCAAAGCGACCGGCGTAGAAGTCGGCATCACCCATGACGGCGATGCCGATCGCGTTCTCCTTTGCGATGAGAATGGCGAAATTGTTGATGGCGACGAGATTCTCGCGATCGCTGCGACGGACTTGTTAGGTGCGGGACGTTTGCGTGAAAATACGCTGGTCGCGACGGTTATGAGCAACTTCGGACTCGACGAAGCGATCAACGCGGCCGGTGGAAAAGTGCTGCGCACGAAAGTCGGTGATCGTTACGTCATCGAAGAAATGGTGAAGCGCGATCTGAATGTCGGCGGCGAACAAAGCGGCCATATGATTTTTCGCGACTTCGGCACGACGGGCGACGGCATCGTCTGCGCACTGCAAATTCTGCGCATCATGAAATCGACCGGCAAACCGCTCAGCGAATTGAAGCGTTGCTTGTCGAAATATCCGCAAGCGCAGCGGAATCTGAAGGTGAAAGAAAAACCGCCGCTGGAAAAATTGCCCGACGTAATGAAGCTGGTCGGCGATGCCGAGAAAGAACTGAACGGCAAAGGACGCGTCTTGCTGCGCTACTCCGGCACGGAGCCGAAAATCCGTTTACTCATCGAAGGACGCGAGCTGTCGCAGATCGATCGCCAGGCCGATCGCATTGCGGACGCGATTCAATCAGCGATCGGGCTCAACTCATGACACTCGTTCAAGTAGTCGAGGCTTTGCTTTTCAGCGCGCAAAAACCGCTGACCACGCGCGAGTTGAAAGATGCAATTAAAGGCGCGGGCGATGCGGACGAACTTTTGCCTAACGAGTTCGCGAAAGTGACCGAGGCCAACATTTCCGCCGCGCTCGAGCAGTTGAAAGTCGAATACATCGAGCAGCAACATGCATTTCAATTAGTGGAAAAAGCGGAAGGCTGGCAGCTGGCAAGTGAGCCGGCTTACGCGCAATGGGTTCGCCAGCTTTTTCCCGCGCCGAAACCGCAGCGTCTCACGCCGCCGTCGTTGGAGACGCTGGCGATTATTGCTTATCGCCAGCCGATTACGCGCGCCGATGTTGAAGCCGTACGCGGCGTAGCAGTCGATGGCGTGCTACAAAATCTGATGGAGCGCGGCCTTGTCAGAATCGCTGGTCGCGCCGAAGTGCCGGGGCGTCCGTTACTCTACGAAACGACTCAGTTTTTCCTGGAGCATTTTGGCCTGCGTAATCTCGACGAATTGCCGAACGCGGACGAACTGCGAAAGCGTTATCTACCGACCGCGCCCAAACCAGAGCCGGCGCCAGTTGTTGAGACGCCGGAGCTGGTTCCGCCTGACGAGAGCTAGACACGCGTTAGTTCGCGGCGCGGCAATGTCTCCGTCGTCGGCCGTTCGAAATCGGAATCGTCCATCCCGATTTTCTTCATCTCGATCTTGATGAAGCTCAAAACCACCGGCGCGAGAATCATTCCCGGAATTCCCATGAGTTGTTCGCCGATGAGCAACGCGAGCAAAGTCAGCCACATCGGATTTTGAATGCGACCGCCGATGATTCGGCTGTTGAGAAAATATTCAAACTTGTGCACGAGGACGAGAAAGATGAGCGCGGCCCCGGCGAGTTTCGGCGAGGCGATGAAGGCGATGCAGACAATGATGGTGTTGCTGATGACGTTGCCGACGATCGGCAGAAGTCCGCAAATGAAAGTGAGAATCAACACCAGCGTGGCGTAACGCAGACCGGAAAAGTAAAGGAACACGGCCGTGAACGCGGTGTTGATGGCAGAGATAATAATCTGCGCGCCGATGACCGTTTCGAAGCTGGCGAAAAACGACGCAAACCGTTCTTTGATCCGCCCGGTGTAATAGGAATACAAATCGAGCGGGCCGGCGCGCCCTGGTCGCTTCGATTCAAAATCTGGATTCAGGAAAATCCCAATCGCCACCACGATGCCGATGATCAGAAAGACAAATTCCTTGGTCGCGACCCGCACATATTTGCTCAGCTGACCGAACGCATCGCGCACGCTGTCGAGCGTGAGGGCCTTGAGACTTTCCATGTCGGTGAAAGGCGGCTCGATCCCGTGATCCTGGGTGAATTTCACCACGCGTGGGATGGATTGCTCGGCAATTTCGGGAAACGCGCGCGCGCCCTTGGTGATGAAAATAACGGAGCCGGCGAAAACAGCGGCGAAGAGAATGAGGAATAAGGTAAGCGCGATCCAGCGGCGCCCGGTGAAGGCAAATTTTTTCAGCGCCAAATAACAAAAAAGGGCGGCGATAAACGGCGTCCCCAAGCCCAGGGCGGCGACCAAAATCAAGAGCAGGGCGAAGACTGCGTAGGAAATTGCGACGGGACGTTGCATGGAAATTTCGCCGCGCAAACTACCGCGAAACCTGCCGGCGCGCCACGCGCATTGACTTGCCGGAGCGATTCGCGAACGTCTCGCAACTATGAAAACATTCGCGTCGAGATGCGGAGGGTTATTAATCGCGCTGGTTGCGCTTCACGGACTGACCGGTTGCGGGACCTACAACCGGCTCGTCGCTCTCGAACAAAACGTGAACAAGAAATGGGCCGACGTGCAGTCGGTCTATCAACGCCGCGCGGATTTGATTCCGAATCTGGTCAACACCGTACAAGGCGAGGCGAATTTCGAAAAATCGACGCTGACCGAGGTGACGAACGCGCGCGCCAGTGTGGGCCGTGTGCAGCTTGATCCGAACAAGGCGCCGACAGACGCAGCGCAATTGCAGCAATTCCAGGAAGCGCAGGGGCAATTGAGCAACGCTCTCTCGCGTTTGCTAGTCGTGAGCGAAAATTATCCGCAGCTGACGGCGACGAAGGGCTTCCAAGATCTGCAAGTTCAACTCGAAGGAACGGAGAACCGCATCTCGGTGGAGCGAAATAATTTCAACGGCGCGGTGCAAGATTACAACACGGCCCTCGGAACTTTCCCGACAAACATGCTGAACAAGATGTTTGGTTTTCAGCCGAAACCATTTTTCAACGCGCAGCCTGGATCAGAAAGAGCGCCCGCGGTGAATTTCGGAAACTTCGGCAACGCGCCTTCGGTGCCACCTACAATGACGAAGCCGGCCGCCACACCTGTGCCGACGCCGTAGTAACGAGCTTCATTGCATCCGATCAGGAATTTCGCCGGCGCTGCGCTGCTCGTTTTTGCAGCACTCGTTAGGCTACGGGCGGCGGAAGTCATGCCGCCGAAGCCGGATCGTTATTTCAACGACTATGCTGGCGTTGTTTCCCGAGATGCGGCGGCGCGTTTCAACGAACAGCTCGCGCAGTTCGAACGCGACACTTCCAACCAAGTGTTGGTCGCCATTTATCCGAAGATGCAGACCGATTCGGACATCGCGGATTACACGCAGCGCATCGCGCAATCCTGGGGCGTGGGACAAAAAGATCGGCGCAACGGCGCCGTGCTTTTCGTCTTCAAGGACGATCGCAAAATGTTCATTCAGGTCGGCTACGGTTTGGAAGGCGCGCTCCCGGATGCGACGGCTTTCGATATTACCGAGCGCCACATCAAACCGAAATTTCGCACGGCGGATTATGAAGGCGGACTGGCCACTGGCATCGACCTGATCGGCAAGGCGATTCGCGGCGAATACAAAGGCACCGGCAAAACCGTGGCGGACGACAAAGGCGGGTCGATCGCGACAGGCGTCATTCCGTTTTTGCCGTTTGTAATCTTTCTCATCATTCTAATTATGATCGCGCGACGATCGCAGCGGCGCGGTTGGGGTTATACTGGAATGGGCGGACCGTTCATCGGCGGGTGGGGTGGTGGTGGCGGCGGCTGGTCGGGCGGTTCCTCAGGCGGCGGAGGCTTTAGTGGTTTCAGCGGCGGCGGTGGTAGCTTCGGCGGCGGCGGGGCGGGCTCGAGTTGGTAAAATCGAAATGCGCTCGAAGGAATTTCTCACTCGTCTGAGTCATGACCGGATCGTCTCCGCGATCGCAGCGGCGGAGGCGAAAACATCCGGCGAGATCCGACTCTATATTCAGCGCGGTGAAATCGCGGGCGATCCGTTGCCGGTGGCGCAGAAAAAATTTCAGGAACTGAAAATGCACCAGACGGCTGGCCGCAATAGCATTCTCATTTTCGTGGCGCCGCGCGCGCGGAAATTCGCGGTCGTGGGTGACGAAGCCGTTCATCAAAAATGCGGCGATGAATTCTGGCAACGGTTGGTCGATGAAATGCAGACGCACTTCAAGAAAGAGAATTTCACCGAAGCGTTGATTCACGGAATCGAGAATGCGGGCGATTTGCTCGGGCGATTTTTTCCGCGGCAGGCGACCGATAAAGACGAGCTGCCCAACACGATTATCGAGGAATAGAATCCGCCGCTTGCAAAAAAGCGGGAGTAGTGTTGATTCCACGTCCCGCAGCGAGTTTGTAGAAGCTGCGCCGTTGGTCCCTGGGTTTACGTCATCAGATGTAAGCCGCACTCGTCAGGGGTAACCCGGCGCGTCAGAAAAAGGAAAAGGCACACTATGCCAGTAAGATACGGTCGTTTTGAAATGCCGAAGACCCTCACCAAAGTTGAGGACGGCTCCACAGAAACCTACGCCAAGTTCGTCGCCGAGCCGTTTGAAGCCGGTTACGGTCACACGGTCGGAAATTCGCTCCGCCGAGTTTTGCTTTCGTCGCTCGAAGGCGCCGCCATCACCGCGGTGAAAATCACCGGGGCGCAACATGAATTCGCTACTCTGCCCGGCGTGGTCGAAGACGTGACCGACATCGTGCTCAACCTGAAGCGGATCAAATTCAAGGCCGCGGAACACGAGCCGCGCAAACTCTCGCTCGCGGTCAACAAAGAAGGCGAAGTCACCGCGCACGACATTCAGCTCGCGCAAGGGTTCGAGGTTTTGAATCCGAAGCAGCTCATCTGCACTCTCGACAAGAAGCACAAGTTCGACATGCCGAACTGGAAGTGCGCGTCGGCCGCGGTTTTGCCACGGGCGACGAGAACAAGCGTGCCGACCAACCGATTGGTCTTATTCCAATTGATTCCATTTTCTCGCCAGTTACGCGCGTGAAATATGCGGTGGAAAACACCCGCGTCGGTCAGCGGACCGATTACGACAAGCTCGTCCTCGAAGTCTGGACGGACGGTCGTCTCACGCCAGATGATGCGTTGCTCCAGGCCTCGGCGATCCTGCGCCATCACCTCGATGTTTTCGTGAATTTCAACGAAGACGTGATCGAGTTCGACGAAACGCCTGCCGGTGTTTCCGAGGAAAACATGAAGCTGAAGAAGCTTCTCAATATGAGCGTGAACGAAATCGAACTCAGTGTCCGCGCCGCCAATTGCTTGAACAACGCCAATATCACCACGGTTGGCCAGCTCGCGCAGAAAATCCGAAGCTGAGATGCTGAAGTATCGCAACTTCGGCAAAAAATCGCTCAACGAAATCAAGGACAAGCTGCAACAGCTCGGCCTTGGTCTTGGGATGAAATTCGATCCAGGTTTGGTGGAAGTCCCGGTCGGTGTGGACGGCGCGAGCATGAATGGCTCGGCTGATCACGAATAGCACTCGTTAGGCGAATCATCATGAGACACCAGAAGAAAACCTTGAAGCTCGGCCTGACCGCCGCGCATCGAAAAGCGCTGCTGGCCAATCAGGTTTGCAGCTTGATCGAACATCACCGCATCAAGACGACGCTCGCCAAAGCGAAAGCGGTTCGCCCGCTCGCGGAAAAAATGGTGACGCTGGGAAAGAAAGGCTCGCTGCACGCGCGACGCACTGCGCTCGCCACGTTGCGTCAGGCGGATGCGGTGAAGAAACTGTTCGACGACATCGCTCCGCGCTCGGCTGATCGCAAAGGCGGCTACACCCGCATCGTCCGGCTCGGTCAACGCAAGAGCGACTCTGCTTCGGTTGCGTTCATTGAATGGGTCGATGCCGCAGTCGTTGTCGATGAGCCGGAAACGGCAGAAACAACCAAGAAGGCGAAATCCAAGAAGAGCGCGGCCGATTCGAAGCCTGCGCCGAAGAGCAAGAAATCGAAAGAGACTAACGAGTAGTTGTAACCATTCGTTAGGCAGAATGTTCAGAAAAGCGGCGGTCGAATTGACCGCCGCTTTTTCTTTATTCGCCACGCCAACAAAAGAGCTTTCTTCGCGCCTAACGAGCAGTTAAACGGGACGGATGGACACGCCGCCGCCAGTTCCCGCGCCCGCAGCTCCGCAACAGCAAGTCGTTCTTCCGCCGCCCAAGCCTTCTGGTTGCGGTTGTTTCGCGGGCGGCTGCCTCAGCGTCCTCTTTGCGGCGTTTGTCGGCTGCATCATTCTCGTTTGCGCATGTTGGTTTCTTTACCTGGGAGCGGTCAAAAAACTAACCACGGCTGATCCGATCGACACTAAGATTACGATGCCGACTGATGGCGAATTCAACGCGGCCAGCGCCAAGTTCGCGCAGCTGAAAAACGCGCTCGCCACCAATCAAGCAAGCACGGTTGCTTTCACCGCCGATGACCTGAACGCGCTGATTGCACGCCATCCGGATTTCGCGAGTCGCAAAAACAGAATGCACGTCGCCCTCGCGGATTCGATGGCGACACTGGAAGTGAGTGTGCCGCTAAATGCCGCTCCGCTACCCTCGATGAAACAGCGTTGGTTCAACGGCAGTACCCGCCTCCGATTCAGTTACGACGATAACAATTTTTATTTCGATCCGGAATGGATCGAAGCGAATGGTCATCAAATCACGGGGGGGTTCCTACGCGCATTCGCGTCAACTTTCGGTCGTAGCTTCACCACTGGATTCGGGGAGAGCTTGCGAAAAAATAATCAGCACACGTTTTGGCCGAACGTGAAGACGATCACCCTGCAGGGCAATCAAATGGTCATTGCCACGCAGGGCCCGCCGGGCAATTAGTTCGCCGGCGAAAATTTTTCCAGTGGCTTGACCAAATTTCCGGGCAAAGGCCGGACGCGATCAAAAATTCGATCGGCGATTGGTTTCGCCACGAGATATCCCGCGGCGAACATCTCCAGACGAGCGTCGAGGTTGTCGATGTAGTTGAGCGCCATCGCCTCCGGAGTTTTCGGACTAACCGGCGAACCAAATTGCGGCTCGCCATGATGCGCGCCGATCAAATGCAAAAGATGCAGCCGCACATCTTCAGCCGCGGGCGACAGGCCATTCCACTCGTTAGGCAAATTCACTTTGCGCCAGAGCGAATTGACCAGCTCAATCCCGATCGAAATGTGCCCCATCAATTCGCCGCGCTCGTCGAAACCCATGGTAAAGCCATCTTCCGGCAGATGGTTTTCCCAAAGTTTTCCGGAATCGTGAAAAACAATTCCGGCGATGAGGAGATCGAGATTCAATTGCGGATAAAGCGGCGCGAGCGCATCGGCCGTGCGCAACATCTGCGCGACGTGCTCGACTAATCCGCCGCGGCGCGCGTGATGATAACTGCGCGCGCCCGCGGTACGGCGAAATCGTTCGCCGAATTCCGTGATGAACGCTTCGCATAACGCGCGCAGACGAGGATCGCCGATCGTTTTGATTCGTTCCGTAATCAGACTCCAGTCCGCGGTTTGTTTCGCGCGCAACTCCGGCGGGCCGGCCAGCAGGTCGGCGATTTCATCACTCGTTAGGCGACGAACGTTCCACTGCTTCGCCTCGAGTCCGAATTGCTGGTGCTGCGCAAATTCTCCGCTGATCTCGATGAACTCGGAAGCTTGTAATGTTTCGCAGGCGCGATATTCCGGATGATCGCTCCAGACGCGCAAGGTCATGCGATCGCGCGCATCGGCCAGCGTCATTTCGCAGTAGGGTTTTCCTTCGCGGGTTGCCTTCGCTTCTGCCGCACTGATCTGCACATGAACGCGCGCAGTAACGAAACCGTTCTGCGCGCGTCGCCTGATTTCGCCGATGGTCAACAATTCCACATCGACAACTTAGCGCGGGGGCGCGGGCATTTGCAGCATCAGATTCGGCGAACTCGCCGCGGTGCCCATGAACCAGCTTGGGTATTGACCGTTCCAGTGTTCGACTCGGGCGCGTTCTACTTCGAGCGCGCGCAGTTGATAGAGCAACGGATTCTCTTTGGCGTCCGCGAGAGCTTTCGTGACTTCGCGAATCGACTGTGCTTCGGCATCAGCCGCGATTTTTTTCGCATCCGCTTCGCCAGCGGCAATGCGCCGCGCCCGTTCCGCTACTGCGTTTGCCTCGAGCGTTACGCGATCGTTATCGCGCTGTTGTGCTTCCCATTTCGCTTCGTTCACCACTTTGAGCTGTTGTGCGATGATCGTGTTGTCGATCGCCTTCTGGATCTCGCCGTTCTCGTAGGTCATGCCGCCGAACATTCCGACGGTCGTGATCACAACACCGCGTTGCGCGAAGAATTGCGTGACGTCAGTCTTCACCGCGTCGGATATTTCCTGTTTGCGTGCACGCAAGGCGTCGAGCGGATATTTCGCCGCGATCTCAGCCGATACTTGTTGAATACGGCCGCGCACTTCGGCATCCATCACTTCCGAGAGCGAGCCGCTCGGATACCAATACAGGAATTTCGCCGCCTGCTCTTCGGGAATGAAAGCAGTGCAGGTAAATCCCATACTGAATCCGACGCTATCGGAGCTCTCGATCCAGATGGCCTGGTTCTTCGCCGCCGTGCCGGTCGTAGCTTCCGCTGTCCATTCGCGCGTGATCGGCGAACGATTCACTTTGATCAAACGCACGGTCGGAATCCAGCGGCCGTTTCCCGGCAGCCGTCCTTCCTGCGACCAACGATGCGTGATCTGCACGCGTTTGGCTGCGACTTTCAAATCGCGCAGATATTCTTCCGATTGGAATTTTGCCTGCGCGGTGCTGTCGCCTTCGAGCGGAATAAGGAATCCCGTCTCGGAGGTATTGATCTCCGCATATTCCGGCGTGTCGAAGGGCCGCACGCAACCGCTCATTGCCAGGAGCGGCAACGCGCCGATCAATATCAAACGTGGCCAATCGCGCCGCGTGCTGGCCGGTTTGGCGACAAGCCACCACGCGAGTCCGATCGCTGCGATGACCACGACGCCATCCGCGATGTCCTTGAACACTTCGAACAAACGCAGTTGCCGAAACGCATTGTCGTTTCCATTGAGCTGCTCGACCGCGACCCGCGTCGCGATTTGCGGCTGCACTGCACCTAACCACGCCCGCTCGATCGCAATCGCGACCGACACGAGCACCACAAACACCACCAGTTTCCTGACGGCATTCATGACTATCTCCTTCTAAAGCCTTGCGGCTTGCGCTCGCACTATTTGCGGAAGGCGAACTTTTTTTGAGACTCAGGAATCGCTCCCTGCTCTCGGTGTTTCGCTTACGGAGTTAGCTGTCGGGCTAGAGCCACCAAGTGCTCCTGACGCCGCAGCGTCATGCGCCCCGATCGCTTGCGCGAAATTTGGGTCCCCCGTCGAATCCGCCCCAGGCGGATCCGCTCAGCACTAACAAAGAACTGCGATATTAGACAGTTACGGAACAGCGGCGTTCAGGGGTGTCTGAGTGGCGCCTAACGAGTGCTATGCAGAGACATGTTAGGGTTTGCCACTCCGATTACACCGCACGCCAGACGACCGCCGGCATCGCCGGTCGGCTGCGTTTTCAAATCATCGGCTTTTTCGTGCACGATCACCGCATGACCGATGATGGAATCAGCGCCGCTCAGTTTCATCATTTTATCTGTGTAATCGACATGTGCTTTGCCGGAAGCATCGGCTTCGATGTTTCCCATGTCGCCGTCATGACGATCGCTCGCATCCGGCGCACCGTGTTGGTGTTTGCTCGGATTGAAATGAGAGCCAGCCGAGGTGGCGTCGGGCGCAGAGCAATCACCGAATTCGTGGATATGGAAACCATGTTTGCCCGGTGTGAGGCCATTAATGTCGCCGACAACTTTCACACCATCGGCTGATTTCGTGAACGTGATCGTGCCGGTGACTTTGCTGTTGGCGGTCGGTTGAACTACGGCGACTGCTTGTTGCACATCCTGCGCAACCGCAAACGGCGCACTCATACCAACAACGAGCGCGAAAAGAAAAACGAAGGAGCTGATTTTCATGCGGTACGCTACACCCGCTTGAATGTTCAGTCGATCATCCGCCGCTCGAGGCCTGCGTAGGCGTCGATGCGACGATCGCGCAGGAATGGCCAATGCGTGCGGTGTTCATCGACGCGTTTCCAATCCACGTCGGCCAGGATGATTTCTTCGCGATCAACGCTGCCTTTCGCGAGAATTTCGCCGCTCGGCGCGACCATGAAACTTTGTCCCCAGAATTCGATGCCGTCGCCGCCCGCGGGATTTTCGAAACCGACGCGATTCACGGCTGCGACGAAACAACCATTCGAAATGGCGTGACTGCGTTGCATTGTTTCCCAAGCGGAATATTGCGCGCGACCATACTTTTCCTTCTCAGAAGGATGCCATCCGATCGCAGTCGGATAAAAAAGTAACTGCGCACCGCGCAATGCCGTCAGGCGGGCTGCCTCCGGATACCATTGGTCCCAGCAAACACAGACACCAATATTCCCACGTTGTGTGGGCCAGTTTTTGAAGCCCAAGTCGCCCGGCGCGAAATAAAATTTTTCGTAAAACGATGGATCATCCGGGATGTGCATCTTGCGATATTTTCCGAGAAATTTCCCATCGGCATCGATGATGGCGGCGGTGTTGTGATAAACGCCGGCAGCGCGCTTTTCGAAAAGCGACGCGACGATGACAACCTTAAGCTCGCCCGCGAGTTTGCCTAACGAGTCCGTGGTCGGCCCGGGAATTTCTTCCGCGAGCGCGAAGTATTTGTGATCTTCCGATTGGCAAAAATACTGCGATCGAAAAAGCTCCGGCAGACAGATTATCTGCGCGCCGCTCTTCGCCGCATCGCGGATGAACCCGATCGCCTTTTCCAGATTCGCCGCGGGATCCGTCCCGCATTGCATCTGCACCAATGCGACGTTGGTGCTCGCCTCCGACATTGTTACTTCACCGAGTCCGCCGGCACGATCTTGATGCTCTCAAGACCGACGCGATTGACCGGCTTACTTTTTTCGCCGCTGTTGCTCGTTGTTACTTCGACGTTGGCCAGTTTGTCGAGCACGGCGTCGCCTTTAATGATTTTGCCGAAGGTCGTGTATTGCCCGTCGAGCTGGCTGACTTTGCCGAAGCAGAGAAAAAACTGGCTACCAGCCGAATCCGGATCGCTCGAGCGCGCCATGGAAAGAACCCCGCGCTCATGCGGCTTTTTGTTGAATTCGGCTTTCACTTTGTAACCCGGACCGCCGGTGCCCCACATGCTTTCTTTCGCGGGATCTTTGGTCAGCGGATCGCCGCCCTGCGCCATGAAACCTTTGATGATGCGATGAAAAGCAGTGCCATCGTAGAAACCCTGCCGCGCTAATTTCTTGAAATTCTCCACCGTGTTCGGCGCGACATCGGGCCAGAATTCGGCGACCATTTCGCCTTCGCTTGTTTTGATGACGGCGACTTCTTTCGCGGCAGGACTGGATGATGGTGATGGAGTCATAGAAGCGTTCGGAGAAGCAGATGGTGTTTCGGTTTGGCCAAACAAGTTCGTCGCGGCCAGCGCGGTCGCGAGACAAGCGAGCAAGGTCAGTTTCATCCGAGACCTGTCACACGAAGCGCGCGCGGTGTCACGCGTTTTGCGTTTCACACAGCTGATGCGCTCGCCACCATCGTTTCCGCGGCGATGTTCGCTTTCTTTTCCTCCCGCATGGGCTGTCTTGGCTCGATCGTCGTTTCAATTATCGGCACGATTATTTTGCTCGTCCTCATGCGCGGTTGCAGCGGCGGCGCATGGTAGGGTTTACAGGTGATATTCCTGCAACGTCTTAACCTGCAGACTGCTTTTCTGCAGTGAAGCAATGCCGTGTACGCTGGCCTGCGCCGCGCGCATCGTCGTGATGATCGGAATTTTCAATGTGCGCGCGCCGCTGCGCATTTTGATTTCATCTTCGCGTGGAATTTTTCCGCTCGGCGTATTGATGATCAACTGCATGTCGCCGTTCTTGATCCGATCGAGCACGTTCGGCCGGCCTTCGCGTAATTTGAAAACGCTGGTGCACTGGAATTCCGACCGCGGCCAACATCGCCGCCGTTCCGCTGGTCGCGATAATCCCGAAACCGAGCGCGATGTAATCACGCGCCAATGGCACGACGCTTTCCTTGTCCGAATCTTTCACGCTGATGAAAACATTTCCTGATCTTCGGCAGGGCGGCGGCGCGGCCATCTGCGCCTTGGCGTAAGCAAGACCGAGATCGGCATCGATGCCCATCACTTCGCCGGTAGATTTCATTTCCGGGCCCAGGCGCAGTGTCGCTTCCTTGATAACGCAGGAAAGGAAAGACCGGTTCCTTCACCGAAAAATGTTTCGGAATAATTTCTTTGGTGAAGCCGAGTTCGCTCAACGTCTTTCCCGTCATCACTTTGGCGGCGAGTTTTGCGAACGGAACGCCGATCGCTTTGCTGACAAACGGCGCGGTGCGCGAGGCGCGCGGATTCACTTCGAGCACGTAGACGTCGTCGCCTTTCACCGCGAATTGCACATTCATCAGCCCGCGCACGTTCGAGCTCGCGCGCCATCGCCTTCGTCGCGCGCGAGATTTCCGTCGAGCACGTTTTGTCGAGAGCGAAAAAGTCGGGATGGCGCAGGCGCTGTCCCCGCTATGAATGCCGGCGAGCTGCGACGTGCTCCATGATCGCGCCGATCACGGCTAGTCTCACCATCAGCGATGCAATCGACGTCGACCTCGATCGCGTCTTCGAGAAACCGATCGACCAAGACCGGCCGATCCGAGCTGACCTCGATCGCGCTCTGCATGTAACGCTCGAGATCTGTCGTCGTTGTAAACCAGTTCCATCGCGCGACCGCCCAGGACGAACGACGGCCTAACGAGCACTGGATAACCGATTCGTTCCGCGATCGCTATCGCTTCCGTCGGCGCTCACCGCCGATCCGCTCGGCGTTTGCCGCAAACCGAGCTTGTCCAGCATCGCGGCGAAAAGCTTGCGGTCTTCCGCCATCTCGATGCTCTCCGGTTGCGTCCCGAGAATCGGAACGCCGGCCGCGCGCAAACCGGCCGCGAGATTCAGCGGCGTTTGTCCGCCGAACTGCACGATCACACCTTCCGGCTTTTCCTGATCGTAAATATTGAGCACGTCTTCGAGCGTGAGCGGCTCGAAATAGAGTTTGTCGCTCGTGTCGTAATCGGTCGAAACCGTTTCCGGATTCGAGTTCACCATGATGGTTTCGAATCCGAGTTCGCGCAGCGCGAAAGCCGCGTGCACGCAGCAGTAATCGAATTCAATTCCCTGCCCGATGCGATTCGGCCCGCCGCCGAGAATCATGATCTTGCGCCGTTCGCGTCGCGGCGCATCTCGTTCTCGATCCCGTAGGTGGAATAGTAATACGGCGTGAACGCTTCGAACTCCGCCGCGCAGGTATCGACCAGTCGGTAAGTGGGGATGACTTTCTGCTGCTTTCCGCCGTTGCGCGAATCGTCTGTTCTTTCAAGTTCCGTGCGCGATCGCCAGTTGCCGATCGGAAAATCCGAGCTTCTTCGCTCGGCGCAAGTCGATCGATTGCCAGCTGTGCAGTTCTGCCCTACACGATCTGCTCGACATTGTGCAGGAACCAGCGGTCGATTTTCGTCAGCTCGAAGACGTCGTCGATCGCATGCCGTCCTGGAACGCCTGCGCGAGATGGAAAATGCGCTCGGCATTCGGAATGGCGAGCTTGAGACGCAATGTTTCGGGATCGACGCGCTTTTCCTTCGCCGTCGCCGCACAGACCGAAGCGCTTGATCTCGAGTGAACGCAGCGCTTTTTGCAGCGCCTCCTTGAAAGTGCGGCCGATCGCCATCGCTTCGCCGACGCTCTTCATCTGCGTCGTTAGAGTCGGGTCGGCGTGCGGAAATTTTTCGAAAGTGAAGCGCGGAACTTTGACCACGCAGTAGTCGATCGTTGGCTCGAAGCTCGCCGGCGTTTCGCGCGTGATGTCGTTCTTGATTTCGTCGAGCGTGTAGCCGACCGCGAGTTTGGCGGCGATTTTCGCGATGGGAAATCCGGTGGCTTTCGAAGCGAGCGCGCTCGAACGCGAGACGCGCGGATTCATTTCGATCACCACCATGCGGCCGTTGTCCGGATTGACGGCGAACTGAATGTTCGATCCGCCGGTCTCCACGCCGATCTCGCGAATCACGGCGAACGACGCGTCGCGCATCAATTGATATTCGCGATCGGTCAGCGTTTGCGCCGGCGCGACAGTGATCGAGTCGCCGGTGTGCACGCCCATCGGATCGAAGTTTTCGATCGAGCAAACGACTACGCAGTTGTCGGCGTGGTCGCGCATCACTTCCATCTCGAATTCCTTCCAGCCGACGAGCGACTCCTCGATCAAGACTTCGCGTGACCGGCGAAAGCGCGAGCCCGCGCTCGGCGATTTCCTCGAGCTCTTCGCGATTGTAGGCGATGCCGCCGCCGGTGCCGCCGAGCGTGAAAGCGGGTCGAATGATGAGCGGAAAAGTTCCGATCGTGTCCGCGACGCGGTTCGCATCGGCGAGCGATTGTGCGCGATGCCGGAGCGCGGAACGTCGAGACCGATGCGCAACATCGCTTCCTTGAAAAGCTGGCGATCTTCGCCTTTCGCGATGGCCTGCGCGTTCGCGCCGATCAATTTCACGCCGTGCCTAGCGAGCGCGCCGTTGCGATTCAATTCCATCGCGGCGTTGAGCGCGGTTTGGCCGCCCATTGTTGGCAGAATCGCGTCCGGCTTTTCGCGCTCGAGAATCGCTTCGATCACTTCCGGCGTGATCGGCTCGATGTAAGTGCGGTCCGCGAATTCCGGATCGGTCATGATGGTAGCCGGGTTCGAGTTCACCAGCACGACCTCGTAGCCCTCTTCCTGCAAAGCCTTGCAGGCCTGCACGCCGGAATAATCGAACTCGCAGCCCTGCCCGATCACGATCGGGCCGGAGCCGATGAGGAGAATTTTTCGCAGCTCGTTGTTCCGCGGCATGGGCGCGCGAACTGTAGGCGAAAACCTCAGCGCGTCACGAGCGAAAGCCGATTAAGCCGCGGCCATCTTGCGCTGCCGATCAAGATAAACCTTACAGATGCCCTTCATGCGGGTGAGAATGTAGTAAGTCGTTTGGCTGCGCACGCGCACGAGTTCGGCGCCGACAATGCGCGTAACGAAATCGCTCGGCAGATCGAGAACTTCCTGCGGCGTCGCGCCGTCGAGGCCTTTGCAAAGAATCGAGGTCATCGCGCGTGTCAGCGTTTGCACTTCCGGTCCGAGCGACATCCGGAAGTGCGCTTTGCCTTCGTCATCGACCTGTAAATAAACGCCGACGGTATCGGCGCATTCCTCATCTTTGCGGATATCTTCGAGATCGAACTTCTCGTTAGGCCGCGGTTCCTGCTTCTTCGCGCCGTCGGCATAGGAAACGAGCGTCTCACGCCGCTCCACTTCCGGCAGCGTTTCGAAGAGATGGATGATCTTATCGAGTTTCGGCGGGTACACGCAGAATCTTACGCGCTCCGTTCGATTGGCGCGCCGACTTTATTGCCCCACTCCGTCCACGAGCCGTCGTAATTCCGCACGTTATCAATCCCAAGCAGATACGTGAGGACGAACCAGGTGTGACTCGAACGTTCCCCGATTCGGCAATAGACGATCGTTTCTTTGTCGGACGATACGCCGCAGTTCTCTTTGTAGATTTTCTCCAGCTCCGCGGCGGATTTGAATGTGCTGTCGTCGTTCGTCGCCGTTTTCCAGGGCACGCTTTTCGCGCCGGGAATGTGACCGCCGCGCAGTACGCCCTCCTGCGGATACTCGGGCATGTGCGTGATCTCGCCCTTGAATTCGCCAGGCGAACGCACATCGATCATCGGCTTACCCGCCTTGCTCTGCGCGAGTGCTTCATCGGCGAAAGCGCGAATCTCTTTGTCGTAACGTTTCTTCGGCACCGGATAATTTGCGCGCGCATACTTCGGAACTTCCCGCGTCATCTCCCGGCCTTCCGCTTTCCATTTGTCGCGGCCGCCGTTGAGGATTTTTACCTTCTCGTGACCGAACAAGCGGAAAGCCCACAGCGCGTAGCAGGCCCACCAGTTCGCTTTGTCGCCGTAAAAGATGCACGTCGTGTCGGGCGTAATGCCATTGCGACTGCATAGCTCGGCGAACTTATCGGGTGTGATGTAATCGCGAATGATCGGATCTTGAAGATCGGTCCGCCAATCAATATGCACGGCGCCGGGAATGTGACCGTTGTCGTAAAGGAGGATGTCTTCGTTGGACTCGACGATGCGGATCCCTTCGTCGTTGCGATGTTTTTCAAGCCAGTCCGCGTCCACCAAGGCTTCTGGATGTGCGTAGGAGTTTGTGGCCATGCGGAAATGTTCTATCCGCTTTCGCGTCGCGGCAAGCTTACTTCTCGACCGGGAAACCGGCCTTCCTCCACGCGTGCCAGCTGCCGGGCACGTTGCGCACGTCGGTGAAACCTTCCTGTTTCAAAATGCTGGCCGCGAGACTCGCGCGATAACCGCTTGCACAATAAACCGCAGTCGGCTTCGATTTATCGAGCGCGGAACTTTTCTCGCGCAATTGCGGGAGGAAGAAATGTTGCGCGCCGGGGATGTGACCTTTCTTCCATTCGCCCGGACCCCGCACGTCGAGAAGCTGCAGGCCGCGGCCGTTTTTTTGAATCTCGTGCACGCTCAATTGCGGAATTTGCTCGAGCGGAAATCCCTCCGCTTCCCAGGCCTGAATTCCGCCGACGAGATAACCGGCGAATTTTGTGTAGCCGGTGCGAATGAAAAGCTTCAACACATCTTCGAGCGCGTTGTTCTTATCCAGTACGAGCAGGATTGGCTGCGCCGGATCAAGCAGCCAGCCGGCCCAGATCGAAAGCGATGGCGAGCCGCCGATGTTCAGCGCACCCGGAATATGTCCGCCGCCGAAGGCGAGCATCGAGCGCGTATCGACCAACACACCTTTTTTCTCTTCGATCGCCTTCTTAAATGCCTTCGCTGGAACCGCGGCGACCTTCGGCAAATTTCCGATGATCTCCGGCCCCTCCGCGTTCACTTTTTTCATCCGCGGGTAGTAAGTTGGAACCGGTGGCGCAGTCTCGATTGCGAAGTCGGTGAACTTCTCCACGTCATCGAATTGCAGAAAAGGATTCGTTAGGCGCTCGTAGCCGATCGTGCTTTGCAAGCGATCGCCGATATCCGCGCCGCAAGGCGAACCCGCGCCGTGTCCCGGATGAATCATGACGCTATCGGCCAGCTCGAGAAAATATTCGCGCAACGTTTTGAATTGCTGCGCCGCCAGTTGTTTGGTCATCGAATTGCCTAACAAGTCAGGCCGACCTGCTGAGTTAACGAAAAGCGAATCGCCGGTCAGCACGCCCCACGGTTTCTCCGGCGTTGCCGATTCCGCCATCTCGAAACTGATATGTTCGGGCGTGTGGCCTGGTGTGTGACGCACGGTCACAAGTGTGTCGCCAAATGAAAACGAATCGCCGTCGTGCAGCTTCTCCGTTTCAAAGCCGTATTTCGCGCCGGCTTCGTGGCTCACATAAATTTTTGCGGAATCCACTCGTGCGCAGAGCTCGCGCGCGCCGCTCACCAAATCGGCGTGAATGTGCGTTTCGAAAATGTGCGTGATCGAAACGCCCTTCTCTCGCGCCAGTTCTATGTACTTGTCGACATCCGGCGTCGGATCAAACACAGCGGCGATGCCTTCATCGTCATCGCCTAACAAGTAAGAGAGTTCTGCGATTCCTTCTGTCTGAAAACGTTCGAAAACGAGTGACATGCGATGCGTCCGCCGCGTCGACTTTATGAAACGCGCGCGTCTTGAGCAAGCTTCTGTCTATCGTCGCCGCCGGCCGTAGGAATATCCGCCGTGGGTGCGCCCCCCGCCGATGGCGCGTTTGCCGCCGCTCATCGATTCCGGCTCGAAAAGCGCCGTATATTTATAGGCGAAATTGTCCAGCTTCAGGCGCGGAATTTTCGCGCCGATGAAACGCTCGATCGCCTGCAACGATCCGACTTCCTCACCATTCATCAGCGTGAATGCGTCGCCCACTTTTTGCGCGCGCCCGGTTCGGCCGATCCGATGGACGTAATCTTCCGGATGCTCCGGCACATCGTAATTGATCACGTGACTCACGCCGGCGACGTCAATGCCGCGGGCCGCGATGTCGGTCGCGACCATGATTTCGTATTTGCCGCTCTTAAAACCGTCGAGCGCTTCGACGCGTTCGCGCTGCGTGCGATTCGAATGCAGCACCGCTACGGAATGCCGGCCCGCCTTCAGCTTCACCGCGATCTTGTCGGCGCCATGTTTGGTGCGCGAAAAAATCAGCGCGCTATCGAAATTCGTTCGCTCGAGCAACGCCATGAGCAGTTCGAATTTCTGTTCCGCTGCGACGGGATAGACTGCGTGCGTCACGGTTTCCGCGGGCGAACGCTGTGCGCCGATCTCGACCGTCTCCGGATCGCGTAGCACCCAGGAAGCGAGGCGTTCGATCTCTGGCGGCAGAGTGGCGGAAAACAAAAGCGTCTGTCGATCGGTGGAAATCTTTTCCACGATCCGGCGTACGTCCGGCAGAAATCCCATGTCGAGCATGCGATCGACTTCGTCGAGCACGAGGACATTTACCTTGTCGAGGCGCATCGTGCCTTGCTGTAAATGATCGAGCAGACGGCCGGGCGTCGCGACCACGATGTCGCTGCCGCGCGCGGCTTCTTCGCGTTGCTTGCCGTAGCCGACACCGCCGTGGACTAACGAGGCCAACAAATTGGTGAAGCGTCCGTAATCGCGAAAAGCCGTCTCGACTTGTGCCGCCAATTCGCGCGTCGGTTCCAAAACCAAACAACGAAACGCACCGTGTCGCGAAAGGTTCGTCAAAATGGGCAAGGCAAACGCCGCCGTCTTGCCCGTGCCGGTTTGCGCGGTGCCGATCAAATCTTTACCGGCGAGGACGATGGGAAACGCACGCAGCTGGATCGGCGTGGGATCAGTAAATCCCATCGCTTGCGTGCCGCGCACGACTTCATCAGAAAGGCCAAAATCACGGAAAGACACTGGCCGAAGCTTACGCCGATACAGATACTGCGCACATGGGAAAATCGATTCGCGTCCTGGTCATGGCCGACACGCACAATCATCTGCCGCCGAACTTCAATCGATTGGCCGACGACGTGGATGAAATCTGGCATCTCGGCGATGTCTGCGCGCCGAGCTTGCTTGAGGAAATTCGCGCTGCCGGGCCGCCGCTGACGCTTGTCCGGGGAAATTGCGACAGTGAGACCGAGTGGCCTCTCGTTGTTCTTCTGAAACGAAACGGACTCTGCTTTCGCCTTGTTCATATTCCGCCTGACGACTCGCCGAAAAATGTCGACGTCGTTCTGCATGGTCACACGCACGTACCGCGGTACGAGCGTGTTCACGATGTCTTATTCCTTAATCCCGGATGCGTGACGCGGCCGAATCGTGGCGCGCCGGCCAGCGTCGCTTATCTCGACATCGCCGCCGACGGCAAGCTCAACTGGCGTTTACAACTGACTCGTTAGGCAGATGTTGTAGCGACGGCGCTCTATCGCCGTCACACGCGCGGATTGCAGGCAAAAGGTTCTTACGCCGACAGAGCGGCGTCGCTACAACGCAAGCGCTTGGAACGTTTACTCCGCTCGTAGCGCCACCATCGGATCGACGCCACTCGCGCGCCGCGCCGGCAGCCAGCAGGCCAGTAACGCGATCGCGAGCAGCAAAATCGAAACCGCGCCGAAGGTACTGACATCCGTCGCGCTGATACCAAAGAGCAAACTCGAGATAAGTCTCGTTAGGCCAAGCGAACCGGCCAGCCCAAGCCCGACGCCAATCGCGGTTAGTAACATCCCTTGCCTAACGACCAGTCGCAGCACATCCGCACGTTGCGCACCGAGCGCCATGCGAATTCCGATCTCACGCGTGCGTTGCGAAACGGAATACGACATCACACCATACAAACCGATCGAGGCGAGCGCGACGGCGATGCCGGCGAAAATTGTCAGCAGCGTCATGGTGAATTTTCGCTTCAACAACGTCCGCGCGATCGTGTCTTCCATCGTGCGTACATTACCGAGCGCGACGTTGCGATCGACGCTCCAGACCGCGTTCTGCGCGGCCGGTAATAACGCGAGCGAATTTCCCACGGCGCTTCGCATTGCGATGAACATGCGCGGCCATTTTGCCTGGCCGAGTGGTTGATAGAGTTCCGGATGCGGCGCGGTGTCGAGCGCGAGATGCCGGATGTTTCCGACCACGCCGATGATCTGCAGCTTCTCGCTGTCCGGTCCGAAATTGACGACGAATTTGCCGACCGGATCTTCGCCGGGAAACGCCATCCGCGCGGTGGCGTCGTTGATCACACAAACGCGCACAGAATCTTTCGTGTCCTGTTCAGTAAAGACGCGTCCGCGCAAAAGCGGAATGTTCATCGTGCGAAAATAATCCGGCGTGCTCACGCGAATGTCGGCGTCGTAGTTTTTGTCGCTGCCGGGAAGATTGAAGGAGCGGCCGCTGTTACCGCCGGAGAACGGCAACCGGCTGACCGCGCCGACGCGCATCACACCGGGAACAGCCTGCACGCGTTCCACCACCTGCTGATAAAAGGCGAGATTGTGCGCGTCGTCCGTCGCGGGCGGAAGGCCGACGTCAAAGACAAGTAAGTTCTCCGGCGTGAAACCGGGATCGACTTTGGTGACCTTCCCGAAACTTCTGATGAGCAATCCCGCGCCGATGAGCAGGACCAGTGTTAGTCCAACTTCCGTCGCGATCAGAACGGACCGGCTGCGGCTGTGACTGGCCGTGCTGCCGCGTTCGCCTTCGCCTAACGAGTCGTTCGGATTCGCCGATGAGGCTTGAAAAGCCGGTGCCAGCCCGAAGAGCACGCCAGTTAGTAATGAAATGATCAGGCTGAACAAGAGCACGCCGCGATCGAGTGTAATTTCCTTGAAGCTTGTCAAGGCGGGCGGCGCCATCGCCATCAAAACCGGCACGGCCCAGGCCGCGACCAGAATTCCCAGCGCGCCGCCAATCAGCGCGAGCAAAATACTTTCGGTCAGAAGTTGCCTAACGAGTCGTGAGCGATCCGCGCCCAGCGCGGCGCGAATGGAAACTTCGCGTGACCGCGCTGCCGCGCGCGCCAGCTGCAGGTTCGCCACGTTCGCGCAACCGATCAGAAGAAGAAATCCAACCGCCGCGCCCAGCATGAGCAGCGCTGGCCGCATGCTGCCCGCTTTGTCTTCCTGCAACGGCGTAACGGCGACGCCTTCGCCCATGTTGTCGTCGGGGTAATCTTTTTCCAAACGCGCCATGACCGCGCTCAACTGCGTTTGCGCCTGCTGCAAAGTCACGCCCGGTTTCAGACGCGCATAAACATCGAGATAATTGCTGTCGCGCATTCGGCGCGGGTCTTGCGTCGGCCGCAAGGCATGCGTTGGCACACCGAAAGGCGATGGCACCCAAAGTTCGCCGTAATCATCCGGTGAAAAACTGGCCGGCATCACGCCAACGATGGTGCGCGGTTCGCCATCGAAACGAATTTCGCGACCGATGATGTTGCGATCGCTCCCGAATTTCCGTTCCCACAAACCCTGACTAAGCACGGCGACATTCGAACGACCGGGCTGTTCATCCGCCGCTTGCAAACCGCGACCGAGGATCGGCGCGCTCGCAAAAACTTGAAACAAGTTCGTCGTCGTCATGGTCACGCGCAGACGTTCGGGCATGTCGCCCTCGGTGAGATTTCCCTGCCAGCCACGCGACGCAGCCATGGCGACGAAGGCATCGGACTGCGCCGCCAGATCGACGTAATTCGCCGGCGCTGTCGCTCCGCGCGCAATATTCGAAGCGGCGATGGTCTGCGAGATGGTGACGATCCGATCCGCGTCCGGATAAGGCAGCGGGCGGAGCAGGACGCCATTGATCACGCTGAAGATGACGGTCGTGCTCGCGATTCCGAGCATGAGGGCGACCACCGCCACCGCGGTGAAGCCGAGATTTTTGCGCAGGGTGCGCAAGCCATAGCGAATGTCGCGAAGGGTTGTTTCCATTAGGACTCGTTAGGCGAATTATTCTGCGCGCAGCGCAATGATCGGATTCACGCGGCAGGCGCGTTGCGCGGGTAACCACGCGGCGAGCACGGTGACTAACGAGAGCAGAATACCGACAGCGGCAAAAATCTGCAGATCAGCGGTTGCGACCCCGAAAAGAAAACTGCGGATGACGGGCGCAGAGCCAGCAACGCCGATTGCGCCGAGCGCGATTCCTACGCCGAACAAACGGAAGCCGTGACCGAAAACCAAACCGCGGATGTCCGCAGGTCGCGCGCCGAATGCGATGCGCACCGCCATTTCGCGTAAGCGTCGCAATGCAGTGTAAGAAAGCACGCCATACAAGCCGACTGCGGCGAGGAGCAACGCGAGACCCGCAAAAATCGCGAGAAGAAATGAAAGCAGACGTTGCGTCGACCAGGTTTCGGCCACGCGTTCTTCCATGGCGCGGAAGTCGAAAACCGGCTGTGTTGGATCGACGCGATTGATGACTTCGCGAATCGATCTCTCGAGCGACTTCACATTGCCGCTCGCCCTAACGAGTAATACCTGATTCGTTCGCGCCGTTTGCGTTTCGGCAAAAAAGAATGCCGGTATCGCTGGCACGTCGTCGTATCCGCGCAGTTTCATGTGCGCGACCACGCCGACGATTTCATAGAGAATGATGTCCTCGCTGTTCCCGTCGGCACCACCGATGGCGAGACGTTTGCCTAACGGATCCTGTTTCGGGAAAGCTGTCTCGGCCAACGTTTGATCGATGATCACGACCGGCGGCGAATCTTTGGTGTCGCCGGCGTTGAAGGTGCGGCCGCGGATCAATGTTGTTTGCAGCGCAGCGAAGTAATCACCCGCGATCACTTCCGAATCGGCGGATGGCTGCTGGCTCGGATCAGTCGGCGGCGCGCCTTCGGGTAAAAAATTCAGCTGCCATCCGCTCAGCATCGGAGGATTCGCGCCAACGGCTGCGTTTTGCACGCCGGGCAAGCGCCGCACGCCGTCGAGCAATGCGTTGTCGAAGTTCGCGACCTTTTCGTGATCGGTGTATTTCGTGTAGGGCAAATCGATGCGCGCGGTGAGAAGTCCGCGCGGCTCGAAACCGAGCGCGACCGATTGCATCTTGGCGAAGCTCTTCAAAACAAGACCGGCGGCGCTGAGCAACAAAAGTGTGAGCGCGACTTCGGCGATGACCAGCCAATCGCGACTACGCCGCGCTGTTTTTGTTTCGGAACTACCGAATGAACCGGCTTGAAGTGCGGTTTGAATGTCGGCGTGCGCGACCTGCCATGCGGGCCAGAGGCCGAAAAGAATTGTCGTCAGGCTGGCCAGCAGAAAAGTGAAACCGAGCACGCGCGCATCGAAGCCGATGCCTTCGAAGCGCGGCGCATTACCCGGCGCGAAGGCGACAAGAGCGTCGCGTCCCCAAATGGCAAAGAGCAAACCGAGCGCGCCGCCGATCAGCGCGATACAAAAACTTTCAATGAGCAATTGCCTAACGACTCCTAAGCGCGATGCACCAATAGCGGCGCGAATGGCAAACTCACGCGAACGCGAAGCACCGCGCGCGGCGAAAAGATTGGCGAGATTCGCGCAAGCGATGAGGAGGACGAGCGCGACCGCGCAAAGCAACAGCGTGAGACTTGTGCGGTAGTTGCCTAACAAGTTATCGAGCAGCGGTTTTACTTCGCCGCTCGTGCCCGCGTTCGTTTCCGGGTAAGTTTTTTCCAATCGCGCCGCGATGGTTTTTATCTCGCTTCGCGCCTGCTCGACCGTGATACCTTTCTTCAGCCGGCCCCAGGCGAAGAGCATTGGATGATTGGCGCGATTCTGCCAGGCGGCGTTTGCGCTCCGTCGCATCACCGAGAACCACGCGTCCACGCCATGCGGCGAATCCATTTCCCGCGGCATCACGCCCGTGACCGTGAACGGCTGACCGTGAAACGTCACCGCGCGACCGATGATGTTTGGGTCGCGATTGAAGACGCGGTCCCACAAACGATCGCTCAGCACGACCAGCGCCGGCGCGCCCGGCTTGTCTTCGTCGTCCGTAAAGGTGCGGCCGATTTGTGGATTGAGGCCGATCACGCGAAAGAAGTTCGCAGTGACGAACGAGACCGAGACGCGCTCCGGTTCACGACCGGCAATGCCGCTGAGGTTTCGCGATTCCGTGCGCGAGAGTGCGAGATGCTCGAACGATTTCGCATCGTTGCGCCAATCGATGTAATCCGGAAATGCGATCGCGCTGTTCGTCCCGCCGTTTACTTCGCTGAGATAAACGATGCGATCAGGTTCCGGATAAGGCAGCGGGCGTAAAAGCACCGCGTTGACCACACTGAAGATCGCAGTGTTCGCGCCGATGCCGAGCGCGAGCGTGAGCACGGCGATGATGGTGTAGGCGGGCTGCTGCACGAGCTTGCGCAGTGCGTAACGAAAATCTTGAAGCAGTGTGTTCATGTTGGCGTTCCTATTCGGTGCGGAGAGCGGCGACTGGGTCGGCCTTGGTCGCGCGCAACGCTGGCAACAACGCGGCGAGAAGGCCGATGACCGCGAGTACTAACACAACACCGCCGAAGACCAGCGGGTCGTAAGCGGCGGTATGAAAGAGAAGTGTTTGCATGAGACGCGCGACTCCCGCCGCGCCCAGCAAACCAAGGACAAGGCCAAGCGCGGTCAGCCGCGCGCCTTGTCCGAGAACGAGTCGCAGCACATCGCCAATCTGCGCGCCGAGTGCGAAGCGAATGCCGAATTCGCGCGTGCGCTGCGCGACGCTGTAAGCGATGAGCCCGTAAAGACCGATGCTGGCGAGCAGCAATGCGAGGAGCGCGAAGAGACTGAAGAGCGTGAGATAAAGTTGCGGCTGCGTCAGGCTTTGTTTCACCAGCGTGCGCACCGGCGCGACGTTGGAAATTGTCTGCTCCGGATTGAAGGCCCAGATCGCGCGCTGAACTGTCTGCGTGAGTGTTTCGACTGGAAGCGGCGAGCGCACAAGCAATGTGGCGAAGGCCCACGCACGCTGATTCAAACTCGCGTAGACCTGGTATGGCGTGTCGGCGTTGAGTCCATCGCGCGGCACATCGCCGACCACGCCGATGATTTCGAGCGGCACGGGATTCGGTTGCTGACGGCCCGGCGGAAGAATCAGACGCTTTCCAATCGGATCTTCATTCGGGAAAAATTTCTTCGCCGTTGATTGGCTGATCATGATCACACCGGGCGATTGCGCGTTGTCGGTTTCCGCAAATACCCGGCCAGCCAGCAGCGGAATGTGCATCGTCGAAAAATACGATGGACTAACGGAATCGTAGATGGCCGGTGGCAATTTGTTTTCGTCGTTCGAAGAGCCGTAAACAGAAAACGTCGCCGGGATTCCCCACGTGAACGGCATCGTCTGAGTGAACGCGACTGATTCCACTCCCGGAATCACACTTGTGCGTTCGAGAAGCTGACGAAAATAGTCGATGCGTTTGGGACCCGTGTCGTATTGCGTGGGCGCGAGCGTGATGACCATGCTGAGCGTGTTCTCGATTTGAATCCCGGGATTCACGCGCGTGATCGCGGCGAAACTCTTCCAGACCAGTCCCGCGCAAACCAGCAGCACGAGCGTGAGCGCGATTTGTGCGATGACGAGCGCGCCGCGCAGTCGCACCGATTGCAGACCGGCCGAGCCCCCTTTGCCGCCGTCGCGCAACGAATCGATCGCGTCGATGCGCGTGGCGTGCCATGCGGGGAAAAGTCCGAAGAGAATTCCGGTTACTAATGCGGTCACGCCGGTGACCAAAAGCACCGTCGTGTTGAGCGCGATTTCATCGCTGCGCGGAATCCAATCGCGCGCCAGGCTCGCGAGAAGCACATCCAATCCCCAACTCGCGAGCAACACACCCCCGAGTCCACCGACCGCGACGAGCAACAGCGATTCGATCAGATGTCCGCGCGCGACCGCCCCGCGACTCGCGCCAAGAGCGAGTCGAATCGCGACTTCGCGTTGTCGTGTCGAGGCGCGAACAAATTGCAGACCCGCGACATTGGCGCAGGTGATAAGCAACACGACCAGCGCGGCGCCCACCACCAGCAGTAAACCTTCGCGATAATTTCCGACGACCTGATCGCGCAACGGACTCAGATTGATGTCCCAGCCTTTGTAGAATTTCGCATCGCTCTGCGCGAGTCGCGCGCTGATTGTACCGAGCTCGGCCTGAACAGTGGACATTGGTACGTCAGCTTTCATGTGTCCGATGACGGCCCAGAAACGCGCATTGGCGACGAAGTTCTCGCCGCCTTCGTTCGGAAAGAGTCGCCACTCGGCGGCGATGCCAAATGGATCTTTGAAAGTGCGCGGCATGACGCCGATGACCTCGTGCGGAACGTCATCGAGCGTGACCGTTTGGCCGACGAGATCGCGCCGGCCGCCGAATTGTTTCTGCCAGAAATCATAGCTCAGAAGAACGGTCGGTTTTGCGTTGGCCGCGGCGTCTTCGGGCGTGAAAGTGCGCCCGATCAGCGCCTTCTCGCCGAGCACGCGAAAGTAATCTTGCGTGACAAGACTTCCGCTGACCGAAGTTGGTTTCTCCACGCGCGTGAGATTGTCGTAGTTATAGCGATAAGCCGCGATGGCCTCGAAAGAGGTGACCTGTTTCTCGACATCGCGGAATCCGGCGGGCGCGAAGCCCAGCCCTTTGAGATTCTCCTGCAGGTTGCGCGATTGCACCGCGACGATGCGATCGGCGTCGGGGAACGGCAGCGGTGAAAGCAAAACTGCGTGAACGACAGTGAAGATCGCGGTGTTCGCGCCGATGCCGAGCGCAAGCGTTAGTACAGCGACAAAAGTGAACCCGGGCGACTTACGCAACTGGCGAAGTGCGTAGCGAAAATTATTCATCGAAGTTTCTCCTCTCCTTAGGCGATGTGGACTTTGCTCGAAAAAAAGTTCGTTTCGGCGAGACACCGAAACCGGCGCGCGAGACGCTTGCGCTACCCAGAGTGTCGCGCCGCGCTTCTTCTCGCATACGAATTATTCCGTGCGTAGCGCGGTGATCGGATCAATCCCGCTCGCGCGGCGCGCCGGCAACCAGCAAGCCAGGAGCGCGATGAGTGCGAGAAGAAGCGCGACCGAGAAAAGTGTGGGGAAATCTGTCGCCCCGACGCCGTAGAGCAGACTGGCGATTGATCGAGTCATGGCGAACGCAGCGCCGACGCCGATGACCATCGCGAGCGCAACCAAGCGCGCGCCTTGTCCGACGATGAGTCGCAGAACATCGAAACGTTGCGCGCCGAGCGCCATGCGAATGCCGATTTCCTGGGTGCGTTGTGCGACCGAGTAAGCCATCACGCCGTAAATTCCGACGGCGGTGAGGACGATGGCCACACCCGCGAAAACGATGAGCAGTGTCATGTTCAAGCGCGGCTGCGCGACGGCGCGATCAAGATATTGCTGCATGGTCCGCGTTTCGTAGAGCGGCAGATCTTTGTTCAAACTTTCAACCGCGCCGCGCAGCGAAGGCAGGATCGCCTGCGGTTCCATATGGGTGCGCGCGACAATCGTCATGCTGCCGCTCGGCGCCTGCGTGTGCGGCAGATACAACTCGGCCATATTTTCCGCGGTTAGCTTGCGCGCCTTCACATCGCCGACCACGCCGATGATCTCGCGCTCGATCGGTTCGCGCACATCCAGTGAAATTTGCGGTGTGATTCTTTTCCCGATTGGATCTTCGTTAGGAAAATATTGCCTAACGAGTGATTCGTTCACGATGACAACGCCGGCCGATTCGAACTTATCGCGCGGATCGAAATCGCGGCCTTTGCGCAGCGGAATTCCCATCGTGCCGAAATAACCCGGCGTAACGACGCGCGCCGCGCTCAGCGCTCGATCGGACTTCGCGGTGGGACGGCCGGCGATGTCGAACCCGGTTCGCCAATCCGCGCCGCTCAAGGGCAATGGGCTGATCGCCGCGACCGAACGGACGCCGGGAATGGCGTTGGCCCGTTCCATCAGCTGCACGTAAAATTGTTCGTCGCGCTTGGTGATTTCCGGTCCGCCGTCGCCCTCGGGCAGCGAAACACTCGCGGTCATGACGTGGTTTGGATCAAAGCCGATCGGCACTTTCTGCAATTGCCAAAAGCTGCGGATCAAGAGCCCGGCGCCGACGAGCAAGACAAACGCGAGCACCATTTCGGCGGTGACAAGAATTCCGCGCAGGCGGCGACCGCGCGCGGTTTCGCTCGAGCCGCGCGCGCTTTCATTGAGCGCGCTGACAACATCAGGCCGCGAAACGCGCCAGGCCGGGGCGAGTCCGAAAAGGAGGCCGGTAAAAAGACTAACGAGTGCGGTAAACGCGAGCACGCGCAGGTCGGGTCCGATCTCCTCTGCGCGCGGAAAATTTTGCGGAAGCAACGCGGCGAGGCCGGCTGTTCCCCAAACGGCCAGCAACATCCCGGCGGCGCCACCGCCTAACGAGAGCAAGGCGCTTTCGGTGAGGAGCTGCCGGAAAATTCTCGCCCGACTCGCGCCGAGCGCGGCGCGAATTCCCATTTCCTTTTCGCGCGAAGTGGCGCGGGCGAGAAGAAGGTTGGCCACGTTCACGCATGCGATCAGCAAGACGCAGCCGGCGGCGGCGAGGAGAACGACGAGCGCGGGACGGACATCGGTAGTTAGATCGGAGAGAAGCGCGACGACGCGCGAGGAATCGAAGCGCTTGTTCGAATCGGGATATTGCGTGGCCAGCGAAGCCATGATGGTCTTCGTGTTCGCTTCCGCCTGTGCCGCGCTCACACCCGGTTTGAGGCGTGCGATGGAGTGCAAGAAGTGCATGCCGCGCTGCGAAGCTGAGGTCTCGGTGCTGCCGGGCGCGGCTTCAAATTGCGTTGCGGCGGAAGTCCAGAAAACGGCGGACGTTTTTTCGATTGGAAAACGGAACGTCGGCGGCATGACGCCGATGATTTGATGCGGCGTTTCGTTCAACGTGATCGTTTTTTCGAGAACGTTGCGATCACCGCCGAACCGGCGTTGCCAAAGGTCGTAGCTCAAAACGACGACGCGCACGCCGGGTTTGTCGTCATCGGCAGTGAAGCCGCGTCCGAGAATCGGATTCACGTTTAAGACACGAAAAAGATCCGACGTCACCAGCAGGCCGTGCATGTGCTCGGCATCCGCGCCGCGGTCGGTCGCGGTCATGTCGGAATCGTCGTACGCCGCCATCGCGCTGAAGACCTGGTTCTGCGCGCGCACGTCCGCAAAATCCGGAAACGAAAACGAAGTCTTCGCGTGTCCTTTGGTATTGTCCGCCGCCCAGACGGCGGCGATTTGTTCCGGCTGCGGATAAGGCAGCGGACGCAGCAGAACTGCGCTGACCACGCTGAAGATCGCGGTGTTGGCACCGATCCCGAGCGCCAAAGCGATGACCGCGATGGCGCTGAAACCAGGATTTTTCAGCAGCATGCGCGCGGCATACTGCAGATCCTTCAGGAACGTGTTCACGCAGGACTCGTTAGGCGTTTAGCAACGCCACGATTACAGCGCGTTGGCGTCGGCGTTGCTCGCGATGGCGACAGGGTTCTCCGCCGCTGCTTGCGCGGCCATTTCCGTCCCCGCGTTTTTGTCCACGTGGTTCATT
The DNA here is from genome assembly GCA_963791565.1 of uncultured Verrucomicrobiae bacterium. GTDB lineage: Bacteria > Verrucomicrobiota > Verrucomicrobiia > Chthoniobacterales > UBA10450 > JACCTI01. The sequence goes on along the minus strand of CAWBSX010000004.1, from coordinate 383,444 downwards.
CCGGGCAACATGATCGAATGCGCCGCGAACGACCAGGCGGAGAAAACGGTGCAGAGAATCACGAGGCCATAAATCGAAGCTTCGAAAATCGAGCGACCCTTCTCCTGGGACTGAACGAGAAGCGAATAAGTGTTTTTGTTTTTCATTGGTTTGTTTGGTTAGGCCGCTTCTATTTGCAAGGCCTATGCCACCGCCAAAAACAAGTCACAAATACCATTAAATCAGCCACTTGAGAATGTGGATCATTTTACGAGTCCATCGGAAACGTGTCGTGCTTGGGATGTGACCGTTCCGCTTTTGGGACAACGGTTGAAACGCGGTAGGACAGCCGCGTTTTAGCAGCGAATTAACTACTCGTTAGGCAAATCAGCGCACGTAACTCGCGCCATTGATATCAATCACCGCGCCGGTCATTGCGGCTGGAGCGTGCAGAGCGAGATAAACGATCGCGTTGGCAACTTCTTCCGCGGAATTCACGCGACGTAATGGTATCTCTTTCAGGATCGCGTCACCTCCACGACTCGTTAGGTAATCTTCCGCCATTCCAGTCATGGTGAAACCGGGCGCGACGGCAAAGGCGTAGATTTCTTCGGTCGCGAATCCACGCGCGATCGACTTTGTCACAGCGATCAAGCCCGCTTTCGACGCCGCGTAATGCCAGTGCTCCGGCGAATCACCGCGATGGGCCGCGCGACTCGCGACATTGACGATGCGACCGCCTCCGGCGCGCGATCGGAAATGCGAAACGGCCAGTCGGCAAAGATCCGCTGCGGCCTGGAGGTTGATCTGCATGGTGCGATTCCAGCGCGCTTCCCAAACTTCCGTGCTCTCTCCAACGGACACAGGTTCGTAAATGCCGGCATTATTGATCAGGACGTCAATCCGGCCGTCGAGTCGTTCGATCGCTTCGCGCCACAGTGCATCCGCTGCATTGGGCTGCGAGAGATCCGCGGGGATTTCTTCCGCTCCGGCTGCGCGCGAACCGTGACCGATGACACGAGCGCCCTGTTTCTTCAATTCGTCGCGCGTGACGGCGCCGATGCCACGCGTCGAACCGGTGATTAGAATATGTGTCTTCGTCTCCACGAACGCAGGTTAGTGCTTCTTTCGATGACCGACCATCTCGGCCTGCATCGTGCGCGCGTCTATGCGGTACGCATTTTTTAACAAGGTCCGCTTGACCACCGGACGATGCGGAATTTCGCAGAGATAATCGGCGATAAACCAAACCTCCTGGTCCGTTGTCATCCAATCGCGTTTATCGAAACGCGCGAGATTCACCGGTTGCGAATAGCGACGCAACGTCCGTTCGCCGCGCAGATTGAAATAGATGTGAAAATAACTCAGGGCCAATTCGCGCAAGGTCGGATAAACCGGCGTGCGATCGCGGCAACCTGAGAAGTTCGATTTGGCGATCGCGCCCCAGTGTCCGCGCGTCCGATAAATCGCCACGACGTGATCGGTATCCTGTTCCGCTTCCAAGTCGAAAATAAGCGGCGCATATCCGAGCGCGCGCAGCGCAGCCGCGGCGAAAATCGCGCCTTCCAGACAATGCGCCGTGCCTTCCTGCAAAACGCGCCGCGGCGACCAGGCCGTCGTCGCCAGATGATACGGCAACGAATCGAGAAAGCGTTGAATGCCTTGCGGTGTTTTCAACGCCCGCAGTTTGCGCAGCTCCGCTTTGGTGAAATCAGAACTTTCTGGTTTTCTGGTTTTCAAATTCAAACCATAACTACCGCAAGTGAAAACGTGCGCATTTCTATTTTTGCTCCCGCTCGTGGTTATGGCGGAAGAATCTTCGCCGAAATTCGATGTCGCAGCCGCGCAACGTTTCGCCGATCTGGCGCTCGCCTGCGTCGCCAAAGAGTATCCGAACAAGATCAGCCACAATTTGAACAGCGACGCCGATGTCGCGCCGCCGCGCAAACTGACGCCGGCATTTTTCGGCTGTTACGACTGGCATTCCTCCGTGCACGGCCATTGGTTGCTCGTTCGCCTGACGAGAACATTTCCCGATGCGCCTTTCGCGGCCGCGGCGCGCGAAGCACTGCGCAAGAGTTTGAGCGCGGAGAATCTCAAACAGGAGGCGGCCTATTTGCGCGGCGAAGGTCGCGCCAGTTTCGAGCGGCCATATGGATTAGCATGGTTGCTGCAACTCTGCGCCGAATTGCGCGAATGGGATGATCCGGAGGCACGCGAATTATCGACAAACTTGCAGCCGGTCGAAACGGCCGCGCTTGAGCGCCTAACGAACTGGCTGCCGAAACTTTCTCACCCAATTCGCATCGGCGAACACAATCAAACGGCCTTTTCCCTGGGCTTGATGCTGGACTACGCGCGCGTGGTTAAGAACGAAGAGTTCGCGAAACTGGTGAGCGCAAAGGCCAGACAATTTTTCGACGCCGACAAGAACGCGCCCCTGGCTTACGAACCTTCCGGGGAAGATTTTCTTTCGCCCTGTTTGGCGGAAGCGGACGTCATGCGCCGCGTTCTTCCAGCGGATGATTTTGCGAAATGGCTGAAGGATTTTCTGCCGCAATTGCCTAACGAGTCCAAGATCGACTGGCTGCCAATAGCTGTCTCGCCGGATCCGAGCGATCCAAAGTTGGCGCACCTCGACGGCTTGAATCTAAGCCGTGCCTGGATGCTGGAAGGAATTCTTTCCGTTTTGCCCAAAGACGATTCGCGCCGTGGTGCTTTGCAAGCCGCGGCCGCGGCGCATCGTCGCGCGGGGTTAGCCGCCGTCACCGGCGAACATTACGAAGGTGGCCACTGGTTAGGCAGTTTCGCGGTCTATCTGGTGACGCAACGCGGAATTCGGCCTAACGAGTAGTAGATTCGGCCAGTAGTTTTACCAACTCATCTTTCCACAACGCCGCCAGCGTGTGGCTGCCATGCCCGCGCGTCTTGTCGCTTAATGGAATAACGATGGCGCGTCCGTGCGGGACGCGTTTGATTTCGCGTTCCAGAATTCCGAGCTCAGGCGGATTGATCAGATCATCGGCGGAGTTGATCGCGAGAAGTGGAGCGCGAATTTTCTCCAGGTTCGGACCGGGATCGTAATCACGCGATGCTTCGATTGCATAGAGCACGTCGTTCGCGTCGTCATTTTTCAGATGATCAGCGACGAACTTTTCGAGCACCTCATCCGTCTTCTCCAAAGTCGGGGCTTCCGTTTGGCGCAAGACCGGATTGCTGCTCATGAACCACAACATCTCCGCCGCGGTGCGCAAACTCTGCGGCTGTGTCTTGTAATCGCCGTTTTCCCAGGAGGGATCGTTGCGGATAGCGTCGCTGACTGTTTTGCGCCACCCGCGATTGCGACCGGAAATTTGCGTCGGCAAACTCGCCAGCGGCATGAGGGCGTCCATGAAATCCGGATGCATTTCGCCCCAGAGCCAGGTGTGCATTCCGCCCATCGATGTGCCCATGATGAGCCGCGCGTGTTTGATGCCAAGGCCGTCGGTTAACAAACGGAACTGCGCTTCGACCATGTCGCGATAGCCGTAGCGCGGAAACTTCGCGTGCAAGCCTTCGCTCGGCCGGCTCGATTTTCCGTGGCCGATTCCGTCCGGCAGGATGATGAAAAATTTTGCGGCATCGAGCGGCTGTCCCGCGCCGAAAAGTTCGCCGGCAAATTCCGGCCTAACGAATTGTGCGCCGCTCCCGGTGGTGCCGTGCGTGATCAGCACGGCGTTATGAATTTCCCCGTGCGCGTCGGTATCCGGTTTACCGATAGTCCGATAATGAATGCGCAATTCCGGCAAGGATTCACCGGACGCAAACTTGAAGTCCTTAATGATGTAATCACTTTCGGCCGGCTGCGGATAATCGGCCGCGAACGAGATGGCAATCGAGGCGAGCAGAACCGCGAGAATTCGAAGAGCACTCATGATTTTCTTTTCGACCAAATGACGTGAGAGTGCGAACGCGAATTTCCGATGATGCACGTTCTCGATACGCGACAGCTGGGATGCCCGGGCGTGATTGCGGCGACGGCGCTCGAAACGAAGGACGGTATCGCGCTCTTCGACACCGGTCCCGAATCCACTTTCGAGAACGTCGTGGCCGAACTCCGGCGGATTGGGGCGGAAGCAAAAGAGGTTCGGCACGTTTTTCTTAGTCACATTCATTTTGATCATGCCGGGGCAGGCTGGCGCTTCGCGGAATTGGGCGCGAGGATTTACGTGCACCCGCGCGGCGCGCCGCATCTGATCGATCCGAAAAAATTAGTCGATTCCGCCACGCGGATTTTTGGCGACGACATGGAACGATTGTGGGGAAAAATCGCGCCCGTGCCGGAAGACAAAATCAGGATCCTGCAGGATGGCGATGTGGTTAAACTGGATTCATTAGGCATTCGCGCCATCGCCACGCCCGGTCACGCCAGTCATCATCACGTTTACCATTGGGACGACATCCTTTTCGGTGGCGACATTGCTGGCGTGCGAATTGGCAGCGGTCCGCCGATCCCGCCCTTCGTCCCGCCGGAATTGCACGTCGAATCGTGGCTCGAATCGATCGCGAAGATGCGCGTTCTCGATCCGGCGAAACTTTATCTTCCGCATTTTGGTTTGGTGGAAAATTCGATCGCGATGCATTTCGACCAACTGGAAGAGCGTGTGCGGCGCTGGTCGGAATGGTTTCGCGATCGGTTGCGCGAAGGCAAAGAGGAGCCGCAACTCATTGCGCCTTTTGCTGAATACGAACACACCGATTTGCGCGAGCATGGCGCGAAGCAGGATGAGGTCGACAACTACGAGGCGGCCGATCCAAGCTACATGGCAGTGAGTGGCGCGGTGCGCTACTGGCGGAAATATCACGGCGCATGACCAATTTCTTTCGCGAATTTCGACGCCGCAACGTGCACAAGGTCACGGTCGTTTACCTGTTGCTCGCCTGGCTGGCGATTGATCTCGCCTGGATCTTTTTTCCAATGATGGATGCACCGGGTCTGCTCAAGTTTTTCATCATCATCGTCGCGCTGGGATTTCCCATGGCGCTCATCATCGGTTGGCGATTCGAGATGACGCCGACCGGGATGAAGCGCACAGAGGAGCTTTCGCCTAACGAGACCATTCCGTATTGGAGCAAGAAGAAATTCGGCGCCTTCATCATCGTTGTGGCCTTGCTCGATATCGTGCTGCTGATCGTGCAGTCCGTTCGGACCTGATGCAGTTCTATTCCGTTCTCGATCTGTCACCGATTGTCGAAGGCGGTGACGCGTCGCAGGCATTTCGCAACACGGCCGATCTGGCGCGGCACGCGGAGGAGTGGGGTTATCATCGCTTCTGGCTAGCGGAGCATCACAATCTTCCAGGAATCGCGAGCGCGGCGACGTCGATCGTTATCGGTCATGTCGCGGGCGCGACGAAAAAGATTCGCGTCGGCGCGGGCGGGATCATGCTGCCGAATCACGCGCCGCTCGTGATCGCGGAACAGTTCGGCACGCTGGAATCGCTCTATCCCGGACGGATCGATCTCGGCCTCGGTCGCGCGCCGGGGAGCGACCAGCTGACTGCACGCGCTTTGCGGCGTTATCTCGGCAGCAGCGGCGAGACTTTTCCGCAAGACCTTCTCGAACTGCAATCCTATTTCAAGCCGGCTGCGCCTAACGAGAGGTTGCGTGCGGTACCGGGCGCGGGTTTAAAGGTGCCGCTCTACTTGTTAGGCTCGAGCGATTTTAGCGCGCGTCTCGCGGCGGAGCTCGGCCTGCCTTTCGCCTTCGCCTCACATTTCGCGCCGGAATATCTGCACGTCGCTCTCAAGATTTATCGCAGCGAATTCAAACCGTCGGCGCAGTTGCAGAAACCTTACGTCATGATCGGCGCCGGACTCTTTGGCGCGGAGACCGACCGAGAAGGTCAGCGAATCGCCACTTCCGCGCAGCTGATGTTTTTGAATCTTGTGCGCGGCCAGCCCGGCGAATTGCCGCCGCCCGTCGACGACATGGAAGTTGAGTGGAATATGCTGGAGCGCGCGGCCGTGGACGAGCGAATGCGTTATGCGCTCATCGGATCGCCCGCGACCATTCGCACGCGGGTAAAATCCATTCTGGACGAAACCGGCGCCGACGAAATAATTGCCACCGGACAAATTTTCGATCACGCGGCGCGGCTGCGCTCGTTCGAAATTGGCGCGGAGATTTTTCGCGAGTTCGCCTAACGAGTGGTCGATTAGTGACCGTCGGGCGGGGGCGGCATGTCGCCGCCGTGCATGCGCATGATGTGCCGATGACGTTCGCGCATTTCGTCGAGTTTCTTTCGTTGGTCCGGATTGAGCAGCGGAACAATTTGATCGTGCGATTGATTCATCGCTTCGCGCACGCGCTGGCCAGTCTCCGCCCGAATCTCTTCCAGACGCCGTTCGGTCTGATCGAGGATCGGACTGACCTTGTCGTATTGCTCCGGCGTGAGCTCTAATTTGCGGCGCAAATGTTCCCGCATGCGACCGCCAGCAAAGCCACCATGCCGCGCAAAAAAAACCTGACGCGCATGGATCACGCCGGCGCAGAGACCAAGCGCGCCGCCAGCCAAAAAGACGACAAGGAGCGCGAGCGCTAACCATAATTTCCAGTGTTTGGTCATTGCAAAGTGTTCGCTTCTATCGCGCTGTCGGCCATGGCGTAAGCGCCGCCGGTCGCTTCGTCGAGATCATCATTTTGCTGCAGTTGCCAAAAGGCACCCGTGCCGGCACAAGCCGCGACCACGACTGCGGCCATGGCAATGCGTTTGAAGTAACGCGCAAATTCCAGCGAACCATTTCCATTGCTCGAACGTGATGCGCGCCAATTGGCCAAGACGCGTGTGTCGAAACCGAACGGCATTTCTTCCGGCAACGATTCGTTAGGCGCAGCACTAGCCGCGCGAAAAAGGCGGTCGATGTTAGACATTGTCTTCCTTTCGCTGCAAACGCTCGAACTGGCTTTTCAATTTTTGCCGCGCCCGAAATGCGCGCACTTTTACCAGGGCCGCGCTCCAGCCGGTGGCCTTGCGAATTTCTTCCACCGACTTTTGTTGCAGATAAAGCATATCCATCACCAGACGCTCGGCTGGCTTGAGCCTATCGAGCAAATGTGCCACGAGATCGCGCGAGGCGAGTTGTTGACCGGGAGCAAGTTCATCTGAAGTCGTCGCCAGATTATCCACTACTGCGGCCTGTTCTTCACTCAAATCCGCTCGACGCAATTCCGGCCGCGCTTTTTCCGCCGCGATCTGATTGAGGCAGGTGTTGATCGCGATGCGCGAGACCCAGTGCTCAAGCGGAACCGCGCCGGAATATTGATCGAGCTTCTGAAAAATTTTGATGAAGATCATTTGGCAAAGGTCCTCTTCGGCGGCGCGTTGCGGTCGGTGCGATCGAACCATTTTGACGACAAAGGGGTAGAGATGCCGCACGAGTGCTCGCGCAGCTTCATCGTCGTCTCGTAGCGCAGCCGCCACCAGTGCGGAGACGTCGAGATCGTTAACCATGCCCACCACAATGTTTCCACTCTGTCCGATAAGACAGTTTCGCCAAGGATTCGGTTACAGACTTCCGATGTTTCTGGACTTTATGCTTTTCGCCTAACGACTTTTGTAACCGCCGGCTGGCGCACGCAGTCTTGTCGGAGAAGATCACGTTCTCCCCATGAAAAAAATACTCACCCTCATTCTCATTTTCTTTTCCATGGCCGGGGCGCAGGGCGGTTTGAAAGAATGGATACACGGGACTCAACCAGCGGCCACTCCCGGCCCGCCGGACGCTAAAGTCGCGAATGTTTTGTTCGCCGCCGACGTCGCGCCCGACAAGCCGATCATGGATTTCATGCTCGCCTTTGCCGAAGCGATGCGTGTGCATGATGGCACGGCGTTGAAGCCGCGCGTCTCGGAAAAGTTTACGGTCGAAGGCGCGCCGGAAGGAAGTAACGCCACGGATTTTCTCATGCAGGCGATGGTGAAAGCGAAATCGCCTAACGAGTTAATTGTGACAAAGGTTGAAACCAACGGCGATGTGCGCGTCGCCACTCTCGAGTTTCGCTCAGCCGATCGACCGGCAAGAACGAAAACATTTCGCTTCGATGCGGAGGGCAAATTAAGCGGCACCGATTTCTTCGCGCTGCAGCGTCACCGATTTTTTTAGGCGATGTCTGGCCTAACGAATGGCGGGCCGGCCGCGATCGTGGAGTTGGACATTGCGACGAAGTCGTATACTTCACCGGGCGGCCGCAAGTTTCACGCGTTGCGTGGTGTTTCCTTACGAGTGGCACGCGGCGAGTTCGTCGCCGTTCTGGGAAAATCCGGCAGTGGCAAGTCGACTTTGCTCAATCTCATCGCCGGACTCGATCGAGTTACCTCCGGCGACGTGCGCGCGGCGGGCGAGAGCCTGAATCGATTGACCGAATCAAAAATGGCGCTCTGGCGCGGCCGCAATCTCGGGATCGTTTTCCAATTCTTTCAGCTGCTGCCGACACTCACGGTTGAAGAAAACATTCTGCTCGCGATGGACTTTGTCGGGAAAATTCCCGCGGAAAAACGACGAACTCGCGCGGAAGAATTGCTCGCGCTCGTCGGTCTGAGCGATCAGGCGAATAAATTGCCGTCCGCATTATCGGGCGGCCAGCAGCAACGCGCTGCGATCGCGCGCGCACTGGCCAATGATCCGCCGGTCGTTCTCGCGGACGAACCAACGGGCAATCTCGACACCGAAACAGCCGCGGCCGTGACGGAACTTTTTCACGGACTAATCGCGCAGAACAAAACGCTGATGATCGTGACGCACGACGCGAATTTGGCGCGCCGCGCGCATCGCGTCATCGAATTACAGGACGGCGCCGTTATCGCCGACAGGTCGTCACCTTCGTGAACACACAGTGGCGCAAGATTCTTGGCGATTTTCGGGCGCATCGATTGCAGATCGCGTTGATCGGTTTGGTGCTGACACTCGGCGCCGCCGGTGTCGTCGCGGCCTTGAATGCACGTGCCGTTTTGCAACGCGAAGTCGCGCGCAGTTTCGCCGGATCGGAATCGCCCAACATCGTCGTTTGGTTCGACAAAGTTAATTCCGCGTTGCTGCAAAAAGTTCGAGCGCAACCAGGCGTGGCCGAGGTGGACGCGCGGCGTGTGGTCTTCAGCCGCGTTGCTGGCAAAGGAGGAAAATGGTTTCCCATGCGGCTGACGGTGCTGCGAAATTTCGATGGCCAGCGATTGAGCAAAATCCACCAGCATGATGCAACCTGGCCGCCAACTGACGGCGAAATTTTCATCGAGCAATCCGGCCAATCAATGCTCGAGACCCAACCTGGCGAAGAGTTGCAGATCCGAAAACCGAGCGGCGGAACGGCGTCGCTTCCGTTCGCGGGTTTTGTGCACGATCCGGCGGTCGCGCCGAGCCCGCAGGATCGTGTGATCTACGGTTATGTGAATCGCGTGACGGCGAACGTGATCGGACAGAGTGAAGATCTCGATCAACTACTCGTTAGGCTAAAAAATGCTAGTGACTTAAGCGACACGGCTGATTACGCGCATGAACTGCGCGATGCGCTTAAGGCGACCGGCGAAAATCCGCTACGCGCCGATGCCTTGCCCGACCAACACCCGCATTCCTCGCTCATGGCCACGATGTTGCGCGTGCTGCAGGCCTTCGCCGCGATTGCGTTTGTCTGCGGCGCGTCGCTCGCCCTCTACATGGTTTCGATCTGGATGAAACGCGAAGTGCGCCAGGTCGGAATCATGAAAACGCTCGGGGCGCGTTCGCATCAACTGGCCGCACAATATTTCGGATTGGTCGCACCGATCGTCGTGGCGGCGAATGCGATTGCTTTTCCCCTGGGCGCATTTCTTGGACGCGCGCTGGTCCGCTATTATCAAACGGTTTTCAATATCGATGTGGCCGATTGGTCGCCGCCGAATTCGCTTCTGCGTTTCGAACTGCTTTTCACTTTTGCCATTCCGTTGCTCGCGATGTTTGTGCCAATCGCCCGCGCCGCGCGAATGACGGCGCACAAGGCGATTCAAGAACCGGGAATTGTCGCGCCGGGAAGGACGGCAAGGTGGGTGAAGATGCCCGGGAATCGCCGCTGGACCTTTGCGTTGCGAAATACTTTTCGGCGTCCCGGTCGGCTGACCATCACGCTCCTGGCATTGTCTGCCGGCGGCGCAATGTTGCTGACTGCGGACAACACTTACGAAAGCCTGATGCGCGTGGTTGACGTCTCGTTAGGCAATCAGGCTCACGACATTCAAGTGCAGTTGCAACGCCCGGCGACTTCCGCCGAATTGACGGCGGTCGCGCGACAAGTTCCAGAGATTGAAATCGCCGAAGCCTGGCGGACGGCGGCAATTACCATCGCGACCAACCAACAGGAATCGTCGCGGATTTCGCTCCTCGGTTATCCGACGGAGACGCGTTTGTTCCAGCTGCCGGTGAAAGAGGGACGTCTCCCACTTAACGGCGAATCGGACACGATCGTAATCAACCGCTTGGTGCAGGAAGCTGTTGCCGGGGCGCGCGTCGGCAGCGAACTCGAAATTCATTTTCGCGATCGACGCAAGACCGTGCGTGTGGTCGGCGTGGTAGAAGAAATCGGCGCGCCGATTATCTACGGCACGTATCAGACATTCGAAGCGATTACCGCGATGGGCGATAACAACACGCTCCTGCGCGTGAAGACGTCGGCGGACGCACCGGATTCGATTTCCAACGCGCTCGATCAAGCGCTGCTCGATGCGCACTTCGTTTCCAGCAGTATTCAAACGCGCGGCGATTTTCGAAAAGCGCTCGAGGAACATTTCGCGGCGGTGACAGATGTCATGCGCATCGTTGCCTTGGCCGCTGCGCTGGTCGGCGCGATTAGCCTGGCTGCGTCAGTTGCCCTGAATGTTTTGGAACGGGCGCGCGAGATCGGCGTGATTCGCGCGCTCGGCGCGACGCCGCGGACAGTGCGCGCGATGTTTCTTCTGGAGAGCGGAACGGTCGCGCTGCTCAGCGCAATCGTGTCTGTCATCGCGGGAGTCGTGTTCACCATCAAACTAAACACGATGGCGTCGCGCGATTTATTGCACGTGGCGGTGCCGCTGCACATTTCGCTGGCGGGCATTATCGCGCTCGTCGGCGGCTGCGTGATCCTTCTTCTGACCATCTGGATTTTTCTCGGACGCATGCTGCGTCTCTCTGTGCGCGAAGTTCTCGCCTACGAGTAACCACAATATTTTTGTAACCGGCCAAGAGCGCAGCCGGTCATTCATCACAGAAGCGCACCGCTCTCGACCGCGCTGACCAAACAAAGACAAACAACCAAATGACAAAATCAAAATTAATTGCACTGACAATCGCCGGCGCCCTTTCGCTCGGCACCATCGCCCTTTACGCGGACGAAAACGCCAAGGGTGAGCATCCTTTCGGACATCACGGTGGCCATGGATTTGGCATCGAACATCTGACGAAGGAACTCGACCTGACGGCCGACCAACAGGCCAAGATCCAGCCGATCCTCGATGCGGCAAAACCGCAGATCAAAGCCATCCATGAAGACGCGATGCAGAAGATCAAGGCGATCATGGAAAGCACCGGCACGCAGATTCGCCCGATCCTGAATGCGCAACAGCAGGCGAAATTCGACGCCGAGAAAAAAGCGCATCAGGACATGATGAACGCGATGAAAGAAATGCACGAAGCGCGTTCGCAGTAGCTGTTACCAGGAAGCCAAGAGAGATGAGCGGCGGTGATCGCAAGGTCGCCGCCGCTTCATTTTTTTCGCGCGATCTGCCACACTGCCGTTCGTGCCTAACGAGACCAGTAGTTCGCGTTTCGCGCAGGAAGAAAAACGCGTCGAAGCGCAGAGCGCCGCTTTTCACAAAGAGCTCGGCCTGCGCGATCTTGTTCTGACGCAGATTGTTTTCGTCGTGGGCGGGTCGTGGGTGGGCACGGCGGCGAAACTCGGCCCATCGCAGGCGGCTTACTGGCTGCTCGCCATCATTTGTTTTTATCTGCCGATGGCGGCGGTCATCATTTATTTGAACCGCATCCTGCCATTGGAAGGCGGCCTTTATCAGTGGGCGAAATTTGGTTTCAACGAATTCACTGGCTTCATCGTGGCGTGGAACCTTTGGCTGCTCGGCATCACCATCATGGCCGCGACCGGACTGGTGGTGGCGACGAATCTTTTCTATGCGCTCGGTCCCAGTGCGGCATGGATGCCGACGAATCGTCTTTTCGTTTCAGCCCTGAATGGACTGCTCGTCGGCGCTCTCGTGCTCGTGACGATTCGCGGACTCAGTCTCGGTAAATGGGTCCACAACGTCGGCGCGTTTTTTCTTCTCATCACTTATGCCGCGCTGATCGCGTTGCCTTTCGTCGCGCACGCGATGGGAAAACTCCCAGAATATCGGCCGATCGAATTTGCCCTGCCGACCGCATCGCTTTTCAGCATCAACATTTTCAGCAAGATGGCCCTGGGTGCGTTGAGCGGTTTCGAATATGTCGCCATTATGGCGGGCGAGACGCGCGCCCCGGCGAAAAACATCGCGCGCTCAGTAGTTATCGCGGCGCCGATCATCGCGATCATGTTTATTTTCGGCACGAGTTCGGTCATGGCCTTCGTGAATTTTACCGCACTCGATCTCATCGGACCGGTGCCGCAAACCTTGCGCGCGGGCGCGAATGCCTTCGGCGCTGCCGGTTCCACCATCGCTTCGCTCGCCATTCTTTTGCTCGCGGGCCGCACGATCGCTCTCGTCAGTATTTATTTTACCGGCAATACGCGTCTGCCGATGGTGGCCGGCTGGGACAGCATCGTTCCCGCGTGGTTTAGCAAGCTCCATCCGCGTTACAAAACGCCGATCAATTCCATTCTCTTCGTCGGCGCAGTCACGCTGATCTTTGCCATCGCCAGCCTCATCGGCGTCGGTGCACAAGAAGCGTTTCAAGTCATCGATAACGCGGGCGGAATTTTCTATGCGGTGGCGTATCTGGTTCTGTTCGCGATTCCGATTTTTGGTTTGCGGGCGATGAAATTACGCGCGCCCATTTGGTTGAAACTGGCCGCGATCGTCGGCGGCCTAACGACTTTGACTTATATTGTCTTCACCATCTTCCCGATCGTCGAAGTGGAGAGCCGACTCTGGTTTGCGGCGAAGATCATCATCGTCGTCGTCGCGACCGAGTTCGTTGGGACAACGATTTTCCTTTTCGGAAAGAAGCCAACTACTCGTTAGGCAATTACAAACCGGCCGGATGACGCGCTTCGAAACCGCGCGGTTCGCGCGGCGTGGGCTGCCAGCGCGGCGCCCAATGCTTGTCGATTTTCATCGTGTTCCACGGCGTGGTGTCGAGACGCAGGCCCGCGATGGTGGCAAAAGTGTGGCCATTACGCGCATAAATGGTGATCCATTTGCCCGCCCCGTGCTGGCCGAAACGCCGGAACTCATTCGAGCTAATCGGTTTTTTTACAAATCCCGCGCCGCCGAGCGCATACGAGATTGTGCCAGAGCAATCGTAGGCCGAATCCGCGAATGACTTATGACCACCACCGTAACGGTAGGGTTTCGTGGTCAGCTGATTGGCCGCCCAGATCGCGCGCTTCACTTCCAGCGGAGCGCCAGTAGGTGCAGCGGCGATTCTCCCACGCAAGGCAGCGCGATTTCCCGCGATGGTTGGTCCATCTTTCGGAAAAGAATGCGGAGCAATCGAACTGCGCGAAACCGGGGCAGAGGCGATCAACGCGATAAAAGCAAATCGAAGTGGTGACAACATATGTGCGAGCTCTTGGAAAGACTGCGGAAGGGGTGGGATTCGAACCCACGGTGGGTTTAACCCCACGTTCGATTTCGAGTCGAGTGCCTTAAACCAACTCAGCCACCCTTCCTTTGCGCGCGCGCACTGTAGGAGAAACGCCCTGGCATTGCAACCCAGCGTCACTCGTCTGTAGGCGACTCAAATCCAGCATTCGAATGGTTCTTGAACGGTAGCGGTCATCCCGCAAATCCACCTTTTCCCTCGAGAAAAAATGTTACAAATTTCGGCTTGAACGAGGGTGTCTGAGCGCTGCATCTTGTAGACCGCTCGGACGGCTTCCCCAGTATCTTGTATTTCGGTAATTTCCCGCCGTTAACAGGATGTTGGTAGAGCTGTTCACGTCGTTCTGTCTCGTCGTCCGAAGTTATTCACAAGCCTTCACCACTTCTACCTCTCTTCTCCTGCCATGATCCAACTCAAACCCGGAATCCAACCCTCCTCGCTCAACAAAGGCCGCAACTCGCGCGGAGCACGCAAAAGTCGCGCGACGAAAAAGAATTCCGGGTTGCGGTTTGAGCGCGTTTTCAGCGACGCGGAGGTCGCGCCGTTCGACCAGATTGAGTGGGAGAAACGGACGGCTGAAATCACCGACGACAGCGGGAAGGTGATCTTCAAACAGGAGAACATCGAGGTTCCGAAAAATTGGAGTGCGCTGGCGACGAAGATCGCGGTCTCGAAATATTTCTACGGCGACATCGCCAACGGAACGAATCCGCACAAAGGCGGGCGCGAAACTTCCGTGCGGCAACTTGTGCATCGCGTCACACGCACGATCACGGATTGGGGAGTCGCGGATGGCTATTTTGCGGATGAAAAAACTGCGGAATTATTTTACGACGAACTTACCTGGCTCTGTGTGAATCAACACGGCGCATTCAATTCGCCGGTTTGGTTCAATGTTGGTTTGCATCATCAGTACGGAACCGGTCGCGACGCGGGCGAAGGAAATTATTTCTACAACCGCGAGACCGGCATCGCGGAACGCGCGCCGTCGCAATACGAGTATCCGCAGGGCAGCGCGTGCTTCATTCAATCGGTCGAGGACACGATGGAAGACATCATGCGTCTCGCGATGAGCGAAGCGATGCTCTTCAAGTACGGCAGCGGCACTGGCACTGATTTGTCGTCACTGCGCAGCACGCGGGAGAAACTTTCTGGCGGCGGAAAACCGAGCGGTCCGTTGTCGTTCCTGAAAGTTTACGACCAGGTGGCGAACGTGGTGAAGAGCGGCGGGAAAACGCGTCGCGCCGCGAAGATGAATACGTTGAAGGATTGGCATCCCGATATCGAGGAATTCATCAACGCCAAGCAGAACGAGGAGCGCAAAGCCTGGGCGCTGATCGAGCAAGGTTACGACGGCAGTTACAACGGCGACGCCTACGGCTCGGTCATGTATCAGAATGAAAATCTCAGCGTGCGCGTGAGCGATGAGTTCATGGACGCGGCAGTGGAAGGCAGCGAATGGTGGACGAAACGTGTGCGGGACGGTTCTCCCTGCGAACGGAAAGATGCGCGCGAATTACTGCGCAAAATCGCGGAGGGCACGCATGTCTGCGGCGATCCCGGAATGCAGTTCGATTCGACGATTCACAAGTGGCACACCTGCAAAGGCACCGATCGGCAAAACTCCACCAATCCGTGCAGCGAATATCTGTTCCTCGACAACACTGCCTGCAATCTTGCCTCGCTGAACTTAATGAAGTTCAAAAACGCGGATGCCGTTTTCGACGTGGAGCGTTTCAAATCGGCGGTGCGCGTCTTCATTACCGCGCAGGAAATTGTGGTTGATAACGCCAGTTATCCGATCAAGGAAATCGCGGAGAACTCGCACATCTTCCGTACGCTTGGGCTCGGTTACGCTAATCTAGGTTCGCTCATCATGAGCTACGGCTACGGTTACGATAGCGCGGAAGGCCGCGCGATTTGCGGCGCGATCACGTCGATCATGACTGGTGAGGCCTACGAACAAAGCGCGCGCATGGCCAAAGCGATGGGGCCGTTCCCCGGTTATCGCGACGCGCGTTGCAGCGGCGTGTCGAAACCGCTCGCGAAAGACAATGTCGCTTCGATGCAGGAAGTGATTGAGCTGCATCGTTGCGCGGTGAATGAGATTCAGCCTAACGAGGAGTTCGCTTACTTGAAGGATGAAGCCGCCAAAGTCTGGGACAGCGCCCAGTCGTTAGGCAAACGCCACGGGTATCGCAACGCTCAGGTCACGGTGCTCGCGCCGACCGGCACGATCAGCTTTCTCATGGATTGCGACACGACCGGTATTGAGCCCGACATCGCGTTGGTAAAATACAAACTGCTCGCCGGCGGCGGCATGTTGAAAATCGTCAACCAAACGGTGAAGCCCGCGCTAGAGCATCTCGGTTACAACTCAGAAGAGATCGAGCGGATCATCGCGCACATCGATGCCTGTGACACGATTGAAGATGTGACCGATCCCGATGGCTCGAAGATTTCATCGGGGTTGAAACCGGAACACTTGCCGATCTTCGACTGCGCCTTTAAACCGAATCGCGGCCAGCGTTCGTTAGGCTACATGGGTCATCTGCGTATGATGGCAGCCGCGCAGCCGTTCTTGAGCGGCGCCATTTCCAAAACCGTCAACTTGCCTGAGCGCGCGTCGGTCGACGAAATCATGAACACCTACGTCGAAGGCTGGCGTCTTGGTCTGAAGGCGATCGCGATTTATCGCGACGGTTCGAAGCGTTCCGCGCCGTTGAACACGAAAAAGACCAAGGACATGGGCGGGATGACGGGTGCACTCGACATGATGATCGAGCGACCCGAGCTCGAAATGCGCATCCTCGAATTGGAACAAGAACTCGCGGTCGTGCGCGATCGTCCGGTGCGTCATCGCATGCCCGACACGCGCATGTCGCTCACGCATCGCTTCGAGATCGCGGGGCACGAAGGCTACATCACCGTCGGTCTCTTCGAGGACGGAATGCCGGGCGAACTCTTCGTTACCATGTCGAAAGAAGGCAGCACCATTGGCGGTTTGATGGACACTGTCGGCACGCTCACTTCGATCGCGCTGCAGTATGGTGTGCCGCTGGAAAGTTTGGTGAAGAAATTCGCCTACCAACGTTTCGAGCCGAGCGGCTTCACGAAAAATCCCGACATCCGCAACGCCACCAGCATTGCCGATTACGTTTACCGCTGGCT
Organism: uncultured Verrucomicrobiae bacterium; assembly: GCA_963791565.1. Lineage (GTDB taxonomy): Bacteria > Verrucomicrobiota > Verrucomicrobiia > Chthoniobacterales > UBA10450 > JACCTI01. The sequence continues at coordinate 366,497 of CAWBSX010000004.1, read as the reverse complement.
CGGCTGCCAATTCATCAAAGGCTACAAGGAAGCGATCGCGCCGCATCGCGCGCAAGCCGATTTGCCGATGAAGGAAATTCCCGACATGGAGAAAAAGGCGGTCAATCGCCCGGTCTCCGATTTGCCGCGCACGGGAGAAAAGGAGATCCTCGACGTCGTGACGAATCACACGCCCAACGACGGCGCACCGCATGTGCAGAGTAACGGGCACACCCACGCCGAACGCGTCGCGACCGCACTCGGGAACATGTTCATGGACATCACCTGCTCACATTGCGGCAGCGATAAAGTCATCCGCGCGGGCGCGTGCGGTGTGTGCACGGAATGCGGGACGAGCCAGGGATGTGGCTGATTTGGGCGAAGCGTTCGACTCGAGTCATCGATGACGTAGAGTTGCGGCCGAATGAAGGTCGAAATCTTTACCCTTTGCGATGCGGCCACTGCCGATATGGGTGGCAAGCTGAACATTCTTGGTTCGTTTGACCGCATTCACGCCGCGAGCACGCCCGTGACGCATCCGCTCTGCGCGCTCGCGATCAAGCTGCGTTTCGAAAAATTGGAGGAAGGTCAGAAGCGTGTCCGCATTTCCTTCATGGATGCCGACGGAACCGCAGTCATGCCGACACTGGACGCGAACACGCAAGTGAGTTTTCCGCCGAACGAGCACAGCGTCACCGCCTGTCTCGTCCTGCAAATCCAGCAACTCAAGCTACCGAACTACGGCGAGTATTCGATTGATCTTGGCGTGGATGGCCGCCAGGAAGCTTCTATTCCACTATTCGTTAGGCCAATCGTCCAGCCCGCGCCGCCGCAGCCGCCTAACGAGTCCTAGCTTTTCGGCGCGGCCGATTTCTTCGTCGCGATCCAGGCGTCGATATTTCGCTCCAGAATATCGAGCGGCACCGCACCCGCGAGCAGGACGGCATCGTGGAATTCTCGCAGATCAAATTTGTCGCCGAGCTGCTGCTTCGATCGTTCGCGCAGTTCTTTGATTTTCAGCTCGCCGATTTTGTAGGCGAGCGCCTGTCCGGGCATGGTGATGTAACGATCGATTTCGTTGACGATGTCGTTCTCGGCTTTGGGCGCGTTCTCCATGAAATAGTCGATCGCTTTTTGCCGATCCCATTTCATGAAATGCATGCCGGTATCGACTACGAGCCGGACGGCGCGCCACATTTCATAGGTGAGCTGGCCGAATTTCGAATACGGATCGTCGTACAGTCCCATGTCCTCGCCTAACGACTCCGAGTAGAGTCCCCAGCCTTCGGAAAATGCCGTGTAAAATCCGTAGCGGCGGAACTTCGGAATTTCACCGAGCTCCTGGGCGAGCGCGATTTGCAGGTGATGACCTGGCACTGACTCGTGCAGAGACAACGCCATCATCTCCCACTTCGGACGCGTCTCGGGCTTGTAGAGATTGACGTAATAGCTGCCGGCGCGTGAACCGTCGGCAGCGGGACGATTGTAGTAAGCCGTGGTGGTGTCGGGCGCGATGTTATCGGGAATCTTCACCACTCCGTATGGCATGCGCGGTAAGGTCTTGAAGACCTTCACCAAATTCGGATCGATGCGTTTTGCGAGTGCCTGATACGCCGTGAACAATTCCTCCGGCGTCTTGTAGAAAAATTGCGGATCGGTCCGAAGTTTTTCAAAAAATTCCGCGCGCGTGCCAGTGAAGCCGACCTTTTTAATGACCGCTTCCATTTCGCCGCGAATGCGCGCCACTTCGCTCAAACCTTTCTCGTGAATCTGTTGCGGTGTGAGATCGGTGGTGGTGTAACGCCGCGCCAGATAAGTATAGAGATCGGCACCGCCCGGCATTTGCCAGACGCCGACGTGTGGGAAACACGCCGGCAAATATTCCGCGGCGTAATAGCTCTTCAGTTTTTGAAACGATGGAATCACGCTGGCGGCGATTGCTTCCTTGGCGGCTTTCGTTAGGCGATCGCGATCGGGTTCTGCGATGTCCTTGGAAAATTTCTTGAATGGCTTGAAGAACGGACTCGCTTCCCCCTCGGTAACGATCTGTTTGTCGATCTGCGCGGGCACACGATCCATCACCGCTTTCGGCCACATAATTTTCGCTTTCGCGCCCTCGCCCATGAGCGCGATCTGCTGATCCATGTGTGGCGCGAATGAGCGCAACCGGGCGATCCAATCTTCGTAGTCCTTGACCGTCTCGAATCGTAGCTGCTCGGTCAGTTCGTCCGCGGTCTGTATGCCGCCGCGTTGATTGATCGGTAGGAGATACATACGGAAGCGAAAACCCGCGATGTCCTGCTCCAGATTCTTTTTGAAGAGGTCGAAGTTGAGTTGGTCGGCGGGCGAAAGCTTGGCGCGATCGAATTTGCCGAGACGTTGCAGCGCTTCTTTGGCGTGTTCCTCTTTCTTACGAATCGCATCGAGGCTGTCGTCATCCCAGCGATCGTTCCAACGCTGGTCGCCCATGCTGGACGCGCGAGTGGGATTCTGTTCCATCTGGTAATCCCACTCCGCATCAAAAAAAGCGTGGAGAGTTTTCGCGGTATCGTCTTCTGCGGAAAGGACTCTGGTGGCGGCGAGAACAATGGTGAGAAGGAAGGTGGCGTGCTTCATAGGATGAACCGGTATAGGTAAATTCCGGTTGTCAGAAGGGCAAGACTCCACGACTTATTCCGACGGGTTTTAGCGGCCGGTCGCCCTGCCCGTCGTGCGCGGTTAGTTTGGCGTCGCACATAATCAATCGACGATTTTGACTTTATGAACGAGGCAGAGATTCAGCGGCAGAAAGAAATCAAGGAAGCGGAGGAGTTGCTCTTCACCGGACCGGAAGCGCTCGGTTTTGCGAAAGGACTTTTCCTGGGACGTTTCGTTTCCGACTGGGTAAGTCCGTATCCGCGCCACTCCGCCTCGCAGCAGAAAGACCTCGATGCATCGCTCACAGAAGTGCGGCAGTTCCTCGATCAAGCTTTGAACCCAGAAGAAATCGATCGCATCGCGGATATTCCGCGCAGCGTGATCGAGGGACTCGCGCATGTCGGTGTTCTTGGCATGACAGCGCCGAAGGAATTTGGCGGGCGTGGTTTCACGCAGATGGCTTACTGCAGGGTGCTGGAGGAAATCGGCAAGCGTTGCGCGTCGACTTCTGTTTTCACCAACGCCCATCACTCAATCGGCATTCGCGCGCTTTTGCTTTTCGGCACGCACGAACAGAAGCAACGCTGGCTCCCGCCGTTGGTGAGCGGACAACAGCTCGCCGCCTTCGCCTTGACGGAAAAGGAAGCTGGCTCCGATGCGGCCAATGTTCAGACCACCGCAACCCCAAGTGAGGATGGTTCGCATTACATTTTGAATGGCGAGAAGCGCTACATCACCAACGCATCCATCGCGCAGGTGTTGACTGTGATGGCGCGCACGCCGGTCCCAGGAAAACCGGGCAAAGATGCGATCACCGCATTTCTGGTCACGCCTGACATGCCGGGATTCGAAATGCTCGAAGCGCGCATGCCGAAACTCGGCATTCAAGGAACTGCCACCGGCCGTTTCGCGATGAAGAACATGAAAGTGCCGAAAGAAAATATTCTCGGCCCGCTCGGTAAAGGATTGCGCGTCGCGCTCACCGTTTTGGATTTCGGCCGCACCACTTTCGGCGCCTGCTGCACCGGCGCGGCGAAAACTTGTCTGCGTCTCGCAGTCGAACACGCCAACAAGCGGAAGCAGTTCAAAAAGACGCTGGGCGATTTCGATTTAGTGAAGAAAAAAATCGGACGCATGGCGGCCGATGTTTACGCCATGGAAGCGATGACGGTCGTGACTGCGTCGCTCATCGACCGCGGCCTCGAAGATTACATGATCGAAACCGCGATGCTAAAAGTCTTCACCACCGAGCGTTTGTGGGAGGCGGTTAACGACACCTTCCAAATCCACGGCGGCTCCGCGTATTTCAACGACTCGCCGCTCGGCCGAATGTTGCGCGACGCACGCATCAATCAGATCGGCGAAGGCAGCAACGAAGTGCTCACCTCCTTCATCGCACTCGTCGGCATGCGTGGGCCCGGCATGGAGTTCAAGGAGATCTACGACACCATGATGAAGCCGTGGCGGTCCGGCGGAATCAAAGCATGGGGCGCGGGGATGAATCGACTCGGCGCGACGGTGAAAGTCGCGAGCGTGCCGGTGAAGAGCGAAAAGCTGCGCGGTTATTCGGCGCAACTCGGCCGCATGATCTGGCGATTCAATCTGGCGGTGAACAAAGCGCTTATCACCTATCGCGAACCGATCCTCGATATGCAGTTGGTGCAGGAACGAATCGCGAATTCCGCGATGGAAATGTTCGCCTCCGCTTGCGTCTTGAGCCGCTACGATTCTGAATTGCAGGGGGTGAGCCAGAACGGAAGCGCCTCACCGGCAAATCATCGCGCGGCGGAGTTATTCCTGCGGCAATCGTTATCGCGCACGCGACGCTTCCTGGCCGATCTGAGCGAGAACGACGACAAGGCGTTGCTCGCAACGGCAGATACGGTCTTGGGCAAATCCGCCTAACGAATTCAAGGACTCGGCGGCGCGGATTTCAGAATCTGCAGGGCGCGGAGCAATCCTTCGCTGACTAATTCGTAAAGCGGATAATCGACAAAGAGCAAAATGTATTGCCGCATCTCGATCGCGCAGATGAGAGCGACCGCGCCGCACAAAAGCACGGTGCGATAACGCGCGAAAGGCGCGACCAGACTCGTTAGGCAGCTGAAGGCGAGGACGCGTAGCGGCATGTCCCACATGTTGGCGTAGCGCAGGTTCATTCCGTATTTCAGATTGCACATCACCAGGTAACTGGCGCCGATGAAGACGGTCAGAAACAGTTCGGGTTTCTTCGTGCGATCGAGCCGAAATAAACTTCCAATCGCGAGCAGAACGACGATTGGACTAACGAGTAGTAGATCGACGATGTAACGGTGCCACGGCCCATCGCCAGTGACGATGGCGTAAACCAAGTGGTAATTCTTACTGACCGACAGCTGATAGGTTTCGCGCAGCGTCGCTAAGCCGCCGGCGAGAAAAACCAGAATCACAAAACCGAGCAGGGGACCAATCAAAGTGCAGGCCAGAAGTTCCCGCGTAACTACGCCCCAGTTGAACCAGCGATTGAGAAGGAGCAGAACCAGTAACGCGAAGTAAACAAAAGCAGCGTTCTCTTTTGTCACGACCATCAGGCAGAGGCTGAAGGCATACGGAACGAGCCAGCGCCAGTGGCGCGGCGCGCGCAGATTTTCCCAGAACAACCAAAGCGTGAAGAGCGCCCAGAAAGCGAAGAAGCCGTCGACCAGCGCATGTTGCGACATGTGAATTTGTGTCGGCGCGAAGGCGACCAGCGCAGAAACACCAAGGGCGCATTCCGGTCCTTTCAATCGCCAGGCGAAAATTGCCGCGAGTAACAATGAAAGAATCCCAAAGAACGACGCCACGTAATGCAGCGCGAGCAGAGCTTCGGTTCCGAAAAGTTGGTGCCAGAGGTAGGCGGAAAAAATGTAGAGAAAACGCATCGGCGGCAGGATGGAACCGGTGAGCGTCTTCTGGACTTCGATGTAGCGATCGACGATATCGGGATAACTCGTTAGGCCACCGCGAATGACGCTATTGACGTAACCGCGATACAAACTTTCATCGAAACCGGTGCCGTTGAAGCCGGGATTCGGATGGACCATGGCCAACGCATGCAGTGTCCCGTTTTTCTCGAAGAGGTTCGCGGGCAAACGCAGAAAAATGCCGATCGCCAGCACCGCGCAAAGCGCGAAAGTTAAGGTGCGGCGGTCGTTCGACGGCATGGGCGAAGAATCTAGCAAATTGCGTGAAAGACAATCGGCCTTCTCTCGCGACACTCTCTGGCATAACCGCTGCTGACCCTTCTACGGTGTCCATTGCCGCGGCTTCTCCTCTTGCGGACGCGTGTCGTTTTCCCGAAAGGACGACGACGCGTGCGCGCGTTTCTATTCTCGTCGCCTGCCGTTATCTGCTCCTGGTCACGCCCGCTGGTCTGATCGGCTGGCTAATTCTTCTCTACGGCGTGGATACGCCGTGGGGCGATCAATGGGATGGGATGGCCCAGCTTTTCGAAAAAGCGCAGGCTGGCACTTTAGGTTTTTCGGATTTCTTTGCGTTCCATAACGAGCATCGAATCTTTTTCCCGCGACTGATCATGTTCGCGACCGCGCGGCTGACGCACTGGAATGTGCGGGCGGAGATGTTCATCGTTTGGGCCCTCCTGTGCGTCTCCGCTTTGAGTATCCGCCAGATGGCGAAGGCGAGTGGCTGGCGCGACTTGCGCAATTGCTTCTGGTTGATCCTGGCCAGCAACATTCTGCTTTTTACCCCGCTGCAGTGGGAAAATTTGATCTGGGGTTTTCAAATCGGATTTCTTCTTCCGCTGGCCGCGACAATCACCGCCCTTTGGTTCGCGACGGCTCTGCCACGCCCGTTTGATTTCATCGGCACGATAGTTCTTTGTCTGGTCACAACCTTTTCCATCGCGAGCGGCTTTACGTCGTGGTTTCTGGTCGCGCCCGTTCTCGCTTTTACGCCGAGGCCAATCAGCTCGCGGAAAAATCTTCGTTGGTGGCTAATTTGGATCTCGGTTGCCTGCGCCAGCACTTACTTCTATTTTCGCGGCTTCGCCCAACCTCACGGACATCCGAGCGAGCAGCACGGTTTGACGCATCCACTGGACGCCGTCCAATTTTTCCTCGCCTATCTCGGCAGTCCGTTTTCTTCCGGGACGGCGTTTGATAAAACACTCATCGCGCAAATTTCTGGCGGCGCACTACTCGTTAGTCTGCTCGCGCTTCTCGGCTATCTCTGGCATTGGCGCAGCGAGAGAGAATTATTGAGACGCGCCGTTCCTTGGGTCTCGTTAGGCGGAATTGCCTTGGTTAATGCTCTGCTCACCACGATTGGTCGCGTCGGATTTGGAATTTCTGCGGCGCTGCCGCCGCGCTACGTTTCTTTCTCGATCATGCTTCCGCTGGCGCTGCTCTTTCTCGGGGCGCTCGTCTTGCAAGACGCTCAAACGCGTTTTCGTTTTGCCAAAGAAATCTCCGCGGCGCGTCTGAGCTGCGCAATTTTCGCTAGCGTATTCGGCCTTCTCTTCCTGCTCGCGAGCATCCATTGCTTGAATTATTGGAGCGGGTTCCAACACAAACGCCTTCTCGGCAAATCCGCGCTTACGCTCAGCGAAGTGCTCGACGAATCAGAGGGATTGAAGAGTTACGTGCATTGGTCGAGCGCGAGCTTTCATCCGCGAATGCGCACGCTTGATCAACTCGGCTACCTGCATCCGCCTTTGTTACACACGCGGCAGATGAGCGCACTCACGGCCGATCCCAACGGCGAAACGTTTGGCCAACTGACGAATAGCGGACGAAAAGACGATGGCGATTTCGCCGCCGGCGGGTGGGCGATCTTGCCGAGGCAACACCGCATCGCAGACAGCGTTCTGCTCGCTTATCAAAATGAACGCGGGGAATGGATTCTTTTTGCCCGCGCGGATGTTGGTTCGCCTTTGCCGGCGGTGAGTCAGGCGCTCGACGATGAGACCTACAAATATTGTGGATGGCTCAAGTCATGGGCGGCGGAACAATTGCCGGCGGGAACGCGGCGCATTAGCGCGTGGGCTTACGACGCTAATGCCGCGCGCGCATACCAGATCGGTGAAGCATCGGTTGCGAATTAATGGGCGTTTCCCGGACGAAAATTTTCGACGGGTTTGTCGTCGCATTCGTCGGAATAGCGGCGATCGCGTTGCATGTGCGCCTGGCGCTACTCGTCGGCGCGCTCTGGCGCGATGAAACGAACAGCGTAAATCTCGCAAACGTTTCGACGTTTTCCGAGTTCTCGCATTTCCTGCAATTCGATTCGTTTCCCGCGCTTTTTTTTGCGCTGCTCCGGATTTGGACGGCAATCTTCGGTGCGCAAAACGATGACGCTTTGCGCGGTCTCGGACTTCTCGTTGGGGTGGGAATTCTTGCGGCTCTTTGGTTGGGCGCGCGCGCCTTTGGTGTGCGGTTTCCCGTTTTGTCGCTCGCGCTGGTCGGGCTGAATCCGATGATCATCCGCTACGGCGATTCGATTCGCGCTTATGGCCTGGGCGTTCTGCTAATCCTGCTCACTTTGTGCAGTTTTTGGCGTTTAGTGGAAACGAACGGATTTCCTTCCGGCAAACGCATCGGCGTCGCGCTCCTTTGCGCGCTGCTTAGTGTGCATTGTCTCTATTACAATTCCGTTTTGCTCCTGGCCATCGCGCTCGGCGCGAGCGTGGTGGCCGCGCGGCGGGGAGATTGGAAATGCGTCGCGCTTATCTTTGGTCTTGGTTTCGTCACCGCGCTTTCGCTTTTGATCTACCTGCCGGTGATGACGCGCATGAACGAATGGAACTTTCTCGTGCACCATCCGACAGGCTTCGCTGGGATCTGGGAGCGTGCCGGCAGCGTGCTGGGCTCGCCCCTACACGTGATAACCTGGTTGTGGATCGCGCTAATTTTTGCGGGATTAATTCTTGCACTCGTTAGGCAAAAGTTGTCACCGCCGATCTTGTTTGCCGCGGTCACGATGCTGGCGGGTCTTTTCGGTTACGTCTGCTTCTTGCATCTGCTCGGTTACTACACTCAGCCCTGGTATTACATCACGCTCGCGGTTTTCGTCGCCTGTCTGCTCGACATTATTTTCGGTTCGTGGCCGAAGACGAAACTTGTGCGGCCGATCATCGCGCTCGCTCTTCTTTGTTTTACTGGACCGCCGGCCTGGAGCGAAATGAAACAGCGCCACACCAACGCCGATCTCATCGCGGCGCGGTTGGAAGGAATTTCGAAAGAGGGCGACGTCGTTCTGTTACCGCGCTGGGAATGCGCCATTTCGTTCGTTCGTTATTACCAGGGCCCGGCTGAAGTCATCACGCTGCCGCCGATATCTGATCACCGGTTTCATTCCTACGATCTAATCATCGCGCAGATGAAGACGCCCGACGCACACCTCCCGGTCCTCTCGAAAATCGAGGAGGCGCTTCGCTCCGGTCATCGCGTTTTCATTGCCGGCGAGCTCCCCATAGTCAAGAACGACGCCAAGTTGCCAGTGCTGCGTCCGTTTTACCGAGATGAGAACGGCGTGCCGCACGGCTCTGGTTATTACGGCGTCTGGCAGCTTTATGTCGGGCAATTTGTCGGCACGCATGCGGCCAAAATCACGGGCGTTTCCCACCGTCTCCCGGGCTACGAGAATGTCTTGGAATACGAGAAGCTCGCGCTTAGCGTCGCTGAGGGCTGGCGCGATTGACGCTGGCTCGTCACTTGCTCCGAAACAAGCATGCCCCACCCGCAGCCGTCCGCTTCGGCGTTGTTGCCACTTGTCGTTAACGATGAGCCGCTGCGTGTTTTACCTGCGCCGCCGCTGCCGACGTTGCTCGAAGAACAGCTCGAGGCGCTTCGATCCTTTTTTGATTCCGCGCCGACCGAGCCAACCCGCGGTGGTTGTTTTTATCGCAAACTGCTGGCGAACCATTACCGCCAACTCATCCCGCCTGACGCGAGTGTTCTTGAGATCGGCTGCGGTGGCGGACGCCTGCTGGAGCTTTTGCCGAATCGCGATCTGGTCGGCGTAGATATTTCCGAGAAGCAAGTCGCCGCTGCACAAACGCGCGTTCCGCGCGGCGAATTTTATGTGGGAGCGGCGGAGGATTTGGAATTGGAGCGGAAGTTCGATGTCATCATCATTTCCGAGACGCTCAACTACGCCGCCGACGTCCAGCAAATCATCGAGCGTCTGCACGCGGTTTCGCAACCGGGCACGCGTCTCATTCTCAATTTTCACAGCGGACTGTGGCGACCGTTGTGGTCGTTAGGCGGCGGGCTTGGCTTGCGCGCCGCCCATCCGCCTTGCAATTGGCTCAGCTCGGCTGACGTCCGCAATATCCTCGGCCTGGCCGGGTGGGAAGTGATCAAGCAACAAGGACAGTTGCTTCTCCCACTGCCATGCTTTGGACTGGAAAAAGTCATCAACCGCTACCTCGCGCCGGTTCTCTCGCAACTCGGTCTAACAACTTTCCAAGTGGCGCGTCCCGTACAGCACTCGTTAGGCGAAAAGTCGGTCTCGGTCATCATTCCGGCACGGAATGAAGCGGGAAATATCGAAGCGGCTGTCCGACGATTACCGCGTCTCGGCGCGCGCACGGAAATTATTTTCGTAGAAGGAAATTCGACGGATCAGACCTGGGCTGAGATCGCACGCGTGCAGGCGGCCTACCCGGATCTTCAGATCAAGGCGCTGCGGCAAACTGAAAACGGCAAAGGCAATGCCGTCCGAGAAGGTTTTGCCGCCGCTAGTGGCGAGATTTTGATGATACTCGACGCCGATCTGACCATGCCGCCGGAAGAATTGCCCAAGTTTTATCGTGCGCTCGTTTCTGGCCGCGCCGATTTCGCGAACGGCGTCCGCCTCGTTTACCCGATGCAGGACAAGGCGATGCGCTTCTGCAATTTCGTCGCGAACAAGTTATTCGGTCTCGCCTTCAGCTGGGCGCTCGGCCAATCGATCAAAGACACGCTGTGCGGTACGAAAGCGCTCTTCAAAAAAGATTACGAACGCATCGCGGCGAATCGCGCTCATTTCGGCAACTTCGATCCCTTCGGTGATTTCGATTTACTCTTCGGTGCCAGCCGGCTGCAGCTGAAAATTGCCGACGTGCCCATCCGCTATCGCGAGCGCACCTATGGGCGGACAAACATCAAACGCTGGAGTCATGGCGTTCTGTTGCTGCGGATGCTTTTGCTTGCGATCACGAAGATAAAGTTGATCTAGTGAGTCGCGTGCCGGCGCGACCCAATTCTGTTTTCCGCTTCGCTGGCATCGTCGCCATCATTGTCACGCTGGCGTGCGGATTCTTGCACATCGTTTTTGGCCTTCATGCCGGGGGACTGTGGCGCGATGAAATCGGCAGTCTGGAAATCGCGACCATGCGGACGTTCTCCGAGCTCTGGTCGAATCTCGCTTTTGAATCTTTTCCCGCACTTTTCCCTTTGCTCCTGCGCGCGGTTGCGAGCGTGAGCGCGAGCGATCACGCGTTGCGCGTTTTCGGAGTTGTCATCGGGTTGCTCATTCTCGCGGCGCTTTGGTTCAACGCGCGCGCGTTTCGTATTGGATTTCCGCTGCTGGCGCTGGCTCTCATCGGCGGGAACGCGTACATGATTCGTTATAGCGATTCCATTCGTGGTTATGGAATCGGGATCCTTTTCATCTTGCTCTCGTTAGGCGCATTCTGGCGCCTGGTGGAAGCTTGCACGGTCGCTAATGCGCTAATCGCCGCCCTTTGCGCGCTGCTGAGTGTGCAGGCTCTTTATTACAACAGCGTTCTGATCTTTGCCGTTTGCCTTGGTGCGGTCGCGGTCGCGATCCGACGGAAAAGCTTCATGCTAGTCGTCGTCATATTGTCGATCGGCGCTGTCGCCGCGCTTTCTCTTTTGCCCTACTGGCCAATCGTCCAGCGCGTCCATCAATGGGATTTCGTCTGGAAGGTTTCGTTTACGCCCGCGCACATGTGGGGCCGCTTTTCGGAAACGCTCGGGTCACCCGTGCATGTCTTGCTCTGGGTCTGGCCGGTTCTTCTTCTGCTCGCCTTGATCGTCGGTGCGCGCGCACTCTGGGGCGTGAGGACCGGGCAGCACGATCGCGATGTTTTTGCTTTCGTTAGCTTGATTATCGGCGTGGTGGGTTACGGCGTTTTTCTGCGCCTGCTCGGTTATCAAACGCAACCCTGGTACTACATCACGCTACTGGCTTTCAGTGCGCTCTGTTTCGAAATCATCTTTGCGCGGGCGCTCCTGGCCCGAGCCATTTTCGCTCTCGCTTTCGTCAGCATCACTTTTTTCCCAGCGACCCGCGCGTTGCATCAACGGCAGACAAACATGGACTTAGTGGCAGCGCGGCTACAGGAACTGGCCGCACCGCAGGATTTCATAATAGCCAACCCATTTCCCTTCGGCATCCCGCTCCACCATTATTATCACGGAGCAACACCGATCGATACCGTTCCCCCGTTAACCGATCTGCGCACGCATCGCGCCGATCTGCTCGTCGACCAAATGATGGCGACCGAGCCGCTCGCCCCGGTCTGGCAGAAAATGGAAGAGACGCTGCGCCGTGGCCACACGGTTTGGTTGGTCGGCAGTGTGCCGTTCCTCGCCGCGGACCAGCTGCCGCTCGACGTGCCACCGGGTATTTTAGGCTCAGCAGGTTGGTCGGGCGGAGATTTCTACCGGGCTTGGAACGAGCAAACCGCCTCTTTTTTGCAACTGCATGCCGAGCAATTCGAGCGGGTGCGCGTGCCGCTTTCGCAGCCAGTCATGCATTACGAGAATGTGCCGCTCAGCTCATTCCGCGGCTGGAAGTAAATCCGGTGCGATCAGTTCAGCACTCGTTAGGCGAAAACTTCGCAGGGACACCCGAGCGAGGGATAAGACTGTGATAATGCCGAGCAGGGACCAACTACCCATGACCAGCCATGGCATGCCGATGGGTCGGTAGGAGAAATCGATGCGGTTAGCTCCCTTGGTTACGGGCACGGCGCGAAAGATGAAATTCGCGCCGCTAATCGGTTGTTCGACTCCATTAACCGTCGCATGCCAGCTTCGCGACCATCGATCGCTCACTAGCAACCAGCCATCGCTCGGCGAGTTTGTTTCAAGCAGCAGCCGGTTAGGCTGATAATCGAGCACTCGGAAATCTGCATGGACTGCCGCGGGCGCCTGCGCAATGGCCGCGACCTCTTCTTTGTTCGGAGGTAACGGCTGAATCATTTTCTCGCGCGAATGCCGGAGGATGATCGGTCCCTGCACCTCGTTCCAGCGCCTGGCGAAGTGAGCGGCCAGTCCAGGATTAGGTGAGACGTCAGGCGCGTCACTAGCAAACCAAACCCGTTCGTGACCAAGCCCCATCGCTTGTAAGGCAGGATTAGAGGCGATCAATTCGTGAAAGCGATTTCGAAACGGTTCGTAACCGCGCAAAGTGGGAACCTTGAAGTAGAAATTTGGGTTGCCACTTAAGTCTCCTGCGGCACGAGCGAATTTTTCCGGCCCGAGCGCCACTGAGGAATCAGGTGGAAGAGGAAGGGGTTCTCTCGCGCCTTTATCGAAAACTGTTAGCTGGGTAAAATGCATGGCGGCGAGGCCGTCGATAACCGCCAGAGCTACGAAGAAAGCAGGGAGAAACGAAGTAAGTACAGGTAAGCGACGCTTCAGAAAAAACGCGAAGAGAAGTAATCCGCCCCAAATAACTAAGGCATGCGCTACAGCCAGGAGATCCTCAGGATGGTCGGTCGCAGAATTGGCAAGAACGATAGCGAAAGCGGTTACTGCACCAAGAGCCAGTATCGGAGCAAGTGCCACCAGACGTCGGAAAGCTTTGTCATCGGTAGTTAGATCGCGCGTACCGAGTAGCCCGAGAATACTCAGCACAAATAGGAAGTAACCTCGCAGCATACTGGAGTGACGGAAGTAGCGGGTGGGCGGTAGAAGGTCGTAGATCCAGCCACGCAAAGGCAACGTCGCGGAAAGGGCGGCGGCGAGAGCTAGTAAGGCGATAGCGCAAAGATACCAACGCCAACGGCGATCCGTTTTGCCTGTTAAAGCAACCAACGCAAGTAGTAGAGTCAACGCCCCAGTGTAAAGGTTCAGGCTCGACAGGTCGGTCGTCGACCAAAGGTTGCGTTTGCCGTCATAAAACTCCTTCAAAGGTATTGCAACCAAAGCCGGACTACTAAGAGTTGTTAGAGCACCTGGTTCGAGCGCATTGGATTCCAATGCGTATTTCCGATTCAATGGCTCGCTCCGTTCGCTGTAACCTTTGCCTTCGTAAACCGCGCTGACATAGCACGGCGAAAAGATAGCTACTCCAGCGAGGCCAACGATAACAACGCTGAGGCTGGCATACTTAAGGGTAGCTGCTCGTTCGGATTTCTCCGCCTGAAAATAGCGGCCGATAGCCCAGGCGACAATTAACGGCACAGTAAAGAAAGTAAGTGCCGGATAACCTCCCAGACCTGACATGCCCCAAAGTGCTCCTGCTTGCAGCGCGGCTAGTAACTTGCGCTGACTTATTGCTATATCGAGCCGCCAGATAAGAAACGGCAGGACGGTGTAGGCATACAGAACACTGCCGTGCTCAGCGTGGCCGGTATAGTAACCGGAGAAAATAAAACCAAGTGCGATAATAAGACCGCCCCAAGCGGGCGCGCGCAAATGTCGCGCGAGTAGGAGCATTCCTAAGCCGCCGCTTAACCAAAGGGTCAACCAGTAGTAAACATAGGCTTGAGCGCCTGGACCGGTGATAGCCGCGGCTAGTAGAAGGTCAGGCGAAAAGGTTCCTGCTCCCGCCACCGCGAAGTCGGGTGAGCCGCCAGCTAACCACGGATTCCAGTAGAGTAACTTGCCGGCGCGCGTGAAATCGGCCAGGAGCGAATAAAAGGGCGCGCACAGACCGGCGCCATCCCACTTCTCTTGCGCCTGGCCGGTAAGCAGCAGCCAGTTTGCACTCACGAACACCGCCAGGACGATGATAGCAGCATGCCGCCAGCGCATTTCGCCGACGCGACGAAAGAGTTGGGCGAAGGAGAGATTCACGGTAGGGCTGAACGGAGCGGGAAAGCGTTCTTACCCAGCAATGTATATGCCTTCAGGAAGGCTGATTTCTCTCGTTCGGCATCAGGTAATAAACCGTCATCACAATCAGCGGCGCGCAGAGCGGCATGAAGTTACGCGCTTCCCGCAACCAGCTGAAAACCAGACCAGAAAGGAAAAGCACCGGGAACAAGAAAAGGACGAGTCGGCGCAGACTGAGCGGAGCTCCTCGCCAACCCAGAAACACGAACGGGAGAAAAATAGCTACGGTGAAAAAGACAGTGCCAAGCCAGCGTGAATAATTATTCCAATTCTCCGCGATGTGTTGGGCGGTAACGCCGCTGATCTGTGCGTATTGCGGCGCGGAATGTAGGACCGCGGCGCGAACGCCAAGGTAAAGAAGAACCGAAGCCAAAAGAAGGCTGGCTGCTTTCGGGATGAACTTCGGCTCACGCCAACGAAAGAGCGCATAGTAACCAGCCATGGCCAGAACGGTTTCCTTGGCGAGCGAACCGATCAGGATGGTAAGAAAAAGCCAGGCGAACTGTTCCGTTTCTAGAAAGATGAACGTGAGGAGAAATGATAAGTGCGAAATCGGATCGGCTGGCTGGCCGGCGTAGTAGCGGTAACTAACCGGGAGAATCGCAGCCCAAAGCGCGAGGCAGAATAGCGAGCCGCCGCGCAGAAGAAAGAGACGGGCGAAACGGTAAAGCGTGTAGAAGACAAGAATGCCAAAGAGATTTCGATAACCATCGCGAGCGCTGTCGAAGTCGCCGGTTATTTGCTCGAGCCACCGGATAAGCGCATCCGGGAGAAAGCGATAGCTGTGGGGCAGGCTCTCCGGGTTCGACATGATAGCAGCTTCGTGCAACTCCATTTGCACGGATCGATTAGCTCCCCAGGAATAACCGGCGTTATCGACCAGCCAAAGATGAAGGTAGTTGGTCAGCAGAGTGAGAACGAGGCAGAGAAGTAAGGCATCCCTCCTTTCTCGAGAGTCGAGTTTTCCATCGAGGAAGTAACAGGCTGCGACTGCCAGAAGAACGAGGCCATAGCGAACCAGTAGCTCGGCTAAAACGTGGTGCGCCCCCTGCGCCGGCGCGGGTAGGCGGAGGAATACCGGTATGAGGACAAGCAGCGTTACTAGCAGTGTCAACGCGATAGACCTCGACGAAGTGCGCATGAAGATTACGGGCGGAGAGAGTTTTGGAGTTGGATGAACTCCGGCTGTTGCGGTTTCAGCTGTAGGGCCAAGTTGATTTCATTTTGTGCACTGGCGAGATCGCCATTTTGCTGGTAGGCCCGTGCCAATAAATAGTGCGTCTTGGCGTCGTTAGGCGAGGCATGGAGCGCGCCTTGGAAAAACTTGATGGCTAATTCCCAACGTTCCTCTTCCAAGGCCAGCACACCCAGATTATTCAAGGCGCCTTCGTGGCCGGGATCGAGCCGGAGGGTGCGCGCATACCAGGATTTCGCGCCGGTCTTGTCGCTTTGTTCCAACTGCAAATTTCCCAGAGCAAAATTGATCTCGGCATTCTCCGGAACGTAGGCATAAGCGAGCTGCAGCTTTGCCCGGGCAAGCGGGTAGTTTTTCGAATCGAGCGCTTGCCAGCCGGAGTTATAGGGGTCCAAAGCCCAGAGCGAAGGATCCTTTTTTGGGATCGATACAAGAAAAGCCGCCAGTGCCAGGCACGCGAGATAGCCTGCACTGCGGACATAACTAGCATTCGTTAGGCAGGTCCAAAAATACGCCAGTCCGAAAACAGCGAACAAGATCAACCCGGGGACGGCAGCTAGCCGATACCTCTCCGTGACAAAGACGCTAAGGAGCGACGCCATATGTAAGAGGAGCGCGGCGAGAACCCAGCGTGAGAGCGGAAGCTTCTTGTAAGCGAAGACAATGCCGGGCAAAGCAAGCGCTGCGATCAGGCCAAAGCGCATGCCAGGCAGGAGCACACCTTGCAGGCGCAGGTTCGTAATGATGCTGAGGTCGTCATACTGAAAGGCATTCCAGAAGTTAGCGATCTTGACGGCAATGAGCCGGAGCCAGGCGCCGGGATTCTCCCGGATAAAGGTCCGCGCTTTGGTGGCCCAGTACTCGGAGATTTCTGAGCGCTTCATCTCATGCCCGGCCGCGTTCTGTGCCATGGTCACGGAGTCCTGCAACATCGCTTCCTGGCCGGCATGCATGCCCGGAGGCATGCGGGGATAGCCATTAGCGGTAGGGTTATTACCGATCCAGAAGTTGACCCCGCTATGGGCGGAAAGCAGGACGCGGTCGTGTGCGGCCAGATAGTTATGCGCGGCACAAGGCGCGATACCTAACAACACGCCAAGGGCGAGCAGTGCCAGCTGGAAAATGCGGTTCCGAAGGGGCTCTTGCCATTTCAAAAAGATCGCGACCAGAAGTAGGGGAAGGAGAAAGAGCAGGGTGGCCACGCCGGTAGCCGCGAAACCAACCAGAAGTCCGAGCAGAAAAATAAAAGGAAGTCCGGGAGCTGTTTCGCGTTTGATGATCTCCCAGAGGACGAACCAAAAAATGAAAACAGCCAGGGCCGTCGGCATCAATATGACCGAGTAAGCTTCTTCCGGCAGATAGAAGGCCCAGGCAGCTACGGCCACCAGTCCGATCCAGACCCCACCGAAGACGCGTCCGGCGATTTTGTAGAGCAAAACAGCGGTGCCGCTATCAGCCAGAGCTTGCAGAAAACCCGGGACAAATGGGCTATAGCCGAAGAGCTTGTAGAGCACGGCCAGGAAGTAGGGATACAGCGGCAAGCCATAAAAAGCGCGATGATCGGTCCATTGCCCGTGCAAGATGCGTAGCGCCCAATCGTTGTAGAAATGCATGTCGCCCTGGCTGGGCAGGAGAAAGGGCGAAGCAGTCAGGCGCAGAAGAACTACCAGCCGCAAAAGGAGGACGGCCGCGAAGAGGTAAACGCCTATGGGCACGGAAGAGCTAACGCGGGAAGCCATTCCAGTAATTTTAAAAAAGCAAAGCCTCGTGGCACTAACGTTGCTCCTTAGGGAGGGAAATCCGCTGCGCCTAGCTGCGGATCGCAATCAAACCAGAACTAATAAGAAAGCAAACAAGCAATGTTAAATAAATCAAAGCAGGGCCGCGGGGGTTTCACCCTCGTGGAAATCATGATCGTAGTGGCGATCATCGCGCTCTTGGCGGCGATTGCGGTGCCGGGATTTCTCCGTGCCCGTAAACGCAGTCAGGCCAGCCGTATTATCAACGATCTCCGGTTGATTGATTCGGCCGTGGACCAATACGCGATTGAGACCAACAAGACCAGCGGCGCCGCAGTGGCCGTAGCCGATTGGACGAACTACCTGAAGAAGGGCACCAACCTGTATATGACAGGCAACGACCTCTTCGGTAATACCTATGGCGCGCAATCAGTCGATACCTTACCCAAGGTCCCGACCGCCGCCAAGAATTCGCTGTCCGACGTAACGGACGCGTCTTTCTGGTCACCGTATAATTAATCAGCGAGTCGAATTAGACACGATTCATTCGCCTGCCATTGGGCCATTCCAGTGGCAGGGAATGAGTGGTGACAGTAAGACCGCTAAGCTAACGAGAGCTTAGCACCGTTAGACGACCTAACGAGACGGGCGGGCCTAACCTGGCTCGCTTGGTGTTATCAAAGAAGATGGCGCTAACCATGTAATTGCCCGAGGGGATAGCGCCCATCCGGATTTTCCATTGCTCGGAATAGATCCCGCCATTCGCTTCCGGCGCGCATAACCCTCTAACCAGAATAACTGGCGACGAACTTTCCGAGGTGGCCAGGTAGAGTTCCAGCCATGGGAAAACCGTGCGCGATTCTCGTGATTGCCAGGTCATGGCAATCTCCAGGGTCTCTGTGACCAGGATGCTTTCGGCTGATTTGGCGATCGAAAGGAGTTGAGCTTGGTCCCCGTTCCCCCAGATCGGCTCTCCAGGAGCTATTGTTTCTCGTGGCTGTTGGCGTTGCTGTAAGAGCGTCAGTTCATCGGTGGCGCGCACGTCCCAAGCCCGGTCCTTTAGGTAATTATGCAGCAACAGATCGCTCGAAGGAATGATCCGTCCTTCCACCGTCCGCATGTTCGGATGATAGTAGCCGGCTTCGCGGTCGAAGGTAGCCGAGTCGTTATAGTCGATTAAAACAAACGCCGTTGGCTGCGGAGGCGTGAAGGGCTGACGGCTAAGTGTCTTTAGTCCTTTCAGGATGTAGTGCAACGAATGCAGCTCTTCGCGCAAGGCTAAATGCGACAGGTATGGTAGCGGCGCGGTTACGCTGGCATCTTTCGGAATCGTCGCGAGGAGAGCATTCCTGCGGAGGCGGTCTGGCTTCAGGCGAATCCACTCCCGCGTGCTAGCAACCATCTCCTTCGCGGGACCCAGCGCGACTTGGAGACTGAGGCAGGCTGTCAGCACGGCCATTGGCATAACAGCTCGCAGGCGCGGTTGCTTGAAAAGCGACACCGCTTCCGCGCTGGCGAACCAAAGCAGAGGTAGAAGCGGCGCGGCGTAATGAAAGTAGATGCTCCATTCCGATGAGCGCCAGGAAAGGAGATGTTGGAGAAAAATTGGACTCGCGATTAAGAGCCATTTGGGCCGCAGCAAAGGCAGTAAGAGGAATGGCGCGAGTAAAGCCCAGACTAAGTTGCCGTTTAAGAGGGCATGGCCAATTGCACGCACGAATAGCTGCGGCTGGGTAATGGCATTCCGTAGAATCTGGCCTGCGCTGTTGCCCAGCCGATCGTAGAGCGCGCCATAGTCAATATTCCCGGAGTTGAAAGCCGGGGTTATGACCTTGCTGCAAAGAATAAACCAAACCAGCGCCAGGCACATCGGTCCTACGTACCAACGCAGAAGGTTACCCGACTTGCGGTCGGCCAGGCATTGCACCACGCAATAAGCCGCCAGCAACAAGGCCATGTTCTCCTTGCAAGCCAGCGTGGCTAGAAACCAAATCCAATAACCGCGCAACGACCCACGCAATCGCGCTTCCAGCATGAGAAGAAGGAAAGGCGCAGTCAGGGCCTCGGGGTGGAACTCATGCAGAGCGACGTAACCCGTGGCCGGCGTGAGCAGTAAAGCAATCGAAAGAAAGAGAGCCTCCCTGCTGTTCAGGCCAAGCCGAGTGGCGATGCGAAATGCTACCGGACCCATCGTCGCCAACGCGGCATTCTGCAGGACGACAAAAAGCATCGGATGCCGAATGAAGAAAAAAAACGGCGCGATCAGGAAGACGATCGGCTCGAGGTGATTACCCAGGAGCGGCACGTATTGCACCGAGACCGCGAACCGTCCGTGCACCAGTTGCCAGAGCGCCTGGACGTAATAGGCCAGGTCGAACGTGCGATAGGCGAAATTCGCCCAGCGCGCATAGGAAACCCAGGTCCAAAGCGCGAAAAAAAGCGCACTCAGCGCGAGGACCGCGCGGTAGTTCCCGTCTGAGAGGAGGCGACGGTTGGACAAATGGGGATTCGGCGGCACCGGAGTTGCTCTATTACGCGGCACGAGACGGCGAAAAGCCGAACCGCAAGCAAACCAGAACCAACGAAAAGAGGAAAGCAAACAGCATGTTAAAGCAATTGAAAAAGAGCCGTGGGGGTTTCACCCTCGTGGAAATCATGATCGTAGTCGCGATCATCGCGCTCTTGGCGGCGATTGCGGTGCCGGGATTTCTCCGTGCCCGTAAACGCAGTCAGGCCAGCCGTATTATCAACGATCTCCGGTTGATTGACTCGGCCGTGGACCAATACGCGATTGAGACCAACAAGACCAGCGGCGCCGCAGTGAGCGTGGCCGATTGGACGAACTACCTGAAGAAGGGCACCAACCTGTATAACACCGGTCAGGACCTCTTCGGTGACAGCTACGGCGTGCAATCAGTCGATACCTTACCCAAGGTCCCGACCGCCGCCAAGAATTCGTTGTCCGACGTGACGGACGCGACCTTCTGGTCGCCTTTCAACTAAGCTAGGTCTTACCTACACGATTCATTCACCTGTCATCCCTCCATGGGGTGACAGGTCGTGAGTCGTGAGCCCGGTTGAAGGGTTCACTGCTCCGCCTCACAATGCGCCTGGCTAATCTCCTTGGCCGCACCTGGCTGCGCTGCCTCATTCTCGCAGGCGTCGGCTTTGTCGTCCGCATGCCGGCCTTGCCAGGCCTTCCCATCTGGGATGACGACTATCTCATCGGTGAGAACCCCTTTATCAAGAGCCCGCTCTTGTTTGGCGAAGCTTTCAAGCACTACCTCTTTCTGGATGGCTTCTCGGCCCATTATCGACCGGTGCAGAACGTTTCCTTAGGTATCGACTATCTACTTTGGAACTCTAATCCCTGGGGTTATCACCTTACTAACGTTCTTCTGCATGTCGCGAGCGGGCTCCTGCTCTACTTCCTCCTTCGCCGGCTCTTAGTTAAACCGATCTACCAACTCCCCGCTTTTCTGATCGCTCTTATCTGGACAGTGCTACCTGTTCATAGTGCGGCGATAGATTATATTTCCGGCCGCGCCGACAGCCTTTCCTTCTTCTTCGCTTGTAGCGCGTGGTTACTTTGTTTTCAGGCCGGGAAGAACTGTCACCGGCGGAGAGTGACGGGCTATTATGTTTCAGCTGCGCTATGCGGACTTCTGGCTCTTTGTTCACGCGAGACTGCTCTTCTCTGGTTCGGTCTTTTTCTGTTGCACCGCTGCTTCTTTGAAACTGGCGTCACGCGAAAGGCAAAGCTACTCACGCTTACTTGTTGTTTAGCCGTGTTAGCTAGTTATGCAGGCATCCGTCACTTGCCGGCCGCGCGGGCCGAGCATGTCGCGGTTGACACACAACCAACCACGCCGCCGCAGCGGGCGGTTTTGATGCTGCGCGCCCTTGGTGATTACACGCGGCTGATGTTCTGCCCGACTACTCTGCAAATGGATCGGACGGTACCTCGACCTCAATAACTATCGTAACAAGGTTAGTTGGCGCGATTCCGTCAGCACCGAGTGACTTGTCCATTCTCGGTCTGATTGCTTTGTCTGCGCTCGTCGCAGGCGCTTTATACAAAGGCGACGGAAGAGCCTTTCGCGTCTTCGGAGCGCTCTGGTTTCTTCTAACCTACTTACCGATCTCCAACCTATTCGATTTGAACGCCACCGCGGCGGAGCATTGGCTCTACCTGCCTAGCGTTGGTTTTCTCATTTTCCTCATGGGCGTTGCAGTAGATTTTTCGCCCCGCTTTAAGACAGTCACCCTCGCTATCGCTTGTCTTTGGTTGATAGGCCTGAGTGCTCGCAGTTATGTCCGAAGCAGTGATTGGATTACACCGAAGACCTTCTACCAACGCACGATGGCAGCTGGTGGGACCAGTCCTAGAATCGCGGTGCGACTCGGGCTCATTTATGCGAACGAAGGCGACTATGCAAAGGCCGAGAAGGTCTACCGCCGGGTGCTCGAGTTATGGCCGGACTATCCGGTCGCACGCAATAATCTAGCTGATGTTCTAGAACGGCAGGGCAAACGCACGGAAGCGGAAGCGATCTTCGCTGCCTCCACTTCACAAGCTAAAGAGCAAAGCAAAGAGTATCCGCACACCTGGGCGGCGGCACTTAATCTTGCCCGTCTACGCCATCTTGATCACGATGATCAAAACGCCCTCACCATTCTGGAACGCGCCCACGCTGATTATCCCCAGATCTGGGAGATCGTTCGCTTTGAGGCGGAACTCTTGCGGGAAAGCAGAGGTTCTGCGTCCGCCTTACATCTCATTGCGGAGTTTACCCAGGAGAACTGGTGGCACCACGATGCTAACGTCTCGTTAGGTAGATTGCTTTGGGAGGAAAACAAAGTGGACGCCGCCATGGACACCTTCCGCTTTGCCAGTTGGCTCGATATTCACGAAGTCGAAGCCCTCAATCTTCTCGTCGGCATGCAGCTACAACAAAATCACTTCGAGGAGGCGCGGGCCATACAAGAACGCGCGGTTAGCCGACAGCCGGACGAACCGCGTCAGTACCTCCTGCTCTCGGATGTCTTGCAGCGGATGAATCTTACGACCGAGGCAAGTCGGGCGCACGCTCGCTTCGAGCAATTACAGACGCTCGCGCAGGTGAACGTGGCAAAGAACTAGGAGCGCGCTTATGATCTGCGGCGCATGCAGATCATCGTCCTAGGCGCCGGAGCTATTGGTAGTCTTTACGGCGCCAAACTCGCCGCAGCCAACGACGTCATACTTATTGCCCGTGAGGAGCATGCCGCGGCCATCAACGCACACGGTTTGACCATCGAAGGTCGCGAGGCCGGAAACATCCGGGTTCCGGCGGCGACCGAGGTTAGTAAGATAGACACGAATGCGTTAGTTCTGCTCACGACCAAAGTTTCCGACACCGCCGCGGCACTAGCGCCCATTAAGTCCCTCGTTCGCGACGATACGGTTATCGTTTGTCTGCAAAATGGTCTCGGCAGCGAAAGAATCGCGCGCGATGCTCTAGGTGGTCGCGGTATTGTCCTGCGCGGCATCACCCAATTCGGCGCGATCTTCGTTGGGCCCGGTGTGATTAGATTCATGATCGCGCGCCATACCTTGCTCGAGCGACATGAACGTAGCCAGGCCATCGCCGAGGTTCTCACAGCTGCTGGTCTCGACGCCCGTATCTCCTCAGACATCAAGGCCGACACTTGGCAGAAGCTGATCTTTAATTGCGTGGTCAATCCGCTCACGTCGATCCTTGGACGCGAAGTAGGTGCAGTGGCAGATCCTCAGCTGGATCCACTAAAGCGATTAGTGATCGAGGAATGCCTCGCGGTTGCAAGAGCAGAAGGCGTGAACTTCGAAATCGATTTCCTCGCGACGATTAACGAAGTCTATGCGCCATCGAAAAACATCGCATCCATGCGGCAAGACCTACAGCGCGGACGTAAGACGGAAATTGACTACTTGAACGGCGCAGTCGTCTCGTTAGGTACCCAACATAAGATACCTTGTCCAGTTAACCGCGCGCTGACTGACATTATCAAAGCGATGGAAAAACAGTCACGCCAAGCCTCGTGACTAGAAGGAAAAATTCGCCCACGGATGCGATGTGGTCGTCGTGTCCGCTGCACTGCTCCCGCTGACCGCAGGTGTTCCCGTGCCAGTGAGATCTACGATCGGCCCATAATGATTGTCGGCCGCAATGTCGTAGTTGGTGGCTGGGTTCGCCGGATCGTGCGACACCCTGTTTCGGATAATGAGATTGTGAATCGAACCTGACATCACATGGATGCCGGTCCCGCCGTTGGCCATCTGGTTCCCATCGATCACGTTCTGGTCGTCATAGGTTGAAATGCCGTCGCCATTCCCTTCGCCCATGTTTCCCACAATCTGGCTAAAACCACCGACGAAAATGCCGATGCCATTATTTTTTACGGTGCAGTTGGTCACCGTGGCGTAGTAGCCGGTATCGATACCTGCGAAGTTATTTAGGCGCGAGATGCAATCGGCGATCTTACCGCCGCCGCCCGAACGAATCCCGGTGTCGCCGCTCTCAAAGACCACGCAATTCTTGATCAGGACTGGTTCATCGAAACTTTCAATCCCATTGCCGCCATTTGAGGATGCGATTGAATCAAGAATCGAGCCGGCGCCAAAGTAGAAGCCGAGCAGCACATTGTCATTGGCGGTGCAGTTTTTGATCGTCGCGCGCCCGCCGCATGACATGCCAGACCCGCTATTGTGATCGAGTTTGCACGCAGTGACGACGCACTTTTCATTCAGGCGCAGCCCATCCGCGCTATTCCCGGTCGCGCGAATGTTCTCGTAGATTCCGTCTGTCGCGCCGCCGTCGATTTCGTCGACCCCATCACCGCCCCAGCTGGTAATGGTTCCATTGCGCACGGTCAGTCGTGTGTTCCCGCTCTCGACATGCACGCCGTCGAGCGAACTCCCTACGCCGCCAAGGGTGAAACCTTTCAGGTCGATCGTCACATTGCTCGCCGCGATCGAGATGCCATTTTTCCCCGAAACGCCGGTGACATTCCCGGTCAGATAATAGGAACCGGAGGTGGTGATCTTGAAAACGCTGTTTGCGTCGCCCGGAGTATTCGTGGCGTTAATCGGTTTGCGCGGCTCGACTTGGTCGAGCGTCTTCATCGTAGGCGTCGGCGCAGCCGGCGGTGTTAGTGGTCCCTGCGGAAAACCGGAGACAGGAAAAAAGCAGAGAAGAAAAAGGAGAAGCTTGTTGTTCATGGCGGGGTTGGACCTCGGTCTAACAAGAACGCAAGGTCTTGGCAATCCCTCTTCGACATCGACGGACGACGGGACCTCGCCTTACTGCTCCCAAAGATAATGTTCCAGGCGCAGCTGTTTCAGGCGCGCCTTCGCTTCCTCACTGCGCGGTCCGCCGGCGAAAGAAAGCTTTTGGTAGATCGCCGCGGCCGGTTGCCAGCTCGATTTTTCTTCGAGTAAACGCGCGGCATTGAAGCCCGCTTTGTAGAACCAAAAAAACTCGCGGCGTTTATCGGGGCGACCGCCGTCTTCCACGATCTGGTAAAACGTCGCCAGCGCTTCAGCCGGTTGATTCAACTTTTCCTGACACATCCCTTTTTTACAAAGCGCCTGATTATGCCAGTGCGATCCGACTTCGCTTTGCTTTGCCAGTTGGTCGTAAACTTCAGCCGCGCGTTTGTAGTTTTCCGGATTACTCGCGCCTAATTCGTAAAGAATATCGCCTTTGCCGCAGAGGGCCTCGCGCTTTTCCGGATTCTTCGCGTCGCCTTTCAACACTTCTTCGTAAAGCGTCATGGCGTCCTCGTTCTTGCCCAGTTTTCGTTCGATGACTGCCTGCTCGTTCCGCGCGGCCCATTTCAATTCGCCATTCTTCTTCACCACGTCGTCAAAGAAAGTTAGTGCGCGATCGAGCGCGCCCACGGCCATGCTTTGGCGGGCGGATTGGGCGGCGAAGAATTGCGCTTTCTCCGCGAGCGGACTGTTTGGATTCTGTTGAGCCAGCAAAGTGAATTGCGTTTGCGCGCTGGCGAAATCCTGACGGCGATAATAAATCTCGGCCAGCTTCAGGCGGACATCGTTCGCGACGGAAGAGTCGGCATATTTCTGCAAGAAGTCATTGGCGAGGTCGACGACTTTGGTCTCGTTAGGCGGGACTGCCACTTCTTCGATCCAAAGCGCGAGATATTCGCTTCGTTCCTGCGCGGCCGCGGTTGCCTGGTTTTCGGCGGCATGTTTCAGGTCCTGTCGCGCTTCGTCCAGGCGCGGCGGAGAAGCGTGAAAGGCGAGTTCCGCCAGTGCGACCCAGGCTTCCGAAATCCGCGGATGTTTCGGGAAATTCGTGATGAAATTTCGCAGCGAGTCCGGCGCATTTTTTTCCGAGTGCGCGGCCTGCGCGAGTGCTTGTTCGAGAATCACTTCCCCGCGCGTCGTCTCATCAGCTTCTTTTAACTGCTCATTGGCCGCGGCTAGTTGCGCGCCATCTCCGGCTCGTAACGCGGCAAACGATTCGTTCAGCAACGCGGCCTTGGAATGTTTTGTTGAGGTCAACGCGACTCGCTGAAAATCTTTCGCCGCCACATCAAACTTTTCTGCGGCGTAATCAAGTCGACCTGAGAGAAACCCGATTCGATCTTCGATCTCGCGACTACCGTGAAGCGTCCGTGCAACTGCAACTGCCGCTGTGGCATCCTTGAAGCGACGGTCCTCCAGCAATAATTGCGCATTCTCCAGAAACGCTCCGGCCAACTCGGGAATCGCGGGATGTTGCGCGCGAAGTTCATCGAAAATCTGCAACGCAGTATCTCGCCGCCGCAGACGAAGTTCCGCTCGCGCCAGATACCATTGGGCCAGCGCGCGGCGCGGTTGCGCGGGATCGTGCGCCCAGCGGCCGAGATCGTGCCGGCCTTGTCTCCGTTCCGCCGCGTAGAGTTGATCCAGCTTCGCGAAAATCGCCGGCAGGTTGCTATCATCCGGGTGCCGCTCGATGAACTCTTCCAGAAAATCGTCGCCGGCATCGGGCGTGTTCGCACGCAGATGCATATCCGCGACAGCAAAAAGGGTGGCGAGCAAAAGCGAACGCGTCGCGCCCTGCGGACTTTTCAGAATGGAGGCGAACAGTGTGGTCGCGCGCTTCTTATTTCCGAACTGCATTTCCACACAGCCGCGCAGATAGCGGCGCTCTCTTCGATCGCCGGCGGATTTCGCCTCGGCAGAATTGAGTTCGCGCGCCGCGGCCATTGCGTCGTTCTTCGCGAGCAATAATTCCGCGGCGCGAAAATGCGCGCGCACATTCCATTGCGGATCGTGCGCAAGAAGGTTGTAGGCCTGCAAGGCGTGGTCGATTCGTCCGAGCGCACGCAAGGCTTCCGCACGGCCAAGGATTGCCTCGGAATGAAAGGGAGACTTCGGATCGTCCGCCAGCTTTTCATAAAACGGCAGGGCCTCATCCCAGCGTGAGAGCGCAGCCAGAGCTTGTCCCTTTAAGAAACTCGCGCCGGCGAGATCGCGCACGCTCGCGTCATCCAGAATGGTGAACGCTTCGTTAGGCTGATCCGCCGCAATTAATGCTTCGGCCAGCTTCAAAATGGCCGCGCGTTTTTCGTCTTCGCCCGGGTGCTGATCGAGGAATGCACGCAGCGTGACGACTGCGACCTGCGGCACGCCGTCGAGCAGCGGTTGGGTCGCGCTCGCCAAATCTGCCGCGTAAAATTGCCTAACGAGTGCAAGAAACACACAGCAGAAAATGAAAATGCGCGGCCTCATTTTCCGTTCAGGAGCGGTCGCAAATACTGGCCGGTGTGACTTTCCGCAATCGCGGCGATCTTTTCCGGTGTGCCGGCGCCGACGATGCGCCCGCCGCGTTCGCCGCCTTCCGGTCCCATGTCGATGACCCAATCAGCGCACTTAATCATCTCAAGGTTGTGTTCGATCACGACCAGCGTGTTGCCGGCGTCGCGCAATTTCATCAGTACCTGCAGCAATTTCTCGATGTCGGCAAAATGCAATCCGGTCGTCGGTTCATCTAATATATACATAGTGCGGCCGGTCGCTTTTTTGGCCAGCTCGGTCGCGAGTTTGACGCGTTGCGCTTCGCCGCCGGACAACGTCGTGGCCGCCTGGCCCAGCCGCAGATAACCGAGGCCAACGTCGAGGAGCGCCTCCAGTTTGTCGGAAATCGCGGGGACGGTCCGGAAAAATCGCGCCGCTTCATCCACGGTTAGATTCAAAACGTCCGCGATGTTCTTTCCCTTGAACGTGATCTCCAGGGTTTCGCGGTTGTAACGCTGACCACGACAGACCTCGCATTCCACATAAACGTCGGGCAGAAAATGCATCTCGACTTTGATCAAGCCGCCGCCTTCGCAATTCTCGCAGCGGCCGCCTTTGACATTGAAACTGAAACGGCCCGCATCATATCCGCGTATGCGAGCCGCGGGCAATTGACTGAACAATTCGCGAATCGGTGTGAACGCGCCGGTGTAAGTAATCGGATTCGAGCGTGGCGTGCGACCGATCGCGGTCTGATCGATGACGATCGCCTTGTCGAGTTGATCGAGCCCGAGCAAACGTTCGTGCGCACCCGGTTTGTCTTTGGAGTTGTAGAAAAAACGGAAGAGCGCGCGGCGCAATGTGTCGTCCACCAAAGTCGATTTCCCGCTGCCGGAAACGCCGGTCACACAGGTGAGACAACCAAGCGGAAATGCCGCCGTGACATTCTTGAGATTGTTTGCGCTCGCGTCGCGCAAAGTCAGCCAGCCTTCTGTCGCGCCAACCGGAGTGCGCGGCGTCACGCGTTTTTTCGGAATTTCAATTCGCGCGCGACCAGCGAGATAATCGGCCGTGGGCGAATTTTTCGCGCGCAAAACTTCATCGAGCGTTCCTTGCGCAACTAGTTCGCCGCCGCGCGGACCGGCACCGGGGCCGAGATCGATAATGTGATCGGCGGCGCGGATCGTTTCTTCATCGTGCTCGACCACGATGACGGAATTGCCCAGATCGCGCAGCCGTCGCAGGGTACCGAGCAGCCGCGCATTGTCGCGTTGATGCAAACCGATGCTCGGTTCGTCGAGCACATAAAGAACTCCGGCTAGTCCGGAACCGATTTGGGTTGCGAGTCGAATGCGTTGCGCTTCGCCGCCGGAGAGCGTGCCGCTCTCGCGATTGAGCGTGAGATAATCGAGACCCACTTCGAGGAGAAATTGCAAACGCGATTCGATCTCGCGCAAGACGTCCGTAACGATGAAGCGCTGTTGTTCGCTTAGCGCGATCCGGCTGATGAACTCTGCCGCGGCGCTCGTCGTCAGTTCGGAAAATTCGTGGATATTCAGCTCGCGTCCGTCCGAATTCGTGATCGTGACTGCGAGAATTTCCGGCTTGAGTCGCGCACCTTTGCACAGGTGACACGGCACACGCGTCATGAAAGCGCGGATGCGGTTGCGGGTGAATTCGCTCTCCGTTTCTTCGTAGAGCCGCTGCATTTGCGGCACCAAACCTTCGAAAGGTTTCGCGTTTTTCTCTGATTTGCCATTGGCGCCGAAACTCATCTGGATCGGCTCCTCGCCCGTGCCGTGAATGAGCGCGGCTTTGAATTCGTCCGGCAAGTCGCTGTAGGGGATGAAATCGTCGACCTTGAAATGTTTCACGAGCGCGCTTTGCAACGTCTTGTAGTAAGCCTGCATCCGCTTGGTGCCGCGCCGCCATGGCACGATCGCGCCATCGGCGAGTGATTTTTCCTGGTCGGTGATCATCAACTCCGGATCGACCAGCATTTCCGTGCCGAGTCCGTGACAGGCCGGACAAGCGCCGAAATGGCTGTTGAAGGAGAAATGTTTCGGGGTGAGTTCGCCTAACGAGAACTTACCGTCTGGACTTCCGTAATCGGTGGAATAGCGGATCGATTCCCATTTTTCCGGCGCGCCTTTTGTCTGCCGCAAGACGACGATTTTGTTCGATCCCCATTTCAACGCGGTCTCTGCCGAATCAGCCAGCCGCGTCCGAATTCCGTCGCGAATCACCACGCGATCCACCACCGCTTCGATAGTGTGACGTCCGGTCTTCTTCAGCCGAATCGGCTCCGGCTGGCTAAGCTCCAGAATCTCGCCATCCACCCGCACGCGCACGAATCCCTCGCGTTTAACCTTTTCAATGACATCGCGAAACTCGCCCGCCTCGTTTTGCACCAGCGGCGCCAACAAAATGATTTTAGTTTCTGCCTCGTAGGCCAGGATTTGGTCGACGATCTGCTGTGAAGTATGCCGGTGAATGGGCTGACCAGTGACCGGATCATGCGGCTGACCGACGGCCGAAAAGAGGACGCGGAGGTAATCGTAAATCTCCGTGGTCGTCGCGATCGTCGAGCGCGGGTTCGCGCCCGCACTCCGCTGCTCAATCGCAATCGCCGGCGAAAGGCCTTCGATGAAATCGACGTCCGGTTTCTCCATTTGATCGAGAAATTGCCGGGCGTAAGCCGAGAGGCTCTCGACGTAACGCCGTTGTCCCTCGGCATAGAGAGTGTCGAAGGCGAGCGAGGATTTCCCCGAGCCGCTCAGGCCCGTGATCACCACCAGCTTTTCCCGCGGAATCTCCAGATGGAGATTCTTGAGATTGTGCTGGCGCGCCCCGCTGATCTTAATAGTTTCCGCTGGCATTCTAACGAGAAAGGTCGAACCTTTCAGTTAAGCATCACCGCCTCCTTTCGCCAGCCGTTTCGCCTCGAATATGACTGATCAAGAACACACAATTTCACAGGAAGAGCTGGTCGTGCTGCAGAAGAAATTCAGCGAGATCAAGCACTCGATTAATAATGCCCTCGCCGTCATGATGGCGCTCTCAGAGATGTCGCAGCGTCGGCCTGATTATTCGGAAAAACTTGCCAGCACCGTACTGACAAAAGCGCCACAGATCGTTTCCAGCTTGCAGGAATTCACGCAGGCCTTGAACGAAAAAGCCGGACCGAAGCCGGAAGGCGTGCCGAGCGGCATCTAGGTTTCGGCTCTGGATCTCGCCGATTACCTGCGCCGGTCTAACAAGACCTTAATTTTTACCGGCGCGGGGATTTCCACCAACAGCGGCGTGCCCGATTTTCGCGGACCGAATGGCGTCTGGACGCGACGCCAGCCGGTTTACTTCCAGGATTTCATGACCTCGGAAGCGGCGCGGGTCGAGCATTGGGATTATAAGCTCGAAGGCTGGGAAGCATTTCGCGATGCGCAACCAAATGCAACGCACGACGCGATCGTGCGACTGGAGCGCGTGGGGAAATTGCTCTCGTTAGTCACGCAGAACATCGACGGCTTGCATTCGTTAGCCGGAAACAGCCCAGGAAAAATTGTCGAGCTTCACGGAACAAATACGCTCATTGAATGCGTTCGTTGTCATCAGCGCAGCGATCCTGAGCCGCATTTCGAATTTTTTCGCGCTCATCGCACAACACCGTTGTGCGAATGCGGCGGATTCCTGAAACCGGCGACGATCAGTTTCGGTCAAAATTTGGATCCGGTGGTGATCGCTCGCGCGGAAGCGGCGGCGGCGCGAGCCGATCTCGTTATCGCGCTCGGTTCCACTTTGTCGGTCTATCCAGCCGCAGCTATTCCGATGCTCGCGGCAGAGCGCGGCGTTCCATACGTCATCATCAATCGCGGTGCGACGGAACACGATGACGATCCGCGTGTTTCCCTGCGCCTCGAAGGCGATGTGGCGGAAATTTTTCCGCCAGCGATCGATGACGCGCTGGCGCGAATTACGAGAGCGCCATGAGCACGTTGCTGTAACGCGCGTCGCCGGTCACATCTGCACCGAACCAATCGGGCGCGATGAAATCCGCGCAGCTCTCTTCGTCGGGAAATTCCACTTCGGCGACGATCGTTCCCTCGTAACGTCCGGAATAGATATCGATTTCCACCGTCGATTCGCGCCACGGCACATCGTAACGCACCTTGTTCAGCCGTCGTTTTTCCGTCGCGGGCCAGAGCGTTTCGAATTGCTCAGCGCTCAAGCGAATCTCGCGTTCTTCGCGCTCGTTGCTCTTCCCGCGTTTGAAAGTGAGCGAGAGTGCGTCTCCTTTTTTGCGCAAGCGAACTTGCAATCCGCTTTCCTCCACCGCCAGATAACCCTGGTCGATTTCGGCGTGCGGATAACTCGTTAGGTCAGGCGGCAAACGCTTGAGCAAAAATTTTCGCTCGATTTCGCGGTGGGGATTGGCCTTGCTCGGAACCATCTGACGTTCATAAGTGCCTAACGAGTGAAAGCAGCCAAGACAAGCGCGGGTTTATTACTCTTTCGTCATTCGGCTGGCCAGCTGGACTTGCTTCTCGTCCATCCCGGCGGGCCTTTTTTTAAAAACAAAGATATCGGCGCCTGGACCATTCCCAAAGGGGAAGCGGGCGCCGATGAAGATTTGCTCACGCGCGCGCAGATTGAATTCCAGGAAGAGCTTGGATTTCCTGCGGCGGGTAATTTCATCGCGCTCGGTTCGATCAAACAAAAAGGCGGGAAGGTCGTGCACGGCTGGGGCGTCGAAGGTGACCTGCCAAACCCGTTTGTTCTGAGATCAAACGTCTTCGAGTTGGAATGGCCGCCGCGTTCCGGCCGCCAGCAAACATTTCCCGAGGTCGATAAGGCAGAGTTTTTTTCCGAAACAATCGCCCGCGAAAAAATCAACGCAGCTCAAATTCCCTTTATCGATCGTCTGCGCGAAAGCATTCGTTAGGCAATTCCAGCAACGCGCGCACTTCGTCGTCAGTCGTCTGCGAAAAATTTTCATAGAAGCCGCTGACCCCGCCAAACTCATCGGAGATCAAAACCGCCGCCACCTCATCCGCCAAGCGCTTGATCTGCGGATAGGTCGAGCTCGCGATCACCGGAGCGGCCGCGACGATCCGCGCCGCCTCTTGTTGCTCGAGCGCGCGTATCCCCGCGATCATGGTTGAGCCGGTGGCGATTCCGTCGTCGACCAGAATTATCGTCTTGCCCGCCACTTCCGGCGGCGGCCGCTCCCCGCGATAGGCTTTTTCGCGCCGCATCACTTCCTCGCGTTCGCGCGCGGTCACTTCTTCAAAAATATCTTCCGGCACGTTGAGCGAGGTGAGGACTTCCGAGTTGAGCGAGCGCACTCCGCCGCTGGCAATCGCGCCCATGGCCAACTCGGGATAACCGGGCAAGCCGAGCTTGCGCACCACAAAAACATCGAGCGGCAGACACAGTTCTCTCGCGACCACGCTCGCAACCGGCACACCGCCGCGCGGCAAGGCGAGCACCAGCGCGTCGGCGCAATTCTCGTACGCGCTGAGTTCACGCGCCAATAAATGGCCCGCTTCCGAGCGATCCTGAAATGGCCGGCTGATATTAAAAGCTACGGAACTAGAACGGTCGCGCCAATGACGGAACCAGAACGCATCGGTCGTGTCAGCGCGCGACCGAGACGGCATCGACTTCGACCGGCGGCTCGCCTGGAATCCTCGCCGTTCCCACGATGCGCGATTGATTCTGTTGATTGCGCCGGCCGCCTTTGCTCGCGGCGTCTTTTTGATTTTCCGCCTGCGTTGCAACGTAATTCGCTTCGAACACGACATTCTTTTTCAAGCTGGAGTTGAAGCCCGCGGCGCGGAAGAAGTACTCGTTAGACTCACTCGCTTCGTCCTGCTTGGTCGCGGTGGCAGATTGGGCCGCGAAATTCTGCTGCTGATTTTTCTGCGCGAGACTGCGGTGATCGCTTTGCGTGATCTGTTCCAGCTTGCCGGTGTAGGTGGAACCGTCTTCATCCACTACGCGAATCTTATCGCCCTCCTGTTGGATATCGAATGTGTTCAGGACATTCGCCCGCTGCTTCAATCGTGAGTCGCCACGCGCGCCGATTTTTCCAGCAACATCTTGTGAGAAACGTTTCGACAAATTTGAGCCTGACGCCTGATGCGCTTCTGTGAACGAACGAGACGCCACTGCGGGCGCCGCTGCCTTCGCGGCCGCGGGCGCGCGAGCGGCCTCTTTGAGGGATTTCACTTCCGCCGCTCCGGCGAGATTAGAAGCAGTTTCAGCCGGAGCCTCAGCGGCGATTCCTGCATCGGTCAATTTCGCATCTTCGCTTTTTTCTAATCGCTCGATCTGCGGGACATCGAGTGAGCGCAACGCTGCGGTGACATCTTGCGGCACTGATTCCGGCGCGGTCATGGCCAACTGCATGGCCGCATTCGTTTTCGCAGGCACCCGAACCCAAAGAACCAATCCCGTGACGAGAACAGCAGCCACCGCCGTCGCCAAAGAAATTTGCGGCCAGAAACTCGCCAACCAACTGCGCCGACCTTTCGATTCTTCACTGCGATTGAGCCGCACGATTTCTTCATGCAATTGCACCCGCATCGGATTCGGCATTCGCGGATCCGCTCCGAATTGCGCGCGCCGCGCATGCGCGGAAGCCTCCAGCACTTCCTCGATAGGTTTCTTTGGTTCGGGCGGCATGACTCTAATTAATTAGACGGCAAACGATCGCTCGCGCGGGAAAATTTGTTTCGCAATCGCGCCGAGTCGATCGAGACACTTGCTCAAACGCGAGCTGACGGTTTTCGGATTCAATCGCAACTCGCTCGCGATTTCATCGTAAGCGAGATCGCCGTAATAGCGCAGTTCGATGATCTCGCGACAGGGCGCATCGAGTCGATCGAGACTTTGCCTAACGAGTGCAAAATTCTCTGACAGCAACAGGGCGGCATCTGGTGCAGGTCGCGGTGAGGGCGGATCGATTGGCAAATCGTCGGCTCCATTGAGCGAGACATGCGTGGTGGTTCCGCCTCGTTTGGCGGCAGTTGCCTTCGCGCGGAAATCCATTGCCTTGTTCGAAGCAATGCGCAGCAGCCAGGTTTGAAATGAACTCTTCGCCTGAAAAGAAGAGAGGTTTCGCACAACGGAGACGAACGTCTCCTGACAAATCTCCTCGGTGTCTTCGTGATTGAAGTCGGCCGAGAGTTGAAAAATGAAACGCGCCACCACGCCGTAGTATTTATCGAACAACGCGTCCCACGCCTCCGCCGCGCCACGGCGGCATTCGGCGATTAACTCGGCTTCGGTGTTCACTTCAAGGCGGAGAAAATTCTCTCACGCACATCTGACCTGTCGAGCCTTCGTTAGTTCAGAAAAAATTTACGGGAGCATTTTTTCACGCCTGCCGACTAACTCTGCATGAACGCAAAATGGCTCCTCGCGCTGATGGTCGGATGGTTAGGCATTTTACCTCGCGCGCACGGCGACGGTTTCATTGTCATCGAACGTCCGATCTTTGTCCCGCCGGGTCATTATCCGTTCGCGCCGCTGGAGGTGAGCAGCCACCACGTCGATGTGAAAATCGACGGACAAGTAGCGGTCACTTCGATCGATCAGGAGTTCTACAACCCGAACGATGCGCGGCTCGAAGGCACTTACATGTTTCCGGTGCCGAAAGGCGCGCACATCGACAAATTCTCGATGGAGATCGGCGGCAAAATGATGGACGCGGAGTTGCTGCCCGCGGACAAGGCGCGCAAGATTTACGAAGACATCGTGCGCACCATGCGCGATCCCGCGCTGCTCGAATATGCGGGGCGCGACATGTTCAAGGTGCGCATTTTTCCGATCGAGCCGCACAGCCGCAAGCCGATCAAAATCTCCTACACCGAACTGCTCCGCTCGGATACGGGCGCGATCACTTATCTCTATCCACTGAGCACGGAGAAGTTTTCTTCGCGACCGATCAAGGACCTGAGCGTGAAGGTGGAAGTGAAAACGGCGCAGCCGCTCGCGTCGATTTATTCGCCGAGTCACAAGGTTGAGATCAAACGCGATGGCGCGAATCGCGCGGTCATCGGTTACGAATCGAAAGAGGAGAAACCGGACACAGATTTCCAGCTCGTTTTCAGCACGGAAGCGCGCGATGTCGGACTGAATCTCATCACGCAGAAGCCGGACAGCGACGACGGATATTTTCTGCTCCTGGCCGCGCCGACAGTTGCGGCTGAAACGAAACCGTCGCCGAAAGATGTCGTCTTCGTGGTCGACACCTCGGGCTCGATGGCCGGCGCGAAACTGACGCAAGCCCAGAAGGCGCTTGAGTTCTGCGTCGCCAATCTGAATGCAGAAGATCGTTTCGAGATCGTGCGCTTCTCAACCGAAGCGGAGCCGCTTTTTAACAAGCTGGTTGACGCGAACGCCGATAATCGGAAGCGCGCTTCGAGTTTCATCGCTGATTTGAAACCGATCGGTGGCACCGCGATTGCCGATGCGCTTGATCGCGCGTTGAAGACGCGCACCGAAAAAAGCGAGCGACCTTACGTACTCATTTTCCTCACCGATGGTTTGCCGACGGTCGGAACGCGCAACTCGGATGAGATCGTGGCGCGCGTAAAAAAGGCCGGAGACGTGCGCGTCTTTTCCTTCGGCATCGGTTCGGATGTGAACACGCAGTTGCTCGATCAGATCGCGGAGAGCACGCGCGCCTTCAGCCAGTACGTGCTCGCGAGCGAAGACCTCGAAATCAAAGTCTCGAACTTCTTCACTCGCATCAAGGAACCCGCCCTAACCAATCTTCGCCTGACGTTTAGCGGCGACGTCCGCACGAGCAAGATGTATCCGGCAGATCTGCCGGATTTGTTCAAGGGCGATCAGCTCGTGCTCGCCGGTCGTTACAGCGGCTCGGGTGAAGTTGAAGCAAAGCTCACTGGCACGGCGAACGGCCGCGAACAGTCCTTTACCTACAAAGTGAAGTTCGACGATCGCGGGAGCGGCAATGATTTCGTTCCGCGCCTCTGGGCGACGCGCCGCGTGGGATTTCTTCTCGATGAAATTCGCGTGCACGGTGAGACGAGCGAATTGCGCGACGAAACGACTGAGCTGGCGCGCAAGTACGGAATCGTCACGCCTTACACCGCATATCTGATCGTCGAAGACGAAGACAAACGGCGCGTGCCACAGGCGCAGCGGTCGATGCAGGAGATGACGAGCGACACCGTGGCGCGCCACGAAGCGGCAAAAAATTGGGCGGGGTTCAAAGACGAAAAATCCGGCGATGTCGCCTTAGCAAACGCGCGCAGCCAAAATTTATTCAAATATGCGGCCCAAGCGCCGGCGGCAATTGCGGGCGGAGTTTCGGAATCGAATCGCGGATTTGCGGCGGCTGCGCCTAACGAGTCCAAGATTGCGCAGTACACGCAGCAATCGAAGTTCGTGAACGGCCGCGCCTTCTTCCAGAACGGCAAGCAATGGATCGACGCGAATTCGCAGAGCCTGACGAAACGTCAACGGATCCGTTTCAATTCCGAAGATTACTTCGCACTTCTCACTGCCCATCCCGAGGCGGTCGCATGGCTCGCGCTCGGACAAAACGTCCAGGTCGCCCTCGGCGACACCGTTTACGAAATCACTGACTAACCAAAACCAAACCATGAAAATAACTACTGCATTATTGAGCGTCCTAATTACAAGCGCGGCGCTCGCGGCCGAGACAATGCCTAACGAGAACAAGAAGCCGCGCATCGAAGTTTGTTTCGTCCTTGATACGACTGGCTCGATGGGCGGATTGATCGAGGGCGCGAAACAGAAGATCTGGTCGATCGCCAACGATATGATCAGCGCCAAGCCCACGCCGGAATTGAAGATCGGCCTGGTCGGTTATCGCGATCGCGGTGACGACTACATCGTGAAGTCGTTCCCGATGACGGACGACATCGACGCGATGTATGGACATCTGCGCGCCTTTGAAGCCGCCGGCGGCGGCGACATGCCGGAAAGCGTCAATGAAGGGCTCGCTGAAGCGATCAACAAAATGAAGTGGAGCGATGATCGCAGCGTCTTGAAACTCATCTTTCTCGTGGGCGATGCGCCGCCGCACATGGATTACGCGGATGGTCCGAAGTATCCCGATCTCTGCCGTGCGGCGGCGAAAAAGGATTTGATCATCAATACCGTGCAGTGCGGCGACATCGCGGAGACGACGCCGATCTGGAAAGAAATCGCGAAGATGTCGGAAGGCAGTTACGCCGCGATCGCGCAATCGGGAAACATGGCGGTAGTCAGGACGCCGATGGACGCGAAGCTGGCCGAATTGAATAAGCGCATGGGTGAAACGCTGATTCCGTACGGAACTGACGAAGTCCGACATGAAGTGCGCGCCAAACAAGTTGCCTCCGAAGCTGCGGCCGCGCCGGCCGCGGCGGACCGACTAATGTATAACGCCGCGACGAAGAAATCCGTGCAAGGCCAGGGCGAATTGATCGATGCGCTGGCCAGCAATCAGATCAAGGCCGAAGAAATCGACCAGGCAAAATTGCCTAACGAGTACAAGAAGTTGAGTCGGGCTGAACTGGAGAAACGCATCGCGAAGGCGCGCGATGATCGCGCCGCTTTGCAAAAGGACATCGAGCAGGTTTCACAAAAACGCGCCGATTACATTGCGGCGGAAACTAAACGCCTCGCTGTCGCGGGCAAGGGCGACAGTTTTGACGCGGAAGTTGCGCAGGTCATTCGCAAAGAAGCCGAGAAAAAAGGCATCCGTTATTAGCAGGCGCACTGGGGAAGGCGAGTTAATCCCTATGATAATTATAAAAGGGCACGGCTGCTGCTCTCTAGTTCCTGGGGATTCTTGCCGTGCAACAACAGAACATCATTCGCATCGAGGAAGGAACGCTCGACGGGCTATTGCCTGTGGGCCTTTCCGAACACGAATGCTTTCGGCACAACCATCTTTTCAAGGGAATCGGCAACGACGCTTTTCGCCAAGTCGCCGGGCATATCGAGCTGATTGATTGCGGCCCGGGCAAAATAATTTTCGAGGAAGATCAACCCGGCGATTTTCTTTTTCTTATCGCGCAGGGTTCGGTCAAAATTTCCAAGAAAGGCCGCGCCGGTCAGCAAGAGACGCTGGCATTTCTAATGGAGGACGATTTTTTCGGCGAGATGGCGCTGGTCGATCGGAGCAAACGTTCCGCCCAGGCGGCCGCCGCCGGCCACGTGGTGCTCGGACGAATGGCGCGCCCAGGTTGGGATTTGCTTCTGCGTCTCGCGCCGGAAGCGCTCTTGAGCAATTTCACCAAGGCCGTGACGAAACGGCTGCGGCATAACAATCAGCATTTCATCGAGGAAATCATGCGCAACGAGCGTCTCGCGCTCGTCGGCACAATGATGAATTCCATCGTGCACGACATGGCCAATCCGATCGCCTGCATTCTCGGTGCATGCGAGGTGATGCGTGGTCAAAACCAGGACACGATTACGCAAAACATGACCGGTCTGGTGCGCGATGCCGTCGGCAAAATGGAAATCATGACGCACGAACTGATGGATTTTTCCCGCGGCAAAACCCGACTGGCGCTGGAACCGCTGCGCATCGGCGAACTCGTGCATGATCTGCAAGCGGAGTTCGCGCGCTGCCGTCCGCTAATCGATGTGCACATCGAAGTGCTTTACGACGATCGCATCAATGTCGATCGGCATCGGCTGCTACGCGTCTTCTGTAATCTCATTCGCAATGCACGCGAAGCGATGGTCGAATCTGAAAAGAAAACTCTGCGCTTCGCGGTCAAACGCAACGCGGGCCGATTGTGTTTCGAAATTTCCGACACCGGCTGCGGCATTCCCGCCCAACTGGTGCCGCGTCTTTTCGAACCGTTCGTCACGCATGGAAAAACGAACGGTAACGGACTTGGTCTCGCCATTTGCAAATCAGTCGTCGAAGCGCATCACGGCACGATTGCGGTCGAGAGCAACGAAAAGGGCACCACTTTCCGCATCGATCTGCCCCTCGAAGTTTAGTTTATGGGCGCAGCTTTTTCGATTGTCGCTTCGCCTTTGCCGATCGGAGCGGTCCCGAGCGAACCCGAGCTGCAACTCGAGATCGCGCACGTTCTCTTCATCGACATCGTTGGTTATTCGAAGCTGCTGAACAACGAGCAGCACGATTCGCTGCGCGAGCTGAATCAAATTGTTCGCAACACCGATGCGTTTCGTAGCGCAGAAGCGGCCGGAAAACTAATGCGCTTGCCGACCGGCGACGGGATGGCGCTGGCGTTTTTAACCGCGCCGGATGCGCCCGTTCGTTGCGCGGTGCAGATCAGCAAAGTCTTGCGCGCACGCTCCGAGATGGCAGTCCGCATGGGCATTCACAGTGGACCGGTGACCGGCATGACGGATGTGAATGATCGATCCAACGTCGCCGGTTCCGGAATCAACGTCGCCCAACGCGTGATGGATTGCGGTGATGCCGGCCACATTCTTCTAT
Source organism: uncultured Verrucomicrobiae bacterium (assembly GCA_963791565.1). Lineage (GTDB taxonomy): Bacteria > Verrucomicrobiota > Verrucomicrobiia > Chthoniobacterales > UBA10450 > JACCTI01. The sequence goes on along the minus strand of CAWBSX010000004.1, from coordinate 326,659 downwards.
CGCAACGCGTCGCAGAAGACCTCGCGCAATACAGCGCCTGGCAACCACTGCTGCACAATCTCGGCAAATGCGAAGTGAAACACGGCGAGACCGTTTCACTCGTTAGTCTGCACAGCGATGAAATAGGAAACCCGCAGCTGCCCGCGAAACTAGAATCGCGTCCGCATCATTCTTCTCGGACTGCTGTGTCCGTTCGTTGGCGTATCGCGATTTTCGGCTGCGTTCTTGTCGCGCTCGTTTTGGGCTGCGTCATTTTTTCCCGGCATCAGGCGACTCCGCGCAGCGAGGTTGAAACGACAGCGACAACTCCAGCCGCGCCGAACAAAAGCATCGCCGTTCTGCCATTCGAAAATTTGAGCGCAAATCAGGAAACAGCTTTTTTCACCGATGGCGTGCAGGATGAAATTCTTTCGAATCTCGCCAAGGTCGCCGATCTCAAGGTCATCAGCCGCACCAGCGTGATGCAATACAAGACGGGGCGCGTGCGGAATCTGCGCGAGATCGGCCAGCAACTAGGCGTCGCGAATATTTTGGAAGGCAGCGTGCAACGCTCCGGCGATCGTATTCGCATCAACGCGCAGCTAATCGACGCGCGCACCGATGCGCATATCTGGGCGCAAAGTTACGATCGCGATCTCGCCGACGTTTTCGCCATTCAAACGGAAATCGCGCAAACAATTGCCGATCAATTGCAGGCAAAAATTTCGCCGCGCGAACAAGCTGCGCTCGCGCAGCCGCCGACGACCGACCTGGTGGCGGAAAAACTTTACACGCAGGCCAGGGAATCCGCTTTTGCCGGATCGAACCCCGACGCGAAACAATCGCTTCTGCAAGCGGTCGCCTTGCTCGATGAAGCGGTCGCACGTGATCCGCATTTTTTGCGCGCCTACGGATTACTCGTCACGCTGCATCTGGATTTATATTGGCAAGGATTCGATCATACGCTCGCGCGTCGTGCGCTCGCCGCGGCGACGATCGAACGCGCCGCGCAGGTCCAGCCGGACGCGGACGAGGTTCATCTGGCCCGCGCGGATTACGCTTACCAGGGTTTTCGGGATTATGATCGTGCTCGTTCGGAACTAAAGCTCGCGCAGAAAACGACGGCGAATAATAGCTACTTGTTCACGCTCACCGGCTCGATCGCCCGCCGACAAGGACGTTGGGAAGAGGCGATTGAAAATCAAAAGCGCGCTCTCGAAATCGATCCGCTTAACTTCCGTTTCATGGTCGAAGCGGCTTTTACCTTCCAAATCCAGCGCCGTTATGTCGAAGCGAAGCAAATGTGGCAGCGCGCGTTGGCTATTTTGCCTAACGACTCCTTTGCCCGAACACAACTCGCGCAAATTGCGTTCGACGAACGCGGCGACGCCGAGCCCCTTCGTGTCGAGCTGGAAAAAATCCTCAATCAGGATCCGAAGGCCGCGACCGAGATTGCGAATGATCTTTTCGAATACGGTTTGGCACGGCGCGATTCCGCATTTGTCACGCGCGCCTTGCAAGCCATCCGGCCGGAAGGTTTGCGCGATTTGATGAACAATTCGCTTTGGACGCGCGACTGGTTCGTCGGCCTGGCCGCGCATGTTTTCGGCGATACTGCCGCGGCGCAGAAAGCATTCAGTGCTGCCCGCGTGATTGAAGAAAAAAAGGTACAGGAACAACCGGAATACGCGCCGGCATGGAGCCGGCTCGCCTTGATCGACGCCGCGCTCGGCCGCAAAGACGATGCGATTCGCGAAGGTAAACATGCGTCGGAATTGCTGCCGATTTCGCAAGATGCCTTGGACGGGACCGCGCAGATGATTAATCTCGCGAAAGTTTACGCGTGGACGGGCGAGGAAAATTCCGCGCTCGATGAACTCGAAGCGCTGAGCAAGATTCCGAGTGGCGTAACTTACGGCGATCTGAAATTGAATCCGGAATGGAACGCGCTCCGCGGGGAGGCGCGTTTCGAAAAGATCGTCGCTTCGCTCGCACCCAGGGAAATAAAACTTTAGCGCGCACAGATGTTCTGGGGGGAACATCCCGAGGTTTCCGAATCTTGGGAGTGGCCGGGAGATACTCCCGGTCACAACCCCGGCGCGCGATTTCCGCGATAGCGTTGATCGCTCGACGCGCGCGATCTCCGTATTTGCTCTGGCAATGACGAGAATCTTGCCTGAGATTGTTGGTCCAATTTTCACATGGGCGAACTCAACAATCCTGACATCACGGCGTTGCAAAAATCGGAGCCAAATGGCGCGACCGCGCAAAACGAGCGCGCGGATCTGCGGCCGGAAAACATTCAGGACGCCGTCATTCGGCTCGCCGGAAATTCGCAGGACGGCATTCAGAGCGCCGGCGCATTTCTCGCGCGGCTCGCCGGGCGTAGCGATCAGGACGTCATGACCTACATGACGATTCCCGCCACCATCTCCGGCGGGCCGTCGATTTTCCAGGTCCGCATGGGCACGGGCGAAGTCCTTTCGGCCGGCGACGAAGCCGATTTTCTCGTCGCGTTTTATCAGCACAGTTACCAGGACCACATCGGCTTTCTCAAAGAAGGCGGCGTGCTGCTCTACGATTCCGATAACGTCGAGCCGGATCTCGACGACAAACGTTTCGTTTATCGTCGGCGTCCCGATTACCGGCCTGACCGTCGAAGCGCTTGGCGGAACGGCGAAGGACAAGGGCAAAAACATTTTCGTCCTCGGACTGATCGCGAAAATCTTCCATCTCGACGTCGAGAAGCTGGCCAACGCTGATCAAAGAAAAATTCGCCGGCAAAGACGAGAGCATCGTCAACACCGCCATCATGGCGTTCACGGCCGGCTACGCTTATCCGGTCGGCAACGTGCTCTCGACAATTTTACCAGTTCGAAAAGATTCCAAGGAAGTCGGTGGCCGCGCGCAGATCACGATGGATGGCAACCAGGCGCTCGCCTACGGATTGCATCGCCGCCGGCGTGCGTTACGGCGCCGGTTATCCGATCACTCCCTGGTCGTCCGTCATGGAAATCTTGCGGAGCGAGCTGCCGAAATACGGCGGCATGTTCGTGCAATGCGGAAGACGAACTCGGCGCCGTCTCCATGGCGCTGGGTTTTTCCCTTGCCGGTTATCTCGCCGTCACCGGCAGCGCCGGCCCCGGCATTTCGTTGAAGACCGAAGCGATCGGCTGGGCGTCGATGGCCGAGATGCCGCTCATCATTATTAATGTACAACGCGGCGGACCGAGCACCGGTCTGCCGACCAATGTCGAGCAAAGCGATCTTGTACCAGGCCATCTATGGCGGACACGGCGACAGTCCGCGCGTCGTCCTCGCGGCCGCGACCGTGGAAGATTGTTTCTACATCGCGATCGAAGCCGCGCGCATCGCCACGGAAATACAGCACACCTGTTTTCATCTTGAGCGACACCTCGCTGGCCACGCGCATCGAAGCGTTCGACGAACCGAAGCTCGACGACATTGATGCTGGATCCGAAACCGGACCTGACGCCGCGCGAAGGCTTCAAGCCTTACCGATCGATACGCATCACCCAGCATGCCGCGCCCGGGACGCGCATGCTCGACGGCAAATATCCGCTCATCTCCGGACTGGAGCACGACGAGATGGGCCATCCGACCGGCAGCCCGAAATTGCACATGGCGATGACGGCCAAGCGCCGGAACAAATACGCAAAACTAGCCGAAGAACTTCCCGTGCCGGAAATTTATGGCGACGCCGGAGGCGACGTCCTGCTCGTCGGCTGGGGCTCAACCTACGGACCAATCCACGACGCCGTGAAACAGGCGCGACAAGGCGGAGAAAAGATCGCCTGCATCCATCTGCGCCACATCCATCCGTTACCGAACGGCCTCGAAAAAATCTTCGCTAACTTCAAACGCGTCGTCGTCGTCGAGATGAACGACCAGGGCATTTACGGTTTCGGTCAGCTCGCCACCATTCTGCGCGCGCGTTATTGCGAGCCGAAAATTGAAAGCCTGACAAAGACCGACGGCCTGACCTATCGCGTGAAAGAAATCCTCGCTGCGTCTTCGGCGATAGCTACTCACCGAACGGCGCGAGCACGAACGGTCTCGTCCAACGGCGCCGAAGTAAAAGTCTCATCCATAACGAATCGTGCGCAGGACGTCACGCCGACCAAGCCTGGCACCGAAGCGAGTAAAGCATCGCCGGCACGCAGGATCATTCGAAACATCCGCCAGGTGAACGCGCCGAAGACGCCGCCGTCGCGATGAAAGGCAGTCAGCCTAACAAGTAATTTTCATGAGCACCGAAACACTAACTGCACCACCGAGCGAAGTTCCCGAGCGCGAGAAGCTAACCAAGAAAGCCATCACCGCCGATCACCCTACCTGGTGCCCCGGCTGCGGCGACTTCGCCGTTCTCGCCTCCTATTACAAAGTCCTGGAGAAACGCCAGCTCGATCACGAAAAGATCGTCACCCTCGCCGGGATCGGCTGCTCCTCGCGCTTTCCCTATTTCGTGAACGGCTACGGCGCCCACTTCATTCATGGGCGCGCCGTCCCGCTAGCCAGCGGAGTCAGCCTGGCCCGGCCCGATCTTACATGTCTTCTTGTTCGGCGGCGATGGCGACGGCTTCTCCATCGGCGGCAACCATCTCAACCACGGCGCGCGCAAGAACATCAACATGACCTACGTCATCATGGACAACTTCGTCTATGGCCTGACGAAGAAACAAACCTCACCTACTTCACCCATCGGCTTTAAGTCTAAGACCGACCCGACGGCGCGATCGACCAGCCGGTCAACCCGATGAAAAAGCTCAGTCAGCTGCTGGAGCCACCTTCGTCGCGCGCACCCACGCCACGCCAGGTCAATCACATGATCCAGATGATCGAGCGCGCCATGGATCACCAGGGCTTCAGCGTGATCGAATGTTTGAGTGAATGCGTCGAATTTTTCCCCGGCGCCTTCGATCCGGCTAATCCGCGCAAAGGCGGCGCCTTCTCCGTCATCGAAGAGAAAAAATACGATAACACTCCCGAAGACGAGCTAAGGCATGACGTCACCGACGAGCTAGCCGCTTATAAGTTAGCTCAACTCCCTTTCCCCGGCGTCTTCGGCGTCTTCTATCAGAACGATCGACCTACTAAGAATGCGTTAGAGAAGAAGTGGGTCGATTCGACAAGGGAAAAACTTGGTCAGCCGACCGACCTGCAACTTCTCCAGAAAACTTTCGATCGCATGAAATAGCCGGAATGAGTCTGACTGAGATACTCGCTGAGATTCCGAAGCTATCCTTTGCTGAGCGGCAAGAGTTAGTTCGACGTGCTACAGCTCCCGAAGACAAGGAAGAGCTCACCCTTGAAGAAAACGCCATTCTAGATCAGAGATTGGAAGATTTCCGACACCGCGAATAGCTTGGCGCTTTTCTCGAAGAAAATCGCCGCGCTTGAGTAGTGGCTCGGCGGCTGTTACCATTCACGTAGCGAACTTTTCATGAACGATCCGGTCAAATATCTCACCGACGATCAAGGCCAACGTACTGCGGTCGTACTTCCGATTTCCGACTACGAAAAACTGTTGGAAGACTTGGATGATCTAGCGGTCGTCGCTGAGCGCCGTGGCGAAGCCACCATCCCGCACGAGCAATTCGTTTCCGAGCTCAAGCGCGATGGCCTCCTTTAGTCTCCACTGGCGCGCATCTACCAGGAAGGATCTGCGCAGCCTGCCGCGTGTTGAGGTCGCGCGCATCATCGCAGCGGTCGCGAACCTCGCTGGTGAACCGTTGCCCCACGGCTCGCAGAAATTGACTGGTTCCGAGCGCACCTACCGCATCCGCGTCGGCGATTATCGAATCATCTATGAGCTTCGGCGTGATGCAAACATCGTCGAGGTCCAACGCGTCCGGCATCGCAAGGATGTGTATCGATAATCACCCGCATTTCCTCACGGCACAACAACCACCGGCGTTGTCTCAGGAGTTGGATCAGCCCTGTCAGTGATCAGCTTGCGCAGGAACGGAATTAACACCACGAGCGCGATACCTACTGCAAGGCTACCTAGACCTAGCTCGGCGAAAAGTTTCATGTAACCAGGGTTAGTCGCGACCGCGGTGGTGCCGGTCGGCTCGGGGATCATGCCCGAGAAATCGCCGGCAAAAAGCGACGCGAACCCAGTTACCAGCATCCAGCTACCCATCATCACCCCTTGATACTGCTTCGGCGCGAGCTTGCCGATCATCGCATAACCGATAGGCGAGATGAGTAGCTCACCGATGCTCTGCAGCACATAGCTCAGGAACAGCCACACGAAGGCACTCTTGCCATCGGCGCCGGCCAGCTTGATGCCGAGCGGGAGAAGAAGAAAAGCCAGCGCCATCAAGAGCAGCGAAGCCGCGAACTGTCTCGGGATATCGATGTTCCATCCACCCGCGCGCATGCGCGTGAAGAGCGCCGCTAGCAACGGCCCGCCCACCACGATGCAGACGGTGTTGATGTTCTGGATCCACTGCGGCTGCACCTGCACGCTCCCCACCATCAGGTCGACATTGTTAACCGCGAACAACTGCAGCCCGCTCGGCGCCATTTGGTAGAGCGACCAGAACATCAGCGAACCTAGAGTTAGAATCACGTAGGCCGTCATGTTCCGCTTCTCCCGGCGATCCTTGTGAGTCACCGTGAGGTAGATCAAGGTCAACGCCACCGCACCGCAGATGCCTTTAATAATCATCTCCGTCCCGCTAGGGCGTTGCAACATGAGCCACACCACCGGCACGACACCTAGCATGATAGCTACGCCCGCGAGCTGACGTATCCGGAATTGCCGCGGCGTCGTCTCCAGCAGGGTAGTGTTACGATCAGCCAGCGTCTTCCAGTTAAAGAAGGCCAGGACAATGGCCACGAAGTTGCCCAGCGTCGCGAAAATGAAAAGGCTCGAGTAACTCTGCGTCGCCTGGAAGTAACCGGCCGCGCTGAACCCGACAAAGAAGCCGACATTCATGCCCGCATAGTTCCAGAGGAAAGCTCCTTCGCGCCGCGGATCCTCCGGCGTAAAGCGCTGTGTCAGCATCATATTGATGCAGGTGACATTGAGCCCGCTCCCGGTCAGAAAAAGCGCCAGCCCGACATAGAAAAGAGTCAACGTGCCCGTGGCGATACAGGCACAGCCGCAGACCTGCAAGGCCATGCCTCCGACAAACAGGTTGCGATTGGAAAGGAACCGCCCGCCCAGGTAACCGCCAAAGAGATGCAAGCCGTAGTTAAAAGCGCCGAACACACCCATCAACGTCGTCGCCTGCACCACGCTCAGCTGCAGATGCTTCGTGGCGTAAAGAACCAGGGTCGAATAGAGAACGGCGAACCCGAGCGTCGCGAAGATCTGGATAAAGAACAACACCGCCGCTCCTTCCGGAGCTTTGGATAAGTGTTTGGGTGAAGACATAGCTTGGTTGCCTATAATCTTTTTAGCCGAGCGTCGCGAAGATCTGAATCGAGCCCGCGGGAAGCGGTGCGAGATGGACGTAGCCCAAAGGGTGAGTTGCCGGGCGGCAGCGAATCAATGAAAAAGAGTGCGGCCGTTCCCTCCGGAGCCGCGGAGAACCGACGTTTAAGTAATGACATGAGCTGGGTTGCCTATAACCTAATCAACAGCTCAATGTCGAGAATGGACCCACCAGCAGCTGTGCGACATGGGCGAGCGAAGTAACGCTGAAGTCGGAGAACAGGAAGCTCCAGTGGCCCTCCATCTCGCACGCTGAGGCATATTAACCCCTCAGCAGCAATCGAAGTGACCTTCAGCAAGAATGTCCCAACGGAGCTCATTGAATTTCGCAAGACAAACCTTCCCGTAAGAAGGCTCGACCGATCGGGCGTATAGAATGAGACCCTTCAAGTGGTTGCGAAACCCCACCACAGACTCAAAGTCTCGGTTCTCAGATTGGGCGCGAACACCGATGCGTGCCGCATAATACAAGTGGCACCGGATGCGGTCCTTCAACTCACGCGGTAACGATGGTTTGCTCCTGTCAACTAACAGACCTGTTACTAATTTCCTTGCGCCCGAACTAACGATGTTTGTCTTTCGGGCATTGCGGCTAAAGCCGAATGCGATGAGGAGAGTGTCAATACGTTCGATGAGCGCAACCGCATTGGCTCGATCGAATGTTGCACCTGAGAAGACGATATCATCCGCATAACGGGTCACAGTATAACCCAATTCGGAAGCCATGTGCTTCAGATCACGATCCAGCGGTCTGCAGACTAGGTTGGACAGCAGTGGGCTAGTAGGTGCCCCCTGCGGCAAATGACCAACGATCTTCTGCACATAATCGCGAATTTTGTAATGCTTGGTGCTTTGCCAGCGTTGTTTTCGATTCTTTCGCGCGAGCCGTGGTGTGCGAGTGCAGAGGCGCGTTAGCTCGAATGCCAAAAGCGGCCGGTACCCCAATCCTCTAAAGACATAGAACACCTGGCGCTCGGAAATCGATTCGAAGAAACGCTCTAGATCAATCTTGATCAGGACCTTCGCGCCGCAATGAATGTTTGCATTGAGGATCGGACTGCAGCCTGCGCTGTATGCGGTTGATATCGGATCCGTTGGCACGTGAGCTAGGATTTGCCGATGAATCCATCGCTGGACTACCAATAACGGCGGGGCGGGAACTGTGATGTGGCGATAGCCACCGCTTCGCTTTTTAAGCTTAAATATAACGTAAGGATCTCGACGACGCCTTACCACGTCCCGTAGGAAACCGTATTCGACACCACAGACAAGCGCGACGTGTTTCAGCGTCAGGAGAACGGGCATGCCTGCGTCCGCAAGTGTTTGACCGTCCGAAACGATTTCTCGCAAGAAGGCGTCAGGGTATCCTGCAGCGATACCGTCGCGTTTGTAAACGTGGGGTGTCCAACGCATTTACTTCAATGGCTGCCGCAGCGAAAGCGTCCGGCCCAACGCTAGGCGAGCCAAACGAGCACGGGATTCAGGGAAGCGATGGGCCGTACACTTTGGCTCATTGCGACCGCTGCTCCCACGGACTGTGGAATCCACGTCCAGATGCCGGTCAATAAACACGACCGGCCGCCTGCTAGCTAAATTAACGTCGGACACCCCGATACTGTGAAGGATAGTATGCTGCATCGCTCGGGGCAATTGCAATGTCGGCCGCGACAGGGCGCGCAAACCCGCGCCGGCTTCGTGAAATGATGGACTTTCCACTCATTGTGACCGACTCGTTCTGCGACGTTAATCCTAATGCTTCGAGGCTATCGAGTAATGTTAGGATTCGAGCAGGGCTAACAGTCATAACTGCCGCGAGGTTATCCTTGGCAACGCCGCGACGTAAGAGGCCGAGAATGGTCACTGCGTCTGTTACATCTTGGTCATTAGTACCCGAAGAAAGAGAATCAAGTAACGCCAAGGCTAATTGATACTGACCGCTATTCCATAACACTTCGGCACGCTTCAACGCGATATTGGGTTCGTCGAAACAGTTGTAAAGATCTAGGGGGATAGCCCGGTTTGGAAACAAAGCTTCCCACTCCTTAGATGTATCATCCCATAAGATTGCCGGACAGTTGTTTGGACAGCCATGCTGAAATACGAGCGGTGAAAGGATTCCGCCGTAACCGAGTGCTGCATCGACCTTCTTCGTCTTCAATGCGTAGGACGTACACAAGTTCGTAATTACCTCCGGGATGTCTCGCCGGCAAAGCTGAAGGTGTAGCCGAATGCTAGCGTCATTGAGGTAACTAATTCTCTCGCGGACGGCTGATAGTCCTGCGTCGTGAGCTGCATAAGCCGTAAGCCATAATCGACAATAGCCATACGATAACCAACTTTTGATCGTCTTAGTCGCCCACGAATTCCAGAACTGCGTAACCGCCTGGCCAGATCCGATGAAATCGTCAATAAGAACGATGTGCTTGAAGCGTTGCGTCCGCAGGCAAGTTTCCGACGGGCTGAGCTTCATCACGCCGTTCATCCGTCGCTCTAGCATCTTCATGGCATGTCCAATTCGTCCCGCACTGCTTGCTCGCACCTTTTCGATAGCTACTTTTACAGTGAGGCGTTGATACTCTTCATGTGTCAGTAGTTCCTGAGGTGAAAATCGCTTCTGAAGTTTTGCAATTTGTGCTTCTGCGCGACGCCGATAGTTCAGCGTTAGCTTCAAACTGGGATCGACCGGGAAGACACCGACACGGCCACTGGCATCGGAACAAATGCCTTCAACTAGGGCGACAACACCCTTCTCGAAGTCAGCAAGACTAATGAGTTCGAGAGATCGCAAGAGCAGTCTTGCCGCGGGCCGGTCTTCTTCGTTGCATTGTGCGGTCCACGCGACCGCTAAAGGATGATCAACTAAGTGCGCCATGATCGCGGTGTTCGTTATAGGTGTTTTCGCTCACCCGGTTCGTCGCTTTACATTCCATGATATGACCTCTGCTTGCACGTTCGATCGATACTGAGTATACCGCGTTCGCCGAAAGGCGTTCATAATTCATGGCAGACTACGAGCTCAAGATAGACTTCGCGACGGATTCTCCGAACCCGTCGCGCGTTTTCCGCTCGATGACGGGTCTAATTGAATCATTTGACCGATTCGATCGCGATTTTTTAGGATCGCTGGATCTGTACGTCGATTCACAGTTAGTGCTGCACGATGTCGAGCGCGGCTCGCTGAAAGCAACGCTTCGAAGGATTTTGAACGTTCCGGACCAACAGGCTTTACGCGAAGGCGATTGGAAGAAGATGGTCGGAAGGATGATCGATGATGGCAGACAGTTCTTGCTCCGAAAGCTGGAGGAAAAGCCGAAAGTCACGAGCCGTGAGCATCTTCTCGAGATACAAACTGGCTTGGTGAAGATTGTTTCGACTGCTCCTCTAAGTCTAATCCATGTTCCGAATCCCATCCCACTAGCGCGTCTACTCGCTACAATTGAGTCGTTTGAGAGTTCGGTCACTGTCCTTGCCTCTGACGATTCAGTTACATATCGCTCGGAATACACAGAGCAGAGGGTTACGAAGGAAATTTCTGTGGATCCAGCTGTTGAAGAGGAGTTGCTCGAAGCCGTGCCTGTTCAGTTACCGACACGCGTACAACTCCCAGTGAAGAAGCCCGATTTGATTGGCGATTCTCAGTGGGACCTATACCTCGGCGGGCACGTCATCCGTGCGAAGATACTCGATACTGATTGGCTATCTAAGTTTCACAACCGGTCGATCGCACTCCGACCGGGTGATGCGTTGGATGCACTGTTAGAAATTACTCTTCTAAAAACACCAACAGGTGATGTCGTGGGCTATCGTTACCAAGTTAGTCAGGTCTTCGGCGTTATGCCTCGAACCGAATCTGAACAACTGATGTTTCCAGAGGGCTGACGACGCTCTGATTGCAGCTATTTCTTGCGTGCAATCGCCGCCCTCTTGGACGTTTCTAGTTTTGCACGACTCCATCTAGACTTAGAATGCCCGCTATACGTGAATCACGTATAGCATTGCGCTGACTACACATGTTGGTCATGGACCTCGCGGGCCGGGTGCTGCGCTCGGTCTTCTAAGAAAATCTCTGGAGAACCGACGTTGCCTGATGCTACGTCGCCGGTAATGATTCTTTATGCAAAAGATCACCCCATTCCTCTGGTTTGATACCAACGCGGAAGAAGCCGTCCAGTTTTACCTCTCCGTCTTCAAAGACGGGAAAATTCATACCACGACGCGTTATCCGGAGGGTGCGCCCAGCCCGGCCGGGACGGTGATGACGATCGCCTTTGAGCTGAAGGGCCAGCAGTTCGTGGCCTTGAATGGCGGGCCGGGTTTTCCCTTTACCAATGCCGTCTCGCTGGTGGTGAACTGCGACTCGCAGGAGGAGATCGATTACTTCTGGGAGAAGCTGGCCGCGGATGGGGGCGAGCCGATCCAGTGCGGTTGGCTCAAGGACAAGTTCGGCATGCCATGGCAGATCGTGCCGGGCAAGCTCTGGGATTGGTTCAATGATCCCGCGAAGGTGAAGCGCGTGACGGCTGAGGTTTGGCAGATGGAAAAGCTGGACCTGGCCAAGCTAGAACGCGCGGCGAACGCGGCTGGCTAGGACTCGATCTGAATCGCCTCATAGCAGGCTCGAATGCTTAAAGCATTCAAGAGTCCGATCGATTAAAAGCCAGTCCTAAGACGCCCAGGAGGGCTTGACTGCTTAAAGCATTCGAGTATTCGAACGAGCATGAAACAGACGCTGCTGCACCGGCTGTTTCCGGTCGTCCGCGCCGAGGTCTTGCGACTTCTCTTTACCGACCCTGGACCGGAGCTGTATACGCGCGAGCTGGCGCGCTTAAGTTTTCTGGCGCTGCGCACGGTGCAGGATGAATTAGCCAAGCTCGAAGCTGCGAATCTGATCGTTAGCCGCAGCAATGGCTATCAGCGGTTTTATCGCGCAAATCGGAAGCACCCGCTCTATCGGGTGCTGCGGGAAACGATTCGCAAAGGCGCTGCGCACCCCAAGAGCATTCCGCGACTTCTTCCGAGCCGGCGATCTGCACGCGTCAAGCCACGGCGCCCGTGATCTTCGATTTCATGCTCGCCGCGGGTAGAACGATCGAGTTATCGCTCTGAATTAGGCGGGTCGCGTGTCGACAAATGGATCAGCGTTTTGCAGGCGCAAAGGAGGTGTGCGAGAGAAATAAGATGGATCTGCAGTTGAATGGGAAAACAGCGGTCGTGACGGGTTCGACAGCAGGTATAGGTCTGGCCATTGCCTCGCTCCTCGCGCGCGAAGGTGCGTCGGTAGTGGTGAATGGGCGCACGCAGGACCGCGTAGATGAAGCGGTCGAGCGGATCGGCGGCGAGAAGGTGCGCGGCGTGGCGGGCGATCTCGCGACTGACAAAGGGGTGAAAGAGTTCGTCGGGCGAGTTCCGGAGACGGACATCCTGGTGAACAATCTCGGCATCTTCGAGCCGAAGTCGTTCGAGGAAATCAGCGACGCGGATTGGTTCCGGTTCTTTGAAACGAATGTGATGAGCGGCGTGCGGCTAAGTCGCGCTTACCTGCCACACATGCGGAAGAAGGACTGGGGCCGCGTCATCTTTGTCTCGAGCGAGAGCGCGCTGCAGATCCCGGCGGAGATGATTCACTACGGCATGACCAAGACGGCGCAGATCGCGATCGCGCGCGGGCTGGCGGAGACTTGCGCCGGCACGGCGGTGACGGTGAATGCCGTCCTGCCTGGACCTACTGCCTCGGAAGGGGTGAAGGAGTTTGTCGGCTCGCTCGCAGAGCAGAACAAACAAACGCCGGAGCAATTCGAGAAGGAGTTCTTTAAGTCGGCGCGGCCTACGTCGCTGCTACAGCGTTTCGCCAAACCGGAGGAAGTAGCTCCGTTAGTAGCTTATCTTTGTAGCCCGCTTTCTTCTGCTACCAATGGCGCGGCCTTGCGGGTGGATGGTGGCGTGGTGAAGTCGCCCTTTTAGAGAGCTAGTGCTGGCGAAACGTGAAAGGCCGAGCCAACTCGTTAGGCAGCTTCGAATAAACAAGTGTGAAGCCGGACTAACTGCCGAGCATCAGGAGAACGTACGAAGGGTCGCCGTCGTTAGAAGCTTGGTCCTCAGGGCCGAGTAGAGTGAATCCGCACTTTTGCAAAACGCGGATGGAAGCCACGTTGTGTTTCGCCACACCCGCGTAAAGCGGTCGCGTTTGTTCCAGGCGCAGGAAAGCGGAGAGGGCCTCGGTCGCGATGCCGCGGCCCCAAAGGGCGCGATCGAGCCAGTAGCCGATCTCTTGTTTTCCTTCCGACAGCCAGCTCCCAATGTTCCCGGCTACCTGACCATCAGCGACGATCGTCTTCTTTAGCTTCGTCTCGTCCGCGAGCAGCTTGGCCCAATGCTCGTCGAAGGCAGCGCGATCGCGCGAATTGAACGCGACCATCGCGACCGCGATGGGATCTCGCTGATGTTCAAAAAACAGCGGTAGGTCGTCCGCTTCGACATCGCGTAACTGCACTTGTGGCTTCATTCTCGTATCGCTCACATCCTACGATTGCGCTGGCAGGCCCCCCCACCAAGAAAAAGTTCTCGATGACTAAATTAAATGCATCGTAAGCGGCTTACGATAAATCGATCTTCTGCGTTCAGACCATGCAATCAAATCCTGCCGCTGACACAGCGGCAGCTACAACCCGCATCGTAACCGGCTTACGATAGTTAAGTTCCGTCCCGTGGTGACGCTTGCCTTTGAGTGCCTTGGCGTATTCGTCGCGGCTGAGGATTCGCCTTCGCGTGTCGCTTACGGCCAAACTGACGTGATTGTGCAAAAGCAGTTTGGCTCGCATCAAGGCGTGCGATGAGAATAGATCAGCCGCGTATGAACATTCGTCGTGCCGCCCTCATCTTTGTCGCGGGTATCATGACCGTATCGTGTTCCGAGAAGTCGGCGCCGGATCGGGGGAAGGATGTGAACACGTCGGAAGCGCCACGCGAGGTGGTGCGCGAGTCGGAAGGGGAAACGGTCGGAGACGAGCTACAGCCCGACGAAGATAAGATCGCGGAAGATTGCGTCGCTTTCGTGCGCTCGACCAAGGTTGTTCCTGCTCGGACAGCGAGCACCGATTGCCCCGCATGTCCTGTCGGAGGGACCGAGGTGTTGGCCTTCCGCAATATGAAAACGGATGCGGTCTCCTGTGCTGGCGATACGTGCAACGTGGTGGTGACGATTCGCGCGGTGTTCAATCCCGGTGCAGGTGAAACAATAGCTGGAGGATTGACCGCCTGGATTTCGCCGGAACAGCGAACTGAATACTTGAGTGGGCGCACGCCAGCGGGCGAGCCGGCGTTTCGCGTCCAGATTACCTACCAGCGGCGCGGCGGAGCATGGTTGGCTGTCGAATTCGATCGCGCGCCTAACGAATGATCCAAGGCGGACGGGCGGATGATCCGCGTGTTTATCGCCTGGCGCGCGATATTAAGAGATGGCTCGCGCGTACTTTTCGATTATCGGCGCGACGGTCATCGCGCTCTTCTCTGTAACAGCTGTGGCAGAAATGCCGCCTCCCGAAACGAGCGGGATAGAAGGCACGGTTGTCGTCTCGCCCATCCGGCCCGGGCCGATCAGGAAAGATGATGGGCCGAGTGTTGCGCCGGTGGGTAACACGCAGTTTGTAGTCAAAGCCGGCGATGCCACCATCAAGACCTTCACGACAGACGGCGAGGGTCGCTTCCAAGTCGTGTTACCACCCGGTCATTACGTCATCATGAGAGAAGGTGCACCGCTCCGGGTTGGCCGCTGGCGTTTCGAGGCTGATGTCGTCGCTGGCCAGATGACCAAGGTAAACTGGACTGCCGACAGCGGGATGCGCTGAACAAGGGCACTGCTCGATCCTAAGTGGCTCGCGGCTACTTTATATATCTGTAATGTGCCGAATTAGTTTTGACGAGGCTTTCGCAAAAAGATACACCCGTGCGATTGCGCGCAAACGAAGTTAGACATTCGGCGTCTCACATGGCCGGTAAGTAACCGGTTTGCGCCTCCCCGGAAACCCCACCCATGAAAATAAGAAACTCCCAACACGCGGCTTTCTTTCACCTGCGTCTTCTCATTGCATCTCTCCTGTTCCTCACGGCAGGGTTGCTCACTCTGCTCGCCTTGGCAGCGCCCTCGCAACGAGCACAGCACTCCGCCAGCGGTGGCGCGATCAAGCTGGACAAGTATCCGACTGAACCACCGCGGGCGACACAGGAAACGTCGGCGCCGGTTCTCTATAGCGGCGCGCCACAATTGCTGACTCCCGTCACACCGGTTCGCACCGGGAAGTTGCGGGACATGGCGCCGATCGATCCGGAGAAGGTGGTGAAGTATTATCATCCGGAACCGATTCCTCCGAAGCTTCCGACGCAAAAGGGCGGAATGGTAGCAGCTGTTCAGACAGATTCGGGCGCGCAGACGTCGGCCCCAGGCGCCACGGGGGTGAATTTCGAAGGTATCGGCGTCGGCTTGGGTGGATTTGCCCCGTCCGGTAATCCTCCGGACGTGAACGGTCGAGTGGGCCCGACACAATTCGTGCAATGGAACAACACGAGCTTTGCCGTCTTCAACAAAACCACGGGTGCGCTGCAGTACGGACCCGCGGCCGGCAATACGCTCTTTCAGTCGCTGGGCGGCGTTTGCGCGTCACACAATGATGGCGACCCGGTCGTCTCTTACGACATCCTCGCCGGCCGCTGGGTGATTTCACAGTTCGCGGTGGCTGGCGGGACTGGCACCTATTCACACCAGTGCATCGCTGTTTCTACGACAGAAGACGCGACGGGAGAGTACTACGTCTACGATTTCGAAACGGACAAGACCAACTTCATCGATTACCCGCACACGGGAGTATGGCCCGATGGTTACTACATGAGCGCGCATGTGTATACCGCAGCCCCGACTGATCTAAGCCCGGTCGGATTGCCGGTCGCGCCTCCAAACGCATTCTTTCAGGGCCGCATTTATGTTTTCGAGCGGCAGAAAATGATCAATGGCCTTCCCGCTCGCATGCAAAGCAGGGATCTCGGAACGGAATTCGGATTCCTTCCGGCCGATCTGGACAGCTTGACTCCGCCGCCCGCGGGCGAAGCGGAGTTTATTCTCGGCCCTAACTTCGGACTCACGAACGTGACGGATTCGTTCCGAGTGCTGGTGACCTGGGACCCAGCTCCAACAATCAATGCGATACCAGGTAGCATCCAAGTGGGCATCGGAAGTGCGCCGTGTGTTGGTGATGCCAACACCCAGCGCGCTTGTGTATCGGAGCCTCCGCCAGCCGCAACGACCGATTATCTCGATAACCTTGGTGGTCATTACATGTATCGGCTGGCTTATCGCAACCAGGGCACGCAACTGGTAGCGGACGAGTCGCTCGTGGTCAGTGGCCCGGATGCTGGCAGCGCAGCCGACCACGGAGCTGTGACATGGTTCGAGTTCCGAAACGCCGGATCGTCGACCTCAACCCCTACAATTTTCCAGTCTGGCACCTACGATCCCGATAGCGGCTATCGCTGGATGCCTTCGATCGCGATGGACAAAGATCGTAACATCGCGCTCGGCTACAGCAAATCGAGCACAACGGTCTTCCCCGGCATTTACGTCACGGGCCGTCTGGCGACTGATCCTGCCGGCACCATGGGCGCCGAGGCGACAGTGCAGGCGGGCCTCGGTTCGCAACGAGGCGGCGGGAATCGCTGGGGCGACTACAGCGCCATGACCCTCGACCCGATCGATCAGTGCACCTTCTACTATACGAACGAGTACTTAAAGACGAACGGGGCCTTTAACTGGTCCACGCGGATCGCCAGCTTTAAGTTTCCATCCTGCGTCTCGGCCGCGAATCTGTACGGCACAGTTACCGGCACAATCACTTCAGCTGAGACAGGTGCTCCGATTTCCGGAGTAAGAGTGGCGTTGAGCAACGGCTACGCGGGCGCGAGTGATGCAAGCGGCATCTACACCATTCTCGTTCCGGCTGGCAGCTACACCGCTACGTGCCGCAGACGCGGCCCGCAATTGCGCAACGGCGTCGCCTTCTTCGGCTCACGGTCGCACCGCCCGGTGGTGGAACAGTTATCCAGAACTTCGTCATGACCGGCACATCGAAGCTCGAGGCGAACGGCTTCACGATCGACGATGACCTCGGTAACAACAACGGCATCGTCAACAGGGCCGAATGCGTGAAAGTGAACCTCGGCATCAAGAACAACGGCTGCGCGAAAGCGACAGCATCTCTGGTCACCTCACCACCACGACTCCGGGCGTCACTGTCATCGACGGCGACTCGACCTATCTCAGACAAGCCGATCGACGAGAGCGGCACGAACCTGACGCCGTTTAAGATCTCCGTGTCGAATTCATTTGTCTGCGGGACCGCAGATCGCGCTTTCGCTCAACCTGACTTATGCGGGGGGAAGTAAGTCGATTTCGTTCACCGTTCCCACTTGCGCCGGCGGTCCAGATCAAGCAATCCCGACCTCCACTTCACGACGAGTGATTCGACGCAGACCGATCGTATAGGTCGCGATGGACGCCCCAGCACCTGCGCCGGCAAGAACGAGCCCGGGCGGCGGTTTCACGGGAACGCACTATTATAAGACTTACACCTTCAATAACACGGCTGGCGCGGCTCGTTGCTACACAGTGACGATCAACGCGGCCCTCGACGGTCCGGGCGACATCGAAAGTGTCGCCTACGACACGACCTACGATCCGACTAACATCTCCACCAACTACCTTGGTGACAGTGGTATCAGCGGCCTCGGGACTACCGTGAGCCAAGCGAGCTACTCGTTCACAGTTCCCGCGGGGCATAACTTCGTGGTGGTAGTGAATACGACAGGGTCGGCAACGTCGGGAACGACAGCTTCCTCGCAGTTCAGTGGCACAGTTTCCGGCTTCATCAATAACACTGCCGGACCTGGCGACTGCTCGATGGTACCAGCCGTGCCATTGCGCATCACCGCGATCACGCACCTGGCGAATGGTCATATTGTCGTGCAAGGCACCGGCGCGCCCAGCACCGGCTATGGCATCGAAGCCTCGCCGGATTTGAGTCCCAATAGCTTTGTTCGACTCAATTCAGTCAGTAACGTGAATGGCGCGTTGCAATATGAAGACACCCAGGCGGGAAATTTCACGAAGCGCTTCTACCGCTTCGTTTTCCCGTAAACCAGACAAGGTCGAACTTTAACGGAGCCCAAATTTGTTCACTACCTATCGGTATGCGTCTCACGTTGTTTATCGCGTTGATAACGATGGCGCTTTCGCTTCCGGCAGTCGGTGAGCCGAAGGCCTATGAGTTAGTAACTTATCGCGGGAAAGCAGAGGGAGTGACGATCGCGTTTGATTTCGCTGATGGCTATCCGCCAGCAAGCGAGGTTAAGATTACGACCGCAGGCGGGCGCAAGAGTAAGCGGTTCGTTCTCGACGAAAGCGGCGAGATGCATTTCGTCTCGGAAAACGATCGGAACAGTGGCGAGGCAGTAACCTTAAAGATGAGCGCGGATGACGTGGCGCCCGCGACCGTTAAAGGAATCTATCGCGCCGGCGCGAAGACCATCTTCTTTATCCTAACGAGACGTTAGGTGGCGACTCCTCTCAAGCTACCGATTGACCGGCGCGCGACCGCACGAGGCGCACCTTTGGCCATTGCATTAGCAGTGGGCTGCTACGTCCTAGCTATTACGTTCGCGGCCGCCAATCCTTCTCCCTGGACTAATAGGATTCGTCCAACCGACCAACCCGTCTTGGCCAAATCAGCCGACGATCCGATCCTGTGCAATCGAATCATGGCGCTCTCACCTATGGTTAGGCCTGATGAGGCCGCGGGTGTCGTGCGCTGTGCCTACACCACTGGGCGAGAACTAGCGCGCGAGTGGCGGGTGGTGTGGATGCCGGGCGTGCAGAATTTTCTGGTTAACATCGGCGCGCGAAAGGGCGGTCTTTGTTTTCAATGGGCAGCCGAACTGTTGCTTCGGTTGCATGCGCTAAAGCTGCAAACACTGGATTTGCACTGGGCGGAATCGGGTGCGGGAACGTCGGGCGAACATAATGTGCTGGTCGTGACGGCAAAGGGACAAGCTTTCGAGCAAGGCATAATACTGGATAACTGGCGCAATAGCGGGCACCTCCTTTATGGAACAGTGACAATGGATCCCGAATACAGGTGGACAGAGAACCCGGCGGAACTGGCCCGCAGACTGAAGGCCTCCGCTGTTACTTCACTGCGGTCTGGGCGCACAACGAAGAAGCCAAACCGCTGAGGCTCGCTCGCTCCATTTCTGCTTCGCTATTAAGTTCCGTCTTTGAAGTGGCGCTTGCCTTTTAGGGCCTTGGCGTATTCGTCGCGGCTGAGGATGTTTTCCTCTAACTGCATGTCAGTTCGGCAAAAAGTTTCAAAGAAGCTCCTAACCTTCTGCGCGTCTTGCATCACCTCTTCGGTCAGGTAGTTGGCATCGACGTTGATGCAAATGGCGCCGCCGACTCCGTATTCTTTGCGAATGATCGGGATGGTTGTGCACTTGAAGCGTCGACTACCGATGTTCAGCTCGTAGTTAAGCTTGTCCTCATGCGCGAGCTGGCGCTTCTTCAAGTCGATAACCAGGTTAGTCGTGCCATCGCGCAGGTTGCGGCCGGTGACGTTGTTCTCCAGGACGACTAATGAATGCGACGGGTTCGACAAGTCGTGCAGTAGAACTTCGATGCCGATGTTCGGAAATGATTTGCCGATGAGTCGCGCGAGACAGGCGAAATTTTCCAGATACTCGCTCGTGTCATCGGCGATCTTTTTGCCTTCATACTTATCGAACAGGCGCGAGTAGACCTTCTGCTCGGCTGGCTCGAGCTGGGTGCGGATGTTGTTCTGTTCGCCGATGAAGATGAGCTGGCGCGCCGCGGTCGGGTCGTTGTTGCGCAGGAAGTAATGCATGCCGAGCCGGAAGTTGTTCGGGTTGAACTCGGGGAAATTGTCGCGGTTGACGGTGTAAGGATAGAAGTCGTAATCCTCGAGCCGGCGGCCAAAGCGGCGGCGCTCCTTGTATTTTCCCCAGAGGAAACCGAGTGAGAGCAAGATGGCGGACGCAATAACCGAGGCGATCACGTTGATGGTGATGTCGCTGCCGAGGGCGCTCATTACCCATGGAACTACAACACGACACCGGAACTTACGAGCCTGAGTTAATCGAAAGTGATTGGCCTTCATGACAAGAGCGCTGGATGGCGGCCTGATTTCGTCGAATTCTTTGTAACCAACCGCGCATCGCACAGGTCTCTTATCAAACAGCGTTCCTGCTGCCGTGGAGATGCGCATTCACAGATTTTCGCCCGCTGTTCTCATCGGGATCGTATTGTGCACCAGCGTAGGTAACTGGTCTTTCGCAGCCGGAGATGCGGGCCCAGTGGAGAATGCATCTCCTACCGAGACGCGTGAGGAAGCGGGTATGCTAGAAACGGCCTATCTCGCCAGGCTGGCGGCGCGCGCGGCCACTGATGAGGGATTCCTCCTTGGGAAAACCCGCGATTTCGACGCGGCGATAAAGAAGTTCAGCGAGGCAATCAGGCTCGACCCTGAATATTCTCCGGCTTATCGCCTGCGGGCGATGGCCTGTTTGCAGATCGGCGATTGGACCGGGGCGATAGTCGATCTGGACAGGTTGATCGCGCTCGAGCCCAACCACGCCGATATCTTTAACGAGCGCGGTTACGCGCGTCGGCGACTAGGAGATTTGCATGGCGCGCAGGATGACTTCGACCGCTGCATTGCACTGGGAACAACACGTCCGCTGGCCTATGTGAATCGCGCCGAAGTTGAAAAGATGCTCGGCGACGACTGGGACGCGGCGGCGGATGTCGCGCGGGCGCGCTCGCTCGTTCCCATGGTGGCGCACACGCCGGCGCCGAATTCGACGCTAAGTGCGCGCAAGAAGTAACTCAGCATGAGCCTAACAAGACTAGAACAAGCAATAACGCGAAATGAATAGGGCAACGGAACCTTGGACGAGAAACGAAATCGGCCACTTCGACATCAACTTCGAGACTGGCGAGGGTTATTGGTCCTTCGAGCTAAGGCGAATGCTAGGAGTTCGTCACGATACGCCGCCGGAGTTTCATCTGCTCTTGCAACGCATCCATCCCGACGATCGACGCGCCTTCGGTAGAACTGCGATGGAGCCATTCCGCCCGGACTGCCCGCGGCACTCGTCGCGTGAGTTCCGCGTGGTGCACGACGATGGTCGAGTACGGTGGTTGTGCATGGAACGTAGAACGATCGTGCGCGACGACAATTCCGACGAGGTCGTGCGGATCGTCGGCTTCGTGATGGAAATCGACGCGCCCTCAGGTCTTTTGCGCGCGGCGTGATTGAGTCGGCGACGACATAAAATAAGGCCAGCGGGGCGCGGTGCGCGAATCAGTTACATGCCTACACGCAAATCCAGCCGTAAGAAATCCGGCGCGAAGAAATCGAGCAACAAGAAAACTGCCAGCGCGAAGAAGCGCCCCGCCGCGAGTAAGAAGAGCAAGGGCGGTCGCGGTAAAGCTAAGAAGACAGGAATTCTCGCGAAGATCTTCGGGTAGAACCGACCTGCAGTAAGTGTGCGCAAGCCTTACTCGGCGCATCGCAGTTGTTCCATTAAGTCGGTCGCTATTCGTTGAGCCTGCTCCTGAGTAAAGGCAGTCGTGCGATAGGTCACACACAGAGAAAGGCGCTCGCCAATTGTTGTGAGTGTGAAAAGCAAAGGTAAGAGGGGCCCGACAGGTGAGACGCGAAAATAATCCAACACCGTAACGCGATCGCGCAGAGTCTCCTTCCCCTGATCGGCCCAGGAACCAGTCAGGTTAACGTTCGAGATGCCGGCGAGAAGCGGTAAGCCCTTTTGGAAAAGTTGAGCTTTGTCTCGTGCGCGGGGCGACTTATCCCAAAACCAGCGCGTGATTCGCAGACTCCAGGTAAAGTGAAGCGCGCGCGCGACGTTTTTACTAGCCGAGGTTTCACGCGCGGTGGCAGCGACCAGTTCAGGTAATGAGCGCGTTTCGGGGCGATCATGCACGACGATGAAATAGCCGACGAAAAATCCGAAGACGTTGTCGAGGTGCTCGCCGGAAAAGGGTCTAAGATCGACGGCGGTAGCAATGGCGACGCGATCCCGTTTCGACTTGCGTTGCTGCGCGGTGAATTTTCCCATTACCTGCGAGGCCGTCGCGACAAAAACGTCGTTCACGGTTGCCCCATGTTTTCTGGCGAAGGCGCGGATGTGATCGATCGCGCCATCGGGAAAGCGCACTGAAAAGAAACCGGCGTCGAAGTCTAACGGATCGGTCAAATGCACTCGATGAACTCGACGATGATGGAGATAACTTCGCGCGCTAAAGAAGAGCGCGCGGAAGTTCCTAACAAGTCCTAGTTGTTCGAATCTGTCGCCGTCAGGAGCTATCCGGAGCGGAAGCAGACTTACAGCTAGGTCGCCATAGCTAACAAAGACGCGCTGCATAAGCGCACGGAGCGAGGGACTATCGGCGAAGCAATGATCATAGATCACGCCGAAGAGGTAGCTATCAGGCTGATCCACTAAGACAAACGCTCTTAGTGGCGCGGCTCCTGAAGAGAATGGAAGGTTCAGCTCCTTTGTTATCTTAGTATCAAGGCTAAGAGTAGTTGCTTCGATCGATACCTGTTCTGCGATCCCAAGTGTTGCTAAGACTTCGGTAAGTGCCGCGCGCCAT
The DNA here is from genome assembly GCA_963791565.1 of uncultured Verrucomicrobiae bacterium. Classification (GTDB taxonomy): domain Bacteria; phylum Verrucomicrobiota; class Verrucomicrobiia; order Chthoniobacterales; family UBA10450; genus JACCTI01. The sequence goes on along the minus strand of CAWBSX010000004.1, from coordinate 303,482 downwards.
TTTTCGATATCCGGCGCGCCGGAGACACGCATGATGTGACCTGCATTGTAAGGCGCCAGCGCGGTCCATCGCCGCATCAATTGCCGGAAGTCGTTCAAGCGTTAGCTCGCGGGAAGAACCGGCCTACTCGCTGTGAGTAGGTAGCATAGGTATCGCCATGCTTCGTCAGAAGATAAGCTTCTTCGCGGCGTGCTTCGAATTGCAGGCAAACGATATGCACGATAGCAATGACAAGCATCGTTGGTGTTGGAGTGGTCGCTAGTGTTCCGAGCATGAGAAGGATCGACAGCGTGTAGATTGGATGACGAACGATGCGAAACGGTCCGCTGAAAATTAGCTGCGTTTTTTCGTGAGGGTCGATACCTATTCGCCAGGACTTACCCATCTCGCGCCAGCACGAAAAGGTAGCGACGGTCGCGATCACGCAGACGACGGCGCCGACGAAACCAACGAGTATCCAAGTGTAGCCGAAAGGGAAATGGTGGACATTTTTACCTAGCGCTAGCCAGGGCTGAACGCACCAGGCTACGATAGCGGGAATCCAAAGCACTCGAATCCATCGCCCCACGCGTTCGCGCGGAATGAGATTAACTCCGTGCACTTCTTTCCTGGTAAAACGAAACGCCTTCCGCACAACCGTGCCCCAATAGATGAGAAGACAGCAAGCCGCGATCAAAGGTGGCAGACGTTCGATCATTCAATGCTTTTTCCGAGGGCAAACCTTCGCGATCTCAGCGAGGACCATGTCCTGAACTCCTTTGCTTTTAGCAATGTTGAAATGGCTAATGGCGTGCGTGTCGAATCCAACATTCGCTTTTCGTAGATCGATATTCTCGATCAGCGTTCGGCTTGGCTCGGAGGCATACACTCTTACTCCGTGAAACACCGGCAGGTAATCAATCACCGGGCGGCTTTTGAAGATGTTAACGCAATGCTTCACGTTAGGTGGAATCGTTCCGGGGCCGTTAGGATCGATCAGGATAAGCAGGTCGACCGGAATGTTGCCGGCGTTGAGTAGCTTGGCTATGCGAATTTGGTCGTCGGAGCCAAAGGAATGACCGACGAGGACGAGCGGTCCCGACCATCGGCCAGCCTCATGCTCAGCGCGCACATAAATAGCGAGCTTGCGCCACTCAGGGTCACCAAGAGAGGTAGCTTGCACACCTAGTTCCGAATCGACGCGTTGCGCAATCACTTCCATGCCGCGACTCCAGATGCCGAGCCATCCGAGAATGCAATAGACATGGCCTTCGCGCGTGAAGCGGGATTCTCGCGCGGATTGCATGGGGGCAAGTTGCGCAGCCGAGCGGCCGGTTATGTCGACACAACCCGTCAGAAAAAAAATCGAGACGAGAACAGTGAGAAGGCGCGATAGATACATTAGAATTGCGACTAGCTAACGCTAAGACAAACCATCGATGTTGCCGCCGATACTTTTCGCGAGCCGCAAGTTCAAACGGATCGGATCGGAAATGTTTTTCGGTCTTTGCGGATGGATATTGAAGAGCAATGACATGAGTCCGCAACGCCGCGCGACTCGAATGGGAATGCCCGCCTGCCAAACGGCGAACGCGGTCTTCCACGTGGGAGCGAAGAATATCGCGGCATCAAATTTCGCGCTGCGCTGAATCTCTGCCGCGAGAGCGAAGGCAGATTCGTTGTCGTATTCGATAATTCGATCGATCGCTGAAGTTTCGCGCCAGACATCTGCGCTATGGCGCGGAGTGAGAACGGCCAGCCACGTATCGGGCCGAGCTTGTTGGATGGCGCGAACAGCGGGAAGTGTGGCCGTGGCTTCTTCTCGCGTGTTTGGCGACACGATCAGAATGCGAAACGGGGCGAGCTTGGCGCGATCGAAATCAGGCGGAAAAAAAACCCGGCGTTGATCGCGGGTGAAAAGAAAACCGGGCCGGTCTGCTTTCCATCGATTATGCGCCCACAGCCAATCGGCCGGGGAGCGTCTCACCATTTCTTCGAGCAGACGGTTGATGCGAGCAGTGAAGAGTTCGGTGTGGCCGTCCTCGGGCGGAAAGACCGGGTCGAGAATCGTTATTTTCCATCTGGCGCGCCCAATCGTCTCGATCGCGATTGGCACAACCGGAACTCCGGTACGGATCGACAACATGGCTGCGAGCGTGGAGGAGGAAGCGAGCCGCCCGAAGAGCGGTGTGCGGAGTCCCGCGCGACCAGCGCCTTGATCGATCAACAATCCGACCACGCCACCGTCGCGAAGGAAACGCACGCATTTGAGTAAGTCGTTATGCCGATCGAAAAGCGTTGTCCCGGATTTCGCGCGCGTTTTTCGCAAGTAGCGATCGAGATAAGGATTGTAAAGGCGCCGATAAACCGCGCCGAAGCGATACTCCGGAATTTTTTCTCCGAGATGACTGAACAGTTCCCAACAACTGAGATGACCGATGGCCGCCAGCCAGCCGATGCGAGGTCGTTCCTCCGGAATATTTGCGGTCACGCGTTTCCAGATTTTTTCGCTCGGCATGGTCGAGGCTTTGAGGCCGGCGAGAAAATTTGCGCCGAGCAGTTGGAAATGTTTGCGATTGAGCGCGCGCAATTGCGGTTCCGACATTTCCGCGCCGAAGGCGAGCCGGAGATTTTCCAGTGCCAGCGCGCGGCGTTTTCGCAGAGACCGATAGACGAGTTCGCCGCCGATTTTTCCAAGAACAAATGCGATCTCGAGCGGAAGCAAGGCAATCATGCCTTCGCACAGCCGCAAAATCAGGTAGAAGAAATAGTGCGTAGTGCGAAACACGAGATCCATTTTCTGATAAGGGAAACCTGCTCGAATGACAACGTCTCTCCTGCCTGATCCAATCGCGGCCTCACCCAGTTCGCTGCTTTTCGGCATGCGCAGCGATCCGTTGAAATTTTTTACGACGCTGGCGCGGGAGCACGGAGACATCGTTCGCTTCCGTCTGGGCGATCACGAGCACGATCTCTATTTGCTGAATCATCCGGATTACATCCGCGATGTGCTTGTGACGCAGGATCGCAATTTCACGAAATGGTTCGCCGTCGATCGCATCAAGGAAGTGCTCGGCGAAGGATTATTCGTCAGTGAAGGCGAATTCCATCGACGTCAGCGACGCCTTTCGCAGCCGGCCTTCCACGGAGAACGCATCGCGGTCTATGCCGAGCAAATGGTGACGCTGACTGTGCAATTGCGCGAGCGTTGGAAAAACGGTGCTGCGCTCGATATCTGCCGCGAAATGAACTGGCTCGCGATGATGATCGTGGGCAGCACGTTGTTCGGAGCGAACGTCGAGTCGGATAGCGAAGAGATCCGCGATGCACTCGATGAAATTCTAGAGCAATTCGAGCGCTCCATTCTCCCGCATGACGAGCGGGAAGATTTTGAGAAGGCTTTGCAACGGCTCGACGCCGCTGTTTACCGCATCATCCAGAAAAGACGCGCCAGTAGCGAAGATCGTGGCGATTTGCTTTCGATGCTTTTGATGGCGCAGGATGCGGAAGGCGATGGCGCGAGGATGAGCGACCTGCAATTGCGCGATGAGGCGATGACAATTTTCCTCGCCGGCCATGAGACTTCCGCCAATGCGATGTCCTGGACCTGGTATCTTCTTTCGCAACATCCCGACTGGGAAAAAAAATTCCACGAGGAGATCGATAGCCATCTTCGTGGCCGCGCGCCGCGTATCAGTGATGTGTTTGAGCTGGCGTTGACGGGAAGAATCTTCGCCGAAGCGCTTCGTCTTTATCCGCCACTCTGGGCCATCGGTCGCCGCGCGATGGTGGAATGCCAGATCGGACCTTACGCGATTCCCGCTGGTTCAGTTGTCATCCTTTCATCGTTCGTCACTCAACGCGATCCGCGCTGGTTTCCGGATCCGTTGCGCTTTGATCCCGAACATTGGCTGCCTGCGGCAAAATTGGAACGCCCGCGTTTTTCCTACTTTCCGTTTTCCGCCGGTAGCCGCTCATGTCTCGGTGAAGCATTCGCTTCGACGGAAGGCATCCTTTGCCTCGCCACCATCGCGCAGTCGTGGAAATTTCGGCTCGCACCGAACGCGCAGATTGCGCTGCAACCGCAGCTAACTCTTCGCGCGCGCCACGGAATCAGGATGGAGGCCGAAGCGCGCGTTTGATTTCAAACCGCCTCGCGCAGAGTATCACCTTCGCGCCATGCCTACCGAACTTACCGCCGAGCAAATCGAGAAGCTCAAGCACGACTTCCGCCGCTGCCGCGAAGGCACAGCGGAGGCGATCATCAATCTGCGTCGCACCGGCGACTCATCGTTAATTCCAGAAATCTTGCGCGGAATTGTTTGGCGTTATGTGCGGCCGGAAGCGCGCGAGCAGGTAGAGCAGGCATCGCTTGACGCGCCGCTTTCTTCGCTGGGAATGGACTCGCTCATGATGCTCGAAGTAGTGCTCGATGTGCAGGACGCGCTCGACATCACAGTCGATGACGAGGAACTGAGAAAGGTGAAGACGTTCGGTGACGTCAGTGAACTTCTTACGGCCCGATTCACCGCTATCCACAAAGCTGCCTGAGCTTGTCCTTAAGAGCTCGATAGATTTCGCGATGCCTCCGCAGACTTCTCAACCTCAACGACGCGTTGTCGTCACCGGCCTGGGTTTTATCACCAGCATCGGGAATAATCGCGAACAAGTGTTGACAAGCCTGCGCGAACTTCGCACCGGCATTGTGTATTACCCCGACCTGGAACGTTCGCGTGTTCCTATTCGCCTGGCCGGACTGGTGAAGGAATTCAGTTTTCCCGAACTTCGCTCCGATGAGTGGACCTATCCCGCGACCTACGACATTCCGCGCGAGCATTTACGCTCGATGGGACCGAACGCCGTCTATGGATACTGCGCCATGCAACAAGCCATCAAGGAAGCGCAACTACCGCCCGAGCTTGTCTCCCATCCTAGAACCGGTGTCATGTGCGCCTCGGCCGGCTCCACCTGGCTTAGTTACGACTACATGGCCATGATGTTGGACAAAGGACCGCAGCGCTGTAACCCAATGGCGATGGTTGCGAGTATTGCCGGCACCTTGAACATGAATTTCGTGGCCTGCTTCGGCATCAAAGGTCATTCCCTGGGTTTCTCAAGCGCCTGTGCTTCTTCCGCGCACGCCTTGGGCGAAGCCTTCGATAGGATTCGTTTGAACCGGCAGGACATTGTCTTCGTCGCCGGCGCGGAGGACTGCAATCTCTTTAGTATCCTGCCTTTCGTTGGCACGCGTGCTTTAACTCTGCAAAGTGATCCCGCAGTTAGTCCCTGTGCCTTCGACGTTAAGCGCGACGGCTTTGCAGTAACTGGCGGGGCAGCTGTCCTTGTCCTGGAAGAACTGGAACACGCGCGGCAACGCGGCGTTCCTATACAATCGGAAGTGATAGGTTGGGGGGAAGCTTCCGATGGTTATAGTGTAATGGCACCGGACCCGGAAGGAGATGGCCTAAGTCGAGCGATGGAAGCTGCGATTAACGAAGCTGGAATATCGGCTGGCGATGTTGATTACATCAACGCGCACGGAACTTCAACGCCGCTAGGCGACGCCGCAGAAATTCGAGCGATCAAGCGCGTCTTCGTTGACGGCAAAAGCCCTTACGTCAGCAGCACCAAATCCATCACAGGCCATGGGTTATCCTTGGCCGGTGCCATGGAAGCCGGCTTTTGTTCTCTAGCACTGCAGGAGCGCTTTACTCCAGTCTCTGCCAACATCACGCAACTCGATCCCGAGTTTGCCCCAGTAGCTATAGTCACAGCGCCCATCGAACACGCGCCGCGCGTGGCTATGACTAACTCGAGTGGCTTTGGTGGAACTAACGTCAGCGCTATTCTCCGGCGCTGGGACGAAGCTTAGGCGTCAGGCACCCGTGCGATGCGATGTCGAAGGAGAAGGAAGGGACGTTCTACGGCGAGGAACAGGACGACCCCGCCGAGGTAGATCAACACCTGGACAAGTATGATAGCTGAGAGTGAAGTAAGCGCGAAGTTGTGCCGGTCGGTAAGTTGAGTGGCGAAGTGGATAACTAGCTTATTGCTTAAGTAAACACTGTAGGCGATGCTAGCGAAGAAGGTGGCGCCGGGAATGTCGATGCGGCTTAAGGGCAAGCACGGACTAAGGGCGCAGATAAGTAGCGTGGCCATGCCGAAGGCGACTAGTGGAAATTGCCAGACGCAACTGGCTAGGGTCAGGTCATTCTCGGCGAGGTATAGACCATAAGCTATGGTTGATAGTCCGACTAGCCAGAGCCAGGGCGCACTACTCGTTAGGTACTTCCACCAGGCCGGCCGGAATTTTTCGATCGCTGCCAGCATCACTCCGAGAACAAGCGGATCAAGTCGACCCCAGGTAGGATAGTAGATCAACCGTTGAAAGGCGCGATAGGAGACGCTGCCTTGCGGTCCGAGATGCTGCGAGGCGAGGACTGCGCGTAAGAGAAGTCCGCCAAGAACAATCGCGCACGGAAGAATGAAACGCGCACGGCGCCATCTTCGAACAAAGAGAAGAAGGAAGGGGAGGAGCAGATAGAATTGATCCTCAACCGCGAGCGACCATGCGTGAGAGAAAGCAGTGCCGCCGCGCAGCTCAATGTTTTGCACCGATAGGAGGAACTTCCACAGCGGCGAGATCTCCGGATATTCGCGCAGAGCAGGAAGGGCAAAGTAGATAGCAAGCACGACGAGGTAAGCGGGCATGATGCGCAAGGCGCGCCGCGCAAAGAAGCGACCCAAATTTATTTTCCCGTCGCGCGCGAGCGATGGCAGCAGTTGTCCGCCGATCAGGTAACCACTCAGGACGAAGAAGAGATCAACGCCGACCCAGCCGAATCGGCCGAGATTATACGGAAGAACGAACCCAAAAATTCCGATGTGGTAAATGACCACCACGATGATGGCCAGGGCGCGGAGGAGATCGAGACCCGGCTGCCGCTTTTGATTGGCGAAGCGCGGGTCAATCATGCGAATAAGGCATTGACCTTAATACGCAACGGCGGCTGCCCTTCTTGCAGAAAAACGCGGAGCTCGCGCCAGCAGCGCGCAAGCGAACACCTGCTATTGCTGCGAGGCCGCCTTGTCGACAGCGGCGGTTATTTCGCGGCGGCGGCTTTGGCGAGGAGCTTTTCGCTCCACTCCGTGCGCAAAATTTTCATCTCAGCGCTCAGAGCAGTCATGCGTGCAGAGACTCCCTTATACTTCTTCGTCACGCCCTTAACTGTGCGGGTGACTGCACCCTGATTGACCAGGCTCTGAAGTTTTTCGTAAGCACGCAGGCGCAGCATTTCTTCACCGCCGCTGGCGGCATTACGCGCGCGGAGATTTTGGAAGATGAGGTCGAAGAGGGCCTTGAACTCGAAGGAGGCTTTCGATGAAAGCGCTGCGACCAGCTCTTCGGTGATGGTATCAGGAGCGCGACGGGTGAAAGTAGAGCCGGCGGATTTAGACATCGGCGACAATAGCACTAATTCTGGAAATTGCGACTGCGGTCTGGCCCTGCCGTCGAGTTTCAGACTTTTCAATCGCGGCGCGGGCGGTTTAAAGTCGCGCACCAACGAAAGGGAGCGAAGATGAAATCAGCCAAAGCGAAGAAGCCCGCGAAAACAAAAACGTCGAACATGCGGATGAAAGATTTGCGACCGCGGAAGGACGCCAGAGGCGGTTCGCAAAACAAAGAAGGCCCGGAGGAAACCCTCCAGCGCCAGATCGTGTAGTCGATCGCAGGCGAACTGCCTAACGAGTGCTGCGTCCCATCAACTCGCCGCGTGCGAGGATGTGGCCGGCCATTGCTTTGTCCAAATCTTTGCGCTTCGCGCCGCTCTTCAGATCGAGTTTTTGATCAAGCGCGAAGATGCGAAAGAAATAACGATGTGTGCCCGAAGGTGGACACGGTCCGGCGTATCCAATCTTGCCGAAATCGTTTGTGCCCCGCACGGCGTCGGCCGGAGAACTCGCCTCCGCGATTTGTCGGGTCGTCGGATCAATATTCCAAACCATCCAATGGGTGAATAATCCGGAGGGTGCGTCGGGATCTTCCACGACTAACACCAGACTTCTCGCTTCTCCGGGGACGCCGGGAAACTGCAAGGGCGGATTTACGTTGGCGCCTTTGCAGGTGAATTTTTCCGGAATCTTTTCGCCTGCGCGGAAGGCGACGCTACTGAGCGAGATTTCGCTCGCCCCGAACAGGCGCGTCGTCCAAAGAAAGACGCACGCGCCTGTCCAAGCGAGACGAATCCAAGATGTCATTCGCCAGGTGTGTGCACCGCCACCGGGACACGAAGAGCCGACGTTACGCGCTATTTTTTGCGCGTGTAGTCGATCTCCATCGTCTTCACTTCTTTGCCGCCGCGATCTTCGTACCACTCAAATGTCATGTGGTCTTTGTCGGTTACCTTTAGCGTCTCGCGGATTTTCATTTTCATCCCGGGCATGGCTTCGTAGTCGGCGGCGTAAGTGAAGGTCTTGGTCGCGGCATCGTAATCGCCTTCCGAGGTCATGATTCCCGTACCCATGCTATCGACCCAGCTGCCAGTGAATTTCTTCTTGGCGTTATCATACGCCTCCAGGCCCATGCCGTGGAAATCCATGTTCTTCATTTTGCCCGTCATGTCGGGCATCTCCATTTTGCCGTTCACTTCCATGGTGACGAAATGACCGTCCATGATCGATTTGCGCACGGCCGTGCCTTTGGACATTTGCGGTTTGGAAGTCGGATCGCCGTTCATCCACATTTTCACGGTGTAATCCCAGTTGCCGTTCATGCTGGCGAGCAACTTGTGGTTCTCGTTCGTCTTGGCCATCTCCATCATTTGCTTCATCTCGTCGGCCGATGGCATGCCGGTGGAAGCGCCGCCTGCTGACGGCGAAGCAGTTTCAGTCTGTGCAAAACATGGGACGGCGAGCAGCGCCGCGCCCATGAGGGTAGGTATAAACAGGGAGCTTTTCATGACGTGGATTGTCATCACGCGTCGTCGACGTGGTCAAGCCTTTGCGAATCCGGGACGGTGTTACGTCATTACCTGACGGAAGGCGGCGAGAAATGAATCCATCTCCGCCTTTTTCCCGATGGTCAGTCGCATGTGATTCGGCATTGCCGGAAACAAACGACCAACCTGCACGTTACGCTCCTTTAGAGCTTGAATGACTGGCACGACAGGTCGTTTCAAATCGAACATGATGAAATTCGCCTGCGACGGGACAAGCTTGTGACCCATGCGATCGAGTTCGCCGCTGACGAACGCTTTCACTTCGCTGTTCATCCGCTTTCCGGTTTCGACCTGATCCGCATCCGCCAAACTCGCCACCGCCGCGGCCAGCGCCATGCAATTGACGCTATCCCATTGTTGATGCGGACGCAGTTTAGCAATCGCCTCTTTCTGCCCGATGCAATAACCGCAACGCAAACCGGCCATGCCGTAGATTTTGGAGAAGGTGCGCGCGACCATCAGGTTCGGATGATCTTTCACCATCGGAATCACGCTTTCGTAATCGGAGCTCTCCGCGTAATGAAAATAGGCTTCGTCGACCAGGATCATGGTTTCGCGCGGTGTCTTCGCGATGAAGTCCGCCAGTTCTTTTTTGGGCGTGATACTCGCCGTCGGATTGTTCGGATTGCAGATGTAAACGAGGCCGCCTTTCGCGGCTGCGCCCATCTTCGCCAGATCGTGGCTGTAGGTTGAGGTCAGAGGAATTTTCGCCACCTCCGCCCCATTGGTCTTGGCGTGTTCGAGAATCGATTCGAACGTCGGATCGGCCACGACGAGTTTCCCTAAGGGACCGGTGAACGCATCTGCGCAGAGTTTCAGAATTTCTCCTGAACCGTCGCCGGCCAGAATCTGTTCGCTCGGAACGCCGTTGAGTTTGGCCAGCGCCTCAACCAGCGCTTCTGAATTCTTATCGGGATAACGGCAGGAGACACCAAAGGAGTCGCTCATCGCCTGCAACGCACTCAAGGATGGTCCGTAAGGATTTTCATTCGAACTCAAACGAATCACGCCGCCGGCTTTAGCCTCCACCATCGCCGGCGAACCTTGCGCGAAAGAAAAAGTCGGCCTAACGAGTGCCGCGGCGGAGCCGACACCGAGGAGTTGCGCGAAACGACGGCGAGAAATTGAGATCGTGCTCATGCTCCCCGTCATAGGACGATCCCGCCGCAATTGCGAGATCGAATTCGACTCGGTTGCGACTTGAGTCGGCACAGTCGAGGTACAACCCGGATGCTTTTCGAATCACGCAAGACGCGGCGGCGACGCGAGCTGCGGACGCAATCTTTCCCGAAGGACTGGCTGCGGACGATTCAGCGGCGCGTGCCGTTTTTTGCGAGGCTTTCCGCGGCCGACAAGACCGAGCTGCTCGGTCATATCCAGGTCTTCCTCGCGGAAAAATCTTTCGAAGGTTGCGCCGGTCTCGAACTCACCGACGAAATGCGTGTGGTCATCGCGGCACAGGCGTGCCTGCTCTTGCTCCATCGCAAAACCGATTATTTTCCGCGGTTGGAAACGATCCTTGTTTATCCTTCGACTTACGTGGTCGATCAAGAACAGCCGATTGCCGATCATGTCTGGGAGGGGGGCAAAGCGTTTCGTCTCGGCGAAACCAGTCGGAGAATGGGGTCGATGGTGTTGGCCTGGGACGCGGCCAAGTTCGGCGCCTCCGATCCTTCCGATGGTCAGAACGTTGTTCTGCACGAGTTCGCGCACCAACTCGACTACGAGAATTACGCCGCCGATGGCGCTCCGCTTTTGACGACACGCGCGCAACGCCTTGCCTGGCGTGAAGTAATGACGACGGAATTCGCCTCGCTGCGCGCGGCCGATGCGACGGGAATACCGACACTGCTCGACACCTACGGTGCGACAAATCCCGCGGAGTTTTTCGCCGTTTCTACCGAAGCGTTTTTCGAGCGGCCATGCGCGTTGCGTTCACGGCATCCGAAACTCTACGCGGAAATGAAACGCTATTTCCTGCAGGACCCGACCGAGTTTTCCGACGAACAGGCGCGCTAGCTGACTTACAAGAGTGAGGCGTTGATCAACTCGACGAGAGCGCCGGGCAAAATCCCTAACAAGAGAACTGCCAGAGCAAGGGCAGTCACGATGACTTGTTGAAAATCCGGCCGGGGCCGAACGAAGCCAGCTTCAGGATTGCCAGCAAAAATCGTTTTCAGCACCATGAGATAATAATAGAGCGAGATCAGACTGCCGAAGAGTGCGACGACGACCAGCCAAAGAAGTCCGTAATTTCCGCCCGCGCGCATGGCCGCACTGAAGAGATAAAATTTTCCGAAAAACCCCGCGAGCGGTGGAAGTCCGGCTAACGAGAGCATGAAGATCGCCATGCAACCCGCGAGCAACGGCGAGCGCGAACTCAGTCCGCAGAAATTCTTGAAATCGTCGCCGCCGGTTTCGCGCCTAACGAGACCAACCACACCAAACGCGCCGAGCAAAGTGAGCGCATAAATCGTGGTGTAAAATAAAGTCGCACCAAATCCATCGCGCCCGGTGGCGACGAGCCCGAGCAAGGTATAACCGCCGTGGGCGATCGCAGAGTAAGCGAGCAGGCGACGCACATTGGTTTGCGCGAGCGCGACCAGATTGCCGAGAATAATGGAAGCCGCCGCGAGCGTCGCCACTATCGGCGTCCAACCCGCGGCCATGGCGTGCCATGCGGCGCTGCCATGCAACGGCGCGAAACCCACCAGCAGAATTTTTCCAAGAACGACGAACGAGCCGACCTTCGAGCCCGACGCAATAAACGCCGCGGCGGGCACGGGCGCGCCTTGATAAGTATCCGGCGCCCATAAATGAAACGGCGCGGCCGCAATCTTGAAACCGAAACCGACCAGCGTCATCACCAGTCCGGCGGTGAGCAACGGTTGCGCGGGTGTCGTGCTCAATTTTTCCGCAATCGCGACCAGGCCGGTTGTGCCGGTCATTCCATAAATTAAACTCAAACCGAAAAGCGTGAACGCGCTCGCGGTGCTGCCGAAAAGAAAATATTTGAGGCCGGCTTCAGCCGAACGCTGGTCGCTCTTTTCAAACGCCGTCATGACGTAAAGCGAGAGACCGGTCAGTTCGAGCCCGATAAAAATCATGAGCAATTCTTCGCTACCGACCAGCAACGTCAGTCCGATCGTCGCCAGGAGCAGCATCGCGAGAAATTCGCTTCGGTTCGGAAGAGTCGCGCGCACGAGCAGAATCGTGAGCGCGGCCAGGATCAGCAAAACGATTTTGAAAAGCGAAGTCAGCGGCGTAATCACGAGTATTCCCGAAAAGAGTGTGGCGTTAACCGGCAACCACAGGACCGCGATCACGGCCGCGATCAGCCCAACCAACGCAACGAAGGAAGAAATTTTCGCGGCCTTTGCACTCGTTAGGCCAATAGCCAAAACGATCAGCGTCGTCACAACCACAACCGCTTCCGGCGACGCGAGTTTCAGTAGTTCGAGATAACTCATTGCAAGAAACGCAACGCTTGAACGGCCGGCTGAATTCGGTCGAAGAGCAGTTTCGGATAAATTCCGACCGCGAGCGTGGTGAAAAGTAGAAGCGCGGTGCCAAGTTTTTCCGGCAGGGTGATTCGATTATCGATCGCCACCGGCGGCTCGTGTTTCTGTTCGCCAAAAAACGACAGGCGCACCGCGCGCAAAGTAAACGCGGCCACCAGCACCATTCCGATGCCGGTGATCCAAACGGCCCAGGAAAAATTCTTCCAGGCGCCGATCAGGATGGTGATTTCCGCGGCGAATCCGCTGAAGCCCGGAATTCCCATGGAAGCCGCGGACGCGACCACGAAGGAGAATGCCACAAACGGCATGACGTGGCTCAAATTCATCCGCGAAAGTTCCTGCAAATCGCGCGTGTGCGTACGCCGGTAAATCATTCGTCCGGCAATAGCGAAGAGGAGCGCGCCGATGATACCGTGGGAAAACATTTGCAGCACCGCGCCGGAAACGCCTAACGAGTTTGCCGCCGCCAATCCGAGCAAGACGAAACCCATGTGGCTCACGCTCGAATAACCGATGACGAATTTCAGATCGCGCTGCCGCAACGCCACCGCCGCGGCGTAAACGATTCCGATGACCGCGAGAATCGCGATCCAGTTTCGCCACATTACGAATCCTTGCGGAAATAAATTCAGCGCCACGCGCAACGCACCGTAGGCGCCCAGTTTCATCACGATGCCGGCGAGCAACATCGAGCCAGCCGTGGGCGCGGCCACGTGACCGGTCGGCGCCCAGGTATGAAACGGCCAGATGCCGGCGAGCACTCCAAAGCCCAGAAACAAAACCGGAAAGGCCCACGCTTGTAATTGTGGGGAGAATTGAAAGCGCGCGAGTTCTTGGAGATCGAGTGAGCCCGCCGTCGCGTAGGCCGCAATGATGCCGATGAAAACCAACGCACCGCCGAAGAACGAATACAGCGTCAGTTTCATCGCGCCGTATTCCTTATTCGTCGAACCCCAGATGAGGATGAGAAAATATTTCGGGACGATGACCAGCTCGTAGAAAACGAAAAACAAGAAAAGATCGGCGCTGAGAAAAACCCCGTACGATCCGGCCACGACCAGCAGCAACCAAAAAAAGAACTCGTTAGGCCGGTCCGTCACGTCCCAGGAGAAAAGCACCGCGCTCAGAGCGGTGATCGCAGTGACGAGAATCAATGTGAGACTGATGCCATCGGCCGCGAGATGAAATTGCATCTTGAGCAACGGAATCCACGGCAGGTTGACGATTGTTTGCATCGCAGAATCGCCGCGGGCAAACGCGAAGGCGGCGATCGCGAAGCCGGCAAGCGTGGTGATGAGCGCCAGCCAGCGCGCACAGGCGCGCGGAAAAACGAGCGTCGCAATCGCCCCGAAAAAGGTGAGATAAATCGTCCAGGCGATCATCGAACTCGGCGCGTGCGATACGGCGGCGCGGTTTCGCGAACATGAAATCCGATCTCGCGTTTCGGTTTTTCCGGCGGCGCCATTAATTGCCGGATTGCTTCGAGGATCGCGCCGAGTTCCTCATCGTGTTTGCCCACGCGCTGTTCGAGTTGAGCAAACTTGTTTCGCAACGCACGGTTGGTCTCCAGCATCTCGCGCAACTTCACAAATGCGCGCATGATCGCGATATTCACGGCCACAGCACGTTCGCTGCGGAGAACGCTTGAAAGCATGGCAACGCCTTCCTCAGTAAATGCGTAAGGCCGGTAGCGTTTTCCCCGATCTTTTGACCTCATCACAATTTGTGATGAGGTCTGTTCCCATTCCGCGGCCGAGAGTCGAAACATAAAATCCGTCGGGAACCGTTCTTTATTTCTTTTTACTGCCTGATTTAAAGCGCGAGTTTCGACGCCGTAGAGCTTCGACAGATCAAAATCGAGGATAACTTTCTTTTTGCGCAGGCTAAGGATGCGGTGCCCGATGTCTTCGACGGTGATTTCCCTGCTCATTGTTCGAATCGTCTAGGCAAACAGCTGCGCCATGCGCACGACGGTGCTGTTGAAAATGTTGAACATGAACTGTGGCGCGATGCCGATCGCGAACATGAGCAGCGTGACCGGAACAACGACCAACGTCTCGTTAGGCCGCAGTTCTCCGAACTCGATCTTCGCTTCGCCGCTGAAGAGCGCTTGCATCGCGCGCATGAAAACGATCGCGGTGATGAGCAGACCAAAAACGGCGACGGCCGTAAACGAAGCCGCAACGGCGAAGGAGCCTTTGAAGATTAGGAATTCACCGATGAATCCATTCAGTCCGGGCAGGCCGAGTGAGGAAAACATGGCGATGGCCATCCAACCGCAGAAGAGCGGGGCGCGTTGCATGAGTCCGCCGAAGTCGTCGAGACCGCGCGTGCCGCGGCGTTCTTCGAGAAGTCCGACGAAATAGAAAAGCGTGGCCGCGGTGAGACCGTGATTGAAAATCTGCAAGAACACTCCGCTTAAAGCGGCCTGCGTTTCGGCGACTGGTTTCGCTCCTGTCGCAGCGATCGCGAACAAACCGAGCATGCAATAGCCGAGGTGATTGATCGAAAGATAGGCGACCATGCGTTTCAGATCGCGTTGGGCCCATGCGACGAGCGAGGCGAAGATGATCGAGCAGACGGCGAGACCGAGCAGCCATGGTCCGACGATTTTGCATTCGTTAGGGAAAAGCGGCAGCAACAGCCTAACGAATCCATACACGCCCATTTTCGAAAGTGTGCCGGTCAGCACCATCGAGACGCCGACGGGCGCGGTTTCGTAGGCGTCGGGCAGCCAGGTGTGAAATGGGAAGAGCGGAACTTTAACGGCGAGCCCGAGGAAAATACCCGCGAAAACCCACCAGGCCGCGCGACCGTTCAGCAATCCACTTTTACCAAGCGCGGCTAATGCCGTGAAATCGAAAGTACCGCGCGCGAAATAGATTCCGAGAAACGCCAGCAGCATCGCGACGCTGCCGAGAAAGGTGTAGAGAAAAAACTTCGTCGCGGCGAGATCGCGTTTTTCGCCGCCCCAGATTTTGATGAGCAGAAACGACGGGATCAAACTCATCTCGTAGAACAGGAACCAGAGAACGAAATTCTGCGCGGTGAACGTGCCGTAGAGCGCCGATTGCATCACGAGCATGAGCGCGCACTGGCCGCGCGGCGCGCGTTGCCCGAGAAGCGCGAAGGGAAAGATTAGCGAGACCAAAAGTACGAGCAGCAAACTCAAGCCATCGAGACCGACGAGGTATTCCGCGCCGATCGATGGAATCCAATCGCGCCGCTCCACCAACTGCAGGCCCGCAGCGGATGTGTCGAAATTTTTCCAGAGAACGAGCGCGACGATTGCAGTGATGGCGGTGAAGCCGATTGCGAATCCACGTGCTTGGATCGGTCGCCCGGCCGCGACGAACAGCGCGCCGATGAGCGGAATGAGAATGAGGGCCGTGATCATCCGAGCCAGGCGTAAAGCAAAAGCAACGCGACCATGCCGAGGGCTGCGGCTCCCATGTAAAGTTGGATTTGGCCGGTGTGGATGGCCGACATCAAACGCCCCGCGCCGGTCGCGCCTGAGGCGCCTTCATCAACGCCGGCGTTGATCGCACGCTCATCGAAACCTTTCGTCAAAACTCCGACGAGTTTGCCGATTCCGCCGATCAACCTAACAAGTCCATCCCAGAAGAAGCTGTCCATGAAATCGGCAAAGCGTGCGGCGAACCTGGAGAGAGCGATAACGGTGTGTTCGTAGAGTTCATCGAGCCACATCCGGTTCTCGAGGAAACGGAAAAGACTTGGTTGCGCAGTTTGTAGCGGATCGCGTTCGCCGGCTTTTCGGTAAAGCAAAATGCCAAGACCAATTCCGGCTGCGACCAACGCCAGCGAAATGAAAAGCATCGGCTGAAATAACTTCGCGAATTCGAAATGCGCGGGTTTGCCTTGCAGAAATTCATGCAGCCACGGCCAGGCCGGTGTCAGAAAAATACTGAGCGCGACCGTGCAAATCGCGAGCACCATGAGCGGCGATGTCATGACGCGCGGACTTTCGTGCGCGTGTGCGGATGCTTCGCGGCGTTGGCCATAGAAAACGAAAATCATCTGCCGCGTCATATAGAGTGCGGTCAGGATCACGCCGGCCATCATCAGGAAATACGGCGCGCGTCCGCCGTGCCAATGCGAAGTCGCATGGAGAATTTCTTCCTTCGTCCACGCGCCCGCGAAAAATAACGGCACACCGCTCAGCGCCATCATGCCGATGGTGTAAGTCGCAAACGTCGCCGGCATCACGCCGCGCAGTCCGCCCATTTTGCGGATGTCCTGTTCGTGATGCGTGCCGTGAATGACGGAACCGGCGCCGAGAAACAGGAGCGCCTTGAAAAATCCGTGCGCGAGCAAATGCATAATGCCGGCCGCGACACCGCCCACGCCTAACGAGACCATCATCAAGCCGAGCTGGGAGACGGTGGAGTAAGCGAGGATGCGTTTGATGTCGTATTGCGCGGTCGCGATCAGCGCTGACATCAGTGCCGTGACAACGCCGATCCAAACGACAACGGTCAGCGAAGTTGTCACGCCATGCACTGCGCCTAACGAGAAGATAGGATAGACGCGAGCAACCAGAAACACGCCAGCGGCCACCATCGTGGCGGCATGGATCAACGCGCTCACCGGCGTCGGACCTTCCATCGCGTCCGGCAACCAAACGTGCAGCGGAAATTGCCCTGACTTCCCGGCCGCGCCGCAAAAAACTAGCAACGCTATTACCGTGGAGGTCGCTCCGATCGCGACCAGTCCGCTGACTTCCAGCGCGCCATGGCCGTCATCATAAAAAAGCGTGGTGCCGGTTTTGCCGTAAAGCCAAAGGAGCCCGAGAAAAAATCCGATATCGCCGATGCGCGTGGTGATGAAGGCCTTCTTCGCCGCGGCCGCTGCACTCGGTCGCTCGATCCAAAATCCGATGAGCAAATACGACGCGAGTCCGACCAATTCCCACGAAACAAAAAGCAGCAGCAAACTATTCGCGATGACGACGCCGAGCATCGCCGCAGTGAAAAAAGACAGATAGGCGAAGAAGCGCGTGAAGTTTTTGTCCTCAGCCATGTAGCCGATGCTGAAAACGAAAATCCACAGCGCGACGAAGGTGATCATCAAGAGCATCGCGGCCGTGAGTGGATCGAGTACCCAGCCGATGCGCAGCGTTTGTTCGCCGAAGGTGAACCAGGTGAAATTGTGAACCGCGCGAAATCCTGGTGTTTGCAGTGTCGCTAGAAATCCGGCGATGGAAAAACCGAGCGCGATCAGTTGACCGAGAACCGCAAGAAGCGCGGCCGGTTTACGGCGCGAATTGTGCAAAGACAAAATGCCTAACGAGACCAAGAGCGGCGCGGCTGGAATCAGCCAAAGATGAGCTACGATCCAGGGCGTCATCCTTTGAGCTGATTTATCTCGTCGATGTTCGTGGTGTGGTAATGACGATAGACCGCGATGACCAAGGCGAGGCCGACCGCGGCTTCCGCCGCCGCAATGGCGATGGAGAAAATAGCCACCATCACACCGGTCGGTGCGTGTGCTTGCGGAGCGAACCGCCAGAAGGCGACGAAGTTAATATTCGCCGCCGCGAGCATCAGTTCGATGCCGATGAGAATGAAAATGGCGTTGCGCCGACTAAGCGCGGCGAGCAAGCCGATAGAGAACAGCGCCGCGGAAATAATGAGAAAGAATTGGAGCGTTGGATTCATGCTGGGGAACGCGTGCGCCTTGCACGCTGGCGATGGCGCCCCCGCCATCGCGAACTTTTTTCAGGATTGATGAAACATTTTCTGTTGTGCCCGCCATGGCTTTCCGGCGAGGCGCACGCGCTCCCCAGAGTCATTGCGCGCATCAATGTTTCTCCTCCATCACGAGAACGAGCGCGCCGATCAACGCGGCGGTCAGGAGAAGCCCGACGCATTGCAACGGCCAGATGTAATCGGTCATCAAGACGTCGCCGATGCGTTTCACAGTCAGCGGTTCGATCGAGTTTGCGTGGAGCGCGACACTTGGTGTGTGCAGAACAGCCCAGGCCAAGCCGGCGAAAACTGCCAGGGCGACAAAAGCTCCGGCCCAATGGAATTCGTGACTCTTATCGGCGTCACGCCGCGTGAGCAGAATCGTGAAGACGATGAGAATCGCGACCGCGCCGACATAAACGAACACCTGCGCCAGCCCGACGAACTCCGCGCCGAGCAAGAAGTAAAACGCCGCGACTCCGAGGAACGCAACGACCAGGCAAAGCGCGGCATGAATGAGTTTCGAGAGCGTGGCGGCGGCCAGTGCCGCGGCCAAAGTCATGATCGCGATAACGATGAAAGCCGCCGTGTTCATTCAGCGAAACGGTAAGTGCGCGGCGCGAATTGTTTTCCGGTATCGAGCATTTTCGAGAGGCCGAAATAGACGATCGCGATAATTGCGAGCGACCAAAGCCACCGCGCGAGGCCGACGTTGTAGTGCCAGACCGCCGCTGCGATAACGCAGGTAAACGCCATCGGCAGCATGAATTTCCAGGCGAAATTCATGACGTGATCGACGCGCGTGCGCGGGAGCGTTCCGCGGATCCAGATGAAAGTGAAAAGGAGCGCACCGAGCTTGGGGAAGAACCAAACGTAAGACGGGATGAATTCGAGAAATGAAAACGGCGCATGCCAGCCGCCGAGAAACAACGTCACCGCCAATCCGCTGACGGCGAACATTCCGAAATATTCGGCGAGGAAAAACGTGGCGTATTTGAAACCGGAATATTCCGTCATGTGACCAGCGACGATTTCGGATTCGCCTTCCGGCACGTCGAACGGGGTGCGGTTCGATTCGACCAGCGCCGAAACGAAAAACAAAATGAATCGCCGCCGCGCCCCACGGCGTGAAGACAAACCAGTGCGGCATAACGCCTAACGAGTAACCGGCCTGCGCAGCGACAATCGCATCGGCCGAGAGCGAGCCGACGATCATCACTACCGGCAGCACGGTGATGATGAGCGGCAATTCGTAGCTGACCATCTGCGCAATCGCGCGCATCGCGCCGAGCATGGAGAATTTATTGTTGCTGCCCCAGCCGGCCATGAAGACCGCCAGCTCCGTGGTCGAACCGACCGCGAAGAAAAACAGGATGCCGCCATCGATCGAGAACGGCGTCATGTTTCGTCCATACGGAATGACGCCGAGCGCGAGAATCGCCGGCACGACCATGCATGATCGGCGCGAGGAAATGCACGATCTTGTCCGCGCGAGTCGGGAACGATGTCTTCCTTGATCAACATCTTGATCCCATCCGCCGCCGGCTGCAGGAGACCGTACGGGCCGACGCGATTCGGCCCGTAACGATTCTGAATTCGCCCGAGAATTTTCCGCTCGAGCACCGAGATCAAGGCGAAGAGTGTGGCGAAAACAAGAAGGAGAAGCGTGACGTTGAGCAGAATAGACGCGATCTGCCGCACCCACTCCGGCGTGCTGGCGAGAAAGTGAAGGAGCCAATGCTTGGCGATGATGAAAATCTGGTCGATGAACTCGCCGCGCATTGCGGTGAAGGAAAGCGAGCGACTCTCGCTTAAGCAAGGCAAAGAATTAGCCACGGATGGACACGGATGAAACACGGATCAGATTCTTGTAGATGTCTTTCTCCGAATCCGTGTAAATCCGTGTTCATCCGTGGCTCCTGATCCCTACGTCTTTATCATCATCTTCACCGGCGTGGCGGTGATGTTTCCGTTGTTGCCGCTCGCGCTCGCCTGGATGTGGCGGCATTTTTTTCAACCGCCGAAGCCGGGCGCGCAAAAAAACGCCACCTATGAATGCGGCATGGAATCGGTCGGCGAAGCGCAGATCCAATTCCGATCGCAGTACTATATGTATGCGATCATTTTTTTGATCTTCGATGTCGAGGCGATTTTTCTCGTGCCCTTTGCGGTCGCGTTCACCGGCTTGCCGGTCGGCGCGTTCATCGCGCTCCTGGTTTTTCTTCTTCTGCTGATCGAAGGGCTGGTTTGGGCGTGGGGCAAAGGCTGCTTGAATTGGGGGAAGTGAAGAAGAGGAATTCATTTCTTCTCAGCGAATCGAAATGAGCGATCAAATCGACGAAAGTCTCAAAAGCGAACTGCAGAAGCAGGGCATTTGGGTCACGTCGATGCAGGATCTTTATAACTGGGGCCGCAAGAATTCGATCTGGCCGCTGCAATTTGGTCTGGCCTGTTGCGCCATCGAAATGATCGCGACGGCCGCGTCGCGTTACGATCTGGCGCGATTCGGCGGCGAAGTTTTCCGGCCATCGCCGCGTCAGGCCGATCTCATGATCGTCGCCGGCACGGTGACGAAGAAAATGGCGCCGCAAATCGTGCGGCTCTACAACCAGATGCCCGATCCGAAATACGTGATCGCGATGGGCGCGTGCGCGATTTCCGGCGGGCCGTTCAAGCAGGGTTACAATGTTCTCAAGGGGATCGACCGTTATATCCCCGTCGATGTTTACATTCCGGGTTGCCCGCCGCGGCCGGAAGCGTTGCTGCATGCGTTCATGGAATTGCAGCGCAAAATCGACGGTCAAAAACTGACCGGCGCCGACAAGGCCGACCACCTGACTACGGATCAGCCGAGCGAATTTCCGGTGCCGGCATTTGGCGCACACGATTTGGAACCGCCGCTCAATCCCGACATTTTTCGGCCGCCGGCAATCGAGCGCGCCTAACGAATGGAATCGCTCGAGGAAATCAAGGCGCGCGCCGAAACGGCCGTGCCTGGCGCACAAATCTCGATCGTTCCGAATCCCGGCCCGGCGAATCAGCCTTCGCTTTTGCTGGATGCAGAACATGCGCTGCGGTCGCGCGTTTTTTGCGCGACGATCAGGAACTGCGTTTGGATTTTTGTTCGAACGTCACCGGCGTTGACTGGCTAGATCGCACCGTAAAGAAAAAGGTGAAGGTGAAGAAGCTCGTCGAAGGCGTGGAAAAGGAAGTCGACGAAACGACCGAGGAAAAAATCCCGGGTTATCTCGAGGCGGTCTATCACCTTTACTCGATGGCGCTGAAGCACGGGCCCGTCATCATGCGCATGCGGACGGCGAATCGTGACGCAAGTGCATCTGCCTTCGCTCACGCCAGTCTGGCGCAGCGCGGAATTCCAGGAGCGCGAGATTTTCGATCTCTACGGCATTCATTTCGACGGCCATCCCGATCTGCGCCGCATTTTGATGTGGGATGAGTTTGTCGATCATCCGATGCGCAAAGATTACGTCGAGCCGGACGACTACGAATACGAGCCGACGCCGCACGACGAAGTGCTGGAGAGGGCGAAGCAACATTACCCGCCGCGACCTGCAGGTGAACGAAACACTCACGCCGCAAACATGAGCGTCGGTTTTCATGAATTGGTGGAAGCTCCGCCGGCGCGATGACTTCGCGGCTCGAAGGCGAGCTGCTCGAAGTTTCGATGGGGCCGCAGCATCCCTCCACGCACGGCGTTTTCCGCATGAACGTCGCGCTCGACGGCGAGATCGTGCGCAAGCTGAAACCGGTCTTCGGTTACCTGCATCGCAACCACGAAAAGATCGGCGAGAACACCAGCTACCTCGGCTCGATGCCTTACACCGATCGGCTCGATTATTTCTGCTCGATGACCAACAACTGGGCCTACGCGCTCAGTGTCGAAAAGCTCGCCGGCATCGAAGTGCCGGAGCGCGCGGAATATCTGCGCGTCATCCTCGCCGAACTGACGCGGCTGCAAAATCACGCCTCGCTCCTCGGCTTTCTCCTCAGCGACATGGGCGCGTGGGGCACGCCGCTGATGTATGCCTTCCGCGAACGCGAAAAGATTCTCGATCTGTTCGAATCGCTCTCGCGGCTCGCGGATGATGTGCGATTACATGCGCTTCGGCGGCTGCCGCGTCGATGCCAGCGACGGACTGGTTAGGCCGCGCACGCAAGATCACCGAGGACTTCCCGCGATTCCTCGACGAATTCGAGCAGCTGATTGTCTCGAACGAGATCCTGATCGCGCGCACCCAGGACGTCGGAAAATTCTCCGCCGAGCTCGCGATCAACGCCGGCATCACCGGACCGATGTTGCGCGCGAGCGGCGTGAACTACGACATCCGCAAAGTCGATGGCTACGGAATTTATCCGCGCTTCAAATTCCGCGTCCCGCTCGGCGATCATGGCGATTGCTACGACCGCCTGATGATGCGCGCACTCGAGATGCGCGAGAGCACTCGCCATCCTGAAACAAGCCTTCGAACGAAATTCCCGCCGGCCCGATCATGAATCCGAAGGTGAAGATCCGCGCCTTCAAGCCGCCGATCGGCGAAGCCTATGGCCGGATCGAAGGGCCGAAAGGCGAGCTCGGTTTTTATTTGATCAGCGATGGCGGCGCGAGCCCGTATCGCTACCGGGTGCGGCCGCCGAGTTTCATTAACCTTACGTATCTGGAAGACCTCTGCCTTGGCCACACCGTGGCGGATGTGATGGTGATTCTCGGCAGCATCGATATCGTCATGGGCGAGGTGGATCGCTGACTCGTTAGGCTACGAATCAAAGCACGCCGACTGCGCGGGAAATCAAGAGCACGACGATCGCGAGTGAGATCGTGATTTGCACCATGGTGAAGACTTTCGCCCAGCGCGCGAGGATCGGCGCATCCGTCGGACCGAAAGTCGAGCTGGCCGTGAACGCGATGAAAAGATAGTCGACGAATTCCGGCCGCCAATTGGCACAAGCGAAATGGGCCTGTTGAGTTTTTTCCACCTGCATTTGCGGAAAGAGAAAACTACGGCTGCCGATTTCATTGTTTTCGATGCGCTCGGTCGGGCCGCCGCCGTCGAGCCGCCAATACCAGAGTGCGAAGGTCAGCACGTTGCTCAGCCAGAGCAGCGCGGCCGAGCGAAGGAGTGCTTCGGCCGATTCAGTTTTCTTTGGCAACGTCACTACCAAAAGCGCGACGGAAGCAATGAGCGCCATCGTGATGAGAGTGCCAATGAGAATGCCGAGCCAATGATTGAGCGTATTGCGGCCGGTGTGATGCGCAAAGATTGTCGGCACCAAAAGAACGGCAATCAACGCCGGCAAAAGCCAGGTCGGGCCGATGACAAGCGTTGGGGGCAGCGCGGCAGAAATTCCACCGACCACGGCGAGCGCGAGCAGGACCTGCCAGCGCGGCTCCGGCTTATCCAATTTCCTTGAACCTTCAGCCATACCCATCTTGTAAAGAATCGCGTGACCGAATTCGAGCGCGTGGGCAATTCGCGAAACCGAAGCTTGTGGCCCGCACGGCTTTCCCTTTAGCAATATGGCGCTTCATTTCACATCGATGATCGGGACCGGGATTCTCAAAGGCATGGCGGTGACGGCGAAAAATTTCGTCGGCAGTTATTTCGACAAGGATCGCCTAACGACCGTGCAATATCCCGAAGAGCGAATTCCGCTCGCGGAAAACTACCGCAACTTTCCCTTTCTCATTTTCGACGGCGACGATGCGCAGGCCGGTTTGCGCTGCGTCGCCTGCCAGATTTGCGAGAAGGAATGTCCGCCGCAGTGCATCTACATCATCAAGAGCAAAGACAAAAAACCGGATGCGCTCGGCAAACCGCAATTTTATCCGGCGACCTTCGACATCGATATTTCCGTCTGCATGAGTTGCCAGATTTGCGTCGAAGTCTGTCCCTTCGAAGCGATCAAGATGGACAAGGTTTTCGAGCTAAGTAAACGCGAACGTTTCGATGCCTTGCTCATGCGCAAGACGGAGCTGGCCAAGTCTAACGAGTACTATCACCAGATTCACCCGCTGGAAGCGACTGAAGTGGATGCGAATCTCGCCACCGCCGCGGCGGCAGCGGCCGCGAAGAAAAAGGCGGCTACGGCAGCTCCAGTACCTTCAGCCACAAATTAGAGATTGGTTCCGGTCTGGTGCCCGGAGGAATTCCACTGCGCGTTTTTCTTCTCCGGTAGGGCCGCGGGTTTCGCGGCAGCGGTGTTACGGACCGCGGTGGAGCGGGATGTCGATTGCGCGGCAGGCGGGGTTGTGGCCTCGCATCCCACGAGAAATAATCCCAGGACAATGGTTGAAAAAAGGGCGGCCAGGTTCTTAAGCATTACCTACCCATAGATAATCTATGGCAAAAGTCAATCTTGCTTTCTCGTATCGAATCGCGAGGCGCCTTTTCTTGACATAGATCACCTATGTAGGACGATCGAAAAATGGGGACAACGAACGCCAAGCTTCTTCCAGGAACTCTCGACATGCTTGTCCTGAAGGCGCTGATGCATGGCGGCATGCATGGTTATGGGGTGGCCAAGCGCATTCAACAGCTCGCGCGCGACGCTCTTACCGTCGAGGAGGGCTCCCTTTATCCGGCTCTGCAACGGCTCACCCAGCAAGGCTGGATCAAAGCCGAGTGGGGCGTTTCGGAAAATAATCAGCGCGCCCGCTTTTATAAACTGACGCGCGCCGGTCGGAAAAAACTCGAGACGGAAGAGGAAAACTGGCAACGCCTCTCGGCCGCGGTCACGCGCGTAATGCGGAGCGCGTAGATGAATTGGTTCCGGGTCGTCAGGGCGCGGCTTTTCGGTCTTCTTCACAAAACGCAACTCGAGGAGGAGATGGAGGAAGAACTCCGTTTTCACCTTGCCATGCGCACGCAGGAAAACATCGCTCGCGGAATGTCGGCCGCGGAAGCCGCGGTCGAGGCGCAACGCCAGTTCGGCAACATCACGTTACTCAAGGACGAATGGCGCGATGTCAGCGGAGGTGGCGCTCTCGAAATTTTCTGGCGGGATCTGCGCTTTGCCGCGCGCATGTTGGCCAAGGACCGTGCGCTCACGGTGATTGCAATCGTCGCGCTCATGCTCGGGATCGGCGCGAATACCGCGCTCTTTACGGTGATGAGCAGCGTTCTTCTACGGCCGCTGCCTTATCCGCGGTCTAACGAGTTGATGACGATCTGGAGCACCGACAGTCGAACGCCGGAAAGCCGCGCCAAAGTTTCTTTCCCCGACTTTCTCGATTTGCAGTCGCGCAACCACACCTTGCACTCGTTAGGCGCATTCGTTCCTGGCAGCTTCGTGATCAACAATAACCGCGGTGCTTCGGCAAAAGTGCAAGGCGCCTATGTCACCTCCGATATTTTTTCGATGATCGAGGCCAAGGCAGAGCTCGGGCGAATCTTCAATCGCGGCGACGACGAACCTGGCAGCCGTGTCGTCATTATCAGCGATAAACTTTGGGAGGAGCGTTTCGCCCGCGCGGCCAATGTAACCGACGCCACTCTTACGGTCGAGGGACAGAAATGCGCGGTCGTAGGAGTGATGCCACGCGGGTTCCGCTTCCCCGTGCAAAACGAAGACGCACAACTCTGGACAACATTCGGCCCCGATCACGAGCCGGCGCCAAACGGCGCGCCCGCTTTTGCCGCGCAGCGCGACGGACATTATCTGCACTTGTTAGGCCGATTGCGTGCGCATAGCACGATCGCTGATGCCAAATCGGATCTCAGCGCCATCGCGGCGAATCTCGCTGCGACATATCCGAACACGAATCTGCATTTCGATGCGTGCGCGGTTACGCCGTGGCTGGATGACTTAACCAATAAAGTGCGGCCCGCGCTCTTGATGTTAATTGCGGCGGCGGCCTGTCTGCTCTGCGTCGCCTGCGCGAACATCGCGAATCTTCTTCTCGCTCGCGGCAGCACCCGCCAGGCGGAAATCGCGGTTCGCGCGGCGCTGGGCGCTGGGCGCCGGCGCATCCTCCGGCAATTGCTGACCGAGAGTTTGTTGCTCGCGATCGTTGGCGGCGTCGCCGGTTTGCTCTTCGCACTCGTCGGCACACAACTACTCGTTAGGTTGCTGCCGCCGGATTTTCCGCGTGCGAGCGAGATCGCGCCCGACACTCACGTCCTCTTTTTTGCTGTTATTGTCACCGTCATCACGAGTTGCATTTTTGGATTCGCGCCCGCGTGGCGTTCGGCTCACACCGATCTCGCACCCATTCTGAATGATTCGAATTCCGGCGGCCACGAAACACGCCGCAGTCATTTCTCCCGCAATGTCTTGATGGTAACGGAAACGGTTCTCTCCTTAGTCCTGCTCGCGTGCGCTTGTTGTTTAGTCGAGAACGTCTGGCGAATTCAGAACGCGCCGCTCGGATTCAATCCCGAGAATCTGATCACGGCAAAAATTACGCTGCCCAATGAACCCGAAGGCGGAGAATGGTCGCGCGTCATCGCATTTTCCGACCAACTTCTGAATCGCGTCCGCCAATTTCCCGGCGTCGATTCGGCCACGACGGGCTGGCCCTTGCCCGCGGTCTCGACCCAGGGGTTGGTCGCGTTCGGCATAAACGGTCGTGATGCGCCGAAAGGTGACTGGCCGCGCGCACGTCCGCGGATTGTCATGCCGGATTATTTTCCCACCATGGAGATCCCCATAAAAATGGGACGCGATTTTGATGCGCGCGACACCAGGCATTCCGCGCCGGTGGTGATTATTAATCAAACGCTCGCGGATAAATTTTTCCCGAACGAGAACCCGATTGGGCATCGCATTATTCCGGACTTGGACGATGACGGCTACGAAATACCGGAACGCGAAATCATCGGCGTGGTCGGCGATGTAAAGTCGGACCGATTCGGCAGCGAACAGCCGCCGGAAGTTTATGTTCCTTATCCGCAATGCATCTCGCTTGAGTTGTCGCTCTTGATCCGAAGCAAAGAGGACCCCGGCACTTTGCTTTCCGCTGTTGGCCGGATGGTCGATGAGTTAGATCACGATGTTTTTTTTTACGACGCGAGTCCGCTCGACGAACACCTCGATCTCGCCCTGGCGCAACCACGCCTGAACTCAGCTCTGCTGGCCACGTTCGCACTCGTGGCCGTCGCGCTGACGGCGATTGGCGTCTATGGCGTCATGGCTTACTCCGTCGCGCAACGCCGGCATGAAATCGGTATCCGCCTCGCCCTCGGTGCGGAACCGTCCACCATTTTCCGCCTCGTGCTTGGCCAGGCTGCGCGCCCTATTTTTTTTGGAATTATTGCCGGAACGGTGGCCAGTTTTTTTGCTCTTTCGCATCTCAGTCGTTTGGCACAGCACTCGTTAGGCAATACCGTTCCTACCACGGCTATCGTCGCTATTTTTGTTGCAGGTATTGCTTTCGTCGCCTGCTGGCTGCCAGCTCGCCGCGCCTCGCGCGAAAATCCGCTCGCCGCCATCGGCTTGCGTTAATGAGAGCAAATAACCGCGCGCGAATCAGAACGGCCGTGATCGTCGAGCGCGATGATGGTGTAGTTGCCGGGCTTTGGTTCCCAATTTAGTGGCGTCGTCCGATTGGTTGCTCCGAGATAAATGCGGTCGGCGAACCAATAAACTTTTGCGACATCGGCTTCGGTCTCGGCGCGCAGAGAAAGCGCGCGCTCGCTCGCACTCGATTCGCCTAACGAGTAGATGACATCGCTCTTCGGCGAAGTGATGTGCGGTGCTTTACCCGCGCGGGCGACCATTTCGACGTTGCTGCCGGGCATGAATGGTGGTGGCCGACGCCGCGGCACACCGGCGGCCTCGAAAAGTTCGAGTAAATCGGATGGCCAGAATTCGCAGACTTCCTTGTGCGCGCTCCCATCATTTCCGTTCACCCGCAGACCGGTCTTGTTGTCGACCCAGACTTCGCGATGAATTTCGCATTGGCCAATCGGCGAGACGCCGGGAATGAACCAACCGCGCACGCGATGCGTGCACCACTCGTTAGGCAACTGTCCCGAGACCGCGCAGAATTCCACTTCGCGCAGGTTCGCGTTCGGCGGTGGATCGTGACGCATCGGACGGGCAAAGCCCGCGGCGCGCAAGGCGTCGATGATTTGAAAGAGCAACGGTCCCGCGCAACTGCGACCGATAAACGCAGGATTGCTTTTGCCATCGGCATTTCCGACCCAGACCGCGAGCACGAAATGATCGAAGACCGAGACGGACCAGGCATCGTGAAATCCGTGTGACGTTCCGGTTTTCCAAAAGATCGCATCGCCGTCGCTCGATTCGTTCACGCCGGGCCGCGGAATTTGGCCGAGCATTTCGAGTGTGAGGAATGAAGTCTCGGAGCTGAGCAGGCGCTGACGGTTTTCGTATTTGTAATCGAGCGTGCGATGCAGCGGACGCAGTTCGCCGTCGTTCGCGAGCACACTGTAGAGATGCACGAGATTTTCCATGGTGATTTCCGCGCCGCCGAGTGGAAGCGCGAGGCCGTAGAATTTTTCGCTGCGCGGCAAGTTCACACCGGCTTTTTGCAGAAAACCGTAAAGCGTCGGCTGCGTGAGCTGGGCCGCGAGCGCGACGGCGGGAATGTTGCGACTGCGCGCGAGCGCGTCACTTGCGCGAATCGGTCCAACAAAGTCGCGATCAAAATTTTCCGGATTGAATGCGCCAAAACTGCGCGGCGCGTCTTTCAACATCGTGAGCGGATGAATTATTCCCTGGTCCATCGCCAGCGCGTAAACGAACGGTTTCAGCGTCGAGCCGGGCGAACGCGCACTGCGCGTGGCGTCGACTTGTCCGTCGATCGCTTCGCTGCTGAAATCCGCGGAGCCGACTTGCGCAAGCACTTCCATTTTGCGCGAGTCGATCAGCATGGCCGCGGCGTTGTGAATACCGAGGGCCGCGTTCGTCTCGACGTATTGCGCGATGTGCCGCTCGACTAACTGCTGTAAATCGAGATCGAGTGTCGTTTGAATTTCGCGCGCGGATGATTCGTTCAAAATCTTATGCACGAAATGCGGGGCGTGAATCGGTTGGCGTGCATGCGCGATGGGAATGAAATCGGTGGCGTAGCGGACGCGTTGCGCGAGTTCGACCGAGGAGTTCGGCGTTTCCACGCGCAAGGTGCGTCGCGTCGGACTTTGCGGAATGACACTGAGCGCGGCGGCTTCGTGCTGCGTCAGTTTGCGCGCGTCTCTGTGAAAATAGATTTCGCTGGCCGCGCCGATGCCTTCGATGTTCCCGCCGTAGGGCGCAAGATTCAGATAGGCCTCGAGCAACTGCGACTTCGTGTAATGCCGCTCCAGCTCGAGCGCGCGAAACATTTGTGCGCATTTGCCGGCGACGCTGCGCGAGTTGAGATGGAACCGGACGCGCGCCAGTTGCATCGTGATCGTGGAAGCGCCGCCGCGACCGGAATGGCCTAACGAGTAGTGCCAAGCCGCGCGCGCCAGCGCGATGGGGTTGATCCCGGTGTGTCGCCAAAAATATCGATCCTCCTGTTCGAGCGTCGCGTGAATCAGCTCCGGTGAAATTTTTTCGAGCGGAATGAAGATCCGATATTTTTCGTCGTCGCTCAGCGTGAGACAAAGCAGTTTGCCGTTGCGATCGTAAACGCGGCGCGAAAAGCTAACGCCGTCGAGCAACGGCGGCTTCGGCAGACAAAACCAGCCGAAGAAAATGAGCGCGCTGAGCAATGCGACGAGGACCGAGCGACGGGCCAACTTCATTTCGAATCCACCACGGTGATTTTACCGGCCACTCCGCGACCATTAACTCCGCGGTCGTACATCGATTCGGCGTAGGCAGGCGGCAGGACGAACTCGCCGCGATTGGTCGGCTTGATCTGGTAGGAGATGGCGCACGGAAACGCATCCACCTTGGTGTAGAAGATCAGGCGATCTTCGCGCACGTCTACGTAGTCGCAGCCCGTTTGAGTGGTCGAGCCCGAAACAATTTCGAATCCGCCCGGCAGCAGATCGATGATGGCGGTGTTGGGGATGGACTTGTGTTCGAGCGCGCGACACTGGACGCGCACCGTGATTGGTTGGCCGAGTTGCGCGGTGTTGGTGGGGAAACCATCGCGGCCGATAAGTTCATGATAAACTTCCAGCCCGCGCGTAATCGGAATGGTCGGCAGCGTGCGATCGTAGCCGGCCTCGATGAGTTGGTAGAACGATCCGAAACCGGTCGTGGAGTTTTTCGTCGAGAAACGCAGCGTCTTCGCGTTCGCGGAAAAATTTGCATGCCTAACGAGTTGTCCGGTAAGGCTGAGCGGCGTTTCGCGTTTGTCCTGGCCGAGTTCGGTGATGCTCAACTCGGGCGCATTTTTCGCCAGATGTTGCGAGTAGCTTTTCAACGCCCAAATCGCGTAGGCGGCCGAGAGCGTATTGAATTCGCCCTGACTGATCGGTTTCAAAATATTATCGAAATCCTGCGCGGAAATCCGTTTGAGCAGATCCGGAAAATGACGCGCGACGATTGCGAGATATTGCGAATCGGCCCCGAGCGGCTGGTAAAAATCACCGAGCATTTCGCGGTCGTGCGTTCCCATTTTGTAGGAAGCGATCAGTCCGCGCGCTTTGTCTTCTTTTTTTAGAATCGACCACGAGGCCGCGAGATAAACGCGCGACAAGTCGTTAGGCCATTTCTTCTCGAAACGCTGGTCGAGGTAATCGGTCAGGTTGAGAATGTAGTTGGTCGTGATGAATCCTTCGCGCGTCAGGACGTAGATGGCGTAGGCGAGCGTGCGCGCATCGGAGTTATTTTGCGGATCGCGCGCGACGATTGTTTGCAAATTGCGCAGGGCATTCTTCAGCAAATCGGGCGGCGGCGTGAAACCAGCGGCCTTCGCTTCGCTGAGCAAATGGGTCGCGTAAACGGAAATGAAATCGTTGCTCGCATCGGCCGACGACCAGTAACCGAAGGCCCCCTTGTCGTTCTGCCGCCGCCGCAGTGTGGCGTAAACTTTTTCGAGTTGTTCCTCTGCTTCCGCGCGGGTCAATCCGAAATCAGATTCGTCGGCCAGGACAAGCCGCGCGAAAGCCGCGCTGCTGATTTGTTCCGTGCAACCGTGCGGAAATTTTTTCAGATAAAACGCCAGACCGTGCGCGAGTCCCAGCGGCATGCCGGAGATATTTGCTTCCTGCTCGCGAAATTCTGTGTGCATGGTGCGCTCAATCGGAAGATCGACGCTGCCTTTTGCGAAATTTCCGCTGCGCACTTCGGTCATAAACGGAACGGCCGGTCGCACGCTCAAGGTGGCGCGACGCATCGCTTCCTGGCCGTTAGCCGACGCGCGGAAGGCGAGCCTGGCGGCGCCGAGTTCTTCTTTGGCGCGGATGGTGAAGGTCACTGTTGTTTCGTGGCCTTCCGCGATGTGCAAAGGCGTCGCGGGTGACTGCACAATTTCGAGCTGACTCGACGGCTCAGCGGTTAAGGTGATCTCGCTGTTCTCGCCCGAGCCGGTAACATTGTTGGCGACCGTTACGCCGACTTCGAACTTGTCGTTAGGCGCAGCCACGGTTGGAACCGTCGGCGTGATAATGAACGGCCCGCGAATGATTGTGTCCTGATCGCCGGAGCCAACGGCGTCATTCGCGATCGCCACCGCCATGATCGCGAGCGTCCCGTCGAAATAATCCGGCACGTTATAAACGATTTCGCGCTCGGTCGTGTTGGCGTCGATGACGCCGGACCAGAACACGACCGGCTTGTCAGTCACGCGCCGGAACGGATTGAGGCGTTTGTCCGCATCGCCGCCGAAGGCCGCCGCGCTGCGCAGGATGGAAAATTCCGGAATGATGAGATCGACAATCTGCGAGGTTTCAACCGCGAGCGCGGTCTTGCGGAAAAAATAATCGAGCGGATTCGGCGTGGTGAAATCTGTCACCTGCAAAATGCCGCGATCGACGGCGAAGATTGCGATCTTCGATGGACGATCGGTCTTGTAGGCGATCTTCAGCGGCTCACCTGGCTTCGCGATTTTGTTGGCGTGCAGATCGACCTGCAGCCGGCGCTTCTCCTTGTTCACGGTGAAGGGCATGACCGCGTAACTGAGCGGGCTCATGAAAATTTCTTTCGAATCGAGACCGCGAATAAAGGAGACGTTGACGTAGCCGGTGCCGTCGAATCCATCCGGCACGCGAATGCGCTGCACGCTGCTCGTGGTGTTGCTCTTGAACCATTGATGCGCCTGGACGCGATCGCTTTCGATCGTGATCAAACCGCTGCCGGTGAAAGGCGCGACGATGCTGAGTTCGATTTCGTCGCCGGCGTTGTACTGCTGGCGATTGAGCTTCACCGCCAGTTCGGCGTTTTTGTCGAGCGAACGCGAAACGTCGCCGTGTCCGACGATGGTGAAACATAACTTGCTCACGCGCCGATCTTCTTCGTCTCGCACTTCGAGCACGAAATTCCCCGGCGTAGTGGTATTGATCGAATAGCGAAAGCCCTCCGGGCCGATGTTCGTTTCTTCTTGCCTAACGAGGCGTTCTTTCGTGACTGATTCGAAGGCGTAATTGCCGTTGTCTTTTTTCGACAGGATCGAGACGTAGGTCTGCTCGGTCAGAACGAAGCGCAGTTTGTCGGCTGCGATTTTTTTCAAGGCCGGATCGATCGCGATGAACTCGATCGCATGCGGGCTGTCTTTGGGAATGTAATTAAGCGCGCAATCCGTTTTGTAACCGATGACGCGCGGCAAGGCCGAGACGAGCAGCGAGTTGTAAGTGCTCACGCTGCGGCCGCCTTCCGCTTCGAAGCCTTCGGTCGAGAGTGTCATCTCGTAGGTCGCATCGGCGAAACGTTCCAGGTCGAGATCAATTGTCGTCTGACCGTCGGCGTCGGTGGTTTTTTCACCGAGCTCGATCGTTTGCGGTTCGGGCGCTTTGCGATCGTTGCGCAGCGGATCGTGAAAAGTGTAATCGGGAAATTGCCCGAAATGAAAACCGCGCGGCGCCAGCTGCATTTTGCTGACGATGCGCCGATCGCTCGCCGGCGTGCCGTAAAGATTTTGCAGCCTAACGAATGCTTGCATCGCTTTCGGATCGATCCAGCCGAGGTCGGAACCTTTCGAGAGTTTCGTTTCGATCTTCATTCGATCAGGCAGGAATTCCTTCACATGAAAACTCGCCTGGCCGAGGAGCGTGCCGCGTTTGCCGTCGCGCACGAGATAGAGACGAACCTGGTAAGCGCCGGTCGGCGATTCGTAGGCGGTTGGAAAATTCATCTCGGCGAATCCCATCGCCGGCAGAGTGAGTTTGCGCACTTGAGCGGACAATCCGCGCGCATCGATGATCTCGGCTTCCAGCGGCAAACCTTCGAGCTGCCCGCGCCAGTTCCGCTGTTTCACCACGCAACCGATGTGCACTTCATCGCCCGGCCGATAAATTCCGCGCTCGGTAAAAACGAAGGCGTCGAGTTGTTTTGGCGAAATATTTTCGACGCCTTCGATGTCGAAGCGCGAAAAATCGAGCTGCCGATCAGCGCGATTGAAAGGCATGAAGGCGATGTCCTCTTTCAGTCGCGCGGTGAAGGCGACCGGCTTTCGTTCGTGCTGCAATTTGCCTAACGAGGGCAAACTGACGCGACCGTCTTTGCCGCTGACGCCATGCGCGATCACTTCGCCATTCTTGGCCAGAATCTGAACTTCCACACCGGCGAGCGGTTCGCCGGATTTGATCGAGGCGACGAAAACATCGCTCGCACCCTCGGCGCTTTTTTTCACGAGGATGCCGATGTCGGTCACGAGAATGAAACGGCGATCGGCGATTTTGTTCGACGCTTTTTTCTTTTCCGGATCCCACTCGCGCGCGCGCAACAAGAACAAACCGCGCTCGCTTCCGCCGTCGGACGGGACGCGCAGATGGTTGGAAAAATCGAACGCGGAATAGTTCGCTTTGAATTTGTTTTCAAGATTGATCGACTGCTGCTCGAGCGCGATGCGGGCGATATTTTCTTCATCGAAATTGCGATTGAACTCGGGAGTTTCGAAGGCGCCCTCGGTCTGGGTGACGAGGTGATTGATTTGGTTTGCGCCGATGCGCGCGATGTCGAACTGGATGTGCGCGACGCCGCGCGATTTGATCGAGAGCTTCCGCTCACCATTGAGCGCGAGAATGCCGCCGTTGCCTTGGATTTCGATTTCGCGCGGTAGCTCCGGAACAGCGACAAGATTTTCGTAAGTCTCGCCGAGCGGAAAACCGCCGATCGCCTGCACGCCTTTGTCGATGCGCACGAAGAGCGAGCCAGTCGCTTCGACGACGAACTTGAATGAGTGGATTTTACTTTGTTCGTGCTCGGAAGGAATCAATCGAAGCGCGACTGGCTTCGAGCGTTTCAGAATTTCATCATCGACTTCCGTCGCGCTGGAGACTTCGCACTCTTCGTCGGAGGGGGACGATGCAGAATCCTCGTCGTCGTCGTCACCTTCCTCATCGGATTCGTCTTCGTCGCTTCCGTGTCCATGGCGCGAATGGCGGTCGCGTGTTTCATCCTCGGAACCGTCGCTGTCCTTCGCGCGCGGTTTGTTTGGCAGCAGATAAACATGCAGCGCCTTCTGAATATCTTCCGACTTCGCGGCGGCGGTGCTGTTAATAATCAAGACCTGCTCCGGCTGATTGTTGTCGTAGCGCACAACCTGGCCTAACGAGTCGTCGATTTTGAAGAAGCTGTAGAGGTCGGGCACGCGGACTTTGTTTTCGAGTTCGTCATGCGTGCGCGCCGGGCCTTGCGTGGTCGCGATTCCCTTCGCCACCGAGACCTTCAAGAAATCTTCGCGCGGCGGCAGCTGCAGCGGCGTGGAACGGATGTAAACCAATCGATCGTGCAAACCGTAATCGACCGTGAAGGGCCGCGCGGCGTCGCTTCCTTTGAAAACGCGGGAACCGCCGATGAGCGAAAGCGTGATGCGATTTTCCAACTCGGCGCGATTTACTTTGTGCGTGAACTCGATGGTCGCCACGACCTGCTTGATCGCCGGGTCGCGCGGATCCTGGTAAAACTCGATCTCGTTTATCTTTGCACTGAAGGCGGGCGTCTCTGCTTCGATGGAGTAGCGATCGAGCCGGACGTGCGGCGGGAAGAGCGCCTTGTCGAAAGTGATTCGATATTTCTGTTCGGCCGGCCAATCGTTTTTCGGCGCAAAACTCAGGCGGCGATCAGAAGCCCACATCCAGTTGCCGTCGATTGAGGGATCGACGCGGATACCACTCGTTAGGCTCTTGCCGATTTGTTCCAGCTTCGCGACCGAGCCGTCAAAATCGATATAGAGACAACCGGGATGCAGTTCCTTTTCCAAACGCGTGACCGGAATCGCCTCGGCCGAAACGCTGACGCGCAGCGGTTTCGGTTGCCGTTGATACCAGCGCCATCCCCAGACGCCGCCGTTAAGCAGCACCAGTAACCCGATGACGGTCGCGCTCGAAATCAGTCGGTGCGCGCGAATTCGTCCGACCGATCGCGCGATCCAGGGCGGACGGTTCCAGGAAAAGTCTCCGAGCAGTTTGCGAAGGTATCGGTGTGACATACGGCAGTTGGTTTCTGGCGTGGATACGGTGCGCCGCGCGCCGTTCTTTCAGCGAAGTGCAAAAATCTCGCGAGGGACGACGAAATCGGCTAAGGAGCGGGCGATGACGCGCAGCGAAGTTTTGGCCACCCGCCGCAGTTTGGTCGAGCGGCTCGGTGACTGGAACGATCGCAAGCGTTGGCAGCAATTTTTCGACAGCTATTGGCGGCTTATCCACAACGCCGCGCGCAAGGCCGGGCTGACGGAAGCGGAAGCGCAGGAAGTGGTGCAGGAGACGTTGATCACAGTGGCGAAGAAGATTGATTCGCTGAAATACGATCCGGCGATCGGTTCCTTCAAAGGCTGGCTGCTTAACATCACGCGCTGGCGGATTGCGGATCAATTTCGGAAACGCAAACCGGATCAAGCGCGGAAATTTTCGCGCGACGATAGAGAAGCGCGCACAGCAACTATCGAACGCATTGCTGATCCGGCTGGGCTGGAACTCGACGAGATTTGGGACGAGGAATGGCGCAAGAATCGATTGCAGGCGGCGGTCGCGCGGGTGAAGCGGCAGGTCGATCCGAAGCAGTATCAGATTTTTGACTGCTATGTTTTCAAGGAGTGGCCGGCGCAAAAAGTCGCGTCGGAATTGCGCGTGAGTGTGGCGCAAGTTTATCTGGCGAAGCATCGGCTCTCGGCCCTTTTGAAAAAAGAATTGCGCACGGCGGAACGCATCCCGGCCTAACGAATGGTTGAGGGCATTCCGGTTATTCCCGATTACGAGTTGCTGCGCGTCATCGGGCGCGGCGCTTACGGCGAGATTTGGCTGGC
Source organism: uncultured Verrucomicrobiae bacterium (assembly GCA_963791565.1). GTDB lineage: Bacteria > Verrucomicrobiota > Verrucomicrobiia > Chthoniobacterales > UBA10450 > JACCTI01. The sequence goes on along the minus strand of CAWBSX010000004.1, from coordinate 266,956 downwards.
GCGCGGACTGACCGGTGCACTACGCGCGGTGAAAATTGTTTACCGCAAAACCTTCGAGAGCGAGCGCGCTTTTAATCGCGAGTTTTCCGGCATGTCGGCCTTCGAGCCGGTCTCCCGCGCGCATGCGGGCTTCGTCAACATCCTGCATGTCGGACGCAACGACTCGTTAGGCTTCTTCTATTATGTGATGGAGCTGGCCGACGACGAAACGTCGGGTGCGCAAATCGACCTCGCGAATTATTCGCCGCGCACTTTGAAGTCGAATCCCGCCGCAGCGTTGCCGGCAAACGAGTGCATTCGGCTCGGCTTGTTGTTAACCGAAGCGCTCGGTGCGTTGCACGATCACGGGCTGACCCATCGCGACATCAAACCATCGAACATCATCTTCGTTCATGGCGCGCCCAAGCTAGCCGACATCGGATTGGTCGCATCGCATGGTCAACAATCCTTCGTCGGCACGGAAGGCTACGTGCCGCCGGAAGGTCCGGGGACTCCGCAGGCCGATCTCTACAGTCTGGGAAAAGTTCTCTACGAGATCAGCATGGGAAAGGATCGGCTGGATTTTCCCGAGGTCGGTTCGGATCTGGAAGCGCGCGCGGATAAACCGCAGCTGCTGGAACTGAATCCCATCTTGCTGAAAGCGTGCGCCACCACGCCCTCGAAGCGTTACCGCGATGCGGAGGAAATGCGGTGCGATTTGGAATCGCTGGCTGATGGCGAACCGCTCCGGCGCAAGGTCTGGCCGTGGATAATTGCTCTACTTTTGCTTGCGGGAATCGCCGGTGGATTATTTTTCAAATCGCGCCTAACGAGTAGTCCGAAAAAGGAATCGACGCCGATGGTGGCGGCAACCGCGGCAATTGAAACCGATCCGCCGGGCGCGATGGTCTTGTTAGGCGATCGCATGAAGCGCAGTCCGGCGCGCTTCGAAAATGTTGAGCCGGGAAAATATTCGCTGCGGGTGATGCTGCAGGATTTCGACCCGATTGAAACACGGATCGAACTGAATTCCGGGGAAGCGTTCGCGCCGCCAGTTTTCAAACTGCAACACAGCAAAGGTTCGCTGCATTTCGCCTCGCAGCCCGACGGCGTGGAATTCGAATTGAAACGCAACGGGGAAACGCTGGAGCGCGGCACGACGCCGGCGATTCTGCGCGATTTGCCCTCGGGAACGTATGACGTGGTCGCGAAGCGCGGTCAGTCGGAGTTGCGCGAAAAAATTGAGGTAAAACGCGGCGAGATGACGACGAAGATTTTCGAGTTCGCCAACGGCAGTGTGAAGATAATCAGCGCGCCCGCGGGTGCGACGGTCTTGCAGGATGGACGCGAAGTCGGAACAACGCCGTTGTTGCTGGAAGAAGTGACGCCGGGCGATGTCGGCTACGAATTGCGTCTGGCCGGATTCAAACCCGCGACCGTGCACGGAAATGTGCAGCCCAAACAGCAAACCTTTCTTGATGCGCGGTTGGAGAAAGTTATCAGCGTCGATCCGAACCAGCCGTTCGAGAACTCGTTAGGCATGCGCTTTGTTCCAGTGGGAAATTTTCGCATCTGTATTTGGGAAACGCGGGTGAAAGATTGGGCGGCCTTTTGTCGCGCTACGTCGCGAACGTTCGATAAGCCGGACTTTAAGCAGACGGAAACTGACCCGGTCGTGAAAGTGAATTGGCGCGACGCGTCCGATTTTTGCGATTGGCTGACACAGGAGGAGCGACGGCAAAATCGCATCGATGACACGCAAGCGTATCGATTGCCGACCGATCAGGAATGGAGTTTGGCCGCGGGAATTTCCGATGAAGGCGGCGCGACGCCGGAAGAGCGAGATGGAAAATTGAAAGGCGTTTACGCTTGGGGAAAAGAGTGGCCGCCTCCATCGGGCGCAGGAAATTTTGCCGATCAAACAGCGGCGCGTTTACGCGGCGCTATCATCAGCGGTTACAACGACGGTTTCGCCACCACTTCACCGGCGGGCAGTTTCAAACCGAACGCGGCCGGACTTTACGACATGGCCGGCAACGTTTGGGAATGGTGTTTCGATCTCTACAAACCGAACAGTCGGTGGGGAGTTCTGCGCGGCGGTTCCTGGTCGACCAGCAACCGCACCGAGCTGCTGACTTCGTATCGAAATGTGGTTGATCGTAACGAACGCGATGTCATCTATGGTTTCCGCTGCGTGTTGGCGGCGAACCCACCCTGAATTGCTTATGAAAAAACTCCTTCTTTTTTGCGCGATGACGATTCCTTTTGGCCTAACGAGTGGTGCGGACAATCCGCTCCTGCACGAAAGCACGCTGCCGTATCAGTTCCCGCCGTTCGACAAGATCACGAACGCGGATTTCCAGCCGGCGATCGAGCAGGGGATGACGGAGCATTTGCAGGAGATCGAGAAAATCGCCAACCAGAAAGACAAACCGACGTTTCAAAACACCGTCGTGGCGATGGAAAAAAGCGGGAAGCTTTTGCAACGCGCTAATCGCACCTTTTCAAACCTGAATGCCTGCAACACGAATCCGGAAATGCAGAAGATCGACAAGGATCTCTCGCCGAAACTAGCGGCGCATCAGGATGCAATTCGACTGAACGGTCCGCTTTTCGCGCGCATTCAAAATCTGTACGATCAGCGCGACAAACTCGGACTCGATCCAGAATCGAAATTCCTACTCGAACGCTATTACAAGGATTTCGTGCGCGCGGGCGCGAAGCTGAACGACGCGGACAAGACGAAACTGAAGGAGATGAATCGGGAGATCGCGAAACTGCAGACGAGTTTCGAGCAGAATGTGCTGAAGGAAAAAAATGCCGACTCCGTTATTGTCGATAGCGCCGAAGAATTGGACGGTTTATCCAAGGCAGAAATCGAAGCCGCAGCCAAAGCCGCGAAAGAGGAAGGCAAGGAAGGCAAGTTTGCGATTCGTCTGCAGAACACCACCAACCAGCCGCCGCTGAAGTCGCTGAAGAATCGCGCTCTCCGTCAACGGATCATGGAAACGTCGTTGGCGCGCAATAGTCACGGCGGAGAATTCGACAACAAGGAAGTGGTTTCGAAGATCGCGAAGCTGCGCGCGGAACGTGCCACGTTACTTGGTTACGCGAATCACGCCGCCTATCAGCTGGAAGATCAAACTGCCGGCAACGTCGGAACGGTAAACAAGATGCTGGCCGACATTACGCCGCCGGCAGTGGCGAATGCGAAGAAGGAAATCGCGGCCATGCAGGAAGTGATCGACCAACAAGGAGGCGGCTTTCAGTTAGCGCCGTGGGACTGGGACTTCTATTCCGAGCAGGTGCGCAAAGCGAAATACGACTTCGATGAGTCTCAGCTAAGACCTTATTTCGAGTTAAATCACGTCCTAGTCGATGGTGTCTTCTACGCCGCGACGAAGGAATACGGCATCACCTTCAAGGAACGAAAAGACCTGCCGACTTATCTGCCGGACGTGCGTGTCTTTGAAGTGTTCAACGCCGACGGCTCTCCGCTGGCTATTTTCATGGCTGACTACTACGCGCGGCCTTCCAAGCGCGGCGGTGCCTGGGCCAGTGCCTACGTAGGTCAGACCAAGTTGTTAGGCACAAAGACGGTAGTAGCTAACCATCTTAACATCCCCAAACCACCGGAAGGTGAGCCTACCTTGCTTACCTGGGATGAAGTGCGCACGGCCTTTCATGAATTCGGCCACGCTTTGCATGGCATGTTTTCTAACGTGAACTATCCGCGCTTCAGTGGCGCAAGTGTGCCACGCGATTTCGTCGAGTATCCTTCGCAAGTAAATGAAATGTGGCGCGATTGGCCGGAGATTTTAAAGAACTACGCCAAGCATTACAAGACTGGTGAACCCATGCCGACGGCGTTGCTCGATAAGGTCGCGGCGGCGGAAAATTTCAATCAGGGTTTTCGCACGACCGAATATCTTTCAGCGACATTACTCGACCAGGCCTGGCATCAATTGAAACCGGAAGAAGTACCTAACGACACGTTAGGCTTTGAAGCTGAAGCTTTGAAGAAGGCCGGTGTCGATCTGGCAGATGTGCCGCCGCGTTATCGGAGCAGCTATTTCTCCCATACCTTCTCCGGCGGTTACTCGGCGGGCTACTATTCTTACATCTGGAGCGAAGTGCTCGACGCCGACACTGTCGAATGGTTTAAAGCACATGGCGGTCTTAGTAGAGCGAATGGCGATCGCTTCCGTTCGACACTACTTTCCCGTGGTGGCAGTGATGAGGCTTTGAATCTGTTCCGTAACATGGTGGGCCGCGATCCTTATATCGAGCCGCTCCTGAAACGGCGGGGCCTCGAATCTGCGCCCGTGCCGGAAGCCCCGGCGCCGACCACCAGCTCGAACTGATTCAACTGCCTCTTTCGCACAACGAATACAGATCGCGACGGAATTTCGTCGAGGAAATTTGCTGTCTAAGCAACGGACGGGCAAGTATAAGCGTGTAGTCGAAATGGCTTGGCACGTGTGAATCCGCGCAATTTTCTGGCCGAACTAAAGCGCCGCAACGTTTACAAGGTTGCGGTCGCTTACGCGGTTGTTTCGTGGTTGATCATTCAAATCGCGACGCAGGTATTTCCTTTCTTCGAAGTACCTAACTGGGCAGTACGCCTGGTGGTCTTGCTTTTGATTCTCGGGTTTCCCGTCGCGCTGGTTCTATCCTGGGCATTTGAGATCACGCCGGAGGGGATTAAGCGCGAATCCGAGGTAGAACCTAACAAGTCGATCACTCATAAGACCGGTCGCAAGCTTGTCGCCGTAACTGCCGTGCTACTGGTCATCGCGGCGGGGCTGTTCGTCTTCCATCTAATGCGGCCAACGCAGTTAAAGACAGTTGTTTCCGTCGCTACGGATTCTATACCTAGTAAGTCGATCGCGGTTCTACCTTTCGATAACCTGAGTCGCGACCCGGATAACGCTTACTTTGCCGAAGGCGTCCAAGATGAAATCCTTACCCGTCTGGCCCGAATCGCAGACCTCAAGGTTATCTCGCGCACTTCGACGCAGCGTTTCAAGAGCACGCCGTCGGACTTACGGGAAATCGCCAAGCAGCTCGGAGTAATGAACATCGTGGAAGGGAGCGTGCAGAAGGCGAGCGACAAGGTGCGAGTGAATGTGCAGCTGATCAACGCACTCAATGACACTCACCTTTGGGCGGACACTTACGACCGGCAATTAACCGACATTTTTGCCGTGGAAAGTGAGATTTCAAGAACGATTGCGGATACGCTCCAAGCCAAACTTACCGGCGCTGAACAGCAGATGATCGTAGCGCAGTCCACGAGCGATACTACGGCCTACGAGCTTTACCATAAAGGCAGGTCGCTCTGGGAAAAACGATCGGGAGATAACATCCCGAAAGCGATCGAGTCCTACGAGCAGGCCATCGCGCGCGATCCGAATTACGCGCTGGTTTATGCTGGTCTGGCCGACGCCTATATCCTGCTTCCTTATTACACTGGCGTGCGCCAGCGCGACGCTTTTCCAAAGGCAAGAGAAGCTGCCTACAAGGCTTTGGAACTTGATCCGAACCTGGCGGAAGCGCACAGCGCCATTGGCAAGATACTGCACTTTTCCGAAATCGATCTGGTTGGCTCTGTGCGCGAATTCCAGCGCGCGATCGAGCTAAAGCCGAACTACGCCACTGCTCATCATTGGCTTGGCAGCGGACCTTTGGCATGCCTCGGACGATTTGATGAGGCTATCGCCGAAGGAAAGCGCGCGATCGAGCTGGACCCTTTGTCGCCGATTATGAATGCGGACCAGGGCGTAACCTTATGTTTTGCCCGTCGCTATGCCGAATCGATCGCGCAGTTGCAGAAAGCACTGGCTAACGATCCAACCTTCGCTTACGCCCACCAGAACCTTGCCATTACCTTACAAGCGAAAGGCGACCTTCGCGGCGCTCTCGTAGAATACGAGAAGGCGAAGCAAAATAGCGAGGATCCAGTGATTCTCGCGCAGGGCGCTGCGGCTAAGACTCTGGCTGGTGATAAGAAGGCGGCAGAACAAGCTTTGGTCGAGTTGGATAAGATAAGCAAAGAGCACGAAGTAGTAGCTTACGCGCGCGCGGTTCTTTATCTAAGCTTGAACAAGAAGGACGAAGCGATGCGCTGGCTCGAGCAGAGCTATGAAGATCGCGATGGTAGTAACATCGCGCCAATAAAGGTAGATCCACTGTTATATCCGCTGCGGGGCAATCCGCGCTTCGAAGCCCTCGTTCAAAAGATTACGAGGGAGAAGCCTGGCAGTTAAGTTACTGCCGGTCAGCGCAGGCTGAAGAACGGTGCGAACGAATGTAAGGCCAGGTCGCAAATGAAATGCGCCAGCATGGCCGATTCCAGTCCGCGGTACCAGCATAGGTAACCAAAGACTAGTCCGCCGATACCATTCACGCCCACGACTGCGATGATGATCTCGCGCGTGAGTGGGACCAGTGCAGCCGTGGTCGGCAGGAAAAGGAAAGTAAGTAGGACGATAGCGATGACGTTAGCGCTCCAGAAAACGGCACTGGAAGAACGTGCGCTGCGGCGGGCAATTTTTTCCACGAGCCAGATAAGCAGCGACAAAGCAAAGAGTCGCATGAGTAGCTCTTCGTTTACTCCGGCATAGAAAGAGGCTAAGGCACGTTCCCAAAACGGAAGCCTGGCTTCCGATGGCCAGGCCGGAACTCGCGGGATGAGGTAGAAGTTTAAGACGGCCACGTTGAGCAGGCCGACGATTAGTCCGCCGATAATGGTGGCGCTCCAAAATCCGCCCGGTCGGGGTATTCGCTCGTGATACAGCCACGCTCGAAGGAACGGCATGCGCAGATCGATTTTCGTTGCTAATAACAAGCCGAGCCAACTGGCCAATCCGAAGATGAGGCTGAGTTCCAGGAGATGAATGGAAATGAAAGTTGCGAGGCCGTAGGTCAGTTTCCCGCTCGCCCGCAGGCTATTTCCATACAGCGCGAAAATGTAGGGATAGGCCAGGACGACGCCGCCGACCGACCCGACCAGAAACAGCCACAAGATCCGCCAAGGGTATCGGGTCGTGGGCAGGGCTACGCCGTCGGCTCGCATTTCTTCGTTCAAGAGGCGGTGCTTACTAACATCGTCGCCATGCCAGCATCCGGTTGCTCCGCCCGCGAAAATTATTGTTTCACGGCCGCGGTCGCGCGAAGCGCAAGCCGGAAAGTGTCGTGGCTTGCTCGACATTTTTCGCCAGGACGAGGTACTGAAACTTCATTCCGAGAAACCCGGGATGCATAAGTGTGTGCAGGGCGCGCCTTGTTTTTTCGTCGGCGGTGTTGAGCAAGGGTTCTTCGAGTAATCCGGTGATGAAATGGTGCTGGTCGGCAAATCCAGCACCCGTTAGGCCGAGAGCCTCGGCTCGTTCGGCCAGAGAAGTCCATTCGACATGCGCGGTGAGGTCGGCGGCGCCGATATTTTCCAGCGGCGAGGCGAGCACGCGATGGTTCGCGTAGCATTGCAATGTCCCGCGGTGGCGATGCGGTGCGAAGAATTCCTCTCGTGGCAGTCCGTAATCAACCACGACGACAAAACCCTCCTCGAGTTTTGGCGCTAAAGCGTCAATCCAGTGTAGCGCCTCCAGGTTAATTTCGGTTTCGTAGCCATCGGGCAAAGGCAGCGGAATTATCTTCGCGCGCTGGCGCAGCTCGTCGTCACTCAGCGGCAGATCTACGAAGGTGAAAGCGTCTTCCTTCTCGGCCACGTGCCGTTCCAACCATTCTTTCCCCGTCCACTTCAAGAGATGAACTGGCATGGCATCGGTCAGCTCATTCGAAAGATGAACGCCGCGGAACGGTGCCGTTTCATTGAGCGATTCCGTCCATTCGACTTTGTGGCGAAACCTTTCGAGCGCTTCAGTCTGACGTGACTTCAAAATAGGAACTGGTTCGACGATGGCGTAACGAAGTATCTCGAAAAATCCCGGATTTGAATCGCGGGCCGCTTCCATCACATCGCGCGCAAGATCACCTTCATGCGCGCCTTGCTCGACGATCTTGAACTCGTTAGGCCGTCCGAGTTTTTCCCACATCTCGGCGAACTGCGTCGCCATCAGCCGACCGAAAAGTGGACCGACACTGACGTTGCTAAAATAATCGCCGGCGCGCCCGATCCGCGCCCGGCCAGAACTGTAATAGCCGTGGTTTGGATGATAAAGCGCCTGCTCCATGAACCAGGCGAAACTGACCGGCCCGCCCGCGCGTATCCTTTCCTGAATGTGCGCGATCAGTTTTGGGTTACCGGTGGGCATGGTTGGATTTCGTGAAACTTCCACCTAAGTTCCACGGAGCCTTCTCAGCATGCCAGTCTCTTTCCCTCAACGACAGCGCTGGGTCGAGCGTTACATACCGCCCTGGTATACGCGGCCGATCTTTTATGTGCCGATCACCGTCGCGGCCGCGATCATCACCGGCATCGCGATTTATTGGTCGATCCTCGCGGCCGACATGAGCCGGCAGGCCGAGGCATTCGATCTCAAGCAGCTCGAACAAATGGAATCGGCCAGCGTGATTGTCGATCGCAATGACAAGATCTTCGGCCAGATCTACGTCGAGAATCGGGAGACAGTTCCCTACGATCAATTGCCGCGCGACCTGGTCAACGCCGTCGTCTCGATGGAAGACAACAAGTTCTACCAGCACGGCGGTTACGATTTCTTCGGCATCCTGCGCGCGTCGCTGAAAAATTTCACCGCCGGTCACGTCAAGCAAGGCGCCAGCACGGTCACGCAACAGCTGGCGCGGAATACCTTTCAACTGAAGGAGCGCACCTTTCGCCGCAAGCTGGTCGAAATTTTTCTCGCGCGCCGCATCGAAGAAAGTTTCGGGAAACAGAAGATCATGGAGTTGTATCTGAACCGAATTTATTTCGGCGGCGGACTCTACGGCGCGGAAGCGGCCTCGCGCGGCTACTTCGGAAAACCGGCGCGCGAAATGACATTGGCGGAATCCGCCACGCTCGCGGGCTTGATCAAAAGTCCGAATCGTCTTTCGCCGTGGAGTGACAAAGAAGCGGCGAAGGATTCGCGCAACGTCGCGCTCGGGCGCATGCGCGATCTCGGTTTTATCACCGCGGAAAAATGTGCGGCGGCGCAGGCGGAAGATGTCGTGATCGGCAGCCGGCAGAGCGCGCAAGGCCAGACCTACGCCGTCGAGTATATTCGCCAGCAGGTCATCGCAGCAGTCGGTTGGGACCGCGCGATGAATGAGGGTTTTCGCATTCGCGCGACGATCGACGCCGATCTGCAAAAAGCGGCGGAAGATTCTTTGAAGGCGAATCTCGACCGCGTCGAACAAACGCCCGGTTACAATCATGAAACCTACGAAGCTTATGCGGCCCGTTTTCGCGTGGCGAAGAAAGCGGGCACAATCAATCCGAATGCGGCGCCGGAATATTTGCAGGGCTCTGTCATTGCCTTGGATAACCAGAGCGGCGGAATTCTTGCGCTCATCGGCGGGCGCGATTTCGAACACAACCAATTCGATCGCGCCTTGCAGGCGCGCCGACCGGCGGGCACGGCCTTCACGCCTTTCGTTTTCGCGGCGGCGTTCGAGAAAGGACTCTATCCCGGCACGGTCGTGGAAGATTCCGCGCTCGATAATCGCGTGGTCATGATCGGCGGAACCACCGGTATTCTCGGGGAATGGGGACCGGAAAATGCCGACAACCGTTACGAAGGTCCGATGACCGCGCGGCAGGCGCTGGCGAAATCGAAAAACGGCGCGACCGTCCGCATCGGTTTGCAGAGCGGGGTCGATGCGGTTTTGCAGCTGTGCAAAGCGGGCGGGATAAGATCGGCGCTCCGCCCTTTTCCGGCGACATTTCTCGGCAGCAGTGAAGTTACGCTGGCTGAGCTGGCTCTCGCTTACACCAGCTTCCCCGGCAACGGTACGCGGCCGAACGCTCCTTATATATTAGAGCAGATCGAAGAAAAGAACGGCAAAGTCGTCTGGCAATCCGCGCAAAAGAAAACGCGCCAGACAGTCATGAAACCGGAAGCTGCCTACGAAGTGCATTCGTGTCTGGTCGATGCTCTCCGCACTGGCACCGGTGCGGCGGCCCGTGAGAAGTTAGGCCTGAAGGATTTTCCCGCCGCCGGAAAAACCGGGACCGCCTACGATTTTACCGAAGCGCTTTTTGTCGGCTACGACAACGCCATTACCTGCGCGGTGCGTGCGGGGTTCGATAAACCGCAGAAAATTTTTCGCGGCGCTTTCGGTCGCGAGATCGCGATGCCGGTCTGGGTCGACATCATGAACGCGTCGCTCGCGCATTTTCCACCGAAAGAAATCTCGAAGCCGGTGAATCTCGAGACAGTGGAAATTTGTGCGAAGTCCGGATTACTCGCGACCGATAAATGTCCCAAGGAAGATGTTTATCGCGAGCTGGCGACAAAGGAACAAATGCCGACCGATCCTTGCGACGTGCACGGTGATGCGCGTACGCGCATAGCGCACGATTTGCCGGATGCGGGCGTGCCGCGCGCCTCTCTCGCCGTCGATACCGCGCAAGTGCACGCAGTGGCGGTGAAGGGTCCGACCTTGTTGGCGGACAATGATCCGTACAACGCGATCAAATCTACGGTGAAGCCGCCCAAGCCGGCCGAGCAATCGGAGGAAGTGAAGGCCGCTCTTCCCGTCAGCCCAACGCCGAAGGAAGCAGCAGTCGAAGGCGAACCTGTTTTACGTGCCAAACCGGTCACGGAAGAAACGCCTAACGAGCAGTCAACTGACGAACCGGCGCGACGCGCCGAGCCGGTCTTGCGCGCGGAACCGGTCGCGCCGACGAAAATTCCGCGCGCCGAACCCGTGACGACACCCCCGCAGCGCGGCGCCTAACAAGTCGTCTCTTCATGTTTCGTCTGAACGTTTTGAATCCGGGCGGGCGCGACCCGGAGGAACACTTCCTCGAAAAGGCGGCGGTCGATCCGAATGTGCATGCGCCGGTGAATTTTCATGCTTACGCGGCGTGCACCGGGGGAAGTTTTTTGCGCGACGCGAAGCGTGCCGTCCTCGCGAAAAATCCCGTACTGCTTTTGCTGCGCGGCGATTTTAAGGAATCGGAACGGGCGCTGAATTTTCTCAAGAAAGCCGGCCTGACGGTGGCGATTTCCTTGAAGGAAACGGGTCTCCATCAAATTGCCGAGCAGATGCGTGATGCGGGTCGCCTGACGCGTTTCAAGCGCATGTTGTCGCAGGCGGGCGCCTGTATTGGGGCAACGCCGGAGGCCGCTGATTTTTATCGCGCGAGTTGCAGTGAGCGGATCAGCTCTGAGTTCATTCCGACGCCGTACCCGTTGCACGACGCGCGCTGGAATTTTGCTCAGCCTAACGAGCAGAGGCACGGAATTTTCGTCGGCACGCGCGAGTGGGATGTGCTCTCGCGCAATCATCTCGCCGCGCTCATGGCTGCGCGACAGATCAGCGATGCCACCGGCGAGAAAGTGACCGTCTTTAATTTCGACGGTCGAAAAGGCGAGCGACTCTTAGAGGAAATTGGCCTAACGAGTGATCGACTAATGGTGCTGAAACGCGGAACAGATTACGCCAGTTATCTTCGCGTAGTCGCGGCGCACAAAATTGTTTTCCAGCTCGATACCAGTTTCGTTCCCGGGCAAGTGGCGGGCGACGCTTTGCTCTGCCGTGTGCCGTGCGTCGGCGGCAATGGTGCGATCGACCGCCTGGCCTTTCCCGAAACGTGCGGGTCGCATCGCTCGATCAATGAGCTGATCGAGATTGCGATTGCGCTGTTGCAGAAATCGGAGATCGAAGTCGATGAAGAAGAGGCGAAAGCGAAGTTGGGATTTTTCGCGGTGGCCGAGCAGCTGGAGAAATTTTACCGCGACATCGCCTCAAAATAATATTCTTCGAGTGCTTCGATCTGCGCTTGTTGTTCGAATTTCTGCGCAACCGCCGCTGCTCCGCGTTGTGCGATTTCCGTAAGTTGCGACGGGTTTCTGATCGCACCGAGAACTGCATTGGTCAGGCCCTCGGCATCGCCTTCGTTGATGAGGAAGCCGCTCGTGCCGCTCTCGATCGCTTCGGGAATTCCACCATGATTGGTCGCGAAAACAGGAAGGCCGGTCGCCATCGCCTCGAGCATGGAATTCGGCACACCTTCCTGATTTCCATCGGTGCCGGTTTCGCTCGGATGTAGAAAGATGTGTGATTGATAATAGAGCTCGCGCAATTGCGCCTGCGCGACGAAGCCTGCGAAAGTTACGTGGGCAGCGATCTGCAATTCATTCGCCAGGCGTTGCAGCTCGTCGAGCAGCGGACCTTCACCGGCGATCGTGAAATGCGCCTGCGGATATTGCCTAACGACTGCTGCAAACGCGCGCAGACTCGTTTGCAGGCCCTTCTTTTCGATGAGCCGACAGGCCTGCAAGAATTGCCAGGCGCCATCGGTCGGCCAGGTCCGTGCTTTGAATGGAAAATCGGCCAGCGGAACCCCGGTGCGTTGAATCCGGATCTTTTCTTTGCCGGCGCCCAGCCTAACGAGTGCTTGTCCGAGCGAATCAGATCGAACCAGGATCAGTCGCGCCGCTTCCAGCATGCGCATGGTCGCGTTGCGATAAGCTGGTTTTTCCAAATCGACCATCACGTCGGCGCCGTGAAATGAAACTACAGTCGGCCTGCTCCATTCCTGCATGAGCGGAAGCAGATGCACGGCGATGTGACCGAAATAAACGTGGAGCAACTTTGCGCGTTTCATTTCGAGGACGCGCAGCAATTCGCTTGTCTCGTCGCGCGACACCTGCCACGGCACGTCGCGCAATTGCCGATACCAAATGCGCCGCAGAAAATGCGTCGCCGGTTTTGCAACGATCGTGATGTCGTCGAAGGGAAAGCGCTCGGCCTCTTCGCGCTTTTGCGCAATGACGATCGGGCGCACTTGTTTCAGCGCAGCGATTTGCCGATAGATGTGGAGCATCTCCGGTTTGAGGAAGGTCGCGCAATACGACGCGACGACCGGCCGCTCAGTGTCTGCGTTCACGACCGTTGTTGTAGCGGCGGTCTATGACCGCCGAAAGCGCAGATTGCAGTGACCATCTTCGGCGGTCATAGACCGCCGCTACAAATGCGCGGGCCGCTTACCAAACTAATCCGAAAAGAATGAGGCCGTTGACTCTCGGATGATGATTCGCCTCGTAGTTCTCGGTTTCGTAAACGACCGTTTCTTGCGGCGGGCCGTAATATCTTTGCGGCGCGCGCGGGTTAAGCAGTTGGATCGGATTTCGGGCGGTCCGCGGGAAAGCGCCGACCGCGCGGGTTCGATTCACCTCAGGTGCGTGGCGGGCCGTGCGATTGGGCCGATTGACCGGCGCACTGTAAGTCCGCGTCTGCGCGCCGGCGCTGACGATTCCGATCACAGTGAGGAAGAGAGCGGCGAGCAGTATTTTTTTCATATGAATTATCCCCCAAGCGTCCCACGCAAGTTCTTGCTGCCTGAAACACTACGGCGCAGGATTATGTTCGCATGCAGTATCTTGAAAAGGCCAAACGCGTGCTCGAAGTGGAAATTTTCGAGCTGCAACGGTTACGGGAACGGTTGGACGAACGCTTCACCCGCGCGGTTGAGCTCATCAAAGAAGCAGTCGAGGCGCGGGGGAAAGTGGTCGTGCTCGGGGTGGGGAAATCGGGACATATCGGAGCGAAAATCGCCTCGACCCTAACAAGCACCGGATCGCCCGCGGTCGTGCTGGATTCGTTGAACGCCCTTCATGGCGACCTGGGGATGGTGGCGGACGGCGATGTGGTCCTGGCTTTGAGCGCGAGCGGCGAGACGGAGGAATTGCTGCGGATCCTGCCGGCGCTCGCGCGGTTCCAGGTGCGAATCATCGCGATTTGTGGCGATTCGAGTTCAACGCTGGCGCAGAACTGCGATGTGTTTCTTGACGTGAACATCGAACAGGAAGCGTGTCCGTTAAATCTCGCGCCGACTTCCAGCACGACGGTCATGCTCGCGCTCGGCGATGCGCTGGCGATGGTCCTGCTCGAAGCGCGCGGATTTCAAAAGGAAGATTTCGCGCGCTTTCATCCGGGCGGAATGATCGGGCGCAGCCTGCTGATGCGCGTGCATCAAATTATGCGGCCGCGCGATGCGATCGCGCTTGTGAATCCGGATGCGACCGTGCAGAGCACCTTAAAATCAATGACCGACGTTCGCGCCGGAGCGGCGGTAGTGGCGGACGGCGACGGAAAGCTTCTCGGCATTTTCACGCACGGCGATTTCGTCCGGCATTTCCAAAACGATCCGCGAATCGGCGAGCGATTGGTGGCCGATCTGATGACGTTGAATCCCGTGACTGTGCAACAGGACAAACTGGCGGTGGAAGTTTTGAATCTGCTTGATCGCCATCGGATCGACGACCTCGTTGTCGTCGACGAGAACAACGCGCCGGTCGGCATGTCGATTCGCAGGATCTGACCAAGCTCAAGTTGCTCTGAGCCACGTTTGAGGTTGTAAGACAGTCCGCCCTTTCAACTACAACCGACCCGAAATTTCATGGCAGCAGCGAACGATCTCCGCAAAGGACAGGCGATAAAATACAACGGCAACGTCGCCATTGTGCTCGATGTGCAGCATCGCACGCCGGGAAATCTGCGCGCCTTTGTGCAGGCGATCATTCGCTACATCAACACCGGGAAAGAGCGCGGATGTGCGTTTCGGTTCGACCGATAAAGTCGAGCTGGTCGATGTGAATCGGCAGCACGCTCGAGTTCTCTTACAAGGACAACACCGGATACCATTTCATGGATCCGGAGACGTTACGACACGATCACCTTGAACGAGAATCTGCTCGGCGAAGCGAAGGATTATCTGGTCGAGAATTTGAAGGTCGAAGTGTTGTACGACGGAAGGCAAGGCGGTGCAGGTGGAGTTGCCTTCCTCGGTGCAACTGAAGGTGGTCGAAGCACCGGAAGGTTTGCGCGGCGATACCGCGTCGAATGTGACCAAGCCAGCCATTCTCGAGACCGGCAAAACAGTGAACGTTCCGCTCTTCATTCAAGAAGGCGAGATGATCAAGATCGACACGCGCACCGGCAACTACATGGGTCGGGCGTAACCAAACGCGGCGCGGTCCGTTTAAATCGCATGCCTTTTGAGCCGCGACTGAAACGATCTGGAGAAAAACGGCCGCCGGGTCGTGCGGGAGGTTCGCGTCCGGTAAAAGTCGCACCCTTTGTCGTCCCGACGCGGCGATCGGCGCCGAATCATTCCGCGCTCATGGTGCCGACGCGGTGGGTGAAATTCGTCGTCGCGATTTTCCTCCTGCCGCTCTGCGCGATTCTGACGCAGACATTTTTCACCGTCTTCACGCGCGCGACTGTCACGCAGCGGCTCTGGGCCGGCGAAGAATTCTGGTTCTTCTCGTTAGGCGCGGTGCTCTGGCTGATCGCATTTTTCGGTCTGCCCCGACCGATGCTGGTTTATGTCTTCGGCCATGAACTGACCCACGCCTTCTGGGTTTGGCTGATGGGCGGACGCGTCAGCCAATTTCGCGTGCGCCGCGATGGCGGACACATCGTCACCGACCGGAACAATTTCTGGATCGCGCTCGCGCCTTATTTTTTCCCGCTCTACAGCATCCTCGCGATCGCGATCTTTCGGCCTGCTCAGTCTCGTTCACCGACGTGCACGCCGTACGGCCGGCTGCTCTATCGCCCTGATCGGAGTCGACCTGGGCTTTTCATTTCACCTTCACGCTGCTGGATGATCCCGAAAAGCCAGACCGACCTGACCGATCACGGCACTTTCTTCTCGCTCGTGGTCATCTACCTGATGAATCTGCTTCTGCTCAGCATCATGCTGGTCGTCGCCTCGCCGCAGATCACCTTCGGAATTTCGGTGCGGAAATGGGCGAGAACGTCGGCCAGTTTTTCGATCTGGCTGGGCACGTTACTTCGACCGCTTCGCAGCGCGGCTATCAGTCACGCGTAGCTACGATCGTATAGACTGCGAATGGCAGGACCGACATTGCGTCCGCGATTCGGAGCGATCGGTCTTCGCAGTTGCAGCTCGCTGCCGGTGAACAGATCGCGTGCGCCTCCTCGGCGGCGGCTGCCGGCAATTCAATCGCCGTATCCTGCCAGCGCTCGCCGATTGGCGGAAAACCGACGCGCGACGAAAGACGGGGAACGATGACGACAATCCATTTGTCTTCGTGCTCGCGCGCAAAGGCGACAACCGATTCCGCATGCGCTCCGCTGACGGCTAGTGGGAAATAATTTCCGTGCCGAAAAAGGACGCGGATTCTCGCGCCGAAAATGCAGCAGACGTTGCGTGACGAGCATCTTGATTCGGCCATCGGGCCAGTTCGCCAACAATTCGTCAGGCGACGTTTTGCTAAGCGAGTCCAGCATTTCACGCCGCTGTTGATAATCGACCGGGCGGCGATTGTCCGGATCGACCAGGCTGAAATCCCAGATTTCGTTTCCTTGATAAATGTCGGGCACACCGGGCGAAGTCAGTTTCAAAATCACCTGGGAAAGTGAGTTGATCGCGCCGAGCCGCGCGATTTCTTCCGCGAGCGGAAGAAACGCCGGAACGAACTTGTTCTTCGGCGACGGGTTCGAGAATTCGCGCGACAAAGTCCTTCGCCGCATCGTCCCACTGCTCGTTAGGCTGAATCCAGCTGGTGTTGACCTTCGCTTCCTTCAACGCCTTCGCCATGTAGGCCTGGATGCGCTCGACGTATTCGCCGTGGCCTCGGCTTCCGTCGCGCCCAATGGCCAGGTCCCGAGCAGCGTTTGGTAAAGCAGGTATTCTTCGTTCGCGTCCGGCGCTTCGCCTTCTCAATCTTCGTTTTCGCATTTATCGATTCGCGATGCGCCAACGCAGAATGGCGCTCCGCCAGGTCTCGGGAATTTCCGAGATCGCGACCATGCGGGCGCGCACGTCTTCACTGCGTTTCGTGTCGTGCGTCGAAGTCGCCAGCATCGTCGCCGGCCAATGCTCTTGATTAAATTTTTGCTCGTCGTGAAAATCCTGCGGACTGATCCCGAAGTGCTGCGGTTCGCCGCCGACTTCGTTGAGCGCAGCCAGTCTATTGAAAATGTAAAACGTCGTGTCCTCGAGCCCCTTCGCCATGATCGGGCCGGTGCACTGCTGAAACTTCAAAACGAAATGCACGTGCTCCGCGCGCGTCTCTTCGTCGAGATTTTCCGGAAAACGGAAAAGCAAAATGTCGCGCAGGAAATTGAAGACCGATTCCTCGATCGCCGGGATTCCGCCGTTTGGCCGCTGCGACCGCGCGCTCGATCACGGCGCGGTCTTCCTCGCTCACCTTGCCGTCGGCGCGTGATGTAAGTCCGGTAAACCGGAAAGCAGGCGATCGTTTCGCGCACGGCCAGGGCGAGCTGATCGAGCGTGAAATCGCGGAACCAGCGGTTTTTTTCCGACAGCCGATCGAGCAGGTTGCCGAGGACCTTGATGTCGTTCGAAAGCGACGAGGCGCATGACGAGCCGTTTCTTTGCATAAACCAGGTGCCCGAAGTGCATCGAATGGCCGATGAAACGCCGGATAAGTTTTCGTCATCGCCTGCTCTGCGCTGGCGTCGCAAAGCAGATTGTTAACGATCCGAGCGAACTCGTAGCCGGTCGTGCCGTGCACCGGCCAATCGTTAGGCAAACGCTCGTGGCCAGTCAGGATCTTCTCGACCACGAGATAAATCGCGCGCCCATCCGCCGGCAGCGAAATGCCGAGCGCCGTCCGCGCAACGCTCGCTGCAATTTCGCGAAATATTCGCTCCGGCAAATAAAGTCCGTCCGGATGATCGATCCGCAATCCGGTGACCGCTTTTTGCCTAACGAGTTCGAGAAGTAACTGGTGCGTCGCATCGAAAACCTCCGGCAATTCCATGCGAATCGCCGCCAGATCGTTGATGTCGAAAAACCGCCGGTAATTGATTTCCTCCGCCGCCACCCGCCAGAAAGCGAGACGATAGGCCTGATCGTTCAGGAACTCGTCGAGCGCGTCGAAGCTGCGCGCGTCGCCCGGCGTGCCGTTGATTTGCTCGACCGCTTTCTCGATCGCCTCGCGCACCTGCGGCGCTTCCTGGCAACGCCGATCGAGCCGGCGCTTGATGATTTCTTTTTCGCGCGCGCGCAGCGCCATCCGCTCCGGATCGGTCTCGTTCCGTCGCGGGAGATTTTCCAGCCCGGTGATGATGCTTTGAAATTCCGCATAAAAATCTTCGTCCTTGTACGGCTCGAGATTTTCCAGCGCGATCTCGAGGATGTGGCGATATGTGCCCGGCGCGATCGGCCATTCGTGATCGTAATAATTCAGATAAAACGCCCCGGCTTCGAAGCGCACCTTGAGCTCGCCGCGCTCGAGGACGCGCCCGTATTGATCGCCGAGAATCGGCAGCAGCACCTTGTCGTGCAGATCGGACTTCAGCGGATGCCAATCGATATCGAAATACGGCGCATAAGTGGAGCTCGGCCCATTCTCCAGCACGTCCATCCACCATTGATTGTGCGGTTCGCCCACGCCCATGTGGTTCGGGACGAAATCGAGCACCTGGCCCATGTCGTGCGCGTGCAGCTCATCGACGAAGGCGTCGTATTCCTCCCGCGAACCGATCGCGGCGTTGAGCTTGTTATGATCGGTAATGTCGTAACCGTGCAAACTTTCCGCACGCGCCTGGAAATAAGGCGAGGCGTAGACATCGCCGATGCCGAACGAGTGCAAATACGGCACGATTTCGCGCGCCTGCGCGAAAGTGAAGTGCCGGTTGAACTGCAATCGGTAAGTTGAAGTCGGAAGGCGCGGTTCGGTCACGGGAGGCGATAAGGTAGCATCCGCTCCTGCCTCGCGCATACGCGCATCAGATTTTCTGAAACTTTCCGATGCGAAAGCGGAGAGAAGAGAAGTAGCACCTCCTCTTCATGCCGATGAAAGTCCCTTTCTTACTTCTTACCCTCATTGTGTTCTGCGCTGCGAGCGCACTGCGCGCGCAGGTCCTTCCCCTCATTAACTACCAGGGCCGCGTGGTCGTTAACGGCACGAGCTTCGACGGCACCGGCCAGTTTAAGTTCGCGCTCGTGAACGGCGACGGCTCACAAACGTTTTGGAGTAACGACGGCACCAGCACTGCCGGCAGCAAACCTTCGAACAGCATCCCATTAAGTGTCGTCAAAGGTCTCTACTCTGCCCTGCTCGGAGATAACAGTCTATCCAACATGACGGCGCTACCGGTGAGTGTCTTCGCCAATCCCGATCTTCGACTGCGTGTCTGGTTCGATGATGGCACCAATGGCTCGCAGCGATTAACTCCAGATCAAAGATTGGCTCCGAGCGCCTACTTAGCCGACGGCGCCGTCCAATCATCGGCTATCGCAGCCAATGCGGTGCAGGGCGCGAACATAGCTCCGGGCGCGGTTACCAACACACACATCGCAGCTAACTCTCTCGACTTTTCCCGCCTCAATGTTCCGGCCGCACCCGGAGTTGGACAGGTTCTGGGTTTCGATGGGCAGGGACTTGTCTGGACTACTCCCAGTTCCGGCGGTGGCGGCACCAATTTCTGGAACCAAAACGGCACTGCTATCTATTACAACGCCGGTAGAGTAGGTCTAGGCACAGCCAGTCCAAGTCATCACCTTAGTATCGTCGGCAGCCCTAATTGGACCTCAAGCGGCTGGAAAGGTGCGATTGAACTGGACAATCTTTCCGCGATTGGCTGGCAGCAGAATAACAACGGACAACGTTTCGGTATCGGACATATGAACGGCGGCTTGTATTTCTTCCGCACCGCTAGTGATCCCGGTCTTACCAATGCGGCCGCTAACTACGACCTGCTTCTCAACGATAGCGGCTTGATCGGAATCGGGACGACCTCACCTGGTAGCAAGTTGCACATTTATGATCAGGGTAACTCCGTAGTCGAAACCATCGAGACGGGAGGTGCAAATAGCGCAGCGCAGCTTGCCCTGAAAACCGGCAATGGAACCTGGTACATAGGAACGAGTCGCAACAGCGCAAACGATGCACTCTATTTTTCCAGAAACTTCCTTGGCCAGGGCGGCTTGTCTATCGATCCTAATGGCGATGGTGACTTCCACGGCAGGCTAGGCGTTGGAACTGCCACGCCGCAGTCCCAGCTCGAGGTTATCACTCTTCCAGGCAACTACGGCATCACGCATAGCGATGGTACCGTTAAAGTAGCTACCTATGTCGGCGGCAGTAGCTCAGGCGCCAACGGTGGTTGGTTAGGTACAAAGTCGAACCATCCTTTCTATCTCTACGTTAATGGCGGTCAACCCGCGCTAACAGTTAACACGGATAATACTGTTAGCGTCAACGTCCTCACCATCACCGGCGGGGCCGACCTGGCCGAGCCCTTCCCGATGCAGGAAGAAGTTATCGAGAAAGGCTCAGTCGTAGTCATTGACGAGGAACATCCCGGAAAATTGAAACGCAGCACACACAGCTATGACAAACGCGTAGCAGGCATAGTAAGTGGAGCAAACGGCGTTAACCCAGGTATAGCCCTCCACCAGCAAGGTGCGATGGATGGGGACCAGAATGTTGCGCTGAGCGGGCGCGTCTATGTAGCGGCGGACGCGTCTGCCAGCCCGATTGAGCCTGGTGATTTACTAACTACCGCCGATGTGCCGGGACGGGCGATGAAAGTAATTGATTACTCAAAGGCGCAAGGTGCAGTGCTTGGAAAGGCAATGACCTCACTAAAGGAAGGCAGTGGCTTCGTCTTGGTTCTTGTTACTCTGCAATAAAATGAGATTCCTTCTCGCGCTTATCTTTCTGGGAATCGGCTGCGCGGTTTCGGCCTTTGCGCAACTGCCTGTTAGTGGCCGTCCGGTGCAGGTGCTCTCTCAATTGGACTCGATTATGACCAGCTTCATGACCGATCCGAATCGCAATATTTCTGCCGGTGTCCTCGGAGTCAGTCGCGGGGGAAAAGTTATCTTCCTGCACGCCTATGGTTCCGCGCATTCCGGCGCCAATCTGCCCGAAACAGCATTGTTTCGCTTTGCCAGCGTCGCTAAACCAATAACCGCCGCAGCTATCCAGCGCTTTGCTGCTTCTGGAGGACTAGGACCTGGTAACCTGCAACGTTATGCCTTCAACCTATCCGGTAACGGCGGCATTCTGTCCGTTGCTCCACCAGGAACGCCAGATCCGCGGTGCCAAATTATTACCATAGGTCATTTGCTCAATCACAGCGCCGGCTGGGATAGAAACCAACCTACTCCGGGAGATATCCCTGTTACGCGAGTGCGGGAGGCAGGCATTGACATGAATCAGCCGGATGCCTTACCCACGCGGCGGCAACTTATCGACTGGGCGCTAAAATACTCGCTTAACTATACCCCGGGTGCTGCCAATTACCTTCCGCCCGGAACCATTACGCCGGTAGTTCCCGGCGTAGGGACGACATATTCAAACTTTGGTTATCTTATCCTGGGCGAGGTTTTGGAACAGCTCGCCCCCGGAGGCTACATGGGCTACCTCCAAACGGAGATTCTAAGCGCCGCGAACTGGATACCGTCGAGCGAGTGGGGTGCAGCTACTACGCTCAAGGCGCAAAACAGTGCTCGCGAACCGGACTATATCAGCACGGAACCGACCTATGATAGCGTCTTTGATTATACACCGCCGATTGACAAACTAGATGCCTGCTACGGCGGCCAGTACCATCTCGAAACCATGCGCGCGCACGGTGGCCTCGTGATTTCCGCGCAGGCCATGCTTCGCTTCGGAAACCTCTATTCGGCTCGTTATATCACCGAGGGTGCGGGAGCGACGCAATCTAATGATATAGGTCTTCCCGTTTCAGCTACTGGCTTTGCCCCCGGCCAGGAGTGGTTTCACACGGGCAGCCTCCCGGGAGTCAGTAGTATCCTGCGACAACGCGGAGTAGGCGCGGGCAAGGACGATGATGAAGTAATCTACATTGTCTTTAACAAGCGCGCGGGAAATGGAGACGACTGGGCAGACGCCGCCTCCGACCTTGTCGTTAGCTATCTCGATAGCCTTTCGCCTCTCATCTTGCCCACGGAAAGTTGCGATGGCTTCTGGGTTACCTTGGGAAACGAAAACCTGATCGCAGGTAACGGCAGCTACAATGCGAATTTTCAAGGATTAGCGAGCGCGCTGACACGTGTAACGGATGGTAGTTACCTACGGCTGCGTACGGGTCACCAGCACTGGACTGGCACGATCGCCAAACGTCTTCGCTTAGACGCGCCGGAAGGCGTTGTAACGCTTGGAAGATGAAAGTCTTTCTCCAACTTGTTTTCGTCATGTGCTGCAGTAGGCTGAATTTTGCGCAGCAGGTGCCACAGCTGCTTAACTATCAGGGACGAGTAACTGTAAGTGGGACGAATTTTGACGGCGGCGCGTCTTTTAAGTTCGCGCTCGTGAATGGCGATGGCTCGGTGACGTACGGAGTAATGACGGGACAAGCACAAACGGGTAGTGAACCTACTGGAGTTGTTGCGCTGCCAGTTACCAAAGGCCTCTACTCTGTTTTGCTCGGCGACGCGAACCTCGCTAACATGACGAGCATTCCGCTTTCAGTCTTCGATAACTCAGATGTCAGATTGCGGGTCTGGTTTGATGATGGCGTGCATGGATCAGAGCTGCTCACTCCCGATCAACGCATCGCTTCTTCGGGTTACGCTCTGGTAGCTGCCAATGTTTCAGATGCTTCGATTACTTCGAGTAAGATTGCTCCCGGCGCAGTTACTCAGGCTAATCTCGCCTCTAATGCTGTAGGTGCGGCGCAGATTATTCCTGGAGCGATCGACTTTACCCGACTCGTGGTTAGTGGGAGTGCGCAAGCCGGCAAGGTTCTAGGCTTTGATGGCAATGGCTTTTCGTGGACGACTCCTGTTAGCGGTGGTGGTTTGGCCAGTGTAAGTCACGATTCTACTCTGGCAGGGAACGGAACTAGCGGCTCAGCTCTTGGTCTAGCTATTCCACTTAGTTACAGTGCTTCTTCGTCGAGTCCGCTTTGGTATCTGGCCAACTCCGGCAGCGGTCCGGGAGTGCGCGGTGATTCCGCCAGCGGTATCGGGGCGTTAGGTTTGAGTACCAATAGTTTCGGCGTTGTCGGTTCGAGCACGAACAGCGTTGGTGTGGAGGGCGTGAGCACGAACAGCTACGGCGTGGTAGGATCCAGCTCAGGAAGCGGTTTCGCGGGGGTTTATGGAGGGAACAATAGTGGCGACGGCGTTTTTGGAACCATAATTCGGCGACTGGTGCCGGCATAAGAGGCACGAACACCGGCGGCGGCTATGCGGGATATTTCGCCGGCAATCTGTACGCAGGCGGCAACCTCGTGCTCGACACCGGCAGCAACCCACGTCTTTACGCTGCCGCTGCGGGCGGCGAACAGAACAGGTATCTTAATCTCCTAAACTCCCCTACGTCGCCGAGTGCGTCTGGCCTTAAAGCCGGTGGGCTGCTAGTAGCCGATGATTTTTCTTTCGGTAACCCGGGAAAGAATGATGTCGTTATCAAAGGTAACGTAGCCATCGGCACCGGCAGCCTGGCAAACAAGTTGACGGTTTTCTCTAGCGGATACGGCATTGAACAGACTAACGGCACCGTTCGTCTTGGGACATACCTAAATTCGCAGGGAGGCTGGCTTGGAACGATTAATAATTTTCCCTTGAACTTCTTTGTCAATAACGGGCAACCGCTGATGTCGATCACAGGCGCCAACGGCGACGGAACGGTGGTGATAGGCCGAAATCAAAATCTGGGCGGCGCCGAATTGGTTATCAACGGGGACAACTTTGGTGACTGCTATCCGCGCTCTGGGTACAATTAATGTGGAAAGCCCGGGTTCTGGCTTATACATTTTATCCGCGCAGGGTGATGCCATCTACGCGATAGGCGGCGCGGGTGGCTACGCTGGTGAGTTCTTCGGCCCGGTAAAGATGACCGGGTCGGTCACCGTGAATGGGACGTTAACGAAAAGCGGCGGGAGTTTCAAAATCGATCACCCGCTCGACCCGGAGCACAAGTATCTCTACCACTCCTTCGTCGAATCGCCGGATATGATGAACATTTACAACGGGGTTGTGCTCACCGATGCCAGCGGCGACGCGACCGTCACTATGCCCGATTGGTTCGAGGCCCTCAACCGTGACTTCCGTTACCAGCTCACGGTTATCGGCCAGTTCGCACAAGCGATCGTATCGAGTGAGATGAAAGAGAAGAGTTTTGGAATCAAGACCGACAAACCGAACGTAAAAGTGTCCTGGCAGGTCACGGGTATTCGACAGGACGCCTGGGCTAATGCGCACCGCATTCCCGTCGAAGAAGACAAGCCGACGAAAGAACGTGGATACTATTTATTCCCGGAAGGATTTGGCCAGCCGCCGGAAAGACGCGTCGAGCCTGTCTCCGGTGCAGAACCCAACGGCGTCCCAGGAATCAGTCAGTAATCTCCTAAGTTATGAACGCGAAAATCCTGCTTGTCATTGCTTTCGCCGCTTTCGGAAAGGTTCACTCTCTCGATGGTGCTTCGCGTTCTAGCACGACTTATTCAATTCAAGATACAAACAATGTGGCTGGCGCGTTGATTACCAGCCCCAACTACTCCAGTGAAAGCACAGCGGGCGAAGTAGGTAGTAACTTAAGCTCTAGTTTTAACTACCTGGCAAAGGCGGGATTCGCGGGTCAGCTTTATGAAACGGTTGGCTTTGTTATTGACGCTAATCCGACCAGCGTCGCCGAAGGTGGTAACTTACAACTAATTGCAGCGCACCTGCTGGATGATGCTACTCGTCTGGCCTTCCAGCCTGGTGATGTTACCTGGAGTATCTTGGATGGCCCGCTTACTTCGATAACTTCCGACGGCCTTGTTACCGCGGATGTTGTTTATACTAACACTACCGCTAACGTCCAGGGTATCTATGGTAGTAGTAACAGTAACCTGCTACTTACCGTATTGAATACTAACCCGGATGATTTTCCGGGCTATGCTAACGATGGCATCGATGATGACTGGCAGGTGCAATACTTTGGCCTGCCACCTAATCCCAACGCTGCGCCTGGAGTCGATGCCGATGGCAGCGGACTGGGTAACTACTTCAAGTTCCTGGCTGGCTTGAATCCGCTGGATGGTTCGCGCTTTCTTATCAGCACAAACAAGGTCTCGGGAGATCCCTCGCAGTTCCAGGTAAAGTTCAAGCCCCTGGTGGCAGGTCGAACTTACCTGGTGGAATGGACCACGGGCGTGACCAATCCGGATTGGGAGCCGTTGTCTGGTTTTAACTATGTCGATGAAGGCGATCAGCGCACGGTGACCGACTTCAATGCGCTCCCTGCGCCGAAGTTTTACCGCGTCCAGATTTCCAAGCCGTAAGGCGCACCTTGCCATGACTCCCTCTTGTCCCCCAAAATGGGCGGATGGCTTCCGCTTCAGCATCGGGCGACCGCGAAAAACATTTCGCGGAGACGGCGTGGAGTATGGTGCTGGCAGCGGGGCATGCTTCCGAGCCGCGCGCGAAGAAAGCGATGGCGGACCTTTGCCAGACTTATTGGCCGGCGGTTTACAGCTACCTTCGGCGACGTGGATACGATCGCGATGACGCGCAGGACCAGACGCAGATTTTTTTCCAACACATCGTGCAGGAGGAAACTGTGAGCCGCGCTTCGCCGGCTCGCGGACGGTTTCGCAGTTTTCTGCTCGGCGCGCTCAATCGTTCACTCGCGGACGAACATGCCCGTCAGCACGCGATCAAGCGCGGCGGGCAAGCGCAGTTCATTTCCATGGATGAAATCGCTGCCGAGGAATTGCACCATCAGCGCCTAACGAGTGATCTCACGCCGGCGGAATCGCTCGATGCGCGCTAGGCGGGCCTGATTCTGGAGCGCGCACTCGACAAAGTCCGCACGGAATTTTCCACGGAAGGAAAGGCGGAAAATTTCGAAGCGTTCTCCTTTCCTGGCGGGCGAAAAACCGGACATCTCTTATGAAGAACTGGCGCAGCGAATGAAGCTCTCGTTAGGCGCGGTCAAGACGCACATCCATCGATTGCGGCGGCAATTTGCCGGCGCGGTGCGGCAGGAAGTGATGCAAACGGTGAGCGCACCGCATGAAGTGGATGACGAATTGCGGCAACTGCGCGGAGTTTTCGCACGCGTTGGCGAACGGTATGGAACTACTCGTTAGGCCCCAATTCTGCGAGACCTGTGGTTCGTCAGTGACGTTCGACATGCCCAGTGGTTTTTGCCCTGGCTGTTTGCTCAACACTGTTCTCGAAACGGAAAGCGATATCCTGGCCGGCGGGAGTCGCATCGAAGATTACGAACTTCTGAACGAAGTCGCGCGCGGGGGAATGGGAATTGTTTATCGCGCCAAACAACGTGCGCCGTCGCGCGTTGTGGCGCTGAAGATGATTCTGCCCGCACATCTGGACTCGTTAGGCGCAGTCAGTCGTTTCCGCGCAGAAGCGGAAGCCGCCGCCAGTTTGGATCACGAAAGTATTCTGCCCATCTACGCGGTCGGCGAAGCGGATGGCGCGCCGTTCTACAGCATGAAGTTTGCAGAAGGCGGCACGCTCTCCGCGCGCATCGATAGCTACCACGGCAAACCGCGAGAGGCAGCAGCATTAATCGCGAAACTGACGCGCGCCGTCGCTTACGCGCACGCGCATGGCATCCTCCATCGCGACTTGAAACCGGCGAATGTTCTCTTCGATGCCGCGGACAAACCCTACGTGAGCGACTTCGGTCTGGCGAAATGGGTTGCGCGTGAATGTGATCTCACGCAAACGATCGCGATCCTGGGCACGCCGTTCTACATGGCACCGGAACAGGCGACCAATTCGCGCACTGTCGCTGCGGCGGCCGATGTCTACAGTCTCGGCGCGATTCTCTATCACCTGCTCACCGGCCGCCCTCCTGTTTCCGGCGAGACGCCGATGGAAGTGCTGCACCGGGCGAGCACCGAACCAATCAGCCTAACGAATCGTTCCATTCCGCGCGACTTGAGAGTTATTTGCCTGAAGTGTCTCGCAAAGGAACCGAACGCGCGTTACTCCTCGGCAGCCGCATTAGCGGAAGATCTGGAGCACTTCTGCGCGAATCGTCCAATTCGCGCGCGCCCGATCGGCCTAACGAATCGTGGCTGGCGTTGGACACGGCGCAACCCCGGCCTGGCGGTGTCAGCAACAATCTCTTTCGTTTTAATGATCATCGTCGGGGCAATGTTTTTCGCTGGCAGCCTAAGAGTCCCGCTTTCATCGGCGGCGAAAAACGAGATCGAAGAAAGAGGGACGGCCGACTTGGAAGCGTACAACCTTTACCAGCGCGCCCGCGCGCTGTTCTACGGCAACCTCGACATCGTCAAGATTGGGCAGGAAGACATGTGGAAGGCGGTGACTTTGCTGGAAACGGCCATTACTCGCGATCCTACATTCACCAAAGCGTACTGCCTTCTGAGCAAAGTGCAGGTCGCGCTTTACCGCCTGGAATATTACAACAAGGAGCGGCTGACAAAGGCGCACGAAGCCATCGAGGCAGCACTGCGCATTTCACCCCATTCGCCGGAGGCGCATCTCGCTCAAGCAAACTATCTTTGCGAGGGACCGCGCGACGCCGGCGCCGCCTTAAAGGAGGTACAAATCGCCGCTCCTGGATTGCCGAATGACGTCGACCTTTACACACTGCGTGGGGATATCGAGCAGCAGCTTGGGGAATGGTCGCGGGCGCTAGCGGATCAGCAGAAGGCTCTTGAGCTTGAACCGGACAGTCAGCAAATAGCCGAAGACCTGGTCCAATTGGATATCTCGTTGCGGCGCTATAGAGAAGCCGAAGCTCTTTGTGATCGAATGATTGGGTCGATCAGCGGAGTAGCGACCGCCCAGTTTTGGCGAGCCAAGAGTGCGATCGCGATCGCCAGAGGTGATACCCAAGGTGCGATGGCGGCGCTGGATTCCTCACCGAATCGGCACCGAGGCAACACTGCGACACCCACCGAAGTGGCGAAGGTATTCATCCTGCAACGGGAATACACGAAAGCGGCCGAGATTCTTCAGTCGCTCGAACAAGTCGCTCGTCAGCAAGATATGCTTCCAAAGGTAGGCCGGTCCGGCGTGTTCGTTGACGGTGTAAACTCGATGTTGCTGGGGCAAATGGCGCGAGCCCAAGGCGATGCCGCTCGGGCACGCTCCTACTTTGAGGCTGCTCGTCCTGGTTTTGAGCAATGGCTCAAGCAGAATCCGGAAGAGCTCTCACCGTACGAAGCACGCTCACGCATCTATCTCGCCCAGATTGACGCCCTTCTTGGGCAACGAGAAGAGGCGCTGCGCAATGGCCGCCGCGTGGTGGCGCTTTGGCCGATGAGCCGAGGCGCACGAATCGCTCCCGAGATTGCGACCGAAATGGCGCTGGTCTACGCGTGGGGTGGCGAAACTGAGCCGGCCATTCAGCAACTTGCCAGTGTCGTTCGGCTTCCTTGCGGTCCCACCTTCGGCGAATTGAAGTTGAATCCGCGCTGGGATGATCTGCGCGCGGATCCGCGCTTCGAGCAGATCATCGCCGAAGCGGGAAAGCCGATCTCATTCTGATTACTTTGCGCAGAGCGCGAGATTTCCTGAAACTTTCCGAGGGGCTCTGACGAGAAGGAGGAGAAACGAACCTCTCATCAACATGAAACCTCTTCCTTTATTTCTAGTGCGTGCTCTCCGCGCGTGCCTGAAAATACGGCGAAGCATAGACATCACCGACGCCTAACGAGTGCAAATACGGCACGATCTCCCGCGCCTGCGCGAAGGTGAAATGCCGATTGAATTGCAATCGGTAAGTGGAACTTGGAATTCGCGGCGTCACATTTTTTCCGGGAACTTCGATGCCAAGCAAATCGAGTCCGCGCTGCAAAGTGCGTGCAGTTAGTTTCGAGAGCGCGAGCCGCGAGCCGCGCGTCGGTTCGTCTGATTTGAGAACCGGACACGCTTCGTAGAAGGCGTGAAAGTTGTTCGCGAGTTCGAAAAGGTAATTGGCGAGAATATTCGGCCGGAAATCATTCAGAACCGTCGGAACGACTTCGGCGAATTGCGCGAGACGCTTCGCGAGTATGATCTCGGCTGGTTCGCCTAACGAGACGTTGTCAGCCGGCGCGACATCGCCGGCTTTGCGGAAGATCGATTGGATGCGCACGTAGGCGTTTTGCAGATACGGCGCGGTGTTGCCTTGGAAGGAGAGCATCCGGTCCCAGGAAAAGACGTAGTCGGTCATGCGGTATTGGGAGAGGTCGGCGTATTTCACCGCGCCGAGGCCGATAATACGCGCGACTTCGTCTTTTTCTTCCGCCGGCAGATCGGGATTTTTTTCCTCCACGAGTTTGCGCGCGCGCGTAATCGCTTCGTCGAGCACATCCTGCAGCGGGACGTTTTCGCCGCTGCGCGTTTTCATGAGCTTGCGATCTTCGCCCAGAATGTTGCCGTTGGTGATGTGGCGGAAATCCGCTTTGCGTCCCTCGCGGCGCGCGATCTCGAAGAGTTGGCGGAAGTGGAGTTGCTGCGGCGCGCCGGTTTCGATCCAGATGGTGTCGCGTTTCAGGTCGTCGATGCGGTAATCGATCGTCGCGATGTCAGTTGTGGTGTAATTAAAACCGCCATCGCGTTTGCGAATGATCGCCGGTTTGTCGGCGAGGTCGGGAATGTCGCGGAAGAAAACGACGACCGCGCCTTCGCTTTCTTCTGCAAGACCGGATTTCAGAAGGCGCTCGACGACGCCGGGAAGGCGATCGTTGTAAAAACTTTCGCCGCGCTGGATGTCGTAGCGGATACCAAGCACGCGATAAGTGCGTTCGAATTCGCCTAACGAGAGCTTCACGCATTCCTGCCAGATGGCGAAATTCTCCGGCTCGCCCCTTTGCAGCCGAACGAGTTCTTCGCGGCAGGCGTCGCGCACGGCGGGATCGGCAGTGCCACGTTCGTTGGTCTCTTTGTAAATGCGGACGAGCTCAGCGATTGGATCGGTCGCTAGGCGATTCCGGTCTAGCAAGTTCTTCCAGCCCCAGATGACCATGCCGAACTGCGTCCCCCAATCGCCGATGTGATTATCGCGAATAACGTCGTGTCCGAGAAATTCCGCGATGCGCGCGAGCGAATCGCCGATGACGGTGCTGCGGATATGACCGATGTGCATCGGTTTCGCGACATTGGGCGAACCGAAATCAATCACGATGTGTTTCGGTGATGCCACCTGCGCCACGCCGAGCCGATCGTCTCTCAAGAGTTGTTCGGTGTGACGAGCGACTGCGTCGGTTTTCAGCGCGAAGTTGATGAAGCCCGCGCCGGCAATGGTTGGTGCATCGCAAATATCCCATTGCGAATATGCGTCCAAAATTTTCTGCGCGAGGGCGCGCGGATTTTCGCCGCGCTGTTTCGCGAGCACGAGCGCGGCGTTCGTCTGGTAATCGCCGAAACGCGGATCGGTCGCGGGAGTTACTTCCGACGACTCGTTAGGCAAACCTGCGGCGACGAGAGCCTGAGAAAGTTGTCGCGCGAGATGCGCTTGGAAAGTTTCCATGGCGCCCGCCTATTTTTGGGGGCGGTCGCGGAAGATGGCGAGAATTTCTTCGGCCGAGCCGGCGCTGGCCAGGCTGTCGCGCGTGGCGCGGTCATTGAGGAATTTCGCGATGGAAGCAAGCGTGCGCAGATGCGTTTGGAATTGATTTTTCGGCACGACGAAAAGGACGACAAATTTCACCGGCGCATTATCGAGCGCGTCGAATTCGATCCCTTGCGAAGAACGACCGAACGCGGCCACGACCTGATCGAGGCGATCGGAAGAGCAATGCGGAATGGCGATTCCGAAACCGATACCGGTGCTCATGGTTTCTTCGCGTTGTTTGAGCGAAGCGAGAATGCTCTCGCGATCTTCCGCGCGAATACGATTTTGCCTAACGAGTAGATCGATCAATTCGACGATGGCATTCCATCGCTCGGTGGCCTGCATCTCGGGAATAATTTGCTCGGCAGAAAGTAAACTGGCTAGCGACATGCGGTCCCGACTGGGAGCGCAACCTTATCGCGACCGCTCTTGATGACAAGACGCGAATCGCAGAGAAATTTTTTTCGGAATTGGCGAAATTTCGTTGACACGATTCGCTGTTATCGCCCATTCTCGCCGCTCCTGTAAACCATCACCGTTAGAGAAATCTCCACCCATTCGAATGAAAAATCCTGTAAAACGTAAGTCCGTATTCTTTTTGTTTATCTTGACTGCTTTGATGATGATCGTCGCGGTTGGCTCCAGCCTCGCGATTGGTCCACGCCAGTCTGCCGCGCTGATCAAGAAGCAGCCCGCCGCAGTGGCCGCGACCCAGGCGACTCAGGCCGTGACCCAAATAGTTGCCGGTTCCGACGTGCCGGAAGTTGACGCGGCTGGCGCTGATTTGCCCGCTCGCATGCAGGGGCACGTGATCGTGATGGTAGAAATGGAGAATGCCCCCGCTTCTGTCACATATGCGGAAGCGTATCACGCGGCCTTGGCCCAAGCGGACGCGCAGCGGCAGTACGCTCTGAGCCACCCCAATGACAAGGCAGCCAGAGCAGCCGTAAGTCGGATCGAAACAGAGGGTGTAAAGATCAGTTCGACAGCGGCCGCCACAGTGGTGTCGCAGGTGCAGGCTCTCGATTCCGCGCAGCAGGCCATTGTGCCGGCGTTGACTGGCGGAAGTATCGGCGGCCAGGTGGTTTTCCGGACGCAGCGCGTTTATAACGGCATCGCGTTAAACGTTGACGGGAGCAAGATACCTGAGATCGCGAAATTGCCGGGCGTGAAAGCTGTGCACCTAATGACCCCGAAAACTCCGGTCGCTTTTAGCGATGTTGATTTCATAGGAGTCCGCTCGTTCTGGACGAAGAGCGTTCCATTCGGCGGTGTTCACGGAGAAAACGTGAAGGTGGCAGATATCGACTCGGGTTTGGATTTCGTGCATACGAATTTCGGTGGTAACGGAAATTACACCGGGGTCACGGACACAAATGCCAATGGTCAATTCCCCAGCGCAAAAGTTCCGGGTGGATTCGATTTCGCGGGCGATACTTATTCGGCCGGTGTACAGGACACGCCGCATCCCGATCCGGTACCAATGGATTGCGGTGGTCACGGCACTGGCACGGCGAGCTTGATTGGTGGCTATGGAGTTAATTTCGGTGGTAGCACCTATTTCGGTAACTACGACAACAGCACCAATATTGCCGGATTAAAGATTTCGCCCGGTATGGCTCCGAGCGTCAAACTATATCCTCTTCGTGTTTTTGGTTGCGGCGGTTCTACGAATCTTGTTACCGCGGCGATTGATTACGCGATAGATCCGAACGGAGACGGAGATTTCTCGGATCACTACGATGTGATCAACATGTCGTTAGGCTCGAACGAAAGTTACGCGGACGATCCTGATGCGGTAGCGGCCAGCAACGCCGCCAACGCTGGCGTCCTTGTTTGTTCGGCAGCGGGTAATGCAGGCGACACGTTCTTCATCCACAGCAGTCCGGCGTCAGCTCCCGGCACACTTAGTGTGGCCGCCAGCTATAACGATCAAAACGGGTTCATTTATGACTCGAACGTAACTGTTAATACCCCGCCCTCGATCGCAGGCGCGAAATTCTTCTCGCTTCAATCAAGTCCGAAAAATCCCATCCCGGCTGGCGGTTTAAGCGGGGGCGTAGTCTATGCGAATCCTACCGACGGTGGACCAGCGCAAGCTTCGGGTCCGTACAGTCCGTATAACAATGCCGCGCAGATGAATGGAAATATCTGCCTGGTTGATCGTGGAGGTGGCGTGGGCTTTTATCAAAAATCAATTCGCGCCCAGCTTTCCGGTGCGAAGGCAGTGATTATCGTTAACCAAAACAATCCTGGCGCGGATCCTATCATCCCATCGATCGCGCCTACGGCAGGCGATCCCGCCGTGACAATACCAGTGGTCATGATCACTAAAACAGACGGTGATACCCTAAAGGGCGCAGCCAGCTTTGATGCAACTACTGGTGTCGCTGCTAATCCGACAAATGTTACCCTCAACAATGACAACGGTTCTGTAATCCATCCGGCCAACGCTGCGGGCACGCTTGCCGGTCCAGGCTCGCCTGATACGGTCCCGAGCTATACTGCGCGTGGTCCAGGGTTGCCAAATTCTGGCTTGAAACCCGATCTCACAGCGCCCGGCAGAGGTCGTTGGTGTGGCTGCCGTCTTCACGGGTAACCAAGTCACGTCGTTCAACGGTACGTCCTCAGCAACGCCGCACGTTTCCGGTCTGATGGCGATGGAGAGGCAATTGCATCCAACATGGACCGTCGAAGAATTGAACGCGCTAGCGATGAATACCGCGACGCACGACCTCTTCACAGCGGTTCCTGGTGGGAGCCCAGCTCCGGCCAACATCGGCGTCAGCCGCGTAGGTGCGGGTCGAGTTGACGCGACCAAGGAGAGCAATGCAAACGTCGTTGCTTACAATGCGACGAATCGCACTTTGGTCAGTGTGTCGTTCGGTGATGTGGAGGTGCCCGTAGACGGTTCGGTCGCGCTAAGTAAGAACATCTCGGTCGTGAACAAGGGCGCTGCCTCGGTAACGTATAACGTTACCTATCAGTCCATCAATGTGCTGGCGGGTGCCTCGTTCTCCTTCCCAACCACCAACTTCACCGTTGCCTCCGGCGCGACCAGCACGGTGCCGGTGAACTTTAGCGCTACCGGCAACCTGCTGAAGCATGTCCTCGCGCCCGATGTCACGACCACGCAAGCTGTCGCTGGTGGAACATTAGGTCGCCAGTACTTAACCGAGATCGCAGGCTACGCTGTCTTCACACCCACAGGCGGGACGGAACCTGTAATTCGTGTGCCGCTATATGCGGCGCCGAAGCCGGTTTCGAGCTTGCATGCGACGATTAGCAACTTCGTCCCGACTGCATCCTCCGGCTCGTTCGCAATTCCTTTGTCGGGAAGCGGAATCTTTACTGGCGCCTCGACCCCAACGGACATCGTCAGTCTGGTTAAGGCTCTTGAGCTACAGTATGCCAGCCCGGACGTGGGCAATCCCAACGTCTCGAACGATCCGAACAAGATTAAGTATGTCGGTATAGCGAGTGACTACGCGAATCGCGCCGCCGGCTCGGCTAAGGCATCGACCCGAATCATTTTCGGTATCGATGGCTTCGGCGATGGTGCGGTGCCAGAGTTCAATGCGGGCGAGCGTGATATCTATATCGACACTATGAATCACAATGACGGCGTCACCTTCGACTACGTCATCTTCCTCACCTCGAGACCCAACGGGACTGTTCATAGCAATGTCTATTTTCCGGAGTTAGTGAACCTAAACACGAATTCTGCAGTCTTCCTCGGGCTGCCCACGAACGGGTTCTACGGCTCAAGCTTCAGTACGGTTACTGGTTTGGATACGAATGCGTTTAACAACAGCATCAATCTCGTTCCAGTCACAGCGGCGAACCTGGGACTTCTGGCTGGTGGAACGGGCCAGAGTGTTATAAATTACATGATTCTTACCTTTGACCGGGAGACCGGCAATCTAACGGATCAAACTCCGCTCTTGAGATACGACCTTGCCAACCCTGGTATCGTGGAGTCCGTCCCCGCAAACACGACGGAGCCCTTTATCGACCAGGATGCATCAAATGCGGCGATCACGATGAATTACAATGGCGCCGGATTCCAAGCTAACGCTTCAGTGGGTGCCCTGCTGCTTCACATGCATAACAGCTCAGGCAACCGCTCAGATGCAGTGGCCCTCCGCAAGCCTGTTATTACGAACTTTTCGCCGACGAGTGGAAAGGTGGGAGCGTTCATCCAAATCACCGGATCGAACTTCGGCCCTGGGACGGTAGTCACGTTCTTCAATAATAAGCCGGCCACGAACGTGAATGTGATCAGCCCCAATACCATCAGTGCCCAAGTCCCGCCTGGAGCTATTAGCGGTCCCATCCGGGTCTCGAATGCCGCTGGCTCGACGAGTAAAGGCGGCTTCACAGTTCTGCCTTGACACAGTAAATCTAACATCAGAAGACTGAACCATATATGAAAGTGCTTCCCTCAAGTCGGTTGATGCATCTAATCCTTGGCTTGGCAGTCTGCGCACTCGCGCAGACGAGCCTGGCCGCGGGAAGAGTGAACGGATTCGAAACCGGAGACCCGGCGGTCACCGGAATCGGTGACCACAGCGTCCAAACCTCCTTTCAAGGGCAAGCGGCGCCTGAAGGAACCCATCAATATTTGGTGACTACCATTAACTCATCCGACGGTGATGGTTTGTCGCCGGTTTCCGGAACTAATGCACTGACCGGGACTACCTTTAATGGTGCCACTGTAGGGGGGGTGGAGAACTCGGGAGTTCTGATCCCGTTCAATGTCGCCGCGGGCGATCTGACGTTGACGTTAAAATATGACTTCTTGAGCAACGAGCCGAACCAGACAACACCGCGGGCCGACTTTGCCTTCTGGGGAATCTTCAACAGTAGTAATACCCTGATAGGTTCTTTCACTCACTTCGCGACAGCTAGCGCGAGTTTCCCTTCGACGTTGTTTGGTTCCCAGACGCCATTCATCTTCCATAGTGGGATTCTAACTTTGTCCATCCCAATCAGCAGCCTGGCTCCGGGTAGCTATACTTTAGGATTGGGAGTTGCTGATTCGCAGACGCGCGACGGCGCATCCGGCTTGCTTATCGATAATATTCAGACCGTCGTTCCCGAACCTTCGACTGTCGCGCTAGCAGTTGCTGGCGTGGCCGTGATGGCCGGTCTACGCCGCTGGAAAGCCCGGCGCGCTTAGTCGGAAATAAAGTTCAACCAAACGAGGCGGCACGTAAATCGTGCCGCCTCGTTTTCTGGTACAGCGTCGACGGTTGACGAATGCCCCTAGGACACGCATTGTTCCGCCCCCATTGCCCCATTTAGCTGGCGGCGACTTTCGGTGAGGGGATTCTGCTCCATGGATAAAATCCGTAACATCGCCATCATTGCGCACGTTGATCACGGCAAGACCACGCTCGTCGATCAACTCCTTCGGCAATCCGGCACCTTTCGTTCCAACCAAAAAGTGGAAGAGCGGATGATGGATTCGATGGATCTCGAGCGCGAAAAAGGAATTACGATCCGAGCGAAGAACGCGGCTTTTCAATGGAAGGACACGCGAGTCAACATCGTCGATACGCCGGGTCACGCGGACTTCGGCGGCGAAGTCGAGCGCATCATGAAGATGGTCGACGGCGTCTTGCTCGTGGTCGATGCGCACGATGGCCCGCAGGCGCAAACGCGTTTCGTTTTGCGCAAGGCGCTGGAGAACCACGCCAAGCCGATCGTCGTCATCAACAAGATCGACCGCGAAAATGCGCGGCCCCACAAGGTGCTGGACATGGTCTTCGATCTTTTCGTTGAACTAAAGGCGACCGACGAGCAGCTCGATTTTCCGATCATCTACGCCAGCGCGAAGAACGGTTTCGCCATGCGCGAACTGCACGAGAACAACGAGGACATGACGCCGTTGTTCGAGGCGATCGTCAAATATGTGCCGCCGCCCACGATTTCTTCGGAACCATACTTACAGATGCTGGTTTCGAATCTGGATTACAGCGATTACCTCGGAAGGATCGCGCTTGGCCGCATCGTCAGCGGGCGCGTGGCCGTGGGCGATTCGGCCGTCTGCATTCACCGCGATGGTCGGCGCGAACGCGCAAGTGTGACTGGCCTATATACGTTCGCCGGCATGGGGCAGTTGGAAGTGAAACACGCCACCGCGGGCGAGATTGTCGGGCTCACTGGGTTTGAAGAAGTGTACATAGGCGAAACAATCACCGACCGCGAGGAGCGGACGCCGCTGCAATTTGTCGACATCGATCCACCGACGATTCGCATGCGCATTCTGGTAAACGATTCACCGTTTGCCGGTCGCGAAGGAAAATTCGTGACGGCGCGACACGTGAAGGAGCGGCTGGTTCGCGAGACCCGTGGCAACGTTTCATTGCAGGTAAACGACACTGACGCGGCCGGCGCCTTCGAGATCAACGCCCGCGGCGAAATGCAGATTGCAATCCTCGTCGAACAAATGCGACGCGAAGGTTATGAGGTCATGGTTTCGCGGCCGGAAGTTATTTTTCATCGGGCCGATGACGGCAGCTTGCTTGAACCGATCGAGAACCTCTACGCCGAAGTGCCTAACGAGAACTTGGGCGACGTGCTGCAATCAATTGCTGGCCGCAAAGGCGAAATTGTTTCGATGGATCATCACGCCACACGCGTCTCGGTCGAAGCGATTATCCCCACGCGCGGCTTGATTGGATTTGAAAGCGATCTGGTGAACCTGACCCGCGGTGAAGGCATCATGAGTCATCTCTTCCGCGAATACGCTCCTTTCAAAGGCGAATTGGAAGGGCGCAATCGCGGGGTCATGGTTTCGATGGAAGCTGGCATCAGCAAGGCTTACGCGCTCAACAATATTCAAGCGCGGGGTAAACTTTTCGTTGGTCCGCAGGAAGAAATTTATGCCGGGATGATCGTGGGTGAAAACTCGCGGCCGGAAGATTTACCGGTCAATCCCTGCAAGGCCAAACAACTAACGAACATGCGCAGCCAGGGAGATGGCAAAGGCATCCAGCTCGAGGCCCCGTTGAAGATGAGTCTGGAACGCGCCATCGAGTATATCGGGTCGGACGAATATGTGGAGGCAACGCCGAAATCGCTGCGCCTGCGCAAACGTATCCTGGATCCGACGGCGCGGAAACGTGCCGCCAACCAGGCCGCGGCCTAGCGCTGTCCCGACGCAAGTAGCATTAAACGCAGTGGCGCGTATTAAATAGCTACTCGATAATCTTCCATAGGACCTGCTCCGACACCGCTACTATCTGCCCGTCGCGCTTCAATAGATAGAACAGGCTTTTCTGGTATTGGGATTGCGTCTCGCGCCGGAAGACTTTGTCGGCAGGTAGTAACTCCCGTGCCGCACCTTCGACCCAATGAACCGAACAACAAGGACGGCCGCTATGCCGCTTGGCTGGTTCCAAATTCCATTCAGCCAACCATTCGGATTGCGAAACTTCGATCTCCTTCGAGTCCACAAGGACCTTGGCTACGGGGTTGAGCCACCGAGCAACTTGCGCCAGGTCGGCGAGAATACACTTACCGGAAAACCTGAGGGCAGACGGGCACGGATTTGCGCCAGCTGGGTTTGATCCGGAACATCGCTACGGCTCAGGTCGGCTGCGACTATCCAGCCGAAGGTCGTATTCACCAGGCAGAAGTTATAGGCAATATCTGGCAGAAATTTCGGGACAAGCTTGCTGCCATCCTGGAATACCGGGATAGCTTCAATGTTAGCAAAGCGGTCGCTCACCAGGAGGTGCTCGACCTTAAAAGTAAAAGCCTGTAGTAACCGCTCCTTCACATATTTGCCGATAATGTAGTTCCGCACCGCCGTGCCGATCGCATGCATATCTTCGGAATTCGCATCGGGTAGGTGTGGTTGTGCAGTGGTCGCCGGGCCAGGCGTAGAACCTGGGGGAGGCGCGGTCTTTGTTGAAGCCGAAGGCGAAGGTGTGCTGGGAGCTGTCTTTGGATTAGCCGAATTGATTCTCACCAATTGGTCCTTAGCTACTGCCCCGGTCGCATTGTCAATCTCGACCATGATATCGCCAGCTGTAATCTCGTAAACGTGACCGGCCGCCACTGAGATCTCGGTATTAGCGCCCGGCAGCTTGAAGTAGATGCGCGCCTTGTCTCCAGGAATTGGTAATAACTTGGAAGTTGTAGCTACGGTCGCATACTTCTTAGTTGCGCTCTTAACTACGCCATTGATCTCAGCGGCCAAGCCGCTGCCAGCGAGGCAAAGTAAGAAGAAGGAGAGACGCAACTTCATGGCTGTGCTACCTGCAAGTTACTCGAGGAAGTAAGCTCAGGAGAGTTAGTGCTCGCTCCGCGCTTGTTTAGGTCACTGAGGATCCGCTGCGAAAGGTCAGCTGTTCCGGAGGTATAGGTAGCAATGGGAACGCCGTTCAGACTCATGCCGCTCTTATCCAGGATGAGCGTCGATGGCTTATTCGCAATCCTGCTCTTAATAGCGTCGGTGAGCTCCTTGACAATCCCTTCGCGCAACTTCGGCGCGTTATCTGGCTCTGACCTATTCTTTGGATGCGCTGAACTGATCCTGACTAACTGATCCTTAGCTACCGTGCCGGTAGCTTTGTCGATTTGAATCATAATGTTGTGCCCGTGGTCTCGTAGACATGGCCATCGCGGCTGGTAGCTTGAAGTAGATTTGCGCTTTGTCTCCCGGTAGCCTCCCGTAGTAGTCTTACTTCGCACTTTCTGACTTATCGGTTAGATCGCGCTGACTTTTTGCCCGGGGAATGGTAAAAAGCGCGGTTGTCCTGTACGGCCGTCTCAAGTGTCGGATCTAGTGCAATCGCTCTCGTCCAATCCGCTTCGGCCATTTTCAGAGCTCCCTGATGCGCATAATAGACACCGCGTCGCAGATAAGCGTTCCCGTTCTTGGTATCCAGAGCGACAGCTTTATTGCAGTCCTCCAAAAGAGCTGGACTGAAATCCCGCCGCTCAATTCGGATCTTCGCCCGTGCGCTATAGGCTTGTCCCCAACCCGGGCTCAGCTCAATTACCCGGCTAAAATCGTCCATCGCTCTGTTCCAGTCGGACTTGGCAGCGTAATTAAACCCTCTGACATAATAGAGTTGAGCATCGTTCGGATTTGCCGCCATTGCTTCGGGGAGGAGCGCCGTCGCTCCCTCAAAGTCACCCGCATTATGCCTGGCTACTACTTCTGCAGCGCGAGCGCATATTCCGCTTCGCTTACGCCTTCGGTCGTCGATCTTCTTGTCCGGACGCCGGTCTGGGATAGGCGACGTAAAGACTTTATTCATATGACAAAAGATAGCTGGCATCGCGTCCATTGGGGCCCCTTCTTGCTGGCGCTAGTTGACTCCATTGGCTTCGGCGAGCTGCAATAGAACCGCGGTAGGTGTAGCAGCAACCATCGCACTGCGCTTCTGCGGTTTCTCCGATGTGATGCGCGCTAACTGGTTGTTAGCTACCGCGCCAGTTGCCTTCTCTATTTTAGCTGTAACAGCATCACTACTAACCCCTGTTACCTTCGCGCTCGCGACCGAAATTTCCTGCTCAACTCCGGGAAGCTTGAAGTAAATCTTAACCGCATCGCCGATTGCCGGCATCAGTTCTCCTTTGATTTCGATCTTGGCGTTCTCTTTGGTGGCGGAAAGGACTGTGCCTTCCAGCTCGACCGCTCCAGCGGTGGCTAAGCCGCAAAACAAAGTCAGAATTATCAAAGAAGGAGTTATCGTTTTCATTTTGGTTTTCCGAAAAGCTTCTCCAACTGCTTCAACTCTGCCGGGTCCTCCGGATACGTGCCTTCGATCTGTAAGCCGAAACGCTCAGAGGAGCGCGGCAGAGTCAGAGTTGCTCTCTCGGTCTCCCAGTGACTGCTACTGCCATCGGCACTCGTTTTTACCACCGAGACATCCGTCGTCATGCGAACGGAATTTTCGCTGATTTGGATCGGTGAAGTGGCTCGTTTCTTTACCGTCTGTCACCGATCAGAGTAAGGTTGTTGCCAGACTCCGCTCACGACCTTAGCGGGTGTGCCCGAGTAAAAATAATCCTTTTCCCGTCCTTCCGGTTGCGAATGCTAAAAGTAAAGTCGCCCATCGCTAACCGCTTCCCAAGCTGCTTACCCGCCTCGTTAAAGTCGAGGTAGTAGTGCTGAAATTTCTTCTCGATCTGGTCCATTATCGCGAAAGGGTCGCCGGCAACCGCAGGCGGCGGAGGGGGCGCTTCCACTTTGGCAGAACCGTAGCGCTTCACGGTCACGACTACTTCTCCTTTAGTTGGATCAATCGTTGAATTAGCAGCCGGGCTTTGCAGGTAGATGGTAAGCGCCTTCTCCGGTGTGGGTGGCTTGTCGCCCACTTCATCGCCGCCAATGCGCATGTTCTTTCCCAGGCGGGTAGTGGCCTGATCCAGTGTAAGGCCTCTTAGTTCCGGCATACTTATGGTCTTGCCCGTAGTTGTTGGCAAGTCGCTTGGCTTGGTAGTTGAGCCATCGGTCGCCATTGAATCGGATGCCTTTTGATAAACATAGACGGTGACCACGCTCCCGCGCGCTTTCATTTCGCCGGCGGCCGGAGACTGACCTGCGAGTTTTAGTTCAAGAGACTTATCAGGTGGTGGCAGCGCTGCGATGGAAGGCGTGAATCCGGCGCCTGTGATTACCGCGGAGGCGGTATCGATGCTGTCGATCGCTGGCACAGCTACCAGGGCGTCGGTCGATGATTTCGCATTAGCTGCTACGGGGATAGGTGCCGAGCTAACAGTAGAGTCGGAGGCTTTTTGATAAACGTAAACGGTAACTACGCTCCCGCGCGCTTTCATTTCACCCGCGCCCGGACTTTGGCCGGCAATCTTTAGTTCAAGATATGGCTTGTCAGCCGGCGTCGCCACCGCGGCAAAAGATGGGGTAAAGCCAGCGTCCGAAATGGTGCTAGCGGCGGTGTCAAGACCATACACAGGCGGGACAGCTACCAAGTCGTCAGTCGATGACTTCGAGCTATCTGCGCCACTGGATGGAGTAGGTGTAGGAGTGGCCTCGGCAGCCTGCTTTTCTGCCGTCGCCATCATGGCCATGCAGGTCGATGCATTTTGCAGCGCCTTATACCTGTCAGGTCCTGAGGCGAGTTCTTTCGCACCTCTTCGTTCTGCATCGGCGGAAGTAAGTGCGTCGTTCGCAGCACTAAGAACAGCATCGAGATCGACGTTGGCGATAGCCTTCTCCACGGCCTTCTGATTTGCCAGGGCCGCATCAATGATAGGACTTGCCATGGTTAGTAAGGTCCCGAAATCGAACATACCTGTGGCAGGTATATCTTTGCCGAGAGCTTGCGCGCTGGTATCGAGCGCGGCGGCTTCCGCATCGGAGTCAATAAATGGCGCGACGATCTGGCTGACTTGCGAAGAAAGGGTTTGCACGCGCTGGGAAAGGAAATCGACCTTCTCGCGCGCGGCGCTGGCGAGCTTGGCGGCGGCCTTCGCGGCCGCGAGTGCGCCATCGGGAGTAGCATCGGCGGAATCGGCCGCGCCGCTGCCTAACTTATATGCGAGAAAGGCGGTCTGCATGCCAGTTAGCGCCGACGTGGAAGCACGCAGTTGATCGAACGAAATGTCCGTGGCATCCAGTTTGGCTTGCGCGGCGTTAAGTAGGTTAGTTGCACCGATTAGCTCATTAGTAGCTTTCGTTCGAAGCTCATTGATCTTATCTACCGTCGCGCCCGAAGCTGCTTCATTGGCCCACTGGCACACCTTCAGGCCAGCCTCATCACACTTATCCATGGCATCGCGCATCTCTTGGAAGGCCGCTTGCATGTTCTTAGTCTGCTCAATCACCGCCGCGGTCTGCTTCTTCAAGTCGTCTGCCTTCACCGGCAAAGTAGAAAGATCGCTTTCGGCTACGCCACGTAGACCGGCGATCTTGACGGCGTCTTGTAACTGCGATTGCGCTTCGTTTTGTTGCTTAATGCATTCCTTGGCTGCCTCGGTCGCGTCTTTATCTGCCGAGATAGCATCCTGCATTACTTTCCAGGCATCGGAGAGAGCAGTTGCGGCGGCGGTGTCGCCCTTGGCCGGGCCCATGAAAGTTGTAGCCTTATCCGTTATGCTCGTGAGCAGGCCTTCGAAAGGTTTGCGTTTGAAGTAAAGGTTCTGACTTAGACCTAGCATGAGGTCATGCATGTCCTGCGGATTGTTCGGATCGAATGGGTGGCCGTCGTTAGTAATTACCTTGCTCGGGTCCGCCGCCGCCAGTTGTTTTAGTTGGTTGGCATACCTGTCACCCTGCCAGCGCGCGCCGTCCTTCTCCTTCTGCTCCTGCATGAATGGCTGATTGAGATTATCGACGAAGTTTTGCGCTAACTGCCCGCCCGCTTCGCCTGCCTGCACTCCTTCCAGGACCGGTGCGATCTTCTCGAGCGGTTTTAAGATTTTGCCGCCTGCTTCGATAATCCTGGGTCCAAGGTAACGCTCACCTATTTCACCGGCTTCCCCCGCGCCGCTAATTGGTTTAGGTATCCACTTCCCGCTGCCGGCATCATAGGTCATCTCGATATCACCTTTGGGTGAAGGCGCGCCAGCGTTGCCTTCGCCGCTGTTAGGGATGCTACCATCCTTGTTAATCCC
Source organism: uncultured Verrucomicrobiae bacterium (assembly GCA_963791565.1). Taxonomy (GTDB): domain Bacteria; phylum Verrucomicrobiota; class Verrucomicrobiia; order Chthoniobacterales; family UBA10450; genus JACCTI01. Next base: position 223,742 of record CAWBSX010000004.1, on the reverse strand, counting down.
GGGCTTGCCGGCAAAGCGTTGGTCATCCCAATTCGTCGACGAACCGTTTTCCGTACCTGCGCTAGTGCTACCATCAGTCTGCGTTTTTGGCACTGAGGCCGTCTCATTGCTTGTCCCCGCAGCGGCTTTAGCTGCTTCTTCGGCTTTATAAGCAGCCATCTCTTCTTTGCTAATGTTAATCGCCTGGTTGTTATCCAGGCCTTGCTGAAGTTTCTGGCGGGCACTAGCTGCTAGCTCACTTTGCGTGGGCGGATTTGTTACACTGGCTGTGTCACCTCCTTCGGTGGCAGACTTTAAAGGCGCTGTCTTGTTAGCGGCATTTCCGGCGTCGTTGGCTGCGACTGCTGCAGTGTTATTTCCCGCATCTGCCTTAGCCAGGGGCTCAGTCTTACTACCGCGTTCGAATGCGCCCTGTGCTGCCGCATCACGCGCGGCGGCGTCCGCTTCGGCTGCTTGCTCAGCTAACCAGGCCTCGTGATCTTCTTTCGCCGCAGCTGCGGCTGCCTTGGCGGCGTCGGTTTCGGATGGCTTTAATCCAGCTGCTTTTTCCGCGGCGATCTTAGCCTGTGTTTCTTCGGAGTAGTGAGCCAATGGGTCAGCACCTAGATCCGTGATCTTCTGCTCATATTCCGCCATCTTTGCGTCGGAACCGGCGCCGCCAAAACCCTTGTCCGTCCCGAATCGATAAACGGAGTGGCCATAACGCGCACGTCCAATATCATTCAGTCGATTGAGAGCTGCGTCTTGTTGCGCGATAGCTTCGGTCGCGGCCTTTACTTCCGCGGCTGTGCTGGAAGGATTTTCCGCGGCGCGTATCGCGGCTTGTTTCGCACTCCACGCTTGCTGGGTAGCTAGCTGTTCCGCCCCGGTAAGAGAATCGTAAACGGCGCCATCTACCTCACTGGCAAAAGAGCCTGTGCCCATAGGGTCGCGGTAACGCAGCGGGTTATTTGAGGCATAAGAGTAGGCGTTATGGGACTCCGGATTCCCTGGGGTACCAAGCAAAGGATCGATACTAAGGAAGCGGGCAATGGTTGGGTCGTAGTAGCGCTGTCGCGCATAGAACAATCCGGTTTCATCCCGCAGCATGCCGGCATAGATCGCGACTGGCTTTTTACCTTTGGAAGCTAGCACCTGACCGAACACGCCGTAGTCGTCGCTAGCTACCACGGCGCCGTTTGTGTCCAGGTATCGGCGGGTCGAGCCCAGCTTGTCCGTAAGAACAAAAAATGTTTGGTTGTTCGATCCGCAGAGAGCCAGGGGCCGATCTGTGCCCGGGTAATAAACAACTAGCCAAGAAGTGCCGCTTTCGTCCTTTAAGCCGGCTAACCGGTCGTCGAGGTAGGCAAACCAGCGCTTGCTTCCCGCGCTATCTTCCCATAAGCGATCGTTGCGATTGTCGTAGCCATACTTCCAATCTTTCTTTCCTTCGCGGCGCTCGATGAGACGACCAGCACTGTCGAAGGTGTTAGTAATCGTATCCTTCAAGCTCCGGACCTGGGCGAGGTTGCCACCTTTATCCCACGAGTAGCTAGTAGCTTCTTGCTCGACCGGTCGGCCAAGCTCATCCAAGCGACAACGATGTGAGCCATCGCCATTAGTGGTCATGTTGCCATCTACGTCATAGGTATAATTGCGCGTCCCCTTTACGCTGGAAGCGCGCGTCAAACGCCCGCCTCGATCATATTCAAACTTCGCCGGCGGGAGCGAATCGCCCGCGTGTTCCGACAGATTTCCCGCAACATCGTAGGTATAACGCTCACTAAAAACACCTTTGCCCGAAGTCTGCTTCGCCTCGATCAGGGTAATTCGATCGGCTTTATCATAAGTAATTGTTTCGACGACGCTTTTGTTGAAAGAAAATTGACTGGGCCGGCCGGCTTCATCATGACCTACACTAACCTTTGCCCCACCGGGCAACGCGATTTCACTTAGCTGACCGCGTCCATCATAGGAATAAGTAGCTTTAAGATCATTTAGCTCAATGCCGGCAGCCCCCGCCTTGTCCGCCGGCAAACGAATTTCCAAAGCGGCTGAGTTGTACTTCCGGCGCAGAAGCGTGCCGTCCGCATTATATTCATCTTCTACCTCATAGCCGGTTCCTTTACGGGTGAGATGCAAACCATTCTTGTCGGTTACCTGAGCTACCTTACCGTCCGGTAACTCGGTCTCAGCCAGCCGGCCGTTATTATCGTAAGTGTAACGCGCGGCCCGTCCCGTGCCGGATAGCTCCTCCTCCAGATAACCGGACTTGCCGTAATGGTATTCACGCCAGGTCACGTTACCTCGCGCGACTTTGGTGCGGCGCCCGGAGCCATCCCAGGTGGTTGAAGCGCGCGCACGGCTCGGGGCAATGATAGTGGTTAGGTTGCGGGCTGGATCGTATTCGTAGCGCCACGGAACATTCATGGGCGAAAGCACCTGCTGGAGTAAGCCGCGCGCGTCGTAGTTAAAAACGGTGCGGGCTCCGCCCGGAGCGATAATCTCGAGCGGTTTGCCCCAGGCCGTGCGTCGCGTAGTCGTCTTGCCTTGCGCGTTCTGAATAACCTCGCCTGTTTCCGATTGCTGGTAGGTAGTCTTACCATGAATGCTATCGGCCACGGCCACGAGCTGACCACTCTTGTCGTAGGTGTAAGTTGTTTTCAGTCCACTGGGATTAACGGATTCAATCAGCTTACCTTCAGGATCGTAGCGCCATGTCGGTCGCTCACCTGATGACCAGGACTGGCTGGTAGGTCGTCCTGCCGAGTCATACTCATACTTTACCTCGTTGCCGTTCGAGTAAGTTACGCGCGTCGCACGATCCTTATCATCGTAGAAGTAATGCTCTTCCGCCGCCGGCGGTTTGCGTCGGGTAGCTACGCGACCGGTGTCATCATAAGTTACCTCTTCCCAATCCATCGGCCCGCGTTCGCGCCGGAGCACGCGGCCGTGCTCGTCATACTTAATCTTCTCACTGCTGCCATCGGGTTTAACTACCAGGGTAGGCAGGTCGAGGTTGTTATGTTCGAAACGCGTCACTGCACCACCTGGCTCATGAATTGTGGTTATGCGCCCGAAAGCATCGTAGTCGCAGGCCGTCCGTCCCTCCGGGCCAGTGATGGAAGCTAGCTGGCCAGCCTTATCGTATTCATAGTTACCTGCCACGCCCTGAGTGGTCTCCGATTTAATCCGGCCTTGCGCATCGAAGTTGTATTTCACTTCCAGCGGGGCCGTCGCGGCGAGCTTTTTCGTCGCTACTTGGTTTACGGCTTGGACCTTGCCCAGTTCCAGGGCGTGACCGAACTGGTCTTTAGCGGCAGTTAGTTTCCCCGAAGCATCATAGGTGTAGTCAATGCGAATCGTTTCGCGAGTTAGTAACTGAGCTAAGACGACCGTTGTTATCGTAGGTATAATCAACCTGCAGCTTTTCCGGTCCAATGATCCGCGCGACTCGCCCCTGGTCGTTGTATAAATAAGTCAGCGAATTCGTCGCGCTAGTTCCGACAGATGTTAGACGGCCTTTCTTGTCATAGGAATAATTGTGCGTCGGACCGGCGGCAGGCTGTTCTGAGGCAAGATGCCCCGCAGAATCAAAGAGCAACCTAATCCCATGCGGCATCTGGGCCGTCCATCCGCTACTGGTGCGCTCAATTTTTTCGCCGTCGGTGCCCTCAAACAAAGTATCCGTCTTGCGGAAGGCATTTCGCCAACCTATTCCGCCGCGCCAAAGCAAAACCGAATCGCGACCAACAAGGGTGATTTCGACCACGTTTTGATCCGACCATCCTCGACCAAAATGTGCGTTGAGTGTGCCAAGACCTGTCCAGCGACGACTCAAGCTGAGGCGCATTGGACCATTGCCATGCGCAAGATCGTCCGCAACAAAGCCGCGATCAAAATCGAGCGAATGATCTGCCGGCAGGGCATTTTTTGCCGGCGGCGAAGTGCCTTTGTTTTGAGCGAGGCCCGTGATGACTCCGAGCGCGATGAGCGCAAGACGGGCCAGGATTCTCATGCCGGGGGGGTGAGAGATACTTATACCGGTAAGGGTGCTTCCCGGTCAATGTTGTTATCCGCGCTTTAAGCTGAGTTCAGCTCGGCGAACTCATTGACAGGGCCAGATAACTGCGGTTCACTCGAATCGCCGGTCAGCCTCTTCGATCAGACTCTTTTTCGAGGCACCGTTTCCGAAAATTCTCGTGCGAGCGGTTTGTTCGGCGGACTGGCGTAACTACTCGTTAGGCATTCGTTCGGCAAATGGCAGGACACAGCAAATGGTCCAAGGTTAAGCGCTTCAAAGGCGCGCTCGACGTGAAACGCGGCGCGCTTTTCAGCAAGCTGGCCAAGGAAATTACCATCGCGGCTAAGACCGGTGGCGGCGATCCATCAGCGAACGCGCGTTTGCGGAGCGCGATTGTTTCCGCGCGTGCGCAGAGCATGCCTAACGACAACATCGAACGCGCGATTAAACGCGGCACAGGCGAGGGAATCGAGGCGCAGCATTTCGACGAGATCGTTTATGAAGGCTACGCGCCCGGTGGCGTGGCCGTGATCGTAGATACGGCGACCGATAACAAGAACCGCACGGCTGCGGAGCTGCGCCGTTTTTTCGAAAAATAATGGAAACCTCGCGAGCAGCGGAAGCGTTTCATACATGTTTCATAAAAAAGGTCGAATTACCGTCCCGCGGGCCGCGTCGAATGAAGAGCGCGTCCTCGAACTGGCGCTGGAATCCGGAGCGGAGGAGTTGACAACGGAGGAGGAACAGTATGTTATCACCACTGCTCACGATCAGCTCTACGCAGTAGCTGAGGCGCTCAAACACGCGGGTGTTACGACCAGTGAGCAAAAGTTTACATTCATCCCTGATACGACAGTTCCTGTCGTCGATGAGGCGACCGCGCTCCAGATATTGCGGTTGTGCGAGAGCCTCGAAGACGACGACGACGTGCAAAACGTCTATTCGAATTTAGATATTTCCGACGAACTGCTGGCGAAATTGCCGGCTTGAAAAAAAATCGCGCCCCCAGACGCGATCCTGTGATTATGAGCGAAGAACAAGAGAATCAGCCACCGCCAAGCCCGGCGCCTGCAAATCCGCCGGCGACGGAGGGAAACTTTGCGCCGCAAAACCGGCGTCGTCCGCGTCGGGGCCCGCGTAATCGCCGAGGCCGTTTTCCGCGGCGTCATTTCGATAACGGATCGCCAGCCTCGCCGGATGATCAGCGCGCGGCCGATTACGAGCGCGACATGTCCCAGGAAGCGAACGGCGGCGAAGGAGCGGTCGCGAATGCCGGCGGCGAAATGCAGTCGCAGAATGCGGAAGGAGCATCTGGAGTTAATGGCGATCAAGTTCCTTACGAGCCGGAATTCGGCGAAGGAGTGATCGAAATTTCCGGCAAAGGGTTCGGGTTCCTGCGCGATGCGAAACGCAACTTCGTGCAGACGCCGCAGGATATTTTTGTCACGCCCGAAATCGTGCGGCGTTTTGCATTGCGCGACGGCATGTGGATTCAAGGCGAAACGCGCCGCGGTAATCGTGGCCCGCAGTTAATGCGCTTGAACAAGATCAACGACGACGAGCCGACGAAGTATCAGGGGCTCACGCCGTTTGAAGAGCTGACCACGATCAACCCGAACAAGAAGATCAAGCTTGAGACGGTGCCAGATCGCTACACCACGCGCATCATGGACCTAATGACGCCGCTCGGCATGGGCCAGCGCGGTTTGATTGTCGCACCGCCACGCACCGGTAAGACCACGTTGTTGCATCACATCGCCGACGCGGTTGTGAAAAATCATCCGGAGATGAAGCTCATCATTCTCCTGGTCGATGAACGACCGGAGGAAGTGACTGATTTCCGCCGCTCCTGCCCGGGCGCGGAAATCATGGCCAGCTCGAACGACAGTGACATTAAAAGTCACACGCGGATCGCGCAGCTCGCCATCGAGCGGGCCAAGCGAATGGTCGAAGCCGGTAAACATGTTTTTATTCTGCTCGACTCGATTACGCGTACCGCCCGCGCCTTCAACAACGCGATGGGTGGTGGCGGACGAACGATGAGCGGCGGTATCGACGCGCGCGCCATGGAAACTCCGCGAAAGATTTTCGCGGCTGCGCGCAACACCGAAGAGGCTGGCAGCCTGACGATTGTGGCCACGGCTCTGATCGAAACCGGTAGTCGAATGGACGAGCTTATTTTCCAGGAGTTCAAAGGCACCGGTAACATGGAGCTCGTGCTCGATCGCAAGATCAGCGATCAGCGCATTTATCCGGCGGTCGATATTTTCCTCTCCGGCACGCGCCGCGAAGAACTGCTCCTGCAACCGTGGGAGCTGGAAAAAATTAATCTCATTCGTCGCGGTCTCGCCGGGCACAAGCCGGAAGAAGCGATTCAACGTCTGCTCATGTTCGTGAAAAAATTCCCGACGAACACGCAGATGTTGAAAGAGATTCCAGGCTAAACGCCGTTGCCTAACGAGTCCAAGCACGGCGTGCAAGAGGCCGAGTGGGAAGTCCTGCCGCCGGAACGCAAGAGTTCTGCACAGGGTCTCGAGCCACTCTTTCGCTGGATCGCGCTTCTGATGGACGAGCTGCTGCGTTTGCCAGGCACGCGTTTTCGTTTCGGGATCGATCCGCTGATCGGGCTTATTCCCGGCATCGGCGATACCGCTTCGGCCTTGGTTTCAGCGGCCGCGCTCATCAAGGCGACGCGTCACGGTCTGCCGAAAATTCTCCTCGCGCGCATGGCCATGAATATTCTCATCAACGAATTTGTCGGTATCGTCCCCGTGGTGGGCGACGCATTTTCGTTTTGGTTCAAATCGAACACGCGCAATCTTCGATTGATTCAGGAATACGTGGGCGGCCGTCGCGCCGCGCGCACGAGTGATTGGGCATTTGTCCTGGCAATTCTTCTGGTGCTTGGAATGGTTGTCGCCGCCGGACTATTCGTTAGCCTCTTGATCATTCAGTTTCTTCTGAATTCAGTACCGGCCGCGAAGCATTAACCAAAAAAACGCGCGTAGATGGCGTGAATGGTTTCGCGTGCGGTACGGTACTGCTCGCCGAACGCCGCAAGATTTTTCGCGCCGAGAAATCGCGCCAGCGTCTCCTGCTCCTTTTCGTCGCTGGGCAAAGACGAGAGCGCCTTGTTCTCCCGGCGACGCAAAATTGATTCGCAGCGTCGCAGAAAATCGTAGCCGCTTTGTAATGCAGCCGCGTCTGCCGTCGAAAAAATTCCATGCTGGCTCAAGTCATTCAACGCGGCAGCAAAGTGCGGTCCCCAAATCCCGGCCCGCATTTGCAATCCCTGCACAAGGAATTCAGCTTCGACCATTCCGCCGCGGCCGGTCTTGAAGTCGAGCAACTCCGAACCGGATCCACGATCGCGCCGAATTCTCTCCCGCATCGAATCGATCTGGCCTAACAAGTCCTGCCTTTGACCGGCGGCGTGCCAGGCGCTTTGCGCAAGTTCGAGAAACTGCGCGCTCGACGAACCGCACAGCGGACGCGCGCGTGTCAACGCCTGCACCTCCCAAAGCTGAGCGCGCGTCTGGTAGTAGCGGAGATAAGCTTCGAGCGAACAGCTGACTGGCCCCTTCTCGCCATCCGGACGCAGACGCGCATCAAGCGGTGCAATCGTTCCGAACGCGCTCGACTTTGCCATCTCCACCACCAGTTCCTGCGCCGCTCGCACATTGTTGCCGACAAAGAGAACGTCGAGATCTGCGGCGTAACTCAATTCTCGCCCGCCAAATTTTCCCATCGCGATCACGGTGAGATCGCCATCCGGCGCGATGAGATTGTGCGTGAAAAGTAAACACGCTTCCGCGAGCGCGGAATGTTCGCGCTGCAAGGTCGCGAGATCCGCCGCGCCGAGCGCGTCACGCACCAGAATGCGCAACCATTGCGCCTGCCGATAAGCGCGCACTTCATCGAAATTTCCCAACGTCGCGCCGGTGGCGCGCAAGGCGGAGAGATGACGCTCGACGCTCACGCTGCGATCGAGCACGCCAGGCCGTGTCACTTCTTCCAAGAGCTGGGGTCGTCGAATCAGGAGATCGCTCGCGTGGCGGCTGGCATCGAGCGTTTTCACCAGCAGTTCGAGCAAGCGCGGATTCGCCACCAGCAATTCGAAGAGCAAACTACGCAACCCGTAGACTTCGACGAAGCGCAGAAACTGCGTCAGCGTTCCATCGGGGTAGACGCATTGAGCGAGAGAATCGAGCAAGGCCGGTTTGAGTTTACGAAAGATCTGTCGCGTGCGCGGCGCGACGTGAAAACTGCCGCGACCTTGCGCCAGTTCTTGCAAGGCCTTGGTTGCCGCGGCTTGATCGAAAAAAAATTCCAGCCGGCTGATCGGTTGCTCTTTGTCTTGTGGACGCGCGGCGATTACACGCGTGAAAATTGCGCGCACACGCTCGGTGTGTTTCCGCAGTTCCGCATCAAACTCAGTCTTCGATTTGAAACCAAGACTGCGCGACAATCGCGTCACAGCTTCCGGCTCATCCGGGATAGTGTGCGTTTGCTGTTCGGCTTCGATCTGCAAGCGATGTTCGACCCGCCGCAGGAATCGGTAAGCTTGTTCGAGATCGATCGTCTCTTCGCGCGGGAGCAATTCAAGTTCCGCCAAAGCCGGCAACGCTTTGAGCGTGCTCGTCTCTTGCAGGAACGCGTGACGCGAACCGTGCAGAAGTTGCAAGGCTTGCACGACGAATTCGATTTCACGAATCCCACCGGTGCCGAGCTTTACATTTCGGTCGAGATTTTCGTGGCCAACGATATCGCGTTCGATGCGTCGTTTGATGGCTGCGATTTCATCGAGCAACTCTGACGTCGCGCTTTTCGGGTAAATGAACGGCTGGTGCTCACGCAAAAAGTCGTAAGCAAGTTCTTCGCTGCCCGCGATGCCGCGCGCCTTGATGAGCGCAAGACGTTCCCAGGTTTCACCAAAACCGGCGTAGTAATTTTCCAGACTGGCAAGCGAGCGCGCCATCGGACCGGCCGAACCTTCGGGCCGCAAACGCAGGTCCATGCGGAAGAGCGCACCATTTGGATCAGACGCGGCGAAGGTCTCTGAAACTTTCGCGGCCAGCCGGTTATACCATTGATGATTCGTTAGGCTGGGAGTGATCTGCGCATCTTCGCTATAAAAAAAAATGACATCGATGTCAGAGCTGTGATTCAGTTCGCGTCCGCCGAGTTTTCCCAAACCCAGAATGGCGAATTGGGCCGTCGGGCCGCCCAGACGATTGCGCAATTCCGTTTCCCAATGTTCCAGGACTTTCTCGACGCAAATCTCAGCTAACTGCGAAAGCTCTGCGGTTGTCTCTTCCAGGGCGGCGACTTCAGCTACTTCGCGCAATGCGATGCGCAACATCTCGCGACCTTTCCACAAGCGGAGCGCACGAAAATTTTGCGACGCCATCGAAGTGTCGTTAGGCACTTGCAGGTCGGCGATCATGCGTCCGCGTCCGCGACTATCCGCGCAGACATCCGGATGGCGCAGCCAAAGAAGAATCTGCGGATCGCGCACTAAACGCGCTGCGCAAATGCTGGAAACAGCAATCAGGTGCAGCAACGCTTCCGCGCCCAAAGGAAATTCCTCGACGACTTTGCGCAACTCCGGCGCGTCTGCGGGCCAGCGCTCATCCAATTCTCGCAAGGTCCGCTCGATCTGGCCCGGATGAAGCGTTTTCGCGGAACGCAGCGCGATCCAGTCGGAGGCGTAGCTCATCGTGAGATAGCTAGCCCGCTTCCGAAGTGCAGGCTATTGCTGTTCGTCGAGTTTTTCGCGCGCGAGGGACAAGGTGCGCCGTTCAGCGCGCGTCAGACTTTCCATTCCTTCGCGCGAAATTTTTTCGAGGAGAGAATCTACTTCCAACGCGATAAATTCCTCTGCGTCCATCAGAGCGAGGCGTTCGGCCGCGCTCTTGCGTTGATGGAGCGCGCGCTGCAAAAACGATGGACGGCCGAAACCGAGCAAGTGCGCATACAACCACCCCGCAGCGCAGCCGCCGAGATAGGCGCTATGCGTCACCGTTCCGTGACGATCGATAATCACGAGAACAAGACCCAGCGCGAACATTCCGTAAGCGAGATATTTCGCTTTCAATCGCAACGGGACGACGAAGGTAAGGCTGACGATTTCTAACTCCGGCAACACCGTGGCGTAAGCCATTGTTACCGCAGCCACGCCGCCGGACGCAGCGAGCAAAACAGTATTCGATGGCATCAAGAAGAGATGGCCAAGTTCACCCGCGATCCCGCCGTAAAGATAAAGAAAAACGAAATGGCGTTGACCGATGATCGACTCCACGTCGCGACCAAGAAAATAGAGCACGATCATGTTGCCGAGCAGATGCCAGGGGCCGTCGTGCATGAAAATGGCGGTGAAAAATTGCCAGGCGTAAGCGTTCTGCACGCCCGCCCCGCTAAGCCCGAGAAATTCATTCACGAAGCCCGGCTGGTACGCTTCCAGAAAAAGCTGGGCGACAAAAGCGGCCCCGTTTGCACCGAGCAGCGCGAGCAGCGCAACCCGCTGACTCTGCGTCCACGTCCTCGTGAAGGAGCTCGGTTTTCGACCGGAAAGCCGCATGGAAACGAGATTATCGCAGCGGGAAATTCTTGTCATTCGGAATTGCGGCGGGGCGCGAGGACGCGCAGGCCGCGTTTCCGAATTTTAAACTCCACCGGGCAATTCCCGATCAATTCGCCGTCCACCTCTACCGGCACGTGGCCTTCACTGGTGACGCGCAATGAGGTCGTCTGGAAGTATTCGATTTCGGGCGAAGTTATCTTCGAACTGAAGATGACGTCCTGCATGTAGCGCACGATCTCGATGTAGTTGAAGCGTTTGAAGAGCAGGACGTCGAACAAGCCATCGTCGCAGACTGCGTTTTTGAAAAACGGAAACGGACCGCCGTAGAGCCGGCCATTTCCCACGAGAACGAATGAGCCTTCTTTTGTGACTGCGTGTTCCGATTCGATCTGGATACGTGGCGGACGCCGTGCCGCGATTTGGGCCGCGGAAACCAAATAGCTGAGCGGTCCGAAATTTCGTTTCAATGCGCGACTGGTTTCTTTCACCACTTGCGCGTCGAAACCGACACCGGCGAGTTGCACGAAATGTTTCGTGTTGGCGCGCGGGAGATCGACGCGGCGTATGTGTCCTTCTTGAATGATTTTCCAACAGCGTTTGAGATCATTCGCGGGCAGGCCGAGTTCGCTTGCAAAAACATTCATCGTTCCCAGCGGCAGCAGACCGAGCGCGGCATCGCTACCGGCGATCCCATTAACCACTTCGTTGACGGTCCCGTCACCGCCGGCCGCGACCACTTTGGTGAAGCCTTCCTTCGCAGCGATACGCGCCAAAGCTTCAGCCTCTCCGCTCCGCGCGGTCGCGCACAAAGTCGCGCCGCGCGTGAGCTTTTCGATCTGTTCGCGCAGACGGTGGGCGCGTTCGCCGCGCGCAGCGGGGTTCAAAATAACGGCGGTTTTCTTCAAGGTCTGACTGACGAATAGGCTTAACGGACTTTTCTTCAAACTCCCGCTGCGTAGTTTTGCCCCCGTGAAAAAGCTGAGCCGTCTGCTGTTGTTTGTGGCCGGCGGTCTGTTTGCAATTTTAGCGGCAGCACTCCTGGCCGTGAATCTTTACGTGCAATCGCAGCGCACGCACGCGCGCATTCAGGAGGAACTCAGCCAACGCCTTGGCACCACTCTGCGTATTCAGCGTATCAGCGTGACCCCTTGGTTTGGCTTGAAACTGACTGGAATCACTATGCCGCAAACGGAGCCGGGAATTTCCGGGGATTTCCTCCGCGCCGAGACCTTCCGTTTGCGAATTCGTTTGTTCTCACTTTTTTCCGGTCGGCTGGTGATCACGGAAGTATCACTCGTTAGTCCAACGGTCACGTGGGCGCAGAATGCGGACGGTAAGTGGCGTCTGCCTTCTTCGCTGCCGCAACCGGAAGAAGTGAGCGTGGTTGAAAATGAGGCGCCCTCGCCGCACCCGGTTGAGTCACCAACGGCGACTGGCAGTGCGATTCCGGCAATGTCCGCGCCGGCAAAAGTAGCTGAGAGCCAGACCGTCTCGTTTACTCCCGAAGTAAGGCGAGTAAGTCTTTCCAAAGGTAATTTCCATTTTCAGGACGAGAAGGGAGCGCCGGTGGCCAGCTTCGATGGCGTTCGGTTTCGGTCGGATTTTCGGAGCGCGACCGAACTGAGCGGACGGACGACAATCAAAAAGATTTCGCTGCGGAACCGGTTTTTCCTGAACGATCTCGAATCACCGGTCGAATATGATCCCGAGCGGCTGCACCTTTCTGAAATTCGGGCCCACGCCGGCGAAGGCGATGTCACCGGCGAGTTCGACCTTCATCAAAGCGAGGAGGACTCGCCGTTTATGGCGAAGGTGAATTTCCGCGGGGTGCAGGTGGATCGTGTTTTGACCGAGGCCGGCGGCCCCGCCGGAATGTTGAAGGGGCGTATTGAAGGCCAGCTCGACGCGCATGGCAAAACGGCCGACGCGAACGCGCTCAGCGGCGTTGGCGAAATTTATCTGCGGGATGGCGAAGTTCATCGTTACAGTTTGCTGGTCGCGCTCGGTCAGATATTGCAACTCGAAGACCTGGCGCAGCTGAAACTCGATCAGGCCTACGTGAAGTATCACATCACTCCCGGCGTGGTGATGGTGGACGACTTGATGTTAAGCTCGCCGAACATCCGCCTTTCGGCCAAAGGCACCGTCGGTTTTAATGGAAAGCTGCGACTCGATTCTCAGTTAGTGATCAATGAAAAGGTGCGCGGCCAACTTTTTCGAGCGGTGCGCGAAAACTTTCACTCCATCGAAGAAGCCGGTTTCGCGGCGATCGATTTTCAGGTCAGCGGAACGTTGGAACGACCGAAGACTAACTTGATGGGTAAACTGATCGGCTCGGAAGCGAAGGATCTCGGTGGAATTATTAATAGCCTGCTCGGGGGGAAAACGCCGAAGCCGGCCAGATTGCCTAACTCCGAAAGTCTTCGCGAGCGCGGCGAGTCGTCTACGGCGACGCCTGCACCGACGCCATGAGAGTGATCGCCGGTAGCGCCGGCGGTATCCGGCTGGCCGTGCCGGAAACGGATGTGCGGCCGACGATGGATCGCGTGAAAGCCGCGATCTTTTCCAGCCTGGGCGATCGAGTGTTAAACGCGCGCGTGTTGGATTTATTTGCCGGAACGGGTGCGCTCGGGATCGAAGCGCTCAGTCGCGGAGCGGCCTCTGCGGCTTTTGTCGAGAACAAGCGCGATGCGGTTTTTGCTATCGAGCAAAACTTCATTCGGACGAAATTGCGCGGTCGCGTGCGCCGGCAAGACGTGTTTGCTTTCCTTGAAACATTACCGCCTAACGAGTGCTTCGACATTATCTTTGCCGATCCACCCTACGAGAAAACAAAAGGCGGAGAAGAATTTACCCGGCTGGTTCTGGCGAATGAGAAACTGGCGAAATTACTCACCCGTTCCGGAGTGTTCGTTTTGGAGAAACGGCCGGCGGAAGAATTGCCCGCTCATCCGTACTGGGAAATTCTGCGCGCGCGAAAATATGGTGCGACGGAAGTGCTCATGCTTCAGCATGCGGACTCCGGCGAATGATCCGCTTCCTTTACAATCTGCTTTTTCCGCTGGGCTTTCTTTTTTTTCTGCCCGGTTATTTGGTGAAGATGCGGCGGCGCGGAAATTACCGGCGCAACTTCGGACAACGTTTCGCTTTTTACGATCGCGACGTTCAATCGCGACTAGCAAAACGCCAGTCCAGTTGGATTCACGCCGTTAGCGTTGGAGAAGTTTCGATCGCGCTAAAACTCGCGAGGAAAATGCGCGAACTCGATCCGAGTTTTGCATGCGTGCTTACGACAACCACAACCACAGGCTACGCCGTGGCGCAGCGCGACGCCCCGGAATGGATTGAGGTCTTATACAATCCGCTCGATTTTTGGCCGATTGTTCGTCGTGCATTTTCTGTCATTCGACCCATTCGGCTGATCTTGGTCGAAGCAGAGGTGTGGCCGAATCTTGCCGCAACGGCGCGGGCCCATCGTATACCAGTCAGTTTGGTAAACGCGCGCCTTTCGGTGCGATCGGAAGGTCGTTTCCGAAAATTCCGCGTTTTTGTGGCACCGACCTTTCGTTGTCTCGATCTCGTCTGCGTCCAGGAACCCGACGACGTGGAACGTTGGGTCGGCATCGGCGTTCCGCGCGAGGTAATAGAAGTTGTTGGAAGCATCAAATTCGATGGAACTGAAATAATGGCGGCCGCGGACGAGCCGCGGGCGATGTTGCACTCGTTAGGCGTGGATGAACGTCGACCCGTTCTATTCGGCGGCAGCACGCATCCTGGCGAAGAGGAAATTCTCGCGAACGTTTTTCTCCAGTTACGAGGGGAGTTTCTGGAGTTGTTCCTCGTCATTGCACCTCGTCATGTGGAGAGATGCCCGGACATTATCGCGAAACTCGTCGCGCTCGGTTTGCACGTTGTTTTGCGCTCGGAGGCGCGTGCGAGCGAGCCCGATTGCCTCCTTCTAAACACAACCGGTGAGCTGCGCGCCTGGTACTCTGTCGCAACCATCGTCTTCATTGGGAAAAGCCTAACGACAACTGGAGGTCAAAATCCGGTCGAGCCGATTCTGGCCGGCAAACCGGTTGTCTTCGGTCCGCACATGGAAAATTTCACTGCTCTTACGCGCTCCTTGTTGGAGCACTCTGCCGCGATCCAGATCAGCGATGCCGAAGCGCTTACCCAGAAGGTTGCCGAGCTTCTCCGCGATCAAAATGCACGCAGCCGGCTGGTCGAAAACGCCGCTCACGTCCTCGCTCCGCATCGCGGCGCGACCCAGCGGACCGCTCAGTTGGTGTCTGGCCGCCAAATCACTTGCGCCGTAAGCGCGCGCTTCTGATATTGGCGGCTCCCTGACCCTATCGTCCAGTGGCCTAGGACACCGCCCTTTCACGGCGGTAACACGGGTTCGAATCCCGTTAGGGTCGCGTTAAACGGAGGGGTTGCGCGGCGGGTAGGAATCTGTTAGATAATCGGCCTGCTTTTAAGCCGCCGCACCGCAGAGCAAATCCCGCACGCATCGTGCAAATGGCGAGGCCGCTTCGACTTCAAGTTCCTCTACAACTCTAACTCTAACCTGCCCATATGAGAGGCGATTCGCTACCTTAGCGGAAGAAACGGCTTCGACCCGAGCTTGAGCCTGGGCGATTTCGTCGTCGGGGAAAGCGACGACGTGCTGCGGCCCCCTGCCGGTTTCACGGAGTGGCGGACTGGTGGGGCATGGGAAGCGGAGCTCTACGAGCCGATGATGATGGCGAGCGCGGATGCCCGAACCACGATCGAGTACGACGGCCAACCGCAGCCGGTGATTAATCTTTGTTCTTATAATTATCTCGGCCTGGCGAATCGGCCGGAAATAATTCAAGCCGCGACCGCCGCCCTGGCCAAATATGGAGTTGGAGCGTGCGGTTCGCCCACGCTTTCCGGCATGACCGATCTGCATCGGAAATTGGAACGTGCTATCGCTGGTTTTCTCGGACGCGAGGATGCGATTCTTTTCAACAGCGGTTTTGGCGGAGCGCTTGGGACGATTTCAGGTCTGTTGCGCAAAACCGATGTGGCGATCATGGATAATCGATCGCATTTGAGTTTGCGCGACGGGGCAGTCTTGTCTCGCTGCCGCGTCGATCGCTTCGAGCACAACGATCCGAATTCGCTGGAAGAGGCGTTGCGACGCCGCAAAGGGAAACGGCAGCTCGTCATCGTCGAAGGCATCTATTCGATGGATGGCGATTTCGCCAAGCTCGACGAATTGCTGGCCGTAGCGGATGCGCATGACGCCACTGTCTTGATCGACGAAGCGCACTCGATGCTGGCGTGTGGACCTACTGGCAGAGGCGCGGCCGAGCATTTCGGGACGCAGGATCGCATTCCGCTGGTTTACGGAACATTTTCGAAAGCGTTTGGTTCGTTAGGCGGTTTTGTTGCCGGCCCGCGCGAGACACTGGATTATCTGCGACTCTATGCGCATTCCTACGTTTATTCCTGCGCGTTGCCGCCAGTTGTAATCGCCGCGATTCTGAAAGCGCTCGAGGTCGCAAACAGCGAGCCGCAACTGCGCCAGCGGCTCTGGCAAAACGCAGAATATTTTCGTACGCATGTGAACTCGTTAGGCATTGATACCGGCGCATCGACTACTTACATCATGCCGCTGGTCGTGGGAGATCGCGGCCGCATGTATCAGCTTGGTCACGAGTTGCGCCGGCGCGGTTTGTGGGTTGCGCCGGTGGATTATCCGGCGGTTCCGCAGGAGGGAATTTGTTTTCGCGCCTGTGTCACGGCCAATCACACGCGCGCCGATCTTGACGAAGCGCTGAACATTCTCGCGGACACTTTCGTGCCTCAGCTGGCGCGCGCGACCGCGTAGGCGCGGCGAATTATCGCCAGGCAATTCGCGGCCTCCTCAAAGATCGGACGCGATTTTTTTGGATCGCGAAAGGCACCGAGGACATCCGGCAGCATCGTCTCGAACCAGTCGGCGTGATGCGATCCGGCGGTCAAGCCGGGTTCAAAGCGCTGCGATTTCCCATTCGCGCTCAGACTATTGTCGTCGAGAGCAAGTTCGCCTTTGTCGCCGATTAGAGTGATTCGATTGGCTCGCTCGCGGGCTTCCCAGCTCAGCTCAATTCGTGTTTCGCCCGAGGGAAAGCTGAGATCGAGAACAGCTTCGCTTTCCACTGACTGTTCGTTAGACCGCGTAAGCTTAGCGTTAACTTTGTCGGGAATTTCTTTGAACCAGTGCAACGCCAGATAGATGGAATGCCAGCCGTGATCCATCACGATTCCGCCGCCGGCGACCTTTGGATCGCGCCGCCAATTTGGCTGCGATTCATCGGCCGTGGCCGCATCGCGCATGCGCAAGGTGGTGATTTTCACGCGCTGTAATTTTCCGATCGCGCCTTCACCTAACAACTTCGTCGTGGCACGAATGATGGGTGCGTATTTCCAATTGTGCACCGGAATGACGGCGACACCGGCTTCGAGCGCCTTCGCACGGACTTGGTCGACAACATCCGATTCGAGCAGGAGCGGTTTTTCACACAGCACATGCCAACCGCGTTCGATCGCTTGCAGCATTGGTTCGGAATGACGGGACGGCGGCGTGCAAATATCGACAAAGTCGATCGCGTCGCGGGCAACGTCGCCTAACGAGTGAAATGTGCCTAACGAGTGCTTGAGCGATTTCGCCGCGGCGCGTCTTTTTTCTGATTGGTCAATGACCGCGACGATTTCCGCCTCACCGTTGGTGGCGTAACCGGGCCAGTGACCGAATTGCGCGACGTTGCCAAAGCCAACAATCGCGCCCCTCAGCATGGAGCCATCCGCGCGACCGCGTGCTCGATGATGGCGAGGGCGCGTTCCGCTTCCGCCTTGCGCAAAATGAGCGGCGGATGCATTCGCACGCGCGGGGTGTAGCTCATCATGATCAAGCCTTCAGCGAGGCAATGTTTGAAGAATTCAATGCAGGGCGCTTTGGGAAGGAGAGTTTTTCCATCTGCGGCGACGAAGTCAAAACCAACCAGCAATCCACGGCCACGCACATTCGCGATCGTTGGATGTTTTTTCGCAATGGCCTTCAATCCATCCTGTAAAAATTGCCCGATGGTCGCGGAGTTCTGAATCAAATTGTCATCGAGAATCGTTTTGATCGTGACCAAAACCGCCGCGGCTGCGAGCGGATTCCCGCCGTAACTGGAGGAAGAAGCGCTCGGCAGCGAGAACGGTTTCGCGGCCATGATTTCATCAGTCGAAATCACCGCGCTCACAGGAAAGCCAGCGGCCATTCCTTTTCCGACTGTCATGATATCGGGAACAACATCGTCATGATTGACGCCGAAAGTTTTTCCGGTGCGACCGAAGCCGGTGATCATTTCGTCCGCGATCATGAGCGCGCCGTATTCGTGCGCGACCTCGCGAACTTCGCGCAGAAAACCTGTCGGCGGCACGATGTTTCCCGCTGTGCCCTGAATCGGCTCGATGATGATCGCCGCCGGTTTGCCAGCAGTTTCGCGCTCGATCACCCGCCGCAATTCTTTCAATGCCGTCTCGCGATCGATGCGCGTCGGATCCGGATAAGGCGCGAGATGATGACCGAGTGGCAGGGGGCCGACTTCCGTTTTCCAATCAACATCCGACAAGGGCAGAACGCCGGCGGTTTTGCCGTGAAATCCGCCGGTAAATCCAATGATGTCCGTGCGCTTGGTAAAAGATCGCGCCAGACGAATCGCTGCTTCCACTGCTTCAGCGCCGCCGCTGAAAAATTGTGTGCGCGTGAGTTCGCCGGGCATCAGATCGGCAATTAGCCTAACGAGTTCTGCACGCGGAGCGGAAGTGAAGCTGCCGACCGTGACGGTGTGCAGTTGTTCCGTAAGCGCCGCGACGTAGCGCGGATGCGCGTGTCCGAGACTTGCGACAGAAACACCGGCGTTGAAATCGAGATAATCGCGACCGTCGAGATCGGTCAGTGTCACGCCCTGGCCGCGTGCAATCGCCAGTTCAGAGAGCAACGCGATCGTCTGCAAACCAGGCGCGATGAAGTTTTGTTCCTCATCGAAAAGCGCCTTGGTGCGCGTGCGAGTTTGAGTGGCGATTCAGTTAGCATTGGCGCGTTTCAGAATTAGCTCCGCGATCGCGCTGGCCGCCTCTTCACGACAAGGCGCAAAGGATGGCCAGTCATTCAAATCGATCAACGTGAGTTCACCGGAAGGCGAGACGATTACATCTCCGCCGAAAATATCCAGACCCACTGCCGCGGCGGCGCGCTCGGCCAGTTCCTGCAATTCATTCAAAGCAAAATTGTAGCGGCGCGCGTCCCGCGAATAAAACCAGTGAAAGAATCCAACATCCGCCACGCCATAGAATTTGATCTCGTCGCCTTCGCGATGCGCCTGCACCGCCGCGAGGTCGATGCCGCGGCGCGCGAAATCCGCCAAGCCCTCCTCCAGTTTTTCGAGTGAATCGACCCATTGCACGTCTGAAGCGATCGAGGCGTGGACGTCACCGCGTTTCAACCAGACGCCGCCGTTCACATCGATGTCGCGCGGATGATTGCCGTTATTTGTTTCAACGAGTTGCGTCGCCGGAAACGCAACGCCCGCTTTGTTCATCAAGGGCGGCAGGCGATCGCGATGAGTATTGAGCGCCGAGCGCGGACTATTGATGATGCGAATTCCGTCTCGTTCCCACGCGTCGAGATTTTCCAGCGCCGGACGCCCTTGGCACATCGAAAAAACCATTTCCGCTTGCGCGGGATGGCCATTGGCCTGTTCGAGGCTCAGCAAATCAACCGCGACGTTGCGCTCGCGCAGTCGGGACGCAATTTCTTCGAGCAGAAGAAAATCATTCGATTGATGACGACCCGGCGAAAATTCCTTTTCGCGATAGATACCGAGAAGGCGTTTCATACCGCGATGCTCTCGAGAAACGCTTCGGCCTTGTCGATGTCGGCCGAATAATCGACATCGATCGAATCGGCGATCGGAATGCCGGCCAACGGATAATCGCGATCGAGCAGACGGCCCAGAAAATCGCGCAAGGCGCTTAAGTTCATCGCGGCGCGCGTCGGCCGCCTCGCGCAAAACGATCGGCCGCACCGCATAAATTCCCGCGGTCGCGTAGTCGGAAGGCGCGGCTCCGTCGCCAATCGCGGTGATCCGCAGAGAATCGTGCGCGCAACGAACAAGCAGCGGCTTTTCGTCATCACGCGGCGAAGTCAAAGCGAGCGCGACGGCGGCGTCTGTCTGTTGCGCTTGGGTGAAAAAATGCTCGTAGGTTTTCGGCGCAGCAACAGTATCAACCGTCGAAAGCAAAAATGGCCCTTCGTCTCCGTCTGCAGCGAGAACCTCGATCACGCGCAGGAAGCTGTGCATCGAGGTCGGCGTTGTTTCGATGATCCAGGTTAAGTCGAAAGGCCAAGGCAGACTCGCGACGTGATCGCGCACCGCGATCGATTCCTCATTGATGAGAACAACAACCTCCGATACGCCCGTCGTGCCTAACGAGTACAAGACGCGTTCGATCAAAGTTTGGCCCGCGATCTTCACGAGCGGTTTCAACGTGCGCCGCTTCGTCGGCGGATTCGCTGACCTTGCCCGGCCGCGAAGATTCCGGCTTTCATGCTTCGACCACGTTTCCGTTGAGCAGATTGCGAGCAGTTCACCAAGATTCGTGCAGATGGAATATCAACCAACTCCGGTTCGCGGACATTCCGTCAACATCGCCACCTTCCAGCCAGGCCGGTCTTCATTCCCATGGCTTTTTGCCGGGCGCACATCGCGCTCGAACGAATCGCCCACCATCAGGATGTTTTCCGGATCATGGCGCCCGATTGCATTGGCGGCGTACTTGTAGATGGCTGGGTCTGGCTTGAAAAGGCCAACCCGGCGTGAATCGATAATCACAGAAAGATAAGGCGCGTAACCGAAGTCCGCGCAAAGTTTCGCCACATTTCCACACCCATTAGAGACGACTCCGAGGGAAAATCCGAGTTTTTTCAGATCGGCCAGGAGTTGTCTATTTGTTAGGGCGGCTATCTTCATCGGGGTGACGAATTTTTCAACCAAACGTTCTGTCAGGTTTGGCTCCTTCAAGCCGAGGTGCGCCAGTTGCCATTTCACGTGCAGCCGCACCATCGAGGTCAGGTCGGCATTTTCCATTTCGGTGTCGCAGACCGATTGCCCTTCCGCCGCATCAAAGGCCGCGCGAATCTTCTCCCGCGGCAGCTCGATTCCCAAATCGTAGTAGAGCGCCAGAAAGCGATCGAGCCAATGCACACCGCCATCGAGTGTGCCGCCGAGGTCGAAAAGAACCGCGCGAATCATTTACTTACGTCGTCAATCCGCTAAGGAATTTCTGATCGGCCCGTTGCTGCCAAAACCACACGGCCGCTAATACCAGATTCATCGGCACCAGGATAAACGCGAAAAACAGATCAACCCGGTGAAACCAGAGCAATACGGCAATGGCGAGGAAGCGTGTATTCGATCCGAACAGATTCCAACAGCGCACCGACCGATAAAAACATTCTCGATAGCGCGCGCGATCTTCCTCTCGGATTTGGCCGGCAACCGAGCGCGCAGCGAGCGCAGCTTCCACGTCCGCATCCCGGCCAATCAGGTAGCGCTGCATCATGGAGTATCCACGATAAAGCCAGTTGATCCACGATGGCACTCGGGCCGGATGATTCTCGGGTGCGCGGCCTTCCTCGACCGTCTTGATATAAACAGCCCGGTGATAGTCATACATCTGTGACTGAATCCCATTCGCTATCCCGGCCAACAGCATCCAGGCAAAAATGGAGCTGTCTCCGCCGCGATGGACGACGCCGGCGGCGATCGCAATGTAGATCGCCGCATGTCCGAGGTAATCGCCCAAGCCATCGAGCACCCGACCCAGTTCGGTGAATTGTCCGGTCATGCGCGCGAGCTGCCCATCGGAAGAGTCGAACACCGCCGATAGATAGAAGAGCGCGACAGGAAAGAGACCGGGCTGTTCGCGAAAGAGCAAAGCGCCGCCGGCCATGCCGATGATTGTTTTGGCGATGGTGAGCTGATTCGGTGTCATCCGAAGTGCGCGCGCGCCGCGAGCGATGATGGCGCCTAACGGACGGACAAGACAGATGTCCACCCGCTCCTCGATTTCGAAGGATTTAAGAGCGAGACGTTGCGCGAGAACAGACTGAGGAAATGCCACGAAGTCGAGGCTATTACTCGATTTTTCCGCGGCTGCAATGTCAGTTCGCTCTTGCGCATTGAGTCGCTGTCCGTGAAATCAATTCGTTGTGTCCGGAATCGAAATCACCCAGGTCCATTCGAACGCGGAACTTGACTCTTTTATCAAATTCCCCTGGCGCGTTTATGCGAACGATCCCGCCTGGGTGCCGCCGCTAATACTGGAGCGGAAAGAATTTCTTAATCGCAAAAAACATCCGTTTTACGAGCACGGAGAGGCAGAGCTTTTTCTCGCGCGTCGCGACGGCGAAATCGTCGGACGAATCATGGCCAGCGACGATCCGAACTATAACGCGATTCAACGATTGAATGTCGGCTTCTTTGGGATGTTCGAGTCGATCGACGATCAAGAAGTCGCGAACGCATTGCTCGATGCCGCGGCGGATTGGCTTCGCCAACGCGGTCGTGACCAGATCATCGGACCGATCGATTACTCGATCTTCTATCTCTGTGGTGTGCTCATCGAAGGGTTTGAATTCCCGCCGATAGTTTTGACGGCACACAATCCTCCGTATTACCGCGGCTGATCGAGCGCGCCGGATTCGAAAAAGAGATCGACCTTTATGCCTGGTGGTTTTCGGATCCCGCCGAGGCCGCGGCTCGGCTGCGTCGACTGGCCGGCGCCTTGTCAGAAAAGCGACGCGAGGTCACGCTGCGCCAGAGAAATCTGCGCGATCTTCGCGAAGGACAACGGCAAGAATTCGCGAGATCTACCACGAGGCGTGGAAAGATAATTGGGGCTTCGTGCAATTCACCGAAAAGGAATTCGAGCACATGGCCGAGGAGATGAAGCCGATCCTCGTGCCCGAACTGATCTGGCTGGCGGAAGTCAAAGGGGAATCGGAGCCGGTTGGATTCATTCTGTGCGTGCCCGACATTAACGTCGCTTCGCAAAATAAAAAACGGTCGCCTAACGACATTTGGTTTGCCGATCGGCCTGGCGAAATTGCTTTACTACAAGAGTCGCATCAAAACGGTGCGGGTGGTGGCGATGGGCGTGGTGCCGAAATATCGGCGGCACGGCGTCGCGGAAATGCTGGTCTTACGGATCATTGAAGAAGCGATGCTGAAAAGAGGCTTCATGGGCGAGTGCAGCCTGATCCTGGAAAACAACCGGATGATGAATCGGTTTCTCGAAGCCATCGGCGCGGAGAAATACAAGACCTACCGGATTTACAGCAAAGCCATTGCTGCATAGCGCCCTCCGAGTGAAAAGCGTAACCATTCTTGCCGACGAATCGGCCAATTGGAAAATCGCCGGCCTGCGACAGATCGAGCGCTTGATTTTCGGCTTAGAGGAATTGGCTTTGCAAGACCGAGAGCTTGCGCCGGACACAGTCGAGATTGTGTGGGACGAAAAGTTGGCGGAAAGCGCGCGCCGTTTGCCGGAACGTTGTTATGCGCCGCTGCTTAAAGTGCGCGAGACAACGACCGAAAATAATTCCCTTCGCCTAACGACACGTTTGCTGGTCCGCCGCGGTAAAATGGGCGAAGCACTTGCGAATAATAATTCCAATGGCTGTTGCAAGATTTTAACCAGCAGCGCGGAATTGCCCGCGGCAGAGAAATGGTTCGTGCACTCGTTAGGCAAACCGCAGGATGGTTGGGTCGCGCGTAATATCGATCGTCGAATTTCCACCCGCATCAGTCGCTGGCTTATTCGCGCCATGCGCGCAGCCGCTGCACGCCACCATTGCCGCTTTCCTTTTCGCGCTGGCCGGTGTGCGCTTTTCTCTTCGCGGTGATTACAGCTTCCATTCTCCTGGGGACCGTTTTGCTTTACGGCTTCAGCATTTTCGACGGGTGCGATGGCGAAATTGCGCGCGCCTGTTATCGCGATTCCGCCATGGGACGTCGCGTCGATCTCGTTGTGGACACACTCGTCAATGTTCTCTTCGTCCTTTGTCTCGGGTTTGGTCTGGGATTGGTTGGCGAAGGAATCGTGACTGCGCTTCTCATCATCGCGACGGAAGCGCTGCTGTTTTTGATCCCGCGCTCAACTACCGCGGAAGAGCCCATTCCATCCTCGCGTTATTACGATCGATACGCGCGCATGCTCACGCGGTCGGGCGCACTGAAAATCAGCGGACGTTTGGTGGACTTCCTCGCGCAGATCACGAAACGCGATGTAGCCTGGGTGGGATTCATTGTGCTCGCGGCCCTCGGCGCGCCCGCGCTGATTTTGCATGCCTCGCTCCTGGTAGGTGTGTTGGCGGCGGGCCTGTCTGCGATCGCGCTTATTCGGCGGCCAAAGTTTGCGCGGTAAGAAATTCCTCCGCGTGCTGCAACATCGCGGGCGTATCGACGTCCTGCCACCACGCTTCGCCGATATCGATCGCGCGCACTTTTCGCTGCTGAGCCATGGCGCGCACACCGTCGGCTAGACTGCAATCGCCATCGCGCAGAACGCTGCGCAAAAAATCAAAAATGCTTTCGGGACAGACAAAAATTCCCGTATCGATCGCGTTGTAGGTCGAAAGCGTTTTACTGATCGCGACGACGAACTCGTTCTCCGTCTGCACTTTCATCGCATCATCCAAATCGAAAACGGAATTGATTCTTCTATCGACGGCCAGGTTTAAATCCTCGGGCCGGGCGTGCTCGATCATTCGTTCGAGAATCGCGGTGTCGAAAAGATGATCGCCCATCAGGAGAAAAAACGGCGCCCGTGCTTTGCCTGCGGCCGTAAGCAGAGACACGCCATTTTGTTTTTGCCAATTCGGGTTCGAGACGGCGTGGAAATTAATCTCGTCCGAAATGAGAGGCGCGAGTGCGGCAGCTAATTCTTCACCCTTCGGCCCCACAATTGCGTAAACATTTTGCACGCCGATTTTTTCGAGCGCTTCGAGCGTATAGGAAATAAGCGGCCGTTGATTGATCGGGATGAGCGGCTTCGCCACACCACGCAAACGCGAAGCGGTTCCGGCCATGAGAATGACAGCGTCAGTAATCACCCGCGCCACTTTATAGACGATAATATATTTTCAAACACCAGATGCGCGTTCGTTGGGGGAGGAGCCGAAAAATAAAGGGAGCGATCGAGGCTTCGAAAAAACTTCCGACCGTCACGCGTGGCGGCGGATTGGTGGCGTCGATCAACTTCGCGATGCAGCGCGCAACCACTTCGGGACCTGGCGCAGCTTTGATGTTTCGATCGGCCACGCGCCAGACGTGCGCCATTCGAGTGGCGTGAGGACCATCCTCTTTGGGAATATTTGCGATGACGTCATGCAGCTTGGTGTGGTGAATGTCGCCGGGTTGCACATCAATGACGCGAATGTTTGATCCTTCGAGCTCCACTTGCATCGACATCGTGAAGGAAGCCATGGCAGCTTTCGCGGCATTGTAGGGCCCTTGAAACGGAACGGGTAACCGCGCCGCCAGCGAGGTGACATTGATGACGCGTCCGCTGCCGTGTGAGCGCATGGAAGCCAGAGCAAGGCGGCAAAGCTCCATGTGTGCGAAGACGAGTGTTTGAAATTGCGCAGATAAAGTCTGCGCCGAAATAGATTCCGTGGCCCGAAATAATTCAGGTCGCCGGCGTTGTTAATTACCACATCGAAATTTCCTGCTTCGCTCAACGCCTGCGTGAAGGCCATGTTGATTGATTGCGTATTCGACAAATCGAGCACGATCGGATGCAGCCGTGGTAGTTGTGATAAACGCTCGGGATCGCGCGATGTCCCCCAGACTTCATGCCCAGCATTCATTAAGACGCTCAGCAATGGCGCGTCCTATGCCAGCGCTCGCGCCGGTGAGAAAAATTCGCTTCATGTCATTCGAGAAATAACGAACTGTATGCGTTCTTTGCCAGAGAATTGGAATGGCGCGATCATGCCTAACGAATGGTAGCTAAGCGATGAAAACACACTGGCGCGTGCTCGGTCACCTCGTCTGGCGGGAACGCCGTTGCTTCCTGCTTGGGACGCTGGCCATTTTCGTCGGCATGTTTGTCACGCTCGGCTACCCGCAGGCCATTCGCATCACGATCGATGAAGGTCTGCGCGGCGGCCAGATCTGGCGCGTCAATCAGCTCGCGCTCATCATGCTCGGGCTTCTCGTTGCCGCCGCCATCACCAATTATCTCCGCAATTATCTCTTCGATCTGGGCTCCGAAAAAGTTTCCGCGCGCATGCGCCAGGATTCGTTTGAACATTTGCTCAAACAGGAGATCGCATTTTTCGACGACGCCAACACCGGCATGCTCACGTCGCGGTTGTGGTCCGAGATTCCGCATGTGCAATGGCTGCTCGGCGAACGGCTGGGGGATGCCGTGCATTACAGTATGATCGCGCTCGGCGGCATTGTTCTTCTCTTCGGCACTTCGCCCCTGCTCAGTTGTCTGGTCCTGGTCACGCTCCCGATTCTAAGCCTAACCATTACATTGCTCGGGCGTCGCGTGCGGCGCGCTTCCATGGCGACGCAGAGCGCATATGCCGAAGCTGGCACGATTGCGCATGAAACGATCAGCGGCATTCGCACCGTCCGCGCCTTTGCCCAGGAAAATACGGAAGCGGAACGGCACTGGAAAAAATTGCAGGCCGCGGTCGACCGTGCGCGCCGTCGAATTTCCGGTCTCGCGGCGGGCAATGCAATTTCGCTTCTCGGCAGCGAAGGGGCCGCGCTGCTCGGGCTTTGGGTCGGCGGCATTTTAATTGTGCGCGGACAACTTACGACCGGCGCGCTCGTTCAATTCATGCTTTACGCTTTCATTGTCGCGAAAGGCGTCCGCTCCGCCTCCGAGTTCTGGTCCGAAGCAATTCGCACTTCGGGTTCGACCGCGTGGGTTCTGGAACTGCTGGCGCAGAAACCGCAACTACCGCACGGCGGCGGCGCGAAGCCGGCACAGATCGAGGGCCGCATCGCGCTGCAGGATGTACACTTCACTTATGCGGCGCGGCCGGAAGTTTCCGCGCTCGATGGTGTGACTTTGGAAATCGAGCCCGGCACAAGTGTCGCCCTCGTTGGGCGTTCGGGTTCCGGCAAATCGACCATCGTCAATTTACTTCTGCGCTTTTACGACCCGATCGCAGGAAAAATTTTCCTCGATGGTCACGACATTCGCGACCTCGATCCACAGTGGCTGCGTGGTCAGATCGGAATTGTCATGCAGGAGCCGGTGCTTTTTTCGCGCAGCATTCGCGACAACATTCGCTACGGACACCACGATGGCGCCGATGGAATTTTCGCCGCGGCCGATCTGGCGCGCGCGAGTGAATTCATCGAGCGGCTTCCGCAGCGCTATGAAACGGAGATTGGCGAGCGTGGCGTGCAGATTTCCGGCGGGCAACGGCAACGTCTCGCGATTGCGCGCGCGCTTTTGCGCAAGCCGCGCATTTTAATTCTGGACGAAGCGACCAGCGCACTCGATGCGGAGAGTGAAGCCATTGTGCAGGAAGGCCTGCGCGGTCTCGAATATCAACCGACGACGTTAATCGTCGCGCATCGTTTGTCGACGGTGGTGCATGTCGATCGCGTGGTAGTGATCGATCACGGAAAAATCATCGCAAGCGGCCCGCACCACGAACTGCTGCGCACGTCGAATTTTTATCGGCGCCTGGTCGAGACGCAGTTGGTCTCCATCTAGATGTCGCAACGACTCCGCGCAGTAGCGCGTTTGCCCGCGCTGGCGGTCGCGACCGCCGGCGCGGACGTGATTTATCGTCGGCGTTAATGTTCGAAAATCGAGAGCACCTTGCCCCGCGGATGTTTGGCGATGATACGGCCATCTTTCATTTCGTGGACCCAGTCACAGAGTTCCGCGATCGCCGGGTTATGCGTCACGAGCAGCAGCGATTTCTGTCCGGCCTTCACAATTTCCTGCAACAATTCGAAGGCACGATGCGAA
The DNA here is from genome assembly GCA_963791565.1 of uncultured Verrucomicrobiae bacterium. Classification (GTDB taxonomy): domain Bacteria; phylum Verrucomicrobiota; class Verrucomicrobiia; order Chthoniobacterales; family UBA10450; genus JACCTI01. The sequence goes on along the minus strand of CAWBSX010000004.1, from coordinate 196,086 downwards.
TTTTCCGTGTCGAGATTTCCGGTCGGTTCGTCCGCGAGGATAATTTGTGGATCGTTCGCGAGGGCACGCGCTACTGCCACGCGCTGTTGTTCGCCGCCGGAAAGATGACGGCTGGGCCGCTCGCGTTTCTCGCGTAACCCAACCCCTTCGAGTAATTCCGCCGCGCGCTCGCGCATTTCTTTTTCGGACAAACGGCCGAGCCGTCGCATCGGGATCATGATGTTTTCTTCGGCGGTGAATTCCTCGAGCAGGAAATGAAATTGAAAGATGAATCCGATCAGCTCGCGGCGCAGGCGGGACAGTTCGTGGTCGGGCAAATGCGAAACGTTGTCGGATTCCATTTCGATCCAGCCGGCATCAGGGCGATCGAGCAGGCCGAGGATGTAAAGGAGCGTGCTTTTGCCGCAGCCGGACGGCCCTACCACGGCATGCACGGTGCCGGGCTCGAGCTCGAGCGAAACGCCGCGCAAGGCGTGTACGCGCGACTCATCCTGCCCGAGAAAACGCTCGAGGTCGTGACAACGCAAAGCCGGCGGCGGAAGCATCGCGTTTAGTCTAGTCTGTGCTAGCTAGGTTTGCATGCAGGTGGTGATTTTCGCAAACGCCCCGGAAGCTTTGAGCGAGCTCTGCGGCGTCTCTTTGCTCGAGCGACAACTGCGTATTCTGCAAAGACTCGGGTTCAAGCAGGCCACGATTGTTTCTGAGACACCGATGGAAATTCGCGGCGGTATCGAGCCGCCCTCGTGGGCGCGTCGTGATTTGGCTACGCGAATTATCACGCGCGGCGAATTTCACTCGCACGAACGCGCTTTGTCTTTGCCGGGAAATATTTACTGCGACGCGCGCTTGATTCGCGCGCTTACGGAAAGCGAGAACGTTGGCGCGCTGGTCGATTCCGCGCCGCCTAACGAATTGTTGCCTCTGCTTCGGGATGCGAAAAAGGGTCCACACGGATTTGTTTCCGGCGCCGCTGTGACCGCAAATTACGACTCGTTAGGCAACTGTGATGTCATCGATGCCGCGAAGATTCCAGCCTACGTCAAAAGCATGCGACGCAATTTGCGCCCGGTGTTTTTTCCTGCGCCGGCGCCGGAACTACGTCGCGCGGCCGAGCGCATCATCTTCGACACCGGCCAAAACGGCACACTCGACATTCCGGCAATTGTGCAGTCGCCCATCGAAACCTGGATCATGCGCTGGCTCTGCCGCACGTCGATCACGCCGAACCAGATTTCCCTTTTCAATCTCATCGTAGCCTTCGCCGCCACCGGATTTTTTGCCACGGGGCATTTGTGGCTCGGCATGATTCCCGCGCTCGCGGTGGGCGTGATCGATGGACTCGATGGCAAACAGGCGCGGATCAAAATTGAAACGACCGCGGGCGGGAAATGGGAACACTATCTGGATTTCGTTTACGAGACTTCGTGGTGGGCTGCGCTGGCCTTTTGGTTCCACCGCAGCGGTCAGTTGCGCGACGCGTGGCTTTATTTTTTTCTCATCATGGCCGCGGAAGGCCTCGACAAATTGGGTAAACACATCGCGCGTTTGCGCACCGGAGTTTTGCTCGACGATTACGCGCCCTTCGATCGGTTCGTCAGGCTGATCGGCGCGCGGCGCGACGTTTACATTTGGTTGCTGGCCGTTGGGCTCGCGCTGCGAGCCGCGCCTTCAACTTTTCGTTTCTGCGCCTGCTGGGGATTGGCAACCGCCGGAGTGCACTGGCTGCGCGCTGGCATGATTGTCCTGCGGAGCCGCCGCGCTACTACTCGTTAGGCCATTCGCCGGCAAGTCACGCATCCGTCGCGGCAAATCGCGTCGGCGAGCGCCGAGTCGGCTGCGCAGGGTTCCAAAAACATCCCGCGCCGCGTACGCCGCGAAGTTGTTCACCTTCTGTGATGTATCGACGATGCAATAAACGCCGCAGCCGGCCTGACATGATTTCTTCGTGTTATACGCCAGTAGATCTTCCGACGTAATATCAAGAATAGACCTCTCCGTGCGCACCTGGTTGCAGAGCCAGAATTTTCCGCGCGCGGAAACGTAGAAATACTTGTAGCCGGCCACGCAGGTCCACTCCAGCGGTTCGCCCCGCAGCATCGCTTTTTGGTAGCGAAACAAATTCCAGTTCGTGTGAATCTTCGCGCCGTTGCGCTTCAATGTTTCCTGCTGCTCGACCAGACGCAGAATCGGTTCGTTCAAACTCGCATCGCGCAAGGTCCGATGCTGGATCAGATCATCATGCACCGCGCGTGCGTGCACGCGGATGCCGCGGTCGAGGCAGGTGTCGATTACAGTCGGCACTTCATCGAGACTGTCGCGGAAGAGAACGCCGCTGACGGCGAGTTTGATCGGCGAATTCGCGAACCAATCGAACTTGTGCAGGACGGATTTCATTGACTTGCGCGTGCTCGCCACCGGCGTCATGCGATCGACGGAAATGGCAAATGAATCCAGACCGGCCTCTTCCAAAGCGCGCAACAAATCGCGCGTAAGCAGAGAATGCATTGGACGACATGCTCACGTTGTAAAAACCGAGCGACTTGGCATGGCGCACGATCTCGACAATGTCGGGATGCTTGAGCGGCTCACCGCCTTGCAAACCGAGCCGCGCCACACCGAGCTCGCGGATTTTGTCTATCCACTTTTTTACATCGGCCAGCGACGGATGCGGGACGGAGTTATCGTACTCGTTGCAGTAAGCGCAATCGAGGTTGCATTGGTCGGTGACGTAGAGATGCGCGACCCAGGGTTTTCGATCGAAAGCGCGTAAAGTTGATTCAAACATAACTTCTCGTTAGGCCAGGGCGGGCTCGGGTGTGCGAACGAACAATTGCTTCGTGCGCGAGACAACTTCGTTGCCGATCGTGCGCATGGGCTGCTGCAAGATGAGCGACGTGCTGATCGCGCAATAAATACCGCAGCCTTTCTGGCAATCCTTTTTGCGATTGTTTGCGTAAATATCCTCGGGCGTGACATCCATGATGTGTTTGTCCGTGTGCACCATGCTGCAAAGCCAGAATTTTCCCTGCGCGGAAACAAAGAAAAATTTGTAACCCGCGGTGCAGGTCCAATCAGAGTCTTCACCGCGCAGCAGTTGCAATTGATAACGGAGGATCGCTTCGCTGCTGTGAATTTTTTGCCCGGCGCGCTTCCGCTCGATCATCTCTTCGATGAATGCCTCAATTTCTTCACGCGGACCGCGCTGCGACGCGGTATTTCTGCATCGGATCGGCGTGCACCAGCCGCACTTCGGTGGGAATGCCGCGCGATAATCCCGTTTCCAAAACAGCGCGAGATTCCGGCAGCGTGTCGGCGCAAATCACGCCGGTAATATGCAGACTGATCTTTGAGTCTTTGAAATAATCGAGCTTCGGCAAAACTGTCTTGAAAGATTTTTTCGTGATCGGGCTCGGCGTCATGCGATCGACGCTGATCTGCATCACCTGCAACCCTGCTTGCTTCGAGCGCTTTTACTTTCTCGCGAGTGAGGAGGAAACCATTCGTCGTCAGACTGGTCGCGAAACCGAGTTCGCGGCAGTAGCGCACTAGCTCGACAATGTCCGGATGCGTGAGCGGTTCGCCGCCGACGAGCGCGATACGCATCGTGCCGAGCTCGCGGATTTTTTTCACCCACTTCTTTAGCTCCTCGATCGGCGGATGGGCGCGTGAGTTGTCGTATTCCGTGCAATAAGCGCAATCGAGATTGCAACGATCGGTCACGTACAAGCTGCATTGCATCGGCTTGCGATCGACCAGGCGACGGGTCGATTCGAGAATATTGTAGGCGCCGAGTTCCCGGCTGATTTCGCGTAGCAGACTCACAGAAGCAGGCGGGAGGTTACGGGCGAAGCGGGCTGTTGTCATCCGCAAACCACACCTAACTGCACGGTATTGCAGTGACGAGAAGCCGAACACTCAAAAATGCGTGCATCCGAGCGATGCCTATGATACCTGCTGCTCACTCAATGATTCTCCTCCCCCCTTCGTAAATGTTTTCATTCCCCCGATCAGTTAGAAAAACCGGTCGCCGAAGGGGGAGCGTTTGCTTAGCGGCAGTTTGTTTGGTTTCGATGCCAGTGGCCTGGCTCGAGGCGGCGTCGAAGAATCCCGAGGTGAAGGCCACCGGGGACGATTTCGATTTATATCAAAGTGGGAAATGGGAGTTCAGCCTTGAGTCGGCCTACACATTTCACGTTATCTCGAATCCGTTTCATTCCATCTATGCGGGCCACCGTATATCGAAGAATCCTATTGATTATCATTTTGCGACGGAACTGCTGGCGGCGCGTTATAGACTGACCAATGCCCAGGGTCCCGTGGTGGCTGCGCGGAAGTTTAGAATCCAGTGCGACCGTGGTCGGAACTTCGATCGTGCAAGGCCCGGAAAGCTATTTCCTCGGTCTGGCTTTGGGCCTGCGTTACGACTTCGTTCAAGTCAAAGCCCGTTTGGTTCCCTTTATTGAAATGCGTTCCGGACCCGGCGCGACGAATTCGTCCGGAGGCGACCATGCTCAGCAACAGGATCTCATCTTCACCTATCTCTTCAGTGTCGGAGCGCGCTACGATATCAATCGCCGCTGGAGTGTAAGCGCCAGCGCGGTTGACCAGCATCTCTCAAATGCTGGTCTGGCTGACCACAACTACGGAGTAGATAGTGTTGGCGTTAGTATGGGTGTATTCACTCGTTTCTAACTTGAGGCGCGGAAATCTTAGACTGACGTGGTCGCCGATGGGTGAATGCGTTGGGCGCGGAATGCAGATAACGCGGTCAGGAAACCAACAAGACTTGAGACTAGCAGGAGAACGATAAGCCACATCACAATCGGGCCCGGTCGCATCGATGCGGGCAGGTTCGGGTCGAGGTTCACAAACAGATCCATGTAGAATACCCCCGCGGCAAAAGGCCAGGCGGCGAGCAAGGTATGAAGATTTTCTGCCTTGCTTGTCTTGTAATAGGCATAGAGCAGACAAACCGATGTGAGGTAGTCGATGATCCAGAGCGGTGCGAACTGCCAATGCCCCCAACTGACAATCGTCTCGCCGATGGCCAGCCCGACGGCAAACAGTAAAGCCAGATATCTCGATAAGACCAGGTGCATACTTGTCTGGTACTCAGGGACTCGAACCTCGCAACGTCTCGACTGGGAGCAATTCTGCGGCGCGCCGCGTCGCAGACTCACAGAAGCAGGCGGGGAGTTATGAGCGCAGCCCATGGTTGTCATCCGCAATCTCCGGCGGAGAATTGCCCTCAATGCGCCGGACATGGCTCACCGTCATCGCCATTGTTTGCCTAACGAGTGCAACGCGGCTGCCCGCGCTGCTCCATCCGCAGGCGATCGATGACGAAGGAATCTATTGCGTGGTTGCGGATGAAATTATCGACGGCGCAAAACCCTACCGCGATGCCGTGGAACGCAAGCCCCCGCTGCTCTTCTATACTTATGCCGCGATTTTCTCCGTAGCGGGCAAATACAATTGGGCCGCGCTGCACATCGTCGCGCTTCTTTGGACGTTGGCGACGATGGCTGGTCTGTTTGTGATCGGGCGCATCCTCTTCGATGTGCGCATCGGCTTGATCGCGGCCTTGCTTTACTCGCTTTTTCAGCCGGCGATTTCTTTCAAGAACATTCAACTAAACGGCGAACTGCTCATGAATCTGCCGATCGTCTGGGCTTGGGCAATCGCCTTCGCTCCCGACAAATCGAAAATGCGTCCGGCGCTTTTCTTCGCGGGCATTTTGAGTTGTCTGGCCTTTCTGCTCAAGCAGCCGGCCGCGATCGCGGCTGTGCCACTCGGGCTCTATTTGCTTTTGCCCAGCTACCGTGCGAGTCGCGGCCTAACGAGTGCTGATTCCGCGCAACAGTTTGTGATTTTTGCGGCGGGTTTTTGGATCGCGCTCGGCGGCGCGGTTTTGTTCCTGCGCCAACAAGGAATACTAGGCGACGCGATTTACTGGACGATCCGCGATCACGCTTCGGCGATTTTTTTCCCTGGCCGCTTCGTCCACAACTCGCTCATTTTCGCCTTTGCCTGTCTGCCGCTTTTGTTCGCGGCAGCGTGCGCGCGCGAAGTTTGGCGGGAACGGCGGCCGGAATATTTTGCGCTCATCATGCTGCTTCTCGCGTCGGCCCTCGGCGCCGCCGCAGGTGGCCGTTTCTATTCGCACTACTACATTCAACTGCTTCCGCCGCTGACTCTGCTGGCCGCGCCGTTTTGCAGTCGCATCTTCACCAAAACAGATGCCCACTCTCGCTGGCTGCAAGCGATCGCCTGCATCTGGCTCGTCTTGACGGTAGTGATTTTTCCCATCGTGAAATGGCGCGAGCTGATCGAATTCCGGGCGCCCACCGAAGCCGGCCGCTACTTGCGCGCGCATCATTTGCCTAACGAGCGGTTGTTCGTTTGGGGACAAATGCCAGGAATTTATCTCGACGCCGATATGCGCCCCGCCTGCCGCTACGTGGCGACTTTTCCGCTGACCGGTTATGTTTTTGGGGGGCCCATTCCCGGACTCGACACGCGCTCCCGTATTTTGCCGGAGGGGTGGGAAAATCTGCAGCGCGATTTTGCGCAACATTCGCCTGATTACATCGTGGATGTGCAGAATCAGGATGTGCACTACAACATAGCCGATTTCCCGATCCTTCAGAATCTCATTCGCGATCAATTCACGCTCGAGGTCCACACTGCGGAAGGTCCTATCTACAAACGAATCGCCCGTTAGGGACTCTAGGCGCGCAACGTGGGTGTAACTCCGCGGCGCGGCGCGGTGGCGCGTTCTGCGAAACTTATGATTCGCTTAGATCGGCTTCGGATTTGGGCAGATTGACGTGAGGTAGTCGATGATCCACAGCGGCGCGAACGGCCAATGCCCCCAGCTGACAATGGTCTCGCCAATCGCCAGCCCGATAGCAAAGAGCAAAGCCAGATATCTCGATACGACAAAGTGCATGCGTCCTCTTACTCAGGCGCTCGAACCGCGCAACGTCTCGACCGGCGGGAGAAGCGCGGCCCGCCGCGAGGGCACGTAACTGGCAATGAAAACGGCGATGAGGGCGAGGATGGTGGCCCACAGATAATGCCGCCAATTCCACGTCACCAGAAAATGGTTTGCGTAAAGCAATCCCCGAACCTCGATGGGAATTTTCGAAACGCCCCAGGTCATCAGGGCACCGAGAGTGCAACCTAACGTCACGCCGCCTAATGCGATCATGGCGCCTTGCCAGAAAAATATCGCGCTGATGTCGCTGCGTCGATAACCCATCGATCGCAGGATCGCGATCTCTTTCACTTTCGCGAGCACCGTCATGGTGAGTACATTGAAAATTCCGAACCCGGCCAGCAGAATAATCAGCGAAACCGTGATGGCCGCGGAAATACGCAGGCTCATGAAGAGCTGGAGATTTGCTTCTTCGCGCTCCTGCCAACTTTGCGCTTCGTGGCCGAAGAGGGTTTGGAAATGTTCCGCCAGCGCGGGTGCGCGATCCGGGTTGCGCAATTTGTAAATGATCATTGTGGCGGGGAAGGCTTTTCGCAAAACGTTCTGCGTAACTTTGCGATGCGCATAGACGCGCGCCAGATCGATCGCGCCCACGCCGCTCCGCGCGATCGCCGCGACGGTGAAGCGCCAGAATTCTCCGCTCGGCGAAAGTAGCTGCACGTTGTCGCCGGCGTTAACCCCGAGCGCATTGGCCAGGTGCGAACCAACGATGACCGACATTGGGTTATTGCGAAAGTCGTCGAAGCTTCCGCTGATTAACTGCTGCGCCAGATCGGTCGTCTGCACATGCGCGGCCGGATCGATGCCGAACAAGTCGATCGTGGCATTTTCGAATCCGGAGCGCGCGCTCAAACTTCCGCGCAAAACCGGCGAGCATGCGACCACGTTGGAAAACTGACGGCTCACCCGCATGATTTCCGCGGCGTTATCAATGCCTTCACCCACGCCGCGACGCGCCGCGCTCCGTTCCGGCACGACCGGCAGACCTACCGTAGTCGGTGGTAAATGTGAACGGATGGTGAGCGCGCCGGTGCTGCCGAGGGTGGAGTCGATGAAACTTTTCGCGAAGCCTTCGGTCTGCGCTTGCGAACAAATAAAAATCGCCACACCGAAAACCACGCCGCTCAGGCTAAGGAAGAATGAGCGCTTGCGATGAGTGGCAAAACGCAGCGCGATGTAAAGCGGCGGCGGCACTTCTATTTCCCGGCTTTTGGAACCTCGACTTTGCGTTGCCGCATTAGCTGTCCAGGATGGAACTTGTCCTGATCGGCCACGATGACGCGTTGTCCTTCGCTCAAACCATCGAGAATCTCGGTGAAATCGAGCGTGCGATAACCGGCCTTGACGGTGCGCGATCGAACGAAGTTACCGCGCACGATCAAGACATGATCGACCAGCACCGCGCGTGTTGGGACGAGCAGCGCGTTCTCATGCCGGCCGGTGATGATGTTCATCTCGCCCGTCATGCCGGCGAGTAAATTTTCCGGCGGCTTGTCGAGATCGAGCACGATGGTGTAGCGCTGCGTCTCCGGATCGGCCGCGGGAATGATCGTCGTCACATGCGCGTCGAATTGCTGGGTGCGAAAGGCGTAGAGCTGCACTTTCGCGCTCATGCCGATTTTTACTTCGCCGACGTCTTCTTCGTTCACTTCACCGCGCACATAATTTTTTTGGGAAGAAACAGTGAAGAGTTCGTTCCCTTCCGCGGCCAGCTCGCCATCGATGGTTTTCACGCCGGTAAGCAAGCCATCCATGGGCGAACGGATTTCGGAATTTTTCATCTGCGACTCAAGTTTTTTGGCCGCGGAATCGAGCGCTTCGATGTTGCGATCGCGCTCGATCCGTTCCGATTCGACCAGACCGCGCAGACGCGTCACTTCACTCTTCGCTTTTTCGAAATCAACCGCTGGAACGTTGCTCAACGAGCTGAGTCGCTCGAGCCGTTGCACCGAGTCTTCCGCGACCTTAAGCGGTTCCGATGAAGGCAGCGGCAATTGCGCGCGTTGTCGCGCGGCTTCGAGGTCGCCACGCGCCTGTTTTAATTGTCGCGCCGTCGTTTCGTCCGCAATCGTCGCGAGGAGTTCGTTTTTTTCGACCGGCGATCCAACGGCGCCGCGCCCCGCGGAAAATTTGTCGGCTAAGCGAATGTAGCCCGCGTTTTGCGCGCGGACATGAATGACAAACGTCGGTTCGATCCGCACCGTTCCATACACCGCCGAAATGGCGGTGCCGAGCTGCACCTGCGCGACTTCCGCCACGGGCAGGAGCGCGTAGTAAACAATGCCTAACAAGAGCAAAAGCCCCACTGCGGCCAGCCAAAGGAATTTTTTCGAACGCGGAAGCTTCAACGCTCCCACTAATGCACCTTTCCGGGCTCCTCGGAAAACTGAAAGTAACGCCCGGTCACACGATCATACTCAGCGCGGGCGATGTTTTGCTGGAAGGTCGCGGAGAGCAGTGTCGCTTTAGTTTCGAGGTAACTGGACTCAGCGGTGCGATATTCGAGTTGCGAAGACAGACCTTCCACGAGGTGATTCTGCACATCGGCGACAGTCTTCTCCGCGTTGCCGGTCGCACCGGACAGAGCATCACGCCGGGCGCGAAGCGCGAGTAAGTTGTTGTGAATGCGCATCAGTTCGCGCGGCACGTTTGCTTCCAGGCGTTGCACGACCAGCTCATTCATTTCCTTGATCGATTTCTGGCGCAGGACCGCGCCGCCTACTTCGCCGTTATCGATCACCCGCCACGTGTAAACTCCACCGAGCCGCAGCTCGGAGGAAACGATATCGTCCGAAGGCCGCGCCGTGCCGGAGCTGCCTCGATGAATATCGGTCACGGGAATATAGGTTCCGGAAATGGTGGCGGCGACCGCCGGATAATAAGCCGCCTCGATGATGCGCTGATCCTCGGTCGCTGCCCTAACGAGCAATCGCGCCAGTTTCAAATCCGGCCGCGTCTGCAAGGCAACGTTCGTTGCCGCTTCGACATCGAAATCGATATCAGCAAATTGCAATTCGCCGTCGACAAGCGGGAGCGAATTGGTGCCAAGATTTTCGCCCATGCATTGCGCGAGTTGCAGGAGTGCGCCGTTGCGCGCCCGTCGCATCTCCTCCAGTCGCGGCGGCAACTCCTGATCGAGAATTCGCGCGGACGTGACGGAGGCGCGGTCCGATGTTCCCGCCTCGAGCCGATCGCTCTGTGCCTTCAGGTTTCCCTGTAAACGCTGACGCTGTTCTTCGCCGACAATTTCGAGCGATCCGTTATAGGCCGCGGTGTAATACGCGATGCGCGCGGTGTGCAGTTGTTCCATCGCCGTCATGTTCAAGCGCTGTTGCGCGAGCAACACTTCGACATCGCCTCGTCGTCGCGAGGGAAAAAACGCCATGTCGAAAAATGGCTGGGTCACGCCTCCGCTGGCGAAGCCAAAGGGCTGCACCGTATTTTCTCCGGCGCGTTTTCCTCCTTGCACGCCGAGCGGAATATTCATCCCCGCGTCCGGCAAAGTGCGCGCCCGCAACACGAGACGCCGTCCGGTTGCGGCTTCCAATTGTGCTTTGGCTTGGCGAATCGCCACGTTGTTTTCGATCGTCCGTTGCAGCGCTGCGTCCAGCGTAATGCCGTGCGCGGCGTGAATCGAACACGCGAGCAAAATGAGAAATCGCAGTTTCATCGCGCGTTCAATTCGTTAGGCGGTTTCGCCACTTCGAAAACTTGTGCGTGACGTTTTGCTGCCTCCGCGCCTGATATTTTCGAAGCGAAACCGAGTTCCTCCGGCTCCCGTGCACAGGCGCGCGCCAGGCGCGCGAGAGCGGCGTTGTGCAGATAAATCGCGCTCAAGCGCGTCGTGCGCGTGCGCGTTACGTCGGAAGTCGCCTGCAAGACATCGAGCTGTGTGCCGAGGCCAGCGCTCAAGTTCCCGCGCGCCAGGTCCAGCGTTTCGCTCGCATTCTCGACGTTGCGCGTCTCCGACTCGAGAACGCGATCGGCCTGTTGCAAATCGAAGAAGGCGCTCCGCACATCCGATTGCGCCGACATCTGAGCCGCGTCCAGCGCTGCCTGCGCCGCCTCGCGCCGCGCCCGCGTCGCGATCATCCGTCCCTGCGTGGCGTGCCCATCGAAAATGTGCCAGCTCGCATTCAAGCCGACGACGTAGCCGTGATTAAATTCCGGCCCGATGAGCGGATCGCGTTCGCTGTAAACTTCGTAGCCGGAAAAAACTTCCACGTGCGGTTTCTGTTCGCTCTGGTCGACGATCAACTGCTGCTCTTCAATTTCCACATCGATTTCCCTGCTGCGAACTTCCGGGCGATGCAGCGACGGCGTAAGCCAGACATTCGTTCAGATCGGGATGAAGCGGCTGATATTGCAGACGATCGGTCGCCTCCACGAGCGCGACGCTGGCGCGTTTACCATTCGTTAGGCCGCAAACTTCGCTCAACCGAAGATAGGAATTTTGCAGATTGGTTTGCGCCTGATAGAGCTCCGGCTCTTCGTTGGCGAGCGAAACCTGCGCCCGTCGCACATTGATTTCGCCGACCGTGCCGGCGACGAACCGTTCCTTTTGCGCCTTCAATTCATCGCTCATCACGCGCACTGACTGTTCGCGCACACCGACCTTCGAGCGATTGAGCAAAGCTTCGTAATAACTGACGCGCAAATCCATCAGGACGCGATCGGTCACGGCCTCGAGCTCGAGCTGTCGTTTCTCCTCCAGCAAACGCGCCATGGCATTGCGCGCCTTCACGGCGCCGCCAGCGTAAAGATTTTGCTGCACGCGGATCTGCGCGTTGTAATCATCGCTGCGCAAACGCGATTGCTCCTGCTCCGCGCGTTTGCGCAAGAGTCCGCTCGAAGAGACCGATGGCAGATAACCGGAGCGCGCTTCTATCCGTCCGCCGCGCGCGGCTTCCACTTGTTTACGCGCGATCAGAATTTCCGGATTCTGTCTCTTCGCCAGCTCGATGGCTTCCGCGAGACCGAGGCGCTTGACGTCGGTGGCCTGCGCGAAAAAAGCGCTGCCTAACAAAAGCAAAAGCAAAGCGCGCAGCAAACGCATCCGGCTATTCTGCATTACGGCTTTCAATATCAACCAAATTCCCGTCCGGTGCGATGACGGTCAGTCAGCTCGTCAGAAGGCAGTTTCTCGAGGCGGTTCCATTCGTCCTCGAGCTCTGCGGGCTGATACAGCAACAGTTTTCCCAGCGTGGTGGAAAACAGTCCGGCCTCCACTTTGAATCCTGTCATAACCGTGATCGCGCGCCAGTAGGCTGCGACCTGTGAGAGGTAACGTGCACGGATTTTTCCGTCTTTACCACTCGTTAGGCGATTTGTTTTCCAATCGAGCAACAAACAGCGTCGCGCTTCGGGATCGACGAGCAGAAGATCGATCACGCCTTCGAGGCAACTGTCATCATTGATCGGCCAGAGCAAGGGATACTCGGTGTGCACAATGGCGCTGCGGGCGTTGCAGAAATTGCGTGAGCGGCGATTCGCGCAGCGCCCTGGCCAGAAGCGGCCATTCGCGCGCGGAACGTTTTGAGTCCGGCGAACTTGGTTGCAAGGTTTCGAAGGCGCTGTGCCATTGCGCGTGATCGGATTTCCAGGGGAAGTGCTGGAAGAGTGTGTGCCACCAACTTCCGTAGACGGTGGCCGGGTGTGTCTGCTGACGAGCGACTCGCGGCCGCTGCTTCGGGCGGCAATTCGTTAGGCTCGTCGTAGCCACTTGGATTTTGTTTGCGAATGAATTTGGCCGCGCGCTGGCGGGCACGAGTCAACTGCGCCTCGTCGAGCGGCGTGAGGGACGCCGAGGTCTGGTGGCGTCTCGGTGTTTTTTTCTTCGTTGGCCAATGTTTCTGCGCAGGCCTCGGCGGTTTCGGGCAATGCAGTCGAACGCCACGCAACTTGTTTCGCCTTTATCGCCGCGGAGATACTTGAGCTGCGAATCGACCGCGAGGCGATCGTGCACCGGCGAGAAAAGTGTGCGATCGAACGCGAGCACGAGCGTGCGGCGGGCGCGAGTAAGAGCGACGTAAAGGAGGCGCTCCATTTCCTGGCGGCGGGCGAGCGTGTTTGCTTCTTTGATTTCCTCTTCGCGATCTTCCTTATGCAATGCGGCGATCACTTCGTTCGTAGCCCGGCCTGCGGATGATCGACGGATAACGCGGCGAAAATCCAGTGATGCGGCGAGCGAGAAATGGAACGACGACTGCGTCCCATTCCGAGCCTTTCGCTTTTTGCGCGGTGATTAGTTGGATGGCGTTTTGATCGGAGAGACGCACCGGGCGCGGACGTTCCAACTCGGAACGCAAGCGCTCGGCGAAATCGGCCAGAGTCTCGCCGCTCGCGGCCGATGAAGCGGCCAGGGTCAGAAGTGTATCGAGATCGGCGAGTGGTTCCTTGAAGTCTTCGGCCGGCAGCGCGGCAATGCGCGCGCGTAAAGCCGTTCGCCTAACGAGTTCTTCGATGGCCGCGAAAAGGGGCAAGCTGCTGCAACTCGGCCCGCAAGATCGTGAGCTCAGCTAGAACGGAAGAGACAATGCCCGCGGCCGCGACCGGTTTTTCAATTTGAAAACGCGAACCCATTCCTTCCGAGAAAACCGCAAGATCGTGATCGGAGACGCCGTAAACTTCGCGCAAGACGCCGACAATTTCGTAGTGATTGCGCGGCTCAACCATGATCGTGCACAGCGCGGTCAGCCACGCGTAGGCGGGTAGGTCGGCTTGCAGATCGCTCTCCGATTGCACTTCGACTGGCAGATCGAGTCTCCGCAACGCGATTGCCATCGTCCGCAGCCAATCTTTGCGCGGACAAAGGATGGCGACGTCGCGCCAACTGCGCGCGCGCAATTTTCCCGGGCCGTGTTCTTTCAGCCAGCGGGCCAGTTCGTTCGCTTCGATGCGCGCGATCTGGCGATCTTTTAGCTTCTCTTTTCCGCCAAGAAGTTCGGGCGAAAGCGAAAGTCGAATAACCTGGCCCGGGAGAATCTGCGGCCGCGCTTCCAGCTCCACGAATTTCACCTGGCCGTCGATTCCGTGCAGAATTTCGCCGAAGATGTCGTTGACGAATTTGAGTTGTTTTTGATCGAGCCGAAACGTGACGGAAAACGTGACCGCCTCGCCGGCCTTCGCGTTCACGAGCGCGTCGTGCACGCGCTGGTAGTGCGCGAGGTCCGCGCGGTCGTGATAAATCGACTGCTGAAAATCGCCCACCATCGAAAAACGTCCCGGCCGCGGCGGATCAATCTTTGTCTCGAGCCAGCGGCCGGTCGCGTCGGGCGGTCGCGTCATTTCCAGCAGAACGGAAAACTGCGCGGGATCTGTATCCTGCGCTTCGTCGAGAATGACGATGGGATCGAGCTGACGAATGCGGCGCGCCGCGTCCGGATGTTGCAGGAGTTCATCGGCGAGTGCGATCTGGTCGTCATAGGTCACCACGCCGCGCTCGAGGCGGAAATTGCGGTAATCCCGTTGCACTTCGGCGGCCACGCAGATGGCGGTTTGATTTACCCAACGGCGCAACGGAATAAACGCGCGCTCCCAGATTTCATCGATGCCCTGCGCTTTTGTGGAGCAGATCGGCCAGCGGAGGAACCCGGTTCCGTTACGATAGCCATCTTCCCAAGCTTGAAGTTGTGCGATGGAATTTCCAATCGTGTCACTTTTTTTTGCCGCCATGGCGGTTCGGTAAACTTCACGCAAATCAATCTCCGGACACGCACACGGTTCGCACGGTCGGAGTAACGCCGAGCCGGCCTTGCGTCCCAATTCCATGATGTGCCGCATGGAAGCGAGTCGCAGCAGCAGGTCGCGATTCTCCGCCGAAAGAGATCGACCGACGCGCGTTTGCTGCTGGACGAATTCGTTCCAGAGATCGTCGTCGTCGGTAATTAATTCGAGTGGCGCCGGCAGGCCGAGGTAATGGCCGTAGTCATTGAGGAGCTTGAGACAAAAAGCGTGAATGGTTCCGAACCAGGCGCGATTAAACGCCGTCAAGATATCCGGGCTGACTTTCGCGCGTTGAATTTGCTCTCGGGCGCGCTGCTGCATTTCGTCCGCGGCGCGATTGGCGAACGTGAGGACGACGAGGCGCGGCAACGCATCCAACGCATTCGGCGCCTGCGCGAGTTGCGCGATACGATCGGTCACGGCTCGGGTCTTGCCGGAACCAGCCGCCGCCACGACGGAAAAATTGCGGTCGAGCGTTTGTGCAAAACGATCGCGCGCCGTTTGATCGCTTGGCTTCATGACCAGCTCTCCTCGTCGGCAGCGAGATCCGGATGAGTGAGTTCCCAACGCTCGTCGATTATCTCGGGATCGATCGCTAAGGTGGCGAGCGGATAATCTTTCGTGAAATTAAACGCGCCGCGTAGCGAACCTTTCATGCCGAAAATTCCCGTGGCCTGCATTCGGGCCAGCTCACGGAACGCATCGTGGCAATCCGCGAAATCGTCATCGTGAAGTTGCGGTTCGGGTTTGTTGATGACGGGCGAGAGAATGCTCGACTCCACTCTTTGCGCGCCGAGTTGTCTGGCGGCGAGGGTGTAAAGCGCGAGCTGCATCGCTTCGCCTTTCACCACCATTTTCAGAACGCGGGGCGCGCGCGGGATCGCCCTTTGCGGATTCTTGGTGCGACGGATTTTTTGGCTGCCGGTTTTGAAATCGATGATCCAGATGTCGGTTCCGTTGAGACTGCCCGATGGCGGTGCGGTTTTGCCTAACAAGAGGTCGGCCCGCCCCTTTAGGAGCAGATTGCGATCGCGGCCAAGCGCGATCGGTTGCGCTTCGAGTCGCCACTCCGGCGCGGCCCATTTCCAGTCTTCGATCATGCCGAGGATGCGACCGAGCGTTTGCGCAAGACAGAGTGCATTTTCCCAACCGGAATCCCACCAATCGGGCACGGTCGCGCCAGTCTGCCGGCAAAGTTCGCGGACCTCGGCGCGTTTTCTTTCTGCGGCGGCGAGAATGCGTGGCGCGATTTCGGCAGGCGGCGGAAAAGGGACGAAATCTTCCGCTCGACCGAAAATAGCGGCGAGCCATGCGTGCGTCCATTTTCCGACCGTCGAGTTCCATTCGGCAGCCGAGTCTTCCGCACCTTCGACGCCGAGATAACGCTCCATCCAAATGAGCGCGGGCGATTTCAAGATCGCTTCCGCGTCGCTCACACTCAGCGCCTCGATCTCGTCAGGCGGCTCGCGCAACGCGAAATCGTATTCGCTCGAAGGTTCGATCTTGCGTCGCGCTTCGTAGGCAACACGCGTCTGCGCGATAGCCGGGTTTTCCGAAATCTCTCGCGGCTTTTCTAATTTCGAATCGCGTAACCAGCGGCGGGTCGTTGCACGCAACGCGAGCATGGTCGCTTGCGAAAGCGGGACGCCGCGAACTTCGTGAAAGACGCGGCTGAAAAATTCGCTCGGATTCGAAATGCGTTCCGGCGTTGCTTCCTGCACTACGCTTGCAGTCAGGGCGACTCCATGACTGGCCGACTCCAGCAAGCCCGCGAACTGCGCGAGCGCGAGCTGACGTTGTTGCGCGGCGCCGAGGAACAATGTTTTTCCTTCCCGCACGGTGACATGTCCTTCGCCCTGGCGACCGCGCCGCGTCGCCGCGCGGTTTATTTTTTGCACGCTGCGGTTGAAGGCGTCGATCTGCGCGGCGGGAAGAAAATCGCCACGATTGGCCGCCGGCCAGGCCGTCTCGTTGAGTCCAACGAGAATGAGATGCGACCACGATTGATCCTCCGCCTGCGCCGGCGTGAGAATTTGCACGCGCGCATAGGGATGTTGGCCGAGCACTTCGCGTGTGACCCGAAAACTATTGGCAACTTCGCTCAGCCATTTCAGATATAGCGTGCGCGAAAGATCTTCCGCGCACGGTCGCGGCCCATGCCGTCCGCTTCTCGATCTCCTGCCAGCGTTCCGGCCATTTCAGCCTAACGAATGCGTCCGAAGTTGCGCTCAGAAATTCCGCGAAGTTGGCGCGATCCGGAAAAAATTGGACCGAGTCGAGCGCCGCAGAAATGAGATCGCCTTTGCCGGCGCGGTGCCGACACGCTGCGCTCAGGAGAGCGAGATCATCAATCGCGAGATCGCCCAGCGCTTTGTGCAGGCCGTTCTCAATTTCGGCGCGCGAGATCTGTGGCGAAGAGCGCGTGATCGCTCTCCAGTGTGGTCAGGAAACGAAGGAGTGCGTGCAGACGCGGCGTGCGTTGCAATTCCATCCAAGCCCAGAAATCTGCGCTTTCAAAAACGCCGGGCACCATCTGCCCCATCGCGTCGTAGTGCGCGATGCCTTGCTCGCGTCAGCATCGATGCGACCAGGCGCGGGAGCGCGCCCGCCGCGGGAAAAATAATTCCGAGACGCGTGCAATTTTCGTCGGCGAGAAACTGATGGGTCGCGGCAGTGATCGCTTCCGCTTGTTCGCGGCTGTCCAGCCCGGCGAGGAAAAGAGTTTCTCGCGCGGTTCCGGACATCTCATCATCGCCTTCCGTTAATTTCGCTTCGCCAAAGATTTCCTCCCACGAACCAATCCAGGCGGCATCGAGGTCGGCCGCGTCCGTGCGCGGATTTTGCAGGATGATTGTGCTCTTCTCGGAGACTTGGACCGCCGCCCGCAGCAGATGCCAGAGCGGCCAATGCGCGCCGTGAAAACCAGTGATGAGTAGATCGCTGAACAATGGCGCGTGCTGTTTTGCACGAGCGAAGGCTGCGCGGTCTGTCTCTGCGAAAGTGGTAAACTTTGAGTGCGAAAGGTGTTCGCGGAAACGCCTAACGAGTGGTCGGAAGGCCGGCAAATCAACTTCCTCAAAGTCGCAACCGGCGGCATCTAATTGATCGAGTAGCCGCAAAAGATGATCCGGCGTGCGACGGACGGAGATGGTGGCGAGACGTTCCGCATCGGTAATGGAAGCTTCGTCGAGTTGTTCTTCCGCGGCGTGGGCGAGGAGCAAACGGAGATGCTCGCGTTGTGGCAAGGTCGATTCCGCGTCTGTCCACAGGAGCGCGCGCAGATACGGCGGCGTCACGGATTGCAGACCGAGCGCAGATTGTCCCGCAGCCACGAGTCGCGTCTTCAACGCTTGGGTGTGACCACGTGTGGGAACGACGACAACCGCTGGACGCTCCGCCTGCCACGCATGCGCGCCAACCGCCGCGAACCACTGCGAGATGCCGCCCTGCCAGGCCGCTTCGGGCGAAGAAGCGAGCAGGAGAGAAGTTCCGCGATCGGCTGCAAGTTCGAACTCTAGCTGCACCCGCGCACTTTAGCAGAACCGACGGACAAGCGCTGTCCTAGGCGCGGCGTGGAGTGGCGACGATGATTCCCGCGAGAAGGAAGATCAAAGCGGCGGAGATCAGGCAATATTCGCAGAACGCGTGCAGCACATACGCTTGCAAATAAAGGAGCCAAAGCTCGGTCCCAAACATCACCGCGATAGTGAAGGCGAGAATATCGTGGGCGCGGCGGTAGCCGAATGCCGCCAAAGTCGCGCAACTGAAGGCAGCGAAATAGGAGACGGCGCCGAAAGCAGCCAGCGGCACGCCGTGAAAAGTCGCATACCGACTATGCAGAACCTGCGAGCAATCTGCCGGCGAAGCGCAAACGATGACCGCGCCGGAAAATGCAATGCGGTCAGATAAGTGGCGAGGCCGATCCCGATGAGAGCGAGAAGCGCGGCCGTGCTGTAGAGAATAAGTATGCGCTCGGCTCATTTTGTCGGGCGTGGCAGTTGGTGTGGATAAATTCTTGCCCTGAATAGCAGCGTCAATGCGCTCCGAACGAAGTCCCGCTTCGCTCGCTGATGCAGCAGGGATATTGTGACCATTAATAAAAAGAGAGGGTGTGGCGGTCACGCCGCGACGCTTCGCCTTGCGCATGATCCGCCGCGACGCGTCTGCGACTTGTTCGCTGGCGTAATCCCGAAGAAATCGGTCGCCATCCAGGCCAAGAGTGAGCGCATATTCTTTGAAGATGTTCTCACCTTGGCAGCCGCGCTCCAGGTAGTTTGATTACGGTAGAGAAGATCGTGCATTTCCCAGAAGCGACCCTGGAATCCGGCAGCTTCGGCGGCGAAGCTGCTTCCTGCGCATGAACATGCATGGGCAGAGGAAATTCGCGAAAGATCACGCGTAACTTATCACCGTAATCGTGTTCGATACGCGTCAGGGTTGCGGCTAACGTCGCGCACGGGGGACATTGAAAATCGCCGAATTCTTCCAGGGTAACACTGGCCCGTCCAACTCCGCGCATGTGAGTGGATTCTTGGGTCGCTGCGGTTTTGTCCTCATCTTTATCGTCCGCCAAGACGTGAGTTAATTCGGCGCGTTTGGCGCGATAGATCAAAAATCCGCTGCTTAACGCAGCCGCGGCGACGAAGACGATCAGTATGAAAGGCAGGTAACGTTTCATCGGGAAACAGCGCACATCATCGCGCGAAAGTGAAAGAAGTCACGCGGGAGACTGCGGATCGAACGCAGACCAAACAGTTAACGCGCCAGAGGCAGGCAAAATCCGACGAGAACGGATCCAACCCCATCAAGTGATCAATCAGTTGCTACGAATTAACGGCCTCGATTTCGTTGGTGCTTGAAGCATCTTCTGTTGTTTCCGCGCGGGCTGCGCCGGCGCCACCGGCTTACTAGGACTAACCGAGAGTGAAGTCCGAGTTTGGCCCTGTGTTACGGTGACGTCGTTGCCATCAATCAACCCAGTGGTGTTAACATCATAGCGGTAGGTGGTTAAGTCGACCGGTGCACGCGTGTGTGCCTGCACGCTCGAAACATCATTCCCATCGACCACAGTAGTAGCATCCACATCGCCAAGCAGGACACCCATAGGCACGGTGATATTCGCGGTACGCGTCCCATCGCTAACTCCGTTGAGGTTAATCGAGATCGTCTGGGCATTAGCAATACCAGTGCAATGGATCGAAACCTCACTGCCGTTAGCGCTGGCCGTGGCCGCTTGCCCGCCGCAGGTCGCAGTAGCTATTGTCACGTTAACCGGCACCGGAAACGTCAGCACAATCAAATGTTGACCCGCTACTGGACCGGTGCGGCATTCGATCCCTGGCGGGCCCGTCAACGGAAGATCAACGTCGAAATCGCCAACACCGGTGTGAGTCTTACGGGACACTGCACCTATAGGAACAAGGCTGGTCGTGGCACAGACACTACCGTTACCCTGGATGGTATAGGTAGCCGCCGGGAAGCTGCTATCGGTATTGCCTTTCACAAAGGTGTGATCAACCAGCGCGGTGGAACGTTCGAGGTTCTGTGTTTGTGCAGTATCGCCGGTAAAGGTGCGGCCGTTCACTGCGCCGAGTAAGTCACCAGGTTGCGGGCTACCTACACCAGACTTAGGAACGAAAAGAGTGATCGTCCCATCTGGGTTGTAATTACTGCCAGCATCGGCGGGACCTATCAGGTGCTCCTGGGGAACGCCGACAACCACCGCGGAAAGTGTAGCAACAGTCCCATATTCGAAGAAGACATTCGGAGCTGGTGCCGTATTGTCTGTCCGCATCCCGACGAAGTATTGCTCGGCCACATTCGGATTAGCCGCGGTGCCGACCCAATTCCAAACCATACGCCAGCGGCTGCTCGGAGGGAGCGTACTAAGATTACCGACCTTCATCTTGAACATGAGCTGCGAAGTGTTGGGCGGTTCCGCGACCGCAACGTAGTCAATCAACAACTGTGGAGCGGTCGGCTGACCTGCAGTGCCTCCAGTGCTTTCAGGATGATTAGGCAGGTTACGATGGATGATAACACCGGAGCAGGTATCACCCATGTATGGAACACTAATTTCATTTCGACGCGGCGAATTACCTGACCCGTTCTTTGCCACGACTTGATAGTAGTAGGTCTGTGAAGCGTCCGTGGCAGTGTTATCAACGTAAGTTGTTGCCGTGCCTGGCACCGAAGTTAGCAACGTCTCTCCGTTGCTGGCTGTGCCGCGCCAAATATCATAGCCGGTGATCGTCTGATTACCGGTATCAGCTTCGTTCCAACCGAGCTTGGTAATATTGCCGATGCGCGATGCAGTAACCCAAGGCATACCTGGCTTAGAGGTCGCGGTCCCAGGGTCATTAGCTACGAATAAGCGTTTGCCGCTTGATTGCCGCATGATCGATGCCGTGGCGGTATAAGCGTTGCCGATAGCTGAGTTGCTCGCCTGCGAACATGGCCCGCCTGAGCAGCCATTCACATAACCGATCAGCACGCGCCCATCCTTGTCGACAGCCATATCAAAGAAGTCGAGTAAGTTGCGATCGACCGGGCCACCACCGCCGCGGAGCAGTCCCATACGCTGCATGGGAAGTGCGGGAGTTGTATCCGTGGTGGTCCAATGAGCGCCGCCATCGAAAGTGTGCGCCACATAGAGATGCCAGACGCCGGTGAATTGATCCGCACTGGAATTGCAGCCCGGATCCGTGGAACCGTAGAACGCTACGGCTGCGCGGCCCGAATCGCCCGCTACCGCGGCGGGAAATGCGACGTTCGTTACGCCGAGGGCGGCGCCTACATCATAGGTGTTTGTCCAGGTCTGGCCTTGGTCGGTTGAGGTAGCTACTGTCGCTTGCGATCCATTGAGCGAGAAGAGCGCGTAGACTTTGCCGGAGGCATCAACGCCAACCGCAGGATCGTCGGTTGAAGGCGAAGTCGGGAGAGTGCCATTCGTAATCTCGCGGATTGTCCAGTTAATTCCATTGTCGGTCGAAACAACAACGGCCGTGTTGCCGTTGCAGGTGCGATTCGGAACATAAACTGTTCCATCGGGCGCGACTTTTACGTGTCCATGCAGACCGCCGCATTGGTTCAAATTGTAAAGCGGCGTTTGTGTTCCAAGCGTCATCCCGCCGTCGTCGCTTCGGGCGCAAAAGGCGGCCCCGATATCTTGCGAACAGTAATAAACCGCATGTGGGTAGATGCCGGGCAAGTTCGGCGGCAGCGGCGAGTGATAAGGCCCGCCGCCAATAGTTTCATGATCAACCGCTGAAGCCGGGCCTTGCAAGAACGGCGCAGGGTTCCAGTTCACGCCGTCATTGTCACTAAAGGAAACCTTCGGCGTGTCCGGACTAAGAAGGGTTAGTTCGCCGGCAAACACGCGTCCCGTATCGTGATCGGTGAATCCGATTGGATCTGAATCAATCGCTACTGAAGTCGGCGCGCGCCGGTTGAACCACGTCGCGATTGGAGTTGTTACTGGAGTAGTGTTTGGATCAGCAAAGTAAACGAAGTCTGTTTCCAGGTCCGACTGGATGTTAGCTACGCCGCCGACCGCTGAAGTAGCATTAGCAGATAGCCAGTTGGAGCCGACCGAAGGCTCGCCTGCGCCCCTTCCCATGTATTCGACAGTCGCACCGCCGGAATTGGTCAATACTACTGGCGTGAGAACGCCCGGAGCTTCGTAGTTCTCGTAACCGATGCCGCCATTCGGAATGTTCGGATCTGGCAGAGCAGATGGTGAAGTAACCGCAGCACCACAACCAACAGCTGAACTGAGCGTACCATGATACTCGTCGACCGCGGAAGTCGCGGTAGTGGCATAGGCCACGTGAATGGTGAAGTAGCCTACGCCGGAAGATTGGGGATCAATAATCGCGATTTGGTTTTGCTGTCCAGGACCTTGCGTCGCGGAAGTGACAAGCGGTCCACCGACACCTTGTCCTTGATGGATGTAAATGTCGTACTCGTTAGTTCCTTGTTGCCAACTTAACACGACCTTCACCTTTTTCGTGCCCCAGTCGGCGACAGTCCCGTTGAGGAAGACCTGATAGGTCTCGCAGCTCTGACCAGGTCCGCTGTCGACGCAGGTACTTTCCATTATGTTTCCGCCCGGACTGATGGTTGTGCCCACCCAAGTCAGGTTCGTGCCGGAGCCGTCGGGGTTAATAGTAGCAGGGCCGGGCGGGTTTTGGGCTTTGCCTTTAAACGGGATAAGACATAACAAACTTAAACCGACAAGGCCAAGAAGCAGGCCGAGAATAGTGCGCGCAGAATTTGAATAAGGATTCGTTTTCATAGCAAGGAACGATAAGAAGGTTTTACATCGAGCTAGTTCTAGGGTGAATTCGCAGCCGCAAAAGCTGCGACGTGAGATAGACAAATGAAGATTCTGTCATCTAGGGGCGAGGTCTGGGTGCCTCGTATTTTGAAATCGGACTAGAGCCGCCCGATGGCCTTCTCGGCTAGCGCTTTTGACTTACGAATTTTCGTCTCTCCATCTTCCCCCCGCCGACGCTGATCCGTAGAATGAAGTTCTTCTCCAGAACGTAAAGGGCTCCACCGAAACGATTACCAGCCCAGAAGGCTTCCTGGCCTATCCCTTCGATCTTTTGGGGCGGACTAGCCTTCTCCTCTTCTTCTTCATTTTTCTTTCCGCCCTGCTTTCCACGTTCGGCTTTTTCTTTTTCCTCATCCTCCTGGTCTTCTTTTCCGTTGTAGCGACCGAAAGTTGTTTTCCAATAGTCGACAGGGTTAGACTTAGGATCTCCCGGCTCGGGCTGAGTTACCGCAAAACTGACCGACATATTCGGTTCCTGGGAGCTGTAGTAACAGAGCGAGACGAAGTAAGCGCCGTCGTGATTCTCGCTGCTTTGCGTATTGAGAATGGTAGCTCCTTGAATAGCTGCGACCTCGTCCTTCGTGATCAGGCTACAGGCTTCCAGTTTCTGTGAGCTAACCGTTGCCGGTAAAGCTGGATTGGATGCAGTTGGCCTTTCCGCCGATTTCTTACAGGCGGAAAACGATAGGAGTAAGACTAGACAGAATGAATTCGGCAGGACTAATCCGACCTGTCGTAACATCGAGCTAGCGTTCACTGGAGGAAGGTCGCGAAATTCTTTGGTCATTATATTTTTGGGGGCTTTTTGTTCGGGACTTAACCGCGGTTTGTTTGAGCGAACTGCGAGTGTGGTTTTGCGTAAGTGAAACATCGTTGCCGTCGATCAAGCCGGTCAGGTTCACATCCATCCTGAAGTTACTTGCGTCGAGAGGCTGGCGTGTCTGACCCTGTACGGCGGAAACGTCGTTACCATCCACCAGTCGTGTCGCATTCACGTCTCCGAGCAGGATGCTCATCGGAACTGAAATGGTGTCCGTTATTCCGGCGCCGTTAACGCCGAGCAAACTAACCATAACATCTTGAGCGTCATCCGCGGCAATCGTTACCGTGACTTCGGTACTCGGAGTAGTGGGAGAACTAGTAGTAACGATACTGGCTGTGCCACCTGAAGTCGAAGTAACCGAAGCGTTGGCGAAGGTAACTGGAATAGCGAAGTCGAAAACAACCGTGTGGTTATTCGAATTAGGACCCTGACCTATGCGGCATTCAACACCGGGCGTTCCGAGTAGCGGGAGGTTAACATCGAATACGGTGCTTCCGCCATGAGTCTTCCGGGATCCCACCTTGGTTGGTATTAGGCAGCCGCCGCTGCCAGTATTGCGACTCGCAGTGGTTACCTGTGTCGTGGGTGTGGTATAGCTGATCGTTGGAATATTGTTTCCGTCCAGGACGATATACATAAAGTCGAGACGCACGTTGCCAACTTCATCGACCAATTCCTGCTCCCAAGTAGGCGTAGCGGAGTCCACATGAGCTCCGCGCAAATAAAAGACGCGGCCGTTACCATTCCCGGCGTTTTCCAGGAGGGCGATGTGGGCCGTTCCGCAATCAACCACAAAGGATTGATCGGAACCGGAGTCAGATCTTCCCGCATTGCCGAAGTGCGGCAAGGTATGAGTGAAAGCAAAGGTCTTGCCTTGATTGAAGCTAACGTAGAGTTTGTCGCCGTGCAGGACATACATGGTGCCGTTGTTATCGAAGGCACTGTGCGCTACGACAAAGGCCGAACCGGGACCGGGCGCTATGGGATGCGCGTTGCCTGTCCAAGTGACGCCGAAGTCGCCGGTCTCGCAGGTATAGAGCGTGGTGCCACTAGCGGTTTCGGCCCAATGAAATTTTCGATCGGTGCCCCATGTTCCGTGTCGGCCGCCTTTGTGACGGGCGAAAAGTGAATTCGCGATTCGCGTATCACCCGGATCTGGGGATGGCGGAGGCAGCGCGTTTTGATGGCAAACAACATGGTCGGGTCCGCTGCCATCATCTCCAACCAAAGGCGTTTGAATCGGCCATGTTAATCCGCCATCGAAACTGAAAATGGCGGCGGTACCGATGCGCATCCAACCAGCCAGAACATATGGCTTATCGGTCGGCAATGCTCCGCCTGGTCTCAAATCGCCGAAAGGTCCGATGTAACTCCAGGCCTGGTCGTTGCCCGCGGAAGCAATCGGCGTCTGGGTTGTCGTCCAAGTCTCACCCTGGTCAACGCTGTGCGCGATAACGACGTCGCCGAGCTCAGTCCCGAAAAAAATCGCTTCATTTCCAAAGGCCTGCATGTCGCCTTCTATTCCGAAGGGGAAGGAAACCGGCGCCGGAGGATATTTCTGAGTCCAACTCTGTCCACCATTCGAACTTTTCTCGATGATGTTTCCAGTAACAAGAACTGGCAGCAGGACGTAAGTATTGTTGCCGCTTGCCGCCAGGTTTCCTTCGCAACACTGGCCGTGATAATTGATCTTCCAGTTCTGCGACTTCGCGATCGGCTCGGGCGTTGGTGTCGGCCCGCCGGCGACAGTTTCGACACTCGCCACGCCATGATATTGATCGCCGGCTACAGCGGAGGAATAGACCACGTGAGCGGTGAAGACGGAGGTGCCACTGGCATCGAGATCGGCGGCTTGAATCTTAACAATTTCGTTAGTGCCCGGAGCGCTTCCGGTTGATTGACCAATGATCGGCCCCGCGTTACTGCCCTTGTGAACATAGAGGTCGTAGTCACTGGCTAAAACGACCCAGGAGATTTCTACCTTCACGTCCTTCCCTGACCAATCCGCCGGTGTGCCGATGACGGTAAGAGTGAAGGTATCGCAATTGACCTGCACGCCCGGTTGCTCGACACAAGTCATCTCGCCGGTGGCCGACGCGCCGGCCGCGGCTGTTCCATCCCACGCGATCGGCGACGAGGCGGTGGAGATGCTGCCGGAGGTTGGATTGGCCGCAAAACTCATCCAGGCCAGATAAGTTCCTGCGAGAAAAAGTGAAACGCCGAGGAGGAGGCGGATATTAAGAAAGCCAGCTAATGCGGGGAATTGTCTTTTCATGTTCAGTTCCTCAGTTGGGGTGACAGGGAGGGGGGAGTCGGTAAGAAGGAATCGGATTGAGACGGTCGTTTCAGCCGTTGCGGCGGGCAACAAAAAACGCTCGCCCTGTTTCCAAGGCAAGCGTTTTTAGAGGAACGATAAAGCAAGCGGTTACTGGCTACTCCGGGGAAGAATGGCGGCCTTACTTTGGCGCGAAAGAAACTTTCGCATCTTAGCTGGAGTCTGGGCCGGGGTCTGGGGCGAAGCTGGTGTTAAAGCGCTTCGTGTCTGGCCTTGCGTCATCGACACGTCATTACCATCGATGAGTCCGGAGGTATCCACGTCCATCTTGAAGTTACTAGTGTCTAATGTCTGACGGGTTTTTCCCTGGACCTCCGAGACATCGTTTCCATCAACCAGTCGAGTTTGGTTCACGTCGCCGAGAAGGACCGGCAGGATACCTTGAACGCTGGCGGCGGAGTTACCCTGCGAGTCGACAACGCCGGTGAGAGTGACGGTAGTATTGCTTCCGTTAGGCACACTGCTCAGGTTAACAATGAATTCGTTAGGATCGGTTCCCTGCTCCGTGCTGGAGACAGTGGGACTTCCGCCGTTACTAGAAGCTGTAGCGCCAGTAATGGAAGCAATTGGATTAGCGAACTTAAAGACCATCTTATAGCTAGAGCCATTACCGGATCCGCGGCGACATTCGATGCCGTTACCGCCAGTCAGGTCGATATCAAAGGTCCCCGCACCGGTGTGAGTTCGGCGGGAAGAGAGCTTCCCTAGCTGAACGCTTTGGCAGGAAGCATTGCCAACCAAGAGATAAGCAGAATCGGCGGTAGAATCGGTGGCCGAGGTCTTAGTAAGTGTGGCAAGGCCAGTCCCAGCGAAGTTACGCCCGCTAAGTGTAGCCAGCGTGCTACCAGCCTGCGGATTACCTACCTTATTATTCGCAAGGGTAATGCGGATGGTGCCATCGGGTGAGTAGGAACCGGAGTCCGCAGGGCCAGATGAAACCGGCACATTGCCGTTCGAAGTAACAGTGCCGTAGTCGTAGGTGACAGCGCCTGCGCCATCTGAGGTCATGCCAACATAGTAACGATCAGCCGTGACCGAAGGCGCTACCGCCGGTGTCCAAATGATACGCCATTGATGGTTAGGCGGCACGGTTGTCAGGTCAGCTACCTTCATCGTGAAGACGAGCTTATTGACACCTGCGCCGAGAAAAGGCTCGGCAACCGAGATCGATTGAATATCGAGATCGCTATTTAGGGGCGCGCCGGTCTGATCCCCGCTCGGGTCGAGAACTACAGTAACACCAGGCAAGGTGCAGGGGTTGAGTAGAACCGCGCTGGTGGTGGGAAAGACCTTATCGCATTGTGCGCTTTCGCCGATGCCATTAGTTGCTGTGACATAATAAAAGGAAGTCGCGCTGGCTGCCGTGTCGTTATAGGTATGGATAGTAGCGCCGAGAGTAACAATCAGGGTGGCTGGGCTTGAATCCGAGCCACGATAGATTTTGTAGCCCGTGATAGGCGACCCGCCGTCAGATGGGGTAGACCAGGTAAGTTGCGCGGTCGTGCCATTGATAAGCGTAGCTGTGGCCAGCGGCTGCTTAGGAACGGTCGGAGCGGCCGGAGCAAAGAGTGAGTCATAGGCCGAGTAGAGACTCTTACCACCTGACTGACGCGCGAAAGTAGAAATCGAGGTACCGCTATTGGTGCTGCCACCGACGCAACCACCTACGCAACCATCGGCGTAGACGATGTTGATCCGTCCCTCCTTGTCTACGGTCGCATCGATGAAGTCGAGCAGGTTACGCGTGCCTGTTGCGCAAAGCGTGCCGGCAAGACAAATGACTCCGCGCTGCACGGGATCGTGAGGCGTGGCATCGACCGTACGCCAGGTAACACCGCCGTCATAGGTCGTGGCGACAAATAAATGCCAAACGCCTTGGAAGGAGGTATCCTGACTTGTGCCTCCACCTGGCTCGTTAGTCCCAAGGAAAGTAAAAGCGGCCCGGTTATCATCGCCGGCAGTTACCGCCGGGAAAGCTACGTTCTGAAGAGCAAAGGCTGTCCCAACGTCGGTATTGTGTTCCCAGGTCGCACCGCGATCGTGTGAGACTGCGACGTGCGGAGTCTTATCGCCGTCAGCCCAGCCAAAGTAGACCGTGTTTGTTCCCTGAAGGTTAGTTCCGGGTTTGCCGGTATTGTTCTGACCGATACCTACGGAAGGATCGTTCGCGCCATGCTTCGAATCTGTCAGGGGCTGAAGCGTCCAGTTGACACCGCCGTTGGTGGAAACAAGGAGTGCCTGGTAAGTAGGACCAGCGAGGCCCAGACCGCCACAGCCTCGGTTAGGCACATAAACCGTCCCATCGGGCGCGACTTTAACGTGACCATGCAGACCTACACACTGGCTGGCGTTGTACATGGGAATAGCAGGACCGAAGGTTTGACCGCCGTTGTCGCTCCGCGCGCAGTTCGCGTCGGCATCGTCCTGCGAGCAATAGTAAACCGCGTTAGGATACAGGCCGGGATTAATTACGCCGGCAGGATAAGGTCCCGCGCTGATAGTTTGATGATCGAAGCCGGAATTAACACCTGAACCCTGGCTAGGCGTGTAACTACTTCCGTCGTTATCGGTGTAATCAATATTGGGCAGCTTCGTTCCATTTAATTGCGAGACGAGCGTGCGATCCGGCGTGCCAGCCGGGTTGTGGATAGTAAAGAGAATAGGATCGCCTAGAGCGCGCGGTAGCGCGGCCGTGAGAAGAGGAGTAGCTTCGAAAACTGCGCGTGCCGGCGAAGTGCAATCGTTGAAAGTAAGTCGCAAGGCATAAGTGGAAAACCCGCCATAGGACATGATGGTGCCACCATTGCCGTTCTTCTCCGATTGCAAATCGACACCGAGAGAAGGTTCACCCCAATCACCGCCGAGGCCATTGTCAGGTGTGAAGTTATCGAAGATCGCGTCCCCCGGGGCCGGGGTAGGCCCGGTCGGCGGCGCCGGTGGCGGCGGCGCTGGAGCCAGTGTGATAGTGCCGGTAAAGGGAGTGAGGTGGTCCGTCGCGTAAGGCACTACGATGACGGTGTAGTTGGTGGTGCCGGGTCCTGAAGGAACGGCAAAGGAAGTTTTTTCCGGATCAAGGCTACTGGCAGATTGGGCAGTTTGAGTTCCAGTAATGTCCGGCTGATAAATGAAAAGGTCGTAGTCGTTGGCAGCCCCGTTAGCCCAGGCGACATTGACGCTCACGCGGTAGTTTGTGTTATCTCCCGGTGGGATGGTGACGGTAAGGGCGAACTGATCGCAGGGTGTGGCAGGTGTGCAAACAGGCGGAGTCTTGCCGACCGGTGTAGTAGGGTTATCAAATTGGAAAGGCCCACCGGTATAAGTCACGCTGGTATGCGAAGGGGTCAGAGTGTCGCCCGAAGGCGTCCCGGCGAAGGTGATCATCCCGAGGGAGATACCGGCCGCGCAGAGTAGAAAGGCGACGATAATGCGCGGACTAAAGGTTCCAGCTTCAGTGGAGGCTTGTTTTTTCATATTGGCGAAGGGTAGGACAACGAGGTGACGATTACTTATGCATTTCGTTTGGGAAAGAGCTTTCGCTTGTATCTAAAATCTCATTTAACCTGCGTAGGTCACGGGGTCGTAACATACGTCCGCCTCCGCGCGGCCGTTACGGTTCTGTGTTTGCGACGAAAAAAACGCTCGCCCCGTCACCGAAGCGAGCGTTCTCGAAAAACGATAGGTTATCCTAGGCGCTGCGTTGACGGCGCAGCATCACAATACCTACGCAGGCAAAAGTGCCCAGAGTTAGGAAGGCCCAGGTCGATGGCTCGGGAACTACCGTGATGGTGAAGGTAGGCGCCGAAGTGATGTTATAGGTGCCACCTGTATTTGGGCCGTCGTTATTAGCGTCGTTTATGAATCTTCTTTCGTTCCCTGTTCCGGTTAGCGCGGCGCGGAAGTTATAGGTGCCAGTTGGTGTGCCGGCGGCGACGGTAAATTGCAGGATATCAACGGTGATGTTACTGAACGGGCCAGTCCCGGCGCCGGCACCGCCGCCAGCATTCGCGCCGAGGTCGTTGCTCGATAGTCGAGACATTGAATCCGGCATTAGCGCCGGTGCCGGCGGTATTAAAGTTCGAGACGCGTTGTGCCATTCCCAGTCGAGGTGGGGAAGGTGGCGCTACCAGAGCCGAACTTAACCGTGAAGAAATTAACACCAGAATTCGCGCCCGTGCTTGGCGTAGCCAGAAGCAAGTTAAGCGCGGTGACACTGGATGGGAGCGCGGATGAGACCGACAGTTGGATGGTCACATTAAAAACAGTGCTGGGACTCACAGTCTGAGAACTGGGGCTGCTCACAGTGATTGTTTGTGCGGAAGCCTGGCCGATGAAGGCGGCCGCAAGGCTAAGGATAAGTAGGGTTCTTTTCATAGGGACGTAACTGCTGCTTGTTTTGTTGTTCTGGTTTAAGGAAGGGAATTGCGCGTCTGACTTTGGGTGAAGGAGACGTCGTTACCGTCTATCAGACCGCTGAGATCTACGTCAAACTTAAAATTCGTGCCGTCGACAGGGTTTCGCGTCTGGCCCTGGACGCCGGAAACATCGTTGCCGTCGACCAAACCGGTGGCGTTCACATCGCCCGCCAGGACGTCCATGCGCGCGGGGACGCTGCTGAAGGTGTTGCCGCTGGTGTCCTGCACACCACTGAGTGTGACCACGAGATGTTGCGCGTTGCTCACGCCGCTCACCTGGACGACGATCTCATTCGGATTGGAGCCGACCGCAGAAGTGGAGAAATCGGAGTTTTGCACCACCGT
Source organism: uncultured Verrucomicrobiae bacterium (assembly GCA_963791565.1). Lineage (GTDB taxonomy): Bacteria > Verrucomicrobiota > Verrucomicrobiia > Chthoniobacterales > UBA10450 > JACCTI01. The sequence continues at coordinate 165,108 of CAWBSX010000004.1, read as the reverse complement.
GCCTGTGCCTTGCGTAACCGCCGCATTACCGGAGTTAGCCACGGGACGATCGAAGGTGAAGACGAGCGTATGCGAGTTATTGCTACCGGGCGCGCGACATTCGATGCCAGCCGTGCCATTGATGGGGAGCGGAATGTCGAAGGTGCCGGCGGTGCCATGAGTCTTACGCGAGACAACTCCGGGCACAGGCAGAGTAGCTGTGGCCGCAGCTTGCGCGTTGACGAAACCGTAGCCATCCAGCCGCGAGTAACCTTTGCCGATTTTATTCGTCAGCCGGCCGGTGAAAGGATAGTCGGTTCCGCCATCGGTAATAACACCACTGAAAACCATGCCCGGTGGGATAACCGGGTTATCAGCATATTCCGGAATCGAGACACCGTCGCCCAGGATGTCGGCGACGTAGCTATCGCTCTGGTGGTCTTTGGTTAAGACCGATGTTTCGGTGGTGAAGCCTTGCGGCGTGCGCGCGTCTTGTTGCTGAGCGCGGCCGGCGCTAAAGCGATGGGTCTTAGTGTTAGTAAAGGTGTTGGGAGGGAAGGCCAGGTTTAGTGTCCAGTCAAAAGCGTTGCTGGCCGGGAAGGAAACAGCCGGTGGATTCGTAAAAGTAGCCGTAGCTACCACGTCACTCTTCGTCCCGTTCAGATACAGGTTACTATTGAAGACCATGCCAGGAGTGGAGTGATAGTTCGAGGCAGTGAAAAAGTCGGAATACTCCGTGGACGTGCCCGGAGCTGCCCCGCCGATGTAGTTACCGCCGGTCACGTTGCCACCTTCGGTGGCGAGACCATTCGGATTGAAGTGTAACTCTTTCACATAACCTGAGCCGGAGTAATTAACTGTCCAGCCATTCGTGTCGCCGCCGCCGGTGCCAGTGTTCTGGTCGTCATCACTCGTCACAGTTACGGTAACCACGCCATCGTGCGCCGTAGCTGTTCCTTTCACGAAGAACGGATCGAGATCGTGCGGGAAAGCGGTAAGCTGCATCAGGGTCTTAACTTGCTGCGGAGTTAAAACGGCAGGCTTATGTGCTTCGATAACAAGAGCGGCGATAGCAGCAGCATGCGGCGAGGCGGCACTGGTGCCATAGAAGTTAGGGTAAGTTTGATCCATGTCCCAAAGGGCATCCAGGGGAGCGCCGATCGGGAAAAAGGTATTGTTAGCTCCGTCGGCCGCGGCGATGTCTGGTTTAAGACGATGCTGCGGGATAGGCAGGCGATTGTTGTTCAGGTCGAAATAAACATCGACCGGGCCCGGCGAAGTGAAGTTCTCGGGTAGGTTTGGCCGGAACATGGAGTAAGCGGCCACGCTGTTTGCGCCGGCGGCTGCGCTATGACCGAAAGTAACTGGCGTAAGGTAATCGTTATACTCGGCTGGCCCCATACCAGTAGCTCCGTTGCCGAAGAAGACATACTTCAAGTGCGTGGCAGCATTAGCCGGGGCGGTGGTGTTGGAACGACAGATAACCAACTGCACTTGGGAAGCGGTGCCGCTCAAGGCCGGCACCCATACTTCGTAAGGACGGTTATTCGCGAAGTTGTTTGAAGCGACGGCGCTAATAAAGGTGCCATCGGTCTTAAAGAAGAGAAGGTTAAAGTCCTGGGTGATGCGAGCTACACCATTCGCATTGTTGATGACCAAGCTAAAAGGTCCTTGCGTCGGAACGTTGTTACTCGTGAAAGGATGAACTTTGATGGTATAGTTACCAGAAGTCGGCGGGAAGAAGTAAACCGTCTCATCGACCCCGGTGTCCTGGTCGACAATGGTGTTACCGTTCTGGTCAATGATCGCGACGATCGCGTCGAAGTTCTGATTTGGTAAAGTGCCGGTAGCCTTTTCGGTAACGACAACTTCCTGGCCAGCCGTGAAGGCGAAAGGTCCGAAGGTAACGGCCTGACCTGCCTCACTATCGCCACTGCCGCTGAAAACCTGACTACCTAATGTCGGCGCGGACGTGTCATAAGGATCGTCCCATTGAAAGACAGCTGCCTGTGGATCGCTGGCGGAGTTAAACAACTGGGCGATGTCTTGTTGTCCTGGGTTCGGATTGAAGTTGTGAAAACCGCCCGCATACAAATAAGGATCGACGCCGGTCAGGTTAATGTTGGTGCCGACGAGCGCGGTGTTAGTGGCGGAGGTAGGACCGGTGCCGTTTGGGACCGGACGGAAAGTAGCGGCGTAACCATCCGTGCCCCAGTTATTGGCTGCCGAGGAGCAATAGGTTACTCCGGCATTGACGACATCGATAACACCTTGCGCGACGATGCCGTCCTGGAACATCGGTTCATCGAGGTAGGAGACGTCGTCACAAACTACATCACCTTTGAAACCTTGTTGAGTAGCATCGGGATAAGTGAAGCCGGGCAGACCGCCTAAGGCGCGAATGTTATTGGCGAACCCTACTTCACCGACGTCGGCGGTGGCAAAAGCGATGCGCGCTTTCGGAGCCATGTCGGCGACGATCTGGCACATGCCGCGGCCTTCATTGGTGGCGCCGGGAGTAGGATTGTAATCCTGTAGAACTACGACGGGCTGGCTATTAATCATGTTACCCGCGCCAGGCAGGTCGCCGGTTGCGACATCGGCCTGTGCAGTGGTGGATCCACCTTCCTCGCTCGGTTGAGAGTTAAAGCTATCTGACATGACACCGATCGACATGCCAGTGCCATCGACGTTAATGGCCGAGGCGGGGTTGTAGATAGTGTTAATGCGATTAACGCGATGCTGATTAATACCTTGCGAAGTAACTGCTCCGACACTGTGAATCGGCTTTAGCTGTAGGATAACTGAACCTACACCGCTGAACTTGGCGATGTTCGGTGCATCGGCGAGAGTGATGTAACCTTCCAGCACACCGTGGTTGGCATACTTCTGGTCGATATTACGAATATCGATGGCAGGAAAGGCTGTTTGCAAAGCCGTCTGCAATTGCGCCAAGGGCACGCGACCATCCGGCATGATATCCACCAAATATTTCCCGCTCACCGAATCGGTCAGCGCGAGGCTGTCGTACTTGGCCGCCTCCGTGGCCACACTTGCCTTGTAGGAAGCAATATAGGCGGCATCGCTGGTCGCCGCGATTTTCCTGCTCAAGGCGGTGCGTAAACTACGGGCGACCGGTTGGCTGCCAGCGGCCGGTTGCGGCCGGTCCGGAGGGGAGATGAGGTTTTGTTGCAGCAGGGAATTTTCAACAATCTTGTCGAGACCGTTCCCGAGGTTTTGCGGAACTGGCCGGGCGTAAGAACCGACGAGAGTTGCGATTACAAAAAGCGCGCTAAAAAGACAGCGCGCCGCGAGGAAACGAGAGGGAATGGGGGTTTTCAGTTTCAAGGGGGGAAGCACGGAACCTGAGGATTTTTTTTGGCGTCTTGAATCTACGAAGGAGGGCCTCCCGCTGGATGTGTAGTTGGTGAGAAAAGTTAAATATTCGTCTGGTTAAGAATTCAAAAAGCACTCGCACGAACTCCAGGGAAGGGGCACTGAACCAGGTCAGTGCCCCATTCCACAGATAGTTCCGACTGACCTAACGCGTTTGCTGGCGAACGCTGCCCATGGACCGGATTAGCGGCTTACTAGTCTTCTTCGCAGGGCTGGCTTTGGCAGGCGCCACGGTAGAAGTCGGCGAATCCGCCGCAGGAAGTCCGGGACCGCGGGTTTGTCCTTGCGTGATAGAGACATCGTTACCGTCGATCAGCCCGGTGCAATTCACATCCGATCTGAAGGTACTGTTGTCGATCGTTTGCCGGGTGTTCCCCTGGACCACGGAGACGTCATTGCCATCGACCAGCCCGGTCTTATTGACGTCAGCGAGGAGGAAGTCCGCCGGCACGGTGATATCACCGCTGTTACCTGCCGAATCCACGGCATTGTGCAATGTGAGGAGGACGTGGGACGCGTTTGGAACGCCGGTAAGGTTAACGCTGAGTTCGCTGTTATGAGCGCCGGTGCCGATAGTGCCGGTTGGCGTGGGCAAGGCTTGAGGTCCGCTACCGGTGTTGTAGGTCGCGCTTAAGCTACCCACGCTGCTAATCGGGTTCTGCAGAACGACGATCAGGTTGTGGTTGCCCGCGGTCGGACCAGTGCGGCACTCGATTCCCCGTGTGCCGGTAACTGGCATAAGGACATCGAAGTCACCGACGCCGGTGTGGTTCTTGCGTGAGACAACGCCCGCTACCGGCGGTGAACCACCCGCTACACTAACAACTACCTGAGCTACATTGGTGCTAACCTTCCCGTTAGTGTCGGTCACAGTTAGACGCACCGTGTAATCTCCTCCGGCAGTATAGGTGTGTGTGAACAGACCGGTGTTGTTAGTCGCGGTATCACGCGGCTGGCCGGCGGTGTTGTCACCGTAATCGATGGTGTAGGAGTTGACCGTCCCGCACCCGCCGACGCCTTCATGTGAAGTGGTACCGTCGAAGTTCACCATTAGCGGAGCAGGTCCGTTCATAGGATTGGCAGTAAGAGCTGCGATCGGAATAACAGCAGAACAACTCTGGTTGCCCACTCGAGTATAATTTCCGCCCGTGCTCACGCTGACCGTTTCCAGGAAACCGGCGCCGGCTCCGACAAATAGGAGTGTGTCACCGGTTATGCCGGTTATCTGTGTGCCAGCAGTGTGCGGATCCCAGGTATAGGCCGAGCCAACACCCGGCGCGCCCGGCGCCGGGAACGGAATAGGACTGGAGGTATTCAGCTTAATCTGGATTGTGCCGTCGGCGGCGAAGGTAGCAGAAACCAGCGTCGTGCTGACACTGCTATCGAGTGTTCCGCAGCCCGCGCTGCAGGGATCGCGTCGCCCGAGGCTAACACCTGGAGTGGCAGGTGTATTCGGAGTGAAAGTATCAAGTTCGACATAAGCAGTGTGAGTAACGTTACTCGTGTCTTTAATCGTGAAGAGCACTTGGTACTCGGTATTTGGCGGTAGAACCGCCATGCCTGTGCCGGTAGCATCCAGGCTATTCACCTTCATCAGGAAGGTCATCGAGTTATCTGCGCAGGTCGTAAACGGTTCGCCGATGTTAACCGTTTGGATGGTCAGCTCCCCGTTGGTAGTAGGATCCGGTGCGGTGCCCGCACCGCCGGCGCCAGCGACCTGGAGATAGGGGAACGTGCAAGCGTTGCCGGTACTGATTACGCTTCCGCCCAGCTGGACTTCCCGGCAGTGACTGCTCTCTCCCTGGTTGTTAACCGCGGTGACGTAGTAAAAGACCGTGCCGTTTGGAGGAGTCGGGTCGAGATACTTATTAGTGGTGTTACCCGAAACACTGGCCAGGAAGGTTTCGCCGCCGCTCGAGGTGCCGCGATAGATTTTGTAGCTAGTGATAGGCGAGCCGCCATTATCCGGCTCCAGCCAGGTAACCAAGGCTTGTGTGCCGCTGAAAACCGCCGATACCATTTGAGGATTGGCCGGAACAGTAGGTTCGTTAGGATCGAAAAATGCGAACAACCGGCGTCCACCTGACTGCCGGGTCACGGTGCCATGCGAAGCATTCGATTGGCCTTGGAAGGTGTTAGTGCAACCGACGCAACCGTCGGCGTAACCAACCAGGATTCGTCCCTGGCTATCAATACCCATGTCATTAAAGTCGAGTAGATTTCGACCGCCGGCGCAGGTTGTGCCTTGCAAGCAGACCGTGCCGGTTTGCACCGGGTCGTTCGGAGTAGCATCAGTGGTGATCCACGTCTGTCCGCCGTCGTAAGTGGTCGAAACGTAGAGGTGCCAGATGTTCTTACAGTTCAAAGTCGCGCCGTAAGGATCGCACGTTCCAGTAGTAGCAATGCCATCACCGGTGCCGAGGAAGCCGATCGCAGCGCGGTTATCATCGCCTGCCGCGGCAATCGGGAAGACGCCATGAGTTACACCATAGGGTGCTCCGAGATCAACCGGAGTAGACCAGCTAGCACCGCGATTGCCGGAGAAGGCTACCTTGGCCCGCCCGTTACCATCCACGTAGGCGAGGTAGATGGTGTTAGTTCCATTCAGGTTACCGGCTGGTTTGCCCACGTTATTCTGACCTATGCCGACGTAAGGATCTTGCGAGCTAGTGCTACCTGGAACGTTATTCTCCACCCAGGTCAGGCCGTTATCGGTTGAAACCGCGACCCCCGCAGTGCCGGTAGTTCCGCAGGAAGAGTTAGGAACGTAGACCGTTCCATCCGGAGCCACTTTTACGTGTCCATGAATGCCACCGGTGCAGACCGTCGGATTATAAATAGGAACGCTAGGTCCAAAGGAGACACCGCCGTTATCGCTGCGCGAACATTGCGCTTCGGCGGCAATGTTTTGAGAGCAATAGTAAACTCCATGCAAAGCGCCCGGGGCGCCGTTCGAAGGATAAGAGGCACCTACAGGCGCCGCACCGGCATAAGGTCCGGCTCCGAGAGTCTCATGGTCAGGACCTGCGCCAGCACCACCGTTGCCGCCGTTCATGGAGGTGTTGAAGTCGTCGTCCGAGAAAGCCCCCAGGCTATCACCCTGGCCGCCGATGAGATCGAGAGAATAGGCACGGCCAGGTGTCTTAACCGGCGGATATGTGAGACCTAGCGGAACGCTGCTGTAGTGATCGACGAAGCCGATCGGGTCGGAAAGAACAAAGGTCTGGTCAGTGAGCGCAGAGACATCGAGCCAATTGTAGATGGCAGGCGAAGCGCAGTCGTCGAAACTGACGCGCCATTCATTTGAGCCCGAAGTGAAGAAGGCGACACCGCCGGTATTAACCAAGTCATGCTGCAAGGCCGGAACGTTAGGATTCCAATCGATGCCGATAGAGGGTTCGCCGGCGTTGTCGGCTTGACCAACCCCAGCCGGGTAACTTTGGAAACGAGCCGGCGAACAGTTAGAGCCGGGCACAGCCGGATTGCACAAACCCGGGCCGCCGGCGGTACTAGCTACTTTGTCGAGACTAACATTGCAGGTGTAAGGAATAGGCGCGCCAGTCGAAAGAACTACGATAAGCTGATAGGTCCCTGGCGTGGTGTTAGTAGGCAGAATTATCGTGGAGGGATCAGCCGTGGAAGTATTCTTGGCGATGACGGTATTAGAGGAGTTCTCCACGAAGATGTCGTAATCGACCGCCGATGTTGCCCAGGACCATTGCAGAGTGATCTGGTACTGAGTCGGATCATAACCCGCCACGGCTGTACCGACGGTTGGATCGATAACCAGGTTAAAGATGCTGCACAAGGCTCCTGTTGGACCGCAATTGGGAGTGCCTGTGGCAACGGGGGTTAGATTAGGCGGCGCGCCCGTCGAATCAGTATAAGTAAGGGAACGGTGCGAGGTGCTCAGTGTATCGGTGGCAGGGGTAGGTGTAGCCACACTAAGTAACGTGAGCACGAGCCCAGTAAGACAAAGGACTAGCGCTGCCAGGATGCGCCCGTTAGAGAAACCGGACTGAGGGGAGTTTTTATTCATGGTGTGTTGGGTTGGACCGTGACGAGGTTGATGCTGTTCTGCGTGGGAAGGGAAACTAATGACTAACCGCTCTCATTGGCGGTGGGGAGACTGTTTAATCAGTAACGAAAGTGATTGTAACTTTTTTGCGTGAATCGCGAAACATTAACTGCACGGTTCGAAGAATTCTTGGAACCGAAAAAAATCGAGAAGTTAGTAGCTAATCGGAGGAACAGCGCGCGGTGCGCGGGTCGAGGCATAAAATTCTTCAAACTGGATCTAACATTTTTATCACTTTTCTCCGACCTTTGCAGGCATTCGCTGATCGTCGTCCTGCTGTTAAGTGTCTCTGCGTGCGTAACTAGCTGGCTTTCCTTACTAGTCCCGATGGCCTGCCTGCGTGTGACCTTGTGTAGTCATTAATTACCTCCGGAGAAGTGGGAACTCGAAGGCCAGTTCCCACTATTCTCCGCAGATTGGGTTGGCTGTTTAGCTACTTTGCTCCCGCGGCCTCGTCACCGCGGGGCTTTGGAGCTGTTTGTTGATTTTCTTCACCGCCGGAACCTTGGTCGGCGCCGTGGCAGGCGGCCGGGAAGGCGCCGTCGTCGGAAGACTATTGCGGGTTTGTCCTTGCACGACCGAGACATCGTTGCCGTCGATCAAGCCAGTGCAGTTAACATCGAAGCGGAAGGTGCTGCTAGTAGCGGACTGTCGTGTTTGTCCCTGCACCGCTGAGACGTCGTTACCATCCACAAGCTTTGTCTGATCTACATCGCCAACGAGCAAAGCTAGCTGCACGCCGGCATCGTTGAGAGTGGCATTACCGCCGTTCGCTGTGGTGGAGCTGTTATGCACTGGGATGCCATCCAGAGTAATGAAGTGATATTGCGCGTTCTGCACGCCGGTTAGAGTTACTTGATATTGATTGCTGCCAGGGCCGGGGCCATGACTGGCCACGGTCGCGCCGTTGGTGACGGTCGGAGTGCTGGCTTGTCCCATGATGGTGTATTCAGAGCCAAAGGTATAGATAATGGTATAACCAGCGCCTTCCGTTCGGCATTCGATTTCGCCACTGCCATCCGGATAGACAGTGCGGTCCAATAGGATGACATCGAATGGTCCTTGCCCGGTGTGGGTTTTCTCCGAGACGGCCCGATCAAGCGGTAACTCTACCTCGACGGTTACCAGGCCAGTGTTGCTACTGACCTTATTGTGGGAGTCAGTTACTTTCAAAGTCGCGTTATAATCGCCGTTACTGGTATAGGTGTGCTGAATAGTTGGGCTACCTTGCGTTACTGGAGATGAGCCGTCGCCGAAATCGAAGGTGTAGCTAACGACACTGTCTCCGGCATCAGCATCGGAAGAACCGCTGCCATCGAAATCGATCGTGATCGGCGGCTCACCAATTGGAGGCGCCGTCGGTTGTCCATGGGGATGCGCAACGAGGTTGGCTAAGGGCGCGGTGTTTGATGCGCAGGAGGCGTTGCCCGCCAGCGTGTAGATTCCGTTCCCCGTAATGTCACTCGCGTTATTCTGCGATTTTTGCCCCGCATCCGGCCGAGCGAAGTAGGTCCGCACATTCAGTGCGGCTAATGAGGTCCCGGTAATATACTTGCCCGAACCGCCATCAATCGTTCTCAGTTTGCTGTTGGAAAGAATGATGTGTACGAGGCCAGTCGCGGAATTGTAATCTCCGCTGTCAGCCGCTCCATAGGATTTCGGAGTGTTCGCATTCGGATCGGGTGGCGGCGGCGGAACTTCCTGAAGTGGGATGCCAAATTTTCCGTAGTTAAATGAAACGGCGCCGGTCGCATCCGTCTTCATCGCCACGAACATCCGGTCATAGCTTGCATCGCCTGAATCGGATGGATCGGTCCCTTGCCGGTTCCAGACAATGTACCACTGACTGCTGAGAGGGGGCGAAGCGGCCGACCCCAATTGCATAGTGAAGACGAGTTTGTCCGCGGCCGGTGTGAAGAACGGCTCAGCCACGAAAAGTTTCTGAATGTCCACGCTTGGATCCGGCGGCGTGTTCGGTGCGGGGTCGCCATCGCTATCGACGATCGCCAGTACGCCTGGCACGGCGCAGGGAGTTTCGATCGGGACGACGCTAATGGGCAGGTCGATCTCGTTGCTAAAGTTACTGATAGGTGTTCCCGCGCCATTGACTGCCTTTACCTCATAGAAGTAATGCGCCACGTTCGGATTAGCGGAAGTATCGTCGAAGCTGTTCTTGGGAATTCCAGTCTGGCCTATCTGCACTTCACTCCCGGACGTGAGTCCGCGGAAGATCAAGTAATTAACGATAGGTGAGCCACCGTTATCTGGAATCTTCCAGGTCAGGTGCGAGCCGGTGCCATCGCGGAATCCCGAGAGGCAAGGCGGCTTAGGTTGCACCGCGACAGTAGTATCAGTATTACCGTCATAGCTGGCGAGTAGGGTCTTACCACCGCTCTGGCGCGCGACGCGCATGTTAGCGGTGAAGTCATTCGCGGTCGCGCCGGCGATGCAGCCCGCGGTGACGCAACCGTCGCTGTAGCCGTAAAGAACATGACCCTTGTCGTCGATAGTAATTTCGTTGAAGTCGAGAAGGTTCCGATCCTGCGCGCCACCGCCTTGTTGCCAGATACCGGTCATGCTTTGCACAGGGTCGTTTGGAGTTGCGTTAACTACCGTCCAATGCGCGCCACCATCATAGGTTGTAGCGATGTAGGGATACCACTTACCCGGAAAGGTAATGGCCTGGTAGTCCCCGTTCACATTCGTGCCGAGAAAGCCAACAGCTGCGCGACCAGAGCTACCGCCGACTGCCTCAATCTCGGCGGCGTTCACAATCCCGTGCGTCGCGCCTAGGTCAAAGTAGTTCGTCCAATTGACCGTTGTGCCTACTCGGTGGCCTACTACCACTCGGGCGTGGCCTTCGGGCGGGTTGCCCGCAGCTACCGGCTCATTGTTCACATAGGAGTAGTAGATGGTGTTATCGGCGTCGATTGCGATCGAAGGATCAGCGCCATTAATCTGGGAAAACGCCTGGGGTATGGTGAAGGTGGTCCAGGTAACGCCGCCGTCCGTGCTGAAAACGCCACCTTGCGAACCGTGGCATTGATCAACCGGAAGCCAGGCAGTTCCATCCGGCGCGACATGGATGTGACCATGCAGGCCGCCGCAAGTTCCTCCAGGGACGTTTGTGCCCTGGCCGTTGTAAGCAAACGTAGAAGGTCCGTAGCTGGCACCGAGAGTATCGCTGCGATAACAGGAGGCTGGTCCGACCACATCCTGCGAGCAATAGTAGACAGCTTCTCCCTGGTTAACTGGCGTGCTAAGTGCGCTAAGTGAGAGGGGATAGGGACCCGAGCCTATTGTTTCATGGTCAGCTCCGCCGTTAGGTGCCGCGATTCCGAACGGCGTCCATCCAGTAGGAGAAGTCATGGTCGGATCACCATCGCTATCCGTGTAGGCATAGACGGCGTTCGCGCCGACAGTCGAATTCGACGCGAACGTGCGACCGGTTTTCTGATCCGTCCACAAGATAGGATCGAGCCCGGCATCGGTGACCGTCGAAGACCTATCTTCCCAAAGGCCTTCGCAGCATTCGGGCTTGGCCGGGACCAAAATCTCCGGCGGAGTTATCCGCCAGATGGCGCCAGAATTCATGTTCATGATACGGCCAGTATGCGGATTGAATCCTATGTTGAATTCACCATTATTAACGTTGGCAGAGGTGCCAGGCGGCGGAACAAAGATTTGGAAGCGAGGAACTCCGGGTGCCGTCGGGTCTGCTCCACCAAAGCCAGGAAAAATACCAGCCGCACCGGGGAGGAGCTCAATCCTTACCTGGACTGTCTCACCCGTCGGCTGGTTAGGTACGATCTCTAACGTGTACTGTGTTGTGCCATCGATAACTGGATTGATGACCGCGACTTCGGGATTAGCACCGCTGGCTGATTGGTGATCGGCCGGATGGTTTCCATCCACCGTCGGGTTAGTCCCATTGTAAATGTATAGGTCATAGTTCGATTGACCGCTGCCTGTATCTGTCCAAAACATTGTGACCTTGACTGCTGCGTTTGGATGAGCCGCTGCATAACCGGCGGGAAGAGAAACCGTTAGCGTGAAACTGTCGCAAGGATCTGCTGCGTCGCAGCGCGGGCCGCTATCTAGTTGGCCTAGACCTAGTGGTGACTGGTTAGGTTGGAAGAAAGGTCCGGCGGTGTAAGTGACCGGTCCGGATACGGGCGTAAGCGTGCCGCTCGAAGGTGTCGAGGCACGGCTGAGCAGCGCGAGTGTCAACCCGACGCCACCAAGCCCGAATGCCAGGAGTAAGCGCGTGATGGAGTAGCCAGATTTGGAAGCAGAATTCTTATGCATGGTTGTCTAGTTGGGGGTTGTTAGCGGAACGCCTTTTTGCTGGGGAAAGGATGCGGAGTACCGCTGAAAAGCCGTCGAGTCGGTAAGTCCTAATCGGAAAGACGATACGGGCGGGTCAGGTTACAATATCAAGTATCGATTAGGCTAACTCCACTGGTAGCTCACAGATGGATGGACTTTAGCTATTAGCGACTCTGCCCGCGGGCCCTCGTCACCGGGCGGCCGAGGGGCTGCCTGCTCGGTTTCTTTTCCGCGGGAACCGCGGCGGGCGCTTGCGCCGGCACGCTGGTAGCAGCGGCTGCAGGAAGACCGGCGCGAGTGTTTCCTTGAGTAACAGAAACGTCGTTTCCATCGATCAGGCCAGTGCAGTTCACATCGAAGCGGAAAGTGCCTTCGTCTGGCGTCTGCCTTGTTGCACCTTGCACGGCGGAGACGTCGTTCCCGTCCACGAGGCCTGTTCCGTTTACATCGCCGAGCAGCACTCCTAGAGTCACCGCAATCGAGGCAGAGCTATTTCCCACGGAGTCAGTTACCCCAGTCAAGGTAACTGTGATTCGTTGCGCGTCCGCTACACCGGTCAGGTTGGCGATGTATTGATGGGCGTCGGCTGGATCAATCCCACTGCTCGGCTTATCCACCGTTCCGGTTCCGCTTGTTACGCTGGCATCCGTCACACTGGCTAACGGGTTTGTGAACCTAAAGACAATTTTGTGTGCGCCTGTGTTAGGTTGTCCGACGCGACATTCAATCCCCGGTTGCTACCTAGGGGCAGTGGGACGTCGAAGTCCGCTGTGCCATGGGTCTTCCTCGAGACCACCTCGATCAAAGACACGCCGGCGGCACAGGCCGCATTGCCCACCAGCGTGTAGGAACCATCGGCGGTGGAGTCGATCGCTGATGACTTAGTCACGGTAACGTTGCCATTGCCGGCAAAATTTCTGCCACTCAGGAGACCTAGGACAGCGCCTGCTCCCGGGTTGCCGACCTTGTTATTAGCGATGGCAATCTGGATAAGGCCGGAGGTGGCATTAACCGAGCCAGCGTCCGGTGTGCCCTTGCATGATCGGCGCATTGCCATTGGAAGTTAGAACCCCGTACTCGAAGGTAACGGCGGACGCGCCACCAGTGTTAGTGTTCATTCCGACGTAATATCGGTCCGTCCCCGCCATGGCAGGTGGCGTCGGTGGCGTCCAGACGATGCGATACTGTCTATTGGGCTGGATCGTGCTTAGGTCAGCTACTTTCATGGTGAAGATAAGCCGGTTCACGCCATCAGTTTGCACAGGTTCACCAACCAGGACCGCCTGGATATCCAAGTCGCTATTCATGGGCGCGAGAACCTGATCGCCAGTTGGATCAGTGTCTACGAGGAACCCTGTTCCGATGCACGGGTTGTTGGGAGGCGGAGCCGTGATGGCAAATTCGTTACAGTTCAAGCCTTCGCCCTGCAGATTAACAGCCGTGACCTTATAGAAGTAGCTCGTGTTTGGATCAGCAGTGCTATCATCATAGCTGGTAGTTCCAGCAGGCACGTTGGCCAGCGGTGCGCCATAGGTCCCAGGATTTGTGCGTCGGTAAACGTTGTAGCTCAAGATGGGAGAGCCACCGCTGTCTGGCTCCGACCAGGTCACGTGAACTATGCCGGCGCCATCCTTGATGACACCGTCAACGCGCGGCGGCGCTGGAGCTACCGGTTCGGGTGGATTTGGATCGTTAGCAGTAAACAAGCGCAAGCCGCCGGATTGACGCGCAATTGAAGCCAGCGCCGTGAAGGAGTTAACCGTGCCATTGACGCATGCTCCGACGCAACCATCCGGGTAACCAACCAGGGTGCGACCTTGGGCATCGACGGTCGCGTCCATGAAGTCGAGCAGGTTGCGGTCGTTAGGCGTGTTCATGCAGGAAGTAGTTCCCAGGTTACAGATCGAGCCACGCTGCACAGGATCATTCGGTGTCGCATCCACCGTCGTCCAGCTCACACCGCCATCAAAAGTGGTGGCGATGTAGAGATGCCAGGGCGCGCTTGGCGGATAGGTCGCCTGGCTGGTGTAGTTACCTGCGACCGTGTTGCCGAGGAAAGCATAAGCGGCACGGATTATCATCTCCCGCCACTACTTCCGGGAAGGTTGAGTTTCTGAATCCCGAAATCGGCTCCAAGTTCCTGGTCGTTAGTCCAGGTGCCACCTTGGTCGTGGGAGACTGCGATGTGCGGACGGCTATTAGAAGCCTGATAGCCCAGATAGATAGTGTTACTTGTTTGGCCGCCGGGTTTACCGACGTTATTCGTGCCTACACCAACGGAAGGATCCACTAAAAAGCCGGTGGTGCTACTGGTAGGTATCGGCTTTACGGTCCAGGTGATGCCGTTATCCGTCGAAACCGTAACAGCAGCCAATCCGCCGCAGCTTCGATTCGGCACGTAGACAGTTCCGTCCGGCGCGACCTTCACGTGCCCGTGGATACCAACGCACTGCGCGACGGTGTAGATAGGCGAGCCGGCGCCAAAGGTCAGGCCACCATCATCACTCCGCGCGCAGAAGGAGGTAGCTATGTCTTGGGAGCAATAGTAAACCGCATTCGGATAAACGGGAGTGGCAAACAACGGAGCATGGTAGGGTCCGGCGCCGATGGTTTGGTGGTCAACTCCCGAAGGTATGCCGCCACCCTGGCTTGGCGTATAGCTTGCGCCGTCGTCATCGGTAAAGAAAGTGATGCTATCCTGTCCGGTTAACTGCGAGACAAAGGTGCGGTGCGCCGTATTCATGTGATCCGTGAACAAGATCGGATCGAGCGAAACAGCGGCGGTTACATTCGTGTTCGTCCAAGTATCACGCGCCGGAGAAGAGCAGTCATCAAACCCGACACGAATAGCGCTGAAGGAGGCAAGGTACATGACCTTGCCGGTAAGCCAGTCGGCGCCAATGGATGGCTCGCCACCGTTGAAGGAGTTAGTGGCGGGCGGAACGTAATTCTGGAAGCGCGGCGTGCTCCCCGTGCTACCAGGTGTGGCGGTCGGTGTGGGTGTAGGCGTTGGAACCGCGCAGGTGCACCCAGCGTGACCTGCTAACTGTGTAGGAAGGATTAGTTCCAGTGACCGTTGTCGAATCAATCGTCTCCAGTAAGCCTGTCCCCGCCGCGCCCACGAGAAGCTGTGTCCGGCCTTGAATGGTAGTGATGGCCTGACCGATCATCGGGTTACCTACCTTGTTATTGGCCACTGTGATCGTAATGGTTCCATCGGCACTGTTACTACCGTTATCGGCCGTGCCCACAGTAGTCGTGGTCGTACCCACGGTGCCGTAGGCGTAGGAGACATTGCTGTTCTGGTCGCTGGTCATTTCCACGAAGTAAGCGGTCACACCCGAGGGAAGAACCGGCGGGACAAACTGAACTTTCCAGTGACCGTTGGCCGGGATGGAACTCAAGGTTGCTACCTTGATCGTGAAAGCGAGCCGGTCGATGCCATCGGTGAAACAGGGCTCGGCAATCGAAACCGACTGAATGTCGAATTGCTGATCGGCCGCGGGTGCGCCGGTTTGATCTCCGGTAGGATCAGTCACAATCAAGGTTCCCGGTGCGGTGCAGCTTAGCGGGTCGTTAGGTGTCACTATGCTATCGCCTGAAGAAATATTCCTACTATCGGTCGAGCGCAGTTTCGTTTTGCCAGCGGAGGCGCCGAGTAAATGCGTCTCAGAGAAAACGCCAAGGAAAAGACCGCTGAAACAAAGTAACAGCGCGAGCAAGAGGCGAGGAATAAAGAGACCGGAGAGGGAAGAGGAATTCTTTCGCATGGTTGTCTAGTTGGGGGTTGTAGCTGAAGGCTTTATGCTGGGGATAAGATGAGTGCCGAGTCGTGCGGACTAGCACATGAAAAACCGTCAAGTCAGTAAGTCCTAATCGGAAAGATGGGACGATACGCGCGGGTCAGGTTTACAATCTCAACCTAACATTTCTGTAATGTTCGCGGGTTCTTCGAAGTCTATGCCGGTCGAACACCTGACACGAGTAGGAATCAGCCGTGCGACTAAGCCTGGCTCTGTCTTGCTAGCTCACGGACGGGCTCCCCGAGTCTGGCCTTGTGTGGTAGAAACATCGTTCCCGTCAACCAGTCCGGTAAGGTCCACGTCATAGAAGAAGTTAGCGCCGTTAGCGGACTGTCTGGTATGGCCTTGCACCGCGGAGACGTCGTTTCCATCCACCAATCCAGTAAAGTTTACATCCCCTAGTAACGGATGGAACTGCACGGAAACGTCGGCGGTATGCGCCCCGTCATTCACGTTATGCAAAGTAACTGTAACAATCTGATCATTGGGAATGTTAGTAAGATCGACTCTCCATTGGCGCGGGTCGGGTCCAGGCGAGCCAGCAGCATTACCCTGACTGCTGTCCGCCGTTCCGACCGACTGCAGGATATTGGCAAAGGTAAAGATGAGCGTGTGACTGCCGGCGGCCGGTTGTCCTTTGCGGCATTCGATTCCCGCATTACCGGCCAATGGCAGATGAATATCGAAATCACCTTGGTCGCTATGAGTCTTGCGCGAGACCACGTCGGCCAGTTGCACGGTGGAGCTGTCGAGACAGGTAGGTAGAGTTGGGTTCGTTAAGCCAAGTGAACCTGTAAGCTGACGTGCGAAGCTGACATGAGTCGCGGGTCTAGGTGTCCCGCCGTTATCGGCAAAGGCAATGTAAGCGTAACCATCAGGACCGATCGCTATCTGGAAGAAGTCGGCCAGAGAACGATCGCCGCCATTGACCGTGCAAAGTATCCCCAGGTTACAAATGCCACCGTTGTGCATGACATGGTCGCTTACCTGCGAGATGGTAAAGACTGGCTCTCGGGTATTGGCATTAAGTGATTGCGCAAACATCGTGTTCCAAGACGTGGTGCTGGGAGCGAAGTTTGGATCACCCGGAGTAGTAGTAGAGTAGTAGACGATATCTACTCGACCTTCGTCGCCCGCGTCTATCCATGGCATAACGGCTGCGCCCGGTCCCTGACTTACCTGGAAAGGTCCATAGAAGTTTGCGCCATGGTCGTGCGAAGCGGCGAACCAGATCATGTACTCGTTAGTCCGCGCGTTATTCATGGCCCAGACGGCGTAGAGGTTTCCCGCCTTATCGATAGCTGCAGCAGGAAAATCATTCGCAATGTTAGTCCCGATCGTGGCTGCAGCTGGCGGAGGTGTGGGGGCGGTAGTAGGTGACTCAATAAGACCTTTGAAGACTGGATGGTTAACCATCGGTCCCGGCGGGGCTACGGGACTAGCAGCCGCGGGCGCCTGGCCCATGGCTTCCCATAGGTTAGGCATTTTGCCGAACGGCGGATTGGCGCGGTTAGTATGCACAACGGACGCGCCGAAGAATCCATAGACGATATGCGTAGCGCGATCGACTAGCACTGGGCCGGGGTTAGTATTCGGGAAAGTGGAGGTAGGCGGAAGGAGCAGTTCAGTATCAGTCATGCCTGCTGGCCGGCGGCGACCAGGCGGTGTCGTTGCGCAGATGCGTTGAAACGAATTTCTTCGCTAGCTGCTTCGTGATCCATTTCGTAGACGGTTAAGTCGGTCGCCGTCGGATAACGATCCCATGATAGCCATTGGCGATCGCTTGAAGCGTCCACATCTCCCGCCGCCCCGCCCGGGCCAGGCTTGAACCATGTAGTTCCGCCATCGGTAGATTCGGCAATATTAATCGCGGTAAGTGAGGCCAGGTCGGCGAAGTAAAGTAATATCAGGACGCGCTCCGGAAATTTGCGGGATAGTTGTGATCTCCTCATCACCACCACTCAAAGGAAATTGCGCAACCGGATTTACCTTCGGAAGGAAGCTCACGCCTTTGTTGACCGATTTCCACATGAGGCTGGCCCGGGCGTATGAATGAAAATGCAGCTATGCGAATCTACCTTGAGTCCTGGTTCGCCACCCGGAGTGCCTACATTGATATTAGCGGAGAAGGTCGCGGGCGCCGGACCGGTGGGTGGCGCATAGGCGCTGGCGCCGCTGGTTTGTTTAGTGAACCAGGTCCTTCCGCTGCCTGAGGCATCACTCATGTTAACCGTGTCCGTGAAGGCGATGTTAGCGTTACCTTCTGGATCAAGCGTGATCTGGTAGTATTCGGCGAGCTTGCGATTGCCGCCGCAAGCACCGCCCTTCAAGCAAATGTCCTGGTTGTGCACGATCTGCGAGAGAGCTTGCACCTGACTAATGGTCGGCCCGCCGGGCGCATCAGCCAGTGCATTAGTAACCTGGGCGAAGTAGAGATGCCAATTCGCCGCCTGCGTGGAATCCGCAATGTTCGCGCCATACCAGGTTACATCGACCACGCCCGGGCTACCGCCAACAATCCAGGGTAGAATGGCATAGGAAGTGGCCGCGCCATTGTTCACTTTCACCGGGCTTAGCCAGGTGTTGCCACCGTCGCTTGAACTCGTTAGGTAGACGCTGCAGTTCGAGCTATTTTGCGTTATACTATTATAGTCGCATTGGCTGAATGCGACATGCACATTGCCTCCGCGATCCACTGCCATCACTGGAAAGACGTTACCAATATCGGAGCCGGCAGGTCCTTGATACATCTGGCTCATCGTCCAGGTCGCTCCGCCGTCGGTGGAACGCAGTAACCACAACTCCGCGCGCGTGTGGCCATTCAACTCTTGCGGCCGGAAACAAGTATAGAGATTTCCGGTGTAAGGATCGACGGTCAGGTTTCCTTCGCGCCGCGCTGTTACCAGACTAGTCGCGGGAAAAGTCGGCGTTTGAGTTGGGAAAGTCTTACCGCCATCGGTTGATTTTGCGACGACGATGACGTTCGAAAGGTTCGCTCCCGCCGCCAGGATCTGCCGGTAACTCATATAGAGTGTCTGCGGCCCGTAAGCGGCATTCCATTGCCGATCATCCGATGGAACTAAAGCTGCGACCGGATTCACTTCCCATTTTTGTCCGGCATCGACGCCGCCAGTTCCACCATCATAAGAGGCCGACATGGTGACGCTGCCCAGCCAAAGACTGGAAACATAAAGATAACCACCGCTACTGACATCGATGCTATCATCGCCGCCGCCTAAGTCCAGCGTCGTTCGTGCAAGTTTGTCCGAGCGGACACTGCGCGCCATCCGGCTGGCCGAGATAGGTGAAGGTCGCGCCTTTATCGGTCGATTTCCACAAGTCTACCCCGGCAGGCACACCTTCAATCGCGGCGACGTAAATGTTGCCATAAATATCGACTTTCACTTCCGGCTCAACATCCTGGAAACCGAGCGCCGGCGAACCGGGCAATAATTGTTGCGTCGAACCAAAGGTGAAGTTGCCTGGGACGTAAGTCGGTGTTCGATTCGCCACCAGATCCACTTTGCGGGCGAGGGATATTGTGGGTCGCTTGGTGCGGGCGAAAACGTTTGTAATAGCAGCGCCGCCTAAACCAAGACCGACCACTACTAGAAGAGTAACTACCAGTCCGCGAGCTTTGGAATTCATAGGGGGGATCTCCTTCTTTCCAGAGAAAAATCGAAATCGGCGAGTTGGTCGAGAATCGGATTTTTACATTTTTGTCATCTCGTTCCGCACCGGCAACGGGAAGCGCAGGGGCACATCGGTGTTTTCAGCAGTAGCGTCGCCGTTCTCTGGGATGGCAGCGAACTACAAGGACTGCTGCCCGCTCATCGTCGCCGCCCGGTTGATGGGCTGTCTTCTTGTTTTCTTCTGCGCGGGAACCGTTGAAGGTGGCGCGGCAGGGAGCGTTGGAAGAAGCAGCCGCGGGAAGACCGTTGCGGGTATTCCCCTGCGTTATCGAGACATCGTTACCGTCGATGAGGCCAGTACAGTTAACGTCCATTCGGAAGTTATCGGAAGCAACCGCCTGCCGTGTATTACCTTGCACAGCCGAGACATCGTTGCCATCGACAAGGCCAGTAGCATCGACGTCGCCAAGAAGAACAGCCATTGGCACGGTTACGGTGGCGGTGTTAGTCCCGTCGCTTACACCGAAAAGTGAAATGGTAAGTCTCTGCGCGTTGGCCACGTTAGTAAGAGGAATGGTCACGACAGCGCCATTCACAGTAACAGCATTGCCGTTAGCTACTCCTCCGCTGCCGACCTGTCCGGTTCCTGAAGTTACCTGCGCTTTGACAGTTCCATTTCCCGCCACGGTAACTGGAAGCGCGAAGGTAACGACCACCGTATGGTCACCGGTGGAGCTATTCGTGCGGCATTCGATGCCGGAAGCCGGTGGCTTCAAATCCACGTCAAAGGGCGTTGCTCCATGGGTCTTACGCGAGGCCATGGCGATCGGAGTTTGGACGCAGAAATCATTACCTACCACTAAGTAGTCCTGCCTACCCCCGGCATAGTCCGCCGACAGCACGCCGGAAGGACTATTGGCGGTGTCTTCACGGACCGCGACGCCATACAATACGTCACCGGTGTTGATGCCGAGCGCGGCTTTGTCCACGATAAACCGGACGCTGCCGTCGGCTTGAATACCACTGCCAGCGGCGAGGGGGCTGATCACTGTCCAGTTACGGAATTCGCCTCCGACTTCTGGAGTCGGGTCGTTGGTGAAGTCACCGTCCCTACCGGTCGCGATCTCGTTAACAGGCGCGGCAGGGTTGGTGGAGTAACGCATACGGTAACGAATGCCGCCGGTTGGTGGATCGAAGTAGACATAGAAGAGCGAATTGCCGTTCTGCACCAGGTTCGGCTGATTGTTGTTAATCACGAACACTAGCTTGCCGGGCATGTCATGTGGCTCGGCAATGCTAAAGCTGGCGATGTCGTTATTCGGCTGGGTTCCACCTTCACCAATGCGGTCGGTGTAGACCTGGCCCGGTAGCGTGCACGAGAGCTGCGGCTGCGGCGCGTTCTGCCCGACCGTAGGTGTGAAGAGATTACTCGAAGGACCTTCGCCTGACGAATTGACCGCAGTCACACGGTATTGATAGGTGTGCCCCGGGTCCGCCGAATCCGATAGGTCACGCCTTTGGGTAAGTGACAAGATCTTGCTCTCCGTCCCGCCATCGATGCGCCGGTAGATATTGTAGCTCGTGATCGCCGAGCCGCCGTTGTCGGTGTCGGGCCAGGATAGGTGGACCAACTGGTTGTTACGATAGCCGTTGAGCAATGGCGCGGCGGGGAGGGTTGGCTCGATCGGCGGGTCGAACTGCGCGTACATGCGACGGCCCCCCGACTGGCGCACGATGCCTGCCAGCTTGGAGAAGGTATTAGGCCCGCCGTGACTGACGCAGGCGGCGGAGCAACCGATTGAGTTACTCGCGATGACGCGACCCTGCGTGTCAATCTGGCAATCGATGAAATCGTAGTGGTTGCGGTTGTCGCCGCTGTTACCGATGCCGCCAAAGCCTTGGATAGGATTGTCCGGCGTGGCGTTAGTCACGGACCAGGTGTTACCGCCGTCATAGGTTGTCGCGACGTAGAGGTACCAAACGCCGGGCCACGACATGTGCTCGTAATTCGTGTCTGTCCCGTTATAGGTTGAGCCAAAGAAGGCAACCGCGGCTCGATTTGCATCACCGGCCGCCGCGGCGGGAAACACCGCATAGGTGATTCCGGCGAGCGCACCGACGTTCACGCTCGGCGAGTAGGTCGCGCCTTTGTCGTGAGTAACCGCTACACGCATCTGGTTGGTATTCAGATCTTGGTAGGCGAGATAAACTGTGCCGGCCGCGTCGATCCCGACCGAGGGGTCGCCCTTGCTTGACAACGAGCCGGTGCTGTCGGGCACCGCACGGATAGTCCAGGTCACGCCAGCATCAGTTGAAACAACCATGTTCACCAGACCATTGCCGATCACCGGCGTATCCAATCCGCATCCCTTGTTAGGCAGGTAGACGGTGCCGTCCTTGTCGATCTTGGGATGGCCGTGCAGGCCTACGCATCGGCTGGTCGCCGAATCATAGACCGGCACAATCGGCCCATAGCTCTGCCCGCCATTGTCGCTGCGGGCGCAGAACGCTGTCGCGATCTGCTGCGAGCAGTAGTAGACGGCATTGGGGTACAACGGGTGTGGAATCGCCGACCCGGTCGGATAGGGACCCACGCCTAAACCTTCGTGATCAAAGCCGGTGCCGATACCGCCGCTAATGTCCGGACTCCAAGTCTCGCCGTCGTCGGTCGCTGATATCGGTAAGGCTATCGCCACCGGCCAGCTGCAACGCCCACAGACGGCCGTTAGTCGGGTCGGCCAGAAAGATCGGGTCGGTGGTGGCCTTGTTACTGATGCCGTTCGGCGCATCCTTGAATTCCCAGGTGGCTTTGGCCGGCGAAGTGGTATCGTCGAATCTGATTCGCAAAATTTCGTACAAGGCCTGGTAGAACAAGTCCCCGCCCTTATTGGCGTTCACCTGGGTGTTCACACCTATGGTCGGCTCGCCCGCGATCAGGCCCAGACTTGATGAGGGCGCGCCGTTGGCATCGGTGGGAGTGTACTCCTGGAAGCGCGCTGCGTTCGGAATCACCGGCGTTGCTGACGGCGTTGGTGTCGGAGTTGGCGAAGCGCTTGAACTCGTTACGATGGTTAGCTTGCCACTGTACGGCTGCGGATTCGGGCCGCTAATGAAGCCGCAGACAATCACCTTATAGGTGCCTTGAGCGAGATTAGTGGCGGTTACCGTTTCGATCGATGGGGGGTTACTGTTGTCGCTATTGCCGAGTTCGCTCCCATCGGGCTTCAGCACGGTGAGGATTTCGTCATTTCCCGAGTTGTCGTCCCAAGTGACATTGAAGGTGAACTTGGCGTTGACTGTATTATAAACGCCTGCCGGCACGGTGATAGTTGGCAGATGCTGGTCGACCACGGGCGTGTCCGCGAGATTCGAACAGTCGCTCGTGCCATTCACGAGCGCGGGGACCATCCCCGTCCATGTTACCGTGACCGTTTGGCCACTGCTCGATGGCACCGTGATATTGCTCGAGGCTGGCGTGGAGGCAAAACTAAACATGGCGAACATGACGCCGAGCGAGCAAAGAGTAGTGGCGATGAGTGCGCGCGGAGTAAACAGACCTGATTGGGGATCGGGATTTTTTTGCATAGTGGGAAAGCGGTGGGGGCCGATGGGCGATGGTAATTCCTCAAAAGGATTACCGTTCTTTTGCTAGCGCCCGTCAAGAATCGTGCTTCGCCCATCGCTTGGCCGCACCAGCACTTTCCGCTCGTCGCTTTCGATGGTAGCGTCGCCGCTCGCGCGATGGCTGCAAATTACAAAGACACACTCAACTTGCCCAAAACGGATTTCCCGATGAAGGCGAGTCTGACCGACTCGTGAACCGGAAATGCTGAAGAAGTGGGAGGAGTCCGGCCTTTATCGAGCAGATTCAAAAAGCGCGCGAAGGCGCGAGTTGTTCGTCCTGCATGACGGTCCGCCTTTTGCCAACGGCGACGTGCACATGGGCACGGCGTTGAACAAGATTCTGAAGGACCTCGTGGTGAAATCGAAAACCATGGCCGGTTTTCGCGCGCCTTATGTCCCGGGCTGGGACTGCCATGGTTTGCCGATCGAATACAAGGTGGTGAAAGAATCGCGCGATCTTTCGCCGCTGGAAGTTCGCAAACGCTCCGAAGAATTCGCGCGCAAGTTCATCGATATCCAGCGCACGCAATTCAAGCGCCTCGGTGTTCTCGGCGATTGGGAACATCCCTATCTCACGCTCGATCCCGCTTACGAAGCGGAGATTCTCAACTGCTTCGCTATCTTTGTAGAGAAAGGTCTCGTCTACGAATCAAAGAAGCCGGTTTTCTGGAGCACCGGTGCGCAGACTGCGCTCGCCGTCGCCGAAGTGGAATACCACGACCGCCATGACACTGCGGTCTATGTGAAATTTCCCATCGTCACCGGCCCGCTGAAAGACCAGGCCAGCATCGTCATCTGGACGACGACGCCATGGACTTTGCCGGCCAATCTCGCCATCGCGGTCGGTGAGAAGGAACAATATGTCGTGCAGCAGTTCACCAAAGAAGGCGTAACCGAAACCCTTGTTCTCGCGGCGTCATTAGTCGAAAAATTTTCCACCGCGAGCGGTTGGAATCCTGTCGGCGAGCCAACGCAAAGTCTTTCCCGGGTGCGAAATTGGAAGGCATCGGCGCACAACATCCGTTCCTTCCGCGCACCGCGATCGTCTTGACCGGCGACTTCGTCACCATGGACACGGGCACGGGCGCGGTTCACATGGCGCCAGGTCATGGTGAAGATGACTACTCGTTAGGCACCAAGAATGGTTTGCCGATTCTTTCGCCGGTCGATGATCACGGCCGCTACACGGAAGAAGCCGGTCTGCCGAACCTTATCGGTAAATATGTCTTCGATGCCAATGCCGATATCGTCGCGCTGCTGCGCGAGCGCGGCATGCTCCTCGCGGAGGAGACCTACCAACATTCCTATCCGTATTGCTGGCGCTCGAAAACGCCGATCATCTTTCGCGCGGTCGAACAATTCTTCATCCGCATCGACGATCTGCGCGGCGATGCACTCGAGGCGATCAAGCAGGTAAAATGGATCCCGCCTGGGGCGAAGCGCGCATTTCCGGCACGGTGGAATCGCGGCCCGATTGGGTCATCTCACGTCAACGCAGCTGGGGCGTGCCGTTACCGGTCTTCTATTCCGCGGAAGGAAAAGCCATCCTGAATGCAGACTGGATTCGCAAGCTCGCAGCACTCGTTAGGCAGCGTGGCTCGAATGTCTGGTTCGAGCTCGATGATGCCGCGCTCGCGCGCGAACTCGGCTTACCCGAAGGCACCAAGCATCGCGGTGAAACCATCGATGTCTGGATCGATTCCGGTGTGAGCCATCAAGCAGTCCTCGCGACCAATCCCGAGCTGAAAAATCCGGCTGACATGTATCTGGAAGCGACGGATCAACATCGCGGCTGGTTCCAGTCCTCTCTCATGACCAGCGTCGCGATGCACAATCGCGCACCTTACAAGACCTGCGTGACTCACGGTTTCGTCGTCGACGTGGATGGAAAGAAAATTTCCAAGTCGAGTAGCTACAGCAAGCCGATGGATGCGGGACATTTCGTCGGCAAACACGGCGCCGATATCGTGCGGCTTTGGGTTAGTAGCGTGAACTACACCGACGACGTTCCGTTCTCGGAGGAAATGTTCACGCGATTAGGCGATGCTTATCGGCGGATCCGGAACACGCTGCGCATCCTTCTGGGAAATCTCGAAAACGTTGCCGGAGTACCTAACGAGTCGTTAACTCTGGTTGATCGCTGGATCTTGCATCGCTTGCAGGAAGTAATCGCAGACTGCCGCGCGGCCTATGCCGCTTACGAATTTCACAAGGTCTATCATACCCTCAATCAATTCTGCACTGTCGAGCTAAGCAGTCTTTACGTCGATATCACGAAAGACCGGATGTATTGCGATGCGGAAAATTCCCCGCGTCGCAAAGCCAGCCAAAGCACCATGCGAGAACTGCTCGAGGCGATGACCAGGTTGCTCGCACCTATTCTCGTTTTCACCGCTGAAGAAACCTGGGGCTATCTGGGCCAGAACGGATTCGGTGCACTTGCAGGAGTTTCCTTCGCCTAACGAATCCAAGAGAAGTGAAGGAGTGCAGGAGTTAGTAGATGAACTCCTGAAACTGCGCGGCGTTATCGGACAAGCAGTCGAACAGGCGCGCCAGGAAAAATTAATCGGCAATGCCTTGGAGGCGCGGGTGATCTTGCGCTGCGACGTGAAGAAGCTCGCCGGCATCGCGCCGGAAGAGCTGGAGGAATTTTTTATTCTCAGCGACCTGCATCTCGAGCCGGCCGAGACCGCCTTCAGCGGCGATTACAAAAACGCCCTATCAAAAATGCGCGCGTTGCTGGCGCCATCGCGAGGCCGTGGGGAAAAGCGCGAGCTATCCGGATTTATGCGACCGATGCGAATCGGTAGTCGCAGGAATCGCGGCGAGCAGGTAGAATAGCAGTCGAATGCCGCGCTGGATCTGTGGTTTAATTTTTTTCGTCAGCGCCAGCGTCTTCGGTCAGTCGAGCAATCCCTGGAAGGACCTCGATGAAAAGCCGATGCTGGCTGCCGCAGCGACGCGTTCGGGCAATGTAGCTGCCCAACGCAACATCGTTCCGCAAAGCTACCGTTCGCTCGCGCTTGATCGTCCGGCGCTGGAAAATATCCTCGCGGCCGCGCCGCCGGAGTCTACTGGACCACTCGATGCGACTGGCACGGAACTAACCATTCCTTTGCCAGATGGCAGCCTGGCTCGTTTCAATGTGCAGGAGTCATCGGTCATGGATGCGAAGCTCGCCGCGAAATATCCCGAAATAAAAACTTATATTGGCCAGGGCATCGACGATCCGAATGCAAGTGTGCGCCTTGATCTTACTCCGGCCGGATTTCACGCGATGATCCTTTCGCCACAAGGTCAGGTGTTTGTCGATCCCTACTGGCGTAACAACGATGCCAGCTACGTCTCCTATTATAAGAGAGACTATCTAGCCGATAAGCCGTTTAGCTGCCTGGTGCAAAGCGAAGCGAAGAAGGAAAGCAAAGATATGGCGGCTGTGGCGCAGCGGCCCACGGGCGCGAGTTTGCGCAAGTACCGGCTCGCGCTCGCCTGCACGGCGGAATACGCGGCGGCGGTTTGCAGTCCTAATCAACCAACCATCGCGCAAACGCTGGCCGCGATGGTTACTTCGGTTAATCGCGTGAGCGCGATTTACGAGCGGGAGTTTGCCATTCGTTTCCTACTCATCGGTAACACAGATTCGCTGATCTTCCTCGATGTAGCGACCGAGCCTTACACGAACAGCGACGGTTCGACCATGCTTGGTCAGAATCAGACAACTATCGATAACATCATCGGCTCGGCTAACTACGATTTCGGTCACGTTTTCAGCACCGGGGGCGGTGGTATAGCTTATCTGGGAGTTATTTGCTCGGGTGGTAGCAAAGCCGGTGGCGTCACAGGTACCTCTAATCCGTTAGGAGATCCCTACGATGTTGATTACGTCGCGCATGAGATGGGGCATCAGTTCGGTGCGAACCATCCCTTCAACTCGACCGTCGGGAGCTGCGGCGGAGGCAATCGGAATAGTTCGACGGCTTATGAAGTAGGGAGTGGCGTATCGATCATGGCTTATGCCGGCATTTGCTCTAGCACCGATCTGGCACCGCACAGCGACGATTACTTCCACACCATTAGTTATACTGAGATCGATAACTACACCTCGGGCGCGGGTGCTAGTTGTGCGGTTACGAGCTCGACGGGGAATAACCCGCCGGTGCTCGGCTCGTTAGGTACTTTTACCATTCCGGCGAACACACCATTCGCGCTTACTGGCAGCGCGAACGATGCGGACGGCGATACCATTACCTACGATTGGGAAGAGTTCGATCTGGGCGCCGCGCAAACCACGCAGAATCCTTCCGCTAGCATCAATTATCCGATCTTTCGTTCCTACGAACCAACACTAAGTCCCACGCGCTACTTTCCTTCGCTCACTTATATTTTAAATAACGCCAACGTGCCGCCCGCGACGAATGCCTCCGGTTATGCCACGGGCGAAGTCCTGCCGAGTATCGCACGCACCATGACCTTTCGCCTGACCGCGCGTGATAATCATCCCGGCGGCGGCGGATCGAATTGGACTTCTACTACCGTGACCACGGTTGCTACCGGATCGGCCTTCGCTGTTACTTCCCCGAATACTTCAGTCAGTTTTGCCGGTGGTTCCCAGCAAACTGTGACCTGGGATGTCGCAGGCTCCGACGCAAACGGAATCAACTGCGCCAATGTGAAGATTTCCCTTTCGACCGATGGCGGAAACACCTTCCCAACGGTCCTGGCTAGTTCGGTCCTGAACAACGGTAGCGCGCTTGTCACTATTCCGCAGATCGCGACGACACAGGGCCGGATCAAAGTAGAAGCTGTCGGGAACATCTTCTTCGATATCTCGGATGCGGATTTCACCATTACGTCCACGAATAACGCGCCTAGCCTTAATATCACCGGCAGTATAACAGTGGCGCGCGGCACGCCTACGGCAACAGTCGCGATAGTGGGTAGCGCGGCGGATGCTGACGGCGATCCCATGACTATCGCAGTCTCCAATCTTCCTTACCGCGCAACGATTACGCCGAGCCTGGTTGGCAATAATATTTCTCTGAGTGCGTTAGTTGGTTGTGGTTTGACTACTACACTTACTACGCGCGCCTATCCTTTCACCATCACGGTTACGGACAGTCACGGGGCGACTAGCTTCGGCCACGGCTAACTTAATTGTTACACCGAATCCTGCGCCGACTCTCGGCAGCATATCCAGACATTAATCTTGCGCAAAGTAGCAGCGCGACTTCCACGCCCTCCGCGCCGGCAGCAGACGCTAACGGCAACCTGGCTTGCTTCACCGTATTCGATCACCCCTACAACCCTACCCGGCGGCGGCACGCTTTCTATCAATCAAAGCAACGGCGTGGTTACAGCTACAACGACGAGCGGGAGTACGCTCAATGTCACCACGCCAGTGCGAGTAACAGTCCTGGATGCTTGTGGTGCCGCGGCGGTGCAAATCTTTAATGTTAAGGTCATCTCCACCAATCCTGTCTTACAAGCGGGCACTGCTTCGGCGCCGACGACCGAAAGTTGTCCCCCGAGCAACAGTGCGCCTGATCCAGGCGAGAGCAGTCACGGTAAGTTTCCCGATTAACAACATTGGTGGCGGAGCTACCAGTAATCTGGTGGCTACTTTACAGAATAGCGGTGGCGTTACGCCGATTACAACCAGCCAGACCTATGGCACCATCCCGGGAATGGCAGCGGCACGAAAGCTTTCCAGTTCGTCGCTAATGGAACTTGTGGTGGAACTATCACTGCCACGCTGCAATTGCAGGATGGTGCGACGAGTTTCGGCAGTATCAGCTACATCATTCGCCTGGGTGTCTTGCCTGTTTTATTCTCACAGAATTTCGATTCCCTCACTCCGCCGAACCTGCCCTCCGGCTGGAGCGCTGTTGTAGCATCGGGAACGATGACGCCTTGGGCGACGAACTCCACCTCGCCCGATACGTCACCCAATTCCGTTTCGGCTACTACTGTCACCGTACCGAGCGACAATCGACTTACTTCGCCATCGGTAGCGATTCCTCCGGGTAGTCCGCAACTCTCTTTCCGTCATCGCTGGAATCTGGAGTCGGGTTACGACGGCGGCATCCTCGAGATATCCGTCAACGGTGGGGCCTTTACCGACATTGTTACTGCCGGCGGTAGTTTTGTGAGCGGTGGTTACAACGGAACGATCAGCACGGCTTATAGTAGCCCGATCGCAGGGGCGAACGCCTGGACGGGAAGCGCTAACTCCAGTTACACCACCACCCTGGTCAACCTGCCGGCCAGCGCCGCCGGGCAGAATGCACAATTTCGCTGGCGCCTGGGCTGCGACAATGGTGTCGGCGGAGGCAGTGCGATCTGGCGGATTGATACCGTCAACCTAATTAGTAGCAGCTATGTCTGTTCCAGTTGTAGCGTAGCACCAGCGATCACCAATGGTCCGCCGCCATCGCCGGTAGTAGTTGGCAGCTTCTACACTTATAGCTTCACGGCAACCGGCGCACCGGTGCCGACCTTCAGCCTAACGAGTGGTCTATTACCGCCTGGGCTCAGCCTGGCGGCGAACGGGGTTCTCTCTGGCACGCCTACCTCCGCCGGCACTGGTTCCTTCCCAAACATTGCTATCACTGCTACGAACGGCGTCCTACCTGACGCACATCAAACCTTCTCTCTCGCCGCAGTCACAAATGCCGCGAATTACATTGCGAGCTTTGGCCTTAGCGGCGGTAACGCCGCGCTCCTTTTTGATTACGATTTCGACGGCATATCTAATTTGATGGAATACGCTCTCAACCTGGATCCCACTATTGCTGGCGTTAACAGCCTTCCAGTCGTGATTTTGAAGGATTACTCCGGCACGAAATATCTTTCGATTACTCTTGTTCGTTCTTCGGTCGCGACGGATATCACTTACATTGTGCAAGGCTCGAGTAACTTGATTAATTGGAGCGATCTCGGCACAAGTGCGGCCGGCGCGACGATGTCGGGTCCCGGAGTCAGTAAGCGAAAATGGTAGCGCGCCCACCTACACAGACGAAGTGCGTGACACCATTCCGCTCGGCGTGGTGCCGCGCTTCCTGCGCCTGAAGGTCACATCACCCTGATTACCCGATGCGCTTCATCCTTCTCCTGTCCCTGCCACTTTACTGCCTCGATCGGCTAACGAAATGGCTCGCCCTCGAGCACATTACCGCCGACACGCCGCGCATTCTTATCCCAGAATTTTTTGCGCTCGTGTTTGTCACTAACACCGGGGCGGCTTTCGGTTCCTTTCGTAACAATAACTTCTTCTTCATCGCCCTTTCCTGCGCCGCGCTCATTTTCATCGTCGGGATGTTACTGCGTCGGCGCGCGCCCGATACCTGGCGTGATATTTCGCTGGCCTTATTGCTCGCCGGTGTCCTGGGTAACCTGACTGATCGCCTTCTCTACGGCTACGTCATCGACTTTCTCTTGTTCGACTTACATGTCCCGCTGGCGCACCCCTTTCCCGCCTTCAATGTGGCCGACTCCTGCATCTGCCTCGCCGTCGTCTGTTTTATCATTCATTCATTCCGACAAAATCAAGGTCCCAGTCCAGCGCACGAGAATGCCTAACGAGTGTTACGGAATGATCGCGCGGTAGAAACGCATCGTCGTTCCGGCGGGCGGCGTATCGTTGATCGAGAACATGCCATTCGCATCGGCGGTGCGCAGACCTAGTGTTTGCCAATTCGGCAACGCCGGCAGAGCGGGCAAGGCCGGTGCAAATTGCACCGTATATTGCGTGTTGGGATTGCCGATGAAACTGAGCGCATAGACGCCAGCTGCACCTTTTTGAATCTTCGGCCCGCTACTCTTCACCTGGTCGGAAGTCGGATTCACTACCACGTTGAAGCTGCGCTGGATGGAATCGACTCCGCCATTCGCAGTGCCGCCGTTGTCCTGCACGGTCAAGCGTGACCATAGCGGAGCCGAATAGGTTCGCGCTAGGTGTGTAACCGACCGAGCCTGTCGTACTTGGGCTTGTGTAGGTAACCGAAGGAGTAGGTATGAGAGTCAGTGTTACTGGAAGCAGGCGTAATCGTGATTGTCTGCGCCGACTCGTTAGCTGGTCCGGCGGAAATGCCACTTAGACTTACCATTTGCTGGGCGGAGTTTTCCGGAATCGCGGCCGGATCGGGAATCGTATTCATGGTCGGAGGATCATTCACCGCGGTGATCGTAATGTTTACGCTCGCGGCACTGGTCGCGAACAAGGTTCCGTCCGAAGCATTCCAACCAAAGCTATCGCTGCCATTGTAGTTGGCGCTTGGTGTGTAGGTAAGATTGGTGATGCTACCGATGGCGATATCAGTCGGTGTAGTTGTGATGGTAGTAGCGCCGTTCTTCAAGGTCCCGTTGGGCAGGCAAAGAAGTGATTCGGACGGTAGTTAAGGCATCGCTATTCGCATCACTGTAGCTGCCGGTAAAGTCAGCGGCGGTGAAGTTCATGAGCGTGTCTTCATTCGTGCTCTTAGCGACGTTACTAACTGTGGGTGGCAGCTCGACCGGAGTAACCGTCGGATGCCGCCGTTCCGCCGACTTGCGGATCGTCGGTTAGCACATTGGAAAAATTGCCACCCGAAACGGTG
This sequence comes from uncultured Verrucomicrobiae bacterium, assembly GCA_963791565.1. Taxonomy (GTDB): domain Bacteria; phylum Verrucomicrobiota; class Verrucomicrobiia; order Chthoniobacterales; family UBA10450; genus JACCTI01. The sequence goes on along the minus strand of CAWBSX010000004.1, from coordinate 133,673 downwards.
CCCTGGTTGGAGATCGAAGTAACCGAACCGGTGATCGTAACCGAGTAGGTAATGACAACACTCTTACCTGCGGGCAGCGTTCCGATATTACCGGAGGAAAGGAAATGCGGCGCGTACCTGGCCGGGCCGGCACCCCGGCTACAATAGCCTGACCTTTAACGGGAAGCGCGTTCACCTTTCGTTAGGTAGCCATACATCAAGTTATCGCGATCCTGCTCGAGGTAGGTGTCTTCGAGACCTAGAGCGTGACCCATTTCGTGCATTATCGCCGTCAACAGGTCGATACGCCCGGCCGACGCGCTGCCTGGATCGGTGTAACTGCGAGTAGCTGAAACAGACTTATCAAACAGCGACCCATCCTTGATCCTAGAACCAACATACCGCCGTTGCCACCCGCGTTCTTGCTTACACGAATGCGATTGCCGTCGGCTTCGCCGAGATAAATTCCCGGCAGATCGACAACCTCGAATCTTAAGTTGTGCAAGGCAGCGAGCTGATTCTCATTCAACCCCGTGGCTTCCCACCGCGCCATGGCAGTAACGACGACCGAATCAAGGTCGGCCTGTTTGAGTAATCCCGATTGAGAAGCTGGCGTGACCGGAGCTGCCGGGACGGTCACGAGGGGCTTCTCTTCTGGAAAGGCGGCGGGTCTGGCAGCCGCAACGGACAATGTTACGGGTGCCTCCTGCCTCTCGTCCGCCTTGTCAATGCCGCCTAGGGCGAACATCAGCGGCGGTGCCGTTGCGCAAGATTGGAAGTTACTACCACTGATGTTATCGCATCCATTGCCCGCTGGGTTTTGGGTTACCACATAAGCTGCCGCTTGCGGTCCAGTTGCCGGAGAAGGTGACAGGCCTGTTAGGCCAAAGGGATTAATTGCTTGGACGGTACCGTTTTTGCGAATCCCGATGCCTGCGGCACCATTGCTGCCCATGCTGCAGGTGTTGCCGGAAATAGTAGCGCAGATGCCGTCGTTAGCACTCGCCGCGTTTCCGGCATCGACGCGGATACTCTCGCGCGCTGTGCCCATAGCGTTCACCGAAGTGCCGACCGTGTTGCCGGTTATCTTCATGTTCGCAAAGCCACTGGTGCCTCGGCCGACAAGGAGGATCCCGTTGCCATCAGTTCCGCTGACGGTGTTGTTGGTTACACTTAAGGTTAGCTGCGGCGTCCACGCGTTGCCCGCGCCGGCAACACCGTTGCCGCCAGCGATACCGTTGCCGCCTCCCATATTGGGAGTATGCGTGGCGACGATGGCGTTGTTATTTACTATGCCTGTCATGTCACAGTAGCCATTATTCCCGACTGGGATAACTGTTCCCAGCGAACTGCTGCCTAACGCGGTCGCAGTCGGCGACGTGCAACCACCGGTGTTCTTGCCGTTGCACTGAATGAGGAAATTCGCCTTAGTCCGCGAAGCACTGTTGCCGCCTGAGTTTGCCACGGTAATTGCCTGTGTGGCATTCGGCTTGATGAGAACGCTGTTATTGGTAATCGAGATCAGTTTGGTAGGGTCACCCGGGACTCCGCAAGATGCTCCCGGCCCGGTGGTATTTGAACCAGAACACTGTGCCTGAACCCCGGTGCCGGCGATATTACTAAGGTTATTCTGATTGATCGTTGCATTGAAGGATTAAAGACGGCGGAGGCGTTGTTGGTACCGGAGATGTTAATGCCTATGCCCTGAGTAGTAGCAGTGATGGTGTTATTCGAGATGTTGGCGTTGGTTACGGTGCCGTTGTCAGATTGTATATCGAGGGCGCTATAGAAGGTATTGGTCAGCGTATTGCCGGTAATAGTTAAGGTCCCGTTTATGTTGTTACCGGTCTGAGTCTGAATACCGGAAAAATTGGTGGTGTTGAAGGCGATGGCGGAGTCAAAGTTCCCATTCCCGGTATTATTGATGGTACTGTTGGTGAGGGTGAAGTTCGTGACCTGGGTGCCATTGATCGCGCTGTGCGTCGTGCTCTGAATGTTCATCTGATCGAGCGAGATGTTTTGCACATTGGTGAGCTGAATAGCATTCACGGTGCTGTTCTGGATTGTGCCTCCCGAGCTGTTGTTAGTGCTGCCAGAGTCACCGGTAACCGTGAGGCCCACACTTCCCGTATTACTAAGGATAATGCCCGTCGCCGCGCCGTTCGATGAAATACTGAGGAAGGTAAGGCCACTCGCGCCGATGGTGGTGTTGGCAACATTGAGCGCTGTGCCCGTGGTAGAAGTGAGGGTGTTCGCTGCGCCAGTGACGGTGAGTGTACCGCCGCCGGTGGCAGTGAAGGCGTTGTTGGCACCTGAACTGACCGACACACCCGTGAAGGTGAAGGTCGAGCCGGAGGTGTTGCCTGTGATACTCGCGCCAGCGCCACCGGTCGTGGTCAGCCCGGCGAAGTTTAGCGTCCCAACCGTGTTAGCAAAGTTCAGTGCCGTGCCCGTGGTAGCAGTGAGGGTGTTACCCGCGCCAGTGACGTTGACAGTGCCGCCGCCGGTGGCCGTGAAAGCAGCGTTTACTCCCGTGCTAAGACTTAGTCCACCGGTGAAGTTAATCGTCGCGCGATTGTTAGTCGTTAGGTTAATCCCGGTCCCTGATCGTGAGCGCAAGAGGAAAGTGGATAGTTCCGGCGGTGCGATTGGCGATGTTCACGGAATGACCCGCGCTCGTGGTAATGGGTGCGTTGATGCTAAAGTTGCCGTTGCCGCTGGTGGTGAGCGAAAACGCGCCGCTACTTGTGCCAGAACTACCTATGGTTACATCGCTGGTCGTTGCATTGCCAATTGTGCCTGCATTAACGGCTGAGCCAGCGATGGCGAAACCGCCGCCGGTATTAGTAATAGCTAGGCCAGGATGGTGTTACCTTCACCTAGCGTGATCGTGTCGCCCGCGGAGTTGGTCGACAGGCTTGGTAGGTTATTAATAGATGGCCGTGCTAAGTAGTATCTGCCGGCGGCGAGATACCCATCAAGCTATCAAAGTTGTACTACCGCGGCTTGACTACCAGCCAGGCGTTGTTCGTGAGGACAAAGTTACCGCTTTGCGTCGTCGCGCTGGTGTAAAGGAAAATGCGCTGACCAGTAGTGCTAATCGCAGTGATGGCTTCCGCCAGTGTCTTAAAGGGACTGCCTAAGGTGCCGTTGCCGGAAGTAGCTGCATTTGGATCCACATACCAGATGACTGGACCACCTACTGTAATAATTACCCTGCCGGTAATGCTGGTGGCGTTTCCGCCCGCAACACCATTGCTGATCGTGTAGGTGAAGGTATCAATCCCGGTGAAACCAGGATTCGGTGTGTAGGTGAACTTGCCAACGTTCGCCCCACTCGTCGTCATGTTCACCGTGCCACGCGACGGAGCATTGGCTGCGACCGTAATTCCGGACGAAGTAACTGCGCTGCCATTGAGGTAGCCTAACGAGTCGTTGCTCACGACGCTCGTTACTGCTGTTCGCGGTGTTGATGCTGGTGTTGGCCAGCACAGTGTTTGGATAAGTGCCATCCACCGCCACCGGCGTCGCGCTCAATCCGCCGGCTACATCGTCGTATTCGTCGGCGTGGCATCGGTCAATTGCACACTCGTCACGTCGTTCCCGGCGCCGGCAGCCGCGCCGTTCGAAATCGTGATCGTGTAAGTGATCTGGTTGCCGACCTGTTTGCGCACACCCACACCGGTGTTGTCATCCTTAGTCGCGCTGATGTTGGTGCGGCCAGCGCAGTGGAAAAGTTAGACGCGCAGGCAACTGCGAGCAGAAGCGAGAGACGGAATGTTTTCATGGTGGTCGGCGGCAAAGAGCAGCATCGAAGCCAGCGAGGGAAAGGCGCGAAGACCGTTATCGGGCTTTTCTTCCGCGAGGTCGAGGATAATTCCCCGAGAATTACACCAACCTGCTTCAGCGACAGGATGCAAAGAATTGCCCCGAGAGCCAAAGCGATTGCCGTTATTGTTCTGGGAGTGCTCGCGATCGGACGTAGCGCGAATGCTCAAGGCATCCTCTTAGCGGCGCGCAAGACACCGCCGTTCTAGGCGCAAGCACGGTTACCAACACCGGTCCTAGCATTATCTCAGGAGACGTCTCGGTCACCTGGAACCGCCATTACTGGCTTTCCCCCTGGGACCGTGATCAATGGCGTGATTCACAGCAACGACGCCTCTGCCATCGCGCCCGGCCGGTACACTAGGAGCTTACAATCAGCTGGTTAACGAAATGGCGACCAGGAACCTGACCGGAACCAATCTCGAGGGCTGACCCTTCTTCCGGCGTTTACCACTTCGACACCTTTGCACAACTCAGCGGCATCCTGATCCTGGACACACAAGGAAACTCTAATGCCGCCTTCCATTTCCAGATCGGAACTGCGCTCCTGGCCGACGCCGCCTCGCAAATCTCACTCCTCAACGGCAACTCGGTTAATATCTTCTGGCAGGTCGGAAGCTCCGCTACCCTTGGGTCGGAAGCCATTTTGCCGGAACCATCATCGCTGACCAAAGTATCACGATGAACACCGGGGCCACCTTGGAGGGGCGGGTCCTGGCGATCAACGGCGCAGTCACGCTCGACAGCAACACCATCACGGCGCCGACTCCCACGCCTTCGCCGACACCGGGACCTACAGCAACACCAAGCGCAACTCCAGGTCCGACTGCAACTCCCTCAGCAACGCCGGGACGGACGGCAACACCTGGAACCACGCCGACGCCAGCACCGGGAGGAACACCTATCCCAATTGGGTTGATCTACCCGACCGATCTTACGATTTTACCGCGGATTGAAATTACCTGCCCGGCATCCAGATCGATAACATCATCCCGCGGCTGGACGACATCCGGCACGACAACCCGAGCGGCCCGCAACATCCGGCCTATGTCAGCGACAACGGCACGCCCGTGAGTGACGGCAAGGATGCGCTTAGCGACGGGAAAACGATGATCGACTCGAAAGATTATTCGAGCCCGACCACTAACCTGCGGCGCGAAAGAGGCTGGGCTTCTTCCTCACCGGCACGGGCGAATTTGTTGACGTGGAGAACCAGGGAACACTTCGCGGTGCATCCTTTAATACCGAAGGCATTACTGTCGGAGCAGATTACCGGTTAGGGGCTCACTTTGTAGCAGGAGCCGCTTTGGGTTACGCCAATACACGCGCCGACCTTAACTATGGTGGTAGTATTAAGAGTAACAGCGGACGGGTAGCCTGTACGCTACCTATTACACTGGTGGCTTCTACCTGGACGGCGTCCTCACCGGCGGCTTAAGTAAATTGAGACTCGTCGGCAGACAGTGGGCGGAATCACTCGCGGCGACACCGACGGACGAGACATGGCAGGTATGATTGGAACAGGCTACGAACAGCGCATTGGTCGCTGGACGATAGGTCCGATTGCTTCCCTGCGTTACGCCCACGCTCACATCGATGGGTTCACAGAAAGCTTCACCTTGGGTAGCCTCGAACTTCAAGGACAAGAACTCGAGTCGGTGCGTTCCACCGCTGGACTACAGCTAGCTTACCAGGGCAACCTCAAAAGAATCTCCATCCGTCCGGTACTCCGGGCACAGTGGGAACACGAATACGGAGATGACTATGCGAGCTTTGACGCCAGCTTCGATGGGACTAACACCTTTGTAGTTGCAGGGCCGCGCATCGGCCGCGACAACCTACGGCTAGACGCCGGCATAGCAGTGCAAATCACACCGGCGGTGGGCGTGTTTGGCAACTACACCACTGAGCTGGGTCGCGAGAGTTATACTTCGCAGACTATCAGCGCCGGCTTTCGAGTCGGTTTCTTGTCTAGTCACTCCGAGTAACTAGAGCACTCGTTAGCTACAACTAGCGGACGTGCGGCGCGGGCAGATAGAAGAAGAGCACACCGAGAATCAGGTAAAGCGAGAGAAGCTGGATACCTTCGATCCAATTCGTTTCGCCATCGCCGACGATTTGGAAGAGGATGTAAATCGAAGCAGTGACCGCAAAAATTTCCGGCAAGGTAAATTCCAACTCCATTGGCGCGAAAAAATAGGAAAGAAAAACGAGCAGGGGCGCGACGAAGAGCGCGACCTGCAGGCTGGAGCCGATGGCGATGCCGACGGTCAGGTCCATTTTATTTTTCATCGCCATGACGATGGCGGTGGAATGTTCGGCGGCGTTGCCGACGATCGCGACCACGATTACCCCGACGAAAACTTCGGTGATGTTCCAATGAATAACGACGTTTTCGATTGTGCCCACGAGGAATTCCGAGAGAAGCGCGACGAAAATAGTGGCCAGGCACAGAATCAGAAGATCGATTTGCCGCGCGACCAATGCACACCGCGCACTTCGAAATGTCCGTTCGCGCTTTGAAAGAAATGCTTATGGGTTTTCAGCGCGAAACCGAGCATGCAAAAGTAGGTGAGAAAGAGGATGATGGAGATGGCCAGGGAAAGTTTTTGTTCGGTGTGCTCACGTCCAGCGACCGGGTTCGCGCGAGCGGCGAAGTGAAAAATGGTCGGAATGATTAAACCGATGGCGGCGAGCGAAAGCGAAATGATGGAAGTGCGCGCGGCGGTGCGGTTGAAACGCTGCTCACTGTATTTGGTGCCGCCGGCCAGAATGGAGAGACCGAGCACGAGCAGGACGTTGCCAATGATCGAGCCGGTGATGGACGCTTTCACCACACTCGTTAGACCTTTGGACAAGGCGATCACCGGCGATGATTAGTTCCGCGGCATTACCGAAGGTGGCGTTAAGCAATCCGCCAATCGCTTCGCCGCTGCGTGTGGCCAAAGCTTCAGTGGCTTTACCGATCCAGCCAGCCAGCGGAATAATCCCGATGGCGGAGCAGACAAAAAGCGCGGTCGAATTGCCGTCGCGCCAAAAATGCAGTGCGATGGAAATCGGAACGAAGACCAGCAGCCAGTCGAAGGAGGGTTTGAGTTTCAATTTTTTTCCGGCGCCTCCGCTTTCATGACGATAAACGCTTTGGTGTGGAGCGCGTTGATGCAATCGCGCATTAAACGCGCGGCCTTCTCGTTGGCCAGACGGCTCTGAATTTCCGGCGTCGATTCTTCCAGGGTGCGCGTTTCGGCTGGTTTGTGTTCGATCGTTTTGATGACGTGAAATCCGTATTCCGATTGCACCACCGGTCCGATCTCGCCCGATCGCAAGCGGAAGAATGCGTCGTCCAGCGCGGGCGAATGCGTGCCTTTGGCGAAAGTGCTCAAGTTTCCGCCGTCATCTTTCGTCCCGGCGTCGTCGGAATATTTCGCCGCCAGCTGCGCGAAATCCGCGCCCGCCAGCGCTTGCGCGCGCACTTCATTGGCGAGTTTGCGCCGGTTTTCGGTTTCAAGCGCAATCGCTTTTTCCATCTCGATTTTGTCGGGGATGGGGCGGGCGTGTTCGACTTTGGAAGTGAGAAAATCGCGCTGTGTGTTGAAAAGAATGTGGGCACCGGTCACGCGCTCCGGCCACTGAAAAGCAGATTCGCTTTTGTGCAGGTTGAAATAATCGCGAATTTCCGTCGGAGGAATCAGTGCATTTTTGGTCAGGTCTTTTTTTAAAGCCTCGCTCGCGGCGGCATTGGCCAGGACATATTTGCGATACTCCGCGCGAGTGAAATGATTTTGCCTAACGAATGCTTCGTATTGCGGCTCGCCCTTGAGATATTCGATCATCTTTTTCTCCGCTTCATCCAGCTGCGCTTCGCTGGGCTCGATGTGGCGCTTCTTCACTTCCTGCGCGACCAGGACGCGATCGATTAAGTCCTGCAGCATGGCGTCGCGCTCGCCGGGTAGTGGCTGGGACGCGCCACTGATCTGCAAATCGTTCTGTAAAAACGCCTGCACAATATTTTCCGGAATCTTTTCGCCATTCACCATCGCGGCCGCATCGGCGGGATATCCCGGAGGTTTGGCCGGCGCCTTTTCTTTCGCCGCCTGCGCCGAAATCAGACCACTCAGAAAAAAAGCGATGACGCCAATCCATTTCATCACGCTAGATTGATGGCAGTCTTTTACTGTCATGTCAGCAACTTCGGCCATGGAAAATGTCGCGCGCGAGATTGTCTCCCGTCTGCGCCAGCGTGGACATGTCGCTTATTTCGCCGGCGGTTGTGTGCGCGATCTCGTCCGCGGTGAAGTGCCGAAAGACATCGACATCGCGACGGACGCGCGGCCGGAAGAGGTGCAGAAAATTTTCTCGCGCACCTATGCGGTCGGCGCGCACTTCGGGGTCATCGTCGTTTTGGAAAACGGATTTCAGTTCGAGGTCGCCACTTTTCGCTCCGACGGCGCCTACCTCGATGGCCGTCGCCCGGCCGAGGTGCATTTTTCAACCGCGGAAGAAGACGCGAAGCGGCGCGACTTCACGATCAACGGCATGTTCTTCGATCCGGAGAAGAACGAAGTCATCGATTACGTGGGCGGACGAGCGGATCTGACGGCGAAAATCATTCGCGCCATCGGCGACCCGGCGCAGCGTTTCGCGGAAGACCGTTTGCGCATGTTGCGGGCAGTGCGTTTCGCGACCGTGCTCGATTTCGAGATCGAACCAGCGACCTGGGAAGCACTCGTTAGGCAGGCGGGTTCCATCACCGACATTAGCGCGGAAAGAATTCGTGAGGAATTAGTGCGCATCTTCATGTCGCCACGTCGCGGGCGCGGCTGGGATTTACTCGATGCCAGCGGATTGATGCGCGTCATTCTGCCGGAGCTCGAAGCCATGAAAGGCTGCGAACAGCCGCCGCAATTCCATCCGGAAGGCGACGTCTTCAAGCACACCCGCATCATGCTGGAGCTCTTGCCTAACGAGACCTCGCTTCCGCTTGTCCTCAGCGTTTTGTTTCACGACATCGGCAAGCCTCCAACTTCAACCGTCGATGAGACGGGCCGCATCCGTTTCAACGGTCATGATCGCGTGGGCGCGGAAATGACGGAAGCGCTCATGCAACGCCTGCGTTTTTCGCGCGCGGAAATCGACGCCACCGTAGAAGCGGTGCGACAGCACATGGTTTTCAAAGATGTGCCGAAAATGCGCGTGGCCAAACTGAAACGCTTCATGGCGCGCCCGACTTTCGAGGACGAACTGGAATTGCATCGCGTCGATTGCGCGAGCAGTCACGCCATGCTCGACAATTACGAATTTCTCCAGCGCAAGAAGGAGGAGTTCGCAAACGAGCCGATCATTCCGCCACCACTCGTGAAGGGAAATGATTTGCTCTCGTTAGGCCTGAAGCCAGGTCCGCGTTTCGGCGAGATTCTCGAGGCCGTCGAGACACGCCAGCTCGAAGGCGGTTTCAAAGATCGCGAGGAAGCGTTGGCGTGGGTGAAGCAGGAATTTTTCGCCACGGATAAACACGGATGCCGTAACGAAGAATGACGAAGGAAATTCTAGGCCGGGCTTTCAAACACGGATGTTTTTTGTATCCGTGTAAATCCGTGTTAATCCGTGGCTGAAATCTTCGACCGATGCGCATCTTGATGATTAGCCCGGAAGGTCCGCCGCTCGCGCGTGCGACCGTGTTGGTGGATGTGATGGAAGCGCTTCCGCGCGAGTTGCGCGCGCGGGGACATGAGGTGGGCATTATTCTTCCGTATCACCGCGAGATTCGCGAGAAGACCGAAGGGCAACTCAAAGACACCGGCGTGACCGTCGATGTGCGCGTGGGCACGAAAACTTTCGTGGCGGAATTTCTCAGCGGCCGAACGGCTGGCGGGGTGCAGCAATTTTTTGTGCGCAACGATGAGTTGTTCGATCGAGCGGGAATTTTCGGCGAGCACGATTTGGCCTACGAAGATAACGCCACGCGCTACATTTTTTTCAGCAAAGCCGCGCTGGAATTGGTTCGTCGTCTCACGCCGTCGCCGCAAATTCTGCACGTGCACGATTGGGGCGCGGCCTTGCTGCCGGTGCTGGTGCACGAATACCAGATGCCGTTTCGCACCGTTCTGACCATTCATCACTTGGCGGAGCAGGGAAGTTTCTGGGGTTTGGATTTTGGTCTAACGAATCTTCCCGAACGCTATTTTTCTTTGCGCGGCCTGGAATTTTTCGGACGGATGAATTTGCTCAAAGGCGGAATTCTCTACTCCGATCGCATCACGACGGTAAGCGAAAGATTCCGCCGCGAGATGTTGTCCGTACGCCGGAAGGCGGCAGCGGGCTTGACGTCGTGTTGCGCGAAAATGCGCACAAGCTCGCCGGCATTTTGAATGGCGCTGATTACGCGCGCTGGAATCCCGCGACCGACATCCTTCTCCCGCACACCTACGATTCCGAAAGCCTCGAAGGCAAAACCTTTTGTCGCGACTTACTTCTCGATGCCATGGGCCTCGCGCCTGCGCCTGGCGGTCCGGTTTTCGGAATGGTGACGCGTTTAGTAGCTGAAAAAGGTTCCGATGTCGTGATGCCTGTGCTGGACCGACTTCTTTCCGATGACGTTCGTCTGATTATTCTCGGTGAAGGCGATCCAGCGTATGAACGTGCCCTTGGTATCGCGGCGAAAAAATACCCGACTAAGTTTGCCTATCGCCAGTCCTACGACGAAACGCTCGCCCACCTGATCGAAGCAGGAGTGGATATTACTCTCATCCCATCGCGCATCGAGCCCAGTGGACTAAGTGCCATGTATAGCTTGAAGTATGGCGCCTTGCCGGTAGCACGTGCGACGGGTGGCATTCAGGAAATCATCGAGGACCACGATCCGAGCGAAGACCGAGGTTACGGTTTCCTCTACTTCGATCCTTCGGCGGAAGCCTTCTGGGATGCGATCAAGCGCGCGCGGGAAATCTTCCATAACGATCCGGTTTGTTGGCAACGACTCGTTAGGCGAGCGATGGCCCGGGATTTTTCCTGGGAAACGGCGGCCGCGCAGTATGAGTCGGTTTACGGTTCGCTGGTCGTGCTAGCCGCTGCCTAAACCACAAGTTCGATCCTTTCTCGTTGCTCGCCCCTAACGAGGGATAGAAGCGTGTTCCGCGCGGATTTGTTCCAATCGTTTGCGCACGCGCACGTTATCCGGATCGTGAGCGGTCGACCGCTGCGCAACGGTCTCGGCTTTCGTCAAGTAGGTAGAAGCTGATTCATTCTGATTCATCTTCAAGAATAGCAGCCCAAGGGCTTCATAGGTCTTGGTTAGGTCTCGCGCAGCTTCCACGCGCTCGGGATCCCGTTGCACGAGCCCTTCTCCGATAGCTATTGCCCGCCGATACCTATCCTGGGCCTCGTCGAAACGACCTTGTTGGGAAAGGACCTTTCCAAGCAAAGTATAGGTCACAGCCAGCCAGCGCCGGTGGCCTGTGTCCTGCGGATCAGCGGCGGACAAGCTTTCCATCAGTTCACTCGCTTTCGCGCTAGTTATGCCAAGCGCAGCGTCAGGTTCACCCGAGGCTGCTAGTTGCCGGCCCATCCGGAGATAGTCGCTCCACATGCTGCGGCGGTAGCGAGTGTTAGTGGGATCGGATTCGAAAATGCGACTGGTTATTGCCATGGCCTTTTCGCTGTAGGTCAAGGCCATCGAGATATCGCCTGAGTCTTCATAACCGACGCTAACCCGGCCGTAGATTCCAGACAGGTTGAGCAATGTCTCTGGATCGGTAGACTCACGCGAAAGTGCTTCCTCTCTCTTCATGGCTGCGAGCAGCTGCTTCCAAGCCTTCCTCGCCTGGTGTGGCCTGCTTCCATTAAGGCAATGCCAAGTGTGATGTAGCGGTCAGCCAGCGCAGCTTGCGCCTTGCGGTCGTTAGGATGATCGGTCGCGAGTTTCTCTGCCCCTGCAAGACCGAGCCTGGCGTAGTCGATCGCGCGCCTTGACTGGCCGGAGATAATCAGGACATCGCTTAAGGCATCATAGCTATCCGATAACTGTCGCCGATAGTTATCGTTCCCTAGCATGTAGCTAACAAGTTGTTCGTTCTTCAGAAGCTACCACCTTTTCGTGGCTCTCGATAGCCTGCCGCACATCGAAGGTTAAGCCGCCGATTTTATCGTAGGCTACGGCCAACTCGCTCTTTAGCGAAAGATCATTACCGGCTTCCTGGGCCAGGCTATCGAGATATTCCAAGCCACGCTGGGTAACGAGCTGGCGCGCGCGCAAGGCTCCCGGAATGTCCTTGATCGAATCATGCAGCTCGAACATGAGCGAGTTCGCGATCTTGCGCACGTCATTAAAGCGACAATTGGCCCGCCGCGCCTGCCAAGAGGTAGTGATCGAACCGGCGATTAGACCGCAGCGGCAATCAGTATCGCCGCCGCCGTTCCAGTTTTGTTTCGCCGCAAGAAATTTGCCGGCGCGATAACCGAAGGTATCGGGCCGCGCGCGCACCGGCCGGTTTTCCAGATAGCGGCGAAGGTCATCCGCCAGTTGACCGGCACCGCGATAGCGACGAGCCGGCGACTTGGCTTAGCGCGCGAAGAAGAATGGTGTCCAAGTCGCCGCGCAACTGGCGTCACCTTTCCGTCGATCGCGACTGAGCTAGGCCGGGCCGGATCTTCTTCGCAAACCGTGCGTTCGATTTGCGGGGCCGTCGGCGTTGAGGTTGGAAAACGATGCGGCGAAATTCCCCTGAGAATTTCGTAGAGCAAAGCGCCTAACGAGTAGACGTCGCTCACTGTCGTAATCGGTTCGCCGCGGACTTGTTCGGGCGAGGCGTCCATCCGGGAGTAAAGCGTTCGCGGCCGGCCATGGTCATTTGCCAGGCGTCGTCGCCTTCCGCGAGCAGCTTGGCTACGCCGAAGTCGACCAGCTTGGGTTCACCGTCCGCGGTCACGAGAATATTCCCGGGCTTCAAATCGCGGTGCACCACCAGGTTTTGGTGAGCGAATTGCACCGCTGCGCAAATCTTCAGAAAAAGAGAAAGGCATTCGCCTAACGAGAGCTTTTTCTCGCGCGCAAAATTGGTCAGATGCGCGCCATCGACATATTCCATGACGAAATAGGGCAGGTTGTCATCCGTCGTGCCGGCATCGAGCAAACGCGCGATGTTCGGATGATCGAGCCGTGCCAGAACCTGCTGCGTCTCGGCATGAAAACGCGTCAGCACTTCGTCCGTATCGGTGCCGCGTTTGAGCAACTTGATCGCGACCAGTTTTTCGAAATGCTGATCGGCCCGGCGGGCCAGCCAGACGGTGCCCATTCCGCCGCGCCCAAGTTCGCGCATCAACTGATAAGCGCTCCACGCGCCGATCGACATTGGCAGACGCGAATGGTTCGGCGTTAACAAAACCGATCGTCTCCGCGACGGAATCAAAATCGTCCGCCGGTTGATCGAGGAGCGATTGCACTTCCCGTTGCAAGCTGGTGTCGCCGGCACACTCGGATGCGACATAGCGCGCGCGCGAGGACTCGTTAGGATGATCGAGCGCGCCGGCGAGCACGCCTTTGATCTGCTGCCAGCGTTCGGGTGTCACTCGCCGCTGTTGGAAATCTCGCGCTGCAACCAGCGCCGCGCGGTCAGCCATTCCCGCTTCACTGTTGCCTCGGATAACGCCATCAGCTCGGCCGTCTCGCTGATGGTCAGGCCGCCGAAAAAGCGCAGTTCCACCACTTGTGCCTGGCGCGGATCGAGCGCTTCCAAATCGCGCAAGGCTTGATCGACCGCGGCGATGCTGATGGCCCGCTGATCGCAAAACTCCAGTGCGCTATCGAGCTGCAATTTCGTCACATCGCCGCCGCGTTTGGACGCGTTTCGCGCGTCGGCGTGATCGGACAAAATGCGGCGCATCATGCGCGCGGCGATGGAAAGGAATTGCAGGCGATTGCTCCAATCGACCGTGTGTTGATTGCGGAGCCGCAAATAAGATTCATGGACTAAAGCCGTCGGCTGCAAGGTGTGATCCACGCGCTCGCGCCGTAAATATCGCGCAGCCATTTCGCGCAATTCATTATAAACCGCGGGAAGCGCGGCATTAATGGATGGACTGCCCGCTCCCGGCGGGAGCAGTTCGTCTAGCCATTGCGAGAGAGGGATTTCGGGCGTGGACAGCTCATTTCTGCGAAGATAGGAATTATAGAATTTTTTTGAGCCGATTCATCCAAATTTTCCGCGAGAAGGGGAAAAGGACAATTCTATGGGTAGATATTTTCATTCGGCTTTCTCTATTTTTGCGGCAATTTTGTGCGTCGGGTTGGCGCCCTCATCGTTGCGCGCTGACGCCGATCTTCGCATTGGCGTTCAAGTCAGCGCGCAAACCGTGCACGTCGGGGATACCATTCATTACACGGGTACCGCGACAAATTTCGGCCCAGGCACCGCGACAAATATCAATGGCGGATTCGGTCCCGATAACAGCGATAGCGCGCCGAATCCTTCCACTGACAAATACACCGCGTTTGGTTTTTCCGATCCCGCGCCTTTCTTTACCGACTCGACTAACTTCCGCTATGTCCGGTTGAAGAACTCCAGTGGAACGGTCGTCTCGCAGCTTGCGGCCGGTGAGTCTGGAACCTTTGATGTTTACTATTCCGCGACGGCGGTCGGGACGACGCATCGCGCAATTACGGTCAACTCGCCGGACCAATCGGACTTTCAGAATAACTTAGTGGATGCGGTGGTCGTAATCGCAGCGACTAACACCATCACGGTGCCGGGCACGGCTGATCCTTATCTCGCTGGTATGCCGGATAACTGGAGTGTGAAAGGCGACACTGCGCCAGCGCAATCGCCGGTGCTTGTGCAACTGCAGGACATCGCGCCTGGTGACTCTCTCGTTTTTAATGCGAAAGGGCAGACTGACTTTAGTGGTGGCGCGACCGACGCGAATGCCGACTTAGCAGATGGCTCCGGGTTCTTCGCTGAAGGCGCAGATGATGGGATCTCTGGTTGCAATTATCCGCTGAACGCCTTGGTCGGAGTCTTTCTCGACAACAACACACCAGTCCCTGTTCCACCTGATCCACGTCCTACACCTACGCCGCCGGCCTCATTGGATTTCACCTCGAACAACGCCGGTGACTCTGCTTATCAAGCAGTTCCCGGTGGGACTGACTACACGACCTTGGAACCGCAATTGCGTCAGCTCTTTTTCATCGGCAACGGCCGCACCAGCGGTGGCACGCCGCAACATGTTGTTGTTCCCAAGGGGGCGACTCGCTTGTATCTCGGTAGCACCGACGGATCCGGGTGGTATAACAACTCCGGCGCCTTTAGCGTAACAATCTCCGCGGTAGCTGGTCCGACGCCTCCGACTTTGCCTCCGCATGGTGGGTTATCGACGACTACCTTCAGCGTGAATGAAAGTAGCACGCCTGCCTATCCGCCGGCAGCTTCACCGGCCACTGGTTTGGCCGATAGCGTTCTGCGCTTCTCCGCTCTGCAGAATAGTAACGCGGCAAACTTAATCGTGCGCGTTCAAGCCACGACCACACCGGACACAGAAGGTAGCTGGACTGATCTTCAGGATTCCCGGTGGACATATGGCACAGGATGTTACTTCCAGTCCCAAGCAGTTTGTTTTGCACTCGACCGCCTATCCGCCGATTGACGGTGTCTACTTCCGAGCTATTGCAGCAGCGTCTGGTTTTAGCGATAGCATTTCGAACGTAGTAGGTCCTTTCAACCTGCAAGGTGTAGCTCCGCGTGTAGGTCCATCTTACTTCACCATCTTCAGTAACACTACGCCCACGAATATTCCTCCGAACCAGGAAATTCATTTCGGAGCTAACCGTCCCGCAACTCCCGCTGGCGTCACGGTCAAGGTGCAATCCTCGACTTCGCCGCATAATGAAAATACCTGGTTCGATCTGCCTAACGGGACGATGAGTCCGGGCGCATCGGAGCCATTCGCGCTCGACAGCAAGAATTACCCCTCCGGTGATGCGGTCTACTTCCGCGCGGTTTCGAGTTTCAACACGCGCGTCTCGGATTTTTCGAATATCATCGGGCCTTTCAAGCTTATTAGGCCACTCCGCAGACCGTGACGATCAATCCACCGTCGTCGACTACGACTCCGACTGGCGACGGTAAGAGTGTCGCGCAACCAATCGCAATCAAAACCTCGAGCGGCGGACTAGCTACCTTTAGCTTCAGTGCTACTGCGAACAGCACTCGCCAGGTGGTGAAAACGGAACTGATGATGGATGGCAGTGTGATTGATTTCTCCAACTCGCAAAGCGCGAGCACGCAATTTACGACCAGCGTTTATGGCATCCATGAATTGCGCGCAATCGCGACTGATGATCTGGGCGTGCGGGCTGACGCGGACCCTTACTATGTCATCATTCATCCTGCCGGCGGGAAAGTTTATACCTTCGTGCCTGATTCGGGTGATTGGGCGACGGGAAGTAACTGGTTTGTTATTGGCAGCAACCAGACAGGGACGCCGCCTGGAGCGAAGGACCTCGCGATCATCGGCACGAGCACGGTTACTCTTTCCAGCGACGTGACCGTCTTCGCGCTGGCCTTGAATGGCGGCACCATCAGTGGCGCGCATAACCTGAATGTGATTGGAGCTACCTTTGCCGGTGGCACACTCAAGGACTTGCGTTTAACATCGACGCACACGGTGTCTGTGTAATCACCGGAGACAACGACGTCGCGATGAATGGCACGCTGAATAACTACGGGAAGTTACAACTTACCGGCTTGGGCGGCTTCACCGGGATAACCAGCAGCGCCAAGGCTCAGGGCGTCGCGAATTCGATTGTACCGGACGGCTTTGGCGACTTCCTTCGCGGTGTGATCAACAATATTGGCAAAGTGATTTTCCCGAAACGTGCCGCAGCCAAACAAATTACCAACGTGCGCGGCGCCCAGGTGCAAAAGCCGGTGATCGATACGCGCTTCGTTAACGCCGGCAGACTTATCACCAATGACGGCGCCACTCTTATAACCAATGATGGCGCAACCCGGCCAGCAGACACGGCGCCACAGGCGGCGGCGGCAGCTACAACGGCTTTAGTCCAAACCGGGGGTGAAATCGATCTTGGCACACCCGATTCTCGCCCAACTTACCATCATCGGTGACGTAGTCCTGGATGGTGGCGTCCTGAGCGGTTCAGGAAAGATTCAAGGTAACCTGGTTAACAACGGCGGCTACATTGTGCCCGGACATTCCGCCGGCGCGATTACGGTCACCGGTAACTTCTCCCAAGGAGCGAATGGAACTTTGGTTATCGAAAATGGAGGCAGTGATCCGTCGCAGTATGATCAACTTGTTATAAATGGAAGCGCAACTCTTGGTGGCAATTTGCATATCAAGACAATCGACGGCTTCACACCGAGCTCGCAGGATATTTTCAATCCGATGGCTTACAGCTCGGCCAGTGGTTCCTTCAGTTCTGTTTCACCCAATGCGCGAGCGACGCCAAACGCGAAAGGCTTACTAAGTTCGATCAATCCGTCGATTGCTAATCCGCCTTACGGCCAGCCGACAAACATCTCTACTCGGATGAAAGTGAAGACGGAGGACAACGTTTTGATTGGTGGCTTTATTGTCACTGGACCGAGTGGCTCAACCAAGAAGGTTCTAATCCATGGGCTAGGTCCTAGCTTGAGTAGCGCCGGGCTAAGCGGACTACTGTCCGATCCTTTGCTCGAGTTCCACTACCCGAATGGTAATACCGTTACGAACGATAACTGGGGCGACGCACCGAACAAGGATCAGATCCCCAGTGGCTTTGCGCCGAAGGATCCGAAAGAATCGATTATTATCGCCGATCTGGCACCGGGAGTATACACCGCAATCGTCAAAGGAGCGCACGGCGAGACCGGGATAGGTATGACCGAGGTCTATGACATCGATGGAAGCACAGCGGTAGCCTTAACTAACGTGAGCACACGCGGCTTTGTCGATACAGATGATAACGTCATGATCGGTGGCTTTATCGTGGGCGGAGGCGAACCGGCAACGATGGTGGTCAGGGTGGCCGGTCCATCGTTGAAGGATCCGCCGGCCAGTTTGAGCGGAGTCTTGGAAGATCCGACACTGGAGTTACACGATGCCAACGGGAGTGTGATCGCTAACGACAACTGGCGTGAGACCCAGGAAAGCGAACTTAGCGCTGCGAACATGGCGCCGAAGGACGACAAGGAGCCGGCTATTCTGGCGACGCTGTCACCGGGTGTTTACACCGCCATCGTGCGAGGTAAGGACAACACAACCGGCATAGCTATCGTCGAAGCTTTTAAGATCAAGTAGGTAGCATCGCCTGGTGCAGGCCGTCGTTTACTGCGGCGAGGTTTCGAATTGCTTTAACTGACGCTCGACACCGTCCACCTCGCCAATATCTGCCGGGACCAATGTTCCCTTGTCGCGAAGCTCATTCCAGATTGCCAGGCTATGAGTCAGATAGCCATGAGCTTGTGCCGGTGGAACAGCAAGCCTGCCAGCTTCGTGGTATCGCCGCGCCAGGCTCGCGCGATACTTGGCATTGGTTGGAGCAGTACGACTCAACTCTTCGGCCAGTGCTATGGCTTTCTCCAGGTCTTCCACACCTTCACTGGTTGCGCCGGTTAAGGCTAATGACTTGCCCAAGTCTGCGTAAACCGCCGACATCTCGTCGCGGGCGCGCGCATTTGAGGGGTCGGCGGTCGCACTCGATTGCCGGAGCGAAAGAGCCTGACGATAGTTATTGAGCGCAGATTGATTATCACCTGAAGCGGCCTGCGCTTCACCGAGGCGCCTGAGAGTAAAGGCGACGTCCGCCCGGCTCTCTTCGCTCTCCGGGTTCGTCTTTAAGATATCCTGGCTGATAGCTAAAGCTTTCTCATGCTGTTGCACGGCCGCGGGAATTTCTCCTTGTTTTAACAGGTCGATCCCGAGTGCGTTATAGGCCACGCTAATATTGCGCCGCATGCGAACATCCTTCGGATCCCGGGCGGCCATAGTCTCCAAGTCGGCGATAACCTGGCGGGACTGCGCGATGGCTTCGGCCAATTGATTGTTATCTACCAGCGCATAACGCTGCGAAGCATAGGCAGCCAAAAGCAGGTAATGATGATCGGAGTTGTTTGGTTCGGCCGCGGCTAACTGCTCCAGCTCGGCGATCGCCTGGGCACCGATGGCTAAGGCCGCTGCGACATTCCCGGTGACATCGTAAAGCATTCCGAGATGACATAGGACTTCAGCGCGCCTGCCTCGTATGACCAAATCAGCCGGATTAGTCGCCACGAGAGATTCGAGTAAGTCTTGCGCCTTCCGATAGTAATCTACGGCTCCGACAGGATCGCCCAGATTGTCATAACCTTCCATGCCTTTAATGTCGCCGAGCTTGGTATAGAGTTGGGATAGCTCGAGACGGTAGTCGGTATTGTCTGGTGAAGCGCGCGTTACATTCTGGCGCAAATTGGAGGCACGTTCATAGCTGGCCAGGCCGGCGGCGAGATCACCGATTGTGTAGTCCATGTCTCCTACGCCCTCATGGCTATCTGCATCTTCTTCCTGTAGCTCCACGCTCCTGGGCTCGGCCGCGAGGAGACGATCTCGAATGGCGAGTGATTTTTTGTAGCTCGCCATTGCCCCGGTAGCATCGCCGAGATTGACGTAATAGGAATTTCCCTGGATTTGTCCGACCTTTTCGTAGGCGGAGGCTAGCTCGCGTAACAGGCCCTTATCGTTGCCAGCTTCGCCCGCGAGATTGTTGAGGTAAGAAAGGGCGTCTTTAACCAATTGCTCGCGGACCGCAGTCGAGCCCGGCAGCGCAGCTATCTTGTCGTGGTAGTTGAATAAGACAGAATGCGCCAGGCTCCGCACCTGATTGAAACGTTTCTCAGCCCGACGAGCTTGCCAGGTGGTGCTAATAACACCGGCAATGAGAGCGAGGACGACGATCGCCGCTGCCGCTACCCCCGTCTTGTGACGGCGAATAAACTTCCGCGCCCGATATGCAGTAGTGTCTTTGCGCGCCCGCACGGGTAAGCCTGCCAGATGTCTTCGGATGTCATCGGAGAACTCATCTACCGAAGCGTAACGGCGCTCTGGCTCTTTGCGCAACGCCTTGAGGACGATGTTATCCAGGTCGCCGCGTAGAGCCTTGCCGGCAATGACAGGAGGTTCGCTGCCCTCCCGCGTCGTGGTGCTAGGACGCTGTGGCTCCTGCTTGGTGATAGCCTGCGCGATTTCCTCCGGCTTGCGCGTCTTGAGTCGATAGGGACGAGAACCGGTGAGAAGTTCATAAAACAGAACACCTAACGAGTAGACATCGCTCTGCGTGGTAATCGGTGCGCCACTTAATTGCTCCGGGCTGGCGTATTCCGGAGTCATAACGCGGAACATCGTCATGGTAACCTGCCTTTGGCTTTGTTCCGTAGCCTGGACCAGCTTGGCAATACCAAAATCGAGAAGCTTCACTTCGCCTTCTTTAGTAACGAGGACGTTACCGGGCTTCAGGTCGCGATGGATAACGAGATTGCGATGCGCATAGCTAAGCGCGCTACAAACAGCCTGGAAAAGCCTTAGTCGTTCGCTTAGGCCTAAGGTCGTAATGTAAGAAGTGATCGGGACGCCTTCGACATACTCCATGACGAAGTAAGGCAGACCGTCGCTTGTCGTGCCGGCATCGAGGAGGCGTGCAATGTTGGGATGTTCCAGCCGGGCGAGAATTTGCCGCTCGGCGCTGAAGTGACGCAGGATTTCATCCGTGTCGGTGCCGCGCTTGAGTAGCTTGATAGCTACCTGCTTGTCGAACTCGCCATCAGCGCGTTTGGCCAGGTAAACCGCGCCCATTCCGCCACGCCCTAGTTCGCGGATTATTTCGTAGCGATCAATCCGTCGCCCAGCCGTCAAAGGAGTATCTCTGTTGCTGGCTTCCTTTACTACCTCGTCAAAGCCGGTGGTAGTTTGGGACAGAAGGGATTCTACTTCAGCTCGCAACGCGAAATCGTCGCCGCATTCTTGCGTAACGAAAGCTTCGCGCACCGCGACAGAGCTTATCTCGAGCGCGTCAGCTACAATAGCTTTGGCGCGTTCCCAGATCTCGGCTGATGGCATGACTAGGCCGCGGATAGCTCGCGCCGCAACCAGCGCTTAGCTACCGCCCACTCGCGCTTGGCTGTCCGCACGGAGATACCTACGACCTCCGCGGTCTCTTCAAAGGTAAGTCCGGCGAAGAAGCGTAGCTCAACAATGTTAGCCTGGCGCGAATCGAACTTCTCCAGGTCCTGCAAGGCTTCATCGACGGCGGCGATGCTGAAGGCCTGCTTGTCATAGGACTCGAGTGCGGCGTCGAGTTCCAGCTTAGGCATGGCTTGTCCACGCTTCTCGGTCGCGCGCGCTGCGGCGTAGTTAGCCAAAATGCGCCGCATCATGCGCGCCGCGATGGAAAGGCATTGCAGACGATCGTCCCAATCGACCGAATGTTGATTGCGCAAACGCAGGAAAGATTCGTGAACTAAAGCGGTGGGCTGCAAGGTGTGATCGGCGCGTTCATGGCGCAGATAACCGGCCGCGAGGCCGCGCAGCTCTTCGTAAAGCGCGGGAAGCGCTTTGTTTACGGCGGTGGTGCGCGTGGCCGCGGGGAGCAGAGCTTCGATTGATCGGGTCAGCTCTTCGTCGGCGCAGAGGAGATTTTCGGGCACGAGTTAATTTTACGACTTTTCCGCCGGCGCTGTCGAGGGGGACGGCCCCGCGGGGTTTCGAGAAATTTTTGGCACTTTCCGCGGTCGCAGGCGGCGAGAAAGGGAAAAGGCAGGCTGTTTCCCCATGAAATCAAAATCAATCTTGCTCCTTCTCCTCGCGATATCGCTGGTGCCGCTCGTAGCGAAGGCGGCCGCTGATCTCAGTATTCAGATCACGGTTACACCGCAGAGTCCGCAGATCGGCAACACTATTCAATATCACTGCGTGGTGACGAACAATGGGCCGAGCACGGCCACTGGTATTAATGGCTATTTCGGCCCTGATAATAGCGATGGCGGTTGCAATCCACAGAATCCCTCGGCCTCGTGCGACAAGTACACCAACTTCGTTTCATCCGATCCGGCGCCATTCTTTACCGACCCGACTAACTTCCACTATGTGCGCCTGAAGCAGAATGGTCAGGTAGTTCAGCAACTGGCGTCGGGAGAGTCGGGCACCTTTGACGTTAACTACCAGGCCACAGCGAACGGCACGGCGCATCGTCTTATTGGCGTAAATTCGCCGGATGACTCTACGCCGGCGAACAACTCGCAGAACGTAGCTACCACCATTAGTGTGGCTCCGCCGGCATGCACGAATGCGCCGCCCGGTCTTGTGAGCTGGTGGCGTGGGGAAGGTAATGCAAATGACTATCGCGGGACGAACCACGGCGTGCTTAATGGTGCAGTTAGTTATCCCGCGGCAGTGGCCGGGCAAGGCTTCGGACTTAATGGCAACGACCAGAAGATTTTCATCGGCAATCCGGCCAGCCTTCAACTACAGGACTTCACCATTGATGCCTGGATCAAACGCGGCGATACACAGATTGTTTCCTTCGATCCGGCCGGACCATTTCAGCTCGCCGGCATCCTGGCAGGAGGAAATGGCGGCTGGGGTTTCGACATTGCACCGGATGGCACACTTGGCCTAACCAAGGTAGGTGTTAGTGGTGTCAGCTCGCCCGGCGCCAAGATCACTGATACTAACTTCCATCACGTGGCGGTTAGTAAGTCTGGCTCGACCGTAACCTTCTATGTCGATGGGGTCGCTGCCACGGCCGATCCCTACGATCCGGGCTTCACCTTCAATAGCGCTAACAGCAACACCTATATTGGCTATTTTGGCTCCGGTGGCGGCGAGTTCTATGGAACTATCGACGAAGTCCACTTCTTTAGCCGCGGACTTACTGCTTCGGAGGTTCACGCCCTCTACTCGGCCGATGGCTTTGGTATTTGTCTCGGGAGCGACTACGATGCCGTAAGAGACTTTAATTCGACACTCAATACCGCGGCCCAAACCTGGCAGTACGGTTATACCGACACCAGCGGTCTTGGCTTTACCAACTACGAAGAAGTAGGCAATGGTATTACCTATCAGGTTTGGCAACGGCCGGGGGGAGCCTCAAACATGGGCCTTGTCTTCAATGGCAGCGGGCAGAATTTCGACTACAACATATGCACAACCCAGCAACCGGATGTGCTCGCTTTATTCCCGGGGAATGATGGACGAAAAACTATTGTGCGCTGGAAGGCGCCTGCGACCGGAACCTACTCGCTAGTCGGTCGCTTCCAAAATATCGACCACTCGAGCTCCGATGCAGCAATAGTTAGGAATGGTAGCACGACACTCTTCAGCGCCTTTGTTGACGCGCCCGGAACATGCCACCAGACAGTTACGGTCAAGAGCTACTCGCTCCAAGTGTATTTGAGTAAGGATGACACCCTCGACTTTCGTCTTGGATGGGGAAGTAACAACGAATACAGCTATGATGGCACAGGTTTGGCCGCTAAGATTACACGGATATCGGCCTGTCCGATTGGTCAAACCGATTGTGGCGGTGCTTGTATTAACTCGCAAACCGACTCGAATAACTGCGGCCAGTGTGGACTTGTTTGCCCGCCAGGTACTACCTGCGGCAATGGCACCTGCGTTCCTATTGCTCCTCCGCATGGCGGCTTATCGGCAACCAAGCTTACGATTGATGGTAGCGATCAGCCCGCTTATCCACCCGCTGCTCCTCCGGTAACTAACCTTGCCGATACCGTGCTGCGCTTCGCCGCCACACAAACCGGCACGGCCAGCAATCCGATGGTGCGCATGCAGGCTACTACTACGCCGGGAACGGAAATGAGTTGGACCGACCTGGACGATGGCCGGAAGGGACGGATGACTTACGACAAGACAAGGAAAGCCTTTCTCCTTAACACACTTAGTTATCCGACGCAGAATGGCATTTACTTCCGCTCAATCTCCAGCGCTTCGGGTTATCCCGATAGCATCTCCAATGTTGTAGGACCATTTAACCTTGTCAGCAACAAATCAAGCCTGGGCGGCATTCGGCTATACATGCTTGGTAACGGCTCGATCGCTGATTTTTACTTCCGCGCGATCGCAGCCACCTTCACAGATGGCATGGCCCTGCGCGTCCAATCTTCCACGACGCCGGACGACGAATTAAGTTGGAGCGACATCAATAACAACAGTCAGATGACGCATAGCACGAATGCAAATTATCCGCGCCACTTTCTTCTTTTGGCTAATAACCTCCCCGGCGGACAGAATGTTTACTTTAGAGCTATTGGCAGCTTGTCGGGTTATCGCGATAGCATCTCCAACCGCGTAGGACCTTTCAACCTTACCTCCGTGACTCCGCCGAAGGTAACTCTACTACCGCCCGCCGGCCTGAGTGGAAGTGGCGATGGCCATGACTTGGAACATCCTATTCTGGTTAACTCAGGTAGTTTTCACTTCGGAGTGACAGTCGATAGTAGTCGGCCGACGAAGGTAAAACTGAAATTCGATGGCGGAATCGTGGCTGATCTCGGGAACGTTTCTAGCGGCGGGACTGATTATACTTCTACCGTGCTCGGCGATCATATCCTTGAAGCCTTCGCTGTTGACGATCTGGGCTCGGCCGCTCGCGCAGGCACAGGTCCGGTTTACATCCGGTTGGTTCCTGTCGCGGCCAGCCGAGGCTTATTCACTACCTCTGCTACAGCAGCTGGTAAGGTCTACACCGCAGTTAATGATGGCGATTGGAATTTCTCTTCTACCTGGCAGGATCAGAACCAGAACCACGGTGTGCCCGGGCCGGATGATGTCGCCATCATTAACCGCCATACGGTCGGCTTCAGTGGCGATGTAACTGTGAGGTCGATAACCGTGATCGCAGGCGGGCTGCAGAACGGCTTCGGCGAGCTCGTGAATTTGAATGTCTTAGGCAGTCTGACCATGACGGACAAGCCTGAACTGGGACCTAACGGGGTAACAACAGTGGTTGGTCCGATTAACATCGTGATAGAGTCCGGCGCGAAGGCACAGCTACTCAACAACTACTCGCCCGTGCGTTTCAGCGGCGGCGCCGGCCTCTATATTCAAGGCGATTTAAAACTGCGCGGCGCCATCGGTGTTGGTGGCATAACTTCACTGAACAATCTGGGCACCATCACGCTGGCTGCGCCTTTGGCTCCTCCATTCAATGCAAATGTAGATCCGAGCGCGCCCATTCGACTGCTTCAAACGACCAAGACCAATAACTTCGGCAAGATCGTAGGAGATGTAAGACTGATTGGCAGTGACGCTGCGGGCCTGATTGGCAGTGACGCGGCGGGCTTGGTGAATCCTAATGGCGGCACGCTCATAGGAAGTGATGCCGCGGGTCTTATTGGTTCGGACGCCGCAGGCTTGATAGGTGCATCTGGCTCCACGCTGATTGGTTCGGATGCCGCGGGTCTGATCGGTTCCGATGCGGCCGGTCGAGCCGACCCGAAGACGCAGCAGGCTGCTACAACAGATGGGTTTGTCCAAAACTCGGGTGAAACTGATCTATCAGGCGTCGTAATCGCCGGGCCGGTTACAATCAATGGGGGCAGTCTGACTGGCTCCGGTGTTATCGCCGGCGATGTCACGAACAATGCTTACCTCGCGCCCGGACATTCGGCCGGCGCGATTGTGGTCGCGGGTAACTACACGCAAGGCGCGCAGGGAACGTTGATCATTGAGAATGGCGGTGCCGGTGCCGACCAGCACGACCAGCTTATAGTTAACGGTAATGCGACGCTTGATGGTGCATTGCACATTCGAGATATCGATGGTTACACGCCTGATCCAGCCGATACTTTCAGTCCCCTGGCTTATACTTCTATGAATGGAGCATTTGCTTCCGTTAGCTCTAACGCACACGTCACGGCGGCGACGACAGGTCTTCTCACGACGGTTAATGGTAGCGTAGCTCCACCTCCTACCGGTCAGCCGACGAACATCTCTACGCGGATGAAGGTGCAGACGCAGGATAATGTTTTAATCGGTGGTTTTATTGTAACTGGCCCGAGCGGTTCGACTAAGAAGGTGCTGATCCATGGCTTAGGGCCTAGTTTAAGTAGCGCCGGACTAAGTGGGCTACTCTCCGATCCCTTACTCGAGTTCCATTATCCCGGATGGTAGTACCATTACTAACGATAATTGGGGCGACGCGCCGAACAAAGATCAGATCCCGACTGGCTTTGCCCCGAAGGATCCCAAAGAATCGATCATCATCGCCGACCTGGCGCCGGGAGTTTATACGGCGATCGTCAAAGGTGCGCACGGCGAGACCGGCATAGGTATGACCGAGGTCTTTGACATCGATGGGAACACCACGGTGGCACTAACTAATGTGAGCACACGCGGCTTTGTCGATACAGGCGATAACGTCATGATCGGCGGCTTCATCGTCGGAGGAG
This sequence comes from uncultured Verrucomicrobiae bacterium, assembly GCA_963791565.1. Classification (GTDB taxonomy): domain Bacteria; phylum Verrucomicrobiota; class Verrucomicrobiia; order Chthoniobacterales; family UBA10450; genus JACCTI01. Next base: position 107,436 of record CAWBSX010000004.1, on the reverse strand, counting down.
GCGAACCGGGAACGATGGTGGTCAGGGTGGCTGGTCCATCATTGAAGAATCCGCCGGCCAGCTTAACGGGAGTGCTGGAAGATCCGACACTGGAGTTACACGATGCGAACGGGAGTGTGATCGCGAACGATAACTGGCGTGAGACCCAGGAAAGCGAAATCACGGCGGCGAACATGGCGCCGAAAGACGACAAAGAACCAGCTATCCTGGCGACTCTGGCACCGGGCGTTTACACGGCCATCGTGCGAGGTAAGGATAACACGACCGGCATAGCTATCGTGGAAGCCTTTAAGATTAAGTAACCAAAGGTAAGTGCATCCTGCTTGACCTTCGGGGCAGGTTCAAGAAGGTGAATAAGTGCGGCGAAAACGGCTTCGCCCGGCGCCAGAAAAAGCGAGCCCGGGTTTTCATCACCACGTCTACGTTATCCTGCTTGACGGAAAAGTAGCGCGGCATCCATCCGTGATGCGGATGAATCCGAAACGGGATGCTATTAAGCCATGCGTTTACGTTGGCATGAGTGGCTTACCGCCAGAACATCGCTTCGAGAACCATAAGAATGGTTACAAAGCAGCCTGGGTTGTAGAAAGATATGGAGTCCGACTAATGCCAGAGCTATACGAGCACCTAAACCCGATGCCTTATGAAGCCGCGCTGCAAATGGAAATGGATCTGGCGGAGGATTTACGAAATGCGGGTTATACGGTAACTGGCGGACACTAAGCCAGTCGTCGTCTTAAGTTGGCCGATGCTTTCCTTTAGGTCTTGAACCTGCCTAACGAGTGGTTGGTAGCGTTTTCGTTCGGTGATGCAAAAAATCTCGAGCGGTTGAAAGGCGTTGGAGATTTCCTTGTAGAAAAGCTCGATGGCATGTTCCATCTGCTGCTCGATCGCGCCAGTTAGTTCGCGCGTCTTAGTGGCCATTTCCTTCTCGTAGGTCCGTAGGATTTTCCGACGCTGGCCTACGGCGAAGAAGGTTCCTACAACCAAGGCTGAGCCGGCTACAATCCCAGTAACATCAGCAACCGATGCACTGATCATCGCGGCCAAAACCGTCGCGAGTCCGCCAGCCGCCGCGACGCCCGCCGGCACGCGCAACCAGGCCGCGCTTTCTTTGAACATAACTGCCAGCTCTTCCTCGATTCCCTTGCCGGCGATGCGTTCGACGAGTGTGAGCTGAATCGATTGTAGTAGCTCCCTGCGCTGGCGCGCGAAGTCCGGCATGGTTTTGCTCACGCGCGTTTTCCCTTCGGAGGCGAACTGCGTTTCGATCATGTCCTGCAACTGCGGCCAGATGCCGCGCAAATCGGTCTCGAGTAACTGCACCGCATTCTCCACCTGCGGTTGCACAGTCTGGCGCAACTTCGTTTCCACTTCGTGTTGGAAATCGCTTTGCCATTTCTCTCGACTCCAAATCAGCCGCCATGCTTTCCAGAAACCGAGTTTCTCTTCGATTAACTTCGTGCCGTGTTCCGCGCAATCGCGGCAAGCTTTCTCCACCCCGCGCAAAAATCCCGCGACTTGTCGTAAGGTTTGTTCTTTGCGCGTCTGCAAAAAAGTAGTGACGCGCGCGAGATGCTGTTCGTCGCGTTGGATCAACTCGAAACTGCCGCGGACTTCGTCGTCGAGTTCCTCGAGAAGTAAGCCGGCGGTTTTTCCGATTGATTGCAGCTTCAAAGCGCGCGCGCTGCTTTCCGTGACCATGCGATTGATCTGAGTCTCCAACGGTCCGAACTGGCTCTCGTGCCAGAGTCGGTCCTTATCGACTCCAATCGTTTTCGCGAGTAACGCTTTGCGCGCGGAAACGGCAAAGATCGGCGGAGCGAATCCGAGTTTTTGCAGCGCCGTATCTTCGAGATGGCGTCGAATAATTTCTATCTCGGATGAGTCTCGCAGATCGGCTTGTTGCAAAACGAAGACGACGTTCTTGAGCCATTTTTTTTGCACAAGATTGAGCAGCTCCCAGGCGGATTGCGTCCAGGGATTGGTCACGGAAAAAACAAAGAGCACAAGATCGGCGCGCGGAATGAAGCTCTCCGTGATGGTCTGGTGCTCTGCCACCATGGTGTTGGTGCCGGGTGTGTCGACGACGTTGAAGTCGCGCAGGAACGGGATCGGTTGATAGCGCTCGGTCAGGCGCGGTGAAACTTCGACCGATTTTTCCTCCTCACCGTAGCGAAAAATGTAGACGCGATCGGTCGCGGGCAGGACATCGACCTTGGCAAATTCCTGACCGAAAAGCGCATTGAGCAGAGAAGATTTTCCCGCCTTCACTTCGCCGGCGACGACGAAGAGCAGCGGCTCGCGAATGTCCTTGAGCAAACCATGCAAGGTATCGATGCCGGCGCTTTCGTGGCGCAACTCGATGCTTAGCTTCAGAAGCTGCGCGAGCGCCGTTTCCAGCTCAGTGCGGAGCTGCAAGTAATGATCGGCAATCATGCCGTGAACTACTCGTTAGGCGCGGCGGCGGCGGGCGTCTCCGGCGGCCGTGCGCTTGGCGATGGTTTCGGAGTGGGCGGCCGTTGCATGGCGAGCAGTTCCGTAACGGTGACGAACTTGAAGCCTTTCTCCTGCAATTGATCGAAGGTCGCGGGCATCGCCTCGATCGTCCCCGGATGAATGTCGTGCGAAAGAATAATCGAACCCGCGCGAGTTTCCGCGAGAATGCGGCGCGTGACCACGCTAGGCCCCGGCCGTTTCCAATCGAGCGGATCGACGTCCCAGAGAATGATGCGGTAACCAAATTCCTGGTGAATCCAACTTTTCTGATGAGAGGTGATTGAACCATAAGGCGGCCGCATCAATGTCGGCCGCGTGCCGATGGCGCCTTTGATGATGTCATCGGTTTTTTGCAATTCGCGGCGAACCGCGTCGTCTCCCATTTTTCCTAAATTCGGATGTGACCAACTGTGGTTGCCAATCTCGTGACCTTCGCGCACGGCGCGCTTTAGAATTTCTGGGTGCTCGGTGGCCATCTGGCCGATGACGAAGAATGTCACCTTCATGTGATGGGCCGCCAGAATATCGAGGAGTTTCGGCGTCAACGGGGCGCTCGGCCCGTCATCAAATGTCATTGCGATGTAGGGACCATCCACGTGGACGGAACTGAAGGTGACCTGCGCGCTAGCCGGCGTGGGAAGGACGCGTGCGGGATCCGCGTTAATAGCCGGATCGGTCTGCCCCCGCGCAGTTTGCAGAACGAAAAGGAGACAGAAAAACGCGCGGCGCAGGACCATTGAAAACTTGCTGTATCTAGCAGAGCGCCCGAGCAACGCAAGGAAGGCGAAAATTGTGCGCTACCCCTTGCGTCGAAAGCGGTTCAATCGGATAAAGGTCGCCCCGCTGGCAATTATCCTGCTCCCTTACCCGGGCAGCGTCGCCCGGTGGGGGCGATTTCAGCTTCTCCTACAGTGAAAATCTTGCTTGTCGAAGATCATGCCGACAGCCGCCGCAGTTTGCAGCGGCTGATCGAGCAGCGCGGCCATGAAGTGGTGGCGTTGGGTAGTGCCGAGGAGGCCGAGGCGATTCTGGCCAAGGAGCATTTCTCGTTTTTGATTCTGGACTGGATGCTGCCGGGAAAAAGCGGGGTCGATCTCTGCCGCAGCCTGCGTTCGCATGAGCACGGCGATCGCATGTTCATCCTGCTGGTCACGGCTCGCGCGGACACGGCTGATTTACAGAGCGCGCTGGAAGCGGGCGCGAACGATTACCTGACCAAGCCACTCGATCTCGATTTGCTCAACATTCGATTGTCGGTCGCGGAACGGCAGATTCGCGAGCTCTCCGAACGACACGAAGCACGCACTGCTTTGCAGGATTCAGCGCGCACCATGACGAGCATTCTGGAAAATACCACCGATGGATTTTTCGCGGTCGATGCCAATTGGAAATTTACTTACCTCAATCCTGAGGCGGAAATTTTGCTCGGACGCAAACGCGGCGAACTGCTCGGGACGAATCTTTGGGAAAAATTTCCCGACCTGGCCGATTCGCTCTTCGAAATCAATTATCGCCGGGTGATGGACGACCGCGTCCCGGTGGAATTCGAAGCGACCGATGCGCAGGGCCGAAAGTGGTTCGACGTTAATGCCTACCCGAGTAACGGCGGCATGTCGGTTTTCTTCCGCGACATCACCGAACGTAAACGGATCGATGATGAACGCCTCACGACCAGCAAACTGGAGTCGTTAGGCACACTCGCCGGCGGAATCGCGCATGACCTGAATAACATTCTCACCGTCATCTCCGGCAACATCGGGCTGGCGCAAATCGAAGCGCCACGCGATTGCGGAAATCTGCTCGGGTTTCTGTCCAAAGCCGGACAAGCGGCCCAGCACGCCGCGCATCTTTCCAGCCAGCTGCTCACCTTTTCCAAGGGCGGCGCGCCGTTGAAGAAGGTCGTATCGATTTCGCATCTCTTGCAGCATTCGGCCGAGTTCTCGCTTTATGGTTCGAACTTGCGCAGTCATCTCGAGATTGCGCCCGATCTCTGGAAATCCGAAGTGGACGCGGCGCAAATCGAGCAGGTGGTAAATGCGCTCGTCATCAACGCGCGCGAAGCCATGCCGCACGGCGGCACGGTTCGGATCGCAGCGCGCAATGTGGAGCTTAATGAAAACTCCACCACTTTTCTGCCCGCTGGCCGTTATCTGAAAGTGGAAATCACCGACCGCGGGTCCGGCATTCCGGAAGAATTAACCACCAAGATCTTCGATCCCTATTTCACCACCAAACCGGATGCGAGCGGGCTCGGGCTGGCGATCAGTTATTCGATTATTCGAAAACATGGCGGCTTTCTCCATCTCGAAACGACTTCGCATGATGGATCGACTTTCGAATTTTGCCTGCCCGCGGTGGATGAGGCCTCGCTGGCGCAGGAACAAAAAGACGGTCGCTCGCGCGGTTTCAGTCAACATCGCGTGCTGGTGATGGATGATGAGGCGGCCATCCGCGAATTGACCGCACAACTGCTGGGCACGCTCGGTTATGAAGTAACCGCGGTGCCCGATGGATTGGAAGCGATTCGAATTTACGAGCGTGCCATGACTCGCGGCGAACAATTTCATGCGGTCATTCTCGATGCGACCGTTCGCGGCGGACTGGGCGGAGTGGCGACGATCGAGCGATTGCGGACGATTGATCCGCGGGTGAACGCGATCATTTGCAGCGGTTATTCGGATGAAGCTGCGCTCTCGGAATTTCTCGCTTACGGATTTCGGGGCGCGCTGCCGAAACCCTTTACGCGCGGCGAGCTGGCCGACGCGTTGCAGCGCACGATGCCGCGCAACTAGTCGTTAGGCAAAACGCCTAACCTTTGCGCAGCTTTTCCAGGCTGGCGATGAAGGCCTGCGGTGTGGCCTTCATTTCGTTGGAATCTTCCGGCAGAGCGGCATCGTAACTGAGCGCGCCCATTTTCTTCCCGTTGGTATCGAGCACAATGATGGTCGGAAAGCCTTCAACCTGGTACTGTTCGGCTAGCTCGTAATTCTGCTTCTTCTCCGCCGGACTCAGTTCTTTCCCCCGCGGGAAATCCAGTTCCACCAGGATAAGGTTCTTCGCGGCGTAATCTTTAAATTCCGGTTTAGAGAAAACTTCCCGATCGAGCTTGATGCACCAGCCGCACCAATCCGAGCCGGTGAAATTGAGCAGGAGAAGCTTTCCGTTGGTCTTCGCTTCATCCTGCGCCGCTTTCAGATCAGTCAACCAACCAGGCTTGGTTTGCGCGCCGGCAAAAGTAGCGAGCGCGAAAAGCAGCAAAAGAAATCTGAGGATGAATTTCACGTCTCCAGTTTCCGGCAAGTCCTTTCCGGACGCAACATCGGTACAGCGAAAGCCCGACGCCGTAACGCCGGGCTTCACCAAAACGAAATTGATTACCTTAGGCTTTGAGGTGTCCCGAGACGAGCTTGGTCATCTCGAACATGCTGACCTGACTCTTGCCATTGAAGACCGGCTTGAGGTTTTCGTCGGCATTGATCATGGTGCGCTTCTTCTTGTCCTGACACCCGTTTTTCTTGATGTAATCCCAAAGCTTTTTCGTGAGCTCGGAGCGCGGGAGGGGCTTTGAGCCAACAATGGCGGAAAGCTTTTCGTCGGGCTGGACGGGCCTCATGAAGGCAGCGTTCGGTTTGCGTTTCTTACTGGAAGTGGTTTTCGGCATAGAGGCTTGCTTAATCCGTCCCTCGGAGCAGGGCAATACTAATTTTCCGTTCCGAGAAAAGATTTTGCTCTCTCAATTCAGGCGTTTCACCACCATGGCGGCGACATCATCGGGCGGCGGCTTGTCACCGTTGCCGTTCATCGCGTTGGTTACGACCCGTTTAAGCAAAGCTTCCGCGCTGGACTCGTTAGGCCGCAACATCTCCGCCAGCCGTTCCGGCGAGAGACGATGTGCTTCGCTGTGATCGCATCCGTACAATCCGTCAGTGTAGAGAAAAAAGGAATCACCCCGCGCGAGATCGACATTGGTCTCGATAAATGCAGAGTCCTCCACCAGGCCAAGCGGCGGTGAGGCAGAGGGAATCGCTTCGGTCGCGCCGTTCTCTCGCCTAACGAGTAGTGGCGGGTGGCCCGCGCCCACCACACTGGCGCGTCCGGTTTTCGGATCCACCGCCACACACATGGCGGTCATGAAATTGCGCGCGCCGAAAATGCTGCGGAAATCATTATTCACCGCGCGCATGATTTCGGCCGGTTTGATGTGTTCGACGATGCCGTGATGGAAAAGCAGTTTCGCCAGGGTCGTGAGCAGTGCGGCCGACGCGCCGTGTCCGGTCGCGTCTGCCATCCAGAAAAGCGTGCGGCCATCGCGCATCCGCAACCAGCCATAAATATCGCCGCCTACTTGGATGACCGGTCGATAATCCGCCGCTACCTCCCAGCCTTCGAGCTGCGGCGGCTTTTGTGGAATGAGCGATTGTTGTGTGAGCCGCGCCGCTTCCAGATCGCGCTCGGTGTTCGTGCGCCAGTCTTCCAGTTCATCATTTTGTTTTTGCAACTGCTCACGCAACGAACGCAAACGCAAATGCGTTTCGATCCGCGCCAGCAAAACCGCCTGGTTGATCGGCTTGGTGGCGAAATCATCCGCGCCCGCTTCCAGGCAAAGCACTTCGCTCTCTTCGCCGCCGTGTCCGGTCAACATGATCGTCGCCAATTGCGCGATCTGAGGATTTTCATCGGCGCGCAATCGCTTTAACACTTCCGCGCCATTCAAACCCGGCATGTCGAAATCGAGCAGCAAGAGAGACGGCACATCCTCCTGCACCTTTTTCAGCGCCTCGCTGCCGTTTGCTGCTTCTTCGCAGACGAAGCCCGCACTGTTAAGCGCGCGAATCAAAAGGCGGCGACTCATTGCATCATCGTCCGTCACGAGAATTTTTTCGCCCCTGTGCGTCGTCATAGCCATCTTTGATTCGCAAATCGCGTTCTGCGAAATTGTATTTCGTCCGAGAATTGCGGATAGTTGCAAGAGGTTGTACGCAGCGAATAAACCATTGTCAGCATTCGGACATTGAATTAGAACGGACGTGACTCGTCGGACACATCTATGAAGTTTTCTCTTAGCATCGGTTTGCTCTCTGTTTTTGCGCTCTCGGCCTGCGAGATTGATGAGCCGCCTCCGCGCCGGAACAACCGGCCCGCGCCGAAGTACCCGCAGCAGACACAGAGCCAATATCCGGCGCAACCGCAACCGTTCCAGGACGGGACACAAACCACGACTACGACGACTACTCAGCCGAGTGCACCTGCACCTGCGACGGAAACGGCTTCTGAAAATAGTGCCCCCGCGCCTTCATCGAACGCCGCGCCTAAAGCCAAAGGCGATTACCCGTATGCTGTGCCGGTTCCGGGCAAACCCGGTTTCGTGCGCAGTCCGTACTCGCCTGACAAGATGACCGATGTGCGCGGTTATGCGCCCGGCACCGAAGTCAAAGATCCCTACACACAGAAAATTTTCCTCGTTCCGTAAATTGATTGCGGGCGTGGAAGGCGGGTAAAATAATTGCCGCCTGCGGGTCGGTTGTGCGCGCTGGACAAGCCCGCCGATTATCCGATGCTCCACTCCGCGTCGTCGGATTTTTCTCGCGCCGCCGGCAGCATTTCGTCTCGAATTAAGGTCACATGGAATTTCGCATAAAACGTGCGGCGCGCATCGACGCGGAGATCACCGTGCCCGGCGACAAGAGTATTTCGCATCGCGCCGTTATCATCGGCGCACTTTCCAACGGCGTTTGCGTGCTGCGCGGATTTTTGCCGAGCGAAGATTGTCTGCGCACCGTCGCCGCGATGCGCGCACTAGGAATCAAGATCGAGCAACCCGAGCCGGAGATGCTCGTCGTTCATGGAAAGAAACGACTGCTGACCGCGCCGCCGGGGGATATTGATTGCGGAAATTCCGGAACGACCATGCGATTGCTTGCCGGTCTGCTCGCCGGACAACCATTCGATAGCCGGTTGGTCGGTTCGTCTTCACTTTCGCGCCGGCCGATGGATCGCGTGATTGAACCTTTGCGACAGATGGGGGCGACCATCGTGGCGGAAGGGCCTAACGAGTCCGCGCCGTTGCGCATCACTGGTTCGAATCTGAAAGGAATCGAATACACTTCGCCGGTCGCCAGCGCGCAGGTGAAAAGCGCACTTCTCCTCGCCGGTTTGTTCGCCAAAGGAAAAACCACCGTCAACGAACCGTCGCCCAGCCGCAATCACACCGAGCTGATGCTAAATTATTTTCTCGTCCGCACCGCAAAAGAAGAAGACGGCGGCGTCAGTATTTTCGGCGATCAAGTTCCCGAATCGCGCGACTTCGATATTCCCGGCGATATTTCTTCTGCGGCGTTTTGGTTGGTCGCGGCGGGCGCGCAACCCGGTGGTCATCTGCTCGTGCGCCACATCGGATTGAATGACACACGCACCGCGCTGCTCGGTGTGCTCATTCGCATGGGCGCGCAGGTGCGCGAGGCAATTGAAGATGTCGACCAAATCGAGCCGCGCGGCATCGTCGAAATCACCGGGGCGCCACTCAAGGGAACGGTGATTCAAGGCAAAGAGATTCCGCAATTGATCGACGAACTTCCGATTCTCGCCGTGGCCGGCGCAATCGCCAGCGGCACCACGACGATTCGGCACGCGCAGGAATTGCGTGTGAAAGAAACCGATCGCATCGCCGCCATCGCGCACAATCTCCGTGCCATGGGCGCGCAGGTGATCGAGCTGAATGACGGTCTGGAAATTCACGGACGCGGAACATTGCGCGGCGCGCGCGTCGCGAGTTTCGGGGATCATCGCATCGCCATGGCTTTCGCCGTCGCCGGACTTTTCGCCGAGGGCGAAACCGTCGTGCAGGATGCGCAATGCGTGCACGAATCGTATCCCGAATTCGAAAAGGCGTTGGAAGAATTCATGAGTCCGAGACGCGTTCGCATCACCACGCCGGTCATCAGCTCGCTGACTCCCTCGCGCGTTGATGAGGAATGAAGCGCGTCATCGCGATTGACGGCCCGGCCGCTTCCGGCAAGAGCAGCGTGGCGCGCGCTCTCGCGCAGAAACTCCATTTTGTTTACGTCAATTCAGGCGCGATGTATCGCGCCGCCACCTGGTATGTTCTTGATCGCGCAATCGATCCGACTGCAACCGCCGCGGTAGTTGAGGCCATCGAAAATGCGCGCATCGATTGTCGATTAAAAGGAAACGACTCGCGGATTTTCATCGATGAGATCGATCCGGCAGATCATCTGCGCGACGCGGCCGTGAACGATCAAGTCTCGTTGATCAGCACGATTCCGCGCGTGCGACAAATTCTCGTGCAGAAAATGCAACAGTATGCCGAAGCGCACGATGTGGTGATGGAAGGCCGCGACATCGGCTCGGTCGTCTTTCCGCAAACGCCCTACAAATTTTACATCGACGCCTCGCCGCAAATCCGTTCGCAACGCCGGGCCGCACAAGGTCAGCTCGATCCAATCGCCGTGCGCGATCGCGTCGATTCTTCCCGCCGCGATTCGCCGCTCATGATCGCGCCGGACGCGCACTTGATCGACAGCTCAAATCTCTCCATCGAAGGAGTGGTGGACCAAATTATCCAGCAATTGCGCGCGAAAGGTCTGGCGGTTTCGTGAAGGAGAACGGCCAGCGCCGCCCCGTCAATTATTGGTACTGGGCCGGCTTTTACCTGACGAAAGCAATCGCGCGGTTATTTTTTCACTTTCGCGTTTTGCATCGCGAACGTCGCATTTTGCAAGGGCCGCTCATCATCGCGGTTAATCATCAAAGTTATCTCGATCCGCCGCTGGTCGGCGTTGCTTCCGGCCGCGAAACTTATTTTCTCGCGCGCGACACTTTGTTCGATGAGCCAGTGCTGAATTTTCTCCTGCCGCGGCTCAACGTCATTCCGGTCGACCAGGAAGGAAATGACCGCAGCGCGCTGAAAGCGCTCATTCGCATCCTCAAAAATAACAACGCCACCGTCGTTTTCCCCGAAGGCGCGCGGACGCTCGACGGAAATCTGCAACCGGCTTTGCCCGGTCTCGGTTTCGTGATTGCGAAAACGCTCGCGCCTGTTTTACCGATGCGAATTTCCGGCGCGCACGAAGCTTTGCCGCGCGGCGGCGGTCGATTTCGTTTTCATCCGATCACCATCGCCATTGGCGAACCGATTCATTTTACCGAGGCCGATTTGCAACCGCGCAGCAAAGAACTTTACCAACGACTAAGCGATCGCGTCATGAACACGATCGCCGCGCTCGAGACTTAGGACTCGTTAGGCAAGCGCGTCCGTTCCAGTGCGCTTCGGCAAATTCGTTCGCATAATTCTGCGAAATTTATTCCGGCTACGGCGGCGGATTGCGGCAGGAGACTGGTCGCAGTCATACCCGGTAAAGTGTTCACTTCTAAGACCCAGAAATTTTCCTGCGCATCCATGCGGAAATCGACGCGACTGTAGTCGCGCAGTTTCAACGCGCGATGCGCTGCCAGCGCTAATTCCTGCGCGCGCATTGTTGCTTCCGCGCTGAGATCAGCCGGAAAAATTTCGCGTGCTCCGCCTGTTTGGTATTTGCTGGCGTAATCGAATATCTCCGCCGCTTCCGGAATGATTTCTCCCACCGCGAGGCTGCGATCTCCCAGAACTCCAACGGTAAATTCGCGACCGGCGATGAATCGCTCGAGCATGATTTCGCTGTCGTATTTCGCCGCGGCCGCGATGGCAGCATCGAGTTTATCTTTTTGCCTAACGAGTGATAACCCGATGGTTGATCCCTGACTGTTCGGTTTTACGATCACCGGAAAACCAAGTTCTCGCTCGACCGCTTCCGCGTTGATCGGCGCCATCAACCAATCCGGTGTCGGAATTCCTGCCGCGCGAAAAAGATGCTTGGAAGTATCTTTGTCCATGGCGTTCGCGCTCCCGCGATGACCGGAGCCGGTGTAGGGAATCTGCGCCAGATCGAGAAACGCCTGGATGGTGCCGTCTTCTCCTGTTCCACCATGCAGTGCGAGAAAGACCACATCGACGTTTTTCAAACTGCCCGATTTCGAAAGCGCGGATGTATCTGAGCGAATGATCGCGAGTTCTTCGTTCTTCGGCGGTTGCGGCGCGACACCGGTGTCAAGCAGCGCGGCGCGATCGCCCGGTCCAAGCACGCCGCGCGCGGTATCTACCGCCAGCACTTCGTGACCCGCTTCTTCCAGCGCGCGCACAACCTGCGCACCACTCGCCACCGAGACATCGCGTTCCGCACTCGTGCCGCCGAAAAGGACCGCGATTTTCATTTCACCGCAATTGTTCATCGCATTTGTTGCGGGCGAAAGTTCGCAGTCGATATTCCGCGCGATGAATCCGGACGAGACCAAGCCGACCAGATCGCGTGCGCCGCGCCGCGGTTTGCAGCTCATGGCGTTCGTCCTGGTCGCGATGGCGTTGCTCTCCCTTTTCGCCAATTACGAAAAGCGACACCTCGATAAACTCGAAAAAGTCACCATCACAAACTCTCCGCCGCCACCGCTGCCCAGTCCGACGCAATCGCCCACAGAATAGCCCGCGATGCGGCCCGATCGCGGGTGAGAATCGAATAAGCAGCGGTTCTTAAAGTCTAATTTCACCATGAAAATTTTCTCTTGGCTCATTCTCGGCGCGATCTGCGCGTTTTCTGTCTCCTGCGAAAAACCGCAAAGCCAGGCTGATCGCGACGCTCAAATTCAAAAGGAAGTGCAGGCGCGACTCGATGCCGAACATCAGGCGCAGGAAAAAGATCGGCTGGCGCAACAACAAGCCGATCTCGATGCGCGCGAAAAAGCGCTCGCGACGCGAGAAACGACAACTCCTGCGGTCGCGACCACGACTACGCGGGTGACGAGCGAGCGCGAATCAACTTCCGAGGAACGCGCGCCGCAATCCTACGATACATTTTATCGCAAACTCGAACCGTACGGTGCGTGGCGGGAAAGCACGGATTACGGTTACGTTTGGCAGCCGCGGAGCGCACAGCAATCGCGCAATTGGCGTCCATACACCGATGGTCGCTGGGCTTATACCGACGCCGGTTGGACCTGGGTTTCGGAGGAGCCGTTTGGTTGGGCCACTTATCACTACGGACGTTGGACGCGCTTGAGCGAAATCGGCTGGGTCTGGGTGCCCGGCGATGAATGGGCGCCCGCGTGGGTTTCGTGGCGGACGAGCGATAAGAATGTCGGCTGGGCGCCGTTGCCGCCGGAAGCGCGTTTCGAAAAACGCACCGGCATCAAACATTGGGCGGATAATTATTACGATATCGATGCAGGCGAATACGTTTTCGTGCCGAACGAAGACATCGGCGACGAAAATATTCAGCGCGCCGTCCTACCGGAAGATCGCAACGTCACGATCGTGAATGAAACGACCAACGTGACCAACATTACTTACAACAACACCATGATCGTGAACGAAGGTCCGAACTTCGATCAATTGCGCGGGCGCAGCCGGCGACCGGTCGAGCGTTTGCGTTTGCAGCGCGAATACAATGTTGAGCGCGAAGAAAATCCGCGCTCGGTTGTGAGTGGCACGACGCTGCAAGTGATCACGCCATTTTTCGCCGCGCGCGCCACGGAAAGACCGCGCACCTCGGCGCCGCCAATTCAGCGCGCCACGGTCGAACGCAATCGATCGGACGAATTCGAGCGCGCTCGTCAGAAGATGAAATCGGAGGCGACACCGCCGCCTGATGCGCCTTCGAAGAAAATCGAGAAGCCTTCAGTAACGGAAAGCGCGCCGGTAGCGAGTGCAGCTCCGATTGCAACCGCGACACCATCGCCAGCTGCAACTGTCGCAGCCACTCCAAGAATCGCTGCCACAGCAAGTCCCGTCGCAACCCTTGCACCTTCTCCGCGACCAACAGTGACCGCGACACCGGTCGCGGCGTCCACACCGGCGCCGAAAAACATCGCGACTGTTACACCGCTACCTGTTGCCACTGTTACGCCTGTTACGAAACCGATAGCGACCGCTACGCCGCCACCACTGGCAACCGCTGCGCCCACAGCGAGAACAACTCCAACACCGCGACCTGTAGCGAGTGCGACCGTCGCGCCAATCGCAACTCCGCCACCAAGCGCCGCCACTGCCACGCCGACGCCGATCGCCACCGCGCGGCCGGCGTTTTCTGCCCGGCCAATTCCGGCCTCGCCTGTCCCGCGCGTCACGGCACCAGTTGCTCCAACCCCGGCCGATGCTGCCGAGCTGGAATTGAAACGCCAGGAAGCGCGTGAAAAAGCGATGAAAAATTATCGCAATCTTCAGACCACGCCGACTCCCGCTCCAGGAATTTCACCGGCCGCCGCGTCAACGCCCGTCGCAGCGCCGCGGCAGGTTTCCACTCCCCGACCGCTCCCGACTGAAGCGACAGAAGGAACGCCGGCGTCGACTGAAGGAACACCGATGCCGAGGCGGGCTCCGAAGAGAGCGCCACGCGCTTTGCCTCCGAACACTACGCCGACACCGACACCAGCGCCCTAACGAGTAGTTGGAATCTCGCCTTTGCCGCGTTCCTGCGCGAGCTGACGCGCGTAGGAAAGCGTGTCGATGTTCTCGATCGTTTTATCGCGCCGGATCGCTTTGATGCGCGGAAAACGCAAGGCGAGACCGCTGGCGTGTCGCGTGCTCGGTTGCACAGAATCGAAGGCGATTTCGAGGACGGTATCCGGTTTTACTTCACGATAACGCCCGTGATTTACGACCGTTGTTTTTTTGAAATGCTCGGTAAGCTCCGCGATTTCCACGTCGGTTAGACCGCTGTAGGCCTTGCCGATCGGCAACAATTCGCCGCTGGCATCATCGCGCACGGCAAAAGTGTAGTCGCTCAAAACGTGATTGCGTTTGCCGTGTCCCAACTCGGCGGCGACGACCACGACATCGAGCGTGGCTAATTCCTTCTTGAGTTTGAACCAAAACATTCCGCGCCGACCGGGCGAGTAAAAGCTCTCCGGATCTTTCACCATCAAACCTTCATTCATCCGACGGCGTGCGAGTTGGAATGCGTTTTCCAACTCCGCCGACGAATGTACTGGTGAGATTTCCGACAGTTGAAATTGCGGTAGCAATTTCAAATTGCGCAGAAGCTCGCGTCGTTCGCGCAAAGTTTTTTTTAGTAACGACTGACCGTTGAGCCAAAGAATGTCGAAGGCGACGAAAACGACCGGCACGTCGGCCGAGGCGGTGTCGAAGAGATCAGTCACGTGCGCTTTTCGTCCGAGGCGCTTTTGCAAATCGAAAAAAGTGAGCTTGCGGCTGTGTTCGAAAGCCATGATTTCACCGTCGAAAATTACTTCATCCTCAAAACCACGCGCGCGTTCCGCTAGATCGGGAAATTGCGTCGTCATCGGCCGCAGATCGCGCGAGAAAATTTCCACGCGATCTTTGCCGCGATGCAGCTGCGCGCGAATGCCGTCGAATTTGTCTTCGACATAGATTGCTTCCGCGTCCTGGAAGCGTTCCCAAATCGCTTCCGCGGTCGGCTCCGGACTGGCGAGCATGCATTTGATCGGACGGAAAAGAGAAAGCTCGGCGGTCTGCAATTCGCCGCGCGCCGCGAGCGACGCGGTCTGTCCGATGTCCCCTAGCAACATGTTCGCTTCCTTCACGTCATCGAGTGGCGCGTTGAAGGCGCTCGCGATCGCTTCTTCCACCAAACCTTCACGCAAACCGATACGGAGATCGCCAGTGAGAATCTTGACGACGTACTCGCCTTCGCGCGCGGAAAGTTTCGTTAGGCGACTTTGCAGCAATTCCGTCTTCGCGATTGGCCCGCGCGCCTTTTGCAGGTTGTCGAAAAGTTCTTTCGATTCCTGCAAGGTGAATGGCTCTGCTCGAGTGCGACCTTCCAACGCGGCGAAGGCGCTCTTGCCGGCATCGCCGAAACCGCTGGCGATTTGGCGAAATTCCGGTTCGCCCAGTTTCGTCGCGGCGAGCAGGGCACGAAAGATGACGGCCCAGCCAACCTGTAGAGTGCGTGGGTCGCTTTGCGCAAAAGCTTTGCCGGTGAGGTAGGTAGTAGCAATAGGCAACTGCTCGTTAGGCAAACTGCGCAGATAATCCGCCAGCAATTTTGTCTTTTGTAATTTCGCCGGCGTGGCGGCAATGGCCTGGCCGACTTTGGTGAAGGTAAGAAATTCAGAATCGACTTCATCAGAGGCCTTCACATTCGCAGACGGAATCTCCGCCGCGCGAAAAGTACCGAGAGTTAATTCAAGTTGGTTTTCTTCGCTCAAGGCCCACGCTTCCACGCCGCGATCGCGCAGATCGCGCGCGAATTGCGCGGCGAAACCGTGCAAGGTGAGAACGCGCTTTGGTCTAACGAGTTCAACGTAACGCAGCAAGTCGGTGTAATCGGCGTGATCGGAAAGCGGGAACGCGGCATCAACCTGGTAGCGATAAACGGCATTTGGTTCGACGGCCCAGCCGCTAATCATGGCAACGCGTTTCTTTGGAATTTTTTCCAGCATGCGCGAGCGATTCGCGCTCGGTGGACAGATGAGAACTTTGCCCGCGACGGCATTGGCGTTGTAGCGCTCGAATTTGCAGAACGACTGACCGAACTGTTCGTAGATGCGCGTCATGCGGTGGACGGAGCCGTGCAACATCGGCGTGAGCCCGGCGTCGCCCAGCGCGCAAAGAATTTCCTGCGCTTTGCCTAACGAGTAGCCGAGCAAGACCGGCACGGCGTTTTCTTCCAAAGCGTCCCGACAGAAGGCGACAATCTCGGCGACAACTTCATCGGTCGGGGGCAGGCGATAACGCGGCAGACCGTAGGTGGTTTCCATGATAAGCGTATCGGCCTGACGCCATTCGGTCGCTTCGGCGGATTTGCCGGGACGCAATTTGAAATCGCCGGTGTAAAGGAGCGAGCCGGCGTCACTTTCGAGAAAAAATTGCGCGGAACCGAAGATGTGTCCCGCAGGAAGGAGCATGATCTGCATGTCGCGAAGACTCGTTAGGCGACCGAATTCCAGGATGTGTTCCTGGCGTTCGCCTGGCATGCGCGCCTGCATCAAACGCGCGGTGCGTTCGGAAAGAATGATTTCGCGGTGCGGCGCGATGTGATCGCTGTGCGCATGCGAAACGAAAGCGAGCGGCTTCGCGTCCCACGGATCGAGCCACAAGTCCTCTGCGGGTAAATAGACGCCGCGTTCGTATCGCACCTGGATCACGCAAGTATTTACGCGCGAACGCGCGCGCTTGCATGCGTTGACACCGCGGGGTGAAAGCGATTTGCTTTCGGCAATGAAATTTCGGGCGGCGTTTTTTTTCCTGATCTTTTGTTCGATCAGCGAGGCGAAAATCGGCGGCGATGATTACAAACAGCTGACGAGGATCGATAAATTGCCGGTCGCACTCGATCCCGATTTTCAATTTCGCAAAACAAAACTGTTCGCCTTGGGGGAAATTCCGGGTGGGAGTGCGGCGAAAAGATTTCAAACTGGCCGCGCCGGTCCCAAGGATCCGTCGGTCGGTTTTGAGAGCGCGTATCGGCTTTACGGCGCGGTGACAGAGCTGGATAAGCGACAACGTTACGGAAACTATTTCGATTTTTTCTGGCGCGCGAAACGCCCTGCCGCCATCACGGTTCGTCTCG
Source organism: uncultured Verrucomicrobiae bacterium (assembly GCA_963791565.1). Classification (GTDB taxonomy): domain Bacteria; phylum Verrucomicrobiota; class Verrucomicrobiia; order Chthoniobacterales; family UBA10450; genus JACCTI01. The sequence goes on along the minus strand of CAWBSX010000004.1, from coordinate 90,337 downwards.
AATATCAGCAGGATAAATTGCGTGCGCTGGCTCAGGCCCGCGAGGTCACTTATCCAAACGCGCACGGACACATCAAAACGGAGTTCGCGGTCATCGGTGACGATTTTTTGAATGACGGCCGCGTCCTGGCCTGGCGTTGTTTGTTAATCGAAAAAGGCCGAATCGTGGCCGAGGATCGATCTTACTTATGGCGTGGACCTTAGCCCTGAACGCCGGCCTCGAGGTTTGACACTTTAGGGCAAAATCCCTATATTTTTTAGAGAGAGTTGTGCAGTCATCTATCCAAGTCGGAGTAAACGGGAAAGCCGTTTGGGTGAAGGTAGAAGGCAAAGGGAACTTCCTAAACAGCGGTAACCTGAAAGACTTTACCCGCGAGATGGTGCAGCGCGGATATCGTGAATTTGTCTTCGACCTGGAGAACTGCGCCATGATGGATTCGACCTTCATGGGGACAATGGCGGGAATCGCGCTGCGTTTGAAGGAACTCGGTCACGGTCATCTGCATGTGGTGCATTGCGGTAATCGCAGTCGCGAACTGCTGACCGGTCTGGGACTCGATCAGATTTTCCAGATCCACTCGAACGGTTCGAACGCTCCGAAGTGTCACGATTTGCCTAACGAGTCGTCGCCCGTCGAACCGTCCGCGCAAAAAAAGGAGCAGACACAACAGATGCTCGATGCGCACGAAGCGCTTTGTGAGGCTGCGCCCGAGAATTTCTCCAAGTTCAAAGACGTTCTCGAATACCTAAAACAAGACCTACAAAAAGCGCCCGTCACGAAGTAGTCTCCGCTTCGTCATGTGGGCCACGCTTCTTCTCGGGCTGCTGATCGCGTTGCTCGTCGTTTGGGGATTCAGCTGGCGCATTCAGGTCCAGCGCATCCGTCAACTCGAGCGTTCCAAGGAAGAAATTCAGGTCGAAGAGACGCTCGTCTTCGATTTTTTACACGGTCTCGGCGCGGCTTTTACCGAAACGACCATCCGCGCGGCCGATCTGCATCGGCTGATTGTCGAAGGCGCCGCGCGTATTCTCGATGCGCATGGCGGCGCGCTTTACATGGTCGATCGCACCGGGGTGAAGCTGACGCCGGTTTACTTTTCGAAGGGTTGTCCGCCGATGGTCGAAGTGCCGCCGCATATTCTTCAGCAGGCCGCGACCACGCCGGTCGCGTTGGATAGTTATCTGCGCATGCACGCGGTTGATGTTGGTGAAGGTGTCATCGGACGCGCCTGGCAAGATCGCCAGGCGTTTTTTGTTTCCGACGTCGCCGAAACGCCGGAGTTGGCGAAAATGCGCGGGACAACTCTCGGCGCGACCTCCTTGATGGTGACGCCGCTTCTTTACGGCAAACAAAACATGGGCGTGCTCGCGCTAGGCAACGGCCCGATGAGCGCGCCGTTCACGCAAAGTGATTTTGTGGTCTTCAAATCGATCGCCGAGCAATCGGCCTTCGCACTTTACAACGCCATCGTTTATTCGGAGGCGAACGAAAAGAAACGGCTCGATCACGATCTGCAAATCGCACGCGAAATTCAGCGCATCATGTTGCCCGCGGAAGCGCCGGTCATCGCTGGTTTTGAAATTAGCGGGCTTAACATTGCTGCCAGTCAGGTCAGCGGCGATTATTTCGATTACATCCATGTCGATGAAGAAAGGCTTGGCGTTGCCATTGCCGACGTCTCGGGCAAAGGCGTGCCGGCATCGTTGATCATGGCGATCTGCCGCAGCGTTTTGCGTAGCTGTGCGCCGGGAAATTCCTCGCCGTCCGATGTTCTAAAAAAAGTGAATCGCCAGCTCTATCCCGACATCAAGGAAGACATGTTCATCAGCATGGCCTACCTGATTCTCGATCACGCGCGAGCCACGGTCACGCTCTCGCGCGCGGGGCACGATGCGCCTCTACTTTACCGCAGCGCCACGCGCGAATTAACGCCGCTCAAGCCGCCCGGACTGGTCCTCGGAATTGACAGCGGAAGCGTGTTCGATAGGATAAACGCCGACGTTGCCGTCCCGCTGGAAAAGGATGATTGCCTCATCCTTTACACCGACGGAGTGACCGAGGCGCTCGACGCGGAGGGCGATGAATTCGGGCTCGAACGCATGATGCATTCGGTCAAAGCCAGCGTGGCTGGCGAACCGCGTGCGGTCATCAACCGGTTAATCGAAGACGTGCGCGCCTTCGTCGGCTCGACGCCGCAACACGACGACATCACTTTGATTGTAATTCGCAAGACATGAAAAAAAAGGAAACGGAACCGCAGGACGGCGGTGAATCAGTCCCGGTGCACATTCGCGACGGCGCGCCTAACGAGCAGTCGGAGAGCGACGATCCCTGTGCTGGTTTGCAGGCCGATCTCGATCGATTCCGCGATCTCGCCTTGCGCAGCCAGGCCGATTTCGACAATTACAAAAAGCGCGCCGCCCGCGAAAAAGACGACGCGATCAAGTACGCAAATAGCTCTCTTTTCGAGCGCTTGATCCCGATCATCGACAACTTCGAGCTGGGGCTTTCCGCCGCGCGCGGTGAGGGGGAAAAGTCGCCCATTTTTTCCGGTATGAACATGGTCCTCAAACAGCTGATCGATTTTCTGGCAGACAACGGCCTGCAGCCGATCGATGCCGAAGGCCAGAAGTTCGACCCGAACTTGCACGAAGCGATTGCGCATGAGCCGAGCACGAAAGTTGCGGAAGGAATTGTCATGCGCCAGACGCGTCGCGGCTATCGCTTGAAGGATCGCTTGTTGCGGCCTTCCAGTGTGGTGGTTTCGAGCGGACCGGCTGCCTAACGAGAGGTTTTCTCTCGGAAAATTCACAGAAATGCCTGTCACGAAACGCGATTATTACGAAGTGCTTTCCGTCAGCCGCGAAGCGACGGAAGAGGAAATCAAGCGCTCTTACCGCAAACTCGCGGTCAAATTTCATCCGGACAAAAATCCGGGCGACGCCAAGGCGGAAGAAAATTTCAAGGAACTCGGCGAAGCCTACGACGTGCTGATGGATGCGGACAAACGCGCCGCCTACGATCGCTACGGTCACGCCGCCTTCGCGCAGGGCGGCAGTGGTTTCGGTCGCGGCGGGTTCCATGATCCTTCGATATTTTCCGCGAAGTTTTCGGCGCGGGTGGCGGAGGCGGGGGAATGGGCGGCGGAATTTTCGAAACGTTTTTTGGCGGCGGCGCGCAGGTTGATCGCGAGGGTCGCCAGCGCGGGAGTGATCTGCGTTACGACATGCAGATCACGCTGGAAGAAGCAGCGTTCGGCGTTGAAAAAGAAATCGAAGTTCGCAAGCTCGACACCTGCGCGAAATGCAACGGCAAAGGCGCCGAGTCCGGCTCGCGCACGATTAATTGCCCGACCTGCGGTGGACGCGGTCAGGTCATCAGCTCGCGCGGATTTTTCCAGGTCTCGCAAACTTGTCCGCGTTGCCGCGGCGTCGGTCAGATCATCGAAAAACCGTGCAAGGTTTGCGAAGGCGAAGGCCGCGTCGAAAAAGAGAGCCGCATCAAACTCAAAATTCCCGCCGGCATCGCCGAAGGTTCGCGGCTGCGTTCGACAAAAAATGGCGAAGCAGGAATTCGCGGCGGCCCGCCGGGCGATCTTTACGTCGTCATCCACGTGAAGGAACACGAAATTTTCCAACGCGAAGACGACAATCTTTATTGCGAACTGCCGGTGCCCTTCACGCTCGCTGCGCTCGGCGGCGAAGTTCCCGTCCCCACTTTGCAAGGCAAAGCGAATCTGAAAGTTCCCGCAGGTACGCAGAGCGGTCAGATTTTCAAATTGCGCGGCAAAGGCATCATGAACGTGAACGGCCGCGATCGCGGTGATTTGCTCGCCCGCTTGATTGTGGAAGTGCCGACCATGCTCAACGGCGATCAACGCCAGAAGTTGGAAGAGTTCGCCAACCTCTGCGGCGATGAAAACACCCCGATGCGCAGAAGTTTCTTCGAACGCGCCAAGGAATTCTTTCGTTAGTCGCGCGCACGATTCTGTGCGATGCGTTTGTCGTCATGAGCGACGAAATAAAAATCAGCCGCAAGCGGATGGTCGAGCTGCTTAACGAAGACCTCGCCCGCGAATATCAGGCCATTATGGCCTACGTTATTTACAGCCAGACGATCAAAGGCGCGGAATACAATCACATCGCGCAGGAGTTGGAAAAACACGCCGGCGAAGAACTGCAGCACGCGATCAAGATCGCCAAGCAGATCGATTATTTGAACGGCAGCCCGACCAACAAACCGAAAGAGGTCAAGGTTTCCGACAAGGCGAAAGACATGCTCAGGTTCGATCTCGAGAACGAGCGCGTCACCTTGTTGAATTATCGCCAGCGCATTCGGCAGGCCGATGCCATGGGCGAGTTCGCCCTCGGCGAAGTGCTACGCGAGATCATCGCGCAAGAGCAGGAACACTTGCAGGACTTGGCCGACGCGCTCGGCATCGAGACGCCGAAAATAGAGTAGGTATTCCGGCCCTTAGTCGCGATCCGAACTTCGTTGGTGGCGGCCCGACATTCTGCGTTACGAATGTAATCGCGACCTGCTCAATTTTTTTACAGGACGGCAGGGCCAATCAGCGAAGAGCAGATTGAATTTGAAAGCCAGAAAACCAGAAAAAGAGGAACGGGAGAAATGAGGAGGGCACCAAAATGTTTCCCTTTCTGGCTTTCTGGTTTCCAAATTAATCCTCTTCTTTTCCATGCACCGCTTCTACATTCCGCCTAACGAGTGGAATCCCGCCGCGCTTCGCCTGAGCAAGGCCGAAGCGCATCACGCCGGCAACGTTCTGCGCCTCGAGTCCGGCGACAAGGTTGTCGTCTTCAACGGCCGCGGTCGCGAAATCACAGCCGAGATCGACTCGTTAGGCGCGCGCGAAGTTACGCTGCGCAAATTGCACGAAAGCACCACCCCGCCGTTGCGCTGCCGCATCACCCTCGGCCAGGCCATTCCCAAAGGAAAAAACATGGACCTGATCGCGCAGAAAGCGGTCGAGATCGGCGCCGCCGAAATTGTCCCGATCATTTCCGATCGCACCATCGTTCGCCTCGACGAAGACGACGCCGCGCAGAAACAAACCAAATGGCAAACCATCGCCATCGAAGCCGCCAAACAATGCGGACAAAATTGGCTGCCCGAAGTGCGAACCCCGCGCACCCTCGCGCAATTTTTCGCCAAGCCTCCGCATTTCGATCTGCAACTCATCGGCTCGCTCCAATCCGACGCGCAGCATCTGAAAAAGATTCTCGCCGAACATTCCGATCGTCCCACGAATGTCCTCATGCTTATCGGACCGGAAGGCGATTTCACCCCGGCGGAATTATCACTCGCGCGCAGCCACGGTTGTCGACCGATCACGCTCGGCCCGATCATTCTCCGCGTCGAGACCGCGGCGATTTATTGCCTCAGCGTTCTCTCTTACGAGCTGCTTTGATCACGCCCGGAGAAAGAATTTTTCGTCACGAAAACGTGACAAAATTTTCTTTCGAAAATTTCATAAAAGCGTTGACCGCTTTTCAGCAAGCCGCCAATCTGGGCACGTCCCTCTGAACATGTCCCTCTTGGAGAAACGTATGAAACGATTTGCTATTTTATTCGCGGCGCTCGCGTTGTCACTCTTGCTGCTCGATCAATCCGCCCAGGCAGCGGCGAGAGTGTGGGGCAATGCCGGAACAGACTACAATACCTCGGCCAATTGGAATGCGACTGCTGGCCCGGCTCCCGGAGCCGGTGATGTAGGTCAGTTTACTGCCGCGCCTGGAACCCAACCCAATATTTCCGCGTCACTCTCGAATGCTGGTGTCTACTTTTCCGGAGCCGCTACAACCGGATTCAATCTAACCGCGACGGCCGGAGCGGTTCTGACAGTAACTGGCGTAGGAGCCACTGGCAGTGGGGGCACGTCAAATAGTTCGGCCGCGGCTATTCGTTCTGAGGCCACGTCCGGCACTAATACGGTAAGCGCTCCGATTAACCTAGGAGCTGCCGCGGCTGCGACCCAAGTCTTCTTTCAGCAAGCTGGCGGCACTTTGATAGTGAGCGGTGTCGTCTCCAGGTACAAATGCAGTGACCTTGAGTTTCAAGGGAACCGGCACAATTGAGTTGGATGTGCCGAACACATTTACCAGCGGTTCGAATATTAACGATGCTGGTACGACCCTGGTGGTCGGCAACAATGGTGCATTGGGCACTGGTACTTTTACAATGGCCTCGAGCGGAACGCTGCAAGCAGGCGGCGGAGCGCGCACACTTGCAAACACCATGGTATTTGGTGGAACAACTACGATCGCCGGCACCAACACGTTTACTTTCAACGGCGCGGCTAGTACATCCGGTGCAAATTCGCGCACGATCACTGTCAATAACACTGGCGGGATCACCTTTGGCAATACCTTCACTATCAATGGTAACAGTGGTGCCGGGACAATCCTCTTTAACGGAACGACGAACGTTACGTTGAATGGCGTAGTGCAAGACGGCGCGTTTGGTTCTTCAATCGTGAGCCACGGCGGCTCCGGCACACTAACATTAGCAAATGCGAATACTTACACTGGCGGAACTCTGATGTCGGGCGGAACGACGATCGCCACAAGCAACGGCGCGTTCGGAACTGGCGGCGTCAGCCTAACAGCCAGCAACGTAATCCTTACTTTGCAGGGCGTGACCAATAGTATCAGCGATAGTGCGAACTTAAGCATAGGGCTCATCGGGAATACTGGCGACGTTGTGAACTTAAACTTTGCCGGCTCGGAAACCGTTAATGGGCTTTTGATCAATGGACAGGGCCAGGCTGCTGGCACATGGGGAGCAACGGGTAGCGGTGCTACCCATATAGATGATACCCACTTTGCGGGCACTGGCGTGCTAAACGTGCTGTCGGCAATTCCCGAACCGGGCACCTATATGCTGATCGATCTCGGCGCCTTGGTTTGCGCACAGCAATTCCGCAAGCGCAAAAAGGCCTAACGAGTCTAACAAGTCCTTTTCACGAAACGCCTCTCCGAGTTGGACAGGAGTTTTTGTTTTCTGGCAACGAACCGCACGCTTCTTGGCCTCTTCTGAAAGAATTCCACGCACGCAGCGGAATTAGAATTGCATAGCGCGGCTCATCCTGCCAATCTCGCCAAGACTTCCCAGAAAGGTTTGATGAGAAAGCCATGAAACGGTTCGCCATCTTGTTCCCCGTCCTCGCTCTGACCCTGCTCTTGCTCGATCAATCCGCGCAGGGGCAAAATACCCCTAACACTTATATAGGTTCGACCACCGGAAGCGTCTTGATCGACTCAAACTGGAGTCTCGGGCACGTTCCGATGGTGAGCGAAGACGCCATCTTCAATAACGGGGGCGGAACCAGAACTCTTAGCAACGGAAGCCTCACGGTCGGCTCGTGGGATATTCTCGCTAGCGGCACCTACACCATTGCGAACGGAACAAACAACACTACCAGCACTTTGACCCTCGGTGGGCCTGGAAATCTTGGCAACAGAGTTACTGGAATCGCGGCTGATCTCCTTTCCGTTCCGGCCGCGGGAGCGCTTACTCTCACAGGAACGAACGGGACGAATGCAGTTCTGAATCTTGTTCTCGGTCAAAGTGGAAACTTCAACGCTGCTGGACCGATCAGCATCAGCTCCGTCATTTCCGACGGAGGCAATAATTTTGGGCTCACGCTCACTGGTGGAAACGTTGTCACATTGAGCGGTGCGAACACTTTCGGCGGCGGAGTAACTCTCTCTTCGGGGACGTTGAACCTTAACAATGGCGCCGCGCCCGGCACCGGTAACGTAACCTTCAACAATAGCGTAATAATTAATACCAGCGCCGGCGATATCACGCTCACCAACAACAATACACAAACTTGGGCTGGCAGCTTCACTTTCCAAGGAAGCAACAGCTTAAACCTTGGAACGGGACCCGTGACCCTTACTGCCAACAATCGCTTTATTACGGTGAACAACACCGTGACGGTAGGTGGGGCGATTGGAGATGGAGGGAATGGCTTTAGTTTTTTTGCAGGCGGCACTGGAACGCTGATTTTAACTGGGTCGAGCTCCTACAGTGGCGGGACGACGCTGTTGGCCGGAGTGACAAGGGTGAGCAACATCGGAAATGCGGGCGCCAATGGGAATCTCGGCCGCGGCACAATTACCTTTGATGGAGGAACACTCCTTTATGCGGGTGCCGGCGAGACAACAAATAAGGCAATCAATCTCCGGAATCTGGGTTTTCCAACTTTCGGTGGAACTATCGATACGACGCCGGCGACAGGCGGTTTGGTCTTGTCCGGTAATGTCACGACTACAGGATCTGGTTCCAACAACCTTGTACTGAAGAGTAACAACGCCGGAAATATGATCAGCGGAAATATTTCCGAAAGTAGTGGTGCAATTCTCAGCCTCGACAAGGTTGGATCGGGCACCTGGACCCTGGCTGGAACGAACAGCTACAGCGGCGGCACCGGCGTTAGCAATGGTACTTTGATCGTTACGAGTAACGGCGGCCTAGGCAGTGGTCAGGTCACTTTTGGTGCCGGCGCGATTTTGACCCTGCAAGGTGCCGCCACCAACTATATCGGAGATTCGGCTAACCTGAATATTCCATTCTTGAACGACACCTTGAATCTGAATTTTACGGGCAGCGATACCATAAAATCGCTGCTGGTGAATGGTGTGATGCAGCCCATTGGGACATACGGCGGTGTCGGAAGCGGAGCCACGTTTGTTCTGCCGGAGCTCCATGGCACCGGTACACTTACAGTCTTGACTCAGCCGGTTCCCGAGCCCGCAACCTACATGCTGCTAGGCCTCGGCGCGCTCGTTTGCGCACGACAGTTCCGCAGCCGCAAAAAGACCTAACGACTCGTTATACGTCGCCGGATTCCTCTTATCGTTCCGATTATGCATTGGTCGCCGGAGGAGCGATCTGCTGGAATCGGTGCATGAAGAGAATCATTCCCTTGGTGAGCGTCGCGCTCACTCTTTCCGCTCTGGCCGCGCAAAGCCGGGCGGCTGAGACCGACCTTCCCTTCGCCAAACTTCCCATGCCCGTGCGGGGCGCGATGAAGAATCTCGTCGGCCAGGGCCGGATGATAAAGACGACGCGGGAAACAGAAAAGGATGGCCGTGTTCTCTACGAAGTGGCCTACGAAAAAGCCGGGAAGAAATTCGAAGCGGAAGTTTCGCCCGCCGGGGAAGTGATTGTGGTCGATGAACAGATTACGTTGGCCGATGCGCCGACTGCTGTGCGCAAAGCGATCGAGATGGCGACGGTCGATGCGCGCATCATCAAGATCGAGAAGGCGACGCAGGCACGCGAGATTTTCTACGAAGCGGAATTCACGAAGGGAAATGCCGAACACGAAATCAAAGTCGCGGCCGACGGTAAGGTGATATCCGCGGAGTGAGAATCTAGTCTCAATAGCGGTAGCCTTTCGGTAATCCAAAGGCGTTGTTGATCAACTCGAGGCGCGGCCTTTCGCCGCTCGTCATGACGACTTCGACGACATCGAAGCGGAAAAGGATGTCGGGATCGTCCAGCATGCGCAGCCAGTTGAGCGCACCCAGTGAAATGCGCTGACGTTGTTCGGATCGGATCGTTTCAATGGGTCGGCCGAATTCTTCGCTCGTGCGTGTTTTTACTTCTACGAAAACGAGCGTGTCGCCGTCCCGACAAACAATATCGATTTCGCCGCCGCGACGGCCGCGAAAATTTCGGTAGAGAATTTTGTAGCCGCGCTTGCGCAAAAAACGCGCCGCCAGTTCTTCGCCGTGCGCGCCGCGTAAAGCGCGATCTGGTTTGCCGGTGACGAAGTAGTTGCGCCAGCGTTTCGAGACTGCGGCGAGCGATTGCGTCAGCATTCGCATCGATTGCTTTTAACTACAAGATTCTGTCGAGCCCATTCCAAAGAGGCAGAAGTGGAATTTGAAAACCACAAAGCCAGAAAAACGAAGCATAAACCAACGTGCCTTTCCTTTTCTGGCTTTCTGGTTTTCAAATTCAAAACTGCTGACGCGCAAATAATCATTCTAAGATCGCTTCCTGCGGAATAGGGAAGGCCAGCAGCGGCTGCGCGACCGGCTCGAAACTTCGGCGATGAATCGGACACGGACCGTGCGTGTGCAGTTTGATGAGATGCAGCTCGGTGCCGTAGCCTTTGTGCTGGCTGAAACAATATTCCGGAAAGCGCGCGCAGAATTCGCGCATGATCCGGTCGCGCGTTACTTTCGCGATCACGCTCGCGGCCGCGATGCTGAGACTGTAGCAATCGCCGTCGATGATGGCGGTTTGCGGCAGTGGAAATGGAAACACTGGCAAACCATCGATCAGTGCGTGATCAGGTGACTCGCTTAATCCTTCGATCGCGATGCGCATCGCCTTGTGCGTCGCGCGCAGAATATTGATCTGATCGATCTCGATCGAGTCAACGATGCCGAGCGACCATGCGATCGATGTTTGGCCGATGAGGTCGTGATAAATTTCTTCGCGCCGTTCCGGCAGCAGTTGCTTCGAATCGTTCAGCCGTTTGTGTTTGAATTTCTCCGGCAAAATAACTGCCGCGGCCACGACAGGTCCGGCGAGGGCACCACGGCCTGCTTCATCGATGCCGGCGATGGCGGAAAAACCGACGGTGCGTAAACGACGCTCGTGGCGAAATCCGCAGCGACGATAGCTGCGCTTCTTCGGCTCAGCAGAAAACGGTAGCGGAGTTTTTTCTGCGCAGGCCGCTCCGCCAATACGCATACGCTTCTTCTGCTATTCGCGAACGGCGGTCGCTTCCTTGCCCTTGCGCGTGCGTAGAAAATTGAGCTTCGCTCGGCGGGCGCGGCCTTCCTTCTCCACTTCGACCTTCGAAATGCGCGGAGAATGCATCGGGAAAACGCGCTCGACGCCTTCACCGTAGGAGATGCGGCGAACGGTGAAAGTTTCGTTCATGCCGCGGCCTTTTCGGCCAATCACGATCCCGGCAAAAATCTGGATGCGTTCCTTGTCGCCCTCGCGCACACGTGTGTGCACGCGCACCCCGTCGCCGACCTTGAATTTGGTCACGTCGGTCTTCAGCTGTTCTTTTTCAATTGCGTCGATGATCCTGCTCATAAAATGAAGTTGGTTCACCTCTCAACGAGGCGGGCCTGCCGTGCGGTAGCCTTGGCGAAGGCGGGGCGGACATCTTCAGTCGGATGAAGACGAAAATCAACCGGAACTCTCTCCGCGTCGCGCATGCGGTTGTGAACCAACGCCTCGCCGTTATAATCGCCCCGAGCTGCGCCCGTAGCTCAACTGGATAGAGTGACAGCCTCCGAAGCTGTAGGTTGCGCGTTCGAGCCGCGCCGGGCGCACTTGTTTACGCCAGCGCTTCCAATCGGCCTAACAAGTCCTTTTTGCTCGTCATGCCCGTGACCTGATCGATCACCTGGCCGTTTTTGAAGAAGAGCAAAGTCGGAATCGCGCGGACGTTGAAACGGAAAGAGAGGCTCTGGTTATCGTCGATGTTGACCTTGGCGACTTTGACCGAGCCCGCTTTTTCCTTCGCGATCTCGTCGAGCACAGGCGCGATCATTTTGCACGGTCCGCACCATTCCGCCCAGAAATCGACCAGCACCGGCTTGTCGCTCTTGGTTACTTCAGTTTCGAAATTCGCTTCGTCGAGTGTGACAGTCCCTGAGTTATCCATAGTTAGGAACTAAGATAGTTCCAAATCTGGATAAGCAAAGTGACGGCGGAAATTCCGAAGATGGTCCAGCAGACCGGCATCGGAATCGTGTCGAGCATGTTGAAGATGTCGGTGAGCGAAGTTTTCTCGGCCGTATCGGCCGGCGCCGCGGTTACTTTGACTGGGGCGGTGTAAACTTTCGGCTCGGGCGCGGCCATGAGAGGCTGCGTTTTCGTCATCTTCACGGTCGGCGCGCGTGGTGCGACCGGTTCGGGTAAGATGTTGATGCGCGCGGTTTCTTTTTTTGGTCCGGCTTGCGCAGGCGAGCCCGGATAATTTGAGGGCGCGGCAGAAACGGAACGTGGCGGCGGCGGCAAAACTCGCGGCCGCGGCGGCATCGGAGGTGTCGGTGTAGGAAGAGCGCTCGAGACTACTGGCTGTGGTGGCTCTGCAATTGGCGCGGATGTGACTGCCGGCGTCGGCGCAACGCTCGATGGCGGCGGAGCAACTGGAGATGCGCTCGGAACACTTGGCCTAACGAATGATGGTGGTGGCGGCGCCGCAGGTCTGGCCGCGGCGCCAGCGGGCGGTGGCACGGGCGGTTTCGGCGCGAGGGTCGGCGGGCGAAGCGCAGTGCTCGATGGCGTCGGAATCGGTGGTCGCGCCATTGGCGGCGGTGGCACCGGTCGTGAGGAGGGCTGGGGAAGCGGGGGCATGGCACGGCGCGGCGCTTCCGGCATGGTGCCGTTAGCTGGCGGACGCGCGGGCAAATTAATGCGCACGGTATCGGACTGCTCCGTTTTTCCCATCGGCGTCTTGGCGGGCGGCGGAGGTAGAGTGATCCGAACGGTCTCTTTTTTCGGTTCGTTCGGTTCGCTCATCGCCGCGGGAATTTGCGAACTAAAACTTTGCTGAAACGCGTGCCTTTGTCACTCGCTAACTTGTTGAAGCGTTCACAAAATTTGGCGCTTCCGAAGCTTGCGCCGCTTGGCGAAATCTAGGCGAGCAAGTCGTAGCCGCGGCTGCCGCTAATTTTGCGCGTGATGAATTCCCCCACGGACGCGGCTTCCGACAAAATCACCGTGGCATCAACGTCGGGGGCATCGGCTTCCGACCGCGCGACGTGTGGTTGATCGACGAGCAATTTCAACTCTTTCCCGACGTACGATTGCGCGATTTCGCGCGCGATCTTCTGTTGCAGCGACATGGCGCGACGATAACGCGCGTTTTTTGTGCTCAAGGTGATCTGCTCCGGCATCTTCGCGGCGCGCGAACCTTCTTCCTGCGAGTATTTGAAGACACCGAGCCGCTCGAAACGGGCGCGCTCGATGAAATCGAGCAGTGTTTCGAATTCCGTTTCCGTTTCGCCAGGAAATCCGACGATGAATGTCGTGCGCAGAGCCACGCCGGGAATACCGGCACGCAATCGCCTAACGAGTTGTTCAATATGTTCCCGACCGGTTTCGCGCCGCATGCGGCCGAGCATGGCTTCATCGATGTGTTGCAACGGCATGTCGATGTAACGCGCGACCTTGTCGCATTGCGCGATGGTGTGGATCAATTCGTCGCTCCAATGCGCCGGATGCGTGTAGAGCAAACGCACCCAAAATTCTCCCGGCACTTCCTGAATCTCGCGCAGGAGCGCGGACAAGGTGGGCCCGCGCGATGAATCAACCGGCTGACGCGGCCCGGCTTTCTCCGACCACAAATCCATTCCGTAATAGGTGGTGTCCTGGCTGATGAGATTGATTTCCTTCACGCCTTCCGCGACGAGCCCGCGCACTTCCGCGAGCACGGAGGCGGGCGGACGGCTGCGATGGCGTCCGCGCATTTGCGGAATGACACAGAAACTGCACGGATGATTGCACCCCTCGGCGATTTTCAAATACGCGCTGTGCGCCGGCGTGAGACGAAAACGCGGCGTGTCGTAATTCGGAATGTAAGTCGGACGCGGCGTGACCAGGTCGCGTGTTTCTTCATTGCGCAAAACCCGTTGCGCAATCGCGCCGAGATCTTTCACCTGATCGAGTCCGATGAAGGCATCAACCTCGGGAAGTTGCTCGCGCAATTCCTTCGAGAAACGCTGCGACATGCAGCCGCTCACGATTAATTTCTGGCCGGCACGTTTCGTCAGGCCGCGCTGTTGATGTGCATCGAGAATCGCGTCGATCGATTCTTCTTTCGCAGAATCGATGAAGGCGCAGGTGTTGACCACGAGCACATCGGCCTCGGCCGCGTCGGCGGTGATCTGCATGCCGTGTTGCAAGACGCTGCCGAGCATGATCTCGGCATCGACGAGATTTTTCGCGCAACCGAGGCTGATCATGCCGACTTTCGGCGCTTCTCCTGCTTGCGCTGGCACGATCTTATTCCAGCCGAACGTCGGTATCGCCGCGCGCAACGATCTTGCCGTTCTTGCGAATCTCGATGTCGGCGGGGTCGAGCACTTTGATCGCGAGATGTCTGCCACGCAGTTGCACCGGCGCACTCACATCGAGCCAGCGTTCGAATGACGAACGGCCGCTTTCGGTATCGAGCGTTACCCTAACGAATGTTTTCTTCAGTGGACGAATATCGAAACGGTTCGCAGCCGTTGGTGATGCGGAAGCAGACGTTGCGGCCATCGCTGCTTTTGCTTTCGCGAGGTCGGCGGGATTGACCGGCTCTGCCCGGCGCACTTCGGTTTCCTCTTCTTCCGGCATCGCTTGTGCGACGGCGGTCGCTTGCGGAGCTGTCACCGGCGGAGGCGTTGAAATAGGAGTCGGAATTGGTGTCGCCATCGCAACTGTTGGCGCAGTAGGTGCCGGCGTGTTATCCGCCGCTAAGGCACGCGGAGCGACGATCTTACTGGCCATCGATGGCATTGGTGTCGCGGTCACGCTGGCCGCGGCGAGTGCCTGCGCATCCCGCTGGCTGGGCGAAATGCGGCGCAAATTCATCATAAATTTCAGCACCGAAAAACCAACCACGAGAACGACCAGACCGATGACGAGCGGCAGCAGTGAGCTCTTGCTCCCCGAAGCGGCACGTCGCGGAACCACTTCGACACGGCGTGGTGGCGGCGCGGGGTTGTCTTGCAAATAAGAATAACCATCCACTGTCATCGCGTCGGAAGTTTCAAAAGCTTCCAGATAGGGCGAGACATCGACGTTGAGAAATTTGCCGTAGATGAGCAAAAACCCTTTGGCGTAGGCGAGGCTGGGAAATTTCGAGAAATCTTCCGCCTCCAGTTCAGCCAATTTCGACGGACGTATCTTCGTCATCCGCGCCGCTTCTTCGAGCGTGAGATTGCGCGCGGTGCGCGCCTTTTGAAATTTTTCGCCGAGACCTTCCATGAAATTTGTGTTGTCCCGGTTAGACCGCGGCGTCGAGGTCGACCAGAATCTCGCGCGGCTTCGCGCCCTCGCCGGGACCTAAAATCCCGCGCTGCTCCAGAATATCAACGATGCGCGCCGCGCGCGTGTAACCGAGACGCAGACGGCGTTGCAAAAGCGAAGTGGAAGCGCGTTTTTCCTGCCGGATAATTTCGAGACATTTCTCGACCAGCTCTTCGTCTTCGTCGGTCACATCTTCTTCCGGCGGCGCAGTCGATTGCAATTTCTCGTGCATCGCGAAATCGAAGGCCGGCGGACTTTGCGCGGAAACGAATTCGACCAGGCGATGAATTTCGTCGTCGGTCACGAGCACGCCTTGCGCGCGAATGAGCCGCGACGTACTCGGCGGCAAATACAACATGTCGCCCTGGCCTAACAAACGATCGGCGCCGTTCTCATCGAGAATGACGCGACTATCGATTTTCGATGCGACCTGAAACGCGATGCGGCTGGGAATGTTCGCTTTGATCACACCGGTGATGACGTCCGCGCGCGGCGTTTGCGTGGCGACGATGAGATGAATCCCGGCCGCACGTGCCATTTGCGTGATGCGGGCGATCGCGCTTTCCACATCGGCCGGCGCGGTCTGCATTAAATCCGCCAGCTCGTCGATGATCATGACGATGTACGGCATCTTGTCGGGAATGATCAGCTCGTCGTCGCGATGGACTTTGATCGGCGGCTCTTCCGGAATCGGCTTCGGCGCGCCGTTCACGTCCGCTTCGGCATCCAATTCTTTCTGGGTCTTTTTCGGCGGTCGCCCGTTGAAGCTCGTGATGTTGCGCACCCCGACTTGCGCAAAAATGCGGTAGCGCTTTTCCATCTCATCAATCAACCAACGCAGCGCGAGCAGCACCTTTTTCGGATCCGTCACGACCGGAATAACGAGATGCGGCAGCGTGTTGTAGATCTGCATTTCGACCACTTTGGGATCGATCATGATGAAGCGCAGTTCTTCCGGCGTAAAACGATAGAGCATGCTGGCGATGAGCGCGTTGATACAAACGCTCTTGCCACTGCCGGTCGTGCCCGCGACTAACAAGTGCGGCATTTGCGCGAGATCGGCGATGATCGTTTTCCCGTAAACGTCTTTGCCGAGCGCGATCGGAAGCTTCGCTTTGGTCTCGATCCAATCCTGCGACTGCATCAATTCGCGCAACGTCACTTTTACTTTGCGACTGTTCGCCAGCTCAATGCCGACCGTGTCCTTGCCGGGAATGGGCGCGAGAATATTGATGCGTTCCGCGCGAGTCGCGCGCGCCAGATCGCGCTCGAGGCTAACGATTTTATCCACACGCACCCCTTTCGCCGGATAAACTTCGTAGCGCGTGATCGTCGGACCTTTCGTGATGTCGCCGGCGGCGACTTGAATCCCAAATTGGCCCAGCGTGTCGATCAGCGTTTGCTGAATTAGTTCGAGCTCAGCGGGATCGGCGGCGACTCGACCTTCCACGTCGTGCTCATCGAGAAGATCGAAACCGGGCAGGGTATAATGTTCCGCATCCCAATTTGGATTCGTTAGACCGGGCAGCGCTTTGCCCACTGTTTTCTTCTCGCCGCGGCGAAGTTCGGCTAGCGAAGGCTTTTTGCGCGCGGGTAACTGCTCGTCAGGCAGCGCGGTTGTATCGACGACTTTCGGTTTGGGACGGTTAGTCAGCTCCTCCGGCAAAACGGACGACGAGTCCGGAACCGGCGCGCCTAATTTCTTCAGGCGTTTTTCGACGAGCCGTTGCTGTTTTTCTTTCTCTCGCTTTTCCAGATCGAGCCGCGTGCGCATGTCGGCGCCGCGAAAACTTCTCTCGCGTTGCCAGGCGGCGAAGCGTTGCATGCTGCGGCGCGTGCCCGAGACCGTTTGCCTAACGAGATGTATCGGCCGCAATCCGGTCATGAGAATGATGCTCGTGACGTAAAGCCCGGTGAGCAAAATCATCGAGCCGACGTGACCCATCAGCCGCTCGAGAAAAGTTCGGCCGGTGTAATAACCGATCAATCCGCCGGGGCCCTGGATGTTGAAAGCGGAATGCCAGTCGCGCAAAAAGCGCGTTTGCAGATGCAGCAGGCACGCGCCGGAAATGATGAAGAGCAGAATCCAACCCGCGCGTTTCGAGACCCGCAATTGCGCATGAAATAATTTCGCCGCGCCGAAGCCTAACAAGACCACCGCGAGCAGGTACGACGCGGCGCCGATCATGAAATAACAAAAACCCGCGATGATCGCGCCGAGCGGGCCGATGAAATTCTGCGCCGGCGAATTGGGCGACGAAACCTTGCTGAACCAAATCCAGGAAGGCAGGTCCTTCGGGTTGTAAGAAATCAGCGCGAGGAAGAGCAGCGTGCCCACGCCCAAAAGGACGAGGGCGAAGACTTCATTCCATGCTGTGCTTTTTACCGAGCGCGCCACGGCGCTGATAGTAATGCGCGCGAGACAGCTTTCAATTCAATAGCCGCTGCGAACAGTCGGCTAACCGACGATGACGGACTTTTGCCGCGGCAAAGAAGGCGCGCTTGCGACCGTGCTTTGCCCTTGCTCCGATTCAGAACGGATGCGTACGTTATCGCCGATGTGTTTCTCTCTTCGTGAAATCGCCGTTGTTGTTTCCGCCGCTACGCTGATTTTTTTCTGTTCCTGCGAACGACATCATCCTGACGAATTGATGGTGGAAGAGCACACCAAGGCTGAGCCGGCCGATCACGGAAAGGCTGCGCAGGAGAAGAACCGCCACGATTCAGTCGAGCAATCGCACATCTCGCCCGCGCCCACGCCGGCGGAATTTTTCCCGAGCGCCACACCGCACTAGCGGAGAAATCTTCATGGCAAAATACGCTTACGCCACCCGACCGCCGAACATCACCACGATGCCGCCGGGCGTTCCGTACATCATCGGCAACGAAGCGGCCGAGCGTTTCTCGTATTACGGCATGAAGTCGATCCTGGCCGTCTTCATGTCGACCTACATCCTGAACAAGCTAGGCGGTCTCGATCCGATGCCCGAACACGAGGCCGACAAGTACACCCACTATTTCGTCGCGGGTGTTTACTACTTACCGGTGCTCGGCGCGATCCTGGCCGATGGCTGGTTCGGAAAATATTTCACCATTTTTTCGCTCTCGATTGTTTACTGCCTCGGCCATCTCACGCTCGCTTTCATGGATTCGTCCTTTGGCATCGCGGTCATGGGCCAGCGCGGCATGCTTGCTCTTGGGCTCGGTCTGATTTGTCTCGGCGCCGGCGGGATCAAGCCCTGCGTCTCCGCCAACGTGGGCGATCAGTTTGGCGAATCGAACAAACATTTGATCTCGAAAATGTTTGGCTGGTTTTATTTTTCCATCAACGCCGGCTCCTTCATCTCCACTATTCTGTGTCCGTGGCTTCTCTCCGCGCCGGGCTATGGTCCGCGCTGGGCTTTCGGAATTCCGGGCGTGGCCATGTTCATCGCCACGATCTTCTTCTGGGCCGGTCGCAAGAAAATGGTGCACGTCCCGCCCGCCGGCCTGAGCTATTTGAAAGAAACCTTCAGCAAAGAAGGGTTGGCGACGCTTGGTCGGATCGCGCTGGTTTACATTTTCATTCTCTTCTTCTGGGCGCTCTGGGACATGAGCAACGGCGTCGAATGGACTCTGCAGGCGCAGAAAATGGACCTGCATTTTCTCGGGATGAATTTGCAGGCCGCGCAAGTGCAGACGGCAAATCCGATTTTGATTCTGCTCTTCATTCCACTGGTCAATTACATCCTCTATCCGTTCATCGATAAATTTTTCCCACTCACTCCGCTGCGCAAAATCGGCATTGGCCTTTTCCTCACCGCGGGTTCGTTTGCCGTCATCGTTTACGCGCAACATCTGATCGATCTCGGACTCAAGCCGACGATTTGGTGGCAGATGCTCGCCTATGTAATTTTAACCCTCGGCGAAGCCATGGTTTCAATCACCGGCCTCGAGTTTTCCTACACGCAAGCGCCGAACTCGATGAAGAGCTCGGTCATGGCCTTGTGGCTTTTCGCGATTGCCTCCGGCAATATTTTCGACGCGAGATTCAACGCGTGGGATCTGAATGCTGATGGAACAACCAAGCTGACCGAGTTCCAATTCTACTCGTTCTTCACCGTGCTAATGTTCGTCGCTTCCTGTTTGTTCGTCGTCTTCGCGATGTTCTACAAAGGGCAAACCCATCTGCAGTCGCAGCTGACTGAGGACGAAATCGGGACCGAGCCGATCCTCGCCGGCGGCACGCCGACGTAACTGCTACAACGCGGCCACCGCCTCGACCATTCGCTGACGCAACTGCTCGTTAGGCAGACGGCCCACGCCGCCTAACATGTCGTCTTCCATGTGACGAGGGTTACTCGTCGCCGGAATGGCGCAGGTCACAGTTGAATTAGCGACGATCCATTTCAGGAAAAACTGCGCCCACGAAGTGCAATCGAATTCGCTTGCCCAATCCGGCAGCGCCTTTCCGCGAACACGATTGAACAAATCACCGCGGCCCAATGGACGATTCACGATTACGGCCACGCCGCGATCCTTCGCGACGGGGAATACGCGCTTCTCGGCTTCGCGTTCCATGAGTGAGTAATTGATCTGCACGAAATCGACCTGCTCTTTTTCCAGCACCTGCGCGACCTCGTCCTGACTGACATCGGTATGGTGCGTGATCCCGATATAACGAACGCGGCCGCTCTTTTTCCAATCGCGCAAGGTCGCCAGCTGCGTCCTGGTATCCACCAGGTTGTGCACCTGGATGAGGTCGAGCTTTTTCGTGCCAAGCAAGTCTAACGAGTGCTCCATCTGCGTGATCCCGGCTTCGCGCCCGGTCGTCCAGACTTTGGTCGCGAGGAAAAGCGACTCGCGCAGTTTCAATTTCTTCGCGACTTCGCCCACGACTAATTCCGCGCGCCCGTACATCGGCGAGGAATCGACCAGTTTACCGCCCTGCCTCGCAAACAGAGCCAGCACTTCTTCGACCGGTTGCCGATCAGTGGGCGATGCGCTGACATCAAAGGCGCGCGCCGTGCCGAGTCCGATCACCGGCAACATTTCGCCAGTGCAAGGAATGGCGCGTTGCACCATCGTGACTTTTCTCGACGGCACGAATCGATGGCGCAACGAGCAGACTGGCCGCGCCGCCCGCGAGCAAACGAGTTGCTTCCCGTCGGGTCATCTTCTTAGCTTACGCGTTATGAAGTCCGCCTGCACGTTCTTTGCACTCGTTAGTCTCGTTCTCACTTCCCACAGCCGCGCCACGCCGGCCGATGACGAATTTCAGAAAATCGCCAACGATTACATCGAGGAATATCTCCACACTAATCCCGAGCAGGCGACCTTGCTCGGCGATCATCGTTTCGATCATTTGCTGACCGATTATTCCGCGGAAGCGCGCGCGAAAGATCTCGCCAGCCTGAAAGCGCTGCTCGCGAAACTGAACGACTTCAAAGGCGCGGCTGATCTAACCGGTGCGAACAATGTCGATTTTCGCATTCTCAAAGACAATGTCGCCAGTGCCATCTTCGAGGAAGAAGAAATGAAAGATGCAGAGTGGAATCCGCTCGTTTACAACCAAAGCCTCGCCAACAGCCTTTACCTGCTCATCGCGCGCGAGTTTGCGCCGCCCGCGGAAAGAGTTCCGAACTTACGCGCGCGCATGGAAGGAATTCCCGCCGTCATCGAGCAGGCCAAAGCGAACCTGAAACATTCGCCGAAGATTTATACTGAGACCGCCATCGAACAGACGCAGGGTGCGATCTCGTTCGTGCGCGAAGGATTGAATCCGGTCCTCGATCGCGTGCCGCAGATGAAAAAAGAAATCGCGCCCTTGCTGGAGAAAACCGCCAAGGCGCTGGAGGATTACAAGAAGTGGCTCGAAACCGATTTGCTGCCGCGCTCTGACGGCGATTTCCGCATCGGCGCGGACAAGTTTCGCAAACGGCTGCGCTTCTCGCTCGCCTCCGATTTGTCGATGGAAGAACTGATGACGCGTGCCAAAGCGGATTTGGCCGCGACCCAAATCGCCATCTATGAAACGGCCCTCCCGCTCTACAAAAAATATTTCCCGAAGGGCAAAGACGACTCGTTAGGCAATCCGCGCAAAGTTGTGGCCGCCGTGCTCGACAAACTGGCCGAGCAACATCCGACCGACGACACCATTGTCAGTTACGCCGAGAAAGTTTTGTCGGAAGCGACAGCCTTTACCAAAAAAAACGATCTCGTTACCGTTTTTGATCAGCCGCTCAAGGTGATCGTCATGCCGGAGTTCAAACGCGGCCAGGGCATCGCCTATTGCGACTCGGCCGGACCGCTGGAGAAAAACGGCGAAACGTTTTTCGCGATCGAACCCACGCCGGGCAATTGGTCGAAGGACCGAAAGGACTCATTCTTTCGCGAATACAACAACTTCATGGTGCACGACCTGACCATTCACGAAGCGATGCCCGGACACTTCCTGCAGTTATCGCATTCGAATAAATTCCAGGCGCCCACACTCGTTAGGGCAATTTTCCAGAGCGGCAGTTTCATCGAAGGCTGGGCGGTTTATTCGGAACAATTCATGGCCGAAGCCGGCTATGGCGGGCCGGAAGTGAAAATGCAGCAACTAAAAATGCGGCTTCGTGTGATCTGCAACGCCATCCTCGATCAAAGTATTCACGCCACCGGCATGACCGAACAGCAGGCGCTCGACTTAATGGAGAAAGAAGGCTTCCAGCAGGAAGGCGAAGCGGTCGCGAAATGGAAACGCGCGCGGCTTTCTTCCACGCAGCTCTCGACCTACTTCGTAGGCGTGACCGAACATCTGGATTTGCGCGAGCGCGCCAAAGCCAAACTCGGCGACAAGTTCGATCTCAAGAAATACAACGACGAAGTTCTGAACTACGGCAGTCCGCCGGTAAAGTACGTGCGCGAAATGATGGGGTTGTAGCCGCCGCCCTGCGCGCAGCGTGAGAGCAACATGGAAAACACAACCCACGCTCGCCGCAGGCGAGCGACTACAAGCGCTTCTTTAGCCTAACGAGTTCATCGAGATTGAAGACGCGCTTGCGGCCGGTCTTCATTTCGCGAAAGACAACCTCATACCATCCCTGCATCCGTTGCACCGTGTAGCGTTTTCCGTTGATCTCCATCGGACGCCGCGCGAGCACGCGATGAATCACTTCTTCGTATTGCGAGCGCCGCCAGCGTCGCATCCGGCGTCGATCCCAGTTGATATCGTGGCCGACATCGTCATACGCGCTCGGTCGTTCCGGGAAATCGAGCAACGAACGCGCGTCGCCGGCGAAGACTGCGTCGATATGCTGCAAGGTTGCTGCATCGCTTAGCCGACGAATTTCTTTCCGAAACGGCTGCATCGTTTCGCCGGCAATCGTGCGCAGACTCAATGGCCGCGCGTCATGAGTTTTCCAAATGCACTCGTTAGGCTGACAGGTAAATGGATTGTGCTCCAGCGAGGAAGCGAGCACGCGCCAGCCATGACGCGAGGAATGCTTTTGCAAAAGCAACGGCACCAATCGCGGCACGCCGTGCTTCTTCAGCTGGCCAAGTCCATAATTTTCCCAGCGCAACGCACCTTCGACCACGCCGCCGATTAGAGCGCACGTCGCCAGCATCAAGGCCGCATCCGGCGTGAAATCGACCGTGATCTCGAGACGCGATCCGCGCGGCCGCACACCGATCGCCGTGCTTTGGCGATTCGCCGCCAGCAATGCCACTGGCGCCGGCAAAATGTGCGCGAGCAAATAGGAGAGGCTCGAAGAATTTCTTTCGTCGGAAAGGCGCGAGGCGGGGAAAGAAAAATTGTAATGCGTGCTAAATCCCTGCAGGCGCACGCGGCGCTTGTTGCGTTTGCCCCACGCGTCGAGCTCCCGTCGCAGATAACGAATTTGTTCCCAGAGCAATCGCGTCACGCGATAACAACACCCCGGCGCAACTTCCACGATCGGCGTGGCCACTTCGATCACGCCGGTGTCGAAATAAATCGCGCCGCCCGACGGCATTTGAAACGAGCGACCGGTGCGCGGAATCATTCTCTGGCCGATCAGGCGCGCGGGTGTGCGAAAAACTTTTTCCGGCCGCCGTTTCACGTCATCGACAAGAAGAGTGAACTCCGCCTCAATGCCGATGACCGGCCGCGGCGGCGCGCGATGTCGATCGATGTGGACAAAACGTCCGTAATGTCGCGCGTCTTTCATTTGTTAACTCCGGTTGCGCGGCGTGACCGTAATGAAGCCGAGATCGAAATGCAGATGGTCGTCGCCTTCTTCGTACAGGCCGGACAAAAACCTGCGTGCCTAACGACTCGGCCAGCGCGGAATATTTCGCGATCGATTTTTCGTCATCGAGATAGGTGTCGCCCACGCGATAAATATCTGCCGCCGTCGCCCAGCAATGCGCGCTCTTCTTTCCGCTGCGTTGATGCGCCGGCGAACGATACCCGCCATTGGCGCTGACAAAAACCGGCGCGTCCGCTGCGCGACGAAATCCTTCCAGAAAACCGGCGAGCAAACCGATCGCGCAGGGAACGTAGTGTGGAAACGTTTGCAGAAGCAGATCGGCCTCGCGGCAATCGACCGTCATCAATTCCGCTAATTTGAAATGCTCCGCCACGCGCGTGGCATGCGCATCGGCCCAGCTCGCGATCGAATAAAAAAAGCGCGGCAGATGATGTCCATCGATCAACTCGTTAGGCCGCAGCAGCGCGCGGTGCTCCGGCGAAAGGGTTACTCCATCTACGATTTTCATTTCGCCGTTTTTCCGGTGACCGCTTCGTAAACTGCTTCGGAAATTTCTTTTACGGTTTCGCGCGGGCCGCTTTTGTCCGCATTCACTTGGGTAAGAATGGCCACGATGTAAGGCTCGCGCTCTGGCAAGTAAACGATGCCAGCGTCGTGACACGCCGTGGAAATTTCGCCGGTCTTGTGCGCGACCGTGGCGTGGGCCGGCAAACCCGCTGGAATCATGGAAGTAAATTTCTGCTCGAGCAGAATGTGAATCACGCGTTCGCGACTTTCCTTGCGCAGAAAATCCCCGCGCAGGGTCGAAAACAACTGGACCAAACCATCGGCCGTCGTCTCGTTGTTCAATCCTTTTTCGTGCGCGCGATCGTCGGAGACACCGCGGCGCAAATGCACGCTGCTGACCTTGGCTTGCTGCAAAGTCTGCGCGGCGTACTCGACGCCCATGTAGTCTAACAAGAGGTTGGTCGCGAGATTACTACTCCAGATGATCATGCTTTCCGCGAGATCGGAAATCTTCGCGGTGCGGCCGATCGATTTGTAGAGCTGCGGATAACCGTCCGACTCCGCCTCGAGCCGGAATGGTTTGCCATCGAGCGCGCTGAGAAAGCGATTTCGCACGTGCAAAGGACTCGTTAGGCGAAACCGACCGTCGTCCACGCCCTTGAAAAGCGCGAGCAGGATCGCGACTTTGATGGTGCTGGCAGCGTGAAACAAGCGGTCGCCGTTGAGGGAAAAACGGAAATCGGTTTCGCAATCATGCACCGCCACGGCGCAGGCTTTCGTTTCCCGCGCGCGCGCGATCTTTTCGATCGCAGTTCGCAGCGTTTTGCTCTGCTCGGAGTCGCTCATGATGCGCGCAGCTATTTACAACGCGAACGATGCGCCGCAAACTTCGCGATGCCCAAGGTCGCGAGTTGGATTCGTCCGAAGGACGCTGAATATTTTCGGCGCGCTTTCGCGGCGCATCCGGAAGTGGAAATCTGGAATGCGGCCGAGCGTCCCGTTCCGATGGACGAGATGGACGGGCTTCTCCTGACCGGCGGCCCGGATGTCGCGCCGGAGTTTTTGCAACAGGAAATTCCCGATCCGTCGCCGATTGATGAGGACGTCGACCCGGTGCGCGATCGCTGGGAATTCGAAGCGACGCAGGAAGCACTCGTTAGGCGAATTCCCATCTTCGCCATTTGCAAAGGCATGCAGCTTTTCAACGTCGCGCTCGGCGGCACCCTGCGGCTCGACATTCCCGGGCACAACGCGCCAGAAATGAAGGACCAGGATATCCAGGCACTTCGCAGCGACAGCTCGGCACAACATCGTTTGGAGAAAGTGAACAGCTCTCATCACCAGGCCCTTGACCGTCTGGGTGAAGGATTGGAAGTGGAAGCGTGGAGCGCGAAGGATGATGTGATCGAGCAGGTGCGGCTAAAGAATTATCCGTGGGCGCTGGCGGTGCAGTATCATCCCGAGCGCGGCGGCGATATCTACGCGCCGCTGTTTGCAGATTTCGTTAGGCACTTGAAATAGTTAGGCCATGCCTACGCCGCAAAACACGATCGCGATCGTTTACGATTACGACCAAACGCTCAGTCCGAGCTACATGCAGGACGAAGTGGTGTTTCCGGCTTTTGGCATTAACAAAGATAATTTCTGGCGTCGCTGTTCCGAATTAGTCGCGAGCGAAGGCTACGACAACGAGCTCGCTTACATGAAGGTCCTGCTCGATCAGCTCGGCATGGACCGGCCGACGAACGAGTCCTTGAAGTCGTTAGGCGCGCGGCTCAATTTTTACAAGGGGCTGCCCGAGATGTTCGAGGAATTCGCGAGTGGTTTGCTCACGGAAGAGCACATCGCGCACGGCATCACTGTCGAGCACTACATCATCTCATCGGGCATGAAGGTTTTGATCGAAGGCAGCCGGCTCGCGCCGTACGTGCGCGCGATTTTTGGCTGCGAATTTGCGGAAGATGAAGCGGGACGAATCACATTTCCGAAGCGCGTCATCAGTCACACGCAGAAAACGCAGTATCTTTTTCGCATCAACAAAGGCCTGCTCGAAATGACGCAGGATGTGAACGACCACATGGACCCGGAGATTCGTCCGATTCCGTTTCCGAACATGATCTACATCGGCGACGGGCCGACCGACGTGCCGTGTTTCACCGTCATGCGCAAAAACGGCGGCGAAGCGATCGCAGTTTACAATCCCGATGATCCCGCGCGCGCCGGTTTCAAGAAGTGCTATCAACTTTCCACGCACGCCGACCGCGTGAAACACATCGCGCCAGCGGATTACCGGCAGGGGACGCATCTGCGGATGTTGCTCGAGCAGATGGTGGAGGAAACGGCCAACCGCATCGTGGCCGAGCGCCGCACCGCGGTCGAGACCGGCACGGTGCGCGCCCCGAAACATTAGCTCGTTGCCGCGAGTCGTGTTAGAAAAGCGCATGCCGAAACTCCGCTTCACCAAGATGAACGGCGCGGGCAACGATTTCGTCATGCTCGACAATCGCGCGGGCGATGTCTCGTTAGGCGCCGAGCAAATCGCGCGTCTGTGCGATCGTCATCGCGGCATCGGCGCGGATGGAATTTTGGTTTTGGAAAAGGCGGCGAACGGCGCGGATTTTCGCATGCGTTATTACAATGCCGACGGCGGCGAAGCGGAAATGTGCGGCAACGGCGCGCGCTGTTTCGCGCGTTTCGCCGACCGTGTCACTGGTCCGCTGCAGAAGGTGTCGTTCGAGACTCCGGCTGGTGTCATCGCGGCGGCGCTGGAAGGTGAAGGGGTCACGTTGCAGATGAGCGATCCGAAAGACCTTCGACTTGGAATCGATATTTCAGCCGCAGGACAAAAATTCCGCGGTCACTACGTCGATAGCGGCGTGCCGCATATCGTTATTTCGGTCGATGATGTCGCAAGTGTTGATGTTCGCGGTCTTGGTTCCACGATTCGACATGACGCGCAGTTCTCTCCGCGCGGCGCGAACGTGAACTTCCTCGAAAAACGCGGCACAAACCGGATTGCGATCCGCACTTACGAACGCGGAGTGGAAAACGAAACGCTCGCTTGCGGAACCGGTGTGGTGGCGAGCGCACTAATTTTTGCCGCGACCGATAACGCATCGTCGCCGGTTCGTGTGTTGGTTAAAGGCGCGGATGAATTGCGCGTCGGCTTTACGAAAAGCGGCGACCGTTTCACTAACGTCACCTTGAGTGGTCCCGCTGAATTTGTTTTCGACGGTTCGGTTGAGATTTAACTAAATCAAAAATGTTTCGCGGCACCTACACGGCTCTCGTCACGCCGTTTCGCGATGGCGCAATCGATTTCCCGGCTTTCGAGAAGCTGATCGAATCGCAAATCGTCGGCGGCATTACCGGCGTCATTCCAGTTGGAACAACTGGAGAAAGTCCGACGCTCTCGCACGACGAGAAAGAGCAACTGATTCGCCGCACGGTCGAGATCGCACGTGGTCGTTGTCAGGTTCTCGCCGGCACCGGTTCAAATTCGACTGCCGCTGCGATCGCCGCGACCAAAGAAGCGGAGAAGCTGGGTGTCGATGGCGCATTGGTCGTCGCGCCTTACTACAACAAGCCGAGCCAGGAAGGTTTGTTCCGCCACTTCGCCGCCATCGCGCGCGAAACGAAATTGCCGATCATGCTCTACAACATTCCGGGCCGCTGCAGCATCGATGTTTTGCCGGAAACGGTGCTGAGATTGGCTAACGAGTGCAAAAACATCGTCTCGATCAAGGAAGCTGGCGGTAGCGTCGAGCGAGTAGATGTTTTGCGAGGAATGTTGCCTAACGAGTTCACGATCCTGAGCGGCGACGATGGTTTGATTCTGCCTTTCATGGCTGTGGGGGCCGTTGGTGTAGTGAGTGTCGCTTCAAATTTATTGCCCGCGGAAATGGTCGCGCTGGTGCGCTTATTGGAGAAGAGCGATCTCGCCGGTGCGCAGCGATTGAATCGACGAATGAGCGGCTTGTTCAAGGATCTCTTCATCGAGCCGAATCCGGTGCCGCTGAAGACAGCGCTGGCTTGGCGGGGACTGATGTCGAGCGAAGTTCGTCTGCCGTTGTGCGAAATGACGAGCGCGAATCAGGAACGACTGCGCAAGACTTTGGCGGGCTTCGAAAAGAGCGGCCCATGAACGCATCCGTCCGCGTTTTGCTCATCGGTGCCGCGGGGCGGATGGGACAGGCGATTTCCAAAGCGGCCGAGTCGCAGAAGGAAGTAACGATTAGCGCGAAGTGCGATCTCGGCGATTCGCTCGAGCAGGCGATCGGCAATTGCGACGTGGCAATTGATTTCAGTCACGCCAACGCTACCGAGCAAAATTGTGCAGCTTGCCTAACGAGTGTTAAACCGCTGATCATTGGCACGACTGGTCAGTCGGCCGAACAACTGCGCACGATCGACAAAACCTCGGAATCGATTCCGGTTCTGCTCGCGGCGAATTTCAGTGTCGGTGTAAACACGCTTTTCTGGCTGACACGCAAAGCGGCGGAGATGCTCGGCGACGATTTCGATCTGGAAGTAGTCGAGACGCATCATCGATTGAAAAAGGATGCACCGAGCGGAACGGCGAAACGTCTGGCGCAAATTCTCGCGGAGGCTCGTGGCCTCGATGAGAAGAATTTCGCCCACGGACGCGAAGGTTTGGTCGGTGAACGTCCGCTAAACGAAATTGGAATTCACTCGGTCCGCGCCGGCGATGTGGTTGGCGATCACACGGTAATTTTCGCCACGCCGGGGGAACGTCTCGAGCTGACGCACAAAGCTTCTAGTCGCGAAACATTTGCTGTTGGCGCTTTGCGGGCAGCACATTGGATCGTCGGCAAGCCAGCGCGCCTTTACGATATGGAAGACGTTCTCGGATTGTGAGAGCCGGTATCGCTTTTGGTTCAAATCTGGGAGATCGACTGGCGAATCTGAAGGCCGGGCGAGCAGAAGTCGTTAGTCTTCCGGGCGTGGAATTGCCCGTAATAGCTTCGGGAGTTTACGAAACAGAGCCGGTCGACTGCGCGCCGGACACGCGAAAATTTCTCAACGCGGTGATGGAGATCGGCTACGCCGGCGCGGGCGAGGAGCTCCTGCGCGAGTTGCGCGATATCGAGAGAACGCACGGGCGTCCTGCGTCGTATGAACGAAATGCTCCGCGCACGCTTGATCTGGATTTGTTGTACTTCGGCGGCGTGCAAATTTCGCAACCCGATTTGCAATTGCCGCATCCGCGCATGCTCGATCGTCGCTTTGTTCTCGAACCGTTGGTCGAGATTCGGCCCGATCTCATTCTTCCCGGTGAAAGCGCGAAGGTGGCCGAATTATTGCGGCGTTTACCCGACGCAACACCGTTGGTGAAATTCGCCGCCGAATGGTAACTTCCGGCCTGATGCAGGATTTTCGTGAGAAGAAGCGCCGTGGCGAACGCATCACATCGCTGACCGCTTACGATTATCCAACCGCGCGTTTGCTCGACGAAGAAGGAATCGACATTATTTTGGTGGGCGACTCGTTAGGCATGGTGGTGCTCGGTTACGAAGACACGACCGAGGTCACGCTCGACATGATGGTGCATCACACGCGCGCCGCCGCCCGTGGAGTGAAACGCGCGCTCCTTGTGGCCGATCTACCCATTCATTCCTACGACACACCGCAGGCAGCACTCGCCAGTGCCCGCGCGCTGATCGAAGCCGGAGCTCAGGCGGTGAAACTCGAAGGCGGTGCGAGTCACGTCGCGCAAATCGAGGCGATCGTGCAGGCGGGAATCCCGTTGATGGCGCATATCGGGATGTTGCCGCAAAGCGTGCGCGAAGAAGGCGGCTACAAATTAAAGGGTCGCACCCAGGCGAGCGCGGATGCGCTGATGAACGATGCGCGCGCCATTGAAAAAGCGGGCGCGTTTTCTGTCGTGCTTGAATTAGTCGCGGCGGAAACGGCGCGGCAAATCACCGAGGTGCTGGAAATTCCGACGATCGGTATCGGGGCAGGCGAAAGCTGCGACGGGCAAATTCTCGTCACGCACGATCTGATCGGTTTTTTCCCGTGGTTCAAACCGAAGTTTGTGAAGACGGAAACGGATGTGGCCGGAGAAATTCGGAAGGCGACCCGCGCGTTTATCGAACGAACGCAGCCTCATCTGCGTCAAACTGCTGAGGTTTCATGAGACCAGCCCCACAAGCGCGCGACTTCAACGACGAAGCAATCTGGTCTGGCAGCAAGCAGCGCAACTGGCTTTTCCTCGGCCTGATTCTCTCTCTCATCTTGCACGCCGGTCTCTGCTTTTATTTTTATCGAACAAGTTTTCAAGGACTCGAATCACTCGTTAGGCCAATCGAGCCGACCGTGACTTTCAAAGTTAAGAACGTGGATCTGCAGCCGCTCGACAAAGCCAGCGTGGACCAATCGAATCAGGCGGCGAAACCGGAACCCGATAAGACCGACGTGCAATTGCCGGATGAGAAAAAATCTTTCGACAAGTTGCTCGAAGAAGTTCACGCCACAACCGCGATGCCGGACGACACGAGCAATGTTTTGCCCGACCAACCCAAGGTCGATCCGAGTGCAACTTCGATCATGAATGAAATTGAGCGCAGCACCGCGCAGGTCCTTGCGAAGAGTTCGGACGGCACGCGCGAGCAAACTTTGATGAACGACTCGGCGGTCTCCGGTCGGCCACAACCGGCCTTAACCGGCACCGAATTGGCGACGAGCACGTCGATCAAGAAGCCGAATGTTTTCAACAAATTGCCGGATGACAGCGCCGGCCCGAACCGCGGACGTGCGCCTGGTTTCAGCGATCTCGATTCATTGCTCTCGCAAAAAGGCCCGCTCGGTTCCGGTACGGCGATTAAGTTGCCTAACGACCAGTTGTTCGAATACGACAGCGCTGAACTGGAGGCAGGCGCGATCGAGCAATTGCAAAAGCTCGGAATCCTGATCAAACGCAATCCGAAGGCGACGTTTCGCGTTGAGGGCTACACCGACTCGTTAGGTTCCTACGAATACAATCTCGATCTGAGCGGGCGGCGAGCCGATCGCGTGAAACAATATCTGGTGCAGGCGATGGGAATTAATCCGGCGCAGGTGCAGACGCGTGGTTTTGGTGCGACAAAATTTCTTGTCGCGCCCCACGCAGTGGCACCGCCTTCAAACACACCCGAGGAACAGGCGGAAATCGCGCGGCAAAGACCGAATCGCCGCGTTGTGATCGTGGTGAATACCAACGGGTAAGCACTCGTTAGGCTTCACCAGTTCTTGATCCACTGCTGTTGGTCCGATGCGGTAGTGCCCATGGTTCCTGCCGTGCTCCAGAGGTCGAAGGTTGGATTGTATCCATCGCTTCCGGCCGGAGTCTTCGCTTTGATCGTGGAATATCCATAGGAATTTCCAAATGGATCGCGAATCGCTGTCACCGAGGCGGTCGATGGTGGCGCCGGCTTCAACATGCCCGGGTCGAAGTTCATATAAGATTTGCCGGTGCCGGCTCGGGTGGCATTCGTGTCGCCACTGATTTGTTTATATAGGAACAAGCTGGTCTTCTCATAATTGGTCGACGCCGAATTGAAATCTCTGTTAGCGGCGAGACCTTCAGTGTCAGTGTTCGTAGGATAAATTCCATTATCCGCTTTGTAACTTTCCAGAGCCGCCGACATCGCGGCGATTTCTGCTTCGGCGCGTGAACGCGCGCCTTTTTTCTGTACGTAACCCGCTGTCGCGAGGATCAAACCTGCGAGAATAATGATGATCGAAATAACGATCAACAGCTCGAGGAGCGTGAAGGCGCTTGGGCGCTTGTTCACATTTGTTGCTGTAAACCGCTGATGATGCTGATGAGCGGCATGAAGAGTGCGATGACGATCGTGCCGACGACGACGGCGAGAAAAACAATCATGATCGGCTCGAGCATGGAAGTCAGGCCGGCGACGGAGTTGTCGACTTCGTCATCGTAAACTTCGGCGATCTTCAAAAGCATCTCGGGCAATTGTCCGGTTTCTTCGCCGACGTCGATCATGCTGATGACCATCGGTGGAAATGCGCCGCTCGCTTCCAGCGGTTGCACGATTGATTCGCCTTCTTTCACGCTGTCGTGAACTTGATTGATCGCCCCGGCGATGATGCTGTTGCCGGCCGTTTCGCGCGTGATGTTGAGTGCTTGCAAGATCGGCACACCGCTCGTGACCAGCGTGCCGAGCGTGCGCGAGAAACGTGAGATGGCGGTCTTGCGAATCAAGTCGCCAAAAAGTGGTGCGCGCAATTTCACGCGATCAAGGAAGATGCGGCCAGCTTTTGATCGGCCTAGAATTTTCATTCCGACGATGAGCGCGATTACGACAAAAAGAATCACGCCGTAATGATTCTTAACGGCGTTGCTCACGCCGATGACGAAAAGCGTAATGGTGGGAAGCGGTTTATCGCCCAGCATGTCATGAAAGATTTGCTCGAAGCGCGGGACGATGAAGACCAGGAGGAATGAGAGAATGCCGATGGCCAGGCACATGACGATGACCGGATAAACCATCGCAGCTTTGACCTTATTCTTGATCTTCTGCGCTTTTTCCTGGAACTCGGCCAGGCGCGTCAGGACCAACTCGAGCACGCCACCGACTTCACCAGCGCGCACCATGTTGACGTAAAGATCGTTGAAAATTCTCGGATGATGCGAGAGGCCTTCCGAAAATGTACTGCCGCCCTGCACAGCGTCGGACAAATTGCCGATCGTTTTTTTGAGGACTTTGTCGCGCTCCTGTTTTTGCAAAACGGTCAGGGCACGGAGCAGCGGCAGGCCGGAGTCGATCAGCGTCGCGAGCTGACGCGTGTAGATCATGAGGATCTTTGTCTTCACTGTTTTGCGCTCGAAAAGAACGATGCCTTTCTTTTCTTTCGCGGGCGCAGCGGCTTTGATGGCTTTCGCTTTTTGTTTAACCGCTTTTTTTTCCTGCGCGGTCGCTTTCCCTTCCTCGAAAACGTTGGTCGGAAAATATCCGGCCTGCCGCAGTTGGCCGATCGCTTCGTTAGTCGAGTTCGCATCGACCAATCCAGTCGATTCCTGGCCGCGCGAATCGAGGGCAACGTAGGTGTAGCGCGGCATAAAACGAAAATACGAAACCTCTCGAAGGCTGTCGAGTGGCTACGTGTATTTCAGCACTTCTTCGATGGTAGTGTCGCCCTCGAAAATACTGCGCAATCCATCCTGCCGCAGCGTGACCATGCCGAGCTCAATCGCTTTTTGTTTCAAGACCACCGTCGGCGCGCGTTCATTGATCAACTCGCGAATCGGATCGCTGATCTTCATCAATTCGTAAATGCCTTTGCGACCTTTGTAACCGGTCTGGTTGCACGCTTCACAACCTTTGCCGTAGAAAAATTGCTTCTCGCCAATATCGCGCCGCGAAAGCTGCAGTTGATCGAGAAACGTCTGGTTAGGTTCGTAAGGGGTGCGGCAGTTCGCACAAATACTGCGGAGCAATCGCTGCCCGAGCACCGCTTCGAGTGTAGAGGAAATCAGAAATGGTTCGACGCCCATGTCGACCATGCGCGTCACCGCGCCCGGCGCGTCGTTGGTGTGCAGGGTAGTGAAGACGAGATGTCCGGTGAGTGACGCTTGAATGGCGATCTGCGCCGTTTCCAAGTCACGCGTTTCACCAACCATGATACGATCGGGATCCTGTCGGAGAAATGCGCGCAGAATTCGTGCGAACGTCAGACCGATGCCTTCATTGACCGGCACCTGCACGATGCCTTCGAGATCGTATTCGACAGGTTCTTCCGCGGTCAGAAGTTTCGCGTCGATGGTGTTGATCTTGCGCAAACAGGAATAAAGCGTCGTGGTTTTTCCCGAACCGGTTGGACCGGTCACGATGAAAATCCCGTTCGGCCGATTGATCACCTCGACGATGTAATCGTGAATGTAATCGGGCATGCCGAGCGCCTCGAGATCGAGATTCACGTTTGAGCGATCGAGCACGCGCAAGACGACGCTCTCGCCAAATTGCGTCGGCAAAGTGGAAACGCGCATGTCGACGACACGGCCGGCGATATTTTTTTGAATACGCCCGTCCTGCGGTAAACGGCGCTCGGCGATGTTCAGATTCGCCATCACTTTCACGCGCGAAATCACTGGCAGTGCCAAATGCCGCGGCGGCGGCGCCATTTCATAGAGAGCGCCATCGACGCGGTAACGAATTTTGAATTCGTGCTCGAACGGTTCGAAATGAATGTCGCTTGCGCGATCCTGGATCGCCTGGAATAAAATCAAATCGACGAAGCGAATGATGGGCGTGGCATTCGCTTCTGCTTCGACCTCCGACGCGGCCGCTTCATCGCCGCGCAGCTGCAACAGCTCACCGGTTTCGCCGAGCTGTTTGAGGATGTCCTCCATGCTGGAGGTGTCGCTCCCGTAATATTTTTTCAGCCTCTCTTCGATCTGATCTGTCGGCGCGACGACGACGTGGATGTCTTTCCCAAGCGCGAAACGTAAATCCTCCGCCGCGCGCGGATCGAGCGGATCGACTAACGCGACCGTGATGCCGCTGTCGGTTAATCCGATGGGGAGGGCACGATGCAGGCGCGCTAGTCCGCTCGGAATCAGGCGCAAAATTTCCGGCGGAATTTCCCGGCCGTCGAGCGAAACGAACTCACTGCCTAACGAGTCAGCAATAGTCTCGTAAAACCGATGTTCATCGAGCAAGCCGTTGTCGGCGAAGGTTTGGGCGAGCGTTTTGCCATTCAGGTTCGCTTCCTGGAGCACATCATCGATCTGCGACCGCTGCAGGACGTGTTGCTCGAGGAAAAGCTCGGCGACCTGATTGTTATTCATTGATGCAAGACTCCGGGGAACGCGGGCGCCTCGCCCGCAGTGTCGTGCGCCTCGCGCGGCACACTAGAGTGATGTGGCAGCGCGATTACCGTCCGAAGTTCGCTTAATGTTTTCGGCGAGGCGCCGAAAACTGCGTGCGAGGCGCACGCGCTCCCCGGACATTGGCTTGTCGCACACATTAGTTCGCGTCTCCTAGCGTGATCGAAATTACTTCTTCGGCTGAGGTCATGCCGCCAAGAACTTTGCGCACGCCGTCTTCGCGCAAGGTGCGCATCCCCAGCTCGCGCGCTTTTTGGCGCAAGAGCAACGTTGGTTTCCTGTTGTTGATCATGTGCCGCACTTCGTCGTCGATGACGAAAATTTCGAAGATGCCCATACGTCCGCGGTAGCCGGTGCCGCGGCAATGCTCGCACCCGACCGGTTTCATCACCTGCGCTTCGGTCATTTGCGAGGCTTCAATGCGAAGAGCGCGCAATTCTGTTTCGCTCAATTCGCCAGGCGTTTTGCAGTGCGCGCAGAGTCGCCTAACGAGTCGTTGCGCCATGATCGCACGCACGGAAGAGGCCACCAGAAATGGTTGCATCCCAATGTCGACCAGACGCGCCACGGCCGACGGTGCGTCGTTCGTGTGCAGCGTGCTGAAGACCAAATGGCCGGTCAGGCTGGCGTTAGTCGCGATCGAGGCTGTCTCCAGATCGCGAATCTCACCAATCATGATGATGTTCGGCGCCTGCCGCAAAATGGAACGCAGCGCGGCCGGAAACGTCATCCCAATGTCGCTATTCACCTGCACCTGATTGATGCCGTTCATCTGATATTCCACCGGCTCTTCGACCGTGATGATTTTGCGGTCGGGTTTGTTCATGTAATGGAGACACGCGTAAAGCGTGCTCGTTTTTCCCGAGCCGGTCGGACCGGTCACGAGCAAAATGCCATCGGGCAAACGTAGCAGCCGTTCGAATGTTTCCTGGTCGTCGCTGAGAAATCCGAGCTCCGGCAATCCGAGAGTGAGACTCGATTTGTCGAGCAAACGCATAACCACGCTTTCGCCGTGGTTGGTCGGAATCGTGGAAACACGCAGGTCGATCGGTTTCTTCGCGATCTTCACCTGAATGCGTCCGTCCTGCGGGAGACGCTTTTCCGCGATACTCATCGAGCCGGTCATGATTTTTAGCCGGCTAACGATGGCGGATTGCAACCGCTTCGGCGGCGCCTGCATTTCCTGCAAGACGCCATCGATACGAAAGCGCACGCGAAAAACTTTTTCCAGCGGCTCGAGATGAATGTCGCTGGCGCCAAGTCGATGTGCTTCGATTAACAACATCGAGACCAGTCGGATGATGGGCGCGTCCGCTTCATCGCCGGTTTCGAGCGGGCCGCCTTCGGTGATTTCGAGACCAAGATCGACATCGTCACCGAGCCGTTGCTGCAAAATGTCGGAGGCTTCATCGGCGGTGCCGTAATATTTGATCAGCGCCTCGCGGATTTTTTCCGGACTGCTGCAAACCAACTCGATTTCGCGTTGCAGCAAAAAACTGAGGCTGTCGATCGTATCGATATCGAGCGGATCGCTCACCGCCACGATCAATCCCGTTTCACCAAATCCGACCGGCACGACCTTGAAGCGGCGCGCATCTTCACCGCGAATCTGATTGATCACTTCGGGCGGAATGATTTTCGCCGAGAGATCGATCCAATCCATGTGCGCCTGCGTGGCCAGCGTGCGCGAAATATCGGTTTCGGAAACAACGCCCTCACGCACCAGCACGTCCACGACATTGGCCGCGCCATTCAAACGCGAACGCGCCTTCTCGATTTGCGAGTTCGTCACCAGTCCCACGTCCTCGAGGACTTTGAGCACGTAATCTTCGTTCGGATGCACGCGAGACTATTTTCGCCCGTGCGGCTGCGTTAAATCAAGCTCCGGCCCGAGGGGCACAATGCGCGTTGGATTAATCTGCTCGTGCGTCATGTAGTAGTGCCGTTTGATATGATCGAAGTTCACCGTCTCGGCCACGCCATCGTGTTGGTAGAGATCGCGCAGGTACGGCCAAAGGTTTTTGTAATCGACGATGCGCCGAACGTTGCACTTGAAGTGGCCATGATAAACCGCGTCGAAACGAATGAGCGTGGGGAAAAGCCGCCAGTCTGTCTCCGTCATGCGATCGCCAAACAGGTAACGCTGCGAGGCGAGGCGAGTGTCGAGTTCATCCAGCGTTTCGAATAATCTGCGTGCGGCCCGCTCGTACGGCGCTTGCTTGGTCGCGAAACCGGCGCGGTAAACGCCGTTGTTCACGCGCTGATAAATCAGCTCGTTGAGCTCGTCGATTTGCTCGCGCAAATCCTCCGGCACAAAATTGTAATCGCTCTGCGCAAAGTCGCCGAACTCCGAATTGAACATGCGCATGATGTCGTCGTCGGAATTGCTCACCATTCGTTGCGTTTTTTTGTCCCACAGAACCGGCACAGTGACGCGTCCATGGTAGTTCGGATCGGTTGCGAGATAGGCTTCGCTGAGAAACTTGAAGCCGTTAATTGGATCTTCAGGAAGAGCCCAGCCGCGTTCATCGCGGATCGGGTCGACCACCGTCATGCCGATGACATCTTCGAGACCCTTCAGTTTGCGGATGATGATGGTGCGATGCGCCCAGGGGCAGGCCAACGAGACGTAAAGATGATATCGATCACGCTCGAGTTTGTAAGGCGTGGAGCCGTCGCGTTTCACCCAATCGCGAAAGGCATCCTCCTGTCGCTTGAAATCGCCGCTCTGCGCTTGTTCTTCTGGGAATTGCGCCATCCTTCGCCCAGCCTAGCACGACCGTGAATCGAGAGACACCAATCCGCATCGCGATGTGGTCTGGCCCGCGCAATATTTCTACCGCGATGATGCGGGCCTGGGAAAATCGGCCCGACACTTTCGTCATCGATGAACCCTTTTACGCTTACTACCTGCAACGCACGAAAGCGGATCATCCCGGCCGCGATGAGGTGATCGCACACGGCGAAACGGATTGGAAAAAAGTGGTGGCTCGCCTAACGAGTGATCCGCCGAACGAGAAGCGCATCTTTTATCAGAAACAGATGACCCATCATTTGCTTCCCGAAATCGATCGCGACTGGATGCTCGGCCTAACGAATTGTTTCCTGATCCGCGATCCCGCGGAAGTGATTGCGTCGTATACGAAAAAAAATCATGAACCAACGATCGATGACGTCGGTTTTGTGCAGCAGGAGGAAATTTTCAATTGGCTCCGCCACCGTAACGTCATGCCCCCGGTAATCGATGCGCACGATGTTCTGGAAAATCCGAGGCGGGTGTTGTCGCTTCTGTGTGAAGCGGTCGGAGTGCCATTCAATGACGTGATGTTGTCATGGCCAGCCGGACGTCGCGACACCGACGGAATCTGGGCGAAGTATTGGTACGCCGAGGTCGAGAGATCGACGGCGTTCCAACCGTACCAATCGCGCCGTGTCGAAGTGCCGAACCATCTCGCAGCGGTGGACGAGAAATGCCGCGAAAGTTACGAGCGCATGCGCGACTACTGTCTTCACTAATGCTGCAGCAATTTAACGAAGAGAATCGCGACCTGTTGATCAACATCAACGGTGAGCTGACTCATCGCGACAAAGCGGGAATCAGTCCGTTCGATTCGGCGGTGCAGGGTGGTGATGCGGTTTGGGAAGGTTTACGACTTTATAACGGTCGCATTTTCAAGCTGCAGCAACATCTCGTTAGGCTGCGCAATTCTGCACGTGCTCTTTCTTTTGCCGTCTTTCCCTGCGACGAAGAAATCATCTCCCAAATCAAGCGCACCCTCTCTGCGAATAACATGCGCGACGATGTGCACATCCGTTTAACCGTAACGCGCGGACCCAAAGTCACTTCCGGGATGGATCCGCGGCTGAATCAAAGTGGTTTCACTCTCATCGTGCTCGCGGAACACAAGGCGCCGGTCTATGCGAAAACCGGCCTCTCCTTAATCACGAGCAAGATTCGTCGGCCGCCGCCGGAAATTCTCGATCCGCAAATTCACCACGCGAATTTGTTGAACTCGATTCTGGCGAAAATTGAAGCGAACAACGCCGGAGCGGATGACGCGCTCATGCTCGATATGCGCGGCTTCGTCGCGGAGACGAACGCGACGCATGTTTTCATTGTGCGTGGCGGCGAAGTGGCGACCAGTTTCGTGCGCGCTTGTCCCGAAGGAGTCACCCGTGGCACTGTTCTCGAGATCTGTGCGGCGAATCGGATTCCGTGCAAAGAGGCGGACCTTTTGCCTGACGACATCTACAGCGCCGATGAAATGTTTTGCACCGGGACGATGGGTGAACTTGCCGGGGTGACGAAGGTTGACGATCGAACGATCGGTAACGGCGAGGTCGGGCCAATGACGAAACGCCTGAGCGAATTGTATCTCCGGCGCACAGCCAGCGAAGGTTTCCAGATCGTTCCTTAAACGGAATGCCATGGTTGCTCGGGATTTCTTTCGTCATCGCCGGGCTCGTCCATTTCATTGCGCCGCAGAGTTATGTCGCAATCATGCCGGCGTTTCTGCCGTGGCCGAAGGTGCTGGTCGCACTCAGTGGTGTCGCTGAAATTCTGGGGGGCGTCGGCGTCTGCTTACCTCTCGTTAGCCACGCGGCCGCCTGGGGATTGATCGCCTTGCTCGTGTGCGTTTTTCCGGCGAACATCCACGCGCTCTCGACCGGAATGGTGATCGCAGGTCACGCTCTTCCGCTTTGGTTGCTGTGGTTGCGGCTGCCATTGCAGCCGCTCTTGATCGCGTGGGTTTATTACGCGTGTCTGCGCGAAAGACGTTGAAAAATTCCGGGGAGCGTGGGCGCCTCGCCCGCTCTTTTAGGCGCCTCGCCAAGAAGCGGAGCGACGTTCGCACTGAGAGACGCAACTATATCCCCCAGGTGTCCCGCGGGGCGCGCGACACAGCGGGCGAGGCGCCCGCGCTCCCCGGAATCACTCGC
The DNA here is from genome assembly GCA_963791565.1 of uncultured Verrucomicrobiae bacterium. GTDB lineage: Bacteria > Verrucomicrobiota > Verrucomicrobiia > Chthoniobacterales > UBA10450 > JACCTI01. Next base: position 50,800 of record CAWBSX010000004.1, on the reverse strand, counting down.
TGCGCAGCGCCTGTGTTGGATTCACCAGCGTTGCTCGGCGCGCGGGAAAGAGACACGCGAGTAGCGCTGCGGTACCGAGCACGGCAATAGTTCCGCTGAGCAACGCCGGATTGTAAGCGGAAGTTTGATACAACTGCGCCGCAATCAATTTCCCGATGGCAATCGCTGCGGCCAGACCAACCACCAATCCAAAAATCACCGGTGTCATCCCTTGCCTAACGACTAGTCGCAGCACATCCATGGTTTGGGCGCCGAGCGCCATGCGCACACCGATTTCGCTCGTGCGTTGTTCAACCGTGTAAGCAACCGCGCCGTAGATGCCGACGGTCGCGAGCAGCAGCGCGACACCCGCGAAAACACCGAGCAACACCATCATCAATTTCGCCTGACCGAGCGCTTGCGCCATGATCGCGCTGACCGGTTGCGGCGTGATGAGGGCGAGTCCCGGGTCAATCGACTTCATCGCCGCCTGCACCGATTTCGTTACCGTATCCGGCGGCAACGGGCTGCGCACAGTGACGCTGACGAAGGGAAAATTTTCCTGCGCGAATGGCCGATAAAACTCCATGTCGTTATGTTGATCGAGCCGCACCGAGCGAACATCGCCAACCACACCGACAATCTCGACCGGCACGCTGCCGCTGGTGATGAGCAGTGTTTTGCCGACAGGATTTTCGTTACCGAAAACGGTTTTCGCCCCGGTCGCGCTGATCAGGACCACATTGGGATGATCCATCAGATCCTGTTCGTTGATATCGCGGCCGGCCAAGAGCGGAATACCGAAGGTTTTCAACCATCCCGGCTGGATGTCATTTGAAGGCGCGCCTTTGCGTTCCGCGACCGGCGGGACGTTGCCTTCCGCGCGTGTGTAGAGTGTGGCGCCACCGCCGCCGTTGAGCGGAATGCCCGAGCTGATCGTGACTTCTTGCAGGCCAGGGGTCGCGCGCAGTTTCGTCATCAATTCCTCAGCGAAACGCGTACGCGAAGGCGTATCGGGATATTGCGCCTGCGGCATGACGGTGAAGGCGTTCCAGAGATTGTCGAACTTGAAACCCGGATCCTGATGACTGAGCCGAACGAAACTGGCGATGAGCAAAGACGCGCCCGCCACCAGAGTGACGGAGAGTGCGACCTGCGCGCCAACGAGAATTTTGCGGAAACGTTGCTGACGAATGCTGCCAGCCGTTCCGCGTCCGCCTTCTTTCAAGGCATCGACAATTTCCGCGCGCGAACTTTGCAGCGCGGGATACAAACCCATCACGAGACCGGTGAGCAAAGAAAGTGCGACGGTGAAAGCGAGCACAGGGACCGAAAGCGCGGTGGCACCGCCTTCTTCGATCGGAAGAAAATTTGCCGCCAGTTTCGGCACGAGCGGGACCAATTGCCACGCCAGCAGCGCTCCGGTAATTCCGGCAAGCAAACTGATCAGCACACTTTCGAAAACGAAAAGTCGTAGCACACTGGCGCGGCTCGCACCCAGCGCCATGCGCAAAGAAATTTCGCGGCGTCGTCCGCTGAACCTAACGAGTAGTAGATTGGCGACATTGCTGCATGCGATCAACAAGACGAACGTCACCGCAGCCAGCAGGGTCGCGAAACCGGGCCGCAAATTTTCCGTCACATCTTCCGGCAAGGTCTTCACGACCGTGGCCGATTTCGCGTCGATCTTTTCCGGATATTGGGCGCGATAACTTTCCGTGAGCAATTGCAACGCGGCGAAGGCCTGCTCCTTCGACACGCCTGGTTTCAACCGGCCGACCGCGCGCAGAAACGCGGTGCCGCGCATCATTCGTTCATGCGAGAAACCGGGAATGATGAATGGCTTCGTTGTCCAGATATCGGCATTGGGTCCCGTCCACGAAACGGGCAAGGTTGGGATGACGCCGACGATGGTGTGCGCCACGCCATCGAGCGTGAGTGCGCGTCCGATCACGTTGGGATCGCCGCCGAGTCGCGCTTTCCAAAAACGCTCCGTGATCACGGCGACATCGGCGCCTTCTTCTTCCTCCGGCAAAAATGTGCGGCCGCGAACCGTGCGCAGACCGAGCACATCAAAATAATTCGCAGTCGTTTTGAAAGTCGGCACCTGAAACGCATCGCCGAGTCCAGTCACGGTCGAGGCGATTCCATTCTCGCCGGCAAAACCGTCGAAGATCGTTTGCCCGTCGCGAAAATGCATGAAGCGCGGCGCGGAGATTGGAAAATCGACCGTCTGCTCGTGGAAATGCGAGAAAACGTGCAGCACGCGCGCCGGTTGTCGAAAGGGCAGGCCGCGCAAGAAGAGCTCGTTGATCAAGCTGAAGATGGCGGTGTTCAGCCCGATGCCGAGCGCGAGCGTGAGAACCGCGAGCAGGCTGAAACCGGGCGACTTGAGTAACTGACGAAACGCGAAGCGAAGATCGGTCATCATAGGAAAAGCAAGGTTGAGATGCGTTAACCGAGACAGTTGGATTCAATCAACCAGACGCCGCCAAGGCGAGCTTTTGTCTACTTCAACAAGTAGTCGTGCAGGAACTGCACTGTGGCGTAGAACTGAAAATCCTGGTTCTTCTTTTTCTGGAAACCGTGCCCTTCGTCTTTGCCGACGAGATACCAGACCGGCGTGCCTTGTTGTTTTAGTGTCGCGACGATTTGATCAGCTTCGCTTTTTGGCACGCGCGGATCGTTCGCGCCCGCCACGACAAACATCGGTTTCGTTATCTTCGAGGCGTTGTTGAGCGCCGCGATTTTTTCCATGAAGGCGGCTTGCTCCGGATCGCGTTCGTCGCCGTACTCCACGCGGCGTAGATCACGCCGATAGCTCTCGGTGTTTTTCAAGAACGTCGCGAGATTGGAAATGCCCACGATATCGAGCGAGCAACGAATGCGATCGGCGTAATTCCACGAAACCTGCAGCGTCATGAAACCGCCGTACGATCCGCCCGTCACCATCACCCGATCGGCATCGAGTCGCGGGTTCGACGGAACCCAATCGAGCAGCGCGGAAATGTCCTTGTAGGAATCCTCGCGCTTCAAGCCGTTGTCGAGCTTGAGAAAACTTTTCCCGTAACCACTCGAGCCGCGCACGTTCGGCATGAGCATGGCGCAACCGAGTTCGTTGATGAAGTAATTCGTGCGCCCGGCAAAGGTCGGACGGAATTGCGCCTCCGGACCGCCGTGAATGCTGATGATGAGCGGACGTTTTCCGGGAAATTTGGTCTCGTTAGGCAAGTAAAGGAAGCCAGTGATTTCCTTGCCGTCGAAACTTTTCCATTTCACCAGCTGCGGCTCGACGAATTGGTTCGACGGAATTCCGCCCGTCTCGCTCGTCGTCCAGCGCGTCACGACGTTCTTGCCGTTGGCCGTTGACCATGAATAAACGTCCGAGGGCGAACGCGCGCCGTTCACGCTGAAGGCGAGCAGGCTTTGCTTCGCATCGCGGTGCCATTTGAGATTAGTGATGACCGACGGCGCCAGCGGAGGGTTGAACACCGGCTCGGTGATTTTTTTCGATGCGAGATCGAGTAGGTGAAGTGTGCTCAATCCATTTTCATTCAGGGTGTAGGCAACGCGCCTGCCGTCTGGACCGAGATCCCAGTCGTCCATATCGAACTTCTCGTTAGGCAAAAGATAAGTGTGTTTGCCGTTCGCGAGATCGATGTAAGCCAGGCGGGCGAATTCCGCTTCGCGATCGGTCGTGACGTAAAGGCCTTTTCCGTCCTTCGAAAATTGCGCACGAAAATACGCGACCTTCTCCGCGCCGTCCGGCGGACGCGGTGTCAGTTCTTTGCGTTCGCCCGTCTGCGCATTGAAGAGCCAGAGATAACTTTCGTTCGCGGAAATTTCTTCGAGCACGACCAGCTGCTTGTCGTCAGGCGACCAGTCTTCCACTTGCCAGCCGCCGCCTTTCACTTCCGCCAGCATCCTGTCGCTCTTGGTGTCGTTAGGCGATTCGGTGTAAATGTCGGTGTCAGCGCCGTTGCGGCGCGTGGAGGTGTAAGCGACCAACTTTCCGTTCGTGCTCCACACCGGCTCGGAGTTGCGCGATTTACCGTCAGTTAAGAGCGTCACATCGCCAGTCGCGAAATCGTAGAGGTAGTTCTGATTGAATTCGTTGCCGCCCGCGCTTTTGGAAAAGAGAAAGAAGTCGCCTTTCGTCGGATCGAAGGTCGCGTTCGTCACACGATCGGGAAAAAAAGTCAGCTGCGTGCGCGCCCCGCCTGGTTGCGTAACGAGGTGCACCTGGTTCGTGTCGGCAAAGCGCGTGAGAATGAGTGCTTCCGTGCGCGTGGGATGCCAATCCACCACTGCGGCGGCGCGCGCCTCCGTGTAGCGCCCGACTTGTTCCACGACCTCAGTCGAGATCGGCGGAATGCCATCGACCAACAGACTGTCCGGCGGCGTGATTGCTTTGGGCTGGTCGGCGGTCGACGCGGCTAAAACGGGAAGGGCGAAACAGAGAAAGAACGATTTTTTCATAGGTGTCCTTTCAAATAGGAACTCGCAAAAGCCAATGCGCAATTCCAAGCTGATGCGATGGCCGAAACGCTCACACCGATGATGCAGCAATACCAGCGGCTGCGCGCGAGCGTTCCCGCCGACACCCTGCTGCTCTTTCGGCTGGGCGATTTTTATGAGCTGTTTTTCGAGGATGCGAAGGAAGCGTCGGGCCTGCTCAATCTCGCGCTGACTAAGCGCAACAGCGTGCCGATGTGCGGCATGCCGTATCACGCGGCGCAGAATTACATCGCGAAATTGATCAAAGCCGGACGGCGCATCGCGGTTTGCGATCAGACGAGCGATCCGCAGCCGGGCAAGATCGTGCAGCGCGAGATCACGCAGATCATCACTGCCGGCACGGTCAGCGAATTGGACTTGTTAGACCAAAAACGCGCGAATTATCTCGGCGCAATTTACGCGCACGATGGTGCCTTTGGTTTTGCTTACGCGGATCTGACGACGGGGGAATTTCGTGTAGCGCAATTGCCGACCATGAGCGCGCTTGCTCGACGAATTGGCGCGCGTTTCGCCCGCGGAATTATTGATCAGCGACGGGCAGGGCGAGCAATTCAAAGAAGTCGCAGGCGCAATTTCGCACGACAGTTATGCGTTCCTGCAGGAGCAGGCGGTCTTCACTTTGTGCGAGCATTTCGCGGTCAAATCGCTCGACGGTTTTGGTTGCAGGGAAATGCCGGCGGCGGTCGGCGCGGCGGGCGCGATCGTTCACTATCTCAAACATCAGCTGCGGCGAAAGATCGATCATCTCACCTCGTTGCGTTGCGATGTCGCGGGCGAACACGTCGTGCTCGATCTCGCGACGCAGGCTAATCTCGAATTGGTCGCCTCGCGCAACGCGCGCGACACGAGCCTGCTCGCGGCGCTCGACCGCACGGTAACGCCGATGGGCGCTCGCAAATTGCGCGCCTGGATTCTGCAGCCTTTGCGCACCATGCCGGAACTGCTGCGGCGCCAGCAAATGATCGAAGATTTGCTGCAAGCGGCCGACTTGCTGGCGTCGCTGCGCGCGGCTCTGAAATCGGTGCGCGATCTGGAACGAGCCATCGGCCGATTGAGTCAGGTATCCGGAAATGCGCGCGATCTCGTCACCTTGCGGAGTTCGCTCGAACAAATTCCGGCGTTAAAGCGCGAACTGAAAAAGCTCAGTGAGCGCGCTTGTTTCGGAAAAGAAAGGGAGCGCTGTTACACGCTCCAGCTCAATGAAGAACTGCACGAGATGCCGGAACTTCATGCGCAACTCACGCGCGCGCTGGTGGAAGACCCACCGTTCACCTTGAAGGACGGCGGGATCTTTCTCGATGGTTTTGATCCCGATCTCGACGAGCTGCGACGCGGTTCGCGTGAGGGAAAAAATTGGATCGGCGAATTGCAGGAGCGCGAGATCGCCAAGACCGGAATCAAATCGCTCAAGGTGCGATTCAATTCTGTTTTCGGTTACTTCATCGAAATCACGAAATCGAATCTCGCGTCCGTTCCGGAGAATTATACGCGCAAGCAAACCACGGTCGGCGGCGAGCGCTTCATCACGCCGGAGTTGAAGGAAATCGAAGCGCAGATTCTGGGAGCCGACGAAAGATCGCGCGCGCTCGAGTATCAGCTTTTTCAAAAACTACGCGACGAAACGCTACGCGATTTGAACGCAATTCAAACAACAGCATCCGCCATCGCGACGCTGGATGCGCTGGGTGGTCTGGCGGAGACAGCGCGGCTTTACGCCTACGCGCGGCCGAAATTGAATGAGTCACTGCAACTGGTCATTCGCGATGGGCGACATCCTGTGCTCGATCAAAATCTTGCGGAAGAAAAATTTGTGCCTAACGACACCTCGCTGGACGGCGAAGGGATGCGGCTCGCCATCATCACCGGGCCGAACATGGCCGGCAAATCAACCTACATCCGTCAGGTGGCGCTCATTGTTTTGATGGCGCAGATCGGCAGTTTTGTTCCAGCGGCGAGCGCAGAGATCGGACTAGTCGATCGCATTTTCACGCGGGTCGGCGCAAACGACGATCTTTCGCGCGGCCAATCCACCTTCATGGTCGAGATGAATGAAACGGCTAACATCGTGAACAATGCCACCGCACGTAGTCTCGTTATCCTCGATGAAATCGGCCGCGGCACTTCAACCTTCGACGGCCTCTCCATCGCCTGGAGCGTGGCGGAATTTTTGCACGACAAGATCAAAGCGCGCACGCTTTTCGCCACGCACTATCACGAGCTGACCAAGCTCGCCGAAGAACGGAGCGGCGTGTGCAACTACAACGTAGCCGTGCGCGAGTGGAACGAGCAGATCATCTTCCTGCGCAAAATCGTGCCGGGCGGCGCGGATCGTAGCTACGGAATCCAGGTCGCTCGACTGGCCGGATTGCCGAAGGAAATCTTGAATCGCGCGAAAGACATTCTGGCTCATTTGGAAAAACCAAACGGCGCGAGCGCGGAAACGACACCGAAAGCGCGGCGCGCGAAAGGTCTTGTTAGGCAAACGGAAAAGCCGCAGCTAGATTTATTGTGAACCATGGCGGTTAAGACCGAAAAGGAATTGAACGAAACGCAGCGCAGCCATTGGCTGAAAGCGGTCGCGGCGATGGAGATGCGAAACTTCGGTTACGCCATCTCGCTGTTGCAGGGAATCCTGAAACAGGAGCCGGAGTTTTTGACTGGCCGGCAATTATTGCGCCGCACGGAAGTGACGAAGTTGAAGGCGGAGAAGAAAAGATTCTTCAACGTCTCGACGGCGTCGATCGGCGTGATGAAAGCGCAGCGCGAGCTGAAGAAGGATCCCAAACGCGTGATCGAATTGGTCGAGAAAGTTCTGGAAGATGAGCCTTACAACAAGCAGGCCAACATGCTGCTAAAGGAAGCTGGGGTAGCGGCGGGATTTTTGGAAATCGGGGTGCTCGCCATGCAAACTCTGTTGGAGGAGAAACCGCGCGACACAAAAATTTTGCACGAACTGGGTCGGCTCTATCACGAGCTGGGCGAGAGCGAGAAAGCAGTAGAAGTTTACAATCGGATTAGCGAAGCGGACCCGACTGATGCGGATGCGTTACGGCTCGGCAAAGATGCGGCCGCGCGCGGTTCGATGAAAAGCGGCGGCTGGCAGGAAGCGGAAAGTTATCGCGACCTGATCAAGGACAAAGAGCTGGCGGTTTCGCTCGAACAGCAAAGTCGCATGGCACTGACCGGCGAGTCGTTAGACCAGCAAATCGCGGAAACCTACGAACGACATCAGGCCGAGCCGGGAAGTGTGGACCACGCGCGTAAGCTAGGGCAGTTGCACGAGCAGAAGGAAGATTTCGAGAGCGCGATCGCCTGGTATCAATACGCCGCCGAACTCACGGGAAAGACCGATGCCGGTTTGTTACGAAAAGTCTCCGATCTCGGCATGAAACGTTCCGAGCGCGAGATCACGGAACACGAAAAATTTCTCGCGGAGCATGGGGCGGAACACGAAGCGCACGCGGAGCGTTCGGCTGCCCTGGCGGCTGCAAAAAAAGCGCGCGCGGAAATTTTGATCGACGAAGCGCGCAAACGTTCGGACCGCAACCCGACCGACTTGCAGCTGCGCTTTGAGCTCGGCGAACACTTGATGAATGCCACTCATTATCGCGAAGCATTGCCGGAGTTGCAGCGCGCGCGACAGAATCCGAATGCGCGGCTGAAGGCCATGAACTTGTTAGGCAAATGTTATCAGCAGCTCAACATGCTCGATCTCGCGGTGAAGCAGCTCGAGGAAGCCGGCCGCGAAATTCTTTCGATGGACCCGATGAAAAAGGAGATCACCTACAATCTCGGATTGGTTTACGAGCAAATGGGTGACACGGAAAAATCGATCGCGGCGATGAAGCAAATTTACGAGGTGGATTACGGTTATCGCGACGTGGCGGCGCGAGTGGAGAGCTCGTATCAGTCGTCAACTTCGTCGCAATAAGATTCGTTCCACTTGTCGCGCGGAATGCGACCAGCTCATCGTGCGACTGCGTCGTTCCGCGTTCGTGACCAACCTGTCTCGCAACGCGGTGTTGGTGAGCAATTCCACCAGTCCGTCTGCGATGGCGGCGGGGTTTGGTTGCACGAGCCACACGTCTTTGCCGTGCGCCAAAACGCCAGCGATGCGCTCACTTGCCAGTTCCACGACCGCACATCGGCAGGCCATCATCTCAAGCGGAACGAACGATGGATTCGTGAGGGACAAAACCAGACCGACATCGCAACTGGAAAAAAGCGTCGCCATTTCTTCGTGCGCGAGCAGGCCCCGGTTCACGTATTTGAACTGTGGCGCAGGCGTAAGTTCAGTGGAGCCGAACAAGATAATTTCGACGTTCGGCAAACGTTTCTGCATCAACTCGAGCGCGGCGATTCCCAACTCGTAAGCGCGTCGCGGGGTGCTCGGCCGCGCATAAAAACAAACCCGGCGGCGCGTGGAACGCAGTTTTAGGCGCGGCCAATAAATTTTTCGATCAACCGCAAAATCGAAGTGGTCCGCCGTGGCGCCATATTGTTCACGCAACAACTTCGCCAGCCACGGTCCGAGCGTGACGCAGTAAAAACCGGCGCGATACGTTTTCTCGGCTCTTTCGATGAGGTCGGCCTCGCCCGGATAGAAGGAGGGTTCGAAATCCTGCACCAGATAATAGCGGCGTCCACCATTCGTTAGGCACTGCAGATTCTCCGCCGTCGGCCAGAAAGTGGCGAAGGTGCAATCAGCATCACCGATCGCGCCGTCGAATTTGTGATAGGTCGCGGGAGTCGGTCCGAAATGCTCGTGCACGTATTCGCGGATCTGCTCGGTGCTGAACTCGTTCATCAAATTATACGGCACCACGTGGACCTGACAGTCGTGTCCGAATTCCGCCAAATGCCGAATGATGCGAAACAAACCAATGTCGCCACCGGCACCTGGAAATGGTTCCGGCACGAGCCAGTTGATGACTAACGAGTCGTTGGTCGTGGTTCGGACAAACCTTGAAAACTGGCGGCGCAAATATTCGATTGAGCGCCGCCAGAAGGTTTCACTCTGAAAGTCCGGATTCATGATCGCTATTCGATTCGGGAAGTAAGTCGCCTGCTCCAGAAGGATGATGCAAACCAGATTCGCAACAGCGATCAGAAAACTGCCGGGCAAGCTTGATTCGGGGACGGGCGGCGATGACTAGTGGAAGCGCGCATTTCGATGTTGTCTCGACTTCCCAGCCTGAATTTTCAGCCGAAATTTTATTCCGGCGCAGTGTCGCGTTTTCATCTCGCTTTCTTCTACGATTTGGTCGCGACCCAAAAGCCGCGGAAGATCGTGACACTTGGATTTTCCGATGGCCAAATTCATTTTACTTGGTGCCAGGCGGCGCGGGAATGCGAGCTCGATTGTCGTTGCCTAACGATTCGACGTGAGTCGGCGGTCGACGATGCGGAATGGCAAAAAACCTTAGCGGAAGCGGACGAATTTTATCCTGAGATTAGTGCGTTAGGCGCCGGCTCGATTTTGGATCTGGCTGCGGGAGAGAAGGACGGCAGCGTCGATATTTTGTTGATCGATGATTGTGACCGCGGCGAGATCGCACAAACGGAATGGGAAGCGTGGAGGCCGAAGCTCTCGTCCGCCGCGACCATTTTGTTTCATGGCATAAACCTCGGGCGCGATGATCCGCCACGGCGGGTTTGGAGTGCGATCGCGAGGGAGCAGAAGTTCATTGAATTTCCGAATGGCCTTGGCTTGGGCGCGATCGTTCACGGCGATTTCTTTCCCGAGCTGATTGGTTCGCCTAACGAGAGGAAGGAAATCGAAAAGGCTTACGGACTGATCGGGGACCGCATCGATGCGAAAGCACGGGCCGCGCGGGCCGAGCGCGAAAACATCGCGCTGCGTTTGCGGCAGGTCTGGCTCGACACACTCCTGGCAGACCAAAGAAACGCGCAGGACACGATCGACGAACTTACGCGACAAGTGGCGGATCTGCGTGCGCACGCCGAACGCGCGCAGGCGGTCATGAACGATCAGAAAAACGCTCTCAGGGAATTGCGGCGCGACCGCGGCAAGGCCCAGGTGGTCATCGACTCACTCGTGGAACAACTGCGCGCCAGCCGCGACGCGAACCGGCAGGAATTCGAAAAAATAAAGGAAGAGCTGCGGGCGAAAAAGCGCATCCTGAAGATGGCCAAGTCCGCTTGTCGAAAAAACGGTCGTTGTTTTCAAGAGCCGATCGCGGCGAAGGATAAACCGCGCCGCTCCATCCCGGAAAAAATCCTGCGCGAACTGAAACGCATTCCGGCGAATCTGAGCGGAAAGAAACACCAATCGACGGCCAAGGCCGCAGCGAAGGCGTCGCCGAAACTTGTTGAAGATCGCTATGCCAAATGGATTGCAGAACACGAGCCGGATGCGGCGGGGCTGACGGTGCAGCGCGTGGAGGCGCAGCGCCTAACGAGTCGTCCAAAGATCAGCCTGCTCCTGCCTATTCACGATCCGCCGCTGTTTTTTCTGCGGGAATTACGTGCGTCCCTCGCGGCGCAGACCTACGACCATTTCGAAATCTGTGCGGTCAATGCCGCCTCAAAACGCAACGAAACCCGGGAATGTTTGGCGGAATGGAAAAAGGAAGAGCCGCGGTTACGACTGGAAGTTTTGGCGGAGAATTTCGGGATCGCCGAAAACACAAATCGCGCACTTGCTTTGGCCAGCGGAGATTTTGTTGTCTGCATCGATCATGACGATTTGTTGCCACCTTTCGCTCTTTTCGAGTTGGCCTCGGCCATTGCTGGAAATCCCGAAGGGGAAATTTTCTACAGCGACGAAGATCGTCTGAACACCGAGGGCAAACGGCACTCGCCCTTTTTCAAACCGGAGTGGAATCCGGAGCTTTTACTCTCCTTCATGTACGTGGGACATCTGACGGCGTATCGCCGTGATTTGGTCGAGCGCGTCGGAAAATTCCGCAAGGAATTCGATTTCTCGCAAGATTACGATTTTGCCCTGCGCGCGACGGAGCTGGCGCGCGAGATCGTCCATATCCCGCACGTCTTGTATCATTGGCGCGAGCATCCGGCCTCCGGAGCAGCGGGGGGAAAGCCGCACGCGCGGAAATCTAACTTAGCCGCGCTGGAAGATGCGATGAAGCGGCGCGGGTTGGCCGCGGAGGTGATGGAATACCCAACGGCCAATCGCGCGCGCCTGAAAATTTCAGCATGGCCAAAGGTTTCGATCGTGATTCCAACAGATTCGGCGATGCGCGGCCAGGCCTGCGTAGAAGAATTGCCGCGTCGCACTTCGTATCCGCATCTCGAGATCGTGATTGTAACTAACAGCCACTTGGCTGAAACCCTGAAGAGCCTAACGAGTGCTGGATCGGAATTCCGCTTCGTGACCTACGATCGCCCATTCAATTTTTCCGAAAAATGTAACCTCGGAGCCGCCGCAGCCGTGGGGACGCGGCTCATTTTTCTGAACGACGATGTCGCAGGCGCGGAGGCAGACTGGATCCAAAATCTAATCGAGCAACTGGAAAACCCCGAGGTGGGCGCGGTTTCGCCGAAGTTGCTTTACGCGGATGGAAAGATTCAACATGCCGGCCTGGTCACCGGTGTGCGCGACCTCGTTGGCACCGCTTGCCATCAATGGCCGAGCAATTCGACGGACTATTTTAATATGGCGCAATCGCTCCGCGCCGCTTCCGCTCTGTCGGGGGCGTGCCTTGCCATGCGCCGTGCGGACTTCTTTGCCGTTGGCCCTTTTGACGTCGTCAACGCGCCGGTGGCCCATTCCGATTTTGATCTTTGTTTCAAAATTCGCGCTGCCGGGTTGCGCTGTGTTTATACGCCGTTCGTGACTATGACGCATCGCGGCCACGAGTCGATCGGCGCGGAAGAGGAAGAAAAGAAAATCGCGCGGGACGAGCGTGCCGGGGTTTTTTTGCTAAAGCGCTGGCCACAATACATCATGCGCGATCCCTACTTCACCGACAACATGCGCGACTGGCTTTACAGCGATTCGCCCACGCCGCTCCGCATGTTTTCGCCTAACGAGTACAAGATCGATCCAAGCGGGCCAGACCTTCTTTTTGTTTCGCACGATCTTTCTCTCTCCGGCGCGCCACTCCTGTTGCTGCAATTGGCGGATTGGTGCCGCCAGCGAAATATCTTTGTGGTCGTGATGTCGCCAAACGACGGGCCCTTGCGCAAGCGCTATCAGGAGATCGGCGTTCCGCTCATTATCGATCCGCTTGTAGCCACGGGACACGAATCGTTTTCGCGCCTGGCGCATGAGTTCCATTGCGTCCTAGCCAACACAATCAAGAGCGAAGCGGCGGTGCGCGCAGCGAGCGGGAAGAAAACGCCGGTGATTTTTTGGGTCCACGAAACGGAAGTGGGCGAGCACTACTTGCAAGCGGATGCAAAACTACGATTGGCCGTTGCCTCGGCTGACCTTGTTCTCGCTCCTTGCCACCGGACTGCGGCGGTTTATCAGCCGTATGCAAAATCCGATGTGGCCTGTTTGCCCTACGGGATTCCCGAGGCGCGCAAAATAGGGGCGGCCGACATTGTGGCAGAGGGAAGATTTCGTTTTCTCGTTCTGGGAAGCATCGAACCGCGGAAAGGCCAAGATGTGTTCCTCGAGGCAGTGGCTGCGCTGCCCAAGCAGTGTCGCGAGCGCGCGGAATTTCATCTGATCGGTCGGGTCATGGATCCGGGGTTCAACGCGCGCCTGCAAGGACGCGTGAAGGATTTGAAGAACGTTTTTTTCGACGGGCCGCGGAGTCATCAGGATTCCTTGGCGGCACTGACGCAGGCCAGTGTCTTGGTATGTTCCTCTCGCGACGAAGCGCTACCTGTAACCATTTTGGAAGCGCTTAGCTTAGCCAAGCCGGTCATTAGCACAGCCGTCGGCGGGATTGCCGAAATGCTGAAGGATGGCCGCGAAGCACTACTCGTTAGGCCGGAGGATCCGGCCGGTTTGGCGAAGGCGATGCAAAGGTTGCTCGATAACTTGGATTTGGCGAACGAGCTAGGTCAGAATGGTCGCGCCACATTTGAGAAGAAATTCACACTCGACCGGTTCGGAACGGATTTTTGCGCGCTAGTTAACGAATTGATGGCGAAATCAAAGGGAGGACGTTCCAAGAATTCACAAAGCATCTCAAGTGTCAGCTTATGAATTTGCCATCGCTCGCGACACCGCGGGACGTGGGTCTTGCAACTGGCTACCACGCGTGGATCGAGCAGACCCAGATGATCGATAGTGAAGCGCTGCGAAAAAGATTGCGGCAGTTACGCCGGCAACCTCTCATCTCGGTTATCCTTCCGATTTACAACCCGGATTTAAAGTTACTCGAGGCGGCAATTGAGTCGATTCGGGCGCAGTTGTATGAGCGCTGGGAGCTTTGCCTGGCGGACGACGCTTCAACGGACGCAAACGTTCGACCTTTCCTGGAAGAGCAAGCGCGCAAGGATAGTCGAGTTAAGCTAGCGTTCCGCGCGCGCAACGGCCATATCTCGGCTTGTAGTAACTCTGCCTTAGAGCTAGCCACCGGGGAATGGTGCGCCTTGCTAGATCAAGATGATGTAGTGGCAGCGGAAGCCTTCGCTTACGTCGCTTTGGAAATCGACCGAGACACCAACGCCGGACTAATCTACTCGGATGAAGACAAGATCGATGCGGCGGGCGCGCGTTTCGATCCGTTTTTTAAACCGGACTGGAATCCTGAATTATTCCTAGGGCAAAATTACATCAGCCATCTCGGCGTCTATCGCGCGGAGTTGCTACGATCGATCGGAGGGTTTCGCGAAGGGATGGAAGGATCGCAGGATTACGATCTGGCGTTGCGATGCTTGGAACGCTTGCGGCCCTCGCAGATTCGGCACATCCCACGCATCCTTTACCATTGGCGGGCAATCGCTGGAAGTTTGGCGCAAGAAGCCGAGGCGAAGCTTTACGCTAGTAAGGCGGCGCGACAGGCGATCAGCGAACATTTACTTCGTAAAAAAATTCGCGCGCGAGTCGAAGCATGTCCGGAGAGTTCAATTTCGCATCGGGTCATCTACGAACTGCCGGAACCGGGGCCTTTAGTTTCAATCATCATTCCAACACGTGATCGACTCGAGTTACTCCAGCAATGCCTAACGAGTCTTCGCGAGCGGACCGAGTATCCAGCGACGGAGTTGATCATTGTCGACAACGGATCGGTGGATACGGAGACGCAGGAGTTTTTGAGGGGCCTTGAATCGCAAAACAGCACACGTGTTTTGCGCGACGATGGGCCGTTCAATTTTAGTCGCCTAATTAATCGAGGAGCGGCAGCTTCGGAGGGTAGTGTGCTCGCGTTTCTGAACAACGATCTTGAGGCAGAAGAACCGGCATGGTTGCATGAAATGGTTAGTCAGGCAGTTCGAGAACGGGTAGGTGCTGTCGGGGCGCGGCTGTGGTATCCGAATGGAACCTTGCAACATGGTGGGGTTATTCTCGGTCTCGGCGGAATGGCCAATCACGCCTTCCGAGGTATGCCACGCGGTGAAGAAGGTTACTTTCGCCGCGCCTGGCTCCAGCAAAATTGCTCGGCTGTAACCGGAGCTTGTATGGTAGTGCGAAAGGAGCTCTTTGTTCGAGTCGGCGGCTTCGATGAAGTGAATTTGCCCGTGAATTTCAATGATGTGGATTTTTGTCTGCGGCTTACCGCCGCTGGCTACGCGAGTGTTTGGACGCCCTACGCCAATCTTATCCATCACGAGTCCGCCAGTCGCAGCCAGCGCCAGAGCGAAGACGAACAAGCGCTTTTTCGAAAAGAAGCCACCTATCTGCGAGATACTTGGGGTAGGGAGTTGATTAGCGATCCATTCTACAATCCCAACCTTTCACTGATGCTGCCCGGATTCGAGTTGGCCTATCCGCCACGCTGCAATCGACACGTTTCATCATCGTTAACTAGGTGTTAAGTGTATTGAAACCGAAGTTTTCGATCATTGTTGTGGATTGCGATAGCCACACTCCAAGAGAGGCTGCGAAAAGGGGAGTGCGTAGCATCCTGCTACAAACTTTCAAAGACTTCGAGGTGATATTCCTTCACGACGGCTACAAGAAAGAACCTTATGAGGTAGAATTCGATCTGAGTTCCCTGGAAAAAGTGAAGACCGTGTATAGTAAGGAGCGGTTTAACGACTGGGGGCACTCTTTGCGGAACTATGGACTTCGCCTGGCCGACGGCGAGTACATCGTGCACTTCAACATAGATAATCTGCTCTATCCTGACTGTCTGCGAAAAGTGAACGAGTGCCTGGAACGCGATCAGGTTCGAAAGGAAATGGTCATCTTCACAATCATCCATCATAACAACGCGGAACCTATTCTGACTGGCAACCCAGTGCGTTTCCAACATATCGACTGTTTGCAGGTCGTGGCCTCGAGAACGGCTTGGGAGTCAATAGGATTCTGGCATCGAAACGAGTACGAGGCGGACGGGCATCTCTACCTGGAGCTAAGCCAAAAATACCAGCCGTATTACATAGACGAGATATTGGCGGAGAATTTCTAGGGATGCGAACCTAAGGTGAGTGCCACGGTTTTAGTTACAGGGGGCGCGGGCTTTATCGGCTCACATGTAACCGACGAACTGCTGCAGGCTGGTCGAACGGTCGTTGTTTTGGATGATCTTAGCGGCGGGCTACGCGAGAACGTGAACGAGAAGGCCGTCTTCGTAGAAGGAAGTATCCTGGATGTGCGGTTGGTGAAAGATCTATTCGAGCGCTATCACTTCGACTACGTCTTTCATCTCGCTGCTTATGCGGCGGAGGGGCTAAGTCACTTTATCAAGCGCTTTAACTACGAGAACAACCTTATCGGAAGCATTAACCTCATCAATGCTTCCATCAATCATGAGGTGAAGTGTTTTGTCTTCACTTCCTCAATCGCTGTTTATGGAAGAAATAAGGCGCCGATGCATGAGGAAATGACACCGGTGCCAGAAGATTCCTACGGTATTGCCAAGCTCGCTGTGGAGCAGGAACTAAGAATAAGCCAGCAGATATTCGGACTTAACTATATCGTGTTTCGGCCTCATAACATTTATGGGGAGCGGCAGAACCTGGGCGATCGGTATCGAAATGTGGTGGGCATCTTTATCAATCAGGTTATTCAGAGGAAACCACTGACGGTCTTCGGAGACGGGAAGCAGACAAGGGCTTTTAGTTACATCAAGGAGGTCGCTCCGGTCATAGCTCGCTCGATCGATGTCGAGAAGGCCTACAACCAGGTCTTTAACGTTGGCGCAGACAAGGTCTACTCCATTAATGAAGTAGCAAGTGAAGTGTGTGAAGCTATGGAGGTAGACTTAGCGGTGACCTATCTCGACGAACGAAACGAGGTTAAGGACGCTTATTGCTCTCATGATAAGGCTCACGCTACTTTCGAGAGTGTCGAGTCTTATTCGCTTAAGGAGGGACTACGAAGAATGGTCGATTGGGCCAGACTTAGTGGCAGTAGAGAGAGCAAACAGTTTGCAGATATCGAAGTGTTACAGAACCTGCCCTCCAGTTGGTCGTCATAGGATCAAGCCCCAATGCGTAAAACTAAGATTATCTGCACGCTAGGACCAGCTACCGAATCTTCCGAGGTCTTACGGCAACTCATAAGGCAGGGCGCAGATGTTTTTCGCCTCAACATGAGTCACGCGACCCACGAGTGGGTGCGCGAGATCGCGCCTCGTCTGCGCGCGATCGCAGCCGAGCTGGCTAGGCCAATGGCGATTCTGCTCGATACGCAGGGTCCGGCTATTCGCACCGGGAACTTGAAGACCAATCTGAACTTAAAGCCGGGTGATATCCTTGAGCTAACCGTGCGCGGTGCGAAGAGCGAAGAAGCGAATTCCGTCGACGTAAATTACGATGGGCTGATCAACGACATCTCTGCCGGCGACACCGTGCTGGTCGATAACGGCGTCTTGCAGATGCTCGTGCTGGAGAAGCAACATAATCGCATTCGCTGCAAGGTGCTGACCCCTGGTACGCTAGGGTCGCGACGTCATATCAATTTGCCCGGGGTGCGGGTGAATCTGCCCCCGTTAACGGAGAAGGATCTGGTCGACATTCGTGTGGGCGTGGAAATGAAGGTCGATTTCGTCGCGCTTAGTTTCGCGCGCCAACCAAGTGATCTGGAAGAATTGCGGCGCGTCCTGCAAACGCTCGAGAGCACCGCGCAAATCGTAGCGAAAATCGAAGATCAATCTGCGGTGCGCGAGATCGATGAAATGATTCGCTCGGCCGATGCCATCATGGTCGCGCGCGGCGATCTTGGTATCGAGTGTCCGATGGAGGAGCTGCCGATTATTCAGCGGCGCATCGTGAAGCAATGTATTCGTTTTGGAAAACCCGTAATCGTAGCGACGCACATGTTGGAATCGATGATCGAGAATCCGGTACCAACACGCGCGGAAATCAGCGACGTGGCCAATGCGGTCTTCGAGCAGACTGACGCGATTATGTTGAGCGGTGAAACAACGATCGGGCGATATCCGGTCAAGTGCGTGGAAGTTTTTGATCGCGTGGCGAAACGAATTGAGCGGAGCGGCGGCGCGGGCTACGCGAAGGAGGCGGAACTAAAAGATAGCCGGCAAAAGACAGTCTATTCCGCCGTGGTGCTGGCAGATTCATTGCCGCGCGCCCGGCTGATCGTGTTTACCCGTCACGGGACGATGGCCCGATACGTTTCGAATTTGCGGCCGCAATACGCGCCGATTTTCGCTTTCACGCCGAACGAGCACGTTTGTCGGCAGCTGGCGCTTTGCTGGGGAACGCATCCGGTCTTGTTGCCTTTCACCGATGATCCCAACACCACGATCGAAGCGGCGGAAAAGTATTTGTCGGATGCTGGGTTAACGCGAGCGAATGATAATCTAGTTGTGCTGAGCGATCTGCGGGCGGGCGGCGCGCAAGTCGATTCGATTCAAGTGCGGCAGGCGAAGGGTGGTGCCGGCGTCTCCGACGCGGATTCGATGATGGATTAAACGAAAAACGCGCGGACGTTTCCATCCGCGCGTTTTGAATTCGTTAGGGCCGATTAGGCTTCGACCGGCAATTCTACGTCGACCGGCCGCTCTTTCTTGCTCAGGGCCCGGCGCAATTTCGAGAGCGCAATATTCTGCAGCTGACGAATGCGCTCGCGCGTCACGCCAAATTTCTTTCCCACTTCCTCGAGCGTCTTTGGTTTGCCACCATCGAGACCGAATCGCGAAAAGATGATCTTCGTCTCGCGATCGTCGAGCACGTCGAGCAGGCCTCCCGACTTCATTGCGCAAGTTTTTGTCGCGCAGCAATTCGAACGGAGTCTGCGCTTCTTCGTCACCGACGATTTCGCCGAATTCGGTCGAATCATCGTCGCTGATCGGAGCGTCGAGTGAAGCCGGTCGGATCGAAACCGTCTTCAGCTGCGAAACTTTGCCCGCTAGCGATACCGATTTCTTCGCCAAGCTCGTCATCGGTTGGTTCGCGACCGAGTTCCTCGCTCATTTGCAGCGAGACACGGCGCATCTTTGAAATCTTGTCGACCAGATGCACGGGCAATCGAATCGTCTTCGATTGATTCGCCAGCGCGCGTTTGATCGACTGTTTGATCCACCACGCGGCGTAGGTGGAAAGCTTTCCGCCTTTGGCCGGGTCGAAACGCTCGACCGCCTTCATCAAACCGATGTTGCCCTCGGAAATGAGATCGAGCAGCGGCAAACCGAGGTTTGCATAATCATGCGCGATCTTCACCACCAGACGGAGGTTCGAGCGAATCATCAGGGCGCGCGCCTCGCGGTCGCCCTTTTTGATCTTCGCGGCCAGTTCGATCTCCTGGTCGGGAGTCAAAAGCGGAATCTGCCCGATCTCTCGCAGGTAAATCTTTATTCCAGTATCGCTATCTTCAGCAGCCATAAAACTTTTCATGAACGGAGCGGTTGTAAAACCCTCGCGGCCTACGCTTAATCATACGTGCGCGGATGGCTGCGAGGATGCGTCTATTACTAGCATCGAAAGTATTTAACAAGGTTAAATATTCGTTTTACTGACAGCAGGCGGTTGCGTTTTGTTCAATGTTTTTGCAAATCGGCCAAATCCATCGATTTGTAGGTGACTTGACAATGCAGCAGACTTCGAGCCTCCTGCTCTGGGAAAATTCCGAAGATATGCTGGCGCATCCTCATTCTTTGCCCGAAACTCACCCGTTCGAATAGCCGTCGGTAGCGAGCAACCGCGGCGTTTTTGTGACAAAAAGATGACTAAGAAAGAAAAAATTCGCGTCGGCATTATCGGTGTCGGCAATTGTGCATCGTCCCTCGTCCAGGGAGTGGAATTTTATCGAGACGCCAGCGAGGACGATCTCGTTCCCGGGCTGATGCATGTGGACCTCGGTGGCTATCATGTGCGCGACATCGAATTTTCCGCCGCCTTCGATATCGCTGCCACTAAAGTCGGTCGCGATCTCGGCGAAGCGATTTTTGCGGAGCCGAATAACACCATCCGTTTCAGTGAAGTGCCGAAGCTGGGTGTGAAAGTTCATCGCGGCATGACGCACGATGGTCTCGGGAAGTATTTGAAGAAGGTGGTGAAAAAATCGCCCGCCTCGACCGACGACATCATCGGCATCCTGAAAAAAACGAAAACCGATGTCGTCATTTCTTATTTGCCGGTCGGCTCGGAGATGGCCACGAAATGGTATGTCGAACAAATCCTGGAAGCCGGCTGCGCTTTCATCAACTGCGTGCCAGTCTTCATCGCGTCGCAACCCTATTGGGCCCGCCGGTTCGAAGAGCGCAATCTTCCGATCATCGGCGATGACATCAAATCGCAAGTGGGTGCCACTATTACGCATCGCGTTCTGACTAATCTTTTCCGCGACCGCGGCGTGCGACTCGATCGCACCTACCAGCTGAACTTCGGTGGCAACACCGATTTTCTAAACATGCTCGAACGAGAGCGGCTCGAATCAAAAAAAATATCCAAGACGCAGGCGGTCACGAGTCAGCTCGGTCACGCCTTGCCGGCGAAAGATGTCCATGTCGGCCCGAGCGATTACGTGCCGTGGCTGACGGATCGCAAATGGTGTTACATCCGCATGGAGGGGACGACATTTGGCAATGTGCCGCTTAGTTGCGAAATGAAGCTCGAAGTTTGGGATTCGCCGAATTCGGCCGGCGTGGTGATCGACGCGATTCGCTGCGCGAAAGTCGCGCTCGATCGCAAAATTTCCGGCGCGCTCGTCGCACCGTCGAGTTACTTCATGAAGTCGCCGCCCCAACAATTCACCGACGACGAAGCGCGGCAAAAAACGGAAGAGTTCATCCGCGGCGACGAAGACCTCGCCTTTCCGAATCCGAGCAAACGCAACGGCAACGGTCATCGCAAGTCGAGCAAGACGCGCAACGGCGCCAAAACGAAACGCTAGTCGTCTAGGTTTCGCGCACGACTTCGCCCGGTTTCTTGTCGTCGCGCAGGGCGACGAACTTGGCGTGTCGCAGATTAGCCGCGTCTGTCCATTCGACGAAGGCGACGCGGCAGACGAGTCGAGGTTTCAGCCAGCGGCATTCCTTCATCTTTTCGGCCGTGAGTGCTTCGCCGCGGCGCGCGCCTTTTTTCTCCGGCAAATTCACGAATGGACAGTCGGCGGTCTGTAATTTTCTTAGCTGCGCGAAAATTTCATCACGCATCCGCGGCACGAAACCGTCCTTCACCTGCGCCACGAACAGGACCCGCTTACTTTCGTAAACTCCGACAAGCAGCGAATCGAACCCGCGCGTCCCCGGCTTGTAACCGCCGATAACAAATTCCTGTTCCGCTCCGGTCCGCTGCTTGATCCAGGCCCCGGAACGTTCGCCCGGTTCATAGATTGAGCCGTTGCGTTTACCCACGACACCTTCGAGCCCGAGTTTTCGCACGGCATCGAGCACCTGGCTCGAAGGCGCGTCGAGCAGCGGCGACCGACGCAACGGGTCGGCCGGAGTCGTCATCAATTCATCGAGCAAGGCTCGTCGTTGTTCGATTGGGCTGCGCAAAAATTCTTCGCCATTTCGATTGAGCAAATCGAACGCATAAAAGTAAGCGTCGAAGGCCTTCGACATATTGTTCTGCAGAAGTTGAAAGGACGGCCGGCCCTCCTCATCGAGCGCGACGACTTCGCCATCGATGGCAAAATCGCCGGGCAGTTTGGCTAGCGCGGCGACGACATTTGGGAAGCGTTCATTTAACAGATTTTCATTTCGCGAAAAAATTTTCACCTCCTCATCCGTTTTGATCGCGAGGCAGCGATAGCCGTCGAATTTAATTTCGAAAGTCCAATTGCTCTCGTTAGGCAAACTCGTCACCGGCTTGCACTTCATTGGTTCGACGAATTTTGGTTTGGCAGAATTACGACTCGTTAGGCGAAGCGATCGGCGTGCATTTGCGGCTGGTCGGTTGCTTTGCCATTGCGCATCGTTCGCCTTTGCGATTTGGACCATGGAGCGTCGCGAAATCGCCGAGGTATCATCAACTTTGGCCGAGATCGGCTTCATTGATTCACCGGCTTTGATGAGCAGCCAGCGATTGCTCTCTGGCTCGCGTCTGTCCTTCACCAAAATCCATTCGCCCTTCAGTTTTTGACCTGACATGACAATGTGCATTTTTCCCGCATGAAACGCGGCCGCGTCATTGCCCGCGATGTCCTGATACACTCCGTAATCCCAGACCATGACCGTGCCGGCGCCGTAATTTCCCGGCGGGATGGTGCCTTCGAACTTTTCGTAATCGAGCGGATGATCCTCCACGTGCATGGCCAGGCGCGCTTCTTTCAATTGCGTCGGCGGACCTTTCGGCACGGCCCAGGAGCGAAGAACCCCCTGCATTTCCAAACGCCAGTCGTAGTGCAGATGACTGGCCGCATGTTTTTGAATCACGAAACGATGCGGCCCTTTGCGCTTGCTCTCGTTAGGCGATAGCGACGGCATCGGCTCCAAAGTCTGGCTCGGATCGCGTTTCGCCCGATACTCGCGCAGGCTCTTGTCGCGATCGTTCTTCTTCAGGTTGCGCGGCCAACGACTTAGTTTCGGCGCAGGCGCAGCGGCCAGAGCTTTGGTAAACGCGACCGGCAATTTTTGTTTCAGCTTCAAGACCGGCGCGAACAAATCGCCCAGCTTCTCGAGTCGTTTGACTGCGGCGCCAGGCGTGAAAACCAGATGCTTCGCCTCTTTGCGTTTAACCGCGCGTTCCAACTCCTCCCATTTTACGGGCATGGAAATGTGCGGCTCCGGACCTTTCGCGCGCATGGAGTAAACGCAGACGGTGGTCTTGAAGTCGGAGTTCTGGCTCCAATCGATGAAAACTTTTCCGGTGCGAATACTCTTAGCCATCTCAGCGACCACGCGTTTGGGCATTTCGTGAGCGACTAACTCGGCGACCGTTTTCGCGAACGGCTGGGTCACTTCGTAAGGCGCATCGCCATTCAGCGGCACGCTCAGATGTAAACCTTTCGAGCCCGAGACTTTCGCGAATGTTTTGAGACTCCAGCGCGCGAAAATTTTTCGCAGATGCAGCGCGACCTCCGCGCAATCGATAATCGTCGCCGGCTCGCCCGGATCGAGATCGAAGACGATCGAAGTGGGATGATTCACCTCCGGCACGCGCGCGAGTAAGACGTGCTTCTCGATATCGGCCAGATTAGTCGCCCACAAAAGCGTGGCGCGGTCGTTGCACAAAATGTAATTGATATCGCCGCCGCCTTCCTCACGCGGAATCGGAAAAGTCTTGACCCATGGCGGAGTATGTTTCGGCGCATTCTTCTCGTAGAAATGTTCGCCGTTCACGCCTTCCGGATAGCGCTTCATTGTCAACGGCCGGTCGCGCAGATGCGGGAGAATAACGTCAGCGATGGTATCGTAGAACGCGATGACCTCGCCTTTGGTAAAGCCGCTCCCGGGATAATAAATCTTATCGAGATTCGAGAATGCGATCTCGCGTCCGCCGGCTTTAACGATCTGTTTTTTCGCCATGCTCTTCTACAAAACTTCGAATCGCCTGCAGGATACGTCGATCGACTTCGTTCTGCGTCTCGCGCTTTGCTGTCAGTTCTTTCTTGCTGACGCCTAACGAGTGGTCGCCACCTTCGACAATATGCAATTGATTCGGAGCGGACATTTCCTCGCGCACGTGTTCGAGTAAATCCAAGGGACAAAGCGAATCGCGCGTGCCTTGCACGAAAAGAATGGGTGTCGTGATTTCGCGCAAGATTTTGTCGCGTAACTTCGTCGGGTCGCCGCCGCCGCAGAGCGGATAGCCAAGACAAATCAGGGCCGAAACTTTTTCGCCTAACGAGACATGGCAACCAATCCGTCCGCCCATGCTCTTCCCGATAAGAATGATGGCGCCGTCGTGTTTTTCACGTGCCTGCTCCAGCGCCGCACGATGCGCCGCGACCAACATTGGTAGTGGGTCCGGCCGCCGCGAACCAGAGCGCATGTAGTCATAGTCAAAAGTCTCCGTCGGCCCGATTGTTTCGAGCAAGCCTTTCCAATGCTGCATCCAGCGATGCGTCGATGGCGCACCTGCGCCAGGCGCGAAGAGAAACAGCGGGCGGCTAATCACGATTGCATCTTTTCCTGCGAATCGTTCTCTGACAACTTGGCGCGCGATGTTGGTCAAGATCTACTCCGCGGCCGTCTACGGCATTGATGCTTACGAAGTCGAGGTCGAAGTCAACGCTGCGCACGGTGACATCAAGATCATCATCGTTGGTTTGCCCGACACGGCGGTGAAGGAAAGTCAGGATCGCGTGACCACGGCGATCGCTAACAGCGGATATCACTGGCCGCGCGGTCGCACCACGATCAATCTCGCGCCCGCGGACATCAAGAAGGAAGGACCGAGTTTCGATCTACCAATCGCGTTGGGGATGATCGCGGCCGCGGAAGAATTCGATGATCCGATCCTGGAGAAATATAGTTTTCTCGGCGAATTGGCGTTGAGCGGCGCCGTGCGATCCGTTCGCGGCGTTCTGCCGGCAGCGATTGAAGCGCGTAAACGTGGGAAGCTCGCTCTCTTTGTTCCCGAAGCGAACGCGCGAGAGGCTTCCATGGTGTCGGGCATCGCGATCTACGGCGTGCAGAACTTGCGGCAGACCTTCGCATTTATTCGCGGCGAAGTGCAGTTGCAACCCACGCGCGGTGATCTGACGGAGTTCTTCGCCAAGCATCAAGACTACGAAGTTGATTTTAGCGACGTCAAAGGACAGGGGCATGTTAAGCGCGCGATAGAAGTCGCGGTCGCGGGTGGTCATAACCTTTTGATGATCGGGCCGCCGGGTTCGGGGAAGTCGATGTTGTCGAAGCGCATCGCAACCATCATTCCGCCGATGTCGCTGGAAGAAGCGATCGAAAGCACGAAAATCCATTCGATCGCCGGAATGCTCTCGCCAGAGAGAGCCTTTGTTTCGACGCGCCCGTTTCGTTCGCCGCATCACACGATCTCCGATGTCGGTTTGTTAGGCGGAACGGCTAATCCATCGCCCGGCGAGGTCAGTCTGGCGCATCACGGTGTGCTATTTCTCGATGAGCTTCCGGAATTCAGACGGTCGACGCTGGAGGTGATGCGGCAACCGCTCGAGGATGGGAAGGTGACAGTCTCACGCGCCGCCGGCAGCGTAACTTTTCCATCGGAGTTCATGTTAGTCGCAGCGATGAATCCTTGACCATGCGTTGCCTATTTGTTGCTTCTCTAAAAGAGGGGAGATAGCAGAGGTTTATTTCGATCTCGTCCTTAGCAACGGTGATTCGTTGGACGAGAATCTCAACGATCCGTCGCCTCTCGTCAGAATTCATTTCGGGCCAGCAAGCAGATAGGTCTTGGGCTTCCTTTACGATGTAATCTGTTGATAGTTTGTCGATTGTGAGGAGCGCGAGCTCAGCTTCGGCTTTCGGAATTTCCGCTGTGATTTGCTTCTTGCGCTCATCAAGAGGCTGATAGCGTTCCTCGAATTGATCGGGGGTAATCTTGTCGTCGATATACAGCCGATAGACCTTGTCTGCCTCGTTCTTCACTTTTTCTAATTCTCTGGCGAGCGTCTGAACTAGCCGGGTCTTTTCGCCGATAGTCGCGTGGGCTTCTTCAAGATATTTCGCGATATGTTCCGGGGAGAGAAGAAATCCCTTCAGTTGTTCAAGAAAGATCGCTTCAAGATCGACTGCAGGAATTCGATTGCCGCATTTCTGACAGACATACTTTGGCGTGCTTGAGGGCACATACATTTTCTGCCCACACTTACAAAAAGCCAGGCCAGCGAAAAGGTGAGCCGGACGCTTTGCCGGTTTTTGTCGGGTAATTTTTCTCTCTTCTAGGAGAGCATTGCATTGGTCCCACAGCTCTGCGGAAACGATCGGAGTGACCTCCTGAAGTATCCAATCATGCTCCGGTTTAAGCGCCCAAGCCTTTCCTTCCCCAGTATTCTTTGTGTAATTGGTTCGGTGAATACCTTTCGCCGTTGGGTCTTGAATTAGTCGGTGAATAGTCGTGTCACTCCAGCGAGATCCATTGCGAGTGCGCAAACCGCGTTTGTTCAGAATCTCGGCGACCGTCTTTTTGCGCCGATGCTCCGCAAAGAGCTCATAAATAAGCTTCCGAATTGGCGCCTCTTGGGCGTGCGGTTCTAGCTTCTTGTCCTTCCAAACGTAACCGAAAGGGGATGCGCCGCCTAACGGCTTCCCGAGTTTGGCTCGAATTGCCACCGATGCGTTGACTCGGTCGGTGATTTCTTCGCGTTCCCACTGCGCCATAACGGCAACAATGTTGTAAAACAAGCGGCCGGCTGGCGTCCCCGTGTCGATGCTTTCTTGTAAGGAAACAAGGTCCGCATTGTGGGAGCGGAACTCATCTGCAAAGTCCATCAGTTCCCGAGCATTGCGGGTCAAACGAGCAAGTTTTGAAAAGACGAGTGCAGAGATATGGCCGCGGCGAACATCCGCGAGCATCCTCTTCGTTTCAGGATGCTCGATTACCGATTTTCCGGATACTCCGGCGAGATCATAAACCTCCTTAACAGCCCAACCTTTCGCTGCGGCGTAATGCCGGGCGCGAGCCTCGTGATTCTGGGGACTATCGCCTTTAGCCTGGTCTTCAGTCGAAACCCGAATCCAGATTCCAACAGGCTTTTCGTGTTCTGGTATTGTGTCCGCGTTTAGCATACCTTGCGATCGTCACTTTGTTGTGACACATCAATTAACGAAAAGCAATCTTTTTTTGTGACACAACAAATAAAGCGCGGGCGTCCGAAGGTGCCGACAAGAAAAGCGCGATCCATTTTTATTTCAACGCGGCTATCGCGCGAGGAGAGCAGAGAAATCAAAGCAGGGATAAAGAAAAGCGGAATCAAGAAGTCCGACTGGATACGAACAGCGCTGCTTAATGCAGTTCGGAATGCTTGAGTGAAGGTATCAAAGGTCTAGGTTTTGGTTCGTTTGAGCGACTCGGCGACGATCTTTGCTAGCATCTTCGTCCGATCTTCCTTGCTCGCTTTGTCGACGACCTGATGACTCATTTTGACGCGATATCCGCGAACGGTTTCTTCTCGATT
This sequence comes from uncultured Verrucomicrobiae bacterium, assembly GCA_963791565.1. Classification (GTDB taxonomy): domain Bacteria; phylum Verrucomicrobiota; class Verrucomicrobiia; order Chthoniobacterales; family UBA10450; genus JACCTI01. The sequence goes on along the minus strand of CAWBSX010000004.1, from coordinate 23,751 downwards.
AGCGTCCTTCGCATCGAATTCTTCGATGAAACTGAAGAGAGCATCAGGCGTGGAGAAAAAACGAACTTTTTCCCGCTCGCCAGCAGCTAGTGTTGGCAAAATCGCGCGCTCCAGTCCTGCGATGCGCTTTGCATCAGGGCTGATTAGGGCGACAAAGTCGTAGCCCGCGGCTATGCACTTCCGGACGTTTTCGATCTCATTCGCGTTTGGTGTCGTGATCGAAATCTCACACGCGATTGTGCGTTGAGCCTTTTTAAGGGCGACATCGATCTGACCGCCGGCACTAAGATGTTCTTCGATGATGGCGCGGTAGCCCATGCCTTGCGCCCAAAGTTTTATCATTTGTTGAAGGCGTTTGTGTTCATGGCCTCCTTTTCCTAGTGGACGCGCGATCGGCCGTGCGATGGGTTTGGACGGCTCCTCCGAAATGGGTGCAACGGGCGTGACCGGTTCGGGAATTGATGCGGGTGCAAGTGTTGCAAGCGGAGGAGGGACTGGTGCCGCTGGCGGTGTTGGTAGAGGAGCCGGAGTCACTGGCGGAACGGAAACAATTGCTGCCGCAAGCAGAGATTCGACTTCGGTGCGGGCGAGCGCGTATTTCTGTCGCGATACCCCGATTACTTCATCGCGAGTCGCCGTCTCAATCGTCTTTGCACGCGCCTCGGGGAGCGGGACGGTTAGATTGAAGTCGTGGTCGCTGCGCTCCACGCGACAGATAGCGCGGCCGTCATCAAGGTTTCGCAGATCGTTTGATTCAAAATGCGCGAAGCCTTCGCTCAAACTGCGGGCATCCGCATCGCCAACTCGGAACACAATTCTCGTTACTGGATTCGTTAGAACTGCACTTCCCACGTCATCATCCTGATGAAGCTGACGCAATTCCTGATGCGCGAGAATTAAGCCAAGTCGATATTTCCTGGCGGCGCCAAGTATTTCACCCATTGAAGGTGTTATGAAGTTATGGACCTCGTCGATGTATAACCAGAAATCGCGGCGTTCCTCTTGCGGTCTATTTTGTCGCGCCATTGCAGCTTGCTGCATCTTCGACACGAAAAGGGAGCCGAGTAGGTATGCGTTTTTCTGTCCGATTAAACCTTGCGAAAGTTTGGCAATGAAGATCTTGCCCGTGTCCAGGATGTCAGCTGAAATCGACACGGTTTCGTCGCTTGAGAAACCATCATGCGAATTGGTTTCGGACTTAGGAAAGTCTCAAGCCGCGTGAGAATAGGACCGATCGACTTATTGCCGGTCAGTTGAGGAAAGGCTTTCTGCCAATAATAAACAACTTCAGGATCGCGGACGGATTGCAGGAATTCGGCGCGATACCTTGGCTCAAGTAGGAAACGGCGTAATTCGGCTAATGTTCCTGCGCGATCACTTTCTAAGAACGCCAGAATCGCATTCTGCAAAACAGAACTCATCTGATCGCCCCAGCTCGTCGATAGGCGTTGAAAAACCGAGATCAGATCGGAAGCGAGAAGTATTCTCTCCAAATCGGAACTCGCGGAAAGGATGTTGAATCCGACGGAATAGCTTTCGTCAGATGGGTCAACAAGAACGACATCGTTAACACGTCCGCTAGGAATGTTATCCAAAATGCTATCAGCTAAATCGCCGTGGGGATCGAGAAGCGCGACGCCTTCGCCGTTTTCGATGTCCTGGCGAATCAAATTGAACAGTAAAGTGCTTTTACCGGTTCCAGATGCTCCGACGATGTGCATGTGCCGGACTCTTTGTTCCCGGTTCAATCGCACGCTAACTGTCCGACCTCCATGGACATTGAGACCCAGCTCCGATCCTGTTTCTTCGCGCACTGAAACCGGTGCGGAACGTGTCTTATTTACTCGCCGAACAAGTTTTGGGGTTTGAACTGCGGGAGATGGGAGATTGAGAAACAGCAAAAGCTCGTTGCTGTTTAAGATCATTCCTGCGCGTCGCGACTGCCGTTGTAACAAGTCTTCTTCTAGTTCGCCTTCCGGATATTCATCCGCGGTGAGCGGCATTAACGAATTGCCGGGCGGTTCGACAACGGACGCGAGGACGGTCGCAAGCTCCTTAACGATCTCAGCAGTGCGATACTGATCCGAAGAGGAAGCAGCAGCGCGAATCACCACAGCGTAGAGCGGGCGCGCAATCTTTGTCTTCGCGCCGGACAGTAATTCTGGACGATTCGAGAAAAATGGCTTGCCGGTGTCGTCGCTGACCGAACGAAGAGTGCTCTTTGCCCAAGGCCATTGAACCGACTGAAACAAAACCTGAAAGACCGCGACTTCGTCCGCATTCAGATCCGATAACGCACCAATCAGTGCGACGATTGAGTCGCTTCGCGTTGAAACAAGCGGGAGCATAAACTCCTGCTCTAGTCCGAACTCACGAACAGTGAAGTGGTGGTCTGATACGCTGCGCCATACTTCGGCGAGTTGGTTATTTTGTAGAATGACTACGGCAAGGGGAAAGTAGGTCTCTGTGAATTTCTTCAGAATTGCGGCATCGCTACTACCTGTTGCGAATTGAACTTTGATCTTGTCGGAAGCGGCAACGATTTCGAAAGCGATCGGCTCTTCGCAGGCGCTTAGAGTAAAGAGAAATTCTTCAAAAACTTCACGACGCACAATCGCGTCGGGCGGGAGGGTGATCGCGATCTCGGCTATTTCGCCGCGCTCAAACGGAATTGGTTTCCGTTCTTCAGGCTCTTGTGGCGCTTCGGCTGCAGGAGTTTTCGGCGTCGAGCCGAATCGAAGCGATTCGACAAAGTGACTGACGGCCGTATGACGACGCCCATCATCGGCTACCTCGCTGGGTGGGAGGAAGTGGCCTTCGAATTCCCGGAAGGGTGGTTCGGGAAGAATAGGGAAATCGAAAACCTGCCAGCCACGGCCGCGGAGTTCCCATTCGTAGAATCGCTCAGTTAGTTTCTCGTCAACCCAACTCATCGCCGCATGCGACTTACTTCGTAAGGTCCTCGCCCCGCTGTTTCGGACGACAAGCGTAGCACTCTTTGATATCCAGAGTCTTGACTCCGGCAGCTCTAGTGAACTCTTCGATTTGGTGCTTCACGATGCGACCGACGATGTCGAGATACATTAGGCGAGTGTCCTCGCGGTAATAGGTTTCGCTACGGAAGAATGTCTCATACAGAGCGCCAATGATCGGCAGCTGCATCAACGCATCATCAACTCCCTGCCACTGTCTCGCGAAATACAGAAACACGGCCACCGCGAATATTGATGTCGCGATTGCGATGGTTCCTAAGAACAAACCGAAGGTAGTCCGATAGAGCAAGAAGAGGTTGCCTAGCGCAATGAGAACTAAGGCAAGTTCCCAAAGACGCATCGTTCGTGGAATGACGGAACCGCGCAAGGAGAAGAACCAGGATGTGCCAAACGGCGCGGAGCAAATATCAAATACAAGTCGTTCGCGACGCAGTCGCAGATACTGTCGCTGCGCGGAAAGCAGGCCTCCTTCAGCGAATTCAATGCGCGAGATTTCCAGATCAGGAACTTTGCGCTCAGCTAATTCTTTTTCGACGGCAGTGTAGAATTCTTGAGTCGAGATTCGAAAGTCCAGCAAAGGCACATACCAGTGCTCTTGCACGAAAACCTTTTTGCGCCGCCAGATCCCAAACATCTTTTAACGCCTGTTTAGGGTTTTCATGGATATAACGCCGATAGAAATCCAGCTGCGGACGCAAGCAAAAACAGCATAACAGCGCCGCGGCCAGTCGGCGTCTTCGATGACGGCGTCTGCGGCAGCCGTGGTAGACGAACGCCGGCAGCGACCGCTGCAGCAATGACTCCGATAAATGCAGCTGGCAGAATTGAAAGGGCGCATGGAAAAAACGCAGTCAGAGCGAGACTTTGAGAACCAAAAAGACGGGTTCCAAGCACTGTCATAGCCGCTGCGAGCATCGCAGCGAGGACTGCGCCTCGCGCGCCACAGCGCACGAGCTGCATCACATTACTTGAACTTGTTACGCGTGCTTTGCTTCCTGAGGCCGCGGCAAACGCGGCGGCCGCCGACAATGCACTAACAAGAAGAAGGACACCGATTCCATAGGGAAGTGCGGATACGGAATTCGGCAGGAAAAAAGCCGAAAGAGGCAAAGCAACGGCGCCGGCAAAAGCTGCTGCCGTGTGGGCGCGGAACCGTAGGTGGCCAGAGAGCGGCGGATGTCTTAATTGCTGCATAAGAAGCAGGGCAGAGCCCACGCGTTGGTATCAGATTGGCTCCGCTCAGCAAAGGTAGTTTTGCCGCCTGTGTGTAATCATAAAAGCTCTCGATTGGCGGAATCTCCTTGCGACGAAAGGCCCCGTTCTGCCATCAAGTTCAGACGTTTTCAAGCTGCTAAAGGCCTCCAACATCGTGCAGACAGTAAGGTATTATTATGAAGAATCAGGGGCCAGTGAGCCGAGGGGACCGGTTTCACTACCGGAATTGCATGCCCTGGCAGCGAAAGGCCAAGTTAGAGAAAACACGCAAGTAATCCGCGAGGGCGACGATCGCTGGATTCAATTTCAGCGCCTGGGCGAAACGGAAACCGACAACGAAAGCGGCAAAGCGCTCATTCTACACCCTGATTGGAAACCTCCGCCGCTCGAATTCTCTGCGTCCCACAAAGCTGACGACGTTGAAGATGAATCTAGCTCGTTAGGCTCGCTACTCTTCCCAATCATCGTAACTGCACTCGCAATCTTGGCGGTTGTCGCGGCGGTCAATTGGCGGAAGCTGTCGCGCGAAGTTGGGCGAACCGTGACGAGACCCGTTGATCGGTCAGCTGCGCCAGTGGTCGCACCTCGAATCGCGCCCGCGCCGCAAATCCAACCGACCGCTGCACCGACACCAAGTATCGCTGAAGCGCTGACGATTGCGCCGAGTGTTGCCCCTTCTGAGTCGCCGCCACCTTCTCGACCGGCACCTCCGGAACCGTGGCTCGGAGTGTGGGTTCAAAGCTTAAATGCGAACCCAAGGTATAAGGAGGTTTTCAACGGAATCGAGAAAGGCGTGGTTGTGCAGATGGTCGAACCGGCATCGGCCGCCTCGGAAAGCGAGCTTTGGAATGGGGACGTGATCACGCATTTTGATGGCGTTGTTGTATCGAGCGAAGACGACGCCCAACACGAAATGCTGAAAAGAAAACCAGGCGATACGATTGAACTGACGGTTTTACGGAAGAACCGGGTTCTAAAAATTCCGGTTCGCCTCAGCGAACGACCAAGGTCGTTTGCTGGGATCTGGGAAGGAACAGACCATCAATTTAAGTTCGGCGATCAAGCGGGGAACAGCGATTACAAGCAAGCGGATAGTTCCGCGCTGCGCGTCGAGGTTAGCGACGATGAGAGCCAGGTGACCGCTGGGGATCCAAGTAGGCCACCGATGCAGCGGACAACTATTCCGAATGACCGGTGGTATCACCAAGACTCCCGAACACTAGCATGGGTTAACGACCCCCAATATCAAATTACGCTACTTGGCGACGGTAGCAGTGCGGTGCTGAAAAGAACACCCTATAAGGATCAGATCGATTCCAGTCCGCAGCTCAAATCTTTCCTAACAACTTCGCGCGCACTTTTACGCAAGGGGTCTGGTCACGCGAGTGTCAGCACCTCACAGATCGTAAGTGGAAAATCGCAAGGCGCACCAAAAGTGGAAGCTTCCTTGAGTAGCAATCAAACTGTGATCGGAGAACTGGTGTTACTCCGCGTGACCTTGAGTGGGACAGCACAATTTTCCATGCCGGAACAAATCACGGCCGACGGATTGGAAATTCAACCATGTGGTATTGCGTCAGGGCAAATCGACCCAAGCGCGGACAGCGCGTCAGGTATCGTTTACGAATACGCGATCTTGCCGCTGAAGACTGGGCGCTTCACGATTCCACCACAAACGATTTCCACGCAGAATCAAGACTTTGAGACTGCGGGTCTGGAATTAAGTGTGCGATCTGGACGACCTGAATTGCCCACCTTTGGACAATGGTTGAACCGAGATGCATTCGGCAATCTCTTGCCGCCTCGTAAGAACGCTAATGGGCCAAAGCACGAAAGCGCGCCCGAGCCGATGGTTTACAAGCGCCGAGGGCCTCAGAAATTAACGCGCGCAACTGTTGCAGCTTATGGTTTCTCCGTCGTACTTCCGGTAGATGTGTTTCCCAACGCCGTGGAGCATCTACGCCAGAGCAATATATTGATGCCGCCGAAGACCGCCTCACCGAGCGTCACCTATTTACCTCCGCGGCCGGCGAGTTCATTCGATGCTACTTATACGAAGTTAATTGCGGATGCGTCGCCGAGTGATCCCAACAAAGTGGTTCACGACCGAGGAAGGAAAGAGAATTCTTTCGTCGTGCAATTCGCAGAAGGAGACCACGGCGAATACATCGCGGGATTTAGAAAAGGAAATTCGATGTATCTCATGGACGTCTGGTATAACGAACAGAACTGTCCGTTCACGGCTGATTCGTTGAAAGCGATGGCTGACAGCTTTCTCGCAAACGGTCCGCGATAACGGGCCAAATAAAAAGCCCCACTCAAAAAATGAGCGGGGCAAAGCGCTATAGGAGTTCCGCAATGTCATCCGCCGAAAGATATTCCGGCTGGAATCCTTCTTCTTGAAACGCGGTGACCTTCACGAATCGGCCAATCACTAAGCGCGCTGCGATTTCGATTCGGGCGGCCCGACCGGCTTCATCTTCGTCGAGCATTAAGACGATGCGAGTGTCTGGAGTTGTGTTTTCGCGAATGAGTTTTTCTTGCGCGGCTGACAGACTTGATCCCATCAGCGCGACAGTTCTCGTTAGGCCAAGTTGCCATAGGCTAATGCAATCGAAGAATCCTTCGACGATGAGCAACGCTTGCTCGTCCGTTTCTGTTATCGCTGAATCGAGATTGAAAACCTCCTGCGATTTCTTGAATCCGCCGGGCAGTTTGTATTTTGGAATTTCCGCCGGCGGATCGCCAGGCCATCGTCCGGCATAAGCAACCAGTTCGCCCTCGACATTCCTGATTGGAATGACGATGCGACCAGCCATCGAACCGTGCTCGCAAAAGCCGAGGCCGAAATGCGCGACCGCGTCTGGTGAAATACCACGCTCCGCGAAGTAGGGGTGTTCGGTGTTCAGCTTCTTTAGCTCAAAGCCGAGCGGCTTATTTGGAGTTGGTTCACCCGACGCCGATCCGGTTTCGGGCTGCGTTATCTCTGTCGTTGTCGCAGTTGGATGCTCCGAGCCATTCTTGGCTGGTCTCTCCTCATGAGAGTCGCCTTGGCCTCGCTCCAGTCCGAACCACTCGCTGATTCTAATCGCTGCCTGGCGAATCGTGCAGTCTTCCATCCGACTCACGAAATCGAGGATGTTTCCTCCACGCTGGCAACGCCCGAAGCAGTTCCAGCAATTCTTTGACGTGCTGATGCGAAACTGAGTTGGGTTCTCGCCTTTATGAATCGGGCAAGGCCCGGTGAGGGTCTCTCCGTTTGCGCTACGTTTGAACTGACTCGTTAGGCCGTAGTGATCAAGGATGCGAACCATGGTCACGGCGGCCTTTACTGCTTTGAAGTCGACAAAGTCTTTTGTCGCCATATGTGCCTCCTTTGGTTGGGTTGCTTAGGGCGAAAGCCCTTCTGATTTGATGCTATCCCAGCAGGAGCATCCTTGTACAGATGCAGCTGTGGATAACGGACTAGCTCAGGAGCGTGCTCGACGGCGCGGACGGCTTGGCCGTGCTCCATTCTAGTGAGAATAGATCAGAGGCACTTCGAAGTGCTCCGATGTCGGCGAACAGAAAGAGCCCGTGTCCTCTTTGCAGCCGAGAACATGCCTTTCGCAAATGCTCCACGCGCGCCGCGCTCGTCGTGACTGTAAGGACTCGGAAGCGATCAATAGCAAGACTGGCGCGATGAACTCCTTGCGACCAAGTAGCTTCGTAGGCGAGCAGTTTTCGTAGAAGCGAGGTTTGGTTAAGCTTCTTTCGTATGACAGGCATTGTTCCGCGATCCGCTTCAAGGAAGTAGTGAACGCGCTGGCGTTGGCTGTCGCTGTCTTGCACGTCGATCGCGAAAATGGCGTCAGGAATTACTGTGATCTCTTGTCCTGCGAAGCTGACTGTCCAGCGCGGCGAACTATCCGGGGTCGATAAAGGGTAGCGAACGAATTGCACTTGCTGTCGCGATTCGCAGGCTTTTTCGAATGCAATCAAGATGTCTGCAACGTGAAGAGTATGATCTAGGAAAAGCCGCTTGGCCGCCGTATTCCGAGCCGTCCAACGCAAATGCTGTAGGAATAATCCGGCCTCCGTCCCGAGTAAGCGAGCCCCCGCGCTTCCAAGTCCGTAAACCATTGGTCTTGTTCCAAGTTGATGGAAGTGATCGATCTGACATCGCGGTCGATCCAGGTATCCGTAATGAAACAGCGATTGAAGTCTGCGGAGGGTTTGTTGTCGGCTACCCGGCACAAGTTGAGCGATCTGCATTGAATTCAAAAATCTATGCTCGAACACGCGTCGAATAATTTCGGCGTCACGCTCGGTTAGCTGGAAGGGAAGAGCGGTAGGTGATCGCTGAAAGCGAGGACGGCGTACAAGTGCCATCAATTAATTTTATCAAAGTCGACCGTTTGTGCCTAACGAGCTATCCACCGGTTCAATCTCGCTTCGACTACTGATCGATTGCTTGAATATTTTTCGCGTGAACGGGCGATAAGCTTAGCCGCGCGTCCTATTCTGTTCTCAATCGGCGGCATAGCCCTCGCTCGAAATGGCTCCTTGGCTACGCCATTCTGAAAAAGCCGCACGAATAGTTCAAACCGCCCTAAGTCAACAAATTGGCTGGCCACGAACGCTTCGCCGAATTCGCTCTGCATAGTTTCTCCATCCGCGTAACCGACCCCAAAGGACATTAACGTTCCAACATTTCCAAACACGGCTTGCCGCACCGATAGCGGTAACTGGTCGATATATTGATGCGATAGCGTGAGACAAAGGCGATACTTGCGCGCCTCGGCAAGTATCGGAAGCGAAAGAATCCGTCGCGAAGTTGTGGAACTCATCTACAAACAGATAAAAGTCCTGGCGTTCAGTCTCCGCCTGATCTGCACGTGACATTGCTGCTAACTGGAACTGTGTCGTCAGCAACGAACCGAGAAGATTTGCCTTTTCGCTCCCTAACTTTCCTTTCGAAAGGTTCGCGATGAACAAGCGATGCGTATCCATCATAAAGCGAATGCTGATCTTGTTTCGCACCTGCCCAAGAATATTTCGAATCACCGGGTTCAAAAGGAATTGCCCGAGCTTGTTTTGAATCGGTGCGATTGCTTCGCGCTGAAATCGTGGATCGTAACTCTCGTATTCCTCCGCCCAGAAACGGCGAATGAACGGATCGCTTACTTGCGCAACGACCCATGCCCGATATTTAACGTCAGTTAGCAGTCGGTTCACACCCAAAAGGGAAGTGTTCGGACAATGCAAGACTGCTAACGAGCGCATTGTAGAGGATGTATTCGAGACGCGGACCCCACGAGTCCCGCCAGATGTTCTTGAATGCACTGACAATTCCCGCGGCCACGAGATGTCGATCATCAGGCGCTATATCTGCCAGGAGATTCAAACTAACCGGATGGTCTAGATCACCTGGGTTGAAGTAGACAAGGTCATCGGCTCGTCCGGGTGGAATGTGATGTAAGAGTTCCTCTGCAAGATCGCCGTGGGGATCGATCAAACCAACTCCATCTCCCGCAGCGATGTGTTGAACGATCAGGTTGCGAAGAAGAGTTGTTTTTCCCGAACCCGTTTTCCCGATGATGTAAATATGGTGGCGTCGATCGGCCGCGCCGATACCAAACGGCGTGGAGCTGTCCCATACTTCGCGGTTCCCGATGTAGGTGAGATTTTCGTTCATGGCATCAAGGCCAGGCGCCACTCCCATCAGTCGCTGCCGAAGTCCCGTGTCGATTCGACTTCGAAAGCGTAGATTGCGTTTTGCGCGGCGCCGGCAAACGCTGTTGGGAGCGAGCCGGCGGGGTAATAGCGACTGGCGCTGAGGCCCGAATGGGCCCGGTGGAAATTATAGCACTGATACGAAAATCGGAGCAGGGCGCGCGGGGCTTTTTCCAATCCTTAGTTCGCGCTGAGCGGTTGGTGAGCGCGAAGTCGTCCGTGGTTAACGGCGATAGTTATTTTTCAAACCAGTTCCCCAACGTGTCGGGGCGCAGGGATGCTAATCCCGGAGCGGCCGACTTCGCACTTTTTGGTCGAGATGGACGGTTAGGCCGTATCGATCCCGATAGCCGGATGGAAAAAGCGCGAAGTCGGGCGCTAAGCCCGGACACGTTGGGGAGCCCTTCGTTAGGCGGTTAAGCCGCGGAATAGAAAACAAGCGGCCGATAAGCCCTACAAATCATGTTTGTAGGACCTTTTGTAGGTGTGTAGGCACGTCGCAAAATATTGTTTTTACGACACATATTTTTGAACATGTCAATGGGACGCGATTTCGGGTAGTGTCTTAATTTGACGCGAATAAAGAAATCTGGTTTGCGGCAGAGAATTGCCCAATAATCACGGGCTGAATGAAGCGATGCGTTTTGCTGCTATTGTGGACGACCGCAAGCGCAATCCTAGCGGATGATATTAAAACGACCGGCGGTAAGGTTTACAAGAATGTGACGGTGAGTCGAGTCGAACCAGATGGAATCATGGTCGTGACTGATTCCGGCATCTCTAAAATCTATTTCACAGAGCTGCCGCGTGAGCTTCAGGAGCAATACAAATACGACCCTAAGCAGGCCGCTACGTTTCGCGCCGATCTGGACACCGCAAGTGCGTTAGCTCAGAAGGAAAACGAGGCCGCGAAAGAAAAGCGACGACAGGAATTTATTAAAAACGATTCCGCGACTATTGAGGCCGAAAAAGCCGCTCGCGGGAAAGCACAGGAGTATCACAATCCATTGAATAATAGCCCTGTTTCGCGCTGGGCGATCAATGGCAAAGTGCTCTCGGTCACGGACGAAGGCGCGATAATTTATTGCACGCACAGAGGCTTCGGAATGACTTCGCCCGAGATTGGAGAAGTAGTCTTCATTCAAGGGAAGCAAGCGGCGGATTTGGTTGACGATGAAAAAATCAGATGCACCGGAACGCCAAGTGGCACATTCCGGTATGTTTCCGCTGGAGGTGCTGCGAAAACCGTCCGCTCTTTGCTATCTCCGATCTTGCGAAAGTGCCTTAGATCAGCCCTTGTTCTGCGCCTTGGCAGCGATTGCCGCGCGAACGGCGGTATTCGGAGAATCAACTGGCGGAATTTCGAGCACCGCAACGAAGCGCTGGCCGTCTTGCCAGCCGTAGGCGCGCTTCGCCTTGGCATGACCTTCTAGCGCGAATAAATTCGACCACGCCTTGCCAAACTGTCGTGCCTTTGAATCCTTCCACAACGGCTGCGGATTCCAATTTCTAAAAGGCGATCACCGGTAACTCGTCGATCTGGGCAGTGAGACGCCCTCCGGTTGTCGAAATTTCCGGCAATCCGACCGTCCAGACTGCGATCAAACGCAGCAAAAAAATCCGATAACTGCTTCCCTGCTTCTTCTCTTTTAAGAGGACGTATTTATTCATTGTTTTATTAATGTATTACTATGTGGAAGTTTTCTTCCTACCTCCCTAGGAAGTCGTTGGCGGAGGACTTCCTACCCCCTAGGAAGTTTTCTTCCTACCCCCTGGGAAGGTCTCGCTCCGGCCACGCGCGCATGCGTTGCGCTAGTTCAGCTTTACGATCGGCTAGGTCTTCCCTCTCCTTAGTAGAGATGCGTCGATACCTGCCGAGAGTCCGAATCGTGCGCTGATTGCGGTCTTGCACGCTGACGCTGATTAGCCCTTTTGTTTTCAGGCTAGAAATATGTGTGCGAATCTGCCGGGCACTTAGAGCGAAAAAGTTCGCGAAGTATTCGTTAGACGCGAAACAGCCTCGCTCATTATCGAGCGAATGTATTTCGACGAAGAGAGCTTTCTCCACCAAAGACAAGGTATCGGAAAGCCAAATCTCCTTCGGAATCCACACGCCTTTGAAATCACGGTTGTGGCGGCTCATGCCTGCATTCTACCTGGCCGACCGCGAATCCCCTAACGAGTTGTCCACAGGTTCAGAAATCTTCCGAAGCGGTGGCGTGTTATGATGTGAGAACAGCTCGCAATGTGTGACGGCGCCAGTCGGGCGCGTGGCCGCGCGAGCGTTATCAGTAACAACTCTTATCATGTCGGATTTCCCTTCCGAAGATTTCGGAACAACTCCGAACGATTCCGCAACGTTCGGTAATGTTCCGCAGGATGCCGAAAGCTTCCGCAATGTGCAGAACGGTGCCGCACGAAAGTCGGACCACACGCTCAGTGTGCGTGAAGTCGCGCGCATGTTCGAAACCGCAGGTGTCGCGCGCACAGAACGCAGCATCACGAATTGGTGTCAGCCAAACAAAACGGGAATCGCCCGCCTCGATGCTTTCTACGATCCGAACGAGCGGAAATACTTCATCACGGCGCGAAGCGCGGAGATCGCGATTCAGGAGGAGCAGTCGAAAGACAAAACAAGAGCGACACCAAACGGTGGGGTGCACGACACACGTGCGGAAGAAGTGCGGAATGCTTCGGCAGCGACCAACACCGACGCCGGGGAAATCAACCATCTGCAGCGCGAGGTGCTAGACCTGAAGATTCTCAATCAAGGAAAGGATTTCTACATTAAGAAACTCCAGGAAGAACGGGAACAGTTTGTCGAAGAACGGAAGGACTACGTCGCGACACTAATGCGATTCAACCGGCGCGTAGGCCAACTCGAAACGCAGTTGGGAATTGAACCCCCGAAACTCGGATTAGAGAGTCTCAAGAACGGAGATGAGCACGACGTTTCATTCGCGATATAAGATGCCCGTGCGAAAATATGTTCACATGAACAATAACGGCAATTACCAACAGTGAACGACGAAATTCTCCCTGAAATCCTGATCGGTCGCTCTTACGACGGCGAAGTCTGTGACGATGCGCACCGTAAGCTGGCAAAAGTCTACAGTGTGTTGATCCAGCCCAATGGCAAAGACGGCATTTTTGCGGTCGATGAGAAGGCGTGTGAAGGCACGATCATGAAAGGTCGCTTCATCGCTTCCCGCGAGGCACGCCTACTAAGAATTGAAAACGTGCGGCCCAGCGGCGCCGAACGTCATTTCAATTTTGCGGTGCGGCCTGCACCGGAACGAGCACAGTTCGACACCTCAGTCCCGGCAGGCACGAAGCTTTCCTGATAACTGTTCGATTAGGCACTTTGCTGCCGCTTCCACTCTTGCAGCTTTTTGTCAGCGGTTTGCTTTCCGAGTTCTAACTCGTTCAGGTCGCGCGCGAGACGCGCGCAGAAAGCTTCCGCACACTTCGGATGCAGCCAAATCTCGGCGGCATCTTTGCCATCGCGAGTTCGCCCGTTCCACATTATTGCTGGAATTGTCAGTTTCTCTCCGCAGTAGAAACAGTGCGATGCAGTTTCGGTAAGGAAGGGTCGAACCTCTCCAGCGCCGCGAATCAGATCGCGGTCGCTTTCGCTGAGCGCCGGCTCGTTCGCGATTTGTTCGATTTCGCGTGCCTTGCTGCGATCGAACTCGAAATGTTCAGGGCGAACGATCATGTCGCGAACGCCATCATCGCTTCGACGCCTTTCGGATGATTGCGGAAAGATCGGCTTCCAGCACGTTCGCAATTCGTAAAAGCGTGTCGAGCGTCGGATTGCGAAGGCCCCGTTCGACGTAGCTCACCATCTGTTGCGAGAGTCCGGCGTCCTGCGCCAGACGAGTCATGGAAATTCCTTTTCGCTCGCGCTCCTGTTGCAACAAATTTGCCACGCGGAGCGAGACGGTGCGCGATTGCGTTTTTCGCATGCGCGACTGTTAGCAAAATCCGAATTGACACGGCACCTAACTATAGTTAGTAGTCGAGTATGTTCAAGCGTCGCCTCGGTCCTGATCCGCACGCGAACGGTGCGAGCACATCGTCGCTTAGCGGCTGCCCCGATATTCTCGAATTGGAATGCGGTGATTTCGCCGTCATCGGCGTTGATATTACCGGGAGCGCACAACAGCGTCTCGCGTATGGCGCGAGTTGCGGAACGGACGAACGAATCGTGCAGATTCCGCGGCTGACTTTGGTGCGCGCGAGAGCGGATATTCCGAGCGCCTAGCGCGATTCACATCGCGCGATGCGCGCGGTATAATTGTTCCCAATGGGGTAGGACAATTCATCATCGAACATTGGATTGACGTTCTTCAAAGCATCGGAATCGTTGCCAGTCTTTTTACGACTGCTTACACCTTGCACGAAGAGGCGGAGGCTCGACGTGTGGCGAACCTGTTCACCGTCACAAAGCATCATCGTGAGATTTGGAGCTTCGTTATCGAGAAGCCGGAGCTCTCTCGCATTCTGGATGCGCAGGTTGACTTGGCGCGATTTCCAGTGACGGAATCCGAGCGACTGTTCGTTCGCTTTTTGATCCTGCATCTCGCCACATCGTTCCAAGCAAGAGAGAGCCGGTTGTATTTCGCGGAGGAGGGGCTCGAACGCGATATGCGAGAATTTTTCAGTCTCCCAATACCGCGCGATGTTTGGTCGGGTGTCCGGGCGTATCAGCAACGGGATTTCGTCGCATTCGTCGAGGAAACAATGAACGGGTGTTAACGCCTCCGATCTGAATTTCAATTGCGATCATGCGTCGCGGGCATAGTGTTCGAGCGAACAGCCCATCGTAAACATGACCGCAACCGATTCTCTTAACGGACTCATTTGGGAAACGCAGGCAAGGATCGCTGGCATGAACGCGGTCAGCGATATAGCGACGCGTGAGTTCAGAGCTGTCGATCAGATTGTGCGCGAAGTGGACTACGTCGATCGGATCGCGCGACAACTCGAACCGTTTCGTGCCCTGATTGAAAACGCTGACGCCATCGCCGGCTACGCGCGAGAAGAGTTTCGAATTCATGACGCGTTTGCGCGCTCGCTGCGCCCACTGGTTGCGGAACAGGTTCTCCTCGAACCGGCGTATGCGCAGGACTACACGAGCACACTTGCCCAAAGCCACGCGATCTTGTCGCAATTCACGGCGCAACACTCTGCCGAATTTGATTTGTCTCGCATTGTTGGATCGATCAACGCTCAAATCATAGGCGCGCAGTCCGTGGCAAGTTTTGCGGAGCGAATCATCGGCGACGAGAATCTGCGCCACGGACTGATGAATGGGTTGACCTCAGCTTATGCGGCAGCCTCTAATGTCGCGCCGATCACCACCTTCAACTACGACGAGGCCTTTCGCACCGTGGTCGAGCGATTCGATGAACTTGGACTAACCCGCTCCGAATCTCTTTACCACGTCGTGCTTTGGCAAATGGACCGTTGGCTGGAGAGTCTTCCGCCGAACGTCCGGCAGTTGTTCATTGCGATTGTGGCTGTGCTTGTGGGCTTGGTTTGCCAGGAGGCGATAACCATCGGTAAAGCCGCACTAAGAAATCTACCCTCGCACCACGAGCAGCACGACCTCTCGGACGAGGACGACCCGCCGTCTAGCGATATGTGCCGCTAGGTCCGGTTTGACTGCGGCTACAGCATCTTGTAGTCTAACGACCCTCAGGCCCCAAGCGCTTGGGGCAAATGAAAGGTGTAATCGCGTATCTCGCCGTCCTATTAGTTGCCGGAATCGCGGGCGCAATTTGGTTGGACCGCTCAAATCTGGCTCCGATGGAACCAGAGAGATTCACGTTCTTCGCAAGTGTGTTAGCTGCTTTTGCCGGTGGATTGGTCAACTGCGGGCGGGCTATTTATTTAAACGCCTGCGTGCGCCAGAAATGGGATCGAGCCTGGCACCCTTGGTATCATATCCGCCCCATACTTAGCGCGATCATCGGAGTGATTGCTTTCGCTTTCATTCGCGCCGGTCTTTTCGTTTTCGGCGGGGGTGAAGTGGTTAAGGGTTCAGTCTGGGCCTTCGTCGCGATCGCGTTCATCGCGGGTTACAACGTGCAGAGGTTCTTAGAGCAACTGGAGGCGATTTCCGAGCTGGCATTTGGCGTCAAGAAAATCCACACCGCAAGAGAAGGGTGCGCCATGAGAGTTGTCTTCTATCATGTAGGGAAGGGTGATTTATCGCTCGTCTTGCTTCCAAATGGGAGAGCCATGCTCATCGACTGTTACAAGGCCGATGAGGCAGCGGACGGCATGTGTTCCGACACGGACGGCGCGTTGGATCGGATCGCCCGCCGGGTGATCGAGCACAAACTTGCCCTCGCGGCAGCAGGTGGTGAAGCCACCAAGGATTTGCTTATTGAGGCTCAACGCGAACAAGAGGGTAAGCAAAAGATCGGAATTTGGATGCTTGCGGTGACGCACGGAGATTTCGACCACATCCTATCTCGCACGAAGCTCCTAAAGCGGTTCGAAATTCAGTTCTTGATGGATAACGGGCGCGAGTATGCCAATCCATCGGAGTGCCTAAGAGACTACCTAAAATATCGTGACGACATGCGCCGAAGTGATCGGTATTTCCCGGTCACCCGCGGACGCCTCAACATGGCTCCTCAGACAGGGGTGCAGATCGATGCGCTTTGTCCTAACCGCAATATCGATTCCGACGAGGACCCGAATAACCAATGCTTGGTGCTTCGCCTTTCTTATAAGGGACGTAGCTTCTTATATGCAGGTGACACTCAGGTCGATGACTGGGTTAACCGCGAGTATGGAATATTGAACGTCTGGCAGGAGAGGGTTC
The DNA here is from genome assembly GCA_963791565.1 of uncultured Verrucomicrobiae bacterium. Lineage (GTDB taxonomy): Bacteria > Verrucomicrobiota > Verrucomicrobiia > Chthoniobacterales > UBA10450 > JACCTI01. Next base: position 6,987 of record CAWBSX010000004.1, on the reverse strand, counting down.
TATCGGACGTTCTCAACGCAAGCCACCACGGGTCTCGGACGTTTTTCACGCCGCCAGGCGCGCGTCCCTCGGGGCAACCGGATTACACTAAGGACGATTTCGACACGCAAGCGTTGAAGCAGATTCAACCGACAATCACCTTCATCACATGCGCCGATGACGAAAAGTCGGAGCACCCACACCCTATCGCTTTATCACTCTATCGGGAACTAACTAACCCGGGAGTTAAGGTCGGCGCTCGGTCGAGCCATGTTTATCTTAGCCGTGAGACTAGGAATATGCACTTTATCGTCGACGATGACGGCTCTCTATTCTGTCGCACAGGCAATAGCCGCTGTGATAACAGCGGTGGGGAATTAAGCTCGTTTAGCCCATTCATCACCGGCACTGTCCAGTCTCCAAATGGCTTTCTAAATTCTGCTGGGATATGGGTCGTGAAAGACAACTACCGTCAGCAAACGGAGGTGTCCTTCACCATTTCAACGCGGGGAAAATGGGCGAGCGAGCCACGATTCGAATGGCGAGTCTTGAACAACGGGATGGACGGTGACGCGCTTCACCATGAATTTTACGGGATGCTTGGAGACGGCGGCGACTCAACCTCATGGAGTAGGCCGCTAGTTTTTCAAGGCGTGCATATAATGCAGTGCCACGCACGAACCAGGGACGGTGCGCAATGGGCGAATTGGTGTTGCCCTGTTTGCTTTACGGGGGACCTGAGGCACGCGCATCGATGGCTGCAGTTGTTCCCAACTTGCGTGGACGCGCGACTAATCAATCCTGAGTTTAGCAGACAGGCTGCGTGATTTTCTTTGAATTACCGCTCCTTCTCTAGCTGCTTTTAGGCAATGCCATTGTCTCCTGATGATTTAGAGGATGCGCAGTCATTAGCCGGAGGCATCGAGGTGCAGCTTCGGCTTCCGCGCGGCTTTATCGTTGGGTTGCTGAATGACACTGACTGGGGATTTGTCATTAAGTTGAACGCGCTTTTCGAGAGCCTTCTCAATACCGCGATCGCGCAATCGTTGCGCGCGGTACATTCTGATGGGCTTGCGGAAGTGATTTCCAAATTGGATATGGCTGACGTGCGTCGTGGTAAAGTAGTGATCGCTACGCAGCTTGGCCTGCTCAGACCGGATGATAAGCGCTTTCTCAGGGCGTTGGCGGAACTTCGTAATCGACTGGCACACTCGGTGGAAAATGTTGCGTGGTCATTTCTCGCTGAGATTACCTTAATGAATAGCGAGCAACGAAAGTCGTGTCGCGCAAAATTCACGTGCTGCGATGGAGGCATAGGCCAACCCATCAAATTCGAAGAGAATCCGAAGGAATTCGTTTTTTGCGGCGCAGTCAACGTCATGGAGCAGATAGAGTGTTCGACACCTATGGGCTTCGTTCAGGACCTACGGCGGGAGGCAGAGATAGATATAGATGAAATTCTCCGACGTGATGATTCGATTGATTGCGACGAGGACGACAGAGACTGAGTTTATCCTCTCGATCATTGGACGTTATTCTCGAGTAGCCTTCGCGTCCCTACTGCTATTTCACCAATTCCATCAGCTTGCCGTAGCTGTTCACGACATCGTATTTGACCTGGTCAGACGTGATCTTGGCGAAAAACTTGCGGGCACAGTCGATCTTGGATTCCTCGATCTTGCGCAGGTCCATCGAGGACATCGAACCCTTCGTTTCGGCGACGAAATAGACGTGCTTCACTTTGCCCTGCTTGAAAGGCGATGGCCCAGTCGGGGTTGTAATTGCCTACCGGCGTCGGGATTTGGAAGGCCTTCGGCAGCTTAGCGTAAACCGTTACTTCGGCGCTGGCGTCGAGCTCGCCGACGAATGTTCGCTCAGTGGACGAGTCGGTGAAGACGTAATCGTAAATCTGCGCGGTTCGCCTTGAAGCCCTTGCTCAAATCTTCCTTCTTGGGCTGGGTGAAGATGTCGATCGAATGTGTCTCGTCGATCGGACTGTAGGCGAGATGCTCGACGATGACGGTCGCCTTCTGTTCGTTGATCAGCGTGCCCGCCTTGCGGATGAAATCCTCGGGATTCGTTTTGTATTGGCCGAACTGCGGCGAGGTTGATTCCGCTGGAGAATGGTCGCGATGGTCTGCGCGGGTTAGTTGCGTTTCCTCGGCCAGCTTGCCGATCAGGTCGTATTTCACGGCGGAACTGGCAGAAGTCGTCAGCTTCTCCGTTTCGCGCTCTCCTGAATGATGAACGCATCGCCTTTTCTTCATCGCTTCGTAGGTCGCCTCGTCTTTCTGCTCGCCCTTGATGACGGTGTATTGCAGCGGCGTCACCTTTAGTTCTTTGTCCAGTGTCTTGATGCACTTCTCGATCAGCTCGGCGGTCTCGAAATCGACGGTGTAGACCGCCTTGCGGTTGATGCGGCTCCAAAGCTCCTGGAACTCCTTCTTCTCGAAGTTCGCGTTCAGCGGATTCAGCTTGACCTTTGCGGTCGTCGTCGATCTCCGGGATCTGAGCGTCGCTGAACACGCTGTCGATCAGCTGGAAGACCTGTTCTGCGTATGGCTTCAAGCTCAGGCGGTAGCGGCGCCAGCGTTCCGTCCTTCTTGGCCTGTGGTAGTGCTCGGTGATTCGCTCGTCGTTGTCGGAGTAGTCGTTCTTGACGAGATATCGGTCGATCAGCTTCGCCATCTGCGGCGTCACCTTCACGTCTCCCGTCTGCGGTCTTGAGCACCTTGCCTGTGAAATACTCTTCGTTCGCCTTGCTTCGGGCGCGCCGAGAGCGATGCGCTGATGTCCTTCTGCAAGCCGGCGACGAAATCCTTGTAGCTCTCGCTGGCCACGACGGTCAGCACGTTCACCTGATGCACGGTGGCGGGATCGTCCATTCGGTCGCCGCTCTGATTGACGCGCCAGCCGCATGCCGCGCCCGACTTCCTGCCGGCGGGAGATCGTGTTGTCGCTGTGCTTGAGCGTGCAGATCACGAAGACGTTCGGAGTTGTCCCAGCCTTCGCGCAGCGCCGAGTGGGAGAAAATGAACCGCACCGGCTCAGCGAAGGACAGCAGCCGTTCCTTGTCCCTCAGAATCAGGTCGTAGGCGTCCACGTCGTCGGTCTCGCCGGCGATTCTCGCCGCGAGTCTTCACTGCGGGTTCGACCAGGCGCTTGCTCTTCTTGTCGATGGAGAAGTAGCCGTTGTGCGTCTTCGCGGCGTCGATGCCCTTCAGATAGCGGTTGTAAGGCGTGTCCTCCAGCGTCAGCACTTCATTGAGCTGGGCGTTGTATTCTTCCTCGAACATCCGGGCGTACTCGCCGGGCTGCTCGCCCGCATTCGTTGTAACTGCGATACTTCGCCACTTCATCGATGAAGAAGAGCGAGAGCACCTTGATGCCCTGGGCGAAGAGCGCTTGCTCCTTGTCAAAGTGCGCCTTGATCGCCTCGCGGATCTGGATGCGGCGCAGCGCGGATCTCATTCACGTCGCCGGTGGCCTCGCCCGCGCCCAGCACGACACCGTTGGTGAAGCTGATCGTGTTCTCGTTCGCGTTGATGTCCGAGACTACGAAGCCGCGATACTGCTCCAGGCCGTCTGAGAGATCGTAAAGGTTGTCGTTCTTTCCCAGCATCCGATGCACGCGCTTGATCCCGCTAGCCTGCTGGATCTCCAGCTCCGCGCGCGCCTCTGGCGGCTTGGTTGTCGCGATCTCGATGCTATTCCAGGTAAAGGTAGGCGTTTGTTCCAGCCAATCCCTTCACTGTGATCCCGCGCACGGCGATCTTCTTCACGAGCTTTTGGTTGTAGGCATCCATCGCATCCAGCCGGTAGACCTTGTTGTGCTCTGTCTTGTGCGTGGCGGAATAGCGCAGAATCATCAGCGGGTTGAACTCCTTCAGCGCGTCCACTGTCTTCGCGCCTTCCATCTTCTGCGGCTCGTCCAGAATCAGGATGGGACGGTTCTTGCCTGATCACGTCGATGGGCCGGCGGGATTGGAAGTCGTCCAGTTCCTCATAGATGCGGCGGCCTCATCGCTGGCATTCTTCGCCAGTTTTTTTGCGCGTTGAACGCCTGGACGTTGATGATCATCACGTTGATGCCCGGCGTCCGATGAGAAGCTCTCCAGATTGTGCAGCTGCTTGGAGTTGTAGATGAAGTAACGGACGCTTCTTGCTATAGCTCTCCAGGAAGTGTTCGGCCATGATCTCGAACGACTTGCAGCACGCCTTCGCGGATCGCGATGCTCGGCACGACGACGATGAACTTGCTCCAGCCGTACCCCTTGTTCAGCTCGAACATCGTCTTGATGTAGCAGTAGGTCTTGCCCGTGCCGGTCTCCATCTCGATGTCCAGATTGACGTCGCAGACAGCGGTCTCTTTCAGCTCCGTGGAAACAGGAAGGTTCTGGCGCTGCTGGACTCGCTTGCAGGTTGTCCAAGCACGTGCCGGGCAAGAGCGCGAGTGTTGTCATTGGAAAAGCCTTCGCCATCCATCCCGGGCAGAGCCAACGGGCTGCCGTTCGCCACACGTCCCGGATCGATGGCATACTTGAAGCCGCGTGCTCTTCGGTTGGCCGGCGAAGCAATCCACTACCGCCTTCACGGCGTCCGTCTGGAAAGCCTGCTGTTTGAATTTCAGCTTCATGGCCTACAGCGATTTGACCTCGGTTTCGGGGCTGAGGAGCTTGAAGATCTGCTCCACGTTGATCTTCACGCTGTCGCTGTCGTAGCTGCTGTCGCGGAAGACGGCGCGCAACGGCTTGCGCTTGGCCAGTTCCTTCACGAGGTCTTCGCCCATCTTGGGGTCGAAACAGGCGGCGAGCGCGTTGCCGTCCACGAAGAACACCTTCTTTCCGGCGATAGTCTCCTGCGCGATGGGCAGAGACAAGGTCCACGCCCCAATCCACCAGCACTTGAAAGAGCAGGTCTTCGGGCGTGCGGTCGGGTTTGATGTTGTCCGTATGCGCCACAAGATCGGCCTGCTTCACCTCGTCTGGCGCGTAATACACGTCCTCCATGTTAGACGTGTCGATCTTGAGAACGCGGAAGCCCACGTCAAGGTTAGGTGCATTCGTTGCGTTCTCCTCCTTAAGCTGTTTTCCAGCGCGACGAATGCGTTCCTTGCTGATCATGTCAATGGTCGCGTATCCCGCTTTTGCGGCCTCGGAGTTGGCGTCACAAGGTTCAGGGAATTGCACCATAACAAATCGACGATTCCCGTTGTCTTCAGCGTTAAGCTTCATCGCGGCGTGCGCCGTGGTAGATGAACCCGCAAAAAAGTCTGCAACGATAGCGTCCTTTCCCTCAAGGAGACCAAGCAGAAACGCTATCAATCCTGTTGGTTTGGCGAAGCTGAAAGGAAGCGCCAGAGCATTCAATTCTTTAGTCCCCTGCGAATTTGGAAACTCGTATATGACATCTTCAGGGTGCAGTGTCGCTTCAACGTCCTCGTCAAAAAAGACTTTAGGGTAGATATTCCACTTAGACTGTTTTCCATTCTCGTCCAAAAGAGGATTTTTGGCGGAACCCTCCGTAAAGATCAGCAGATGCTTTTTTGCTAGATATGTATCTACCGACCAACGCCATACCTTATCTCCGTTCGATAAAGGCCTGACTTTGGAGGCATCCTTCTTCTCTTCAGGAAAAACATTACCTGGAGGTATGATTAAACTCCCATCAGGCGCCTCGATATAGTATCTTTGGTTAGGCCGCGAATCCAAAGATGGCTGGTAGAGCGACGCTCCACTCTTTTTATATTTCCGTCCGCTCTCGTCGTTCAGATTATACTCACCTTCCTCTCGGATCTTTCTTATTCCGAACTCAGGAAGAAGCGCTATGTCCTTCGCGTATACAAGGACGTGATCTTTCGTTGGCCGAAAATGCGTTCCTTTGTCAGAGGTTCTCTTTGCAACCCTTGTGACCTGCGAGACAAAGTTATGCTCGCCAAAAACCTCGTCGCAAAGCTTCCTTAAGTTACAAACCTCATCGTCTCCAATGCTAATAAATATCGCTCCGGTCTCGGTGAGTAGATTCCGGGCAAGTTTGATGCGAGGGTAGATCATACTCAACCAGTCGGAGTGGAACCGCCCATTTGACTCAAGATTCGCCACCAGTCGGTTCCCGGTCTCATCACGCTGTTCTGAGCGTGTTTGGAACGCTCTGTTTGGCTCGCCGAAATCATCCTCATATAGAAGATCGCTGCCGGTGTTATACGGCGGATCGATGTAGATCAGCTTCACCTTCCCGAGGTAGGTTTCCTGGAGCAGCTTCAAGGCATCGAGGTTGTCGCCTTCGATGAATAGATTCTTCGTGGTGTCGAAGTCCACGCTCTCTCGCGACAGGGCCGCAGGGTCTTGGCGATGGGCGCGTTGGCGGCGAGCAGGGCTTCGCGTTTGCCGGGCCAGTCGAGATGATACCGTTCTCGCGGCCCTTCCACGATGCTGGTCGGATATCTCCTGCCGGAGTTGGTCGAAATCAATCCCCCCCGGGTGAGCGCCGCCCTTTTCATCCTGTATTTCCGTGACGCAGTCCGGGAAGAGTGCGGCGAGTTTACTGGATATTCACCCGCCGTGAGGTCTCGGTGTGTGCAGTTTGAGTTTATCCATAGGCTGAGTCGGTCTATCAGAAGTTGTTTTTATCAGGTTCCCTCAAGTTCGTGCGAGATCGCGGAACTAAACGCAGCGCAGCGTTCAGCTCCACCTTGCGGTTGAATTGTTTTTCCCTTTTCAAGGCGAGTCTCCAGGGTTGCTGTCTGGTCCCGCTTCCTTCGCTTCAATCTCACGCGGAAGCGGGAGACGTGCTCAGCGAGGGGCTTTCGCCCGCCCGTGGGGGCAGCGGGATGTGGCGGCGAACGATCTGCTCGTAGAGCCCCGGCGAGGTCGAGCGCAACCGGCATCGGTGGACGCTCGGCGGCCCACCCGGTTGCGGCTTTGTCTGAAAGCTGGCCTCAATGACCCATTTCGACGAATCCGCATCGCTGCGGCGTTTGAAAGAAGCGGCAAAGCGGATTGGCGAATG
>CAWBSX010000003.1:0-909353 GCA_963791565.1 uncultured Verrucomicrobiae bacterium | reverse complement strand
AAGTTTTTGGCCCCATCTCCCGGCCGTTTTCGCTTTAGGGCGATAAGGCAACATCATGAAAACAATCCCCACCCAGCAATACCACTTCGCCTTTTTTACATCAGGCTACTCGTTCCGCGCAATTATGTGCGCGATCGCTTTATCACTACTGTTATTCGCAGGAGTATGCGCGGCTGACACCTCCTTCGGAACAAGCGCCGCGTGGCAAATCTCGCTAAACAATGGAGCGAGCTACGGACCTCCCGATGCTTTGTCCACCAGGACCTTGCCGGACGGGAGCACCGCCACCGGTATTGAAGGTGGCAATCCATTCAACGTGGCCGACCGCTATTATAAATTCACCTTCACACTCAGTGAATTGACCATGTCGGCCAAAACCGTGTTCGAGACCAACATCCTATTTGATTTGCTCGTGAACGGCAATTCGGTGGACCTGAGCTCGGTCCAAAATAGCGGTCCCAACACCAACAATCGCTCGCCCGCTTCAGGTATCCCGATTCCTGCGTCATACTTTCAGCTGGGATCGAACACGATCATCTTCGAGACCCACTCGCTCACCGGCGGTAGTGCTGGCGATCCATTTCTCGCAGCCAGAGTAGATATCACGGCAGTGCCGGAACCATCCACTTGGGCAATGATGCTTGCCGGCGCAAGTGTCTTCGTTGCTCTGCAAGGAATCCGCCGGCGCGGCAGTTCCTCGTGAGAATCGGACTGGCCGCGGCGTTACGGACATTTCCGTTCATCTTGTTAGGTATTTGTTTGGTGTCGACGAACGGTGCGACACTGATCGTAACAACGACCGCGGACACAAATAACTTTTGCGCGCCTGGGGGCTGTAGTTTGCGCGAAGCAATCGCGGCGGCCGCGGATGGCGACGAAATTGTGTTTGCCTCGCCGCTCTTTGATTCGCCACAGACCATTACGCTTACACCCATTGGGATGGGCGGCCTCGGTGGCTTGGTCATTAACAAGAGCATCACGGTCACGGGCAAAGGCGCCGATTTGCTCACGATCGGTCGCCCGGCACCGTCGGATCATCTGGATCACAACCGCATGCAGATTTTTAGCATCAACAGCAACACAACGGTCACACTAAGTGGGATGACCATCAGTGGCGGCCTCGCCGGAAACTCTGGCGGCGGAATTCAAAGCACCAGCGTTGGTATAAATACAACGCTGATTGGTTGTCATATCACGAACAATTACGCCCTTTCTGTAGGGGGAGGCATTAGAACCGACAGCCCGATGACGATTATCAATAGCACGATCTCAAACAATGGAACTGACGGCAGCGGTGGGGGAATAGGGAACTTCTCAAATCTTACCATCACCAATTCCACAATCACCGGTAACACAGGCGGCGGAGGCGGCATCTACACTTTCACAGGCATCCTGACCATCACGAGCTCAACCATCACTGACAACCAAGCGTCTAGTGCGAGCCACGCCAGCGGAATCGAGCGAAGTTTCGGCCGCTCCGTTACGATTCGTAATTCGATTATCGCCGGCAATCGCAACGCTACCACGATACCGGAAGTGACATCATCGAGTTCCGACCATTTCATCTCACAAGGGTAAACCTCATCGGTAACGCGGGGCAGAGCGTAACGGATTTCAACCAGCCGGGGGATCAGACGGGTGTCACCAATCCAATGCTGGCGACACTGGCGAACAATGGCGGCCATACTCCGACCCATGCCTTGCTCTCCGGCAGCCCTGCGATCGACAAAGGGAACAGCTTTGGCCTAACGAGCGATCAGCGAGATCTGCCTCGTCCTTCCGACGACCCGAGCATTCCGCCCGCAGCAGGCGGCGACAACAGTGACATCGGCGCCTTCGAGTTACAGCTGCCAAAGGTGCGGATCACTTCGATCACTAAAATCGCCGGCGGCTATTTACTCCAGGGAGTCGGCGTTCCATCGGCGGTTCACCGCATCCAGGCTACCGCAAGCCTATTAGTGCCCTTCGATCCAAATCCCATCGCAACTCCGGCGGCCGATGGAGCTGGGAATTTTCAGTTCACCGACAATACAATTCTGACGCGGCGCTTCTACCGCGCTGTTTATCCCTAACGCTTGCGTCAAGGCGCGTATTCCCGGGCCGATCGTCTATTCCATCACCTTTAGCGATCCCGGGATACCTACTCCGCCTTCTATTCAGCTCTACGAATCCCATACTATTTCTCCGGGTTCAACGCTCGGTTGTGCAAGGCGTGAGAAATACGATTACGATAACTGTCGAAAGTAGTCCGAGCGCGAGCGACCCAGTATCCAGCGGGCGTTCGCCGATCCGGCCGGGCGGCGTCACTACCAGGCGTTCTCAGAGAAATTGTTTTGAACGACACTAGAACCATGTCGAGATCAGACTACGTGATTGAAAGGCTCGCGGTGACGACTCGCTGACACGGTAAAATTCCGAAGCCTACTGGGGATTTGGCACAATTTGGACTAACGAATAGTAGTTTGTGTAATACACAAAGTGGAGCCTAGGGGATTCGAACCCCTGACCCCCGCAATGCCATTGCGGTGCTCTACCAACTGAGCTAAGACCCCGACGAAGACTGCTGATTTTCGATGCCTCCTTTGTCATTTGCAACGAGGAACTTTGCGGCGGGAGTTGCGCCACTGCGGAAATGAAACGAGAACATCCCCGTGACCAAACTCCTGCTCATCGTAGTTTGTGCCACTCTGATTTGCCTTTCCTGCTCGAAGCAACGCCAGTCGAATCGCAGTGACACGGACGACGCGAAATTGCGTCCCGAAGTGGCGGCGGCGAAGGCAGGAGTGACGCCATCTCCACACGCCACCTTGTCTCCTACACCGGCGCGATAGCCGCAGCGAAGATGCTCGAACTATCGGGCGACGATCGTAACGCGCGAAGCGCTGGCCAACGCGACGAGGTCATCTTTTTCAAGCAGGAGTGTGCGGCCGGCTTCGATGGCGATGACGCGCACTTTTGCCTCAGCCGCGGTCCGCACGGTTTCGACACCAATCACCGGCACGTCGAAACGCATATCCTGATTCGGCTTCGCCACCTTGATCATGATCGCGTTCTTGCGCGCGAGTTCCGCGCCGCGTTTGATGGCTTCGTTCGTTCCTTCGAATGCTTCAACCGCGAGAACGGTTCCGTTTTTCACGATAACGGTTTGGCCGATGTCGAGACGGCTTATTTCTTTCGCGATTTCAAATCCGTAGGTCACGTCCGCTTCCTCGCGCGAACTCAGTCCGCGACCGGCGATCAAACCGGGAGGAGCGAGAGAGTCTTCGAGAAAAGTCGAGGCCGGCAGAAGCTCGACGCTCGCGCCGGCTAGTTCGTCGCCGATGGCTCTGAAAATCGTTTCGGCATTGCGCCGCTTGAGTCGCGCGAGAAGGAGCAGGGCTTTCCAATCGGGCCGCAGATCGAAAAGATTTTTCGGCGCGATTTGTCCGGCCATCATGGCGTGGTGCACACCGGCGTCGCGAAAAAAACTTAGCAGGCGCGAAAGTTGTCCGACGCGCAACCACTCGATCGTATCAACTTCACTCGTTAGGCCGGGATCGGTCTCGTTCGTAAAAGCGGCGGCAACAATTCGCTTCACCCCTGCGCGACGCGCCGCGCATGCGACGAGGCGTGGATAGGCGCCGTTGCCCGCGATGATTCCCAGCGTCTCGGGCGTTTGCACGTGAGGACGCGCGCGCGAGCGCGCTTACGAATGTCGGCGGCGTTTAACGTGCAACTGCGCGAGCGCTTTTTGCAAGCTCGCCTGAATAGCCGCGACTTCTTCCGCGCCGTGATCTTCTTTCATGGCCGCTTTCGCACGTTCCACCGCCGCTTCGGCAGCGCCGACGTCAATCTTCGAAGCTTCGAGCGCGAGGTCAGTCAAAACAGAAACGGCGTCGGCTTTGATTTCTACGAAACCTTCGCCGACCGCGAGAAAACTTTCCCGTCCGTCTTTGAGCACACGCAGTTCGCCCGGCTTCAAGGTTGTGAGCAGCGGAACGTGATTCGGATAAACGCCGAGCTCGCCTTCCGATCCAGGAAACGTGACCATGTTTACGTCTTCGGAATACGCGGTCGCTTCCGGTGTGACGATCTCGAGTTTGAGGGTGGCGGCCATTTGGACTCGTTAGGCGGCTTTTGCTTCCTGGATCATGTCGATGCCGCCCTTCATGTAGAAGTTCGGTTCCGGCACTTCATCGTGTTTGCCTTCGAGAATTTCTTTGAAGCCGCGGATCGTTTCCGGAATCGTGACGTATTCGCCTTTGGTGCCGGTAAACACTTCCGCGACCGAGAATGGCTGGCTGAGGAAACGCTGGATCTTGCGCGCGCGAAGCACTGACAATTTGTCTTCCGGACTAAGTTCGTCCATTCCGAGAATGGCAATGATGTCCTGCAGATCGCGATAACGCTGCAGAACTTTCTGCACGCCGCGAGCGACGTTGTAATGTTCTTCGCCGACGATTTCGGGCGCGAGCGATTTCGAAGTGGAAGCGAGCGGATCCACCGCCGGATAAATTCCCAGCTCAGCGATGGAACGCTCGAGTACGATGGTTGAATCCAAGTGCGCGAAGGTGTTCGCCGGCGCCGGATCGGTTAAGTCGTCCGCCGGAACGTAGACGGCCTGCACCGATGTGATCGAACCTTTTTTCGTCGAAGTGATGCGTTCCTGCAGATCGCCCATCTCGGCCGCGAGCGTCGGTTGATAACCGACTGCGGACGGAGTGCGCCCGAGCAACGCCGATACTTCCGAACCGGCTTGCGAGAAACGGAAAATGTTGTCGATGAACAGCAACACGTCCTGGTTTTTTTCGTCGCGGAAATATTCCGTCATCGCCAACGCGGAAAGCGCGACACGCAAACGCGCGCCCGGCGGTTCGTTCATCTGGCCGTAAACCAGCGCGACTTTCGATTTGCTCAGATCCTTCTGATCGATGACGCCGGCCTCGCTCATTTCCGTGTAAAGATCGTTGCCTTCACGCGTGCGTTCGCCTACGCCCGCGAAAACTGAAAATCCGCCGTGGCCTTTCGCGATGTTGTTGATCAGTTCGAGAATGACGACGGTCTTGCCGACGCCCGCGCCGCCGAACGCGCCGACTTTACCGCCCTTGGTGAACGGACAAATCAAATCGATGACCTTGATGCCGGTCTCGAGAATCGTTGAGCCGGTATCCTGTTCCGTTAGCTCAGGCGCTTTGCGATGAATCGGATACCGCTTCGTAAAAGAAACCGGGCCGCGATTATCCACCGGATCGCCGGTGACGTTGAACACGCGACCGAGAGTCCCCTCGCCGACCGGCACGGTGATCGGGCTGCCTTTGTCCGTCACCGGCATGCCGCGCTTCAAACCTTCGGTCGATGACATGGCGATCGAGCGCACCCAATTTTCGCCGAGATGCTGTTGCACCTCCAGCGTCAGCTTGGTCGGATTGCCGTTAACTTCGTAGTCGATTTCGAGCGCATTGTAGATGCGCGGGAGTTCTTTCGTGCTCTTGAACTCCACGTCCACTACTGGACCGATGACTTGGACGATATTTCCTGTGTTCATAAATTTTTCTTAACTGCCGACCGCCATTTGTGCGGTCGAAATTTCCAGCAACTCCGTAGTGATGCTGGCCTGGCGCATCTTGTTGTATTCCAGCGTTAGATCCTTGATGAACTGCTTCGCGTTGTCGGTCGCATTTTTCATCGCAACCATGCGCGCGCTGTGTTCGGAAGCGCGCGCATCGAGGATCATCTGGAAAACTTGATACTGCAGATAATACGGCAGCATGTAATCGAGCACCGCTTCCGCCGTGGGTTCGAAGACGTAACCGATCATCGGATCGCCGCTGTGTTTCTCTTTCTCCGCGTGTGTCACTTCAAAATCGGAAATCGGAAGCAGCGTTCGGACGACAGGCTTTTGATTAATCGTGTTGATGAAATGCGTGTAAAGCACTGAAACCTTGTCGACTTCGCCGCTGAGAAATTTCTCGGTCGCGAATTGCGCGATCGGTTTTGTCTCCGGAAACGCCGGCGCATCCTTCAATTCGAAATCTGCCAGAATTTCGCGCCGCGTGCGCGAGAGAAACTGCCGCGCCTTCCGGCCCGCCACTACGTAAACCGTTTTCGCAGCATCGAAATTGGCCGCTTCGCGAAACAGGTTGGTGTTGATCGCGCCGGCCAAACCTTTGTCGGTGCTGATCACGATGACGAGTTCCTTCTTCACCTCGCGCACTTGCAGCAGTGGATGAAGCTTCGTGATCGGTGCGCTGCTGTAACGAGACGAGCACGCGATTCATCAACGCGGCATACGGACGACCGGCCAGCGCATGCTGCTGCGCCTTGCGCATCTTCGAGGCGGCGACCATCTGCATCGCCTTGGTGATTTGCGCGGTGTTGCGGATCGATTTGATCCGGCGCCGGATGTCTTGTGTATTCGCCATTCGTTAGGATCTTTTTTTGCGCGCGCCGTAACGCGGCAAAGTTTCCTCCACATGAAATCCGATCTCGCGCTTCTTCGCGGGAACCGGCGCGAGTAGTTGTCGAATCACCTCAAACAGCTGCGCGATCTGTTCGTCATGCGTGTCGAGGCGGCGTTCCAGCTCGGAAAATTTGCGCGCCAGTTCGGCATTCGCAGAAATCATTTCGCGCAAGCGGACGAAAGCGCGCACAACGCGGACGCTCGCATCGATCGCGACATCGCTGTTCAGGACACTGGCGAGCATGATCGCGCCATGTTCGGTAAAAACCCACGGCAATTTGCGCTTGCCGCCATGCGAACTTGAAGTCGCAAATTGCGACTTCAAGTTTGTAAACTCCTGACGCGTAAGCTGAAACGCAAAATCGATCGGGAATCTTTTCGCATTTCGACCAACCTGTTCGTTGAGCCGCTTCAGCTCGACGCCATAGATTTTCGTCAAATCCGAATCCAGCATGACGCGTTGGCCGCGAATCAGATGAATCGCATTCTCAACCGTCTCGATTAAGCTCTCGTTAGGCATGCTGGGTTCAAACTCGTGCAACGAAATCATTGCCAGGTCGTTTTGAATTCGTCCAATGCCGCCGCGAGTTCGCCTTCGAGATCTTTGTCGAGCGCCTTCTTGCTCACAATGTTGTTGAGCACGCCTTCTTTTCGCGTGCGCAAATAATCCTGCAGCTTCATCTGGAATTCTTTGACCTTTTCGACGGGAACGGAATCGAGATAGCCGTTTTGCATCGCCCACAAGACCGCGACCTGTTCTTCAACCGGGATCGGATTGTATTGGACCTGCTTGAACAACTCGACGATGCGCTGACCGCGATCGAGTCGCGCTTTCGTCGCAGCATCAAGATCGGAACCGAACTGCGCAAAGGCCGCGAGCTCGCGGAACTGCGCGAGGTCGAGTTTGATTTTGCCGGCGACTTGCTTGATCGCCTTGATCTGCGCCGCGGAACCAACTCGGCTGACAGACAGACCGACTGAAATCGCCGGACGCACGCCTTGGTAGAACAGATCGGTTTCGAGATAAATCTGGCCGTCGGTGATCGAGATAACGTTCGTGGGAATGTAGGCCGAAACGTCGCCGGCCTGCGTTTCAATAATCGGCAACGCCGTGAGAGAACCGCCGCCAGCTTCTTCGGTTACGCGCGCGCTCCGTTCTAGCAGCCGCGAATGCAGATAGAAAACGTCGCCCGGATAGGCTTCGCGACCTGACGGCCGCTTCAAGACTAACGAGACCTGACGATATGCGACCGCGTGCTTGGAAAGATCGTCATAGATGATGAGCGCATCCATGCCGTTATCCATGAACCACTCGCCCATGGCTGCTCCGGCGAACGGCGCCAGATATTGATTCGTCGCAGTGTCTGATGCGGGCGCGGAAACGATCGTCGTGTATGGCATCGCGCCATTCGCTTCGAGAACAGCTACGGCGCGCGCGACGTTGGAATTCTTCTGACCAATCGCGACGTAAATACAATAGAGCGGACGAAAATCTTTCAGCCTTCCTTCTTCCCCGGCCTTGTTCAGACGCGCCTGACTGATGATGGTGTCGAGCGCGATAACAGATTTGCCTGTAGCGCGATCGCCGATGATCAACTCGCGCTGGCCGCGGCCGATTGGAATCATCGCGTCGATCGCCATGATGCCGGTCTGCACTGGCTGACTGACGCTCTTTCGTTTGATAACGCCGGGCGCGATTTTTTCGACTGGATAAGCGACTTCGGATTTAACCGGACCTTTGCCGTCGAGCGGCTGACCGAGCGTATTAACGACGCGGCCTAACAAACCTTTGCCGACCGGAACCTGCAGCAGCTTGCCCGTGGTTTTCGCTTCGTCGCCCTCCATCACCTTCGTCGTGTCGCCGAGGAGAATCGCGCCGACTTCCGTTTCTTCGAGGTTGAGCGCGAGACCGAAAACGCCGCTCGAGAACTCGATCATCTCGTTCAACATCACGTCGCTCAGTCCTTCGATGCGCGCGACACCGTCACCGGTTTCGCGGACGACGCCGACGTTGCTCTTGCTCGTCGAGGTCTTCAGTCCCGCGATCTGCGTTTCGATTTCTTCCAGGATGCTGCTCATAATTTCTTAAGGTTTAAAGTTGTTGCTGAAGTCGCTGCAGTCGATTGCGCACACTGCTGTCCCATACATCACTGCCCACGCGGATGCGCATTCCGCCTAGCAAGTCTGGGTTCGTGAGGAAACGCGGATTCAAATCGCGCCGTATTTTCGTTTCAGGTTTTCAATAATCTCACGCGCCGCTTCCGGTTGCAGCTCGCTCGCGCTTTCAATCGTGGCGGTGCGTTTCTCCACTTCGAGGCGCAGGAGACGTTTGTAAGCGTCAAGGACCTTGATGTAATTGCGCGGCTTTTTTTCGATCAACGATTTCACGAGCGAACTGACCCGCCCGTTATCCAGCTGGCCGTCGGTGAAACTGGAACGCAACAGTCCCTTGGCTAGTTGGCGCGTTTCCTTGTTGATCTTCATTCGTTAGGCACTCGTTAGGCAGCGATCTGCCGCGAAGCTTCTTCTTGCAGACGACGTTGATCCTCCGAGGTCAGAACTTTGCCGGTGACTTTGGCCGTCGTATCGACGACGAGCCGTCCGAGCTCGCGCTTCAATTCCATCATGGTGCGTTCGTGCTCGAGTTGCGTCGCTTCGTGCGCCTTCGCCACGATTTGTTCCGCAGCGGCGATTGCTTCCTGCTCCTTGCGATCCGCAACCAGGCCTGCGCTCTCACGCGCTTCGTCGATCATCTTCTGCGCCTGCGCATTCGCCTTCGACAGAATTTCCTGATAACGCTGCTCCGCTTCCGCGAGCTGTTGCTTGATCTTCTCGGAGTTCAACTGCGCTTCCGCAATTTGTTGGCGCCGTTCTTCCAGCACGGCGAGAATCGGCTTGTAGGCAAATTTTCGCAGAACGAGCGCGACGATGACGAAGCTCACGACCTGCGAGAGAAAAATCCGGAGATCGAATCCGAAGGTCTCGCCGGTCGAGCGCGCGATGTCAGTGAAACCGCCGCCTTGCGCAAGAAGAATGGGACATGTTCATAAGCTGTGCCGCAGCGAACGGCGCGCCTTACTTAACAAGAAACAACGCGTAAAAGACGATGGCTTCCGCAAAGGCGATGGCCAAAATCGCCTGCACGAGAATCGGTGTCGCTGCGCCGGGATTGCGGCCGACCGCGGAGGCGGCGCCCATTCCGATGAGACCGACGCCGATGGCGGCACCGAGAGCCGCGAGGCCGACGTGAATTTTTCCAGCGATTTCTGCGAGGATTGGTAGGATCATATTTTTTCTTTGGTTGGTGTTTCATCAGCCACTCCGCGGGAACCACGGTCATATGGCAGAAATTTTTTAATGGTGCGCGCCTTCGGTTGGTTCGTGTTGCGTGATCAGGAGAGTGAAGACCGCGGTCAAAAGCATGAAGACGAGCGCCTGCACGATGCCGACGAGCAATTCCATGAAGTAAAACGGAATCGGAATCAGCCAGGAAAGTGTGGGCACGATGTGGCTCATCGATTCGAGCATGATTTCGCCCGCATAGACGTTGCCGAACAAGCGAAAGCTAAGCGAAACCGGCCGGAACAGAATCGAAACGATCTCGAGCCAGCCGACGATGAAGAAGATCACGATCATCAAGATCTTGAGCGCCCCGGAGGTTTTCCCTTTCGGTCCGAAAAGATGCATGATCAATCCGCCGAAACCGTTCGCCTGCAGAGCCCACACAATCCAGCAAACGAAAAACGTGCAGGCCATGGCGAAGGTCAGATTCAGATCCGCGTTCGCACCGCGCAGCAATGGACGATCGACTTCGAAGGCGCCATTCGCAGCGTGATGTCCCCAGCCGATCGTGCCGACACCGGGCACCAGGCCGAACCAGTTCAAAAACAAAATGAAAATGAAAATCGTGGCGAAAAACCAAAAGGTCTTCTTGACCAATTCGCTGCCGATCATGCTCTCGAGAAAGTTGTAAAGACTCTCGACCAGCCATTCCCAAAAATTCTGCGCACCGCTCGGCACCGTCTTGATCTTGCGCGTCGCGACTTGCGCGAAAACGAGAATGCCCGCCGCCACAATCCAAGTCACGATCATGGAATTCGTCACGGAGAACTTCCCGATGTGAAATAGCACCGGCGCTTTAACGGAAAGATGTGATGTTCTTCCGTCGCGCCATGTCCTTCGGCTGCGTTCCGCGGCGAAAGCCGGCAGCGGAGCCGCGCTGGAGAGCGCGAACGCCAAGGCCGGAACTAAGATGAAAACGAAACGACATTTGGTTAAGGAAGCCGCGCTCCTTTGCTAATCGCCGAGGCGCTGGTCGCAGAGACCACGCACTCGCGACAAGGAACGCTAACGCCGGCTTACCAAAGCGAATTTTGTCGCGCTGACAAGAGACTATTTTCGCGCGCGAAACGTTTTGCCTAACAAATGCTATTTCACCGGCACCTGCTCGGCGAAAGAGCCGGGCAATTTGTCGCCGCGTTACCGCCGGCGCCCGCTTGCGCTCCACGGTCAAGGCCACTGTCTCGTCGTAATGCAATTCGAGCTGCCGAATCTGCGCGGCCTGTTCGAAATTAGCCGCGACGTATTCATGGCCGAGCAATCCCATCTCGCGAAATATCCCGGGCGAGCGCGTGATTTCCTGCATGGCATTCGCGAGCGCTTCGAAGTCGCGTTCCTCGACCAGCAATCCGCTCCGCCCGTGTTCGACCGCTTCGGGAATTCCACCGTGCCTCGTCGCCGCCACCGGCAGACCAGTCGCCATCGCCTCGAGAATCGAATTGGGAATTCCCTCCTGGTTTTCATCGGGCGGCGTTTCGCTCGGATGAAGGAAGAGATGCGATTGCGCGTAGAGATCCAACAATTCCGCCTGCGAGACGAAGCCGTGAAAATGAACTTTGCTGCGATGCCCAGCTCTTCCGCGAGTTCTTCCAGATGCGTTGCAGCGGACCTTTGCCGGCAATGGCCAGCTCTGCTTTGGGAAACCGTTTTTGGAAAATCGCGAAGGCGCAAAGTGTCGTCGCCACGCCTTTTTTTGGAATCAGCCGACACGCTTGCAGGAAACGCCAGTTCCCATCCGTCGGAGCTTCGCGTCGTATGTAAGGAAAATCCTGCAAGGGTAATCCCGTGCGATTGATGCGCAGTTTCTCCGGCGGGCATCCCAGACTAACGAGTCGATCCGCGAGCGATCGTGAACGCGCCAGAACCAGCGGGACCGATTCGAAAAGTTTTCTGAGCTTCGCGGTGTAATCGCGAATGTCCTGTTTTCTTCGCCACATCCGCGCCGTGGAATGAAACCACGCACGGTTTGTCCCAGCGCTCGATGAACGGCTGCAAATGCGTCGCCGGTGTGTCCGAAATAAATATGCATCAGGTCCGCGCCGCGGCGTTCCAGCAGACGCGAGAGCATCTGATATTCGCCGCGATACACGATAGGCGGCCGGCGTTTCACGAACTTCAGCCAGCCATGACGAATCGGATTAATCCCGGGCTCCGGAATCAACTCGATGTCGCGAAAGGGAAACAACTCCGCGTTCTGCACGCGCTTTCGTCATGACGAAAGTGCGATAATTCTGCAGCGACGAGACCTGCCGATAGATGTGCAGCATCTCGCGCTTGAGAAACGTGGTGCAGTAGCTCGCAACGACCGGTTCGGGCATAAAGTTTTTCGGCGGAATCAGCTCTTCAACCGTTATACGGTAGCGCTGCGCCTACAGGTTCCCCTTTTGTTCCTGCATCTTCCGGAATCAAGTCTGCGCGGAGCCAGCTGGCAAGATGTTGTTTCAATTCGTCGATGCCCTCACCGCGTTGCGCCGAAATCGGCAGACTTTGATCGGCGCGAAGCGTTGGCGGATCGCCTGCAACATTTTCTGCACTGGCGTCGAGGTCGATTTTGTTGGCGATGATCGACCACGGCCGTTGCGATAATCGCGGATCGTAGAGATCGATTTCGCGCCGCAGACTCTGCAGATCCTCGATCGGATGTCGCCCTTCGCTGCCGGCCGCATCCACGACGAAAAGCAAGTAACGGCACCGCGTGATGTGGCGCAGGAAATCGTGACCGAGCCCGATGTTGCGATGCGCACCTTCAATCAAACCGGGAATATCCGCGATAGTCGCGCGGGAATATTCATCGAACTCCACCACACCGACGCTGGGTCGCAAAGTCGTGAATGGATACGCCGCCACTTTCGGATGCGCCGCGGAAAGTTTGCCTAGCAAAGTAGATTTGCCCGCGTTCGGATAACCAACCAGGCCCGCGTCTGCAATCGTGCGCAGTTCGAGAAGAAAATCGCCGTGTTCGCCTTCCTCGCCTTCGGTGTACTGAACCGGCGCGCGGTTGCGCGAGCTTTTGAAGTGGACATTCCCCTTCCCGCCTTTTCCGCCTTCGCAGAGGACGAATTCTTCGCCGTCCTTCGCGAGGTCCGCGACTGGCTCGCTCGCGTCATTGCTCTCGTTAGTCCGAAAAACCACCGTTCCAATCGGCACCTTCACGATTTTCGGGACCGCCCCGCGTCCGTGCATTTGCTTACCCTGCCCATGGCCGCCCGATTTCGCCTTGATGATCGGTTCGTAAAAAAGATTCGTCAGATTGTCCGTGTGAACGTCGGCGCGCAGAACAATATTGCCGCCTTTACCCCCATCGCCGCCATCGGGACCGCCGCGTGGAACAAATTTCTCGCGTCGAAAACTCACGCAACCGCGCCCGCCATTCCCGGCCTGCGCAAAAACTTTGATCCGATCGACGAACATAACTTGTCAGGCAAGATGCCACGCCTTGTAGCGGCGGTCTATGACCGCCGAAAACGTCTGCAATCCGCGTGTTCGGCGGTCAAAGACCGCCGCTACAGAGATTCGTAGAGCGCCTTCGTCTGTTGCGCGATCGCGCTCCAACTGAATTTCTCTTCCGCGCGTTTTCGTCCGGCGTGGCCAAATTTTTCGCGGAGCGGCGGATTCGCCATCAGTTCGATTGATGCGGTCCGCTAGTCCGTGTTCGAAGGTTTCCAACTTTTCGGGATCCAGCGGCACGAGAAATCCTGTTTCACCATCGACGACGACTTCCTTAATTCCACCGACGGCACTCGCCACCACCGCTGTCTCGCACGCCATCGCTTCCAGATTGATAATTCCGAACGGCTCGTAAACCGACGGACAACAAAAAACCGCGGCTTGCGAATACAGTTCGATGACCGTGGGCTTATCGACCATCTCGCGAATCCAGATTACGCCGCCATGTTTTTCGTTCGCTAGTCTTACGGCCTCTTCCATTTCGCGGCCGATCTCCGGCGTATCGGGCGCGCCGGCGCAAAGCACAATCTGAAAACCCGCCGCCATGTGCTCGATGGCGTGCACGAGATGAATGATTCCTTTCTGCCGCGTGATGCGTCCCACGAACAAGACGAACGGCCGCGCCGGATCGATCGCGTAACGCTTCAGCGCATCCGTGGTCGTGACCTTGTGATACTCATCGAGATCGATGCCGTTATAGATCACGTGCAAACGTTCCGGTTTGATTTGGAAGAGACTCTCGACGTCGCGTTTCGTTTCGGCCGAAACTGCAATGACCGCGTCTGCCATTTCGAGCGCGGTCTTCTCCAACCAGACGGTGAAATCGTAACCGCCGCCGAGTTGCTCGCGCTTCCACGGCCGCAGCGGCTCGAGCGAATGAACCGTTATCACGAGCGGAATTCCGTAATTCATCTTCGCTAGAATTCCGCCGAAGTGACTGTACCAAGTGTGACAATGCACGAGATTGGCATCGATATTCGCGGTGTTGAAATTCGTGCAGCGTTGCACCGCTCCGAAAACTGATCGCAACGGCTTCGGGCAGGTGAAGTCTTCCGCGTCCAACCCAAATCCGATCACGCGCAGGTTTCCCTCGTGCGAATCTTGTTCTCCAAAACAACGCACTTCGACCGGCATCAATTTCGCCAATTCGCGCGAGAGATAATCGACGTGCACGCCCGCGCCGCCGTAGACGTTCGGCGGATATTCGTTCGTCAGGAAAAGCGTCTTCACTCCTTTACCTTCAGGAGCAGGACCGGAATATCTACTTCATGACGCACCTTGTCCGCCGTGCTGCCGTAAAGAAAATCGCTGAGAAATTTGTGACCATGCGTGGTCATCGCAACGAGATCGACACCTGCTGATCGCGCGGTCTGGATTATCTGCTCGGCCGGATCCCCCATCGCCAAGACCGAGCTCACCTCAAATCCTTCGCTCTTAAGTTCGCGCTCGAGATTTTCGAGATACTCGCGGTCCTGCTTCATCTCTTCGCTCTCCTGCAGTTTCAATCGCTCGTAATTTCGCGCGACCCATCCGTCCGCCACGTGAACCAGCATGAGCCGCGACTTCGCCAGGCGCGCCAGCGAACGCACGTGCTTCAGAATAGTGCTGATCTGTTTCGCGATTCTCCACCGGAACGAGAATGGTTTGATACATGATTAAGCGCAACCAATCGCGAAATGTCTGCACCAACAACCAGACGTTGAGCACTGCAATCACCACCGCAACGCACCACGCCAGGCTTTTCGTCACGGCACTGTTCACGAATTCACCCATCTTCACTTTGTTGCTCGTGAACATGACCAGTGGAAAAACCGCGAAGCTCAACTGCAAACTCAGCACCACCTGGCTGAGCACGAGCAAGTTAGTTGTGCCGTGTTCGCCGGAAATGCCGGTGACGATGATCGCCGGAATAATTGCGATCCCGCGCGTGATCAGCCGGCGCAGCCACGGCCGCAGACGGATGTTGAGAAATCCTTCCATCACGATCTGTCCGGCGAGCGTTCCGGTAAGAGTGGAATTTTGCCCGGAGGCCAGCAGCGCGAGTGCGAAAAGCGTGCTCGCGCCGGTCACGCCCAGCATGGGCGAGAGCAATTGTAGGCATCCTGGATTTCCGCGACGTCGTTGCGGCCGCGCGAATAAAACGTGGCGGCGGAGACAATCAAGATCGCCGCATTAATAAAGAGCGCGAACATCAACGCGAGCGTGGAATCGATCGTGGCGAACTTGATCGCTTCGCGTTTGCCGGTCGCATTCAGTTCGTATCGCCGCGTCTGCACGATCGAGGAATGCAGATACAGATTATGCGGCATGACCGTCGCGCCGAGAATGCCGATGGCGATATAGAGCATGCCCGGATCCGTGACGATTTGCGGCGAAGGAATAAAACCTTTCGCGATTCCTAACAAGTCCGGCCGCGAGGCGATCAACTCCCAGGCAAAACATCCGCCGATGACGACGATCAGCGTGATCACGAGCGCTTCGATGTAGCGAAAGCCTTTGTTCTGCAAGAAACAAAACGATCAGCACATCGAGCGCGGTCACGCAGACGCCGGCCAGCAGCGGAATTCCGAAGAGAAGTTTCAACGCGATGGCGGAGCCGATCACTTCCGCCAGATCGCAGGCGCAATGGCCAACTCGCAAACAAACCAAAGGAAATAGGAAACCGGCCGGCTAAAATGATCGCGACAAGCCTGCGCGAGATCACGTCCCGTCACGATGCCGAGCTTGAGCGAGAGCGCCTGCAAAAGGATCGCCATCAGGTTCGACAACATGATGACCGAGAGCAGCGTGAAATTGTACTTCGATCCACCCGCCAGATCAGTCGCCCAATTTCCCGGGTCCATGTAACCGACCGCGACGAGAAATCCCGGACCGGCGAAGGCGATCAGTTTGCGCCAAAAACTCGCGCTCACCGGTACGACCAGACTGCGATGCACCTCGGAGAGGGACGGCCGCTGCGGCTGGGAACGAAATCCCGCCCGCGAATGCAATTCGTCGGCGCCAAGAGGGATATTAGCCACGACTAACTTAGTTGTCTTTATCTATGAATATGTCAACGGCAAAGTATTTTTCGTTTGACCAATATCAGTAAGCACGGCTAGCTACTGGCCTCGTGGCATCCCGTAAGACATCAGCCGCTCGCAACTCAACCGCGGTTGAAGACTATCTCGAACGCATTCTCGAATTGATTCAGGGCAAAGGTTACGCGCGTGTGATTGATATTGCCGGCAGTCTCAAAATCTCGCAGGCCAGCGTGACGAACATGGTGCAACGACTCGATGCCGATGGTCTGCTCAAGTACCGAAAAATACCGCGGACTGGTTTTGACTGCCGCGGGCGAATCACTCGCACGCAACATCGCGCGCCGACATCAACTCTTGACCGACTTTCTGGGACTACTCGGTTTGGACAAACGCGTCATCGATCACGACGTCGAAGGAATGGAGCATCACATCAGTCCGCAAACTTTGCGCGCGATCGAAACGCTGACCGCGCAACTGCGTCGCCGGCCCAAATTGCTCGCGCAACTGGACGCGGTCTCGTAGTCATCTCAGACGGCTTCGTTCACTTCCAAGACTTCGCCGGGTTGGGAGAATATGAATCGGCCGGCAACAAACGGTGCAGTCTTCCACCAACGACTGCGAGGATTGCGAAGTATCGATCAGCAATGGAAATGATTCGCCACAATGCGGACAGGTCACATCGGTTTCGATCGTCAGTTCCATGGACCAATTAACGACTCGTTAGGCTGCGTCCGACTTGGCGGTCTGTGCGGTCAGCGCTGCTTCGCTCAACTTGCGAAAGTGTAATTGCTCAACGCGGCGCCCGTCCGTTTTCGTAACGGTCACGAGATAATTTTCGATTTGAACTTGCTCGCCCTGCTTGGGCAAATGACCCAGCAAATGCGTCACGTAACCGCCGATGGTACTCACGTCCGCGCTCTCCAAAGTAAGTCCGGCGAGGTCCTGCAATTCATATAAACCAACCGCGCCTTCGATGACGAATTCGTTCTCGTTTAGCTCGCGAAATTCTTCCTTCTCCTTGTCGAATTCGTCTTGAATATCGCCGACCAATTCTTCGAGCACGTTTTCCAAAGTGACCATTCCGACTGAGCCGCCGTATTCGTCCACGACCATCGCGAGATGCGCGTGCTTTGTCAGAAAAAGATTAAGCAACTTTTCCAGCGACATCATTTCCGGAACGGAATGCACGTCGCGCCGGATGCTCATGAGATCGGCCTGCGGAGCGCGCATCAACGGCACCAGCTCCTTGATGTGAATGAGTCCGAGCGTTTCGTCGAGATGCGCGCGGCAAAGTGGGAAACGCGTATGTCTTGATTCCAGCGCGGTGCGCACGTTTTCGTCGAAGCTCTTTTCGACATCGAGATAGATGACATCGCCGCGCGGCGTCATGATATCACGCACGACGCGACGTCGCATGTCCAGCGCATTAACCAGGATGTCGCGCCCCAGAGTCGAAACTTCATCGGACTTCTCGCTTTGATCGAGAATAAGTCGCAGCTCTTCTTCGCTGTGCGCCAGCTCGGAACTCGGTACCGGCTGGATGCGCAATAGTCCGCGCAGCAAAAAATTCGATGATTTATGCAGCAGCCAGATGATTGGCTTGAACACAACATAAAATCCGCCGAGCGGTCTAACGAGTCGTAGCGCCACCGGCAATGGATTTGCGATCGCAATATATTTCGGCGCGAGTTCGCCAAAGACGATGTGCAGAAATGTGATTCCGAAAAACGCCAGCGCGACCGCGATCGCCGTCACCACCGCGTGCGAATGCACCCCGAACAGGCCGAAAAACGGCTCCAGCATTTGCTCGAGAAATTCTTCGCCGATCCAGCCAAGCGCGAGACTTGCCAGCGTGACTCCAAGTTGGGTCGCGGAAAGATAAGCGTCGAGATGACTGCGCACATGCCTCGCGAAAAGAGCGCGCGTGTCTCCCTCCTCCACCAGCGCATCCAGCTGACTGATGCGAACCTTGATAATGGAAAATTCGCAGGCGACGAAAAAGCCGTTGAGCAAAACCAAGGCGAAGATCGCGGCGAGCTTGCCGAGCAAGAGTTCAGGCGAATCCCAGTGTTCAATAATGGCCTGCGCCGGAGACGCAAAAGCAATGGATGCAAAAAAGAAAATACTCATCAGACGGATGCACGCCCGCACCCGAGCCCCAACGCGCGCGAAATGCTACCAGCTCGATTTCGTCACGCCGGGAATAAACCCAGCGGAAGCGAGCTCGCGAAAAGTGAGACGCGAAACTTTGAAGCGACGAATAAACGCGCGACGGCGTCCGCTGACCTGACAACGGTTCACAACACGAGTCGGGCTCGCGTCACGCGGCAGCTGCGAGAGCCCAGCGTAATCCTTCTTCGCCTTCAACTCAGCGCGGAGGGTGGCGTATTTCTTCACCGTGTCACGCTTGCGGTTGTTGCGGTTAATCCAGGAGGTTTTCGCCATAAAGGAACGCGGAAAGTAGAGGGAATGTCTCGATTTGCAAGTGGTTTTTCAGGCGGCGAACTCCGCGGAAATCGTGAGTTTTTCACCGGCGCTGAGGCGCACATCGCTCAGCAGCCGTTCATTGCGCACTAACGCAGTCAACGGAAGGCTCTTCCCGTCCAACTTCGCCAGCTGCGGGGAAATAAATGCGCAGGCCATTGAACCGATCGCGCCTTCACCGCTGCACTTGAGACTGGAAATCGTGGCCGTTAGTTGCTCGCTGATTTCCAATTGCCCGGTGAGATGAACTGTCGTCGTGAAAACCATTTTTTTGGCGCGCACGTTTCCTTCCAATGCCAAGGCGCGCGGACCGAGTTGACGGAAATTCAAACGCACCTCCTCCACGACCACGCCTTGCTTGCCCGCTTCGCGTGTGACGATCTGCGTAACTGCCGTTTCTAAGTCAGAAACGCTCGCCGATATTTCCAACTGCTGCGGCGCAGGATTCGTCACCGTCACGATTTTAGTCTGCAAACCGAAGAAGCGTTCGAGACTCTCATTCAGAGCGCGCTCCAACTCAGGCGCGTCCTCCGGAAGTGGGCCACTAAATTTTGGAAGCATCCGTCAGTTAGCTAAGAACCGATTGTGTGGCAACTTCGGCGCGCACTCATGAAGATCAAAATCGGTTTCGATATTGAATTCGAACTCGTCGGTCCGACGCCGATGATCCTGATGCTTTATGTGCATCCCTCGCGGCAGAAAGATTTGCTCGCCGAGGAAAAAATCGTGCTCGAGCCGAATATTTTGCTACACGATTTCACCGATCTCTACGGCAATCGCTGCGCTCGCGTCGTCGCGCCGGCCGGGAATATTCGCATGTCACTCGAGACAATGATCGAAGACAGCGGCCGGCCCGATGCGCAAGCCCCGGAAGCCACGCAGGCCAACATCGAAGATCTGCCGGATGAAGTGCTGCCGTTTCTCCTAACGAGTCGGTACTGCGAAGTCGACAAACTCTCCGACGTCGCTTGGCAGCTTTTCGGTAATACGCAGCCGGGCTGGCCACGCGCGAAAGCCATCTGCGATTGGGTGCATAACCACATCACTTTTAATTATCAACATGCCGATGTGACCAAGTCCGCCTTCGATTGTTATAACGACGGCCGCGGTGTCTGCCGCGATTTCAGTCATCTCGCGCTGACCTTCATGCGCTGCATGAATATTCCCGCGCGTTATGTCACCGGATATATGGGGGACATCGGCGTACCGGTGGTGCTACCAATGGATTTCAGTGGCTGGTTCGAAGCCTATCTCGGCGGACGCTGGTATACATTCGACGCGCGGCACAATGTCCCGCGCATCGGCCGCATCGTCATGGCCGTTGGACGCGACGCAGCCGACGTTGCCCTAACGACTAATTTCGGCCGCGCCATTCTGAAGAAATTCTTCATCATCAGCGACGAAATCGCCTAACGAGTGATTACATCACTCTTCGCGCAGCGCCACCATCGGATCGACGCGCGTCGCTCTTCGTGCTGGGAAAAAACACGCCAGCATAGCCACTGCGCTCAGCGAAATGAGCGACGTGGTCAAGGCAGGCAGATCAACCGCGCCGACGTTATAGAGAACACTCGTTAGGGCGCGACCTGTTCCCAGCGCGCCGACCAGACCCAGCAGAAGTCCCATCGCAATCAGGGCCGCGCCTTGTCCGAGAACCAGTCGGAAGACATCCGCGCGCGCCGCACCGAGCGCGAGCCGAATTCCCAACTCGCGCGTCCGTTGCGTCACGCTCAGCGCCATCACGCCATAGAGTCCCACGCTCGCGAGCAAAAGTGCGAGCGCGGCGAAAGTGCCGAGCAACGTCATCGTCAGCCGACGCGTCGCGAGACTGGCGCCGATGTTTTCCTCCATGGTCGCGACCGCTCCAATCGGCTGCGCCGGATCGATCGCCTGCACTTCGCGCCTAACGAGTGGAACAAGCGTCTTCGGATCACCGCCTCGCACGCGCAACATCAGCATGTTGCTGTTGGCCGGATTCTGCTCGGAAGAAAAATACATGTGCACGAAGCCGAGCTTCTCCACGTTGTCTTCGCCGGGCGCTTCGTTCCGCGTGCGCGCAACCACGCCGACAATAATGAGCGGCGGATATTTCGCCGCCTCGGCCATAGTATCGGTGTGGGGCCGCTGATTATCGTCGATGTTCAGACCGATCGGATCGCGTCCCGGAAAATATTTTTCGGCAAAGGTTTGATCGATGATGACCGAGCGCGAACGATTCATGTCCGGGACATCTTCGGGTCCGAAGGCACGCCCGCGTATGATCGGCATCTTCATGACTTTGAAATAATCCGATGAAATGATGTTGACCTCGGCCGAGGGCTCTTTGCCCGGCTCGGCGGCGGGTGTGCCCGTGACGTGGAAACCGCTGTCCCATTCATTGTCGTCGAAAGGAATATTCGCGCCGATCGCCGCGGCTTCGACGCCCGGCAGGACGCGAACGCGCTCGAGCAAGCGGTTGTAAAACACGCGCGTCTTCTCGTCGTCTACGACGGAGTTTCCTTTTTCATCGATGCGATCGTAGCCGGCTTTGGGCAGATCGATCGCGGCCAGAAGAATATTGTGCGGATCGAAATTGAGCGGGGCGTTTTGCGCGCGCCAAAAGCTTTTCAGAGTCAGTCCCGCGCCCGCGAGCAGGACGACAGCGAGCGCGACTTGCGCGATCACAAGGACAGAGCGCGCGCGTTGTCGCGCCGCGCCGCCACTACCACCGCGCGTCCCAGCTTCATGCAACACCACCGAGAGCGCGGCCGTGTTCGAGATTCGCCACGCCGGCCAGATACCCGAAAGAATTCCCGCCGCCAATCCGATGACCGCGGTGAAAAATAATGCCGCTCCATCGATGCGCGTTTCTTTGAACCGTGGAATGTTTTGCGGCGAGAGAGCGATGATCGCGTCCAAACTCCAGATGGCGAGGATCACCCCCACGGCGGCGCCGACCAGCGCGAGCAATGTGCTTTCGGTGAGAAGTTGACGCGCCAACGCCCAACGGCTCGCACCCAAAGCCGCACGCACCGCGAGTTCTTTCATGCGCGCGAGTGCGCGCGCCAGTTGCAGATTCGCTACATTTGCGCAGGCGATGAGAAGCACGCAGGCCACCGCGCCTAACAAGAGGTTCAAACTCTGGCGATACTCTCCGACGGAAGCTTCCAACAGCAGACGCATGTTGAGTCGGCGACCGGTGTTCGTATCGGGATATTGCTTTTCCAGCGCGGCCGCAATCGTGTCCACGTCGGCCAGCGCTTGCGAAAGGGAGACGCCGGGCTTGAGCCGGCCCAGGCTGCTGAATCCAGGATGATTTCCGCGCTGGAGATTGTTCTCCGCTTTGCGCAAATCGGCCAGCGGCACAAAAATTTGCGCCAGCCGCGGAAACTTTACCTGCTCCGGCAAAACGCCCACGATCTCGCGTTGCACACCGTCCACCACCACTTGCTGTCCCAGCACTTTCGGCGAGCGGCCGAAGCGCGTCCGCCAAACGTTTTCGCTAATCAGAATCACCGGTGCGCTACCCGCCTGGTCATCAGCCTCGGTGAGATCACGCCCGATCAGCGGTTTGAGGCCGAGGACAGTCAGATAATTATAAGTGATGCGCGCGCCGTTCATTCGCTCCGGCGTCGCATCGCCACCGGTGGTGGCGAAGTTGAAGCTCTCCCGCCTCGCGAGCGCCAGATCGGTGAAGCTGTGCTGTCCAGCGCGCCAGTCGAGATAGTTCGGAAAGCTGACGGAGCCATTCTCGAAACCCGAACTCCGTTCCCGCACGAGCACGAGGCGATCCGGATCGGGATAAGGCAGCGGCCGCAAGAGCACCGCATTCACCACGCTGAAGATGGCGGTGTTGGCGCCAATGCCGAGCCCGAGCGCAAGAATCGCGATGATCGTGAAAGCCGGCGCTTTCAACAGCATGCGGATGGCGAATCTCAGTTCGGTAATTAAGGTGCTCATGATCTTGTACTCGTTAGGCGATTATTCGGTTCGCAAGTTGTGAAACGCCAAGCGGAAATCATTCATTCGGTACGGAGCGCGACGATGGGATTGACGTTGGCGGCGCGACGCGCTGGTAACCATGCGGCAAGAAATGCGACGACGGAAATGAGAATCACGATCGCGCCGAACGTCACTGGATCCCATGCACCGACACCGAAAAGAAGCGTGTTGAGCAAGTGAGTGGCGGCAAACGCGCCCGCCAGCCCGATCATCAAACTAATTGCGACGATCGTCATGGCTTGTCCGACGACGAGGCGAAAGATCGAACTTTTCGCCGCTCCCAAGGCGATGCGGATCCCGATTTCGCTGGTGCGTTGCGAAACGGAATACGCCATCACGCCATAAATTCCGATCGCTGTCAGAAGCAGCGCCGTGCCGGCGAAAATCGAAAGCAACAAAGCGTTGAAGCGCGGCCGGGCCAGCGCGCGTGCAAGGTATTCGTCAAAAACGCGAACGCGGACCAACGGAATGTTCCGATCGACGGCGGCGAGTTCCGCACGGACGGCGGAAGTAATCGCCGCGGGATTAGACACATTAGTACGCGCGACGATCGACATCGAATCCACCGGGATCTGCGACGCCGAGAGATAAACCTCCGGAGTAAACTCCATGTTGAGCGTGCGGTGCTTCACGTTACCGACTACGCCCACGATCGTGCGCATGAGCGGCTTCTCATCGCCAACGCCCCAACTCGGTTGAATGTGTTTGCCCACCACGTTTTGACCCGGGAAATATTTTTGCGCGAAGAACTCGTTTACGATTACAACTGGCAATGACTTGAACTGATCGGTTTCGACGAAGCCGCGGCCTTGGCGAACCGGAATACCCATGGTCTCGAAATAATCCGAACGCACGATCCGCATCGGACTATCCGGCTGTTGCCCTTCAGGCATGGGATGTTCTTCGATATCAAACGAACTGACGTTGTTGCTCCCGCTGAGGGGCAACGGCCAGGCCGCGGTCACGGATTCGACGCCGGGAATTGCGCGGAGCCGCGGCATGAGCTGATCGAAAAATGCAATGATGTTTTCCGGGCGAGGATAAGCGGACGCGGGAAGTCCGATGCGTGCCGTAAAAAGACGCTGAGTCCGCATGCCGGTATCAACCCGACCGAGACGAGCGAAGCTTTGAATCAACAGGCCGGCGCAGATGAGCAGAATCAACGCGAGCGCCACTTCGGTCATGACCAGAGCATTGCGCACACGATGTTTTCCCTCCGCGCCGCCGCCGCCGCGAGCGCCAGATTTTAGCGCGGCATTGAGATCGACGTGCGATGCCTGCCAGGCCGGGACAAGGCCGAAAATGATTCCGGTGCCTAACGAGACCAAGAGAGTGAAGGCCAGCACTGCTCCGTCTAACTGAATCGCACTGACGCGCGGAATATTTTGCGGGACTGCCGCGACGAGGGCTTCGGTTCCCCATTGCGCAATCAGCAATCCGAGCAACCCGCCGAGTCCGGCAAGAAGCACGCTCTCCGTGAGCAATTGTCGAATGATCCGTCCGCGGCTCGCGCCCAAAGCAGCACGCAGCGCAATTTCTTTTCCGCGCACCGACGCACGCGCCAGCATGAGATTGGCGACGTTTGCATTCGCGATGAGCAGCAGGCAGGCGACCGCGCCAAACAAAACGTAAAGTGCGGTCCGAACGTCTCCGACGATTTCATCGCGCAACGGCTGCGCTCCGGCGCCAAATTTGGTGTTGGTTTCCGGATATTTTTTTTCCAGCACGGCGGCGATCGTTCGCAGCTCCGCGTTCGCCTGCGCGAGCGAGCACGCCAGTTTTTAACCGCGCAATTCCTTCCAAACCGTGACTGCCACGTTGTTGCGTGATAGGCGTTGTCCCGTCGGGAGTAGACGCATCCTCGGCAATCGTCATATAAATCTCGATCGGGTCGGTTTGAATTGGGAACTGAAAACCTTGCGGCATCACTCCGATCACCGTGTGCGGACGACCATCCAGCATTAGGACGCGGCCAATCACATCATCGGCGTGATCGAAATGGCGCTGCCAAAATCCGTAACTCAAAACAACTTTGAGGCCGCCGGGTCCGCCACCCGGTTGCTCATCCGCGCGCGCGAAACCGCGACCAAGCATCGGCTTTATGCCAAGCACGTCGAAAAATTCTCCGCTGACTTTTTCGGCGCTCACACTTTGTGCGGCCGTTTCGTCAACCAGCGCGAGACCGCGGTTGTTATAAACCGCCATGCTCGAGAAGCTGCGATTCTGTTCGCGCAGATCGAAGAAATCCGGATAGCACATCGAGTCGAGCCTCGGCGGCGAGACATTCGCGTTCAGATCGACTCCACCGATCGCCACAAGTTCTTGGGCGCGGGAAACGGCAACGGCTTTAAGAGGACCGCGTTAACTACGCTGAAAATCGCGGTGTTCGCGCCAATGCCAAGCGCGAGCGTGATCACCGCGACGAAAGTGAAACCCGGATGCTTGATTAGTTGGCGCAGGCCGTAGCGGAGATCGGTAAGCATTTTGGTCTAACGAGTAGTTATTCCGTGCGGAGGGCGACGATCGGATCGACGTTGGCGGCGCGACGCGCTGGTAACCAGGCGGCAAGGAACGCGACGACGGAAACGAGCATCACGATCACGCCGAACGTGACTGGGTCCCATGCACCGACACCGAAAAGAAGGCTGTTCAACAAACGCGTGGCCGCAAACGCGCCGACCAGACCAACCGACGACGCTGATGCCAACGAGCGTCATCGCCTGGCCGACGATGAGACGGAAGATCGACGATTGTGCCCGCGCCCAGCGCGATGCGGATTCCAATTTCATTCGTCCGCTGCGCCACGGAGTAAGCCATCACGCCGTAAATGCCGATCGCAGTCAGAACGAGCGCGGTCCCGGCGAAAATCGAAAGCAACAAGCGCGTTGAAACGCGGCCGCGCCAGCGAGCGCGAAATGTATTCGTCGAACACGCGCACGCTCGCGCAGCGGAATGGTGCGCGTCCATCGCGGCCAGTTCTTTGCGCAACGCATTCGTTAGCGCCGGCCGGGTTCGAAACATTCGCGCGGACGACGATCGACATGATGTGAATCGGAATCTGCGTCCGCGGCAGATACATCTCGGGCGAATCCTCGTTCTTCAGCGAAAGATGCTTCACGTTTCCGACGACGCCGACGATCTCGCGCATCTTTTCGCCAGCTATCATCCGCGCAGAAGCCGGGCTTGATGCGTTTGCCGATGACGTTCTGCCCGGGGAAATATTTGTTGGCGAAACGTTCGTTCACGATCACGACCGGCGCGGATTCGAGACGATCGCGTCGTCGAAAACGCGGCCCTGCTTCGGACCGGGATTCCCATCGTCTTGAAATAATCGGTCGCGATGATTCGCACCGGCGCGGCCGGGCGTTGACCTTCGGGCAACGGATGTTCTTCGATATCGAAATCGGTCACCATATTGCTACCGCTCAACGGCAGCGGCACGATCGTGCTGGCCGATTCCACGCCGGGAATGGCGCGGATGCGCGGCAGAAATTGATCGTAAGAACGCGATGACGTTTTCGTTCTTCGGATAAGCGACGCCGGGCAACTGCACGCTGCGCCGTTAGCAGATGTTCGGTGCGCACGCCCGGCTGGCACGCGACCGAGGCGCGCGAAACTCTGGATCAGCAAGCCGGCGCAAATCAGAAGCACGAGCGCGAGCGCGACCTCCGCCATGACGAGACCGTTACGTAAACGGCCTTTGCTTTCCGCCGCCGCTGCCGGTGCGGCTGCCGGATTTGAGCGAAGTGTTGAGATCGACATGCGAGGCCTGCCACGCGGGCACGAGTCCGAAGACAATGCCGGTGCCGAGCGAGACCAAGAGCGTGAAGATGAGCACCGACGCCATCGAGCTGAATGGTGGCTGATGCGCGGAATGTTTTGCGGGACGGTGCGGATGAGCGCTTCCGTGCCCCATTGCGCGATGAGTAATCCGAAGCCGCCGCCCAACGCGGAGAGCAACACGCTTTCCGTGAGCAATTGCCGGATGATGCGTGCGCGGCTGGCGCCCATGGCGGCGCGCAACGCCATTTCTTTTCCGCGCACCGACGCGCGCGCGAGGAGAAGATTGGCGACATTGGCGTTGGCGATCAGCAACACGCAAACGACTGCGCCGAAAAGAACATAAAGCGCGGTTCGCACATCGCCGATCAAGTCTTCGCGCAACGGTTTGGAAGCGACGCCGAAATAGGAATTCGTGTCGGGATATTGTTTCTCCAAGTTGGCCGCGATCGTGGCAAGGTCCGCCTGCGCCTGCTCGACCGTCACGCCGGGCTTCATCCGCGCGATTGACTCTAGACTATGGCTGCCGCGATTTTCCGTCTGCGGTTTCGAGCCATCAGGAGTCGCCGCGTCTTCCGCGATCGTGACGTAGACATCGACGCTATCGGAGGAAATCGGAAATTGAAAACCCGCGGGCATGACACCAATGACGGTGAATTGACGGCGACCGAGCTCGAGCGTGCGACCGAGCGCGCTGGCTTCACCGCCAAAATGTTTTTTCCAAAAATCGTAACTGATGATGACCTTGATGTCCGCCCGGTCCGCCGCCGGCCTGTT
The DNA here is from genome assembly GCA_963791565.1 of uncultured Verrucomicrobiae bacterium. Lineage (GTDB taxonomy): Bacteria > Verrucomicrobiota > Verrucomicrobiia > Chthoniobacterales > UBA10450 > JACCTI01. Next base: position 882,083 of record CAWBSX010000003.1, on the reverse strand, counting down.
CATCTTCGCGCGCGAAGGCGCGGCCGATGATCGGCTTAATGCCGAGCACATCGAAAAAATCCGCGCTCGATTTCACGCCACGCAGACTGGTGGCGCCTTCTTCACTCGTTAGGGCAAAAGACTGATCACGAAAATCGCGATGCTGCTGAGCGTTCGATTCTGCGTCCGGAAATCGAAGAAGTCCGGATAAGACAGCGAGTTCAGTTGCGTCGTGGCATTCTTCTCGCGCGTATCGCGCATGCCGACGGCGATGAGCTGTTGCGATTCCGGAAACGGCAGCGGCTTCAAGAGCAGCGCGTTGACCACGCTGAAGATGGCGGTGTTGGCACCGATACCGAGCGCGAGCGTGAGCACGGCGACAAAAGTGAAACCGGGATGTTTGAGAAGTTGGCGGATGCCGTAACGAATGTCGGTGAGCATATTGGTCTAGCGAGTGGTTATTCGACGCGCAGGGCGACGATGGGATCAACTTTCGTGGCGCGACGCGCCGGCAAGAAGACAGGCGACCAGCGCGACGGCCGCCGAGCAAAAGTGTTATTCTGGCCAAGGTGAGCGGATCGTGGGCGCTGGTGCGGAAAAGAATCGAGCCCATCGCGCGCGAAGTGGCGAAAGTCGCCAGCAAACCGGCGAGCAGACCGAGGCCGACGAGTTTGCCGGCTTGCGACAGAACAAGGCGCAGGACATCTCGCGTCTGCGCGCCGAGCGCCATGCGAATTCCGATTTCCCCCGTGCGTTGAACGACGCTGTAAGCCATTACCCCGTAAATTCCGACCGCGGCAATCACGAGCGCGACCGACGGAGAAAACGGTAAGCAGCAACATCGCGAAACGTTGCTGCGAGATTTTTTCCGCCATGATTTCTTCCAGTGGCCGGATCGAACCGATCGGCTGATCTTTATCGACTGAGTAAACTGCGGGACGCAACGCGCTTAACATCGCGGCCGGCGAACCGGAAGTGCGCACGACGACATTGAGCATCTCGAACGGATTCTGCGCGAAAGGCTCGTAACTCTGGCGCGTGGTCTCTTTATCCACGCCATATTGTTTGACGTCAGCAACGATACCGACGATTTCGCGCCAGACCTTCGACGAACCCGGCGCGTCATTTGGAATGTTGATCCGTTTGCCGATCGGATCTTCGTTTGGGAAAAATTGACGGGCGAGTGTTTCGTTGATGATGGCCACGCGCGGCGCCCGCGCATCGTCTTGCGCGGTAAAGACTCGACCGCGCATCAATCGAATTCCCATGGCGCGGAAATAATCCGGCGTGATCGCGTAATAGGTCGTGGTTGGCCAATCGCTCTGCGGGCGATTCTGGCCGGCCCTCAATCTCAAAGGCCAAGGAGTAATCGCCGATCAATGGCAGGACCTGTGCGGCGCCGACCGCCTGCACGCCGGGCAACGCATTTAGTCGTTGCAGCAAAGAATCGACAAAAGCCTTCTGCTGTTCGGGCTGCGGATATTTTTTCTCCGGCAAAGCGAGTCGCAGCACGGTTGCGTTTTCCGGAATGAATCCGGGATCGACATGCGTGAGCTGCATGAAACTGCGCGCGAGCAAACCCGCGCCGCCTAACAAGACCAACGCAAAAGCCACTTCCAGAACAACGAGCGCGCTGCGAAATCTTCCGCGCGCGCCGCCTTCGGTTGAACCGCGCGCGCCTTGTTTCAAAGCTTCGTTCACATCGGTGTGCGCGGCCAGCCATGCCGGCGCGGCGCCGAAAATAATGCCGGTGATCAGACTGAGCGCGAGCGAAAATGCCACGACAGTCCGTCGAGATGAATGTTCGTCGTGCGCGGCAAAGTTGCCGGCGCGAGCGCGATCAACGCCGCCAATCCCCAATGCGCGAGAATCAATCCGGCGGCGCCGCCGAGCAATGCGAGCAAAACACTTTCGGTAAGTAGTTGCCTGACGAGTCGCCCGCGACCGGCGCCCAAGGCCGCACGAATGGAAATTTCGCGATGACGCGCCGTGGCACGCGCAAGCAGAAGGTTCGCGATATTCGCGCAGGCGATGAGAAGCACACAGCCGACCGCACCGAGCAATGTGTAAAGAACGACGCGCACATTGCGCACGCTGTAGTCGAGGTAGGACATGACAAAGACGGTCCAGCCTTTGTTGCTGTTCGGATATTGCGTCGCGATCTGCGAAGCGATCACGCGCATTTCCGCATCGGCTTGCGCAACCGTTACGCCGGGCCGCAACAAACCGATGGTGTTCACGTAATGTGCGCCGCGCGCGTCGTTCGAGGTCTCGTCAGGCTTGAACGCCATCGGCATCCAGACATCGACCTTCTTTTGCTGACCGAAACCCGCCGGCGCAACACCTACGACCGTGTAAGACTCGCCGTTCAACTGCACTTGCTTGTCGAGCACGTTAGCGGCGCCGCCGAAAACGCGCTGCCAAAACGGCTAGCTCAAAACCACGACGTGATTTTTTCCGGCCGCATCTTCCTCGGAAGAAAACCAGCGACCGAGTAGCGGCTGCACGCCATAAACCGCAAAAAAGTTCGCGGTCGCGCGCTGACCGATCAAACGCTGCGGTTCGCCTTCGCCGGTGAGATTCATCTGCGCACCACCGTAGGCGGCGATCTGCTCGAACGATTTCGCCTGCTTCGTCCAATCGATGTAATCGGGCGGCGAGGTGGAAAACTCCGGGAATTGCGGCGGTTGCGCTTCGCGGATAACGACGATGCGATCGGCGTTTGGGTAATCGAGGGGACGCAAGAGCACGCCGTCCACCACCGAGAAAATTGCGGAACAAGCGCCGATGCCGAGCGCGAGAGTAAGAATGGCGACCGCAGTGAAGCCCGGATTTTTGAGCAGTTGCCGGAGCGCGTAACGAAGATCGGTCATCATAATTTGCCTAACGAGTGGTTATTCGGTGCGAAGAGCTTCAATGGGATCGAGCAGACTGGCGCGACATGCGGGGATGAGACAGGCAATCAGTGAGACCGCGCTCATTACCAAAGCCGTTCCAACGAGAGCGCCTACCGGCAGTGCGGGCACACCGAAGAGAACACTTCGCATCGCTCTTCCGGCAAACCACGCACCGATCAAACCGAGAAAAATTCCAGCGGCGAGAAGGCGCAGCCCTGACGCGAGGAATTGCTGGCCGATTTGTTTTCTCTGCGCGCCAATCGCCATACGAATGCCAATCTCACGCCTCCGTTGCGCGACCGCGTAACTCAACACGCCATACGTTCCGATCGCGGCCAGCAGCAGCGCGACACCGGCGAAAATTCCCGCGAGCAGCGCTGGCGAGCGGCGCGCGATTAGGCTGTCCGCGATGCGCGTGTCCATCGAGCGGATGTTATCGAACGCGAGCTCGGGATGCGCTGCTCGCACCAACTTGCGCAATGTCTCGGCGAACGCTTCCGGACGCTGGCTTGTGCGCGTGACGACGAAAATACTGGCGGCGTCGCGATAAGCGTAAGGCAGATAAACCGCCCCCTGCCCCTGCGCTTCCGTGAGCTCGGCTTGCTTCACATGTGCCGACCACGCCGACGATGGTGAACAGCTTCGCATCGTCTGTTTCGTCGCCTATCGAAGATCCGTTGCCCGAGCGCGCCGCCGTTGGGCCAGTAACGCCGGGCAAAATCTTCGTCGACCACACAGACCCGTTCCGCGCGATGTGAGTCGGCCGAAGTCAAAAATCTTCCTTCGCGCAATGGAATGCCAAGGGCGGAAAAATAATCGCCAGTCACACCGTAGGAATAATGACCGCGCGCTGATTGGCCCGGCGGTGGCACATAACCCTTCGGTGCGAAGGCGGTTTTGCCACTGTCTCCGCTCAACGGAATGTTCGTGATCGTTCCGGTGGCGACGATGCCAGGTTGCTGGCGGATGGATTCGAGTAAGCGATCGACGATCGCAATTCTATCCGGCAGAAGTTGCCATGAGATGGTGCACTCGCCGGTGAGAACATGATCGGCGCGGAAACCGGGCGGAACGGACATCACTTTTTTCAGACTCAGCCCGAGCAGCGCGGCGCCGGCCAGCAAAACGAAAGCGAGCGCGATCTGCGCGATGATGAAGCCGTGACGCAGCCGTTGCGTAGCGCGGTTGATCGTACCGGCGCGCGATTCGGATTGAAGTGCGTTCGCGAGATGACTGCGCAGGTTGAACCACGCGATCGGCACCGCGATCACGAGTCCGAGAATCACGGCACTGACGAGTCCGACGACGGCGAGCCAACCATCAAAGACGATGTGCGCGCCGAGCGGCAGACGATTCGCGCCGAGCAACTGGAGCAATTGCGTTCCCCACGCGCCGGCGAGAACGCCGAGCAATCCGCCGATCGCGGTAAGCAAAACGGTTTCCGTGATGACTTGCCTAACGACATGTCGCCGGCTCGCGCCCATCGATTGGCGGATGGCCATTTCTTTTGCACGGCCGCTCGCGCGGATGAGAAGAAGATTGATGAGATTGACCGCGCCAATGAGCAGAAGGAAAAAGACGCCGCCCTGCATCAACAAAAGTGTTGGGCGAATCGAGCGGACGTGATCCGCATGAAGTTGCCTAACGAGTGATCGGAAGCCGGCTTCGGCCATCATTTTCGCCTCCGGATTGTCTTTCTCGACCGCGTCGTTGTGCGCATCGATCTGGGCTTGCGCTTCTGCGATCGTCGCGCCCGGTTTCAAACGCGCGATCAGATGCGTGCCGCCACCGCCAGAGTGGCGCGCTTTCGCTCCGCGCTGTTCCATATCGGTTTTTATCGGGAGAAAAACGCGCGCCTCAGACGAGAGAAAACGAAAAGCAGGAGGCAGGATGCCAACGATCTTTCTTTGGATACCATTGATGCGGGTGTCACGACCCAGAATGTTTGGATCCGAATCGAAATTCTGCCGCCAGAAAGCGTCCGTCAGAATAATGACGTTCTTCTGCTCGTCCGATTCTTCCTCGGTAAAGTTGCGACCAATGGAGGGGCTTACACCCAAAGTCGTGAAAAAATCCGGCGAGATGCGCACGATTTCCTCTTGTTGCATGGAGCCGGGATCACCGACGGTTTCGGCTCTCTCCATATAAAGGGAAAGGCTCTCGAAGGCCGGAATGTTGCCGCGCCGTTCGTAGTAGTTAGTTATCGACGAACCATCATTTTCGACACCCGCTTTCGGATAGGTGTTGTAAATATTGACGAGCCGATCCGCGTTCGGAAAGGGCAGCGGTCGAAGCAGGATGGAATTGATCACGGCAAAAATGGTGAGGTTCGCGCCGAGACAAAGCGCGAGCGTGAACAAGGCCGTGAGCGTGAAACCGGGCGACTTCCGCCATTGCCGCAATGCGTAGCGAAGATCCGAGATCATTCGGTACGCAGTGCCTGAATGGGATCGACCAGCGTGGCACGACGCGCGGGCATAAGACAGGCAAACAACGCCACCGCCGCCAGCATGACCGCGGTTGCGGCGAGCAACGCGGGGTTGTGCGCGGAGACGTTATATAACTGCGTGGTGATCAACTGTCCCATGGCCAACGCTGCTGCCAGTCCCAGCGCCAGTCCGATTACGACCGGCATCATTCCCTGCCTAACGACCAGTCGAAGAACATCGGCGGCCTGCGCGCCGAGTGCCATGCGCACTCCGATTTCTCCCGTGCGTTGTTCGACGGTGTAAGCAACGGCGCCGTAAATTCCAACCGCAGCGAGAACCAGAGCGACGCCGGCGAAAACTCCGAGCAGCGTCATGGTGAGGCGCTGTTGGCCTAACGAGCGGTTAACGATCGCGTCCATGGTGGTCGGTTGAATAATCGGCAGACCGGGATCGATGCGATTCAGGGCGGTGCGCACCATGTTTTCCGCAGCCTCCGGTTTCAGTGGAGTGCGCACGACGAGTTGCGCGAAGGGCTGCGCCCGTTGTTTGAAGGGCCGATAGAATTCGACGTCGTTCACGCGATCGAGGCGCAGCGAACGAATGTCGCCGACCACGCCGACCACTTCGGTCGGGTTGCCGATGCCGTTGTCGGTCCCAAAATAAATTCGCTTCCCGATCGGATCTTCATTCGGGAAAAGTTTTTTCGCGGCCGATTTGCTGATCAAAACCACGAGCGGTTTATCCGCTCCATCGCGCTCCTCAAAATCTCGACCAGCCAGTAAAGGAATGCCGAACGCCTTGAAGAAGCCCGGCGCGATGCTGTGCGTGCGGCCGAGCGGGCGCTGATTGAGCGGCGGCACATTTCCATCGACGCGAGCATAGGGCGAGCTGCTGTTCGCTCCGCTGAGCGGTACGCCATCGATGATCGCAGTCGCATCTACCCCGGCCGTATTTTGTAATTCATTCTGCAGTCGCTCGGTGAAACGTCCGCGGGCCTCGTCATTCGGGTAGGCAGTTTCCGGCAAGCCAAGAGCACCGACCCACATGTGATCATAGTGAAAGCCGGATTGCTCGCGACTGAGCCGCAGGAAACTGGTGATGAGTAACGCCGCGCCGGCGAGCAGCACCACGGAAAGACCAACCTGTGTCGCGACCAGACCGCGACGAAAACGCTGTTGGCCACGACTGCCGGTCATGGCGCGGCCGCCGTCTTTCAGACCATCGACCAGATCGGCCCGGGAACTTTGCCACGCCGGATAAAGTCCCATCGCCACGCCGGTGAGCAGCGAAAGTCCGAGCGTAAAGAAGAGAACAGTTTTGTTGAGCGAGATGGCGGCGAGATCGATGGGAAGATTGTCTAACGAGAGCTTGGGCAGAATTGAGATAAGCCAGAGCGCAAGAAGTAACCCGACGCTGCCGGCAATTACGCTGACCATCGTGCTCTCCAGGACGAATAGCCTAACGACACCTCCGCGCGACGCGCCTAAAGCCATGCGCAAAGAAATTTCGCGGCGACGGCCAGTGAACCTAACGAGTAGTAGATTGGCCACGTTGCTACAGGCAATGAGCAAGACCGCGCAGACGGCGCCGATCAAAATCTGGAACGGCCGGTTCAGATTTCCGGTCGCATCTTCCGTCGCGGAGAGAGCAACCGGCGACCAGGAGTTGTCGGCGTTCTCAGGATATTTCTCGCGATAACCCGCCTGCAGCGACGGCAACTGCGCACGCACCTGCTCAATCGTCACACCCGGTTTCATGCGACCGATCACGCGCATGAAACTCACTCCACGCATGAGTCGTTCACGCGAGAGACCGGTGAGCTGAAACGGTTTTGTCGTCCAGATTTCCGCATTAGGTCCCCACCAAGCCAACGGCATGTTCGGCAAAACGCCGACGATCGTGGTAGCGACGCCGTTTAAAGTGACGCTGCGTCCGATGACGTTCGGATCGGAGCCAAGACGATTGCGCCAGAAATTTTGACTAACGAGTGCTACATCAGCAGTCATTTCTTCCTGCGGCAAAAAGAGACGGCCGCGAATGGGCGTCACGCCTAACAAGTCAAAATAATTCGCCGTCACATCGTTGCCGTTCAACTGCACCGGATCACCGAGACCGGTGAGGACATAACCATTGCCGGTGTCAGCGGCTAATTGCGTGAAGACCGTCTGCCCGTCGCGAAAATGCCAGAAACGCGGAACCGACATCGGCAGCTGCGTAAGATTCCGTTCCTTCGCTTCGGCTTGCAGGCTGACGATCTGTTCCGGTTTTTGATAAGGCAGACCGCGCAGGAAAATGTCGTTGATCAAACTGAAGATCGCGGTGTTCATCCCAATGCCGAGCGCGAGGGTGGTGACGGTGAGGAAGGTGAAGCCGGGGGACTTCAGGAGTTGGCGAAAGGCGAAGCGGAGATCATTCATAGAATTCAGTTGATGAGAAAAACGCTGCGACTTCTGATGAATTCCGGTCGCGCGAACGAAACTAGAGACAGACTGGCCGCACCACTCGCGCCGCCCGCAGGGCGGCGGCTACAAACCCGGCGGGCGCAGCACTCGTTAGGCATTCGTTAGGCAGATTTACTGCATGGCGGTTTTGTTGGCCGCGGAGCGGATGGAAATGCTGCCCGCACTGGAGCGGAGCGTAACGCTTTTGCCGCCGCCATTGAGCGCGCCGCGCAGTTGTTCGCGTTCCGCCCGCGTCACCACAAAAGGAAGATCGGTCGAGACCGCGCCCACGCTGGCGGAGGCGTCGATGTTCATCGCTGCATCCGCCGGAACACTGAGCGAAATACTTCCGGCCGAGCTGGCCAGATCGACATCGCCCGGCAAAGGAGAAACAAGGGCAGCGGTGATAGAACCTCCGGAGGTTTTGCCGCTCAATTTCCCACGGACGTTCTCGAGCGTGAGCTGACCGCCGCTCGTTTTCACATTCGTATCGCCACCGAAATTACGCACGACAATCGAACCGCCCGAGGTGCGCGCATCGAGACTCCCGCTGCCGGTTTCCGCCTTAATCTCGCCGCCGCTCGTGCTGACGTTGAGCGCGCCCTGACAATCATTTAGTCGAATACTGCCGCCACTGGTTTTCGCTTCGAGCGGACCGTGCAATTGCCCCAGCCGTAATTTTCCGCCGCCGGTCGACATCCTGCAGGTGCCGGCAACGTCATTCGCGGTGATCATTCCTCCACCCGTTTTGAGATCGAGATTGAAATTCTTCGGGATGCGAATGGTGTAGCGCGCATCCATTGAGGTGTTGCCGTTGCAATTCCACGACCACGAATCTTTTTCTGTCCGACGCGCCCGCACCGTCACAGTGTTGTTCTCGTTCGTAATCACAATCGGAACTTCGGCGAGATATTGTTTCTCTTTCGCTTCGTCGCTCGTTTCGATCTTGCGATGCGCGTCGATGGTAACTTTGTCGTTGGTCGCGCCGGCGACGTCGATCGTGCCGAACGCGACATCGACCACGAGGTTACCGCCCGATTTTATGTCGAGGTCCTGATGAACATTTTCTTCGGAGGAGGCAAACGCGAACGAAGTGCCGAGCGCGAGGAGAAGCGCAATTCGAGATAGCATGACGGTTCCCTTTGCACGGGGCGTGCCAGCGCGATGAGCTAGCTGCTAACGCCTGCAACGCAGATGTTTAGCAGAGGAGTTCAAGGACGATTGCTGACAGCCAGGTCCCAGCGTCGGGATTTTTTCGTCCCGCTTTTGCAACGCCTATTGGCGAGCTAATCGACGAAACAAGAACACCCCGAGAACGAGGAAAAGAAGATTCGGAAACCAAACAAGATATTCTGGATGCAAGTACGCTTTACCGCGCAATGCATCGGCCGCGATGACGAAGAGAAAATAACCAAAAGCCACCAACAAGCTGATGAGAAAACCCATCGAGGTTTCGCGGCGATGCGCGGTGATGCCAAGTGGCACCGCCATCAGCGCGAAGGCGAGGCAGGAAAATGGAAAAGAAAACCGCTTACTGATTTCCGTGCGACTGGCGCTTTGCTCATCTTTGTCGCCGGATTTCAGTTGCTCGATCAATTGTTCGAGAGAAAGCGCCGAGCGGCCGGTGCGACGTTTTTCCTTTTGATAAAGTTCTTCCAGCCCGATCGGCAAGGTGCCTTCCGCCATACTGATTCCATCGCGCATGCGCTGGAGATTTTGCGGATCATTTTCGTCCCGCTGTTGATAGCGGGCATTGTAGAGATGCATGAGGATGCGCTGGTTAGGTAAATCGGCTTCGAGTGTCCCGGTGCGGGCGTGCGTGATGCGCATCGGCATCGATTGCTCATTCGTTTCGAAGACGATGATGTTCTCGAGTTTGTTACCCTCTTTCTTGCCCACGTAAATTTTGCGTCCGGGAAATTGATCGATCACTTGATCGCTCCCGAAAAGCGCCATCGGATTGCTCGTCGCCAAATCGAAAATCGTCCGCCGAACTTTATACTGCGCCGCGGGCGCGACCTGCACATTGAGCCAAAGGCAAAGGATCGTGCTGAGAACAGCGATCACCGCGAGCGGTATGCAGATGCGCGGGATGCTGACGCCGTTGGAGCGGAGCGCGACCAGTTCGTTCTCCGCGGACAGTCGGCCAAAGACGAGGAGGATGGCGGTTAATAATCCCCACGGAATAGTGAAGATGAGCGAGAACGGCAGGACGTAGGCGATGAAGGTGACGAGAAACTCGACCGGGACATCGTGATTAACCAGCAACGGCAGCAGGCGTCGGAAAATATTTCCCAGCACCAGCACAAAGCTGAGCACCGCCACGGCAAAAAAGAAATTCACCAGCAACTCGCGGGTGATGTGGCGGTCGATTATTTTCACGGCGCCTCACCTTCGACCGAAGCGCTGGCCGGACAAATAAAAAGCGCGGGCCGCGCCGCTCGAAAAACTTAGGTCTGCGCGAAACGAGTGCGCTTCGCCACCGCTACGATGGCGGCGATTGAAGCGAACAGGAAAACGAAAGTGGATCCGCTTTCCGGCACCGCGGTCGTCCGCCGAAACTCCTCCACCACATAATCCTGACCTGGGCCGCTCAAACCGATCAGGCTGGCACCTGCACCATTGAAACTGGCCAGGCTGCTGAGCAAGGTGCTCGCACCGTAATCAGTCCCGAAAATACTGAAATTCGCGCCGCCAATAATTTCCCAGATAGCGATCTGAAAACCGGCGGCCTGCGATGCAGTCATGCTCGGCGAATACGCCATCGCCCACAGACGACTGATCTGGTCGGCCTTCACCGCTCCCATAGTGCCGGGCAACTTCGGTGCGCTGGCCAGCGAAACATATGAGTAGCCGCTCGATGAAGGCAGACTGAAATGGAATGGATCGATGCAAAAGCCATTCATGGAGACGCCATCGACTACCAGCTTGTTGATTCCAGCGAGGGCATTGCCGGTGTAAAAGCCGGTCACCGAAATTGGAACGACTTGCGCAGGCGTGACCGCCACCTCCTGCACAACGACGGCGCGCGCGGAGTTAACCGAGACGAGAGCGAAGGCAGCGAGTAGCACGAAGAAAGTATGACGATTCATTCCTGTTATGGTGTAACACAAATGAGTCCATATTTATCAAGTTATTTATAAATAACATAATTCCCCTGGCAATAGTTCGAGCCGAAAAAGGACGCACCACACCCTGACCTAATCGAGACTCAATGCCGCTTTTTGCCCGCTGGCGTCGGAGTCGGCGTAGGGGTTGGCGTCGGAGTCGCGCTGGGAAGTGGAGCCGGCGTAGGGGACGGCGGTTGCCACGTCCAATTAATGTCATCGATCTGCCAGAGCGCGGCTGGATGCGAAATATGAACTTCGAGCGTTGCCGGACCGGTTGGGTAGGCAAATTCGGCAATGAAGGTTCCGTTCGGGTCGAAAAATTGATCGGTGAAAGCGACTTGACCCTTCATCTTATATTGCGGACTGGGCACCCCCGGTTCGCGCACGTAATCCATCAGCCGCATCTGGAATGAGGGCGGGTATTGTATCTGCGCTTTCTGCGAGAGCGCACGGGCGAGAAACTTCGTGTCCTGTTGCAAGACCACGCGTTGTGCGACTTCATCGGCGAAAGCGCGGCCTCCCTTCTCGGTTTTATCACGCGACGATTTGAGGAAATACCAACCGACGCCGAGCGCGGCGAGAACGACCAGGATCAGGATGATAACCGAGCCGTTCTCTCGTGGAAACGGCCCGGTGGAATTTCGAGGCGAGCGCATCTAGCCAGCGAAGCAGGAATCTCCCGCTCTCGCCAAGTGCATTTTCAGACATCTTTGCTACCTTGCTCGCCGCATGCAGGAGGAGCACTACGACGTCGCGATCATCGGTGGCGGTCCGGCGGGCAGCACCGCCGGTGCGTTGCTCGCGCAAGCTGGGCGTCGCGTGGTCGTGCTCGAGCGCGAAAAATTCCCGCGCTTTCATATCGGCGAATCACTTTTGCCTTTCAGCATGAAGGCATTTTCGCGGCTCGGTCTGCACGAAAAGTTCAAGCGCGCTGGCTTTATGGAAAAATTCGGTGGCGAAATGTGCAGCGCCTGCGCCGACGATAGCGTGAAGTTTTATTTCGAAGACGGCTTCCGCTCGCAGACGGATCGCTCCTATCAAGTGACGCGCGCCGTCTTTGACAAAGTGCTGCTCGATAATGCGCGTGAGAAAGGCGCCGAGGTGCGTGAAGAAACTTCGGTCGATGAAATCGAATTCGAACGGGACGAGGTTCGCCTGACAACTTCCGGCGGCAAGATCCGCACGCAGTATGTCATCGACGCTAGCGGTCGAAATTCCATCATCGGCGCCAAGTTCAAGCTCAAGAAGAATTACAATCACCTGCAGAAATTTTCCGTCTTCGCGCACTACGATGGTGTGGTGCGCCCGGAAGGCAGAGACGGCACTCTGACGAAGATGGTGCGCGCCCTTGACCGTTGGTTCTGGATCATCCCTTTGACGGAAACGCGCACAAGTATCGGTGTGGTACTCGATGCCGCGACCTTCAAAGCTGCAAAACAAAGTCCGGAAGAGTTCCTCGATCGCGCCATCGCCGAACAACCGGTCTTGATGAAACAGATGGAGTTGGCCGAACGTGTCAGTCCCGTCAATGTCGCCGCGGATTTTTCCTATCGTAGTTCTCAATTAACGGGCGAGCGCTGGATGCTGGCGGGCGACGCCGCTGGGTTCATCGATCCAGTTTTTAGCAGCGGCGTTTTTCTGGCCGTGCTCGGCGGCGAACAGTGCGCCGATATTTTGCATGAAGTGCTCGAACGGCCAACGCGAAAACGAGCGCTGTTCAAGAGTTATGCAAAAACCATCAATCGCGCGATGGACGTGTATTTGCGTTTTGTTGAGGCCTGGTACTCGAAAGAATTCATCGAGATTTTTCTGCATCCCGCAGGATCTCCTGCAAATCCCGCCGGCGGTGAATGCTGTCCTTGGCGGCAACGTCGGCACCAGCTTCGCCGTCCGATGGCGCATGGAGATTTTTTATCTCCTCGTTCGGCTGCAAAAATATTTTCCGCTCGCGCCGCGCCGGACTTTGCTCCCGCAAAAGAAACTGGCCGAGCTCGTCACTGCCTGATCACAAAATCGTATGCGAAACATCAGTCTTATTCTTCTCCTTTGCCTAACGAGTTGTGTCACCACGTCCACGCATCAATTCGCCACTCCCGCCGGGGACTGGCAAACGAAAAGCGGCCAGCTCGCTTACAAAGGACCGCGCGTTTCGCTGATCGGTGAGGTTCTCGTTCGTTATTCGAAGGCGGGCGATTTTGAGCTGACTTTCACCAAAGGTCCAGGCGTGAAGCTACTGGTCGTTAGGCAGGATGCGAAATTTGCCAGCGCCGAAGGTCCGCTCGCGCGCGGGCGGTGGTCCGGGCCGTTGGCTAATGCGCCGGAACGCTTACGTGGCTGGTTTAGTTTGCGCGACAAAATTATCGCGGGCGGAACGTCCGTTCGCGCTGCCAGCGGCGCGGAAAGTTTTAACGCGCGTTTCTAGCGTCGCGATTTCTTTCATCGCATGGCGCTTCATTCATTGATCAGTCGTCTCGTTACGCAACGGCGCGGACTGGTCTGGTTCGCCGTCGTCCTGATCGCGGCGGCGTCGCTTTTCATTCTCATCACGCGGATGAAATTAGACACGGAAGTCCTGAACCTGCTTCCGCGCGGCTTCGAATCCGTCGAAGGCCTGAAAGTTTACAATCGCGATTTTTCGCAAGTTCGCGCGCTGACTTTCGCGCTTCTTTGCAAACCGGAAGACGCGGATCGTCTGGAAGAATTTGCGCCGCAATTTGCCGAATCACTTCGTCAGCAACCGTGGTGTGCGCGCATTCTTTCCGGTGCGCCGATCGAAACGCCGGACGGCGTGCGCGATCTGCAATCGATCGCCGTTCCGCTTTTGCTGAATCTAACGCCTAACGAGTTCAACGAAACCTTGTCGCTCTTGCAGCCGGAAAAAATTCGCGAACGGCTCCGTCGGTTACACGGAGAAATCGAAGCCGGTTCGCCGAAGCCGCAAATGGAACTGACGCTCGATCCCTTGGGCGTCATCGCTCCGGCCTTGAAACCATTCGCGAGCAATGCGGCGATCGAAGAAGACCAGCCGCTCACTTCCCCGGATCGGACTATGCGAGTGTTTCTCACCGTAACCAATCAGCCGAGCATCGGCGCCTTCGATTGCCAGCGATTGATGCGCGAGGTGAATGCGTTTCGCGCGAAAGCGCATGAAGGCTGGGATGGCGGACCGCTGGAAATTCTCGTGACCGGTCGCTCCGCCTACGTCGCGGAAATTTCGCTGAGCATGCGACATGACATCATCATCACGGTGCTCGGATCCATTCTGCTCGTCGGCGGAGTTTTCTACGCTGGTTTCCGGCGGTGGGTTCCGTTGATCGGTATGGGATTCTCGCTTGCTGCTTTGCTGCCTCGTCGCTCTCGCCGCCGGCCTGCTCATTTTCGGTGAACTCAACATGGTCACGGTCGGATTCTGCGCGATCCTTATCGGACTCGGTGTCGATTTCGCGATTCTAATTTTCGGCCGCTACCAACAAGCGCGCGATGATGGCTGCGATCACGCCGGCGCAGTTAGCGAAGCGGTGAAGAATCTTGGCCGCGCCGTTTTTTTCGGTGCCCTCACAACTGCTGTCGGTTTTCTCGCGTTGCTTCTCAGCGGCTCGGCCGGATTCACCCAACTCGGCGTCCTGATCGCGATCGGCATTTTTCTCGCCGGCCTTTTCATGATGTCGATCTTCTTTCTCTTTCTGCGCAACGCCACCCACAACGTCCGCGCCGATTGGATATTTACGCTCGTGAAAAATTACGTGAAGTGGACGGTGCGCCGGCCGGCCATCATGCTTTGGATTGCGACGCCGATTCTGCTCGCTCTCACCACCATCACGTTCCTGCCGCGCCCGCGTTTGATTTTCGACGCCAGCACGCAATCGATGGAACCAAAACGGAGCGCCGCCGGTTATGCGCTTCACACTATCATGGAGAAAATGCCGGCACGATGGGAGCCGGCTCTCGGGATCGTGCAGGCCGCGAGTGCGCAGGAGCTGCACGACGACTGGCAAAAAATCGCCGCTCATTGGAGCGAGCTGCAGTCCGCCGGAAAAATCAAAGGGTTTTCCACTCCGGCAGCGCTCGCGCTTTCTCCGCAGCGCGTCGAAACGAATCGCGCGAAATTGCGCGATCTTGATTTTGCCGCCGCGCATCAAGCGCTGGAATCAGCGGTCACGGAAGAAGGCTTCAGCGCGGAAACATTCGCCTCCGCTTTCACCCTGCTCGACGATCTCGCACGCGTTGCACCCGCGAGCGCGACCGTTCCCGATTGGCGAAAACTTCTACCGGCGACATCCAGTTGGTGGTTTTTGGTCGATCGGTATTTCGCGGAAGACCCGCTGCTCACGACCGGTTTCGTGACCACGAATGAGCCCATCACGACGCAGGAACAAAAGGAAATGCTGCACCGCGAATTGCCGGTCGCCGGCGTGCCGATGGTCCTTTCCGGCTGGAGTTTTACCCTGACCGATCTGGTGCCGTGGTCGCGTCATCAACTTATTTTCATCAGCACACTCATGGCAATTTTCGACGCGACTCTGCTCGCGCTGCTCTATCGCGATTGGCGGTTGTGGTTGATCCAAATCGCAACCCTAGCGATGGCCGTGGCGGCGATGATCGCGTCCATGAAGTTGCTGCAAATTCCGCTCAATCTTCTCAACGTTCTTGCCTTCCGTCTCGTCCTCGCGATCGGAGTCGATTACGGAATTTATGTCCTGCTCGTCTGGCAACGCGCGCGCGAGCTCGAGCACGATGTCGCCGGTGTGGTGAAGCCGGTCATCCTCGCGGGACTAACCGCGATCGCTGGATTCGGTTCGTTAGGCCTGGCCAATAATCCGACGCTGGCCGGTCTCGGCATCGCTTGTGCGATCGGCATTTTTTGGAGCCTGGCCGCGACAGTTTTTTTCACGTTGCCTGCGACTGCAGCGGCAGAACCAAAGACATGGCGCGAAGAACCTGTAGAGTCTCGCGTCGAACAGATCGAACATGTCTAGGTTCTTACTCTCCGTTTTTCTCTTCTCGTTAGGCTGCAGTTTGCTTTCGGCGGAGCCGCTCGCGCCTAACGACGTGAAGGCGCTGCTCGCTCGCATCCGCGAAAAGCGCGCAGGAGCGCCGCAAGTCCACGCCGATTTCAAAGAAGAGAAAACGATTCGGATGATGAACAAACCTGTCACCAGCTCCGGCAAAGTTTGGTTTCAGGCGCCTAACAAATTCAAACGCGAAGTCACCGGCAACTCGCCCAGCGTGACGGTGAGCGATGGCCAGACGCTCTGGATTTATTATCCGAAATTCCAGTCGGCCGAACGCTACTCGTTAGGCAAACGCTCTCCGCTCGACGCCGGCATCGCTGCCATTACCGCTAGTCTTAATCTCGAGGGCGTCGAACAGACTTATCACATTACCGGCGCGCATGAAGGCAATAGCAACACGCTGGAGCTTCTGCCGCGCGCGCCGTCGATGAAGCGATTGCTCCAGCGTTTCATCATTCATTTTAACGAAGCGTTGCAGGTCGAGCGTACGGAAATGCTGCAACCCAACGGCGACAAAATCATCACGATCTACAGCAACGAATCGCGCGCGCCGATTGATCCCGCGACTTTCCAATTCACTCCGCCGCCGGGTACGACCATCACGACGCCGCTGGGCCAGTAGTTAATTTCGCCGCCAGGCGATCCACCGTGTTGATGTTGCGTAGCGTCGTGCGCATCCCGATCGTTTTTTCCAAACGCGGGCCATAAAATCCCGACTCCAAAATATTGCCGCGTGCCAGCCAGTAAAGTTCGCGGCCATGCACGCGGAAATTGTTCAGCTTGTCGGAACAACTCGTTAGGCTGGCAGCTGCTTCTTTGGCAGGCGCGTCGGCGAGGAATCCGACGAAGAGCCTAGTGTCTATGCCTTTCAATTCCAAAGCGGTGAATGGGTGACGCTTCGCGATCATGGCGAGCTCCTTTTCGTTGCGAAGGAAAACAACAACTTCGAAACCCAGCGACGCTTCCAGATGCTTTTCGATTTTCGTGCGCAACGCTTCTTCATTCTGGGATCGCGAGTCAAAGAGCACGTTGCCGCTCGCGATGAAAGTTTCGACGTTCTTCAAACCGCATTCTTCAAAGAGTTGGCGCAGACGTTCCATTTTCACCTGGCGCTTACCGACATTGATCGCGCGCAAAAATGCGATGTAGCGCATCACTCCGCGGCGAAATAACGCAGGGCGCGCAAACTCGGCAGGAAAAAATACGCGCCGCCGCGCAGCGTGACGAATTGCGGAACATCGCTGATGCGACGTGGCACACCGTCGCTCCGTGGCATGGTGAAATCACCAACGACCGGACAACCCGGAATTTTCTCGCGATTGCCGAGAAGCGGGTCGCTCTCGCCGGTCATGCCGGAAAATTGCGTGTTCATGATCCAGGCGTTCTGTAGAAATTCGAACTGCCGGGTAATATTCGCATTCAGGCAGATGAAATGCAGTCCGCGCTCCGGTTCGTTAGGCAGCGGTGGCGCGAGCGCGTCTTCGGGATTTAATCCCGGACCGTACTCGCGACCTCGACGCAAGATGCGGTGAAAACGCACCGGCGACATCAAGTCGTCACGAAAACCATTCGGCCCGAAACCAAGCATGGTGATCAGTTTCTTGATTGCAGTTGGTCGTCCTTCAAGATCGGCGTTGCGCGGATTTGCGCGATGAACGTGCGCACCAAATGGACAACGCGCCCCGTCTTTATTTTCCGCGAAGGTGAATTGATTTTTCGCCGCATCTTTCGGATCGATCCCCGGAATTGGCGCTGACTGCGTCGGCACCAATGGTTCGCCCGCGCGTGTGCGACCGACGAATGCAGCCGCCAGTTTATCGGCCTCGGCCGGATTGCCGTTGCTGCGCTCGTAAACAAACTGCCAGAACTTGCGCACGTCCTGACGCAACTGCCGAATGACCAAATAAGTTCCGTTGCGGCCCAGATCTTTTTTCGACGGCGCATCTTCCGCGGCAGACAAGTCGGCGCTCTTTGCATCCGGATCGAGCAACGGCCGATCGCTGTACTTGTTGTACTCGTTAGGATAACCGAGCAGAAATTCTCCGAGCGTCGCGATGTTGTTATACTCGAGTTGCGCCGAGGACACATCGCGGCGCCGCTCCCAATCAATCTGCGGTTGGCTAATTCCGTCGGTGAAACCAAACGGCTCGACACCATCGAGGTTGGCGGTTTCGAGCCAATGGATTTCTTCGAACGCGTTGTTCCACTCCGCGCCTTTCGCGCTTTGGATAAAGCCCGCGAGCTTTCCCTGTTCGGCGAAAAACATCACGACCAAATGCGGTGCCTTGCCTTCATAACCCCATTCCCAATTTTCCGGCGCATTTGTTCCCGTATCGCCAAGTCGGCGCGCTCGACTCTCCTGCGCCATGCCGGTTAAAAATTCCGATGAGAAACCTGCGACAATAGAATTTGCTACGCCAAGACTCGTTAGGCCTTCAGCGGTAAACGCAACCTGCAACGCGACCGGTGGCGGCGGATTCATCGCCACCGCGCTCGTAACCGGCGCATTTCGTAACCACGCGCGCGCCGCGCCCGGGTCGCGAATTCGCAGGAGCGCGTAACTCGCCTCCGTCATTTTTCCGAAACCGAAGCGCACCAGACCCTGCACGTCGTTGTAATCAACCGGTGTCATAAGAGTGCGGCCCAAGCCCGGGACTCCTCATCGCTCAGATTCGGTTTTTCGATGCCTTCGCGAATGCGGGTGTTTCTTTCCAGATCGATCGCGGTCAAACCGGGATACGCCTTGTACCAAACCTGCGTCGGAATGGTATGACGACGTAGATAATTGCGATATTTCGTTCCGTCCTGACAGCCGCCGAGCACGAGCCAATCAACTCGCGGATAACCGATGCCGTTACCGAAAACCGCATTCAAACCGAAGCCGGTCTTGTTGATGAAATCATCCATGTAGCTCTCGACCGTGCCATCGTAGTTGCTGAAAAAAATCATGCGCTTCGTGCCATCGAGAAAAACCCAGCGCGCGAAATGAATGGTGCGAATACGACCGAGGCGTCCGGGCCTAACGAAATGTCGCGCCGCGTAATCCACCGTGCCGAGAACCCCGACGACGGTCATGAGCCTAACGAGTCCAGGCTTCAAACTTCCCATGGCGCTGAATTGATTGGTGATG
This sequence comes from uncultured Verrucomicrobiae bacterium, assembly GCA_963791565.1. Classification (GTDB taxonomy): domain Bacteria; phylum Verrucomicrobiota; class Verrucomicrobiia; order Chthoniobacterales; family UBA10450; genus JACCTI01. The sequence continues at coordinate 863,085 of CAWBSX010000003.1, read as the reverse complement.
ATGCGGTCCTCGCACTGCGACAGATCGTCGGAATGCTTTTGATCGACGCGCGGGCAAACTTCCGGATCCGTCGTCTCGGCCTGGCGCAGAAAAATAATATAGAACGGCGCGACGACGATCAGCAGCGGCAGAAAAGTCACGACGAGCAACGGAAGGAGGATCATGTGGAGCGCATTCCAGATGAACCAATCGGGCGGGGTCGGTTGGTCTGGAGTTAAAGGGAGACGACCGGCGGTTTGTTCGGCCTGAACGAACTGTCTCAGTTTCGCGTGCAGTTGCTGTGCTGGCAGGTCTTCGATTTGCCTAACGAGTGCTTCGCGCAGCGCCGCTTCTTCGTGAATGCGGCGCACCGTTCGACCGCGCCAGTTGATGTAGTTCGCGATCGGCGGCTTGCGGTGCTCTTTCAGAAAAGTAAGCAGATCGCTTTGCGGATCGTAACCCGCGCAGGCGAAGATTTTGCGCAGACCGTCTCCCGCTTTCGCCGCCAGCTCCGCCAGGAAATCATTTTCTTCGCCGTCGATGTCGCCGAGAAACGCGAGATACAATGGATAAGTCGGGGTCGGTCCGCCGCCGTAAATGCGCGCGTCTTCCATTGTTTTGTCATCGAGAATGAGCAGGCGAGAAAAGTGTAGTTTATCGAATTGCGCGAAGGGAATGAGCGCGTTGTTCGCGTTCACCATGCCGGGACTGTCGTTCATCGAATCGAGCAACTGACGCAGCTCCGCTTCGCGCGACGGAATGATCGCCGACAAAACCATGAAGTTTGTTTGCGGCGTCATAACGCGTTACTCGAACGTTTCATCGCCGGTCGGTTCGTAATGCGGCACGGCGTTCAAGCGATGGCGTAATTGCGCGAGCGTTTCGTACATGCGCTTGCGCGCGCGACTTTGATTTCCCAGCGGACGATGTTCCGCGATGGTGTGCCACGGATTGTAGGAAAGTTTTTTCGCGAATTCCAACTGCGCGAGCGAATCAAATTTCTGTTTTGGCAAACGCAGCGTCGCGACGGAAACGCGCGGCGAAATTTTTTCCGGCCAAAGCACGGCGTTGTTTTCGATCGGCATCAAGTGCGGATCGGTCTGCAGTTGCAGACGGATATCGAATTCGACGTCCCCTTCGCTCAACGATTTCACCATCGCGTCGCGCAGATAATTATCCGGCGGACGATGCGGCAGATTTGGAATCGGCGTCTTCTTATTCGACTTCGGCCAGACGGAATATTGCATGGCCTGCCCTTCGCCTAACAAGTAAGGCACGCAGCTGAAATACGGCGCTTCGAACGGACTGCTCTGCGTCTTGATGAAGAGCGATTGCATGATGAGATCGAGCACATGCGGCCGATGGAAATTCACGAAATAGAAAATCTGCGCGTTCTTCAGGCTCTCGATTTGTAGTTGTGCATTCGCTTTCGTATCGGGCGTAACGAAAGTCGGCGTAGAAACACCGAACATATCGAGGGTGAATTTTTCGGTATCGACCAGCTTCGCGCCGGGCACGCCCATGAGCTTGATGCTGATGCTCATGAAGCCGACGTCGTCGATGTCGGGGGTGATGTATGGGCCCGGACCGGAGAAGCGAACCCACGCGGGAAACTTCTGCGGGTGCGCGTAGATACCGTGGCGAAATTGCGGTGGCAAATTGTCGTGTACGATGAACTCGCCGCGGCAAATGCCCTGCGTCTTCGTGTTTCCACCGCGCTCCATTCCGCCCGGCTTCCACAACTTCTGCATCTGCTGCGTGAAGCTGTTGATGATCGAATCGAGAAACTCCTCTTCATCCGGCAGCAGTTTTTCTTCGGCGAGTTTCAACCCCTCGTTAGGCCGCTGCATGTTAATCAAAGCAGTCGTTAGGCGAGCGAGCGGATCGCGCAGAACGGCGTCGAAAGCCGGGCGAATCCACGGATCGATGCGACGTTCCATGTGTAACAAGAACGTCGAAGTGTCGCTCAGCCAGTTGAGCAAAGCCGAGCCGGTGTCGGCCCTCGGCATGGGCCGGCTCTGATTGATAATCGGCGGCGGCGGATTTTCTTCAACGCCAGCCATAATTAACTACTCGTTAGGCCTGCGGAAATTGCAGTGCGAAGTGGATTAGTTTTTTCTGACCCCAGTAAACCAACCCAAGATAAATGCCTGGACTGACTTCGCGGATTTCGTCGCGGATGTAATGCGCCACGAGCGATGTCTTCGAGTAATCGAGCACGATACACTCTTTCTGGTCGAACCAGCTTTTGTCCTTGTAAACCTTGGCCACGATCGCTTTCGCGCCCATCGGCAGAATCTTATTTCGCAGCTCGCCTTTCACGGGGTCGAAGACTTTTCCTTTCCAAGTGAAGACATTTACGAACCAGGCGATTTCATCCGAGATGTTGGTGCCGGGCGCGATGATCGCCACCCCGTTGCCTTCGCCTTGCGGAATATTTCCCGCCTCGCTGTTGCGAAAAATTTCGTCGAGCTGATCGCCCGACATTTTCAGGAACTCGTGCGGATCAGTGATGGTTGGCATACTCGTTAGGCTCTCGTTAGGCTAAATCACAATGTCTTAAGAAATTCGATCAGGGCGCGTTTGTCTTCATCGGGTAGTTCGGTCCCGAAATAGTGGCCCTTATCTTCAATGAAATCGGGACATTTGTTGGCCGCAATTAAATCCGGAACCGCTTTCATCATCTGCTCCCGCGCATGTTCCGGATCGGCCCCGAGCAAAGCAGGCGCCAGCTCGGTCGCGAGCTTCACCGCCTGAACGAGATCGGGTTCGAGATTGGCGATGAGATTGATCGGCGTGCCTTTGGGAATTGGACCAAGCCGGACGTAACCGTCCGGGTCGGCCATTTTCTGCAATGGCGCCGGCAAATATTCCTTTCGCAGCTGCAATTTGCACTCTTCCTGCGTGCGCCAGATGGAATCTTTCCCCAGGCGTTTTTCCGGCCAGAGCAATTTCTCCGCGGCATCGTTGAAGGCGTCCATTCGCCCGGCCACGGAAGGATCGCCGGTAAATTTGCCTAACGAGTTGTTGTGCAGGAAAGGCGCGGAGCTCCACAGACTAACGAGTGATGGCACGCGATAGTAACCTGGTCCGGTGTTCTTTTTCGCCGGTTGGAATTTGATCGGCTGCGTTTCATCGAAGGGATTGAAGAATTCCACTTCCTCTGGCGGGGTAAGTTTCTTGTAATCTTCCGACGAGAAATTATCCCAGATGTGATCGCGCTTGGCGTTCGTTCCAAAAGCGCGCGCGGCATTCGTCTTGATCTGAGTGAGCGGAATGCGGGCTTCGTTGGAAAGGAAGTTGTCCTTCAGGAATTCGTTCTTCGCGATTTTATCGCGGAACCATGCCTTACCTTCGGCCGATTGCGCATCGATTCCGTTCGGCGGCTGCAGACTCGAATGGCACGAGGCGCAACTTTCGGCAAAGACTTGTCCACCGCGAGTCAAGACGGCCTGATCGTTGGTGACAAACGAGGGCCCATCCGGCGCATCGGCCAGATGGAATGGTTGCAAATGCGTGAAGAAAGCCGCGATGTTGACGAGCCGCTCCTCCGTCGCACGCCAAAAAACGGAATGCTCGCGGGCATACGGAATTTCAAATGGCTTCTGCGGCGGAAAAAGACCGATCAGCCGATTGTGTCGCGTGAGCCAATACTCGGAGAACATTCCGATGTTGATGTAAACGCGAATGGTGGCGCCCGGCACGCCGATGGAATCCGCCCCATCCTTGAGAATGTGAGCCACCGGCATCTCCGCCTTGGTGCCGGGCAGCGATAAAGTTCCGCCGGCCAAATGTTCGGGCACCTGAATGCGCATCCGTTCGCCGAGCAGAAAAATCGGATTGATCGCATTCGGATTATTGATGTGATCGGTCGCGATGCGCGAAGTGTCGGAAGTGCCGGGCGGTTGCGCCTGCAGCATCTGGTAGAAGAAACCTTGTTTGTCGACGTTGGCCGCGAAAACTTTTCCTTCGCGGATGTATTGATTGCCAATCGCGGAAGCCAGGTTCTCCCACTTCGGTTCCGCGGGATCGGCCGGTGGTTTTGTCGGCAAGGGCGAGATGTGACAAGCGCCGCAGGAAACGCCGACGCGATATGGCCTAACGAGTGTGTTGTCGTTGTAATAACTCTCGTCGCTGATGAACTTCACGCCGTCCCAACGTTGCCTGGCTTTTTCGTCGAACTCCGGATTGGGAAAGAGGCGGAAGCCCATCACGCCGGACGGTTTTCCGTAGACTTTTGTGTCGATGCCCGCCGGTTCTGGATTCGAAGTGTCGTTAGGCTGATCGAGGTAGAGACCGTATTCGTCCGGTCGATCCGGCGCGTGAAACCCGGGCTGATTGGAGAGTCCCAGGGTCGCGAAACGCTCGCTGCGTTTGTATTTGCGGTTGTCGAGCATCTTGAGCAAATCCATCAGACCGTAACTGTCTTGCGCGACGTGATTCCAAAAATGCTGGTTCCCGCCGGTCCAAAGATTCCAGGCGTTTCGACCCATGATTGCTTCCGGCGGAAGCTCGATGCCGCCGTCCATCGGTTTGAAAACGTCGACGGTAATCTGCGGGAAATCAGCTGTCGTTAGACCGGCGAGCTTCGCTTCGTCTTCCGGATTTTTCCTGGCGCAATTCGACAATAAAAGCGCGCAGGCACACGCACCGAGCCAAACTCCCGCGTTGCGGAAAGATTTCACTCACCGGCATTTACTCCGGCGCAGAATTTCGCTGCAAGAAAATTATCGAGTGCGCCGCGCGCTTACATCTGCTCGATCTGGTAACCTTTCGAGCGCAGTAGTGCCAGGACGCCGTTGCTGCCGCCGAAATGTGCGCTGCCGACGACGACGAAATATACTTTCCCGCTCGCGAAATAGCTTTCGATCTTTGGAATCCAGGCGCGATTGCGGGCATCGAGCAGTCGTTCGCCAAAGGCCGGAAATTCATTGAAGCCGTTCTTGGTCATTTGCATGAGCGTTTCGGAATCTCCGCGTCGCCAGGCGGAAATCATTTTGTCGCGAAGCGCGGGGTCGGAGGCGGTGGGGATAAAAGTGGTGAGCAGGAGAATTTCACTCTCACGATCGCTCAGGCCCGAGAAGACGCGCGCATGTTCGATCATGCTTTCGAGACCAATGACAGGCATCGATTTCTTTTCCGCGCGCCGCATGAGGAATTCGTCGACGCCCATGTCGGGCAAGGCTCGATGGGTGGAACCGGATTGCAAAATCTCCACGATGTACCACGGCTTGTATTGCATGAAACTCTCTTCCGGGATGTTCATCAGTTCGAATAACCGGCGGAGCCACGCGTAGGTGCGCGGATCGACATGTTTTTTCAAACTATCGCCGTGCCGATATTTGCCTTCGTTATCCAGAACCTTGTTGAGACCGAATAAACTTTGCTTGTCCACTTCCAAGGCGAGCGCGGAGGAAGCATCGAAAGCCTGCGCGTAAGAAGCGGGCAACGGATAATCGGTCTTGCGCAGCGCGTGAACGGAGCCACCAAGATAAAGAAGTTTGCCATCGCCCCTGGTGACTTTCCAAACGCAGGCGCCGTGCATCGCCGGCGCGCAGAAAATCGCCAGCGAGAGGAAAAATTTAACGAAAACCCGCGACATCTGTGCTCTGTAGCAGCGGGCCCGTGGCCGAACAAGGGAGATAATTTACTTTGGACGAAGATTTACCTTTTCGATTACGATTCACCATGAAGTTTCGCTATCGCGCGCTGTTTCTCGCCGTTCTCGTTCTTGCACTCGCCAGGCCAAGTGCCTCAGGGGCGAGCGATCCGGAAATCGATCGGCTCATAAAAAGACTTCCCGCTCCGGAGAAACTGGTCAAACCGGACGAGCGTGTCTTTCGCATGACCGACGCGGCGATGCGTGATCCATTGATCAAAGAAATCGCGCAGGCTTCGAAAACAAAGCAGTTCAAGCGCGGGATCGAATTGACGCGACAATTAGCTACGCGTTATCCGGCGAGCGCTTCAGCGCATGCCTTGCACGGACTTTATGCCGAGGCCTTGCAACACGATGACGAAGCGATTGCGGCCTTTCGGAAAGCGGTCGCTCTGCAACCGAAGTTTGCCCTATGTCATTTCGGTATCGCTGCGACCGAATATAAACACGGCCACTATGCGGCGGCGCTGCCGCATATTCGACGAGTCACTGAATTGGAACCACGGGCCGCGAGTGGCTGGGCCGTGCGCAGCATGTGCGCACAGGCAGTCGGGCAACGACAGGAAGGTTTAACCGCGGCGCGCAAGTTGATCACGCTTGCTCCGCAACAACCCGCGGCCTGGGTGCGATTGGCCGAAGCGGAACGAAGTGTAGGAAATTACGTCGAAGCCTCGCGAGCATTGCACCGGGCCGTTAACGTGGCGCGCGCAGCTAAAGCGGCGACGTCGAAAAAGAAAGTGTAGTTACGGACGCGTTTCGATTTGCGCGTGTAATTCGCGCAGCTCGGAAGTGCGAGCCCGAACAGCTTCCTCGTAGGCGGCGCGCTGCATGTCGAGTTGGAGATGCAGACGACGCATCTCCAGCATGTTGTTGATGCGGAGAAGAACTTCGAGTTCGTCGAATGGCTTGAGCAAAAAATCCGTCGCGCCCGCGCGCAAGGCGCGTCGTTTTGTTTCTTCGTTCGCGTCCGCTGTTAGAACAATGATCGGCAGGAACACATCGCGCATCGAGGAGCGAACTGATTCGAGAACGGCCAAACCATCCACGTAGGGCATCATCAGATCGAGCAAAACGAGATCGGGCGTCCAGGTCTCGCAGGTCTGCAGGGCGAGACGCGAATCGTTCAGCGATTGCACGCGGGTGTAACCGCTGCCGGCGAGCATATCTTCCAGCAGAGCGATGTTGAGCGGCTCGTCATCGATCACGAGAATTTTCATCTTCGGATGAACCGCCACCGCGAGGGCCAAGGGATCTTTCTTTCCCGCCTCGGAAGAAACGACAGTAGATGAGGCCGTGGCGATCACTCGTTAGGCAGCGGCACACACCTCTCCGGTGCTAGGTGCAGCTTTGGTTTCGGCGACCACTCGCAAGAATTCGCCCATGTCGATCGGTTTCGTCAGATAACTACGCGCACCGGCGGTGAGCAGTCGTTCGATCTGGCGCGCGGTGGCGTCGGCACTGATCACCACCACCGGAATTCCGGCAGTGAGTTTGTCATTCTGCAAACGCGCCAGCACTTCCCATCCCGGTAAATCGGGCAGATGGAGATCGAGCAAAATTAGATCCGGCAAATGCTGACGAGCGAGATCGAGTCCCAACTGTCCTTGCATGGCCGTGATCAAATGCACCGCCGGCTCATCGATCAGCAGCTGTTCGATCAACGTGAGATTGGAAAGATTGTCTTCTATATAGAGAATCTTGCGCTCTTCGACGATGTGTTCGCGTTCCTGCGCTTCCTTGATTTGACCCGCCAGACGCTCAAGCGGCGATTCCGTGAGCGGCAATTCTACCCAGAAGGTGCTGCCGTTGCCGGCCGAACTTTTCACTCCGACCGTTCCGCCCATCGCGTGCGCGAGTCGCTGGCAAAGCGCGAGACCGAGACCGGTCCCTTCAACGCCAGAATGCTCGGCGCCCAGTCGATCGAAAGGAGTGAAGAGCCGCGAAAGTTTTTCTACCGGAATGCCGGTGCCGGTGTCGGTAATGATCAACCGGATCTGTCCGCCGCTGAACTCATCGGAAAGTTTCACCTTCCCCCCGGGCGGCGTGTATTTGACCGCATTGGTCATCAGATTCAGCAGCACTTGTTTCAAGCGCTGGCGATCGGCCGAGACATAACAACTGCTATCCAATTGCGTAGCCACAGTGAGTTCAATGTTGCGATCCGAAGCCATGGGGCGCATCAAATCGAGCGCTTCATGCAAGACTTCTGCGACCGCGACGGGCTCGAGCGAGAGCTGCAAATTACCCGCTTCGATGCGGCTGATATCGAGCACTTCATTGATCAGATTGAGCAAGTGGCGGCCGGCACTGATGATGTAGCGAATGCGCGTCCGTTGTGTGTCGGTCGGGTTTTGTCGTTCGAGCAATTGGCCGAAACCGAGCACGGCATTGAGCGGTGTGCGCAATTCGTGACTCATGCGCGAAAGGAATTCGCTCTTGGCGTGATTGGCGCGATCCGCGTCTTCTTTAGCGTCGCGCAATTCTTCTTCGCTTCGCTTCCTCTCGGAAATGTCTTCGACCATGAGCAGGAAATGATTCGGGTCCCCTTCGGAATCGCGCATTAAACAAGCGGTGCGACTAACCCACAGCGGCTGTCCGTTCTTGCGCACGTAGCGCTTGTCGCTGGTAAAGCGCGCTGCGCCGTCAATAAGCCCTTGCGCCAACTTCCGCGCCGGCTCGATGTCTTCGGGCGCGGTAATGTCCGCGACTTTTAGCTGCAGAAGTTCTTCCTCGGAATACCCGACCATCTGACAGAAGCGCGCATTCACGCGTAGAAATTTTTCGTCGAGTCCGAGCGCGATCATTCCGATGGGCGCTTGCTCGAAAATCAAACGCGAGGCGCGTTCGCTCGCTTCCAGCGCGGCGGTCCGTTTGGCGACGGCCCGCATTTCCTGGACGCTGCGCAAGCAGGCGATGGCCAGGAAAACATTCTCGAATATGACCCAGCCGGCATGCTCGAACGATCGCCACGGACTCGCATTCAGAACGCCGTAGACCGTGTAAGGCCAATAAATCCCCCGCAGAAAGTGATCCAGCCCGACGACAATGGTCGCCGAAATCAGCACGCGCCAGTCGCGATAAAATGAAAGAATTACCAGCGAACCGAAGACGTGGAAATGCGTCTCGATCCGGCCACCGGTCAAGCCAATGAGCAAAGCCGACATGAGCATTTGCGCGATGCTCACCACGTAACGGGTCGACTTCGTTCCCGGCCAAACGCGAATCATCCAGACCGGAAAAATCGTGATCGCGCCGCCGAACAACATCGCCGCCCAAACGTGAATGTTGATCTGGCTTCTCTCGCCGATCCATGTCTCCGCCGACATGAGGAGAGCGAGGACAATGCACGAGAGCCATTGCAGCAGCAGGACCTTCTCGAAAAGCTGATCGGTGTTGCGGTAGTTCTCCGCCAGACTCTGCTGGAAGAGTTTCTCCGCCCGTTCCGAACAGGCTTTTCCTTCCACGGAATGCAACGCTATTTCAGACATACCGTCTTCTTTTCTTCCGCGCCCGCTCCCACTAACGAGCAGCCAAAGACCGGCGTTTGCGCGCGCTTGGCGCCCTGATTTTTGACTAACGAAACGATCGCACTCTCACCCGCATTTCCTCCGGCGTGCCCGCGCGATTGCGTGATTCCACCGCTAAAAAGAAGGCGGCCACTCGGCGCGAACAACAGCGTATGCCCGGAAGTTTCCGCGCCGAAGCGCCGCGACTCGCGGCCGTCATCATCGCCCACCGGTGTTACGCCTGGAATTTCCGCCACACTTTTCCACAACTCTGTGTCGTTCCAATCTGCTCCGGAATCCGCTGGTCTCGCGAAGACCACGTACGCTTTCACCCGGCCTTGGAGTTCGGCCATGATTTGCGCCAGTTCACCCACGCTCGCGCGTGTGCAGGGACAACGCGGATGCGCCAGCATCACCAGCGTTGGCCGATCGGTCGCGGCAAAGAGTGCTGATTGTGCAGGAAATTTATTCGGCACCGCGGAAACCCGGCCAGGCGTGTTGTCATAATTGAGCAAAACGCGCATGCCGAACGCGACGGAGGCGAGCCACGTCGTTCCCAGGACAGCGGTCAGCAGAATTGGGCGATGAAATTGTTGCACGGTGTGCGGGCGTAGCCCGAACCATTTTTCAAGCACGCGCCATTCCAGCGCGCGGAAAAGCTTTGCCCGAGCAGGCCTCCCTTGGCTAGGTTCCACCATGCCCAGCGGAAAACCCTCTTCCTCATCCATCGTCGCGAGATTCCGCGCCCTGCATCAATCAGGTTGCTTTGTCTTGCCGAATCCATGGGATATCGGCAGCGCCATTTATCTTGAGAAGACCGGATTCAAGGCACTCGCCAGCACCTCGGCCGGGTTCGCTTTCTCGCGCGGATTTTCCGACGAAGATCTCACACTCGATCTCGTCCTCGCGCATCTTTGCGAACTCGTGGCGGCTACATCACTTCCGATCAACGCCGATTTCCAAAACGGTTATGCTTATGAGCCGGAAGGAGTCGCGCGCAATGTGAAGCGCTGCCTCGCCACCGGAGTGGCTGGTTTGTCCATCGAAGACAACACGGGGCGCGCCGAGACGCCGCTTTACGAAAAGAGTTTCGCGCTCGAGAGAATGCAGGCCGCACGGAAAGCGATTGATGATTCCGGTAGTCAGGTCGTTCTCACTGGCCGCTGCGAAGCCTGGTTGGTCGGGCAAGAAGATCCACTCCGATTCGCGCTCGACCGTCTCGTGGCCTACGCCGAAGCCGGCGCGGATTGTCTTTATGCGCCCGGGGTGAAATCGCCGAACGAGATCTCGGAGATCGTCAAAGCAGTAGCACCTAAGCCGGTTAACGTTCTCGTGTCCGGCTTCAACCGCGAGTTAACGGTGACGCAGCTGGCCGATCTGGGTGTGCGTCGCATTTCCATCGGGTCGGCTTTGTCTTCTGTCGCCTGGGGTGCAATTACGCGGGCGGTGCGAGAGATAGCTGAGCACGGAACCTTCCAGTCCTTCGGTGAGGCTGCCTCGTTTACCGAAATCAACCAACTCTTCGCCAAGCCGAAAGTAACAAAAGACCCAGGTCCGATGGGCCGCGCGAGACAGCGCGATACCTAACGAGTGCTAGAAGTGAGTGACCGAATCGCATCGCTTATGACCCAGTCCCAGCGAGGGGATGAATCATAAGCCCAACGTGTATCCTAACGAGTAGTCGCGCCAATCGCTCCAGCTCCCGCGGATTAGCTACTCCATCTTTCCAAATTTGCCGCAGGGGCTCGACCAGCTCCTGCGCTGGAGATGCGCCAGCTACTTCCGGATGCGCGTTCAACCATTCGGTGATCCGGAAGGCCTCCGCCGCCGTCACATCGCCATCATCCAGAATGGCCGCACAGAGATTTTTGAATTCTATGCGCGGATCACGAGCCATGGTTGTGCTGTGTTAGAAGGCCCAATGCCCCAGGGTAAATTTGCTCACAAAAAATGTGAGTAAAAGCAGCGACGGAAACGAAATCATCGCGAAAACGAGAGGCCGACCGCGCGCCGCGCGGGTAAAGAGAATAAAGATCGGAAACATCACCAAGGTGTAGCGCGGCACTGCCTGGACGAACTTGTTACTAATACACAATAGCGTCGTTCCAGTCATCCAAACCGCATAGGAGGGGCGCAAAACGAACCAGCTCCAAACCGTCATGGCGAGAGCGAAGATGGAGAAAAATGCTTCGGCTCCTCCACTCATCAGGACAAAATCTGGTTGGTCTCCGCCTAGAATTCTAAAGACATCGCGCAGCCCGATCCAAGGCGATGCCAGGCTTTGGAAAAAATGCTCGCGAAATATTTTCGTGAAGGCGAGCGGATCTCCAGTCAGTGCAAAGTTGATCCAGAGATAAATTCCCAGTCCGCAGGGAACAATGGCCAAGCAGAGCCAGCGCCAATCAAAACGGCGGGTTATGCGATATTGTTCCCAAGCCTCAAAAAGCAAACACGGCAGCACCACGATTCCTGGCAACCGGGTCATAGAAGCTAAGCCGCCCAGAACTCCAGCTACCAGCCAAGCCTCTTTTCGCGCCGCGAGAAAGCTACCCAGAACTAACGCCAATAACGTTGCCTCCGTATAAGCAATGTGCAGAAAGTAACTCGTGGGATAGATCAAAAGGAACCAGACCGGGTATAAGTTCACCTCATCGGGTTCATCCAGACGGACCAGCTTTAAGAGCAACAAGGCAGCTGCGACAGAAGCTATTCCAGATACCAGGAACGCCGCGAACCTGATATCGCAGCCTGACCATGACACTGCTCGGACTAACCAGGGATAAAGCGGCAGACCTACCAGATTAAAGCGTGCCTCACCTGTAGTTAGGTAGCCTTCCCGCGCCAGCTGTAAGTAACGCAAGGCATCCCATCGGTTCCAAAGTTCCCAAAAGCTCCTCCACTTACCCGAGAACGCCGGCACCGCGAAAAAAGCGAAAACAAAAAGCGTGAGCTTAGCGAAGAGAACTCCGCCGATAACTTTCCATTCCAGCCGCCGAAGTTGCTGCAAAAAAGCACGCACCGCTTTTAATACTCGGCGAAGGCATCGTCCGCATAACAGTAAACCCAGCGCTCGTTAGGCTGTGCCGAAGCAATCACCGGATGCCCGCTCTCACGCGCGTGTTTGCTCGCGTGCCGGTTCGGGGAACTATCGCAGCACAAGGTGACACCGCATTCCTGGCACGTCCGCAGATGCACCCACTCATCGCCGATCTTGACGCACTCCGCGCATTCCTGCTTCACCGGATGTTTGATCGCGGCCAGGGCGGCCAGGTGACTGCAAGTCTCGTTAGGCATAGCGGTTTTGCCGAACGACTAATTTTTCGCCGGCGCGGGCGGCTGTTCTTTTTTCGCCGGGATGCGGCTCAAACGCCAGGCATCACCTTCTTTGACCAGACTAACGACAGCTGCCCATTGGTGGTTGCGATACTGCGCGTCCGTATCGGTAAAGGCGACATTGACCTCCGCTTCGTTCTCTCCGCGCTTCGCCTCGTTCGCTCTCTCCAAACTGATCGAACGCACTCCGGAAAAAATCTGCGCGAACTGATCATAAGACCGGCTTGCTTTGAAACTCTGTGAGAAGCAGTCGTAAGCCTGGGCCAGCTCGCCGCGACTTAGGTCATCGTAATAACGCCCGACCACTGCGGCCGGCTCCTCGATTGCGTTTGTCGAAATGTTCGCGGCGCCTTTTGCGGGCACGGGCGGAGGTTGGAACCCACCCTTTGTGTTGTAGGCCGGCTGGTTCGCCGCTTGGTTGGCAAAGCCGTTCGCAGCCGCAGCCTTGTTCAGTTCGACGCCGAACGCCGGTGCTGGCGCGGTAGTTGTCGCAGAAAAATTCTCGCGCTTTTCTCGCCGGGAAGAAGACGCACGTAGGTTCAACAGATACAAAATTATTCCGCACAAGACGATCAACCCCACGCCGGCCGCTGCAATCTTCAGCCATTTAAGTGGCGGCGGGGAGGAGGTTGAAGTTCGATCGGGCGCAGTAAAAACGGGAGTTATTGGTCGCTCGACCGTTAGCCGTTCTGGCGAAGGCTTCGCGATAATCGCCTTCACCGTGCGCGAAAGTTTTTCCAAGTGCGGCTCGAGCGGCGGCGGGAACGCATCCATCCATTGCGAAGTGGAAATGAAATACTCCAGCGAGCGCGTCGGCTCGATGTCCTCGATGCGCAGCGGAATGGTATAAACATCCTTGTCCACGGCGCGTTCCACTTCGCGCTTGATTTGCGACGAGCTATTGGCGTGCGCGGAGAAGATCAACACCATCACCCGGCTCGATTCGATCGCATCGATAATCGATTCACCCCAATCCGCGCCGGGCACGACATCGCGCGGCGCGACCCAGCAGCGGATCGAATCGCGTTCGAGATACGCGACGATTGTTTCGGCCGCCGCCTTATCTTTAACAGAGTGGCTTACAAAAACATCGTGGGCCATGGCGAATCCTCCGCGCCAGAATGATGACGCGCGATTCTCGACTCAAGTGAATTCACCTTCCTGACCACCGAACTATTCCGTCTTCGGCTCCAGATAAGTGAAGGAGGCGAGGAGATGTTGCAGCGCGCCCTGATGTTTGCGAAAGCGCGCCGCATCATCGGAAGTATAAACGATGTACGCGACCGCCTTCGGTAATTGCACATAAGCGACGCGTTCGCTCCGTCGATACTTCTCGTTAGGCGAATATTCGTTGATGAAGAAGGCACGCCCGTCTTTGGTTTTGCCCGTCTCGACACGCTTTATTTTGACTTCGCCGCGGCGCTTTTTCATGTCGTCGATCGCATCTTTCACGAACGCCTCCGCATCCTCGATCGAAGTGCCGGCGATTTTTGCATACATGACCGGGTCGCCCGATTCCCACGATTGGCCTTTGCGATAAAGCACGCAGGGCAAACCTTGTGCGGCGCTGTTATTGATCACCCAGCCATCCGGCGCGGCGATGTTAAAGGCCGCTTTCGGTCCGTAAACAATGGCGTAGGGAACCTCTTCTGCCGCGGCGAGACTGAATGATGCAAGCAGGACGGCGACGAATGCTTTCATGCAATTATCTTGCGGTCTAACGAGTGATTGTCGATCAAGATTGCGCCGAATTCGATGCCTGAATTCCGTCGATGCGCGAACCGGCCTCTTCCGTTAATCTGCGCACATGAAAGATAACGTGATGGAACTCCTGCCATCCTTCGATGTCATGTATCGGGCGTTAGTGGATCGCGACGCAAGCTTTCAAGGAATCTTCGTCGTCGGCGTGCGCACGACCGGAATTTTCTGTCGTCCGACCTGCTCCGCTAAAAAGCCGGCGCGCCAAAATGTGGAATTTTTCGCCACTTCCAGTGAAGCGCTGCACGGCGGTTATCGCCCATGTTTGCGCTGCCAGCCGATGGATCCCGATCAACGTCCGCCGAAATTGATCGAGCGTTTGCGCGCGGAAGTAGAGCGCGCTCCGGGCGGCCGTTTAACCGATAAAGAATTGAGCGCGCTTGAAATCGATCCATCAACGGCACGCCGGCAATTCAAGCGCCATTACGGCATGACCTTTCAAGCGTATCATCGCGCACGCCGCATGGGCCTCGCCTTGCGCGAAGTGCGCCGCGGTGGCCGCGTCGATGAAACGCAAAACGGCAGCGGATTCGAATCAGCCAGCGGATTCCGCGAAGCCTTCGCGAAAATTTTCGGCGCAGCACCGACTGCGGCGAAGGATAAGTCCTGTCTCTTCGCTGAACGGATCGATACGCCACTCGGCGCGATGTTAGCCGTAGCCGACGACGCCGGTTTGCGGCTGTTGGAATTTGTCGATCGACGCGCGACGGAACGGGAATTGAAAACTCTGCGTCAGCGCCTGCGCACCAATGTTGTTCCGGGCGAACATCCCCATCTCAACGCGACACGAAAACAACTGGCAGATTATTTTGCCGGAAAAAATCTCGAGTTCGACATTCCGCTCGCGCCGGTCGGCTCCGATTTTCAGCAGCGCGCCTGGAAAATTCTGCAGACCATTCCGCTCGGCGAAACACGTTCCTACCTCTGGATGGCCAAGCAACTCGGCATTCCCGGCGCGATGCGCGCCGTCGGTCGCGCCAATGGCACGAACATGATTTGTTTGATCATTCCGTGTCATCGCGTCATCCGCGCCGACGGAACCTTATGCGGATACGGCGGCGGATTATGGCGCAAGAAATGGCTGCTCGAACACGAGCGGAAATTTGCCTAACGAGTGCTAGCTCGCCGCGAATTCAAGACTTCCGTCGCGCGCATGCACCTTGATCGTCTGGCCTTCGCGAAATTTTGCCTTCCAGGATTTCCAAGCTCAGCGGATCGAGAATCTCGCGCTGGATGGCGCGCTTCAACGGCCGCGCGCCGTAGACCGGATCGTAACCTTCCCGCGCGATCAAGCCTTCGCCTCATCGGATAAGCTCCAGGGTGATCTTCTGGTTCTCCAGTCGCCTAACGAGGCGCCTGAGCTGGATCTCCACGATCTTCTTCAACTCCTCTTCGTTCAGCCGATCGAAGATGATGATCTCATCGACGCGGTTCAGAAATTCCGGGCGGAAATGTTGCCGCAACGCTTCCATCACCAGCCGCGTCGACGCTTCTCCGTGGATCCATCGTCCGGTGATGAACTGCGAGCCGATGTTCGACGTCATGATGATGACGGTGTTCTTGAAATCGACCGTTCTCCCCTGCCCGTCCGTGATCCGGCCGTCGTCGAGCACTTGCAGCAACACATTGAAAACATCCTGATGCGCTTTCTCGATCTCGTCGAAGAGCACCACCGAATACGGCTTCCGCCGCACGGCTTCGGTGAGTTGTCCGCCTTCTTCGTAACCGACATAACCCGGAGGCGCACCGATCAGACGCGCGACGGTGTGTTTCTCCATGTATTCGCTCATGTCGATGCGGATCATGGCGTGCTCGTCGTCGAACAAAAATTCCGCGAGCGCGCGGGACAACTCCGTTTTTCCGACACCGGTCGGCCCGAGGAAAATGAACGAACCGATCGGTCGATTCTCGTCCTGCAAGTCCGGCGCGAGCGCGACGCACCGCGTTCGCCACCGCCTTGATGGCGTGCTCCTGGCCGATGACGCGCTGGTGCAGATGCTCTTCCAGTCGGACCAGCTTTTCGCGCTCGCCTTCCTGCAACCGCGAGACCGGAATGCCCGTCCAGGCCGCAACGACTTCGCGCGATATCTTCTTCCGTCACCTCTTCGCGCAGCAGACGCGGTTTCCTTTCTGCAGTTCGATCTTCTTGTCGAACTCGTCCAGCTTTCGCTTCGAGCTCGGGAATGCGGCCGTATTGGATTTCGCTCGCCTTCGCCAATTCGCCGCGGCGTTGCGCGCGCTCGAGCTCGGTGCGCAGGCTGTCCAGCTTCTTCCTTCAGCTTGCGCTGCTCATCGATGACCGCTTTCTCCTTCTGCCATTCGCGCCTTCAGCGCCGACGACCTCTCTTTCAGCTCCGCCAGTTCCTGTTCGAGCTTCTCGAGGCGCTCCTTGCTCGCGGCGTCCTTCTCTTTTTTCAACGCCTGCCGCTCCATCTCGCGCTGCATGATTTCGCGTTCGATGACGTCGATTTCCGTCGGCATCGAATCGAGCTCGATCTTCAAGCGCGACGCCGCTTCGTCGATCAGGTCCACGGCCTTGTCGGGCAGAAACCGGTCGCTGATGTAGCGATGCGAAAGGACGGCCGCCGCGACGAGCGCGCATCCTGAATGCGGACGCCGTGATGCACTTCGTATCGCTCCTTCAATCCGCGCAAAATCGCGATCGTATCTTCGACGCTCGGCTCATTCACCATCACTGGCTGGAACCGGCGCTCCAGCGCGGCGTCTTTCTCGATGTACTTCCGATACTCGTCCAGCGTCGTCGCGCCGATGGTGCGCAGCTCGCCGCGCGCGAGCTGCGGCTTCAGCAAATTCGAGGCATCGACCGCCCTTCGGCCGCGCCGGCGCCGACGATCGTATGCAGTTCGTCGATGAAGAGAATGATCTCGCCTTGCGAGTCGGTCACTTCTTTCAGGAACGCTTTGAGCCGGTCTTCGAATTCGCCGCGGAACTTTGCGCCCGCGACCATCGAGCCAATGTCCATCGCGATGAGCGCTTCTGCTTCAGCGATTCCGGCACATCGCCGCTGACGATTCGCCGGGCGAGTCCTTCGACGATGGCGGTTTTCCCGACGCCCGGTTCGCCGATCAGCACCGGATTGTTTTTCGTCCGGCGCGAAAGCACCTGCATGACGCGGCGGATCTCGTTGTCGCGGCCGATGACGGGATCGATCTTGCCGCGCCGCGCCTGCTGCGGTCAGATCGCGTCCATATTTTTCCAGCGTCTGATATTTCCCTTCCGGATTCTGATCGGTCACGCGCTGCGAACCGCGCACCTGCTGCAACGCCTGCATCAAGCTTGTCGCGCGTCACACCATTCTGTTTTAACAACTTTCGCCGCCGCGCCGTTCGAGTCGCTCAGCGCGAGCAAATAATGTTCGGCGCTGAGAAATTCATCCTTCAGTTTCGCCATTTCCTTCTCCGCCACGTCGATGGTCGAACGCAATTCGTTCCCCACGCGCACATCGGAAGAGCCATGCACCTGGGGACGCCGCCGCGCTTCCGCTTCCAGTTGCTCGCGCAAATTCCTCGGATTAACCCCGATCTTTTCCAGCAACGGCCGCGTCACCCCTTCGCTCTGGTCGAGCAGCGCGATCAGAAAATGTTCGTTGGTGATTTCCTGCTGGTTGAATTGCGCAGCGATGTCCTGCGCGGCCTGCAGCGCCTCCTGCATTTTTTGAGTAAACTTGTCCGGTCGCATGAGTTGTTACCCCTCAGACAAAACGCTTTTCGGCTTCGTTCAAGTCGCGGCATTCATTATCTAACAGCGCGATGCCCGAGGAAGAATTACAATCGCTCTGGCTTTACGGCGAAATGGAACCGTGGCGACGCGGCCGCAATATTTTGCTGATCATCGCGACGTTCTACGCGATTTTGCAATCGACAATCTTCGCCGCGTTTCTTCTCGGCGGCGCGCTGGAGACGGCGCTCTCCTTCGCGCTCGGTCTGGTGGTCTGGTGGCTGCTTTTTTCCTTCGTCTGGTTTGGCACCAACTGGGTTCGCTGGCTGCTCGGCGCGGCCACTCTTCTTTACGGTTTCACCTGTTTCATCTGGGGAATTCGCGATCAATCCATCATCCACTGGAGCGCCGGCGTGCTCGATTTATTCATCGGCGCATTCTGTTTCGCACCGTCAGTTCATTTTTTTGCGATCAGACAACGCGAACGAATTCGCTGGCCGGAGAAGTTAATCGTCGCCGCTGTTTTTCTCGTCCTAGCCGCGAGTTTTTTCTCCGCCCTCATGGGGATGAATCTTTACCGCTTCACCGTTCAGCGTGAGGCCGAACACTATGCTTCCACCGGAATGCAGAAAATTTTTACTGAAAATGACACCGCCTACTTGCTGGCCGAAGTGACCGATGAATGGCGAAACCAACCGGGCGGCAATCTGGCAGTCACGGCGCCGCTGACCGATAAGGTTGTTCGACTCGGCGACGTCGAAAATATTCGTGTGACGCACACCGGCTTACGCGCGGTTTACAAATTCCCCATGTCCCTGCAATACGCGGGGTTCGTCGACGGCGAAGGTCAGGCGAAATGCGGGCCAGTCCGGCTGCGCTTGATCGTTACTCGCCTAACGAGTGGTTGGCGAATCAATGGCTTTTCCTGGCAATGCTTGAACTGGATGTGAAATATTTTTTCGTCAGCCGCGCCAGCTGCAGCGCGAGCAGCGGAAACAAGAGCCAGCGCGCGATATACCAATGGCCTTTTCCGGCGATCGATTGATGGAAAATCAAAATGGCGGCAGCGACATAGGCGAGACGATGCAGTCGTTTCCAATTCCTCCCGAGCTTGCGCACGGCGAAATTATTACTCGTTAGGGCAAGAACGATGAGAATGGTGAGGCCGGAGGCGCCGAACCAGATGAATGGTTTGGAAAAACTGCGCACCAGTCCATCCCAACCGCCTTCGTAAAGAACGTGACAGGTGAAGTGCAGCAGCCCGTAAATGCAGGCACTGACGCCGATGTAGCGGCGATGTCGATTAAGTGCGTTGACGATGCGCGACCGTGGAAAAAGTGTGCGTAGTGGCGTAAGCGCGAGCACTGAACCCAGCATCCAAATCGCGATCTCGCCGCTTTGATGCAGCAATTTTTCCAGCGGATTCGCGCCGAGATTGTTCGTCAGGGCAGGAATGACCAGCAGGCAAACGCCCACGCCGACCAGAACAGCGAACGCGAAAAGTTTGCTACTGAGAATTTTGATCAGCGCGCTCAGAAATTCTTGCGCAAATCCATTCCAGCGTAGAGCGCAGCGACTTCTTTTTCGTAGCCGTTAAATTTTTTCGTCGGCTGTTTCCCGGCAAAAAATCCGCCGCCGATAATCCGTTCGCTCGTCTGGCTCCAACGCGGATGATCCACTTCCGGATTCACGTTCGCGTAGAAACCGTATTCATCCGGCGCCATTTGATTCCACAGCGTCTTCGGTTGTTCCGCGACGAAATCGATTTTCGCGAGCGACTTCGCACCTTTGAATCCATACTTCCACGGCGCGACCAAACGAATCGGCGCGCCGTTTTGATTACGCAGCGGTTTGCCGTAAATGCCGGTGGCGAGAAAAGCCAGTTCGTTGTTCGCTTCCGCGATCGTTAGACCTTCGGTGTAGGGCCAGGTGAAATCTTTCGAGCGCTGGCCTTCGCAATTTTTCGGATCGAAGAACGTGGTGAATTGCACAAACTTCGCTTCCGCTTTCGGCTGCGCGAGCGCGACCAATTTCGCGAGTGGAAATCCATCCCACGGAATGACCATCGACCAGGCTTCCACACAGCGATGCCGATAATTGCGCTGTTCGATTCCGCCGATCGTCTTGATCAGTTCGTTCACTTCGAATTTCGCCGGCTTGTCGCACAGTCCGCCAATCTCAATCGTCCACGGCTCTGTCTGCCAACCTTTGTTCGCTAACTTCGATGGTTGATCTTTCGACAAACCCCACTCGTAAAAATTGTTGTAGGTCGTGATCGAATCGTACGGCGTCAGCTTTACGCCATCGAGTTTGTAGGCGGAGTTGAGCGAGTCGGGAAATCCGCTCGAAGCAGCGCGCATCGTCGCCGGCAGGATCGCGGTCGCAGCCAAACCAAATCCAAAGGTGCGCAAAAATTCGCGACGACGCAGATAATGGGATTCGTCCGTCAAGGCGGAGTCGGGCAATTCCCACGAGCGGTTCTTACGGGTGTGCATGGTTGGTTATTCGCCGATAAGTCGCGCAAAGATGCGCGCACTTACAGCCGCCGCGAGATTTTTTTGCGGCTGCGCATCTCCCCGCGTATCAGTCTGACCCATGGAAAATGCCGAAATGCCGTTCGCTCGACGCGCCTTGGAGGTAATGCGCGCCGGACCATTTCGCCGTTTCATTATCGGCTCGTCGATTTCCGACACCGGCACCTGGATGCAGGTGATGGCGCAGGCCTGGGTGATGAGTTCGCTGACGAATCGCGCCACTTTGCTCGGCATGGTCACCTTTGCTTCAGGTCTGCCGACCGTTGCACTGGCGATGTTCGGCGGTTCGATCGCAGATCGTTACGACAAACGAAAAATCCTCATCATCGCGCAAATCGCACAGATGATTTTCGCGGCGATTCTCGGAACACTCGTCTTGCTCGGTGTGATCAAGATCTGGCACATCATTGTGCTCGCTGGTTGTCTCGGCATTTGTATTTCGTTCGAAATGCCGGCGATTTCCGCGCTCGTGCCGGAACTCGTTAGGCGCGATCAAATCGCCACGGCCATCGCGATTGATCGATCGGTTTTTCACGGCTCGCGTTTGGTCGGGCCATCCATTGCCGGTTTGCTCGTGACTGGCATCGGCGCCGCCGCTGCGTTTTTCGCCAACGCGATTTCTTTTCTCGCCTTGATGATCGCCTTGATCACGTTGCCGAAGCGTGTGGAAGGAACCGCGGAGGAAGAAGAGCAGCGGCGCAGTGGTTTCAAGGACGGGCTGCGCTACGTGCGGCACGATCGCATCATTCTCTGCATGATCGGCCTGATCGCGCTGACGACGATTTTTATCTTTCCATTCTTGTCGGTGATGTTGCCGCTCTACGTCCGCAACATTCTTCATCTCGGCGCGGATCGAATGGGGTATCTCATGGCCATCTCTGCCGTAGGGTCGATCGTCGGATCCTTGGCGCTGCTCGCGATCGCGCCGCAAAAACGTTTTCGTTTCATGTCAATCTGCGCCGTCGTGGTCGTCGGCGCACTTTTTTGTATGTCGCGTTCGGCGGATTTCGCTCTCACCGCGCTCTCCATGGTTGTCCTGGCCGTCGCGCTCTCCGCGAATTTCGGTCTGGCCGGAACGATTGTGCAGGAACGCGCGCCGGCGGCGTTGCGCGGCCGCATTTCCGCGATTTTCGGTTTGAGTTTTTTCGGGCTGCAACCTGTCGCCGGTCTGCTCACGCCCGCCTTCGCCGATCTAGTCGGACTTCCGACTGCTTTGATGGTTTCGTCGGTTATTTTCGGAATCGGCGCGTTGTTTGTTTTGAAACTGGCCGGCCATCAATGTGACGCGAAGCCCGGCACACCCGCGGCGGGACCGGAAATCGTCGCTGCGGCGCCCACCGCCTAACGAGTGCCTAACAAGTGATTTCGTTTTCGACTTGCTGGAATTCCGGCCGCCACACCTCGGGCGACGAAATGTTGCGCGAGATCAAAGGCGAACTCGGGTTCGATCGCATCGAGCTTGGCCACGGCATTCGCATTTCGCTCATGCCGGGAATTCAAAAAATGTTCGAGAAAGGCGAAGTCACATTCAGCAGCCTGCATAATTTTTGTCCCCTGCCGGTCGAAGTGATGCAGGCTTCGCCGGATTGCTACAAATTTTCCGCCGGCACCGTGCGCGAACGCGAACGCGCGGTGAAACAAACGTTGCAAACAATCGATTTCGCCGAACGACTCGGCGCGCCGTTTGTGGTGACTCATTGCGGTCAGGTGCCGATGAATCCGATCACCGACGAACTGATCGTGCTCGCGAAAAAAGGAAAACTGAATTCGCGCGAGTACGTGCGCCGCAAGATCAAGGCGGTCAAAAAGCGCGAAGAAGAAGCGCCCTGGCGGCTTGATCGCGTAAAGGAATGTTTGAAACCGATCGTCGAATATGCGGCCGCGAAAAATATCCGACTTGGCATCGAAGGCCGGCGCGGTTACGAGGAGATGCCTAACGAGCGCGAATTGCCGGCGCTCCTCGACGAATTGAACTCACCTCACGCCGGTTACTGGCACGACTTCGGTCACATTCAGATCAAAGAAAATCTTGGCTTCCTCGACCACGAAGAATGGTTGCGCACCATCGGTCCTCGCGCGCTCGGTTGTCATTTGCAGGACTGCATCTGGCCGGCGCAGGATCATCAGCCGCCGTTCGCCGGTCACGTCGATCTACTCAAGCTGGTGCCGCTTTTGCCTAACGAATGCCAATACGTTTGGGAGATGAGTCCGCGTAAAACACCCGAAGAAATCCGCACGTCGGTGGAGATGTGGAAAAAACATTTCGGAGAATGAAAAAGACGCTGCTCACACTCTTGCAGCTCGTGGTCACCGTCGCGGTGCTCTACTGGGTCTTTCACGATCCCGTCAAGCGCGCGGAAATGGGCACGGCTTTGCGCACCGCGAACTTCAGCTGGGTCGTCGCCGCACTCTTCGCCTACATCTTGGTAGAGATCGCGGCGGCCGCCCGCTGGCGCATCCTCCTGCGCGTCCAGGAAATTAATCTGAGCGTTCCGCGCACCACCGGACTTTTCCTGATCGGAATGTTCTACAACCAATTTCTGCCTGGAGGAACCGGCGGTGATATCATCAAGACCTACCTTCTGCTGAAAGAAGCTCCGACGAAGAAACTCGGCGCACTCCTTGCGGTGTTGTTCGATCGCATCATCGGCCTGATCGCGCTGATTTCACTCACCGGCGTGCTGATCGCCTTGCGCTACAACTTTCTCGCCAGCACACCCGAAACGCGCCAGTTGCTCTTCGGTCTGCTGATCATTTTAGGTGGAGCAGTTCTCTTCCTGATAACCAGTTTCGTCATCAGCGGTTTCAATCTTTTCCATGCGCTGCCGCAGAAGATTCCCGGACGTGAAAAGTTGATCGAACTTTCCGTTGCCTATCATCTCTACGCCCGACATTGGTTTGCGACCCTCGCGGCTTTTGGCGTTTCGCTCGTGGCACATCTTTCAACTTTCCTGACCTTTTTTTGCGTGGCCAAGGCATTCCGCGGCAGCAGCCACGTCGGCTTGATCGATTTCTTTTCCATCATGCCGATTGAACGCACGGTTTCATCGTTGCCGATCAGTCTGGCCGGCATCGGCTGGCGCGAGAAAGTTTTGCAGATTCTTCTCTCGCAACTTTGCCATGTGGAGCAAAGCGTGGCTGCGCTCATCGGCTCGATGAGCTTCCTGGTCATGTTGCTCGCCTGTCTGCCCGGCGGCATTGTTTATTTCTTCTACCGGCCGAGCGGCGTCACTCGACATATGAAGTTGCGCGAGATGCGCGAAGAAGTTGCCACTCTCGAACATGGCATCGCGGAAAAGCAGTAAAGCATCGGCGCGTCGACCATTCGTCGCGGCCACATTCGCCATGACGGCCGATGGCAAAATCACCACGCACAAAAATGCGCCGGTCGATTTCACTTCGCGGGAAGACCGCATGCATTTGCTGCGTCAACGCGCCAAGGCCGATGCAGTCATCATCGGTCACAACACTTTGAAAGCGGATAACGTGCGGCTCGGTTTGCCGAAGGGCGAACTACGCGAAGGGCGATTGCAGAATGGACGGACCGAAGCGCCGATTCGCGTGATCGTTTCGAGCAACGGGCGAATCGATTCCTCGCTGAAGATTTTCCAGTCGGACATTTCGCCGATTCTGATTTTCTCGACCACGCGCATGCCGCGCGCATTTCAAAAAAAACTTCGCGAGAAAGCGACGCTGCATCTGAGCGAGGAAGAGTATGTCGATCTCGTCTGGATGCTGGAGCAACTGCGGGCGGAGTACAAAGTGAAGTGGGTTTCGCTCGAAGGCGGCGCCGAGCTTTTTCGATCGTTTCTCGAATTCGACCTGGTTGATCAATTGAATCTAACCGTCGCGCCGTTTCTTTTCGGCGGCCGCGATGCGCCTACGCTCACCGGCCGGCGGAAGAAATTCTTGCCCGCGAGTGTGCGCTGCAAATTGACCGAGATGCGAACAGTCGGCGAAGAATGTTTCCTGACTTACCGAATTTTGCGCGCGCGCTGAACGATTCACGCGCCGGAGAGACGGGCGCACCGTCTCCAAAGTTCGCGTCACTCTTTCGTCAGGACAACGTTTACGTCGCGCCAGCCTGGCTTGCTTTTTTTCTTGCCGGCCAGCGCAATAATTCCGCCAAAGACAAACATCACGGCGCCGATAATGAGCAGGGTCAAAGAGGCGTCTTTCACATGCCGCATGTGCTGCGCCCATCCGAGCAGGAGAAACAGAATTCCGAATGCCCACACCGTGATTCCCGTCCCGATCATCGCTTCAGCCGACATGGAAGATTTGCGCGCAGGAACCGGGTTGGAATTGCTCATGTGGAAAGAGAATCAGGAAGGATTGCGCCAGAGTCAAAGATTAACGGAGCAGCCACCGATCGATCGCCCTCGCAAAACGGCCAGGGGCTTCTTCATCCATCCGCAGATACAGCGACGGCTCGATTAACTCCAGTTCCATCAGGAGAAACGCGTCGCCGTCGCGGACGAAATCGACGCGTGCGTAAAGCAAATTTCTGTCGAGCAGCTTCATGACTCTGTCGCCCGCCGCTAACAACTCGGGCGTCGGCTTGATGGCGTTAATCGTTCCTCCATGTTCTTCCTGCACCCGAAAATCCTTCGGCTTCGGTGCCTTTAAAATCGCATGACTGAATTCGCGATTGAAATAGAAGAGCGAAAATTCTCCTTCCTCGACAATGCCGCGCATGAACGGCTGCACCATGAAGGAACGAGTGGCGAACGATGAAAGATCATGAGCGTTACCTCTCGTTAGGCGAAAAGTATTTTCGGCATTCGCACTGATGGTTGGCTTAAGCACGAGATCGTCCGTTCCAAGTTCGTCGAACCAGCGATCGATCCCGGCGCCATTCGTGCCTGCCTCTTGCCAAATAGTCGGCACGATGCGCGCTCCGCGATTCCCCAGTTCACGCAGATAAGTCTTTTCGGCATTCCATCGCACAACCTCGATGGGGTTCGCTAATCGCGTCGCTTTCGCGATACCTGCCAGCGTGATCAGAAACCCCGGCAAATCTCTCTGGTAGTCCCAGGTCGATCGAATAATGGCGCACTCGAACTGACTCCAATCGACTTCCTTATTGCGCCACGAAATCGTTTTCACCTCACAACCCAGATTGCGCAGCGGAACGGACGCAAGATTATCATCGATCACATAACCCTCGAGGTGATCAGCGGAGAGAAATGCGAGTGAATTCATGCTCGGGGGCCGTCTACATACGCAGAAGCATGCGCGCGGCAAAGCTTCTCAAACTCGAACGCGCTGATTAGGCTGCGCACCCATGAAGTCACTTCGTCTTTTCGCCTTGGCGCTTCTGTTCGTTGGTTGTTCGCGACAGACTTTCGCGCAAACTCCTGCGCCAACCTCGACGCGCCCCGTCATCGCCGCGGATGCAGATCCTGCGGCTGCGACCCGCGCCTGGTTGGACACCGTGCCGCCCGAGAAGAAGGCGAAGTCCGATGCTTACTTCGAAGGCGGGTACTGGCTGCTCCTCTGGGACTTTCTCGCTACGATCGCGATTTCGCTCTTCCTGCTTCAAGCAAGGATATCAGCACGCATGCGTGATTTTGCAGAACGCATAACGCGCTTTCGTGTCCTGCAAGTCGCGATCTATGCCATCTGTTATTTGCTCATCACATCGGTCCTGATCTTTCCACTTAACGTCTACGAGCATTACTTCCGCGAACACACCTACGATCTCTCCACCCAAACATTCGGTCCGTGGTTTAGTGAGCAACTAACCGGACTCATTGTCGCCCTGATCGGCTTCATTCTTTTCATGATCGCGCTTTACGGAGTGTTCAAACGCGCTCCGCGCACCTGGTGGATTTGGGGGACTGCCATCGTAGTTTCCTTCTTCATCATCGGTGCCTTCCTCGCGCCACTCTACGTCGAGCCGCTCTTCAATAAGTACAAGCCGCTGAGCGATCCAAAAATTAGTGAAGCCATTCTAACGATGGCGCGGGCGAACCAAATCCCCGTCACGCAAGTGTTCGAAGTAGATGCCTCACGCCAGAGCAACCGCATCAGCGCGAACGTCGCTGGCTTTCTCGGCACCACCCGCATCGCCTTAAATGACAACCTGCTCAAGCAATGCACGCTGCCCGAGATTCGCTACGTCATGTCACACGAGATGGGGCATTACGTACTTAATCACATCTATAAGATGATACTAAGCCTGGCCTTGCTCGCACTCATTTCGCTCGCGCTGACAGGCGTCGCCTTCGATGCCATCGTGCGGCGCTGGGGCGATCGTTGGCACGTTCGCGGCTTGGCCGACCCCGCTGGTCTACCGGTTCTCGTGCTGATCATTTCCACGCTAACATTTCTGGGCACTCCAATCACCAACACCCTCACCCGTGTAGCCGAAATAGAAGCGGATGCCTTTGGTATCAATACCTCGCGCGCGCCCGATGGGTTCGCCTCGGTAGCTTTAAAGCTAGGAACCTATCGGAAGCTCGATCCCACGCCGCTGGAAGAATTCATCTTCTTCGATCATCCAAGTGGCCGCGCGCGCATTCGCATGGCGATGGACTGGAAAGCGGCGAACTTACCGGCGGGCGAGTAAGTCTCATGCGAGCCATCCTTCTTTTCTTTTGTAGCGCGGTAGTCGGTCTGGCCGCAACTCCGCCCGATGTCGTTTTCGTTAACGGCAACATCCATACCGGTAATGACAAGCAGCCGCAGGCCGATGCTATCGCGGTGCAAGGAGATCGCATTACCTTTGTCGGCTCGAGTAACGATGCGCGCCAATTTGCGACTAAGACAACGCGGATTGTCGATCTGCATGGCCACACCGTCCTACCTGGCCTAACCGACGCGCACTACCACATCTTCGGCGTCGGTTTTCGCGAGATGACTTTGAATCTCGAAGGCTTGAAGACGCGTGAAGAGTTTCTCGCTAAAGTAAAGGAGCGCGTCGATCAGACTCCGCCTAACGAGTGGATAACCGGACGTGGTTGGATTGAGACCTTCTGGCAACCGGCCACTTTCCCCAGCGCGCGAGAGCTGGATGAAATCGCGCCGGCTAATCCAGTCTATCTCACACGTGGCGATGGACACGCCGCGATAGTTAACAGCGTTGCACTGAAGCTAGCGGGAGTTACGGCTGATACGCCGAACCCTTTCGGAGGCGAGATTTTGAAAGACAAAGCGGGTGCTCCCACTGGCATGTTACTCGATCACGCGATGGGACTGGTGGAAAAGCAGGTTCCGCCTCCGACTACCAGTGACAAAGAAAAGGCATTCCAGTTAGGCGCCGATCAAAGCGTACGGCTCGGCTGGTGCGAGATTCAAAATCCCGGTAGCGACCTGACCGAGGTCGCGATCATGCGGAAGCTAATTGACGCCGGCAAAGTAAAGCTGCGCATTTACAATGGCGTCTCCGGACCGGGCGAACCGGCCGACAAGCTGCTCGCGGAAGGAGCTACGCTTGGTCCGCGTTTTACCCAGCGCACGATCAAGTTCTATGCCGATGGCGCACTTGGTTCACGCGGCGCGGCCTTATTAGAAAAGTATTCCGATGCCGATACCTCTGGATACCTAACGAATACTGAAGAAACGCTCCTTCCTCTTTTCCAGAAGGCACTAAGGGCCGGCATTCAGGTGCAGACGCACGCCATTGGAGATCGGGCGAACCGTTTCGTGCTCGACCTTTACGAGAAAGCCTTTAAAGCCGTTCCGCCTAACGAGTGGAAGCAGCGCGATCCGCGCTGGCGTATTGAGCATGCGCAAATCATTAGTCCGAGCGACATCCCGCGCTTTAAGCAACTGGGGGTTATCCCATCCATGCAAGCGTCCCATGCTATCAGCGATCTATTTTTCGCGCCGAAAAGACTGGGCATCGATCGACTAGGCGGCGCCTATGCCTGGCAGAGTCTGATCAAAGCCGGCGCGATCATACCAGGCGGTTCAGATGCACCAGTCGAGCGGGGCGAACCGATGATTGAATTCTATGCCGCGGTCGCGCGGAAGAGTCTCGATGGATTCAGCGGCGAAGGCTGGCACCCGGAGCAAGCGCTCACCCGAGAGCAGGCATTGAAGATGTTTACCGCCTGGCCCGCCTACGCGGCCTTTGAAGAAAAAGAGAAAGGCTCGCTTGAAGTTGGGAAGCTGGCCGACCTGACTGTGCTTTCCGCCGACATCATGAAAGTGCCCGAGCCAGAGATATTGCAGACGAAGTGTTTGATGACTGTGATAGGCGGAGAAGTTGTTTACGAAGCGAATTCACCTTAGCTCGATACCACTGAATGCCTTGAGCATTGCTTCTTCCGTTGGCGGTTGCAGGACATTTTTCGCGGCGAACTCTTCCGCCTGCGGATAACCTGTTGCCCGGATGCGCGCGGCTGCCGCTGATAAGTCATAGCTTGTCTGCCTCAGTTCAACTTCCGGTCCTAGCATTAGCCAGTAAGCTCCGGGCGGGCCGAACGGCATCCCAACACTACCAGCGTTTACGAGCCGGACGTCACCGATGGTGCGATCGAACTGCATGTGGCTATGACCACAGACTACCAATGCTACATCCAGCCCGGTGAAGAATCGCCGGAGTCGGTCTTCCGGAGTAAGTCTCGTGAAGACGTCGGTATCGTTACGCGGTGTCGCATGACAAAATAGAACTTCACCGATACCTTCGATTTCAGTCCGGAGGAGCTTGGGCCAACCAGCTATCCACTCAGTTTCTGGTGCACCCAAATGTTGAGCATTCCAACGCATACTTGCCCGGAAATTTTCCGGGATGACCTTGCTTTCCACGCCAGCTTTGAACGCCAGGACTTCGCGGTCGCCATTGCCTTGAATAAACTGAGTTGGAATAGTTAAGCTACGCAGGCATGCGAGAGTCTCGTTAGGCATCGGACCGGGTACGATATCGCCTCCTATTATGATCTGGTCGACCCTTTCGCTCTCGATTTCCACCAGCACTGCTTCGAGCGCCGGCAAATTGCCGTGGATATCGTAAAGAACGGCTGTGCGCATTGCGCCACCGAGTCAACGACGTTGCTTGTTCTGACGTCTACGCCAGAAAATCATCCGGCCATTTTTCCTGGAGTCGGCTGCGCGCGATGGAGGCCGCGCGCCACTGCTCGGAATATTCCAGGGTATCTACCGCCAGAGCGCCCATGACGCGCCGCAGTTCGTCACTCGGGGCCGCGTAATCCAAGTCCGACGAGCCGAGGGCAAACTTCAGCGCCTCCTCCACGGGAATAGTCAGCCGATAACGGTCTTCGATTCCGTTCATACATCTAGAATCGTATGCGCTTGGCTCGGCGGTTCCGTTGGTCCGTGCGTCGAAACTTTTTCCGCCCAATAAGGTGTTGTATCCATTCAAGTTCTCCTTCAGGAAATCGCAGCGAGTTCGCCCGATGGCTCCCTCATTTTATTCTAGCCGCGCCAGGTGTTTTGGGTCCACTCTCACCCTTGTTTACCCTTTGTAGGAAATATCGTGAACGTCTTATTAGTAGAAGATCATACTGACACCCGGGCGATGCTGGGGACACTGCTGAATCGTTGTGGTTGCCAGACGGTGACTGCAAAAAACTTGCAGGAGGCGCGTTTACGTCTGCAAGAAATGAAATTCAATTTCCTGATCAGCGATCTCAACTTGCCCGATGGCGATGGGCTTACTCTGGTGACCGAAGCCAAGCGCCTTCAGCCGATTAAGGCCATCGCGGTAACCGGACGAGCCTCCGACAGCGAGCGCAAGGACGGATTGGAGGCGGGCTTCGATTATTACTTAACCAAGCCAATCGACTTTCACGAGCTTCGCAAAGCGCTCGGAGCAACCGCTACGCGAAAGTAATTCGCGCTACTCAGCCCTGCTTTTCCAAGACGCTTGTCTTCCTTGATATCTGCTTCGACTATTCTCGAAGATCAGGCAGTCTGCGACTTGTTACTCAGCAAAGAGCGCAACCTGGGAAAGTCGAAAGGCTTGGTCATGTAATGATCGAACCCCGCTTTCCGTGCCTGCTGGCGATCTTCATCGCCCGACCGTGCGGTCAAGGCCACACTCATCTTCAGTGGCTGGTGTTTCTTGGCTACTGACGGCAGACCCAGCCCATCTCGATCGGGCAATCCCAAATCACTGACCAGCGCATCGAACTTCAGATAGGTGAGCAATTGCGCGGCGCAGGCAAAATCTCCCGCTACCACGACGTAGTGGCCACAGAGTGTTAGCAGTCTGGACATCACGCGACGAGTGTCATCGTGATCCTCCACCAGAAGGACATTCACGCTCTACTATCGAAGCTGACCTCGCCTGTGCGTGCCTCCCAGCGCAAAATTCTAGCCGCCCACATTTTCCGGTATTTGGCGTCGCACGAACGACATGAACAAGATCAGGACAAAGGAAACGATTAGCAGCACCAGGGCATAGGCGTGCGCCGAGGAGTAGTCTAGTTTTTGCACTTCATCGTAGAGCGCGATGGAAGCCACCTTGGTTTTACCTGGAATACTTCCACCAAGCATCAAGACCACTCCGAATTCACCCACGGTGTGGGCGAAGCTTAAAACAATTCCGACGACGAGCCCTCGCCCTGCCAAAGGAAGGACGACATGACGAAAGGCCTGCAAAGGCGACGCGCCATCGAGCCTGGCGGCGTCCACCAGAGACTTAGGCACCGTGCGCAAGGCTGCTTGAAAAGGCTGCAGCGCGAACGGCAGGCTATAGATCATCGAACCTACAACGAGACCAGTGAAACTAAACGCCAGGGTGTGACCGAAGAGTGACTGCCACCAACCGCCCAGGATCCGTTGAGGAGCGAAGAGCACCAAAAGGTAGAAGCCGATAACCGTAGGTGGTAAGACCACCGGCAGGGTGAGGATTGTTTCTACTATCAGGATACTGCGCCAGCGTGAGCGATTCAACCATTGCGCGAGCGGAACTCCGAACAAGAGCAGAAAGAGAGTCGTGAAGAAGGCTAGTCGAATAGTTAGCCAGATGGACTCCCAGAATTCCGCGGGTAACTGCATCGCGATGCGGTTTGTGCCGTCCGGCTGTTACTTCGTTAAACGAAAACCGTAGCGATCAAATATTTTGCGCGCCTCCGGCGAGCGCAGGAAATCCAGATACGGTTTTGCGAGTGGCTTTGTCCCGCCGATCTTCGTCACAATCGCGCCTTGCTCCAGCGGCGGATAGCTATCGGTAGGAATCTCGAAATACTTGCCGACTTTCTCCAGCTTCGGAGACAGAACGAGCGAAAGCGCGACGATCCCTACCTCGGCATTTCCCGTTTCCACAAATTGCGCTGTCTGCGAGATGTTCTCGCCAATCACTATGCGACTCTGCACTTCGTCCCACAGCTTCTCATGTTCCAAGGCTGACTTGGCGGCGCGGCCATAAGGTGCATGCTCGGGGTTGGCAATCGCGATCTTCTTGATCTCTCCATCTCGTAACACGGCGAGCCCGTGTGACACATCCACCTTATCACTCTTAGTCCAGAGAACGATCCGGCCGACCGCATATTGCACAAGGTTGCTCTCTTCCGCCAAACCAGCCTTGATTAGTTCGCGCGGATAATTCATGTCGGCCGAGAGAAAGAGGTCGAAGGGCGCACCGTTCTTGATTTCGGCAAAGAAATTTCCCGATGATCCGGTCGAGACTTTTAGAACAGCGTCTGGGTGCGCCTGCCGGAAGGACGTGTTCAAATCCTGCAGGCAGTAAGTCAGGTCGGCCGCAGCCGCGATCGTTAATTCCTCCGCATGAGCCGCCACCGTTCCGATCAAACATAATAACCCGATCAGGCATCTCTTGATTTTCACATTCGCTTCTTAAACCCTGAATGCCGGATGTCTACTGCAACCCAGAAAATAGATCTCCCGTCCAAATTTGGAGCACTTCATCACGATCAGGTAGGGTGGCACCGCGATAGTTACTATCTGCGGCAATACGGCTGTTGCCACCGGTGGCAGCTACCTGCAGTTACGTCTTACCTCTCAATAGTCAAAGGAGTTACCGCCCTGACTTTCTGGCGTTGGACCGCCGACGGACGGGCCGCTTGCTTGCTACTGGCCGAGAGGCTAGTGCGCGTTTGTCCTTGTGTAATAGCTACATCATTGCCGTCAATCAAACCGGTGGTATTCACATCTGCCCGGAAGTTAGTTGCGTCCGGCGTCTCGCGCGTATGACCCTGCACGATTGAGACGTCATTCCCATCCACCTGCCTGTTGGCATCGACATCACCGAGCAGAACGCCCATTGGCACAGAAACATTCGCGGTGCCAGTGCCGTCGCTAACTCCATTCAGATTGATAGCAATCGTTTGTTGGTTAGCAATGCCAGTGCAAGTAATGGAGACCTGACTCCCGTTGGCAGTGGCCGTGGCTGGTTGTCCACCGCATGTGGCCGTAGCAGTCGTTACGTTGACCGGCACCGGGAACGTTAGAACAATCAAGTGTTGGCCAGCTACGGGACCGGTGCGGCATTCGATCCCGGGAGAACCAGTCAGCGGTAGCTCGATGTCGAAGTCGGTGCCTCCATGAGTCTTGCGAGAAACAGCACGTAGCGGCGTGGTGCAGAAGTTGTTGCCCACAACCAGGTAATCTTGCCGTCCACCAGCATAATCGGTGAGGAATACGCCTGAAGGATTTTGCGTCGTATCTTCGCGTACGGCTACACCCAGGAGGACGTCACCGGTGTTAATGTTTAGCAGCGTCTTATCTACGACCAACCGCACCCGGCCATCCGGCTGCACGCCGCTGCTCGCGTCCAGCGCACCGACAGGAGCCCAATGCGAAGTTTCGCCGGTTTCGGGATCGGCGCTAGTATCGAAACTGTTATCCTGAGTAGAACTAATGCCGTTGACAGTTCCGTCGACCGACCACTGCAAACGATAACGAAGGCCGCCGTGCGGTGGATCGAAAAAGATCGAGTAGGTAGAATCAGCCGTAGCGGTCAAGTTCGGTTGCGCGTTAACTACCGTGAAGACTAACTTACCCGGCATGTTCTCCGGCTCGGAAATGCCGAAGCTGGCAATGTCGTTAGCCGCATTCGCCCCGCCTTCCCCAGTGCGATCGAAGTAGACCTGGCCCGGCTCGCTGCAGGACAATTGCGGCTGCGGCGCGTTTTGACCAACAGTAGGCGCAAAGGTGTTACTGAAGGAGCCTTCTCCTTGCAGACTGAGCGCTGTGACACGGTACTGATAGCTATGCGCTGGGTCGGCCGGGTCGACTAACTGTCGCTGGTTGGTGTTATTGAAAATCTTAGTCTCGGTCCCGCCGTCAATTTGACGATACACATTATAGCCAGTAACCGGAGAGCCACCACCATCTGGCTCTGGCCAACTCAGGTAAACGAATTGGTTAGTGCGATTGCCGCCTAGTAGCGGCGCGGCTGGCGCGGCCGGCTCAACTGGGTCGAACTGCGCGTACATGCGGCGACCACCAGATTGGCGCATAATACCAACCAGCTTGGAAAACGTATTGGGTCCGCCGTTACCTGGACAGGCCGCCGAGCAACCAATCGAGTTACTCGTGACGACGCGACCCTGCAGGTCGATTTGCGCGTCGATGAAATCATAATGGTTGCGATTTGTCCCAACGTTGCCGATGCCGCCAAAGCTCTGGATCGGATTGTCTGGTGCTGGGTTAGCTACAAACCAGGTAGCGCCGCCATCGTAGGTAGTAGCAATATATAGATACCACTTACCAGGGAACGACATGTCCTCGTAGTTTTCCGGACCTGTGTAGGTCGTACCGAAGAAGGCCACCGCCGCGCGGTTGGCATCTCCAGCGACCGCGGCTGGAAAGACTGCATGGGTAATACCAACTAGCGCGCCTACGTCCACACTCGCGGAAAAGGTCTGCCCTTTGTTTGAGGAGACAGCTACCATCAGGTGATCGGCTGCCGCGCCATTTCCGCCAAGCACGCTTCCACCGAGGTTCTGATAAGCGAGATAGATTTTGCCGTCCTTGCCCACTGCGACTGACGGATCACCTTTCGCCAGGAGACCACCTACACTGTCCGGAACTTTGCGAATCGTCCACGTAACCCCGGCATCTTCTGAGACGACAACGTTCTGGTAACCATTACCAACTACCGGCGTGTCTAACCCGCAGCCCTTGTTAGGCAGATAGACTGTGCCATCGGCCGCAACCTTCGGATGTCCATGCAGACCTACACACCTGCTGGTAGCTGAATCGTAGACGGGAACGATTGGACCATAAGCCAGACCACCGTTGTCACTCCGCGCACAAAAGGCAGCGGCTATTTGCTGCGAGCAATAGTAGATCGCGTTCGGGTAGGTCGGGTGTGGTATGAGTGAGCCCGGTGTGTAAGGACCTGCGCCCAACCCTTGATGATCGACTCCGGTCCCGATACCTCCGCTTATTCCCGAGGTCCACGTTTGTCCGTCATCGTCGCTGTAGTCGGTCAGAGAGTCACCACCGGCCAGCTGGGTGGAGAACAATCGCCCCGTCGTTGTATCAGCCAGGAAAATCGGATCTGTTGTCGCTTTGTTACTAACACCGGTCGGTGGGTCCTTGAATTCCCAAGTCGCACGCGCCGGCGAAGTGCTATCGTCGAATAGCACACGCAATACTTCCAGGAGTCCCTGGTAGAAGAGATGACCAGTGTTGACGTTAATGCCGATCGTTGGCTCACCTGCAAAGAGTCCCAGGCTAGCCGACGGCGCGCCGGAAGCATCGGTCGGGATATATGCTTGAAAACGCGGTGGGATACCGCTGGCATTTCCCGGCGAAGTCGGCGGAGGAGGAAGGGTTGCATCGGCCAGGAAGATCTTGCCGGTAATGCTTTGGCCCGCCGGAAAAGTGGGGCTTACTTGAACGACGAATTCTCCGCCGGCGAGGTTAGGCGCGACTTCCAACTGTTGGAAGGTAGTAGCACTCTGTGTTGAAGAAGCGAGCGGTGAGCCGGTGGGGAAACCACCAGTAGGCGTGTTCCAGCTGGCCGCATCCCACAGATAGAGGTCGAATATTGCCGCGGGAACGGACCATTCGATGCGCACGAAGAGATGCTTGTTCGGGTTCGCCTGCGCCCAGCCCGGTGGCAACGAAACATGCAGTCGATAGACATCGCACGGCACCAGTGGATCCGACGGGCTCGGATCGCACTCACCCGCAATAGTGTTACCGAAAGCGTTCGGCTGAAAAAACGGCCCGGCTGTGTAGGTGATTGGGCCCGAGACATCAGTGAGCGTTCCGCTCGATGGGGTTGAAGCGAAACTGAATAACGCGAGGAAGATGCCGATTGCGCAAAGACCGACAGAGGCCAGCGAACGAAGGTTGAAAAATCCGGATTCGGAAGAGTTTTTGTTTTGCACGGGGTTTTAGGGGTTTACGCGCGCAGAGTTATCGCGCATTGAATTTAATTCGGCTCTCCCGCTGGAATGGCCGTATGCCCGGCGCGTTGCAGCCAGCTCGACGTTCCGGGCCCCAATGCCACAAGCTGCTTCCCCCTAGCGTCGCTTGAGTGAGACGTTCAACTTCATCTCTTCCACCGAGCGTGTGGTGATGACAGAGGCAACGTCTCCAATTGCGGAGAAGGATTCCGTTATCTTTGACGAAAGATAACGAAAGCGGCAACCACAAAGATTCCGCGCGCTGATGGAGCGCTCCCTTTCTACCGTGAAGCGCTTACTGCCGTTAGATGGCTGGCGAGCAGAGCGCCTTTCACTGCATCGGCCAGCTGTTTGGCCGGGCCGCGCCCCCAGTAATGAAAAAAGAGAATGCGAGGTTCCTCGTGCGTCATGTGGGAATGTATCGCGACGATGTTAACATCCACCGCGCGCAGCGCTTTCAGTGCAGGCTGTAGTTCGTCCTCAGTCACAGCGAAATCGCCATCGACCACCGCGTTGTCGTCGGTGCCGGCAAACGCGGCCCATGTATTCACACCCATGGTGTTGTTGATGGCGGTGCCGTGCATCTTCGCCGCGCGCCCCATGGTGAACTTTACCATCCCGTTGTTCACTTCTCCGCTCATGCCGAAGATTGCATTGAGCGGCTCGGGTGTGATCGCGCTTTTCTCCGGCAGCGCGGCGGCGCCGAATGTATTGCGTGGCTGTGGATTCGCGGCGCGAATTTCTTTGATCTTGTCGTAAACCTTACGCACGGCGGTCGCGAGCTGTTCGACCGTTCCTTCACCGCCGATGTGCATGAAATAAACGGGCGGCTGATCGAAGAAGAAGTGATTGTGCAGCGCGGTGACCGCTAATCCATTTTCGAATGCCACTGACATGACGGGATTCACTTCGTCTTCAAACAAAACGGTGTCGCCCATTACCATCGCTTCAGTGTGCGTGGCCTTCGTAAATGCGGCCCACGTTCCCAGCCCCATGAAAGGCGGCATCTTCCACCCATCCACACTGATTGAGACGTCCGCGCGAGGGAGCGTGACTTTATAAACTCCTTCTCTCTCGTTGAGCTTTCCCTTTAGTCCCGTGAGCTCATCGATGCGCGCATAGTCTAGGTCGGCAGCGCTCGCGACTTGAAGCGCCGCGAGCGCCACAACCATACTTAAGACCGAGAACCGTCTTCGCATTCGAGGAATGCTAGTGCTTCTCGTGCTCTTCTTTCTCGCCTTTTTCCTTCGACTCATCGTGCTTACCCAGCACTTTGCCCTTGGCGTCGATCTGCACGCCCCATTTCTTGCCACCCTTGTCGATGACCGCTTCGTAGTTCCCGTTTTCTTTTTCCCAGCGGACAATCTTCCCGCCTTTGGCTTCGTTATCTGCGGCCTTCTGCACCGCGGCCGGCACATCGGACGCCTTCAGGCTTTCCTCCTCCTCTTCCTTCGCGAATGAGGGGGATGCGAAGACGAGCGCGAGCCCAGTCGCCATGACTATCGAAGTAAACGTTTTCTTCATGCGGTTACGAAAAGCCGTGTTCTTGTAATTGCAAATTACAATTGCAATACATATTTCCTTACGCAGCATAAGGACCAATGAACGCGACTTCCTGGCTGCTGTTACTTTATAGCCTGCCCACGAAGCGCAACACGGAGCGCGTCGCAGTGTGGCGGCGTCTGAAAAGATTGGGCGCGGCGGCGTTGACCACATCGACCTATCTGTTGCCTGATTTTCCCGCGCAGCATGAGCAATTTCAGTGGTTAGCTAAACAGATTCGCGATAGCGGCGGCGACGCCACGCTCGTCCGTGTGCAGGAGATCGAAGGGATGCCACGAGAAAAAGTGGTGTCGCTTTTTAATACCGCGCGGGACGCAGATTATGCGGTGCTGAAAAAAGCTCTGCAGTCACTGATGAAAATCAAAAGGAAATCGGAGGCCGAAGCAGCGAGTTCTGAGTGGGAGCGTCTAACGAAACAATTCCGCGAGCTGCGCGAGATCGATTTTTTTGAAAGCTCGCGTGGCCATGAAGTCGCAATGCTCTTGAAGCGAGCGGAACAAAATCCCAGAAGGCAATTGCCGCGTTTGCAGCAAAAGAATTATCACGGCAAAATTTGGCAAACGCGTCCGCGGCCGGAGATCGACCGTGTCGGTTCGGCCTGGCTCATTGGCAAATTTATCGATCCACAAGCGACCTTTGTCTTCGCCTCCGAACCACCGAAACGCGAAGGCATCATTCCGTTCGACATGCTCGACGTGGAATTCTCGCACGAAGGCGATCGCTGCACCTTCGAGACCTTAGTTCGGCGCTTCGCAATCGAAGACAAGGCGGTGCGGAAAATCGGCGAGATGATTCACGATGCAGATCTGGACGACGCGAAATTTCAGCGCACGGAATGCATTGGCATCGATCGTGTGCTCAAGGGCTGGGGCAAGACTTCGATGCGCGACACCGAAATTCTGGAGCGCGGTTTTGTTTGTTTCAACGGGCTTTACGAATTCCTCCAAAGGCGATGACAAAAACACTCGTTAGGCGAGAACAATTCGCATTAGCGCATCCTAGTTTTTCGGAGGCGTTTCGATTCTGGGTCAAGCTCGGCCTGATCAGCTTTGGCGGACCCGCGGGACAAATCGCGATCATGCAGACCGAGTTGGTCGATCGCAAAAAGTGGATCAGCCAGTCACGCTTTCTGCATGCGCTGAATTACTGCATGCTTCTTCCCGGTCCGGAAGCGCAACAGCTCGCCATCTACATCGGCTGGCTTCTCCATAGGACATGGGGCGGTATCGTAGCGGGCGCGTTCTTCGTTATCCCATCAATCTTTGTTTTGTGGGGTCTTAGTTACATCTATACCGCATTCGGAAACATCCCGTGGATCGCGGCGATCTTCTACGGACTTAAGCCGGCGGTGACCGCGATCGTTCTGGCGGCGGTCTATCGCATCGGACGCAAGGCACTTCGCAATGAAGTCATGTGGAGTATCGCGGCGGTCGCCTTTGTCGGGATCTACTTCTTCAAGGTTCCTTTCCCAGTTATCGTCCTCAGTGCCGGTGTCATCGGGCTGATTGGTGGCCGTTTTTGGCGGAAGAAATTCACCATTGCTAGCGGCCATGGAAACAACCGCAAAGAAGAAGCAGTGCTAGGCGACGAAGAAGTTTCAGCGGAGCATACCAAGCCAAGTTGGTCGCGGGCTACAAAGGTAACTATTATCTGTCTCGCCTTGTGGTTAACTCCGACCATCGTTGCCGGGTTCGCCAAAGGGTGGAGTAGCACGCTCTTCAACGAAGGTGTCTTCTTCAGTAAGGCCGCCGTCGTTACTTTCGGCGGCGCCTATGCCGTGTTGCCCTACGTCGCGCAGGAAGCGATGAACCATTATGGTTGGCTCAAGCCCGGCCAGATGATGGATGGGCTAGGTCTAGCTGAGACAACACCGGGCCCACTCATCATGGTATTGCAATTCGTCGGCTTCGTCGGCGCATGGCAACACCCCGATGGCTTGCCTCCGTTGCTGGCCGGGACTTTAGGTGCCCTTATCACCACCTGGACAACTTTCACGCCGTGCTTTCTGTGGATTTTTCTCGGCGCCCCACATATTGAACAACTCCGAGGGAACAAGAAGCTAACGAGTGCTCTTTCTACCATCACGGGCGCGATCGTCGGCGTGATCCTTAATCTCGCGCTTTGGTTTGCGCTCCATGTCTTCTTTCCGCAACCGGGCAAAGTGGATTGGTTTGCGATCGGTCTCAGCGTCGTCGCGCTCGTCGGAATGTTGCGCTGGAAGTGGAGCGTGATCGCGGTGGTGGCAGGGTCGGGCGCGCTCGGTTTGGCCTATCGCATGTTGCTCGGCACTTAGCCGGCAAAGCCGTCCGCGCGCCTTCCGAAAGGCGTTTAATCTATGAAGCGGTGCTTTGCAGACGTAGCTTCGGCAGCAGTTCGACTTTCGCTATTATGCCTGACGACAATGACTCCGCGACATCCGAGAGGAAGGCGGACAAGAGCAAACGGACGCCTGAGACCGTCGCGGGCGATCTAGAACTCAGCGTCATCGATCTTCAGAACCTGGTCTCGGCCACGGAGACTGCTGCCATTTTTCTGGATTCTGCCTTATGCATCAAAAGGTACACATCGCGCGCTCAGGAAGTTTTGACTTGTCGCCCTGCGATATCGGCCGGCCGCTTTCCGAGATCACCGACCGGCTAGCGGATGAAGAGATCGTCACAGACGCCAGGAAAGTGCTGGAGGAATTAACGCCGAGAGAGCGTGAACTGCGCCTGGCCGAGGAAAAGTGGTTCCTGGCGCGCCTCGCCCCGTATCGCAATGCGGACAACCGCGTTGAGGGCGTAGTCGCTACCTCAATCGATATTACCGACCGAAAGCGGGCGGAGAAGGAACTGGCCAGTCAGGTGCAGCGCTTCAACACTATCATGGGGTCTGTTCCTGATTTCGTCTATGAATTCAACCTTGAAGGACGCTTCACCTACATTAATCAATCGTTGCTCGATCTCTGGGGAAAGACGGCGGAACAAGCCACCGGCAGGAATTTTCACGAACTGGATTACACGCCCGAACTGGCGACCAAACTCCACCGTCAGATCCAGGAAGTAATCGATACGCGCCGACCGATTAAAGACGAGACGCCCTACACCAGCGCGATCGGTTCGCGCATGTACGAATACCTGTTCTTTCCGCTGTTGAGCGAAAGCGGATCCCTGAAAGGTGTGGGCGGCGTGACGCGCGACATCACGGAGCGCAAGGAATCGGAAGACGCACTGCGCAAGAGCGAAGAGCGTTTCCGTTTGCTGGTCGAGGGTACACCGGATTACGCCATGTTCCTGCTCGATCTCGAAAACATCATCACCTACTGGAGCAGCGGCGCGGAAAAAGTGTTCGGCTGGAGCGCGGCGGAAGCGATCGGAAAATCCGGCGAACTCATTTTTACTCCGGAAGACCGGGCCAAAAAGCAGGAAGAAAAAGAAATAGCCATCGCCTTGCGCGATGGTTTCGCTCCGGATCGCCGTTGGCACTTGCGCAAGGATGGACATCGTATCTGGGTCGATGGCGTGATGCGACGGCTTGATAACCCGGATGGCAGCCTGCGCGGCTTCGCCAAAATCGGACGGGACGCCACCGACCAGAAAACGATCGAGGAAGCCTTGGTCCATGCGCGCGACGAAATGGAACAAGCTGTTCTCGATCGCACGCGCGACCTTCTCGCGACTAACAGTGAGCTGGAGCAGACCATGAAGCAGCGCCAGCAGCTGGAAAAAGAGCTGCTGGAAATCAGCGAACGCGAGAAGCGACGCATCGGCGAAGATTTGCACGACATGGTTTGCCAGGAACTAACCGCCACCGCTTTGCTCCTCAAATCGAAGGCAAAAAAAATCGAGCACGAAAGTAAGGTGGCCGCAGAGATTCTGGAAGAATCCGCCCAGACGGTGAATCGCAACGTCGGTCTAACGAGAGATCTGGCGCGCGGTCTGCAACCGGCCGACCTGAGAGGCACTGGATTGAAACAAGCGCTCCGATCGCTGGCCGATCAGGTCGGCGAAAGCAGCGACATCAAGTGCCATTTCAAAGCCGTGCGCGGGGTGCGGGTAACTGATGATAACGCCGCGCTGCACTTATATCGCGTTGCGCAGGAAGCACTGAACAACGCGGTCAAACACTCCGGTGCAAAGAATATTCTGATTCATCTCGATCGCAGCGAGACTCATGTCTGCGTGAGTGTGCAGGACGATGGCAAAGGTTTCTCTCTAAAGCGACGCAGCAAAGGTCTAGGTCTTCATATCATGCGCTACCGGGCCAACGCACTCGGCGGCGAGTTAAAGATCGAAAAGCGGCGCAACGGCGGAATGGATGTCATCTGCAAGATTCCGCTCAAGCAATAAGCCGAGCGTCTACCTTACCAGCGACCAGGACCTGTAGTTTAGTTCTCTCGCGATCTGGCCGCAGGCTTGGTGGCACGGATCATCTTTGTCTTTCGTTCCGCTGCCTTAGTGCTAACAGCACCCCCACGAGTTTGCCCTTGCGTAATCGATACGTCATTTCCGTCAATCAGGCCGGTAAGATTCACATCGGAACGGAAGTTAGTTAGGTCGGCAGTTTGGCGCGTCTTGCCTTGCACGGTAGAGACATCGTTTCCGTCGACCAGGCCGGTGGCGTTCACGTCCGCCAGCAATACTTCCATCGGGACTGAGATGTTGCCGGTCTTCCCACCGCCTACGACGTTAACCAGGTTAACGGTTAGCACCTGGTTATCGCTGACATTAGTCAGGTTCACCGTCGCCTGTGTGTTATTCACGCTCGGTGAACCAGACACACTGCCCGTTCCACCGTTACCCGGTGTTACAGAAGCGCTGCCCACGGATGTGACAGGGACAGGGAAGGTAAACACGACCTTGAAGTCCTTCGATGGTCCTCCTGTGCGACACTCGATACCTGGATTTCCTAGTAGCGGAAGATCGACATCGAAATCGCCGGCGCCGATGTGCGTCTTGCGTGAGACTGCGCTGACCGGCACGAGCGCGCCGGCGGGGCAGGCAATATTCCCTACCACAGTGTAGGTGGCAGCCGGGTAACTATTGTCCGTGTTACTCTTCACAAAGGTATGATCCACCAGTTGTGATGAGCGCTCCAAAGTTTGCG
The DNA here is from genome assembly GCA_963791565.1 of uncultured Verrucomicrobiae bacterium. GTDB lineage: Bacteria > Verrucomicrobiota > Verrucomicrobiia > Chthoniobacterales > UBA10450 > JACCTI01. Next base: position 820,694 of record CAWBSX010000003.1, on the reverse strand, counting down.
GAGGCGTATCGCCCGTAGCGAAGGTCCGTCCATTGACGGCCCCAAGGATGTCGCCCACCTGTGGGTTACCTACGTTACCTTTTGAGATCAGGATGGTAATGGTGCCGTCGGCGTTAAAGCTTCCCGCGTCCGCTGCTCCCAGTGGATGCTCAGTCGGAACTCCCAGCACACCTACAACAGGCGGCACGGTAACGGTTTCAAGCGTGCCATACTCATAGGTGACGGTGCTGTTTTGATCGGTAGTCATACCGACATAAAATTGTTCGACGGGCGAGGCGACCGAGTTCCAGACCATTCTCCATCTCGAGTTGGCAGGAACTGAATTCAGATTGCTAACCTTCATCTGGAACTGGAGCTGGCTCGTGGCTGGTGGCTCGGCCACTGCGACGTAGTCGATAAGTAACTGCGGCGTCAAAGGCGGCGGAGTAGGAGCGGGCGATGGCGTTGGTCCTACCGGCACCCCGCCCACGTTGCCACCAGTAGATTCGGGATGGTTGGGAAGGTTCCGGTGAATAATCATCCCAGAACAGGTATCTCCAACGAAGGGCGCAGCTATCTCGTTATTCGCGCAAGATGGACCGATGTTATTATTCGCCACGACCTTGTAGTAATAGGTAACGTTAGGATCGGTCGCGGTTGTATCATCGAGTTTGTTCACATTTCCACCCAGAGTTGCGATGGGAACGGGATTCTCGCCACCGGCTGTTGTTCCCCGGAATACCTGGTAGCTGGAGATAGTTTGATCAGGAACGAACGCGCTGTTGTTACCCGGGTCAGCTTCACTCCATGCGAGGTGGACGACAGGACCTACGCGTCGCTCAGTAACCGACGGCATTCCCGGCACTGAGGTAGCTGCGGGGTCCTTGCTAGCGAACATTCGTCGTCCGCTCGACTGCCGCGCGATCGTCGCGGTCGCGCTATAAGTGTTACCGGTTACCGTGGTCGAACCATCGGGATTAACGGGCGCTTGTGAACAATCGCCCCCAGAACAGCCATTCACATAGCCAACTAGAACACGTCCATCCTTGTCGATCTGCAGGTCAAAGAAGTCTAGTAGGTTTCGATCCATCGGGCCGCCGCCGCCGCGCAGTAGACCCATCCGTTGCATGGGAAAACTGGGAGTAGCATCAGTCGTAGTCCAATGGTCTCCTCCATCAAAAGTTTCAGCGACGTAAAGGTGCCACACACCTGTGTAGCCATCAGTACTCGAATCGCCCGTCCCACCTTTGGATCCGTAGAAGGCAACGGCTGCGCGGCCGGAGTCGCCGCCCGCGGCCGCGGGGAAGGCCACGTTGGTAAGTCCTAATCCTGCACCCACATTATAAATATTTTTCCAGGTGAGACCTTTATCACTCGAGATACCTACCGCCGCGGTCGTGCCGCCTTGCGCGAACAGGCAATAGATCTTCCCGGCGGAATCAATGGCCAGCGCCGGATCATCTTTCGCACCAGTATTTGGATCCGAGCCATTCTGAACAGGGCGAATGGACCAGGTTATACCATTATCGCCCGAGACAACGACGGCTGCGTTACCTCCGTTTAAGATCGGCACATTACCGCAAGCACGATCTGGAACATAAACTGTCCCGTCCGCTGCGACCTTCAAATGGCCATGCAAGCCGGTGCAGGATGAAATGGGGTAGATAGTGATAGAAGGTCCGTAGGTAGAACCGCCATCGTCGCTTCTGGAACAAGAAGCAAAGGCGATGTCCTGCGAGCAATAATAAACAGCGTGCGGGAATATCACGCCTGGATTTGGCGCCGGACTCGGGGATGGAACCGGCGACGGCAACGGTAAGGCGTAAGGTCCTCCACCAATTGTTTGGTGGTCAACCGCCGAAGCTATTCCGCCAGTCTGATCAGGCACCCAGGTTACGCCGTCGTCGTCGGTATGCGACATCTTCACAGTATCCGGGCTTAGCAGTGTCAACTCAGAGGCAAACACTCGATTAGCCGTGCCACTGGTGTGATCAGTGAAACCAATTGGATCTGAGTCGACGAAGTTAGAAGTAGGAGCACGGCGGCTAACCCAGGTAGCCTTAGGGTTACTTAGGTTGCAGCTATCGTCGAAGGTGATGAACAGTGTTTGCAGATCGGACTGAAAGTTAATTACTCCAGTTACCCAGTTTGCACCTACTGAAGGTTCGCCTGCTCCGCGTCCCATGTATTCCACGGTCACTCCACCCGAGCTCAGCGCCGTTCCAGGAACCAGGACACCAGGCGCTTCGAAGTTTTCGTAGCCTATCTTTGGTCCGGTATCTTGCGGGGCAGCGAGAATCGCGGCAGCGCCAGTGCTGACCGGTGTCGCCGTGCCGTGATAATGATCAACGGCAGCCGTCGGCGTGGTATCATACACGGCATGGACGACAAAGACCGTGGTCGGGTTAGAAGGATCGATGCTAGCGGCATCGATGAAAGCGACCTGACTCGTAAGTCCCGGGCCTTGAAGAGCTGAAGTAACTAGAGGCCCACCCAGCGTCCCTTTGTGAATGTAGATGTCATATTCATTGCTGGCGCTTGTCCAACTTAAGAGCACCTGGACTTTCTTGCCGGCCCAGGCAGCCTGGTTACCGCTAACTGTGAGTGTGAAAACTTCGCAACTCTGCGTCGGACCGCTGTCCGTACAAGTTGACTCAGTGTTGGAATTTCCGCCGGGACTATTCGCCGTCCCGTTCCAGCTCGCAGTTTGAATGCCAGCTGGGTCGACTGTTCCTGTCGTGGGACTTTGTCCGCGGGTGGCAAGAAACGGGATGGAACAAAGCAACGCGATTCCAGTGAGGAAGATCAATGTGCCAAGAGCGGCGCGGGCCGCGAGGGGGGCTTTATCTTTTTTCATGAGTTTCTGGAAAAGATTAAGAACTAAATTGGCCCTTCAAAGCAATCTCAATCGGATTGCGTTGGTTACCTTCCGACCGCCGCCGGGATGAGCGGCGTTTCTTTTTTGAACTGTGACGCCTCATGCTTACCTTTGCCTTGAAGCACTTACATCACGCCAATTTGAGCGCCGGCATTAACCCAGGATGAAACGCAACCCAGAAAAAAACGGCAAGCGCGGCATCATGGTGGTGGATGATCATCCGCTTTTTCGTAAAGGCGTTATTCAGATGCTCAGTCAGGAGCCGGATCTGGAAGTGCGCGCCGAAGCGGAGAGCAGCCCGGCGGCTTTGGCCGCGTTGCGCAAAACGCCGGTCGATCTCGCGATTGTCGATATCGGTTTGCACGGCAGCACCAATGGGATCGAGCTGACCAAATCACTCAAGGCCGAGCATCCGAATCTGCCCGTGCTGGTCCTCTCGATGCACGACGAATCGCTCTATGCCGAGCGAGCCTTGCGCGCCGGAGCAAATGGTTACCTCATGAAACGCGAAGCGCTCGACTCGGTCATCGCCGCCGTGCGCACGGTTCTGAATGGCGATATTTATGTGAGTGACACGATGTCGAAACGCATGATCGCGGATCACATCGGCGTCAGCGGCCAAACGCGTTCGCCGATTGAAAAACTGACCGACCGCGAGTTGGAAGTGCTGCAGTTAATCGGCGAAGGCAGCGAAGTGCGTGAGATTGCATTGAAGCTTCACCTCAGCGCGAAGACGGTGGAAGCGCATCGCGCGCATATTAAAGAGAAGCTCGATTTGAAAAACGCGCGCGAAGTAGCGCGCTTCGCCGTGCAATGGGTCGATAGCCAGCGTTAGTTACCCTTCTCGGCCGCGGTCGGGATGCATTGCTGCATCACCGACTCGCGACACGAGTCGCCCATAGCGCTAAATCTTGTTGCGTTGCGCGCGCACCCGGCTAGCCAGCTTGCGCATGCCTAATTCCAGTCGCGTCTTCACCGTGCCGAGCGGCGTCTTGGTGCGCGTGGCAATTTCGCGGTGACTCATTCCATCGAAGAAAGCGAGCTGCACCGCTTGCCGCTGATAATCCGGCAGCCGCGCCATTTCCTGCTCGAGGTAATGGCGGATGTCGGTGGTCGAAATATTTTGTGGCGTGTGATGCTGCAGCCACGAACGCGGTTCCGTCTCCACGTAAACTTCGAAACGATCCTTGGCCCGCGCATAAGCAGCGCGGCGCCGTACGCGATCGATCGCGCGCCGGCGTGCGATCGTCACCAGCCAGCCGAGCGGTTTGCCCAGCGCAGCCGAGTAACTCCGCGCTTCCCGCCAGACATGCAGCATACTTTCCTGCAAAATGTCGTCCGTCTCCGCTTCATCCTGCACCACCTGGTAGATGATTTTTTTCAGCATCTTCTGGTGCCGTTGAATGAGCGAACGCAAACCCGTTTCTTCCCGCCGCACGATTGAGCGCATGAGCGATTCATCCGTCGGTCCCTCGCAAAACTGCAGATCAATGGTTGGTGCAATCATTGGCTCTTCCTCCGCACGGCAAGACGCTGCACGATGCCAATTCAGCGCACAATTGGGCGGCGACCTGAGCGCGACCTAGGACAAATCCTTAAAAATTTTCGACATACGCGCGACCCACCGGCCGATTTCGAACACACGAAATTCGCGGCGCTTTTCCCCAGATGCGTTACCGTGAGCGCCCATGAATTTCCTGCGTTCGCTCGTCGAAAAATTTGCCGGCAAACCGGTTGATTGGGACGAGCTGGAAGAATCGCTCATTCGCGCCGACCTCGGTGTGCCGATGAGTTTGCGCATCATCGAAGCGCTGCAAAAACGCGCCGCGACCGCGACCATTACCGCCAACGATATTTCGGAAGTGGCGCGCGATGAAATCGCCCGCATCCTGCCGATCGCGCCGCCGCCGATTCGTCCCCTCCCCTCCGGACCGAAAGTGATTTTGATCGTAGGCGTGAACGGAACCGGCAAGACGACTTCCACCGCGAAGCTCGCGCATTATTTTAAACGCAATCGTCACACGGTCTTGCTCGCGGCTGCCGACACCTTTCGCGCCGCCGCCATCGAGCAACTCGGCATCTGGGCAGAACGCCTCGGCGTCGAAATGATCAAAGGCCAATACAACGCTGATCCAGCCGCGCTTTGTTACGATGCCTATCAGGCAGCCGAGAAGAAGGACATCGAGTTTCTGCTTTGCGACACCGCCGGCCGTTTACACACGAAAATAAACCTGATGGCCGAGCTCGATAAAGTGAAACGCAGCCTCGCTAAACACGATGCGAAAGCGCCGCACGAAACATTACTGGTGGTCGACGCCACCACCGGCAGCAACGCGCTTTCCCAGGCGCGCGAATTTCATCAGGCAGTAGGTCTAACTGGTCTTATCGTGACGAAGCTGGACGGCAGCGGCAAAGGCGGTGTGGTTATCGCGATTCAAAACGAGCTAGGCATTCCCACGCGCTTCGTCGGCACGGGCGAGAAACTCGAAGACCTGGCGCCGTTCGATGGCCGCGACTTCATCGCGAAGATGGTCTAGCAGTCAGACCTAGGCAGAGGACGCAGTCGCAGTTGGTGCATTGCGGGCTAAGCCTTTGGTAGCACATCTAAGTTGTAAGCAGCATACAATTTCGGTTCGGGATTCTTCGCGATGATTGCTTCCACCACCGCCCGAAACTCATCCGTCAGCCAATGTTTCCGCGTCGCCCACCATTCTCTTACTCCGGGGTAGGCGAAATAGTCGATCATGGTTCGCTCGACTTCTTCCCAGAGCGCTTTCTCCAGCGCACCGTCACGATAGTAAATGAACATGCCTTCACAGTTTCTGGTAAACCGGGTGAAAAAGGCGGTGAACCGGAGCTTGTCCGGTGCGTCAAGATCGTGGAAGGAGCGCACACCCTGCAGGAAAAGCACGGCAAACTCGCGGCTCTCCTGCGCGGATTTGACCAGGTCGCTCCACTGCGCGGTCAAAATATTGATTCCGGCGCGACGGCGCTCCTTGTTCTGCTCTCGAACCTGCACAGCAAGATAAATTAGCGAGGGAATGACACCAACGGCCGCGACCACTTGCCCGATCGCGGAAAGCATTTCCCAATTCATAAGGACGCTATCGTAGTCTAACGAGTATACGCGATCGGTCTAGCCCGCGTCACGTCCAGCGGATGGCCTATCAGTGGCTGCACTCGCTCGAGAAAACGCCGCGTATGTGGAAGCTCGGCGTGAATGTCGAATGCAGCTTCACTCAACCAGCGAGAGTGGAGGTAGAACAATCTCGGATCTCTCATGGAAAGAAAGACGTCGATCGCCAAGCAACCCGGTTCTGCGCGCGACGGCGCCAACATATCGCGCAGCGCATCTGCGAGGGCTTCTTGCTCGCCCTCGCGAGCGTGGAAGCGGGCAAAAATGAACAGCTCACTCACATCTAACGAGACTCAAGATCAGCCCGAACCTTTTCGCGAGTTCGCCGCATCGCCTGGTCAGGCATTACTAGTGTTACTTTTTGGTGAGGCCATCGCGAAAGGCAATGGATTCGAGTTCGACCCGCACCGCATCTTCGATGGGAATTACCGGGCGAGCCTCGAAGACAAACGCCGGCAGCATCGAGCAGAACTTGTGGACCGCGGTGGGATCATCGCAATCCAGCATCATATAGCCGCCCCAGTCACCCACTCGGATGACAAACAGCTCGATCTTGAAATTGGCCGGAGCTTTCCATTGCGTGAAAACCTCCAGTATCCGCTTTTGCGCATTCTCGTATTCCATCGGTGAGCCTTGCGGCCGTTCCGTCCAGGTGAGCATGTATTTCATGGCTATATTACTTTGTAGTTGGGTTGGCGGTAATAAAAGGAAATATCTCGTCCAACGAGACTCAAGATCAGCGACTGGTTAGGCCTTCCTCATCTGCCTTGATCACTCGAATGTGAAATCTTGGTAAAGCAGAATCGCTACTGGACGACCATTCAACAGCGCTGGTGTGCCACGCCACTGCGAAATTGTGTCGAGCACAGTCTTGTCTAGTTTTCGGTTCGTGGAGCGAAAGACCACGGGCTCGATCACGCGCCCAGCACTGGTTACGATGAAAGCAACGCTAACAGAACCTTTCGTAGAATGTCCACCGTCGATGACCGGCCGCGGGATCAATCTGTTCGTGCATCTCGAGCGCGTGTATCCATGGTCATCCGTAAAGTTGACGACGTTAAAGCGTTCGTAGAACGGCTTGAGCCCAGGTTCGACGCTGCGTTCCGGCTCTTTTCCGACGTAGTTATAAACAGTTGGCTTGGGCCCCTCCTTCCCATGCAGTGACGTCGCGGCAATGCAAAGAGCGACAAGAAAGACGACGAGTGGGTGTGTAACGCCCATATGCCTAACGAGACTCAAGATCAGCGACGGCGCCAGTCAGGAGTGACATGGTGAACAGATAAAGCTAGACATGAGGACAGCCCGCCGTTCGCTGCATCGCCTGGTTAGATTTGTTTATTCTGAGTTCGTGAGAATGACGAATGCTGCGAAACCGCTAGTAAGCAACATTACCACGCCGGTAGCGCGCCAAATCACCATCATCGCGATGTACAGCGGCGTTCCTTTTGGGGGCATGGGTAATGGCATCCAAGCTATAGCTGCAACGAGCCGATCCATCGGTGTGAAAAGCAGTAGGCATCCGATGACTGCCGGAACGAGAATTTTTGCTAACTTTGCCATAGCCCAACGAATCTAACGAGACCCAAGATCAGCGACGGCTGGCGAGAGCGTACGTGGCTGCAAGTAAGAGGTTGTCGCTATCATGAGCTAGACATCGGAACGGCCAGCTGCATCGCCTGGTTAGATGCCTTCGCTTCGCTGGTCTTTCGGCCTCTGAAGTATAAAACGTGTTTCTTGCCATCATGGGTCACGAACTCATACATGTCACAGTAGCTATCGGGTGTCGGCGTCAGATATCGTTCTATGCTTCTATATGTCGACATACATCCGTAATGTCCATTCATATAGGCGTAGACCGCCAATTGGTGATCTCGCAAGCCCCTTGCGCGAACCAGAATCGCTTTGTTAATCGAAGACCCATCTCCGCCGCGATATGAAACAGCGCCCGAGGGCAGTGGGTCATCGCACTTTGTCGACTGACACGCTGTAAGTAAAAGCGAGAGCGGCAACCAGAGAAACGCAAATGACGCGAGGCTCTGCATCTAACGAGAATTAGACGAAAGTTCGCCTTTAAAGGCGAACTTTTTTTCGTCTATCACTGTGTAATTGGTCTCGTTGTATCGACCGCTGCTACCGGGACTCAGGGTTACTAGTTTGAGTTTCCAGCTCCGCCGCGCGTCGGCTGTGCTTATCGGCTTCGTCATTGCGGCCTAGCTGTTTCAAGGCAAAGGCCAGGTTCTTGTGCGCAATGGTGTAATCGGGTTTTAGTTCCAGGGCGCGCTCATATTCTGCGACGGCTTCGTCCATCTGCTCGTTTTGTAAGTAGGAGTTAGCCAGGTTGAGATGAGCCGCGGCATATTCCGGCCGGATTCGCAGGGCTTCGCGATATTGGGCGATGGCTTCGGTAAGGCGGCCTAGCTGGGAAAGAGCAGTCGCGTAGTTGTAGCGGGCTTCGGCGCCTTCTGGTGTTAGTTCGGCGGCCCGGCGCAGGTAAACCAAGCCATCCTGAACCTGGCCCGCTTCGGCCAAGGCACGACCGAGTTTAGCTGCGGTCTCGGCATCGTTCGGGTCGGCTTCGACAGTTTGTTTCCAGTTGTCGATTGCTTCTTCCGGCTTGTTTTGGCGGGCGAGAAGGTCCCCCAGCCTGCGCTTCAGTGCGGCGTTATTTGGTTCGAGCGCTAACTCTTCACGCAGATGACTAATAGCTTCGTCGGTGCGCCCTTGTCCGAGAAGGAGCGTAGCCATGTTGCCATGCACGGTGGACATGCGCGGATGAAGCTCGATAGCTTTGTCGTATTCCTTAAGAGCTTCCTCCGCGCGGTCCTGACGGGCCAGGGCGTTGCCGAGATTGTTATGGGCTTCGGCATAATCGGGATCGAGCGCGATCGCTTGTTCGTATTCGGCGATCTCTTCTTCGCGTCGCCCGCTTTGCCCATAGCGAATGCCAAGATTGTTGTGCGCCAGCCAGCTATTCGGGTTAACGGCGAGGGTGGCACGCCAAAGAGTTTCTTCATCCGCGTAGATGGCACCTTGTTTCCAGGTAAGCATACCTAACGAGTACCAAGAGTGCGGCCCCGCCAATAGCTATCGTCCAATTGACCACTCGTTTGTAACGCTGGGATAAGATATCTACTCCCGCGGCGAAGAGCGCGATAGGTCCGAGGCAGGCCAGGTATTGATAATGGTCGGCCGCCCAGGAGTAACGGAAGGTATAGAGCATGATAAAGCCGAGGACCGGGCTAAGAGTCGCGAGGAAGTAAAGGAATGCTACTTCGACACTGCGCCCGGTGTAACGCCGCAGAAACCAGATGAGAAGCGCGGCAGCAACAACGCCACCGAGCCAGAGATAGTCCATCGGATGGGCCACAGAAATGGGCCAGCGCGGGTAACTAAAAGATAACGGGACAGGCCAAACCAGCTTCTCCAGATAAAACCAGATCGCCCGGCCGGCGATCAGGATGCGATCGGGAAAGCTAACTGCGAATACCTGTCCCTGCGTTCCTTGATGAAATCGCTCCCACCAAATGGAAACCATTCCCATGGCGATACCCAGCACCACAAAAGGCGTGATCTGGGCGATGCGAGCGAGATTGATCGGCTTCTTCTTGAGCCAAAGGAGCAAAAGCAACGCCGCCGGCATGGTGCAGGCGGTCGTCTTACTCGCTAGGGCGAGCGCATAAAGGAGCAACGCGCCGGTGTAAAACCACCAACGGCCGCTTTGTTGCTTGCGAATGAAGCGAGCCCAACAAAGCAGGCTCAGCAGAAAGAAAAATCCCATGAGCACATTTTTGCGCTCGGTGATCCACGCGACCGACTCCACCTGCACCGGATGCAAAGCGAAAATGACCGCGGCCAGCCAGGCACCCGGAATGCGGAGAGTGCGCAGCAGAATCCAAACGAGCAGCGCGTTGCTCGCGTGCAGCAAAATATTCACCCAATGGTAACCGGCCGCATTCAATCCCCAGAGCGCGTGCTCGAGACGGAAGGAGGTGTAGACGAGAGGGAAATATTGCGAGGGCGAATCGAGCGAAAGCCAGATGCGTTTCAATCCATCCGGCAAAGTCAGGAGCGGATTGGCCGTAACGTAAACGTCGTCATCCCAGATGAAGCCGGCGTGCCAGACTTTCTGGTAAACGGCCACCGTGACCGCGATCAGGAAAAAACCGAGGAGCAGATCGACGATCCAGTTTTCTTTGGGGGGAGGACGTTTCGGCATAATGAAGATCGCAATTTTTCGTGGCATCGGCCACGAGCGCAACTAACTTCGGCAATCTTTAGCGCGGGCGGCGTCGATCGCGGAGCGGAGAATTCATTCGATAGATATCGATATTTCTCTGCAGTTCGTCGGCTAAGCCCGCGTTGCCTTGGTCCAGCGCCAATTTTTTCGCATAATCGGCCGCGGCAATCGCTTCGGGAAAATTTCCGTCCTCGGCGTAGGCGGCCGCGAGTTTGTGTATATAAAATGGCTCCTTCTTGGCGGAGAGTTGCACGGCCCGCTCCGCCATGAGGACGGCGCGTTTACCGTGACGAAGTTGCGGATTCGAACTGGTCGCATAAATCCACGCCAGGTCGTTGAGGGCCGGGAGAGAATCGTGATCGAAAACCAAGGCGCGTTCTAAATGAGCGACCGCTTCCTCTTCTTCACCTTCACTCAACAATGCTTCGCCGAAGTTATAGTGGAACTGCGGATCAGCGAGATAAGTCTCAGCCGCTTGACGGAAAAGCGGAATCGCCTCGGCGGTATGACCTTCGTACATCAGGGCATCGCCCCAGATTCGGCAGGCCTGTGCATAGCTAGGTTGGAAATCCAAAGCGACGCGACAATAATTTATCGCTTCATCGGCGTGGCCTTGGCGGAGAAGCACACCTGCGATGTTTGCATTGTAAGTGGCGAGCAAGAGATCATGGGTTCGCGGCAACCGCTCTCGTATCTCTGCGGCCGTGCGATAACGCGACAAAGCTTGGTCGAGCCGGCCCTGATTTTCATCGAGCGCCCCGAGGCCGCTTTGCGCAAGATGATTTTCTTTCGTCACGGCCAGGGCGCGGTTCCATAAGGTTTCGCTGTCTCGCCAAAATTGCGTTTGCTTTCGCGCCACAAGCGCGCACGCGGTCAGGATGCCGGCGGCACCAATGGCAGCTACCTGGCGGCGGTAAGGAAGACGAATGGTTAAGTCCGCGACTAACCAGACGAGCGCGAGATAGATACCGATCCCCGGAAGATAACTATAGCGATCGGCCCAGCCTTGCGTTCCAACCTGCAGCAGACCGATGACTGGCAAGAGCATTCCTAGATACCAAAGCCAACCAACTAACAAATAAGGGTTCCTTCGCCGTCGAAAAAACACCAGGGCACTGATGAGGACAAGAATAACTAACGAGCTCGCGATTTTCCAAAGAGAAAGGTGATCCTCCGGATGCGGATAGAACGCTGCCAGATTCGCCGGCCAGATCATCTGTTGCAGGTAGGTGTAGTAGCTAGAGACAGCGTTGCCCGCGCGCCACGCCAGAGGCATCGAGTCATTCAATGCGTCGTGCGTCACCTGAATGACATAAGTGATCACGCTGATCGTCAGGGCCAAAATCAAGATCGGGACCTTTTCGAGAAACAAGCGTCGCGTTTGTTTCGCCTGGCGCACGGACACGAAACGGCGCAGTGGCCAGTAATCCAAAAGCAAAAGAACAAAGGGCAGCGTCACTAGCATTGGCTTGGCCAGGAGGCCGCCCGCCGCAGCTAATAACAAGAGCAGGTAACCCAGGCGGGAAGGCTGCCGCACATAATGCACATAAGCGGCCAGAGTTAGCATGAAGAAGAACCCGCTTAACACATCCTTGCGCTCGGAAATCCACGCGACGGATTCGACGTGTTGCGGATGAATGGCGAAAAGCGCCGCCACCAGCGCGCTGCGCCAGGTTGCACTAGTCATGGCGCGTAAGACTACAAACAAAAGCACCACGCCCATGCTGTGGAAGAAGAGATTGACCAGGTGATGCGCGCCGGCATTCACTCCAAAGAGCTGGCAATCGAGCATGTGCGAAAAAGTAGTTAGCGGATGCCAATTACTGCCATGCGCTTCCGATAGCATCCATCCCAGGCCGGGCCAGCTCAGCCCATGACGAATAAGCGCGTTGTCGTAAACGTACAGCTGATCATCGAAGTTCACGAAGTCGAACCGACGCGTCTGACCAAAGACTATCCAACAAAGGGAAAGCAAAAAAATAGCGATGCCGGCGACAAGGGCGCGGCGTTGCGATTCGACGTTCGACATGAATATTATCGCTGGAAAGCAGAGGCTCTCACACTACTTTGTGCCCATCAACATGCGCGCTTAGCTCAGTGGTAGAGCGCTTGCTTCACACGCACCTCCAGCCGGAAATGCGAATATCGCACCCTCCGAGGAATTTATGCATCACACGAGAGGAAAACGAACGTTTTGGGCGTCGGGCGAAGCGGACAGAAGTGGACAAAAAGGGACTCTTTTTCCCCCGCCGGGGGCCCCCGCGGGGGACCCCCGCTGCCTGGCTATGAAAGAACGCGTGCACGCCACTCACTGAGATACGCACGGAAAGCCCGTTTCCTGTTCTGTCGGTCGCGGCGCCCGGCGAAAGCGTGGCCTAGCCAGCCAACGGCAACAATGCCGGTAGCAGTTTTAGTATCCATGTGAACGAGACCTGACGAAACCCAAGATCAGCCACGACTCTGGCAGGCGCGTATCGCTGCTCACTCAGTAATCTAGCTAAGGTTAGCATAAGACCGCAACGCAGTAGAGTCGTTGGCTGCATCGCTTGGTTAGGTGGTTTGTGTGCTATCATCTTGCCGCTCCCTGCTGCGGACGATACTCTGCTCTCATGGACTACGACAGGGATAGAGTGGACGAAATGGTGCTGGCGCTGCTGTATCTGACTCGGCATGACGATAACCGTGCGTGGAAGGGTCACGACTGGGACGCACTAGACCGACTGCATGCCAAGGGCATGATCGGTGATCCGGTAGGCAAAACGAAATCCGTATGGCTCACGGACGAAGGACTGCGACGCTCTGGTGAACTGTTCATGCAACACTTCACAAGCAAGGCGCCCGATACCACCTAACGAGACCAAGCTGAGCCATGCCTGATGCGAGCGAGCCCAGGAATGAACTGAGGTGATAAAGTCATCGAAAATGAATCTTAGCGCCGGTCAGGCGTTGGCTCCAGCGTATGGTTAGATGGTTCGGCGGAACGGCGCGTCACGCGTGGCACAAGGAAACCTACCAGTGCGCCTACAACGAGTGGCCACGAAAGCCAAATGACCCCTGCGACGTTTAGGGAATAGTGCGACAACCATCTTGATAACGGACTCCAAATCCACGCCGAAGCTGTCAAGCAGCGCAGCGCGAATCGGGATTGCGGCAGGCCTTCGTGATACAGGGCAAGTGAATGCGCGCCTAACACTAATAGAATGACCGTCCCAGCGAGATGGATCAACGCACCAACGACGAAAGCCTTGAACGAGAAGCGCCTCACTATCTAACGAGACACAAGATCAGCGACCGCGAGACCGGTGCCACTCTCGCCGCGCGCTGCGGGTGGATGGCAAACACTCAACGCACACATATCAAGCTATCTCGCGGTTCGCTGGATCGCCTGGTTAGGTGTTGGCTCGCAGATCGACGGAAACGCGTCAAGCGCCGTGGATGAGCGAAGCTCGGGAGTAGGTAGCGGAAAGATCGGAAAAGGGTCGTAGCGGCCGTGGGGATCGCGACGGAATGATAACGGGATGTAGCCGTAGGTAGAAGCGAGCGCCAAGTCCGTATCTGGCGGGCTGTCGATGACGACCGCATATCGCGCGTCGCCGCGAAACGACGCCGTCGCTTCGGCAACGGCAAGCTGATAATAGAACGATAGGTCAGCGCCAGAACATGAGAGCGAGAAAACGAAGTCCGAATCCAGGGTCTGCGCCAGACACAACTGTGACGCAACAAGCAACAATCTGATCATTCGAGCGACATGGCGCATAGGAAACACCTAACGAGAACAAGGTGAGCGACGGCGGCTGAGAGGGAGTGTGGCTCGCACGGGAAGGATGCTAGTTACTCGAAACGTAGAACGCAAGGCCAGCCGCCGTTAGCTCCACCGCATGGTTAGACAACACGGTCATCTCGGAGCCCTTCCTGAAATCACAATCAGACTGAATACCAAGTAAAAAGCGATCACAGTGATAGCGAACCTGACCCAAGACCACGGCTTCTTGCTAGAAAAGCTCCAAGCGCCAGTGATGAGCGCCGGGAACAGGCAGGTGCTGAACACATATCCGATGCGATAGCTCAGGTTCTGCGCGCCCGTCGCTACCATGATGAGGACGATGATGGCAAATAGAACGCCGGCGCAGACAAATGACTTCCGAAACGGTTTATCGGTTTTCATAGAGTGTGCGCGAGTGGGGTCTAACGAGAACAAGATGAGCGACGGCCACCGAGAGCGAGCCTCATTTCGACTGAAACTGCTTTAATCATCTGAAACGTAAACAAACGCCGGGTGGCCGTTCGCTCCATCGAATGGTTAGATCGTTCCATTGGTTTTAGCGGGTCTTCGCGCGCGACAGTTGCGTATAAGAAGGACCCGCCTAGAACCTGTAATCCCAAAAGGAATGAAACTATAGTGGCGGGTTCGGGAACGATCGAAAGATTGTTGGCACCGAAATTATTGCCTATTCCTTGATCGGAGCTGAATAGGAGCACCCGTTCAAGTTGTCGATAGATTGGTGCGCAGTGAGCGTAGCCGCGTACATATTCCGCCCCTTCCGTGATCAACACACTGTAGGATTCTCCTCCATTATAGGTGAAATGGAAGTTCAAGGGACTCGCGGTCGCGCCATCCCCCGCGATGACTGGAATTGAAGTATTGAAAAGCATTCCTCCGTCACCCATTTGCCAAAACGGGTTACCGCTGAAAGCGGAAAAGAAGACCTCATCAACCATTCCGTCGAGCAGTTGTAGTCCGACATTGCCCTGAGGGATCGCTGTAGTGCCCAGCGTAATCGAAAACGTTTGTCCTAGTGTAAGCGATCCAATGAATGGCCGAGTCGCATTCGCTATACCGGCGTTATTGCCGGCATAAACTCCCCACGTTGGGCTGGTGCCAACCCCAGAATCACCAATGTATTCGCCCGCAGCGGCGCCTGGATGGTTGAGCGACCATGCACCGAGTCCATATCCACCGTTTTGGCCACTTGCCCAAACGCCGCTGGGCTGGTAGGGCGAATTTGATGCATTGTCTGCAGCGATGCTCGCCGCGTCTGCGACAGCCGAAAGGATTCTCAGCAGCAGGATTCCTAAAGTAAGACTCTTCAACGTGTTGATTTTCATCGGGGCAGAACAGCTAGATCGATCTAACGAGACCCAAGATCAGCGACCGCGGGAACTACGACTGGCGTTGGTAAGCTATAAGAGCTACACATAAGGACAGCCCGCGGTTCGCTGCATCGACTGGTTAGATGGTTGCGTCCACCTCAGGAGACTTTCGTGCCATAGCTCCTCATACACTGGCGGCCTGGTCCGCGACAAGACAATCTCCTCCCGAGAGTTTCTGCTGGCGACAACGCACAACTGCTCCCGGCAAATACTCCCATTTCTCGTCTTCGGGATCAGGCGGCTCGCCTTTGATCCGATAAACGTCATCTCGAAGGTGTTCTGCAGAGACCGGACGCCAGCAATCCGTCCCCTCGTCGAGCAGATAGACATAAATGGTCGTGGCCACCGGCATCACCATCTAGCGAGACTCAAGATCAGCGACCGCGCGAACTAGAAATGACTTTCGCATAACAGAGTTAGCCAGGCACAAGGACAAATCGCGGTTCGCTGGATCGGATGGTTAGGCGTTTCGGTCGCGATGTAGACTGACATGGTAGGATACCTTTCGGTGGGTTGCGCTGCCGCGAAAGTTTAGCCTGTCAAGATCCTGAACCGCTACGTTGCCGTGCTAGAGCCCACTGACCTCAAGTCGGCCAGAAGGTGTAGAGACGAATGCGCGTGAAGCGGCATACTTCGGGGCGTGGACCACTACGAACGAATTCCCTGTGAATGCCTGGACCCAGCTGCCGACGACTGAGTGGCCACCAAACGCGGCATATAAATGTGCTAGGCCACTTTCATTGGTTGTTGCGGTTTGGGGTGCGTTTCGAGCTTCGAGAGGTGCCAGCTCCTTGCCATCGCCAGAGCGAACTAACTCGAGAATGGCTCCGCGTATAGGCGCGCCTGTATCGGCGTCGGTGACCTCACAGAAATATCCAACTCCACTGTGACAGCTACAATCGCGAACTCGGCGGCGCCGCAAACTGCGGCTGCAAGGATCATCGCAAACGGTAGCAGGTTCTCATACGCCTAACGAGACTCAAGATCAGCGACGGCTCCGAGAGCGCGCATCGACCGGAGTGAAGAGTGACGAGCTACCATAAGTGTTGAATCGCAACGCCAAGAGCCGTTCGCTGCATCGCCTGGTTAGGCCCATTGCTTCGCTCGCCTGGCAAACGGCGCATCGTACAAAGTGGAGGCAAACCTAGCTCGCTCCGTCTCTGCAAGGAGTATGTAACCAACTCCTCAGCACTACGGCCAACACTGCCCGAACTCTCGCGCCATGTCTGAAACCACGACTCCCGTACCAGCGCCATGATGCCGGGCTACCATCTCGGTGCGGAATGGGTGCTCGACCGGCAGCCTCCCGACGTGCCGTGTCATCGATGCTCTCGCGAACCGTGCCGACGAGGTAGTAACGATCGAACGTGCCCGGACCCTCCAAGGCTCCTAGCACGCAACCGCCAAAGAGGAAAGGCACCGTGAGAACCAGGAGTGCGCGCGGCATAGGCCTAACGAGACTCAAGATCAGCGACCGCGCGCGCCACGGATGACGAACATGAAACAGAGAAAGCTAGGCATAAGGACAGGCCGCGGTTCGCTCCATCGATTGGTTAGATGGCGATCCCGAGTTTTACGGCATACTCATTCTCGTCCCCCCAAAACCACCATCAGCATCGCAAGACCAGAAAGCGTAAGATACGCCCAAAGACCGACTGAAAGTCCAACAATCAGATAGTTGCTCAACTTTCGGGTATCCGTAAACCGCACGAGAGCGACAACCCCGAAAACAGTTGCTGCTGTCGCCGTGCAGAATCCGAGGCCGTAGGCCAGCATCAGTAGATATCCGCCCATGTCTCCAGGAAGTGAATCGCGCAATATCGGAACGAAAACCAAGCACAACCCAGTAGCGAATATGGCGCAGGTGGTCATCGAGGCGATCCGAGCGGCGCGCATTGTCACCATCTAACGAGACCCAAGATCAGCGACGGCTGGCGAGAGCGCGTGTGGCTGCGAGTAAGAGGTTGTAGCCATCGTAGGCTAGACATCGGAGCGGCCAGGCGTTCGCTGCATCGCCTGGTTAGGCCTTTCGCGAACCACCACTGTCCCAGCTATGAAGTCGTGCAACGCTCGTCTCTTCCGATTGGTGAGCAGCACGATAAACTCACTCCAAATCCAAACCTGTTGAAGAATCTGAACAGGCTTGAACCACGCGGGCGCAAGGTCGACTAGACGCTTCGAACGCTCCATAAACGAGAGCGCGTGATACTCAGCGTCCGTCATCTGGAGGAGAGGAAAAATGAGCGCAACAGACATCAGCAGGCCGAGAAGAAATTCCGGCGCATATCTCAAGAGCGCCTCGCGATAGCCAACGGGTTCTTCGGAGACCTTACGGATGCGAAGGCCCATAATGAGCTTTCCGGGAGTGCCGCCAAAGCGGCGGACCAGATATACGCTGTAGAACAGCCCAACGAATGTACCGGAACGAAGTAATAAAGAGAGAACAGACGATATCTCTGGCTGCCCCAGAATACGAGGGCGGTAAGCGGCAACAGGACTAGGAAATCCAGCCACAACGCCGCAAAGCGTCGCCAGAAACCTCCGTATTTGATTGGGTCGGTGGTCATGCTTTAGGCCTAACGAGACCCAAGATCAGCGACGGCTCTGAGTGCGCGCGTAGCTTGAAGTGAAGAGTTACTAGTTACCATAAGTGTTGAATCGCAGCGCCAAGAGCCGTTCGCTGCATCGCATGGTTAGGCCTTGAGCGACGCATGATGACTAAACCTCCAATAAGCTAGGAACCCGACAACAGACATAAGCAACGCCCAAGGCGCGGTAAACGACAACTCGCCGCTAAACGACCTCGGTTCGGGCTCAGAGACGCACACAAGGAAGAAGACTGCGCCAGCTACGCCGATCGCGCTGCCGACGAGAAGGGATGCGATGAAGAAGTGAATTAAGCCACCGAGGCGAGAGCTTCTAGCAGGCGAACCATGACAAATCCGACAACGCCGCCGATGAGAATAGTGCCTAGCGTGAAGCCGAGGAGAAGTCGCGAAGCATCCAGAGCTCAGCCAGCAGCGGATCTCGCGGTGCTGGTAAACCGCCGTAGAGACACGCGATGGCTACGACATAGCCTAGGCCTGCGAGCCACGCGCAAGCGAGCGCAGCAAGCATGTGGAAGCGCGGATGCATGAGGCCTAACGAGAACAAGATGAGCGACGGCGGACGATAGCGCGCATTGCTCGGGGTGAAGGTGTGGAAGTCATCTCAAATGTGGAGCGTGCAGCGGTCCGGCGTTCGCTCCATCGCATGGTTAGGCGACCGGTCGTCAATGCTTCTCGAATGGCCATTCTATCTCAAGGCGTGGATACAGACGAAACTTAAGAAGCCCGCGTCGACTGTCAGGCGAAAACGTCGCCATCATAAGGGATTCCGTTGGCCCTTTGTGTACGGTAAGACCAGCGACATCTGTGACGGCAAGATCGACACTCATCTGGTCGGACTGCGTCTGCACCCGTAGCTCGCGATCTGACGCAGAAATCCTGACGACGTAAGCGACACCACCGACGCGTCCGCGAATCTGAGGGTGTTGTAAAATGGCGGCGTACGGCGTGCGCAAGCTCCGGCTCCTGCGAGAAGAATGAGATCAGTTCATGCGCTTCTGGAAACGGATGCATTGGTGACGTGTGCTAGTCGCCTAACGAGACCAAAGATCAGCGACCGCCTGAGCTAGAACTGATGTTCGCATCTTCTCAAATCTAGGCATAAGGGCGGTCCGCGGTTCGCTGCATCGCGTGGTTAGATGCGTTCACGGTGAACTCTCGCGCGCGGGGCGCCGGAACAGAAGCGCAAAAGCAAGCAGCGCGATGTCGGCATGTATATAGCCGCCAGCAGAAGGATCGTGCGAATGCGCGATGGTTTGGTACCAGCGGCTTCGCTTGTGGGTCGATCATGAGCTTGCCGGCGAGCATCATCCGCGCCGACGAGAGATAGCTCGGTGGCGTCGAATAGACGACCCACACTGCGTAAGTCGTGGCGAGAGCTAGGATAATCGCAGCGACGACCAGCCAAATCCTCGTCTGAGGTTTCACGAGTGTCTCCGCATCTAACGAGACTCAAGATCAGCCACGACTCTGGCAGGTGTGCTTTGCTGCATGCCGAGCATACTAGCTAAGGTCAACGTGGGAACGCAACGCCATAGAGTCGTTGGCTGCATCGCGTGGTTAGATGGTTTAGGTAGCAAGCCTCATAGCGCGGCTGCGTGAGACGCCGCTTCTCACCGCAGGCAGGACACCAACTGGTCATTGTATCCATAGACCCATCGCTTGAAGGGTGCGGAATAAACCGTCCACTGTCGAATGCCGATCGAGCGAGCTGAATGCACCACTCATCTGAGCACTCAGTGTGTGGCGACTCAATGCTGAGATACGTCTGACAATCCTCGCACCGGAAGACGAGTGCGATGTATGCATGCGCTTCCCACGGGTTTCTCATGTCGAGCTGCTTCACCATCTAACGAGAACAAGATGAGCGACGGCGGACGAGAGCGCGCGTCGCTCGGAGTGGAAGTGTGGAAGTCATCTCAAAAGTGGAGCGCACAACGGTCCGCCGTTCGCTCCATCGCATGGTTAGACCTTTGGAGCTTCCTTCTGCTTATCATTCGAAGCGAAATCCATCGAAGCTGAAACACCGTGCCGACAAATCCCAGCAAGGCAACTGCGAACTGAACCCAAATAAACGAATAGAAAAAGATAGCATAAACTTCGCGGCCTAAGACGCGTGGCACGAAGGGGGGATCGTAATACAAGATCAGGTTGGTGATGCTGAGCAGAGAAGCCAGCAAGGAAACAACGAGCGCAATATAGAAAAACCAGAGACGCGTCCGCCAAATCGCGAATATCCACAGCGCGACAAATGACAAGTGCAAGAGCACAAACCCCAGTGTGCAAAGGAAGGTGATCACGTCGTCTGGGCGTGGCATATAGGTCTAACGAGAATAAGATGAGCGACGGCGGACGAGGGCGCGTGTCGCTCGGAGTGGAAGTATGGAAGTCATCTGAAAAGTGGAGCGCACAGCGGTCCGCCGTTCGATCCATCGGTTGGTTAGACCTATCGCGGACCATGCCATGTGCGGCTCTTCGAATCATACTGCTCCACCGTCCCAAATCCAGTGCCGTACCAAAGATAATACACTTCAGGTGAGTCGAAATCGCGCTGGTAGTGGATAGGGCCGTTTACCGACACGCTAGGGATATCGGCGAGGGAAACCGGATACTTGCCGTGTGACGTATGGTAGCTCTCGAGCTGTGCTCGAATCTGTGCGGCTTTGAAGCGCATGTAAGCTCCGCCACCCCACGGCGCGACATACACAATTGCGGCGATCACAAGCACCGCCAACAGCACAATGATTCCAGCACGCTTCAAGGTCTAACGAGACACAAGATCAGCGACCGCTGGCGAGGGCGCGTGTGGCTGCTGGTTGAATGTGGAAGTCATCGGAAGCTAGAACGCGGAGCGGCCAGCGGTTCGCTGCATCGCCTGGTTAGGTCTCATTTGATACCCAACTCCGGTTTCGCATATTGCTTCTTCCACTTGTCGAGCTTGTCGGCAGGTTTGTCTTCGAGGCTGCCACCGGTCGGCTCGCGATTGAATGTGCCTTTGAGGCGCAATCCTAGTCCGCAAAGTAAAACCAGCCTGTCTTCTCCTTTGTGGAAGATGAGCGAACAGTGCGACGGTCGTAGCCGCCGCTGATGGTGTCGTCCCACCCGTGGAACCAGTTTCTTTCGGTGCCGAGCAAACGCTGCAGCTTTCGACGGGCGTCTGCGCCGATCCGGTCTCAGATGTCTGAAGTCGCCACGCGGTGTTACCCTGCGCTCCCGATCCTCGGTAAGCGTGACGGGCAAAACGTAGACGTCATTGGCGGTTCTGATGAGGCGGAGCGCTTCGGGAATGTCCTCGATCGCACGTCCCAGCGGGGAATCCGCGGACTTCGCCACTGCCGACTGAATCGCAGCAATAAACGCAACCAAGATCAGACGGCGCATGAGACCTAACGAGACACAAGATGAGCGACGGCGGACGAGAGCGCGCGTCGTTCGGAGTGAAAGTGTGGAACTCATCTCAAATGTGGACGCACGACGGTCCGCCGTTCGCTCCATCGCCTGGTTAGGCGCATTAGTGTGCCAAGCCGCACCCAAAATACTGACATATCGGAGTATGTGAAGGCTAGCTCAAATACGTCTGAGAAGCGGCGCATCCAGTCGGCGTCTTCTCCGGTGCCGAGTGCATAGATAGACATGTTCGACGACGAGCCGCGTGGCCCATGTGCGAAGACGCGACCGTAAATGAGAAGGGTGTCGTGGCCCTGCAGGTCGATATGCGCGAGGCGCTCTGCATAGAACGAATTTGTTGGACAATACTCACTAAACTTCGCCAGCTGCTCGGTGATCTCCCGAAGCTCTCTCTCGTTTGTGTCCTGCGCGTCGAAGAAGTAGCGCAATGCGCGGCGCCGCTGCCACGACCACAAACCCCACAAGCTAGATATGAGCAGAAGGAGAGCTAGAGGGACATAAGGTGGGATCGCAGGGTTGCGCATGCGCCTAACGAGACCCAAGATCAGCGACGGCTCTGAGGGCGCGCGTAGCTTGGAATGAAGCGTTACTAGCTACCATAAGTGTTGAATCGCAACGCCAAGAGCCGTTCGCTGCATCGCCTGGTTAGATGATTTTAGCGTACCTCGGTCCACTCGCCGTCTCTGCCGCGCTCGTCCTTAACAATAAGTTCCCGCTCTGACAACTCTACAATCCTCACTCGAGAGCGCTCGACAACGAGCCGACCGCTACTGCGATCCGGAAACTCGTATGTCAACCATCGTCCGCTTAAATGCCACTTCCCCGTGGTGACTGCGTGCCGATGGGCCGCGTCTCCCGAGGTATAGGTGTGATCCGATTTGAGCGTGTTCTCCGCCATTCGCGATTTTCGAATGTATAACTCCGAACTCATCTTCGATTTGGTCAACTGGCATTCTCCAGGTCCCGATGAGCCGCTGCTCGGTGGGCAACGCGCTGCAACTGACCAACGCTGCGGCAACTGCTATTAGAGCGGCGACCCGAATCATCTAACGAACTCAAGATCAGCCACGACTCTGGCGGGCGCGCATGGCTTCATGCCGAGTATACTAGCTAAGGTTAACATCGGAACGCAACGCCATAGAGTCGTTGGCTGCATCGCCTGGTTAGACCTTTCATCGTTGCGGGAATGTTCCATCGTCCATACCTGGCTCCGGAGAGCCAGCGCCCCAGTCAATCTTCCACGTCCCGCCGCGGCGAATGGCTACAAAATCGACGTAGAAGCTGTTTGCTTGCGACACGGTATAAACGTAGACCTTGTTCGGCTGAACGGCGTTCAGGGTGAGCGAGTTGCTAGCGCCACTCCCGCCGTAGTGAGCTAAGAACTTGTGCGAAAGCTGCTTGATGGCAGCGACATCTGCTCCCGTAATGCTAGTACCGAGAGGGGCCGACCACAGACGAATACGTCCCGCAACCGCTCAGAAAGAATGCAGTGAAAACCGTCAGCGCGCGCATAGGTCTAACGAGACCCGAGATCAGCGACGGCTCTGGGAGCGGGCGTGGCTTGGAGTGAAGAGTTACTAGCTACCATAAGTGTTGAATCGCGACGCCAAGGGCCGTTCGCTGCATCGCATGGTTAGGCGTTTCGGCGCGGTAAGTGAGAATCATCTCTCCATCATAGGCGACGCTCCACTTCCCGTCACGCTTTCGAAGCTCTAAGGCCTTCAGAGGCGCCCGTGTACCTCTTATGGCGACAAACGCCTGTTTCGAGGTGACGCGGCCTAAGCGGAGCCAATACCAACGCGTCGCTGGTGGAGGTGACCCCGCCCCACCTGAGTGAAGGCGCACCTGATACTCAGACAGGCGTGCGGGAAGACCGGAAACAACGCCACCATCCATGAAGATGTTTAGCTCACGATGCGCTGGCAGCGGAGCGGCGGCGAGGCGAAAGCGAATTGCGGCTGTGCAAATGTCGGCGATCTCTTCGGCGGCCGGCTTGTAGCCGGACTCCGACGATGTGACGCAGCTAGTAAGAACGAGCAACGTAACTACCGAGAAAGCTCGGGTGACAGCAGACAGGGTCATACGCCTAACGAGACTTAAGATCAGCCACGACTCTGGCAGGCGCGCATAGCTTCATGCCGAGCAGACTAGTTAAGGTTAACATTGGAACGCAACGCCATAGAGTCGTTGGCTGCATCGCCTGGTTAGATTTTTTGCACTCTCTCGTTGTCGCTTGAGCGTGACAACAGTCGACGTGCCGACAACACGAGAACCGCGACGATGAAGAAGGCCGACGAAAATGCGAGCGCCCACAACACGGAATGCGCGTGATGTGGTCGTCCATATTTATCTGTGTAGTCGATCAGGCTCCATCCGAAAATCAACACGCTAGCTATGCCGGCGAAAATCAAAGATCCGAGCATCGTTGTGCGCTTACGCGGAACGTTGGTTGCCGGTCGAGACATCGTGGGAGAATCTAACGAGACTCAAGATCAGCGACGGCTCTAAAGACGCGCATGACTTGGAGTGAAGAATTACTAGCTATCATAAGTGTTGAATCGCAGCGCCAAGAGCCGTTCGCTGCATCGCCTGGTTAGATGCGTGCATCGGCGGACGCAAGTGCCTCGAACGGTGCCGACCAACTCATATGCGCCCCACCCGCTCGTGTGACGGTGTCCGGTGAATTCGCTCCCCGTGAGAACTCCATCAATGATGTCATACGCGTCACACATGTCTCCGCTAAGATTGATCTCCAGCGCCCGGCCCTCTACCTGATAAATTGGTGGCCCGAAAGGCACGTGGCCTTCCACCACGACGAACTTCCGCCAAATGTCCTTCCAACCGCCACCACCCAAGCAGCTGACACCACCCTCGCGAGTAATCCGGAACGTAAGAACGTCGAGCTTCGGCTTTCCGGCTGGCGGCGTCGTGACGAAACGCCAGACAGCACCAGCACGCCATTCACGCGGTGTCGGCTGTGATGCAAGCTCCTTGTGCTGCTTCTCGGTATCGCCTGCCACACAGACAGCAGCGATGAGGGTTAAGATGGCGACGAGCCTCAGCATCTAACGAGACCCAAGATCAGCGACCGCTGGCGAGAGCGGGTGTGGCCGCAGGTTGAATGTGGAAGTCATCAAAGGCTAGAACGCGGAGCGGCCAGCGGTTCGCTGCATCGCATGGTTAGGTCTTCTCAATACTATCGGACTCTCGCGGACAAGCCAGACGGAAAAGAAAACGGCCCCGTCTAAGAAAATAGAAGCTGGCCGCGGCACAAATAATGACGCGAAACAAAGAGCTAATAAACTGGGTCTCCAAACCCGCATGCAATAATCGGGACATGCGATCCAGCTCTGCGGAGCTCGCAGGCGGAAATCCGTAATTCTGGTAGACGCCATACGCCGAACCGATGAGGCCCGGAATCGCGACAATAGCTTCCACAAGCAAATAAAGACCGAGGACTTTGATCGCGACCCATATCCAATCGTGCTTAGTCATATGCAATAAACCTAACGAGACCCAAGATCAGCGACGGCTCTAAGACCGCGCGTGGCTTGGAGTAAAGAGTTACTAGCTACCATAAGTGTTGAATCGCAACGCGAAGAGCCGTTCGCTGCATCGCCTGGTTAGGTCTCATCGGAGGTAGAACGTGACTGGTATCCTTGCGAGGGAATCTTCCGTCGCAAACGGATCCTTGCGATGCGGCAGTATCTTGGCGATCGGCGGCAGTACATTGGGTTTGAAGCGCCACTGTTTTAGCATCGCGATCGCAGCGGCGTCCAACTCTCTATGACCTGTGCTGCGCTGCGCATAAGCGTCCTTCACGCGTCCGCTCTTAATTTGAATACGCATCACGAACACCCCTGTCCCCTGCCAGCCGTTCAGCCAAGCAACGTGGGGATAACCGGGCTGCGGAGCATAGATGGCTTCCGCAGGCGTCTGCGCGCTACCGGTTGGAGCAGTGTGCGCCGGAGATGCGATAAACGCGGCAGCTGCCAGCAACGATAAGAATAGCGCGCGCGGCATGAGACCTAACGAGACCCAAGATCAGCGACGGCTCTGAGAGCGCGCGTGGACTGAAATGAAGACTTACTAGCTACCATAAGTGTTGAGTCGCAACGCCAAGAGCCGTTCGCTGCATCGCCAGGTTAGGGCTTTTTCGGCGGTTTTTGCGGTGCCTTCGAGTCGGCGAACACCACGCGAATTTTTTGGAGGTCCGAAGTGGAGAGGACGTCGCCAGCATCCAATGGCATTTTGAGGTAAGTGGCATCGCCCTCATACACGAAGACGCAACGAGGGACACCTTTCGTAACGCGCAGGCCACCGCGCTCAGCCAAGCCCTGAGCGAAAGTGCCGACGGATTGGAAATAGACGGACTCCTGATCTTGGCTGACCGGCAGGAATCGCCCGGGAGCGATGGTGAACTGCGGGACAGTCGGCGCGCCCGGCCCGAGCGGGTGCCCAACGCGAATCAAGGCCGTGACTACAAGCTCTCGCACCATGCGGTCGCCGACCAGTGCGGGCGACTGCACCTTCGTCCGAGGCGAGTCGGCGCGCGTCAACGTGCAAGGCGTCGCCGCTAGGAAGACGCAAAGGCAAAGACGTAAACAGGTGTGTGCGCGCATAGCCCTAACGAGACCCAAGATCAGCGACCGCGCGAGTTAGAAGTGATGTTCGCATTGTGTGAAAGCTAGGCACAAGGACAGGCCGCGGTTCGCTGGATCGCGTGGTTAGATGCGTCGGTATCATCTCACGGAAGATGGAAGATAGCAGCGCAAGCCGCAGCAGCAACGCCCGCTAGTGCGGTGACCGCAATACAGCCAAAAAAGTAACGAACTAGCCTGCGGCCGAAATGAAACGACTGGACGACCTCGGCTCCCGCTGGCGAACGGAGATACACAAACCACTGAAACGGATCTGCTGACTCGGAAGAGCGCCACAAACGAATCAGTGATGCTAGAAGGAATATAGCAAGGCCAAGCCACACAAGCACGGATGTCGCTGCAGCCAAAATGGTAATCCCCTCGAGCACTAGGACGACGCTGCGTGATAGCATCTAACGAGACCCAAGATCAGCGACCGCTGGCGAGGGCGCGTGTGGCTGCAGGTTGAATGTGGAAGTCATCGGAAGCTAGAACGCGGCGCGGCCAGCGGTTCGCTGCATCGCCTGGTTAGGTCTCATTTGATACCCAACTCCGGTTTCGCATATTGCTTCTTCCACTTGTCGAGCTTGTCGGCAGGTTTGTCTTCGAGGCTGCCACCGGTCGGCTCGCGATTGAATGTGCCTTTGAGGCGCAATCCTAGTCCGCAAAGTAAAACCAGCCTGTCTTCTCCTTT
Source organism: uncultured Verrucomicrobiae bacterium (assembly GCA_963791565.1). GTDB lineage: Bacteria > Verrucomicrobiota > Verrucomicrobiia > Chthoniobacterales > UBA10450 > JACCTI01. Next base: position 793,965 of record CAWBSX010000003.1, on the reverse strand, counting down.
GTGGAAGATGAAGCCAACAGTGCGACGGTCGTAGCCGCCGCTGATGGTGTCGTCCCACCCGTGGAACCAGTTTCTTTCGGTGCCGAGCAAACGCTGCAGCTTTCGACGGGCGTCTGCGCCGACCGGTCTCAGATGTCTGAAGTCGCCACGCGGTGTTACCCTGCGCTCCCGATCCTCGGTAAGCGTGACGGGCAAAACGTAGACGTCATCGGCGGTTCTGATGAGGCGGAGCGCTTCGGGAATGTCCTCGATCGCACGTCCCAGCGGGGAATCCGCGGACTTCGCCACTGCCGACTGAATCGCAGCAATAAACGCAACCAAGATCAGACGGCGCATGAGACCTAACGAGACTCAAGATCAGCGACGGCTCTGAGAGCGCGCGTGGCTTGGAGTGAAGAGTAGCTAGCTACCATAAGTGTCGAATCGCAACGCCAAGAGCCGTTCGCTGCATCGGCAATAATATACTTGACTCAGGGAGGGCGCAATGATGTCCTCTGAGATTCATGCAACCTTCCCTCGCTGGAATTACGCCGAGAGGGGTCCGTGCAGCTTGTCAGGCGTGCGGGTAGAGGGAACCAAGCTAGTGCGGTTAGTTTATTTAGACGAAAGCGGTATTTCGGTTCACGAGCCTGTAACCGTCGTTGCTGGCGTAGTCATTAACGCTGACCAGCATTGGATGCGCGTCGATGATTATGTTCGCGATCTAATCGACGAATACGTTCCCAAAGAACATCGCGACGGTTTTATATTTCACGCTAAAGACTTGTTCCACGGCAGCGGACTCGTTTTCGATAAGCGCAAGTATCCTATTGAGAAATCGCACGAAGCGTTGCTGAAGCTCGTTTCGATTCCAGCCACATTTCAAATCCCGATAGTATCCGGCCACTTGTTTAAGCGCCCCTCGACTGGCTTTGACAAGCAGGCGTTAAGATACGAACCAGGTCGAAATCACACGATGGCTTTCTCTTTTTGCGCTCTCGCAGCCGAGCGTTACTTGAGACACGATGCTGAGCCACTGGAAGTCGCAACCTTAGTAGTAGAAGATAACACCGATACTCGTCGCAGGGTCAAAGAGATGCACCGGCTTTTGAGAGGCACACTGCCGCGCTCGGAGGAAGGTGATGAAATTCTTTCCGTCCTCTTAGAATACGCAGCGGATTGTCTGCCTATAAGGCGAATTGTGGATACCGTTTATTTCGCGGATAAACAGGATGCCTTTCTTCTGCAAATCGCCGACGCGTGTGCCCTGATGATTCGTTACTACTTTGAAAATCGTAACAACGCAGCACCGTTCTTAGACGCGCTTACCCAAGGCAACCCATCTGTTTTCGGCGAACGCGTTCGCGCCGGTTTTCAAGTCGTGAATTTTAAGCCGGTCGAGGGAACTTCTTCTGAGTCTCAGCCTTAGCTTTTTTCTCCCGCTTTCCGAGAGCGTCGGCTTCTCTCTTAGGAACCGCGATGATTTGCGCCGCTATTCGCTTAAACTTCTCGAAAGGGGTCTCTGTCGGCTCCGGCACGTCAGCATATTACCACACTTTGCACCTACCACCAATACGTGAGGACGATATACAGGAGCGCGGTGACGCTCCACACGCAGGTAATCACTCGTCGAAAGTAGGCTGTGAACTTGTCCCTCTGGTTATCATCCAAGCTTTGTTTAAGCGGGTTTCGCGCTTCCCACAGTTCTAGCAGCGTGCCTACGGCGATGGTGCAAAAGGCTCCTGCAACGCCCGCACCGACAATGAGGCTGGCAATTTTCATCGGATGCGACTTTAACGCGCTCGCTCGTCATTTGGAAGCCAATGGATTATCTTGATTATCGGCGTCGAAGTCGCAGAGAATCGAATATGCCAAACAAAAAACCCGTTATCCCTGCACCTATGACTGCTCTAGGAATTAAGCGCCTTGCTGGAAAAGGACTGCGAGCGCCTAGCACCCTAACAAGTAAGCAGATTCAACAGCTAGCGGCTTCGGTCGAAGCGCATATTGAACCGCGCAAGAAACCCAAGTCTTAGAGTTCGGTTATCTTTCGGATTGCGGACTTAGGTATTCGAATGATGCCCGACGCCTGACATTTGTCTTGCGTGGTATTTCCAAGATTAGGGGCAATCGCAATAGCCTGTTTGGTGCGAGCAATAAGAAATCCTACCGAAGTGCAGGGCACGGTTTCGGGGATTTCATAATCGGCAACCCACTGCCATTGAGGAATTGGCTGTGAACTGTCTTCCCACTCGACCTGAACGATTTTGAAAGGCGCTTCCAGAGTCGCATAATATATCACAGGTCTACTTAATTTTCCCACCGCTTCTTACGCCGTTTGCCACGTCCCTGTCGGCGGAAGCGTTTCACCCTCCTTCGCACCCTTGCCAGTTAGCTCCGAGTATCGGAGGCATTTGCCAATGATGCCGAATGCAGCTTTCAGAAAGCGACCCGCGTCGGTGTCTTTGCGCTCGTTAAAACGAAAAGCTTGTTCGTCTAGGTATCTGAAAAGGTGGAACGGCTCTACGCACACATAGGTTCCTTTCAACGAGCGCTTAAGCAGACTCCAAAAATTCTCTAGCCCGTTGGTGTGAACGTGACCCTTCGCGTAGCACTCCATGTGGTCGATAATCTGGCGGTCGTAGTCTTTCGCCAGATCGTCGTAAGACATAAGCGCATCGGTGCAAACAGTAGAACCTTTGAGAACGTATTCGCGGACGTTTCCGCATAGCTCTGGCCTACGAGTGGAAGCCACGACCTTCAACACGACGCGCGAAGCTTTGTTTCCCTTTCCGCGCTCTAAGATACCTTGGACGGGAGTTTTCTTAATGCCTGCGTCTCCAACTCCAGTGCGTCTGTGTTTGTGCATGTAACGGGCTTTCGCGCCTATGTAGGTCTCGTCTGCTTCTACACGCCCGCTCATCTTCTTAAAAGTTCCGCTCTGCATCAGCGAGGCGGATGCGCTGCAACATGAACCAAGCGGTTTTCTGGGTGACTCCGAGGGAACGGTGAAGCTCGTAAGAGCTAATACCATTCTTGGCGTTAACGAGAAGCCAGATTGCGCAGAGCCACTTATCGAGAGCAATCGGACTGTCCTCGAAGATGGTTCCTACCTTCGATGAAAATTGCTTCTTAGTTTCGCAGGACTTGCACTCCCAAATCTTTCGGCTCTTTAAGAATAGAACCTCTTTGGATTCGCAGCGCGGGCAGACCACTCCCATAGGCCAGCGCAACGAGATCATAAAGTTGAGCGCGTTGTCGCCGTTGGCGAAATACCTTATCGCTTCATGTAAGGTCTGCGGAAATTCAGGTTGTTCTTTCATCCGGTGTGCTTTCATTAACACTTATACCGGAACCTGAGTCAAGTATATTATTACCGCTGCATCGCCTGGTTAGATGGCGGACGTGGCATCATGAGAAGTGTGGAGCGTGGAAATGTATTCGTCCAGAGTGCGACACGATGACGGATGCACGTGGAGAAACTGGGGCCACTCTGCTACCTGCTGATCGTCAATGATAACCTGCGGCTTAGGGAGAAAGCCGGCGAAGCAATGAGCTAGACCAAACTCCTCTGCGCTCTCCCGAGCGTAATCAGCGCCGCCTGAACTCCAACAATAAAGAAGCGCTCCTTCGGCGTGTAACTGGATCACGTGCTGAATAACCGATGGAACCGGAATCCGCTTGCTGCCAGCACTGCGTACTAGAGTGTCGTCCACATCGACATAGATACAGAGCTGGCGAGCCATCTAACGAGACTCAAGATCAGCCACGACTCTGGGAGGCGGGCATGGCTTCATGCCGAGCATCCTAGCTAAGGTGAACATTGGAACGCAACGCCATAGAGTCGTTGGCTGCATCGCCTGGTTAGACCGCATCTTCGAAACCCGAAGCGATTCGCTGCAAACATAGCTGTAATTCGCGCAGGTGTGCGTCCCAGTGTGAAGAATAGCTGAACTCGAAGTACCAAAGCGCGTCATCCGCGCTGGTGTGGACGAACCGCCACAGGACATCGTAAAGCTCAATCGCAATATCGGTGATGTCATCGAGGGCGTCTCCAACATCTATGCTGGTCTCAGCAATCTCCCCGGTGACGCTATGAGGCATGTTGTAGAAACCGAGCTGCGGAAAGCGGGATGATACAATCAGCCTGAGCTCTGGGTAGTCTTTGCGTGGTGTATAGGATACTCGCGTTCGTCGAAGGTGTAGCTGATGTCGTGCTGGAGGTAGGCAAGCTGGTCGAGAGACCGGCGTAGCCCGAGCATGCGCTCCTCCGCACTCATCGCCTCATCGTCGATGAGTGAGATGAATTCCTTCGCAGCGTCTCGAATTTCGCTCGGTTGCGTAACCATGCGTGCGGCGATGCGGTCTAACGAGACCCAAGATCAGCGACCGCTGGCGAGGGCGGGCGAGGCTGCAGGTTGAATGTGGAAGTCATCGAAAGCTAGAACGCGGAGCGGCCAGCGGTTCGCTGCATCGCCTGGTTAGGTCTTTTCGGCGTTGGAGAAGGTGATGGTGGCAAGCTCAACATCATACCTGCGCTCACCTGGCCAACGGGACCACTGGCCCAAATGTGCCAGCCATCCGGCCGCTTTTCGAGGAAATACTCTCGCCACGGATTGACCTCCGAGGTCTCCTCAAAGCCGCTGACAGCATACAACTGCGGCAGTCCGCGTTTCGGCGAACGCGCGGAGATCGCGAGGATGGGCTGTCGTGTCGCGCGACTCAGGACTTGCAGCACCGCTTCGCGGTCCGATGCGGAGAGATGTGTCCACGGTGTGACGGAAACGTGCTGGGAGTTCGAACGGTAGCGCGCCTCGACGCAACCGCTCACCACCAGCCCCGCACAAGCTGTGGTGACGATTGCCAGGACGAGCGAACGCATGAGACCTAACGAGACAAAAGATCAGCGACGGCTCTGAGAGCGCGTGTGACTCGGAGTGAACAGTTAGTAGCTACCATAAGTGTTGAATCGCAACGCCAAGAGCCGTTCGCTGCATCGTCTGGTTAGACCTGTTAGTGGCCAGTAGTGGGGAAATATTCTGTGCCCGCAAAACCCTCACTGTCATAACGCCACTTGCCGTCATAACGTCTCACAACGTCGAATCTCTGAAAATCGGCTGCCGGCGTGCAATATAGGTCAATCTCAGTACTGCTGCGGACTTCAATGGCGTACACGTGATATCCGCCGGCATGCTGAGGGGCTTTACCGGCCGCAGCTATAGCCGCCCGAATATCGCTGACAGACACATCGCCGACGTGACCCGAAACCGGTGCACCTCCGACCATCAAGCCGACGTTCGAGCAAGATGAGACTAAGCAAAAGCCAATCGTAGATGCGAAGACAGCTAGAAGACGGCGCATAGGTCTAACGAGACTCAAGATCAGCCACGACTCTGGCAGGCGCGCATGGCTCCTCACTGAGCGCACTAGCTAAGGTTAACATTGGAACGCAACGCCATAGAGTCGTTGGCTGCATCGCCTGGTTAGGCTTATTCGTGGCGCGAGAAGACTGTGATGAGAGCTTATAACCTGGTGCAGGGCGTGCGGACATGGCGGCATCGCGATGCGGGGACCATCACGTACCGAATGGGTATGCGAAAGACCCAGTCAGCCTGTGTGTAAAAGCGCCACTTACGAAATGCGGTGATAGCCGCATCATCAAGCGATGTATGACCGAACTCTTGACGGTGTCGACGCGCTCAACGCTACCGTCCGGTCGGATCTGCACGGCGAAATCGCCGCTACCCGTCAAGTGGCGTGCTCTAGCCTCCGCGGGATACTCAGGTGGGGGAGCATAAATAACGTGCTCGGTGGCTGCGCGTCCAAGCAGCGCGGTGGTGAGCAATGTAAATGCGGTGTAGAAGATGAGGTAGCGGTGCATAGGCCTAACGAGACCCAAGATCAGCGACGGCTCTGAGGGCGCGCTTGGACTGGAATGAAGAGTCGCTGGCTACCATAAGTGTTAAATCAAAACGCCAAGAGCCGTTCGCTGCATCGCTTGGTTAGATGCGTTTTTGGCTGCGGGCATACCAAATATAAGCGGCTGGCAAGGCGATGAGACAAGCAACATAGATAACATGCAGCGCAAGACTGATGCGAAGCCGAACAAGGTCTAAGAGCCGAGGCATGCCGTAATCATCTAGAACTCTGCCGACCTCGTCGAGTCCGGTCAGCACGAAAACGATGGCCGACGTGACAAGCTGAATAAGGGCGGCGCGATGTCTAGTCCGCGACCATAAGGCGAAGGCGCCGAATAAAACGGCTCCCATCACAATGATCGCCGCCCTGTCGAGCATCATCGACGGCAGTGCCACCAAGGCGGGAGTAATCCCAAACTCGCGGGCGAGCCGAAGCCAGGCATAGCAGGTACCTGCTATCCAACACGCGGCATATATCAGAACGATCCGCAGCATCTAACGAGACCCAAGATCAGCGACGGCGCGAGTTACGAGTGACGTGCGCAAGCTATAAGATGTAAGCATAAGGGCAGCCCGCCGTTCGCTGGATCGCATGGTTAGACCTTGAATGACCACGGATGTTCATCCGGTCACAGTAATCTTAAGGCTAGTGTCCCAAACGCCGTGACCCGCGCGTCACCGGTAACTGCCACGTATGCTCTCCATAGGAGTAGGTAACGGTAAAATGATCATGATCACGGACCTCTATCTGTGTGATCGGGACTGCCCAGCCGATGTCCTCGCGCATCTGACGCTCAGCTATCATGGTGACTATTTGGATGTCGTGATCGGATACGCTTTTCACGCGGCCTACGATCTGCGGCGGAGGAAATGGCTTCATCGCGCAACCCGCGAAGACTGCGACCTGCAATATTACTAGCAATCGCAAGACGTGGCGCATGAGATCTAACGAGACCCAAGATCAGCGACCGCTGGCGAGAGCGCGCGCGGCTGCAGGTTGAATATGGAAATCACCGAAAGTGGGAACGCGGAGCGGCCAGCGGTTCGCTGCATCGCATGGTTAGGTCTCTTGGTGGAACTCGGAGCCACTGCGAACGGCCCAGAGCGATAATCCGATGACTGTCGCCTGGATACGTCACGAGCCATCGGCCTCCCTGCTGAGATACGCCTATATCCGTGAAGGCGTCACCGACATGCTCCTCCTGCCCGCCGACGACGAGCACACGATCCTCAGCCATAGGAACAATGCGGATAACGCGGTCGTCGAAAATCGCGGCGATGAATTACGAGCGCCGTGATCTGCCGAATGTCCTGCTCGCCGAGCTGGCGCGCCTCTCCATGCACTGCCAATACTCCGCTGCACAAACGGGGCATTAAGTAACATCCGCGCGCTCTACGTGAATTTTGGTGCGCGTGAGGCGCTGATCGTCGTAGATGCGATTGGGCGAGCGTTCATCGCACGGGACAGAACGCGGATCGGCACTGTGCACGAGCACAAGCGGATCAGAACTGGACTGAAACACGAACCGTGATGAGCGGCCTGTGATGCTTCGCGCAATATGTCTGTCCGCCAACAACGATTGTGCGGTGATGCTCGTGGCGCAGCCAAACAGCATCGCCGCACTACAGGCTATGAGCAGCGCGCGACGCATGAGACCTAACGAGAACAGGATGAACGACGGCGGACGAGAGCGCGCGTCGCTCGGAATGAACATGGAGAAGTCATCTCAAAAGTTAAGCGTAAAACGGTCCGCCGTTCGCTCCATCGCATGGTTAGATGTCTCGCATGCCATGGTCATCCATGTATTTCCAATGCTCACCGGCGTTCTTCTCTAGGCTTGGGCCGAACTCGGAGGCAACGACATGAAGCCAATAATTAGTGCCCTGATCTATGAGCATATAGTTCCATTGCTTGTCTCCCACGGTGGGCTTTGGAATTCACGGAGAAACTCGGGCTGAAGGTCTTCAAGACGAGATCGATATTTGCCGGTCTTCCACGATAAGCGTCGATTGCGCGACAAATGACTTCGCCGCGTCGCTTTGTCTCCTCGACTCCCGAGGCTGACCACTTCCACGACTGGCGTGAAGAAAGTCTTGAAACTTCTCGCAACCTGAAGCCGCACTCATGAAGAACAAGCGTTACGATGCGAAGGACATACATCTAACGAGACACAGATAGCGACCGCGCGCGAGCTACAAATGACGTTGGCATGCTTTCAAAGCTAGACATAAGGATCGGTCGCGGTTCGCTGCATCGCCTGGTTAGACTTCATTAGAGTGGCAAGACTCGCCGAAATCCGAGCCCTCGACGCGCTGTCTATCTATGGTAACCATGTATACGGTGTCCTTCACGCCGCGAAATCGGAAGCGAAACGAGACACACATGATGGTGCGTCGCGGCTCCATCTCTTCCTGGTAAAATCCCTCTTCGACGACAACTTCGTAGCGTGGAGGCAAAGGTAATTTCCGTCGGTGAATTTCGTGGGTGGCGATATCAACGAGCGAATCACGATTCGCTGGCGAGCGACTGATGGTGACCGATCCTCCGACGCAGCCGAACTGGATCATCAGCGTCAGCAACAGCGCTGCTTGGGAGACCGCGCGCATGAGACCTAACATATGATTATGCCGAAAAAAAAATCGGATATCCAGCGTATTGGCCGACAAGTCCGTCTTTTTCTCGAAATTGAGAATTCTGCAGTCGCTTGGCAATTCTAATCTTTTTCGAGTCGGGCGATGCGCCAAAGTTCCCGAATGATCCAATATAGTCTTCCACGGGAGGTGGATTCTAATCGCTCGAGCGAGTCGCCAAAGCTCTTAGATCAGATCAGAGCCGCAATTCGAACCAAACATTATTCACGTCGAACTGAAGACGCTTATGCGCAGTGGGCGCGCCGCTTCATTCTCTTCCACGGCAAACGCCACCCGATAGAAATGGGCGAGCAAGAAGTGGCGAAGTTCCTTGAGCACCTTGCGGTGAACAAGGCAGTTGCCGCTAGCACGCAGAATCAGGCTCTCAATGCTCTCGTCTTTCTTTATGGGACCGTCCTGGAGAAAACCATTCGGGCATCTACCCCCTGTCACTCGCGCAAAACGGCCAAAGCGCCTGCCCACGGTTTTGACACAAGCGCAAACCGGACAGTTTCTCAGCGCGATCAATGGCAGATTCGGCTTAATGGCGCGGCTACTCTACGGAGCTGGGCTTCGGGTGAGCGAGTGCGTAAACTTGCGCGTCAAAGATATAGATTTGGAGGCAAATCAGATTCTGGTGCGCGACGGAAAGGGCTTTAAGGATCGCGTAACGATGCTTCCTGAGACACTCAAAGGAGAACTCGCAACTCACATCAATCGGCTGAAGCTCTTTCTTCAAGAGGAAGCTAGGGTGGGTCAAGGACACACTACTCTGCCATATGCCTTGGGTTGCAGGGACCCCTATCTCTCCAAATCGTGGCAATGGCAATATGTCTTCCCGGCGAAAAAGCGTGTTTGGGATTGTGAATCCAAGCTTTGGCGCAGGCATCACATCTTTGAAGACACGTTACAGCGAGCAGTGCGGGCCGCCGGTTTAAAAGCTGGAATCGAAAAGTCTGTTTCTTGCCACGTGTTGCGACACTCCTTTGCCACACATCTACTGGAGCAAGGGTGCGATATTCGCACCGTGCAAGAATTGATGGGACACCAAGATGTGAGCACGACGATGATCTACACGCATGTGCTCAAGAAGCCCGGCGTAGGCGCCAGAAGTCCTTTAGACGGTGCCCGCGCCTTAAAAGTTGTGGTTCCATAGAAGGCGTTGCTGACGGCTACGGTTGCGGGGGCGCGGAGTTAAGGTTAATTACGGATGCGCGTCCGGGTGCCCCGCTCTACTGCCATGGCGGCTGTCTTTCAGGCGTTCCACACGATGACTCGAAACCGTTTCTTTGCGTTCGCGCTTTGCGTATTTGCCGCGCATACAGCCTCTGCAACACCGGCTGATTTCTGGCGCGACCAGAACATTTATCAGATAGTTACCGATCGTTTTTTCAACGGCGATCCTTCAAACGACAACGCAGAGGGCGACTATAATCCGGCCGCTGGTCAAGGCGTGCACGGCGGCGATTGGAAGGGCATCGAGCAGAAGCTCGATTACATCAAAGCACTTGGCGCGACCGCGATCTGGATCTCGCCAATTGTGCTGAATGGGAATGGCGATTATCACGGCTACGCGGGGCGCGATTTCTATGACCGGCGCGCCGCACTTTGGCTCGCTCGATGATTTGAAGCATCTCATCGCGACTGCGCACGCGAAGGGCTTGCTGGTGATTGACGACGTGGTGGTGAATCACGGCGCGCAATTGCTCAACAGCAATGACAGCGGCTATCCGAACTTCCGCGCGGCGCCAGACTACAACCTTTTTTATCGCGACAACGCAAAGCGGTGCACCACCACCTTCGACGTAAGTAGCGGCCAGTCTTTAGGCCAGCTCTTTCACGGCAACGGCTTCATCCAGGATTTCAGCGACACCAATCAGGTCGAACGCGGTTTCTTGGAAGGACTCGACGATTTCCGTACAGGAAGGCAGCTATGTCCAAACGCAGATGGCGAACATCTACAAATTCTGGATGGACCAGGGATTCGACGCGTTTCGCATCGACACGGTCAAGCATGTCGACCACGCATTTTGGCAAAATTGGGCACCACAGATTCGGCAGCACGCGAACGACATTTCGAATCCGAACTTTTTCACCTTCGGTGAAGTATATGACCGGTCGGAAACGAAGTGCGGCTCTTATACTGGCACGCGGACAGGTCCGCAGGCCGAACTCGATTCGACCCTGGATTACCCGCTCTACTACGCAATCAATAGCGTGTTCGCTCTCGGGACCGGCAACACCAGACAGCTGAATGATCACTTCGCGGCCGTCGACGCGAATTATGATGCGGCGGCGGCGCAGAGTCTGGTGACTTTTGTGGACAACCACGACCAACCACGTTTCCTCAATGTGGCGGCTTCGCGCTGGTCCTACGCGCGTCTCCAGCTCGCGCTTGCCTTCATCTATACTTCGCGCGGTATTCCCTGCCTTTATTACGGAACGGAACAGGGTTTCAACGGTGGGAACGATCCGAACAATCGCGAAGACATGTTCGCGGGCCAATTCGAGCCCGACACGCCATCATCCGGCGATAATTTTGATATGACGCGTCCTGTTTTTCAGTGGGTCGCCACACTGAATAATTTGCGCCGACTTTATCCGGCATTGCGCACCGGCTCGTTCACCAGTTTGTGGAACAATCCGAGCGGGCCGGGGATTTACGCTTATGCGCGTCATCTCGGAAATCAGGAGGTGATTGTCGCGATGAATACCTCCGAAGTGGATCAAACAATGCCCGCCTGTTCCAGCTCAGTTACACATCGGGCACCGTCGTTACCAACGTGCTGGGATCGACAGAGACTGTCGCCAATCACTAATGGACAGTTTCCTTCGGTTAACGTTCCCGCGTTGACTACAAAAAATCTACGTCGCGCAGGCGCAATCGCAGCCACTGGATCCGCTGGTCAGTTATGTAAATCCGGGCCATGACGCGAAGAACGTTGCGACCGTGGCAAAAATCAGCGTCGCGTTCACGCATCCGATGGACACGACATCTGTCGAATCGGCGTTTAGCACGGTTCCTGTTACGAGCGGTCGATTCAGTTGGAGCAGCGACAAAGAGACAGTCACCTATCAGGCGATTGGCGGCTTCCCATCATTGACGACGATGATTGTGCAGATCAACACCGGCGCGACCGATAGCACGGGCAAACATCTGCTCGCGCCATTCCAATCGCAATTTAGGACCGGCAATGGAGGAGCGTCCGATATCATCCCGCCGAGCGTGACGATCACGTCGCCACAGCAAGATGGAACGACCGTTGATTATCAACACGGCGTTTCCGGTTCCGCCACTGATAACGTAGGGATCGACAGCATCGAAGAGCAAATCGACAACGGTCCGTGGCTCGCCATTTTCAACCGGGATGGTAACGCGGCGTTACAAACCGTCACTTGGAACGCGATTTTGCCGTTCCAATATACGGTTAACGGGCTGCACACGATTTCAGTGCGCGCGACGGACACGTCAGCTAATATTTCTGACGCCGCCACGGTCAGCGTTCGGTTCTTCACCAAGCCGGGACCGTATGAGCAGTGGACGTTCGCGTAGATGCGACCAACGTCGGCCAGAGCGGTTGCGACGGCGAGTTTTGGCTGAGCGCCCCGCCCTCAAATCCTACAGCGATCTTTCAGCCAACCTGGGGCAGACCGTCGGCTACATCGGCGGCAGTTTGGGCACGACTTATAACTCGATCGCGAACGTGTGCTACAACGACCAATTGATCTACACCGACGAACGCTATTGCTCACCGGCCGACACGATTCGCTATGTGTATCAGTGCCCTCCTGGCGTTTACCAAGTGACGCTGCACGAGGCGGAAACATTTATGAGCGGGCCGAATCAGCGGCGCTTCGACGTATATCTGCAAGGAGAGAAAAGTTTTTCGAATATTGACATTTTCGCCGCCGCTGGGGGCTCGAATCGCGCCGTAACTTTCAGTAACCAAACAACCGTTACGAACGGCCAGCTCGAAGTGCTGTTTAAGCCGGTCTACGACTACGCTCGTAGTTCTGGCATTCACGTTAAGAAAATTGCGGACTTGTTCAGCGACTCAGACGGGATTCCCGATTGGTGGCGTCTCGGCGTTTTCGGTCATGCGACGGGACTCGCCGCAGATTCGTCTCGCGCGGGAGACGATCCCGATGGTGACGGCCAGAATAACTTGCAAGAGTACTTGCCGGCACCGACCCGATGAACGTGTCATCGGCTTTAAAAATCATAAGGGGTTCAGAAATCAGGCGCCGATATGTCCGTCACTTGGTCGAGTGCGAGTGGAACCACATACCAGCTGCAGCGGAGCGACAGCTTGACCTCTCCCAATTGGATCAACGTCGGTTCGCCGGTCGCAGCTTCCGGGGCATCGACCGGGGCGTGGGATCCAGGCGGAGCGAATCGCTCATCACAGCAGTTTTACCACGTTGTTGCCGCTCCGCAGTGATGTTTGATCGGACGGGCCAAGAATCGCCTGGCTGCACTTCGGATACCGAAAGCTCCATTCTGCGCGCCTTGCATCTAACGAGACCCAAGATCAGCGACGGCGAGCGCCAATCGAAGTGAAAGTGTTTTAATCATGGAAAAGGTGAGCGCACAACGGGTAGCCCTTCGCTGCATCCCTTGGTTAGACGTTTCGGTATATGTGGCGATGCTTAATTATCAGTCCACGACCATGCGGCGATGCGCCAAGATCTCTACTCTCGAGAAGAAGCAACCATTGGCGGAATGGAGCGGCCTTGTGCGCTTGGACGAAAAACGACCGTCGCTTAATGCGCTACTGTCTCCAGGGCGGCGAAAAATTTTCCCTTCTTCCCCTAGTGCCAGCAGAGCGCGACTAGAAGTGTTTGATTACCTGCGAGCAATCGCATCATACGTCACATCCCCTCAAATGCAGACACCTAGGCCTTTTCGCATTCCGAGATTCTGGAGTGGAGTTCTTGCCTATAGGCAGCAAAAGCTGGAATAGAAAAGTCAGTTTCCTGCCACGTGTTCCGTCACTCATTCTTCACACATTTGCTCGAGCAAGGGTGCGACATTCGCACCGTACAAGAGTTGATGGGCCACCAAGATGTGAGCACGACAATGATCTACACGCAGCTCCGAATGAAAAAGCGTCTGCCCGCTCGCTTAGGTGTTTACGCGCTCTCCTCTCGTAAAACGCACGTTTTTCGTTCTTGCCAGCGCCGGCCCGCCCGGAGAGGACCCCCGACGAACGGCATTGCGATCACGTCGCTACGCGATTCGGTGTACGCGCTGCAGGGTTCGAACCTGCGACCCCTGCCGTGTGAAAGCAATGCTCTACCGCTGAGCTAAGCGCGCTGATGCCGATCGCGCGGAGGAAAGTAAACGTTTCGGTCGCAGCGCAATCACCTGCACCGTCCGCAAATCACTGTCTCCGCTGATCGACAACGAGCGAATGATTAAATCCGCTCCCCTTGCTGTTAAGTCGGCACTGTAGCGCACCTTCATGCGCATGTTCACGAGAAAAAGAGCACAAAAACCCTCTGTCATGAATTTTCCGCTGCGGGGCGCGCTTCCTTTTGCCACAATAGAGGGCGTAATGCGCGAACTTAGTGATCGAGAAAACGCGTTGGTTGCGTTTGGACGGGAACACGACATCAATCTGTCTACCTCGTCTCCGTTACCATTCTTCATCCACTGCAATGACGAAAACGGCAGAAAGCGTCCGCACTACAAGCTGCCAGCAGACGATCGCGAACTGCGCGAGTTCGCGCGCGATATCGGTCGCGAGTGTTGTCATCCAAAGGACGGGACGTTACCCGATGACGCTCGGCCCCGCCTGTTTTGGCGGGGCATGTCGCCAGTGTTTGTAAACGCGGAAACGAAGCGGCTCGAAGCGATGTCGGCAGAGCTGTTTCGGACGTGGGCCGGGCAGTTCGTCGCCTGCTATTGCCTAAGGTATCGCGGTGCTTACAACGAGGGCGTGATTCGCACGATGAACTTGGACACCGCGCGCGGCGTGCTCGCATCACACGAGTTTCTCGATCAAGCTGCGCAGATCGAGCGGCTGACGACACACTGCTGCCCGCTATCAAGACAGACGGACAAATCGAGTTGCTCCGACCTGGTTACTTCGCAGATCGACGCATCTTCACTTTCTACGACGGGCTGCAACTTGACGAAAAGATGTCGCTCGATGAGGCGAAGCACGTGATCGACGGACTTCTTCGATATTTCCCGTTTTCGAGCTCACGCTCTAAGGCGGTTACGATCGCGGGCATGTTAACGATGTTTTGCGTGGCAATGCTGCCCAAGAGAGCTTTACGCCCGGGCTTCATCTTCAACGCTAATTTGCCTGGCGCGGGCAAGACGCTCCTTGCCGGAATGTTCATTACTCCGGTCGCAGGTAGCGCTTCAATTCGGACCTTCCCGCGTAAAGAAGAGGCGAGAAAAGTGCTCGACAGCATTGCGATGCAAGCGGCGAGTTATGTGTTGTTCGATAACATCCGCGGGAAGATTGCCGGCGAGGAGATAGAGGCGTTTATTACCTCGGCGATCTCGGAAGGCCGTATCCTCGGTGAGTCCACGACCTTCTGTGTCGAGAATAATACGACAGTCTTTCTCACGGGTAATCAATCCACGACCTCCGGCGACATGTCGGACCGCTGCCTCTTGGTCGATCTGTTTGTTCCGGAGGCAGACAATCGCGACCGGAAAGTTCCGGAAGTGCTCGACGATGCCGAGTTAGTGAGCCGGCGCGCGGCGATTCTGTCGGCGCTGTGGGCGTTCGTGCGCGCATGGGATGCAGCCGGCCGCCCCACCGCTCTCCGTGATGCCGCGCTTTGAAACCTGGTCGTATGTTGTCGCCGCGATCGTGGCAGAGGTAGGCTACGGCGATCCAATCGCCCGCGAGGAATTGAAGGGTGTCGGCGACGTCGAGTTGGCGGAAATGCGCGAGCTGGTTAATGCGCTCGGACCGACTGCCGAAGAGGTCGCGGCTGGCAAACTGTCGCACGAGTGGAAGTTCTCAGAGATCGCCGCCCTTGTATTGAGTTGGGTTGTTCGAGAATGAAGAGATGTTTAGTGACGACGCCATCACGCCTGCGGGTAAGTCGCGTCTCGGCAAGCTCCTCGGCAGTTATCATCGCCGGCTAGTCGGAACAGCGAGGCGCAGGCTCCGGTTTCGCGTAGAAGGGAAGGGACGCTCTCGCCACTACGTCGTCGAGGTACAGATGACAAATGAACACGCGCAGTTAGAGGAGGGCTCGACTGCCAATCCGCATAGCGAGCGAAGAGAGTCGTTCTCACTGGCTAACGCGTAGAGACTCTAATTTACATCGCCTCCGCCCCACCGCGCCCTTTCGACTGCTTCAAGGGACTCGCCAAAGGTACGAGCAGTAAGGTCAGGACGGTGAAGAAGGGATTACAGCCTACTCTTATTAATTTATGGATTACCTAGAGTACTCCTGATTACCGTGTCATACCTAAACAACCAGTAGAACTGGTCATAGGAGAGACACTGCACTAAGTAATCTCTTTAGAGACAAGTCGCGTCGAGCAGTTAAAACGTCCCCCCGCGTGTTTTTATGACACTTAGCCGGAAGTTTTTCGTCCCTTTGACATCCTCGGAAACTAAGTGAGGGGACATTTGCGATCGCACTTCAAGGGTCTCAGTGAAAACATTTCACAGTCCCGGCCTCTTCTCGCGCCGCGATCTGGTAGGTCGAAAGGTCTCTTGCGGCCCATTCTGGAGGAGAGCCGCGGGGGCAAATGCTTTACCCCCGATGGTCGAAAGGTGGACGACTAAATGCCCCCCCGAGTTGCGCGAGATTCGCCTGCTCGTC
The DNA here is from genome assembly GCA_963791565.1 of uncultured Verrucomicrobiae bacterium. Taxonomy (GTDB): domain Bacteria; phylum Verrucomicrobiota; class Verrucomicrobiia; order Chthoniobacterales; family UBA10450; genus JACCTI01. The sequence goes on along the minus strand of CAWBSX010000003.1, from coordinate 777,634 downwards.
GGCGAAGAAGCCTATCGCGGCGCGGGTGATTTACTTGCCGGCAGCGTCGCTGGAAAGGCGTTGAACACCGTTCGCCTGCTGAAGGGAGCGACGGGGACGATGGTAGCCGAGCGCGTGGTGCAGCTTCCATGAGCGACGTGAGTTCGCAGTGGAGTTATTCCGATTAGCCGGATAAAACATCGGCGCCAATGCCGACACCTGAAGAACTCGCGCGCCAACAAATCGACGCGCTTCTACAACAGTGCGGCTGGTTGATCCAAGACTACAAGAAGCTCGACCTCTCTGCCGGGTGCGGAATCGCGATCCGCGAAGTGCGATTGAAGGAAGGTCGCTGCGACTACCTCCTGCTCATCGATCGCAAGCCCGTCGGCATCATCGAGGCGAAGAAAGCTGGCGTCACGCTTATCGACCGTCGCCGACCAATCCGGCCGATACGCCGAGAACCTGCCCGACTTCCTGCGCGGCAATCTGACCGGCAAGCTTCCCTTCCTCTACGAATCCACCGGCGTCGAGACCTTCTTCCGCGACGAACGCGACCCGCATCCGCGTTCGCGCCGCGTCTTCGCCTTCCACCGTCCCGAAACCCTCGCCGAGTGGCTCGAAGAACCCGACACCCTCCGCCGCCGGCTGGCCGAGATGCCTTTCAAGCATCCGCTACAACGGCGAGAACGTCCGCGTCTGCCAGCGTCGAAGCGATCAGCGGCCTCGAGCAATCCTTCGCCGAAGCGCAACCGCGCGCCCTCATCCAGATGGCCACCGGCGCCGGCAAGACCCTCACCGCCTGCGCGTTCACCTACCGGCTCATCAAGCATGCCGGCGCGCGCAACGTCCTCTTCCTCGTCGACCGCGCCAATCTCGGACGCCAGGCCATGGCCGAGTTCCAGCAGTTCGTCACGCCCGACAGGCCGCAAGTTCACCGAGCTCTACAACGTCCAGCACCTCACCTCGAACCAGCTCGACGGCGTCTGCCGCGTCACCATCTGCACCATCCAGCGCCTTTACTCCATGCTGCGTGGCGAAGAGCTGACCGAAGACCTCGACGAAAAGTCCGGCTTCGAAATCGCCGCCGCCGACCAGCGCACCCGCGACGTCGCCTACAACCCCGCCATCCCGATCGAGACGTTCGACTTCATCGTCGCCGACGAATGCCATCGCTCCATCTACAATCTCTGGCGCCAAGTCCTCGAATACTTCGACGCCTTCCTCATCGGCCTAACCGCCACGCCGGGTAAGCAAGCGATCGGCTTCTTTAACAAGAACCTCGTCAGTGGAGTATCCACACGAGCGCGCCGTCGCCGATGGCGTCAATGTCGGCTACGACGTTTACCGCATCAAAACGCAGGTCACCGGACAGGGCGGCACGATCGAGAAAGGCCTCTTCGTCGATCGCCGCGACAAGAAGACCACGCGCAAGCTCCGCTGGGAAGCAACTGGACGACGACCTTCCATACTCCGCGAAGGAGCTCGATCGCTCCGTCGTGGTGAAGGATCAGATCCGCACCGTCCTGCAAGCATTCCGCGACGCTGCTCACCGCAGCTATTCCCCGGCCGCAACCTCGTCCCGAAGACCCTCATCTTCTGCAAAGACGACTCCCACGCCGAGGACATCGTCCACCTCTGCCGCGAAGTCTTCGGCAAAGGCAACGACTTCTGTCAAAAAGATCACCTACCAAGTCAAAGCATCCCGAGACCGGCAAGCCGGCGAATGGCGAGCAGCTCATCCAGGAGTTCCGGCTTTCGCCCCAGCTCCGCATCGCCGTCACCGTCGACATGATCGCCACCGGCACCGACGTGAAACCGCTCGAGTGCCTCGTCTTTCTGCGCGACGTGCGCAGCCGCGTCTACTTCGAGCAAATGAAAGGCCGCGGCACCCGCGTCCTTTCGCCGACGGACCTGCAAGCCGTCTCCGGCGCGGAAGCGCAAGCCAAGACCCACTTCGTCATCGTCGATGCCGTCGGCGTCTGCGAAAGCGACAAGACCGATTCGCGTCCGCTCGATCGCAAGCCGACCGAGAAGCTCGAAAGCATTCTCATTGGCGTCGCGCTCGGGAAACGCGACGAAGACACGCTCACGACATTAGCCTCGCGGCTCGCACGATTGGAGCAAGCGCTCGACGCCGAAGAAAAATCCCGCATCACGGCCGTCACCGGCGGCAAGACGCTCTCCGAAATGGCGGCCAAACTTCTGCAATCCGTCGATCCAAATGCAATCGCGGAAAAAGCCACCGGCAAGCCAGGCGCAGAGCCACAGGAAGTCTCGCCCGACGCACTCGCGCAAGCGCGCGCAGCTCTCATCGTGGAAGCCTGTTCACCTTTCGACAAACCGGAAGTTCGCGACACGCTGGTCCGCATGAAGAAAGAGAGCGAGCAAACCATAGACGTTACCACCATCGACACCGTCATCGATCAAGGCTTCGATGCCGCGGCGAAAGACAAAGCCGAAAGTCTGATCAAGTCGTTCCGCGACTACATCGCCGCGCACCAAAGCGAGATCGACGCCCTCCAAATCCTCTACAGCCGACCCTATAAACAGCGCCTCACCGAGCAGATGCTCAAGGAGTTGGAAAAGAAACTGTGCGACAACCACGCTTCGTGGACTGAGGACCGTCTCTGGGACGCGTTCGCCGCCACCGCGCCCGACAAAGTCAAAGGCCGCTCCCAAACCGGCCGCTTCGCCGACCTTGTCGCCCTCGTGCGCTTCGCGCTGGAACAGCAACCCGTCCTCGCCCCCTTTACCGACTCCGTCTCCGAGCGCTTCAACGAGTGGCTCATGGACAAAGCCAAAGCCGGAACCGTCTTCAATCCGGAGCAACTCGCGTGGCTCAATCTAATGCGCGACCAAATCGCGACTACCTTGAGCATCGAGCCCGACGACTTGGATCTTTCGCCGTTCAACCAGCGCGGCGGCCTGGGCAAAGCACATCAACTCTTCGGCGAGCAATTGCCAAAGCTGCTCGATGAACTCAACGAGGCGCTAGCAACATGAGTTTCACCGCGAATATCGATGAAGTGGTCGCCGAGAATCGAAACCGCTTACTCGGCAAGCGTCCGGAATGGAAGCGCGTGCGGCTCAAGGAAGTGGCCACGATACTCAACGGCTATCCGTTTGAATCAGCGCGATTCAAACGAGATGCAGGGGCGCCGCTGATTCGGATTCGCGATATTGTCCCTGGCAAAACGGAAACCTTCTATGAGGGCGACTTCGATCCTGCGTTTCTAGTCGAACGCGGCGAAATTCTTGTCGGCATGGACGGTGATTTCCATTGCCAACCTTGGACAGGCGAAAAGGCTTTGCTTAACCAGCGAGTCTGTAAAATCGTCCCGAACGAGTCCCGCTACGCGAAACAATTCCTTCGTTACGTCTTACCTGGTTATCTCAGCGCCATCAACGAGCAGACGCCTTCCGTCACCGTCAAGCACCTTTCCTCCCGCACCATCGCGGATATCCCACTGCCCCTTCCGCCGCTCGGCGAACAGATCGAGATCGTGGCGGAGATTGAGAAGCAATTCACTCGGCTGGAGGCGGGGGTGGCGGCCTTGCGGCGGGTGCAAGCCAACCTCAAACGCTACCGCGCCGCCGTCCTTAAAGCCGCCTGCGAAGGCCGCCTCGTCCCCACCGAAGCCGAATGGAAACAGACTGTTCTTGGCGAGGTTCTCGTTGGAATCGAAGCGGGCAGAAGTTTCAAGTGCGAGGAGCGTCCCCCAAAATGCAATGAAGTCGGAGTTGTGAAAGTCAGTGCCGTGACGTGGGGGACTTACGACGAGATGAAAAGTAAGACTTGCTTGGATGCGTCTCGAATGGAGGAACGGTTCTTCGTTCGGACGGACGATTTTCTATTCAGCCGGGCCAATACAATTGAACTCATCGGCGCGTGTGTCATCGCGAAGAAGGTCACGCTACCGGTGATGCTCAGCGACAAAATTCTCCGCTTCCGCTTTTCCTCAGCGGCCAACCCGAGTTGGATTCTTTATTGGCTGCGATCCCGTTTCGGCCACAGCGAGATCGAACGACTGGTAACCGGGAATCAAAACTCGATGCGTAACATCGGCCAAGACCGAATCCGCCAGATTTCAATCAAGCTCCCGCCCCTCGCAGAGCAGACGCGAATCGTCGCGGAAGTGGAGCGGCGCTTGAGCGTGGTGGAGGGGTTAGAAGCCGTCGTGTCCGCCAATCTCAAACGCGCAATTCGGCTTCGCCAAGCTACCCTGCAGCAAGCATTCAGCGGAAACTTAGAAAAAGATGCGACGTAGGACCGTCTTTGTCCTACACCAACGGATACGATCGACCCACGAGATGAAAAAACAGACATGAGCGACAACTCGAAAATCGAATGGACGGACGCGACCTGGAATCCGGTACGAGGCTGCACGAAAGTCAGCCCCGGCTGCACACATTGCTATGCAGAGACGTTTGCGGAGCGATTTCGTGGCGTTTCCGGTCACCCGTTCGAATTCGGCTTTGATCTAAGGTTGGTGCCCGAAAAGCTCGCGGAGCCGCTGCGCTGGCGCGTTCCTAAAATGGTCTTCGTAAATTCGATGAGCGACCTGTTTCACCCGAAGGTCCCCGACGAGTACATTCTGAATGTCGCGGACGTGATGATGCGCGCTAACTGGCACACCTACCAAGTTCTTACCAAGAGATCGGAGCGGATGCGGGATCTTCTCCAAACGAAGCTCAGATACGCAGCTAAGGAGAGGCACATCTGGTGGGGCGTCAGCGTCGAGAACCGGAAGCATGGCCTGCCTCGAATTGGCCATCTACGCGAGGCCCCGGCGCGCACACGGTTCCTTTCGATTGAGCCGCTGCTCCAGGATCTTGGGCGTGTCAACTTGCGCGGCATAAAATGGGTAATCGTCGGCGGGGAAAGCGGCCCGGGCGCTCGCCCTATTGATCCGAAGTGGGTGCGTGACCTTCATCGGCAATGCGAAAACTCACGCGTTGCGTTCTTCTTCAAGCAATGGGGCGGCGTTCGCAAAAAGGAGACCGGGCGAAGACTCGATGGTAGGACGTACAGCGAATTTCCGGAACGGGTTGAGCTGCCGGTTTTAGAAAGGACTGAACGCCTGCTAGCCCTGCAGGAAGTCGAAGACGCCTATCGGCTTAGTGCGACGCGATGAGCGATGAAGATTTGTACGCGGGTCGCGAGCAGACGCTCGTCAAGCACTTCATCCTGCGGAAATATCTCAGTCGCTTTGCTCACATAGTCGGAACACACAAGGATGTTCTCACGTATGTCGACTGCTTTTCAGGCCCTTGGAACGTGCGGTCGGAGAATCTCGCCGATAGCTCCTTTGCGATTGCATTAGCGGAGCTCCGAAAGGCGCGCGATACTCATGCTCAGCGTGGCCACGCGGTTAAGCTGCGCTGCTTTTTCCTCGAAAAGAACCGAAGCGCGTACGCTCAGCTGAAACAGTTCGCGGAGAGCGTTACAGACGCGAAGATCGAAACGCGAAACGCGACACTCGAAGAGTCGGTTCCTGAGATTGTCGACTTCGTTCGCCGCGGTGGACCCAAATCGTTCCCATTCATTTTCATTGATCCAACGGGTTGGTCAGGATTCGCGATGGAAACCATTGGTTCACTGCTGCGGCTTAATCCCGGGGAAGTGCTCATCAATTTCATGACTGGGCATATCCGGCGGTTCCTCGATTCACCTCAGGAAGAGACACAAGAGAGCTTCCAACGATTGTTTGGCTCAGGGGAGTTCCGCGAAAAAGTGCAGGGTTTGGCACAGCAGGATCGAGAAGACGCGGCGGTCAACGAATACGCAGGTAACGTTAGGCGAGTGGGTGGATTCACATCGACCTGCTCGGCAATTGTGCTTCATCCAGAACGCGATCGCACGCATTTCAACCTTATCTACGCCACGCGAAATCCGAAAGGCATCGAAGTCTTCAAAGACGCTGAGAAGAAGGCCATGGAAGTCCAAGAACTTGCTCGCGCGGATGCCCATCAACGAAAACGTGTCACGCGCACGGGGCAACACGACTTATTCAGCAGTAAGGAACTGCATGACTCGACTTACTACGACTCGCTGCGGGATCGGTATACCCAGAGGACACGAAGCGCGGTTCTCCGAGCACTCGAATCAAAGCGGCGAGTGTTATACGACGACGCTTGGGAAATTGCAGTCTCTGAACCGCTTTCGTGGGAAAGCGACCTGAAACTGTGGATTGAAGACTGGAAGGCGAATGGCCTGCTATCGGTCGAAGGTACAAGGTACACCAACGAGTGCCACATCGCGGTGAGGCTAACTATCTCGTTTGGAAATGAGCGGCGCTCAGCTCGTCCAGAAGCTCTGGAACTACTGCAACATCCTACGGGATGACGGGCTGTCTTACGGCGATTACGTCGAGCAATTGACGTTTCTGTTGTTCCTGAAAATGGCGGACGAGCAGTCAAAGCCACCTTTCAACAAGCCGTCGCCCATCCCTTTAGGGAAAGATTGGCCTGCGCTCCTGAAGCTGGATGGCGACGATCTCGAGATTCATTATCGCCATACGCTGGAGGAACTCGGCAAGCGGTCGGGCATGCTGGGCGTCATCTTTCGCAAGGCGCAAAACAAAATGCAGGATCCGGCCAAGCTCCGCCGCCTCATCGTGGACCTGATCGACAAGGAGCAGTGGTCCAGCCTTTCCGCCGACGTGAAGGGCGACGCCTACGAGGGGTTGCTGCAAAAGAACGCCGAGGATGTGAAAGGCGGCGCGGGCCAATACTTCACCCCGCGACCGCTTATCGCCGCGATGGTGGACGCGATCGCTCCGCAGCCAGGCCAGACGATCTGCGATCCGGCCTGCGGCACGGGCGGCTTCCTCCTCGCGGCGCATGATTACATCGCAAAACATTATCAGCTCGACCGCGCGCAAAAGAAGAAGCTCAAGAGCGGCACCTTCCTCGGCATCGAGCTGGTGGACAGCGTCACGCGCCTCTGCGCGATGAACCTGCTCCTGCACGGCATCGGCTCCGAAACGGACGGCCAGACATTGGAATCTGGTTTGCCCGTCGTGACCAAGGACGCGCTCGCCGCGAAGCACGGCGAATACGACATCGTCCTGGCCAATCCGCCCTTCGGCAAGAAGAGCAGCGTCACCATCGTCAACGAAGCGGGCGAGACTTCAAAGGAGTCGCTCATCATCAATCGTGACGACTTCTGGGCAAGCACGAGCAACAAGCAGCTCAACTACTCCAGCACCTTCACCATCCTCAAACAGCACGGCCGCGCCGCGGTGGTGTTACCGGACAACGTCCTTTTCGAAGGCGGCGCCGGAGAAACCATCCGGCGCGCGTTACTCAAGCAAGCCGATGTGCACACGCTTGTGCGCCTACCCACTGGCATCTTCTACGCGCAAGGAGTGAAGGCGAACGTCCTCTTCTTCGACCGCAAACCCGCGCAGGAGAAGCCATGGACGAGCAAACTCTGGATCTACGACCTGCGCACCAACCTCCATTTCACGCTCAAGGAAAACACCCTCAAGCGCAGCGACCTCGACGACTTCGTCGCGTGCTACAACCCGAAGAACCGCCACGAGCGCAAAGATAGCGAACGCTTCAAGTCCTTCATCTACGAAGAGCTAACCAAACGCGACAAGGTGAACCTCGACATCTTCTGGCTCAAAGACGAAAGTCTAGAAGACAGCGCCAACCTCCCCGATCCCGGCGTGCTAGCTCTAGAGATCACCGAAGATCTAGAAGCCGCCCTAGCCCAATTCGCCGAAATCGCGGGCGATCTGAAGTAACTCCGGGCCGAAAAACGATTTCCGCACACCCTCTTCAAGCATCCCGACCGCGTGAAGTCTGTTACGCGCTCTCCGGCGTTTACAACATGCGCAACTCGAGGGCGGGATGCACGACCTTCTACTTCAATAACCAGGTCGACTTATGGGGCCAACCAAGTCGACCCCTAGTTTCTCCATCAGTTAGCGAGCTGCGACATCCACCTCGCGACCGGCTGCGGCCCATGGGAAGTGCCCGGCCCGACCTACCGCATGTCGGACGTGCTAAATAGCCGCGGTATAGCTCATCATCTAGACGACTGGGGCTCTAAGGGCGGACAGAATGGCCCTACTGGCATCATCGGATGTGGGAATACGTCGGCGCGCATTTTTTAAGATGCATTCAGCTCGCCTTTCCTGCCCACTCTTCTTTCTCCCTTCGTAACTCTTACTTTGCTTTCGCCAATCGGCTCGGGTGTGCAAGAGCTCATTTTGTCCAACGTTGTTCACTCTTCCTGCGGCGCAATTGCCCGCTAAACATTCCGCCGCTGACGATCATCACGGTCGTGATGGCGAGAAGATAAGTGAAGAGGATCGACTGAGTCCTTTGAAGTAGCTATTGAACATCGGCGAGAGACGGAAATCTTCTCGACATTTCGCTCGATCACTGTCGCGCGTGGAGGTAGACCTGATTTGTTTAAGTAATCTCAAGCATGAATACAAGTGAACTCGCCGATGCGATTCGGACCTTTGTTGATCAGCCGCGCTCGGTCCTGTTTGCGGGCGCTGGCGTCGGTAGCCGCGTCGGGTTCCCACTTTGGGGGGGATGGTTGAAAGACCTCGCTGACGTGTGCGCCGAATTTGGTGACGAGCCTGCCGCCGATTTGGTCAAGTCTCGTGTCGACGAAGGCGACCTCCTCGGCGCCGCCACAGTCTACAAGACGTGCAGAAAGATTCCTTCGGGCGAGCGGCTCAAGCGTTTAGCACTGCCTTTCCGGGAAGTTCCTGGTGATCTCGGCAAACTCGAACGGGTGGTTACGTTGCCAGTGACAGGTATCGTCACCACGAACTACGACCGTAGTTTGCATGAGGCATGCGCGAAGTTCCGGAAACACGCTGTGATGCCACTTGAGCTACGCGACCAGACCCTGCGTAACGCTGCGCTTATTTCCGAGTTCTTCATAGCACGCATTCATGGCCGTGCGGAAGTCGCAGAGTGCATGGTTGTTGACCACTATGACTATGAACGTCTCGACGATGATGCCGATTACTTAGACTTCCTCGTAACACTTCTAAGACTTCGCCCGACGTTATTTCTCGGCTTCTCCTTTCTTGATCCGGCGATCGAACACGTATTAGAGCACTACCGAAATAACTTCGGACCGCGATTTCCAGAAATGCATCTCGCTGTTCTCCCGAGCGGCTCTGGAAAAGGGCTGGCTGCAGCTTTGTCAGCCGTGAACATTCGCGTAGTGGAATATGACGAGGATCATGAACACCGGAATCTATGGCGATCGATTCGTGCCGCTAAGGAACGAGCGGAAACTCCGCTACCCGACGTCGCCGTCACTGCAACCCTCCCGAAAGATTTGCCGCAATCACGGTTACACCGCGTGATCGCGTTTGCATTTGCGAGAACGAAAGCTCCAGCCTCTGTAACGCGACCTGCACTCGAAATGGTTCAAGATGGAGTATTACTGGCAATTCTTAACGACGAACCTTCGTCACTTCTGGAAAAAACATCCGCTGTCGATCGCCTTAGGGATCTGTTGCGGGTCGATGAACTCACTGCCCGTGTTTTATTCGAACAGAGCTTTGAGCGGTTGGCAGCGTCCGGCGATGTTGTCGACTCCGGCCGTTACATTCGGAGAAGCAGAGGGCCGACAGGAGAGCTTGAGCAAACCCTCGATCGATTAGCACGAGCGGTGCTTAATCGCCTTCATGTAATTCACGGACACGTCGAGGAGGAAGGTCAGCGCGGGCTCCTTAGAAATGTATGGGAGCGGCTCTTCACGGTACGGGCGTGGGACCTTGCGCCGCAATATGCGGGGTCGGTCATCAGCCGTGGCGTCCAGATAGAAGACTGCGTCGAAGCACTTACACATGAGTACTTCGCGGCTAACGCGATGCTAGCTCGGAATGTCTCTGACTGCTTCCTGAACGTCATCATTCACCCGAAGCGGCAGAAGCTGATGCTCTGGCTGAGGTGTCGCGCACAGCGATAACGGTTCAACTCCTACTGTCGTCGCCGCGATACAGCTTGTCTCACGCGTACACGCTTCCGACGAAAATATACTTTGATGCTAGCGTGCTGCTTCCCGCGATTGCTCCTGGTCATCCAATATACAAAGGTAATCTTTCTGCGATCACTCGCCTGCAATCAGCAGCGCGCGCTGCTGGAAGACGATGTGAGCTAGTTATCGGGACTGAATTCTTGGAAGAGATTGTCGCGCACCGAGCTAAAGCGATCGACCTCGTCCGAGAGTTAAGACTAGAGGAGCCGAAGCAGCTCGCAGAACACATCCTTTTCTACAGCGCGGAGAATACAAATGTTTTTGTGGGCGCATTCGCATCATTGTATGTCGGCGCAAACCCGCAGCGGCGATCGTTCGCGGAGTTCTTGGCGAAGATTGCGCCCTACCGCACCGAGGATGAGCTGACTTCCTTCCTTGGCAAGCAAGGAGTGGCAACCGAACCCATGGAGTTCTTCAAGGAGAATAACGCGGAGTTTGTTCACATCTTTAACGCTATGATTTCCGGTTACGAATACCTGGCGTGGGAAACCGGAAAGGAAAAGGACCGAATTCTGATTCAACACGAAGCACAGCAACTAACACGATTGTTCCTCGATGCTGCTGAAGGAAAGCGAACTGTATTTGTGACCGCCGACCGTCGCCTACAGCGCGTAGTGCAGGGAAGCGATGAGTTGGAGAAACTCACCGGCAACGTGCTTTCGCATATTGGATTCATTGGGCTCGTCGATCTCCTGATAGGCTTAACACCGGACAACCAAATATTCACCCGGCTAGTTTGGGCGAGTCCTAGGACAACCGCACAGAAGCAAATCCGGGACTACCTTGTCGCAGTTACTTTACACGAGTACAGACGAGGCTATGACCCGCGCAATGCCCGCCGTCCTCGACGAAGTTTTGTCTGTCGCTGATATCGGCATTTCCTTCAAAGGTGGAGCTTTCCGAAAAGCAACAAATGTTGATGAAGCCAAAGAGACCTCTACATACCTCGATCGAGTGGAAACCAGAGTACTTTGAACGTATGCGCGCGGTGCTGGAGAAGCAGGCAAACGCCTCCAGCTCCTAGTATATCGCATAGGCTCGTTTGCCTTTTTCGCCGGATACCGAATACCGCAGCCGAAGCGAGAAAACAAGTCATCAGCCGATGCGTTCCCATGCAATTGCAACGGACGAAGAAGCCGCGGCAGGTATCCTGACGGCAAGGCACGGCGGTCTTTCAGACTTTGCCTTACACGGTAGCTGAAGGGCCGAGCTTCGGCAGATTCCGCTTTCCCGCATCGGCGGTTTGGGCGGTGGGGGAATCGAACCCACGACATGCACGATGTGAACGTGCCGCTCTACCGCTGAGCTAACCGCCCTACCCTCCATATGAGTGCGACTAGGCATCCCGTCAAACGCCCGAGAAAAGCCAGTAGCGGGTGGCCGCAAGAAGCATGTACACCATGCGGGAGCGGGCCGACTATCTCGGTTGCTCGGCGAAAACGAAGAGTCTCTTTTGATACGAGATGCTAAGCCGCGGCGCTCAGCTTCGCGAGATTCCGCCGTTCGATCGCTTTGTCGTCGTCGCTGAAGCAATTTCGGTAGACCCTCTGAATCAGAACTCCGCCGTCTCGATGCCCCTGCCAAAGCGAGATTTGCCGCGCGTCGACGCCCTGCGCCGCGAGTCGCGCGATGCAGAACTGTCGCAGGTTCCGCTGGCTGTAGTGCCGGAGTCCGAGACGCTTGCAGGCTGCGTCAAGCGCGCGCTTCGCGTCGCGAACGTGGAAGACATGCGACTTCGGCGCGAGCCGGTAATCAGGCACGCTGTTCTTCCTAAGCTTTTCGACGAGCGGGCGTAGCCATACGTAAACAGGAATCGTGAAACGCTCGCCGGTCTTCTGCCGCGTGATCTGAATTTGGTCGTCATCGACGTGCTCCCAAAGAAGACCAGCCGCTTCAGCCTGTCCTACGCCGGCCTCGCCAAGAAACTGCAAAAAGTCGGCCGAATGTTCGCCGTATTTCGTCACCCGGCCGTGTGTTCGGACGTCGTCGATAATCGAATAGAACTGCTCTTTCGTCGGCCGGTGTCGCACGATCGTTCCGAGTTTTCGCGGTTTCAGAAGATGCGCTTTGAACGGGTTCGTCATCGTCGAGACGATCCCGTCCGCTTCAGCGATCGCGAACATGTCGCGCAGCATGAGTCGATACGCGTTGAACGTGCGCGGTGACCATTCACGGCGAATCGCCTGCCCGGTAATCCACGCGACAAGCTGCGAGTGACGCAGTTGATCCACGCGCATATTCATTCCGGTCGGGAACGTCTCGCGAAAAACTTTCAAGATAAACGGCCACTGCGACTCTTTCAGACCGCGCTTCGATTGCTCGTAAAGATCAGCCAGCGCGCCGAGTTTGAAAGTCGCCGCGCTCGCGTCGAGTGATTCGAGCGAGAGAAGCCACGCGCGGAGTTTCGATTTCGCGCGCTCGCGATTGTCCGTGTCGAGACATTCCCAACGTCTCTTCCCGTTCACTTTCTTCCGGCCCCAATAGATCCCGCTCTTCTTCTCCCGATAGAGATTTTCCGCCACGCGAACTGGTGAATTCCTCATAGGGGGTTCCCTAAGGGGGGCCCCGAGGGATAGCGAGCTTTTTTGCCCTCAATCAAATAGCTGAGGTCGAGCGCTTTGCGAAAGACGATGTACCGAGAGTGCTCATGCTTCACACGCAAGAAGTCACAGGTTCGAACCCTGTAGCGCGCACCATCCTCACGGTTTCAGCCATCCACCCGTAGCCTGAAGCGGCGGTTTCCTCTGCGCGCTGTTGATCCAGGCGGCCAGCGCCGCCGGCTTGTCTGACAACTGCTCGTTAGGCAAAATGATCTCCGCAAAATATTCATCTGTCCTGCGTTGCAAAGTGACCTGCATGAGCGCGAGGGCGACGAATTCGTGATGCAATTTTCGTCCGCTGTTTTCGCCGCGGCCAACCTTCGATTCCAGATTCGAACCGAGGAGGGCAATGTTTAATTGCAACGACTCGTTAGACTGCGACGCGGCGACAAAATGCGCGACGACTTTGCGTGATTCTTCGAGCGTAACGCTCAACTTTCCCACGTTTACCGAGGCAGCGATCGGCGGCGTGGCGCTCTCGGACCAATGGCGCCATTCGCGACCGTTCGTGACGAAGGCCGGCGTGTAAATCGAGTCGCTCTTCCACTCCGCGCCGTAGCCTTGTTGTCGCGCGGTGAATTCCGGTTTGGCGAAACGATCGCGCCAACCGAGCCGATCCCAGTAATCGACGTGGAACGCCACCGGCACGATCTTCGTCCAAAGATCGCCGTTCGTTTTCAGTCGGCTGATCCAAGCGTCGGCCGGCGGACAACTGCTGCATCCTTCGGAAGTGAATAGCTCGACCAAAGTTGTCTGGTTTTCCTTGCTCTCGAATGTTTGCTTTTCCTGGCCGAAAACCGAGGCGCTCGCCAAAAAAAAGGCCACGATGATTTTCTTCACACAGAACTCTACGCGCATTCTGCTCGCACTCATCCTCGTCCTTTTGTATCGGTTCTCCTTGGACTCGTGCGATGAATCCGATTGATCCCAATGCCGAATGGCTGGAAGCGGACGGCCTGGGCGGCTTCGCCAGCGGGACGGTCTCGGGCATTCGCACGCGCCGTTATCATGCGCTTTTGCTGACGGCGACCACGCCGCCGGCCGGACGTATCGTGCTGGTTAATGGCTGCGATGTCTGGCTGACGACAGCGCACGGCCGGTTCGCGCTTTCCTCCCAACGCTATGCGCCGGATGTGATTCATCCGGATGGTTCGTCGCGCATCAAATCGTTTGAATACGAACTATGGCCGCACTGGCGATTTCACATCGCGGACGATGTTTTCGTCGAGCATGAACTACTCGTTAGGCCGGGACAGTCGGCCATTTATTTATCATGGCGGATCGAAGGCGAGACCGAGGCAAGATTGGAAGTGCGGCCGTTTTTCTCCGGCCGCGATTTTCATTCCATGCACCAGGAGAATGATGCCTTCCGTTTCGATGCCGAAGAAAATGGCGAGCGCGTTTCCTGGCATCCCTACGAAAATCTGCCGGCGATCTGCGCACACTCCAATGGCCATTACCTGCACGAGCAAAGTTGGTATCGCAATTTCTTCTACAGCGAGGAGGAGTCCCGCGGACTTGATACGAGCGAGGACCTTGCGGTCGCGGGTGTTTTCGAATTCGATCTTTCAGAAAAACCAGCGGTCCTGATGTTCGCCGCCGATGGACCCAAAGTTGATTCCATCGAGAGCCATTACGCGGAGATTCGTGCGAGTGAGTTGCAACGCCGTAGTCGTTTTCCCACACCCGTGCACCGCGCGGCCGATGCGTATTTGGTTAAACGCGGCGAAGGTAAAACCATCATCGCCGGTTATCCATGGTTCGGCGATTGGGGACGTGACACCTTCATAGCGCTGCGCGGCCTCTGCATTGCGACCGGCCGATTAGCGGAAGCGCGCGATATTCTGCTGCAATGGGCCGGCCTCGTTTCGGAAGGAATGTTGCCTAATCGTTTTCCGGATTCCGGCGACCAACCGGAATACAATTCGGTCGATGCTTCGCTTTGGTACATCATCGCGGTCGGCGATTATCTGCGAGCGGTGGCGAAAAAACCTGGCCTAACGAGTGATTGCCACACCGAAAAACTGCGTGACGCAGTCGAAGCCATTCTCACTCGCTACCATGATGGCACGCGTTTCGGCATTCGGGTTGACGACGATGGATTGCTGCGCGCCGGCGAACGTGGTTATCAACTGACGTGGATGGATGCGCGGGTCGATGGTCGCGAGATCACGCCGCGCATCGGCAAGCCGGTCGAAGTTCAAGCGCTCTGGCTCAATGCGCTCACCATCGGCGCGAGATTTTCCAAGAAGTGGGAAGCGCTCTTCGAAAAAGCGCGCCCCGCTTTTCGCGCGCGTTTCTGGAATGAGGAAGGCGGCTATCTCTACGATGTGGTCGATTGCGATCATCAATCCGGCACGGTCGATCCCACTTTTCGGCCAAATCAAATTTTTGCCGTCGGCGGATTGCCGTTGATTCTCTTGCCGATCGATCGCGCGCGCATGGTGGTTGACGCAGTCGAAGAGCGATTGCTCACACCAATCGGCTTGCGGTCGCTCGCGCCTGATGAACCAGGTTACGTCGGGCACTACGTCGGCGGCGCCGCACAACGCGACGCGAGTTATCATCAGGGCACGGTTTGGCCATGGCTCACCGGCGCTTTCGTCGAAGCGTGGGTCCGCGTGCGCGGAAATTCGAACGAAATAAAAGAAGAAGCCGGCGGGCGTTTTCTCATGCCGTTAGTCGAGCATCTCAACCAAGCGGGGCTCGGTCACATTTCGGAAATTGCGGATGGCGATCCACCGCACACGCCGGCAGGTTGTCCGTTTCAAGCCTGGTCGTTAGGCGAATTGTTGCGGCTCGATTCGATTCTGTAGGTTCTACGGTCCTGCGCGCTGCACGCGCAACCGTAGAAATCCCAAGCTAACCTGACCAACAGGTGTCTTATAGCGATAGGTCTGCAAGTTCGGCGGGTTAGGATTTTGCCCAGGGACAAGCTCCGCCTTGTTCACGCTCCAGTTCGTCAGATCGTCGCTGCCTTCTACGACTAAGTCAACATCCGTAGCAGAAGTATTCGGAACGAAGCTAATGGTAAGATAACCTTCATCCTTGATAGCGATTGGAAGGGCGCTGATGTCAGCTACCTTCGGATCAAGGCCGAGCGCATACTCCAAGAGGTTTTGGATACCGTCTCCGTCCCAGTCGCCAGCGTCGGCGGCGGCAGGATCGTTGGCATTGGCACCGAATTTCTCCAGCCGCCAGGCATCGAAAGGTTTGTCGTGGATTGTAACTGTGTCGATTACAGCTAATCCAAGATTGTAAGTGCTCGCGGAAGTAAGAGAAAGGATGGCACTACGATCCCCTTCCGCGACGTTATCGGGAATAGGAGTGATAGTAACGGTGGTCGAGCTACTTCCCGCCGGGATAGTAGCCATCGGCACGATGGCGTTGTAGCTCACGCCATTAACAGCATCGCCAGAGATGGCGAAGAAGACCGGTAGCTCGATTCCGGTTCCGCCGGTGCGCGAGATAGTAAAGACGCCCGGATCGGGACCAAATTCCGAAGCACTCGGATCGGTGGCGGCGATAGTCACATCCGGAGAGAGAACCGTGAAGCTTGCGCTCGCCAGATCGGTGTTAGCCTGAATGTCCATCCCCCCGCGAAATGTGATGGAACCGGAATAATCGCCAGTCGGCGCACCACTTATGAGTAACACGCGAAACAATTCGCTATCGGCGTAGCTCTCGTTAGGTAATAGGATGCCGGGGACATTCGAGTAGAAGCTGTTCGGCTGGAAAGTAAGATTCGTTGCTGACGAGCCGCTTAACGTCGGAGCGATGTCATTCAGATAAAGTTTTTGGGTAGCGCTCGTATTTGTAAGCGTGCCACTAAAAACTAGTTCGGTGCCCCGCGCACTGTTTTGGATACTAGCTGTAAGCGACATAGCCAGGTCGGCTCGCAGAACAACGATACCGAACGAGTAATAGAGGAACGCGATTAGCCTCTTCATGGCGTTCCTGGTCCAATGGCGAAAAGCGTGCCGTTGGCGATGGCATAGACCGTCCCATCCGGGCCGATCAATGTTGGAGTGTAGGCCTCGCCCAGGCCGTCGGTTAACACGAGCGTCTCGGACAAGGTATTAGTAGCAAAGTCCCATCGATAAGTCTTGCCATCCTCACAACTAACGATAGCAGACCTGGTAGCGGGATCGACTACAGCCATGTTGATACACCATTCGCGCACGGCGTTGGGATAGTTGGACCGAAATTCGTCATCCGGCGTCGGACTGGTGACGGTCAGGACTTCCTTCATCGCGGTCAAAGCGGGGGACACGGGATCAGTCTCGGTAGCGTTCGGGTCGAGAAGCGCAAGCTTGTTCACACCATCACCGGTGCCCAGTCCGGCATAGTTGTTATACTTAGTAAGCACCAGATAGGTGGAGGCGCCATGATAGGAAGGCACGAGCGAAGCAGGCACGAGCGAAGCCGTGTCATCCCAGCCGAAGGAGCCAGGCGTCTTGGTCTGGGAGAGCGAAGCATTGAAGTGCAGGAGCCAGCCGCGGAAATTGTGCGAGCCCAACTGATTCTCCAGGACGCCGTAATAGACATCGCCGTCCGGGCCGACGGTCGGCGAGGCACTGCTATCGCCAATGACCAGTGCGGGGCTACTAGGATCCGCTACGTCTCTTAGCTGGACCGAGTTCTGTGGAACCAAGGTTGCGCCATCAACTGAAACTAGGTAGCTGACCGACGAGTTATTATTAGTCACGGTGAAGTAAATTGTCTTCCCGTCATTACTTAAGGCGGGAGCACAGTTATCAGCCACCTTAGTAACTGAGCCATCCCCAGCTGCCGCAGTCGCGCTGACAAAAGAGCCGGTCCCGTCCTCTCCGATCCGTGCCAGACCACTTGTAAGGGCTGGGATCGGGCCACCGGTGGATTGAAATCCGAAGTAGATGTTGCCGTAGCGATCCGAGGTAATCGGCGTGTTGATTATGACATGCTGGTCGAAGCTCGCGGGATTCGCCTGATAGTTAGCCAGCCCATAGAAAGCGAGCTGCCCTCTCGTTGCGCCTGCTGAGTCCGGCGCGTCGCGAAAGTAAACCGTTCCTCCACTTCCCGGAAAGTAGAGGCGGTTCTTGGGAGTTAGAGCCATACCAAATGGCGGAGTCCAGGAATGCGGCGGCAAGACATAGTCGGAAGGTTCCGTCCACTTGACCGCGCCGGTGGCGGCGTCAAAGGCATTGACCACGAAAGTCCCATCCGCGCCCATCTTAACTGGCGCGATCACCGTGTTGGCGCGTGTCAGAATCGGCGTGCCGTAATGGATGTACAAGTTATTCCCGGCATATTGTCGATTCATGTCCAGCAGCGTCTGCCATTTGATTTGACCGAGCGACTGCGACGCAGTCTTCGATAGACCGCTATGTTGCGGATCGTGTCCGTGACCGCTCCATGGAATCGCGATGCTCTGGCCGTAGGCGGAAAGCACTACGGTTAAGAAGTATAGAAAGGAAAAGACCCGCCTCACCCCGGCAACTATACATCAAGCGAAGAAATCGCACTCTGTGAAACGTATGAAAATTTAAATCGACCTAACGAGAGGTTAATTTTTGCGCTTGACAGACGTTCGTCTGCGACTCAAACCGGCGACCTATGAAGACCCCATTTGGAATTCGAAGACTCCTCTTTTTTGCACTACTTCTCGCGGCCAGTGTCATCGTCGTTTCGTGTGTTACTGCGAACATTCCGGGGCCGATCGTTAACGGCTCCCCCAGAATCATATTCTATCCTAAAGGCGGGGTGCTTGTTCCCCGCGCCATCGCGCTTTCACCGCACGATCTGGCGCGCCTAAACCACGTCCTGGCAAAATATGATGAGTCCCTTTACCAGGTTCGGTTCTATGAACACGGAAAAGTCGTGCGCGAAAAAGGAATGGCCAAGTGCGTCTCACCGCAGGGTGTGGCGATTGTAGATAACGCGGCGGAGAAAAGCGGCGCTTCAAATGTGGCTATTCAGGGCAGCATCAAACCATACGGTGGAGGCGGCCCTACCTGCTCCAACGCAAGTAACTTCTCGCGAGAAGCTGAGCAACTGAGCGAGAAGGTTACGGCCATCCTAAAAAAGTATAGCAATCGCTAGTCGTTCCTTTTTCTCGACGAAGAGTGTCCGGGCGCGAGCCATCTGCCTGGCCTGGTTGGCGCTACATTTCTTTCTTGTTCTGGCGGCCTCGTCTCGGGCGGTCCTGGGGGGGCTCCAGACTGGGCGAAGTTTTTTTCATGGGGCAGGTCTGCGCTGGTTAGCACGCGGTGAGGAGGTTGACACCGTAGCCCTGGGTAGAAGGTTGCCGGCGGAAAATGTGCTCCGGCGAGCGCTGGATTTCTACACTCATGCTACAGGCATCGAAACTGGCTATGGCTTCTTCGCGCCGAACGTGCCGGATAATTACAAGCTGGTCTTTGAATTGGTCTATCCAGACGGGAGAACAGAAGTTCAGTTACCGGCGATCGGCAACGATGCGACCGGAGTAAGGTTAGTTGATTTGTTAGACCGACTCTCGGAAATAGAACATCCCGAGTTACGAGAACTGATGGTGAGAATGCTAGCGACAAATGTGTGGCGTGAACATCCAGAGGCAGCCGAGATTCGAGCTATTTTCGGTCTGCTAAGGCTACCGAACCTGGAAGCCTTTCAACGGGGCGAGCGAGCAACCTACGATACGCTATTTGCTTACGATTTCACCTTTGCCCCGCCCGCGTCGCAACCATAGGACTTCGGTGCGAAGAATAAGAAGGCGATTGTTGCAGTTTCTCTTTCCGCCGGCCTCGGATCGCTGGCTGAGTATTCTTCGTTGGGGACTTGGGCTGCAAGTCCTAGCTTACTGCCTCACGACCCGCATGGATTGGCTACTACTCTTCGCGACAAACAGCAGTAGCTTAATCAACCGCGACCTGTCTGAAGCTCTTCTCTCCAGTGACAGCGCCTGTGTCCCAAGGCTCGGCTGGCTTATCATGGTCGGCGAGCATTTAGGGTTGCCGGAAGTAGTTACCTTAAATCTTAGTTGGTGGTTACTTTTCGCCGCGGGAGTTTCTCTTCTGCTCGGTTTCTTCTGTCGATCAAGCGCTTTGCTGGCCTGGTTTCTTCATCTGTGCGCGGTCAAGAGTGGGACGCTCAGCTCCTATGGAATGGATAACTTTACGACCATCGGCCTGTTTTATCTTATCATTGCGCCATTACCGGACCGCTACTCCATCGATGCGAGGATCAGAAATTTACCGAGTAAGGACCGGCGGATGCATGGCTTCTTTCGCCGAGTCCTGCAACTGCATCTCTGTATAAGCTACTTCTTCGGCGGCCTGACGAAAGCTCTAGGGCCGGCTTGGTGGACAGGAGAAAGCCTTTGGCGCGCACTGACGCGTGTCCCATTCAATAATATTCCGCCCGAGCTGCTCGCATCGTGGGGGACGGTGCTACCGGTTCTTGGAATAGCAGTTTGTCTCCTAGAAACAGCTTATCCCATTTTCATCTGGCCGGCAAAGACCCGCGTCATCTGG
The DNA here is from genome assembly GCA_963791565.1 of uncultured Verrucomicrobiae bacterium. Lineage (GTDB taxonomy): Bacteria > Verrucomicrobiota > Verrucomicrobiia > Chthoniobacterales > UBA10450 > JACCTI01. The sequence goes on along the minus strand of CAWBSX010000003.1, from coordinate 757,535 downwards.
CTTACGGCCGTCGTTGTCATGCATATGGCTATTGCCTTAACGATGGGTCTCTATCTTTTCGGAATGATCATGATTGTTCTCAATGTCTCCGCCTTCGGGACTGACCTTACCCGGGAAGGAGCCAGGGTAGGATATAATTACGCTCGACGGCGCAACCACGAACTCGGATCATAAGCCGACGCCGGGAGGCGCGCGTCTCATGCTAACCCAGCCAGAGCCTGACCTCACACCGCAGATCGCCCATGTCCTACTCATGGACATTGTGGGTTACTCAAAGCTCCTGGTCGAGGATCAGATCGAATTGGTCAGGCGCTTGAATCAAATCGTGCGACGGGCACCACATTTCCAAGCCGCGGAAACATCGGGCAAATTAATCAGGCTCCCGACCGGCGATGGGATGGCGCTCCTTTTTTTCGATAGCCCAGAAACACCTTTGCTTTGCGCTCTGGAGATCAGCGCGGAAATAGAAAACAACGCGGAACTGAGGCTGCGCATGGGGATCCACAGTGGCCCGGTCAAGGAAGTGACAGACGTAAACGATCGTCTCAACGTGGCTGGCGCGGGGATTGATATGGGACAGCGCGTTCTCGACTGCGGCGACGCCGGTCACATCCTTGTTTCAAAACGAGTGGCCGATGACTTGAAGCCTCATCGGCATTGGAATACCTGCCTGCGGGACCTTGGCCAATGCGAAGTAAAACACGGCGTGAAGCTGCACATTTATAGTCTGTGCAAAGATGGGCTGGGCAACGAAGCATTACCGGGAAAACTTCGGCAGCAACGCGACCATGAACGCAAACAACGCAAAGGCACAAAGCTCTGGCTGGCCGGCGCCGCTTGTTTACTTTTACTGCTCCTTTTTTTCGGGTGGCGGCTAACCAGAGGTAGGGCTCCCGATAAGGAGCCGCCAATTCCGGAAAAAAGTGTTGCGGTCCTTCCTTTTAGTAATCTAAGCGACGACAAACAAAACCTTTTCTTCACCGAGGGTGTACAAGATGAAATCCTAACCAACCTGAGTCGAATCGCCGACCTCAAGGTTATCAGCCGCAGCTCGGTGATGCATTACGTTAGCGGAGCCGAACGCAATCTGCGAGTGATCTCCAAATTACTTGGCGTGGCCTACATATTAGAAGGAAGTGTGCAACGTGTCGGGGAACGTGTGCGCATCACCGCGCAACTAATCGATGCGCGACGGGATGCACATGTTTGGTCGGAGCACTACGATCGCGACCTTTCCGATGTCTTCGCCATCCAAACCGAGGTAGCCGAGAAAGTGGCGGCGCAGCTACAGGCGCGACTTTCGCCGGAGGAAAAAGCTGCGATCGAAGAGCGCCCTACTGAGAATCTTGAGGCTTACAGTCTTTATTTGCGGGGCAAAGTACTGATCGCAGCTACAACCGGCAACGCTCGCCTGAATGAAGACTTGCTCGCCGGTGCGCAGCTCTTACAGGAGGCGGTAACCAAGGATCCGAAGTTCTTTCTGGCCTACTACCAACTGGCTCACGCGCACGATCAAATCTACAAGTTTGGTGGCGATCATAATCCCAGCCGTCTCGCCTTTGCCGATGCTGCGGTGAAAGCCACTCTTCGTTTGCGCCCGGACGCCGGAGAAAGTCATCTCGCCTTGGGTGAACATCTTTACTGGGGTTATCGCGAGTATGACCGCGCGCGAGCCGAGTGCGAACTGGCGAGTCGCGCGCTGCCGAATGATCCGCGACCTATCCTAGTCATGGCCTACATCGACCGACGCCAAGGTCGCTCCGAAGAGTCGTTGCGTGGCTTCGAGCGGGCGCTGAAAAACAGTCCAAGAGACTTAAATGTTCTGCAGCAGATTTCCTTCAGCTACCAGCATCTACGCCGTTACCCAGAGACCGTGTTTTTTCTTGACCAAGCCCTAGCTGTCGCACCCGAGGATTTGGGCACTCGCATCCAGCGGGCGACAATTGAGCTGGAATGGCGCGCAGATCCAAAACCTTTGCGCGCATTGGTGGGATCGGTGCTCGAGAAAAATCCAGCGGCCGCCTCGAATCTGGCCGACGCGTGGCTCTATTTTGCTTTGTGCGACAGCGATTTCGTCGAGTCCGAGCGCGCCTTGCACGCGATGACGGCGGAGGGGTGCTTCGCAGAAGGAGTCGTTTTTCCTCACGCCTGGTGCATCGGCGTCGCAGCGCGGGCTAAGGGAGATGCAGCCGCGGCACGAGATGCCTTTACTGAAGCGCGCATCTCCGCCGAGAAAACGGCGCAGGAACAACCTAACTATGCAGAAGCCCTTTCTGCACTGGCCGCAGTAGATGCGGGTTTGAACCGAAAAGAGGAAGCTATTCGCGAAGGAAAGCATGCCGTCGAATTACTTCCACTTAGTCAAGATGCGGTCGATGGGGCGGTGCTCTTAGAGAATCTTGCCATGATTTACGCCTGGACGGATGAGAAGGAACTGGCGATCGAACAAATCGGGGCGCTGCTGAAAGTACCAAGCCGGCTCAATTATGGACAATTGCGATTGCATCCAAATTGGAGCTCCTTACGAGGCGATCCGCGTTTCGAAGTAATTGTTCAATCTCTTGCTCCGAAAAACGTCGGGCCGTAATAAACCGCTAATTCTCCTGAGTTCCTACGCGCGCGACCTTGCTCGCACACGAAGCAAGATCGCAATGAAACACCCTCCGTCTATCTCTACCGCTTTCCTAAGCTGCGCGATCGTGGCAATCGTTTCTGCTCCAATTCCTGCTGTGTCCGACGCGCCCGCCAATCCCCTTCTCACTGCAAGCACTCTGCAATATCACTATCCGCCTTTCGACAAGATCAAGAATGAAGATTACGCGCCGGCCTATGCACAGGCCATGGCCGCAAATCTGAAGGAAAAAGAAGCCATCGCGAATAGCGGCGAGCCGCCGACCTTTGAGAACACGATCGTCGCTCTGGAAAAATCCGGCCGGCAACTGGCGCGAGTCGACGCCATTTTCAGCAATCTGGCCGGGGCGAATACCAATCCGGTTTTGCAAAAAGTGGAAAGCGAAATGGCTCCGAAACTTTCCGCGCATCATGATGAGATTTTGCTCAACCCGAAACTCTTCGCCCGCGTCCAGAAGCTGTATGACCAGCGCGATCAGCTTGGCCTCGATGCCGAATCGAAATATTTGCTCGAGCGTTACGAAAAAGATTTCGTCCGTGCCGGCGCCAAGCTCTCAGATGCTGACAAGAAAAAATTGAAGGCGATGAACGCCGAACTCGCCACACTGCAGACGAAGTTCTCACAAGATGTCTTGAAAGAAAAAAATGCCGACGGCGTTTTCGTCGACAATCGTGCCGACCTCGCCGGGCTACCGGAAAATGAAATTGCCGCCGCGGCCAATGCCGCGAAGGACGCGAAGAAGGAAGGCAAGTTTCTCATCGCTTTGCAAAATACCAGCGGGCAGCCCGCGCTTAGCTCCCTGGAAAATCGCGCGCTGCGCGAGCGTATCATGCAAGCTTCGCTCGCGCGCAACAGCAAAGGCGGCCAGTTCGACACTCGCGAAACGATTATCAAAATCGCGCGCTTACGGGCCGAGCGCGCCACCCTGCTGGGTTATGCGACTCATGCTGATTACCAGCTGGAAGATCAGACCGCTAAGACCGTCCCCACGGTTAACCACTTGTTAGGCGATCTCGCCCCAGCGGCGGTGGCGAATGCCAAACGCGAAGCTGGCGACATGCAGAATGTTATCAAAGAGGAAGGCGGCACTTTCGAACTCGCGCCATGGGATTGGAGCTTCTATTCCGAGAAAGTTCGCAAAGCCAAATTCGCTTTCGATGAAGCGGAGCTGAAGCCGTATCTCGAAATCAATCACGTGCAGCAAGACGGTGTCTTCTACGCCGCCGGCCAGCTTTACGGCCTCACTTTCAAGGAACGCAAAGACCTTCCGGTCTACCAGGAAGACGTCCGCGTTTTCGAAGTCTTCGACGCCGATGGCAAATCGCTCGCCCTCTTCATCTCCGACATGTACGCGCGTCCGTCGAAACGCGGCGGCGCGTGGATGAACGAATACGTTTCGCAGAACGACTTGTTAGGCGAACGACCCGTGGTGGCCAATCATCTCAATATCCCGAAACCACCCGCGGGCGAGCCGACCCTGCTGACGTTCGATGAAGTTACGACGATGTTTCACGAATTCGGCCACGCTTTGCATGGAATGTTCTCGCATGTGAAATATCCGCGCTTCGCTGGCACAAGTGTGCCGCCGGATTTCGTCGAGTTCCCTTCGCAGGTAAACGAAATGTGGGCGAGCTGGCCGGAGATTTTGAAGAACTACGCCAAGCATTATCAAACGGGCGAGCCCATGCCGCAGGAGCTACTCGATAAAGTTCTCGTTGCTCAAAAATTCGATCAAGGATTCAAAACAACAGAGTATCTTTCGGCCGCGCTGCTCGACCAAGCCTGGCATCAGCTAAAACCAAGCGAGATCCCGAAAGATGCGATGGCCTTCGAAGCTACTGCTCTGAAAAAAGTGGGAGTAGATTTTGCGCCGGTCCCGCCGCGTTATCGTTCGCCTTACTTCTCCCATTCTTTCGCCGGCGAATATTCCGCCGGCTACTACTCCTATCTTTGGAGCGAAGTGCTCGACGCCGATACTGTGCAATGGATCAAACAACACGGCGGCTTGAAGCGTGAGAACGGCGATCGATTCCGTCAGACGCTTTTATCCCGCGGCGGTAGTCAGGATGCGCTCGATCTCTTCCGAAATTTCACCGGAGGCGATCCCGACATTAAACCACTTCTGGAACGCCGCGGTCTAACGAGTGATGCGGCGGCTGGTGCGCCGGGAGATATTCCTCCAGAAAAGCCGAAGCCCGAAAAATAACGCGTGTTAATTCTTCACGATCCGCGTTGCGTCGAATATTCGCGCGCAGGTCATCCCGAGAGACCGGAACGGATTGCCGCGACCGTTCCATTCTTGAAGCAAAGCCACCGGGATTGGGAATGGCGCGAGCCAGAACCTGCGACCAGGGAAATGCTCTTGCGCGCGCATGCGCCGCAACATGTCGATGCGATCGAAAATGGAATGCAGGATTTCGATGCTGATTCACCGGCGTATCCAAACATTTTCGCGCACGCATCGCGAGCGAGCGGCGCGGCCGTGGAAGTGGCGCGGGCCACTATGCGCGGCGAGAAAAGTTTCAGCTTGATGCGTCCGCCCGGCCATCACGCCACGCGCGATCAGGCCATGGGTTTTTGCTACTTTAATCACATCGCGGTCGCCGCACTCCACGCCCTAACGAGTGGTGCGAAGCGCGTGGCCATCTGGGATATCGACGCGCATCATGGCAATGGAACGGAAGCGATAGTCGCGAACCACGCGCAGATCAGTTTCGCTTCCGTTCATCAATCGCCCGGCTATCCCGGTACTGGCCTGCGTTCCTTCGGGAACATCCACAATTTTCCCGTGCGTCCGCTCACGCCGCGTGCGCAGCACATGAAGGAAATTGAACATGCCTTGCACTCGTTAGGCGAATTCGAGCCGGACCTTCTCCTCGTCTCCGCCGGCTTTGATGCTTATGCGGGTGATCCGATCACCGAGATGACTTTGCAATCCGAAGATTTCGCGACCTGCGGGAAGTGGCTGCGCGAATCCGGGATTCCTGCCGGGGCAATCCTCGAAGGCGGTTATAGCGATGAATTGCCGCAACTCATCGGTGCCTTTCTGACGGCTTGGGCAGGAGATTGAATTTGAAAGCAGAAAACCAGATTGAAGAACTTCTCGTTTCCGAATTCTTTCGCTTTTCTGGTTTTCTGGCTTTCAAATTCCTTCTGCTCAAGTCGGATCGCTCTACAAAATCTTTTCGATCCGCCGCATTATTTCGTCGTCCAACTTCTCAAGGACTTCGATCGCTTTCATATTTTCGCGCACTTGTTTCGGCTTCGACGCGCCAGTGATCACCGTGCTGACCCGCGGGTTTTTCAGGCACCAGGCGAGCGCGAGTTTAGGTAAAGTTGTATCGAGATCGTCTGCGACTTTCGCGAGCCGCTTCACTTTCGCCAGGCGACGCCGCGCTTCGTCATTCTGGAACTGTTCGCGCAGCCATTCGTAATCCTTCAACGAGATGCGGGTGTTGCCGGGATCGCCATCGTTATATTTTCCGGTGAGCAAGCCGGAGGCGAGCGGCGACCAGATGGTCGTGCCGAGCCCGACCGTCTCGTAAAGCGGCGCGAATTCTTTCTCCACCTTTTCGCGATGAAACAGGTTGTATTGCGGTTGTTCCATCGTCGGCGGCACGTCATTCAGATCGCGCGCGATCTTGTGCGCTTCGGAAATTTGCTCCGCACTCCACTCGGAGGTGCCCCAGTAAAGCACCTTTCCTTGCCTAACGAGATCAGACATCGCGCGGACCGTTTCCTCGACCGGTGTGTTCGGATCGGGCCGATGACAAAAATAAAGGTCGAGATAATCGACACGCAGTCGTTTGAGCGCGGCGTGACACGCTTCGAAAACATGTTTGCGACTCAGTCCTTCCTGGTTCGGCAAATCACCACCCCAAAAGACCTTGCTCGAAACGAGGAAAGTATCGCGCGGCCACTTTCTTCGTTTCAAAATTTTGCCCATTACGATCTCGGCTTTCCCGCTGGCATAGGCCTCGGCGTTGTCGAAAAAATTCACGCCGGCGTCATAGGCGATCGTCATTAATTCTTCCGCCGTCTTCTCGCTGATCTGCTGCGCGAACGTGACCCATGCGCCGAAGGAAAGTTCGCTTACCTGCAATCCGGATTTTCCGAGCCGTCGATAGTTCATCTGTAGTTCTTAGCGACAGACAACATGCAAAACTTTTCTTGGCAACCGGAAGTCGCGCACGCCCGCGAAACCATATCTAGCTTAGTGCGGGTAGGCTAAGCCGAGCACGCCAGATCCAATCAGCACCGCAATCACGCTCCACTTGCAACGCAACATTCCAATGAGTGCGACCGCGCTGAGATAAGTCGATGCGCGTTGCTCTTGCCTAACGAGTGGTTGTGTCATTATGGCCGGGAATTCGTCAATCTGCAGTCATGAACACACTCATGCGCGCCTCACCGCCGACGGCGCGCGACAGTTTATTCCGTCAAATGAACCTGCCGCAGCAAATCTTGAAAACGCTCGTCACCGCGCAAGCTATCAAGCGGCGGGTCAATTTTTATTGAAACCAAATCCGCCTGGCCCCATCGCGTAAGATTTTTCCAGCCAGGCCAACGCCTTTCATCCTCGTCGATCGCGCCCCTAGCCTTAGGTAGTCACATCCTCCTCCGTCTCTGAAAATCCTTCGGAGCTCGGCAATCGCCCCTCAGGCTTGCTTCGTGCTTAGTCAAGAGGGCCACCTAATTTCTGCCGCTCGATGATTTTTCCGCTAAGCATGAAAACGAAACTCAAATCCTACGCTGCATCTTGTTCCCTTCTCTTGCTCCTGCCCTTACTCCTCGCCGGAATCGGCACCTCTCAAGCACAAACGTCGTCGGTCTATTCCGATAGCTTTAACCGCACTGGAGATTTGAATGGCAGCGCCCCTGACACCGTTAACCTCCCCGGCCAAAACTGGATCGCCGATCCTGGCGTGACGACGAATGGTTCCGGAGTGTTTAACCCCGATACCACGACCGGCGGATACCTACCGGTCACGATTGGCGCGGGCCACGTCTACACCCTTTCGGCTGATCTTATGAGCATAGCTCAAGACAGCTCCTGGATCGCGATTGGCTTCAGTCCCACAGCCGATCCCGGCGGGTTTCTAAATAACTTTAACCTCACCGCCGGCCCGTGGGCACTCATCCGAGGCGACACTGACGTCGCTCCCGATCAGGTATTTGCCGGCCCGGGCACTGCCGATGGCTCGGATGTCGGACCTAGTGGCAGTAACATCGGTTTTCATCATTTTGCGATCGTGCTCGACACGACCAACGTGCAATGGACCGCCAGCTGGTACCTCGATAACCTCCAGGTAGGGTCGACCTTCACTTATATCGACAATCCGACGACACTTTCCTACGTCGGATTCAACGCCGACACCGACTACGCAAACCTGGGCGGATACATCGCTAACTTCTCATTCACCGAAGGTATCCCCGCCGTTCCAGAACCGGCCACTGTAAGTCTCCTGGGAATCAGCGCCGCCATTGCCGGCACAGCGCGCTTTATCCGCCGTCGAGCTAAGCGCTGATTCCAGCTTCCGGCAGGTGCGGTCTCGGTCACAAAAAAACGAAGGTCGCCCTTTCATTGCGCTGAGACTTATTTAAGCTCGCGCGCGTGTGGAAAGTTAAGCACGCTCGCGCTAAGACTTCGCGGCGGAAATTGCGGATGCTCCCGCTGCTGGCCGCGACCTACTTCATGGTCTCGGGCGGGCCGTATGGCTTGGAGGAGATCATCGGCGACGCCGGCTATGGCTGGGCCTTGATCATCCTGTTCGTGCTCCCGTTTTTCTGGAGCCTGCCGACGGCGCTGATGATTGGAGAGCTGGCGGCGGCGGTGCCGGAAGAAGGTGGCTTCTACGCCTGGGTGCGGCGGGCCATGGGACCTTTCTGGGGCTTTCAAGAAGCATGGCTCTCACTCGCTGCTTCTATCTTCGACATGGCGATCTATCCCACCTTGTTCGTGACTTATCTCGGACACCTGCAAGGTCTCGGCCCCGTGCTACAAGTCGGGCATCGCGAGTTATACATTGAGTTAGCGGTGGTGATCGTCGCCTCACTTTGGAACCTGCGCGGGGCGGTCGCCGTAGGTCATAGCTCGGTCGTAATGTGGTTCGTAGGGTTGTCTCCCTTCTTTGTTCTGCTCGGAGCGGCCTTCTGGAATGGCCTGCATACCGTGCCAGCCAGCTTAGCACCGCCAGATGGCCACGCCGATCTCGCCGCGGGAATACTGGTCGCGCTTTGGAATTACATGGGTTGGGACAACGCTTCTACTATCGCCGGCGAAGTAGAAGAACCGCAACGCACCTACCCGAAGGTCATGATCACTGCCGCGCTCATTACCATGGTTACCTATCTCCTGCCAGTTACCGCCGTCTGGTTTGCCGGAATTGCGCCCGAGCAATTCTCCACTGGCGCATGGGTGGACGCAGCACAGAATCTGGTCGGGTATCCGTTGGCGCTCGCACTTACCCTGGTCGCTGCGCTCGATAGCCTTGGTAATTTCAATTCGCTTACGATGAGCTATACCCGCCTGCCTTACGCGATGGCTTGCGATGGGCTGCTGCCGAAAGTCCTGACCAAAAGACTAACGAACGGAGTCCCATGGGTCTCACTCTTACTCTGCGCGATCGGTTGGTCGCTCGCTCTCGGGTTGAAATTCGATCGGCTTATCACGGTCGACATCTCGCTCTGGGGATTGAGTGTCCTGCTCGAGTTCGTAGCCCTCGTTAAATTGCGAGTAAGTGAGCCCAACCTTTCCCGACCTTTCCGCGTCCCAGGTCCAACGTGGGTAACAGTAGCCTTGGGATGTGGGCCCGCCGTGTTGGTAGCTTTCGCCCTCTGGGTGGCACGAACGGAACGCGTCGGTCCTTTGCCTGCCGCTTTGTTTTCGTTAGCCATCGCGGCCTGTGGTGTGCCGCTTTATGGATTGGCGAAATGGCAGAGAGGGAATAAGATTATTGCAGGCAACGTCTAACTGCACTCGCGACCTTAGAGTGACACACACCATTCAAAAGGCGGCGTGTCCAGTTCGAGATTGCACTCCGATCGCGAAGGCGCCGCCGGAGAGCGGCGAGCGACTTCGTTCGTGCGTCGCGGACGGAGCCTGCTACATTGGCCAATGCGAAATTTAATTTGTGGATTTCTTCTCGCGCTGACCTGCTCTGCTTTCGCGCAGATGGCACCGGTAGCCGATCGCGTGGATCAGCAGAATAAATTGTTCGATGAGTTTTATGAGACCAGTCTCAAAAACTCACCGGAGCGGGCGACCGCCTATGGCGACTACCGCTATAACTCGCAGCTGGGCCAATATTCGCTGGCGGAGATCGCGCGGCAGCATGCCGAAGGCGACGATTTCCTGAAACGGCTAAAAGCGATCCCGACTGACGGCATGGACGACAAGAACATGCTAAGCCATCGGTTACTGGAGCGGCAGATCGAGCGCGAGGACATTAACTATGAGTTGAAGAACTACGAGATGCCGGTGAACCAGCAGAACGGCGTTCATACCCGGTTAGCCGATTTGCCAAACAGCGTGCCTTTCGATTCCGTGCCGCACTACCAGGACTACATCTCGCGGCTAAAACAAATCCCGCGCGTGCTCGATCAGATCACCGAGGTGTTGCGCCAGGGTATGAAGGACGGATTGATGCCGCCCAAGCTCGTCCTGGAGAAGCTACCCGGACAGTGCGATGGCATCATTAACGCGAACCCGTTCCTTCTACCAATAAAGAAATTTCCAACAGAGTTTTCCGAGGAGGATAAGAAGCGCCTGACCGACGAAATGACGAAAGCGGCTAACGACGATGTCCTTCCTGCCTACAAAAAGTTCGCAGAGTTCCTGCGCACCGATTACGACCCGAAAGGTCGAGCAGAGATCTCGATCGAAAGCCTACCTGATGGTAAACGGCGTTATGCCGAGGCGGTCAAGATGATGACTACGATGAACGTCGCACCCGATGAGGTTCATCAGATCGGCCTAAAAGAAGTGGAGCGCATCACCGCCGAAATGACCAAGCTGGCCAAAGAACAGGGCGCCAAAGATCTCGCCACCTTCCGCGAAACGATCAACAAGGACGCCAAATGGAAGCCGACTAGCGAGCAGCAAATCGTGGATGACTTCGCGAAATACATTCACCAAATGGAGCCGAAGCTACCTGAGCTATTTGGGCTGTTACCGAACTCGCCAGTGACCGTGGAGCCAATCCCGGACTTCGCGAAAGCCGAGTCGACGCACTATGTAGGTGGCACGCCGGACGGGAAGCGACCAGGCCGTGTGGTGGTAGCTGTAGCTGACCCTACCGCCCGCACGCTGGTTAACGATGAAGCCGTTGCCTACCACGAAGGCGTTCCAGGTCATCACATGCAGATCAGTATCGCTCAGACATTGGAAGGTCTGCCGAAGTTCCGGCTGCACGGCGGCTACTCCTCCTACGCCGAAGGTTGGGCGCTCTATGCCGAGGAGCTAGGCAAGGAGATCGGCTTCTACAAGGATCCTGTCTCCGACTACGGCCGGCTAAACTCTGAGTTATTCCGCGCCGTTCGTCTGGTAGTAGATACCGGCATTCACGACAAGAACTGGAGCCGGGAGAAAGTAATCGAGTTCATGCACGCCAACGACGTCAACGACACGGTCGCGCAAACTGAAACCGACCGTTACATCGCCTGGCCGGGGCAAGCGTTGGCCTACAAGATGGGCCAGCTCATGATTCGTAAGCTACGCGACGAAGCCAAAGCTAAACTAGGCGCGAAGTTCGACATCAAGGCCTTCCACGACGAAATCCTCAACGGCGGAGCGATGCCCCTCGACCTGCTGCAAGAGCGCGTCGAGCGATGGATCAAAGAACAGGAACCGAAGGCGTAGAGCTCCGGTGAGGTGTCGGCCTCCTACTGGCGATGCGACTGGTCGGGCGTGACCGCCGCGCACTCCGCTAAGTCTCCGAATAGTCCGTTAGGGTAAGAGGTGGCTAGCTAGTCTTGTATATTAGCCAAAGGGCTGTTCGTAGCATTGCCCACGTTGCCGGCATCCGCGCTAATGATCGGTCCGACACCATTACCGGTACCTAGCGCATAGTTACCCGCGTGGTTGTTACCGGCGGTGTTTCGAACCACCACGTTATGGGCATTATTCTGCTCGAGAAAAATCCCGTCTTCCGCATTGTCGCGGATGTGATTGCCCTCGATTCGATTACCGAAGCCGTTGTTATTTGAGGAAGGCGCGTGAATACCATCAACCCCATTGGCGCTGACGTTATTTTCCAGGCAATCATCCGCGCTGGTAAGCACAATGCCGTCACCTGAGCTAAAGGTCACTGTGCATTTCTCAATCGTAGACTGAGTGCCTAGCTGGACGCCGTTGCCATTGTTGTGGGATATCACACAACCGCTAACCCGGCAGCCCACACCAGAGAAGACGATGCCTGACCCGGCATTCGCGCTGACGTCGCAGCCAGTCACTGTCACACCTTCCCAGGTACTGGAGATACCAACGGAATTACCGCTTATCTCGCAGCTATTGATATTAGCTTGAGTGGCGCTAACCAGGATTCCGGCAAAGCCGCACGCGTCAGCGACGCAATGGTTTACCAGCCCCGCCCCTGCCAGGACAATACCGTTACCGGAGTTAAGACGGCTCACGCAATCGATCACCGTCGCGTCGCTCCCGACATCGATACCGTCGCCGCCGTTGTTAGTGACGACGCAATCCTTCACCAGCACACCGGCCGATAGGCTGAGGCCGACGCCGCTGTTACTCGCTACGTTCAGGTTCTCGTAACGCGAGCTGGTCGCCGAAGGTGCGTTGACACCGTTCTTCCAATTTCGGATAACTCCGTTCCGTACAATGATGTTAGCCTGCGGGCTAGGGACATCGATGCCATTCATGGTCGTGCTACCCGTAATGCGGACGGCAAAGCCGTTAAGATCAAGCGTGACGTTATCGGCCTGGATACTAATACCGTGCTTCGCTGAAACTCCTACTACGTTACCGGTAAGGTAGTAGGAGCCTGGGGTGTTAATGATGAACTTGTTGCTGGCGTCGCCCGGAGTGTTAGTCGAGTCAACCGGAGTGCGCGGCTGCACTTGATCGAGCGTCTTCATCGTCGGCGTAGGCGCAGTTGGCGGAGTGAGCGAACCTTGTCCTAGCAGAGTAGCTTTCGAGATAATAAAAAAAGCGCACAATAGTGCGCCCAGACAGAATTTAGATTTCATGAGTCTCTCCTCTTTTCTAGGCCGCGGAGCGAGAGATGGCGAGCTTTTTTTCGAGCGAGGTCAATAAGTGGCGAAACGACTTTGAAGCAGGCGATGCCAGGCCGAAAGTTTAGGCGGCACGTCACAGCAGTAGCAGGATTTTGCGCGCGATCGGTAAAACTTTGCTTGCCGGGAGCTAAGTGCGTCTGTTAGGAAAGTGCGTGCACGCAGACGGCGCAAGCGCACGGTTTATTACGTTCTCTTTTGCTGGAGAGTGTTTCTAATGAGGCCGCCGCTCGCGTGTATCGCATTGCTGCTGTTGCCACTTGTCGGAGTGCCAATCCTGCCAGGCGAAGAACCCCCCCAGGAATTGAGCGCACGGACCGGTGCGGAAATGGATGCGGTAGGTCCTCCTACCACCTTCACGGTTAACACTACGGCGGATACGCCAGACGCGGACCAGTTGGATGGCCTATGCCGAACGGCGAACGGTGATTGCTCTTTGCGCGCCGCCGTCATGCAAGCGAACTATTCGGGAGGATATACGCTCATCATGCTGCCGGCCGGGACCTACACGCTAACCCGCGTGCATTACGATGATGACGCGGTGGCGGGAGATCTTGATATCAGCGCGAACATCACCGTCCAGGGCGCCGGCTCAGCCGTTACTATTATAGATGGCAACGGCCCGGTGACTCATGACCGCGTCTTCCAGGTTCTTTCCACGTCGCAGAATTTTACTTTAACCGGAATGACCATTCGCAACGGCGAATCGCTTAACAGTAATGGCGGCATTCTCGGCGGCGGGGGCCTTTATATCGAAGGTGCCCCGTTTGTCTACCTAAGTGACGTGATCTTCGACAGCAACACCGGACAAAATGGCGGTGCTATTTATGCCAACTTTTCTTCCACGGGCGGTTCGATTGAAATGCACAATGTCATCATGCGCTCTAACTCGGCCATGAACGGTGGCGTAGGTCAGGGAGGCGGCGCATTCGTGCATCTACCCGCGAGCACGAGCCACTTCCTTATGCAGGATAGCCAGGTCTACAGTAACACCTCTGATGGAACGGGCGGTGGTATATACGTCGATGGTAACAGTGGCGTGCAGTGGACTATCCAGCGCACTGTCATTTACTCGAACACGGCCAACACGGGCGGAGGTATTGGCAATTTCATTCCACTCAGTTTGTCGGATAGTATCGTGCACGACAATCACGCCACCTTCGATGGAGGAGCCATCGAAGCTTTCGCGCCGATGATTATCTTGCGCACCACGATCGCGAACAACTCAGCCGCCCGCTTCGCTGGCGGCATCTTCAACCTGCAAAACGCTACTTACCCTGGCTACACTGACTTCTGCCACATCGAAGCCAGCACGCTTAGTGGCAACTTCGGGTTATATGGTGGCGCCATCTATCACGATGGTTTCATTACCTCGTCCTCGATCCTGTCCCTCATTAACACTACGGTCAGCGGCAATGCCGTGAGCAAGAACGGAAATGGTGGTGGCATTTACAACTACGCCGGCCATATCCAACTAACTAACTCGACGGTGGCAAACAATCGAGTGTTGCTAGGTCTTCCTTCGAGCTTGGGAACAGGTAAAGGAGGAGGATTCTATATCTATGCCAGTGCCAGCGACACGGGCACTTTTCTCGCTGAGAATTCTATCATTGCCAATAACGCACGGGGCAACGGCATCCAGCCCGACACGGCCGATGACGGCTTTACTACCAACGACGCCATGAATCCCGGCACAAATCCCGCCTCTGTTTCGGGTAACCTGGGATTCAATCTTATCAGAACGACGACGAACTTTTCCATCAATGGACCACAGGGCAACAATATTAACGGTCAGGATCCCTTGCTAGGACCGCTCCAGGATAATGGTGGTCCTACTTACACGCTGGAGTTACTAAACGGCAGCCCAGCCATTAACACGGGCGCAGACGGAGTCCTTCTTAACTCTTTTATCACGACAGACCAACGCGGTTACCCGCGAAAAATAAATGCGCACGTTGATATGGGCGCGTTCGAATATGAATTTGCCGGCAGGCTGCGCATCATTAGCACTTCTCGCAATGGTTCCAACGTGGTAGTTACCTTCCAGGCACTGCAAGGCGTAACTTATCGGCTGCTACGAAAGCTATCCATCACTGACCCAACATGGCAAACCATCTCCGGGGTAGCTGATTTGACCGCGGCCAGCACCGGCCCTGCATTGATCACTGACCCGAACGCCATGAGCCTCGGTAAGGCATTCTATCAGATTCAGTTATTGCATTAGTCATTCACAAATGGTGCGATCACCTTCTTCGCTTGGCTCGTCATCCTTTTTCTGCGCCGCAACGCCTCGCGAAAATGTCACGCGCTGTCGTATTCTCTCTGGCAACCAAAAGCCATCGTTAGTTAGTTGACGATAGTAAGCCCTGCTCTTTGATTCGAATGTTCCTACTTTTTGGATAAACTCCGACACCGTCATTCATCGTTATGAAAAAGAAAAGCACATCAGGAGGCAGTAAGGTAACACGCAGTTCGACCAGGATGCGGAATCTTGCGGGCAGCGATCATATCCGCGTTGTCCCTCTTCATCATCCGGCAGGGCTCCGAGTGGCGCCCGCCGCAGCGCAACCCAAGCTCACTTACCGTTCCGGGCCGCTGCTGCAAAACGTCCAGGTCTTTACAATCTTCTGGGGCAAGACCTGGGGAACATCGTCGACCTCGTCCAGCCTGATCACGAAACTCAATCAGTTCTTCGCTGCCATTCTTGTTAGTCCCGCAATCGATCAGCTCGCCGAATACAACGTTCCAGGACAGACGATTGGCCATGGCACCTTCATCGGAACAAAAACCATCAGCACTAATGCACCCGTCGGCAGTGTGACCGATACGGCCATTCGCACCCAGCTCAAAAAATGGATCAGCACAGGCCTGGTGCCTAAGACCAACAAGAACACACTCTACTTCATCTATCTCGATCCCGGCGTAGTTTCCATCATGGGAGGCAGTCGTTCCTGCCAGAGCTATTGCGGTTACCACAACAACGTCGGCAAAGTGTTCTATGCCGTCATGCCCTATCCCAGCTGCACCGGCTGCCTCGCCGGACACGCCGTCCTCGACGCGCTCACTGGCACTAGCTCACACGAACTCTGCGAAGCTATCACCGATCCTATTCCCGGCTCTGGCTGGTACGACGACACGAATGGCGAAATCGGCGACATCTGCGCCTGGAAGTTCAAGATGGTCGCCGGTTACAACGTTCAACTCGAATGGTCGAATACGCAGAGTAAGTGCGTGTAAGAGGTCATCCATGCTGATCTACAGATGACGCGAGGATTTTGTAGGCAGCGTAGGCTATTGCAAGAGTGAGTAGCTGGTGGGGTCCATGAAGTAGTGGTCGATATGATCTACCAGCGGACCATTCGCTTCCGATTCGGCCTTCACCTTAACGCTAATAGCGGGACACTGGCTTTCATCGACGGGTCGGGCGTTTTGCAAGGTACAGCGGCGCGGCGATCTCCTCGTTGACCTACGTGCAGATTGTCCTTACTCGCGATAGCACTACGAACCTAACCAGCGTTTATCTAAACGGCTCGCTCGCGTTTTCTTTTACCGATAATGTCGGTCTCGCTGTGCTCGGCGACTCTACCATGTCGGGGAATTCCTTTCTCACTTTATACAAAGACGATGGCATGGGCCTGGGAGGTTCGATCCTAAGCGAAAAGCACGCAGGGTAACATCGGCCGCCTGCGTCTTTACGATGGTGTTCTCTCCGCCGCGCACTCCGCAAAGTCTTCGAATAGCTGGTTAGTCCGGGAGCTAGTTAACGATACTAAGCTTGGCCGACTCCGGCTACGGCCAGCGAATAACCACACAGGCAAGAATCGCGACGATCAGGGATAACACAATCTCCACCGTCGCAATTACCGATCCAGCTTGCGCAGGCTGATAGCCCATCGCGACCAGATTGATCGCGAGCCAGATCAGCGCTCCCGCAACGATCGCTTTCAGGACGCCTTTCATGCGAGTCCTTCTAACGGACAAAGCGCATCTCGTCGAGATCTCTCTTCGTCGTCTCTTTCTTATCAGCATTGCGATCATCGGGAAAAATTCCTGTTGCTTTCCCACAGAACACATCATACGCTCGTGTTGGAATCCCAGATGTCTGTGCGATGAAAGAGAAATCGGAAGTCCTGCAAGGAACCCTCGCGCTCATGGTGCTTAAGACTCTCGATCTTCTCGGTCCGGTGCATGGTTACGGCATCGCTCGCCGGATCGAGCAGATTAGTGGAGACCGCCTGGTCTTGAATCAAGGCACTCTGTATCCCGTGCTTTTGCGGCTGGAACAGGAAGGCGCGATTGCCTCGGAATGGGGCGCGTCGGAAAACAACCGCAAAGCTCGTTTCTATCGGCTGACCCGCGCAGGTCGCAAGTTATTGCGCGCGGAGACGCAGGACTGGGAGCAAACGTCTGCCATTATTGGGCGGTTCTTCGCCGCGAAAACCGAGGACTTGATATGAGCGCTCTGCGACGATTTCTCACCCGCTTCTTCAACACCGCGCTCGGACGGCGCGATGAAGAAAGATTGCGTGAGGAAATTGACGAACATCTCGCTCTCCTGACCGACGAAAATCTTCGAGCAGGCCTATCGCCGCGCGAGGCGCGACGTCAGGCGATGCTGACTTTCGGTGGCATAGAAGCCGTCAAAGAAGAATACCGTGGCGAGCGACGGATGCTATCAATTGAAGGCTTGATGCAGGACGTGCGCTACGCCCTGCGCATGATGCGTAAGTCTCCCGGCTTTACCCTGGTCGTCGTCCTCATCATAGCTCTGGGTGTCGGAGCCACCACCGCCATCTTTAGTGTAGTAGATGCGACCTTGTTGCATCCGCTCCCCTACCCTCGCGCGGAACAGCTTGTCAGTGTCGAAGACGATCTTCCCGGCGTGCCGGCCCAGGATGTCGGGCTCTCCCAACCCGAACTGTATGACCTGGAGCATTCAGGAATTTTCGAACACGTCTCGCCCGCATGGTATGACGACAATAATCTGACCGGCTCGTCTCAGCCGGCGCGCGTTCGCCTCATACTCGTCGCGCCGAGTTACTTTGCGATGCTAGGTGTCAAACCACAGCTAGGTCGCACCTTTGATCCAGAAAATGATGCGCCAGGCATCATCCCGGAAGTAGTGATCAGCGATGGCTTATGGAAGCGCGCCTTCGCCGGTGATCCTCAGGTCCTAGGTAAAAATATCCGGATGGATACCGACCTGTATCAGGTCGTCGGCATCATGCCTCCCGGCTTTAATAATCCCGGACGAACTATCCAGGAAAGGAACGCCGAAATCTGGGCCGCGACCAGCTTCTACGGGCCGCCGTTACTGGACCATCCGTCGCGCGCGGCCAGGAATCTTCCTGGAGCGATCGCGCGACTCAAATCCGGACTAACCATGGAAGCGGCGCAAAGCAAGCTGGACGCTCTCGTCGCCTCCTTGCGCAAGCAATTTCCCGAAGACTATCCTGTGCAAAGTGGATGGACGGTGAAACTAGCTCCACTGAAGGAGAACGTAGTCGGCAATGTTCGCCCGACACTTATCCTATTGCTCAGTGCCGTGCTTTTGGTCCTGCTTATTGGCTGTGCCGATGTGGCTAATCTTCTGCTCGCGCGCGCCAGTGCGAGAGGACGCGAAATGGCCATGCGACAGGCCCTGGGCGCGCCACGGAGCCGGCTGATCCAGCAGTTACTTACCGAAAGTTTGTTACTCTCCTTACTCGGCGGACTAGCTGGACTAGCTCTTCTTTTCGCAGTGAAAGGTTTCCTGCTCCAAGCCTTGCCGGAAACTCTGCCACGGCTCAACCAAATCTCCATCAACTGGAGTGTTTTACTCTTCGCTCTCGGCACTTCTATGGTCGCCGGCGTAATCTTCGGTCTCGCGCCCGCCTGGCAAGCGGGCAAGCTGGACTTGATTTCCGCGCTTAAACAGGAAGGTCGCTCGTCCTCAGGCTCCGGCAAACAAAGGCGCACCCGCCACCTCCTAGTCGTCACTGAGTTTGCCCTCTCGCTGGTCTTAATGATCTCGGCCTGTCTGCTTCTGCGCAGCTTCTGGGATTTGCTCAACGTCCGGCTGGGCTTCAACCCGCAAAGCGTCATGGCCGTCCGAACAAGGTTGCCTTATCCCAACAATACTAAGATCGACCTTTACCCAACGATCGCGGAGGAGGCACCTTTCGTGCGTGAGTTAGTTCGCCGTGCCAGGACACTGCCGGGGGTAGAAGAAGTAGCTCTAGGCAACAATACTTCAATTCCATTGGACCATGCGCAAAGGGACCAGAACATATCTCCCGTAACCTTCGAAGGGCGCGATACAGAAGCGAACCAGGCAGTCTTGATCGACAACTCCATCGTTACGTCTGACTACTTTCACTTGTTAGGTATGACATTGTTGCGTGGTCGTTTCTTCACCGACCTCGATAACGAAAAAATGCCTGCCGTCGCCGTCGTTAACGAAGCCATGGCCAAGACCTACTGGCCTAACCAGGATCCACTGGGTCAGCATCTGAAAATCTCTCGCCGTGCGACCGATTGGACCACCGTCGTAGGTGTCGTGGCAGACTCGCGGACCGAGTCGCTCGCCGAAGCGAGCGTGCCGCAGATCTACCTCAGCTTGTATCAAACGCCGGCGAAACACTTGACCTTCTTCCTGCGCGGACAGCTCGATGCGGCGGCCATTCCAGAACAGGTCCGCGCGCAAGTGCAAGCGGTCGATCCTACTCTTCCGGTCTTCGACGCGCGCACGCTCAATGAAACAGTCTCAGCTTCCCTGGCGCAGCGTCGCTTCTCCATGCAAATGGTCGCCTCCTTCGGTCTGACCGCCTTGCTTCTGGCCGCCCTCGGCATTTATGGCGTCATCTCCTATACCGTCGGCGAGCGGACACATGAGATCGGTATTCGCCTCGCCCTAGGCGCGCATCGGGGCGATGTCATGCGCCTGGTGCTTCGACAAGGATTGAATCTTGCCATCGCCGGAACCGCGGCTGGACTAATCAGCGCGCTCATCGTCTCACACTTAATAACCGGACTACTTTATGGTGTGCGGCCAACCGATCCCGCGACCTTCGCCGGAGTCGCCATCATCCTGATGATTGTTGCTCTACTAGCCTGTTACTTCCCGGCGCGCCGAGCCATGCGCGTCGATCCGCTGATCGCACTCAGATACGAATAGAATTCTGACGCACTAGCTCCTGCGATCCGTTCAGACTCAGGCACTCCTTTAACACCCCGGCGTAACGGGCTGGCTAATGCTGGGCCATTCTTTCCTTTTTGATTTCGAATCTCGACAGTGATCCGAAACAAGGGCATCTGATGTTCGATTGCCTAACGACATTCACTCGGCGAACCAGGATCTATGTAGTAAGTCTTTCTGCCGATCAACTTGTAGCTGTGAAACGCAAGGTGACGCTATTGCAAGACTGAGTAGCTGGTCGGATCCATGAAGTAGTGGTCAATGTGATCGACCAACGGACCATTCGCTTCCGATTCGGCCTTCACCTTCTTCCATTCCGGATCAGCCTGGAAAGCAGCCCAGTTCTTTTCCGCTTCTTCACGCCTGGGATGTTCCAGAACGTAGATGAAGAGATTCTGTGAGCCAGGCGCGTCTTCAGGTGTCCAATAACCAATGCTCTTCATGTTATGCCGCCTGAAGATCGAATCAGTGTTACACACCGACTGCGGGTCAGCCTGGCTTTGTCCAATTTAACGGAGGTCCAGTCACCTATCTGCTTAGTAGCTTTATTCCTCGAGCCGTCCCGGAAAACGGTGGCACAATGCTCTTGCTCTCTTCGTCGGTGCTGGGGCTGCTTCTAGTGAGGCGCGCTCTACAGACCTAGGCATTTCGGAAGCCGCCAGTTCTAAACTGTTAACTCCACCCTTGCGGGTTAGTTTTGCTACTCTATCGAACGATCTGCCTTGCGCGATTGTATCGATGCAGCGATGTCAAACTGGTGAAACAACACGCACTCTTATTTTGTTTGGCCGCGACATCGCTTGGCCTTACTGCTTGCAGTACGGTCACGGACCTGGTCACCACACATATTCCGGAAAAGCATTCCGGTCGTCCATCAGTGGTAGTCAATTTGCGCGCGCAGGAGGCATACCTCTTTCGCGGCAAATACCAGACTGCATCTTCTCGCATCTCGAGTGGGCGCGAAGGACACCGCACACCGATCGGAAAATTTCACGTCATCCGCAAGGACCAGGAGCATCGCTCGGGTCTCTACGGCGATTACGTCGACGACGCCGGACGTGTCGTTAGGCCAAACGTCGATGTGCGAAAAGTGGCGCGGCCGCGTGGGACACATTTTCTAGGCGCGCCCATGCCTTACTTTGTCGAGTTGGCGCCGAGTTACGGATTGCACGCCGGTTATTTGCCCGGGGTTCCCGCTTCGCACGGTTGCATTCGCATGCCTTACTGGAAGGCGCGACAATTCTACGGCGCAGTCCACCTTGGCACGCCAGTACTGGTTAAGTAGTAACTAAATCCACGCCGCAAGACTACTCAGGGTATAAGATGGTTAGGACAAAGTCTGTCGATTCCGCGACCGAACCGGAGAAGGATGGGCTTCGCATCCTGGCGGCGCGCGGACGGGGGCGCGGGTTACCGAAGGATCGTTATGATGTCTGGATGGCGAACCTCGGCCCGAGCGAAGAACTGCGTGACGCCATCCTTTCGGGTAAGATCACTTGGGCGGACTACAGCCGGCGCTACTTAAAGGAGCTGCGTGAAGGCGGCACAATCGATAAACGAAACCGACGCATCAAGAATCATGGTCAGAAGTTCACGCTGCGCTTGCTGCAGCATCTCGCGAGTAGGGGGACTATTACTCTGCTGTGTCACTGCGCCGAAGATGAGATGCACTGCCACCGACACCTTTTGAAGAAGGTATTGGATGGCAAAATATGATGGCGTAGTGCGGGTAGCTCCGTGCGGACGGCGTATT
Source organism: uncultured Verrucomicrobiae bacterium (assembly GCA_963791565.1). Lineage (GTDB taxonomy): Bacteria > Verrucomicrobiota > Verrucomicrobiia > Chthoniobacterales > UBA10450 > JACCTI01. The sequence continues at coordinate 735,722 of CAWBSX010000003.1, read as the reverse complement.
CGCTTGCCAAAACGGTCGATCCCGGCGCTCAATCGAGATGGTCTGCTTTGGCTACCTGGCAATCAAAATGAAACGTCACGTCGTCGCGGGTGCGATCGTCTTCGGTCTCCTACGGTTTCCGCTCGAAGCAATGGATATGGGTCGGGCCGAGGCCGGCGTTGACGCGGCTGTCGCGCGCTTCGGGATTGATGGCCAGGGCGTCATCGTCGCGCTGCTCGATCGCGGAATTGATTGGAAGAATGACGACTTCCGCAATGACGACGGCACCACGAGGATCAAGTGGATTTTTGATCTGACCGATGACACCGGCGCAAACGCCCCTGGCAATACCTATGGCGTTGGCACTATCTACACGGAGGCGCAGATTAACTCCGCGCTTACTGCTGGTCCGACGCTGGCCACGCGCGATGCCCTTGGTCATGGCACCACCACGGCGGGAATTAGCGCCGGTAACGGCCGCGGCCTGGCTAGCCGTAAGTACCGCGGTGTCGCTCCAAAAGCGACGCTTATCATTGTAAAGATAACCGGTGGCGCGCCAGCTCACGACGATCAACCCATGGAAGCGGATTTCTACGACAACGCGCGCGTTCTAATAGGAATGCAATTCGTTGCCGACAAGGCGGCCGCTCTTGGGATGCCATGCGTGATGCTTCCTAATGTAGGATCGATCGGCGGGCCAACGGATGGAACTAGTGACTGGTGCCGGAAGGTCGATAGCATCGTGAGACCCGGCCTACTTTTCGTAAACGGCCCCGGTGACGAAGGCGGCGCGGCAAATCGCGCCACCGGCATTGTCACCGCCAATGGCAACGCTGCCATCCAGATTCAGAAAGGCGATCCCGCCACCTTGCGGATGTATCTTTACTACTTCGGCGCGGATCGATTCGACGTAACCATCACCACCCCCAACGGCATCTTTGGGCCCTACCCTGCGCCGGCTAACGACAACCTCGACATTCAGAACGTTGCAGGCGAATTCGACTATTACCATCTGGGCTCGAACTTCGACTACATCTTCAACGGCGCGATGAACGGCAAACGCACCATCTTAGCTATCCTCAATGGTCCCGTTGGCACCTACACCGTCCAATTACACGACGCCGCCATGGTCGCCGGGGGCGGGCATTTCGATGCTGGCCTTAATGCCTCGAATATCGACCAGCAGCCAGTGAGCGCTTCGAACCGTTTTCTCACCTACACTTATCCCGGCACCCTCGGGAACATCTGGGATGGCGCGACGGCATTCAGCAACATCTGCCCAGGCGATTATGTGATCCGCAATGATTACGTCGACATTGATGGCAATCCGGAATCGCTCTCCTACCTCGGGCAGGGTAACGTCGGCGAAATTTGGCTAGGCAGCAGTGCCGGCCCGACCTATGACGGCCGTCTCGGTGTGGATATTACCGCGCCCGGCGACAGTCTCTTCACTACCTACAACCCGACTTCATACTGGGCGACTTTCCGGTTTAACCTTATCCAGGACGGGCTCGGAAAATACGGGCGCGCCAGCGCAGTCAGCGCCGCGGCTCCTTTCACCACCGGCGTCATTGCTTTGATGCTACAAATGAATCCGAAGCTAGATGTTGCTACTGCCAAACAAATCCTTCACGCGACCGCGCGTGCCGATTCCTTTACCGGCGCCGTCCCCAACTACCAGTGGGGTTATGGAAAGATCAACGCCCTCGCCGCGCTCAGTAGTGTCGCGGACGGACTATTGCGCATCACCGCGATCCATCGGACCGGCAGCAGCACTTCCGTTTCCTTTACCTCAGTCGTAGGAAAGAACTATCGCGTGGAATACAAGGACACACTTACCGCGACTACCTGGCAACCGCTCTCCGGCTACACCAATGTGACAGGAACCGGAGCGATCCTGCCCGCCAACGACTCAGGGCCGGTAGTGCAGGGTAGGCGCTTCTATCATGTGGTGTCGCTGCCGTGATAATGCTGGCTGAAGTTAGGAGGCGTAGAGTCCATTCAAAGCAGTATGCGAGAGAAAGCTTCAGATGGTTTAGGTCATCCCAGGTTGTTAGTCCTGGTCGATGAATCGAATGTTGGTAGCTCGGTGCGAACGGCCGGACGCGGACTGGACTGGTTGCAGTTGCGGAATTTTCTGGCTGGGCCGGAGTCGGGGCGCGAGCTAATTGAGATGGTCGTCTATGCCGGGTTGCCACCGCCCATTCCTCTCTGGCAGGAAGAGCGGGACAAGAAAAACAAGTTCATGCACTGGCTGCGCGCGAATGGTTTCCTGGTTGTGACCAAGGACGGCGCGCCGGCCGAGGAAGGTCATTACAAGGCGAACGTGGATGTGATGATGGCGATCGATGCGCTGGAGTTATCGGTCGAGATGCAGCCGGACGTCGTGATTCTGGTGACGGGCGATGCCGATTTCGCTTATCTCGCAACCAAACTCCGCCGGCGCGGAATCCGCGTGGAAGTAGCTTCAGTAGCAGCGAACCTGAGCGGCAACCTCAAGGCGTCGGCGAACGCGGTGATCGATCTAGCGCCTTTGTTTCGGACTTTCGAACTGATGCCGGTGGCGGATGCGACGACAGCGAAGCCAACACGGAAACGAGGGTAAAACTTCGGCCGCTGGTTTCTTTCCGATGTTCGTTCATAGTGCACGCACGTCGGGCCGTAGCACGGCTTGGCAGTGCGCAACTAAGAACCGGTTAGCGCTCAACCAGTAATTCGGTTGTAGAGGGCGTCTCCGACGACAGCTAATACAACGGCGTCAGAGACGCCGTAATGGCCAGGTTGTTGAAACAAAATCGCCTGCTAATGCTTTCGTTGGGATAGTTTCTGGAAGGCCCTATGACACGTGAACCGCACCTGTCGTCGCTCGAAATAGCCGACGGCGGCGGCTACTAAGATCGCGGCAAACACCGTTGACGGTTCGGGCACGGGCACTATTTCACCATCAGAGAGTATCTGCGCAAATCCTAGCGATGTTGAACCAAAATCGCTATAGAAAGCGATCTGACCAAGTTGGGTAGCGCTCAATCCAGTGGCGCTGTTGCCGAAGAAGACTTGGTCGGTCCCACCACCCGAGTTGAGGCCAGTCCAATCATAGATTTTGAGCAACATGCCCGCGGTCCAAGTGCTTGCACTGCTATTGGCAAAAGTAAGAATGCTCGTCCCGGTACTAGATCGATGATTGAATTACCAGTCAGAGTTAATGCGCCGACGCCGTGGGTGGGCGTGGTGCCACTCACGGTACCTTCGCTTAGGCCTCCTCCCAGCGCGCCGCTCAGCCAGGTCGATGCTTCAGAAACGGACAGCTTAGACTGCCTCAAATTCTAAGCGGCGGTTTTCAGCTTCGCCGCGCGTTTGGATAAGTAAAGCATCTCAATACCGACTACTTCGTTTTGCTCGTTGTAGTCCAGAACTATGCCGGGAACGACTTCCTCCGATTCTGCTATTCGCGTCTATTCGGCGTAAATTCGCGGTGAGTTTGCGCTTTTCTTTTCCACGCTCCCCCTTTGTCCAAGCTTGCCAAGGGTTGGCCGCAAACACTATTGATGCGAGCGCGCGGCCGAGCCGAACCAGTTCTAAAGTTCATCCAACAGATTGCAGCCGATCCTTACTGGTCGGGGACTTCAACGATTCTGACGACATTGGTCGGTCGTTGGAAGTGAAGCTGGTTCGATCGTGCGCAGTTACGTATTGCGCTGATCACGCAGTGAAAGAAATAAAATCATCAATCTGGAGCCGGCAGGATCGTAGCCTTCCCGGGCTGAGAATCTGCCAAGGCCTGAAATGATTTGTTGTTGTCAATAATGGAGCATCCTGTTAACGGCAACGACCCCGTGACAACCAGTAATCGCGTTTCTCCTCCTGTTTCGAATTGGCTCAACGCCACTACGATTTTCCCGGAAAGGAACGCTTTCACGCTCATCGAAATGCTGGTGGTGATTTCGATTATCGCCGTCCTCGTGGCCCTGAGTTTTCCGGTGTTGAGCTCAATTCGGAAGAAAGGTTACCAGGCAGCCTGCGTTTCAAACATTCGCCAGGCTCTAACGGCAACGCTGCTAGCCGCGAACGATAATGGCGGCCGGTATCCGAACATGCATGGTTACTCCTGGGAGCAGGGTGAAACCTGGATCGCGGATACGCTCGCGCCTTACTTTGGCGGAACGGTCGGGAAGGATCCGAACAAGGTCTTGCGATGTCCGGCGGCGGAGAGGAACCCGCAGGAAGCGTGGCTGGAGGATTCGCGGTACTGCCATTACCGCTACAACATCTGGCACGCGCAGAATCAAATGCCGCTCCTCGGTCCTACGAATGCGATGGTTTTCTTCGATACGGCGTGGCCGGATTGGAAGCGGACGGATTTTGCGCATTCCCCCGGTCAGAGCGCGTTCCTGAATGTAGCTTACGCCGATGGGCATGTCACTGCGCTCTCCTTTGTCGATTACCAGAAGCAAAGCACAGGCGATGAGGCGCAATCGGATTTCTTCGCGCTGGGCTGGAGTAAGTAGATGAGAGCCAGGGGCAAAGTGCGGCCCGTGGTTCTGCCGCGTCTGTTAATTCAATCGGTGGCGCATGCGCAAATGGCAGCGCCGCCTCTGCCTTTTCTCCATTCCTCGGGGCCGTCGATCGTCAACGAAAAGAATGAGCCGGTGCTGTTGCACGGCTGTAACTTCGGTAACTGGCTTCTACTCGAGCCATGGATGTTGGAGCTCTCGGGTAACCTCCGCGATCAATTGCAAATAGAAAAAATGCTGACCGATCGCAAGGCGCAGACTGCTTGGTTGCTCGTTAGTCACAATGTTCTACTTCGTCTCTTTCGGCGCGAGATCGGCGACGATTTTTTAAAGCGCGGATGGCCCCGCAGTGGGTCCCAGAAGGGCTCAAGTTCGTGCACAAGATCCAACTGAGTTCGCAAGTTTCCTTGTGCTCAACAGGTTCCTTGGAATTAGGGCCGCGGGCCCCTGCCCTGCTGAGAGCTCAAACACTATCGTTCGGCGACCACGGTTTTTTTCGCTTCTTTGGTGTCCGCTATCGAAAGAACGGTTCAAGAAAAAGATGACTCCAACCTCTATATTTTCGTTGACGCAGAGGGAAATTGCAGTGAAATGCGAAAGGCAAGAGAAGGAGAGAAGGTCATGCTAAAAAAATTCACGTTGGGAATTGTTTGTCTCGGATTATCGGCTGTCGCCCTGCATGCTGCCGCGCCGGCTGGCGACAATGCCGCCAATTACGGTTCAACGGCGAATTGGACCGTTGGGTCTAATCTTGGGTTTGGCTTCGCCGCGTGGGGAATCACGGACGGTGATGGAGGTCACTACATCGGCGGGACAGGTCTCGGCGCAAATACCTTTGGGCTTTTCAACACGTTTAGTACTACCACGACGGAGGTTTTTCGCGGTCTTACTGGAGGAGCGCTTTCAGCGGGCCAAACCTTCTCGATCGATTTGGGGTTCACGCCATTCGTTGCTAACCAGACTGCCGGTGCATCCGTCGGTATCGACCTACGAAGCGGCGGAACCACTGTGATCGAACTCCAGACCAACGGCGCCGGTAATTGGACGCTGAACGACGGGGGAAGCAATTTCAGCGCGGGAGCGGTGGCCACGGCCAACACGCCATATCACTTCTCTTTCACCTTCAATGGTGGAAGTAGCTATTCGTTCACACTTACCGGATCTCCAGGGGGTTCAAACTTCACCGCGACCAGCGGGCTTATTGGAAACATCGACAACATACGGCTCTTTAACTTTAACCAAGGTGCCGGCGCAAACTTTGGCTTCGATAATCTCGCCGTCGTGCCCGAGCCGACAACGCTTTCGCTTCTCGCCGGCCCGGCGATTCTCGGTGCGTGGTTTTTTGTGCGTCGTCGGCGTCCGTAAAAATTCTAGGGTCAGATTTTTCCAGCCGATTCTTGATCATCAGATCAAGCGGCGTCGTGGCATTGCCTAGGAAAACGAAACCCCGTATGAGCGGAGCTATTTTAGATGAATTTAGTCATCTAAAAATAAGCCGCCAGCGACGGCACCAACTCAGGATGATGAAAAATCATCGGTGCACTATTTGCGGAAAGAAAGCGGCGGCTGAGAGACAAGTACGGCGCCCGTCATCAGAAGTTGCAGCGCACCTCCTGCTCAGCGCGGTATCATCGCCTCAAACCCGACGCGAATTACATTGCGCGTCCACGGTTGGCGGCGAAGGGAAGTGTTTTCGAAGCTGCGCGAAAAGCGCAGGCGTTAAGGATTCTTGAAAACCAAGAGTCCGCCGGTCCGAATTCCACTCCGACGGGAGTTAACCGCTGACGGCTAGCGATCTGATCGCGCCCCGTTGCTACTTAGAGTCGTTCGACGGCCTGTTTTTCGTGTTTTCTAACGGTTCTATGGCTGTGTCGGATGAAACCGCTTTTGATAACTGCTGGGATGGATCCCAAATCGGCGTCCGAATGTCAACCGGAAGGCTTCGTCGCTCTTGAATCCTACCGTTTTGGCAATGCTCGCGATGGTACAAGCGGGCGATGAAAGTAATCGCCTGCATGCTTCTTCGAGTCTAAGCCTTTCGACGAAACGGGCGGGGGTAGCTCCAAAGGTAGCAACAAACCGGCGGCGGAAATGTCTCGGCGAGAGAGAAACTCGCCCGGCAAGCACAGACAAGGAAAGGTCTTCGGATAGGTGAGACAGCATTGCGCGTCCTGCGTGATTCCGGTTTAAACTTGCTCAGCGGTCTCCTTAAGCCGCAACATGATCCCTACAATAAGCGAGCTAGAGTTCCGGCTTATGAGCATCATTTGCTCAGATGCGGTGCTTGTCTTGCAGGCCGCGCGAACGATTTTTCAGACCGCGCGACAGACCGGAAAGCATCGCAAGCGCCGTTTTCCTGATCTTCTGCAAGGTTTACCTTGTAAGAAGCACGATTGATCTAACCAGCAGAATCATTCATCTAGTTTGAGAAATCATTTCTTTAACCTAAAGAATCGTTCTTAAGGTTTGATGAATGATGCTGTTGGTTTGAGAAATGATTTCTATCGTTAGGAAAATGATTTCCCAAGTTTGATTGATGAGGTCACAGGTTAGCTAAACGATTCATTTAACCTAAAGAATGGTTCTTCTTGTTTGATTAATCGTGTCGCTTCTTTGAGAAACGATTCATCTAATCTCGGTAACAAATCTTCTTGTTTGGTTAATGGTGTTCATGGTTTGGGAAACGATGCATCAAACCTGGACAAGGAAGGTTTGGGTTGAAACCGTGCTGTTCCCGAACCAAACAATCCTCTTCGTGATGCAAATAATCTGGTCGCCAATAGGAATAATGCGTTCCCTGCCGGGCGTGGCGCCGGTAGCAGCCTGAGATTTAATTTTGCCCTGCTTGGTTGCGGTTCATTCGGTAAGGGCTGCGGCTGAGAACAGCCGCCTCTGCATTTATTGACTCGCGGCCACTATCTCTTCGGTTCGGTCCGTCGGTTCTGCTTCCGGCACGGTCGCACTGGCAGGCTTGCGGAAGACCGAACCTCGCCGGCCGCGGCCGCACCTAATTTCTTCGATCTGGCCGCGTTTCTTCAGCCGGGTAAGGATAACCGAGATTTCTGCACTTCGCATCGCCCCGCCCTCGCGTTTCAGGAGCGAAGCGAGATCGCGCAACGAGTAATCTTCCGTCATCTGCTGGATGGCCCACCACACCGCCTGGCCATTGCCACCGTAACCTGAGCGCAAGCCGCGCAGGTCTGCGTTGACCTTCGGCGGAGCGTAGGCCGGGGGCATTGACGGTGGAGGAGCCGGCTCGGGTCGATCCTCCAGGCAGTGGGCGGTCCTTGCTGGCAGTAAAGCGCGAGCTGAGGCAGCGCCGACTAGTTTTGCCCGATCGGCCCGAATGAGCTGGTAAGCGGCGAGAAGACGTTCGCTATCGGCGATGTCCTGGCGCAGGGCGTGTTCGCGTTCTGTTATTTCTTCAAGTGTGAGGAGCATGACTGCAAGACGAGCAAGTGCAATGCTAGGCCCAAACAGTTTCAATTCATTCGATGCGAGAACAGTGCACGAGGCTGGCCAGCACATTTATAAGTTGAAAGCCGACATACATCCAAAGTGCCGCCACGATTAGGGCCGAAAGCACATATTTTTGCAGCCATGGAAATTCCTGCGGAAAGCCGGGAATAACCGCACGAAAGATGGAGTTAACCAGTCCGCTGGATTCACCGAACATGACACTGAACATCATGGCGACGAACACCACGCCCACCAGCGATGGAGAAAAGAAGATGAGCCGGAACATGGCGCGCCCTTTTAATCCTGGGCGATTCAAGAGCATGGCCAGACCAAGAGCTAGTGGTAGCTGAATAGTAACAGAGCCGACCGCAAACAGCAGGCCCGAATCTTTCGTTTCAAGCACGCAGTCGGCGCGCCGGACACAGGAGCTGGCTGCACCTTGATCTTTACACCTCACACCGTGACTTGGAAGTCGAGCGACTCGTCAAGCTCGGCGCGAGGCGGTATCCGTGGAAATATAAGGCCCACGATGATTTTACTGTCTTGGAAGATCTTGATGGGAATCTCTTCTGTGTGGTTCACAAGGAGGAGACCTAACTAGTCAATGCATAAACCGCTGGCCGCTCCACGTTCTAGCTTTCAATGAAGTCCTACCCTCAACTGCTTATGAGGCGTTGCATCACGGCCCGCGAGTGGTGGTCGACCCTTTCGATTGACGCGTCACCCCGCGCAGCATAGAGAAAACGAGACCACAACGGGACGTAGTTCAGTCCGCCGCAGGACGGACTCGCGGTGGCGAGCTTGGTAGTGCGGTCGGCGCGGCGACAGATCGTTCCTTTCTTCCGCCGCTGGTTTTTTGCCGGTCTTCGTTCATAGTGCACGCACGTCGGGACGTAGTTCAGCTTGGTAGAACGCCTGGATGGGGTCCAGGAAGTCGCAGGTTCAAATCCTGTCGTCCCGATTTCGCTAGAGCCCTCCCCTTCTCCGCGTATCGTCTTCCTGGAAATGCGCGACGAGCTTGGAACAAATGGCCATTTGCCTAACGAATCGTCGCGCGACGATGAGCATTGCGTTTATCGAACCGTCGCGCGCTTGCTCCAGGAAGAGCCGCAGCTGGAAGCGGTCGCGTTTCAACCGAAGAACCGATTGCTCTCCATCGCTACCCTCGGCGCCGATCGCGGCCAGCGTCTGGCCGGCCGCGTGACGGAAGCGGTGGCAGAACGCGAACGACAATGCGGTATCGTCAACGCCAGCGGAATTTGTGAGCAATGCGGCGAAGCGCCTTCGCGCAAAGTCGGCGATGCAAACGTCGTGGTGAAAGATGTGCTCGGCAGCACGGTGATTGAAAAACTGACCTGCCGAACGGCCACCCATTTTTGGCAATGGAAAAATTTGCGCTGGCCGCGCGTTTCCTGTTGCGGGCAACCAGCCAAGCACAGCTCGCCTAACGAATGGAGGAAACTCGCCTTCCTGGCCGGCCTTTGCCTGCTCTTCGGTGTCGCCGGTTGGGCCGCGCAACGTGCCGGAGCCTCACCGATGATCATTCTTCCCCTCTTCGCGCTCAGTTATATCTGCGGCGCGTGGGACGCGGCCGGCGAATCCTTCGAGCGAATTCGCCACGGGGAATTGGAAATTCATTTTCTCATGCTCGCGGTCGCGTTTGGCGCGGCCTTGATCGGCGCGTGGAGCGAAGGCGCACTCCTTCTCTTTTTGTTCTCGGCCGCAGGTGCGATGGAACATTTCGCCAACGCGCGCACGCAACAGGAAATCGGCGCGCTTCTCCGCGGAGCCCCGAAAACCGCGACCGTGCTGGAGAACGGGCAGGAACGCGAACTTCCCGTCGATTCGCTCGTACCCGGGATGCGATTGCGCGTTCGCGCCGGCGAACAAATTCCGGTCGATATCCGCGTGATCGCCGGCGAGAGCGCCTGCGACGAATCCAATCTCACCGGTGAATCGCGCCCGATGCCGAAACAGCCGGGCGACATTGCTCTGGCCGGAACGTTGAACGCGTGGGGCGTGCTCGACGGACAAGTCGTTAGGCCGGCGAGCGAAAGTGCGCTGCAAAAAATCGTAAAGCTGATCGAGCAGGCGCAACATTTGAAAGCGCCGTCGCAACGTTTCAGCGATCGTTTTGGGACCGGCTATACCTATCTAGTTCTTCTCAGCTGCCTGGCGTTTTTCCTTGTCGGCTGGTTGATTTTGAAATGGCCCCCGTTTCTCGCGCAGGCGACTCAATCGAGCGCATTCTATCGCTCGATGACCTTGCTCGTCGTCATGTCCCCCTGCGCGCTGGTCCTGAGCGTTCCCTCTGCCATTCTTTCCGCGATCGCCTGCGGTGCACGGCGCGGCGTTCTTTTTCGCGGTGGCGCCGCCATCGAAACTTTGGCCGACGTGAAGACAGTCGCTTTGGATAAAACCGGCACGCTCACTCACGGCACGCCGGTTCTGGTGCAAATCGACTCGTTAGGCGGACCCGAGAGCGATCTGATCGCTGCCGCCTACAATTTGGCGCGCCTTTCCAATCATCCTCTCTCTCGCGCCATGGAAAAAATCTGCGCGCAACGCGGCGCATCTGCACTCGATATGACGAGCATCGAATCCACCTCCGGCGGCGGAATTACTGCGCGCCATCGCGGACAGCTCTTCGCGCTGGGGAGTCGCGATTTCGTGCAAGCGGCCATCCCGTCCGCCGATTGCAATGCAAGCCGCGCCGAAGAACACGATGTCGCTGAAGTTTGGGTCGCCGGTCCCGGAATCTGCGGCCGTTTTCTTTTGCGCGATCAACTGCGCAGTGAAGCGCGCGCGATGCTGGGCGAATTGCGCAAAGCTGGAATGCGCACGGTGATGTTGACCGGGGATCGTCCGGCCACGGCGGAATTGATCGCGCGCGAAGCCGGCGTGGATCAGGTGCAATCGCAATTATCGCCGGATGAAAAAGTCAGAGCGGTGCAGGAATTGAAAGCGCACGGCGACAAGGTGGCCATGATCGGCGATGGCGTAAACGACGCGCCGTCACTCGCCGCCGCCGATGTCGGCGTGGCCATGGGCGCGCGCGCCTCCGATGCGGCGATGGAACAGGCGGAAGTTATTTTGATGAATGATCGCCTGGAGAATTTCGTCATCGCCTACGGATTAAGCCGCCGCGCCAAGCGCATCATTGGCCAGAACATCACGATCGCGCTCGGCACCGTGATTGTGATGGCATTGTTAGCACTCGTTAGGGGAATTCCGCTTTCCCTGGGCGTCGTGGCGCACGAAGGGAGCACGGTGATCGTGGTGCTCAATAGTCTGCGTTTACTTTTCGCGAAACTAAAGACGCCTGCGTTGTAGCGGCGGTCTGCAACCGCCGAAACCGTCCACTGCAATCCGCCCGTTCGGCGGTCATAGACCGCCGCTACAAATTGCATTAACGTCCGCGCCTTATGCTGAGTGCTGGAATCGTTGGTCTGCCGAATGTCGGCAAGTCCACTCTCTTCAACGCCGTTACCCGCACGCGCAAAGCGCAGGCGGCAAATTATCCTTTCTGCACCATCGACCCGAATCTCGGCGTGGTCACCGTGCCGGACACGCGGCTCGATGTTCTCGCGAAGATGTCGCACTCGCAAAAGGTCGTCCCGGCCGCGATCGAATTCGTCGACATCGCGGGTCTGGTCAAAGGCGCGAGCGCGGGCGAAGGACTCGGCAATCAATTCCTCAGCCACATTCGCGAAGTAAACGCGATCGTGCAGGTCGTGCGTTGTTTTGAAAACGGCGACATTCATCATGTCAGTGGTTCGATCGATCCGGTGCGCGACATCGAAGTGATCAACACTGAATTGGTCCTGGCCGATCTCGCGTCCTTGCAGAAACGGCACGATCGATTGCAGAAAGAAGTGCGCGCAGGATCCAAAACCGCCAAAGCGGAAAACGCGGTCATCGAAAAATTGTTGCCGCATCTCGATTCCGGAAAACCGGCGATCACCGCCGCGCTCGCGGAAGAAGAGAAAATCATCGCGCGCGATTTTTTCTTGCTCACTTCCAAGCCAACCCTGTTTGCCTGCAATGTCGCTGAATCCGAATCTGGCGCAGACCGATTCGCCGCATGTCCGTGCGGTGGAGGAATACGCTAAAAATCATTTCGGCAGCGAAGCGGTCGTAATCAGCGCGCAAATCGAGAGCGAACTGGTCGATCTGAGCGACGCGGAGGCGCAGGAATATCTGCGCGACCTCGGGGTTTCCGGGAGTGGGGTGAGCGCGCTCATTCGCGCGGTCTACCACTTGTTAGGCTTGCGCACTTATCTGACCACGGGCGAAAAAGAAACGCGCGCCTGGACCATCCACGAAGGCGACAAAGCTCCCGCCGCCGCCGGTGTCATTCATACCGACTTCGAGCGCGGCTTCATCGCGGCGGAAGTAGTGCATTACGACGATTTGGTCTCGTTAGGCTCTTCCGCCAAAGCGCGCGAGGCGGGCAAGCTGCGCATCGAAGGAAAAGAGTACGTCGTGAAAGATGGCGACGTAGTCGAGTTTCGCTTCAACGTCTAATCCAGTTCCTCAATCGATGAAGATCATCATCGATGATTTGTCCGGGCCGGAGATTGCCGAGTTCCTGGAGGATCACCTTCGCGATATGAAATCGGTCTCGCCGCCCGAGAGCAAACATGCGCTCGATCTCGATGGATTGCGCAAACCCGAGATCACATTCTGGACTGTTTGGGATGAGAACAAACTTGTTGGTTGTGGTGCGCTCAACGAGCTGAGCAAGCAACACGGCGAAATAAAATCGATGCGCACCGGCGCGTCCCACAAGCAACGTGGGATCGCGTCCTTGATGCTGAATCACATCATCGATGTCGCGAGACAAAGGAGTTATCGGCGTCTCAGTCTGGAAACCGGTGCGATGCCGTTTTTCGAGCCGGCCCGCCGACTCTACGGGAAGTTCGGCTTTCGCCAGTGCGCGCCGTTTGCGAATTACAAAGAAGATCCGAACAGCGTCTTCATGACGAAAGAACTTTAGTTACTCCGCGGAATACAAAATCCGCCCGCACTGTTCGCAGCTGACGATTTCTTTTCCGCTCTTCACACGGTGCACCGTTTGCGTCGTGATCTTCATATGACAGCCGGTGCAGACTTCGTGCTCGAGGGCAACAACCGCGGAGTCGCCTTTACTGGCGATCAGTCGTTCGAAGCGGCTAAGTAAATCCTCGTCGATCTTGCCGGCGATCTCTTCCCGTTCCCTGGTTAATTCCTGCAGGCGAACCTCGAGCGCCTTGTCTTTAGTATCGAGATCGGTTTTTTGCCGCACGAATGATGCATTTGCATTGACCGATTTTTTTTCCTCCGCCGCAACTTCGGCCTTTAACTTGTCGAGCTGATCCATCAATTCCAATTCCTGATCCTCGATCTGCTGGATCTCTTTTTCGTAACGCTCGATCTCGTTCCCGATGGCGCGAAACTCGTCATTCTTGCGCGTTTCGTACTGCTGCGTTTTGAGCCGATTGATGCTTTCGGTGCGCGTGCCGACGTCGAGCTCCAATTTCTTGCGGTCGACTTCGGTGTGCATGGCCTTTTGCTTCAACGCTTCCAGGCCAGCCGCGCTGGCGGCGACTTGATTCTCCAATTGCGCACGCTGCAACGGCAGCGCTTTCACTTCGGCGCGAATCTGCCGGATCTTTTGTTCGCGATCCTGAAGAATCAACAACTGCTCGAGTTCCGCCTGCACGCGCGAAGATTATGGGCTGCGCGAAGAGCCGTCAATTGCACCGCCGCGCGAGGTCTGGCCAAGAAGATTGACCGCGCGAAACGCTCGACACTTTCCGCCTAACCGCTATTAAGAGCGCGTCCTGATGAAAACGCCTCGGTCTTTACATTTCATTGGCGTGTGCGGCAAAGCCATGGGCGGGATCGCGGCGGCCCTGCTGGCCGATGGTTGGCGCGTCACCGGCTCCGACGAAAAATGTTACGGCTCGATTCGAGCGGATTTATCCGAGCGTGGGCTCCGCATTCGCACCCCCTATGGCGCGAACAATATTCCGGAAGACGTCGATCTCGTCATCGTGGGGAAGCGCATCAACGCCGATAACCCCGAGCTGCTGGAAGCAGTGCGCCGCGGGATCCCGCACCGTTCGTTTCCGCAGTTTTTGCGGGAAGAATTTCTCGCGCATTCGCGCAACGCTGTCGTCACTGGCGGGGTCGGCAAAACGACTACGACGGCGATGCTCACCTGGATTCTGCAATTCAATTCACGTTGCCCGGATTACCTCGTCGGTGGTGTGGCGCGAAATCTGAGCGGTCCCGCAAAATTTACCGGCAGCAATTTTTGCGTTTTGGAAGGCGACGAATACGCCTCCTGTTTCGATGATCGAAATCCGAAATTTTTGCATTACGCACCGGAAATCGGCGTGATCACCAACATCATCGAAGATCATCCGGATATGTACCGCTCGTTAGGCGAGCTGTGCGACGCTTTCGCGGCTTTCGTCGAACAACTGCCGCGCGCGGGCCGTTTGATCGTACCCGATGACGATGAAGCGGCTATCCGAGTCGCCTCGCACGCACAGTGCGCAACGATCAAAGTGGGATTTTCCGAGACGGCAACCGCGCGCATTTCCGGCGTTCGAACATCACCCGAAAGTTCGCGATTTCGCTTGGAGAACCAGGGATTCGAAATCCCATTGTGCGGTCGCATGAATATGCGGAATGCCGCCATGGCCGCGCTGGCGGCGCGACAGTTCGGCATCGAGCTCGCCGACTCGGCAAAAGCCCTGCGACTTTTCCGCGGCGTGCGCAATCGGCAGGAAGAAATTCCTATCGGCGACTGTACACTGGTACGCGATAAAGCTTCCCATCCTGCGTCGCTGATCGAGTTGGCCGGCGCCCTGCGACAGCGTTTTCCCGACCGCCGGCTCGTTTCGATCATTCAGCCGCGTGGGACCGGTGGACGCGATTGGGTTTATCAACGCGATTTGCCGCGAGCGCTGGCTCATTTCGACAAAGTGATTCTAACGAATTCTCACGAACATAATCCCGCAACTGCGCGTGCCTGGGTCGACGCGCCGTTTTGCGTCGATCTTTTGGCGATTAACCTTCGTCGCGAATTAGGCGACGTGACTGTCGCGCGCTCACGCGCCGTACTTCAAAATGCGCTCGATGACGACCTGCGCGCCGACGATGTCGTTTTGCTCACTGTCCTGGAGCAGTCGGATCATCTTGTTCGCGCGGTGGAAGAAACTTTGCGCGAACGCGACGAATTGGTCGCGGCGTAGTTAGTCGGCGCCGTCCTGATAGGCGGCGGCAATCAGAGCTCGCAGCATACCTTTCATCGTACGCAGGTCGCGCTCTTCCGCCTGCGGATCTTTGCGCCCGCCCTGGCCGTCGAGGATCCGGAGAAGACGCGTCTTGAATTCGCGCGGCTGATGGAGGTCCTCATAAATCCGGCGCGAAATCTGTGACTGTTCTTCGAGAAATTTTTGATCGGCGGCGCGGAGGATATCACTGAGATGGTCCCACGTGCTCCAATAAATTTTGCCATCGGTATCACGACGCGGTTGAGCGGAGTGACCGAGATAGGGTGTCGCTGAAGCGAAAACTTCCGCGCTGGTCCGCGCCCCATCCAGCGGAAAGGAAGCCAGAAACAGATCGACTTCGTTTTCCCAAAGTGCCTTTGCCACGGACGGTACCCACGGAATGTGAATGAATCGTTCTCGTACTACATTTTCACGCGCGAGCGCTTCTTCAATTTCCGAAATTGTTTTCGTTTCGAGTTCCCCGATGTGCACGTGCCAGCCACCGGTCTCGCGCAAAACGATTCCGATCGTTTTCGGATACGAATAAAAATAATCGCGCGTGAATTTGTAGGGGTTGCCGCTGCTAGCAGTAACTAATTGCCCACGGCGCAAAAATGCCGTCGGCCGCGGCCCGGGGTCGGGCGCGAAAAGCGGCAACCAACTACTCGTTAGGCCGAGCACGCGACTGAGAGAAGCAGCGATGGGATTCAAATCGATCAGTTGAATTCCCGGCAGGTAGAGCCCGAGCGATGGCGCAAAATCCGCGTGATGAACCATGATAATCTGCCGGGAGATTTCCGGCTGCGCCGCCGCACCCACTATCGGATCGTCCGGATGCTGGAAAAGAAAAAGACGGCGTGGATTTAGTTCCAAAAGTTGCGCGACAAGGGCCTCGAGCCGAACGGCGAGCGTTTCACCAGTGAGAATCGAAATGTTTTCCGGCACGATCGCGAGGCGGCTACGAATCGCTTCCGGTAACGGGAGCGAATTGGTGTTCTCGAGATCGGACAGAATCAGTTTGGTGTTTTTCTCGTCACCGAGCGCACGCACGAAATCGCCGATGAGCGCGGTGTGTCCGCCATCCGCATAAACTTGCGTCGCAAGGTAAACATCAGGGCCGTTCCCCTGCACGCTCTTCGTCTCCGAAATTAGTTCACGACCGAGGCGCCAAAGTTTCTCGTCCAGTTCAGGAAACCCGATCGCCTTCACCCCCAGACCCGCGACCGCACGGCAGCGTTTCATTTTCGCACGAATCCGATCGAGCGAATGCGCAGCGGCCTCGGAGAGTTTTGACATCACGGAAATTTTTCCGCGTTGCGTTCGACGGAGTGACCGAGCGTTTGCGCGCGATCCAACTCCTTGATCACCGGCACGAGTCGGCGGAGATAATGCGAAACCGCGCGCGATTCAGCGTCAGAATCTGGCGCTGTTGCGCTGTGTTGCGCCCGCACACGATCGTAAATCGCGAGCAGGCGATCGATCGAAGAATCGAGATCTGCTTCACGGCGCAATCGCTCCGTCACCTTCGCGGAATCATCAGCTGAGAAACGTCGGATCTCGTTTTCGATTTTTTCCGCAGAGGGCGGCGGCGAATTCACCGCGCAGGAAAAATTTACTTCGCGCAGCCGTTCAAAACTTTCCGGCCGAATCATTTCACCGCAACTCGTCCGTCCCACAACAATCACCGCACATCCGGAAGCCATGGCGTCGATCGCACATTTCCCCGAGGCGAAAACAAGATCGTACTCCGGCAGCACACGCTCCGGATCGTAGATTTTTTTGGCGAAATTGTTCCCGATGAAATCCAGTTCGATTCCGCAGCGTAGAGCGGCTTCTCGCACCGCCGCGACCGTTTCACCGTCGGAGCTGTGCCGGTTATTGAAAAACAAGGCGCGCGCTGGACGCGTGGGAAGTTTTCGCACCGTGTGAAATCGTGCGGTATCGACGGTGTTCCACCAAAGCGTGATGTCGTCGGCGGCAATATTCGATTCCACCATGATGCGCTCGGCCAGCGTGCGTGACATGGCGAGGTAGTGGCAAATGCGCGGATGTTTCGGAACCGCTTCCCGCCAGACCGCGCCGTGACAATGATAAATTGCGGGCACGCCCGGCAGTGCGGTCAACGCCGTCATGGCGTCGAGATGATGTTGGGCGTGAATGATGTCGGGCTGGAACGGCAATTTTTCCAGATCGGTGGAAACGGCCACGACGTCGCTTTCCAACAGTCGCTCGCCTTCGCCGAGATCGCTGCTGTAGGCGAAGACAACATGACCGCGCGCCTGCAAGGCACGCGCCAGATCGCGCACGAACATCTCGGCACCACCGCGCAAATCGAGACGATTATTCGTGATAAGAATTTTCACTTTGGCCTAACGAGTGGTTCAGTAAATCTCAACCGGCGAACGCGCGCCGTCTTCGGGGCTGCGTTGCGCGGCGCGCTCTTCGCCAAGCACGGCGACGCGCAAATTCCAAATTTCGGCATCGAGCCCGCGGAATTTTTCCTCGGAAAATTCTTCCGGCGGCGCCAGCGCCTTCTTGAAATGCGCGACATTTTCGAGCGCGCGGTTGGTCTCGTTAGGCGGAAGTTTTTGTAGAAAGGAAAGCGCCTGGCCGATTTGATCGACGCGATGGCAGATCATGGCGAGATCGTTGCCGGCGATGATGGATCGGCAGATCGTCTCTTCCAACCCGTACTCATTGTAGATCGCGCCCATGTCGAGGTCATCGGTCATAACGAGGCCCTCAAAACCGAGTTCGTCGCGCAGCAGCTCCGTCACGACGCGGAAGGAAAGTGAGGCCGGATGTTTTTCCGGATCAAAGGTCGGATACCACGCGTGACAGACCATCATGCTATCCACCCGCCCAACGAATTGTCGAAAAACCGCGAGCTCGTTCGCTTCTAGTTCGGCGCGCGTGCGATCGATCTTCGGTAAATCGTGATGCGCATCAAGCTGGGCGGCGGAGTAACCGGGGAAATGTTTTCCGCAACTCGCGACCCCTTCTGCGCGCAAGGCATCGTTGAAAACGCCAGCCAGCCTAACGACTTGTTCGACATCTTTTCCATAGCAACGGCCGCGCAAAGAATTATCCGCTTCGTCATTGAAGGAAATGTCGAGCACCGGACAGAGATCGAGATTGAAACCGAAGAGACGCAACAAACGACCGGTGATCTGACCGTGTTGCCTAACGAGTGCTGGATCGTTCTTGTCGCGCAATTGCTGGGCGTTGGGCGGTTCGTTACCGATCAAGCGCAAACGCGAAACGCGGCCGCCTTCCTGATCGATGGTGATGATCGGCTCAATGGTCGAAAGGTCGCGCAGATCGTCGATCAACTTCCGCAGTTGCGCTGCGCTCTTGATATTGCGGCCGAAAAGGATGAATCCGCCCGGCTGCACCTTGCGGAAAAGCGCGGCCGCTTCGCGATCCAGTTCCGTTCCAGGTACGCCGGTGAGAAGGAGTTGGCCGAGCATAAGTAGCGCAATCTTCGAGGCGGCATCGTGGTTCGTGCAAGCCGGAAGCTTGCGCTACCTTACCGCGCTTGAAAAAAATCGGCGTATACGGCGGGACCTTCGATCCCATTCATTGCGCTCATTTAATCCTGGCGCGCGAAGCCTTGGAGAAGCTCGCGCTGGACGAAATCATTTTTGTTCCCGCCGCAGTCTCTCCGCACAAGCTCACGCAAACGTCGGCCGTTGCATCGACGCGCGTGGAGATGTTACGCGCGGCTATCGCGGGCGAAGCGCAGTTCTGTTTCGACGAATTGGAAATCAATCGCCCGCCGCCCTCGTATACGTTCGATACGATGAAGGAATTGAGACGACGTCATCCGCGCGACCAATTCTACTACCTCATCGGATCCGACAATTTGCCCCGACTGGAGACCTGGCACCGCTTCGCCGAATTGCGTGAGATGACGCAGTTTGTCGTCCTGCACCGCGGAGTCGGTGAGATTCGCTCAGAGTTTCCGACGATCATGCGGCACATCGAAATTTCCGCGACGGAGATCAGAAAGAGAGTTGCCAGTGGGCGATCCATTCGTTATCTCGTACCGCCGGTTGTGGAAGAAATTATCGCGCGTCATCAGCTTTACCGGGAACCGCCAACATAGACTCGGAAAAGCTAGCCAGACTTTGCGCCGAACTGGCGTCGAACAAAAAGGCGGAAGACATCGTCGTCCTGGATCTGCGCGAAATTTCCACCTTCACCGATTTTTTTGTCATTTGCTCAGCTGCGTCGGAACCGCAGCTGAAAGCGATTGCCGGCGAAATCGAGACGCAACTGAAACAACATCATGCCACGCGCGCGGCGGCGGTGGATGGTTTTCCCGCCAGCCAATGGATCGTGCTCGATTACATGCAAGTGATCGTGCACATCTTCCACGCGGAAAAGCGCGCCTTTTACAGCCTGGAAGATTTGTGGGGCGACGCGCCCCGACTCGCCTGGGAAAAGTAGCCTAACGAGTGCTAGCGATCGGCCGGCTTGGTTTCCTCTTTCGGCGAAGCTTTCGCCTCTGGCTTCGCGCCCGGCGTCATCGCTGGAGGAGGCGTTGGATTCTTGATATCGAGCAACTCGATCTCGAAGAGTAAGGTCTCGTTAGGCCCGATTCCACCAGCGGGAGCGCCGCGTTCTCCGTAGGCTAACTCCGCTGGAATGAAGAGCTGATATTTCGAGCCGACCTTCATCATTCCCAACGCTTCCGTCCAACCTTTGATCACGCGATTAACCGGAAAGCTGGTCGGTTCATTGCGTTTGTAGGAGCTGTCAAATTCGGTGCCGTTAATCAACGTGCCACGATAATTCGTCACCACGGTATCGGTTTCTTTCGGAATCTTTCCGGTTCCTTCTTTGACGACCTTGTATTGCAAACCGCTCGCCGTCGTCTTTACGCCAGGTTTCGATTTGTTTTCCGCGAGGAATTTGTCGCCCGTCTCTTTGTTTTTCGCGGCGGCTTCCTTGTTGGCCGCTTGCTGCTTTTCCACCATGCTCTTGGAGTATTCCGTCATCGTCGTTCTCATCTCTTCTTCAGTCAGCAACGGTTTGGCGCCGCCAATACCGTCTCGCATCCCATGCAGCACGGCATCGGGATTGAGGTCCATGCCTTGCTTTTTAAAAGTAGTTCCGATATCGAGGCCGATGCTGTAGCTAACCTTGTCCCGATCGTCTTTGAGCGGACTGTCTTGCGCGAAAACTGAAGGAGCACAGAGAATTAAAGGCAAAAGAATGCAGAGTTTTTTCATGAGGAATGGTGCGGGGGACAGCACGCTATCGGGGAAGCTAGCGGCGTCAAGAAGCTTACGGCTCGTTAGTCTCTGTTTCTGTCTTGCGCGCGCAGAGGCGATAACTTTGTCCCCGGCGGAAGCGCAACGCATCGGACACAAGGTTTGGCAAAACGAGTGTGGCGGGACGATCGCGGGCCTGACTTCCTGGAATGCGGGAGAGAATTTCGCTTCGCTCGGCATTGGCCATTTCATCTGGTATCCGCGAGGCATGCGCGGCCCGTTCGAGGAAAGTTTTCCCGACTTCATTCGCTTCGCCTCGAGTCGTGGCGCAAAATTGCCTTGGGTGGTGACACAGAACGGAGAATTTCCGTGCCCGTGGAACAGCCGCGCCGAGTTTCTCGCCGCAACCAACGATTCGAAAATGAAAGAACTGCGCGGGTTTCTCGCCAGCACAATTAACCTGCAAATTGACTTCCTCATTCAGCGCCTGCAAAAATCGCTGCCGAAAATGCTGGATGCAGCAACTCCCGGCGAGCGGGCCCATGTGCGGGAAGAGTTCGATCGCCTCGCCAGCAAGGCGGACGGGTGCTATGCTTTGATCGATTATGTGAATTTCAAAGGCGAAGGCGTGCTCGACACGGAGCGCTATCACGGACAAGGATGGGGCTTGCTCCAGGTCCTTTCCGGTATGAACGAAAAAGCTCAGTCGCCCGCAGCCGAATTCGCCGTCTCGGCCGCGCGCGTTCTTCGCCAGCGGGTGCAGAATTCGCCGCCGGAAAGAAACGAAAATCGCTGGTTGGCAGGATGGTTGCAGCGCGTCCACAGCTACGCACATTGAACCGCGTGACGCCCCGAACTTTCCGCCTTTTTCTCGCCGGGCTTTTGGTTCTCGGAGGATCTCCGTTCGCCTCCGGTCAAATGGCACGCTCCTCGCCTGCGCGGCCTCCTACGATGCGGCCAGCTTCGACTCCCGCGCCAATGCAGCCGATGAAACCCGCGGCGCAGTTGATTAGCAAGCAGCCGCCGATTGTCGTTAACAAATCCATTTACGACAGCCTCACTTCCGACCAGGCGCATGTGATTGTTAATCTGACGAAGCAGCGCGCGTATCTGCTGCACGGAGATCAGATCGCGGTCGACTCGCCCATTTCATCCGGCAAACGCGTTGGCATGACGCCGATGGGACACTTTTCGGTTCTGGAAAAGGACAAGGATCATCACTCCAGTGTTTACGGCGATTTCAAGGACCGCAGTGGTCGCACCGTGCGCGCGGGCGTGAGTTTGAAAATCGATTCCGCTCCGAGCGGCACACACTACGAAGGGGCTTCGATGAAATGGTTCATGCGGCTTACCGGCGATGGCGTCGGCATGCATGTCGGGATTTTGCCGGGGTATCCTGCCTCACACGGTTGCATTCGCATGTCCCCCCAAGGTGCGGAGATGTTTTACGCGAAAGTGAAAGTCGGCACACCAGTCGTGGTGATGCGCGATAAGCTTTTCTTGTAGCGGCGGTCTATGACCGCCGCTACAGCAGCAGGCGTTGCCGTAACATCTCCAGCGCCGTTTGACTCGTTAGGCGCTTGAAGCTTTCTCGATCGGTGAAAAATCGGAAACGCTGCACTTCCGTTTCTGCGTTCGCTGAGGCCAGCCCAATGAAGACTGTACCGACAGGTTTTTCTTTCGTCCCGCCATCAGGACCGGCGATTCCCGTCGTCGCCAGCGCGTGCGTCGCGTTTGTTTTCTTCCTGGCGCCTTCCGCCATCGCGCCCGCGACAACTCGACTGACCGCGCCACTTTCGGCAATCAAATTCTCGGGAACGCCAAGTTCTCCGATCTTCAATTCATTCGCGTAGGTAACGAACCCGCCGAGATAGACAGCCGACGCGCCAGGAACATTCGTCAGGCGATGGCCGAGGTAACCGCCGGTGCATGATTCCGCGGTCGCAACAGTTTGTTGTTTTCCGATGAGAAGCCGAATCACAACCTCTTCGAGTTGCTCGTCGTCAGTTGTGAAGATCGCTTTCGGAAAAGCGCTTCTGATCAGCGCTTCCGCCTCGTCGAGGACTGAGGACGTTCCGAGCAAACGCACATCGACCTCGCCGGGGCGCGCGCAATAGCCAAGTTCGATGTCGCTCAGCGCAAGAATCTTTTCGCCGACGGCCGCTTCGACCATCGATTCGCCCACGCCCGTGAGGCGGAATATTCTGCATTCAATCGCAGCAGTTGTGGAAACGATCGAGCGCAAAATCGGCACAATCGATTCGCTAAACATTGGCTCCAATTCGCGCGGCGGTCCGGGCAAAAGAAAAATGTGCGGCGCGTTTCCATTTGCGGCCAAGTACAAACCCGGCGCGGTTCCATTCGCGTTCGGTAAGACTGTGGCGCCTTCCGGCACTTCGGCCTGGCGAAGAATACGATCCGTCATGGGAAATCCGCGTGACCTCAGTCGTGCCGTGATTTTTGTCGCAACATCTTCATCGCGCCGGAGCGGCCGACTTAACAATTCTGCCGTCACTTCACGAGTGATGTCGTCGGTCGTCGGCCCGAGTCCTCCGGTTACGAAAATCAAATCGGCGCGATTGAGGTATTCGGCCACGGTTTCGCGAATCGCATCGCCATCCGGAACGGTCAGCTGTTTGGCGACGCGCAACCCGAAAGGAAATAACTGTCGCGCGATGAAGTTGAGGTGCGTGTTAAGCACGCTTCCTAACAAGAGCTCGGTCCCGGTATTGATCACGACCACGTTCATCGCGAGGCGACGAACGTAGGCTTAAGCGGCGTCTTTGTCCTGCTTCTTGCGAATGAGCGGCGGCTTCTTCCCGTCGACCACCGCGCGATTGATCGTGACTTCCGCGATGTCCTCGCGGCTCGGCACGTCATACATGATGTCGAGCATGATGCGCTCGAGCATTGAACGCAGCGCACGAGCGCCGGTTCCTTTCGTCACCGCCTGCGCCGCCAGCGCGCGCAATGCGTCCTTCGTCACACTCAAGCGCACGCCTTCCATGGCGAAGAGCTTGGTGTATTGCTTGATCATCGCGTTCTTCGTGTCGGTGAGAATTTGGACCATCTCGTCTTCGGTCAACGCATCGAGTGCGGTGACAACCGGAAGACGCCCGATGAATTCTGGAATCATTCCGAAACTCAAAAGATCTTCTGGTTCCGTCGAACGCACCGCTACTTTCGCGAGCGCTTCTTCGACTTCGAGACTTGGACTGCTGAAACCCATCGTTTTTTTACCGATGCGCTTTTGCACAATTTTATCGAGCCCGACGAACGCGCCGCCGCAGATGAAGAGAATTTTCTCGGTATTAACCTGAATGTATTCTTGGTGCGGATGCTTGCGCCCGCCTTGCGGCGGAACATTGCAGGTGCTGCCTTCGAGAATTTTCAGCAAGGCCTGCTGCACGCCTTCGCCTGAAACGTCGCGCGTGATGGAGACGTTATCGGTCTTGCGTCCGATTTTGTCGATTTCGTCGATGTAAACGATCCCGATTTCGGCACGTTTAACGTCGTAATCGGCATTTTGCAGCAAACGCAGGATGATATTTTCGACGTCTTCTCCGACGTATCCGGCCTCGGTCAAAGTCGTCGCATCGGCGATGCAAAAAGGCACATCTAAAATTTTCGCGAGCGTTTTCGCAAGGAGCGTTTTGCCCGAACCTGTCGGACCTATTAACAAAATGTTGCTCTTTTCGATCTCGACCTCGCTGAACGGATCGGGCTGAAAAGCGGCCGAAGAATCGCCCGTCGGCGCACTTTGCATCACCCGTTTGAAGTGATTATGGACCGCGACCGAGAGCGTCTTTTTCGCGACGTCCTGACCGATCACGTATTGGTCTAACGAGCGCCGGATCTCCACCGGTTTGGGCACTCTTATATTGGAGGATTGACGCCGCGCGTCCTCGTTCAGCTCCTTGTCGAGAATGCTTTTGCAGACATTGATGCAACTGTCGCAAATATAAACGCCGGGACCGGCGATGAGTTTGCGCACCTCCGCGTGGCTTTTGCCACAGAAGGAGCACATCGTGAGGTTGGAAGCGCGTGCCATGGGGTTTGGCGCTTTTTAGAGCAACTTTTATTCCGTCAGCTTCTGCGGCAAGGCCGCTTCCGCGATCGCGGTTGTCTCTTTCCCGACAACGCCGTCGAGCAATTTTGATTCTTTTCGGGACTTGATCACTTCATCGACCAGGCCGTAGTCCTTCGCTTCCGCCGCGGACAAAAAGTAGTCGCGGTCCGAGTCGAGCTTGACCTTTTCCTCCGGCTGGCCGGTGTGCGATGAGATGATCTTAATCAGACGCTTCTTGAGTTTGAACATGTATTCCACCGTGCGCTCCACGTCGCTCGCCTGACCTTGCGCGCCGCCGGAAACCTGGTGGATCATGATGTCGGAATTCGGCAACGCGTACCGTTTTCCTTTTGTTCCCGCGCACAAAAGCACCGCGCCCATGCTGGCCGCCAGACCGATGCAGTAGGTCGTAACGTCACAGGTCAGGAACTGCATTGTGTCATAAATTGCCAATCCGGCCGTGACTGAGCCGCCGGGAGTATTGATGTAAAGATTGATGTCCTTCTTCCCGTCCTCCATTTGCAAGAAGAGCAATTGCGCGATGACCAGGTTCGCAATGTGATCGTCGATCGGCGTGCCGATAAAAACGATGCGATCCTTCAGCAAGCGCGAGTAAATATCGTAGCTGCGTTCCCCTCGCCCGGTCTGCTCCACCACCATCGGCACGAGGACGGATTGCGAGCGATTTTCGTTTTTGAAATTCATTTTTATGTCGCGGCTGTCGGCGTCTCCACCGGTTCCGCAAGCGGCGTGAGGCTAACATTCGCTTTTAGCAAATCAAGGGTCTTACCCAGCAGGATCTCTTCCGCGAGACCATCAACGCGATCATGCTCCTCTAATTCCTTGCGCATTTTGTCGACGGAAACGTTGTATTGCTTCGCCTGCTCACGAATGCGCTCGTCGATTTCTTCGCGCGTGACTTTGATTTTCTCCTTCTCCGCGATGCGATGGAGAATGAAGTTTGTTTTCAATCGATGCGCCGCCAAACCGCCCGCGCCTTCGATTAATTCCTTCTCTTTCCCTTTCAACATTTCGTCCGGCACACCGCGCTCGCGATTGCGGTGAACCAGCTCATTCAAGGCGCGCCGCGTTTCATTTTTCAAAAGCGACGGCGGCAAATCGAAACTGATTCGCTCATGCAAAAACCGGATGATGCCCGATTCCTTCGCGCGCTCGATCTCATGTTCCTTCTCGTGCTCGAGATTGTGTTCCATTTCGTGCCGCAGATCGGCCAAAGTTTTCTCAGGCATCAGCTTCGCCGCAAAGGCGTCATCTAATTCCGGCAACACCTTGTCTTTGATTTCATTCAAGGTCACCGCGTAATCAGCTTTCCTACCCGCCAATTCCGGCACTTGAAACTCTGCGGGGAATTCGACCTGCACGCTGCGCGTATCGCCGCGCTTCATTCCGACAAGCTGTTCGCAAAAGTTTGGTAGAAAATTTCCCGGCGCGACTCGCAGCCAGAATTTTTTCCCGCCTTGCAAATTCTTGCTCGCCTGCGGCGCGAGCTCGGCAATCGCAATGCCGTCAACCGCGCCTTCGAAATCGAGCACCGCAAAATCTTCCATCGCCAATTCTCGATCCGGCGCATCGACAAAATCAGCGGATTGCTCGCGCAAACGTTCCAGCGCCGCATCGACTTCTCCTTCCTTCACATCCGCCGACGGCACTTCCACCGCGATGCTCTTGTAATCCGGCAACTCAAACTCCGGCGCGGTGACCACTGTTGCGCGGAATCGCATCGAATGATCTTCGCCAAACTCAACATCTTCGAGATTCGTCAGGCTAACCACGCGCAGCTGCTGTTGTGTAATTGCTTCGTGATAACTTTTCGAGACGAGCTTCTTCGTCACTTCGTCTTGAATCTCCTTGCGAAATTTTTTCTCGATCACCGGCTTTGGCGCTTTGCCCGTCCGATAGCCGGGAATGCGAGCGTATCGCGCGTAGCTCTGCGCGATCGCGTCCCATTCCTGGCGCACTTCCTCCGGCGGCAATTCAATGCGCAACGTCGCGACACTCTGCGGCTGCTGTTCCACTTCAACTTTCATGAAGCAGCGACGGTAACGGCGCGCAGTTGTCGACGCAAACCGGAGAGCGCGGGCGCCTCGCCCGCCGTGTCACGCGCCTCGCGGGACACCCGAGCGATGTGATTGCGTAGAGACTAACAAACGTCCTCAGAACTTTTTGGCGAGGCGCCAAAAAGAGCGGGCGAGGCGCCCGCGCTCCCCAAAGCGGAAACACCGTTCACAAAAACTGAGCGCACCAGCGGCGCGCCGACGAAGTAGGAAATCTCGCGATAATCCGCGCAATCGAAGATGGTGAAATTCGCGCGCTTCCCGACTTCGAGCGATCCGATCTGATCGCCGCGGTTCAAACTGTAAGCCGCATTGATCGTCGAGGCCGTTACGCATTCGGCCGGCGTCATCTTCATCTGCGTCGCCGCGAGTGAAAGCACCAGCGGCATCGACGGGGTCGGCGAAGAACCGGGATTGAAATCCGTCGCCAACACGACCGCCAGACCGGCATCGATCATCTCCCGCGCTTTCGGATAACGCGTTTTGCCTAACGAGTAAACCGAGCCGGGCAGCAGCACCGGCTGCACGCTCGCGCGCGCCAGCGCGGCGATGCCGTCCGCTTCCGTTTGTTCCAAGTGATCAGCCGTAACCGCACCCAATTCCGCCGCCAGTTGCGCACCGCCGGAGTTGGTCAGCTGATCGGCATGCAGTCGCAAACCAAATCCAAGCTTCTGTGCTGCGCGCAGAATTCGGCGAGATGTTTCAATGTCGAAATAGCCGCGCTCGCAAAAGACATCGCAATAGTCCGCTAATTTCTCTTCGGCGATACGCGGAAGCATTTCTGTAATCACCAACTCTGCATACTCTTTCGCGTCGAATGGTTCCGGGACCGCGTGCGCGCCGAGAAACGTCGGAACAAATCCGAGGGTGCGAATCACCCGCAGAATTTTCAATTCGTCATCAGTCGTTAGACCGTAACCAGATTTCGCTTCTACCGTGGTTGTTCCATTTTGCAGAAACCAACGTGCGTGTTTCTTCGCCTGTTCGAGCAGTTCTTGTTCTGTGACCGCGCGGGTCTTGCGCACCGTCGAACGAATCCCACCACCCGCAGCGGCGATTTCTTCGTAGCTCGCGCCTAACGAACGCTGCTCAAATTCGTCTACCCGATTGCCGGCAAAAACCGGATGCGCATGTGCGTCCACGAATCCCGGCAAGACCACGCGACCGCGCGCGTCAAACACCTCGGCTCCGGCGTGCTCGATCTCTTCCGATCTTCCGGCCGCAACAATTACTCCATCACGCACGAGCAATCCGCCGCCGGAAATAATTCCGAGCTCACGCATTTCTGCTCCGATACGCGGCCGTTTCGGGCCGGCCACCGTGACAAGTTGCGAGGCGTTGAGGACGGCGAGCGTTTTCACTTCATCGCCAAATTCGCCATGCCGGAGGCGAAAGCGAGCATGAAGGATGCAGCCGCCAGCACGGTCACGTCCGCGATGTCTTTGGTCGGATCGACTTCAACAATGTCCATGATCAAAACTTTTTCATGTTGACCACAAAGTCGCGCCGCCTGGCGCAACATCCACGGTTGCAAACCCCCGGGCCGCGCGCCCGCGCAGGCCGGAGCGAACGCGCGATCCAACACATCGACATCCAGGTTGACGTAAATGGCATCGACCTGCCGCGTGAGCGTGGCCAGAGCATCACGCACCACGCGTTCGATTCCGAGCGCGTAAACTTGATCGGACGTAACTACATTGATGCCTTCCTCGGACGCGACGCGTGCGTAGGCCGCCGAATTGACGAAGGGTTGAATGCCGATCTGAAAAATATTCGCGCCCGGCACTCCGTCGCGCAGCAAAGCACGCACCGGGTTACCATTCGTTAGGCCGTGTTGCAGATCGCGCAGGTCGTTGTGCGCACCAAAAGTCAGAAGGCCACAACGCTCGATGGGAAAGCCTAACGAGTGCAAGCCCGGCCGCGTGATCGCGTTATCGCCCCCCAGCAGGATCGTGCTGTCACCCACGTGCGCTCGTCGCATGATGTCCACGCAACGAAAGAAATTTCCTTCAGCGGAATTTCCCACCAAAGTGGCATCTCCAAAATCGCGCACATTCAGCAGACCGACGTCCACGCCCGCGTCGCTGTCATGCAAGCTGTATTGCGCCAGCGCTTCTCGAATCGCCGCCGGCGCGAGATGGCATTGGCTGCCATTGCCGGAGCAATTCATCGGCACGCCCAGGACGGCGAGTGACGCGCCGTTGCCACCCTTCTTCGCTCCGCCGGCGAGCCATTGTCCAGCGCGCGGCCAGTTGGAATCGTCCCTGTTCAATCGCGTCCGCCGAGTTACCCGAGCTTGCCTTCGACAATTCGGTTGATTCTGCCGAACTCGGCTTCGGATTCCGCGCGGATCTTTGCGAGCTGCCCCTGAAAATCTGTTTTCAACTTCTCGTCCTTCAGTCCGGCGAGATTGATCCGCACATTCATGGCGGCGCCTTCGATGCAGGCGCGCAATGCCAGCAGACCAACTCCGACATCCGAGATCGAGGCCGGGTTACCGTGTTCCGCCATCTCCGCGAGGATGTGGTACGCCTTCGCTGCGGTTGTCATCACGCGCAGCGGGATCTCGGCGGCATATTTATTCGCCGACTGAATCGCGGCTGAGCGCGCGGATTTTTCTGCCTCAGAATCTTTTGGGAGCGCGAATGCCGCCATCACTTTGTTAAAGGCCGCAGTATCTTCATCGACCAAGAAGAGCAGTTCATCTTTCAACTGCTGCGCTTTCACCGCCCACTCGCTGAAATAACCTAGTTTGTCTTCCCATCCGCGCTTACCCGCGGAAAGATTCGCCACCATTCCGCCTAACGAGACGCCAAGCGCGCCCATCAAGGCCGCAACCGAACCACCGCCAGGCGCAGGCGAATCACTCAACGTTTCGTTGCAGAATTCGCGCAGGTCCATTTTTACGAGCGATTTGTTCGCCGCTGTTTCCATTTTCAATTCGATGATTTTTTCCTTCGGATCGAAAGGTTTTACCTCGTTCAGGCCCATCGAACGAATCGCAATTTCAATCAATTCTTCTTCCGCCGCGCCTTCGGACCACTTTTGTTTACGCAGAAAAAATCTGCCAGCTTCGATCAAACACTTTTTCGGCACCATTCCCACGATCTCTGATCCAGTGACGCGCAGGCCGCGCTTGTTGGCCGATTCGCAACAGGCATCGAAGGCCGCATGTAAAGGCGTCTCATCAATGTTCGTCAGGTTAATCGACACCTGCGCCATTCCATATTCCTCCACGTACCAGCCGATCGCCTTGACGTGTTTCAGCATTCCAGGTACGCGCACCGGCTCGCCCTTTTCGTCGAGAACGGGCTTGCCGGTCGGCGTGCCATCGTCCGTCTTCACGCGACCGTTTTCGCGAATATCGAACGCCACCGAGGTCGCGCGTCGCGCCGACTTCGTGTTCAGGTTCACATTGTAAGCGACAAGAAATTCACGCGCTCCGATGACGGTCGCCCCGGATTTTTCGTTGAACTCGTTAGGCCCGAAATCCGGTTTCCATTCCGGTTGTTTTATCTTGCTGGTAAAGCCTTCGTATTCGCCGGCGCGGATGATCGAAAGATTTGAGCGCGCCGGATTGCTCGCTGCTTTTTCGTAAAGATAAACGGGAATCTTCAGCTCCTCGCCGACGCGCTTTCCCAATTGCTTCGCACATTCGACTGCCTCTTCCCAGGTTACGTTGCTCACCGGAATGAATGGACAAACATCGGTCGCGCCCATGCGCGGATGCGCGCCTGAATGTTTTCGCATGTCGATCAGCTCCGCGGCTTTTTGAATCCCACGAAAAGCAGCTTCCACCGCGGCCTCCGGATCGCCGGCGAAAGTGACGACCGTCCGATTCGTGCTCGCGCCCGGATCAACGTTCAACAAGCGAAATACCATCGACCGACTCAATCGTAGTCGTAATCTGACGAATCACATCCAGGTCACGCCCTTCGGAAAAATTCGGTACGCACTCGATGATTTTTTTCATGCGTCGCGAGCTTTCGGTTCGGTCGGGATTTCGATGTCGTTGGCGCGCAGCAAATTTGATCGCTCGCGAATAACCGGCATCCGCATGGCGCAAGACGCCCATCCCTGGATCACTCGTTAGGACGCGCTCCAGGCGGCGCTTGCGAATTATCGGTCCCGTCGGCGACCACGACCATTCCCGCATGTTGCGAGTAGCCGATGCCAACACCCCCGCCGTTGTGGATCGAAATCCACGACGCGCCGGCCGCGGTGTTGACGAGCGCGTTGAGCAGGGCCCAGTCGGCAATAGCATCGCTGCCGTCGAGCATGCCTTCTGTCTCGCGGTAGGGCGATGCGACGGAGCCGGTGTCGAGATGATCGCGTCCGATGACGATGGGCGCTTTCAGTTCGCCGCGCCTTACGAGTTCATTCATCGCCACCCCAAACTCGGCGCGTTCGCCGTAGCCGAGCCAGCAAATACGCGCGGGCAATCCTTGAAATTGAATGCGCTTCTGCGCCAGCTTCATCCAGCGCGCGAGAATTTCGTTGTCCGGAAACATTTCGAGCGCGAGACGATCGGTGCGCGCGATGTCGTCGGGCTCGCCGCTCAGCGCCACCCAACGAAAAGGTCCTTTTCCTTCGCAAAAAAGTGGACGGATGTATTCCGGAACGAAACCGGGAATCTCAAAGGCGTTTTCCACGCCGGCTTTTTTTGCCTGCGTCCGAATGTTGTTTCCGTAATCGAAAGTGATCGCGCCCTTTTTCTGAAGATCGAGCATCGCTTCCACATGGATAGCCATCGATCGCATTGAGCATGCGATGTACTCATCCGGTCTCAGCGCGCGCAACTGCGCCGCTTCCGCGAGACTCATGCCATGCGGCACGTAACCATTGAGAGCATCGTGCGCACTCGTCTGATCGGTCAAAACATCCGGCACGATTCCGCGCTGCACCATTTCCGGCAAGACATCGGCGCAATTACCGACCAAGCCGACCGAGAGCGCTTCTTTTTTTTCCCGCGCGGAATCGATTAGCTTCATCGCTTCATCGAGCGAATGCGCGATCTTATCGCAATAACCACTCGTTAGGCGTTTTTCGATTCGCGCCGGATCGACATCGATTCCGAGAAAAACTGCGCCGGCCATTGTCGCCGCGAGCGGTTGTGCGCCGCCCATTCCACCGATCCCGCCACTGACAACAAATTTTCCTTCAAGCGAACCGCTAAAATGTTTCTCAGCTGCGGCGCTGAAAGTTTCGAACGTGCCCTGCACAATTCCCTGGCTGCCGATGTAAATCCACGAACCGGCAGTCATCTGGCCGTACATCGTCAGGCCAAGCCGCTCAAGTTTGTTGAACTCCGTGTAATTCGACCATTGCCCAACCAGGTTCGAATTGGCGATCAGAACGCGCGGCGCCTCGTCGTGGGTGCGAAATTTTCCGACCGGTTTTCCGGATTGCACCAGCAGCGTTTCGTCATTCTTCAACCCGCGCAGCGAATGCACGATGGCTTCGAACGCATCCCAGTTTCGCGCCGCGCGACCAGTGCCACCATAGACGATCAACTGGTCCGGATTCTCCGCGACCTCGGGATCGAGATTGTTCATCAGCATGCGCAGCGCCGCTTCCTGATGCCAGCCTTTGCAACTCATCTGCGTGCCGCGTGATGCGCGGATCGCTCGTTTGCCGCTCATAACTTTTCGTAGCCGCTGTCGAATTCGCCGGCGCGAATCGCCGCAGCAATCTCTTCGATGTCGCGGGAAATCGAGCGATCTTCCTCCACCGTCGGCGAAATTTCTCGCACTTTTTCATACGCGTGTTCTACACCGGTACCGGCTTTGAGTGGGTGACGAAATTCCAAGCCTTCGGCGGCGGCGAGTAACTCGATCGCGAGCAAATACTCGGCGTCGTCCGCGATCTCGCGCAATTTCAAAGCCGACGTCATCCCCATCGAGACATGATCTTCTTTTCCACCCGAGGTCGGCAAATTATCGATGCTGGCCGGATGGGCGAGAATCTTCGCGTGATTTAAAAGCGCGACGGAGGCGACGTGGAGAATCATAAAGCCAGAATGCGTCCCGGCCTGGGGCGCGAGGAAGGGCGGGAGTCCTTCGTTCAAATCCGGATTGACCAGGCGATCGGTCCGTCTTTCGCTGATGCTCATCAGATCGGTCAAGGCGATGGCTGCGTAATCGAAAGCGAGCGCGAGCGGCGCACCGTGAAAATTTCCGCCAGAGAGTACCTCTCTTTCATTCGCGAAAACCAGCGGATTGTCCGTCGCAGACGCAGATTCAATCGCAAGAATTTCTTCGCAATGCGCAAATGCTCCGCGCGCGGCGCCGTGCACCTGCGGAATGCAGCGCAAACTATAAGCGTCCTGCACGCGCGGATCGTTCGTCTTGTGCGACTCGCGGATTTCGCTGCAGTCGAGCAACGCACAGAGATGCTTGGCTACTGCTTTTTGGCCGGCATGCGGGCGCGCATTCTGGATTCGCATATCGAATGCGGTTGGCGTCCCCTTCAAAGCCTCGAGCGTCATCGCGCCGATGACGTCGGCCACATGCGCTACCCGTTTCGCGCGGAGCAAAGCAAGACCACCGACGGCATGCATGGCTTGCGTGCCATTCAAAAGCGCGAGGCCTTCTTTTGCTTCCAATCGCACGGGCGAAAGACCGGCCTGCTGCAGCGCCACTTTGCTTTCGATGCGCTCGCCCTCGTAAAATGATTCGCCTTCGCCGATTAGGCCTAACGAGAGGTGGGCCAGCGGCGCCAGGTCTCCACTTGCGCCGACCGATCCTTTCTCGGGAACGACCGGATGCAGACCGCGATTCAACATTTGCACCAGCAACTCGATCACTTCGAGTCGAATGCCACTGAAACCGAGCGCGAGCACATTAGCGCGCAACAACATCATGGCGCGCACTTCCGGTTCGCTCAGCGGCCGACCGATACCGCAGGCGTGACTGCGCACCAGGTTCAATTGCAATTGCCGCAAATCCTCGCGCGGGATGTGAACCTCGGAGAGTTTTCCGAACCCGGTATTCACGCCGTAAACGACCGCGTCGGAATCGGTGATCTTTTCGATCACTTCACGCGAGGCGCTAATGCTCGCATGCGTCGACTTGGCCAGACTGACCGGCTCGCGATCGATCGCTACGGCGGCAATCGCATTTAGCGACAACGGCTGTCCGCTCAGTTCCATCGGAGCATCTTAGTGATGGAGCGCATTTCGATAAACAGGTTTTCGCCTAACCAGTGCAAGACGACGAGAGATAATAGAAAAGGCCAGACCGCATCACGGCCTGACCTTTCAAATTGAAGCTATCCGGAGCCGGACAACTAGGGTTGAGACTACTTTGAGTAGGTGCTGCTGCTGGCAGTCGTGCTAGCGGCTTCTTTGTGCTGTGCGCACGCCCCCAGGCTCAACGCACCGGCCGCAATGGCCACGATCATAATCGCTTTCAAAAATTTCATTTCTATAGTTTCGCCCCCTTTCCGAGCAAGTTGCTGCCGTCATTTAGGCAAGGAGCCCCGTCTGCGCAATGCTTTTCTCGCCTTTTTCCGCGCCGGCACTTTTCGCCTCGGTGGAGTAATAACCACGGGCGTCCCCACTTCGACCATTTCGAAGAGCTCGGCCACGTCCGTGTTCTTCATCCGAATGCAGCCGTGGCTGTCGGGGCGGCCGATCGTCTCTTCGTGATTTGTGCCGTGTATATATATATAGCGGTCGTGCGTGTTGGCGTTGCCGCGCTCGAGACCGTCGAGCCAGAGAATCCGCGACATAATCAGGTCCTCCGCGCGTAACATTTCTTGCGTGGCGCGGCGCGGTTGGCGGCTCTTGAACGCTATGCCGTACGGCAACCCGGACCCGATTTTCTCCGAGATACGAAATTTTCCCGCCGGCGTCTTGAAGCTCCCTTCTTTGGCGCCAACCCCGAAACGCGAGCTGGAAATCGGAAATGTGCGGAGCGTGGTGCGGCCGTCTTTTAAGCTAAGTTGCTGTCTGGAAATCGAAACGCGGATACTTTTCTTCGCCATGGAGCGGCCATAGAGTGCAGCCGCTCATGGGAAAAAGCTACCAGATCGCCATTGTCGGCGCGACCGGCGCGGTCGGCGCGGAGTTGCTCGACGTGCTTGATCGCCGCGACTTTTTGGTCGGCAAATTGCGCCTGCTGGCCTCGCCGCGTTCCGCCGGAAAAACCCTGTCATTTCGCGGCGAGAAGATTTCCGTCGAAGAATTGAAGAAGGATTCGTTCGCCGGAATCGATATCGCATTTTTTAGCGCAGGCGGAAACACTTCGCGCGAGTTTGTGCCGATCGCACGCGAGGCCGGCGCGTTCGTGATCGACAACTCATCCACGTTCCGCATGGAACCGGATGTGCCATTGGTCATTCCGGAAATCAACGGCCGCGACGTCGCCCAGCATCACGGGATCATCGCCAATCCGAATTGCACCACCGCCGTGACGCTGATGGCGCTCTACCCGTTGCATCTCGCCTTCGGTGTGAAAAGAATTTTCGCGTCGAGTTACCAGGCTGTTTCCGGCACGGGAGCGCGTGCGATCGAAGAACTGAAGAAGCAGATCGCGGCGTCACATGAAAACGCGACACCGATCGCGGAAGTGTACCCGCATCCGATTGCCTTCAACGTCCTGCCACACGTCGATTCATTTCTGCCCGACGGCTACACCAAGGAAGAAATGAAAATGCAAAATGAAGGTCGGCGCATCATGCACTTGCCGAATTTTCGTGCATCGGTCACCTGTGTTCGTGTTCCGGTTTATCGCGCGCATTCCGTCGCAGTCAGCGCGGAGTTCGAGCGACCTGTCTCGGTCGATGAAGCGCGCGAAGTTCTGGCAAAGGCGCCGGGCCTGGACTTGTTAGACGAACCGCAGCGAAACCGTTACCCGATGCCGCTCGATGCCGCGGGGAAAGACAATTGCCAGGTCGGACGCGTCCGGCTCGATTGCGCGCTGGAGAACGGACTCGCCTTCTGGGTTTCCGGCGACCAGCTGCTCAAAGGTGCGGCGCTCAACGCTGTGCAAATCGCCGAATTATTGTAGCGCAAAAAAAACACGGCCCCGGATCGCTCCGGGGCCGTTGAAATCGTGAGGCGCGAACTATTGCTCGGGCGCCGGTGTTTGCGCCGGGGGAGTCTGTCCCTTTTTAGGCTTTTTATCCTGCTTCTGACCCGGGTTACCCTCGGGTTGTTGCGGCGCGGCTTGCTGCATTTGCTGAACCTTTTGCGCCTGTTGCTCGCGCGCGGCGCGCCTGGCTTCGGCCTGCTGTTGCAGTTGTTCCGCCTGCGCCCCTCGGCGCGCATCGTTTTCCTGCTGCATCTGAACCTTGCGCGCGTTCGCGGCTTCCTGCGCCTGTTTCATTTGCTCGATCTGCGCGGCTCGCCTCGATTCGTTTTCCTGTTGCATCTGTACTCTGCGTCCGGCGGCCGCATCTTCGGCCTGCTTCACCTGCTGCTCGCGCTCGGCTCTCTTTGTATCCGCTTGTTGCTTGAGCTGCTCGGCCTGCTGCGATTGTGCAGCCCTCTTCGCGTCCGTCGCCTGCCCCATCTGCGCCTTCCGCGCTAGTGCCGCTTCCTGGGCCTGTTTCGCTTGTTGATCTCGCTCAGCCTTTTTTGTTTCCGTTTGTTGCTTTAGCTGCTCGGCTTGCTGCGACTGCGCGGCCTTCTTTGCATCGTTCTCCTGCTGCATCTGTGCTTTGCGCGCCGCGGCTTGCGCCTCCGCCTGCTGCTTCATCTGTTCTCGTGTGAGTTTCCCCTGGCCTGCCATATCTCCGGAAGCCGGCGATACTCCGGGAGCCGGCGACGCTTGCAGCGCGGTGGCAGCCTTCTTCAACTCGTCCGGTCGCACGGGCTGAACACGCGGCGGCGCAATCTCTTTGGGATTCTCGGTTTTGAATTTCGCCTGCAAGTCAGCGCGCCGTTTTTGATCAATGCCGCTCCAGCCGGTTTCGACATTCGCTTTCTCGATCTTTGTCTTCACTATTTTCGGCGCGACAGTCTCCGCGGATCTTTCCAACTTCACGGGCGCCGCAATCATGAGCTGATTGCCCTGCACTTTGGTCATGGCATTTGATCTGGCTGCGGCGCCGAGATCGACGTTCTGTTCGCGTTGCAATTGCAACCGGGGAATCTCCCGCGTCGAATAGGCGCTCAAGCGGTTGTAATCGGGACCGTAATTGTAAACGACGGAGTTGTTGTAGGTGATGTTGGTCACATTCACCGTGTTGTCGATGTAGGTAATGTTCTCGCGTGAATCGACAATGCGACGGCGCAACACGGGCTCGCCGATGTAGCGCACATCGACAAAGTTGTAACACTCGGGACCGATATCGAATTCAATATCGACGCGGCTGGTGATGGGCCGGCCTTCGTAAACTGGTTCGCCACCTTCATATCGCGGTGGCAATGGCGCCCAGCCCACGTGATCGCCGCCCGTGCGCCACGAAACCCACGCCGGTCCCCATTCCGTTCCGGGAACCCAGACCCAACCGGTGCCGCGCAGACGCGCCCAGCGTCCGTAGTGATAAGTTGCCCAACCAAAATTTTCGTAGGAAACCCAGGTCCAGCCGACATCGGTGTAGGCCCAATATCCATCCGCGTAGGGCCGCCAGCTCCGATCGCTTACCGCCACGTTTGGCTGCCAGCAGTAGCCGTAATCGCCGACTTCGATCCAGTTACCGTCATCGCCGAGATTATCGTAAAAGAAATCGATCGAAACATCCGTCGCGGCTTTCGCATGCGGCCCCGCGCAATAAGACAGAGCAACAATCGCCATCGCAAAAAGAATTCGTTTCATAATGGTTTCGTAATTAGACCGCGGACGAGGGGCGATTATTCACCGCGCCGGGATCGAATTGCCTAACGAGAGCGAAGAACGACGAACGAACGCGTGCGTTTTCGACAAACCGAAAGAACATGCGTGCCCTGCGGATCGAGCGAGGCGACAACTTTGCGGTAATCCGTCACGGAATTTACCGGCTGTTGATTCACCTCTTCGATGACATCGCCTTTGCGCAATTCGCCGGAAGGATCGTCGACTTTTGTTACCACCACGCCGCGGACGCTGTTTGGCACGTCGAGCGATCGCGCGAGATCCGGCGTGAGTTCCTGGACTTCGACTCCGGCCAGAGGCGCCTGATCCTGCAAATCATCCTGGTCAGGATTTTGCGGCGTCTGCGGTGCCACGGGCGGCTGTTGCGGAATTTGCTGCTGCGGCTGACGAGGAGCAGCCCCGGCAGTCAAATAATCTGTCGGTTGTTCCTTGATGGCCGTCGTCACTTTCATCGGTTTGCCGTTACGTGAAATTTCCAGCTCGATCTTTTTGTTGACCTCGGTCTGCGTCACCAGCGTGCGCAGTTGCTGAAAACTGTGCACGTCGCGTCCGTCGAATTTCTTGATCACATCGCCCGCCTGAATCTGCGCTTCTGCCGCCGGCGAATCTTTTATCACCTGCTGCACCGGCACACCGTCGGTGTCCGTCCGCTGATCCATGAGAATGCCGAGATAGCCGCGGATGATCCGCCCTTGCTTGAGAAGAGACTCGAGCGCGCCCTTAACCGTGTTTGCCGGAATGGCAAAACCAATTCCCGACGATGTTCCGGTGCGTGAAATGATCGCGGTATTGATCCCGATAATTTCACCTTGCAGATTGATCAGCGGTCCACCGCTATTTCCCGGATTAATCGCCGCGTTGGTTTGCAGAAAATCGCCGAAACCATCCGCGCGATTTGGCCGGCCTTTCGAACTGATGATTCCATCCGTGACCGTCTCCTCGAAGCCAAACGGATTTCCCACCGCCAAAACAAAATCGCCCGCCTGCACCGCGTCGGAATCGCCAAACTTCAGCGGCTTCACATTCGGGTCGTCAATTTTCAGGACCGCGAGATCGACCAACGCATCGCTTCCAACCAAACGCGCCTGCTTCGTCCGTCCATCACTGAGCTGCACCTCGATTTCATCGACGTTTTCTACCACGTGATTGTTGGTCACGATGTGTCCTTCGCTGGAAACAATTACCCCGGAGCCTAACGAATTCTGGACCGCGCCCGGATCGTTCTGACTGCGGTAGGGCGGAGAATTGCGGAAGAAAAATTCGAACGGATCCATCCCTTGCTGGCGGCGCATCGTCATGCGCTTGGTGGTTTTGATACTGACCACCGCGGGAACGACGCTGGAAACGAGTGCTCGTCGTTCGCGATTCAAAGCGTCGAGCGTCGGGATCGCCTTCGGATCCATATTCGGCGTCGAGGCCAGCGTGTATTTTTCCGGCGTGGCCCGCGCCACCAGATTGAGTCCGCCGTGTTTCAGCCGGTAATCGTAAAGCGCAGAAATTCCCGCGCTCAGCAGCCCGACAAACAAAAGAAATTTGATCAGATTTTTCATCAGCTAACGTTAGAAAAGCTTCGTCCCTGTTCTTCGACAACCAACTTGCGGAAACGTTGATTCTCCGGCGCTTCGAGGCGCGGATCCCACTCGATAATCGCATTCGCCGCCGTGCGCGCGCGCAACATCAACTCCATATCGGTCTTCAAGTTACCCAGCTGCAACGCGGGCAGACCGCTTTGCGCCGTACCCAGCAAATCGCCCGGGCCGCGCTGATTCCAATCGGCTTCCGCGACTTCAAATCCATCCGTCGTTTTTTCGAGGACGCCGAGCTTCGTCATCACTTCGGGCGACTTTTCCGAGGTCATCAAAATGCAGTACGACTTGTGTTCGCCGCGCCCGATGCGGCCGCGCAGCTGATGCAGCTGCGCCAGCCCGAAGCGCTCCGCGTTTTCGATCAACATCACGGTGGCATTTGGAACGTCGACGCCCACTTCGATCACTGTCGTGCTGATGAGCGCACTCGTTTCTCCACGGCGAAAACGTTCCATGGTTGCCTGCTTCTCCGGCGCCGGAATTCGTCCATGCAATAACTCGCAACGAAATGGCCGTAACCGCTCCTGCCAGCGTTCGAACTCCGCCGCCGCCGCTTTGGCGTCGAGCTTATCGCTTTCATCGATCAGTGGATAAATGATGTAAGCCTGCCTGCCTGCCTCCAATTGCGTGCGCATGAAGGTGAGGACTTCGCCCAATTTCGAATCATCGCGCGCGGCCGTCACGATCTTGCCGCGATTCGCCGGCATCTCATCGATGATGGAAACATCGAGATCGCCGTAAACCGTCATGGTCAGCGTACGCGGAATCGGCGTCGCCGTCATGACTAGGACATCCGGCGCCGGTTCGCGATTCGTTAGGCGGGCCCGTTGTGAAACTCCAAACTTGTGTTGCTCATCGATTACGACGAGTCCGAGGTTTTCAAACGAAACGCTCTCATAGAGCAACGCATGCGTGCCGATAATGATTTGCGCGGTAGCGTCCGGGGAATCTGCGAACAACGGCATCGCAACGGTTTCCTCGCGACGCGCTCCAGTGCGTAAGGCAAGGCGCACTCTCAGCGGTTCTAACCAGCGACTGAGGACGGCGTAATGTTGTTCAGCGAGAATTTGCGTCGGCGCCATCAGTGCCGCTTGATAACCCACTTCAATTGCCAACAACATCGCGCTGATGGCGACGACGGTTTTACCGGAACCGACATCCCCTTGCAGCAGCCGATTCATTGGCTGCGTGGAAGCGAGATCGCGACGAATTTCATCGAGCACGCGTTTCTGTGCACTCGTTAGGCCGAACGGAAGGGCCTGCAGAAATTGCTGTAGCGTCTTGCCGCTTCCGGCGTGCGCCTGACCGGGGCGCGCACTGGCCTGCGCGCGGCGCGACGCAATGGCCATCTGCATCGCGAAAAATTCGGAGAAAACCAAATGATGCCGCGCCGCATCAAGCGCTGCCCAACTTTCCGGAAAATGAATTTGCTGCAACGCCGTTCTCCGCTCGCCGGTAGCATGATTTCGCGGCAGTAACGTCTCGACATCGTCATCCGAAAGATTTTCCAAAGCCTGAAAAATGAGCCCGCGAAAAACGCGCTGCGAAATTCCTTCCGTCGCCGGATAGATCGGCGTGATCCGGCGAAAATGAATCGACAATTCTTCGTCGTCTTCGATGACTTCGAACTCCGGATGTTCCATGCACAGACGCTGGCCGCGTAACCGCGGTTTGCCGAAAACTACGAGACGCTGCCCAGTGGCGATCATCTTCTGCACGTAATGCAGGTTGAACCATCGCAAGGTGATCGGCTGACTGAGCGCGCCGGCATTCGATTCCTGCAAGGTCGCTTCGAAAATTTTCTTCCACCCACCGAAACGGCGCAGCGAAGTCTTCGTCACTTCGCCGCAAATGCAGATGGGCGTATCGCTTTCCTCGCGCGGGAAACCGGCAAACTCCGTGCGGTTTTCATGCCGCCGCGGGAAATGGCCTAACAAGTCCTCAACCGTTTCAATGCCGAGTCGACGCAATGGCGTCAGGCGCGGTCGCGGAACCCATTCGCATTCTTCCAGTCTCGCGCTGAGGTCAATCATGAAACTGGTTCGGCCGCACGCAGTGCTTCCACATGGATCTGCAAACGTCGCTCGCCTTCATATTCATCGGTGTGCAAACGAAACGCGACATCCCAAGGTGATTTGGGCAACGCCCTCCTGGCACCATCAAAAAAAATCGCGCGCGCATGATAATTTCGCTGACGCAAACGCAGGACGAGGTGCTTGTCCTTCAAAACGCGAGGAGCAACCGTCGGTTCCACTCCACGCGCAAAGAAAGTTGGTTGCGGGTTGCCGTTGCCGAACGGCTCCAACACTTCGTGCCAGAGCAAGAGATCGCGATCGAGATCGCGGAAAGTCAGTTCCTGATCCAGATGCAACCGCGGCTGCAACGCTTCGTCCGACAATGTTTCGCGCGCGACTCGACGGAATTTCTGCGCGAAGTCGTCGAAATCTTGCTCGCGAATGGTCAGGCCAGCTGCCATTTCGTGACCGCCGTATTTCTCCAACCGTTGTTCACATTGCTGCAAGGCATGAACTAACGACAGCCCTTCGATACTGCGACCGCTTCCTTTCCCGAGACCAGTTTCATCGAAACCGACGATAATTGCCGGCCGATGATATTTTCGGGCGATACGCGAAGCAACAATCCCCAAGACTCCGGGATGCCAATCGCGCGCGCCGAGGACAATCGCTGCGTCGCGCGAGGCATCGAACTCGTGCTCCATTTTCTCCTCGGCGGCGGCGAAGATTTGTTTCTCCACCGTCTGACGTTCGCGATTTTGCGCATCGAGTTCGGCCGCTAATTCAGTCGCTTCAATTTCATTGCGCGTTTGCAGAAGGCGCAGCGCTTTCTCCGCTGTGGTTAGGCGGCCAGCCGCATTCAAGCGCGGTCCAAGGCGGAATCCGATGTCCTCGGCAGAAATCGAGGATTTGATTCCAGCAACCTCCATCAACTTGCGAATTCCAATTCGATTCGTGCGCAAAAGTTGCCGCAATCCGTGATGAACCAGGATTCGATTTTCGCCTTCGAGCGGAACGATGTCGGCGACAGTTCCGAGTGCGACGAGATCGAGCTGAGATCTCAAATCGAAATCGGCCAGCGGACGCAACTTCAAGAGGGCGTGGCAAACTTTGAAGACCACGCCGGCGCTACACAGATAACGCACTGCGCATTCATCGGAGATTTTTGGATTCACCACCGCCACGCATTCGGGCAAGGCGGACTTTGGTTCGTGATGATCAAGCACGATGACGTCGACACCGCGCGACTTCAGTTCCGCGATTTCGGCGACGGACGACGTGCCGCAATCGACGGCGATAAGGAGCTGCGGCTGATGTTGCTGCCAACAGCGCTCGACACTTTCGCGGCTGAGCCCGTAGCCCTCCTCCATGCGCAGCGGCAGGAAAAGTTCGGGCGGGGCTCCATAGGCCCGCAAGATTTCGTCGA
Organism: uncultured Verrucomicrobiae bacterium; assembly: GCA_963791565.1. Taxonomy (GTDB): domain Bacteria; phylum Verrucomicrobiota; class Verrucomicrobiia; order Chthoniobacterales; family UBA10450; genus JACCTI01. The sequence continues at coordinate 693,316 of CAWBSX010000003.1, read as the reverse complement.
GCAGCGCAAGTGAGGTGACCCCGTCCACATCATAATCGCCGAAGAGAACAATTCGTTGCCCGCGATCGATCGCTTGGAAGACGCGCTCAACCGCCGTGTGCATGTTGGGCAGAAGAAATGGATCGCTCAACAAACGCAAACGCGGTTGCAAGAAAGCGCTTACCTCATCGGCGCAGGAAAAATTCTTCCGCTGCAGAAGATTGGCGATGCACGGCAGTCCACACAATTCCGACCAGGGAATGGTGTCGTTAGGCTGTTCGGCCCGCTGCGCGATTATCCAACGTCTTTCCACCGCGCATTTTATTCGCGCGCCAGGCGTTCCGCCAATCGTTTAGCAAACGGCGCGTCGTTCTAGACGAGGCGAAGTTCGCTGTTGTCTTGTGGGAGAATGCCGTGTTTTCCGCATAAGGTCCGAAACAGCAGGAGCCCTTCTTTTTCGCGCGCGCCAAATCCGAAGCGCAAATATTTGCGAAAATATTGCCCGCAAAATTCCGGCGAAAATTCTGTTTGGCCCGCGATCACTTCATCGATCGCCGCGAGATTTGCGTCGCGCTGCCGACGAAGGGCATTGGCAATGCGCTCCGTTTCGGCGACGTCCGGCCTGATCAACCAAAGCGCGAAGACGAACGGCAAGTTCGTCAGGCGTTTCCATTCCTCGGCCAGATCCCAGAATTCATATTCGCTGTTGCGTTCAGTGCGAAAACGAATCGCCTGGTCGCCAATCAAAAGTCGACCGGTTTTGATCGACTCGTTAGGCGCCGCGGTCGTCAGGCGCGGATGCAAGTTCCGCTCCGCTAACAAACAACGCAGCAGATTACCCGATGTGCCCGATGCGGGATCGAGCGTTATTTCTTCCAGGTCGGCCAGAGAAGTTTTTGAGGCGACGTAGACGCTGTAAACGGGACCATCGGCCGCGATCGCGACATCATCGACGATCGTGTAAATCGGATTGCGCAGATATTCGAAGCTGGAAACGAGCGCGACATCCAATTCGCCATCGGCGAGTTTGCGGCAAAGCGCGGCCGGATGATCGAAATCGACGGCCCCTGACCATCCGTGAATGAGCGGACGCGCGTTGAGATATTTGACGCAGCCGATCCGCGGCGGCGCCATCACGCGCAAGCCAACTCGGGCTCGGCGCTTCTTTCCGCAGTGCGTTTCTGTTTCGCGCGATCGGAACCGAGATGATGGTAGTAACTATCGCGCTGCATCGGAATGCGGCCGGCTTCGCGGATGACGTGCTCGAGCATGGCAACCGTTTGCTCCTGCGGCGTTTTCGCCCCGGCCATGTGGAAAATTTTTTCTTCCATGATCGTGCCGTGCAAATCGTCCACGCCGTAACTGAGCGATAATTGCGCGAGCGGCAGACCCATCGAAACCCAATAAGCGGTCAGATGATCGAAGTTATCCAGGTAGATTCGGCTGACCGCGAGATTGCGCAGTTGTTCGATGGCAGAGGCGCGCGGGATGTGCGCCAACACGGCCGTCTGCGGCTCGAAAGCGAATGGAACAAAACCGGTGAAGCCGTGTGTTTCGTCCTGTAACTCGCGCAACATTCGCAGGTGATCGATGCGCTGCTTGATGGTTTCGATGTGACCGTAAAGCATCGTCGCCGTACTCCGTCCGCCCATCTGATGCCAGATGCGGTGAACGTCTAACCATTCCTCTGCGCTTTCTTTCCCGCGACAAATCTCGTCGCGCACGCCAGCGTCAAAAATCTCCGCACCGCCGCCGGTCAATGCGCCGAGACCAGCGTCCCGCAAGATTTCCAGGGTCCGTGGAATCGGCAGCTTGAAAATACGATCCGCCAAATGCCTGATCTCGATCGCCGTAAAAGCCTTGATGATTAGATCGGGATCGAGGGCGCGGAGTCGTTGCAACAAATCCAGGTACCAATCTTTTTTCAAAGTTGGATGCAATCCGCCGACCATGTGAACTTCGGTAATACCGAGAGCCAGCGCATCGCGCACGGCGGCAACGATTTCATCCGCGGTTTCCTCGAACGCATGCGCATCGCGCCTTTTCGCGGCGAAGGCGCAGAATTGGCACGAGAGAATGCAAATGTTCGAATAGTTGATGTATCGGTTGAGAATGTAGGTGGCGAAGTTGCCGTTTTTCCGCTCGCGCACTGCTGTGGCCATGATGCCGAGCGCGTTCAAATCCGATGATTGATAAAGAGACAACGCTTCCTCTTCGCCGATGCGCGTTCCTGCGGCTACCTTGTCTGCGATCGGGCGCAGTTCGTCTGGAATAAGAGAAAGATTCATGGCAAAGAGCCGGGAAAAATCCGCCGCGTTATGATGCACACGCTCTTCCGGCCTTGCAACAAAAAGCACCCTTCGGCCGAGCCGCGCGACGAATACAGCGCGCATGGGTTTATTCTCGTTAGGTTCGCCTGACTTATGATGTCCCGCCCAGATCCAGAACCAGCGGGTCAATCAGGAAGCGATGCCGACGACGTGCAGTTGATGTCGTTAGTGGGCGCGGGCGACACGCAAGCTTTCGAGCGCTTGGTCGAGAAACACCAGTCACTCGTGATGGGCACAGTCGCTCGCATGCTCGGCAGCAACTCCGACGTCGAAGACGTCGCGCAACAAGTTTTCGTGCGGGTGTGGAAAAGCGCACGGCGTTACGTGCCGCGCGCGAAATTCACCACCTGGCTGCTGAAGATCACACGCAATCTCGTCTTCAACGAAATGCGTCGGCGTAAGCGGCACACGACCACGCCACTCCAAACCGAAGAAGGCGAAGAGTTGCAGTTGAAGGATGATCGCGGACAAACGCCGGATGCGTCGTTGTTAGAATCCGAGCTGCAAAAGGCGATCGAAGCTGCTATTGCGCAATTGCCCGAAACGCAGCGCATGGCGGTGGTCCTGCGGCGCTACGAAGAACTGAGCTACGAACAAATCGCGGACGTCCTTGAACAATCAGTACCGGCAGTGAAGAGCCTGCTTTTCCGCGCACGGACGGAATTGCGCGAACGCCTGCGCGTTTATCTGGCGACCTAACCACTCGTTAGGCAAAAACAGAGAAGGCGAGTCTCACTCGAGAACTCGCCTCCTCCCAACCCCACACTCTGAAAATTTCTAGTTGTCGCGGTCCTTCGCGTCGGCCATGAAGCGGACTTTGCCCTCTTCTTGCGCCGGGGGAGGCGGCGTGCCCGGTTTCGGATATTCAGCTGCCAGCTGACGATTCGAAGTAGGAACTAAACGGACCGCGCCCTTGGCGTTATTTCTCCAGCCGTTCGGATCGGCGAATTCTTCGCCGCTGTGATGCAATCCACTGACCTGATCTTCGAGGCCGGTGCCGTAGTGCGGATCAAGAATCGTCGGCGTAACGAAAACCAACAGATTACGTTTCGTGCGCGCGTTGAGTTTCTCCTGGAAGAAATAGCCGAGGATCGGGATATCGCCCAAGACTGGCACTTTGCTGCGCGCCTTGGTTTGTTCGTCCTGCATTAAACCACCGATGGCCAGCGTGTCGCCGCTCTTGATCAACACGTTCGAATCAAGTGTCCGCGTGTCGATGATCGGGCTCGCCACCTGCGCCCCGGCGAAGATGAAATTGGCATCGCCAACTTTGTTACTGATCTCAGGTTTGACTGAAAGGGTGACGAAGTTGTCTTTGTTAACCGACGGCCTAACGACCAGGGTGTTGCCGTATTTTTTATCCTGGAATCCGCCGAAGACCGCGGTGGCCGTTTGCTCGTTGAAATTCAACTGCGGCACCGGTTGATTGCGGATGATTTCGATTTTCGCCTGCTGATTATCCGCGGTAACGACGCGCGGGTTCGCGAGAAATTCCGCGTCCGCATCTTCGTTCAGGAACCGCAAGGTCGCTGACATTTGCGGCACGGAAAGAATGGCAAACTGACCAGCGAGCGCCGCGAACGCAGTGCTGGTGCTGCGGAAGAAATCGTTGCCCTGCACTGCTCCGCCAGTGCCGACCGTAAAGGAAGGCGGCTTGCCGGGGACGGTCGTGACGGAGCCATCCGCGTTAACGGTTTGGGTTGGCACGCCCGCGGGATTGCTGCCGGTGAGGTGGAAAGTCTGCGCGTTGGTCGAACTGCCGACGACGCCGGCCCAGTTAATTCCGTAGGATTGGCGCGGATTCGCGGTCACTTCCACCAGGCGAGCTTCAATCATGACCTGCTTGGTCGGCTTGTCGATCTGGATGAGAAGCTTGCGGATGTTGTCGATGTTGCTGCGCGTCTCGCGATAGAACATCGTGTTCGTGCGCTCATCGACTTGCGGTGCGTCTTTGCTCGCGAGTTGCGCGGCAATCAAAGGAGCGGTGTCTTTCGCCCGCGCATAACTGAATTGATAGTTATCGCTTTCGGTGGGCTCGGCCGTGCGTTCGGTCGCCGTCTTGATGTAGTAGACGTTTTCGATCTTATCCATGAAGAGCCCTTTGGCCTTCACAATGATCGCGATCGCTTGCAGCGCGGTCACATCTTCCAAGCGCATCGTCACTGTGGTCGCTGGCGGAATCTGATCGCTCACCACCATGTTGATCTTCGCCTGGCGCGCGAGCAGTCGCAGCACCTGGCCAACGTCATCCCCTTGAAATTCGCGAACACCAACGGCATTTGGATCGGCTGCGGTGGCATCGGCTGGAGCGGTGGTTGTGGCGGCGGCGGTGGCCGGCGTCGCGGCCGGAGCAGCGGGGCCTGAAGAAGCTTGCACCAACATCATGGAAGAATTGTCACCGAGATTCGTTGCAGTCGGGGGCGCGGCGGTTTTCGCCGCTGGGCTGGGCGCCGGGCTGCTCTGCGCGTAGGAAAACGTCATCGCGCAAAGCAAGGCGGCCGCTCCGCCAAGAAAGTGTTTTAGGCTAGTGGGCATAAGCATGAAGGATTAAGACTGCACGAGCGTTAAAAGCAGGATGCAGACCAACCGGAAAAAAAGGCCGGGGCCCGCCCTTTTACCTGCGCCGCCACACCGCCGCCGGACCAACCGCAGCGATTATGCCGCGCTCGCGAAACCGAGCACCGGCTTGCCGAATTCAGCCTGCGGCAGATCGTTCACCAGCTTGATGATGCCGTCCTGCCAGCGACGGCTGATATCCTCGAGATAGGGATCGTCCTTCTCCAAATGCCCGCGCTTATTCGCCTGGAGCGAGTCGGTTTCGTAACAAAGGATATCGATCGGTGGACCTACCGAAACGTTGCTCTTCATCGTCGCGTCCAGCGAGATCAATCCGAACTTCACCGCCTCGCGTAACGGCGTTTCGAAATTGAATCCGCGATCGAGAATCGGCTTGCCGTACTTCGTCTCGCCGATCTGCAGGAAGGGCGATTCGCGCGTGGCGTGGATGCTATTTCCTTGCGGGTAAATCAGGTGAACTTCCGGCGCCATACCTGCGATTTGACCGCCGACGATCAAGTTGATGTTGAAAGAAAATCCATCCGCTTCCAGCGCCGCGCGGTCGCGCTTTTCCACCGCACGCACTTTTGAGCCGACATAGCGAACCGTCTCGTAAAGCGTCTGGCGATTATGGATTGTTTTCTTTCGTGGATCACCATCGCCAAGCATCAGATCTTCATCGATCATCGCCAGCGTAGCCTGGGTGAGCGAAAGATTTCCGGAGCTCAGAATGCAGATGACGCGTTCGCCGGGCTTCTCAAAAATGCGCATTTTGCTGCGCATGGTGATGTTGTCCATGCCCGCGCTGGTGCGCGAGTCGGACAAAAAAACCGCGCCCGTTCGGCTGAGCATGCCGAGGCAGTAGGTCATTTGATCACCCGACCCTGCACACGCTTCATCGAAGTGTGATGCGTCAAAACGTGCACACGTCCGTCGCTGCCCTTGAAGAACGCGCTCAATATCCAGCTGATAATTCCAATGATAATCGCGCCCCAAAATGCCGTGCCGAAGGAATCGACGTGAAAACCGGCGACGAACGTCGGGACCCAGTAAAGCAACAGCGCATTCACGATGAGAATAAAAAAGCCTAGCGACAGCAAAATGAGGGGAGCACTCAGGATCAAGAGCACAGGCCGTACGAAGGCGTTCAAAATTCCGAGCAACAAGGCCGCCGCCACCAGACTGCCGCTGTCGTCTACCCGAATTCCGCGCAAGAATTTTGAGGTCACCATGACCGCGACCGTGGTCACGAGCCAACGAAAGAGAAAGTGAGGCACGGGCGCACCGTAGGCGAAGAATTGCGCCCAACGCAACCGCTTTGCGAGAATCCGCTTGCAAAGCGCGCGGGGGAAAGTGATCGGTTCCTATCAGTCAGGAAAATATCGTGGCAAAAAATTCCAAGGATCAAAACAGCAACGGCGCGACCGATTCGGAGGCGGCGGAAACGCCATCGCCGGCAAAGAAGCGCACGAAAGCGTCAACTAAAACGGCGGCAAAGAAATCAGGCTCCAAAGTTGCGGCGAAGAAAACTCGCTCGCGCAAAAGTGCGCCCAAAAAAAGCAAAGGCTACGAACCGTCCGACGACGAGATTCGTCTGCGCGCATATTTCATTGCGGAACGTCGCGCGCAGATGTCGTTGAAAGGCGATCCAGCCAACGATTGGCTGGAAGCTCGACAGCAGTTGCTCGAGGAGGCCGATCAGCGCAAAGCCGAAGCAGCGGCGGGCGCGGCGTAGGGCTTGTTCGGAGCGGCGGGCTCGATTCCCGGCACGCATTCTTTCACGCGCTGCAGCAGACGGTTGATCGCGAATGGTTTTGTAAGCAGGCCGTGCACGCCGGTTTCGCGTAAGAGTTCCTGCGCCCGTTTCTCTTCCGCGCAACCTGAAACCAAGAGAAGCGGTGGACGACGCCGAATCGGTTTGGAATTTTCGTAAACCTTGCCGATCAGCGAAAATAGCATCGCGCCATCAATCATCGGCATCGCGAAATCGAAGATAAACAAGTCATAGGTCTTCTTCAGCGCGAGCTCGAATCCATATTCCGGCTGGGGCGAGGTATCGACTTCGCAGCGCAAGAGTGAAGTAAGCGCTTCGCGCGTTACCCGCATCAAACCGACATCGTCGTCCACAATCAGTACGCGTTTCGGTTCGGCCTTCGACATAATCGCCTTGCTCTAGAGCAGCAGGCGTTCCAGTTTTTTGCATGTCGGTGACATTAATGGAATTAGTTCACGCACTGCGCGAACGACTGGAAATCATCGGCGACGAAAAGAGTCGAGATGATGCCGCCGGTCATATGCAACGGCTGCAAAAAATCTCCGAGCGAATCGAGGAAATCGAACGGCAACTACCGTCCGAAATCGATCCGCAGCTGCGGCATTTTCTGCAACGCCGCAGTTATGGCAAAGCGCTGGAGCTCCTGGAAACTAGCGGGAATACAACTCAACGATCAACTGTTCGTTGACCATCGGCTGCATCTCGTCGCGCGCGGGTATACGCGTCACTTTTCCGCTGAGCGCGTCGCGATCCGCGACCAACCATTCCGGCACCGGCGCGATCTGAGTCAGCTCGAGATTGCGCAGCGCGAGCTGACGCGATTTCGGCTTGTCCTTGATCTTCACTTCGTCGCCCGCCTTCACGTTATAAGAGGCGATGTTGACGTTCTTGCCGTTAACCTGCACGTGACCGTGTCCAACTAACTGGCGCGCGGCACTGCGCGTATTCGCGAGGCCGAGACGGAAAACGACGTTATCGAGGCGAGTTTCGAGAAGCTGCAACAGCGTCTCACCGGTCACACCGCGCTTTTGCAAAGCCGTCTGGAAAATGCGGCGAAATTGTTTTTCGAGCAGACCGTATTGGTAACGAAGCTTCTGCTTCTCGCCCAAGGCGACGGCGTAATCGGATTGCTTGCGGCGCGAACCCTTCGGTCCATGCATGCCTGGCGGATAATTTTTCCGCTCCAAAGATTTCGAAGGTCCAAAAAGCGGCACACCATAACGGCGGCTCACTTTTGTTTTCGGTCCGGTATATCTGCCCATGAGAAATTAGTTCTGGTTAAAGGATCAAACGCGGCGCTGTTTCGGTGGACGACAACCGTTGTGAGGAACTGGCGTTACGTCGCGAATCACGGTGAGATCGAGACCGATCGCCTGCAAAGCACGCACGGCCGATTCACGACCCGCGCCTGGTCCCCGAACGAGTACTTCAACTTCCTTCAAACCGTGACCCATTGCCTGCCGCGATGCATCCTGCGCCACCATTTGTGCCGCGTACGCTGTGCTTTTGCGCGAGCCTTTGAAGCCAACTTTACCAGCACTCGACCAGCCGATGACGTTGCCGGTCATGTCGGTGATCGTGACGATGGTGTTGTTAAAAGTGGAAAGAACGTGCGCGATGCCGGAGTGGATATTCTTACTCCCCTTGGCTTTGATAATCTTGACCGGGTCGATCTGGTTCGGATCGAGGGAAAGATTTTCCTTCGGCGGTTCCGGAGCAGCCGCTTCTTCCTTCTTAGCCTTCGGCGCTTTCTTCGCTTTCGGGGCAGCTGGTGCAGCTTCCGCGGTAGCGACAGCTGGCTCACTCGCAGCAGGAGCGGTTGCTGCTACTTCTGGCGCCGCAGTTTCCGGCTTCGGAGTTTCAGCGGGAGCCTCGGCTGCAGTAGTTGCTTCGGGCTTGGCCGCTTTCGTTTTCTTCGCTGGTTTCTTCGCGTCTGAATCTGCCATTTCTAAATCCTAATTACTCGTTAGACCTTGCCGGCCTTCGCGTCCTTGTTTCGAATTACGCCGACCGTCTTGCGCGGACCTTTGCGCGTGCGCGCGTTGGTCGAAGTGCGCTGACCTCGCACCGGCAAACCGCGCCGATGCCGAATGCCGCGATAACAATTAATCGCCTGCAGACGTTTCAAGTTGCCCTGCAATTCGCGGCGGAGATCGCCTTCGATCGCGATCTTGTTCCCGGTGATCGCGTGAATGATGTCGTTCAACTGCTGCGGCGAAAGCTTATTCGCGCGCAAGTTCGGATCGATGTTCGTCTGGTCCAGGATGCGTTTCGCCGTCGTCGGTCCGATGCCGTAAATGTAAGTGAGCGACGCTTCGATGCGTTTCTCCGAGGGAATTTCTACTCCAAGTAATCGAGGCATAAATGTCCTAGCCCTGGCGCTGTTTATGGCGCGGGTTCTTGCAGATCACGCGCACAACATTCTTGCGCTTCACGATCTTGCACGCTTCACAAAGTCTTTTAACTGATGGTCGCACTTTCATAATCCACGAGACGAAAACGCGGAGCTTAGCTCCGCAGTGTCAATGTCGGCGAAACGTCGTTCGCCTTCGACAAATCGCAGGGTGAAACTGTTAGCAGAACTTTCCCGCCTCGCAACCGCGGAATCACCGTGGGAAAATCACTCATTTCAATTGCGTGGCGCCGCGTGCGGTCAGGATTTCCGGCTCACCCTTTGTGATTAAAACCGTGTGCTCGAAATGTGCCGATGGCATTCCGTCCGCCGTGCAAACCGTCCAGCCGTCGTCGAGTAAACGCACCGAGGCCGTGCCGGCGTTAATCATCGGCTCGATCGCGAGCGTCATACCGGATTTCAAACGCGGACCGCTACCGCGTTTGCCGTAGTTCGGCACCTGCGGCTCTTCGTGCAGTTTGCGGCCGACACCGTGGCCGACAAATTCGCGCACCACAGAAAATCCGCTCTTCACCGCTTCATCTTCGATCTCCGCGCAAAGATCGCCGAGTCGCACACCTTCGCGCGCGAAAGGAATGGCGCGGCGCAGCGCACTTTCCGTAACGCGCAAAAGTCTTTCCGTGCGTTCATCGATCATTCCGACAGAAACGGTGTAAGCGGTGTCACCCACCCAACCATCTTCGATCACGCCGATGTCGAGCTTCACGATGTCGCCGTACTGAATGCGACGCTGACTGCCGATGCCGTGCACGATTTCATCGTTGAGCGAAATGCAGATGTTTCCGGGGAAAACGCGATGTCCGAGTCGGTAACCGAGAAACGCGCTTTGCACACCTGCCTCGCTCATGAAATCCGCCGCCGCCTGGTCGACTTCTTTGGTCGTAATTCCCGGCCTAACGAGTTCAGATACGCGCTCGAGGATATCGCTCGCTGTTCGGCAAGCTTGCCGCATGCGCTCGATTTCCTTCCCGCTCTTGATCGGGATCATGTCTTTCCTTCAATCAAACGCGAGATATCGGCAAAGACCGCCTCCCGATCGCGATTGCCATCGATCTTCCGCAAGGCGCTCTGCTTTCCGTAATGATCTCCCAGCGGCTGCGTCTTGCTGTTGAACTCAGAGAGCCGCGTCTGCAGAACGGAGCTGTCATCGTCCGTCCGCCTAACGAGTGGTCCGTCGCAATAAGGGCAAATCGCACGCTCCGAAAAACTAGCGGCGCCTTCCGCCGTGGTGAAGCCGCACGACTGGCATTGCAGCCGATGCGAAATACGATCCCTTATTGTTTCCGCCGAAACATCGAGCCAGACGGCGAGATCGAGCGGCGTGTGATGCCGTAGCAAAATTTTCTCGAGCGCTTCTGCCTGGGGAATCGTCCGAGGAAAACCGTCGAAGACAAAACCTTGGGCACCATGCAACCGCACGTAGTCTTCGATCAGATCAATAATGATTTTGTCGGGAACAAGCTCGCCGTGCTTGGTCGCCTCGGCCACTTCGAGGCCGAGTAAGGTCCCGAGATCCATTTCACGTCGCAGGATCGCGCCCGGCGAGGTCACCGGAATTCCAAAATGCCGCGTGATCATTTCCGCCTGAGTTCCTTTCCCGGAACCCGGCGCGCCTAACAAGACGAGTCGCCTCTTCACTTAACGACTGTAGATAAACGCGGCCACGCCGACAATAACCAGAACGGCGATGCCAACGTAAAGCCACATCAGTGTCCCCTCACCCGCCGCGCCGCCGCGCGCATAAGAAGCGCGATCGAAACGCGCACCGCGAATGCGACCTTTGCGCAGGAAGCCGTCGTAATGCCGCTGAATTAAATGTGTTTCCACCTGGCGCATGGTGTCGAGAATTACGCCGACGATGATGAGCAAACTGGTGCCGCCAAAAAATTGCGCGGTGATTTGCGGAACGTTTAAACCCTGACTGAGGAGGCTCGGCAGAATCGCGATCAAAGTAAGGAAAATCGCGCCGGCAAACGTCAGCCGTGTCATGGTGAAATCGAGAAAATCCGCGGTCGGTTTTCCCGGACGCACGCCGGGGATGTAACCACCGTATTTCTTCAAATCGTCGGCGATTTGTGATGGCTGAAATTGCGTCGCGACCCAGAAGTAGCTGAAGAAAAAGATCATCAGCGCGAGAACCAGATAATGCGGCCAGCCGTGCGCAAGCGCGTCGGAAATCTGCCGCGCCAGTCGACTATTTTGGAACGCCATCCCCACGATGGTTGTCGGGAAAAGCAGCAGTGCCCACGCAAAGATAATCGGCATCACGCCGGCATAATTTACTTTCAACGGCATGTATTGCGTCTGGCCGCCGTACATTTTTCGACCAACGACACGCTTGGCGTACTGCACGGTAATTTTCCGCACACCTTGCGTAACGGCGATAACAGCGGCGATGACGATGAAGAGAAACGCGATCATCAAAACAAGGATCGCCGGATTGACCTGGCTTCCTCCGTTCGCACCTGACGGCACAAAAGTTTTCCACGCTTGCGCCAAAGCTGCGGGCAGTCGCGCGACGATGCCGACAGTGATGATGAGCGAAATACCATTGCCAATCCCGCGCTCAGTAATCTGATCGCCCAGCCACATCAGGAAGAGTGTACCCGAGGTCAAACTCAACACCGTGATAAAACGAAAGGTGAAGCCAAGATCTGAAACAAGCGGAACTCCGAGTTTTTGTACCGTGTCAGTGATGCCCGGAAGCATCGTCTGATACGACTCCGGATGCTGAAACGACACCGAAAGCAAATAACCCTGCACGATACAAAGAATGACAGTCGCGTAGCGCGTGTATTGCATGATCTTCTGCCGGCCACCATCTTCGCGCGCCAGTTTTCCGAGCTGCGGAATAACTGCCGTCAGAAGTTGCAGCATGATCGAAGCGCTGATGTAAGGCATGATGCCTAACGAGAAGATGGCGCAGTTTTCCAGCGCGCCGCCGCTGAATAAATTGAAGAGCGCCGCCACGCCGCCGCCCGATTTTTCCGAAAGCGTCCCGCGAAACCATTCCTGCAAAACGGCCGGATTAACTCCAGGCGTGCTGATGGCCGCGCCCAGACGCACGATCACGATAACCGCGAGGGTGAACAGAATCCGGCGCCGAAGCTCCGGAATCTTGACCGTGTTTAGGAAAGCCGAAACCATGGGATTTCGCGCTTAGTGCTTCTTGGAAGACTTTTTCTTCGAGCCGCTCTTGGCTTTCGCTTTTTTCGGCGCGGACTTTTTCGCCGCAGGCTTGCGAGCAGGTTTGGCTTTCTTCGCCGGAGCACTTTCTGCCGATGCCGTATCGTCTTCCACGCGCGCTGGTTTGCCTTCGCGAATGTTGATCGTGCCGCCGGCTTTTTCGATTTTCTCCCGCGCAGAACCGCTCACTTTATCGGCTTCAATCGTCAGGGCGTGCTTGAGTTCGCCGTTGCCGAGAATCTTTAAACCGAAAACATTCCCGCGAATCAAATTCGATTCGCGCAGCAATTGTTCATTAACCGTCGCACCGGCCTTGAACGAATTGAGATCGTCGAGATTCACAATCGCGTAATTTTTGTGAAACGCGGCGTTATTGAATCCACGTTTTGGCAAACGACGAATCAACGGCATCTGTCCGCCTTCGAAACCGAGACGAATGCTGCCACCCGAGCGCGCCTTCTGGCCCTTGTGCCCCTTGCCGCTCGTCTTGCCGTGACCGGAACTTTCGCCGATGCCGAGTCGCTTCACGCGATGTCTCGAACCGGGACGCGGTCGCATATTATGCAATCGCATCATGACTCGTTAGCCTTTCCGTCGTTCGTCGCCACCGGCATGCGAATGCCGCGCGTCTTGAAAATTTCATCCTTCCGGCGCAAACCGCGCAGCGCTTCGATGGTCGCTTTCACGACGTTGGAGTGATTGCTCGAACCCAACGATTTCGCGAGCACGTCTTTAATTCCCGCAGCTTCCACGACCGCGCGCACGCCGCCACCGGCGATGACACCAGTTCCTGGCGATGCTGGCCGCAGCAAAACGCGACCGCCACCGAACTCGCCAATCGTTTCGTGCGGAATCGTATTTTCGTGCAAAGAAACTTTCTCCATTCCTTTGCGTGCCGCTTCCGAAGCTTTGCGAATCGCTTCCGCGACTTCATTCGCTTTGCCAAATCCGACACCGACGCTGCCGTCGTGATCGCCCGCGACAATCAGTGCGCTGAAGCTAAAACGACGTCCGCCTTTAACCACCTTGGCGCAACGATTGATGAACACGACCTTCTCGGTCGTGTCACCGCGTGCCGCTGAACTTCTGTCTGTCTGGCGTTCGCGCTGCCGACCGCCGCCTTGTTGTTGTGCCATTAGTTACTTCCTAAAATTTGAGTCCGCCTTCGCGTGCCGCGTCGGCCAGAGCTTTCACTTTTCCGTGATATTGATTGCCGCCGCGATCGAAAACGACCTTGTCGACTTTCTTCGCCAGTAAACGCTCCGCGACCGCTTTGCCGACCTTCTCCGCTGAAGCGCGATTCGCTGAAGCCTTGCCTTTGCTGGCTAATGATTCTTCGGTCGTGCCGGCAGCGGCGAGCGTCTTGCCCGCATCGTCGTCGATCACTTGCGCATAAACATGTCGGCCGGAAAAGTGCACGGCCAAACGCGGACGTTCCGCGGTTCCGTTCACACGCTTCCGAATTCGTTTGTGAATGCGGTCTCTGATTATTTTGCGGCTCGCCTTCATACTATTGAACAGTCTTGCCTTCCTTGCGGCGAACCACTTCGTCGGAGTAACGAACGCCTTTGCCTTTGTAGGGTTCAGGCGGGTAGTAACGGCGAATATCCGCCGCCACCTGGCCGACCAATTTCTTGTCGATCCCGGCGATGTTGATCTTCGTGTTTTCCGTGACGGTGATTTTGATTTCTTTCGGAATAGGAAACAGAATCGGATGCGAAAAGCCTAACGAGATGTTGAGCACCTGGCCTTGGACAGCTGCTTTGAAACCGACGCCTTCGATGATGAGGTCTTTCGAAAAACCTGTGCTGACACCGAGCACCATATTGTTGACGAGACTGCGCGACAGACCGTGCAACGCTTTCACGCTGCGCGTTTCCGCGCCACGGACTAACGAGACGTTATTGTTCTCAACCTTACCCGTGATATCGCGCGGCAACTGCCAGTTCAATTTGCCCTTCGGTCCCTCGACCGCGACGGCGCCATCATTGCTGATGTTCACCTTCACCTTGTCGGGAATCTCGACCGCCTTATTTCCAATTCGTGACATAACTCGTTAGGCGTTTACCAAACGTAGGCGAGCAGTTCGCCGCCGACGTTTTGTTTCTTCGCTTCGCGACCTGATAAAATTCCTTTCGGCGTCGAAAGAATCGACACACCCATTCCGCCGAGGACGCGCGGAATTTCCTGCGAGCCAACATAACGCCGCAGACCCGGACGGCTCACGCGTTTCAAACCGGTAATCGCGCTGGTGCGATTCGCGATCTTGTTCGTGATCTTGATCCGCGGATGCGCAGCGGTTGAATCCAGTTCGAAATCGGTGATGTAGCCTTCGTCTTTCAAAATCTTGATGATGTCGGCCTTGATCTTGGAGTAAGGCACAAACATCTCGGGCTTCTGCGCGGCCGCGGCGTTGCGCACGCGGGCGAGAAGGTCGGCAATAGGATCGGTAACTGTGCTCATTCGTTAGGCCGCAGGAGCTGCGGCGGGCTTTTTCGCGCGGTCGCTGAACGGCATTCCCATTTCGCTCAGGAGCGATTTGGCTTCCTCGTTCGTGTGCGCGGAGGTGCAGATGGTAACATCGAATCCGATGTTGCGCTTGATTTTGTCGAGCTCGACTTCCGGAAAGATCGCCTGGTCGGGAACGCCCAGCGTGTAGTTGCCGTGACCGTCAAACGCGCGCGGCGAAACGCCACGGAAATCGCGAATGCGCGGCAGCGCCGCTTTGATCAGGCGCTCTAGAAATTCATACATGTGCTCGCCGCGCAATGTGACCTTGGCGCCGATCGCCTGCTCTTTGCGCAGTTTGAAATTCGCGATGCTTTTCTTCGCACGCGTCTCGGCCGGCTTTTGGCCGGTGATGAGCGCGAGCTCAGCCTTCGCGTCTTCCAACGCCTGCTTCACATCCGACTGCGAACCAATCGAAGTGTTAACGACAACTTTCTCCACCTTCGGAATCTGGTGGACGTTTTTGTAGCCGTGCTGCTTCTGCAACGCAGGAATCACGTTGTTTTTGTAGTGATCGTAAAATTCGTTCTTCATTCGTCCTTCGCCGCCTTCTTCTTCGCGGGCGCTTTCTTTTTCTCAGCTTTGGGCTTGGCCGCTTTCGCTTTGCCGTCCTTCTTGCCGTTGCGTTCGGCGCGATCGAGCACCTTCACGTTCGAAATGTGAATCGGACCTTCGCGTTCTGAGATTTTTCCCTGCGGATTGTCCTGCGACTTCTTCAAGTGCTTCTTGATCATGCGCACGCCCTCGACCAGCACGCGCTGTTTGCGCGCGATGACTTCGAGCACTTTCCCGCTGGAACCTTTAAAGTTCCCCGAGATCACTTCGACATTGTCGCCCTTGTGGACGTGCAGCTTGATACGGCTCATAAAACTTCCGGAGCGAGCGAGACGATTTTCATGAAATTGCGCTCGCGCAATTCGCGCGCGACCGGCCCGAAAATGCGGGTGCCGCGCGGATTCAAATCTTTATCGATGATGACGATGGCATTGTTGTCGAAACGCAAAACTGAACCGTCTTCGCGTTTGATCGGCTGCCGCGTGCGCACCAAAACCGCGCGCACAACTTCGCCTTTCTTCACGGTGCCGGTCGCACTCGCTTCTTTCACGTTCGCGGTGATGACGTCACCGATTCCAGCCGTCTGACTCGTCCCCTGCCCGATGACGCCGATCATCGTGGCCATGCGCGCCCCGCTGTTATCCGCCACGTCGAGTCTCGATCTGATCTGGACCATAAAAATTCTCCTGTTCCGAAATTACTTCGCGACCACTTCCACCAACCGCCAGCGTTTCAATTTGCTCAGCGGCCGCGTTTCCATGATGCGAACTGTGTCGCCCGTCTTGGCTTTGTTCTCCTCGTCGTGCGCGTAAAATTTCTCGCATCTGCTTCACGATCTTGCCGAACTTGCGATGCGGCACACGTGTCGTGGTGCGGACAACAATCGTCTTGTTCATCCCGCTCGAAATCACTTCGCCGGTCCGCGTCTTGCGGGTCCCGCGTTTCGCTGGTGCTTCCGCCGTTGCCGTCGGTGTCTGAGTTTCGTCGGCCATAAAAATTATTTCGTCTCCGTCTTCTTCGCGCGCGCTCGTCAGCACGGTCTCAACCTGTGCCGCCTGCCGGCGCAACAAACGCAACCGGCTCGGTTGTTCGAGCTGTCCGCTCTTCTGCTGCAAACGCAGATGCAAACTCTCCTGGCGAAGATCGCGTTTCTTCGTCGTGAGCTCGTCCGTGCTCATTTCCTGAATTTCTTTGAACTTCATGATTCGTTAGGCCGCAGCCACGTGGTGACGCGTCAAAAATTTCGTGCGCACCGGCAACTTATCCGCCGCGAGGCGCAATGATTCGCGCGCGACGGATTCCGTGACGCCATCGAGTTCGAACAAAATGTTGCCCGGCTTCACCGTCGCCACCCAATACTCCGGCTGGCCTTTGCCTTTACCCATTCGCGTTTCGGGCGGACGCGCCGTGACCGACTTGTCGGGGAAAATGCGAATCCAAAGTTTGCCTTTGCGCTTCATGTTGCGGGTCAACGCCACACGAGCGGCTTCGATTTGCATGTTCGTGATCCAGGCGCGCTCGAGCGTTTGCAGACCGAATTCGCCGAAGTCGATCCGAAGATTGCGCGAGGCCGTTCCCTTGCGGCTTCCCCGCTGGGTCTTCCGGTACTTCACGCGTTTTGGCATCAATGGCATGTCGGTATCTCCTCGAAAAAATTACTCGTTAGACCACAGCCGGTTCGGGCGGTGGTGGGACTGCAGATTGTATGCGGCTCTGGTGGCGCTTCTTCCTTCTTACAAAGCCAGCATTTCACACCGATCTTTCCGTAAACGGTGTTGGCTTCAGCAAATCCGTAATCGATCGGCGTGCGCAGGGTGTGTAGCGGCACTTTGCCTTCGCGATACCATTCCGAGCGCGAAATCTCCGCGCCGTTCAAGCGACCCGAGCTGCGCAAACGAATTCCCTGCGCGCCAAAATCCATCGCGACCTGCACCGCTTTTTTCATCGCGCGGCGATAAGCAATACGGCGCTCGATCTGCAGCGCGACGTTCTCCGCCACGAGCTGCGCGTCGAGTTCCGGCGTCTTGATTTCCTGGATGTCGATCTTGATCTGTTTACCCTGCGCCATCTTCGAAATCTCTTCGGTCATCTTCTCGATCTCGGCGCCTTTGCGTCCGATCACGATGCCGGGACGCGCGGTGTGAATCGTCACGCGGATAGCAATTCCACGCGCGCTCGATGATGATTTTCGAAACCGCGGCGAACTGCAGTTTCTTCTTCACGTAATTCCGGATCTCGATGTCGCTGTGAAGAAAACCGGGCAAATCCTGCGGCGAAGCATACCAGCGCGAACGCCAGTCATGATTGACCGCGAGACGAAACCCGATTGGATTAACTTTCTGTCCCATAATTTAGCTTTCTGATTTGCTTCTCTTCCGCTCGCGACCTTTGTGTCCGTGGCGTGAGATTTCTTTGCCGAAGTTCTTCTTGGCGCCTGATTTCTTCCCGCCCTTTTTCTTGTCGCGGGTCTTGATCTCGATCTCGTCCGTCAAAATGATCCGGATATGCGCGCTGCGTTTCAGGATGCGGCTGCCACTTCCACGCGCCCGCGCCATCATGCGCTTCATCGTCGGGCCTTCGCCGCAGGTCGCTTCCTTCACGACCAGACCGTCGACGCGCAGATTGGCGTTGTTCTCCGCGTTCGCGACCGCGCTCTTCAGCGTCTTCTCAATCAGAGCGGCGGCCTTTTTCGGACTAAACGCGACGGATATCGAGCGCTGCCGAAACCGGCAGCCCCTGAATCGCGCGCGTGACTTCGCGCACCTTAAACGGCGAAATCTTCGCGTATCTGTATATCGATCGAACTTCCATTTATTTTAAACTCGCATTCTGGCGTGCGTCGGCCTGGAGCCGATCACCCACCTTTATCTTCTCTTTTTCAGAATCCATTTTCTGAATGACCGCGCCGCAAATTTTCTGCCGCACATCCACCACTCGCAAGCGTCGCGATCGTTTTGTCGTCGCGCACTACGCGCAACGGCATCCCGATTTTCACGCCCTGCTTCTCGCCCAAATTTCCCACGACCAGCGACCATTCGTCCTTCACGCTGATCACGGCGCCGTCCATCAAATCCGGCTGGGTTTCCACCTGGTTCGCTTTCGCCATCATCGCGTTCGTGCTACGCAATTGCGCTTCCACTTCCATCCGCGCTTTGGCATCGCCACCGGTAGAAGTCTTGAGCAACTGCATCATCGCTTCGCTCAAGCGCAGCATTTGATCGCGATATTGCTCGCGCTCCTTTTGCGCCAACTGCAAATCGCTCACCGCCGCGAGAAGTCGCTGCTCGAGTTTGGCGCGGTCCTTATTGGCCGCGTCGAGCCCGAGCGCTTCCATGCGCAATTGCAGATCCGAATACTTGCGGCGGAACAATTCCGCCTCGGCATTCGATTCCGCCAGACTCTCGGTCAGCGTCTTCACGGACTCACGCTGCACTTCGAGCTGCTTGCGCATCTCACTCATATTGGATTCTGACAAAGAACTATTTCCCTGCGCCGCCAGCTCTCCAGCTGAACAAACGCTCCCGATTAACACGATCGCCGATCCTCGCCTAACGAGTGCTTTCTCAAACCCTCGCAGCTCGAAAATCGAAAATCGAAAATTCACATCACTATTTCGTCACCTTCGCGGTGTGCGAACCGTGCTTCTTAAAGATTCGCGTCGGGGAAAATTCGCCGAGCTTGTGCCCGACCATGTTTTCCGTGACGAAAACCGACTGAAAAATTTTGCCGTTGTGCACGAGGAAGGTGTGACCAACAAAATCCGGCGTCACCATCGACTTCCGCGACCACGTCTTGATCGGCTTCTTGATGCCAGATGAATTCATCTTGTCGATCTTCTCGAGAAGATGTCGCTTCCACGAACGGTCCTTTTTTCAGCGATCTGCTCATGACTCAAAAATTATTTCTTCTTGCGGCGTTCTCATGATGAAACGATCGCTCGGCTTGTGTTTCGTCCGCGTCTTGAAACCTTTCGCCAGCTGGCCCCACGGACTAACCGGGTGATGACGTCCGCCACCGCCCTTTGATTTACCCTGGCCGCCGCCCATGGGGTGATCGATCGGGTTCATCGACATACCGCGCACATGCGGACGTTTTCCCAACCAACGTGTGCGACCGGCTTTGCCGCTCGAGACGTTCATGTGATCGACGTTGCCGACCTGGCCGATGGTCGCGAAACAGGTTTCGTGAATGCGGCGAATTTCGCCGGAAGGTAATTTCACCAACGCGTAACCAGCTTCGCGGTTATTCAAAGTCGCCTGCTGTCCCGCGCTGCGCGCAACTTGTCCGCCGCGCCCCGGCGCGAGTTCGATGTTGTGAATGTTCGCGCCGAGCGGAATCGCGCTGAGCGGAAGTGAATTGCCGAGCTCCGGCGGCGCGTCCGCACCAGCCATCACCTTGGCACCATTCGTTAGGCCATCCGGCGCGAGGATGTAACTCATCTCGCCGTCGCTGTACTTAATAAGCGCGATACGCGCGGAACGATTCGGATCGTACTCGATCCCGACAACCTCCGCGGCGACGCCGTGTTTGCGGCGTTTGAAATCGACCTTGCGATACTTCTGCTTGTGACCGCCACCGATGTGGCGCGATGTCAACCGACCGCGATTATTGCGACCGCCACTGCGCTTTTTGACCTCGGTCAGGCTCTTATGCGGCTTGTTCTTCCGCGTCACTTCCTCAAAAGCAGGAAGCGTCGAGAACCGTAGCGTCGGCGTTAGTGGGCGAAAACTTTTGAGAGCCATAACTCGTTAGACCAAGTCGATCTTCTCCCCTTCTTTCAAGGTCACGATCGCTTTTTTCCAATGCGCCTTGCGGCCGAAATTCGCGGTGCGTTCGCGCTTTTTCTTCCCGGCGTAATTGCAGGTGTTCACGTCGATCACCTTTTTGTTGAAAAGTTTTTCGATCGCCTGCTTGATCTGAATCTTGTTGGCGCGCGGTGAAACGCGGAAGACGTACTTGTTCATGCTTCTCGCTCAAGAGCGAAGCCTTCTCCGTCAACGACGCCGTCTGGATGATATAGAAATGGTCGTTCATTCCCCTGTTCTCCCCGCGAGTTGTTCGAGCGCCGCGCCCGTCACCAAAATTTTGTCGAATGCGAGCAACTGCTCGGTGTTCACATCCTTCGCCGTCGCCAGTAGGACCGGCTTCACGTTGCGCGCCGCGCGATAAGTGTTTTCATCGAACGAATCGGAAAGAATCAGCACCTTCTTCGCGTCGGTCTGTTTCTTGAGCAGACTAACGAATGCTTTCGTTTTCAATTCCGCGACCGCGAAACTGTCGATGGTCAAAACATCACCCGCTGTGATCCGTTCGGTCAGCGCTTTTTGAAACGCGAGACGACGCACGGTCTTGGAAACTTTCTTCGAGTAATCGCGCGGCTTCGGTCCGAAGACGACGCCACCACCACGCCAGATGACGGATGATTTGTAGCCGGCACGCGCGCGCCCCGTTCCCTTTTGTCGCCACGGTTTCGCACCGGAAAGATTCACGTCCGCTTTCGATTTCGAATTCGCCGAACCGGAACGACGCGCCGCGCGCATCGCGACTACGACATCGTGCACGGCCTGCGTTCCGCGACCACCCTCAACGAGCGTGATCCTCGCGTTCTTCGCTGCGTCTGCTGTTAAAACTTTTGCGGCCATACCTTATCGAACTTTGATTGCCGGCTTCTTCGCGAGCTCAGCCTCGTCACGTTTGCGGTGCTCTTCGTGCAGGCGCTTGATCGTTTCGGGATGTTTAATCGCCGGCCGAACGACAACGTAACTACCGTTCGCGCCCGGGACCGCGCCGCTGATCAAAATTACTTTTTCTTCCTCGCGCACCTGCATGACTTCGAGGTTTTGCACTGTCACACGTTCGTCACCCATATGACCCGGCATGCCCATGTTCTTCCAGATGCGACCAGGAGTAGAACGATTGCCGATGGCGCCGTTACGACGATGCGTCTTTGAACCGTGCGCTGCACCTTGTCCGGCGAAGTTGTGCTTCTTCATTACGCCCTGAAAACCTTTGCCCTTCGAGCGGCCGATCACGTCTACGAAATCGCCGGTCTTGAACTGCGTGAGGCTCAAGTTCACTTCGCCTTCCGGCGCATCATTCGTTAGGCGAAATTCGCGCACGAAACGTTTCGGTTCGACGCCAGCCTTTTTGAACTCGCCGAGATTCGCGCCGTTCACGCGGGATTCTTTTTGCGAACCGAAACCAACCTTAACCGCGGAGTAACCCGCGCTGTCGGCGTTGATCCGGCTAACGAGAACGTTGTCGCCCGCCGCGATCACCGTAACCGGACGCAGCTTGCCGTTGGCGTCGTAGACGCTGGTCATGCCGATTTTTTGTCCTAAAAGTCCGATGCTCATGTTGGCGGGTCTGCAAAAGTCGCGGTGTTAAATCTTGATCGTGATGTCGACGCCTGCGGGAAGGTTCAACTTCTTCAGTTCGTCGACGGTTTTCGCGGTCGGCTCGATGATATCGAGCAGGCGCTTGTGGGTCCGAATTTCAAATTGATCCATCGACTTCTTGTCGACGTGCGGCGAACGATTGACCGTGAACTTCTCGATCAACGTCGGTAGCGGAATCGGACCGGCCACGCGCGCGCCAGTGCGCTTCGCGGTCTCGACAATGTCGATCGCAGATTGATCGAGCATGCGATGATCGAACGCCTTCAGGCGAATCCGAATACGTTGTCCGTCCGCCATAAAATTACTTCGTCTCCTTCTGGTCGAGAACCGCGGCGACGAGTTGCTGCGGGACTTGTTCGAAATGTGATGGCTCCATCGAGTAGCTCGAACGGCCTTTGGAAAGTGAGCGAATCGCAGTGGCGTAACCGAACATCTCCGCGAGCGGAACTTCGGCCTGGATCATGGTGAGATTTCCCTTCACTTCGATGCTGCCGATTTTGCCGCGGCGGCGATTCAAGTCGCCCATGATGTCGCCCTGATATTCTTCCGGCGTCGCGTTTTCTACCTTCATGATCGGCTCGAGCAAAATCGGCTTCGCTTTTTTGAACGCATCTTTCACCGCGAAAATTGCCGCGAGTTTGAACGCCATTTCATTCGAATCGACGTCGTGATACGAGCCGTCGACGATGTCGACATTCGCGTCGATGACTTCGTAGCCGCCAATAACGCCGTTGAGCATCGCTTCTTCGATACCCTTTTTGCAGGCCGGGATGTATTCCTTCGGAATATTTCCGCCGACGACCTTGTTCTCGATCGTGATGCCTTTGCCGCGTTCGTTAGGCTGAACCTTGATGATGACGTGGCCGTATTGACCGCGACCACCTGATTGCTTGATCAGCTTGCCTTCGCCATCTGCCGGCGACGTGATCGTTTCGCGATAAGCGATCTGCGGTTTGCCCGCGTTCGCGTCGACTTTGAATTCGCGCAGCATGCGATCGCGAATGATTTCGAGATGCAGTTCGCCCATTCCGGCGATGATGGTCTGGCCGGTGTCTTCATGCGTGAAGACTTTGAAAGTCGGATCTTCTTCGGACAAGCGCTGCAGAGCGACGCCCATTTTCTCCTGGTCCTGTTTCGTCTTCGGCTCGATCGCCATCGAGATAACCGGATCGGGGAAGGAAGGCGGCTCGAGCAGGATCGGAAAATCTTCATCACAGAGCGTGTCGCCCGTGGTGATGTTCTTGATGCCGACGATCGCGGCGATGTCGCCGGAGTAGCAGGTGTCGATGTCTTCGCGCTTGTCGGCTTGAATCTGAATCAAGCGCGAGATGCGCTCTCTCTTATTAGTGCGCGGATTGTAAACGTTGTCGCCTTTGCTCAGCGAACCGGAGTAAACGCGGAAGAAGACGAGCTTGCCGACGAACGGATCGCTCCACAGTTTGAATGCGAGCGAGCAGAATTTCCCATTGTCATCGGTCAACGCTTCCATCGGCTCGTGCGTGTCCGGCTCCATTCCTTTCGCTGGTGGAATGTCGAGCGGGCCCGGCAAATAATCGATGACCGCATCGACGAGATACTGCACGCCTTTGTTCTTGAATGCTGAACCACCGACGACGGGCACAAATTTATTCGCGATCGTCTGACGACGAATGCCCGCCTTCAGCATCTCAGGCGTGATCTCCTTCTCTTCTAGAACTGCCTCAGCGATCTCGTCGTCGAGATTCGAAATCTGCTCGACCAAAGTCGCGTAGGCCTTCTCGACCTGTTCCTTATTCTCCTCAGGAATGTCGCGCACTTCGTAGACCGAACCCATCGAGTCATCGTCGAGATAGAAGACCGCTTTTCGATTTACGACGTCGAGCTGGCCTTTGAGATAATCTTCTTTGCCGAGTGGAATCAGAATCGGCCAGGCATTTGCACCCAGCTTCTTGTGCATTGATTCGATCGACGCTTCGAAGTCCGCGCCGACGCGGTCCATCTTATTAATGAAGGCGATGCGCGGAACGAGATACTTGTTGGCCTGGCGCCAGACGGTTTCAGATTGCGGCTGCACACCGGCGACTGCGTCGAAGACTGCGATTGCACCGTCGAGAACGCGCAAGGAACGCTCGACCTCGGCGGTGAAATCGACGTGACCCGGCGTATCGATAATGTTCACGCGCATTTTAATGCCCTCGAACATTTTGTAGACGCCCGGTTCCGGCTTTTGCATCCAGGCGCAGGTCGTGGCCGCGGAAGTAATCGTGATGCCGCGCTCGCGCTCCTGCTCCATCCAATCGGTCACTGTCGTGCCTTCATGCACTTCACCGATCTTGTGGATCATGCCGGTGTAGAAAAGAATGCGCTCGGTCAACGTGGTTTTGCCGGCGTCGATGTGCGCAGCGATGCCGATGTTCCGCGTCCGTTCGAGCGGGAACTTGCGGTTCGGCGAATTCGGATTCTTCGCCGTCTGAGGTTTATCGAGAGTCGCAGTAGCCATGACCAAAAATTGTTACCAGCGGAAATGTGCAAAGGCGCGGTTCGCCTGCGCCATCTTGTGAGTGTCGTCGCGTTTCTTAATCGCGTTACCCTGACCAGCGGCGGCGTCTTTCAATTCAGCGGCGAGCGCTTCGGCCATTGGCATGCCGCGACGATTGTCCGCGTAGGTCACGATCCAACGCATCGCTAACGAAACCTGACGAGCCGGCGTAACTTCCATCGGCACCTGATAAGTCGCACCACCGACGCGACGCGATTTCACTTCCAACCGCGGACGAACATTCTCCAGCGCCTTGTTTACAACTTCGAGCGGATCAACCGCGTCGGAACCTTCGCGCGATTTATCGATCGCGGTATAAACGATCCGTTCCGCGAGGGATTTCTTCCCGCGCTTCATCACGGTGGAGATCAAACGCGCGACCGCCGCGCTGCCATAGCGTGAGTCGAGCTTCTCCTCTTTTTTGTAAACTTTCCGCCGACGAGACATGTGATTCTGTTTCCGTAGTTCTTAAAAATTATTTCTTCTTGCCGCCCTTATCCGCCGCGGCATCGCCGCCAGCCTTCGGTCGCTTCGCGCCGTACTTGGAACGACTGCGCCGGCGTCCATCAACCCCGAGGCTGTCGAGCGTTCCACGGACGATGTGATAACGCACGCCCGGCAAATCCTTCACTCGACCACCACGCACGAGCACGATCGAGTGCTCCTGCAGGTTGTGCCCTTCGCCGGGGATGTAGGCTATGATTTCCTGACCATTCGTCAACCGCACCTTGGCCACTTTGCGCAGGGCAGAATTTGGCTTCTTCGGCGTGCGCGTCATGACCTGCGTGCAAACACCGCGGCGCTGCGGACAATTTTTCAGCGCCGGTGATTTCGATTTCACCGAAACTTTCTTTCGTCCTTTGCGAATCAGCTGATTGATGGTGGGCATTGTCGTTAAATAAGAGCCGCCCAAACCGGACGTTTTCCGTCTGGATTCGGGCGACAAAAAAACCGCGCTCAGGCAACGAACTCTTCCGCGCACCTGATGCGGGGGAGCGGGAATATAGGAATGAAAATCAGTGCTGCAACATTATTTTCCGCGGGAATTATACCGTTCATCACGCGGGCGATGAAATGACGTCTTCGGGTAGCGCACGCGTCTCGCATGCTGGTTTTCGCGTCCCGCGAAAACAGTCTTTTCCCGCTACGCCACGCCAATGCGCCTAACGAGTGGTTCGCATTCACTTTCGCCATCCTTGAAAACGTCGGACGCAAACCACCTTTCAAATTGCCCAAACAATTATTGATCATTAACATTAAGACATGTCCAAGGTGGAGCAGATCAAAGCTCAGATCGACGCGCTCACATGGGAAGAGCGCTGCGAGCTTAACGCCTTGCTCCAGAATTGGCCGGATGATGATTGGGATCGACAGATGGCCGCGGAAGGAAAATTCGATCGCCTGATGGAAGAGGGCGCTCGCGAATATCGCGCGGGCCAATCACGCGACTGGCCACGTGCTTAAGTCACGAGCAAGCTCCGATTTTTGGCGGCGTTATCACGACCTCCCGGAAGCAATTCAACGACGAGCTGATCATAGCTACATGCTTTGGTCGCGGGATCCACGCCACCCCTCGCTGCGCTTCAAACCGTTCAAGAACCGTCAGTGGTCAGATTCAAGCACCAGCGATGGCGCCGAGTTCTTCCCAGCGCGCATAGAGTCGCGCGACTTCGTCACGCGCCGCGCGTAATTCCTTTTCGTGCTTCGGAAACTCCGCGCCGTGTTCCGCGAAAAACATTGGATCGGCAAAAAGCGCCTCAATGCGTGCGACTTCATTTTCCGCCGCGAGAATTGCCGCTTCCATTTCTTCGAGTTCGCGTTCCTCTTTCCATTTCAACTTGCGCGGTTTCGGCGCCGGCTGCGCAACCGTCGATGATTTCGGGGCCGCGACCGCGCGAACATTCATGACACTCGCTTCCGCCGAACGCTTCTCTAAATAGTAATCGTAATTTCCAACCGCGTAGCGAACAACGCCGTCGTCTTCGAACGCCAGGATCGCCGTGCAAACGCGATTCAAAAAATAGCGATCGTGACTAACGACCACGACGCTTCCGCCAAAACCAAACAGCGCTTCTTCCAGCAAACGTAGCGTTCCCAGATCGAGATCATTCGTCGGCTCATCGAGAATCAAAACATTCCCGCCGCGTTTCAAAATCTTCGCGAGCAAGACGCGACTGCGTTCACCGCCGCTCAGCTGATCGATCTTGGTGTTGATCCGCTGTTCCGTGAAAAGAAACCGCCGCAAATATCCGCGCAGCGTGATGTTCTCCTTACCGAGCCGCACGTACTCGCTGCCCTCGCCCACTTCTTCCCAAACCGTTTTCGCGTCATCGAGCAGTAAACGATTTTGATCGACGTAATTTATTTCCGTCCGCGCGCCGATCTCAACTTCGCCAAATGTTGGCGCGAGTTGCTGCAGCATGATTTTCAGCAGCGTAGATTTGCCGAGGCCATTGCGTCCGACGATTCCGAGACGCTCACCGGCCGCAAGATTGAGCGAGACGTTTCGGAATAATGTACGGCCGCCGAATTCCATTCCCACGTCGCGCAATTCGATCACGCGATTGGCCAGCTTCGGCGCCGGCGGAATAATCAGATCGACATCGAGTTCCGCTTCCGGCGCTTCTTGCGCCGCCATCTCGAAGTAACGCTCCACCCGATCGACCGATTTCGTCCGCCGCGCGCGCGGCGCTTTCCGCACCCACTCCAGCTCGCGCTTCAAAAATCGCTGCCGCTTATGTTCCTGCATCTCCTCGACCGCGGCGCGCTCCGCGCGCGCGAGCAGGTAATCAGTGTAGTTGCCGTCGTAGCTGTAGAATTTTCCGCGCGACAACTCGACTACGCGCGTCGCGATGCGATCGAGAAAATAACGATCGTGCGTAACGAAAAGGCACGTCCCGGAATAACGCGCGAGAAAATCCTCCAGCCATTCGATCGAACCGGTATCGAGATGGTTCGTCGGTTCATCGAGAATCAAAAAATCCGGCCGCGCCAGCAACGCGCGACAAAACGCGATGCGCCGTTTCTCTCCGCCGGAAAGTTGCCTAACGACACGTTCCGGATCCGGCGCGTGAAGATTCGCAATCAAACTTTTCGCGCGATGTTCCAGATTCCAGCCGTCGAAATGCGAAATCTTGTCGAGCACGATCGCACTCCACGCGCTTTCGGCCGGCAGTCGTTCGTATTCCGCGATCAAATCCAGAATCGCCTGCGCGCCCGCCAGAATATTCGCGTGCACCGTGGCCGATTCATCCAACTCAAACATCTGCGGCATGTAACCAGTGACGAGATCGCGCCGCTGATTGTATTCGCCCGCGTCCGGCTTCATCGCGCCCGCGGCGATTTGCAGAAACGTCGACTTCCCCGAGCCGTTGCGCCCGACCAAACCAACGCGTTCGCCGTCACGAATCGTCAACGTCGCGTGATCGAGAACGATCTGATTGCCAAATCGGACGACGAGTTCGCTCGCACTGGCAATCGCACTAACAACGGGCTCCGACATTTTTTCGCTACGCCGAGATGCGCACCAGCAACTTGCGGCCTTTGAACTGAATCCCATTCAGCTTCTTTAAGATGAGTGGCACCCGCGCTTCCGCGACATCGAGCAATGTCTTCGTCGCCTGCAAATGAATCGCGCCGATCTCGCCTTTCGGGATCGCGGTCACGCCAGCGATCACGCCGACGAAATCGCCTGGTTGCACGGAGTGCGCGCGGCCGGCGTTGAAGGCAAGTCGCACCATTCCCGGCTCGTGTGAAATCATTCCTGCTTCTTCGCGCGGACCGCGCCGTGGCGGCGCATCATGGCGTTCGTAATCCTGACGGGTCTGCTCACGTTGCTCACGCGCGCGCGGATTGCGTTCTCGTTCCTGCTCGCGACGTGGCCGATCCTCCGGGATCGCCTGCTGCGCGGAAGACTTGTCGTCGCCTAATAAGTGGATCAAGGCGGAGGCGATGTCGGTTGGCGAATAATCCTGTGCCAGCAAACGATCAAGCAATTCGTCGTGTCGTTTGTATTCGCCCTTTTCCAGGGTCTCGCGCAGCGCTTCGGCAAAGGCGGTCGCACGTTTCCCCTCCACTTCTTCGGCCGTCGGAATTCGTTCCCGCCGAATGCGGCTCTTCGTAAAACGCTGAATATTTTCCAGCCGATAAATCTCGCGCCCCGCGACAAAGGTCACTGCCTTGCCGCCCTTCCCAGCGCGGCCCGTACGCCCGATGCGATGGACGTAATCTTCGCCGTCGTGCGGCAGGTCGTAATTGAAAACGATCTCGATGTCGTCCACGTCGAGCCCGCGCGCCGCCACATCAGTCGCGACGAGAAATTCCACCTTCCGTTTCCGGAATCGACCCATCACGCGCTCGCGCATCGCCTGCGTCATGTCGCCGTGAAGCTTATCCGCGCCGTAGCCGCGCGCGATCAGATGCTCGGTCAGTTCGTCGACCATCATTTTAGTCGCGCAAAAAATGATCGCGAGTTTTACATCCTCGAGATCGATCAGCCGGCACAACACTTCGAGCTTCGAGCGCCGATCGACTTCGTAATAAACCTGCTCGATTGCCGGAACGGTCAACGCCTCCGCCTCCACCCGCACGTTCACCGGATTGCGCGTGAAGCGTTTGATCAACTCCTGAATCGGACGTGGGATCGTGGCGGAAAAGAAAACGGTCTGCCGCTCGTTGGACACGTCGCGCAGGATCGTCTTGATGTCGTCCACGAATCCCATGTCGAGCATGCGATCGGCTTCATCCAGGATCACCATTTTGATCTGATCGAGCTTTAGACTTTTGCGCTCGAGGTGATCCATCACACGACCCGGCGTACCGATAATAATTTGCGCTCCGGCGCTCAATCCGCGGAACTGCCGCTCGTACGATTGCCCGCCGTAAATCGGCAGTTCGCGCACTCCGCGTTTAAAGAAAGCGAGCTTTGCGATTTCTTCCGCCACCTGCACGGCAAGCTCGCGCGTCGGGCAAAGAATCAGAACCTGCGGCGCGCGCAGGGTCGCATCGACCAGTTGAATCGCGGGAATTCCAAAGGCCGCTGTTTTTCCCGAACCAGTCTGCGATTGTCCGACCACATCCGCGCCTTCGAGCAAAACCGGAATCGCCGCCGATTGAATCGGCGATGCCTCTTCGAAACCCATGCGCTCGATCGCCTTGAGGATTTCCGGCGCGAGGCCGAGCTCCGCGAACAACTTCTTTTTCACGGAAGAATAGACCACGTTTCGGCAGCGATGCGTCGCCGGAGTTGCGATCGCCGCGAAGTAGCAAAGGATCGCGTTAGATCGGCTGAACGCGACGAAACATCATTTTGCGCGCGACTACGATTGGCGGCCAGATGTTCAGCTCAATAGGAAAGCGCAAAACCTGCCTGGCCCCCAATCGAGTTCACACCGTGGTTACGGCTGGTCGTTCCGGCATTCGAGTAATGAACAAAATTGTGTTCGACCAAAAATGAAAAACGCGCATTGAGAAGAAATCTCAACCCGAGAGCGCCCTCCGCGCTGAAATTCAATTCAGAGCCTAATAACGCTTCCGACTTATTGCGGGAAACGTCGGTGTAAACACCGCCACCTCCAAGTTGTGCGTAGGGCACGACAGTCGCACCAGAATACAAAAAATTACGACGCAGAATAAGATTCAAGGCACCAACCCCATTGCCTGGGCCGGTGAAAATTGCACCGCCATATCCTTCAAACAAAAATTCCGTGTTTCCGGCGAACCATCCACCTTCGCGCGGCGTTGTTAGCATTATTCCATAGCGAAGACTAACGATCGCGAAATTAATCGCCGGTTTGTTCGGACCCGAGTCGAGGGAAAAAATTGGGCCGCCGAGCATTTCGAATTCATTATGACCCGGGCCGAACTGCGCATGCGGCGGAGCGATCGCGTCCTGCGCATAGGCGGCCGTTAGCGTGCAGCAGAGAATGTAAAGTGCCGTCAGAGCTTTCACCGACTCGCGATTACAACGCAGCGACGTTAGCGTCCAGCCCGAATGTTTCAGCTCCTCGCCCAAGATGCGAAATCCAAGGCACGCCGCGGTCGGCTAACGACTTCTCACGGCGTGATTGAAACACCAGCGTTCATGCCGGTTGGCACGCAAGGGAGCGTGAAGACGGTCAGTCCGCGCGAACTGCGCGAACTCAATGCGCAGATCATTCTCGGCAATACCTATCATCTATTCGTTAGGCCGGGAATGGATGTGATCCGGCATTTCGGCGGGCTGCACAAGTTCATGAACTGGGACGGACCCATCCTGACCGACAGCGGCGGCTACCAGATTTTCTCACTGGCGAAGTTGCGCAAGATCACTGACGACGGCGTGCATTTTCAAAATCAT
Source organism: uncultured Verrucomicrobiae bacterium (assembly GCA_963791565.1). Taxonomy (GTDB): domain Bacteria; phylum Verrucomicrobiota; class Verrucomicrobiia; order Chthoniobacterales; family UBA10450; genus JACCTI01. The sequence goes on along the minus strand of CAWBSX010000003.1, from coordinate 662,762 downwards.
CTCGACGGCACACCGACATTCATCTCGCCGGAAATCGCGATGGAAATTCAGAACTCGTTAGGCAGCGATATCGCGATGGTGCTCGATGAATGTCCGCCATGGCCGTGCGAACGCGATTACGCGGCGCGGAGTCTACAGATGACGATTCGTTGGGCCAAGCGCAGCAAAGAGGCGCCGCATGCGAATGGACAGCTCGTCTTCGGTATCGTGCAGGGCGCAACGTTCGATGATTTACGGCGCGAAAGTGCGGAAGCCTTGCTGCAAATCGGATTCGACGGTTACGCGATCGGCGGCGTGAGTGTGGGCGAACCGGAAATAGAAATGATGCGTGCGATCGAAAACAGCGAACCATTCTTGCCTAACGACAGGCCGCGTTACGCCATGGGTCTCGGCACGCCACCGCAGATGATCGAGATGGTCGCACGCGGGGTAGACATGTTCGATTGCGTCTTGCCGACACGTCTGGCGCGGAACGGAACGGCTTTCACCTCGACGGGGAGTTTGAATCTAAAGAATGCCGAATTCATAATGCAGAAAGGACCAATTGAGGATGGCTGCGAATGTCCGGCCTGCCGCGAGTTTTCGCGCGGTTACATCCGGCACCTGATCAAAGCGGAAGAAATTCTCGGGCTTCGCCTAATCACGCTGCACAACCTGCATTTCTATCTCGAGCTGATGAATCGCACGCGCGCTGCGATTGAGAACGGAACATTCGCCGAATTCCGCCGCGAGTTCGTCGGCAATTACAAAACGCGCGAAAGCCTAACGAGTAGCTAAACGCGCGCGCAATCTGGCATCGAGCAGCGGATTCAGCTTCGCCGCCCATTCGCGGGAGGCTTCACTATTATAGTGCACACCATCTCCGCCGGTCTTGCCGCGGCGATAACTGGTGATCTTGCTTGAATCAATGGTCGTGAAACCATCGCGGGCCGCGGCTTTCTTGATCACGTTGTGCACGCGGTTCTGCGCCGAGCGTTTCATGGCGGAATGATCCGGCGGTTCAATCCAGACAATTTGCGTGACACCGCCGATACTGCGCGCCCCGCCAATCAACTGATCGACGAACGACCCCATCTCCGCCTCGCTCAGATTTCGGTCCATCCAGTTCGTGCCCTGTTGCACAATCAGGATCGTCGGATGAAATCGCCTAACGAGTGTTTCGATCTTCGGTGTCGAAGTGGGCCGCGGCTTTTTGCCGTTGAGAAAATCCCGCATGATCGCGGTATCGGGCGTGGCCTCGCGATAGCCGCATTTTGTCACAAAATACGGTTGGCTGCGCAGCCAGTTTTCCGGCGAGGAACCGCATGATGCGTAGGCCGCGACGTTTTGTGAGCCGTAGTTTTTCGCGAGATGAAGTTGCACCGCTTCACCAAACGCACCGACCGAAAGCGAATCACCAATCATCAAAACGCGCGCCGGTTGCGCCGGCGCTTCCGCAGGGCTCGATTTTTTCGCTGCACGCGCGGTCTTCGCGATTCCATCAGTGGCTAACAAAAAACAGCCGACGCACAAAGCCGCGGCCAAAACAGTAACGATAGAACGCGTCATCGTGTTCGCTCCCCCGGGTGGCGCTTCAGGTCCTCGAGGCGCATGTACGGTTGCAAATCCACCTGGTTCGTTTCGTCTTTCGCTTTGGCGGTCTCCCACAAAGTTCCTTCCATGGGATGGAGCCGGAGTTTGTAGTTTTTTCCAATCCGAAACTTATCCAGTTTCTGCTTTTTCAAGGCGATGTAGGACGGATGCATGACCAGCACCTGTCTGTCCGGGTAGTTGCCGCGTACAACTTTTTCGATGTCGTAAACGTAAGCGACGAGTGATTCCTGATAGGGTAACAATTCCTCCTGCGCGATCGGTTCGGTTTTAAAAACGAGCTTCGCCTTGACGATGAGCGGCTCGTCTTTTTTTTGCGGCGCGGGATTCGAAGCGACAGGCTCGGCCGGCAGCGCGGTGGCCAGATCGCAAAGCAACGGCGCAGTCGCGAGCGGTTGCGCGGTCAGATCTTTTTGGATGATCGAGTAGACATTGTCGGCCCACAAATTCATGTCGTCGCCGAGGAAATGTTCCTTGTCCGGATCCATGTGTTTGTAGGGATAGGAGACGAGCAGCCGGCTATCGATCACGGTGCCTAACGACCCGAGTTGCCGGCGCGTTTCCTCGAAAAGAAAATCCTGGACCGGTTTCGCGACGCGGCCGGAGGTCGGCGGGCTGAGCCAATAAATTTTCTTGAGCGTCGACGGACGCGCGACGGCCTTGTGCGTGAATGGCATGAAGTAAGTGCGCAAAGCCGCGGCGTTTTGCGATGGATGCACCGTCTTCGCATCGGGGAACAGTCCGAAGAGATTGCTGCCGGTTTGCACGACGAGAATGTCGGGATGCAACGCATTCAACATGTCTTCTAATTTCGGAACCGGATGCGCCTGCGGCACATGACCGCGCGTCATGCCGTAAGTATCCTGCATTTGCCGTGGCTGTTTCGCGCCCGCGCTGGACTCGATGCTCCAATAACCGCAGAGCGCCTTGATGCTCGTATAGGGTTTTTCCTTCAACCAGCTCAGCGGATTTGTGCCGCAAGCCATGTAGGTAAAAGTCGAGCGCACATTCGGGTCGTTGCGAAAGTGTTCGTCGAGGCGCTGCCCCATCCCGCAAAGCGCGAGCGAATCGCCGAGGATGAGAACATTCATGCCGTTGCCATTGGTGGCCGGCGCGGCCGGCAACGGCGCCGTTTCCTCTTTCGGCTTAGCCGCAAAAACCGCGCACGCGATCAGGGCGAAGATTAAAAAAGCACTCGTTAGGCGCAGCAAGCGTCTTGTCATTACTCGCTAATTATTTCGCGATTGGTTGCGGCACCCAACCTTGATCGGTCTCGGTAAATTCGCGAGCGGCGAAACACCAGATCACCATTTTTTTCTTCGCCAGAAATCCGGGATCGCTTTTGCCACGGCGGTACAACGTCACCCTTACGGCGGTCGCACCGGAACCGCGCGTGCCGATCAAATCGGGGGCGTAACCTAATTCATTAGCGAGTTGATCAATCAAGCCCGCGCGCTCCGCCAGAAATTCGTGAAACACCAGCGTGTGACTGTCGCCCATCACCAGCAGCGGACTATTGGCATCAGCTTGCACCGCTGCGCCATTCCCCTTCTCGGAAATTACGCGCAGCGAAATATTTTCCGGCGCGGACTTACTCACGTCATGCGGAAGCAAATTTCGCAGATCGCCCTCAATCGTTCCGTCCTTCCATTGTGCCGCATATTCTTTGTGAGACTCGGGCGCGGGAATCTTCGTGCGCACACGTTCAGAAATTGCCGCCGCCGCCAGGACGCATCCGGTCCCCGACCAATGAGTGTCGGTCTTGCAATAAACAGCGCCGCGCGCAGTCTCGGGCGGTTGCGCGAAAGTGGTGCTCAAGTCGAGCACGTCGATCTCCTGCGCGCGTAATTGCTTGTAAAATTCTTCGAGATACGGCGCGCTCGCCGCGGGACCAGCCATGTTGGCCAACCCGAGTTTGTCCGGATAAATCGCCGCCTTCGCCGGAACAGGAACGAGCAGCAAATCGATTCCGCGTTCCTTTAGTTGTCGTCGAAAATCGACGATCGCGGGAATCGGATCGGTGTTGCTCGATTTGTGGCGCGCAGTTTTCGCCCCCGCATTTCCCCAGAAAGAACCTTGCGCGAGAAAACGTAATTCACTGGTGAGAAACAACCAGCCGTCCGCACCGGACATCGCATTGACGTTTCGTCGTTCCAACGCCGAAACTTTCGCCGCCAGTTCGTTCCGGAATTTCTGCTGCGTCGGTGTGAGCGTGGCCTCGACTTCCTCCGCCGCGACCAGAAAGGGCGCAGCGAAAATCAAAACCGCCAGCGTGCAGAGGAAACGCATGGCGCATAAGGGAGACTGGATGAGACGATCTCGCAACATCGTGGGCTTTTCTTTTTTCTTTATACGCGGCGCAGTCTAAGAGTCTTTCACCGACGTGGTTTTTAGCTCGCACATTTTCATTTTTTATTTCCTGCCGCTCGCGCTGGCTCGGCTATTACGCGCTCGCCTGGGCACCGCAACGCTGGCGAAATTTCTGGCTCATCCTGACCGGCTATTTTTTCTACGGCTGGGCCGAGCCGCGCTTCATGGTGCTGATGTTCGCGACTACGTTCGTCGACTGGCTGATGAGCCTGGTCATCGCGCATGATTCATGGCGCATCTGGGGAAAGCCGGTTCATCTCTTGCCGAAACGCGCGCGGCGCTCGCGTCTTCAACACGGTGCGATCACGACATCGGTGATTCTTAATCTCGTCGTGCTCGGTTTCTTCAAATACTTCAACTTCGGCGTCGATAGCTACAACGCGGTCGTGGACTCGTTAGGCTGGAGCCACGCGCAGTGGGACACGGTGCTGCGAGTGGTCCTGCCGCTCGGGATCAGCTTCTACACTTTCCAGGCGCTTAGCTACACGATCGACGTCTATCGCGGCGAAGCGGAAGCGATGGCCAACTTCATCGATTTCTCGTGCTTCGTTTCCATGTTCCCGCATCTGGTCGCGGGCCCGATCCTGAAGTTCTCGTTCCTGGCCGAGCAACTGAAACATCGCGCGCTAACGAGCGATAAATTCGCCCGCGGCGTCGCCTTTTTCATGCTCGGGCTGGCGAAGAAAATCCTGCTCGCCAATCCGTGCGGAAAAATCGCCGACACTTGTTTCGACGCGGGCTCGGTCCAGCACGCTCGATGCCTGGTTCGGCTCGGTCGCTTACGCCTTCCAAATCTATTTCGATTTCAGCGGCTACTCCGACATGGCGATCGGGCTTGGTCTGATGCTCGGATTCGTCTTCGCGAAAAATTTCGATTCGCCCTACCGCTCGGAATCGATCACCGATTTCTGGCGGCGCTGGCACATCTCGCTCTCCACCTGGCTGCGCGAATATCTCTACATCCCGCTCGGCGGCAATCGCATTGGCGCTAACGCGCACCTACACCAACCTCATGCTCACGATGTTGCTCGGCGGATTGTGGCACGGCGCGTCGTGGAACTTCGTCATCTGGGGCGGAATGCACGGCGGCATGCTCGCTTTCGAACGCAGCCAGGGTCGCGAAGGTTTTTATCACAGCCTGCCGAAGACCGCTGCGCATCGCGTTCACCTTCCTCATCGTCCTGTTAGGCTGGGTTTTCTTCCGTGCGAGCGATCTGCCGCGCGCCGGTCGCTTATCTCGCGAGCATGTTTGGCTGGCAGCATGCTGAACGCGAGCGCCTCGTTGCTGAGCGGCATCATTTATCAACCCTATTATTTGCTCTCGTTAGGCATCGCGGCGCTCGTCGTCTGGGCCGGCCGGCAAACCTGGGATTGGACGCAACGCCTGACCCTTCCGAAAACCGCGGTCTGTTTCGCGCTCGGCTGGCTCGCGCTCGTCGTGCTCGCGACGCAGGAATACAATCCATTCATCTATTTCATTTTCTAAATGGAACCGCGCACGCCTACGCATTCGCTGCCGAGTTACGATGAACCAACGCCCGAGACGCGCGGCCGGATTTCGCGCGAAGAAGAAGCGGAGCGCGCGCTCAAGCACACCGAATTCACCGCGGGCGTGCGCGGAATTTTTATTTCGCTTTTCCTGCTCACGATCGTCTCGGTGGCGACGATCCAATTTTTCGCCGGCACGTGGCTAAAGTTGAATGCAAAAATGTTTCTGCGCGCGGAGAGCATTAAATCTTTCGAGAAACAACTCGAAGAAGAGTCAGTCGTTTCCCAATGGCTCCTGCCGCGAACACAATCGCTTCTCACCGGCAAACTCGGCGCAGGCAACGAGCAGGTTTATCTCGGGCGCAATGGTTGGCTGTTTTATCGGCCCGATGTCGATTACGTGACCGGGCCGCCGTTTCTCTCCGAGGCGTGGCAACGCAAACGTCTGCACGCCGCGAAAGTTCAACCGGATCCGATCAAAGCCATCGTGCATTTTCGCGATCAGCTCGCCGCGCGCGGGACTGATCTCCTGATCGTGCCGGTGCCGGTGAAACCGACGATCGAAGGTGCGCAGCTCAGCATCAAAGCTGGCCCGCAATTGCAGAATGCTTCGTTCGAGGAATTCAAAAATCGCCTAACGAGTCGTGGCGTAAAGATTTTTGATCTCGCGCCGTTCTTCCTGGAAACCGAAAACGAAAAATACCTGACGAGCGACACGCATTGGAAACCGGAGACGATGGAATTGGCCGCGCGCAAACTAGCCGGGACACTAAAACTTCCGGCAATCGAAAATCAGACAGCGTTTCAGACTAACGAATCAGAAATTAACGGCGTCGGCGACGTGGCGCGCATGCTACGATTGGCGCCTAACGAGCAGTTGTATCCGCGGCAACGCGTCACCATTCATCAAATCACGAATGGCGACGCGTTTTGGCGACCGAGCGCGGACGCGGATGTGCTCGTGCTCGGCGATAGTTTCGCGAATATTTTTTCCCTGGAGGCGCTGGGCTGGGGCGAGTCGGCCGGCTTCGTTGAGCAGCTCAGCCACTCGTTAGGCGATCGCCCGCTCGATTGCATTCTGCGCAACAGCGATGGCGCTTTCGCCACGCGCGAGATTCTCGCCCGTGAGCTGGCGCGCGGTCGTGATCGATTAGCCGGAAAGAAATTAGTGATTTGGGAATTTGCCGCGCGTGAGCTGGCTTTTGGAAATTGGAAACTGATCGATCTGAAATTCGGCCAGCCCGGTGTGGCGCAATTTTATTCTCCGAAACCGGGCGAGATAGTTGAGGCAACCGGGACGATCGAGAACCTCTCGTTAGTCCCGCGGCCGGCCACTGTTCCGTATCAAGATCACGTCATGACGGTGCAACTTTCCGACCTGAAAATTACCGGACAAGAAAATGCCGGCGCGTTAAAGGCCATCGTTTATCTTCTGAGCATGCGCGACAATGTTTGGACGGCCGCGGCGCGCTTGCGAGTGGGCGATCAAGTAACGTTGCGCCTGCGCGCGTGGACAGACGTCGCCGCGCAATACGAGGGAATTAATCGCAGCGAGCTGGAAGATCCGGCGCTCCAATTAGAAGAACCGGCCTGGGGCGAATTGTAGCCGCTTCGCCGTGCGAAGCGCGATCCGACGATCGTGCCACAGACGCGCCGCCCGCCGGGCGGCGGCTACAGTTGCAATTCCTTCGCTCTGGTGTTCAATTCCAGCCCGTTTCTCCAGCTGCGCCAGCTGAGAAAATTTTCCGCTCGTCATGTTAACTTTTTTACTCGCTCAAGCTCCCAACCCCGCGCCGGCTTCACCGGCTTCGAGTCTGGTTGGCATTCTCCCTTTCATCTTCATTTTCGTGATCATGTATTACGTCATGATCCGACCGCAGATGCGCCGGCAAAAAGAACAGGCGCGATTAGTTTCGGCTTTGAAGACCGGCGATCGCGTGGTGACGGCTTCCGGAATTCATGGGCTGATTTCGAATGTGAAAGACAACACCGTGATCGTGAAGGTGGCGGACAACGTGAAAATTGAAATGGACAAATCTGCCATCACCACCGTGGCCAAGGCGGAAACGCCATCCGCTTAGTCGTTAGGTAATATGAGCGCTTCCTTCACCTTTTTCTTTCTGCTCGTTGTTCTGATTCTGTTCGGTTGGTATTTCGCAACCGATCAGGGACTGCGCAAACGTCTCATCGCGCTGACGCTAACCTTTTTGCTGTTGATCCTGATGATCACGCAAATTTGGCCGCCGCAGAAAAAGATCGCGCTCGGTCTCGACATCCAAGGTGGAACTTCGTTTTTGATTCGACTGATTCCCGGCGAGAAGCAGCTGACCAAGAGCACACTCGACCAGGCGGTCGAGGTCATTCGCAAACGGGTGGATTATTTCGGCGGCGCGGAACCGGTCATTACGCCAGTCGGGACAGATCGAATTCTTGTTCAGATTCCGGGGCTTGATACCGAGAAAATCCAGGAAGCACGTGAGCAGCTTTCGCGGGTGGCGAAGTTGGAGTTTCGTCTTGTTTATCCCGATCGCGGCGATCGCTTGCGCGCGATTGATGCCGGCACCGAGGTTATTCCGCCGGAATATCGGATCGAGAGCTATAAGATCTCGCCTCGTCCAGGCAAACCCGCGGAAGAGGAACGTCTCCTGGTTAAAAAGAAGGCCGATCTCGGTGGCGATCACGTCAGTTCTTCGCATGCCTTTTACGGCAACAGCGGCTGGGGTGTGCAGCTCACCTTCGATAGCGAAGGCGGAAAGCAATTCGGAAACATCACCGAAAAATTCAAAGGCTTTCGTTTCGCGATTGTGCTCGACGGCGTCATTCAGTCGGCACCAGTGATTCGCGACGCGATTTACGGTGGTAACGCGGAAATCACCGGCAACTTCGGCGAACAGGAAGCGCGCAATCTCGCCAGCGTCCTGGAGAATCCGTTGCAAACGCCGGTGAGCATCGAAGAAGAGCGAAGTGTTTCACCGACGCTCGGTCTCGACTCGATCCGCTCGAGTGTCTTCGCCGGTCTGGTCGGCCTGGCCATCACGCTTTTGTGCGTCGTTGTTTACTACCGATTCGTCGGCCTGATCGCGAACATCGCGCTGCTGGTCAATATCGTTCTCCTGATGGGTGCGCTCACGATGTTCCACTTCGTGCTCACCTTGCCGGGTATCGCGGGTATTATTTTGACGGTCGGTATCGCGGTCGACGCGAGCGTTCTAATTTACGAACGTTTGCGTGAAGAATTAGCGCTTGGAAAATCGCTGCGTATCGCGGTGCAAGCCGCCTACGACAAGGCCTTCAGCTCCATCTTCGACGCCAACGTTACAACTCTAATTACCGCCGCGATTTTGTTCTTTATGGCGAGTGGTCCGGTGAAGGGTTTCGCCATTTCGCTGACGCTCGGCATCCTGGCATCGCTATTTACCGCGCTCATTGTTGGCCGTAATTTGCTCACCTGGTTCGTCGACACCGGCGCGATCAAGAAGGTCTCGATGTTGCATCTGATTTCTTCGCAACATGTGAACTTTCTCGGCAAAGGCCTGATCGCCGTCGCATGTTCAGTCGCGCTACTAATCGCAGGTGGAAGCGCTTTCGCCATGCGCGGCGATCGCAATTTCGGCGTCGATTTCAAGGGCGGCGACCTTTTGACCTTAAGCACGACCCAATCGGTCTCGGTGCATGAGGTGCGCGAAGCGATCAAGCCATTGCACTATGACGACGCGCCGATTCAGCAATCGCAGCAGGCCGGAAAAAATTACATCACAATTCGCAGCCCGATTAACACCAGCGAAGCCATCCAGCATCAAGTTGCGCAGGCGTTACCTGGCGCTGCGTTCAAGGTCGAGCAATCCGAACGCGTCGGTGCATTGGTCGGCGGCGAGCTGGCCAAGCGCTCACTCTGGGCGCTCGGTATCGGCATTTTCGGCATCCTGGTTTATGTCACCTTCCGTTTTGAATTGTCTTTCGCGGTCGGTGCGATCGTCGCCTTGTTGCACGACGTGCTCATGACCGTCGGCGTTTTTGCACTTCTGGGGCGCGAGTTAACGCTCACCATGGTCGGCGCCGTCCTGACGATTGCCGGTTACTCGATCAACGACACCATCGTTGTCTACGACCGAATCCGCGAAGGCCTGGCCAGCGGCCGCAAGGGTTCGATCGAGCAGATCATGAACGAAAGTATCAATCAGACGCTGAGCCGCACTTTGCTGACTAGCGGCGTGACCATGATCCCGATTCTGTGTCTTTTTCTCTTCGGTGGATCGGTCCTGCGTGATTTCGCCCTGGCAATCATAATTGGCGTTGTGGTAGGCACTTACTCATCGATTTTTATCGCCTCACCCATCGTTCTTTGGTGGACGAAAGCCCGCGGTGGTGGAAGTGGCGGCAGCAGTTTGCGACGGGAAATCGCCCAAAAAGCCGCTCCAGCTTCGCCCATAGCCGGTCGTTAGGCGAAGTTATTCACAATAGTTGACGGTGCCCGCCCGCCCGAGTAGGCTCCGCTCACCAAGCCCTTTCCAATTTTATCTCGAGGAGAATCAAGCCATGCCAGAAGTTATTGTTCGTAAAGGTGAACCCGTCGATCGCGCGCTCAAGCGCCTGAAAAACAAGCTCGACGCCGAAGGCATCCTCGAAGAAGTGCGGCGTCTGCGCGCTTTCGAAACGCCGACGCAAAAGAGCCGGCGCAAAGCCAAGGCCAACGCGAAGCGTGGCCGGACGAAATTTCGCTTTAACCCTTCCTAGGCGGGCGGTTACTTCCGCCGCGTATATCCGCCGACGGCGTTTGTCACGTATTTAACGGCGATCGGTTTCGCAATCGCCGCCGCGAAGCGCAGCAGGCCCATCGCCAGACCCGCTTCGAGCAAACCCTTTCGCTGCTCGCGGCCTTTTTTCCCGCGGCTTTCGGGCGCATCAATTTTCACCGTCTTCTTGCCTGGCAAGCGCGCCATGAAAGCCACTCCAGTGAGGACGGCCGCGGAAATCCAGGTCATGGTGTTCCGCTGAAATGATTTTCTAAACTTCAACGGGAAATCAAGCTCGTAGGAAAGGCCGGTGAGATCTCGCGCCATGCGATCACGCGAGTGCGCGATTTCCTGCCTGATCTCCTCTAGCGATTTTTCCGGTCCAGATCCTTTAGCCATTCCCGATCCTTCTTAAGTTCCTGCATGCTGGCGCGGAACATTGGTTTAGTGAATTGGACCCGCGCGAAAATCACGCAACCGATCGCGAGTAAAAAATGCAGCCCCGCGATGCAAAGCGCGACCGAAACCCACGACACGGCGAGAGCGTGCGCGATCGCGAAAATTAGCCCCACGACCAGGAAGACGTAGCCCGATCCAATCAGGACCAGCGCCATCATCAACGCCCCGCCCAGCAGAAGCAGATGAAGCAGCGCGCCTTTGGATTCGCGCGCGAAAAGAGTGACCCGCGCTTCAAAAAATCCCGCCAGCGAATTCGCCAGCGAGACGAGATTGTTGAGCAAGCCGGCGTGTCCCGCGGGATTGCGGAACCGCATGGTGTCGCCAGCCATTCAGGAAACTTTAGCGACGGAAAATGAGTCCGAGAACGAATCCGATTCCGAGCGCCGTAAAGACCGCCTTGGTTGGATTCTCTCGCACGAACTGTTCGCCATCTTCCTGCAGCGTCCGCGCCCGCGAAGTCGCATCATCCCATGCCTGCTCCGCTTTGCCGCGATATTCATTCGCCATGTCGGAGGCGGCATCACGCAGATTCTCCGCCGCTTTACGAGCGTGCGTTTTGCTGCTCTCGAGCTTACTCGCCGCCGGTCCACCCAGGTTCGTCTGATTTTCTTCAGTCATAATTTTTTCCTCGTAAGAGTATGCGTCGCTCTTCTTCTCAGAGCAAATCGCGCCTCGCTTAACGATCTGCCTTATTTCTCTCGAAAAATAATTCGCGCCTTCGTCAAATCGTAAGGCGAAAGCTCAACTTCGACTTTGTCTCCCGGCACGATGCGGATGAAATGCTTCCGCATCTTGCCCGAAATGTGCGCAAGGACGTTGCGATTACCGGGCAGATCGACGCGGAACATGGTGCCCGGCAGAACTTGCGTCACCGTTCCTTCCGTCACAATCTGCTCCTCTTTCGGCATGCCTAACAAATACTCGGCTTCGCTCGATTCTCAACTTTAGCGCTCGAATTCCGCCCAGATCGGCGCGTGATCGGAAGGCTCTTTGCCCTTGCGCATTTCGCGATCGATTCCGGACGCGGAACATCGCGCCGCGAGGGTATCGCTGGCCAAAACTGCATCGATGCGCAGTCCGCGATTTTTCGGGAAAGCCAGCATGCGATAATCCCACCATGTGAAAAGGCCCGTCTCGGGATGATGCTGGCGCAGTGTATCGACCAAGCCCGTCTCGCACAGCCTAACGAATGCTGCGCGCTCGCCTTCCGAGCACATGATTGCCCCTCGCCAAAGTGCCGGGTCGTGCACGTCCTCATCTTGCGGCGCGACGTTGAAATCTCCGCAGATCACCAGCTCACCTCTCTCCGCACGCAAACAACTCGTTAGGCGCTCATACCATTTCAGTTTGTAATCATAAGCGGGCGAACCAACCGCCTGGCCATTCGGCGCGTAGACAGAAAAAATGCGAAATCCCGCGATCGTGGCGGCGATGACGCGCGCTTGATCGTCCTGTTGTTCGTCGTCGCGCAAACCGACGCGCACCTCGCGCGGCTCTTCTTTCGAAAGGATGGCGACGCCGTTATACGATTTCTGCCCGTGAAAAACCGCGTGATAACCCGCGGCGCGCAGTTCGAGTTGGGGAAATTGGTCGTCGGTGCACTTCGTTTCCTGCAGGCAAACCACGTCGGGTTTTGTTTCGTTCAACCAATTCAGCAAACGCTCTTGCCGCCGGCGCAACGAATTGATGTTCCAGGAAACAATTCGCACTAATCACAATTCAATCTCGACACCGGGCGGCGGAACAATCACTTCCGTTCCCGGCAATTCCGTCGCGAGCTGCGCGCGGACCCACTCGATCGCCGGAAGGTCGCCGTGCACCAGCACAACTTTTCTCGGCGCGAGTTTCTTCACGTAGGTCACGATCGATTCGCGTGTGGCATGCGCACTGAATTGAAACTTCTCGACCTGGCAACGCAGGGTTTGCGGCGGCAGATCCGGATCGAGCGTGATCAGGTCGCCGTTCTTCGCCTCGCGCAAAACGCCGGCAGGCGATTCCGGATCGGCGTAACCGACAAAGAAAATCGAATGCTTCGGATCTTCGAGCACGCGACGCGCGAAAATATTCGAGAGCGTTTTCGGTGTCATCATTCCGCTGGAAAGCGCGTAAATGCGGCCGGGTTTGGCCGGCGCATCCACGATCGTGTCCGCATTGAGCGTGAACGGCGCGAGGTTCTCGAGCAATTGCAGGCGAGGAAAATTTCGACGACTCGTTAGGCTAAATCGATCGTAAATTTCCGTCATCTTCGTGCTCAACCCGCCGATGTAGAGCGGAAATTCTCCGAGAATTTTCTCGCGTCGAAAACGGTAGATCATAGCCAGCATTTCCTGCGTTTTCCCCAGCGCAAACACTGGAACAAGGACGCAGCCGCCGCGCGCAAACGCACCGGTGATCGCTGCCGCGAAACGTTGCTCTTCTGCCGCGCGCGTGAAGTTCGGCGGGGTCGCATTGTCACCCCGCGTCGTCTCGATAATCAGCGTATCGATGCCGGTCTCGGGAAAAACTGCCGGCTGCGCGATCGTCTGGCCATCGAAGTTCACATCGCCGCTGTAAAAAATCGCGCGGCCTTCCGCGCGCAGAAAGACGCCGGCGGAGCCAAGGACATGTCCTGCATCGAAAAATTCAAAACTCACGCGCCGACCGTTCGGGTTTTTCAATCGATCGCCCGCCAGACTCATCGGCTGGCGAAAACGACAGGCCCGCCACAAATCCGCCGCGCGATTCGCTTCCTTATGAGTGAAGAGCAGCATCCCCGGCTCCTGCCGTCGCATGACGTTGACGGAATTGTGCAGCAAGGCGTCGCCGATCGCGGCCGTCGCTTCTGTCATGAACACGCGCGCTGTTGGTTGACGACGCATCAGCACCGGCAGCGTGCCGATGTGATCCTGATGCGCGTGCGAAATGATGATGGTGTCGAGTTCGTTTCCGCCTAACGAGTCAAAGAGCGGCAGCGCCGCGTCGCCGTCCTCCTTCGGATGCATCCCGCTATCGAGCACGAAGCGCTCAGCGCCGCTTTCGAGGTAGTAGCAATTCGCGCCGATCTCGGTCTGGCGTGTGAGATTCGTGAACTTCATCGTCCGCTATCACTTGTTAGGCGAACGGCGGCGGAATCGAGATGGCGGCGTCACGCGCAGAGTTTTCTTTTGTCGAGAAAACATCGCGGCGACGATGGCAGTCCAGATCGCCGCTAGTGGCACAACGCCGGGGAGATAGAGGTTCCAGCGGGCGATAGTCCCGAGGGCGACCAGGCAATAGGCTGCACTTAGCGCGATACCCAACAAAGCCAAGTCGAAAGGCATCATCTTGCGCAGAAGACCAGCGCCTGCCGCGACTAGCAACAGGAAGAGCAGATCAAAAATGCGACTGATGCGATGGATGTAAGCGCCCGATTGAATGCTAGCGATCGTCGCGGCAAAAACATCGGGAGGAGAAAGCAAACTCGCGGGCGAACGGGCCAGGACGATTTGATCACGCAGATCCGCGAAGGTTGTTGCGTTGGAGGTGTCACGCTGCTGCGCGGCCAGGAGCAGTTCGTTGAGGCTAATCCGCCGCGTGCGGGCCGTGATACTCGGGTCGATCAGCAAAGTGCCATCGGCCGCGATCGGAATTTTTCGGTTCTGCGGAAGCAATATGTGTGACCCGAGCACGATCTGCACTTCTGACGGAACGATGCGCTGCCAGAGCATGATTGCTTGCAACGGAAACGATGGAACCACTTCGCCGCGATAAGAAAATAATAGTGGCACTCGGATCGACGAGGAAATTTCATCCGGCAAATTCGTGAACCCGTGTGTGGAAATCAGACGGAGATCCTCGCTCGGTTGCCGGCCAATCCCGGAGAACGCAATAAGATCTCCGCGTTTCCCGCTGACGTTCGGAAATCCGTGAATTTCCATCGTCGGCGCGTCCGGATCGGGGTTGTTGCTCAATTCCTCAGCGAGCAAGAGTTTCGGCACCCGCATGGCTTGATCGACAAAAACCTGCTCCTGATCTTTGTCGCGCTCACGCCACTTCAAAATATTTTCGGCCGCGATCACCGTCGGTTGAAAATCGAGCGCGGACTGCAGGAAGAGCGCGTACTCAAGCGGCGAAACTGCGCCGGTGTTCGAACCTTGCTTCGCCTCGGCGTCGCGTTGCGTATCGGCCAGCGCTTCCTGACTAATTTCAACAACGGTGAGCGGAACCGGAGGGCCGCCGCTGTTTTGCGAATGCGCCATGAGCCATCGCAAGAAAGTCTCTTCCAGGGCAGCGACGCGCGGCTCGCGCACCAGAACGAGACCGATCAAGAATACGACCAGCATGAGCCATATGGAAGGTCGCCGCATCGCGGCAGGACACTAGGAATTCTCTCCGCAAAAACAAACCAAAAGGAACGCCGCTACTTCTCCGTCATCTCGATGATGCCTAACCAGTCGTCGCGCCGCTTCTCCGTCTGCAATGTTGCGATCTTCTTGAGATAAAATGTGGAAGGCCCATCGAAACCGCCACGCGCCGTTTGCGTTTGCTCCATGAAGTAGGTCGCGCGTTCGAAATCGCCTTCGCGAAATTTTTCCAGACCTTGTTCGAAAAGTGCGATCCACTCCCGTTCGTCGGCGACCGATTCGTAGCGGCAGATCAGCTCGTGAATAAAAATACTGTGCGCTTTCCCGGCCGCGCGAAATTCGCCGAGCCGCCTCGCGATAAATTTGTCGCCGATCTGCGCGCGCGTCGATTCGGATATCAGCACCTGCGTGCCCAGGTACTTGTTCAGCGCTTCCAGACGCGACGCGAAATTCGTGGTGTCGCCGATCATGCTGTAATCAAAGCGATAAGATGAGCCGAGATTTCCGGCGAGAACTTTGCCGGTGTTGACCCCGATGCGCGTGTGCAAGCGGCGTCCGCGCAATTCGATGTCGGCCAGGCACCGCAGATCGCAGGCTGCTTCGGCCGCGCGTGTGGCGTGCATCGGATCTTCAATCGGCGCACCCCAACCTGCCATGACCGAGTCGCCGACGTATTTCACAATCGTACCTTTCTTTTCAAGAATGCAGCGCGTCGTTCGTTCGAAATAATCGATTAACGTTTTCGAAACTTCCGCCGGATCGAGGTCTTCGGAGAGCGCGGTGAAATTCTCCAGGTCGGTAAACATGATGGTGGCCTCGACCGTCTTCCCGCCGGGCGTGAGATCGAAATCGGAATTGGCAATCTTGTCCGCCATCTGCGGCGAGAGATAAAAACCGAAGGCGCGTCGCAGCTCCTTCCGCCGGCGTGATTCGAGATAATATTGCGAGCCTAACGACCAGAAGAGACCGACCGGAACTTGAATGGCGACCGGGATCAGCCAGGCGAACCAAATGCGCTCATTCCACGCCAGCCACCAAACGAAACAGGTGAAAGCAAGTGCGAGCGCAATCGCGGCGAAGCTGGCGAAAAGTGGCCGGACGAGAGCGAGCAGTCCAAGCAACAACCCAATCGTGATTACCAGAATGGTCTCGCCTTTGAACGAAAGCCGCGTGAGCCATTCGCTTCGCAATAGGTTGAGAAGAATGGTCGCGTGAATTTCCAAACCGGTCGAAAGTTCGCCACTCGATCGCGAGTACGGCGTGGCGAATTCGTCGCGATTCGCGCCGAGGTAACCAACTGCCGTCCGGCCGCCGACGAAGACAATTTTGTCTTTGAAGAAACCCGGCGGCAATCCTTCCGGCTCGATCGCCTGCACGAAACTGACGGAGGGAAATTGGCCGGGCGGTCCATAATAATTTATCCAACGGGGCCAGGCGGTGTGGCGAATGTCTTGCGCGCTTTTCGCACCCAGTAATTCCGCGGCGCGCCAGGTCGCCGTCGGCAGATCCTCTGTCCCCAAATAAATCTGCCGCACGGCATAGTCGGGATCGACCGGCCGAAAAGCGAGGAGACCCCAGCCCGCCGCCGCTTTTCGCAAAGACCGGATCGGCGGAAGAATTCGCTCCTGCGCCACCCCGCCGAGCGGTTCGAATACTTCCAGGGCCGCGCCGAGAACGATGCGGCCGTTTCGCTGAATCGCTTCCGCGAGCGATTCATCGCTGGCCGCGTCCTTTGCCGGCGCGTCAAATACGATGTCGAAAATCGCAAGGCGCGCGCCGTCTAGCGTGAGCCGATCGATTAACTGCGTGTGCAGCGCGCGATTCCAGGCATCGCCTAACGACTGATTCAACCGCTTGGCCGAGACGTCATCGAGATAAACGAGAACAAACTTGTCCGTATCGAGCGACGATCTCCAGGTGAAGGGCAAATCGTAACTGAGCCGGGCCAGCGGATCGGCGTATATATAATAGAGCGCCGCCACTCCCATGCCGATGGCGAGAAGACTTCCTCCCAAAGCCGTTCGCGCGCGCGTCAGTATTTTCGCCTGGCGCTTTCGCATGCGATTTGCCGCGAAGAAATTGAATCAGGGATTGCCGACCGGAGTGACCTGACAGGCGCCGAGCTTCGCACCGGGATTTTGTTTAAGGAAGGCCTGCGCCGCGTCCGAGGTCAGGAAAATTGTTTGTCCATTATGACAAATGGCCACGAGGTTATTTTGGCCTCCGCCGCCTCCGTTCGACCCGGGTGGAAATCCAAGCGTTCCATTGTTTGTCCCCGGAGGACCTGCCTCATCACCGGCACCTCCTCCTCCACCACCGAACGAACCCGCGCAATCGGGACCCAGCGCAATCGCTAACTCCAAAAGCTTGTCCGCATCCTTCGGATCCGCTTCCGTCACGCTTCGCAGAATCCTCGCGCGCATCCCGCAGTCTGGTCCCACCGTCGCGAAGCTCGTGCGCAAAATTTCCAGGGCCCATTCGGTGCGCGCAATCGTCGAGGCACCCGCGAGTTGCGGCGCGACCATCCGAAACTGCCGCGTCGCCTCCGGTAGCGCGGACAAAAATTGCGCGCGGTTCACGTTACGCAGTGGTTGCGGATGACCCAGATGATTTTCCAGGACCAAATACCACGGCGCGGTGTCACCGAGATCGCTCAATGTCTTTTGCGCCGGCGCGCCTCCGGCACCAGCATCCGCGCTTTGTCCTTCACGCGCGGTCACCGAGCCTCCGCTGTTACTCAACGCGAATGCGCCTTCGATCATCGAAACCGCCGTCGCAGCCGAGGTCACTTTTAAAACGAACGCCGTCCCGCGAATCGCGCCGTTCGCGGCCGGTGTTTCAATGCGCACTTCGCGCGACTTCCCGCGACTAAAGAAAAACGCCGAGCCTTTCGGCATGTCGAGCGTCGCAGTACTACCCGCCGCGGTCGCGGGTTTGATCTCGATCGTTGTCAGCTCATCGAGTTGCAAGATGCTGCCATCGTTCATCCGCACGGTGGCGCGGCTCTCCTCACCGGTGCGCAATTGATCACCCACATGCAGTGTTTGACCGACGGTGGCAGCTGACCATCCGCTGCCAGCTCGCGCGACTTCGACGCGATTGTCCTTGCTGATAATAGTCGCCGGATTGGCGCTTTCCTGCGCCATGAGGACCGGCATCACCAAAGCGAGTGTCGGCAAGACCACCGCGATGAACGCACGTCTCACGGGGGCAGCCTAACGAATTCAACTACCGCTGATCAAGCGCAAAGCCTGATGCCTACCGACTTAACTCGAGCATCCGAAGAATCGGAACCTCCGCGCGTTTTCGGATAGGTTCCGGCAGCGTGATTTCCGGCGCCAAGTTCAGGAGCGCGGCGTGCGCTTTCTCCAGCGTGTTCATTTTCATGAAACGACATTCCGCGCAGGCGCAACGATCCGTCGGCCCGGCGATGAAGTTCTTGTTCGGCACTTCTTTGCGCAGGCGATGGAGCATACCGGCTTCCGTCACAATGATGATGTCGTGTGCGGGACTTTGTCGGGAGTAACTCACCATTTTTTCCGTGGAACAAACCTCGTCGGCGAGCAGACGCACCGCGAAAGGACATTCCGGATGAGCCACCACTGGCGCGCCGGGGAATTCGTCGCGAATCTTGCGAATGCTTCGCGCCGTAAACTCAACATGCACATAACAATTCCCCTGCCACAAATCCATTTGCCGTCCTGTTTTTTCCGTGACCCAGGCACCGAGATTTTGATCCGGCACGAAGAGAATGTTGCGATCGGCCGGCGCGCTGCGGACGATTTTTTCCGCATTGCCGCTCGTGCAAATGACATCGGAGAGCGCTTTGACGCCGGCGCTGCAATTGATGTAGGCGATGACGTAATAATTTTTCTCGGCGTGCTGTTTGAGAAATGCTTCGAGCTTCTCTGGCGGACACGAGTCCGACAGCGAACAACCGGCGTCGAGATCCGGCAGTAAAACCCGCTTGGTCGGGTTCACAATTTTCGCCGTCTCAGCCATGAAATGAACGCCGCAGAAAAGAATGACGTCGGCTTCCGTTTCAGCCGCGTGGTAGCTCAAGCCTAACGAATCGCCCACGTAATCGGCGATATCCTGCAACTCGGGCGCCTGATAATTGTGCGCGAGGATGACCGCGTTGCGCTCACGCTTCAGCTCGCCGATCTCCTCCACTAAATCGAGACCGAAGTTTACACCGCTGCTTACCATCGGCTAACTTCGGCGGATTCCTTCCAATACTCAAACATACCGGCTTGGTTTCATCGGCGCGGGACATCTCGCGAGCTCAGTCATTCGCGGACTTCTCCGCACAAAATTTTGCATACCTAACGAGATCATCGCGGCGGAGCCGGTGGCGCAATTGCGCGCATCGCTCGCGCAAAAAAATGGCATTCATTTAACCGCGGAGAACGCAGAGGTCGCGGAGAAAGCGGAGGTTATTTTGCTCGGGGTGAAACCGGCCGTGGTTTTGCCGGTAATTCGCGAGCTTGCCGATAAGATCGCGGGAAAATTGGTCGTCTCGCTCGCCGCCGGCATTCGTCTCTCCAGCATGGAACCGTTAGCCGATGCGCGATTTTTGCGCGTGATGACCAACACACCTGCCGCCATCGGACAGGCTGCTACTGCGATTGCAGGGGGGAATCGCACGACATCGAATGATATCGCGCACGCGACAGAAATTTTTCGTGCAATCGGTTTGGTCGTTACGACCGAGGAAGATCAAATCGACGCTGTTACCGCCTTGGCCGGAAGTGGGCCAGCCTTTGTCTACACTGTGATCGAAGCGCTCGCGGAAGGCGGAAGGAAAGTCGGTTTGCCTAACGAGACGTCGTTGAAGCTTGCCACCCAAACCGTCCTCGGCGCGGCGCAACTCGCGACCGAAAGCACTTCGTCGCCGGCGGAATTGCGCGGCGCGGTCGTCACGCCTGGTGGGACGACCGCCGCCGGTTTAGCAGCGATGGAAAGATTGCGGACTAGCGAAGGTCTCGTCGCCGCCGTGGAAGCTGCCACCGCACGCGGCCGCGAGCTGGCGAAAGTCTAACGAGACAAAGCCGCGCGCATCACCTCGACCGGCGCTTCGCGTTTGAACCATTGCTCAAAAGCGAGCGCGCCTTGATGAAGCAACATTGAAAGACCATTGGCATTGCGCGCGCCAGAGTTGAGGGCCGCTTCTATTAATAGAGTGCGCGTCGCGGTATAGGTCATGTCGTAGATCATCAAACGAGGTTCGATCCACGACGGAGAAATAATTTCGGGATCCGTCCTCTTCATTCCCAGAGAAGTGGCGTTCACAATCAAGTCGCTCTTGGCAATCGCCGACCGCAGCTTGCTTTCGCGCCATTCCACGGCTTCGGCGTCGAGACGTTTCGCCAGATTCTTCGCTTTGGAAGAGTCGCGATTCACCAGCGCGAGATGCCTGCAGCCTTCGAGCGCGCACTGCTGTGCAATCGCGCGACCACTTCCACCTCCCGCGCCGAACAACAGGATGCGCAGTTCGCGCAGTTCAATAGAAAACTCTTCGCGAATCGCGCGCGCGAATCCGGGTCCGTCGGTGTTGCTGCCGATCATCCGGTCACCTTTGAATTGAATCGTATTGATCGCACCGACTTCGCGCGCGAACGGCTCGAGGTCGTCGACCAGTTCCACCGCGCTCACCTTGTGCGGCATGGTCAGGTTGATCCCGACGAATCCACGCGATCGCAGCAGCGTCAATGCCTCGGACAATTCGTCAGGCAAAATGTGAAAAGCCGCGTAGCGCATTTCTTCGCCGCAGGTCATGAGCGCAGCGTTTTGCATTCTCGGCGAAAGCGAATGCGCGATCGGGTCGCCGAAAACGCCGAGACGAATCGGCGGCGTTTCCTCTTTCCAATTCCGTAGATCAGCAAGTGTGTAGAAATCCTTCATCGCCGCATGTAGCGTTGCCGCCGTCTCCTACTCTTTTACAATGCCGAACGAAAACGAAAACAAACCGTCGACCGATTTCATTCGCGAGATCGTGGCGGAAGGTGTGCACAGTGGAAAACATTCGCGCATCCAGACGCGTTTTCCGCCGGAGCCGAATGGCTATCTGCATATTGGCCACGCCAAATCGATCTGTTTGAACTTCGGCATCGCACGCGAGTTCGGCGGCGTTTGCAACGTGCGCATGGACGACACCAATCCGACAAAAGAGGAAACCGAGTATGTCGAATCGATCATGGCCGATGTGCATTGGCTGATTGATGGATGGGCTGACAAAAACCTCGGTGGCGCACCGTTCTACACCTCCGATTATTTCGACAAACATTACGAATACGCCGTCACCTTATCGCGCAAAGGCAAAGCCTACGTCGACGATCAGTCACCGGAAGAAACCGACGAGTATCGGCGTTTGGGAAAAGAGAGTCCGTTTCGCAATCGCAGTGTGGAAGAGAATCTGGACTTGTTAGGCCGGATGAAGGCGGGGGAATTTCCGGATAACAGCAGGACCTTGCGCGCGAAAATCGATATGCAGGCGGCTAACATCTGGTTGCGCGATCCCATTCTCTATCGCATCCGGCACGCCGCGCACCATCACACCGGCGACAAGTGGTGCATCTACCCGATGTACGATTGGGCGCACACCCTGAGCGATTACATCGAAGGTATTACGCATTCGCTTTGCACGCTCGAATTCGAGGTGCACCGGCCATTTTATGAATGGATCTTGCACTCGTTAGACCCAACGCCGCCTCTCCCCCGCCAGATCGAATTCGCGCGGCTCAATATCGACTACACCGTCATCAGCAAACGTAAGCTGTTGCAACTGGTCACCGAGAAACACGTCGGCGGCTGGGACGATCCGCGCATGCCCACTCTCTCTGGTTTGCGGCGACGTGGAATTACCGCGAGTGCTATTCGTGATTTTGTCGCGGAAATTGGTGTCACGAAATATCCGAGTCTCACTGAATTCAGTCTTCTCGAACATGCGGTGCGCGCTGAGTTCAATCGCACTGCGCAGCGGCGCCTGGCCGTGCTGCGACCAATCAAAGTCGTGCTGACAAATTATCCGACGGACAAAACCGAACAGCTCACTGCAACAAATAATCCGGAAGATGCGAGCGCCGGTTCGCGCGAAATTCCATTCAGCCGCGAGTTGTATATCGAAAGCGCCGACTTCATGGAAACGCCGCCGCCAAAGTATTTTCGTCTGCGGCCTGGTGGCGAAGTGCGTTTGAAATACGCCTACATCATCAAGTGCGACGAAGTGATTAAGGACTCGTTAGGCAACGTGACCGAATTGCATTGCACGGCAGATTTGGAGAGCAAATCCGGTGGCCCAACCTCGAACCGCAAAGTGAAAGGCACGATCCACTGGGTGAGCGCCGCGCATGCGATCGACGCGGAAGTGAGGCTTTACGATCGGCTCTTCGCCCTTCCCGAACCCGATGCGGACGGCGAATTCAAAAAACATCTGAATCCGAATTCGCTCGAAGTCGTGCGCGCAAAATGCGAACCCTCGCTGCGCGCGTCAAAACCTAACGAGCGTTACCAATTCGAACGCCTCGCCTACTTCGCGCTCGATCCCGATTCGCAGCCGGACAAATTAGTCTTCAATCGCACCGTGACTCTAAAAGATACGTGGGCGAAAGAAGCGAAGAAATCTCGATAGCGCCAAGTGCGGGGAGCGCGTGCGCCTCGCACGCTGTTTTTGGCGCCTCGCCAAAAAACACAGAAGATGTGAACGCCCTCATGGCTTCGAACGTTCGTGGATCGCGTCCCGCGAGGCGCGTGACACCGCGGGCGAGCCGCCCGCGCTCCCCTGCCTGATCAGAAAGTAGCGAGCGCGCGATCGATCCGCGCGAGCACTTTCTCTTTTCCAAGAATTTCCAGGAGATGATAGAGACTCGGACCGGCGCTGCTACCGGTGACGGCGAGACGTGTAGGATGGATGAGCGCGCCGACTTTGATTTGCAGGTTGGTGGCGATTTTCTTGAAGAGCGCTTCGAGTGAACTTGCATCAAAATGTTCGGCTTCATCAAAAGCTTCACGCAGCATCGTCAGCAGCTTGCGATTCTCGGGAGTGAACTGCCTGGCGGCGGCTTGCGCGTCGTATTCGAAGTCGTCGCGGAAATAAAAACCGCAGTAGACCGGTAGTTCGGCAAAGGTGCGGACCTTTCCAATACAGGTCTCGAGCGCGGCGCAAACGTAATCGGGAGAAAACTGCGAGAGATTGATTCCTGCACCGGTCAGGCTGGCGCGGCCCATCTCCTGGAACCGCTCGTTAGGCAATTCCTTCATGTATTCGCCATTGAGCCAGGTGCATTTTTCCAGATCGAAATGCGCGCTCTTGCGATTGATTTTTTCCAACTCGAACAGCCTAACGACTTCTTCGAGCGCGAGTTTTTCCCGATTATCTTTCGGCGACCAGCCGAGGAGACAGAGGTAATTGCGCACCGCCTCCGGAAGGTAGCCGTTCTCGATGTAAGTGTTGAGGCTCGCGCCGACATCCCGTTTGCTCATCTTCGAACCATCTTTGTTCAAGATGAGCGGAATGTGGGCGAAGCGCGGCGGCTCCGCGCCTAACGAGCGGTAGAGCTCGATATGTTTCGGCGTGTTGGAGAGATGGTCCTCCCCGCGCACGACGTGGCTGATTTTCATCTCAATGTCGTCCACCACATTGACGAAATGAAAAATCCAGCCGCCGTCCGGACGACGGATGGTGATGTCGGGATGCGTTTCAGCATTCGTCAGGTCGAAATCGATTTTGCCGCAGACCATGTCGTCCACGATGACGTGCTCGCGCGGCGAACGGAAACGAATCGCGCCGTTGTCTTCGTAAGTGTGGCCAGCACTCGTTAGGCGATTCAGATAACGTTCGTAGATCTCATCGCGCTGGCTCTGAAAATACGGCCCGAAATTTCCGCCGACATGCGGACCTTCATCCCATTCCAGGCCTAACCAGTGCAAGCCCTGGTAAATGGCCGCCGCTGCTTCTTCGGTGTTGCGCGATTTGTCGGTGTCTTCGACTCGAAGAACAAATGTGCCGCCGGTGTGTTTGGCGTAGAGCCAATTAAAAAGTGCCGTGCGCGCGCCGCCGATGTGCAGGTAGCCGGTGGGCGAGGGCGCGAAACGAACGCGAACAGAAAGGCTCATTAAAGAAGGAAACTAGCCACGGATGAACACGGATGAAACACGGATTCGTCTTATTCGATGAACAACTCCCCTGCTTTCCGCCGTGCGTGACGATCGTTAGGCAAATTGATTTTAGCGGGACCAATCTTCGTCTGGAGTAAACCGCGCACGCTCTCGATCAACTCGAACCCAACGTTCGTGACAGCGTGATGGCGCAGCCATCTCCGAATCGCACGCCGTTGCAAAGCAACAGGAAGTTTTTCCAAATCTTTCACGCGCAGTTTCGCATCGCCGCGAAGGGAAAGTGAGTCTTCGAGAAAGGCGTTCTCATCCCCAGCTACCGCGGCTGCGCGCCAAATGCTTTTTCGAATACCGCGACCAAATTCCTTTTCCAGAAATGGAATGATGCGATGACGAAACCGATTGCGGGTCGGCTGCAAACTTCGATTGCTCGGATCTTCGCGAAATTTCAAACGATGTCGCGTGATGTAGTTGTCGATTTCTTCTCGCCAGGTTCCGAGCATCGGTCGCACGATGGTTAAATCTTCGCGTTTGGTGACCGGTCGAATCGATGCGAGGCCATCGCTGGCGGCGCCGCGAAAAAGATTAATCAGAAACGTCTCGACCAGATCGTCGGCGTGATGTCCGAGAAAAATCTGCGAGCAGCGTCTGCGGCGCGCGACCCGCGCGAAAAAAGCGTAGCGCTCCTCGCGCGCAGCGGTCTCGATCGATTGCTTTTCGGCCTGGGCGCGTTGCGCGACCTCCACTGAAGCGAGTTCAAAACTAAGCTCGTTCTTTTCCGCCAGACTCGCCACGAAACGCGCATCCGCATCCGAGCTTCGCCCGCGCAGGCGGTGATTGAGGTGGCAAACAATGAGCTTTCGATAGCCCCGCGCGAGTAACGCATGAAGCAAGGCAACGGAATCACGCCCACCTGAAACCCCTATCAAATAGCCGTTCGCGGCAGGAAAATCGCTCAGAACTTCCTCATTAAGAATTTCCCTGTCCTTTACCGTTCCCGCCATTCGTTAAGAGAAAGAAATAAACAGATGAATGTCGACCGACGAAAAATGAAGAATTGACTGGGCAATTTGACATTGAATGAACGTTCATTCATCTTGCGCCTCCAGTATTCCAAATGGCTAATACCCGCACAGAACCGCCCGCTGATCGCCGCGACCAAATCCTGGCCGCGGCCATGGCTGCTTTCGCCAAACGCGGTTTCCACCAGACGAGCATGCACGACATCAGTGCGGAGGCTGGCATTAGCGTCGGCCTGATTTATCGCTACTTCGCGAACAAGGAAGGGGTCATTTCCGCCATGGCCGACGAGCACAAGCGGCATATTGCCAAGGTTCTCGAGCAAGCCCGCCAGGCGCCGAACTTGTTGGAATCGCTGGAGGTTCTTTTCACGGCGCATTGCTGTGACGAATCCCCGAAACTGCAATCCGCCTTTGTGGTCGACCTTTATTCCGAAGCTTCCCGCAACCCGCAGGTCGCGCATCTCATCCGAGATGTCGTCGATATGGCGATGGCCGGCGTGACCGACTTGATCGCGCGTGCGCCGGAAGTTGGAAGCGGTTCGAATGATTTTTCACCCGAAGAAATGGCCGAGCTAATTTATGCGGTCGCGCGGGGAATGTTGATGCGCGACATCTTGCAGCCGGCGACGATGACGGCTACTGAACGGCGGACCAGTCAATTAGAAGTCGCGCGCCGTTTGTGGCGCCTGCTTTTTCAAGCTGAACCGGCTCTTGCCTAACGAATTGTATGCACGCTCCCGCAACCCAAGTTTCTGATCTCAGTCCTAAACGCGCCGGCTGGCCGGTCTTTAAAATCATTCTCGCCGTCGTCGGGTTATTTCTCGTCATCGCCGGCATCAAGGTGGCGCAGTTCATCACCATGATTAACGCCGGCAAAGCGATGGTGCCGCCGCCGACCACAGTGACGAGCGCGAAGGTCGACAAGGCCAACTGGGTCCCAATGCGCACTGCGGTTGGTTCGATCTCACCGGTGCAAGGCGCGACGATCGGCGCGGAGCTCGCCGGCACGGTGAGCAACGTTGGATTTCAATCGGGCACGCCGGTGAAAAAAGGCGACATGCTGATTGAGATCGATGCTTCGGCAGAGCAGGCGCAATTGCGATCGGCGGAAGCGGACGCGGAATTGGCCGACGCTGATTTCGAACGCGCGCGCGGATTGGCGGAACGCAAAGTTATTTCTCAAGCAGAACTCGACACCGCGTCTTCGAAATTTTCGCAGAAGAAAGCCGCGGTCGATAACATGAAGTCGCTCATCGATAAGAAAGTAATCCGTGCGCCGTTCGATGGGATCGCGGGCATTCGCGAAGTGAACGTCGGCCAAATGGTGCCGATCGGACAAAAGCTCGTCACCTTGCAGGCGCTTGACCAGGTCTTTGTGGATTTCTCGTTGCCGCAACAACAGCTCAGCGACATCACCGTCGGAATGCCGGTGAAGGTGACGACCGACGCGATCGAAGGCCGCGAGTTCGAGGGCAAGCTAACTGCAGTGAACTCAGCGGTGGATCCGGCGACACGCAGCGTGGCGTTGCAGGCCACGTTGGATAATGCAGACCACGCTTTGCGCGCCGGCATGTTCGCGCGGGTCAGCGTGATCCTGCCAGATACAAAGCCTACGCTCTTCATCCCGGCGACCGCGGTCTTATATGCGCCGTTCGGAAACTCCGTTTACGTGATCGAGAAAAAGCACAACGACAAGACCGGCAAAGATGGGCTCGCGCTGCGCCAGCAATTTATCCGCACCGGCGAAACGCGCGGTGATTTCGTCGCGGTCACGGAAGGTTTGAAAGAAGGCGAAGAAGTTGTCAGCACCGGCGTTTTCAAAATGCGCAATGGCATGGACGTTGTGGTGGACAACAAGCTCGCGCCCAAGACCGAACTCTCGCCTACACCCGGCAACAGTTAGCCTTTGAAATCTTTCACCGACATTTTCATCCGCCGGCCGGTTCTCGCATTGGTCGTTAGCTTCGTCATCGTCATCGCGGGCGTCCAAGCGATCTCGTCCTTGAACGTGCGCCAGTATCCGCGCACCGATGTTGCATCGGTCACGGTGACGACGGTCTACGTCGGCGCGAGCGCGGAGTTGGTCCGCGGATTCATCACCACACCGCTTGAGCGCGCAATCGCAGCCGCGGATGGAATTGATTATCTGCAATCGCAAAGCACGCAGGGTTTATCGACGATCACGGCGCGGCTGAAACTGAATTACGATTCGAATAAAGCGCTCTCGGAAATCAGTTCGAAGGTGAATCAGGTGCGCGGTGATCTTCCGCCGGAAGCCGAGATCCCCGTGATCAACATTGCGTCGGCCGACTCGCAGTTCGCCTCCTGTTATCTCAGCTTCACCTCGGATATTCTGCAGGCGAACGAGATCACCGATTATCTCAGCCGCATCGTGCAGCCGCGGCTAACTGCGATCGCCGGTGTGCAGAAAGCTGACATTCTCGGCGGCCGCACCTTCGCCATGCGCATTTGGTTGAAGCCGGATCGCATGGCCGCGCTCAACGTCAGCCCGGCGCAAGTGCGAAAAGCGCTCGGGAACAATAACTACCTCGCCGCACTCGGCAGCACCAAGGGTTCACTCGTGCAGGTAAACCTGACGGCGAACACGGACCTGCACACGGTCGAAGATTTTAAGAACCTGGTCGTGCGCGAAGAAAACGGAGTACTCGTTAGGCTGGGCGACATCTCCGACGTCGTACTCGGCGCGGAAGATTACAACGCGGAAGTGCGTTTCTCCGGTCAACGCGCAGTCTTCATGGGCATCTTCGTTTTGCCGAATGCAAATTCGATCGATGTGGTGAAGCGCGTCCGTACGGAGATGGTGCAGATCCAGAAGGAACTTCCGACTGGCATGCAGGGTGTGATCGCCTACGACGGGACCGCCTACATCAACACCGCGATCAAGGATGTCTTCCACACCCTGGTTGAGACGCTGCTCATCGTTATTGTCGTCATCTTTCTCTTCCTCGGGTCAGTGCGTTCCGTGCTCATACCGGTGGTGGCGATTCCGATCTCACTCATCGGTGCCGTTTTCCTTATGCAGATTTTCGGCTTCAGCGTGAACCTTCTCACGCTCCTTGCCATCGTGCTTTCGGTCGGTCTCGTCGTCGATGACGCGATCGTCGTGGTCGAAAATGTCGAGCGACATTTGCGCGAAGGTTCCGCACCGCTCAACGCCGCATTGCAAGGCGCGCGTGAACTCGTTGGTCCCATCATTGCGATGACGATCACCCTCGCCGCGGTTTATATTCCGATCGGTATTCAAGGAGGATTAACGGGGACATTGTTCCGCGAATTCGCGTTCACCCTTGCGGGCGCGGTCGCAATTTCCGGCGTCGTTGCGCTGACTCTTTCACCGGTGATGTCGGCGAAGTTCTTGCGCCAGGGCGCCAGCGAGCGCGGATTTGCCGGCAAAGTGAATCACATTTTCGATCGCATTCGCGACTGGTACGGCCGCCACCTCGATGCGACCTTGCGCGTGCGGCCCGCAGTTTATGCCGCGTGGATCGGCCTCACGATCATCGCCGCCATCATGTTTGTTCTTCTGCCGATGTTCGCGGCCAAGGAACTCGCCCCGACGGAAGATCAGGGCGTGATCTTCGGCATCATGACCGCGCCGGCAAACTCCACCATTGAGCAAACGTCGGCCTTCTCGGATGCCGCCGGCCAGGTCTTCCGCAGCTTCCCGCAATGCGACTTCACATTTCAGCTCACCTTCCCGAGCAACGGCTTCGGCGGAATGGTTCTGAAACCGTGGGATCAACGAAAAGAAACCGCCTTCGACCTGATGCCGCAGGTGCAAGCAAAAATCGGCGCCATTCCTGGAATCGAAATGTTCCCTGCCATGCCTCCTGCATTGCCCGGCGGCGGAACGTTCCCGGTCGAAATCGTTTTGCTCTCGACCGAAGAACCGGAGCGCATGCTCGAGTTCGCGAATCAAATCAAAGCCAAGGCGATGGAGAGCAAAAAGTTTTTCTTCCCGCCAATCATCGACACGAAGATCGACCAGCCGCAGGCCGAAGTCGTTTTCGACCACGACAAGGTCGGGGCGCTCGGGCTTAACCTGACCCAAGTGGGCGCCGATATGTCAGCCATGCTCGGCGGGAATTTCGTCAACCGCTTCAACATCGCGGGGCGCAGCTACAAAGTGATTCCGCAGATCGAGCGCAGCGAGCGTCTGAATGCGAAACAGCTCGAAAACATTTACGTCACCGGGCCTAACGACAAGTTGATGCCGTTAAGCACGGTCGCGCATATCGAAGAGAAAACGGTTCCGCGTTCGTTGAATCGGCTGCAGCAATTGAATGCGGTGACGATCAGCGGCGCGTCTGCCTTGCCGCTCGATCAGGCGCTCAAACTTCTCGAAGGTGAAGCGATGAAGATTTTGCCGAAAGGTTACACGATCGATTACACCGGCGAATCGCGGCAGCTCCGCGTGGAAGGCGACAAGTTTTTACCGGCATTCGGTCTCGCCGTCATCCTCATCTTCTTGGTGCTGGCCGCGCAATTCAATAGTTTCCGCGATCCCTTTATCATTTTGCTGGGGTCGGTGCCGCTCGCACTCTTCGGCGCGATGATTTTCATGTTCGAAAAATCGCCCAACCCGAACCTTAAATTCTTTACCAACGCGTGGACCACAAGCTTCAACATTTACTCGCAAGTCGGGCTGGTTACGCTCGTCGGCCTCATTTCGAAGAACGGGATTCTCATCGTGGAGTTCGCCAACAAATTGCAGCAGCAAGGACGCGACAAAGTTCACGCCGTCGCCGAAGCCGCCCGCACTCGTTTGCGTCCCATCCTCATGACCACGATCGCGACCGTTGCGGGTCACATGCCTCTGGTCTTCGTCACGGGCGCTGGTGCTCGTGCGCGTAATTCCATCGGTCTCGTGCTCGTCGGCGGCATGACGATCGGCACCATCTTCACCCTCTTCATCGTTCCATCGCTCTACGTTCTGCTCGCCAAACAACACGATCACGACTTCTCCGGAGTCGATCTCGATGGCGACAACATCGGCGACGCGCAGGACATGCCAGAATTTGCCATGGCAGACGGCAATGGCCGTTGGTCGAATGGCAACGGCAACGGTGCCTAACGAGTCCTAATACTCTTTGGTGCCGCGCCCGGAAGTCTCAACTTCCGAATGCTCGATACAGACGGCGTATTTGTTTGGCTCGACTTCGCCGCCATTTCGATGCGCGTAGACCTGGGTAAACTCCGCGCCGAAAAGCAGGATCTGTGACGAGTAATAAATCCAGAGTAATAAAGTAATGAGTGAACTGGCCGCGCCATAAGCCGAGCCAGCCGCGCCGCTGCCCAGGTAAAGTCCAAGCGCCCACTTACCAATGAGGAAAAGCGTGGCGGTCAAAGAGGCGCCGATCCAAACATCGCGCCAACGTACGATCACATCGGGCAAAAACTTAAAGATGATGGCGAAGACGCAGATGATGACGCTCAGGTCAAAAAGCAGATAAACACTCACCGCTAAACCAAGACCGCCAGGCATTGCACTTTGCACGTAATGGCTAAACGCTTTCAGCAACGTTTCGATCACCAGCGAAACAAGCAGGAGAAAACAAACGCCCCCGACCATCGTGAAAGAAAGGAATCGCATGCGCAAAAATCCCCAGATGCCTGCGCCCGGTTTCGCCTTCACTCCCCAGATAGTGTTGAGCGCGTCCTGCAGCTGACCGAACACGCCGCTCGCTCCGAAAAGAGCCAGCGCGATGCCGATGATCGTGGCTATCGCACTCTTGGAAGGCTGCGCCGCGGCCTGTGCAATGTCCTTCACCACCTTGACCGCGCTCTCATCGAGAAAAAATCCCATCTGCTCGGTCAGTTTCTCCCACGCGCCGGCTGGATCATGCCGAAAAATCACGCCGACGATCGCGAGCAAGACCAGGATGAGCGGCGCCAGCGAAAAGACAGTGTAATAAGCGAGCGCTGCGCCCTGCGCGGGGGCTTTGTCCTCCAGCCATTCGTTAAAGGTCGTCGTGAACATTCCGACGACTTCGTTCGAAGTGATGTGTTTAAGAAACGAGATTTGCGATTTTGCCATGTGACGATCCAAGTGTGAATCGCACCACGCTTCACGAAAGGATGGCGCAGAATGAAAGGGCGGGCGCTAATTTTGCCTAACGAGTCGTTGGTAAAGTTTTTCGTAAAGCGGTACGATTCGCTCCGCAGAAAACCTTGTTGTCGCTTCGCGCAAACCAGCCTCGCCGAGTCGGCGCGCCAGCTCGGGTGATTCGGCCAGCCGACAAAGTGACACCGCCATGGCTTCGATATCCCCGAAGGGATGAAGGAATCCGCTCTTTCCATCGGTCACGACCTCCGGAATTCCGCCGACCCGAAAAGCCACCACCGGACGCGCGTGAAACAATGTTTCAAGAATGCTCAGGCCGAAACTTTCCGTCTCCGATGTGTAGAGACCAGCGTCGGCCGCGCTCAGATAATCCTCTACGTCCATCACGTTTTCGCGCACGAGGACGCGCTCGCGCAACGCCAACTGATCCAGGAGCTGTTCGTAGGGCGCGAAAGAATTACCCGCGAGAATAAGCAATCGCATCGGGTGTCGCTTCTGCGCCGCAGCGAAAACGCGCAGAAGCAAATCGATCCGCTTGAGCGGTCGCACGTTCGACGTGTGGACGATGAGAAATTCTTCGCTCCCTACGCCGAGCTCACGCCGCAATTCGCTCCGACTCCGCTTTGGCTCGGAGGGAATGAAAAAGTTCGGAATCACTTCCACGTCTTTTTTCAGTCCGAAAGTCGCGAGGGTTTCTTCTCGCAAATTCTCCGACACAGTCGTGATTGCGTCCGATTCTTTCAGCGCA
This sequence comes from uncultured Verrucomicrobiae bacterium, assembly GCA_963791565.1. Taxonomy (GTDB): domain Bacteria; phylum Verrucomicrobiota; class Verrucomicrobiia; order Chthoniobacterales; family UBA10450; genus JACCTI01. The sequence goes on along the minus strand of CAWBSX010000003.1, from coordinate 630,831 downwards.
TGCTCGATCGCTTCCCGATAGCTTGGGTCCTGACCCAACAATGTCGTGTCGGTGCCATGCGAAGTCGTGACAATCCGCGGTGAATTTCGCCCGAGCATCTGCCGCGCGAGATAAGCCGCGGTCGCGTGCGGCACAGCGTAGTGCACATGAAAAATATCGAGCTGCTTTTCGCGCGCAATCTTCGCCATCTTGACCGCAAGCGGCAAAGTGTAATCAGGGTAGCGGAAAAGACTGTATTCGTTCACCACCACCTCGTGAAAAAAAATGCGCGGCTGCGAAAGATCCAGGCGCACCGGCTTGGATGAACTGAAGAAATGAACTTCGTGTCCCGCGCGCGCCAGCTCGTGCCCCAGCGCGGTCGCGAGAATTCCGCTCCCGCCGATGAGCGGATAACAAGTGATGCCGATCTTCATCAAAATAAGCGGCTGCTCGGCGGAATCTCCTCGAGCGACTGCACCACCAGATCATCGACGATGAATAAAGCCTGCGCGTATTCCATTCCCGTTTCGAGGCCGAGCAACCGCGCCCGCGCCGTTTGCAACTCGATGTAATTTCGCGTGCGCATTTGCGTGCGATGGCACTCCATAAGCGCGACCCATTTTTCGAAATGCGCACTGATGTCGACGCGAATCTTCGCGCCGTGCGGTTCCGCTCCCGGCGTCACCACGTATTGGAAATGCTGCGCAACAGTATGCGGCGAGAGTTCTCGAAGCTCGGCGATTCCGGCATAGCGCGCGAAACGCGCCGCCTCTCGTGCGAGCGAGCCGATCACCTGATGATCGGGATGTTGATCCCCCGAAGTCACCGAACTGAGGAGCGTGTCTGGCCTAACGAGTCGAATCTGTCGCGCGATGGTAAAACCGTTTTTTCGTGTGCCCTCGATATGCGCGTCGCCACCGAGATCGAGAAATTCAATCTTCGCGCCTAGCAATTCAGCAGCGGCCCGCGATTCCGCTTCGCGTTCTTCCGGCGTGCCATTGGTTCCCGATTCGCCCCGCGAACAGACACAGAGAAAAATTTCACTGCCGCGCGCCGCTTCCGCGAGCAGGATGCCGCCGCAGGCGAACTCGAGGTCATCCGGGTGAGCACCAATCGCGAGAATCCGTTTAGACTTCCGGGACATAGGCACGGTCGGATTCCGAAATTTCGTCGCGAGTCACGAACGTCACTCCCGGCGCTTCCTCTTGTTTCAGATATTTCATCTCGCCCGCACCCGCGACGTAATGAGTGCACTGAATGACCGATTGCATCCAGCGCAGCCGCGTATCGCGCGTCGGACTGATTTGCGCCTTGTCGTAGCTCTCGTTAGGCAAACGGATGTAGGCGTCGCCGCCTTTGTGCAGCAACAGACAATCTTCACCGCGCCGCGCGCGCACGAGTTCGCCTTCGTATTTCACATCCACGAAATAATCGTCGATGGCAGCGGCCGCTTCGCGAAAATTCTTGTCGCTCGAACGCATTACGCGAATGTGCTCAAGCAGATCGAGGCGCCGATACATCTCCAAACAAAGTTCCGCGACGTTTTCCGCCGCGATTGCATCGAAATGGTCGACCAACGGCGCCGGCACGCACTGCTGTAATTGCGCGGCAAGTTTCCGCTTCGATTCCGGCAAGACGCGCTTGGCAAAAAGCGGCGAAAAAAGTTTCTGAACTTGGTTGGCAAAAGTGAAATTTAGCCGTCGCTCTTCGCCAGTGTGTTGATCGCGCAAAATCGTGATCGTCTCCCGTGGATCGTGATCGCTGTCGTGATAGAAGAATACAATCTCGCCGCCGATCTCTTTTTGCAGTCGGCGCGCCGTTTGCATCTTGGCGAAGAGAAATCGTCGCGGAAAAATTCCGCAGGGCTGCTGTCCGAAACAAATTAGAGGCGAGCTCATTTCGCGGCGCGGACGGTCTTCTGCAGAACCAGCGCGAAGAGACAAACGGCGACGCAGCCGATGGGGTTAAGCCAAAGATAACCTAGATTGGCTTTCCAAAATAAAATGAGGACCAAGGCTTGCGCGCCGAGTGCGCCGAGAAAAACGGCGGTGCCGCGAACCGAAGGCAGAAAGAAAGCTGCGATGAATAATCCCAGGATCGGTCCGTAAAAAATCGAGCCCAGAATGTTGACCGCCTCGATCAGGTTCTCGACCAGATTGGCGAAGAGCGCGAAACCAATCGCGACCAAACCCCAGGCCGCGGTCAGAACTTCGGCCACGAAAAGATAATGGCGTTGACTGGCATTTGGCCTAACGAGTGGTCGATAGAAGTCAACTTCCGTGGTGGAACCAAGCGCATTTAGTTCCGCGGCGGTGGAGGAAGCGGCGGCACAAAAGATCACCGCCATGAGCAGCCCGATCACGCCGTGAGGCAGATATTTGAGGACGAAGGTAATGAAGACATAATCGGAATCTTTCGTTTCGATTTTTGGATTGAGCGTTCGCAGGACCGATTTTGTTTCGTCGCGAATTTGCTGCACCTCCTTCTCTCGCCTAACGAATGCTGGAGTATTCCCCGCCCGGATTTCATTTTGTTTTTGGGCAAAAACGGCATCATAACGCGTCTGCAATTGGGCCAGCTTGCCCGTTTCATCCTTGCGCAACGCCTCTTGATAAGCCGGTTGATTAAAAAAAATCGGCGGCTTTTCGAACTGAAAAAAAACGAAAACCATCACGCCCGTGAGGAGGATGAGGAATTGCATGGGCACTTTCACGACGGCGTTGAAAAGCAAACCGAATCGACTGCCGACGAGCGAGCCGCCGGCGAGATAGCGCTGGACCTGTGATTGGTCGGTGCCGAAATAAGAGAGCGCGAGAAAAAATCCGCCGAGCAAGCCGGACCAGAAAGTGTAGCGCTTACTCGGGTCTAACGAGAAGTCGACCGCGTTAAGCTTTCCCATTTTTCCGGCGAGGGAAAAAGCGCCGCCTAACGAGAGGTCGGCCGGCAGTCGATGGATGATCATGCCGAAGACCACCGCCATTCCAAAAAGAATCACGGCCATCTGCCACTTGCCGGTAATGCTGACCGCCTTCGTTCCGCCAAACGCGGTGTAAATGAGAATGAACAGACCGGTGAGGATGATCGTCAGCTGAAGGTTCCAACCGAGAATGGCGGAAACGATAATGGCCGGCGCATAAATCGTGATGCCGGCGGAAAGTCCGCGCTGCACCAAGAACAGGAACGCGCCGAGCAAGCGCGTCTTCTGATCGAAACGTTGCCCGAGATATTCGTAAGCGGTGATGACTTTGAGCCGATGAAAAATCGGAATGAAAACACCGCAAACGACGAGAAGAGCGAAGGGCAGCCCAAAATAATTTTGCACAAAACCCAGTCCGCTTTCGAACCCCTGCCCCGGCGTGGAAAGGAAAGTGATGGCGCTGGCCTGCGCGGCCATGACGGAAAGCGCGATCGTGCCCCAGCGAATGGTTTCGTCGCCGTGCAAGTAATGGCCGAGATCGTAATCGCGCCGGGTGCGCCAATGTCCGTAAAGCGCGATGACGAGGAGCGTGCCCAGGAGCACGACATAGTCGATCCAACTCACGAAAAATAGCGGGCGAAGGCGTAGAAAACGACCACGTCGACAACGAAGAAAATTACGACGGCCAGATAGGCTCTGCGCCAAGTGCCGAAAAGTGGAACGCGCTCCTTGCTCTCGTTAGGCCGCGGTGCCTCCTGACTCATTTCTTCGGGTTGTGGCCTAACGAAATCATGTTGGCGAAAAGTCGGTATGCTCCGGGCACACCGGCTGGCAGTTCGCGAAACCAGGAGTAGCCGGTGTAGACGAACCAGCCTTTGCCCACGTGTGCAATGAGCAATCCGCCGTCGAGCGTTTTTTCGCCGGGATCATTCGACGACAAAATCGGTTGCCAGGCTTTGTCCCATTCGCTCGCGAAATACAAACCGCGCTCCTGCACCCAGCCGCCGAAATCGGTCGGTGTGATCTTGTTGGGAAAATTCAGCACCGGATGAGTCGGCGCGAGCAGACGAACTTCCGCGTTTTCATCGGTGACGCGGTCGCGCGAAATCTTGAGCGGAAAGGGCAAATGCTCCGGCTTCGGACCGGGCGTGGTGTTGTATTGATAGATCACAACGCCGCCGTTTTTCGCGTAAGCCACTAACTCGGGCAGCCAGGCGGCAACGCGCTGCGGATAAACATTGGCCGCGCGCACACCAACCACGATGGCATCGAAATGCGAAAGATTCGGCGCTTTCACTTCCGCATCGGTGAGCACTTTCACTTCCGATCCGATCTCGCGCAGGCTCGCTGGAATATCGTCGCCGGCCCCGGGGAGGTAACCAACGATGGCGGCTTTGTTCTCGATATTTGCCCTAACGAGTTCTGAACGAGCAGGTGAGATGAGCGTTTGTGGTTCGATGTGCGGATATTCGATGCGCTGCCGACTGAACGCGTCACGCTTCGCATCTTTTCCCAAGTGCAGACTCGCCTGCAAGGTTGCCTGGCCAAGTTGCGCCGGCGGCGTAATCCGAAAGACGCAGGTGACTTCATTCTCCGCGCCATAAAGTTCCACGGGCGCAGAGGCCGGCTCGACTTTCCAGCCAGCCGGTGCTTGCAATGAGACTTCGCCTTTCACTTTATCGGCGGACGCGATCACGCGCACATTTACGGTCTTCGGCTGGCCATTGCCGAAAACAAAAACAGGACGCGGCAGTTCGACGAAGGCGGGCGGCGCGACCACGAGCGGCCGCATCGTCTCGCCTTCCACGCGATCGACTTTGCGAAAACGCGGCGGGAGCGTGAATGAAATATCTTCCCCGCCGATCTCCATTGTCGCTTCGATGGAAAATGGCGGCGGACTCTCCGGTTGACCGATGAGTGTCTGATCGGACACCGCAAAAGTCCCGACGGTGCCCGCTTCGCGCAGCCAGTAGGGATGCGAGAATGGCGTCTCGTTAGGCAAAAGGTATTGCAGTTTGCGCGTGATCAATTCGTTAGGCGGCAACGGCGCTTCCACCAACGTCATGTCACCATTCGTCAGGCGCATGGTTTTGAATTTTACCGGCACCTCGGAACGATTGATCGCTTCGATCTGCATGTTCAGGACTTCGCCGGGCTGCGCGGCGGGCTTCTCGACTGTCGCTTCCAAATGCAAGCCGAGACAGGCTGCGATCACTCCATCCAATTGCGCAGTTTTTTCCGACGACCAAAATTCATCGCCGGATTGCGGCAGCATTTTGCGCAGCTCGATTAAGGCCGGCACGCTCGCGGCCGGATTGGTCAGGTCGTATTCTTCAATGATCGTCCTGAGTTTTTCCGCGATCTTCCCCGGCTGCGCGACTCGCGCCCAACTCGTCTCGATGCCGCTGAACAAATTAGAATCTTCGACCGGGCTACCCTCGAGCAGTTTGAAGAACTCCTTCTGCGCGCCGCGGTCGATGCTCACACCGAAACCCTGGCTCTTGTGCATGGTGCGACTGGCCGCGGCCAATTCCGGATAAGATTTTCCGAGCAACGGCTGATAGCCGCCCGCTTCGATTCGGATCAGACCGGTCGGATCGAACGGAATGTTGCGCAGGCGAAAGAAAAATTCCGACGTGTTCCAGAGCAGACGCGTGGCCTGCCACGGTTGGACGTATTTCAATTGCTCCGGAAATTTTTCCGGATCCGCCGCGGCGCTGAAAGCTTCGTGCGTTAGTTGGGCCGAGGCCGTGTGATGTCCGTGCGTGACATCGTCTTCCAAAGCGAAACGCGTCACGATCACGTCCGGGCGAAATTTGCGAATCACCCAAACGACATCCGACAAAATCTTGTCGCGATCCCAAATGCGCAGCGTTTCGGCGACCGATTTTGAATAACCGAAATCATTCGCGCGCGTGAAAAACTGCCGGCCATGATCGATGCGTCGCGCGGCCAGAAGCTCTTGCGTGCGAATGAGGCCGAGCTGCTCCCGCAATTCGGGTCCAAGCAGATTTTGGCCACCGTCGCCGCGAGTTAAGGAAAGATAGCCGGCGTCGTAGAGGGCGCCGTTCGCCCAAAACGCGATCAGATCGGTGTTCTCATCATCCGGATGCGCTGCGACATAAAGAACGCGACCGAGCACACTCAGCTTCTCCAGGCCCAAGCGAATTTCTGCCGCGTTCATCGATTCCGGTGCGGGCGCAGCCGGGGCAAAATGAAACCCCATCGTGAAATAAAATACAGCGGAGATGCACCCGCGGAAGAATCGCAGCATGAGCAGATTGCCGGTGAAGATACGCCGTGCAACGCAGTGTCAACCAGCGGTTTGCCTAACGAGTAGTCGAAATGTCCGGAATCGTAGTATGCTCCGCCATGGCCCACACTCCCCACGTCGAACATCATTTCACCGCCGGCCCGACCGTGCGCGACATCGTCATCGGAATGTCGGATGGATTAACGGTTCCGTTTGCGCTGGCAGCCGGTTTGACCGGAGCGATCGCCTCTTCGCGTCTCATCATCACCGCGGGCTTCGCCGAGATCGCGGCCGGCTCTATCGCTATGGGTTTGGGCGGTTACCTCGCTGCCCGCAGTGAGGCGGAACATTATGCCAGCGAACTGGAACGCGAACGACTGGAAGTGGTGGAGAAACCCGACGTGGAGAAACGCGAAGTGATGGATGTGTTTTTGAATTTTGGCCTAACGAATGCAGAAGCGGAGCCGGTGGTGGAAGCACTCAGCCGCCGACCCGCGGCGTGGATCGATTTCATGATGCGCTTCGAGCTCGGCTTGGAAAAACCGGATCCGCATCGCGCTCTGCAAAGCGCGCTCACCATCGCTGGCGCCTACATCGTCGGCGGATTCATCCCACTCATCCCCTACATGCTCGTGCCCCACGCCAAATCCGCGCTCTGGTTCTCCGCCTTGATCACTCTGGCGGCATTATTAATTTTCGGCTTCGTCAAAGGCCGTTTCACCGGCGTCAGTCCGGTGAAGAGCGCAATCCAGACTGCCATCATTGGAAGCCTGGCCGCCGCTGCTGCCTTCGCCATTGCCAGTGCGATTGCCTAAAGTTTTTCTCCGCAAAGCGAAAATTCTACTAGCGGCGAGAACGGAAATTCGTTAAACGTCGCGACCCAAAAAAAATGAAACGTCGCATCCTTTCCGCCTTCGCCTGCCTCTTTCCCCTATTCTTTCAATCGTGCGCCACGACAATGCACGGAGTCGACCCGGCCAATCCCGCAGTCACGCAAAAGATGAATGCCGTCAATAAGAGCACGATGGCTTCGGTTATTATCTACCGCGAGCGGGCTTACCTTGGTTCGGCCTTGCGTCCCACGGTGATGTTGAATGGCAAAGACTTCGTCAACGTCGGCAATGGGCGGGTCTTTGTGGGCGCTTTTCATCCCGGCCACTACGTCTTTCAAATGGACGACAAAAAATCCGGCAGCGAATTAGACCTGAAACCCGGGCAAGCCGTTTACATGAAGGTCGAACTCGTCCCGGGCTTTTGGAAAGGCGGCGGCCGCTTGATGCAGATCGCGCCGGAACAAGGCCGTTTCGAAGCACAGCGGCTGGAGCCAATGCCGGCGAAGGAGATCGAGATTCCTTCTTATCGTTAGGCACTAACCCAACAGCCGAAGGTCTCGCCAAGGTCCTAGTAAGGTCATGCCAGTGTTACGATCGCGCACCCCGGTGCTGCTTCCGATCCTTGTCACCTGCCTGCTGATGATCGCCGGCGGGTTCGCTTACGAAATCCCATCCTGGCAATCAGAAATCGACAAGGGTTATTTCCCGTATCATCGGCTCGTCGCAACAGATTTCCCCATCAATGATGAAGTGCATCCAGAAAACGGGATGTACACGACATCGTTTCGGCATTACTATTATCAGTTCCACTGGAACGAAGAGAATGGGCACATAACGGCCCGGGTAACTAACTGGCTCGTGCGGTCCGGCTTCGATCGAAACAAATCGTCACGCAAGAGTTGGTTCAAACCGGTCGAACAAACCCTTCCACACGAACAAGGTCATCTCGACATTGGCGAGCTGCACAGCCGACGCTTCGCGCGGTTGACTCTGCAGGAGCTACCTGTTGGCGAGGGGACGACGTCGCAGGACGCAGCCGCCGATTTGAAGAAGAAGCTGGATGCCTTATGTGACCGCGTGAGCGCTGCAGCCCAGGCTGAACAGGACGCATATGATGCCGCGACCGGACACGGAAAAAATAAAACGAAACAGGCCGAACAGACGGCCGCGATCCAGAAGAGACTAAACCAAGCGGGAATTAGCTTCGAAAATTAGCCCTAGTTTTTTTTCCCGAGCGCGAAACGTCCGGGCCCGAACGCCGCGACGATCAAGAGTCCGCCGATGATGGCGAGATTCATCTGGAAATGTGTCAGGTTTATTCCGCGGGACCGCTCGGGCAACGCCCAGAAGTTGTGGAAGATGACATTCACCGCCGCGAGATAGATGGCCATAATGGCCGCAGCGATGCGTGCTTGAAATCCAATCAGCAAACAAAGCGCGCCGCCGAGCTCGATGACCGCCGCGCCGCCGAGCATCAGACTAACCAGTATCGGATCAGTGATGTGCTTCGTTGCCACATAAGCAACGTTGCCTTCCCATCCGAAAATCTTGCTGTTGGCGCTCGTTAGGAAAATAACACTGAGCAGAATTCGGCCGAGCAAAGCGACGATCGCGTCTCTGGTTTTCATCAACAACGAATTGTCCCCGCCGGGAATCGAACCCGGATTTAAGGTTTAGGAAACCCTCGTTCTATCCGTTGAACTACGAGGACAATTGACGAGGGAATTGTGGCTGAAGATTTCGCTGGCGTCGAACGGCTTTCGGTGGAGACTTTTGTTCATGATCAAACGCACGGTTTCAGTCTTGCTTGGCTTTTTCTGTGTTTGCTTCCCGCTTCTTGCGCAGAGCGACGAAACGTTTACCCGTGAGCAACTGCAGCAGACGGGAGAAATCGACGCCGGCCCCGCGCTCGCGCTTTACCGGCCGGATATATTCAACAGCGTCGACGGCTCGGTTTTGATTCATGGCCTTCCCGTGCTCGCGCTGCTGGATGGTCGCCGCATTTTGGTCTCGAGCGAACTTGGCCGGATGGGGATGACGCCGTTCGATTTGCTTCCAGTCGCGCTGCTCAATCGCGTGGACGTGCAGAGGTACGGCTCCTCGCCAAGGTATGGCTCGGATGGGACCGGCGGCACGGTTAACCTCACTTTGAGACGCGACTATGGTCTCGGCGGCGAAGCTGGTGTCTTCTTCGGTAAATCGGGCGGCAGATACGGGCGGGAAGATTTCGAAACCTACATGGTCGGCACCGTGGGCAACGACAAAGTTCAGATCACGGCCGGCGCGTCCTACCAGGAAACGACCATCCACGCTCCGCGCCCGGCTCGCTAGGGATAAGAGAGCCGATAGAATCGGCGCGTCGTATTCGTGGCGCCGCTGTCCTGGTAGTCGATCACTCCAGTTGCGCTCGCCGTCGTTGAAGCAGTCGCGACGAAGCTACCGCTAGTCGGGCTCATGGACGTCTCGACGTGATAGGTTCGGCCGTAGACACCTTCTCCTTGCAGGTGAGCCGGGCCGTTGCCGGAACGTAGAACTGTTGTTACTTTGACTTCGTGCGCCTCGAGGGGGAACGATGAGTTCGTCTGCGGCCAGTTCGCGGAGGCTCCGCTGAGATAGCTATTCTGATAGTTGTGAATCGCGAATCCACCTAATCCGCTCAGAATGCCAAAATGATCGACCACGGTTTGGGCCTGCGTATTCAGGCTTCCTTGTCCTTCTTCGAAGAACGTCTCTTTGTTGGAAATGCCGGTAGAAGCAGGATCACTCGTCTCCAGGCCTGCAAGGATAAGGTCGAGCTTTCCAAGGTTCCGTGCGCTCGCGATTTCGTCCTGGTCCAGGCAGATGAGGCCATCACTACTGCAATCGCTCGGCCCAGCAAAATCCCGATAACCCATCACGACAACGTTACTAAGGCTCATCGCTATAATATGGGAATAAACCGGCCGAGTAACTCCGGACCCGACCGGGTATTCGATGACGTCATCCCAAAAAAACCGAATCGCTGCGGACAAGCCTACCTCGGCCGGCAAAGCATCCCGGATACACTGGTATTGTGTCAGTAACGCTTGATACGCCGAGGCGCTTTGCGGCTCGGGTGGCTCGACGTCGAGAATGACACCATCGAACTTTGCCGAAGGGCTAGCCGCATTGTAGGCAACTACTTCGGCGACGCGTTGTAAGGGAAATCCGTTCGAGTTGCAGCCGAACCCCGGCCAGTCCGGCGCACCGTAAGCGGCGTAGACCCTGGCTCCAACAGTATGAGCCTTGGTAATAAGGTCGCTGATAGCTGCTTCATCATACATTAAGCGACCATTCGAATTGGGGGTCGAGCTATAGACACTTACGTAAAGTAATGTCACTCCGCTAGCAGAAGCGCGATTGAGCAAAGCTTGTCGGGCCGTAGCATCGGTTACCGGGTTATTGCCGTTGCCCGGAAATACCCACAACGCCTGCGTAAGTGCGCGCAGTGAGGAGTCTGGCAGGCAAAGCCCGATTAGGGCTAACACAGTCCATCTCATACAGCCCGGTGAAACTACCCGTTCGACTACCTACTTCATCCAGCCCTTAGGCGTCTTGACAGGCTTGTGATCATCCTGATGGTGCACCGGCGGGTCGCTGGCCGCGACGCGACTAGCAGTCACTCCATCCGTCCCGAGGGTGACACTAACGGCCATGCCAGGTTGCAAATCGGTCACGGCAGCTCGCTGCCCTTTCAAGGTAATCTCAGTAAACTGGTTAATCGGAAAAGTCTTCGTAGTCTTGTCTTCGGTAATGGTCACGGCGTTTGCGGCGACCGAAGCAATAACGGTATCGTGATACTCCGCTGCCTTCTTCTTTCTGCCAGCGGCGAAACCAGGAGCAGCCAAAACCAGAGCTAGCATGACGGCGAGGAACGACGATTTGCACGATGCATTCATAAGGCCGTTCCTACCAGAACGGCCGAATTGGAAAAGCACAATCGATCCAGACAGCTAATGAGATTTTCCATCGGCCTGAGTCGGGAAAAGAACGTTTTCCTTCCGCGGATTCAAATCTCCGCGCACATAATTTTGGAGGAAAAATGTGTCGACCCGATTCTCGCTGCTGCCAAGCGGGATAGGTATAGCACTCGTTAGGCTAAGCAGTGTGGTCAGAGGATTGCGGTTGGCCAATTGCAGTTCGAGAGCCTGTTTGGATTGATCGCATTCGAGTAAACGGCGCGTAAACAAGTCCACCGCGCGATCGTTCGAAAGCTCGAGCGGTGACACACCTTCCACGCGCACTTCCTCCATGAGCGCTTCCTGCGCGAATGTCTTTTGATTACTCACGCCCGCCGCCAGCAAGACGACAAAAACGAGTAGCCGTTTCATTCAATGATCTTTCGCAGCTTTGCTTGCAAATACGAAGAAAAATAACCGGCGTATTTTTTTTGCACATCGGCCCGCTGCCAATCTTTGCCGGTAACAGTGCCGCGACAGTTAGCCGCGCCGCAGAGGCATTTCGTCGAGGTATCGTCGTTATCGGTTATCGCCCAATCGTGGGTCAACTCCTCGCCCGCCGCAATCTCACGCATGGCCACGAAAGTAATCTCGCCGCGCAAGCCAAGGTTCGCATCGCACGAGTGATTACTATAGAGCATGGCACCTTCGCGGGCCTCCGGCGTGGTGGGCGCGATGTAGAAGTCATCCGCGATTTGAATCTCTACCGGGCCCAGAACCGGCGTCACCTTCGCCAGGGTCGTGCGCGAGATAATGTGCCCGCCTTTGATCATGACAATCTCATCCTTGGCGATTGCTTCGCGCGCGAAAAGCCCGCGGCCGTGAATAGGGCTCTCCCGCACCTCCGTTTTAGGTGAACGATAAGAGAGCGGAATTGAGGTCTCGTTAGGCATAGCGCAAACGCCGGCCCGCGGCCGATTCCTCCATCAACCTTCTCAGCCGTTTCTGCCGCGTGGTTTCCTGTTTGGCGCTCACTATCCACCAGGTGATTAGTTTGCGATAACCTGGTGGCTGGGCCTGGAAGAATTTCCACGCTTCCGGATTAGCTCGAAACTGCCTGACGAGTAAGGGGTCCAGCACTGCCTGCTTGCGCTGCTCGTAGGAATAGATGCCCGACTTCGCCTCGATTCGCGCGTTGAAAGCACGCAAGCCAGCCGGTCGCATGCGCTTCTCCTTCGTCAACTCCGCGACCCGCCCGATGTTCACCGCGCTCCAGTTACTGGTCGACTTGCGCGGAGTGAAACGAATCATGTAGCTTGTGGCATCGATGCTTTTGCGCAAGCCATCGATCCAGCCGACACAGAGCGCTTCATCTACGGACTCCGGCCAGGTCATACTCGGTCGTCCCGAGGCTTTCCGATAAAATCCGACCCATTGCTCTTTCATAGTAGCGTGGCTCTGTTTCAACCAGGCCCGAAAGTCCTTCGGTGTGGCAAAGAAGATCGGCGCGTGATCCTTGTCACTCTTCGCCATCGAAATAGTCCAGCGCTTCTCCGCGCATGAGTCTCCGTTCGGGCGAGCGCACTATCCACTTCTTACTATCGGGATAGTAACTCGATTCGCCGATTGGATTATCGGCGATCACAAGTATGACCAGGTCTTCTTTCCCGTCGTTAGTTAGCTGATGCGCTTGTCCTGGTGGAAAAAGAAACGCATCCCCCGCCTCGATAACAGTGCTTCCGTCCTCGTGACGGACGAGGCCTTTGCCAGACAGGACATGGTAGAGCTCCCATTGCGCGCTGTGCGAATGATACGGATAAGGCGTCTGTCCGGAAGGGATGCGAAGTAGCTCGACACCAAAAGGGGGGCGTTCCTTCAAGTCCATTGAGGCATAGTTCCCGCCCAGAGCCACCGAGAGTTCCTTGCTCGCGCCGCCGAATTTCCCTTTCGGTGAGGTCCAGCTGTATTCTTCTAAGTCCTTTAGATTAACCTTGCGCATGATCGACCTAGAAACTGTTGCTTGCGCGCGGGGCACGACCTTCATCAACGTCGTGAAAATCAACCCAGGTCTGAATGTCGAGACGATCACCTAAGCCGTTCGCTTTCTTTACCTCTTCGAGTTCCTCCCGGCTCTCATCGCGCCATCCTCGTTTGGTGATAAAGGAATTCCAGAAGGCGATCTTCTCTTCGCTCGGTCGCCCGAACTTTTCGAAACACCATTCCAGAATCTCCTCATCCGTTCCGCCAGCCTGGATGCGCTGCACTAGCTGCTCCGCCTCAATCCCAAAGAAACGACAAAAGCGCGCATCGAAACAATCCCACACACCGCAGCCGAGGTAGTTGTAGTCCTTCGGAAGAAGGCCCTGATCCTTAAGGCGAATCTTATCCAGCATGCGTGCGAAAAAGATAACGCCTTTCGTCGAGACATAGTCGTCACAAGGAGTCTTCATCGATTTAGTACTTTCTTCGGTGCTCGCTTGCTCCATGCCACGGCCATCGCTTCGCGCACGGCACTTCGTTTTGCTTTTTCCAAAAACACCCGCGTGCTTCCTTTTCGTCCCCACCCGCCTGGCACCGGTGAGAAGACCTGCGCATCGCCGTCCACAAAACGCTTCTGTTCATCGGGCGAAAGCAGTAACACGCCATAGCTCTCATCAGTCGATAAGGTAGCGAAGATTTTTCCGTTCACGCGAAAATCGGGATGATTCATGTGTGCGCTCTCCACTGCCTCGGGAAAGCTCAGCGCGAGTTTGCGGAAATCGGCGGCCGTCATTTAGCTCTTTGGTTCCTCCGCGACCTTGAGCACCAGTTTGCCTCGGGTGTGATGAGTCTCGGCGTGTTCGAGCGCTTTCACACCCTCGCTTAGAGGTAAGACCTGTGAAACGATTGGCTTAATCTTTTTAGCTTCGATTAGTTTGGTAATCTCATCCAGGTCGTACGCGTTCGGTTGCACCGCGATGCCGGTTCCGCGGATACCATACTTTTCCAGCTGGGCTGGATCGATGCGGTCTACGATCGTAAGGATGATCCCGCCTTTCTTAACCGTCGCGTAGGAACGCGTCAGCGTGTCGCGACCGACGACATCGAGAACGACATCCATGTCTTTAGCAATGTCCTCGAACTTTTGCTTGGTATAATCAATCGGCACATCGACACCCAGTTGTTTAAGCAAATCCTGGTTGGCAGTAGAAGCGGTCGCGTAAACCTTGGCACCACGCGCCTTGGCAATTTGCACGGCGAAGCTACCTACTCCGCCGGAACCGCCGTGAATCAGAACGGATTGACCACTCGTTAGGTAGGCGTTGTTAACCAAGGCATCCCAGGCCGTAAGCGCGGCTAAGGGTACCGCTGCCGCGTCGACAAAGCTTAGCGATTTCGGCTTGAGCGAAGCTTCGTTCTCGGTCACAACAGCGTACTCGGCCCATCCACCGCCCATTAGTGGATAACCATAGACCACATCACCTACTTTCAACCGCTTAACTGCGGCGCCCACTTTCTCGACCACGCCTGCGATGTCATAGCCCGGAATAAGAGGCAGGTGCGTGCCGAATTCCTTCGCATACTTTCCACCTACAATGAGCGGGTCCGCCGGATTCGCTGCGCTGGCGATCACCTTGACCAGAGCTTCATTATCCTTGGGCTCAGGTACTGGCGCATCCTCATACTTCGCCACTTCCGGCTTACCATACTCGTGCACAACGATGGCTTTCATCGATTGCGCCTTCGCGGAGACGCAGAGGACGATTGCAGGAAGAATGGTGGGGATTCGGAAGAAGGATTTCATAGGTTGGGAGGTGAAAACGTTCGCTTAGTTTCAGTGGTTGTCGAACGGCAGATCAATGCAGAATATCCATATCCGTGCGACATCCGCGATTTCGATTTGGACTTCCTTCAGGCCTTTTCGGCTGCACAGGTTTGCAGATCAATAGCTAAGGAGCACATGGTAAAACTTTCGAGTTGTATGGGCAGGCACGCTTACTGGTAGAGCAGCAGGCCCATCGCCAGTCGGATCGAGCGGCGTGCCATCATTGGCAAATTGCTGGCTTAGGTCGGTTACGCTTTGCGCCTGGTAATGGATTCCTTGTTTCCCGGCAAAGCTTAACGCCATCTGGCTATTCGAAGGTCCGCTGATACTGACGATGGGATTTTCATCCGGAATCTTCGAGAACATGATCGACCTCATCCCGGTCGCCAGATACCATGGGTTACCAGTGCCACTCACCAGACCCGAGGCCCAATTCACCTGTTGCTTCGCCTCACAACGGCGAGCGAAGAAATCGTAGAGTGACATGGCGTATGGATCGAGCAGTTGCTCGGAAAGAACTACCGTCGCACAACGGAAATTCTTTTGCGCCGTCGTGCTACTCGGGACGCGCGTGCCTTGTGCCGCAATAACATCGTTGACTGTTACCAGTGTAATCTCCGAAGGCTGCAAGGTCTGGCCGTTAGTCACATTCTGGTTCTGATCCTTCAGGACAAAGAAGGTTCCTACTTCCGCCGGCGCGGCCAGACCCATCAGGTAAAGCTCCATGCTATTGAAGGTGGTTAGATTAATTGAATTACCTGGGCCAACCACGTAACCACCCGAGCCATTCGAGGTGAAGGTAAATGAGTACTGGCCGCCGACGCCACCGGGTAGCGAGAAGCCCATGACATTGATGGCCGCGTTACCTTTGGCCCAATGCGGCACGCCGGGAGCGAAAGCCGTGGCGCTAAGAAAATTGATCCATTGATGTCCCATCTCATGCTCGAATCCCTGTTCGCCGCCGTCGAAAAAGGGGGAAATAGGAAATGTGGTAATCCCCTGCAATTTCCCCGCGCTGCCGTATTGCGAATCGTTATCGATGATCTGGACACCGGTCCCTTGCACGGTGTTCTTTGTGGAGAAATGCGTGCGGTTATTTACGGTTCCGCCGATGAGAACGAAGTTAAAGAAGTCGTACTTGTCGCCGTGGGTTAGATAAAACTGCTGGGCCCACACTTTCGGATCGAAGCTTAGTAACTGAGCCTTCGTCGCGACATAGTTAGTAATGTAGTCGGTCTCCTGCCCGCTGGCATCGATAGGACGAATAGCAGCCAGCCCAACCGCGGAGGTCCAGACTTCACCTATAACGTTGAAAGAGCTACTAGGTGTCGGTTTGCAAGAACCGATGATCGGTCGAAAAACACGCGCCGCGTTGTTCTTACTCAGGATTTCATTCGCTGTGAACTGGATCGACCATGTGCCGTCACCTGCGATCAGGTCGCCGTGCGTCCCATCGTCATACATTTGGCGATCGACCGAGTTATAGTTGAAAACTACCGAGGCCGGACTGCCGCTGACGGTTGCTTCATACAAGACGGGATTCACCTGAGTCTCCGGCACCACCGGTGGCGTGAACTTCGAGCGCGTGACTGATTGCGCGAAGATCGGCGGCGCGCCGGCCAGGAGAAGAATGTTCAGCCTAACCAGTAGTCGGGCAGCCCGTCTCACACGACGATTCTGTCAGGCAAATTCGCAAACCGGAAGCGCGAAAAAAGCTTGGCTATTGCACCTGTCTGTCTGCTTATCATGCGGACATGAATATTCTTCGCCCTCGAAATTTCGTCGTGACCTGCGCGATTCTCCTCCTCTCCATCGTCGGCGCAGCAGCCGAAGATCCTTTCTCCGGGCACCTGGACGATCACCGACGCGCGCACCCTCGCGGGCAAGCCTTATAGCGGCACGGTGCGGATCGCGGGCATCGGAGCTGTTTACGAACTGGAATGGAACACCACCGCAGGCAAATATCGCGGCCTGGGTTTGGCAGAAGGCAACAAGCTCTGCACCGGCTGGGGAAAAAATTTCGGGGTTGTCCTCTACAAGATCAATGGCGATGGCACACTTAGCGGACGTTGGACCATTCCCGGCGCCAACGAAGCCGAAGGAAAAGAAGAAGCGATTGGTGGCGCACCTAACGAACTAGAAGGCGAATACACTATAAAAGGCTCGAACCCTGGAGGCAAAGGTGGCTACGAAGGTAAACTGCGCATTCGCAAAACCGGCGCGACCTATCAGCTGCGTTGGACCATTCCTGGCAGTCAGCCCTACTTCGGGATCGGCTTGCGCGCCGGCGATTCCTTGCACGTTGGCTGGGGCTCTGGCAAAGACAGCTACGCGGTGGTCTCTTACACTTTCGATGGTGCGAGCGCGGAAGGCTTGTGGACGATTGGCGGCTCGGATAAGACCGCGAAGGAGTCGTTAGCTAAGAAATAGCTGCTAGGCGTGAGATAGCAGCCGAGGTAGAACAACGCTCAGAAAGTCGATTAGGAAATGACCAATCATGTTTGCGAGCAGATCACGGCGCCAAAGATAGACTACCATCAAGACGCCACCGATAGTTAAGGCGATGAGGACATTGGCCCAGCCGTTAACGCCGTGCGCAATGGCGAAGATGAAAAGCGGAATCAGACCTGCTAGCCAACGATTTAGCCCGAGCGCTTGCAGTCTTTCGATCGCATAACCGCGATAGAAAAATTCCTCTACTACCCCGGCGCGCAGGACGACTAGAAAGACCAGCCAAAGCGGAAGCCTGCCCAGGCTCTCTCCTATTTCGCCGCCTTTGAAATGAGTAAGAGTAGCAACTATACCTCCAACCAGTCCGCAAAGCAGGACGAGGATACCTCCCCATAAGATCGAGTGTTTCAGAGAAGCAGCTCCGAGATTAACAGAGCGGAGCGATAACCCTTCGCCGCGCCGGATAACAAAGATCAGCGCAAAAACGCAGAGCCAGATGAGAAACTCCTTCCAGAGTGTCGCGACAAAGCTAAAGCCAGGATAGAAAAGCGAGGCGGCCCAGCGCACGATCACAATACCGAAGAGTGCAATAAATAGACCTATGAAGGTAACAGCCGGTCTCTTCAATTCGCCTGGTTTGACCTGGCCTGAATCATTCATCACCCGTCCATTATAAGCCGACACCGGCTCGCGTTAAGTTCAAACGCCCAGATTCCCCTTGCCTGCATTTCGGCGTTCTCCCTACCATCGTCGCCGGAGAAAATGAACGAAACGCGGAGCATCGAAATTCCAGCGTCGCTCAAGAACGCAGCGCCGAAAGCTATCTCGTTGTGGCGAAAACCACGGCGGGCGCAGGCGCTGCCGGTCTTCGCCGGATTGGCCATTCTCTTTATCACTTTCCTTTCGCTAATCCTTTCCGGCCGCGCCGCGGTCCTTCTTCTGGACAAGCCTTCGCAGCATTTCGTTTATCCCTTCACCATTCAAAACCTGATGCACATCGTGTTTTTCATGGGACTGGCCGAGCTCTTTGTGCGCTGGCGCATCGCGGCGCGCGAGGAGCGTTTCCTGAACAAAAATTACTTACCGGAAGACGAGCAGACCGTGCTCGGGCCGGAAGATCTCGGGCCGATTCGCCGCAAGGTCGCGGGACAATTCGATCACGAGCACGGATTTCTCCCGTCATTGATCAACATGGCGGTATTGCAGTTCCAATCGAGCTCCTCAGTGGAACAAGCGGCCGGAATTATGAATCAGCATCTCGAGTTGATCAGTCATCGCGTGGATCTGCGCTATGGACTGGTGCGTTTCATCGCCTGGCTGGTGCCGACGCTCGGTTTTATCGGAACTGTCTTCTCGTTAGGCGCATCGCTTTCCGGCGCGGGCATACCGGGTGTGCAACTAAATCTCAAGGAAGTCGCGCGCACGCTCGGGATCGGATTCGACTGCACCATGGTGGCGTTGATGGAAAGCGCGCTGCTTGTTTTCCTGCTGCATCTGGTGCAGGAGAAAGAAGAGTCGGCGCTGAATCACGCCGGCGATTACACGCTGCGCAATCTCATTAACCGGCTTTACGCCGGCAGTTGAAGCACTCGCATGCGAGCGCGTCCGCGCGAAATCAACATCTTCAATATGTCGCTGCTCGACATATTGTGCGGCGCGCTCGGCGCTTTCTGCTTCATGATGCTGGTGGCGTTGCCTTACTACGTCGTCGGCAAAATCGATCGCGCGGAAAGTCAGAAGCGGACAGAGGAGCTGCTGAAGGACGTGGAAAAATTGCGCGAACGGATGAGTGATCCGGAGCAGGCGGAGCAATTACGCAAGCTCATCGACGAGTTGCAGGCGCAGATCAAGCAACTGGAAGGACAGTTGAACCAATACGCCTACGAGAACGATCAGCTGAAGGCGGATAACAATCGGCTGGCGAGTGAGAACAACCGCCTAACGAATGATAACGCCAACCTGACGAGTGAAAACTCGCGCCTCACTGCGGAGAATAATCGCCTAACGAGTGATAACCAGGTGCTAATTGCGCAAAATCAGCAGCTCCAGATTGACAAACAAATCGACGAGATCGACCTCGCGACGCGCAAACCATTTCTTATCCTGGCGATGTCGATCGACCCGACCCAGGACCTTGCCCTCTTTCTCGAAGACGAGATGATCGCGGGTCAAAAAGAAAAGAAGAATTTCGCCAATGGCACATTCGACCCGAACATCCTCGTCCAAACCGGCTGGGAAAACGACCTGACTAACATCCGTGTTCCGCGCCACGGCGTGACGCTGTGGATTAGCTCGACCACGCGTTCGCAGTCGAGCTATCGACTATTCGTTAGGTACCAGCACGCCGACGATACCACTCCATTTGGCCATCGTAACCAACCGACGCGGGTGAATCTGAGTTTTGTCGGAGCTTTTGCGGAACACCCGAGTCCGTGGATCTCGCTTGCGCCGGAACGTCCATGGGTTTTGGCCGGGACGTTGAACATCGACGACAAGGGCGTCCTTTCTTACAAAGAAGCGAGCGAGGCGGAGCGCGATGAATCCTGGCGAACCATCATGAAATCGGAGGTGCCCACTCCGGTTCCGACCGCGACACCGCGATCGACCCTGACTAACGATGAGATGGAGCGGCTGCGTAAACAAAACGAAGAGGAGCGGCGCAAGTTTGAAGAGCTGCGAAAACAACGCCAACAACGGGAAGGCGCGTCGCCCGGCGCCACTACTTCTCCACCAAGCGAAGATGAGCAACGCTTGCGACGAGAGCGCGCGCTGCGCGAACAACAGTCGCGCTCGCCTTCGCCGGCGCCTTCACCGAGATGAGCGCGAAACGAATTCGTTGCGAATGCGGCCGCGTTTACGAACCGGCGAAAAATCCGGCGTGTCCATCGTGCGGGGCCCAGGCAATCGTAGCAACAGCCGAACCTTCGAAAGAAAAGGGAGACGATCAGCCACTCGTTAGGCAAAAACGCGAGGCGCCGGATGTTCGCGCAGAGGATGCCACGCCACTCGCGATTAATCCTCGCACCATTGTAATCATTGGCGGCTCGTTGCTCGCGCTCATTGTCCTGGTTGTTATTCTAACCCGGCGTCACGACAACGTTGTGATTGTTCAACCGAGCCCAACTGCGACCGCGACGGTCTCCGCCGCTCCAAGCGCGACGGTCACTCCACCGCCGAACAACAACAACCAGCAAACCATTGTTCTCCCGCAGAATTTTGATTTGCCAGGTGCGATCGCAAGCGCAGCGCAGGGCGCGACCATAAAAATTCCCGCCGGCTTATATCCCGGCGGGTTGGTTCTGTCGCGCGCGGTTCATCTGGTCGCGAGTGGTGGACAAGTGATTATCCAGGCTGAGGGCCGCGAATGCATTTCCGTGCGGGCGAGCGGCATAACGGCGCAAGGCGTGCAATTTTTTTGCAATGGCATCGGTGAATTGCCGGCAATCTCGATGGCCGACGGCACCGATCTCGACCTCGACGGTTGCCGCGTGCAATCGAGTACGGGCCTCGGCATTTCACTGGTGGGCAACTCAAGCCTGAAAGCGCTCGGAACAAGTTTCAATGCGAGCAACGGCACCGCGGTCCGCATGCAAAGTGGAAAAGCAAATCTCACACAATGCACTTTCGCCGATTCGAAGATCGCGCTGGCCGCGTCTAACGGCGCCACGCTCGACTTACAGTCCTGCGCTTTCGACCGCAATGGCGCGAATGGCGATGGCGGCATTCTCCTTTTGAGCGGCCAGGGCACAACATTGCGCGCGACCGACTGCCATTTCACTGGAAATTCTGGCGCGATTTGGACGACCGACGGCGCGGCATTTTTCGCCACTAGTTCCACTTTCAAAGAAAATGGCACGAACATGAATCCCGCCGCCATGAACGGTTTGATTGCGCTGCGAAAAGGCGGGCACGCCACGATCGAGCGCGCGGCATTCGAAGGAAATCGCCAGGGAATTTCCGTCGGCGAAGGCAGCACGCTCGAGCTCACGCAAAGCACCTTGAGTGAAAATGGATTGCAACAAACGCGCCAGGTCGTGATCCCGAGTTTTCCGCTTTCGGTCTACGGACAGAACTCGAACGCGACGGTGCGCAACACAGTGTTTGGCGATTCAAAACAATACGCAGTCGTCGTCATACAAGGCGCGAGTCTTACTTTGGAAGAGGTAGAAATTTATAGTTCGCACGGCGGCGCCGTCATCATTGGAGATCGGAGCGGCCAGCCGGCGCACGCCGAAATCAGACGCACACGTTTGCATAACAATGAGAATGCGCTCGGCATTTTCGCCGGCAGCTCGGTCGTTATGGAAGATTCCGAGGCGCGCGAAAACAACGAAGGAATCACCGTCAGCGATAATGGTTCGCATTTGGAAATGAAAAAAAGCGGCGCGTTCGGCAATCGCGATCACGGTTTGCTCGTATTCGCCGAGGCGAGCGCGAGCGCGACGGAAAGCGAGTTCCGTAACAATGCGCGCGGCGCTCAAAGCGGCATGCCGCGGAAAAATGCCGGACGCGGTTCGCTCACGCTCGATTCATGCACGCTCGGCGGCAATAAAGTCTTCGGCGCCGGCGCGCATACGCAAAGCGAATTGACGCTGCTGCACTGCAACTTCGAGGGCACCGACAAAACGAATATCTATAAGGAACGCAATGCCATCGTGCAGATGGATGTCGTCCCCTCTCCTTCGCCATCACCCAGCGCAGCGGCGGATGAATCGCCTTCTCCCTCGCCCGAGCAAACCGCCTCCCCGACAGCCACACCGCAGCGTCATCCGCGGCCAACGCCACGTCGCCGGCGGGAAGACGACGCCTCACGAATTCTACGCCACATCTTCGGGCCGCGTTAGTCTAACGAGTCGTAACCACTCGTTAGGCAACGCGTCCTAACGATTGCGCGTTGAAGCTGGCGCTTCCGCCTCGTGTTCGCCGCCGCCGCCGAAAAGAACAGAGAAAACGGCAAAGACTTGCGCGCGCGGTGCGTCGTTCGTCACGCCGAAAAGCGGGGAAACATCCAGCCGCGTATTTTTCGACGGCTTCCACGCGACCGTCGGTCCGATGATGAAACGATCGGATTCACCCATCTTGGGGTCCTCACGAATACCCTTGTCGCTAAACACCGTCAGCTGCATTTCCACGCCCACTTTCAAGCGCTCCTTCGGAAGGATGACCGGGATCATGGCGCTTTGCGCAAAGCCGTATTCGCGGCCGCGATCGCCACCTACCTCCTGCTCGAAGAAAACATTCAGAGCCCACTCCAGCTTCCCAAAGAATTCCTCCGAAAACAACATCCGCGCTTCCACCGCGTCGGGCAGTGGCGTGTGTGCGTTTAGGAAATCCAGTGCTTCGTGCGGGCCGAGTTTTGCCGGCGGACCTTCATCATGCAGGATGTCGCCGATGCCGAACTTGTATTCGACAAAAAAGGTCGGATTGAGCGGGATTTTGTCCCAATCCGCGAAGGCGTAACGCAACTCCAAACTGAAACTTCTTTCCTGTGTCGTGCCGCGATAAGTCTCGACCGCGTTTTCGACCGCGATGCCGAAACGATAAGGAAGTCCGATCTCGATTTCCTCGGTGAAGTTGTGATCGGGCCGATCGAACTTTAGCGCGTCACCCTCATAAATAAGGCCGGCAAAGACCGCACCCGCTGGCAGAACATAGGCATTGACTAGGTTGGAAAAGCGGCTGCGCGAAAGTGCCGGCGGAGCACCGTAAGCGCTCGGCACTTCTTCGCCGCTGACGACGATTGCTTCAGCGGTTGCCGTCTGGCTGGTCGCTTTTGCGGCGAAAATTCCAAGCAAACTGCCGGCCGCAATTGCGGCGATTAAGCAGGACCCACGTCGAGAAAAGGGAACGTGCATATAGGTAATTACAAAATTATCATCTTAATGACAATGACAATGTTGTAAGAATCGAAGGTTCCAGAGGCGGCGGTTGTGCCCGCGGAGAAATACTTTCGCGGGAGAATTTGGAACGACACAACGATTACCGAATCGGTAGCCATGGCCGTTACCTTTGGGGACAACGCGCCGCTAAAAATTAGCAACCGTGCGGCAGCGTAAACCCGAGTGCCTCGCTATTCTCTGCGACATGAAACCATCCGGGCACCATGGTCCGCCCCCAATTGTAATCACGATCCTCGCTCTTCTCTGTTGCGGCATATCGTCCGCGCACGGCGGGGCTCGCCGGTTCACGTATGTCTATGAGGCAACAACCTCGGCGCCCGGTTCCATTGAATCAGAAAACTGGATAACCTGGGGCACAAGCATGCGGGACGATCGCCGGTTCAATGAAGTTAATTTCCGACACGAGATCGAAGTGGGTGTTACCAACCATTTTCAAGCCAGTCTCTACCTGGCTGATTGGTCCTACCTGGAGAGTCCTTCCTCCAACGAGCATGGGTTCAGCTACGATTCTTCGGCCATTGAACTGATCTATAACCTCACTAACCCAACCACGGACCTCATCGGCTCGGCGATCTACCAGGAGCTCCGCGTTGGACCTAAGATCATCGAGTTGGAATCGAAGATCATTCTGCAAAAGAATCTTAACCCATTCGTTCTCGCCTATAACGCAACCATGGAAGCTAAATGGGAAGGCTCCGATCGAAGCGAACGCGCCGGAGAATTCTCGGAGAGTTTCGGCCTTAGTTACGAAGCTTCGCCCCGACTATCCTTTGGGGCCGAGCTTCTCCATGAAATCGACCTCGAAGATTGGAAGCATTCCTCTCCTTCCATTGTCTATGGCGGACCGAATGTTTCCTGGCGACGCGGCGCTTGGTGGGTCACTGTCACGCCGCTGGCGCAGTTAACTAACATCAGTTCGGAAGTAGCTGTCCAAACCAGAGTCATTTTCGGTTATAGCTTTTAAGGCATGAAAGCGCTACTTCGCTTCATTAGTTATCTCATTGGAGCTACTAGCCTGCTACTCGCGTCCTGTCAGACCGATAACTCAAATACCGCGCCACCGGTCAGTGCCTTATCTCCTGCGGCCCGCGCGAACGCTGCCGCGACTACCTTACAGGCTGGTCGGCAAGTTTTCGTCACCCGTTGTGTCGAATGTCATTTGCTCCAACCCATCGAGAAACATTCCGAGGCTAGGTGGCACGAGATCATCGCTACGATGGCTCCGCGCGCGAAGTTAACGCCCGCGGAACGTATAGCTCTCGAGACCTATCTGATGGCTGCAAAGAGATCGCAGAACTAACTCTAGGCCTCGTTAGGAAAGGTAAGGCTAACTATTGTGCCGCGGCCTGGCTCACTCTCGATGGCAGCTGTGCCTCCGTGTAGTTTCATAATCGATTTAACCAGAGCCAGGCCAAGACCGGTTCCCTGGGAACTGCGCGATGAATCGGCGCGATAAAAGCGATCGAAGACGCGGGGCAAGTGTTCGGCTTCGATCCCGCTACCATTGTCTTTCACCGTCACCTTGTGGGCCGCATGATTGCCTTCGAGAGCGATCTCGATTTTGCCGCCGTCAGCAGTGAAACGCAGGGCATTTTCGGTTAGATTGCTGACCGCGCGACTGAAGAGGAGTGGGTCGGCCGAGATCGTCCCATCCCCTTGCACGGCCAGTGTGATGTTTCGTTCCTCCGCGACGCTTTCATAATAGGCGACAACCTTCTCTACCGCCGCGCGGCTATCGAATGTCTGCCGCGCGATTGGACCACTGGAGGCTTCGGCTCGCGCCAGAAAGAGAAGGTTTTCGATGATACCGGAAAGCCGTTCGCATTCGGCTACGCTTGATTCGAGCACCTCGCGGTATTCATCCGCCGGGCGAGCTCTCGTTAGGCAAACTTCCGCTTCGCCACGCAAATTTGCGATGGGCGTGCGCAATTCGTGCGCGAGATCGGCCGAGAATTGCGAAAGGCGAGTGAAGGAATCTTCCAGACGATCAAGCATCTGATCGAACGCGACCACGAGCGGCTGCAATTCGCGTGGCCATCCAGTCGGTGGAACGCGTTCGTGCAGGCGTTTCGGCCCCACGCGCTCGAGCGCTTGTGTCAAATCGGCCAGCGGTCGCAATCCGCGCCGGGTCACACGCACCGCAATCAAGGCGGAGGCGACAAAGCCGAGCCCGACCAGGCCAAACAGGAGAATGCGCAGCCAGCGCGCGAATTGCTGATCGCTCGATCGATCCTGCGCCACTTGAATGATGTAGTTCTGACCATCGACGGTTTCGGCAGCACTCGTTAGGGCAAATAAATTCCGGCCGCGATGAAGTTCCTTCACTGCCGGTTTGGATAACTCGTTAGGCCGCGCAAAAATTTCCGCCGGAAGTTTTTCCTTCATCCCGGCTGTTTCGGCGCGCGTGCTGCCGCTGGAATCCAGCACGCGCACCCAATGCACCACCCGTTCACCCTTGCGCGGAATCGCTAATTCCTCTGCGATCATTTGCGGACCGTGAGCGCGCTCGAGATCGGCGCGCACGACCGCGATTTTGTCGGCCAGGACTTCGTTGTCCTCTTCGAAAGCGTGCCGGTTAACGATGAAATAAAAAATCGCAAAATCGCAGCAGAGCAAGAACGTGGCCGCGAGGGTGAAAAGCAGGACGAGCTGCGAAGCGATCGAGCGCGACCTAGCCGGCTTTGAGGACATAGCCGACGCCGCGAATGGTCTTGACCAACTTGGTGGCAAATGGGTCGTCCACCTTCGAACGCAACCGACGCACGATGACATCGACGACGTTTGTTCCCGGCTGAAAACCAATATCCCAGACCTGCTCGATGATTTCCGAACGCGACACCACTTCGCCGGGTGAACGCGCTAAATGTGTGAGCAGGAGAAATTCTTTCGGCGTGAGATTGAGCGCGGTGCCTGCGCGCGTGGCCTTGTGCCGGTGGGTATCGATTTCCAAATCGGCCACGCGCAAGTGCTCATCCTCCGGCACTGGAGAACGCCGCAGAAGCGAGCGCACGCGCGCGAGCAATTCGGCAAAAGCGAAAGGCTTGATCAAGTAATCGTCCGCGCCCAGCTCGAGACCTTTCACACGATCCTTTACGCTGTCGCGCGCGGTCAGAAACAGAATCGGCGTTTGCATTCCGCTTTGGCGAAGCTCACCGACCACCATCCAGCCGTCCTTCTGCGGCAACATCACATCGACGATGAGAAGATCGAACTTCCCCGCTCGCGCGAGTGCCAAACCTGCTTCCCCATCTTCCGCCACCTCGACGGTGAAGTCCGCTTCGCGAAGTCCTTTCGCGAGAAAGGCGCCCATTTTCTTTTCATCTTCCAGCAGCAGGATGCGCATCAGTTACCTATCGTATCGGTTAGTGGTCGTGCGCTCAAGATTGTGCGCAATGCTTAATGCCACAGTGCAATTCGCAGTTGCCTTCGAGCGATTCCGTTCTAAAAGGAGAACATAGTCAGGCGGATGCGTGAACTGGAAGCACGCGGAAAGGAGATGACCATGACTCGAGTCATACTTGTCTTAGCTTGCGGCGTTTTGCTAGCGCTCGGCAGTTCTACACTGGGCGAGCCGCAGCCCGGTTCGACGCCGGATGCGAGAAGCAAAAGACTCAAGCGCCATTGGGACCACGTCATCGTGGAAAAATCCCAACACGCTTCCACCACCCCAACGCCGAAACCGAATACACAGCACATTCGTGGTCTGGTGGGCGAAGTCGGAGGCGCCCCTACCACTTCGTCCCGAACCGGATCGGGCCAGAACGTTCCGGCAACGAGAGAGCCGCATTTTTATGTGCCTAACGAGTACTACGAACCTGATTCTCCGAGCGCAGGTCCCGGTTTCAAAAGCAACGGGGCGCCGCCGGGTTCGTTCAAAACACGAACGACTAGCAGCGTTGTCACTTCTACTCAGCCACACAAAGTTGCGACGAAGGTTTTGATTCCGCCGTTGAGGAAAAATAGTAACGCGACCGCAAGCGAAGAAGGGAACGCAGCAGATATCGATGTTAATCCTCCCGCACCGAGCGACCTCGGCGCGCCGATTGTGATTCCGATGATCCCTCGCTACGACGCAGTCCCGCGCTCGAAGGCGCTTTATTTGCCGGACGGGAATGCGCCGATTCCGGTTGATTACACTCCGCCCACTCCCGACGGCCCGGTGCAAGTCAGCCCGACGTCATTGCGCGCCTGGAATGGCGAGATGACGCGCGAAACACGCACCTTCGATCAGACCCGCGTGCAGGTAACGACGGGTGCCGATGATGCGCGACGCTGGCAATTTTTTTGGCGCACTGCAGGTGCAAAACCGCGCGCGGCGCGCTGGGAAATTTCCACGGTGCCGTTCGTTGACGACGGGAATGCCTTTCCGCCAGCTGGTCTCGTTGCTTATGGCGATGCCTCTGTCGCCGCGCCATCGCCCTCGATGGAAAATTTTTTCGCGGTCGAATTTAGTTCGCTCGCCAAACACTTCGGCGACGAACCAATGCCGAACCGGTTCTACCTGCGCGTGGTGCCGGTCGATGGAAGCGGGCATCCCGCGGCGCAACCGTCGAACTGGGTCCGCGTCGACATTCGTTAGGCGCTACTCACTCGTTAGGCGGACGACGACGTTTTCCAGCCCGCTCACCACCCGGGCGAACGAGTCGTAATCCAATTTATCCGGTGTGTCCGTTGGCTGATGATAATGCGGATAACGAAACGGCGCCGTGTCGGTGATCATGATTGCGGGAAAACCCTGTTGCCAGAAGGCCCAATGATCGGACCAACCAACGCCCGGCACGAACGACGGCAAGGCAGCACCCTCGGATGGAATGGTGCCGTTTTCACGGAAGATTCCTAGCGCTCGCCTAACGAGTGCTCGAGAAAAAGTATTGCCGACAAAGCCGATGAAGTTTCCTTGTGTAGGATAAAGAACGCCCAAGCCGGGCATCGGATATTTTTGTGAACCGGGCGAATCCGAGTAATCGCCGATGGTTTCCAGGCTGATCATTGCCTTGATTTGATCGCCTCGCGCCTTGCAGGCTTTCGCGTATAACCACGCTGCCCATCTCGTTGGTTTGGAAATAACCCGGCTCTTCATTTACGAAGGCAACAAAGCGCAAGGTACATGCGGGATGACGCGGCGCCCGGCAGGCGAGCGCGAGCAACGCCGCGACGCCGCTGCTGTTGTCATTCGCGCCCGGACACTTAGGCACGGTGTCATAATGCGCGCCGACCGCGACTACTTCCTGTCCGGAACCAGGGATTTCGATCTCGATGTTTTCGCAAAGTTTCCCCTGCACTTCGTAACCCTGGCGGTGCGGAACGAAACCGGTTTTGCCTAACGAGTGTTCGATGAAATTAGCCGTCGCCTGCAGACTCAAATACGTTTCGAGATTCCGTTGACCGATCTCGCCGGCAAGTTTCTGCACGTCCGCGCGCAATTCTTCCCGCAGCGCAATTTCAGCAGTCGTTAGGCCCGGCTTCTCCCCCGCACGTGCACTCTTGCCCGGCATACGCACCATGAACCACCATGCCACGATCCCAAGGAAGACGAGGAAAAGAAGAATGCGCACGATCGCGGCGCGGCTGGTAAACGGGAGCATGCTCACTAAGATGCAAGCGCGATGAGTCGGATGACGCAAGAAGAGCGACGGGCGCTGCGTGAAGACGAGCGACGGTCGGCGCACGAGCGCGGTGAAACTTCCATGGCGCGTCTGCCGGATGAGGGGCTCAGCACCGGTCCCATCATTGCGGCGGTGGTGGAGAAAATTCGCGAATTGAATCCGCAATTACGCGGCGATTATCTCGACGTCGGCGCGGGCAATGGCGAGTTGATCGATCGCGTCATGCGCGAGTTCGAAGTAAAAGTGCGGGCCTGCGATTATCGCGATGACTTAATGACGATCGGCGACCTGAAAGTCGATGTGGTCGATCTCAATACCGGTGCGCTGCCATATCCTAACGAGTCGTTCGATCTCGTGACTTGCACGGAAGTGATCGAGCACCTTGAACATTATCGTTCCGCTCTGCGCGAGATCGGTCGTGTGTTGCGGCCGGGTGGAATTTTTGTCGTGAGCACACCGAACGTTCTCAACCTGCGATCGCGTCTGCGTTATTTGCTCTTCGGTTTTTTCAACATGTTCGGGCCGTTACAGCTGGACGACGATCGCCATCATTCGACGCACGGCCACATCAATCCTGTCGGCTATTTTTATCTGGCGCACGCACTGAATGGGGTCGGTTTCAGCGACATCAGTCCGTCAGTCGACAAACTACAGCGTCGTTCATGGATTGCGCTGGCGCTGCTTTGGTTGCCGATTCGCCTTTACGAAACATGGGCGCTGCGAAAAGAACGGCAAAAATATCGGACACTCGACGCGCGGAACGAACCATTCGTTAGGCAAATGAATCACCGCGACCTCTTGTTAGGCCGAACCATCGTGGTCGGTTGTCGCAAATTGTAACTTCTGGCGAGGTCCGCGACCTAGTGCACATTACGCGCATGCCGCGTCGAATTTTTCTCCTTCTCCCGCTTCTCATCCCGCTCTGCGATCTCTGCGCGCAACAATCGCCCGCTCCGCAAACTCAGCCGGAAATTCCCGCGCCGCAGCCATCGCCGCCGCCGATGACGGAAGTTTTGTTCAAAGGTCTAAAGGGGCGCGCGATCGGGCCCACCATCATGGGCGGCCGCATTTCGGACATTGCGATCGATCCGCGAAATCCCGGGTCGTTTTATGTTGCGACCTCGACTGGCGGCGTATTCAAAACGAACGATAACGGAGCGACCTTCGATCCGATTTTCGACAAGGAAAGTGCGCTCTCCATTGGCGCCATCGCGATCGCGCCATCCGATCCTGACGTCATTTACGTGGGGACTGGCGAAGCGAACGATCGGAATTCTTCCGGTTGGGGCAATGGCGTTTATCGATCGAGTGACGGCGGCAGCACCTGGGAAAATATCGGTCTCAAAGACACGCGCGCGATTGGCCGGATCATCGTGCATCCGAAAGATCCGAATATCGCCTACGTCGCGGCCTCCGGTCATCTGTGGGTCGATGGCGGCGAGCGCGGTCTTTTCAAAACCACCGACGGCGGAAAAAACTGGAGGCCGATTTTGCAGGCGCAGGGTCGCGCGGCCGCGCGCACCGGTTGCAGCGATGTTGCTTTCGACCCTTCGAATCCCGAAATAATTTTCGCGGCGCTTTATGCGCGACAACGCACACCGTGGAACTTCACCTACGGTGTGGCCGCGACTGATGGCGAAGATGTCGGCGGAATTTTCCGAAGCACGAACGGCGGCGCGGCTTGGAAAAAATTGGCAAACGGTTTGCCCACGCAGACCGGCCGCATCGGTCTCAGCGTCTCCGCGAGTAATCCGAAGATCGTCATGGCCGTCGTGCAGAGTGATGAAGGCGGGCCGTCCGATATTCGCGATATCACGAGCAAACGCGGCGGAGTTTTTCGTTCCGAAGATGGTGGCGACAAATGGACGCGCACGAGCGATGTCTGTCCGCGTCCGTTTTATTTCAGTCAGATCCGGATCGATCCGGTGAACGATCAGCGCGTCTACGTGCTCGGCTTTGCCCTGCTTGTTTCGGACGATGGCGGGAAAACTTTTCGCGAAGATCTGACCGAAAAGATTCATCCGGATTGTCACGCGTTGGCCATTCAACCGAACAGCGCACCGCCGCCGAAAGCACCGAAACCGGAGGACAAAAACAAACCGCCGAAGCCGCCAATTTGTCAGCGGCTTTTGTTAGGCAACGACGGCGGCGTTTACCAAAGTTATGCGGCGGGGAAAGGCTGGGACCATCTCGCGAACATTCCAGCCGGCCAGTTTTACCGCATCTCGGTCGACGATTCGCAGCCGTTCTATCGCATCGCCGGCGGATTGCAGGACAACTGCAATTTCGTTGGACCGAGTGGCGTGCAAAATAAAGACGGCATCGTCAATAACGATTGGACGAATCTCGGTGGCGGCGACGGATTCTATGTTCTCTTCGATCCAACGGACCGCGACACGTTTTACGCCGAGAGCCAGGAAGGTTCTATGCATCGCATGAACACGCGCACCGGCGAATTGCGGCAATTACGCCCCGCGCCGGCCGAAGGTCAGCCGGCTTATCGCTTCCATTGGAATTCGCCCATGCTTCTAAGCAAGCATTCGCCGGGCGTGCTTTATCTCGCGGGCAATCGCGTCTTTCGCGTCACGAATCGCGGCGAAGATTCCACGCTCATTAGTCCCGATCTCACGCGCAATGAACCGGGCAAAACCACCGCGACTGGAAGTGGCGCGGAAAATTATGGCGTCGTTTACTCGTTAGCCGAATCACCGCTCAAAGCTGGTTTGCTCTGGGCGGGAACAGATGATGGACGGCTCTGGATTACTGAAAATGACGGCGCGAAATGGACCGAACTCACGCAGAATTTGCCCGAACCATTCCGCGATCAATGGGTTGTGCGTATCGAGCCCGGACATCAGGATCCGAAAGTCGCGTATGTCGCGCTGAATGCCTATCGCACGGGCGACGATCATCCGATGATCGTGCGCACGGCGGATGGCGGCGCGACCTGGCAGAGTGTTGTCGGCGAAGGCTTGCCTAACTATGCGCCGGTCGAAGTCATTCGCGAAGATCCGGGCAATCCGCGTCTGCTTTATGTTGGAACGCATTTTGGTTTGTTCGCGTCGTTTGACGGCGGCGCGAAATGGATGCGGCTCGGCGATATTCCGGCGGTGCGAGTGGATGATCTGCAAATTCATCCACGCACGAGCGACCTCGTCATCGCCACGCACGGACGCAGTATCGCGATCATCGATGACACGCGACCGCTTCGCGAACTGACACCCGAGATGGCGGCGCTGCCGGCGCATTTATTTCCTGTCCTGCCCGTGAACGGCGCGTATCAACTGCCCGGCTGGAATGAGTGGGCGGGAAAGGCGGAATTTCGTGGGAAAAATCCACCGGAAGGCGCGGTCTTCACTGTCTGGGTGAAGGAATACACCGGCGACGAATTGAAAGTCGCGATCACAAATTCCACGGGATCGCCGGTGGCGAATTTGAAAACGACGCCGGCACAAGGCCTAACGAGACTCAACTGGGATCTCTTGCCAACGAAAGATGTGTTAACGCAGTACGGCGGAATCGACGCAAAACGTCTCGTGCCCAGTGGCGATTACACGGCGGAGTTAACGTTTGGAAAAACGAAAGAGAAACAGACCTTCCACGTGAACATCGCGGAAGGAATCAGGACTCGTTAGGCTAGAGCGAATGCTCAGGTCGAATCCGCCTCTTCAATTCCCAAACGCGCAATGCCGCGTTGAGAATTTCTTTCGTGCGAATGAGTGAATCTCTTCGTACCCGTCGAGGGCCGGCACTTCCGGCCGTTCCCTTTTCGGCGCGCTTCGCGCGTCGCACTTTACCGTCGCTATTTTTGTCCATTTTAACCCGTTTTGCGAAATTAGACGCTATTCCTGCCGAATTGTTCACCATATTTTCAAGAAATACAATACTCGACAGGACTTTGTGGGCGTAGCCTCGTTGAGACTGTACGTGAATCGCGCCCGATAGGACGCGCGCAGCAACCGAAAAAGCTGAGCAGCTAATCGCCTTGGCGCACGGCTTCGGCGAAGGCGACATCGCCCGACGCGAGGTCGAGTTTGATTTCTTCCGCCGTGCCGAAGACGCGCGCACGCTTGTCATCGAACTCGCCTTCCCAACGTGCCACGACCGCCGTGGCAAGACTATTGCCGATCAGGTTCACCGCAGAACGACCCATATCCATCAGCGCATCGATTCCCAAAACGATCGCCACGCCGAGCGCGGCCACCTCTCCCGGCAACAGGTTCGATAATGTCGCCAGCAAAACCAAAATGGATGAACGCGGCACACCGGCGATTCCTTTCGATGTGACCATGAAGGTCAGCATCATCATGAGTTGCTGACCGAATCCGAAATATATCGCAGTCGTGTTGGCCGCGGCCTGCACGATAAACATCGAAGCGACTCCAAGAAAAATCATCGAGCCATCGAGGTTGAAGGAGTAACCGGTCGGCATAACGAAGGCGACGATGCGCTTCGGGACACCGAGTCGTTCCATTGCCTGCATCGCTTTCGGCATGGCGGATTCGCTGCTCGTTGTGGCGAAGGCGATCGTGGCTGGCTCGCGCACTGCGCGGATAAATTGCATCGCCGGCACGCGCGTAATCGCGATGACCAATCCGAAAATCAGGAGAATGAAAATTGCCAGCGCGAGATAGAACGTGAGAATGAGATGCCCCAGACTAACGAGTACTCCAGGACCCTGCGAAGCGACCGTGTGCGCCATAGCCGCGCCGACGCCGAAGGGGGCGAAGAGCATGACGTAGTTCGTCACTTTAAACATTACCTGCGACAAACTTTCCATGGCGCGCAGAATCGGTTTTCCTTTTTCCCCGACCGCGGAAACAGCCATGGCGAAGAGCACGGCGAAGGCGACGGTTTGCAAAATATCGCCGCGCGCGAGCGCATCGATCACGCTCGAGGGAAAGACGTGCACCAGCGTTTCGATCAGCGTTAACGGATGCGCCTGGCCAATCTTCTGCGTCAACTCGCCTGATTGGCCGATAAGCACGACGCCGACTCCCGGTTTGAGAAGATTGACCACGGCCAATCCGATGAAGAGCGCCGCCGTTGTGACCACTTCGAAATAAATGAGCGCCTTCACGCCCATGCGTCCGACTTTTTTCAAATCCCCGCCGCCAGCGATGCCCACCACGAGCGTAGAAAAAATCAGCGGACCGATGATCGACTTGATCAGGTTAAGAAAAATGTCGCGCAGAAAAAAAACTTTGTTACCCCACTCCGGTTGCAGCCAACCGATGAGCACGCCAACGACGAGTCCGATCATGATCTGCGTCGTGAGCGATGGCCGATACCATGGTCGAGGAGCGGTGGGCGTAGTGGGCGCGGTCATGCGAAGCCTTGCAAGTTAGCGCGACTCTCTTACAACCTGAGCGGCAAAGACAAAGAATAAACGCCGCGCATGAACTCCTTCTTTCGCGAACTCAAGCAGCGGCGCGTTTATCGAATCGCCATCGGTTACGCAGTCGCGGCCTGGTTCTGCATTCAAATCGCAAGCACGGTTCTGCCGACCTTTGAAGTTCCGATCTGGGTCCTGCAAATGTTGATTGTCGGATTGGCGCTCGGATTTCCGGCCGCGCTTGTTTTCGCCTGGGCCTTCGAGGTGACCTCTTCCGGGATCGAGAAAACGGATGACGGTGTCGGTCCGGTGGCTGCAAGGAATGCGCGCAATGTCTGGTTGCTCGCGACTGTTGGATTAGTCATCGCATCGGTGGTGATCGCGGGCTACTGGCGCTGGCATCCGTGGCGAAATTCCTCCCGCATCCTTTCGGCGATCGTCGATAAATCAATCGCGGTTCTGCCCTTGGAAAATCTTTCCGATGACAAAGGCAATGCCTTTTTCGCCGACGGAATTCAGGACGATCTGCTCAGCGTTTTGGCCAAGATCAAAGACCTGAAAGTGATCAGTCGTTCGTCGGTCATGGGTTATCGCGACACGGCTAAACGCAACCTCCAGGAAATCGGACGGCAGCTGGGCGTCGCTACTATATTAGAAGGCAGTGTGCGTCGCGCGGTCGACCGCGTGCTCGTGAATGTCGCGCTCATCGACACGCGGACTGGCCACCAAATCTGGGCGGAGCGTTACGATCGCACGCTGGCCGACGCGCTTACTCTGCAGGGAGAACTCGCCACCGAAATCGCCAACGCCTTGCGCGCCACCTTAAGCCCCGAGGAAAAAACGCGCGTGGAAGAAAAGCCGACCGACAACGCCGACGCCTACGAGCTTTACCTTCGCGCGCGCGAATATCAAACGCGCCCGACCGGTTTGCTTCAGGATTACCAAATGGCGGAGCGTCTTTATTCGCAGGCCATCGGGCTCGATCGCACTTTCGCTCTCGCGCACGCGCGTTTGTCCATGACGCTTTCCTACTTCTATCTCAATTTCCAGCCGACCGAAGAAATCAAACAACGCGCGCGGCTCGAAGCGGACGAAGCTTTGCGTTTGCGGCCTGATTCCGCGGAAGGAACGCTCGCGCGCGCGCTCTGTCTTTACTGGACGGAGAAGGATTACGAAGGTGCCTTGCGAGAGATGGATGCGGCCGCGCGTCTTTCGCCGGGAAATGCCGAGGTCGATTTCTTCTCCGGCGCCATTCGCCGCCGGCAGGGCCGATGGAACGATGCGCTCGCCAGTATGAAGCGCGCGTTTGCTCGCGATCCGCGCAACAATCTGATGGCGCGCGAAATTTTGCTGACCGAATGCATGCTGCGCGATTGGCCGGCGGCGGCGCGGGCGGGCGATCGCGCGGTCGCGCTCGCACCCGATCTTCCGATGCTGCGGCTGGAGCGAAACTACGTAGACATTTGGGCGAAAGGCGACGTGCGCCCGTTGCGAACTTCGCTCAACGCGGTCGCACCCGGCGTCGATCCGGATGGAGAAGTCACTTACGCGCGTTGGGACGCGGCCTTACTGGCGCGCGATTTTCCTGCGGCAGAACGCGCGGTCGCGACCTCGCCCGATAAAGTGATCACGCCGTTCGGCGCGGTTTTGCCGAAGAACTACTTGTTAGGCTGCATCGCCATCGCGCGCGGAGATTCCGCGCACGCACAACCGCTCTTCGAATCCGCGCGCGCCTCGATGGAACAGGAAGCGACCGACGTTCCGCTCGATGCTTTTCGGCACGCGCACCTCGGTTTGCTCTACGCATTTCTCAATCGCAAGGAAGACGCAATCAGTCAGGCGAATCGCGCCGTCGAGCTGCTCCCGGAAGCGAAGGACGCGTATTTCGGGCCGAGTATTTCCGGATTGCTCACCTTGATTTGCGCGCGCGTCGGCGAAACCGAGCAGGCCCTCGCGCTCATCGAGCGTCTCCTGCAAACGCCCGCGCCTCTCGCGCCCGTTTTCGAGGGAAGCATTACCGTGAACGAACTGCGTTTGCGCTGGCAATGGGATCCGATGCGCAAAGATGCGCGCTTTCAAAAAATAGTCGCAAGCTCCGAACCGAAGACGGTGTATCAGTAGCGATGGCGGCGGACGCGGCGAGTAAGCATCACAAACATAACAAGAGCCTGCTCGTCATCGCGATCTTCAAGTTCGTGAAGGGCTGCCTGCTCCTCGCCCTCGCCATTGGTCTGTTGCGCCTGCTCCATCACGACGTGGCTAAGACTCTTACCCGCATCGCGAATGCTCTCCGCGTCGATCCAAACAATCGCTACCTGATTGATCTGCTAGCCAGGGCAAAGTTGATCAGTGATAAAAATATCGGAGTCGCCAGCGGCCTTACCTTTGCCTACAGCGGGCTCTTCTTTGTCGAGGGCCTGGGCCTCTACTTCGAAAAGGTGTGGGCGGAGTTTCTCACCGTCATCGTTACCTCAATGTTCATTCCGCTCGAGGTCTTCGAAATTGCGCGCCATCCCAACTTTTGGAAAATCGCGACCTTAGTCATCAATCTCGCTATCGTAGCCTATCTCGTCTGGATTATTCGCAAACAAAGATCATCCCACGATAAGTCTGGATATGCCTAACCATTCGTTAGGTATCCCGCCAGAAGTTAGTATTAGTGCGTGACTTTCCTTCCAAGCCGTTCAAGCTCACCGGATGATTACAAAGAACCTCGGCATGCTTGTGCTGGCGATTTATCTTATCCTGGTAGGCCTGATCGGAATCTTCGGTATCTCCCTTGGCGCCGCCGCTATTCTGGTGCCCATACTTGCCCTCGTGGCGGGCGTTTTGATCCTTCTCGGGAAATGACTTAGAAGTAGCTATGCTTCTCTTCCGCATAGCCGCTTTACTTTGTTTCCTGGCCGTAGCATTGGGTGCTTTTGGCGCGCATGCCCTGAAGGGTTTGTTACAGGCACACGACACGCTCGAGATTTGGAATAAGGCCGTCTTCTACCATTTCATTCATGCTGTAGCTTTAATCGCGCTGGGCTTGAATGTCTCAACTAACCGCGGTGCGTGCTACTTTCTCGTCGCCGGCATCATTATCTTCAGTGGCAGCCTTTATCTGCTTGCCTTAACTAACGCGCGCTGGCTGGGCGCTATCACGCCTATCGGTGGTCTTTGTTTTCTGATCGGATGGGCCTGGCTTTTTCTCACCCCGGTTCAATAGTCTTCGTGCTCGTGCCCGGGCAGGCGAGCTGGTAAGGTCTGCCTTCTCTCATGGTCCGAACTTTTTTTGAAGAAGAGAAGCCGCTGGCCACGGCGCTGGTTTTCGTCGCGACTTATCTGATCTCGCTCGCCATCGGGCGGCTGCTCAAGCGCAAAGCGGGCGTGCGCTTCGGTGTTTTTTATCAACTCTTCTGTCTCACGCTCGCCTTCTATACGGCGGTCAGTCTGTGGGATTTGCACGTTACTTGGCGCGGACATGTCGGGGCGGTGGTCCTGCTCTTGAGCATCGGCGTGCTGGTGGCGCTGCTCGATCGTTATCTCTGGGATTATTACTTCGAGAAGAGACGACAGATTATTATCCCAAGATTACTCCGCGATACGGTGGCGATGTTTTTGTTCCTCATCACCCTGACCATCATTCTGAGCGCGGGTTACCACGCGGAGACGCAACTAAAAGGTCTGCTCGCGGGTTCGGGCGTGGTCGCGATCATCCTTGGTTTCGCCGCACAAAATTTCCTGAGCAGCCTGGTGGCGGGGCTCTCCTTACAAATCGAGCGACCCTACAAAGTCGGCGACTGGCTCAAGATCGGTGAAGTCTACGGCGAAGTCTCAGAAATCCACTGGGGTTCGACAAAGCTGCGCACGAACGACGCGGTCACGATGCACATCCCGAATAACGAGATCGTCAAACATACGATCGTTAATCTCAGTTACCCAACGCGGACGCATTTCAAGCGACTGAATATCGGCGTGGAATACGGCGTTCCACCAAACCGCGTCAAAGATGCGCTTTTCCGCGCCACCATTCAGGTGCCGGGAGTGGAGAAAAACCCGCCGCCGCAAGTGTTCGTGAGCGAATACGCGGACTCAGCGATTATTTACCAGATCAAGTTCACCATGATGACGCACTCCGGTTATTACGAAGTACGCGACGGGATTTACACCAATGCGTGGTACGAATTTAAGCGCCGCAAAATCAATATCCCCTTCCCGATTCGGACATTGCATATCGAGCGCAAATCGACGCAGGGGGCGAGCGATGTTCGGGCGCGCGCACACAAAATTCTGCGCGGCGAGCAGCTCTTCTCCTGCCTGAGCGACGATCAGATCGATGCCATGCTGGAAAACGCGGAAGCCAATCAGTTTGGTCGCGGCGAAGCGGTGATCGAGGAAGGAACCGAGGGCGATTCGATGTTCGTTTTACTGCGCGGAACGGCGCAGGTGTCTGTTTCGAAAAATGGATCGCTCGTCCGCGTCGGTGTCTTGCGCCAGGGCGATTCCTTCGGCGAAATGTCGTTGCTTACAGGCGAGCCGCGCACCGCAACCGTTCGCGCCGAAAAAGATTGTGAGGTCCTGGAGATCAGCAAGCCGGTCATGGCCGATTTGCTGCGCACTTCGCCGGAATGTTTGGACCAGCTCAGCGCGCTGCTCGCGCATCGCAAAATGGAAACCGAGGGCAAGCTGAAGGAAGTGCACGTGCCGGAAGAAGAAGCCGACATGGAACGCGAATACACCGCTTCTTTTATCAAGCGCTTGCGTTCGTTTTTCGAATTGTAGCCACTCGTTAGCCGCCGGTGATAAGCCGGTTGCCAGTGAGGGAAAAGTCCATAAAGTCCCGCACTTCCAGTCGGACTTTCTTATGACGTTTTTTGCTTTTTCTTTGCTCGAATCCGGCGTGCCGATCGCGCTCGTTTGCGCCGCGGCCGGCCTGCTCTTCGCCTTCTTTCTCATCAAAGCCGTCATGAGCCGCTCACCGGGAAACGCGCGCATGCAGGAAATCGCCGCGGCTATCCAGGAAGGCGCGAAAGCTTATCTCAACCGCCAGGTCCTGACCATCAGCGCGATCGCAGTCGTCATCTTTATTTTGCTCTGTATCTTCAAGGACATCGCGAATGGCGTGGGATTTATTATCGGCGCGTTTTGTTCTTTAGCCGCTGGTTACATCGGCATGCGTATCGCCGTGATTACGAATACGCGCACTACACAGGCTGCCACAACTTCGCGCACGCAAGCATTGCGCACCGCGTTTAACGGCGGCGCTGTCACCGGACTTCTCGTTGTCGGGTTAGCGCTGCTCGCGGTCGGACTTTTCTACCTCATCATGGGTCACGATCGCGCCGTCAGCAGCCTTATCGGTCTCGCGCTGGGCGCGAGTTTGATTAGCGTCTTCGCGCGATTGGGCGGCGGCATTTATACAAAAGCCGCTGACGTCGGCGCCGATCTTGTCGGAAAAATCGAGAGCGGTTTGGAAGAAGATGATCCGCGCAATCCCGCCACGATCGCGGACAACGTCGGCGATAATGTCGGCGATTGCGCAGGCATGGCGGCCGACGTTTTCGAAACCTACGCGGTCAGTTTGATTGGTGCGATTTTAGTCGGCGCGCTCACCATCGCGGGAAATCCTGCGGCCGTTATTTATCCGTTCATCCTCGGTGGAATTTCCGTTCTCGGCGCGATCGTCGGAATCATTTTCGTCAACGTCACCAACATGAAACCGGGCGCCGCCTTGATGGGGTCGGTCGCGGCCAGCGGGTTAGTCTCGGCAATTCTTTTCTGGCCGGCCACGCACAAATTTTTCCCGGATGGCGTTTCCATCGCCGGAACGGTCCGCTCCGCCAACGCGATTTACTACGCCGCACTAGTCGGCTTGTTCATGACTTTCATCGTCGTCGTCATCACGAACTATTTCACTTCCACCGCCTATCGTCCGGTGCGAAAAATCGCCAAGGCCTCGGAAACCGGACACGCTACTAACATCATCGCGGGCTTAGCGATTGGTCAGCACGCCACGGCGCTGCCGGTCGCATTCATCGGGCTTTCCATCTTATTCAGTTATCACTTCGCCGGTCTCTACGGCATCGCCATTGCCGTCATGAGCATGTTGTCGATGGCCGGAATCATTATCTCCTTAGATGCATTCGGGCCTATCACCGATAACGCTGGCGGCATCGCCGTTATGAGTCAGTTGCCCAAAGAAGTGCGCGATACTACCGACGAACTCGATGCGGTTGGCAACACCATGAAAGCGGTCACAAAAGGCTATGCCATCGCCTCGGCTGGTTTAGCGGCGCTTGTCCTTTTCGGTTCGTACGTTGAAGAACTGCGCGCGCATTATCTCGCAACAGGGCGCACTTACACTTTCGATTTTTCGCTGAGCGATCCGAAAGTGATCATCGGACTTTTCATCGGCGGTCTGCTGCCATTCATCTTCACCGCCTTTAGTATGGACGCAGTCGGCAAAGCAGCCGGTGCCGTTGTGCGCGAAGTGCGTCGCCAGCTCACGGCCAAGCCCGGAATTTTGCGCGGCGAAGACAAACCAGATTACGGCATCTGCGTCGATATCGTGACCAAAGCCGCGCTGCGCGAAATGATCATTCCCGCATTGTTGCCGGTGCTCTTCGTTGTTTTCGTTGCAGCCGTAAAACAGCTCGGCCCGGTCGTTCTTGGCGGATTGCTTGTCGGCACCATCGTCACCGGTTTGTTCGTGGCCATCGCTATGACTTCGAGCGGCGGCGCGTGGGACAATGCGAAAAAATATATCGAAGAAGGAAATCTCGGCGGCAAAGGATCCTTTGCGCACGCCGCGGCGGTCACCGGCGATACAGTCGGCGATCCCTATAAAGACACGGCCGGTCCGGCGATCAATCCGATGATCAAAGTCACAAACATCGTGGCGATCTTGATTATTCCGATCTTCTTCTAGCGCGCATGGGCCTTAGGCCTGACAATACTACATGGCGATGGAACCGGGTGATTATCAAATAGCCGCCGCCGCGCAACCGTTAGCGCGCAAAGAACCTCACCGGCCTGATCCCGGTAAGACGCCGTTCAAGATCGTAGTCGATCCCGAGATGCGCGCGAAACTGCGCCGCGCACTTTTCGAATTGATCGACTACCACGATGAAGCGCTCGCGGAACATTTCGCCGACGGTAAACTCGAGCTCGAATCCTACAAGGAATACATCGAGCTCTTCGCGCGCAGTTTGAAAGAAACGATGGAGAGTCGCGAAGGTGTGGCTCATCTATTGCGCGCCGCCGGTTTCGAAGTGCCGCCTAACGAGATCAATCTCGATCCGGAGCTACGTTGGAAACGCGGCGTGCCCGGCTCATTCGGCCGTACACTATTGTAGGGTAGATCGCGGTTGTAGCGGCGGTCTATGACCGCCGAATGACACCTAGACGTGCCTAACGAGAGCATTTGCGGCCAACGGTTTTCGTCTGCCGTTTTTCTTGAGCAGAGCGCGATCTAAAGTGGCGCGCTTGCCGGCGCAGCGGTGGTGAGACAAGCTTGCGGCTCATGAAGCAATTCGCTCTTGTCGCATTTCTTTTCTTCGCCATCGCTCTGCACGCCGAGATACCGCAAATCGATGCGCAAATCGCCAAGGTGATCGCGGAGACGAAGGCCATCGACAACCACGCCCATCCGCTGCGCGCGACGGTAGAGGGCGAAGATGACACTGACTGGGACCAGATTCCTTCCGATGTCGAGCAGTTCACGGCGCCGGTTCGTCTCCGGCCAGATAATCCGGAATGGCGCCGCGCCTGGCGCGCGCTCTTTGGTTATACCTACAACGATACCAGTGAAGCACACCTGGCCGAACTAGGAGCGAAGCGAAAGCAGATGCGCCTGGCCAAAGGCGATGCATTTCCAGTGTGGGTGCTCGACCAGATTGGCACCGAAACCATGCTGGCGAACCGCGCGGCGCTGGGTCGCGGGCTTACTCCACCGCGGTTCCGCTGGGTCAGCTTCGTTGATACCCTGGCATTTCCGCTCGATAACAGCGTAGCTGCAAGCTTCTCGCCTGATCGAAAAGTATATTTCGGTGATGTGGGGAAGCTGTTTCATCGCTACCTCGCCGCGCGTAAGCTCGATGAGCTGCCCGACTCGTTAGGTACTTACCTCCGATTGGTTGTTACACCTACGCTCGAGGAACAAAAGGCTGACGGTGCGCTGGCAATCAAGTTCGAAGGTGCCTACCTTCGGTCGCTCGATTTCGGCCAGCCCAGCAGAGAAGAAGCCGACGCCGTTTACGCGAAGTATGCTCATGGCGGCGCGCCTTTACCTAACGAGTACAAGGTCCTGCAGGATTACATCTATCGCTACATGGCGCGTGAGGCGGGGCGGCTAAAGCTGGCCGTGCATATCCACGTCGGCGGCGGAGTAGGTGGCTGGTTCGATCAACAGGGCGCGCAGCCAGCTCTCCTCGGCTCGTTGTTCAACGATCCTGAGCTGCGGGAAACTAACTTCGTCATGCTCCATGCCGCGTGGCCTTACCCGGACGTCGTCGCGTCGATGCTATCAAAGCCAAACGTCTTTGCCGACTTCTCAGCCATGACCTTCCTCCTCTACCCGCCGAAGCTTGCGAACATTTTGCGCACCTGGCTCGAGTTTCAACCGGAGAAAGTTCTCTTCGGCACCGATGCCTTCCCGCTGGGCCCGGCGGGCTGGGAAGACATGGCCTGGCTCACGGCCGACACCGGCCGCAAAGCGCTCGGCCTGGCTCTTACTGGAATGCTTCGCGACGGCACTATCACCGAAGCCCGTGCCGCTGAGCTCGCTCGCGCCGTTCTGCGGGACAACGCTGCGAAGCTCTATGGCTTATAGTATTGATCCTTCAATGCCCTTGTAGAAAGTAGAAGGCATAGCAGAGAACATGATCAAAAGAATCGCGCCGGCTGCTGGCGAGCACTAAAAGGAGAAGGTCTATGAAAGGCACCAAGAAGGAGCTGTCACCGAAGCAACGCGAAGAGCTTCTCAAGACCTTGAAAGCTCGCTTTGAGAAAAACATGAAGCGCCACAAAGGCGTCGAATGGGCCAAGGTGCGGGAAAAGCTCACGGCTAGCCCCGCCAAGCTATGGTCGCTTCATATCATGGACGAGACCGGCGGCGAGCCGGACGTGGTAGGTCAGGACAAGAAAACCGGTGAGTACGTTTTCTTCGATTGTTCCGCCCAAACTCCCATTGGCCGGGTCAGTCTTTGTTACGACGATGAAGCACTAGAGTCGCGCAAGGAACATAAGCCGAAAGATAGCGCGGTGGGCATGGCGGAGGAGATGGGCGTCGAACTACTGACCGAAGAAGAATATTTCGAGCTGCAGAAACTGGGAGAGTTCGACACGAAAAGATCGAGTTGGATAAAGACGCCTCCTGAGATCAGAAGGCTCGGCGGCGCGCTTTATTGTGATCGGCGCTACGGTCGCGTCTTCGTGGGGCATAACGGCGCGGAATCCTACTACAGCGGCCGAGCATTTCGTGGCTGGCTAAGGGTGTAGGTCTAAGTCTGCTTTTCCAAGAATAGGTTATCCGGTAGAAAGGTTCTGTCAGTCTTTGCGTTAGACCTAGTGCTCGTTAGGTTATGGCAAGCTTGCCTTGAAGAACATATGACTCTTCAAGGTAGCGGTTTGATTTCCGGGCAGGGTAAAGGTCACCGCGTGGGCTAAACCAATCAATGGTTGTGCGTGACGGATCAGTGAATTGGCAAGCCCAGGAAAGTCGCGCCACAGACCAATTGCCAATCCAAAAATCGAATCGCAATCACGGCGTCGCTTCGAAGAACATCTTGCTATTCCAGGCGGCGGTTTGGTTGCCGGAGGCGGTGAATGTAACACTGAAGGCTCCGGTCGGGCCGCTGTTCACTGGGTTGCCCGTGTAGGAGATGAACGAGCCGCCCAGGCTCGTCGCGTACTGTACCTTGAAGGTCGAGTTCGGCACGCTGTTGAAGTTGACGGTGATGCTGGTCGTGTCATTGCCCGCATTGTAGGTGGGGGTGCCGCGTTGCACGACGTTCAGGGCGACCGTGTTCACCGTAACGGTTCCGGTATCGGCTCCTCCACTGGCGAAGTCATCGAGCTCATAAGTGAAGGTCAACGGCGCGGTCGCCGCGGCATTGTCAGGCTTATATAAGACGTTCTGACCCGAGATCGAAACGGTGTTGCCCACTCCAGAGGTGATGGAGACGATCCCGATATTGGTTGTCTGACTCTGTCCGTTGGAATCAATCCTGAAGTCATTGGCAAGAAGGGGAAGACCGGGGAACAGGCTGCTGGCCTTGCCATTCGCGCGTGTGACGACATCATTACCGGCGACTGGTCCGGCGATAATCAGATTGTTGGGGACATAAGTGATCGTGTAACGCGAATTATTTGCGTTGGTTACGGTCCCCTGGGTGATCGTATAGATACCTGGCGTCTCTCCGATGGAGCGGGAGAGCGTTCCCGCGAGAACGTCGTTGCCGACCAAGCCGGTCGCGACATAGGTAAAGGCCGGATCGGAAGTCCCTTTCACCTTCTCTTGCGCATCAGCGGTTACGGTGACGGC
The DNA here is from genome assembly GCA_963791565.1 of uncultured Verrucomicrobiae bacterium. Lineage (GTDB taxonomy): Bacteria > Verrucomicrobiota > Verrucomicrobiia > Chthoniobacterales > UBA10450 > JACCTI01. Next base: position 586,307 of record CAWBSX010000003.1, on the reverse strand, counting down.
CTTAGGATTGACGGTGAGTGAAAAGGTCGCGTCAGTGGTCGCGCCGCAGTTGTCGGTCGCGCGAATGGTGATCGTGTGTGTACCTAGCGGGGCGGGGTAAATGATCGAGACGTCACCGGTGAAAGGGTTGACTGAGATCGTCCCGGTATACGTGCCTTGCGACTGTAAACTGAAGCTCACGATCGAACCGTTGTCGGACGCCGTTACCGGACTCACGGTCGGAGCGTCCCCGAAATTAATCGACGGTGGATTATTGTAGGTTAGGACCGGAGCGGTATTGGCGGTGACGTTGATAATGAGATTCGCCGTGGTCGCGAGTAAGCCGTCTGAAACTTTCAGGACGATGGTGTTGCTGCCGATCGTGGCCGAGCAGCTGGCCGCGATGCTCGCGGTAATGGTGCCGCCACTATTTACAATGTTCGCGATCGATAGTCCGGCAGGGACACTGGTCGCGGTGACAGTGAGATTGTTTGGACCGCTTTCAACGTCGTTGACGGTCGCGATGGAATTGGAAACGGCAGTTCCTTGTTGCCGCGACAAGCCGATTGCGGGCGTGATGGAGGGGGTCGTATTCGGAGCCCCGGCGGTGTAAGCGGCGATCTGCTCGATCAAGCTTGCGCCACCGTCATGGCTACCGTTGGTGGCGCGGCCGCGCGCCCGGAGCTGAGCGCTGGCCGGAAGCGAAAGGCCGGTGAGTTGCCAGTTCGAGGTTGTGCCGACACGCGTGCCATTGCCCAAGGCGCTCCAGTTGCTGCCGCCATCGGTGCTGAGCTCGAAAGTGGTTTGCAAAAGTTCCGGGGCCGCGCCGCCGCGGCTCCAGAGGACCTGTGAAGTATCCGGCGCGGTCAGATTCTGGAAGACGATATCGTTGTTCAGTCGAGCGAAGAAATTGCGTGTGGTGGGCGACGGCGCGCCATTGGGTTGGAGAGTGGTGAATGAGCCCCCGAGCAGGACCTTCCCATCTGTCTGCAACGAAACGGAGCCTACGGTAATGTTCGCATTCGGATTAAAGACGGTATCGAGCGTGCCGTCGGAATTAATCCGTGCGGCCCGATTGCGCGTGGTGGCCGAGGGCGCTCCATTAGGCTGGAGCGCGGTGAACGCACCGCAGAGCAATACTCTCCCATCCGTCTGCAGAGCCAGGCCCACGACCTGGCCATTGGCATTCGGATTGAAGCCGGTATCGAGTGTGCCGTCAGAATTGAGCCGGGCGATTCGATTGCGGGGGATGGCTGACGGCGCTCCGATAGGCTGCAGCGTGGTAAACGAGCCTGCAATCAATATCTTCCCATCATCCTGGATCGTGATGCAATCCATCTCGTTGTTTGCATTGGGATCAAAGTTGGTATCGAGCGTGCCGTCCGTATTAAGCCGCGCGATCCGATTGCGGGCGATGGCCGAGGGCGAGCCGGTTGGCTGAAGCGTAGTAAAGGTGCCTCCAATCAGTATTTTCCCATCCGTCTCCAGCGCAACGGTAAAGACTTGGCTGCCGCTATTTCCCTTCGGATCGACGAAGCTGGTATCGACGGTGCCGTCGGCGTTGAGCCGGGCCATCCGGTTGCGCCCGACCGGTCCGCCGTTGTTAGGCTCGTCGATCGAGCTGAAGAGGCCGCCGATCAAGATCTTGTTATCCGGCTGCACCACGACTGCGTTGACGTTGGAGTTGGGCTCCGGAAAAAAAGCGCCATCGAGCGTGCCGTCGGAGTTGAGCCGGGCCAATCTTTTCACCGTGGTGGCCGAGGCCGCGCCATTGGGCTGGAGTGTGAGGAATGAACCGCCGATTAGTATCTTCGCGTCCGGCTGCACCACCACGCTAAAGACACCGGCATTCGTAGGGGCTGCATTGGGATCAAAAGTCATGTCGAGCGTCCCATTGGCGTTGAGTCGCGCGATATGGTTGCGCGTCACCCCGAGCACCGAGCTGAAGGTGCCTGCGATGATCATTTTGCCATCCGGCTGCGTGGCGGTCGCCACCACCGAACCGCTAAAGCCGGTGACATTTGGGTCGAGCGTATCCAGCGTTCCGGGGTTGGAAACGGTAAGTGAGAAGCTGGCATCGGTCGTCGCCCCGCAGTTATCCGTCGCGCGCACCGTGATCGTGTGCGTGCCGACGGGCCCGGCGTTACTGAGCGAGACTGCGCCGGTGCTGGAATTGACCGAGATCGTTCCGGTGTAGGTGCCTTGCGATTGCAAGGCGAAGCTCATGGTGCCGTTATCGGAAGCTGTCGCCGGGTTGACGGTGGCGCTGGTGCCCACGCCAACCGACGATGGAGTGCTATAGGCCAAGACCGGTGGGGTATTGGCGAGAACGTTGACGGTCACGTTCGCCATCGCGGTGAGGCTTCCATCGCTCACTTGCAGCACGATGGTTTTGTTTCCCGTCGAAATTGAACAGTTGGCGGCGATATCGGCCGTTACGGTACCGTTATTATTAATGAGATTGCTAAGGGTAAGGCCGGGCGGAACAGTCGTGGGCGTTACGGTCAGACTGCCCGCGCTGGTTTCGGCATCGCCTACGACCGCGATGGTTGTACTAACAGCGGCGGAGCTCTGGCTCAGCGCAGTCGGTGCGGGCGCGATGGTGGGTGCCGTGTTCGTTCCGGTAATATCAGTAACAAAAGCGTTGGCCCGCATGACGAATCCCTGGTTAGGCGTGAGGAGAGCATTGCCGGACCCCGTCCAGAACATGAGATTGTCAGCGCCGAAGCCGGCACATTCTGATGAGTCCACCAAACCATCGTGGTTGGCGTCGTGGCTGGAATCGCATTGCGGCGTATCGGGCAGGGGATCGAAGCTGGTGCCCGCGGATTCCGTGGTATGAAATAATCCCAGCCAATGCCCCATCTCCTGGGCCCAGGTATCGGCAATGTCATTTCCGGGCGAGCCGAAATCGGACATCTCTACGGCAACTCCACTTTCCGTCGTTCCCAGCAGAGGTACTCCAGGCAGGCCGGCGGATTCTCCCAGGATGATGAAGCCTCCGATGCTGCCGCCAGTGATTGTATGCACAAAGAAAAGATTGATGGCATTCGCTTCCGCACCCGGAGCGGCGCTCAGTTGGCAGAGCGAGCCGAGGTCCGCATCGTTAAGGTCGCTGGTACTGCGTGGCCGCGCTACCAGTGATATCGAAATAATTGATCTGGCCCACTTCGATCCCGATCTGGGCGTAGATACTGCGCAGCCTGTTTACCAGTGCTTGAAACGTCGAATTGGTCGGGGCGGTGCTCGCGGTCACGTTACCTGTCCCAACGAAGAACAAATTCAAGTCGAGTTTCCCGGTGCTGGGAGTTGCTCCCGATTTGATAATGGCTTTGACCGCAGCGGTTGTGTTCTTGGAGCCAAGAAAGGTGATCTTCCATGTCCCGGGTGAGAATGCGAGCGAAGGAGAATTTGGCGCCAGGATGGAAACCGAATCAGGTCGCGACGGTGTTGACTTTCATCGGGCTGCCACTGGGATTGGCGTAGTCCCACAACCTTCCGTCCGGCGAGTCGAGCCGGTAGACCACCACTCTCGACGTCGGGTCGCTAACCGCCACGGCGAAAACCTCGATGGAAAGCGTCCCGGCTGGGACGTTCAGGTTAACAAACCCTGTGAGTTGCGTGGACGAGACATTGATTGTTCCCAAGTCGACTGTCTGTTCACTCGTGGCAGAAGGCTGCGGATCAACCGACCGCGAGTTCACGTTCGGCGCGCTGGTGCGAGATGACGGCTGTGTTTGCGGGGGCGAAGGCGAAGCCGGTGACGGCGAAATAGGTGCGGCGTCTTTCTCGTTAAGGAAGCGAGCGCGCCATCCTGGGGATTCCTTTTCGCCCTGTTTGCGCGCCTCGATACTTCCTGCCGCATCACGTGCGAGCACCTCCGCCGCGCTGCCGCGTACGCTCGGATCTTTTTCATCCGTCAAAAGCGGTCGCAGCTGCAGTAGAAGTTGAGCCGGCTGCAGAATGCGCCCGAGTCCGCGAATAGCAGCCATCCGCATCACGGCCGGCTCGTTTTGGTCATTAGCAAAAGCGAGCAGCATATCAGCTGCGTCCACACCTCTTATCTGTGTGATGCCTTCCAGCGCCCTTGCTCGCCTGCTCGGCAGTGCGGTTTTATCCGCCGCGATCGATTCCAGGATCTCCGCCGCATCGACTCCCAGCTTAGTCCATTGTTCCGGCGCCACGAAGGTGTCACGAGTGCCAAGTAACGCATCGATTCTTTGCCGAGTAGCGTCAGTTTGCGCAAGCGCCGGTGTCATCCCCGTAGCGACTAGCAGGCAGCTTAACCAGATAGTAGTAGCAGCAGGCAGTTTCGTTGGTGCTATCTCTTTCTTAGTATAGGTCGCGAGGAAGCTTATCCTGAAACCAACGCACCCTTTGAGGACAAACGACGTCGGGGGCGAGGCTAGGCAGCACTTCAGATACGGTCAAGCATGTAGTCCCCGAACTACGTAATACGCTGGGCAAGCTTGGAATCTCGGCAGCGTGGTGGACTAACTAATCCCGTTTGCGCGGCACGACGTGTCATTTCAGGATACGCAAATGGTTACATCATCCGCCATGAGCCTGTTGCTGGCAGCGGTCTCGATTGTCGCCAGCCGCTGTTTCGCGGACGTGCCTAACGAGAAGTTGGTCGTCTACTCCGGTGCGACCTTGATCGACGGCACGGGCGCGCCGCCGAAATCGGAGATGGCGATCGTTACCAAAGGCGAACGCATCGTCGAGGTCGTTCCAGTTGGTGAACTAAGAACGCCGGATGGTGCGGAATTGGTAGAGGTGAAGGGGAGCTACGTCGTGCCCGGCTTGATCAATGCACACGAGCACCTGGCCACGCCGCCCGATCGTCGCTTCGCCGAAGCGATGATGCGGCGCGATTTGTACGGCGGCGTAACAGCGGTGCGTTGCATGGGCGATCGGGCGCGCAGCGCGCGGGTCAGCGAAAGGAAACGGGGCGTGCAGTACCCGCGCAGCCGATATCGGCCGATCGAAAAATCCGAAGTCGAGAATCGAATGTGATGCGGCGAGGACGCCGTGCTGCAAACTCCTTGGCGTGCGATTAGCTTTACACTAGCCTCCCACGCAAAGTTCCAATGCCCACCGTCTTACTCATCGAGGACGATGACGAAAGTCGCCGCGCCACGAGCGATTTATTCTCGCGCGATAAGTGGACTGTGCTCGAGGCTTGGGACGGCGAAGCGGGCATCGAGCTCGCCTTGAAGCATCGGCCGGAAATTATTCTGTGCGATCTGCTCATGCCGAAAGCGAACGGCTTTCAGGTTTGTCGCGCGATCCGCCAGCAATTGCAGCCGACGAAAATTATTGTGATCTCCGGACGCGATTACGGAGTCGATCGTTCCAGCGCGCTGGAGGCTGGCGCAGACGAATATCTGGTCAAGCCGATCACGTGGGAAGTTCTGTCGGATTCGATCGAGCGTGTGATGCGCGAGCTTCCGCGAAAACCAAGCCGAAAACTCGACGGCGTGGAATTTCAAACACCCTCGACGCGGCTGCGTTTGTGGGGCGTGCGCGGTTCGATCCCCGTGCCGGGACCTTCGACGGTGCGTTACGGCGGCAATACCAGCTGCGTGGAAGTGCGCGCGGACGGTGAGATTATTGTGCTCGATGCCGGCTCGGGCATTCGCATGCTCGGCACGGAGTTGGAAGAGGAATTCGGCGACCGTTCGGTGAGATTAACTTTGCTGATCACGCACACTCATTGGGACCACATCCAAGGGCTGCCGTTTTTTCTGCCGGCCTACAATCAGAAGAACCAAATTCGCGTGCTCGGTTACGAAGGCGCGGCGGCAGGATTGGCTACGATTCTCGCGGGCCAAATGGAGACGCCATTTTTTCCGGTGAGCCTGAAGGATTTGCCGAGCCACATCGCGATTGAGGAATTGCGCGAGATGGAATTCTCCATCGGCAAAGTGAAGGTGCAATCGCGCTTCGCCAATCATCCCGGCATTTGCGCCGGCTATCGCCTAACGACCAGTGGCGGGTCGATCGCGTATTTTCCGGACAACGAACCGTATGATCTTCTCAAGCTGCACGTGGCCGATCGCGCCGAAAGCGCCATGGAGGAAGCGCGTGAGTTTGCCAAAAACGAGCGCGACAAGCTGGTCGACTTTCTGCGCGAGGTTGACGTTCTGATTCTCGACGCGCAATACACCGACGAAGAATACGAGAAGCATATCGGCTGGGGTCACGGCTCGCTCAGTCGCGTGGTCTCGCTCGCTTTGGATGCGAAAGTGAAACGGCTCATTTTGTTCCATCACGACCCGAGTCATGACGACAAGAAAATCGATGAGATGCTGGAACGGGCGCGGCTGCTCGTCGTGGAAAGCCATCAGCCGTTGGAAGTGGAAGCCGGCCGCGAAGGCGCGGAGATCTGGTTAACACCAAAATAAAGCAAGTCCGCTCCGACTTGCTGCCTGCAAGCTGAGGCGATAAGTTCCGCCGCACTTGCCTCGTAGTGTAACGGTAGCACCAGAGATTCTGGATCTCTTTGTCAAGGTTCGAATCCTTGCGAGGCAGCTTTCAATACCAAGTGAACCTAACGCTGAGTGTGAGCTGGTTCAGTTCTAATCGCCGCGGCTTTGTTAGAATCTCCCTGCGCGGGTGTTGTCGCATTTTCCGACGAGACGACGAGGTCGTGATTTTCAAAGACGATGCTACCCCAGTTGGGCTTCCAATTCGCCAGCGCTCGATTGTCACTGGTGACCGGTCGAACGCGGAAATGTGGCGTTCCCATGATGACCTCCAAGTCATTGCGGTCACTCGTGCTTCCGCCGGTCCCAACACTAAAACCCGCGTAGTAAGAACCCGGCGCAATCATCGGCTTTCTGTACGTAAGGACGAGATGGACCGTCGATTCAGCGCTAATCGAAAACTCCGTTCGCGTGAGGAGTGACCCAACGCAGGAGTTATCTTCGCGAAATATGCTGGAGCCGATGGAGAGGTTGGCGAACGCACGCGTGGCACGCACCTCAAGGGCAAAGGTGATGTCTGCAGCGTAATTCACGGCATCTCCCCGCCCTGCTAATGAAATACTTAGTATCTGCACGCCACGATCATCCCCGTAACGGAGCGCGTCCAAGTCGGTGATCGGCTCGCGCGCCGCCAGTTCGAAATACGCTTCAATGACTTCAGGTGCGGAGCCTTCCCGAACTAATTCTCCATGGGATAAAAGGAGCGTTCTGGTACAAAGCCGCGCAATTGCCGACATGGTGTGACTAACGAAGAGAACTGTGCGGCCTTCGTGTTTCGCAACGTTCTCTATTTTGCCGAGACATTTCTTCTGAAACTCAGAGTCCCCCACAGCGAGAACTTCATCAACAATGAGCACCTCTGGCTCGAGGTGGGCCGCCACCGCAAATGCGAGGCGAACATACATTCCGGACGAATAGCGCTTCACAGGCATATCGAGGAAGCGCTCGGTTTCGGCGAATGCGACAATTTCATCGAATTTTTTTCGAATCTCGCCACGCGTCATTCCAAGAATCGCACCGTTGAGGAAGATGTTCTCCCGGCCTGACAGCTCAGGGTGAAATCCTGTGCCGACTTCCAGTAAACTAGCGACCCGCCCGCGCACGGAGATTTTACCCTTCGTCGGCTCCGTGATTCGGCTCAAGAGTTTGAGAAGGGTCGACTTACCAGCACCGTTTCGGCCAATGATGCCGAGCACTTCGCCCTTTCGGACACTAAAGCTGAGATTCTTGATCGCCCAGAAATCCTCGCGGCTTCGCGCTGAGCCGTTTCGGTTCCGCAGAAAAATGTTCTTTGCTTGCTCAGTAAGGAAATCTCGCAAATCAGTGTGGCGCTCGCCGCGTTGCCGCAGCAGCGAATATTTCTTGCCTAGGTCTTCAACCGTAATGATTGCGTCGCTCATCGGTAGCTACTTCCACGCTCTCTAACAAAAGAAGAAATGCACCGTGCTCAACCGTGAGCACAAATGAAGCCAGCGCTTACCTCCCCAGATCACGAGCAACAAACTTGAGGCTTGGATCCTCGGTGTTGAATCGAAGTCAAGGTTCGAATCCTTGCGAGGCAGCTTGCTCTTCGGTGTTTTCTTTTCGACGCGCGCGAAAAAACTTCTGCAGAAGCGACGCGCATTCTTGCTCCAGAACGCCGCGGGTGATTTCGCAGCGATGGTTCAAACCGGCCATCTGCAGCAAATTTATTACGCCACCGGCCGCGCCGCCGCGTTCGTCCGCGCAACCAAAGATGACGCGCCGCACGCGTACATGCACGAGCGCGCCCGCGCACATCGGACACGGTTCTTTCGTCACGTAAAGGTCGCACTCGTTCAAGCGCCAATCGCCGACCGCCGCTTCCGCTTGTGTGATGGCCAACATCTCGGCGTGCGCCGTTGCATCCTTCAACAGCTCCACCTGATTCCAGGCCCGTCCGATAATTTTCCCTTCGCGCACCACGACCGCGCCGATTGGCACTTCGTCGGATTCATATGCTTTGCGCGCCTGCCGTAACGCTTCGCGCATGAAATATTCATCAGGCTCGTCGAGCAGCATTGTTCTCACCAATACAACCGCCGACGGCGAAACCCACGATCTTTATTCGTATGAGAACATTACTGCTCGCTTCGTTACTCGCCTTCTCCGTCGCATCGAGGGCGTCGGCCACTGAACAAGATGTGGTCAATCGTTCGGCGACGATCATTCGCGAATTTCACGCCATGCCGGAGAAAGATATTCCGCGGAGCGTGATGCGAAATGCCCGCGGTCTAGCCATCATCAGTGTGCTCAAAGTCGGCTTCGGCATCAGCGGCAAGGGTGGTGAAGGAGTAGTAGTTGCTCGTACTGGCAATGGTTGGTCAGGTCCTTCGTTCGTCGGAACTGGCGGCGCTGGTGCTGGTTTCAAATCGGCGCGCAGGTGACTGATTTCGTTTTTGTTTTGAACACCAACGCCGCCGTGCGTGCTTTTTCCAAAGATGGAAATGTGACTCTGGGCGCGGACGTGAGTGCATCGGCTGGTCCAGTCGGGCGTGATCTGCAAGCGGACGTGACGCCGCGCGCAGCGGTTTATACTTACAGCCGAAGCAAAGGACTTTTCGCGGGCGCATCGTTGGAAGGTGCGGTCATCGCCACGCAGAAAACCGCTAACGCGCGTTACTATGGCCGTCCGGTTTCGGCGCGCGCGATTCTCTCCGGGAACGTGCCTGCGCCAGCGGGCGCGCGACATTTGCGCGGGCTCCTGCGTTAATCGTCGCCGATATTTCTTTACAAGCGCAGGGCTGATTCGCACGTTCGCAGCCGTGCGCTTCGCCTTGTTTCTCTGTTTACTCTGCAGCGTGGCCGCGATCGCGCGCGCGCAGGAGCAGGAGAAGAAACTAGTGGATCGGTTGTTGAAACCGGACATGACGATGCAAAACGATGCGGAGAAAAAACAGTTCGTCGCTGGCGGAGAAACCATCACGAAGAAGGCGCCGACAAAATGGTTTTGGTTCAGCAAACGAAAACCGGAGAAAGGTTTTTGGGATACGCGGCAAGTCGCGACCAAAGAATTTTCCACCGCAAATTCACGCGATGCGAAGAAGACAGCCGATCTTTCCACTCGCACTCGGATTGCCAAAGCCGATGTCGCCTACTCCTCTCCGATGTATGGCGATATCCGCACGGCGCGCGACGGAACGAAGTCCATGACGACTTCCAATTATCCGGTGACGCGCCCTTTTATTCTCAAGGGAAAAAGCCAGAAATCACTCAGCGCCCAGGACCAGCCGTTGACGATCGATCAAGTGCGCGAGCTGTTGAACAAGAATAAGTAGACCTCGAATGCTTTCGACGTTTGCTCCACGTCATGCAGCCCGATGAAGCCCTTCATCTTCTCCGCCAGGGTGCCGCGCAGATCGTCAGTGAAAACGAACTGCGAGAAAAGCTCTCGTTAGGCCGTCCGCTCCGGATCAAACTCGGGGTCGATCCGACCACGCCGGATCTTCATCTCGGTCATTCGATTGTTCTGCGAAAAATGCGGCAGTTCCAGGACCTCGGTCACGAAGCGATTCTGATCATCGGCGATTTCACCGCGATGATTGGCGATCCGAGCGGTCGTTCGGTGACGCGCCCGCAACTAACACGCGAGCAGGTTTTGGCGAACGCGGAATCGTATCGCGCGCAAGCCTTCAAGATTCTGGATCCGAATCGGACGCAGATGGTAAACAACGGCGATTGGCTGTCGAAGATGAGTTTCGCGGAAGTCATTCGCCTCAATAGTCTGGTGACCTTGCAGCAAATGTTGCAGCGGGAAGATTTTCGCGAGCGCCTCGATCAACAGCAGCCGATTCACGCGCACGAAATTCAGTATCCGATCATGCAGGGCTGGGATTCGGTCATGATCAAAGCCGACGTGGAGCTCGGCGGGACGGATCAGCTCTTTAACAATTTAGTCGGACGCGATCTGCAAAAACACCAAGGCATCTCGCCTCAGGTTGTCTTGCTGCTGCCGATTCTCGAAGGGCTCGACGGCGTGAAGAAAATGAGCAAGAGCCTCCGGAATTACGTGGGCATCAACGAAAGCGCGAGCGACATGTTCGGCAAATTGATGAGTATCTCGGATGAACTGATGGCGAAATACTATTTGCTCTTGTTAGGCCGCCCCTTGCCTACCGAATTGCATCCGCTGCAAGCGAAGAAAGACTTAGCCGCGGAGATTGTTCGCACTTATCACTCCGATTCGGCGGCGAAGAAAGGCGTGGAAGATTGGAACGCTCGTTTCAGCGAGAAGCGTTTGGCCGATGCAGAGTTGCCATTTTTTCCCGGCCAATCAGGTGACGCCGTCACCGTTATCGCCGCTGCCTACTCGACGGCGTTCTCGATGGTGAAATCACGCACCGAAGCGCGGCGGCTCATCGAGCAAGGCAGTGTGCAATTAGATGGCGTCAAGTTATCCGACCCGAAAGCCACGCTGTCTCTTAACGCCGGGCAAATTCTGCGCCTCGATAAAACGCGGGCTGTGCGCATTCAGTAGAAAAGAAAAAGGCGCGGAGACCCCACTCCGCGCCATTCCCCCAAACTTTTTTCTAGCTCTCGTTAGGCCGTCGCTGTCTCCAGCATCGGCATCATTGCCGGACGTTCCAGCACGGGCGCTGCAATGCCTTCGAAGTGAGCGCGAATGCTGCGCAATTCCGAAGTCACGAACGCATCGACAAAGTTGAAACGGCGATCAAGCCAGGCGAAGAGCTTGTTCTTGATTTCGTAATGCACCGCTAACGTCACTTCCGTGCAATACGGTCGAATCTCGGAGAAATCGACGATGCCCATGATGTCGATGTTGCCGCCGGTCGACTCGAACGCGATTTCATCCGCGCTGTCGCTATCAGCCGCGAGCAGAACCGTCCGTGCTTCAAATCCCAGCGGGCCACGGAAACTGAAATCGACTGTCTTTGACGAAGTCACAGTCGCTTTCGTCACCATCAAAAACTGGCGGCGATAAGATTGGATACTGGAGAGACGCGTTTTGCATTCCGCCAGCGACTGACTCATGTGCAAAGTTTTTTGTAGGAGCATAAGTAGAGTTGGATGGGTTGTTGCCCCTTTTCGAGCAACCCATATGCCGTCAGACGCTTACGAGGGAAGCGCACGGTGCCAGCGGTCAAATCGTGTAACGGTTCGTTACACTTGTGTTCAATTCGACAACTTTTCAGCGATTTCTTGACGCTCGGAAACTAAGCGGCTCGAACCCGCTTTTCCGCCATCCAATCGATCATCGACTGAAAAATCTTCGCGCCATCCGCGCTGCCGAGTCGTTCTTCGCAGGCGCGATCCGGATGCGGCATCAAGCCGAAAACATTTCGCTCACGATTACATACGCCGGCGATGTCCTCGATCGAGCCGTTCGGATTCCCATCCACATAGCGCATGATCACCTGCCGGTTTGCATTCAGCTGGCGCAACGTCGCCTCTTCCGCAAAGAAGCAACCTTCACCGTGCGCGACAGGAATACGCAGCACCGAACCTTTCGTTAGGCCAAGCGTGTAGGGCGAATGATCGACTTCGATTCGCACCTTGGTCATGGCGCAAACGAATCGCAGCCCGCGATTGCGCACCAACGCCCCCGGCAACAAACCCGCCTCGCACAAGATTTGGAAACCGTTACAAACACCGATGACCAATTTTCCGCTCGTCGCTTCGTTCTTCACTGCCTGCATGATCGGCGAAAAACGCGCGATCGCGCCGCAACGCAGGTAGTCGCCAAAGGCAAAGCCGCCCGGCAAAACGATCGCATCGTAACCGGCTAACGATGTTTCCTTGTGCCAGACATATTCGGCGCGCGCACCATCAAGTCCGTTCAGCGCCGCGATGCAATCCTGGTCGCAATTTGATCCGGGAAATTGAATGACCGCGAATTTCACGCTTTCTCCAACTGATAGTCTTCGATCACTGGATTCGAAAGCAGATCGCGACACAATTCGCGCAGCTTCGGTTCGACCTGCGCCGCATCGCCGTCGATGTCGATCTCGAGATACTTTCCGATGCGGACGCTGCGCACTTCCGGCATGCCAAGATGTTGCATGGCGTCGCGCACGGCCGCGCCTTGCGGATCAAGCACGGCGGCTTTTGGCGTGACGAGGACCTTCATTTTCATGACTTCATTATTCGCAGCGCCGCGGTTGCAACAAGTTCATTGTGGCACCTCACGTTTCACATCCTTCGGATCCTTGTCTTCGCGCAAACCAAGAAAAACCGGCTGCCGCAATTTCACGTCGCGCGTCCATTCCGCGAATTTTACCTGGCAAACGAAAACCGGATTCACCCACTGCATTCTCCGCATCATTGATGGCGTGATGCCTTGCACCCAAGCACCGCTTTTTTTCGATGGCAGATCGGCGAATGGACAATCTTTTCGAACTTCCTTGCGAAATTTAGCATGCAACGCCGCGAGCGATTTTGCGTCGAATCCGGTTCCGACTTTGCCGGCAAACAAGAGTCGCTTGCCCTCGTAATAACCGACCAACAACGCGCCGAAATGTTTGCGCGCACCCGCAGGCGGCGTGTAGCCGCCGATAACCAACTCCTGCTCGTTGAGAATCTTCAGTTTAATCCACGCCCCGCTGCGCCGGTCGGGTTCGTAAACGGAGTTGCGCAATTTGCCGATCAGTCCTTCCAAACCGACTCGCCGCACTTCCTGCAAGAGCTTTGAGACCTTGCCTTCGATCTCGCCGGAATAACGAATGGTCGTGTCGCTCTGAGCGGACAGTTGCTGCAGCCACGCTTTCCGTTTTTCCAGCGCTTGATTGATCAGCAATCGATCAGCCGCCTGCAACAAATCAAAAGCGTAGAAAAAAACCGGATGCTTTTTCCCACCCGGTAACTCGAGTCCCTGCAAGAGTTGAAAGGAAGACCGCCCCTTCTCGTCAACCGCCACGACTTCGCCATCGATCACGCAATTCTTAACCGGCAGCGACGCAATCGCGTCAGCAACTTCTCGAAAGCGCGCGGCCAATTCATTTCCGTTTCGCGAGATCAGATTGACCTTTGATCCATCCTTCACCGCGATCAGTCGAATCCCGTCGAACTTTAGTTCGTACGACCAATCGCCACGTGTCGGCTGTTGATCGCTAAGCTTGGCTTTCATCGGAGCGATGAAACGCGCTTTTCCCGACGGTAAATCTTTCGGCAGCGAGAACGGCTTTCGCTTCACCGCTTCTTTTTCTTCGCCGCGCGATCTGATTCCCATTCAACGTCGGAATCTGCCGCGATTTGTTTCATCGTGCGGCCGCTCACGACCGATTGATCGTCGAGTTTTTTCGAAAGCTGACGAACACTTTCGCCACTTTTCAAGAGCAGCCATTGCGTCTTGGCGCCGCCCATTTGTGTGCGAACCAAACGCCATTCGCCCTTCGCTTTCTCACCTTCCAGAACGAAATGCAGTTTCCCTTCGCGTAAAGATTTCAGCGGATCCTCGCCGAAGACCCGATACGTCCCACGATCCCACAACATCACGCTCCCACCGCCATATTGGCCCTTCGGGATGATTCCTTCGAAACCGGCGTACTCGACCGGATGATCTTCCACCTCGACCGCGAGATGCTTCTCCCCTTTCGTCCAAGGCAAACCTTTCGGAACCGCCCACGACTTCAGCACGCCATCCATCTCCAAACGGAAATCGTAATGCAATCGTGTCGCATCATGTTTTTGAATAATGAAACGCGACGCGCCCTTTACCTTTTTTGGTAGAACTTTGCCGGCCGGCTCCGCCGTCACCGAAAAATTCCGCTTCGCTTTGTATTCTTTGAGGCCCATCGCTTCGTGACTCTAATCAATAAAGCAAAAACGCCATCGCTGTCGCGCGGACAACGATGGCGTTTTGAATTTCTTTACCTCGACCTAGCGGCGGCTTTTGCTTTTCTTGCCGGATGATTTCCGGCCATTGGAGCTCGCACCGTTTCCGGATTCCGCTTCAGGATTAATCAGGGCTTCCGCTAGCTCGGTCAATTTCTTGTCGGCTTCGCCTTCTTCATCGAGCGTTTCCTGCAACAACTCGGCGGCTTCTTCCTGACCGCACAAACGCGCCCAGGTCCGCACCGTGCCGTAGCTGGCGATTTCATAATGCTCGACCTTCTGCGCCGCAGCGATCAGGCCCGCGTCCATCACGGAATCTTCGGCGTCTTCCTCCATGATTTCCTTGCCCTCTTCGAGCAGGCCCTGCATGGCTTTGCACGTCTTAGCCTTGGCCGTTTTGCCGAGAGCTTGGAAGACTTCCTCAAGCCGGTTCACGTGACCTTTCGTGACCTCCAGATGCTCTTCGAACGCGTTGCGCAAGTCTTCCGAAGTAGCGGTCTTCGCCATCTTCGGAAGCGCTTTCACGAGCTGTTTCTCGGCGCTGTAAATGTCTTTCAGTTCTTCTTCTAACAATGTTTCCAGTGAATCGATCTTAGCCATAGTTCCTCCCAAAATTTATCAGGTTCAAACCTGACGATTTTCGTCAGGTCGCGACGTCAGCCGACGCCACTGAGGAAACGATCCCGCGTGCGCAGATGCGCGTGTCTAATTTTCCGCTGTTTCGACGCTCGATGGCGATGCGCCCTCAAGCGGCTCGCCCACCAAGTAGCGAGTGAAGCGACGAATGACGATGTTCTCGCCCAGCTCGGCGATCTTGGTCGCAATCAAATCTTTGATGGTGTGGTCGGGATCTTTAATGAATCCCTGCTCCAGAAGGCAGACGGTGCTGTAAAATTTGTCGAGCTTACCTTCGACGATTTTCGCGACCACGTTTTCCGGTTTGCCCTTCACCTGGCCGACGAAAATCGCCTGCTCGGCTTCGACCAATTTCGCGGGGACTTCATCGCGAGAAACGTAGAGCGGATGCGCCGCTGCGATGTGCAGCGTGATGTCCTTGACGAACTCGCGGAAGCTTTCGTTTTTCGCCACGAAATCGGTTTCGCAATTCACTTCCACCAGCACACCGACTTTTCCCTGCAGATGAATGTAGGAGGCAACGATGCCTTCCTTCGTCGCACGTGAGGCCTTTTTTCCCGCGCTCGCGATTCCTTTGGTCCGCAGCACCGCTTCGGCTTTTTCCAAATCGCCGCCGGACTCCGTCAGCGCGCGTTTGCAATCCATCATGCCTGCGTTCGTTTTCTCACGCAGTTGCCTAACGAGTTGTGGACTGATCTCCGCCATGCGAATCGAATTTTTGAGAACGGCGCTGCGCCTACGCTGAGACGCCGGCCATCTCGACTTCCTCGCGCTGACGCGCTTCGCCGGTCGCGGAAACAATCGCAGTCCACCAATTTTTGCAAGACCACGCGAATCGCGCGGATCGCATCGTCGTTTCCGGCGATCGGATAATCGATCAACTCCGGATCCGCATTCGTATCGACAACGGCGACGGTCGGAATTCCGAGACGCTTCGCCTCATTGACCGCATTCTGTTCGCGCGTCGTGTCGATGATCACCATCGCGTCCGGCAATTTCGGCATTTCCAAAATGCCATCGAGATTCCGGCGCAGCTTGGCCGCTTCGCGATTGAGCGCCGCCAGCTCCTGCTTGCCCATCTTCTTGTAATCGGGCGACTGCTCGATTTCCTCGATGTATTTCAATCGACCGATGCTCTTCCGGATCGTCGCGAGATTCGTCAACGTCCCGCCGAGCCAGCGCTGATTCACGTAAAATTGTCCGCAAGCCTGCGCTGCTTCCTTGATCGCTTCCTGCGCCTGCTTCTTGCAGCCGACGAAAAGAATTTTCCCGCCACGCCGCGTCACTTCCTGGAGAAAGTCAGTCGCACGCTGCAACTGCTTCACCGTCTCATCGAGATTGATGATGTAGATTTGATTGCGCTGCTCGAAAATGAACGGCTTCATCTTCGGGTTCCAGCGCTTGGTCTGGTGACCAAAATGGACTCCAGCTTCCAGGAGTTCGGGCACTAATTCTGTCATGTTTGCCATAAGGAAATCGCCTTCGACCGAGAGGGCGAAATTGCGAGCGGGGAAGATGCTATAGCGACCGCCCACGCGCAACTCGAATTTCGCTGGCATATCCGGCCTAAAATGGCTCGAATCGCGAATGGAAGATAAGCCCGCAAACTCAACCCCAAGATGCGAAGAACCCCCGCTTCGGAAGTCGGCGCGTTCAACCTGCGAACGCTCTTCGCATCTTGCCTTTGTCTAACCGGGATTCTTCTCGCCGTTTTCAGCGTTTCGGCCCGGGCGCCAAAACCAAATCCGGACCTCGTTCCACCGGCGACGGCTGCGGTCACACCCACGCCGACATGGACGGTTGTTCCCTCACCCAACAACGGCCCGCCGCGGCAACCGCCTGAGGAAGGACTCAATGCCATCGCCTGCATTTCCGCATCGGATTGCTGGGCCGTCGGCAATCGCGCCACGCCTAATTTTTTCAGCGTGACTCTGATCGAACACTGGAATGGAACCGATTGGTCTGTTGTCTCCTCACCTAACGCCGACGCGAATCAACAAAACAATCTCAGCGCCGTGACGTGCAATTCGACCTCCGATTGCTGGGCGGTCGGACTTTATGGAACCAGTCTGAATCACACGCTGATCGAACACTGGAACGGAACGGCCTGGTCGGTTGTCAGTTCGCCGAACACCAGCCAGACGCTGGGAAATTATCTCACGGGCATTGCCTGCATGTCGCCGATGGACTGCTGGGCCGTCGGATCCGCCTTTAACACCGGCAGCACCACGCAGACGTTGATCGAGCGCTGGAACGGAAGTTCATGGGCCATCGTCAGTTCGCCAAACACCAGCAGCACGATGAGCAACGGACTCAGCGCAGTGACTTGCAGCTCGAGTTCGAACTGCATCGCTGTCGGCAATTATAACACCGGAACCTTCAGCCAAACCCTCGCGGTGAAATGGAACGGCACATTTTGGTTTATCATTCCGCCTAACAATACCAGCGCAACGCAGGATAACATTCTTACCGGCGTGACCTGTCTGTCGTCTTCCAATTGCACGGCCGTCGGCGTCTTCAACAACGGCACCGTCTACCAAACTTCGATTCAGACTTGGAACGGAAGCGCGTGGTCGACGATCGCTTCGCCGAATTCCAACAGCACCGAAAGCAATATTCTCCTCAGCGTGAGTTGTCTTTCGGCGACGGAATGTTCTGCGGCCGGATATTACATCGCCGGCGGCACAACATCGCAGACCCTGCTCGAACATTGGAACGGCGCCTCGTGGTCGATCGTTAGTACGCCGAACACTAGCGGCAGTTTGACCAATCAATTTTCCGGCATCGCTTGTCTTTCCCCGACACAATGTTTCGCGGCAGGATTAGCCGATCACGGCGCGGGAACTGATCAAACACTAATCGAGCAACTGAATGGCGGATCGTGGATTATCGCCATCACACCAAACTTCAACGACATCGGCTCGGCGCCGCATAATTCGCTCAGCACCATTACCTGCAACTCGGCCATGGATTGCTGGGCCGTTGGCCAATACACCACCCCGACAAACGTCGCGCAGACTTCGATCGAATATTGGGACGGAAATTCCTGGACGCTGGTCTCATCGCCGAACACCAGCACCAGTTTGGACAACTCGGTGGTCAGCGTTGCGTGCGCGTCGAAATCGCAATGCTGGGCTGTCGGATTTCGCGATTCCGGGGCCGGCATCACGCAAACTCTCATCCAACATTGGGACGGAATTTCCTGGTCGATTGTTCCCTCGCCAAACTCAAGTCCCACGCAGCTCAATTCCCTTGATGGAGTTACGTGCACATCATCGTCCGATTGCTGGGCCATTGGCGCCTACCTTAATGGCAGCGTCCAACAAACGCTGTTCGTGCATTGGAACGGCGCGGCCTGGTCGATCGTCAGTTCACCAAACACGAGTCCGACGCAGACAAACATTCCCGCCGGCATCGCCTGTCCTTCGGCAAACAATTGTTGGGTGAGCGGCTTCTACAATAACGGCACCGTCGATCAAACCTTGATCGAACATTGGGATGGAAGCTCATGGTCGATTGTTGGTTCGCCTAACACGAGCAGCGCACAGAACAACGACCTAAATCGCATGACCTGCACTTCGAGCTCGAATTGCTGGGCCGTCGGTTCGCATTCAACCGCTTCCGCCAATCAAACTTTGGTCCTGCATTGGAACGGAACATCGTGGTCCATCATCTCTTCGCCGAGCACAAGTCCCACACAACAAAATGCACTCGTCGCCGTCGCTTGCGTTTCCAATTCCGATTGCTCCGCCGTCGGCGAATACAATCCCGGCGTGCAACAAACGTTGATCGAACAATGGAACGGAACGACCTGGTCGATCATACCATCACCGAACATTGATCCGATGCATTCCAGCGATTTCAGCAGCGTCGCCTGTCCGCCCGGCGGCGATTGCATGACCGTCGGAGAATATAGCGGCACGCCGGTTGGCACGACGCTTATCGCAAGACGCACGCTTCCGGCCTTGCAAGTAACGATGGTCACACGGCCATCGGCGGGGCACTTCGTCGTCACCGGTTCGGCCGTCCCGATGTCGACGGTTAACATTCAAGCAACGACCGACCTGTCGATCCCATTCATGAATCCGCCGATCGGGACGACGACCGCCGCGGCGAATGGCGTTTTCCAATACGATGATGGAACCGCGAGCGGAACGAAAAAATTCTATCGCGCGACTTATCCGTAATTCGCGCGCTCAATTGTAGGGCGACCAGAAATTGTTGTCGGTTACATCGGAGAGAGAGTTCTTCGCCGCAGACGGAACCGACGGAAGCGAATCGACCGTTTGCGGACCGTAGGAATCACCGAAAACGTCGGACCCTGTGGTGTAGAGATTTGAGCCTTTCTTGACGTAATTCATCCAGTCGGTGACGGCGACCGCCGCTCCGCTAAGCTTGGTCGTTTCGATCGCATATTGATCGACCGCGGAGTCGATCATGCGCAGGTCGTTGAGAATGCGGCTGGCTTGGGAACGTTTCCGCGCGCGCATAAATGCAGGCACCGCGATCGCCGCGAGCAAGGCAATGATAGAAACAACAATCATGATTTCCACCAAAGTGAAACCATGTGATCGAAAGGGAACTGGCTTTTTCATGCGCTCTCATATGAGCAATGCCCAAACCTTGATGGGCGCGCTTTGGCCGCATCTTTATGTCAGGCGGCGTCCTACAAAGGTCCGCGAGCCGGAAAATCCTAGCTGCAAGCCGCGCCGTGCGCGTCTTCCCAGCGCGTCGCGGAACGGCGCAGCTCAACTGCCGTGGTCAATCCCAGCTTCTCTTTCGCGCGCGCGCAATAGGCCTGCACAGTTTTCATGCTGAGGTGAAGTTGATCGGCAATCTCAGCACTCGTTAGACCACGGCCGAGCAGTCGGAAAATTTCCAGCTCGCGATCGCTCAACGTTTCCACGCGCTCCGGATTTGCTGATTCGCGATTACGCGATCCCGCGAGTTGTGTCGCCATGTGCGCCACTACTTTCTCGCTCAGAAAAACATTTCCTTCCAGGACGCGGCGAATCGCGGTCAGAACATTGCGGGTCGATTCGCGTTTCATGACGTAACCGCGCGCGCCGGCGCGCAAGGCCCGCTCGGCATACAACATTTCGTCGTGCATCGAGACCACGATGGTCGCGACTTCCGGACACTGTGCCTTGAGATCCTTGATCAACTCCAGACCGGAGGCGTTGCCTAACGAGACGTCGATCAACGCCACATGTGGACGCGTCGCGGCGATCCCGGCGAGGGCACCGGCATGATCTTCCGCCGCTCCGCAAGCAGCGAGGTCTTCCTGTTGATCGATCAATGAACTCAGTCCATCACGCACGAGCGGATGATCGTCGACGACGAAGACGCGACTCTTCCGCTCGAGATACGACGGCTTGGTTCGCTCGCTCGCGCTCATCGCAGTTTCACCACGCAGGAAACCACAGTCCCGAACGCGCCGTTTTTGCGAATGGAGAAGGTCGCACCGATCGATTCCGCGCCGTGGCGCATCATGCGCACTCCCAATCCATTCGCGGAAGTTTCTCCTTCGAAACCGATTCCGTTGTCGAAAATATTGAGCGTCAACTCCTGCTCGTCCGCGTCGAGCTCGATGATGATCCGGGAAGCGCGCGCATGTTTTCCCGCGTTGGCGATCGCTTCCTGGGCAATGCGGTATAACTGCGTCGAGACCGGCCCATCTAGATTTCGCTCGAGCTGCGAGTCCTGCTGGAATTCACAATCAATTCCAAATCGTTCCCTGGTGTTTTGCGCCAGAATTTCCAGCGCGACCGCCAGGCCGCCGCCGTCCAGATCGGGCGAGAACAACCCGCGCGCCAGACTGCGCGTCAGGTCGATGCCGTGCTCGATTAACCCGACTATTTTTTCTGCCTGCTGCGCTTCCCTTCTGCCGTTGGTGGCGAGCTGGCCGCACAAGAGCTGCGCGGAAAGTGCCGTGCCGGTGAGATGCTGGCAAAGACTGTCGTGCAGATCATGACCGAGCCGGCGCCGCTCACGTTCGGTCAACTCACTCATTTCCTTTTGCAAAGATGCGCGCTGATTTATTTCCTCTTCGAGGGCCGCGGTCCGCGCGCGCACGCGATTTTCCAGATGATTGAGCAACTCCCGCCAGCGCGAGAGCAATGAAACGAAGACGACGTAGGAGAGGAATCCGACCGCTTCGTTCCAGTAACGAACCTGGGCGAGACCTGATGCGAGATCGGAGGCGGCGGAAGTCGCGATGCTAAGAATCGCCAGAAACAATCCGAAATTTTGTCCGACGAACCAGGTCCCGAGGGTGACCGGAATTAAGTAGAAAATGAGCATGCTCAGATCGGGCCCGGTCCAGTAATCCGCCAGACCGACCAAGGCGATCCAGATGAGCGAAAGGACAGCGATGCTGGCGCGCGGCGCGTTTTCCAACGCCACGTTAGCTGGCCTTAGAAAACGCATCCGCCAGCCAGACCTTGATCCGATCTCGACCAGATCGCGATCGTAAGTCGCTTCAGCAACCGCTTCCATCCAATAGGGAAAAGCGATTCCCGTGCTAGAACCCTGCGAGCGACGCTGCCCGCACCTTGATCAAGATCGCGCGCTTGTTGTTTGGCTATGCTCCACGTAGCGCGCGAGCAGCCAGCAAAGATCGGAAAGGCGATTCAAGTAACGCAGGACTTCCGCATTCACGCTTTCGCCGAGCGTCGCCACACGACGTTCTGCACGACGGCAGGTTGTTCGCGCGACATCGAGAGCAGCGGAGGCCTGAGTGCTGCCGGGAATTGCCCAGCCCTTGTAGTGGAGCAGCTTGTTTTTTTCGAGGTCGTCGATGAGCGAGGTCAGGCGATCCACCATTTCCGCAGAGGTAAGTTGATACCCATCTTTCTTGTAGCGCGGCAAATCCTCCGGCGCCGTGGCCAATTCGCCCATGACCAAAATCAATTCCTTTTGAATCGCGAGAATTTCTTCGGCGATGAATTTATCGTTCGCTGTCACGCGAACCATTCCGAGCGCAGCGTTCAGTTCATCGACACAACCGTAGGCATCCACACGCGCATCGCTCTTGGGCACACGTCGCCCATACATGAGCGAAGTCTCGCCTGCGTCTCCGGTTTTGGTCGCGATCGACATGTCTTAAAATGCGAATGACGAATCAGCTTTCGCCAATTCGTCATTCCACATTGCATTGAATTTGCCTAACGAGTTATCCGATCGCCGGAACTTCGGCGTCTTCCATGACAGAAGCGCCAACCGGTTCGCCCTTCTCGATCAGTTTGATCTCGCGCACCGCCGGGAAGCCAGTGCCCGCCGGAATCAAGTGACCCATGATCACGTTTTCCTTGAAGCCGCGCAGACGATCGACCTTGCCGAGCGTCGCCGCTTCGGTGAGGACGCGCGTCGTGTCCTGGAATGACGCGGCCGAGATGAAGCTGTCGGTTTCGAGCGAAGCCTTGGTGATGCCAAGCAAGACCGGCGTCGCTTCGGCGGGCTTACCACCCTGCTCGACGACCTTGGCGTTTTCGCGTTCGAAGTCGAGTCGATCGACCTGATCGCCCCAGAGCAACGACGTGTCGCCCGGATCGGTGATCTTCACCTTGCGCAACATCTGGCGGACGATGATCTCGATGTGCTTGTCGTTAATCTCGACGCCTTGGAGTCGATAAACTTCCTGCACTTCGTTCACGAAATGTTCCTGCAAATCCTGCGGCCCGCAGACCTCGAGAATTTCGTGCGGCACAACGGGACCTTCGGTCAGCTGCTGGCCCTTCTTCACGAAGTCGCCCTTGAACGCGATGATGTGTTTGGTCAGCGGGATGAGATGCTCCTCTTCCGAGCCCGTCTCCGGATCTTTCAGAATCAATTTCCGTTTGCCGCGAACCGTTCCGCCCATTTCGACAACGCCGTCGATCTTCGCGATCTCGGCCGCGTCTTTCGGACGGCGCGCTTCGAAGAGTTCGGCCACACGCGGCAGACCGCCGGTGATGTCCTTGGTCTTCGCGATCTTTCGCGGAGTCTTCGCGAGCAACGCGCCCGCCTGAATCTTCTGTCCTTCTTCGACGATGACGTGCGCGCCGGCTGGAATCGAATAGCTCGCGAGCATCTTCCTTCTTGTCGCCGACCACGACGATTTGCGGATGCAAATCTTCCTTGTGCTCGATGATGACCGTGCCCATCAGGCCGGTCGCTTCATCGACGTCGCGCTTGATCGTCACGCCCGCGATCATGTCGCGGAATTCGATCTTGCCGCTCTTGTCGGTCAAAATCGGAACGTTATACGGGTCCCATTGCACGAACGTCTCGCCCTTCTTCACTTGTGCGCCGTCCGCTTTGGAAATAACCGAACCGATGACGACGTTGTAGCGTTCGAGTTCGCGACCTTCGGCGTTATGCACGCCAATTGAGCCGTTCTTGTTCAACACGATCCAGCTACCGTCGAGCGCCTGCACCGTGCGCAGATCGTTGAACTGCAGCGTGCCGTCGTTCTTCGCCTTGATGATCGGCTGCTTGAAGGTCTGGCTCGCCGTTCCACCGATGTGGAAGGTCCGCATCGTCAGCTGCGTGCCAGGCTCGCCGATGGATTGCGCGGCAATGATGCCGACCGCTTCGCCGAGCTTCACGAACTGGCCGGTTGCCAGGTTGCGTCCATAACAATGCGCGCAAACGCCGCGGCCAGTTTCGCAGGTCAACACCGAGCGAATCTTGAGGCTTTCCACGCCGATCTTCTCGATCGCGGCCGCCGTTGGCTTCGTCGATCAGCTGATTCGCCTTCACGACTTTCTTCTTCTGTCGACTGGATCAGCAATCGTTTCGCAGCTCACGCGACCGACGATGCGTGTCGCAAGATCGACGACTTCTTCGTCGCCTTCGTAGATGGAACGAACCGTGATGCCGTTAACCGTGCCGCAATCCATCTCGTTGATGATCACGTCCTGCGACGCGTCCACGAGTTTGCGCGTGAGGTAACCGGAATCCGCCGTCTTCAGCGCGGTATCGGCCAAGCCTTTACGCGCACCGTGCGTCGAGATGAAGTACTCGAGCACGCTCAAGACCTTCACGGAAGTTCGACGTGATCGGACGCTCGATGATTTCGCCGGAAGGCTTCGCCATCAAACCGCGCATACCCGCCAGCTGTTTAACCTGCTGACGATTACCGCGCGCGCCGGAGTCCACCATCAGGAAAACCGGGTTCAATTCCTTGCGACCCTCGTTGTGTTCGAGGGTGCGGAACATGACGTTCGAGATCTCGTCGCCGGCGTGGGTCCAGATGTCGATGATCTTGTTGTAACGCTCGCCATCCGTGATGATGCCTTTGCGATACTGCTGCTCGACGGTCTTGATCGACTTGTAAGCGTTCTGCAGTTCGGTCTCTTTCTCCTTCGGGATGATCATGTCGGAAATTCCGATGGAAATTCCCGCCTTGGTCGCTTCGGCGAAGCCGAGTTCCTTCAGGCTATCGAGCGTCTCGACCGTGCCGTTCTGACCGGCGACCTGATAGCAGCGCCAGATGATGTCGCTGAGCTGTTTCTTGCCCGCGGCCTTGTTGAAGAATCCCATCGCTTTACCGGCCAGATCTCGTTGAAGATGACGCGGCCGGCGGTCGTTTCGATCACGCGATCGGTCGTGTTTCCGTAAATGGTTTCCTGGCCGAACATCCGGGTTCTTGAAGCGAATCCGGTCGTGGGTTTTGACTGTGCCATCCGCCATCGCGAATTCGACTTCGTCGCGTTCGCGAAAAGCGGCAGGCGCGATTCCTTTATCGCTGCCAGCGGCGCGCCGCGGATTCTGCGTCAGGTAATAACAACCGAGCGTGATGTCCTGCGACGGCGTCGTGATCGGCTTCCCGCTCGAAGGCGAGAAGATGTTGTTCGGCGCGAGCATGAGCATGCGCGCTTCCATTTGCGCCTCGACCGAGAGCGGCACGTGGACCGCCATCTGGTCGCCGTCGAAGTCCGCGTTGTAAGCGGTGCAAACGAGCGGATGAATGCGGATCGCTTCGCCTTCGATCAACTGCGGCTCGAAAGCCTGGATCGAAAGACGATGCAAGGTCGGCGCGCGGTTCAGCAGAACCGGATGGCCCTTGCGTCACTTCTTCGAGAATGTCCCAGACTTCAGGCGTCTGGCGCTCGATCATCTTCTTCGCGCTGCGAACCGTGTGGACGTAGCCGAGATCTTTCAGCCGGCGAATGATGAACGGCTCGAACAAAACGAGCGCCATTTTCTTCGGCAAACCGCACTGGTTCAGTTTCAGTTCCGGTCCGATGACGATGACGGAACGGCCCGAGTAATCGACGCGCTTGCCGAGCAGGTTCTGACGGAAACGTCCGCCCTTGCCCTTGAGCATGTCGCTGAGCGATTTCAGCGGACGATTGCCGGCGCCGGTAACGGCGCGGCCGTGACGACCGTTGTCGAACAACGCGTCGACCGCTTCCTGCAAGCATGCGCTTCTCGTTGCGGATGATGACGTCCGGCGTCTTGAGCTGGAGCAGGTTCTTCAGCCGGTTGTTCCGGTTGATGACGCGGCGATAGAGATCGTTCAGATCGGAAGTCGCGAAACGTCCGCCTTCCAGCGGAACGAGCGGACGCAGATCCGGCGGAATCACCGGCAGAACATCGAGCACCATCCAATCAGGACGCGCATGCGATGAAGCAAAGCCCTGGACGAGTTTCAAACGCTTCGCCAGTTTCTTGCGAATCTGTTTGCTCTTCGTGTTTCCCATCGCCTCTTCCAGCTCTTTGTTGAGCTTGTTGAGGTCGATTTCGGAGAGGAGTTTCTTGCACCGCTTCCGCGCCCATGCCGGCGACAAAATCTTCGCCGTATTGTTCCTGCGCTTCGCGATATTCGACTTCGTTCAAGAGCTGCGTCTTGGTCAGCGGCGTCTTGCCCGGATCGATGACGATGTAGTCCTCGTAATAGATCACGCGCTCGAGTTGGCGCGCGCTCATGTCGAGCATCGAGACCGAGGCGCGACGGCATGCATTTGTAGAACCAGATGTGCGAGACCGGCACGGCCAGCTCGATGTGGCCCATGCGCTCGCGGCGAACGCGCGCCAGCGTCACTTCGACGCCGCAACGATCGCAGATCACGCCCTTGTGCTTGATGCGCTTGTACTTTCCGCAGGAGCATTCCCAATCACGCGTCGGTCCGAAAATTCGCTCGCAAAACAAACCGCCCTTTTCGGGCTTGAAGGTCCGGTAGTTGATCGTCTCGGGATTCTTAACTTCGCCCTTGCTCCACGACCGCATCGTGTCCGACGACGCGACGCCGATCGCCACCTGATCGAAACCAACCGCGCGTTCTTCACCGACTAATTCCCGCCAGGAATGTTCGTTCATTAATTTCCAGTTCTAAAATTGTTGTTGAAAAAATTACGCGACGTTTTCGAGGAATGGTCGGCGCCTGGCCGCCGACTTTGACGTCGAGGCCTAACGACTGCATTTCCTTGATCAACACGTTGAAAGATTCAGGTGTGCCCGCCTCGAGCGAGTTGTCGCCCTTGACGATGGACTCGTAGATGCGCGTGCGTCCTTGCACGTCGTCGGACTTCACCGTCAGCAGTTCCTGCAAGGTGTAAGCCGCGCCGTAAGCTTCGAGCGCCCACACTTCCATCTCGCCGAAACGCTGACCGCCGTATTGCGCTTTGCCGCCGAGTGGCTGCTGCGTAACGAGCGAGTAAGGTCCGACCGCGCGCGCGTGGATTTTGTCCGCGACCAAGTGGCCGAGCTTCATCATGTAGATGTAGCCAACGACGACTTCCTGATCGAACGCGTCGCCGGTGCGGCCGTCGAACAAACGCGCCTTGCCGTTTTCCTGCACCCAGGTGAAACCCTCCTGCTTCTTCGCGTCCTTAAGGTATTCGCGGATTTTCGTTTCCGAAATTCCGTCGAACACCGGCGTCGCCACCTTGAAGCCAAGCGCTTTCGCAGCGACGCCAAGGTGAGTTTCGAGAACCTGGCCGACGTTCATACGGCTCGGCACGCCGAGCGGATTCAACACGATCTCGACCGGCGTTCCGTCCGCGAGGATACGGCATGTCTTCTTCCGGCACGATCCGCGCGACCACGCCCTTGTTTCCGTGACGTCCCGCCATCTTGTCGCCGACCGAAAGCTTGCGCTTCGACGCGATGTAAACTTTGACCTGCTTGATGATGCCGGGATCGATGTCGTCGCCGCTTTCGACGCGATCCATCGAGCGCTCACGCTCGAGTTCGAGCTCGGCGAACTTGTGTTCGTAGGAAGCAATGATCTCTCGGATCTTGTTGCGGATCGGCGACGGATCGATCTCGATGTGATCGTAAACCGTCGCGAGCTTGCGCAGCAGCGTCTTGGTGATCTTGCGATTCGCCGGGATGATGATCTCGCCGGTTTCGGCGTTCACGACATCGAGCGGAATTTTTTCGCCTAGAAGGATGTTGGAGAGCGAGTCCGTCAGTTGCTCGGTCAGCTCTTCCTTCTTCTTGCGATTATCTTCCGTGATCGTCTTCAGCTGCCGCTTCGTTTCCGACGGCGTCAGCTTTTCGCGCGAAACTTCGCGGCGCGATGAAACTTTCACGTCCATCACGATGCCGTAGGTGCCCGACGGAACGGTCAGCGAAGTGTCTTTAACGTCCGCGGCTTTTTCGCCGAAGATGGCGCGAAGCAGACGCTCTTCCGGTGCGAGTTCGGTTTCGGCTCTTTGGCGTGATTTTGCCGACGAGAATGTCGCCAGGCTTCACTTCCGCACCGACGCGGACTACGCCGTCCGGATCCGAGATTGCGCAAGCGCTTCTTCGCTGACGTTCGGAATGTCACGCGTGATTTCTTCCGGCCCGAGCTTCGTGTCGCGCGCGCCGATTTCGAATTCATCGATGTGAATCGAGGTGTAGATGTCTTCCTTCACGACCTTCTCCGAGATCATGATCGCGTCTTCGAAGTTGTAGCCATTCCACGGCATGAACGCGACGAGCACGTTGCGGCCGAGTGCGAGTTCGCCTTGATCGGTATTCGGACCGTCGGCGATGACCTGGCCTTTCTTCACGTGCTGGCCTTTCTTCACGATCGGCTTCTGGTTCACGCAGGTGCCGGCATTCGAGCGCATGAATTTGCGCAGCTCGTAAACGTGAATGCCTTCTTCGTGATCGGTCTTCAATTTCTTCCGGCTCTCCGGCATGTGACCGTCTTTCGTCACGACGATTTGATCCGCCGTGACCGACGCGACTTTGCCTGCTTCGACCGAGATCAAGACCGCGTGCGAATCGCGCGCGACCTTTGACTTCCAGACCAGTGCCGACGAGCGGCGCTTCGGAAACGATCAACGGCACGCCCTGGCGTTGCATGTTCGAACCCATGAGCGCGCGGTTCGCGTCATCGTGTTCGAGGAACGGAATCAAACCCGCCGCGACCGAAACGAGCTGCTTCGGCGAGACGTCCATGTAGTGAACTTTTTCCGGTTCCACTTCGAGGAAGTCACCACGGTAACGCACAGAGACTTTTTCCTGCGTGAGATGACCTTTGCCATCCATGGTCGCGTTCGCTTGCGCGACGAGGAAGTTCTCCTCCCGATCACCGGTGAGGTAATCGACTTCTTCGGTCACGCGGCCTTTCGTCACCTTGCGGTAAGGCGTTTCGATGAAGCCGAATTCATTGATTCGCGCGAACGTCGACATCGAGCTGATGAGACCGATGTTCGGACCTTCCGGCGTTTCGATCGGACAAATGCGTCCGTAATGCGACGGATGAACGTCGCGGACTTCGAAACCCGCGCGATCGCGTGACAGACCACCAGGCCCGAGAGCCGAGAGACGACGCTTGTGCGTCAATTCCGCGAGCGGATTCGTTTGATCCATGAACTGCGACAGCTGCGAGCGGCCGAAGAAATCGCGAATCACCGCGCTCAGCGCCTTCGGGTTGATCAACTTCTGCGGCGTCATGCCGTCGATGTTGATGTCGAACAGCGTCATGCGCTCTTTCACGAGACGCTCCGTGCGCGCGAGACCGACGCGGCACTGATTGGCGAGCAATTCGCCAACGGTGCGGACACGACGGCTGCCGAGATGATCGATGTCATCGAGCGTGCCTTCGCCGCGACGCAGGCTGATCAAATACTTGATCGCTGCGATAAAATCTTTGTCGGTAACAATGCGTTCGCCGAGATCTACGTCGATGCCGAGCTTCTGATTGATCTTGTAACGACCAACGCGTCCGAGATCGTATTTCTTCGGATCGAAGAAGAGCCGCTTCAACAGCGCCTTCGCGTTCGCCACTGTTGGCGGATCGCCAGGGCGCAGCTTGCGATAAATATCTTTGAGCGCCTCTTCAACTGATCGTGCGCCGGATCTTTCTTCAACGCCTTCACGACGGTGTCGTCGTGCGAGATGTCGATGACCTTCACGTCCTTCTGACCAAGCGCCATGATCTGGCGAACGGTCGCAGCCGTGAGCGGCTCAAACGCGCGCGCAACGGTCGCTTCGCCGTCGAGCACGTCCGCGATTAGAACTTTGGTCGCGAGCTCTTCTTCACCGAGCTTCTCGCTCAGCTTGAGCGTCTCGATGTTGTAGAAAAGTTTGATGACCTCTTCGTCCGAGCCGTAACCCAGCGCGCGAAGGAAAGTCGTCGCCAAGAATTTCCGGCGGCGTTTGCGGCGATCGAGATAAATGTAAAGCAGGTCGCTGGTATCGAATTGCACTTCGATCCACGAACCGCGATCCGGAATAATCCGGAAGCTGTAGAGAACTTTGCCGTTAAGATGGATGCTCGATTCGAATGCGATACCGGGCGAACGATGCAGCTGCGAAACGACCACGCGCTCCGCGCCGTTGATCACGAACGTGCCCTGCGGCGTCATGAGCGGAATTTCGCCCATGTAAACTTTCTCTTCTTTCGTCCCCTTCTCCTCGCGGAGCTGGAAAGTGACGTGCAGCGGCGCGCTGAAGGTCTGGCTTTCACGCTGCGCTTCGAGCGCACTCAGCTTCGGCTCGCCGATTTCGTAGTGGCTGAAAAATCGAGTGTCGCTTTTTCGTCGTAGCTCTCGATCGGAAAAACTTCTTTGAAGACGGCCTGCAGGCCGGACATTTTCCGCTTCGATAGCGGGCACGTCTTTCTGGAGGAAATCGACGTAGGAATTGAGTTGGACCTCGATCAAATTCGGCGGCTCAATGCCTTCTTTGATTGTCCCGAAGTGGATACGTTCTGCGATGCGTTCTGACATATTAGGACCTGCTACTGGGGCCAAGCGACACCGGTGACCTTGGCTTTATGTGGGGTTATCGCTCCGGCCGGAAGAAGCGAAGACAGCAAAAATGGCAGCGAAATAGCTGCCGTCAAATCGTGCGGCTATTTCGTTGCCAGTCTTTAATTATTCCGTCGCGGGGCGGGTTAAAAATAATCTCGATTACTCTTAACGAGAAGGATTGTTGCCACAGACGCGAACGGCGCGCAAGCGATTTTCTCGCTGCGCGCCGTTGCGTTGTGAAAGTTGATTTACTTGATTTCGACCTTCGCGCCGGCCGCTTCGATCTTCTTTTTGATCTCTTCGGCTTCGGCCTTGGTCACGCCTTCTTTCAAGGTCTTGGGAGCGCCTTCGACGAGGGCTTTCGCTTCCGCCAGTCCGAGTCCCGGAACCGCGCCGCGAACTTCCTTGATCACGCCGATTTTGTTCGCGCCCATCTCCTTCAAGATGACTTCGAAGGTGGTTTTCTCTTCAGCTGCGGGCGCTGCTGCACCGCCGCCGCCACCTGCTGGAGCCGCCGCTGCGACCGGGGCCGCTGCGCTTACGCCCCATTTTTCTTCGAGCTGTTTCACCAAGCCAGCGATCTCGAGAACGGTCAATCCGCTGAGTTGATCTACGATTGTGTTTGTATCTGCCATTTTATTTTTCCTCTCATGCGCCGCCTTCGAAAGCTTTCGAAGAATTAAGACCCGACAGCCACCGGGTCGGTTAGTTGTTGTTTGGTTGCTCGCCCGACTACTCGTTAGGCGAAATTTGTTAGGCCGCAGGTTCTCCGGCTGGGGGTTCGCTACTCTCGGCTGGTGCTGCTTCGACGGGAGCCGCATTTTCAAGCGCTTCAGCTGCCGCCGGTTCGCTAGTCTTGGCCGCTTCAGGTCCGGGAGTCGACTCCGCCACTATTGCATCGCCACCGCCTTTTTCGCCTTTCGCTTTCAGCAGTCGCGCAAAGGCGGAAGCAGGCTCGTTCAAGACGCGCACCAGTTGCGTCGCCGGCGCCAAAAGCAATCCGAGAAGTTTCGCCAGAAGAACTTCGCGCGATGGCAATTCCGCCAATGCTTCTACTTCGGCCGTGGACAAAATCGATTTGTCGACCAAGCCGACTTTCAGCGTCGCGATTTTAAATTCCGCGGCGAAGGCTTTCAGAATTTTCGCTACCGGCGCGACGTCCTTCTCACCTGTCACGACCGCGGTTTGTCCGCTGAGTTGTTTCTCAACATCCGGCATTCCGCTTTCCGCCAAGGCGCGCTTCAAAAAGCTGTTCTTCACCACGCGCAATTCCGCACCCGCCGGCGCGAGACGATTCCGCAGCTCGCTAAATTGATCGACCTTCATCCGCTGGTAATCGGTCACCAGCGTGAACGACGAGCGGCTCAGTTTTTCCGAGAGGTCCGAGACGATGTTGGCTTTTTCGGGTCTCATAGATTTACGAAAGGTCAGGTAAGGCGATGGATCGACTGTGATCCCGGGCGACATCGTCGCGCTTAAAGTTAATCCATCCACAAAACGGCCCTTTGCCGTCGCCGGCCGCGCGCGCACGACAGCTTCAATAACTGCAGTCCCATTCTGCACGAGCTGATCTTCGGCGAAGGAAAATTTTCCGACCGGAACGGCGACGTTGCCGTTCTTGTCGAGCTTGAACTCAACCCGGCCCGCTTTCACTTCGCGCACCGCCGTCGCAGTATCATCAGTTACTGTGCCGGTTTTCGGATTCGGCATCAGTCCGCGAGGACCAAGGACCTTGCCGAGCTTGCGCACCTCAGCCATCGCGGCCGGAGTCGCGATCGCGACATCGAAATCCTGAAAACCTTCCTGCGCTTTCGCGATCATGTCTTTGAAGCCGACATATTCCGCGCCCGCTTCTTTGGCCGCGCGCGCTGCATCGCCTTCCGCGAAAACCAGCACGCGCACTTTTTTTCCACTACCGTGCGGTAACGGACAAGTGCCGCGGACCATTTGATCGGATTGTTTCGGATCAACTCCGAGCCGGAAAGACATCGTCACCGTTTGGTCGAACTTCGGCGGTGAGAATTTCTTCAGCGTCGAGACGGCTTCGGGAAGATTGTAAGCCTTGTTGCGGTCCAGCTGCTCAGCGGCCGCGCGATAACGTTTGCTTCGATTTTTTTGCATGATGTTTTGCAGTTCGAACGAGCTTCTTGCTCTCCTGCGGTAGGCTCGCCTTGGGGCGAGCGGGACGAGAAAGTAGGCGTTACTCTTCCGCTGTCAAAAACAAAATCGCGCCGCGTGAGGACGACTACGGCGTTCCAAGAAACTTGCCGGCCGCGGGAATATCGGTCGAGCCGCCAAAAGTATAGGCACCGACGCCGGCACCCGCATGGATAGCGACGCCGCCCGGGCATGCTCCGCCGCTGAAATACGCCCCACCGCCGGTGTAGATGCCATACCCTCCCGAGCCGCTGCTTTGGCCGAAGCATGAATTGACAACGTAATTGGCATAGATGCCCATCGCGCTACTGCTGACTCCTTGCGAACCATTGGCAATCCACGCGCCGATGCCATTCCCGCTGCCACTGGAACCGTAAGAAGAGTTTACGGTGTAGGCATTCAAACCGTAATTCGAAGAGCTCGTTCCATAACAGTTCGTGAAAACGTTGCCAAAGATTCCTTGTCCGGCAGTAGCGGTGCCGTATGAATTGGTCACGTTCGAGGCATAGATGCCTCTGCTATTCGCATCGGAGGAAATTACGGTAGCGAGGCAATTCTCGACTGTGCTCGCGTCTATCCCGTAAAAGCCGCAATCCATCGCCGTCGAGTTCGAGACGGTATCGGCACCGATTCCGATAAAGCCAGCGGTATTAATGATACACGAATCGACCACGGTCCCATTGGGACTGAGAGTGCCATTCACTCTTATGCCGTTGGAAAGAACGCCGGTAATAATCATATCGCGCACCACAATGCGAGCGCTGCTGGTCACATTCACGCTGATCCCGTCTTGAAAGCCGCCCCCGCTATAGGCACCACCGCTTTCGACCACGCCGCTGGAAATTTTCCCATTCCCAACCTTGATGTTGCTCGACCCGAATAAAATCGAAATAGCCACGCCCGTTGCGGAGGATGCGCTGGAAGACAGCGTGAATCCATTGAGATCGAGCGTCACATTGCTCACGCTGATTCTGATTCCGTCGCCCGACGCAACCGAGAGGCTCTTGGTCAAGTAATAACTGCCAGGAGTACTGATCGTGAAGGGCACCGAGGAAATCGGCGTGCGCGCTTCGATTTGATCCAGAGTCTTCATGGTCGGCGTCGGCGCACCCGGTGGAGTGAGCGCACCTTGACCGAAACTCTGCTGCATCAAACAAAATGCCAGAGCGATGACGAGGGAGCGCAGACCTAACTTCATGATCCTAAGAACAACGCAAAAAGAATATAAAGTCGAGTCGTTTTGAGTCTCGTTAGAAAGAGGGTGAGGCGTGGTGTTGGAACGCCCAGTCAGGAAAAAACCTCTGACGACGCGTTCTTGGCTTGCCAAATAATTGCGAGAACTGTTACACCTCTGGCAATTATGAACCCCCACACTCGGTTCTCACTCGCCGTGGCGGTCGTCGCGATCTCGCTTTTCGCCGGTCGCGCCTTCGCCGAACCAATCGACTACAGCGAAGTTTCGTTGCTCGTGCGTGCGCACGAAAGCGAACCTTCCATCACGCAGGAGGTAACACGCCGAAAGCTAGTGCACGCGCTCACACCTCAACAGGAACAAACCCTCAAAGCACAAGGAGCGAGCGATTCGTTGATCCAAAATTTGCGCCGTTCCGATGTGGTCCTGCCGGCGGCGGACGCCAGCGCCTACGAGACTCGTCGCGACCAAATGCGCCAGAATTCAAAAAACGCACGCGTCGCGCCTAACGAGTCGTCAGACAGCGCAGCTTCCGACAACGTCCACGTCTTCAACGTCGCCTTCGGTCATCCGATTAATTTGAGCGCGTTCGGCGGATTGGATTACGAGATTGCGTTCTACTCCTATCGCTTCGCGGGCGAAGACCAGATCGAGCCGGTCATGATCGACAACCTGCGCACCGTAACTGAAGTGACGCACCCGATTCGCTTCACCAGCGAAGATGAAGCTTACTCGCGCGATTTTTTCCTGACGAATGCGGTGCGTAACCAACGTTACAAACCATACGACGCGCACATGGACAATCGCGACAGTCGTCTCGAACAAAACGAGACCGTTTCCGTCCGCTCGAACACGGCGTCGCGTCGCCTAACGATCGATTGGCAGAATCCGGTTTACATGCACGGACAACCGTATGCCTTCTATCCGGTTTACGGTGCCGGCGATGCCTCACTTTATTACATCGGCAAAGCGAACGATCGCGCTGCCCGCGTCGCGGTCGTCTCGCGGCGCTAACCAGGAAGACTTATCCCAGGGAGTGGTCTCCGCGAAGTTGGCGCGTTCGGCGACGCGTCACTTCGCGGAGTTTCGTTTCGGGTGCAGTTGTTCGATGATGGAACTGAAATCGAACCAATCCCTCATTCCGGGCGTGATTGGTTGCAAATCCCACGAGCCTAGCTCGAGCCTGGGGACTGGTCCTTCTAACGCCGTGAGACCTTCGGAGTTAAGGACAAGCTTAGTCGGGTTACGTCCTTGCGATACTAGTACAAGAGACGCGAGACTCCAATGATCGAGCGCTGTGCCTTGCCTTGATTGAAGAGATTCGACAGTTACTATCGGACCGCGCCGGCTTTCTACCTCGGACATTAATCGGCGCGTCATATTCGACCAGGTTAGTGCCTGCCAGCATAACACCAACGAAAACATGAGGCCGCATCCTAGTATCAGTCTTGAACGCGACCGGGATAACAAAAAAGGGTCTAGCGGCGGAGTCCTTGTTTCCAGGAAGGTCAAAGCAAACACTGGCAGAGTCAGCGGAGCCGCCCATCGCCGGTAATTGATAGCCGAAGCCCATCGCTGCGGATCGGCCGCCCAAATAGTTAGAGCTATCGCACCCAACACCAAAGCAGCCGCGGCGCACAAGCTCAGCTTTCGCTGTCGTGAGTCTTCAATGTCGTGCTTTCCGGCCCACCAGGCACAGATTGCGCACAGCCAGATGCAGAGGATAGCTATCAAGGGCCAGCCAAGCACTCCGTCGTGGAACCTGCTTCGCGCCATCTGGAACGATGCTTCTTCATAAGCATAAGGATCTGGCCACAATAGAATCTTCCCCCAGGCAACGATATCCAGGCCCAGCACGAGCGAAGTCCGAACCAGCCAGCGCCGCCGGTTAGGTGTGTCAAGGATAGCCAGGCTAGCGGTAGTGATAACAGATCCAAGAAGTAACAATCCACCGAGTGGATGTGATAGCTGAAAAACCGCCAGGATAACAAGAGCGCCTACCTGCAAAGGGGTTAATGGAACAAGCAAGCCGAGGTAGAAAGGCCAAAAGAGGTATTGCTGAAAGATGCTATCGTTAGTCAGGAACATTTGTCCTGGTAACTCGGTCGCACAGGTTCCTAGCGTTGCCCAAAGGATTAGCCATGGTGCGGATCGGCGCACAAACCACCATGAGAGCATTAGACCGACGGCCGGCGCCAAACAAAACGGAAGCCCGAAAGCAAAGACCAGCGCCTGTAAGTTATCAGTAACTCTACTTAACCATACTACCGGCCACCAAAGCGGGTAGGAGTGAAAGCGCGTATAGTAGAAAAAAGGATGTTGATCGATCAACGTCCGGCAGAGCTGATAACTGCCA
The DNA here is from genome assembly GCA_963791565.1 of uncultured Verrucomicrobiae bacterium. Classification (GTDB taxonomy): domain Bacteria; phylum Verrucomicrobiota; class Verrucomicrobiia; order Chthoniobacterales; family UBA10450; genus JACCTI01. Next base: position 550,510 of record CAWBSX010000003.1, on the reverse strand, counting down.
TCCCAAATCAACGGCGCCTCGAACCAACAAAGAACGCACGCCGTAACCAGAGTCAGGAACGCAACGACCCTAACGACCGCGTTATAACTCACACTAGCGCGACGCGCCTTTCACGACCAGGCCATCTTTCATCACGAACATTACTCGCTCAGTCGCAGTGATGTCGGCCGTTGGATCGCCGGGCATGGCGACAATGTCAGCTACCTTCCCCTTCTCTAGTATGCCCGTTGTAGCCGCGATACCTAACAAGTCTGCGCCAACTGACGTCGCCGCACGTAAGGCATCAAGTGGTTGCATCCCCAGGTCGGTCATGAGTTTGAATTCCTTGGCATTCTCGCCATGCGGATAAACGCCGGCATCGGTGCCGAAGGCTATCTTCACACCTAGCTGCACGGCGTTACGAAACATCTCACTGCGCGCCGCCGTGGCAGCTTTCGCCTTGTCCTGCACCGCCGGCGGATAAGCTGTAAGCTTGCCCATGATGTATTCCGATGCGAGCAAGGTCGGCACCAGATAAGTGCCTTTCGTTTTCATTAACTGCAGCGTTTCTTTTTTCATGAAGGAACCATGCTCGATGGAATCGACACCGGCGTTAATAGCATCGCGCGCCGCGGTATCCCCATGACAATGGACCGCTACTTTCTTGCGCAAGCGATGCGATTCGTTAACTAACATTGCCATCTCGTCCGGACTAAACTGCGGTACGTCTACTTCGTCCTTTAACGAAAGCACGCCGCCGGAAACCGCGGCTTTGATCACATCCGCGCCGTTCTTCACTTCAAACCTGACAGCTTTGCGAATCGCTTCCGGCCCATCGGCGATGCCATCGGAATAATCCTCTTGATGTCCGAAGAGATTGTCGCGGTAACCATTTGAGTTATCGAAATGTCCACCGGTCGCCCCGATGCCTTTGGTCGCGCAAAGCATGTGCGGCCCGCGCACCAGACCCTGCACGATTGCGTCACGCAACGCCACATCGAGGAATGCCTTGCTGCCGACATCGCGCACAGTCGTGAATCCAGCCATGAGCGTTTTCTCCGCGCGTGGAATCGATTGATAGGCGACCAAGGGAAACTCGGTCTCAAGTTCCTTCAGGCGGCGCTCGTTATATGGCTTCGAGTAATCGGACGTAAGATGCGTATGTGCGTCGATGAAGCCCGGCGACAAGGTTGCGTCACCGAGATCGATCACTTGCGCGCCCTGCGGAATCGCCACGCTCGCTCCCGCATCCACGATTTTGCCGTCCTGCACAATCACCACGCCGTTTTGCACCAGCGCGTTGGATTTTCCGTCGAACAGTCGCGCGGCCTTGAGCACAATGACGTTGTCGGCAAAAGTCGATTGAATTTGGAACGCCAACGCAATTGCGATGGCCAAAACGAAACGCGCGAAGTTCATACCCGCGCATAACAGATCGCATAGGCTACTGGCAAGATCATCGATGCGGAGCACGTCTGCGGCGGCTTTGTTCTTGTTAGGCCAAACGCCTTCGCGCTAGCCTGCGCACTGCGTGCGATGAGTAGGCGCTCAGAAGGCAGCAGTTCGCTCGACCAAAAAAGTTGGTTCAAAAGCACTCAGGCCGTGGTGGGACTGGCAGCCGGAGTGGTCGCGTTAGTTACGGCTCTTCTTAAGCTCACTGGCTCGGGCTGGTTTCACACCGAACCTTCCGGGGAAAACATCGAGATCGTGATTGATGCCTCCGAAGGAATGCGCGCCGCCTTTGATGGCAAAACCAAACTGGATGCGCTCAAAGCCAGTCTGCAAACCGTCCTGAACAAACACACCGTCGGTGACGATAAATTTGCGTTGCGCCGATACGGTGGAGAATGCAACGGCGACAACAACACTGCTTTGCTCGTCGATTTCGGGCGAAAAAATCAAAACAAAATTCGCGCCGCTTTGGAAAAACTGAACCTGGAGGGTCAGGCTCCGTTAGCCACTGGTGTCGTGAACGCGTCTGCGGACCTGGCGACCGCCAAAGGAAATCGCCGCATCATTGTTATCGCGGGCGATGGCGGCTGCGAAAAAGATCCGCAAAAACTCATTCGCGATCGCCTGCAAACAAACAACGCTAACGCCAACAAGAATATTATCGTCGATTTCCACTTCATTTATCTGGGCGAATCGGCGGCGGAATTTCGCAAGCTCGAGGCGCTGGCCACCGAAACCCACGGCGAAGCCTACGCCGCAGAAAATGAGGCACAGCTGGATGCGGCGCTCTTTCGTCCGATCGAAATTTCGCCGGTGCTCGGCGACATCAAGCATAGCACGGAAATTTTGAACGCCGTAATCGATCGGACTAACGAATCCTTGGAGGCGCTGAACCGAAAAGATTACGCCGCGTCTGAACAAAGTTTAACCGCGGCCCGCAGCGAGTTCGAGCGGACGGCACCGCTTTTCGAAGATTTTCGCAAACGCCAGGGCGAACAAACTTTTCGCGACGCCCAACGGATCGCGAGTGAGAATCGAGATATCCAGGGAAAAATTCTGGATCTCTGGCAACCGATGATCGAACACGCGAAACGCAACGAAGACGAAGAGTTCAACAAATCGCTCGACGCCTTCGCTCCTTTGCGAGAAGCCTATAACGCAAATGTGGGAAAGCTCGATCAAACGGCGCGAACCATCGAACAAGAGACCGCAAAGAAAATAAAATCTTTGCGCTCTCCAAACAAATCCGGTGGCGGGCAACCGCGGTAAAAATGCAAAGCCGACTCCTTCGCTTCGCGAAACCGGCCTGCGCCATTTTCATCGCGATCCTTTGTTCCATTTCGCCGCCAGCCCAAGCCACGCCCGCTGTTTCGCCAGAAAACGATCTTCGAAAATTAGCGGACGATTTCTGGACCTGGCGGGCGAAATACGCGCCCTTCTCGGGTGACGATGTAAATCGTATCGAGCGTCCCGGCGGCATTCGGGACTGGTCGACGGCAGCGATTGAAAAACGTCGCACTGAGCTCGCGACCTTCGAAACGCGCTGGAAAGCGATCATGCCTAACGAGTGGCCGATTGCAGAGCAAGTTGATTACCGACTGATCGGCTCAGCCCTCGCGCGGGTGCATTGGGAATTGGAAATCATTCCGCGCTGGAAACGCGATCCGACCTTTTACATCGATCAAACTCTCACGGCGCTGGCGGAAGCGTTGACCATCCCGCCGCCGTTCGACGAAGCGCGCAGCAAGGAAATTCTCACTCGCCTTGAGAACATTCCGGCGATTCTCGCAAGTGCATCGAGCAACTTGGAAAATCCGCCTGCGCCATTCGCCGGCGTTACGATTCAAGCGCTGGAAAATGTTCGCCCGAAATTGCTGACCGCAGCGAAAGATTTACAGCCATCAACGACTCTTTCGCAGCAAACCCTGCTTGATGCTGCTACGCATGCCGCGGATGCGCTGGAAAAATTCCGCGCGCAGTTGCAGGAACGTCTGCCGAAATTGCCGCAACAAACCGCCATCGGTCGCGATGCCTACATTTTCTTTCTCAAGAACGTCGCGCTCTATCCTTACTCGCCCGAGGAAATTCTGGCGATGGGTCAACAGGAATGGAATCGCGCAGTCGCGTTTGAAACCTACGAGCGCGAACGTAATCGCAACGTGCCGCCGTTGAAATTAGCCGACAACATCGACACCTGGATCAAAGACACGGCGGCGAAGGAAAATCAGATTCGCAAATTCCTTGAGGAACATGGAATCCTCACCGTCCCAAGCTGGATGCAGCATTACACCCTGCGCCCGATGCCGGAATATTTGCGCTCGTTAGGCTTCACCGAACAGGATGATTTTACTTCTCCGTCGCGCTTGCAGGAGAACTGCATTCGCTACGTCGATAAACCCTCACCGAATCTCGGCTATTTCATGCGGGCGACTGCGCAGGACCCGCGGCCTCTCATCGTGCACGAAGGAATTCCCGGACACTACTTCCAGCTTTGTCTTTCCTGGAAACATGAAGACCCGATTCGTCGCCACTATTACGATTCCGGTGCAAACGAAGGCATCGGTTTCTATGCGGAGGAGATGATGTTGCAGGCTGGACTCTTCGACGACAGCCCGCACACGCGCGAAATCATTTACAACTTCATGCGTCTGCGCGCCCTGCGCGTCGAAGTAGATGTGAAACTCGCGCTCGGCGAATTCACCCTCGAACAAGCCGCAAAATATCTGGAAGAAAAAGTTCCGATGGATGCGCAGACTGCGCGCTCAGAGGCGATCGCCTTTTCCACCGGTCCCGGTCAGGCGCTGACCTATCAAATCGGTAAACTTCAGATTACAAAATTCCTCGCCGACGCACGCATGAAACAAGGCGACAAATTCAACGTGCGCGCCTTTCACGATTTTGTTTGGAAGAACGGCAACGTCCCGATAGCTCTACAACGTTTGGAGTATTTGAATGAAACGCCGAATCAAAAGAATTGAACCACTACAAGCGGGCAAAATGCTCGGTATTCTTTACGCCTGCATGGGTTTGATTTTTATACCCTTCTTCGTTCTGGCGGGCTTTGCAGGCGCGTTCGCTCAACACGCCCAGCAAACGCAAAACGTGGCTGGACCGCCCGCAGCATTGATGGCGGGAATGATGTTGGGCTTCGGCATTTTCATGCCGGTGATTTACGGCGTGATGGGATTCATTTTCGGAATCCTTATGGCCGTAATCTACAACCTCGTCGCACGCTGGATCGGCGGCATCGAAGTGGAAGTAGAATAGCTAGTCGACGATCTCTAACCCCATCTGCCGCGCGGTGCCGGCGATGATCTTGAAGCCGGCTTCGTCGTTGCGTGAGTTCAGGTCTTTGCCTTTCGTTTTCACGATGTCCATGACCTGCTTGCGCGTGACTTTGCCGACTTTGTTCTTGTTAGGCTCTTTCGAACCAGCGGCGATGTTGGCGGCTTTCTTCAGGAGGATCGCGGCGGGCGGACTCTTGGTGATGAAGGTGAAGCTCTTGTCTTTGAAGACGGTGATGACGACGGGAAGAATGTCGCCGGCCTGTTTCTGAGTGGCGGCGTTAAATTCTTTGCAGAACGCCATGATGTTGACGCCGCGCGGTCCAAGCGCGGTGCCGACTGGCGGTGCGGGATTTGCCTGACCTGCAGGGATCTGCAGCTTAACGAAAGCAACGATTTCTTTAGCCATTTTCTGAAAGTTTTCTGATTAACCGCGTTCGACCTGCCAGTATTCGAGTTCGACCGGGGTGGCGCGACCGAAGATGGTGACTGAGACGCGCAACTTACCGCGTTCCGGATCAATTTCTTCGACGATGCCGTTTTGGTTTTGGAATGGGCCGTCGGCGACCTTGACCGTTTCGCCAACTTCGAAGCTGACTTTCGGTTTTACCTTTTCTTCGCGCTCACGCATTTGCGCGAGCATGCTGTCGACTTCCGATTGCCGCATTGGGATCGGTTTGTCTTTGGTCCCGGCGAAACCAATCACGCCGGGGGTGTCGCGGATGAAATACCAGGTGCGGCCGACGAGCTGATTGTTTTCGTCCAACAAATGCATGTTGGCGATGAGATAGCCGGGGAAAAATTTTCGCGTCGTTTCGCTTTTCTTGCCCTTCTTAATTTCGGAAACGCGCTCGGTCGGGACGAGCACTTCGAAAACGACGTCGCCCATCTCTTCGGTTTTGACGCGCTTGGCGATGTTGTCGCGCACCTTGTTCTCCTGGCCGGAGAGCACGTGCACGACGAACCACTGATCTTTTGGGGCGAGAACGTGAGCCATAATCAATGCAGTCCAGTGAAGAAATGGATCACGTTCACGAGAATAAAATCAAACAACGAGACGTAGCCGCCTAACAAGAGCATGGCGATGATGACGACGAGCGTCGAATCAGTCAGCTCTTTGTAACGCTTGATCCCCTTCTCTTTCGGCTCCCATGGCCACGACGCTTTCTGCAGCTCGACTTTTACTTCGCCGAGAAAGTTTTTCGTTTTCGTGATCATTTAAATTTTGGAACACGCCAGGAGGGACTCGAACCCCCAACCGACGGTTTTGGAGACCGCAACTCTACCAATTGAGCTACTGGCGTAATTCCCAATCGCTAACTTAGTCCAAGATATCGCCAACGCGACCCGCGCCGACGGTCTTGCCACCTTCGCGAATCGCGAACCGAATTGTTTTCTCCATGGCGATCGGTGTGATCAATTCCACTTCCACCGAAACGTTGTCGCCGGGCATGACCATTTCGACGCCGTCCGGCAACTTGACCGTGCCGGTCACGTCCGTGGTGCGGAAATAAAATTGCGGGCGATAGTTAGTGAAGAACGGCGTGTGACGGCCGCCTTCTTCCTTCGAGAGGACGTAAACTTCCGCTTTGAATTTCTTGTGCGGCGTGATCGAGCCGGGCTTGGCGATGACCTGACCGCGCTCGACGTCTTCCTTCTTCGTGCCGCGGAGCAACACACCGACGTTGTCGCCGGCGCGCGCTTCGTCGAGAAGCTTGCGGAACATTTCGATGTCGGTCGCAGTCGTTTTCGCGGTTGGGCGAATACCGACGATTTCGACTTCCTCCATTTTCTTGAGGATGCCGCGTTCGACACGACCGGTCGCAACGGTGCCGCGACCTTCAATGTTGAACACGTCTTCCACTGGCATGAGGAACGGCTGATCGATCGGACGATCCGGGACGGGGATGTAATCATCCACCGCCGCGACGAGCGCGAGAATTTGCTTCTCCTGCTCGGCGTCGCCGTTCAGCGCCTTTAATGCACTACCCTTGACGATCGGGATTTGATCGCCAGGAAATTCGTATTGCGTGAGCAGATCGCGCACTTCCATCTCCACGAGATCGAGAAGCTCCGGATCATCGACCATGTCGACCTTGTTCAGGAAAACAACGACCGCGGGCACACCGACCTGACGTGCGAGCAGAATGTGCTCACGCGTTTGCGGCATCGGACCGTCAGCAGCGGAAACGACGAGAATCGCGCCGTCCATCTGCGCCGCGCCCGTGATCATGTTCTTCACATAATCCGCATGGCCGGGGCAATCGACGTGAGCGTAGTGACGCTTGTCGCTCTGATATTCAACGTGCGCGGTGTTGATCGTGATGCCGCGCTCTTTTTCTTCCGGCGCATTATCGATCGAGTCGTAAGCCCGCGCTTCAGCGAAACCCTTTTTCGCCAGCACGCTGGTGATCGCGGCGGTGAGAGTGGTCTTGCCGTGGTCGACGTGACCGATCGTGCCGACATTGATATGCGGCTTGTCGCGTTTGAATGCTTCCTTAGCCATTTTCTTTTCCTCTTTTAAATAAACTGCGTCGTATCGTTTTGTTTTCCGGTCGCGCGCTCACACTGGAGCCCACAACCGGGATTGAACCGGTGACCTCGTCCTTACCAAGGACGTGCTCTACCAACTGAGCTATGTGGGCCGCGTTGTTATCGCTGCTGGCCGCACTCGCCTAACTCCGAATGCTTTCGCGAGTGTACAAGTCTAACGACCAACCGGTTGCTCCGCGCTGAGATTCAAAAGTCCCAGAGCCGTCAAACTCTGCAAGTTGAACGACCTTGGGACCTCCTCGTTCCAGCGAAAAGCGGCGGCAAACTAACAGCGCGCCCCCGAGTGTCAAAGAAATTTCGGCGGTGGCAAGCAGCGAGAAACGCGCGGCCTAATGCGTGGGAGACGCTGCGGCCGAGGGTGCGGGCGCCGCGGCCGCTTTTGTCTTTTGCTGCGCCGCCTTCATACCTTGCTGCGCGTTTGCATCGGTCGGTTTCAGCTTTAGTACCGCTTGGTAATCCGCCACCGCTTTGTCGAAATGACCCGTCTGCGAGTTGCAATACGCGCGTCCGCGAAGTGCCTCGGCGTCTTTCGGATTTTTCTCGATCAGCTTTGTATAATCGCCGATCGCCTCGTCATATTGTTTCGCCTGCATGTAGGCAAAGCCACGTCGCTCCAAGGCCTGCGCATCATCTTTCTTCACCTCGAGCACGTGCGAGTAATCCGCGAGCGCCTTCTCGGAATCATTCTTCGAGGTGTAGGCGTAAGCGCGGAACCGGTAAGCCTCGACATCGTCGTCATTTAATTCGATCGCCTTCGACAAATCCTCGATTGCTTCATTGTATTTCTTCTCCGAGACCCGCGTCTTCCCTCGCTCACTGTAGCCGTCGTTGTCGTCCTTGTTCATCTCGATGAGATGAGAGAAATCCTTTTCCGCCTCGGCGAATTTCCCCGCCATGCGATAAGCGCGGCCACGATTCAAATAATGTTTCGGATCATTGGGATCGACCTTCATCGCCAGACCAAATTCTTCCGCGGCCTTGTCGTATTGCTTGGCTCTGGCCAGTTCGATCCCTCGCTTCGTGTACGCCGCCGAATCCTGCGCATGAATCGGCGTTAATGGCATGGCGAGAAGCGCGATCGCGCCGAAAGAGAACAACAAAATTTTCCGGGGTTTCATAGAGCCGAAAATGGTAACCGACACGACCGAACGCGGCAAGAAGCGTGACCCGCTAAATTCGGACTTAAAATGCTAATCGATCGATTTCCGCGTCGTCATCATCTTGCCGATGACCGCGCCGAGAATGATCAACACCACGAGCGCACCCATGGCGATGAAAACATTTTCCCGCGTGAGCAATTTCATCTTGTGCGGCGGGGTTGGGGTCGGCGGCGGTGTCGCCACTGCCACGGTAGCGGTCGGCGCCGCCACGCCAATTCCAGCGCGAGCCCGGGCCTGCATCAATCGATCCTGCGCAGTGAAATCGTCCGGCTGGCTCTTCACCACCACTTCCAAATCCGTCACCGCATTGGCCCATTGATTCATGGCCGCATAAACGTCCGCGCGCCGTTTCAGGCCAAGGCTGCTCGTCGGATTTTGTGTCAGCGCGTTATTCAAATCGGCCAGCGCCGCGTCGTAGTTCTTTTGTTTGTAGAAAAGATAACCGCGCCGTTCCAGAGTTTGCGGGTCGTTAGCTTTCAGCTCCAGCGCCTTGTTCAAGTCGAGTCCGGCCGGATCATACTGCCCCAGCTCGATTTGCGCGGCCCCGCGCATTGAGTAACCGCGGAAATCTTTCGGCGCCAATTCGATCGCCTTGGAAAAATCCGTCGCGGCTTCCTGGAACTTCTTCATCGTCAGGTAAACGCCGCCGCGATCGTTGTAGAGTCGGGCGTCTTTCGGATTGGCCTCGATCGCCTTGTTGAATTCCTCAATCGCCTGATCGAACGCGCCTTGCTGAGAAAGCTGCACCGCTTTGTTCGCATGCTCGGCTGAGCTTCCGCCGCCACCTTTTTTCTGCGCTTGCACTATGCTGCCCTGCGCGAAGCAAAGAAGCGTCACCGTTACGGATATTAAAATTTTCGTCTTCGCCATATGCATTGTCTCCTCTGTCTCTTCGTTTTTGCGCGAGTAATCGATTGCAGGCGAGAATAAAGTTCTCTATTTCCGGCATGTCTCAGGCGACGCCACATCCGGCCAATTTTTCCAAAGGCTACGCCGCTGTTCTCGGCACCGTCGTCATTTGGTCCACCCCTTCGCTGTTCATGTTTTACCTGAACAGCTTTTACGATCCCTTCGCGCAAAACTTTTACCGTTACTCGATCGCTTGTCTCGTCGTTGTGCCGTTCGCGTTTTCTTTTTTCGATCGCAACGCCGCTCCGCTCAGCGGCCGTTTACTCCTGGCCTGTTTCGTTACCGCGTTGCCGAATGTGATTCATCAACTCACCCAAGTGGTGGCGCTTCATCACGTCGGTCCCGGAGTCTTTACCATTTTCATGCGCAGCAGCGTGGTCATGACCGCTATTCTCGCGCTCATCTTCTTTCCCGAAGAGCGCTGGATCATTCGGCAATGGCAATTTCAGGTCGGCACTGTCTTCGGCTTACTCGGCGCCATCGGTGTCGTTTGGTTCCAACCCGGCGCGGAAAGCACACACATTTCTCTCCGCGGCTTACTCATCGTCTTCACCGCCGCGCTCTGTTGGGCTCTCTACGGTGTGCTCGTGAAACGCCCCAGCGCGCAACTCGGTAGTGTGCGCAGCTTCGCCATTATCAGCTTCATCACGTCAGCGGTGTTGCTGCCGCTCACTTTTGCGTTCGGCAACATCGCCACGCCCTTCCACGTCACCAACCGCGTCAACGCGATCCTCGTCGTCTCCGCCGTCACCTGCATCAGCCTGGCGCATCTTCTCTATTATATAGCGATCCGCGAACTCGGCGTCGCGCTTTCCCAAACCCTGCAACTACTGTGTCCCCTGGCCGCGCTCGCGCTCTCCGCGTGGATTTTCGGCGAACAGCTTACTCATCTTCAGATCGCCAGCGCGGTTTTACTTCTCATCGGCGCATTTCTCGCCATGCAGGTAAAGCCGCAACGAACTGCGGAAGTGGCCGAAGCGTTGTAACTAACCGCTCGTTAGACTTTGTGCTCGCCGCACCAACTCGATGAACTGGGCGCGAGCACCGTCAGCATCGACGCCGCGTGCGGCGCTCGCCCATTCCAAAACGTCTGCAAAGGTAGCGCCGTTCTCGGTGGGTGATTTGCGCAACAACAGACCGAACTCAGCCACGGCGGCGGCGAAACGAAAATCGAGCGAGGCCGTCTTAAACGCCATTGCATTGTCATTTACTGCAGCGGTGATCTCCTCGCGAGATGAAGTTGCGGTTGTCTGGTGGCGAAGTGTGACTCTGGCCATTTCGAATTCCGCGGTGTTTGATTGCGACACCGCCGGCACAACTTCAAACAGAATTGTCGCGGTTGGCTTCGTAGAAACTCCGGTGGAAAACTCGCCCTTCGCTTCGTTGCGCGGCGGCGCAGCCGAGTCGTAACCAATCAAGTGATAGGACGAGACGCGTGCGGGATTAAATTCGACCGAAGTATTTTCAATCCGTGCCGAATTTTCATTCGCCTCGCGCCCTCTCACGACGATCCGAAGAAGGCGATGCTCGGGCTGCCACGGACATTCAACCGCTGCGAGGTCGACGAAGAAGGGATCATTCCCCGACGGAGTTGGATAATCGTAGCTGAAATAATTGACCATCTCCTCGACGCGAATCACATCCTTTGGTGGAAGGCTTCCGTTTTCGAGAGCTCGCCGCACTGCAGAATACGCGGCGGTTCCGAAATTGATTTGGAATGTCAGGACAGGATTTGTCCTCGCGGAGACGAATGTGTTTTCACCGGCCGCATCGCGTGGGACTTGATCGTTGGTAAGAAAAATCCCTTCTTCATCGCTGTTCTCGACTTCAATTTGCACATCGGCCGGTAGCCTAACGTGCTTTGCTCGCAGCATGTCAGCGACGCGCGAACTGATAGTTCGATTTTCGAAAAGCAACACCGCTCCGACGATCCCGAGAATCGCCAGCGACGCGGCGATGGCGAGTGAAGACCAGCGCGCGTCCGACCAAAAACTTCCTTGGCTAGAGAGCGGCATAATGTTGCGCGGTTTCGCTTCACGCAATTCGGCGCGGAATTCATCGCGCAATGCCGCGGCCAATGCGCGCGTCTGCTCTACTTCGGCGCGCGCTTCTGGGGATTCCGCGATCGCTTTTTCGATTTGCGCCGTTTCCTGGACAGAAAGTTCGCCCAATGCATAGGCGGTAATTCTTGGATCGTCGGGATTTAATTTCATGAGAGAGATCGGGGTCGAAACGTTACGAAGTCCTGCGAGGCCGTCGCATAACGTTCGCGGAGATTTTTCAACGCGTTGTGAATTAGCACGCCGACATTGCTCACGGAGAGTTTCGTGATTTCGCTGATTTCGGCGTAGCTCAGGTCGTTTTGAAATTTCAATTGCAGCACTTCCTGCTGGCGTAGCGGGAGCGTCTCAACGTTCGCAGCAGGAATGAGCGCGCTTCTTTTTTCTCCAACTGCTCGTTAGGCCAAGCTTCTTCACCGGACTGTTCCGCGAAGGAATCTTCTCCCAGATACAAAAGACGTCTTTCTCTGCGGCAGACATTGAGCGCGCGATTGCGACAAACCGTGAAGAGCCATTTCGCCGGAGCATCATCCTGCTCTCGCTGCGAAGCCTGTTGCAGTTGCACGAAAGTTTCCTGGACCACATCTCGCGCGCGTTCCCGGTCTCCAATAATGCGCGTCGCATATTGCAAAAGCGGCCGCTCGAAACGCCGCATAATCTCGGCAATGTCCAGCGCGTTTCGTTTCGGCGTTACATCCATTTTCGGTTCCGTGTCGGCAACAGGACCGCGCCGATTATGCAATTAGTAGGATGCACCTGTCAGCGTGAACGTGATCGGCGCACGAACCGCGGCCACTGTGCCGGGCTTAAAGCGCCAGCGCCGGAATCCCGAGACGGCCGCATTATCCAGAATTGCGTTCCCCGTCGTTTGCGCAATTTGCACATTGGTCACCGCCCCGCTTCCGCGATCGACCAACAACAGCGCCACACCCGATCCAGTTAATTTTTGCCGACGCGCTTCATAGGGATATTCCGGCCGCGGCGCGACCAAGGCCAGAATTTTCGCCGCGCCCAGATTCGCTGGACCGGAAAAGTTCTGTGTTGTTTGCCTAACGAGAGGTTGCATCCGATCGAGGTGTCGTGGAACCGGTGGCGGCGTGACATCCTCTTCCACAAACGGCGTCTCCTGAATCGTCAACGGTGGCGGCGCCGACGGCGGCTCCACAGGATCGGGCGGTGGTGGCTCAAGGTCGGGTGGTGTGTATTCCAAAATTACGTCCTTATCAGTCGTCGTTGGCGTCACCGGGATCGGCTCACGTTGCGCCAAAGCGACCGCTCCGAGATGAATCGCCGCCGCGGCGATGAAGCAAAGCCAGATCCGCCAGTGGCCGGTTTGTTTGTAAAGTAATGCTGACATCGTGTGACCTCCTGAAAGTCAGACACGACAGCGGGCAATTTCTTAGGATGTGATTTGCGCAGGGCGCCTTGGCGAGGGCAAGCAAAAAGTCTGACGCGCGGGTTCCGATTGGAGTTGTTCGGACGAATACCAGCCTAACAAAACGTTCTTATCGAGCAGATCAGAATTGGGTGCGATGAAATCATCCCAGCAGGAACAGGAAGTTCTTGCGCGTCGTTCCGCAATAAGGGCCAGGAACGCGACGGTAATCGTCTCATGATAAAGCTGCGGGCGCGCCACCTTGCGCGCGAGATGTCGAAGACCGCGCGTAAATCGTGTCACTGTTTCGCCGAAGGAATGCTTGCGCAGCATTTCAAAACCGAGTCGCACGTGCTCGCGATGAGAAAACTTCGCGGGATCAATTTCTCCTGCCTCGAAAGCGCGTAACTCCTCCTCCACATCGACCCTGCGCGACGTCATTTGTCTTCCACTAGCTTGTGACTGTCGCTCGCCGTTAAGGTTAGCCCGTAAACCGAACGCAAACGCTTTACCTGTGCGAGCGTTTCGGGACTGAACGGCGCCTTCCCTTCCACGGCATGCAAGACGATGCCTTCGAGCAAATCGCCTAACGAGAGATCGAGATACTCCGCCAGCCCTTTCAATACTTTCACCAGCGTCTTTTCCATGCGCGCCCCGACCTGCACTCGCTGGACGCGCTTGCTCCCGGTTGCTTTTGCTTTCATGTTATAATGTTACCATTGTAACAATAGAAAGCGCAACTTTTCTGTTTGCCATTCCAGGATCGAGTTTCAAAGTCCGCCGGTGGATTTGAAGAGTTATCTTCTGCGTCGACAAAAGCAGATCGACCGCGCCTTGCATCGCTATCTTCCCCGTGAAACGGCGCGGCCGGCCACCATTCATCGCGCCATGCGTTACAGCATGTTCGCCGGTGGAAAACGTCTGCGCCCCATTCTCTGCCTTGCCGCGGCCGAAGCTTGCGGAGGAAAAATTTTCCCCGCTCTTCCCCTCGCCTGCGCGGTCGAATGCATTCACACCTACTCGTTAGTTCACGACGATTTGCCGAGCATGGATAACGACGACCTGCGCCGCGGTCGTCCCACTTCGCACAAAGTTTTCGGTGAAGGAATCGCTGTTCTCGCCGGCGATGCGCTTCTAACGGTTGCATTCGAGATAGCCACGCACGCGCAGCCGACACGCCGTTACACCTTGCGTGACATGCTGCGCGATCTCGCGATTGCAGCCGGCAGTCGCAAACTGATCGCCGGACAAGTCGCGGACCTGGAAGGTGAAGGGAAAAAAATCGATCGCGCCGGCCTGCGTTACATTCACGAAAATAAAACCGCGGCCATGCTCGAAGTTTCGGTTCGACTCGGTGCGATGAGCGCGAATGCATCAACCAAACAGTTGGATGCGATCAGTGAATTCGGCCACTCGTTAGGCCTGGCTTTCCAAGTGATCGACGACATTCTAGATGTCACTCAGACTTCCGAGAAACTCGGCAAGAGCGCGGGTAAAGATGTGGCCGCGCAAAAAGCCACTTACCCCGCGGTCATCGGTCTCGAAGCCTCACGGGCGGAAGCAAAGCGCCTCACGCGCAAAGCGCATGATGCGATTGCAAGTTTCGGCAAAGAAGGCGAAGCGCTGCGCGCGCTCGCAAATTATTTGCTCGAGCGCGACTACTAGGCCAAGGCGAGATTGGGATCGATCTCTTCAGTAACGCTGGAGCTCAACCCTCGCCGAAAACGTAGCGATGCGGCGAAGGCGATCATGGCGGCGTTATCTGTCGCTAGGGCATTCGGCGCGGAAAGAAATTGCAAATGCGACCGCTCGCATTCCGCTTTCATTCGTTTTCGCAACTCAGCGTTGCAGCTGACTCCGCCGCTCAAAGTCACGAGTGAGACGCGTTGTGCTTTTGCGGCGGCAATTGTTTTCCGCACCAACGTATCGATCACAGCCAGCTGAAACGATGCACAAATATCTGCGAGCAACTGTTCGTTAGGCAAATCCAGTTTCGCCAGCGCGTATCGCACTGCCGTCTTTAATCCGCTGAAGCTGAAGTTGTGATCGCCGGAATCCAGCATGCTCCGCGGAAATTCGAAACGTTTCGGATCGCCGCTGCGCGCCTGCGCTTCAATCTCCGGACCGCCGGGATAACCGAGCCCGAGCATTTTCGCGACCTTGTCGAATGCTTCGCCCGCCGCGTCGTCGACCGTTCGACCGAGCACGCGATATTTTCCGACGCCTTCCACTTCGACGAGCAAAGTGTGACCGCCGCTCACGACTAACGAGACGTTACGCTCGATCTCGCCTGATGACTCAAAAAACGGCGAGAGCAAATGTCCCTCGAGATGATTGATCGCCAGATAAGGTTTTCCCGACCCAATCGCCAATCCTTTCGCGATTGAAGTGCCGATCATGAGCGACGTGGCGAGGCCCGGTCCGCTGGTGGCGGCGAAGCAATCGATCTCGCCTAACGAGACGTTGGCACTGCGCACCGCCGATTCCAACAAGTGCGGTGCATGCAAAAGATGATTCCGCGACGCCACTTCCGGAACGACGCCGCCGTATTTCTGGTGAAGCAAAGTCTGCGAGGCAATTTCGCTCGCGAGCAATTCGCGCCCCCGCATGATCGCGACCGCGGTTTCGTCGCACGAAGTCTCCAGCGCGAGGAGAAGGGCTTTCAGAATTACTTCTTCACGGCCTCGACCTTCGGGCCGGTTTCCTGCGCGTAAATCATCACGCCCTTGAGCGCATCAATCGCGCGCAACATCTGCGGGTCTTTCTTGATGGTGTTTCTCTCTTCGTCCGTGCTCAGGCTGTCGTTGTTACGCGCAGTAAAAATCACGCGCTCCTGTTCGGCGGTTAGCGGCACCTTGATATTCGGTGCGACACCGTTGCCATGAATGACCTGTTTACTCGGCGTGTAATACTTTGCCGTGGTAAAGCGCAGCGCCGATCCATCCGGCAATTGCATCACGTTTTGCACGGAACCTTTTCCGAACGTCGTCTCGCCCACGATGATGGCGCGTTTCAAATCCTTCAACGCGCCCGCGACAATTTCGGCACCGCTCGCGCTGCCTTCATTCACCAGCACCGTCATGGGAAAACGCGGCCGTTGTTTCGCGGCGCCGGAGGTGGCGTATTCACTTTGTTGCGACGCGACGCGGCCTTGCGTCGAGACTACACTCGTGTTCGGCGGTAAAAATTGCGCGCAGACATCGACCGCGCTGTTCAGTAAACCTCCGGGATTATTGCGCAGGTCGAGCACGAGCGCCTGCATCCCCTGCTTCTGCAAATCGTCGAGCGCGTTTTGTAATTCTTCCGCGGTCGGCTCGTTGAATTGAATCAGGCGAATGTAGCCAATCTTGAACGGCCCACTCAATTCCGGATCGAGTAGCTTCGCGTTTTTCACGCTCTGCACTTTGATCTCCGCGCGTTCGAGCGCGTAGTCCTTCACTTCCTTCGTCGAAGGCCGCATGACAGTCAGAGTCACCTTCTGGCCAGGCGCGCCGCGCAAAACATTGATCGCATCCTGCAATTCCATCTTCTCGGTCGAATTGCCGTTGATCCGCAAAATTTGATCGCCGGAAAGAATTCCCGCTTTCGCCGCCGGCGTATCCTCCATCGGTGTGATCACGGTGAGCAGTCCGTTTTTCACCGAGACTTCGATACCGAGACCGTTGAAACGACTGCGCGTGTCGTCCTGCATGTCGCGGAAATCATCCGGATCCATGAACTGCGAATGCGGATCTAGCGAGGCCAGCATGCCTTTCATCGCCGCGTAAATCAGATCGTGATAGCTGACTTTTTTGCTATCGACGTAATCCTGTCGGATGAGCTGCACGGCGCGCGCGAAAACAGAAATTTGCGCGTAACCGGTGTCCTCTTCCTTCTCCTTTTCCGCGGCCGACACGGAACGGACGCGCATTCCAAAGAAAACGCCGATGCATAGCAGTGTCGCGCTCGTGCTGACCAATAGCCGTCTTTTCATATTCCCTGCCTTCCGCTTGGGCGAAGATCATCGTGCATGGTGAAATTTTTGGCAACGCGCAAACCGTGCGTAAGCTAGGCGCTCCGCAATGAAACTGGCGCGCGTCCTTTTGCTCATTCTCTTCGCCTGCTCGCTTGCCGCGGAAGAAAATCAAAACGCCGATTTCCAAAAGGTTGCGGACGAATACATCAAAGGCTGGCTGGCGGCGCATCCGTTGCAGGCCACCTCGCTCGGGTTTCATGAATACGACGGACGGATCAACGATTACACGCGCCTCTCCATCGACGCCGAACTCTCGCGCCTGAAACGCTTCGACGAGCGGTTGAAAAAATTCGATCCGGCGAAACTGAACGCCACTTCTGTGCTCGACCTGCGCATCCTGCAATGCGCGATCAAGAAAGATCTCTTCGATATCCAGGACCTGCAGTCATTCGACCTGAATCCGATGACCTACGCGCGGGCGCTCGATGTGAACGTTTACACCAAGCGAGATTTCGCGCCGCTGACCGACCGTTTGAAGAGCATCATCGCGCTGGAGAACCAGCTGCCGAACATCATGATCGCGGCCAAGACCAATCTCGCGCCGGTCCTGCCGAAACCGTACGTCGAGCTGGCGATCGAAATTGCGCGCGGCGGCGCCGAGTTCCTGAAGAAGGATTTGGTCGACGCGCTCAAGGACATCAAAGATCCAAAACTGAATGCCGCTTTCGCGATCGCGAACCGGAAAGCCTTCATGGCCTTGAGCGAGTATGCATCGTGGTTGGAAAAAGACCGCCTGCCGAATGCCGGCGCGCCGTGGGCGATCGGCGAAGAGAAATACCGGAAAATGCTCGCAGAGCAGGAGCTGGTCGATCTCCCACCGGCGAAAGTGCTCGAGATCGGCCTGGCGGAATTGAAACGCGAACAACAGGTCTTCGCCGAAGCCGGCAAGATCATCGATCCGACCAAGTCCGCGCAGGAAGTCTTCAAGGACATCCAGAAGGAACATCCGGCGCCGGAGAGTTTGATTCCCGACGTGTCGAAGAACCTCGAAATAATTCGTCAGGTACCTTGTTAGACCACGACATCGTTTCCATGCCATCCGACGTGCGGGCGCAAGTGAAGGAGACGCCGCAGTTCGCCCGCGCCACTTCTTTCGCCTCGATGGATACGCCCGGTCCCTTCGAGAAAAAAGGGACGGAAGCTTATTACTACGTCACGCCGACTGAGCCGGAGTGGACGCCGGAACAAAAGGAACAATGGCTGACGGCGTTTAATTATTTCACCGCCGACGACGTTTCCATTCACGAATGTTATCCCGGTCATTACGTGCAGTTCCTGCATTTGAATGCTTCGCGCGTCTCGAAAGCCGCGAAGATTTTCGGCAGCTACGCTTTCGTCGAAGGCTGGGCGCATTACGCCGAAAAAATGATGCTCGATGAAGGCTTCGGTAAGACGACGAACGCTTCCCCGAGCGACGACGAAATTAAACGCGCCGCGAAATATCGCATGGCGCAATCCGACGAGGCGCTGTTGCGTCTCTGCCGCCTCTGCGCCTCCATCCAGATGCACACGCAAGGGATGAGCGTGGAAGAAGCGACCAAATTCTTCGCCGACAATTGCTACTACGAACAGAAAACCTCGCACTCCGAAGCCATGCGCGGCACTTTCGATCCCGGCTATCTCAACTACTCGTTAGGCAAATCGCAGATCCTGAAGTTGCGCGAAGATTACAAAACGCAGGAAGGCCCGGTTTACACCCTGAAAAGATTCCACGACGAAATGCTCAAGCACGGCATGCCGCCGATTCGTTTGCTCCGCCAGATCATGCTGAAGGACAAAACGAAATGGGGCGAGGTGCTCTAGCACTCGTTAGGCACTTAGCTCGCGCGGCACGACCATGCAGAATAACTTCTCGGTCGCGCGCAGGAACATCATGGGTGACGGCACGCCGATCTCCGACGCAACCAAACGCTTGTGCAGATCATCGATCGTCCCGATCGCATGACCCTTGAAACCCAGAATGATGTCGCCTTTGCGCAAACCAGCGATCGCCGCCGGACTTCCGTTCTCCAATTCCGCCACTTGCACCCCGCTATTGGTTTCGAGCTTATGAAAGCGGACGACGCGCGGATGTAGCGGCACATTTTGTCCAGCCACGCCGATCGAGCTACGGCGAATTTTCCCATCGCGAATCAACCAACCGGCCACGAGATGCGCAGTGTTGGACGCGATGGCAAAACAAATTCCCTGCGCCGGTAAAATCACGGCGGTGTTCACGCCGATCACTTCGCCAGCGCTGTTCAGCAGCGGGCCGCCGGAATTTCCAGGATTCAGTGCGGCGTCGGTTTGAAGGATGTCATCCATCAAACGACCCGACTCCGCCCGCATCGAACGACCGAGCGCGCTGATCACGCCCGCCGTAACCGTTTGCTGAAAACCATACGGACTGCCGATTGCCACCGCGATCTGTCCGACACGAATCTTCGCCGAATCCGCAAGACGCACATGGTGCAAATCCGGCGCATCAATTCGAATCACCCCGAGATCGGTATGCGGATCAGTCCCGATCAACTGCGCGGGAAAAACTCTCGCATCGTGCAGCGTTACTTCCAGCTCACGCGCTCCGTTCACCACGTGACTGTTCGTCAGGATGAAACCGTCGCGCGCGATGATGAAACCGGAACCGCCCCCGGGCCGGCCATCGCGACTAACCACTCGAATGTTGACCACGCTCGGCGCAACCCGATTCACCACCGCGGCGATCGTCTTTGAGTAGCTATCGAGCAGCACGTCATCTAACTGCTCGTTAGGCAACGAAACTGGTTGCGTCGTTACCATGGCAGCGTTTCTCCCATGTGCATGTAGGCGCCGTTCGGTCCGCCTTCCGGCAGCGTGGCCAAATCGACACTCGTGCGCGCGCCGTCGGGAATTTCCATCTGCGCTCCCTTGCCGCCCATATCCGTCTTCACCCAGCCCGGGTGCGCCGCGTTCACTTTGATTTTCGTGTCTTTCAATTCATAGGCGAGCTGCGCCGTCCAGGCATTCACCGCCGACTTCGAAACGTTGTAGCTCGTGTAGGCTTTTGAATCGTAAATCGGCGAACCGGGCGTCGAGTGAAACTTTATCGAGCCGAGAATGCTGGAGAGATTGACGATCCGGCCGGCTTCGCTTTTGCGCAGCAGCGGCAGAAACGCATTCGTCGTTTCGACTAGCCCAAACAGATTTGTCTCGAAAGTTTTCCGCCAGGTCTCGAGCGACTGCTCGCTGGCCTTCTTCTTTTCGTCGTCGAGCAGGACACCGGCGTTGTTGATCAAAATGTCGAGATGACCGAACTCGCGCTCCACTTCTTTGGCCGCTTTCTGAATGCTTTTGGAATCGCTCACATCGATTTCCAAAAAACGGACCTCGAGTTTCTCGCTACGCAGCTTTTCCGCCGCCGCTTCGCCCTTCTTCGCATCGCGCGCTCCGAGTAAAACTGTCACGTCTTTGCGCGCCAATTGCTTGACCGTTTCCAGGCCGATTCCTTTGTTCCCACCGGTGACCAGGGCAATTTTCTTTGTCGTCATAAAGTTTTGTCTTTCCTAATTGTAACTAACACAATTACAGTTTCGCATAGTGGTCAACCAACAATTCACTTTCGCCGTCCACATCATGACCGCGCTCGCCTTTTCCGGCGAAGTGATGGACTCAAAGACGCTCGCCCGCAGCGTAAACACGAATCCGGTCGTGGTTCGCCGCATCCTGCTGGGCCTGCGCGCCGCAGGCCTGGTCGAGACGCTCGCGGGCAAACATGGCGGCTCCCGCTTGCGCAAACCGGCCGATCGTATTTCGCTGCGTGATATCTACGATGCGGTGGAATCGCAGCCGATCATTCCCGTCAGCCAGCGCAAAGCCTGGAAACATTGCGCGGTCAGTTGTCAGATGAAGGAAATCATGGGCAGGGTCGCGCATGACGCGGAGACCGCGATGCGCGCGCAACTGAAAGCAATCACGCTGCGTAAACTCCTCCGGCGAATCGCGTGAACGCTCCCGCCGGAGTCGTGCCGTGTGCAAAATCTTCGCGGCCTTGGGTCCTAGCTGCGACCATTCTCGGCTCCAGTCTGGCGTTCATCGATGGCACGGTCGTGAACGTCGCGTTGCCCGCGCTGCAAAAAGATCTGAACGCGACCGTGCTTGATGTGCAATGGGTCGTGGAAGCGTATTTGCTCCTGCTCTCGGCGCTTCTTCTCGTCGGCGGTTCGTTAGGCGATCGTTTCGGTCGCCGAAAAATTTACCTGCTCGGCATTGCGATTTTCGCGCTCAGCTCTGCGTGGTGCGGATTCGCTCCGAACATTCGTCAATTGATCGCGGCACGCGGGTTGCAGGGAATCGGCGCCGCCCTTCTTGTTCCCGGCAGTCTCACGATCATCGGCAGCGCCTTTCCCGAAAATGAACGCGGTCGCGCCATTGGCACGTGGTCGGCCTTCAGCGCCATCACCGCTGCGATCGGTCCCGTTCTCGGCGGTTGGCTGGTGCAAACAATTTCCTGGCGCGCCGTCTTTTTCATCAATCTTCCTATCGCGCTCATCGTCATCGTGATCGCCTGGCGTCATGTGCCGGAGAGTTGGAGCGGCGAACGCGAGCCGCTCGATTACCTGGGCGCGCTTCTGGTCACACTAGGTTTTGGCGCGTTGATCTACAGCTTGATCGAATCCGCGCGACTTGGGTTCAAGAGCGCGACCATTGTGATCTGCGCGGTGGCGGGAATTTTTTTCCTTGCCGCGTTTTTCTTCGCGGAGTCGCGGCTTCCTCATCCGATGTTGCCGCCGAAGTTATTTCGTTCGCGCGATTTTTCCGGCGCGAATCTTCTCACTCTCCTGCTTTATGCGGCGCTCAGCGCCACGATGTTTTTCCTCCCGCTCAATCTCATTCAAGTTCAGCGCTACACTCCGACGGCAGCGGGCGCCGCGATTCTGCCGCTCATTCTCATCATCTTCGTTCTCTCGCGCTGGTCCGGCGGATTGATCAATCGCTACGGCGCGAAAATTCCGCTGATCGTTGGGCCAACAATCGCGGCACTTGGGTTTCTACTATTCGTTAGGCCAGATCTCGGTGGCAGTTATTGGCGAGATTTTTTTCCAGCGGTGGTTGTTCTCGGTTTGGGAATGGCCATCAGCGTTTCGCCGCTGACCACTGTCGTGATGAGTTCCGTCTCTAGCGAGCGTGTGGGAACCGCTTCGGGCGTGAACAACGCGGTCTCGCGCGTGGCCGGTCTTCTCGCCATCGCAGTTTTCGGCGTCGTGATTCTGCACAGCTTTAATTCCGAATTGGATCGTCGTGCACCGGGCGTCACCATCCCTCAGAGTGAGCGCGTCAAACTCGGCAGCGCTCGGCCTCCGCCGGGAGTCGACGCGACCATCATCGCCCAATCATTCGTCCACAGTTTCCGCGTAGTTATGATTTCCTGCGCTTTTCTCGCACTCGGTGCAGCGACAATCTCCGCGCTGATGATCAGCGGTTCGCACGGAAACCAATCTCGATCCGCTTCGTAATTTCTACCGCCAGTTCCAGCGCGGCCGTTGCCTGCTGACCGGAAACTTTAGGCGCGCGTCCGGTCGCCGCGCATTCAATAAAAGAATCGAGCTGACGTTTGAGTGGTTCTTCACGATCAATTTCAACTTCATCGCGCGTAATGCCCGTCGCCGAACGCCGATAAATTTCCCCGGTTTGATTGCCGTAGTCTAACGAGAGGTAAGCGTCTTCCTGAAAGACGCGAATCTTGCGCATGCGTTCGGGGCTGATGCGGCTCGAGGTAATATTCGCGACGCACCCGTCCTCGAAACGCAGACGCGCATTGGCAATATCTTCGCCGCGACTCAGAACCGGCACACCGACAGCGTCGATCGTCTGCACAGGCGAACGGACCAAATGCAGAATGATTTCCAAATCGTGAATCATGAGATCGAGCACGACGCCGATATCGGTGCTGCGATTTGGATAAGGGGAAAGACGATGGGCCTCGATAAAACGCGGATGCGTCAGCCGCGCTTCGAGCGCGCCCAAGACCGGATTGAAACGCTCGACATGTCCGACTTGCAGGACAAGTCCTCGTTCCGCCGCCAGCTCGGCTAGCTGGCTGGCGTGCGCGGTGTTTTCGGCGATCGGTTTTTCGATCAGTAAATGTTTGCCGCGCTCGAGTAACTGCTGCGCCACTTCGAAATGCGCGCTCGTCGGCGTCGCGACTGACGCCGCGTCCACACTCTCGGCGAAATCGCCTAACGAATCAGAAATTGCGACGCCGAATTCGCGAGAAATATCCTCGGCCTTGCCACGGTCGATGTCGTAAATCGCAGTGAATTCTGCTGACGGCGCTTCGGCATAAAGTCGCGCGTGATTTTTTCCGATGTGCCCGACGCCAACGACACCGACGCGAAGTTTCTTCATCGCGCGGACAACGCCGGCGCTTTTTCGTTCTCGACGAACCACTGGTAGGTGCGCGCGACGCCGTCTCGCAAAGAAATTTTCGCCCGCCAGCCGAGCGCGTTGATCTTCGAGACATCGAGCAATTTTCTTGGCGTTCCGTCCGGTTGGCTCGGATTGAAAGTTAGCTCGCCTTCGAAACCAACCACCGCGCAAATCAATTCCGCCAGCTCGCGAATCGTGACATCATCGCCGACGCCGACGTTGATGATCACGGGCGAATCGTAATTCAGCAGTAGGAACAGACAGGCGTCGGCCAGATCGTCGACATGCAGAAATTCCCGCCGCGGTTTTCCGCTGCCCCAGACTTCCACTTCACGCGCGCCGGCGAGTTTCGCTTCGTGCACCTTGCGCAACAACGCGGGCAAAACGTGCGCGGTCGCAAGATTGAAGTTGTCGTTAGGCCCGTAAAGATTTGTCGGCATCAAGGAGACGTAATTCTCGCCGTATTCTTCGGCATAGGCCTGGCACAATTTGATTCCGGCGATTTTGGCGATCGCATAAGCGTCGTTCGTTTTTTCCAGAGCGCCGGTGAGCAAGGCGCTTTCCGGAATCGGCTGCGGCGCGAACTTCGGGTAAATGCAGGAGCTCCCCAGGAAAACAAGTTTGCGCACGGCATTCTCGTGCGCTGCGCTAATGATATTGTTTTGGATGCGCGTGTTCTCGAGCAGGAACTCGACTTTGAAATCGTTGTTCGCCTTAATGCCGCCGACTCTTGCGGCCGCCAGAATCACGTAGTGCGGTTTTTCTTTTTCGAAAAACTCGGCGACCGCGCCTTCGTTGCGCAGGTCGAGGTGCGCACGGTCGCGGAGTACGAGATTGCGAAAACCCTCGGTCTGCAGTCGGCGAACCACCGCGCTACCGACCAAGCCTTTGTGTCCCGCGATGAAAATCTTGTCGCTCTTATCCATTGCCGCTAACGAGGTTTACCATTTTCTTTTTCGCGGTGTTACGCAATTCTCACTTCGTGCCCGCGCGAACTAACAGACTCGCAGTCCAGAAAACCTACAAGCTTTACATCGGCGGCAAGTTTGTCCGGAGTGAGAGTGGGCGGGTCAACATCATCCGCGGCGTCAATTATTCGCGCGCCTCGCGCAAGGATTTTCGTGATGCGGTCGTGGAAGCGCGCAAGGCGCAGCCCGGCTGGGCCAAACAAAGCGCGTATCTGCGGGGGCAGATTCTTTATCGTGCGGCGGAAATGTTGGAGCGGCGCCGCGCCGAGCTTGAAACGGAGCTCGCGCAATCGAACGGCGCCAGAAAATCGCGTTTGCCTAACGAGACCACGCTCGCCATCGATCGCTTGGTTCATTACGCCGGTTGGACGGACAAGTTTCAGCAGATTTTCAGCGCGGTGAACCCGGTCGCGAGTTCGCATTTTAATTTCGTCATGCCGGAACCAACCGGCGTGGTCGTCGCGCTCTGTCCCGATGACCCGGCGCTGGTCGCGCTGGTCTCGTTAGTCGCGCCCATTATTCTCGCGGGTAATACGGTGATTGCGCTGGCGTCACCGACTGATCCGCTGCCTGCGCTCACCTTTTCGGAGATCATCGCCACGAGTGATTTGCCCGGCGGCGTGGTCAACATTCTCGCGGGCGATCGCGCGGAACTGGCGTCGCATTTCGCCAGCCATATGGATGTCAATGCCATCGTGGACGCGTCCGGCGACGAGAAGATCGGGAAGGAATTGCAAAGCGGTGGGCATTTCAACGTGAAGCGCTACGTGCGGCGCGAACTCACTCCCGCGCAATGGCGTGCTGACGATGGAGAAAATCCGTATTGGATTCTCGATACCGTAGAAATGAAGACCGCCTGGCATCCGATCGGTCTGTGATCGGTGCGCGCGCTGCTTCTCGTTCTCGACAGTGTCGGTATCGGCCACGCACCCGATGCCGCGAGCTACGGCGATGAAGGAGCGAATACGCTCGGACATATCTTCGAGCACATACCCGATTTGCGTTTGCCGAATTTGGATTCGTTAGGCCTTCGCGCTTTGTTGAAAGGCCAGCAGGGAAAGCTTCGCGCGAGCTACGGACGGATGCGGGAACGCTCCGCGGGCAAGGACACGACGACTGGTCATTGGGAAATTGCAGGTGTGATTCTCGACGAGCCGTTCGCGGTTTTCGAAAAATTTCCGCCAGAACTCGTTAGGCCGATCGAACAGGAGGCGCGCGTCGAGTTTCTTGGCAACTACGCGCGCAGCGGTACGACCATTCTCGAAGAGCTTGGCGCCGAACAAGTTCGCACGAAAAAACCGATTCTTTATACTTCCGCCGATTCCGTTCTGCAGATTGCCGCGCATGAAGAAGTCGTTCCGATTTCGCGGCTCTACGAAATTTGTGAAATCGCGCGACAGCACGCGAATGGTTTTCACATCGGCCGTGTGATTGCCCGCCCGTTCGCCGGCCAAGCGGGGAATTTTTATCGGACGGCGCGGCGGCATGACTATTCCATGAAACCGCAGCGCACTGTGTTGAATGCGATCAAGGAAAGCGGCGCGGAAGTTATTGGCGTCGGAAAAATTAGGGATATTTTCGCCGGTGAAGGTCTAACGAGTAGTTATGCGACGGCGTCAAATAGCGAAGGCATGCAACGAATCGCTGAATTATGGCCGCGCCTGACGAATGGTGTCATCTTCGCCAATCTGGTCGATTTCGACATGCTCTTCGGTCATCGGCGCGATGTCGCCGGTTACGCCCAGGCGCTGCGCGAGTTTGACGACTGGTTAGGCACATTTCTGCCGAGCGTTCAGGCTAAGGACTTGTTCATCATCACCGGCGATCACGGGAACGACCCCACTTTTCGCGGAACTGATCACACCCGCGAGGAAGTGCCGCTGTTCATCGTGCACCAAAACGAAACGTGCGACCTCGGCACGAAATCCTCTTTTACCTTCGTCGCAGAAACGCTGGCTGATTTCTTCCAATGCACATTCCGTCCCTGATCGAAAAGAAGCGCGACGGCGCGGAACTGAGCGCTGAAGAAATTGGCTTTCTCGTCGACGCCTTCACGCACGGCGAAGTGGCGGATTATCAAATGAGCGCTTGGGCCATGGCGGTTTTTTTCCGCGGCATGACCGCGGGCGAGACGCAACAGCTGACGATGGCGATGATGCACAGTGGGCGTGTGCTGAATTATCCGGCCGGCTCGCCACCCAAAGTGGACAAACATTCGACCGGCGGCGTAGGCGATAAGGTCTCGTTAGTCCTGGCGCCGTTACTAGCTTGCGATGAAGTGTGGGTGCCGATGATCTCCGGACGCGGACTGGGCATCACCGGCGGAACGCTCGACAAACTCGAAAGCATTCCAGGTTTCAATGTGAACCTCGACGAGAAACGCGCGCTCGCGCAGCTGGAACGCATCGGCGTTTTCATGATCGGCCAAACCGCCGACATTTGTCCTGCGGACAAGAAACTCTACGCGCTGCGCGATGTGACCGGCACTGTTCCGTCGCAGCCGTTAATCGTCGCCAGCATCATGAGCAAGAAGCTGGCGGAGAATCTCGACCGACTCGTGCTCGATGTGAAATTCGGCGCGGGCGCATTCATGAAAACGCGCGCGGACGCGGAACAACTTGCGAAGGCAATGGGTGAAGTGGGAAAGACGATGGGAGTAGAGACAACTTATCTGCTTAATCCGATGAACGAACCGCTCGGTCGCGCAGTGGGTAACGCGGTGGAAGTGATCGAGTGCGTCGAAATTCTCCGCGGCGCCGGCCCGAAAGACCTGATCGCTCTGATTCTCGATCTGGCCGAGAAAATTTCCCTCAGTTCGCGCGCGCAACTTGGGGAGTGGTTAGGCGACGGAACCGCCTGGAAAAAATTCGGTCAACTCGTGGAAGCACAAGGTGGTGATGTCAGTTTCTTGGAAAAATTGGCGCAGGTGCACCGCGCGCCAATTCGGGAGCCGTTCAAAGCGAAGAGCGCTGGCACGATCCAAAAAATGGATGCCGAATCCATCGGTCGCGCGGCGGTTTTCCTCGGCGCGGGCCGACAAAAAGCCGGCGATGAAATCGACTTCGCGGTTGGATTTTCCGAGATCAGGAAAATCGGCGAGGAAGTGGCCGCGAACGAACCGCTGATGATGATTCACGCCCGCAACGACCACTCGTTAGGCGAAGTGATGCCGCTGCTGGAGCGCGCGGTCGAAATCACCTGACTCGCTCGACTAACCTTCGTTCGAAGCGCGGATCGTCCAGAAATCGTCCGACAAATTTCTATCGGACAAATAATCGTAGGGCATGGTGAAATAACCTTTCATGCCCCAGTCGGTGTTCCAGGAATTGCGAATAATAAATCGTTCCTGTGAATCGTCGTAACCGGCCGCCATCACGGCATGACCGCCAAGAGTTTTCTCTTTCGGCAAAGGAAGATTAAGAACGCCGGTCTTCGCCACCTGCGCCGATTCAAAAGACTCGTAGACGGTGAAACCGAAAACGAACGGATAACCGTCAGCGAGGCACATCCGCATTTCCTCGACCGTATTGAGACGACGATACGAGGTGATTTTATGCTTCTTCGCCTGCATGTAGCACGGCGGCGTCGGTTTCTTCTTAAAAGTGGATATCTTGTAGGGCCATTGTTTTTCTGGACAAACACCGAGTTTCGCCAGCGACTTAACGCCATCACGAATAAAAGCGCCGCTATCCTGATCGATCGTTCCTTCATAAGCGCGCTCGTTGTAATAAATAAAGAGCCGGCTCAGATCGAAGAAGTTCACGCCGTCTTTTTTTTCCAAGAATTCGAGCGCACCAACGAGAGCGTTGGCGGTGCAACTGCCGAGCTGTCCCTGGTCTTCGACCGCCGAGCAACCCGGACGCAAATCGACTTTGGGTGGGAGCTTGACCAATTTCGGCGCGACGGCCGAGTAAAGGAAATCGCGACGATCCGGCAGATCGGGGAGCCACCCATACCACTTGGTGCAACGGGCCTTGAATTTGACTGGCATACGAAACCTCCTGTTAGTCGCGAGACTATGAATCGGGAAAATTTCCGGCAAGATTTTCCTGCGCCGGCCGACGGAATAATTACCAGAAACACTGCG
Organism: uncultured Verrucomicrobiae bacterium; assembly: GCA_963791565.1. Lineage (GTDB taxonomy): Bacteria > Verrucomicrobiota > Verrucomicrobiia > Chthoniobacterales > UBA10450 > JACCTI01. The sequence goes on along the minus strand of CAWBSX010000003.1, from coordinate 522,284 downwards.
TTTGGCCTAACGAGTGGTCGAATTCTCGAATAAGATCACGCGCGAATTTTTCTTCGGAATATCTTTCCCAAAGAGCTACGTTGTCGGTGGTAGACGCCGTAGTCGCGAATACCTATTTTCGATGCCTTATCCGACCGAACTGACCAAGGATTGTCTGGGGATTGTGCACGCCGCTAGTGGCATCGTCACGGGGGAGGAATTGCTCGCGGCGAGCGTGGCCGGGACGCAGCTGGTCCAGAACACGGAGAACTTTCAGTATGAGTTCGCGGATTTTACCGACGCGACTGAGCTGCGCGTCGAAGCTTCGTTTCTCGAGAAAATCGCCGCGACCGATCACGAAGCGGCGCGCTTTCGGCCGAACGCCATCATCGTCGTCGTCGCGCCGCAGGATTTCTCCTACGAGATGGCGCAGCAATGGCAGGAAAAAGTGCGCGATCTCAACTGGACGATCCACATTTCGCGGGAGAGGACTGAGGCGGTGCGCTGGCTGCGACAGCACATCAAGACGGAGCGACCGGAATTGCTCGGACAACGGAACGAAAGCGCTGCTTGAAGTCGAAACGAGTGCGCGAGTTTTTCGCGGCGTCACAAATCTTCTTGTTAGGCGCGCTGCCCGCGCCGCCGCCAAAATCGATCGTTGAAACGCTAATTCCCTGGCTCTTGCAGGAAGATCAGGAATTGCGTGCGCTTCCGCTCGACGAGGTCATTTTCGCGGCGACCGGAAAACATGTACGCGCAATCGATTCAAAAAATGAAACCGATCAGCGTGTGATCAAACAGCTGAGCGCAGGGCTTGATGAAGTCGTTAGGCGGATGAACGCGCCGGACAGCCCGATTCAAAATATCGCGCGCATCAATGAAGTAAGTTCGCATTTCGAAGACGCGGTGCGCGAAGTGATGAATGCGGCGCCCGGTTTTTCCTGCGATTTCCCGAGGACGGCCGCAGACAAAGTGCAACGCTCGGGTTATCCCGATTTGCGGCTGGTCGAGACCGCGACGCAGCGCGTTTATTATCTCGATCCGAAGCTCTACGCCGTCGGAAGCCGCGAGAGTAGCTTCCGCACATTTTACTTCGAGCCAAAAATCGCGACCAACAAAGTACGCGAGGATGCGGTGCATCTCATCCTCGGTTTCGAACACGAACCGCGTAACGCCGGCCACTGGAATTTCACTCGTTGGGACATCGTCGATCTGGCGCATTTCAAAGTGAAATTGAAAGCCGAATTCCAGGGAAGTAACCGCGACATGTATCGGCCGGAAGCAATTGTAGCCACGAGCGGGAAGGAATAACCGTTGCCGACGCGGGCGTCGGAAGTAACAGTTAACGAATGCTCGCGGAAGCATCTCCAGCTCTGGAATTCGATACGATCGACGATGTCGTGCGCGACATCGTCGACGGGAAACTCGTGATCGTGACCGATGACGCCGATCGCGAAAACGAAGGCGATCTGGTGATGGCGGCGGAGAAAGCCACGCCAGCGGCGGTGAATTTCATGAGCAAGTTCGGCCGCGGACTAATTTGCGTGCCGGTTTCGAACGAACGGGCCGAGCAACTCGGGCTGCAACGAATGGTGGCGCAAAACCGCGAGATGTATCGGACTGACTTCACGGTTTCGGTCGATGCGGCGCGCGACGTTACGACGGGAATCAGCGCGCACGATCGCGCCGCCACCATCCAAACCATCGCCAATCCGAAATCGAAACCGGAAGATCTAATTCAACCTGGTCACATCTTTCCCTTGCGCGCGAAAGATGGCGGCGTCCTGCGCCGCGCGGGTCATACCGAAGCGGCGCTAGATCTCGCACGGTTGGCCGGACTGCAACCAGCCGGCGTTCTCTGCGAAATTTTGCACGACGATGGAACAATGGCGCGTTTGCCGGAGTTGATGGAGTTCAAACGCAAACACGGTCTGCGCATTTGCACGATCCAGAGTCTGATTGCGCATCGACGGTTGAAGGAAAAGTTAGTCGAGCGCGAACAAGTCGTTAGGCTGCCGACTGATTACGGCGACTTCGATCTGCATCTTTATCGTTCGGTTCTAGATGGCGCGCATCATCTCGCGCTGGTTAAAGGAATTATTTCGCCTAACCAATCGACGCTCGTCCGCGTGCACAGCGAATGTCTGACCGGCGATGTCTTCGGTTCGAAACGCTGCGATTGCGGCAATCAATTACACGCTGCGCTCCAGCCAAATTTCCGAGGAAGGAAATGGCGTGCTCGTTTACATGCGGCAGGAAGGTCGAGGGATCGGATTGGCGGCGAAAATTCACGCCTACAAATTGCAGGAGGAAGGTCTCGATACCGTCGAAGCGAATGCCAAGCTCGGCTTCGGCATGGACCTGCGCGATTACGGATTGGGCGCGCAAATTTTGTTCGATCTCGGCGTGCGCAAATTCCGTTTCCTGACGAACAATCCCAAGAAGGTTGTCGGTCTTGAAGGTTACGGAATTCAGATGGTCGAACAGGTGCCCATCCGCAGCGAAGCGAATCCGCACAACGCCAAATATCTCGAGACGAAGAAGGTCAAGATGGGCCATCTGCTTTAGTCGCGCATGTCGTTCGCAGTTCCGCCCCGGCCGCGCACAATGGTCGGCACGAAGCGCCACTTCACTCTGGTCGCGAGTCAGTTCAACGCCCGTTATGTGCAAGGCCTTGTCAATCACGCTTCGGAAGAATTGCGCTCGCTGATTCCGGGGGTGCTGCTGAGTTTGCATCAAGTGCCCGGAGCTTTTGAAATCCCGATTGTCGTGCGCGAAATCGCGCTACAAAAAAAATCGGACGCCATCCTGGCGATCGGCGTGATCCTGCAGGGAGCGACTTCGCACGCCGAGCATCTCAGTCATTCCGTGACCAACGCCCTGCAACACATCGCGATTGAATACGGAGTGCCGGTGATCAACATCGTCCTCGAAATGGAAAACGAAGAGCAGGCGCGCGAGCGTTGTCTCGAAAAACGAATCAACCGCGGCATCGAAGGGGCGCGCGCGGCGGTGGAAATCGCCAACATCATGAGCGAGCTGCGCGCGAAATAATCATGGGCAAGCGACGCAACGCGCGGCAGGCCGCCATCCAATTTCATTTCTGGCGTGACCTGCATCACGGCCATGCCCCGGAAAAAATGGATGACTTCTGGGAATTTTGTCCGGCGAAATCTGGCGTGCGCGAATTCGCGCAGCCGCTCATCGACGGCATGGTGACGCATCAAACGGAGATCGACGAACGGATCGCGCGCTACTGCGAAAACTACGATCTCAATCGCATCTCCCCGGTCGATCGCGCGGTCCTGCGGCTGGCCATTTTTGAAATGCTTTTTCGCGACGACATCCCCCCCGTCGTTTCGATTAACGAAGCGATCGATCTGGCTAAGACTTTCGGCGGACCTGATTCCGGACGATTCGTGAACGGAATTCTCGATCGAGTGAAACAAGACCTTTCGCGACCACTGCGCGAAGCGAAGTTGTAGCGGCGGTCTATGACCGCCGTCCACGCGGATACGGACAACGTTTTCGGCGGTCATAGACCGCCGCTACAACAGCTGCAATAACTAACGAGTGGTGGCCGGTAGAATTTTCCCGGTCACTTCACCGAAACCAATTCTGTATCCCTCGCCTTGCGCATAGCCGGTGATTGTCAGGCTATCACCATCTTCCAACCATTTGCGTGTCTCGCCATTCGGCAATGTAAGTGGATTCGCCCCCCGCCAAGTCAGCTCAAGCATGCAGCCGCGCGATTCGTCCGTTGGTCCGCTGATCGTGCCGCTCGCGAGCAAATCTCCTGGCTGAAGGTTGCAGCCGCCGACGGTGTGATGCGCGAGCTGCTGCGCAATGCTCCAATAAAGATTCAGAAAATTGGTGCGCGTGATGGTATGCGGTGAATCCATCTTCGCGGTGCGCAGCTGCGCTTCCAATTTGATGTCGTAAGTGAAGTCGTTAGGCGCGCGCAGGTAAGAGAGCGGCGCCGGATCTTGTGGCGGCAACGGTTTCCGAAATGGTTCCAGCGCATCGAGCGTCACGATCCACGGCGAAATGCTCGTACAGAAATTTTTCGCCAGGAATGGACCGAGCGGCTGGTATTCCCAAGCCTGCACGTCGCGCGCACTCCAGTCGTTCATCAAGACGATCCCGAAAATGTGCTCCTCGGCTTTCTCGATGGGCACCGGCTCGCCTAACGAGTTCCCCGGGCCGATGAGAAATGCGGTTTCCAATTCGTAATCAAAACTGCGCGTTGGACTGAAGACCGGTTCGGTCGCGTCCGGCGGTTTGATTTGTCCCCACGGCCGACGCACGTCCGCGCCGCTGACGACAATGGAACTGGCGCGACCGTGGTAACCCACTGGCAGCCATTTCCAATTTGGCATGAGCGCATTTTCCGCCCCGCGCAACATCGTGCCGACATTGTGGGCGTGATGATAAGACGAATAGAAATCCGTGTAATCGCCGATGCGTGCCGGAAGTTGCATCGTCACTTCGGATTGCTTGTGCAGAGCGCGTTCACGTAAGTTCGCGTCATCGCGCAATTCCGCGGTGTTCGCACTGAGCAGGCGTTGCAAAATCTCGCGCGTCTTGCGCCAGGCGGGTCGGCCTAACGAGAGAAAATCGTTCAGCGAATCATTCGCGAAAACTCTTCGCTCCAGCGTCAGTTTGCCGGCTTCCTCCAAAATCGACAGATCGAGCACGAAGCGGCCAATCGCTACACCGACGCGCGCCCGTTCACTGCGCGGTTTAAAGATTCCGAAAGGAAGATTCTCCAGGGGGAAATGAGAGTCCGGCGAAACCTCGATGAAAGACTGGAGAGCTTTAGGCATAAGCGAAGGTTACAAGTCCGCGACCGGCCGCAAAATGTCTAGGAGCCATCTGCGCTCATCTCTATGCTGCGACGCCATGAACTTCACTTCGGTCATTCCCCTGCTTTACCTGCTCTTTCTTCTCGGCCTCTTCACTTACCTTCTCATCCGCGGCGTGACCCATTCTTTCATCGCTTGTTTCGCCGCCGGCGCGTTGCTCGAATTAATCCCGCATGTTGGTTTTCTCGCGATGCAAGCGATGCCGGGGGGCTTTTCCGCCAATCAAGGTTACTACCCGATCCTCATGATTTTCGCATCGATCGGCACATTTTGTTTCGCGGCGGGATTTCTCTTACTCGCGAAATTTCTACTGAGTCCGGCGCAACCTGTCGCCTAGCGCGAAGATCACTGTTACGGCCACGCAGCGACGACGCTGCGATATTTGATCAATGCCAGCACGAACGAAAAAGAATCATTCACGAAACGGGAAGAAGAAGGTGCGCGTAGGAAAATCGGGCGTGCATGGCCGCGGAGTTTACGCGACCAGAGCGATCCGCAAAGGAGCGCGCGTGATTGAATACACCGGACGGCATTTGCCATGGAAAAAGGCGATGGATTTGCCGCCCCATCGGCCGGACGAGCCGTATCATACTTTTTTCTTTTCCATCGATAACGGCGATGTGATCGACGCCAACGTCGGCGGTAATGAGTCGCGCTGGATCAATCATTCCTGCGCGCCGAACTGCGAGACCGAAGAAGAAGACGATCGCATCTTCATCTATGCGCTCCGGAGCATTAAACCGGGCGAAGAACTTTTTTACGATTACCGGATCGAGCCGGCGGAACGACGCACAAAAAAATTAGAAAAAGAATTCGCCTGCCGCTGCGAAGCCCCGAATTGCCGCGGCACCATGCTGGAGGCGAAGAAGAAGAAGAAAAAAAAGAAGTAGGGACTCAGGCTTTGCCTTTGACGTAGGCGAGAATTTTATCCTGATTCCCTTTGGCCGCCCAAACGTAGCGCAGGAAATCCGCCGGATGCAGATCGTGCGTCCGAAAAAATCGTCGGTCGCCCCCGCAGCAATACATTAACTCGTTAGGCAACTCGCCCCGCAATCGGCCTTTCGCTTTTTCAATAATGCGCGGCAGCCAGACCACGCCGCCGAGTGCGGCATCTTTCGCTGGCAGTTTTTCGACGGAAATTTCTTTGTCCGACCACTCCCCCTTTTGCTCGACCACAAAATAATCGCGCCGCACTGCCGTGATCAGCAGTGCCGTTTCCGGGTCGAGATCGGACGAATCTTCCGCGTAATCGAAAAGCTCCATCGGCTTGGCGCCAAAGGAACGCAGCACGCCAACTTCGCGCGGCGTGAAAAAACTATTCAGCTGCCGATGCTCATTGCGATACTTGACCAGCGCCTTGTCGTAGAGCTCGCGGAAACGCTGATGCCAGCTGTAATTGATATTTTTCGTGGACATGACTCTCGGAAGTTGGGCGCAAGACTAACAGAAGCTTGCGTGATTGCGAGCCGTGGCCGAAAGCTCGTCGAGCAGCGCCCGTAGCTCAGCCGGATAGAGCATCGGATTTCTAATCCGACGGTCGCAGGTTCGAGTCCTGCCGGGCGCGTTCGAAAACTACCAGCGATGAAACGCGGGATGACCTTCGGTCACGGCGACGAATGTCCCGCGACAAGTCGCGCACACTTTTCCGCCAGCGGTCAAAGTTCCTTCGACGGTCGCGCGAGTCTCGGTGGACTCGACCACTTTGGCAGAAAGATGAACCGGACCATCGGTCGGCGTCGGCCGCAAAAGCTTGATCGCGTAATCAGCAGTAACCGTGCACGGCGGACGCGCCTGTCGCCAGCGCTGCATCAAATGCCAGGCGGCAGTCCAATTGCAATGGCAATCGAGCAGCGCGCCGATGATCCCGCCGTTCAGAACGCCGGGAAACGCCTCATATTTTTTCTCCGGTTTCCACTCGGCGATCACTTCATCGCCGCGCGCGAAACTGCGGATGTGCAGACCTTCCGCATTCGCCGGACCGCAACCAAAGCAATGATTCTGCGGCGCAAACTGTTCCTGAAGAGATTGAGATTCCGTTGGCATTTTTTTTGTAGCGGCGCTCTATGAGCGCCGAATTCTCATGAGCTCGGCGGTCATAGACCGCCGCTACAACTACTCGTTAGGCACCGTTGTGCACGACACCTGGGTAGGGTCGCTCTTCCGGCCCGATGTAGAGTGAGCGCGGACGAATCAGACGATTGTTGATCGTGCTGCTCCGATGACGTGCGCGCACCAGCCGGCTACGCGCGAGGCCGCGAAGATCGGTGTATTTAGTTCCGGCGGGAATCCGAACATCGTGAAAACCGGCGCCGCGTAGAGATCAACGTTCGCGCAGAGTCTCTTCTCGCGCTCCATCGTCGCCTCCAGCTTCTCGCAGATCGGCACCCATTGTTCTTTGCCGATGCGCTTGCCGTGATCGCGCGCGATCTCGCGCATGATCGGAACTCGCGAATCGCCATTTTTGTAAACGCGATGGCCGAAGCCCATGATCTTCGCCTTCTTCGCCAGCGCATCCATCATCCATTTCTCCGCGCGATCCGGCGTTTTGATTTCGTCGAGCATCTTCATCGACTCTTCGTTGGCGCCGCCGTGCAGCGGACCTTTCAACGTGGCGCACGCCGATGTCGCCGCCGCATACATGTCGGCTAAAGTCGAAGCCGTTACGCGCGCCGCAAAAGTCGAGGCGTTGAATTCGTGATCGGCATAGAGAATGAAAATCGTATCGAGCATCCGGATCTGCCAATCCGGCGGAACCGCGCCGGTCAGTTTGTAAAAGAAATTTCCCGCGTGCGTCAGATCAGGACGATGCGGAATCGGATCCTGCCCTCGGGAAATCCGCCAGCCGTCCGTGATCAGCGTCGAAACTTTCGCGATCAACCGGATTGCCTTTGCGCACGTTCGCGTCGTGCGAATGATCGTTCAGTTCGGGATCGAACGGCGCCAGCATCGAGACGCCGGTGCGCAACATATCCATCGGATGCATTTTCGCGGGGCAGAGCCGCAACATTTCGAAAACCTCTTTCGGCAACTCGCGTTCCGCCGCGATTTCCTTGGTAAATTTCTCCAGCTGCGCGACATCCGGCAGTTCGCCATTCAGCAGCAGATACGCGACTTCCTCGAAGTTCGCCTGCTGCGCCATCTGGTGAATGTCGTAGCCGCGATACATCAGGCCCGCGTTCGGATCGACCCAGCAAATCTACGTTTCGCCCGCGATCACGCCCGCGAGGCCGGGGCTGTAAGCTGGTTTTGTTTCCGTGCTCATAGGATTCCTTATTTGGTCGGATCGTAATCCAGCAGATCGTAGAGTTCTTTCCGCGTCTGCATCCGATCGAGCCATCCTTCCTGCGTGCCGGCGTCTTCAAATCGCGCAACATCTGACCGGCCGCGAACATGGAAACGCGAAAAGCCGTCTGCGGATAAATGACCATGCGATAGCCGAGATCGGCCAATTGGCCTAACGAGAGCAACGGGCTCTTGCCGAACTCGGTCATGTTCGCGAGCAGTGGCGCTTTCACTTCCTTTGCGAAATCGCGGAACTCCTGCTCGTTCTGGAAGCGCTTCGGGAAAAATCGCGTCGGCGCCCGCGGCGAGATAACTCTGCGCGCGCTCGACTGCCTTGGAGAAATTCTCGACCGCGCGCGCATCCGTTCGCGCGATCAGCAAGAAAATCCTTGTCGCGCTTCGCCGCAGCCGCCGCCGCGATTTTTTCATTCATCTCTTCGACCGCGACCAACGTCTTGCCGGCGAGATGACCGCAACGTTTCGGAAATTCCTGGTCTTCGATATGGCAACCGGCCAGTCCCGCCGCGCTCGAACTCCTCGATCGTTCGCGCCGCATTTTCCGCTCCGCCGAATCCGGTGTCGGCATCGACGATCGCAGGGATCTTCACCGCGTGCGCGACATAACCGGCCAGCTGCGCGACTTCCGTCAGCGTCAGCAAACCGATGTCGGGCACGCCCGCGGTCGCGTTGCACAAACCCGCGCCGCTAATATATAGAGCTCGAAACCAGCGCGTTCGACCATGCCGCCCCATCGCGGCGTTGAACACGCCCGGCATCGCGACGCAGCCGTCCCCAATCAGCTGGCGAAGTCTGGCGCGCACCGATGTCTCCCCTTTATTCATAAGAATTTTTGCCACGGATTAACACGGATATACACGGATTTCCGAAAGAGCCTGCCATGTTGAGCGCAGCGAAACATCTCTGATCATTTCTACTCACTCGACGCTGTGAGTCGGAAATAATTAGAGATCCTTCGCTACGCTCAGGATGACAGTGAGAAGAAAATCCGTGTTTCATCCGTGTTCATCCGTGGCTAACAAAACCATTCGTTAGGCAGAAATTTCGCAGAGTTTCATCAACGTCGTCACGTCTTTCGCCTCATCGAGTTTCCACCCATGCTCGACAACCTTCTCGGCTGCCTCCTTGCCGATCTTTCTGCGTCGGCTAACGAATGAAATTTTCCTTCCAGCTGCGAATCCGACAGCCGGTTCTTCGCATTGCCTAACGGATAATCGACCCGCTTGGTCAGGGTCCGTCCGTCGGCCAGCGTCACATGCACGATGTTCGCCACCGCTTCCGCGTAAATCGCGCTCAGCTCATCGTTGCGCTCCACCTTCACGTTCTGCAGGAACTCCACGATCTTCGGTCTCCGTGAAACGCTCCGGCGCGAATTGTTTGTCGGTCACCTCGCCGTCGATCAACGCCACCGCCGTGATATACGGCAAACTGTGATCCGCCGTCTCGCGCTGTTGCGGTTTCCATTTCTCCGGCTCGCTCCCGATGATATCGACCGAAGCGTCGTGGCTCTCGATGCGCATCGATTTCACCTGCGAGACATCGCCGATTTCCTTGCGCAAAAACAACGCCGCCTCGATCGCGCTCTGGCTGTGATATTCCGCGGGCCAATATTTGATGCTCGTCTTCAAGATCATCGAAGCCGGACCTTCGCCCGGCATCGCTTCCTTCGTCTTGTCGAAAACTTCCGCGACGTTGCCGAACGAGACGCCAAGTTCTTTCTCGAATCCCATCGCGCCTTCGAAAATCGGCGCCGGTCCGGTCATGCCCGCGCGTGCGAGAAGCGCCGCGTAAACGCCGAGCCGCGCCGCGTTCGCGAACGCCACGCCTTTCCAATGCGATAGCTCCCCCACCCGCGCCTGCCGAAACGCCGCGCAATGAACACCGGCGATGTTGATCGCATGCCGCGTCCGTCTCCGGATCGAGCTTCATCAATTTCGCGCAGGCCAGCGCGGTCGAGAACGCGCCGTAAGTCGGATGATCCCAACCTCGCGCTCGAATGCTGGCCGCATCGCAGAACCGGCATTGCACTTCGTAGGCAATCGCCGCCGCGAGTGATCGCTTCACCGCCGGTCGCGCCGACGCTCTCCGCCGACCGCGAAAACCGCCGAGAAATTATCGCTCGGATGCGCCGGTTCCTTCGAGAGATAGGTGTCGTTGTAATCGAAATAACGAATGCAACAGCCGTTCGCGAACGCGGCCCAGTCCGGCGGCGCCTTGTGCGCGGTTCCGATAACGGTCGCGCCATTCTTCGCCGAAAAATCCGAGACGACTTTCCGCGCGATCACGCAGGGCTCCTCGTTCCAGGCGCCGAGCGCGCAGCCAAACGAGTCGATCACGCGCCGTTTCACTTCGTGCACGACGTTCTTGGAAAGATCTTCGAAATTCAGGGAACAGGCGTAGTTGCGCGAGTTGATGAGCGAGGAGTTCTGTCATGAAAATTGAAGCTCCTTCGCGACGCAGGCGCCAACTGCCGTGGCAGCGCGCGGAATCCATCCGCTGGAGCGACTGTAATCCTGCGTCCCATAGCTGGCAATTCCGATGATCGGCTAAACTTCTCCTGCTCGATGAGCAAAGTTTATCCCGACGCCAAGCAGCTGCTCTGGACGGCCTGCTGCACGATAATATGACCATCGCGGCGGGCGGCTTCGGCCTCTGCGGCATTCCGGAGAATCTGATCGCCGCCTTGCACGACAGCGGCGTGAAAGGACTGACTATTGTCGGCAACAACGCCGGCGTGGACGGCTTCGGCATGGGCGTCCTGCTGACGACGCGGCAGGTGAAAAAAGTGATGGCTTCCTACGTAGGCGAGAACAAGGAGTTCGAGCGCCAGGTGCTGGCAGGGCGAGCTCGAGCTCGAGCTGATTCCGCAGGGAACGCTCGCGGAACGATTGCGCGCCGGTGGCGCCGGCATTCCCGGATTTTACACGCGCACCGGTTTCGCCACGAAACTGACCGAAGGCAAGGAGACGAAAAAATTCGGCGACAAGGAATACGTGCTCGAGCCGGGCATCACAGCCGAAGTCTCGCTCGTCAAAGCATGGAAGGGCGACAAAGCCGGCAACCTGATTTTTCGAAAAACGTCGCGAAATTTTAACCCGATGATCGCGAGCTGCGGCAAAGTTTGCGTGGCCGAAGTCGAACATCTCGTCGAAGTCGGCGAACTCGATCCCGATCAAATCCATACGCCGGGAATCTTCGTCGATCGCATCATTCAAGGCGCGAAATACGAGAAGCGCATCGAGTTCCGCACCGTCCAGGGCAGCGGCGCGGCAAAAAAGGCCAACCCGATCGCGCGATCTGCTGGCGAAGCGCGCCGCGCAGGAATTGCGCGACGGCTACTACGTTAATCTCGGCATCGGCATTCCGACACTGGTGGCCAACTTACATTCCCGAAGGGATGAACGTTATCCTGCAATCCGAGAATGGCTTGTTAGGAATCGGCCCATTCCCAAACCGGGCGAAGAAGATCCCGATCTGATCAACGCCGGGAAACAAACCATTACGACGATGCCCGGCTCGGCTTTTTTCTCAAGCGCCGATTCGTTCGGGCATGATTCGCGGCGGTCATATCGATCTCGCCATTCTCGGCGCCTTCGAAGTGACCGACAGCGGCGACATCGCGAATTGGATGATTCCCGGCAAAATGATCAAGGGCCCGGGCGGCGCGATGGACCTCGTCGCCGGAGTGAAACGCGTCGTCGCGGTGATGGAGCACACGTCGAAAGACGGCAGCCCGAAGATTCTGAAGAAATGCACCCTGCCGATTACCGGTCTGGGAGTTGTTAATCTTATCATCACCGACCTGTGTGTCTTTGAAGTGAAACAGGGCGGCGGCCTGCTCCTGATTGAGCTGCATCCCGGTGTCACGGTCGACGATATCCGCGCGAAGACCGAAGCGCCGTTCGAATTGGCGTTGAAGAATTAGAGTCTTCCGGAGAATTCCATTCAAGGAGCGGACGTAATCCTGAAACGCCCTGAGGTTTTAAACCTCAAAGTAGAGTAAATGGTGCTGGGTACAGCCGGGATTAAACTGCCGGCGACAACACGGACAAATCGAGTCGCAATCGAGGTAACTCGCGGATCGTTAACTGAAGCCCGCAACCGCCGCACAAAACGGCGGGCATTCCGAAGTCTTCCTTAGACCAGACCTCCGCCGCGTGACCGGCAGATCTCGGCATGACAGTCATGACACGGGAACCAGTCCCCACAGCACTTGAACTTGATCGCGATGATATCGCCTTCTCCGTGATAATGAGCGCACCGCGTTTCCCCATCCACTTTCGAGCCGATAACGTTTGTGCCACGAACCATCATGTTCATGACACACGCTCCCGCGGGCATAGCAGCACCAGCACGGCCGCGATCATCCAGCACACGATCATAAAAATGAATCCGCTCGCTGAACGAACCGCTTCCCTGGCTCAGTTGCCGATAATCTTCGGGCCGACGAATCCGCCGATGCTGTGCGGTGCAATTGATGAACCCTACCGCCGCGGCCGCGGCGGAGCTGGTAAGAAAGGCGGAGGGCAACGCCCAAAACGAGGGCAGATAGGCAACCGTGCCGAAAACCGACGAGGAGAAGACCGCAATGAGCATACAGGTTCGAATGCGGAATAAAAAACCAGACGCGAGCACGCGAGCGCCGCCGTCAATTGGGGAATGGCAAAATGCCAGCGGCTCTCGCCCAGTGCGATCGGAGTTCCCGCCCACGACGCAGCATTCCGATCAACCCTGCCATGAACGGAATCGCACCGACCCATCCAACCCGCTGCACACGTCCACCCGGTCATCCGTTGCAGCATCGTCGGAAACCAAAACCAAATCGCATAGCCGCCGCAGTAACAGAAAAACAAACCAAGCATGAGCAACACCACCGGCGGATGCCGCAGCGCTCGCCAGACCGTCATGTGCTCCACGCCAGCCTTAGTCTGCCGCTCTTCCGCCAGGCGCGCACTTAGCCAATCGCGCTCGTTAGGTCGCAACCAGCTAACTTCCTTAGGCCGATCGGGCAGAACAAAGAACGTAACTATTCCCAGTAGGACCGCCGGCACTCCTTCCACCAGGAAAAGCCAGCGCCAACCAGGAATGCCTAACGAGTGGATACCTAGTATCCAGCCGGCCAGCGGTCCGCCAAGGATGTAAGCAATAGGAATGGCCGACATGAACCGCGCCACCGCCTTGGCGCGATCCTGATAAATGAACCAGTGCGAAAGATAAACAATCACGCCTGGAAAAAACCCTGCCTCCGCCGCGCCTAGCAAGAAACGCGCGCCGTAAAGTTCCATCGGCGTGCGCACAAAAGCGGTCAGCGTAGTTAACACGCCCCAGGTGATGAGAGTGAGTGCGAGCAAACGCCGCGCGCTCCAATGTTCCACCAAAAGCGCCCCAGGAATCTGCAGGGCGAAATAGCCGATAAAAAAAATCCCACTCGCCGTCCCAAAGACCGAATCGCTCAGACCCAGGTCGCCTTTCATCCCCAGTGTCGCGTAAGCGATATTGGTACGATCTAGATAATTCGCGACGTAGAGCAGAAACAAAAACGGCAGCAGTCGCCGCGCGATGCGACTGCGGGCTGTTGCGCCAGTTTCTATTTGCCCAGGAGCCATTGGTGCGCGCAGCATAACGCGCAGCCCACAACGCTCACAAATTTATCTTATGATGACACTCGAACACCCTCTCGACGACGAATCGCGTGCCTTCCTCAAGAAACTGGAAGAGTTCAATCAGACCGAAGTTGCTCCTTACGCCGATCAATGGGATCACGACGAACAACTGCCGCGCGAAATTTTTACCAAGGCGGGAAAGATCGGATTGATGGGCATGGTCGCGCCCAAGGAATTTGGTGGACGCGGTTTGAGCTACGTGACTGCAGCGCTGGCGGTCAAAGAGCTGGGCAAAATCTGCGCTTCGCTCGCGATGGATATCGCGGCGCATAATGCGCTATCCGTCGGACAGATCAATCTCTTCGGGAACGATGAACAAAAGAAAAAATATCTGCCGCGCCTAACGAGTGGTGAATGGATCGGCGGCTGGGGTTTGACCGAACCGAACGCAGGGAGCGATACCGGCGGGATCGAAACGCTCGCGACCGAGCACGGCGATCATTGGCACGTGAACGGGATGAAGCACTTCATCACCAGCGGACGCGTAGCCGATTTACTTATCGTCATCGCCACGACCGGTCGCACCGACGCGGGCAAAAACGAGATCAGCGCCTTCATCATGATGAAGGATCAGGTCACGCCGGTGCGAAAAATTCACACCTACGGAATGCGCGCGAGCGAAACCTCCGAGTTGCGTTTCACGGATTCGAAGACGGAAATTCTTGGCGAACGCGGTCGCGGCCGCGAACAGGCGCTGACAGTTTTGGATCGCGGTCGCATTAGCATCGCCGCGCTCGCGGTGGGAATTGCGGAAGCGGCGTTTGATCGCGCGAATTCCTACGCGAACGAGCGGAAACAGTTCGGTCACGCCATCGGAAACTTCCAGGCGATCCAATGGATGCTGGTCGATTCCGCCATGGAACTGGAAGCAAGCGAAGTGATGACGATGCACGCCGCGCACTTACAGGATCAAGGCAAGAACACGACTAAGGAATCTGCCATGGCGAAATTGTTCGCGTCGGAATCAGCCGTGAAAATTTGCGATCGCTCGATGCAAATTCACGGCGGCTACGGTTACAGTCGCGATTTGCCGATTGAGCGTTACCTGCGCGACGCGAAGCTCTGCACGATCGGCGAAGGCACTTCGGAAGTACAACGGCTCGTTATTGCGCGCCACGTTCTGAAGGAAGCGAAGCCGCTTAAGCTTGCGCACCGCGAACCGCGTAATCCAAACTCTTGAAACACTCGCCATGAAACGTCATCTCTTTCTCTTCCTGCTGTTAGCTGCCCTCGTTAGTCGAATCTCTTTCGCCGCGGAAAATGCATCCTGGGCCGGCGAATATTCTGACAAGAAATTCCTGAACGGCAGCGCAGTTTTTCAGCTCACGATCGAACAATCGGGAAGCAAAATTCAGGTCAGCTTCGACGCCGTGAATAACGACGGCAGCGGTTGCGCGCCGGAAGCGCAAGGCATGGCGACGGCCAGCGGGAAAGACAAACTACAGTTCAGTTTTCGCGACAACCAGGGAAACGCCGGCAATGGGGCGATCGCGCGCAGCGGCGATCAACTTGTCGTCTCGCTGAAGGCGACCAAAGTCGCGAAGCAAGATTGTACAAAGTTCTATCGCGATAATATTCGCGTGCAGCGAATGAAGAAGTAGTTAGACCATCGGTCGAAAACGCCCGACTACTTCCTGCAACCGTCCGCTGATTTGGCCTAACGAGCAGACTTCCGCGGCTTCCATTAGCGCCGGAAAACAATTTTCGTTTGTCTCAGCGACAGCCGCGAGTTTGTCCAAAGCCGCTTCGGCTTTGCGCGCGTTCTTCGCTTTGAATTTCTTCAAGCGATCGACTTGTAGTTGCTGCTTCGCGCGCGAAGTGCGGACGAGTTCGACTTCCGGCATTTCTTCGTCAGCGTCGCGATACTTGTTCAGCGCGATGATCGGTCGCGTGCCGTCATAGATTTGCTGTTCGTAGCGATGCGCCGCGTTTTGGATCTGGCTGCGCTGATAACGATTCTCCACCGCGCCCATTACGCCGCCGAGCCGTTCGATTTCGCGGAACTCTTCGAGAATCGCCGCTTCGACCGCGCGTTCGACCGCTTTCATTCCCGGCGAACCGCTCAGCATGTTCATGGTGTGTTTGAAGATGCCGGACTCGTCGAGCAGGATGGCCTGACCGTGGGCGGAAAGACGGATCCATTCTTCGCTCGGTGTGGTGAATGGTTCGTCGGCGCTGTTCGAATGACACGAGTTGGTGCCGTTCATGTAGGCCAGCATCAGCTCGGCCGCAGTTCTCGTTAGGTTGTTTCGGAACTCGGCCGCGATGAGTGACCGTCCGCTGGTTTGCGTGTGGACTTTAAACATCTGCGCACGCGCGCCAGCGCCAAAAGCATCACGCATTCCGATCGCCCAGATGCGACGCGACACGCGGGTGAGCGCGATGTATTCGACGTCGAGTCCGCAATCGAGGAAGAAGGAAAGGCGCGGGCCGAATTCATCCGCGGACATGCCGCGGTTCGCCATCATTTCGGCGTAAGCGAAACCATTCGAAAGCGTATAAGCGGCCTGCTGGACCGGCGTCGAGCCGGCTTCGCCGATGTGATAACCGCTGATCGAAACCGGATACCAACGCGGCATGTTGCGCGTGGTCCATTCCATCATGTCGCCGAGAAAACGGAGCGAAGCTTCGACGGGGAAAATGGTTTCGTTCTGCGCCTGAACTTCTTTGAAAATGTCGGCCTGAATCGTGCCGCGAAGTTTCGGAACAACTTCGGAACCGAAACGACGTTTCGCCGCCGCGATATACATCGCCATGATGATCGGCGCCGGGCCGCTGATCGTCATCGACGCCGAAAAACTCGGCGCGCCCATATCGAAGCCGGCATAAAGCCGTACCATGTCTTCGACCGTGTCGACCGCGACGCCGCCCTCGCCGATTTTTCCGAAAACGCCGTCCGCATCGGAATCAATTCCGTAAAGTGTCGGACCGTCGAACGCGGTGCTCAGTCGTTTCGAGCGCTGATGCGCGCCGAGAAAATGAAAGCGCTTGTTCGTATCGTCCGGCAAACCCATGCCGGAAAAAAGTCGCGTCGGTTCTTCCGTTTCCTGGAGTTTCGCGACGCCGTCTTTTCCGTTTTTCCCGTGACCATTCTTGCCGTGGCCATTTTTGTCGAAGCTGCCGGTTTCGATCCGGAACGGCTCGAGATACATCTCTCTGTAGGCGCCGTTCAGATAAGGAAACTCGCCCGGCAATCCGTCGCCTAACAAGTAACGCGCTATCTCACCTGGCTCGTCGATTTCCGGCAACGCCAGCCGCGGCAATTCCAAACCAGTCGGCGCTTTCCCAACCTTAATGCTGCGCTTGATTTCGTCCCAGCGATCGAGCATTTGCTTCCCGAATTTCTTATCGGTGCGCGCGCGCTTCACTTCATCGAGCACGTGCTGATCATATTTTTCTACCGCTTCAACAACGCGTCCCAGTTTGCTCATTTCCGTCCACCTTTCTTTGCCGGCTCACGCATCAGCAGATCGCACAATTTATCCACGCCGCGATCGCGATGACGTTTCGCCACGGTCGAAATCAATTTCTGCTCGCGCCCGCTTCCTTCAAGTCGGCGTTCGATTTCATTGACGGCCGTTTTGGCGCGATCGAGATCGCTTTTATTCACGACCACGATGTCGGCCAGATCGAGCATGACAATTTTCTGCAACTGCAAACGCGCACCGTAATCTGGGTTCATCACCAACACAGTCTGATCGACCAGCTTGCTTTGAAACGGCATCGCTTCCTGGCCGGTGCCGACCGTCTCGATAATGACGTAATCGAATTCACTTTGCGCGAGCAGACGCAGACAATCTTCCGTCGCCGGCGACAACCCGCCGGATTGTCCGCGCGTCGCCATGCTGCGCATGAAAACGCGATCGTCCTGCGAGTTGATCATAGTCGCGCGATCGCCGAGCAACGCGCCTTCGCCAACCACGCTCGGGTCGTGGGAAAGAATTGCGATTCGCGCTTTCGGCGCGCGCTGCAGCATCCGCAGAATCAGTTCATCGATCAGCGTTGTCTTCCCTGCCCCACCCGGACCTGTAAAGCCGATCACGCGCGTGCCTAACGACTTCTTCGCTTTGCTGCTCGCAGTCTTCTTTGGTCGCTTGCCGTTCGCGTAGCTGTCTTCGATTGCGGTTAATTTGCGCGCGAGATTCATCTCCGCCGATTTGCCGGCAGCGCGTTTGCTCGCTTTTCCGTAACGGTGGCGAACCCATTCCGTCATGTCGGTTAACGACGTGCCCGCGAAAAAAATCTTGTCCACTCCGCGGCGTTGCATCACGCGCTGATCGTCATGCGTGATCGTGCCCCCGCCGCCGCCGAAAACCTTGATGTCGCTCGCGCCACGTTTCTTCAGTTGCCTAACGACTTCGGCAAAAAACTCGACGTGTCCGCCGTTGTAACTGGAGATGCCAATCGCACGCACATCCTCCTGGATGGCCGCGCGCACGATGTCCTGCGCATAACGGTGGTAACCGAGATACACCACTTCGATTCCGTGCCGGATAAACTCGAGGTTGATGGTGTTGATCGCGCTGTCATGTCCATCGCAAATCGGAACGGCAGTGAGAACGCGTATCGGCGCGGGCATGGGTTGCAAATCTTAGCGGCTATCGCTTGTCCGGCAACGCGTTTCCAGCCTAACGTCGACCATGACTGATCCTCTCGATTTTTCCGGCAAAGTGGTGCTCGTGACTGGCAGCTCGCGCGGTCTCGGTGCGGAAATGATCCAAGCTTTCGGTGCGCGCGGCGCGCAATGCGTCGTGAACTATGTCGCCGACGAGAAGGGGCAGAACAAAGCGGACGGGGATTCTGTCGCGGCGAAATTGAAACACCCGCTCGTGATTGAATGTGATGTCACAAACTCAGTTCAAACCGAAGCGATGATGAAACAAATCGGCGAGCGGTTCAGTGGTCTCGACATCTTGATTAACAACTCTGGCATCATCCGCGACCGCACGATCAAGAAACTCACGCTGGAAGATTTCGAGAGCGTCCTGCGCGTCAATCTAAGCGGCACCTTCAACGTCACGCAAAAAGCCGCCGCTGTTTTGCGGACGGGCGGACGCATCGTGAACATGTCGTCAGTCAGTGGCCAAATGGGTCTGTTCGGCCAGGCGAATTATTCATCGAGCAAAGCCGCGCTCATCGCGCTGACGAAAGTTTCCGCGCGCGAATTCGCGCGTCAGCAAATCACCGTGAACGCGATCGCGCCTGGTTTCATCGATGTCGGCATGAGCAAAGGCATGCCCGATGAAGTCACGGAGAATTTCAAAAAACAAATTCCACTCGGTCGATTAGGTGACGGGCGCGAAATTGTCGATGCCGCACTCTTTCTTGCCTCGCCGATGGCGAGCTATATCACCGGTCACGTCCTAAACGTGAACGGTGGATTCTACATGGGCTAACGAGTCGTTAGTCGCGACCCCAGATCATCGCCGCAGCAGTCGTTAGGCTGCCGCCCATGTTGAAGGTCAGGAATTTCTTGCAGTTCTCGATCTGGCGCGCGCCGGCTTGGGAAGTTAGCTGCTGATAGCCTTCGACCACTTGGCGCACTCCGGTCGCGCCGACCGGGTGACCGTCGCCGATCAATCCACCGCCGGCGTTCACTGGAATTTCGAAATCGAATTTTCCGCTCACCTTTTCGTTGCGCACCTGTGGCAAGGCCGTCGCGCCACTCATCGCTAACTCGGCGCCTTTACCGTTCTCGGCCAAACCAAGAATTTCGTAGGCGCAGATTTCCGTGATCGAGAAACAATCGTGCACTTCCACGCCATTCATGTCGCGCGGTTTGAGGTTCGCCATACTGAACGCTTTCGACGCCGCCTTGCGCGCGGTGGAAAATGTTGGCGCATCTTTTTTCTCGAGCGCGAGATAATCGGTCGAGAGACCGAACCCAAGCAGACGCGGCAGCTTCGCTTTGTCGATGCCGTGCTTCTGCAAATACTTTTCCGAGACGAGCACGAGCGCGGCCGAGCCATCGGTGATTTGCGAACAATCAGAAACTTTCAGGGGCGGCGCGACGCTCGGATTCTTGTCCGAGACTTGCGAGGCGGCATCGAAAGTCAGATCGGCCTCTCGCATTTGCGCGAGCGGATTCAGGCGGGCGTGCGCGTAATTTTTGTAGGCCACCCAGGCGAGCGCTTCTTCCGACGCGCCATATTTTTCCATGTAGATCTGCGCGATCTTGCCGAACAATTTCGGGAACATGAAGTCGCCGTATTCCGGTTTCTCGACGTGATAATCGGCCGCGGCGCCGAGAACATCGGAGCCGTCGAGCGACGACATCGTCTTCTGTTGTTCCGCGCCGACAACGAGCACCGCATCATGAAATCCGCCCGCAATCCATTGCGCGCCGAGCACGACGGAAAGCGCGCCGCTGGCGCACGCCGCTTCGGTGTGCATGGTCGGAATGCCGTGTAATTTCGGATCGATCTCCGGCACGAACGCGCCGAGATGCAGTTGCTTGGTGAACTGGCCAGAGTTGAAGTTTCCCACCGCCGCCGCTTCAATTTCGCCGGCGTCGATTTTCGCGTCCGCGATCGCTTTGCGCCCCGCTTCCGTAATGAGGTCTCGGATGGTTTTGCCTTCCTTCTTCAGGTTGCGCTTAAAGTCGGTTCGGCCGGCGCCGAGAATGTAAACAGGTTCCATATTCAAATGTGGGTTGTGCGGAGCGCGTCTCCCTTGGGGAGCGCACGCGCCTCGCGTGCTGCAATCGGCGCCTCGCCGATTGACTCTCCATAACCTAATGAGCTTCGGTCAATTTTCCACGAGAGATGTTCGGCGGCCGCCAAACATTGCCAGCTCCCGGAATTCATTGCGTGTTAACCGGTCGCTTCCGCTAAATCGCGTTGAATCGGCCGATAAAAAACGGCGCGTATTCGACTCTCCATTTCGAATGGAAACTCCGGCATTACGATGACTGCCGCGTGATAGGGAAGGTCGTACTCATACGTTACGATCTCGGACTTGCCGCTATTCGTGGAAGTTAATGCGTAACCCAATCCGCGTTCGGCACTGATAGCGATTCGAACAGTCCGCGACGGCTTTCCTGCTTGTCGATGACTTCTTGCAGAGTTGTTTCGTGAGTGATGAAGCGAAACTCCGGAGGCGCTTTCTCAACCGCAATCTCGCGCTTTTCAAAGAAGTCTGCCACCTCGTGCGCGACGACGCGGGCGACAGGCGTAAAGCGGATGATCAGCTTGGACACGACGCCAAGAACAAACATCACGCCAAGGAATTTTAGATATGGCCAAAAAAATCGCGGCGGCCGCGGCTCCGCGTAGGATGGATTTCCAGTTAAGATGTCAAAGGTGCTGACGCGACCGTTCGCGAATCGAATATGCACACCGGTATATCCTTCTTTTTCCACGGTCAGGTTGAAAGGCGACATGTAGGTCATGGTGCAGTCGACACATGGTTGGACGCGCCCGTCGAATGGTTCTCCGAACATTCTCACAACCTCGTCGGCCGTGAGCCCGGCATGCAGTTTTGAGCGTACGTCTTCCTCGCTCGGGAAGGACAACGCGACTGAGCGCGCCGCAAACAGGCACACTACGACGACCAAGAAAGACTTCACCGAAACGAACAGCCGCGTGTTTGCCCGAGGGTCAATCAGGCCGAGGCTGATGCTTGCTGCTTCCGCGGATCGGTCTCCGCGATAATCAGACTCATGGCGTGCTGATTGAATCCTTTGAAGCCGCCTTTGCGCTGCAAATTCTCCAAATGACGCACGATCGACCGTCGCCGCAAAATGCTTTTGTATGAGATTCGGGCGTAGAAATGGACCGGCGACCATCTATATACTATAATATAGGTACAGCGCCGAAGGAGGAACTGATCGATAGAGATTAATTCTTTCCCCGCACTGGAGCCCGAACGATGACACAGCCACAACCTTACGTCCCCACCGCACGCGAGCAGAAGTTTCTCGAGAGCGTCGAAGAAGGCCGCTATGAGCGGGAAATTATCAGTGGGCTTGCCCCCTTCTTCAACGAGAAGGCGCCGGCGGACATGCTGAGCTTCTATTCCCAAGACGAGGTGACAAGGCTGAAAGCACTCAAGGGCACCGATCGTGACGTTGAAGCCCGGATGCCCGTGAAGATCACGCGCCATTACTACGAGCTGGCCAGGACCAGCGCCGCGATTCAGCGCATCGTCAAGGCCGACCCCGCCGAGACGATGGATCTTGCGGGCTCGGAGGACCCCGGCAACCAGATGGACTACAGCCCGGTCGAGGGCCTGCTCCACAAGTACGAGATGGGACTCATGTACGTCATTTCGACCTGCTCGGCACATTGCCGCTTCTGTTACCGCGAAGAATTGATCGCCCGTAAGCAGATCAAGCGACAGGACGGCACCATCGCAAAGAAAGGTCTCGCGATGATCCCCGAGATCATTCCCTACATCAAGCAGCACAACGCGGCCGTGGCGAAGAACGGCGGCGTGCATCCCGAAAGCGGACGCGAGAAGTTGCGCGAGATCCTGATGTCGGGCGGCGACGCAATGGTGCTGAACAATTCAAAGATCGCGGCTTGGCTCGGCGCTCTGGCCGAAGCCGGCGTCGAGTCGATCCGCATCGGCACCAAGGATATGGCGTTCTATCCCCAGCGCTTCGACCGCACCTTCCTGTCGATGCTCGATCGCTTCCACGAGACCTACCCGCAGGTCGGCCTGCACATGATGCTGCACTTCGAGCACCCAGACGAGTTCCTCGCCAAGGATGCGGAAGGGAACTACATCGAGGACGCGCAGGGCTTCAAGCAATGGGTCCCCGCGACGGGCGAGGGAATGCGAGGCCTGGCCTCGCGCGGCTGGCTCACCGTGCAGAACCAGGCGCCGATCATGAAGGGCATCAACGATGACGCGGACGCCCTCCGCATTCTGCAGCGCGAGTTCAAGCGCGCCGGCGGCGAAAACCACTACTTCTTCTGCGGGCGCGACATCGTTGCCTACAAGGCATTCAATGTTCCGATCGAGACCGCGTGGAATATTCTCAACGAATCGCAAAAGGGATTGTCGGGCGTCGAGGCCCATGCCCGCCTTTCCATCACCCATTACAAAGGCAAGACCGAAGTGGCGGCGGTCACCAACGAGGGGATACCGGGACTCGCGGGCAGCGAGAATGGTGTCCTGATCTTCAAGATTCTTCGGAACGCCGGCAGCGCGCCAGACCGCGGCAAGGTCTGCATCGTCGGCCGCAACCCCGAGGCGCTCTGGTTCGACGACTACGAAGACCGTGTTCTGTTCGACGAGGCTGGCTTGTATCACTACGCGCGTGTGGCGAAACCCGGACAGGCGCCGGGTCGCACCACGGCTGCCGGACAGGCGCCGAGTCTCGGCGCTCTTCAAGCCGCTCTTGTAGGCGCCGAATGATCGACAAGCGGGTGGCAAGCGCAGCCGAGGCCGTCTCGGATATTTTCGATGGCGCCACCATCATGTTCGGTGGTTTCGGCGAAGCGGGCAGTCCAATCGAGCTCATCCACGCGCTGATCGACCAAGGCGCCACGAATCTGACGATGATCAGCAACAACTGCGGCAGCGGCCAGGTCGGCCTCGCGGCGCTGCTCAAGGCGGGCCGCGTTTCCAAGGTCGTCTGTTCGTTTCCGCGCACCGCCAACTCGACCGTCTTCCCCGAGCTCTACCGAAGCGGGCGCACGAAATTGGAATTGGTTCCTCAGGGAACGCTCGCGGAGCGCATCCGCGCCGGCGGAGCTGGAATCCCGGCGTTCTACACCCCGTCCGCGGTGGGAACGCCACTGGCGGAAGGCAAGGAATCCCGGGAATTCGGCGGCAGAAAGTATCTGCTCGAGCACGGCCTCCGCGCGGACTTCTCGCTCATCAAGGGACGGGTCGCCGACACCCACGGCAACATCCTCTATAGCAAGACGGCGCGAAACTTCGGCCCGCCGATGGCGATGGCGGGCAAGGTCACGATCGTCCAGGTCGCCGAGGTCGTCGAGCCGGGCAAGCTGGACCCCGAGTCGATCGTCACTCCCGGCATCTTCGTGGATCGCGTGGTCGGCATCGCCAACCCGGCCCACGAATCGGAACTCGTCGAAGCAGGAGCGTCCTACCCATGACGACGCCGGCAGTGATCGGGCGAACGCGCGAGGAGATGGCGCAGCGCCTGGCGCAGGACATTCCCGACGGCTCCTATGTGAATCTGGGCATTGGCATTCCGGAGCTGGTCGCCAGGTTCGTGCCGGAGGGCCGCTCGTTCATCTACCACACAGAAAATGGCCTGCTCGGCATGGGCCCCGCGCCCAAGCCCGGCGAAGGCGATCCCGAGCTACTCAATGCGGGCAAGCAGCGCGTGACGGCGCTTCCGGGCGCCGCCTACTTTCATCACGCGGACAGCTTCGCCATGATCCGCGGCGGCCACCTGGATCTTTGCGTGCTCGGCGCGCTCCAGGTCGCGCAGAACGGCGATCTGGCTAACTGGTCCACGGGCGAGCCCGACGCCATCCCCGCAGTCGGCGGCGCCATGGACCTGGTCGCGGGCGTGAAGTCGATCTTCGTCATCACCCAGCATTGCACAAGGGAAGGCGAGGCGAAGCTCGTGCAAACGTGCACGTTTCCGCTAACGGGATGCGCCGTCGTGAACCGCATCTACACCGATCTCGCCGTGATCGAAGTCACGCCGAACGGATTTCGGCTCGTCGAACTGAGCCCCGGTATCGATTTCGATTTCGTGCAGGAGCGCACCGCTGCGACTCTGCTTCGCACCCCGGAACGGATCAACGCAGGCTGACATGACCACGCAAACCAAATTAATTAGGAAGGAAGAATTAAGATTTAAGAAGGTGGTAACAGCAGATCCGGGGAAAGATTTGCGTAATCGAACGAAGAGCTTTGCGCTTCGTATTGTTCGGATGTTTTCGGCTCTGCCGAAAAGGACTGAAGCACAGATTCTTGGCAAGCAGGTGCTCCGTTCCGGGACGTCGGTGGGAGCAAACTATCGGGAGGCTTTCCGAGCGCGCAGTAAGCCGGAGTTCATCTCGAAGTGCGGCGACTGTTTGAAGGAAGTCGAAGAAACCGCGTACTGGCTCGAGCTGCTTGTTGACGCAGAGTTTGTCATTCCGGAAAAGCTAGCCCCTCTGCAGCGGGAATGCGACGAGCTGACGGCGATCTTCGTTTCGATTATCAAGAGTTCGAGGCGCAATACGACCACTTCTTAAATCTTAACTCTTAATTCTTAAATGTAATGCAAACCGACCTCTCACGCAGCGCCGCCCTCTACGAGCGGGCCCTCAAAGTCCTTCCCGGCGGCGTCAGCCGCAACGCGATCCTGCGGGCGGGTCACCCGACCTACGTCGAGTGCGGCAAGGGCTGCCGCGTGACCGACCTCGAGGGCGTCACGCGCATCGATTTCTCCAACAACATGGCGTCCCTGATCCATGGCCACGCCTGCCCCGAGATCATCCAGGCGGTGACGGAGCAGATGACCCGCGGCACCGCGTTCATGATGGGAACCGAGATCGAGGTCCGCTATGCGGAGCACTTGTGCAGCCGCAACGCCTCGTTCGAGAAGATGCGCTTCATGAACTCGGGCACGGAGGCGATCATGGTCGCGCTGAAGGCGGCCCGCGCATTTACCGGGCGGCCGAAGATCGCCAAGGCCGAGGGCGCCTACCACGGCGTCTACGACTACGCCGAGGTGAGCCAGGGTTCCACGCCGGCGACCTGGGGCGAAAGGGACCATCCGAACAGCGTTCCGCTGGTGCACGGCACACCCGAGTCCGCGCTCAAGGACGTGGTGGTCTTTCCGTTCAACGACACCGAGCGCACGCTGGCGATCCTGGACGAGCACGCCACAGACCTCGCGTGCGTATTGATCGATCTGATGCCGCACCGCGTCGGCTTGTGTCCGGCGGATGTCGAGTTCGTCACCGCGTTGCGCCAGTGGTCCGCGCGCCACGGGGTGCTGTTGGTGTTCGATGAAGTCATCACGTTCAGGGCCGAGCACTCCGGGTTGCAAGCGCGCTACAGCGTCACGCCCGACATGACCGCGCTGGGCAAGATCATCGGCGGAGGATTTCCCATTGGCGCCGTCGCCGGCCGCGCCGAAGTCATGGATGTGCTCAACCCGCAGTCGCCCCGGTACGTGTTCCCGCACTCCGGCACATTCACGGCCAACCCGATCAGCATGACCGCGGGTATGGCGGCGATGCTGAAGTTCGACCGGCCCGCGGTGGCGCGCTTGAACGCGCTGACGGATCGGGCCAGGAACGGCATCGAAGACGCGATCCGCGCGACGGGCGCGCCCGCGAGCGTCACCGGGGCGGGCTCGATGTTCCTGGTGCACATGAAGCAGACGCCGCCACGAAATTACCGCGATGCCTACCCGACGCCCGACGAGTCGCGCCGACTCAAGGCGTTGCTCGATCACCTCTACAACGAAGGTTGCAGCATCATCAGCACGGGTACGTGCACGTTCTCCACGCCGATGACCGAAGCGGAGATCGACACGCTGGTGGAGGCGTTCAAGTCCGGCTTTACAGAGCTGGCTTCGATGGGCTGAACGAGCGGAGGGACGGATGATTGGGACGGGTGCACCTCGAGTTCGTCGATCTGGAAGGACGCGGATAGGCCCCCGAGCGCGCGTGCATCCTGGCCTGCCGCTGCACATCTGCCCGAGGCGCAGGAAGTTGGTGCCACGGAATGACGCGAACTTCCGCGTCCGTCGCCGGAAATCCGTGTTGAACCTTTTCGGACGAAGCAACTAATTCACTCAAGAGTGTGCAGCGAACTATATGGCAACGTCATTCGGTAGTATTGAGCTCGGCGGCGGCTCGGATTTGACGTCAACGAGCTTGGGAACCACGTATACAGCAGCGTAAACCGAACGATTAAGCACCTTGAAAGGCAACCAGGAAGACGATCGCTTTGCACAACTCGCCGTCGAGGAAATGCTGAAGTCGCGATCAGAACACAAAGAGAGAAGCGATCCGATGGTGGGGGCTGTTCTAGTCGACCAACATGGGAAACTCCTCGGTGCAACTCATCGCGGCGATTTAAGAGTAGGCGATCATGCAGAGTTCACACTCATTGAGCGCTACCTTCGCGATGAAAATCTCGAGCGCGCTATCCTCTATGTCACCCTTGAGCCCTGCGTGAAACGCAGTGCGAACAAGACTCCATGCGCGGAACGTATCAAAGATGCGCGGATCGGCCGTGTGGTTATCGGAATGACCGACCCGAATCCAGATATTCGAGGGAAGGGAGTCCAGGACCTGTTAGACCACGGCATCAAAGTCGAGTTTTTCGACATCGAACTCATTTCGAAGATCAAGGAAGCAAACAAAGACTTCATTGACTACTGGGCCAATAACGAAAGCGCTGCTCCGGCAGTTCAAAGCTTTGAAGGCGCGTCGGACAAAGAAGTAGAGATTCTGCCACACGTTGGGCTTAATGCCTTCTCCCCCGAGGCATGCAGTTACTATTTGAGGAAAAGACATCTCGACGTCGGTTTTGGCACGCCGGAGTTTTGGAATTTCGCGAAAGAGCGACGATTCGTCGGGAATACAGACGCACAGGCTCTAGCTCCAACCGTTGCGGGGATCGTGTTGTTTGGATCGAAAGCTGCGGATGTGTTACCCCAATGCAGAATTGCCCTTGAAGCAGCACGCGGCACGCGCGTTGTGCAGGCAGAGTTCGAGGGGCCTTTGGTCGCCTTCAGGGACTTCCTTGACGATTTTTTCAAGGAGCACATGCAGTATTTCACTGAGGTTCGTGGCCTCGACCGTATCACCGAGCCGGAATATCCTTTCGAGGCGATACGAGAGGCGGCGTTCAATGCCGTGTTGCACCGCGATTACGGTGCTGGCTCGCGAGTCCACATTACGCTCAGCGAAGACCGTCTTGTTGTTCGCAGCCCAGGCGGTCTCTTGGAGCCCGTTACGCTTGCTGCGATGCGCGAGTTCAACGCGCCGCAATATAGTAGAAACCCGCACATCGCCCAAGCCCTGTGCCATTTGGGCTGGGTTGAAGAAAGAGCTTCCGGCTTGCGACGCATGCGCGATGCAATGATTCGTTCGGGGCTGCCGTCCCCCGAATTCGATTATGACGGAGGTTATTTAGTCGTCACGCTGCGCGGAAATAAAAGAAAGCCGCAAATCTCGCAAGAACAGCTCCTAGAGTTATCGCCGCCTGAGTTAAAGATCGTTAACATGATTTCCCGAACTGGTGCCACAACGGCTCGCAAAATTGCTCAGACGTTACGCGTCGACATCACGACCGCGCGGCGGCATCTTCGAAAACTACTCGGGAAGAAGATCATTGATAAGACCGGCTCCGGCTCGAAAATTTCGTATTCGATCGCTTTTTCGAAATAATTCACCCGATACGTTATGGTTCGGCTGTCGCTATGTCTGGGCACCACGTGATCGCTGACCCGGGCATTTACCCGGGCACCACGTGATCGCTGACCCGGGCATTTACCCGGGCACCACGTGGCCGCTGACCCGGGCATTTACCCGGGCACCACGTGGCCGCTGCACCCGGGCATTTACCCGGGCAACCACGTGGCCCGCACCCGGGCATTTACCCGGGCAACCACGTGGCCCGCACCCGGGCATTGAGCCGGGCACCACGTGGCCGTCCATCCGGGCATTGACCAGACGAGAGCTTTTCTTTCTTGACTGGCTCCATTAACGCTCGCTAAAATTAATTTCTCCAAACACCCCAGGCGTGGCGCCCCCAAACGCAGGTCACGCTAGATATTGTAGTTGGAAACGTTGCCGCTGCGTTTGGGGGCGCCACGCCTACCCCGACAAAACGAAATTAATTTTAGCGAGCGTTAATGGCCAATGGACTTCGAATAGTTGCAACGTTGCAACTAAAGGAGCGCATGTGAATGGGAAACCTGCAAAATCAAGCCTTCGTGTATAGCTGTGTTCCGGCCCGGTGAAAATCCCGGGCTTTTGTTCCATACCGACCTTCAAAGCCTGTTCGCCTGGAAACCTCCTGTTGCGCGGCATACTTTCTCACGCCTTCTGTTATCTTCATCGAGCAGAAGTGCAGACCATGGGAGGCGTTGCAGAGACGCCGGGCGCTCGACGATCTGACAGTCAGACCCACTTCCAAACTCACTCCCGTTCGAAGACGGTCGCCAAGCCTTGTCCTACCCCGACGCAGAGCGATGCGATGCCGCGCGCGGCGCCGGTGCGAGCCATCTGGTGGATCAGCGTCGTGGCCAGGCGGGCGCCGCTGCAACCAAGCGGGTGACCGATCGCAATCGCTCCGCCGTTGACGTTCAATTTTGCGTTGTCGATGGCCAGCTCGCGCTGGCAGGCGAGGGCCTGCGCGGCGAACGCCTCGTTCAACTCGAACAAGTCGATGCGGTCGAGGGTCAGGTTCGCGCGCAGAAGCGCCTTGCGAATCGCGGGCACGGGTCCGAGCCCCATGAACGCGGGATCGACGCCGGCCGCGGCGCTCGGACCGATGAAGGCGATCGGCTGAAGACCCAGCGATTTGGCCAGCCCGGCTTCAACGATCAGCAATGCCGCCGCGCCGTCGTTGATACCCGACGAATTGCCCGCGGTCACCGTGGCTTGGTCGTCTTTCGAGAATGCGGGTTTCAGCTTGGCGAGTTTCCCCAGCGTCGTGTCCGGCCTCGGGTGCTCATCCACGCTAACGAGGGTGGGAGCGCCTTTGCGCTGCGGAATCTCGACGGGCACGATCTCCTGGGCGAACTGTCCTCGTTGGTACGCCGCCGCCCACCGTTGCTGGCTCTGCAGCGCGAACTGATCCTGATCCGCCCGGCTGATCTTGTGCTGGCGGGCGACATTCTCGGCGGTCTCGCCCATGGAGAAGGGGTGATGCAGCGCCGCCAGGCGAGGATTGACCAGGCGCCAGCCGATCGAAGTGTCGAAGATCTGCTGCGACCGGTCGAACGCGGATTCCGCCTTGCTGAGAACATAAGGTGCACGGCTCATCGACTCGACGCCGCCCGCGATGAACACATCGCCGTGACTCGCCTCGATCATGCGCGCCGCGATGTTGACGGCTTCCAGCCCCGACGCACAGAGGCGATTCACCGTGGAACCCGGCACGGACGCGGGGAGGCCCGCCAGCAGCGCGGCCATGCGCGCGACGTTGCGGTTGTCCTCGCCGGCCTGGTTGGTAGCGCCGAAGTAGACATCCTCGATCAAGGCGGGGTCGATGCCGGATCGCGCCACGACGGCCTTGATGATGTGGGCGGCAAGATCGTCGGGGCGCACCGACGCCAATGCGCCCCCGTGCCGACCGACAGGTGTTCGGAGAGCCGTGATGATCGCCGCTCGCCTTTGCATCTAGATTTGATCGCGTCGCTGCACTCGTTAGGCAAACTTGTGCACCGCGTCCTGTTTGCGCGGATCGGTCAACTCGATGATGACGCTGACCGACTTTTGGTTGAAGCCCTTGAAGCCGCCTTTGCGTTGCAGATTTTCGAGGTGACTTCCGATCGCCCCTTCGTGCGCAAATTTCTGCGCCTGCTCGTCGGTGAGGAGACCTCTCGTCCGCAGCCTGGTGATTCGTTCTGGCCGCACGACCCAGCGCTCGCCCTGGGTGAAAGCCTGCTTGAGAAAAGGAAAATCGGAAAACGGCGCCATCGTCTTGATATGGGCCGCGGCGAGTTGCTCGCGAAGGAGTGCGTGATCAAAACGGCACTCCAGGTGATGCATTCCCGCATCGAGAAAACTCTCGCCATGCAACCCAACCCAGAGCCCGATCGTGCCGAGCTTGTCTTCCGGCGGCAATTCCTTGCGTGAGAAATCAATTTGCGTCTCCTCCGGCTGGAGATCGACGTCGTTGAAAATGGTGATGCCTTCGATCGGCTGCTCGGTGATCTGCGCGCCCCACCCTGCCTGCGCCCCGGCGTAGTAACGCTCCCGCCGGTGGAAGCCGAGCATGTCCCACGCTTTCATGAGGTCGACGAAATGTTTCCGCGACGAGCGGAAGGTGTGGTGATCGTGATTCGCCCAGCCCAAGCCTAACGAATCCTGCCGCCGCTTCTGCTCGATCCCGGCGCGATTCCGTTTCTGCCAATAATTCCTCTCTTCCTCAAAAACGAGATGACAGGCGAGATCGCGGCCGACGAGATCGATCACCTGTTGTAAACGATCGAGCGAGTACGCGTAACCCTTCGCGTCGCCATCCCAGCGGCGGCGGCGCGTCTGCCAGAGCTCGCGCGCGGCCAGAAATTTCTTCAAGTCGACTGGTTGCGGGATGTACCCGCGATAACCGCGCCGCTCGATCGCGTAGAAGGCTGCATCGTTTTCTTCGAAGGCGAGCACCTTGCGGAAACGCGAGAACGGTTCGCCTTCGATCTCGTTCGTGATTCCGTGAATCGCAACAAACTCGGCGACAAACTCCGGACGAATCGCGAGCGCAGACGGGTGCTTCAAATCTCTCGGGGCAAGCAGCACGCGCGGCAGCATCGCCTTGGGGTGCCAGAGCGCCTTTAGCCCGCTGGCGTTGTCGCCTAACGGATCGTCAGCATAACCGGCTTCGCGCAACGCGGTTTCGTCGGAAGCGGGCAAGATGAGGTGGTCGACCCAGTCGATAAAGATGGTCCCGGTCTCATCGCGCATCCGTTCGGAGAGGATGCGGGCAAAACTGTTCTGCTCGAGAAAAGCGCCAATCCGCTCGAGCAGGAAATTTTCGGCCTCGTAACAAAGCGGCCAGTTGAACTGATTCTCGGCCTGATCAGGCGGGTCAAGAGTGGCAGTCGACATGACAGCGTAGTGTTGCCTATCTTTCCAAATCTGTCATGCGAGTGGAGCCGCGCGTTTCCTGAAAACCATGACCACCTTCGAAGCTGCTGATTTCTACCACCTCGACGACCTGCTCACGCCCGACGAGTGCCGGCTGCGCGACGACGTGCGCCAATGGGTCGATGCGCGTTTCCTGCCCATCGTCGCGCAACATTATCGTGACGGAACGTTCCCGATGGAACTCGCGCCCGAGCTGGCCGCGCTCGGCGTCTTCGGGCCCGGGATTAAGGGTTACGGCTGCGCCGGACTCGGCAACGTCGCCACCGGTATCATCATGCGAGAACTCGAGCGGGGCGACAGCGGCCTGCGCACGTTCGCCTCCGTGCAAGGCTCGCTCGCCATGATGGCCATTTATCTTTTCGGCTCCGAAGAACAAAAAAAACGCTGGTTGCCGGCGATGGCGAAAGGAGAAAAGCTCGGCAGCTTCGCCCTCACCGAACCCGATTTCGGATCCAATCCTGGCGGCATGCATTGCCGCGCCGTCAAAACCTCCCACGGCTATCGACTCAACGGCGCGAAAAAATGGATCGGCAACGGCACCATCGCCGATGTCGTGATCGTCTGGGCGAAAGTGGAAGGCGACGACGACATCGATCCTGCGGGCGGGAAAGCCGTCCGTGGTTTCCTGGTCGAAAGGGGCACGCCCGGCTTCCGCGCGTCGCTCATCGAGGGCAAACTCTCCCTCCGCGCGGCGTTAACCGCCGAACTCGAATTTAACAATTGCGACCTGCCAGCGAGCGCGCTCCTCCCGGAAAGCACCGGTCTGCGCTCGCCGCTCCAATGCCTCAATCATGCCCGCTACGGCATCGCCTGGGGCGCGATCGGCGCGGCCATGGCGTGCTACGACGAAGCGCGGCAGTACGCGAAAAGCCGCGTGCAATTCGATCGCCCCATCGGCGGCTTCCAGCTCGTCCAAGCCAAGCTTGCGCGCATGCTTACCGAGATCACCAAGGCCCAATTGCTCGCCCTCCGTCTCGCCCAACTAAAAGACGCCGGCGCATCGCAGCATTACCACATCTCGATGGCGAAAATGAACAACGTCGAGATCGCTCTCGATGCCGCCCGCACCGCGCGCGACATCCTGGGCGGCGTCGGCATTCTCGATCAGCACCAGTGTTTCCGGCATATGTGCAACCTCGAGAGCGTGAAAACTTACGAAGGCACGCACGACATCCATCTGCTCGTGCTTGGCGAACACATTACCGGGATGCCGGCGTTCGCCGGCTGATTGCTCGTTAGGCCGTCGCGCTGCCTTCGTCGGGGCTGCCGAATAGAATGCCTTGGGCCAGCGGTAGCTCGCTCGAGAAGTTGATCGTGTTCGTCTGCCGGCGCATGTAGCTTTTCCACGAATCGCTCCCGCTCTCACGGCCACCGCCGGTTTGTTTTTCACCGCCGAAAGCGCCGCCGATCTCGGCGCCGCTCGTGCCGGTATTGACGTTGGCGATCCCGCAATCGCTCCCGACCGCGCTGAGAAATTTCTCCGCTTCGCGCATGTCGTTCGTGAAAATAGAAGAACTCAAGCCCTGCGGCACATCGTTGTGCATCGCAATCGCTTCATCGAAGTCGCGGTAGCTCATCAGATAGAGCAACGGGCCGAACGTCTCGTGTTTCACGATCTCGAAATTCATGCCGCGCGGTCGCGAGGCACGGCTTCATGTAACAGCCGCCCGCATATTCGCCGCCGTTCAATTTTTCGCCGCCGTAAAGAATCTCGCCGCCTTCGCTTTTCACCTGCCCGATCGATTGCTGCACATTTTCGACCGAGGTGGAATCTATCAGGGGTCCCATCAGAGTATTGCGATCGAGAGGATTTCCGATGCGCACCGATTTGTAGGCTCCAAGGAGTTGCTCACGCAATTTTTCGGCGATCGATTCGTGCGCAATCACCCGCCGCGTGGAAGTGCAACGTTGGCCCGATGTGCCAACCGCTCCGAAGAAAATTGAATTCGCAGCCATCTCCAAGTCGGCTGTCGGCGAGACGACGAGTGCATTGTTTCCACCGAGTTCGAGAATGCTTTTGCCGAGTCGGCCGTGCACAGTTTTTCCAACTTCGAAACCCATCCGTGTCGAACCAGTCGCGGAAACGAGCGGCACACGTCGATCAGCCGCGAGTTTCTGTCCGACGCTTGGACCGTCACCAATCAACAAGGAAAAGATGGCCGGATCCGCGCCAGTGCTTCGACAAACGCGCTCCGCGATCTTAATGACGGCGATCGCAGTGAGCGGAGTTTTTTCCGATGGTTTCCAAATCGTCGCATCACCGCAGACGGCGGCGAGGGCGGCGTTCCACGACCAGACTGCGACAGGAAAATTAAACGCGGAGATGATGCCGATGAGACCAAGCGGATGCCATTGTTCCATCAGTCGATGGCTGGCCCGTTCTGATTGAATCGTCAGGCCATAGAGCATGCGCGATTGGCCAACAGCGAAATCGCAGATGTCGATCATCTCCTGCACTTCGCCTTCGCCTTCCGCGATGATCTTGCCCATCTCCATCGTGACGAGCTTGCCCAGATCGGACTTCGCTTCGCGCAAGGCGTTACCGAGTTGCCTCACGGTTTCGCCACGAACCGGGCCCGGCATGGCGCGCCATTTCAAGAAAGCTTCCTGCGCGCGCGAAACGACACGCTCGTAATCTTCGTCGGATGCGCTCCGCACGCGCGCCAAAGGTTTGCCGTCGATCGGCGAAATCTTTTCGATGACCGCGCCACTGCCGCGCCACTCGCCATCGAAAGCGCCGGGATTTTCCTCGGCGATGCCGAGTTTCTCAAGCACAGCCTGCATGGCCTAACGAGTCATGCGCTGACACTCTTCGCGCACAAGATTCATCGCTTCATCCACCACTTCGGCCTTGATGTCGAGCGCAGGACGGAAACGAATCGCGCGCTCGCCCGATTTCAAAACCAGCACGCCGCGATCGAACAGATTTTTCCAAACCTGATCGCGCGTCGCTGCGTCAGCGAGATCGAAGGCGATGAACAAACCGCGTCCACGAACCGCGCTCATCATTGGACATTCTTTAGCGATCTCGCCTAGCGAGTGCACGATGCGTTCACCCATCACCCGCGCGTTCTCGACCAGATTTTCCTTTTCGATGATTTGCAGGAAATGCTTCGAACGAACCATGTCGGTAAAATTTCCGCCCCAGGTTGAGTTCAATCGACTCGGTAAACGGAAGGCGTTGTCTTTCACTTCATCAAGACGCGGTCCCGCCATCACACCGCATACCTGCACTTTTTTCCCGAAGGCCAT
Source organism: uncultured Verrucomicrobiae bacterium (assembly GCA_963791565.1). Lineage (GTDB taxonomy): Bacteria > Verrucomicrobiota > Verrucomicrobiia > Chthoniobacterales > UBA10450 > JACCTI01. Next base: position 487,478 of record CAWBSX010000003.1, on the reverse strand, counting down.
CAGGTCCGGCTTCACACCGAAATGTTGCGAGCACCAAGTCTTGCCCGTCGTGCAAAGTCCTGTCTGCACTTCGTCGAAAATCAGTAGCATCTCGTTTTCGTCGCAGATTTCGCGCAGCTTCTTCAGCCATTCGCCGCGGAAATGATTGTCGCCGCCTTCGCCCTGGATCGGCTCGATGATGATGGCGGCGATGTCGATCCGACGCTCGTGCAGGAAGTTCATGATCTCCGCTTCCGATTTTTTTTCGCGCTCGATCACGTCGGCTTCGCGCTCTTTTTCGCCTAACGAGAAGTCGATATTCGGACAGGAAACACGCGGCCAGTTAAACTTCGCGAATAGATCCGTCTTGCGCGGATCGGTATTCGTCAGGCTCATGGTGTAGCCGCTGCGCCCGTGGAAGGCGTGACGGAAATGCAGAATCTCCGTGCCGCGTTCGCCATGACCGGCCGCCATGTTCTTGCGCACTTTCCAGTCCATCGCCGCCTTCAACGTGTTCTCGATCGCGAGTGCGCCGCCTTCGATGAAGAGATAGCGATCGAGCGGCGGCAATCCTGCGACGCGCGCAAGCGTCTCGACAAACTCGGCATAGTCCTGCGAATAAACATCGGAATTAGCGATCTTCGTCTTCGCCGCGCGCGACAATTCCTGACGCACAGCCGGTTCATCAAAATGCGCATGATTGTAACCGACCGGCACCGAACCAAAGAAGCCGTAGAAATCGATCAACCGCTTTCCGGTGACCGCGTTGTGAATGTAGGAGCCGCGACTGCGTTCGAGATCAAATACGATCTTGAAGCCATCCATCAGGATGTGCTGCTCGAGTTTCTGTAACGCGTCGGACACCGGTACTCAACGCATTCGTATCGGGGGATTTGCTCGAGATAGAACGGCTCCGCGGGGAATTGCGGGCCGACTCCGTGAGCACGGGCGGCATACTCATCCGCTGATCGTAGGTTAGGCGCTTGAATTGGTCAACCGGAGTGGACGCGACCTACACAATCCCACTACGCAAGGAATCGTGTTTTCCGGCCATCAACTCCTGCGTCAGATCGTAAGCGCGTTTGTCGGCGTTTTCGCTCGTGCCGGCGAAGTGATGATCGATGCGAAGCTTCGCGGAGCGGCAAGCATAGTCGGCCAGCGACAACACTTCATCGACAGGTTCACCGTTATCGATCTTGTGCTGCGCGAATGAACAACTCGCGCTGATGACGAAGAGTTCCGTGGCGATTCCGCAAAAGCGCGAGAGTAATAACTGCTCGCGCTCCAGTTTGGGACCGAAACGCATCATGGCGTGGAATAATCCGCGCGCCAGTTTCTTGCTCGTGCTCGCGCCGTACTGAATGTGCGGACGCAAATCGGCATGCAGTTTTGAGAGATCGCCCGCGCTCGCTTTCATGTATTGCTTCGGATACCAGCGCGAATAGAACGAGCCGGAACCGAGCATCGCTTTCATGCGCTGCGTCATCGGCAATTGCGTATTGAAAATTGCGCCGCCGACTTTGAGATGCGGATCGAGCGCTTCGCGCGCAATGAAGAGTCGCATGATTTCGCTCGAGCCTTCAAAGATCATGTTGATGCGACAGTCGCGCAGGAAACGTTCGATTGCGATGGGCGGTTCGCCGCGCCCCGCGAGCGATTCGGCGGTTTCGTAACCGCGGCCGCCGCGCACCTGCATTGCTTCGTCGGCGATACGCCAGGTCGCTTCCGTCGCCCACATTTTGCACATGGCAGTTTCGATGCGCAGATCACCGGCTTTGCGATCGACCAAAGCACTCGTTAGGAAAGTGATCGCCTCCATGGCGAAAACATTGCCTGCCATTTCCGCGACCTTCCCGGCGATGGCGTAATGTTTGCCGATCGGCGCGCCCCATTGCACACGCTCCGTGACCCATTTGCGGCAGATTTCGAGGAGACGTTTCGACAAACCGACGCACGCCGCAGGTATCGTTAGGCGGCCGGTGTTCAGGGTCGTGAGCGCGACCTTCAATCCCTGTCCCTCCTTCGCGATCATGTTTTCGCGCGGCACGCGCACGTTGGTGAATTTCACGATGCCGTTGTAGAGCGCGCGCAGGCCCATGAAATGGCAGCGATACGTGATCTCGAGTCCGGGCGAATTCACATCGACGACGAACGCGGTGATTTGCTTGCGCTCCTTGCCGTTGACCATCTTCGGTGGTGTGCGCGCCATGACCACGAGCACGCCGGCCTTGATCAAATTGGTGCACCAAAGTTTCTCGCCGTTCATGATGAAGGCGGAGCCGTCCTCAGTCGGCTCGGCTTTCAAACTCATGTTCGCGGGATCGGAACCGGCGTTCCATTTCCGTGAGTGCGAAGGCGGAGATTTCTTTGCGCGCGACACGCGGCAGATATTTCGCCTTCTGCTCTTCAGTGCCGAAGATGAGCAACGGTTGCGGCACGCCGATCGATTGATGCGCGGAAACGAGCGCGGTCAGGTTCGCGTCCCAGCTGCCTAACAACATCGCGGCGCGTCCGTAATTCACCTGCGACAAACCGAGCCCGCCGTACTGCGTCGGAACTTTCACCCCGAACGCGCCCATCGCGAAAAGATCGTCGATATTCTTCTGCGGAATTTCACCGGTACGATCGATCTCATCGGCATCGACGTGCGCTTCCAGATATTCGCGCAGCTGCTTCAGGAACGGTTCGCCTTTCGCGCGGTCTTCATCGCTTTGCGCCGGATAAGGAAAGATGCGCTCGAAGTTGAACTTCCCGATGAAAAGATTGCTCGCGAAGCTGCCGCGTTCATCGAGCGGATCACGCGAAGCTTCCGCCAGTTCGAGCGCTTCGCGCTGACCCTTCGACATCTTCGAAGTGTCGATCACCGAAGCCGCAGCCTTGTCGGATGTTACTCCGGTTTCAGCTTTGATTTGTTCAGGGCGGCGCTTCGAGCGGTGTCTTCATAAAATGTCGTTCCGTCCTGAGCATGCTGCCGCAGCAAATCGCAGGCTGCAAATTTCTCGCTCGCCACAGCGTGCAAGCCATCCATGTCGGTTACGATTTTCTTGATCCCGACATCATCGGCGTAACGCAGCGGCCCGCCGCGGAAGGGCGCGAAACCGGTGCCCATCATCATGCCAAAATCTGCATCCTCGGGCGTGCGCACCACGACCTTCTTCGAGACAACGCGCCGCTTCGTTGATCATGAGAAACACCAGACGCCCGGCCAGATTTTCGACGGCGAAATTTTCGCCGGATTTCTGCCGCCATTCTTCCAACGCTTCGTTGTCCGTTTGCTGTTTGCCCTCGTATTTGTAAAAGCCGCTGCCCGATTTTCGGCCGAGCATTTTCGCAGCAAGCATCTTGCGCAAAATCTCCGGAGCACGATCGCGCTCGCCGTACGTTTTCTCCAGCGTGGCGGCAATATCGACCGTGATATCGATGCCGATTTCATCGATCAAACGCAGCGGCCCCATCGGCATCCCCCACTCCACTAACGCATCGTCGATCGCTTTCGCCGGCACGTCGCTCTGGAAAATTTCGGCGGCGTCGAGCAGATACGGAAACAAAACGCGGTTCACCAGAAATCCCGGACTGTCCTGCACCTGCACTGGCAACTTCCCGATTTGCCGCGCGAAAGCTGAGCGCGCGCTCGACCGTCTCGGGCGCAGTCTTTCTACCGACTACAACCTCAATCAATTTCATCCGACTAACCGGATTGAAAAAATGCAAACCGATCACGCGCTCCGGCTTTGCCGGTCGTTTGGCCGAGATCGGAAATGGAAAGCGCAGAAGTGTTGGTCGCGAGAGTCGTTGTCTCCGGTGTTTTCGCGGCGAGATCGGCGAAGATCTGCTTCTTGATTTCCATTTTTTCCGAAGCCGCTTCGATGACAATCTCCGACATCCCGCATCTCGAGCGCGGCGGTGGACGCGACGATTCGGGCGCGACCTTCCTTCGCTTTTTCGTCGGTCATCAACCCGCGCTTCACCGCGTCGCCGTACGTTTTTTCGATGTTCGCTAGGCCGCGATCGATCGCAGTCCTGATTCACGTCGCGCAGGATAACCGTCACGCCGCGCGAGCTGAGCCATTGCGCAATCCCAGAACCCATCACACCCGCGCCGATGACAGCGGCGTGCATGATTTTCTCGTCAGGGTTTTCGAAGCGCCTTTCTTGATATTTGTCGCCGAGGAAAAAATTGCGAATCAGGTTTTGAGTCGCGTCGGTCGCGCCCAGCTCGCTGATGGCATCGACTTCCATGCGCTAACGATTCCTCGATCGAGACTTGTTGGACGCTGAATGATTTCGTAGCGCGCGTCCGTGGCGCTGCATTCCGTGCTCTTTGGCGCGAGCTTCAATTCATTCTTTGCTGCCGGCGGTTGCGTTGCCGTTTGCGTTTGCCCGCCGCAATTTCTTTCTGCGCCGCCTCGAGCAGTTGCTCTTTCCCGAGACCACTTCATCGACGAGTCCGAGCTTCATCGCCTCGTCGGCGCCATAGAGTTTCCCTTTTGAGATCACTTCGGCTGCGGCATCGCCGCCGATCAACCGCGGCAAACGCGTCGCTCCGCCCCAGGCTGGCACGAGACCGAGTGTCGTTTCCGGCAACCCGATTTTCGTCGCCGGATCGTTCGACGCGACCCGGTAATCGCACGCGAGTGTGATCTCGTAACCGCCGCCTGCACACGCGCCATGAATCGCCGCGACCGTCGGGATTTTCAGTGCGGCGAGACGATTGAAAACTTTCTGACCTTCGGAAATAAACGCGCGCAGCTCACCGGTTTGCGCCTGGCTCAAGAGCGTCTGCAAATCGGCGCCGGCGATGAAAATCGATTTCTTCGCGGAAGTTACGATCACGCCTTCGAGCGATGAATCTTTCTCGATCTCATCCAGTTGCGCGCGCAAATCGTTCATCGTTGCCGCGTCGAAAATATTCGCGCCCGATTCCGGCCGGTCGAAGGTCAGCACGCAAATTCCCTCATTCACTTCCCGCTTGATCATCATCGCGGTCATATTGGCGAGATTCGGAAAGATTCCAAGTGCGCAGCGCGACGCGCGATGTTAAGTCTCGCGGCGCGATTATGGTCGGCAAAATTCTCCTGCCCGAAATCAAGGAACTGATCAACGCGCGCGATTTCGGCGGCTTGCGCGAACTTTTTTCGGATTGGCCGCCGGCTGATGTCGCCGAAGTGATTCTCGACATGCCGGAAGACGAGCAAGTCATCGTCTTCCGCGTCTTGCCGGCGGCGCTGGCGGCGGACGTTTTCGAATATTTCGATGTCGATGCGCAACAACAACTGCTGCGCGCGATGGCGCACGAACAGGTGCGTGGGGATTCTGAATGAGATGTCGCCGGACGATCGCACGGCGTTGCTCGAGGAAATGCCGAGCGCGGCGGCGCGGCAGTTGATTCAACTGCTCACGCCGGAGGAACGCAACGTCGCGCACGCAATTACTCGGTTATCCGGAAGGCAGCGTCGGCCGATTCGATGACGCCGGACTTCGTCGCGGTGCATGAGACGTGGACGGTGAAAGAAGTGCTCGATTACGTGCGCGAGCGTGGACGCGACAGCGAGACGTTGAACTTCATCTACGTCGTCGATGAAAGAGGAAAATTGATCGACGACTTGCGCATTCGCGAATTTCTCCTGCGTCCGCTCGAGACGCACGTCGATCAAATCATCGCGACCGCAATTTCGTCGCCTGACGGTCAACCAAAACGCAGGAAGACGCGCTGAATATTTTCCGCCACTACGATCGCGCGGCCTTGCCGGTCGTTGATTCGAACGACGTGCTCGTCGGCATCGTGACGCAGGACGACATGCTCGATGTCGCCGAAGAACAAGCGACCGAAGACATCCAAAAACTCGGCGGCTTGGAAGCTCTCGATGAGCCTTACACGACGATTTCGTTGCCGCGCATGGTCAAGAAACGGGCGACCTGGCTGATCATGCTTTTTCTCGGCGAAATGCTGACCGCGACGGCGATGCAGGGTTACAACGGCGAGATCGAGAAGGCGGCGATCCTGGCGATGTTTTTGCCGCTCATCATTTCGAGCGGCGGAAATTCCGGATCGCAAGCGACCACGCTGGTTATTCGCGCGATGGCGCTTGGCGAATTGCGATTGAGGACTGGTTTCGAGTCGTGCGGCAGCGAATTCTCTCGGGATTTCGCTCGGTCTTATCCTTGGCACGATCGGTTTCATTCCGGATCTCGCTCTGGCAAGACTTGCACATTTTTGACTACGGCCAGTACCATTGGCTGGTCGCTTTGACCGTGGCGATTGCCCTGGTCGGCGTCGTGTTGTGGGGATCGCTCAGCCGGCGCGATGCTTCCCTTTTTGTTCGACGTTGCGGCCTCGATCCGGCAACCTCTTCTGCGCCCTTCGTCGCGACGCTGGTCGACGTGACGGGATTGCTAATTTATTTCAACGTCGCGCTTTTCGTTCTGCGCGGGACGATGTTGTAACGATTCGTTAGACCTTTACCTGCACCCACTCGTTGCGCGCGCGCGAATCGGCGACCGCCTGGACGACGCGCATGTAACGCACGCCTTCTTCGAAATCTGGATGCGGACGAAGTTTGCCGCGCGATTTCACCGCGGCGATGAAATCGTCTTCGACCGTGCCAGCCGCCTTCCAGTTCCTTGGTGATTTCGACCTCGTGCAAGGCGCGATCGCCAACTTTCCCGGCGCGAATCGATGTCATTGCCGAAATCGTAAGTCATCGTGCCGGCATCGCCGAAGACGTCGACGCGATCGCCCGTGGCATGCACATCGATGCCACTGAACTCGAGCACGCCCTCCGCGCCATTGGCGAAGCTGCACAGAACTGTCAGCAGATCGGGCACAATCACTTCATAACCCTGCCGGACCGGATAAATAATTTTGCCGCGCGCGAAAACGCCGGTGATATCGCCGAACCACCGCTGCAACACTTCGACATAAATTCCGAGAGCGAGCACATTGAGGCCGCTGATCTCGATCCGTTGCCGCCAATGCGCAGGCGCATCCGCGTTCAAATAGGCGCCGGTGAAAGCATGAAAGCGGATGTGATGCGGCCGGCCGATGTAATTTTCCGCGAGCAATTTCTTCACGAGCGAGATCGCCGCTTAGATCCAAACGGCGGCGGACAGAGCATTGTGACCAACTCCGGAAACCGTTTCGATGCTCGCGAGCATCTCCTCCGCTTCCGCCAGATCCATCGCCATGCGCGCCTGACAAAAAACATGTTTGCCCGCTTCAAGCGCGGAGATCGTCACCGCGGAATGCATGTAAGGCGGCGTGCCGATCCAGACGCTATCGATTTCCGCGAGCGCGAGCAGGTCGGCCCAATTTTGCATCGGCGTGGCGTGCGGGCGCGTTTTCTTCGCAGAATTTCTGCGCGCTTTCGTAAGTGGAATTCGAGACGGCGACGATCTCGACATCGGAATGTTTGCGTAAACCAGGCAGATGACGATCGCGCACGATCGCGCCCGCACCGATGATTCCGAGACGAATTTTGTTACGACTAGCCATGATAAAAAATTGTGGTCGGTCTCAGCGAAAGTTGCGAGACCAGAAGATTGAATAACCTTTGACCGCGCGTCGCCGGCGTGCGTTCAAATCCGAATGCTTCGGATTGAACATTCGCTTGACCCATCGGCTCCTCCACGCAACCTTACGCGCTCTTTTCCCGGAGACTTATGTCAAAAGTTTGCAGTATTACAGGTTCGAAGGTTACGCGCGGCAGCATCATTCACCGCCGCGGTATGGCCAAGAAGAAGGGCGGCGTCGGTCGTCACGTGACGAAGAATGTGCCGCGCACTTTTAGCCCGAATCTGCACGAACATCGCATCTGGGTGCCCGAACTGAAGAAGTTCATGCGCATCAAAGTGACCGCGCGCGGCATGAAGACGCTGAATAAAAACGGCGCCTACGCCACGCTGAAGAAAGCCGGACTGATCTCGGCCTAACGAGTCCTTATTCTAGTCGGCATCCGCCGGCTCGGCGAAGACCGCGTTCGAGTCGTGACGATTGCTCGACCGTCAGTTCCCGACGTTCGGTCGCTCGTTCCTTCGCTCGGTTCGGCTCGGATGGTCATCCACTCCGCTTCGTTGGTTCGACCATTCGGATCGAGCGTGCCGCTACGGTTTGTTCCGTTCAGGCGGCCTCGGAAGCGCATCTGCAGCCTTCGCGCGCGGCGCGGCGGCAGGGCCTTGACGCGCGGCAAGTCCAACGAACCATCGTTAAATTCGATCACGTAACCTTCGTGAATTAGCCAATGGAGATCGGAAGCGAGCGTGAGTTTCGCTTTCTCCGCATCGGCGCCTTCGGCGGCAGGCAATTTTTCCGCGAGCTGTTTGCGATTTAGACCCGGCGCCTCGCCGAGCGCTTCGCAGAATGGAATTAATCGAGGCCGAAACTCCGGCGCTCTCGTGACCGAATGGACGGATGCGAATCGGCGAAACGAAAAGCATTCCTTTGCGGTGCCGGAAAATATTTAGACCCGCGCCGCGCAAACCGCCCGCCAGTTCCTGCATCATTTTCGAAGGCGAACGGATTTCCTGCGACCAGGTGTTCTCGATCAAGCGGCCAAGCGCACGGTCCGGCAAATGCCGGCTGAGCACGCCGCTGATCGTTAGCTCGTTAGTCGTCCGCAACAAAGTTGGCAGGTGGGTTTGCCGGAAATGCCGTTCCGCGTCCGCGCTGGTGTTAAACGTTGTCGGTGTCTCCTCGCCCTTTGTGGTGAAGGTCGTGACGCTGCGTGCCTGTTCCTTCCATTGCTCGACCACCGCCGGATCGCTCACGACTTCGATTTGCCGCTGAAAATCCTGAAAACTCATCCGCCGGCTGTATCGCTGCTCGTAGAGCTCGCGCAGTTGCGGCTGGTAAGCGTGGTGATTCGTCGGCCCGAGAAGGGTCCCGCTGGCGCGGTCGCGCGCGACGTTGGTGAAGTTGCCTTTGATCGGCTTCGTCTGCGTGACTTCGACGTTGTAAAAATCATCCTTCGCACTCGGCGAACGCGCTGCCTTCCAGAATCTTGCGATCAACCGCGACGGCGCCCCTTTCGCCGAGCTGATGTAGCTGCGCGCCTTCCACCGTGGCAGTGAGCTGTACATCGTAACGCTCCGGCTTATCGAGAAACATCCGCGCGAGCGCGAAAACCGAATAGGCGACCGCTGCCCGATTTGATCTGCGCCATCGACGCTCTCGAACGCCCGGCGCATGCGGCAAAAAACGCACGGTGACCTGCGAAATGACTGGCTGCGTCTCGCGCGGTCGGTGATCTTCGCGCCGGCCGATCTCTGCGATCGTCTCTGCGCTCCGGCCCGCTGCTTTCGCTCCGGACGTTTCGGCTCGCCGCGCGATCGCGACCTTCCGGACGCGCGCGCGCGGTTCTACGATCACGTCGGTGGTCGCGCGATCCGCGTCGATCGAATTGCGCTCGACTCCTCGCCTTCGAAATCGCGTAGTCGTTGCGCGCGCGGGTTCATTGACCCAGGCGGGCATCATTTTCAGGTCGAGCAAATCGGCTTCGGCGTAGTCGGCACAGACATCCTTCCTCTCTTACGCCAAGCGGAGCGAAGTAAACGACGAGACGCGTACCGCGTGGCGGGAAATTAATTGACAAGACGGCTAATTCATTTACTTGCCATGCTTGCCGGGATTGCTTTAACCAGCGCCCCAGGAACGAACGCAGAAGCAGGAAATTTTATGAGCGACAAACCAATCGAAGAGAAGGTGAAGGACATCATCGTCGAGCAGCTCGGCGTGAACCCGGAACAGGTCACGCCGCAGGCGTCGTTCATCGAGGATCTGGGCGCGGATTCGCTCGATATCGTCGAGCTGGTGATGGCTTTCGAAGAAGAATTTTCCGTCGAAGTGCCGGACGAAGACGCGGAGAAACTGCAGACCGTCGGCGACGTCATCAAATACATCGAAGAGAAGCAGTCGAAGCAGTAACGACTCCTGCGCGCATACTTTCGAAAAAGCACGGCTGCGGCCGTGTTTTTTTTTCGTTGCAGCAAGAAACCTGACGCACACAGAGTGAAGCCGTGAACTTCGCGGTTTTCGATCGTCCGCTCTTTTACGCGGGCCAGCATTACGTCTCCACTCTCGGGCTCATTGCTTTCGCGGTTTTGTTCGCGGTTGGCCTGACGCCCGCGAAAATTCTTCAGAGCGGATTCGTTAGGCGATTGTTCAGTCGCCTCAAGTTAGAAGCGAACTTCGTTGCCATCGTCACGACGATCCTCAGTCTGGCTGCGCTGGTTTTCTTTACCGTCACGGCAGTCAACGCCGCGGGCATTCCCCTCGCCTGGAGCTCGCCGTTGCCCAGCATCAACCTGAGCCTGATTCAGCTTTTCCTGCTGATTCGTGTTGTTGGTCGCCGTCTTCTGGATTTCCTCGAACACCAAACGATTTCTCTTCAACCGCATCCTGCAAGACAGCGGCCTCGACGCGTTCGCTGCAATACGCCATCGCGCAAATCGTCAGCAAAGTCGTCCTCGTCGTTGGCATCCTCATTGTGATTGAGAACACCGGCATCCATCTCGCCGCGCTCACGGTTTTCGCTGGCGCGGTCGGCGTCGGTGTCGGCTTCGGATTGCAAAACATCGCGAGCAATTTCATCAGTGGACTCGTTATCCTCGCGGAACGTCCGATCAGCATCGGCGATCGCGTCGAAGTCGCGGGCGCGGCTGGACAAGTGCAGCACATCGGCGCGCGCAGCACAGTCATCTTAACTAACGACAACATTTCCATCATCGTGCCTAACCAGAAGTTCATCGACTCGCCGGTGACGAACTGGACCTACGGCGATGATCGACGAGTGCGTTTCCGCGTCCCGGTCGGCGTCGCTTATGGAAGCGACATCGACAAAGTCACCGAAACATTAATCGCTGTGGGCAACGAACATCCGGCCACGCTGCGAGAGCCGGCGCCGAGTGTTTTTCTGAAACGATTTGGCGATAACTCGATCGAGCTTGAATTGGTTGTCTGGAGCGAAGAAATGAGTCACCGCCCGTCGCGTTTCAAAAGCGATTTGAATTTCCTGATCGAGAAAAGATTCCGCGAAGCCGGTATCGAAATTCCATTCCCGCAACGCGACCTGCACATTCGCAGCGACGCGCGCGAGAAAGCCTGATCGCCGCGATGTCGTCGGAAACCATTCCGTTTCGCGACGGAGTCGGAGAAGTCGTTAGGCTAAACGAAGTGCGCGATCTCGAGGCTTGGAAACAAGCCTTCGCGAGCAAGGCGAAAGATTATCGCTTCTACGAAATCGCGGAGGAAACTTTGCAGCCCGGTTTCGATCATCGCTACTTAATTCTGAAGGATCAGGCGGGAGCGATTCGCGCGATTCAGCCGATCTTTTTCGTGCAGCAAAACCTGATCGAGGGTGTGCCCGCTCTCCGGGCGCCGGTTGAATTCGTTCGAAAATTTTTCCCGCGCTTTCTCACCATGCGTGTTCTGATGGTTGGTAATGCCGGCGGCGCCGGCGATTTGGCGGATGGCGATGAGAAATGGATTGCCCGCGCCTTATCGGAGACGCTGCCGGTCTACGCGAGACGAGAAAAGGCGTCACTGATCGCCTTCAAAGATTTCCCAACGAAATATCGCGACTCGTTAGGCCTGATGAATTTCACGCGCGTCCCAAGCATGCCGATGACGCAGCTATCGCTCCGCTTCAAAGATTTCGATGAATATTTTTCGCGGCTGAGCAAAGCCACGCGCAAGGATCTACGCCGCAAATTTCGGCGCGCGGAAAAATTACCCGCTCTCGAATTGGAAGTCGTCACCGACATCACGCCGTATGTGGACGAAATCCTTCCGCTTTATCTGCAAGTGCATGAGCGCTCACCGATGAAGTTCGAAACGCTGACGAGAAATTATTTCCGTTCGTTAGGCCAACGCATGCCGGATCGCGTGCGCTTTTTCCTCTGGCGCCAAAACGGAAAAATCGTCGCCTTCAGTCTCGCGCTCGTGCACAACGGCGCGATCTATGACGATTATCTCGGGATGGATTATGAGGTCGCGCTCGACCTGCATCTTTATTTTCTGACCTTTCGCGACATCATCACCTGGGCGATCGCGAATGGCCTAACGAGTTATCGCAGCAGCCCGCTCAACTACGAACCGAAACTGCACCTCGATTGCGAACTGCTGCCGCTCGATCTTTACGTCATGCACACTTCGAAATTCCTGAACGCATTTTTCCGCCGCATTCTCCCGCTCCTCGAACCAACGCGGCACGATCGCGTCATCGCTAGATTTCCCAACGCCAATGAAATTCGGTAATCCCTGGCTGCAACTCGCGATTAGCCAGTGCCTGACCTTGTGCGCGGACTTGTGTTTAAAGCGCGGCGCAATGACCACATTACATCTTTCGCCAGCGTGGTCCTGGACGGGTCTAACGGGCTTGGCTTCACCTCTCGTATGGCTTGGAATAGTTTTCTTGATACTGAGCTTTGTCACCTGGCTCTACGTTTTGCAGCAGCTTCCACTTTCGGTCGCTTTTCCTGTTACTCAGGTCGTGCATGTCATGGTGCCGTTGGGTAGTTGGCTCGTGCTCGGCGAAGCGATAAGCCCGATTCGCTGGGGCGGTATCGCGTTGGTCGTGCTCGGTCTCTTTCTCGTCGCGAAGCCGGTCGCCAAGTTGGAGGAACGCTTGTGACGCCGCTCTCATTTCTTCTCATTGTCATTTCTCTCGCCGCCTTCGTCGCCGGCCAGCTGCTGCTTAAACACGCCATGCAGTCGACTGTGGCAGGCGGATTCAAACAGCGAACGTTTTCTGTTTACATCGTTCTCGGCACCGCCGCGATGGCGGTTTCGTTTTTCCTTACGCTCGGTTTGCTGCAAAAATTCGATCTGAGTTATCTCGATCCGTTCCAAGGATTGAGCGTCATCTTCATCAGCATCACGGCCGTCGTTTTTTTGAAGGAAAAACTGAACCTGCGCCTAACAATCGGTTCGCTCCTCATCGCGGCCGGCCTAGTGCTGGTTTCTCTCAGTTAGAATCGGCCAGAGTTTTTCCAGCGCCGCCCGATTTGTTCGACGCGCTTCTTCAAGACGGAGCGCGGCGATTTTCGGATGATCCCACTCAGCAGCGAACTTTTGTTTCCATCGCGCGTACTTCGGCGGAGAGAGACGCTCCACAAATGTCGCCGCCGACGATGCGCGTCGCGGCGCGTAGTTTTTCCAGAGCCCACGCAACATCTTCCGTCGCGAACCTGCCGTTCTCCCAATTGGTGATCGAATCGCGCGCGCGGAAACAATCAATATCGATCGTCACATAGATGTCGACACCGCGGAGCTCAGTCACGAAACGCTCGAAGTCATCGCGCCAGCTCGCGAGAAAAATTGCGCCCCGCCGTTTCGGTCGATTTTCGCCCCACGCGCGAATCTCCAGTCTTCCTTCTTTTTCCGCGTGACGATTGCCGAAAAACTGCGCGGGCCCCCAGCACTCAAAATTGCCGCAACCCCAAACACTGACCTTGCGCACCGCCGGCAGTTCGAGCGCGCGATTAACCCAACCGCCGCAAGCCCACCGCGGCGGCCGCACATCCCAATCGGGATGATTATCGAATGAAACCAAAACGAATGGCTCGGCGAATCGTCGCGCCCACAAGGCCGTGAGATGATGAAAATCGCCCGAGCCAAAAAGCGTGAAGCGACCGAGACGATTTTCGTACTGCCGGAAAAAATCTTCGATCTCCCGTGCCGGCGTCGAGAAACGCAAGCGCGGTCCCCATTCCTTCGCTTCGACAACCTGGAGACCGAGCGCGTCGGCCGGCCAGGCGTCGTCGAGATTGAGATGAATTCCTGCGTGCATGGGCGCTTCTTCTTTATATAAGCGCAACGATCACCGCCCGCGCGAATTCCAGTTATCAACGCAAATCATTTGAAGAAGAAAGTCGAGTGTGACGATCGCGATGTTTTTTGCCGAGTGCGTGATGCCTTCGGCGTCTTCGCGCGCAAGACTTCCAACATTCTCGGGAGCGCCTGGGCTTTCGTCATTGCCATCCTGATCATCGTGGTCTGGGCCTTGACCGGACCAGCCTTCAAATTTTCCGATACCTGGCAGCTCATCATCAACACCGGGACAACGATCGTCACCTTCCTGATGGTCTTCCTGATTCAAAACACGCAAAACCGCGACGCCAAAGCAGTGCATCTGAAATTGGATGAATTGATTCGCGCTCTCGGCGGCGCCCGCAATCACCTGGTTGATCTGGAAAAACTTTCCGATGACGAACTGAAGTCGATCGAAGGCGAATTCGAGAAAGTTCGTGCGACGGCGACCAAAGCGCAGGAGAAAGTTTCGGAAATCAAAGAAGAAACAAGGAATCGCTAGCTCTCTTCTGCGGGCAAAGGGCGCGCTTCACCGCTGCGGATAAAAATCTTTCCGCTCGGGCAAAGAAGAAACACTTCGCAGCGCCGGCAATCAGGCAGGCGCGCAAAACAACGGCGACGCCCGTGCCAGATGAGCCAATGACTCCAGATCGTCCAATGCCGGCGCGGGACGATCTTCATTAGATCGATCTCAATTTTTTCCGCATCAGTTTGTTTCGTTAGGCTAAAACGAGAAGAGAGCCGGATGACGTGCGTGTCGACGACGATGCCTTCGTCTTTGTGAAACGCATTTCCAAGAACAACGTTCGCGGTCTTTCGTCCGACGCCAGGCAATGCGTGCAATTCGTCCATCGTGTCGGGAACTTTGCCGCGATGTTTTTCGACGATCGCGCGTGTCGCACCAAGAATGCTTCTGGTTTTCGCACGAAAAAATCCGGTCGTGCGAATCATGGATTCCAACTCGTCGGGCGAGGCTTGCGCGAACTCCGCGGCGCTTCGATAGCGCTTAAATAGCTTCGGCGTGACCAGATTGACGCGCTTGTCGGTGCATTGCGCCGAGAGAATAGTCGCAATCAAAAGTTGCAACGGCGTTTTGAAATCCAGTTCGCAATGCGCGTCTGGATAAACTTTTCGAAACGCGGTGATTAATTGTTGAACGCGCTCGCGAGCCGTCACGCGGAAACGATGACGTTATTTCTCAGCGAAAGGCGAGAGCTTTTGCTCTAACTGCGGCGGAACGTGTGCGGTAACAATTGCGAACTCGCCTTCGTAACGCAGCTCGAGCACGTGACCAACGCGATGGATCTCCGCGATCAAACTCGATTCGGTCAAAGGAACGCGGAAGCGCAAATTCAAACTCCACGCGGTCACCTGCTCCTGCAGTGCCTGCACCAATCGCGCCGACTCCCTCGCCCGTGCGCGCGGAAATGGCCACGCTCCCGGGAAATCGTTCACGATAGGAATTCACCAAATCGATATTCGGCGCGGCATCGACTTTGTTGAAGACGAGCAAAGTTTGTTTTCCGAAAGCGTCGAGTTCTTTCAAAACTTCGTTCACCGCTGTGATGTGTTCGTCGATCCGCGGATGGCTGATGTCGACGACGTGAATCAGCAAATCCGCTTCGTTCACTTCTTCGAGTGTCGCTTTGAAAGACTCGATGAGTGTGTGCGGAAGGTTGCGGAGGAAACCGACCGTGTCAGTGAGCAGCATTCGTTGTTTGTTAGGCAAAGTGAAACTGCGCGTCGTCGGATCGAGCGTGGCGAACAATCGATTCTCCGCCACGACATCCGCGCCGGTAAGGAGATTCAGTAGCGTCGATTTCCCGGCGTTCGTGTAACCGACAACTGCCCCGACCGGCCATTGATGACGACGACGACCTTCGCGTTGCACTCCGCGAACTTTGC
The DNA here is from genome assembly GCA_963791565.1 of uncultured Verrucomicrobiae bacterium. GTDB lineage: Bacteria > Verrucomicrobiota > Verrucomicrobiia > Chthoniobacterales > UBA10450 > JACCTI01. The sequence continues at coordinate 471,790 of CAWBSX010000003.1, read as the reverse complement.
GCACGCCCTCGAGTTCGCGTTCCAAACGTGCGATGCGTTCCTGCACGCGGCGGCGATCGACTTCGAGCTGCGTTTCACCCGGACCGCGGATGCCAATTCCTCCAGTCTGCCGAGACAAGTGCGTCCACATTCTCGTCAGGCGCGGCAACAAATATTGCAACTGCGCCAGTTCGATTTGCAGACGCCCTTCGCGACTGCGCGCGCGCTGCGCGAAGATATCGAGAATGAGCTGTGTGCGATCGAGAACTTTTCGTGAAAAAAGATTTTCCAGATTGCGGCCCTGCGCGGGAGAAAGTTCGTTGTCGAAAATAACCGACGTGACCTGTTGATCCTGGAACGATTCTTTAATCAGCTCGGCCTTTCCTTTGCCGATGTAGTAGGGCGCAGTCGGTTTATCGAGTCGCTGCGTAACGGTGTTGACCACTTGGCGCCGGCAGAGTTGGCGAGTTCGCGCAGTTCATCCATGGAATCCGCCAGATCCCATTTGGAGACGCCGTCCTGCTCGAGTCCTACAAGGAGCGCGCGTTCCGGGCGATTCTTCGACGAACTTCAATCATTCTGCTGCGCGAAAGACAGACGTGCCTTGCGCGTGATCCATTCGATGGCTGCGGCGGAGCGGTGGCGCGAGAGGTTCAGTGATTCGAAGTTACTTTGACGACGGAACCAGGTCAATTGTCTTTTGGCGTAACGACGGGTCGCTTGTTGGATCGCGGCGATGCAGTCGCCTTCGGAAATTTTTCCTGCGATGAGATCGCGAATCTGTTGCAAACCGAGCGTTTGTGCAGCGGTCGGTCCGATGGTTTTTGCAGCGCGGACTTCATCGACGACGCCTTCAACGAACATTTTTTCTACGCGCGCATTGATGCGGCGTAAAGTTCGTCGCGGTCTCTGAAAACAAAGACGCCCTGCGCGGACGCCGAACTTCGTTTTCTTTGCGCGGAAGCTGGGCGTCCGCTTAACAGACAAATTTCCAGCGCGCGAATCAGGCGTCGCTTGTTTTGCGGGTCGATTGTCTGCGCCGTTTCGGGATCGAGTTGTTGCAGCCTACGAGTAGTTCCTCACTCGCTAAATTGATTCAACCACTCGCGCAAAACTGAATCCGCTTTCGGTAACGGCGATAATCCATCCGTCAGCGCTTTCATATACATCCCGTTGCCGCCAACGATCACCGCTTTCCGGATCGCATTCATCGCCTGCAAAGCCAGGCACCGGAACTTCTCCGCATTCATTTCGTTCGAGAGCGGAATGGCGCTGATCAAATGATGCCGAACGCGCGCTTGCTCTTCTGCAGTTGGCTTGGCCGAGAGCAAATCGAGTCCGCGATAGATTTGAAACGCATCCGCGCTGACGATTTCCGCGTCGCAGTTTAGTGCGACCTCGATCGCGATTTCCGTTTTTCCGACCGCGGTCGGCCCGACCACAAAAAAACCGGGAGCGAGGTTTTCATCCTCCACTCCCGGTTTTTGCAATTTGCCTAACGACTAGTTGGCCGCGTGGTGTTCGCTCGATTTCGCGCCGCTGACCAGCAGCTTGCGACCGAGAAATTCCTTGTCGTGTAGTTCGTTTACCGCACGCTTCGCTTCCTCGACGGTCTGCATTTGCACGAAGGCAAAACCCTTCGAGCGCTGGTTGTGTTTATAGGTCACAACCTCTGCGTTCTGCACCTGACCGACGCCGTTGAACAATTCGAAGAGGTCACTCTCCGTGGCGTCGAAGGACAGGTTGCCGACGTAAAGACGCGGCGTGGTGACTTCGACCGACTCAGGTTTACGCGATTGCGGTCGCGGCGCCGGATGAGAACCGTTACGCGACGGCTCGGGCCGGCGTTGCGCAGGCTGTTGTTTTCCGTTGCCGCTGAAAAATCCCGCGATCTTTTCCCAAAGTGTCTTCTTGGCCGGCGCCTTGGCCGTGCTGCTCTGCTGCCGATAGGGACGGTCGCCGCCCCCGCGGCGGGAACGACCGCCGCGCGAACGCCGCTGGCCTCTCCCGGATGGATGAGATGTCATATTGATCCTCGATGTTGTTACAGTTCGGGCGGAGCGCATGCCTTGATGCCCGTTCGGGAACAAACGGCCCCCCACGGGGTCCTGAAAATTGCTTAGTTTGCCTAACCGAAAACTCCGCCACCTGATGGCGGGAGAACGACGACCGGCGAACCGCATTGATTACGCGACTGAACAGCGCAGATGCAAAAGCACGCATCATGATTTCAAAAAATTTGCTGAACCGTCGTGAAAAGCGGACGCCCGGATAATCCGACGAACCCTCCCGACATCTGTGAATAAGTATGGCGGATGTGGCGGTGATTGCAAGAAGCCGCTTTAGACCGCGCTTTTCCGGCGCAAAAACCACTCGACGAATCTTGGCAATCCGACGCGAAGCGGCGTGGTGGGATTGTAGCCAAGAAGTTTCCGCGCTTTCGAAATATCGGCGCAGGTTAATGGCACGTCACCCGGCTGTTCGGGCAACTGGTTGATCTTCGCTTTCCTGCCCAGCGCATTTTCGATCGCGTGAATCAATTCGCGCAGTTCGATCGTTTCGCTTTCGCCGAGATTGAAAATATCGAAGAGCGGCCCGTCGTATTTCAAGGCCGCCATTACGCCCTGCAAAATGTCTTCTATATAAGTGTAGTCGCGTCGTGTCGTCCCGTCGCCGAACTGGTCGATCGGCTCGCCGGCGTGGATGCGTTTGGGTGAATTGGTGGATGGCCAGATCGGGCCGTTGACGCGCGCCGTAGACGGTGAAGAAGCGCAAGGCAACGACGCGCATTTTGTAAAGATGCGAAAAGGTCGAGCAAAGGAATTCACCGGCGATTTTCGTCGCCGCGTACGGGCTGATCGTTTGCGTGAGATGCAAATCTTCCGAAAACGGCACCGTTTTCGAAACCCCGTAAACCGAGGAACTCGAAGCAAAAATGAAGCGCTCGACACCGACTAGCCGCGCCGCTTCCAGCAGGTGCAAGGTGCCATCGACGTTCGTGTCGTAATAAAGTTGCGGCTGCGCGATCGACGGCCGCACTCCGGCCCGCGCCGCCAGGTGCGCGATGACATCGAATTTCTCGCGATGAAATAAATCGCGCACGGCGGCGGAATCACGCAGGTCGAGCCGATGAATCGAAATATTGCCTGCCACACCCGCGATGTTGGCGCGCTTGATCGCCGGGTCGTAAAAATCGTTGAAGTCGTCGAGAATCGAGACTTCGTGACCGGCGGCCAACAAATTTTCGACAAGATGGGAGCCAATGAAACCAGCCCCGCCCGTCACCAAAATCCGCATCGCGCGACCGTAAAGATGAAGCTGAAAACGAGCAAGGGCAGAACGAATATTGGTGCAATCATTGCGCTGCTGCTTGTGTTCTTGCTCGCCCTCGCCGGCGATTTTTATTTTCGCTTCGCCCGCGATTTTCAACCACAGCGCGACTTCGCCTTTCAACTGCCATCGCCTTTGGAATTAGCGGCGCTGCCTACAGCGACGCGTTTCGACTTTCCAATCGGCAGCGAACACGGCGCACTCACCTACAACGCGCAACCCTTCACAGAAAATCGACACCTGGGCGACGATCTCAATGGTATCGGCGGCGAAAATAGCGATCTGGGGGATCCGGTTTTTGTCGTCGCGGATGGCCGCGTGGTTTTCGCGGAGGAAGGCGGACCGGGCTGGGGCAACATCGTGATTGTCCTGCATGCTTACGATGAAAATGTCGCGCGCAAATATGTGCAGTCCTACTATGCGCATCTCGAAAAAATACTCGTTAGGCCGCATCAGGATGTGCGACGAGGCGAACAGATAGCCACCGTCGGTAACGCGAACGGGCGTTACCTGGCCCATCTCCATCTCGAGATGCGCGAATTCATCACGCCTTTCATCGGACCCGGCTATCGCGACGACACGCGCGGCTGGATTAATCCCAGCGAATTTATCCGGCAACATCGCGGCGCACCGGACGACGATGTCGGCCGATCAGACATGCCGCAGCAAATAGATCCAGTTCAGCAAAACCGCTCCGGAAATTAGCGGCACGAGACATTGTCGCGGGATGGCCAGACGAAGGCGCGGCGTGCGCCTAACGAGAACTAGCAGCGCGTAGACGTCATAAATTGCGATCGCGAAATAGCTCAGTGTCGCGAGCGGATTGAAGCGCCACGCGTCGGAAAAATCGCCGTGCGAAAACGCCAGCGCCGCGTGAGTAGATCCGCAGGTCGCACATGGAATTCCCAGCAAGTTGTGAAAGGTGCATTGCGGCAACGGCAATCCAACTTTCAGCCAAGCGCCTAGGAGAACGGCGCTGGTGATCGTGACCGCGAGCCAGATCAATTCGTGATCGAGTTCGCCCGCGCGCAGACGACGCCATTCAAAATGCATCGCGTGCTAGTGCCAATTCCCCGCCATCGCGCCACCAATAATCGCCATGACAAAAAAGATCGCACCGCCGCAGCAAACAATCATCGGTAACAAGACGGCCACAACTGCGCGCCAGGTGTCGGTTTCATGCGCGCGCGCCAGCCCGATGCTGCCGACAATCAGTGCCGCGACCAATGCGATGAGGCCGCCACAAAAAGGAACAACGTTAAGCAGATGCGCCGAGCCGTTGCCATAGGAAAGCACGCGCAACGTCGTCTCGAACGGTCGGTTCGCGCCGCCGACAATCATCAAACAAACATGCGTAATCGCGGAACCAATAAAGATGCCGATGAGAACAAGAACAGGAATGAAAATGATGATGAGAATGGAAACGAATCCCAACCCGAAGAGTGAGCCGAGGCCGTTGCGCCCAAACCCCATGCCTAAAGATTTCATGAAGAATTGATAGAGCAGCGAAATCAGAGAACCGGCCGAGCCGCAGATGACCGCGTAGAGCAACGGATCGCCCAGTCCTCCTTCGCGTTTCATGATGGCGAAGGCGTGATCCGGTTTGCTCAACACCATGATGACCGTCTCGAGCAAGGCATTGAAAAAATTATCGCTCGTGCGGTTTTCCCAAGGCAATCCAGTGCGCGGATCCATCGCGGAAGCTGCCGGCACAACCGGCTGCGGAGTTGTTGTCGGCGGCGGCACGTCGACTTGAGGCGGTGGAGGCGCCGGCGTGGGCGCACGGAAACTCTCCAATTCGGAAAGCGGCCGCCAAGTCGGCATGCCTTCCATCCAACCGAGATCGGTCCCGATGAATTGGCCGGTGCGCAATCCTTCGCGCACTTTTTCTTCCTCGAAAATCCCAAGAGTAGCGCCGCTGCGGCTGACGTGAATCATCGCCATACGGATGCGGTTCTAAGAAGAGCGCTGCGCGAAGTCAACGCCGCAGACTAGCTGCGATTCGCGCCCGGCTCCGCCGTATCGAGGGCGCGCCAGAAATACCAGGCGGCGACGGAACGATACGGTCGCCATTTTTCACCGATGCGATGCAGCTCTTTTGGTTTGGGTAATTTCCTTTTCCGAAAAGTTTTCGCGTAACCTTTTTGCACGCCGTAATCGGTCACCGGCCAAACGTCGAGACGACCGAGATCGAAAAGCAAAAGCATTTCGACCGTCCAGCACCCGATGCCGCGCACACTCGTCAGGCGTTCGATAATTTCTTCGTCGCTCATCTTCGCCAGGGCGCGACCGGAAGGGACAACGCCTTCAATTGTTTTGGCCGCGAGATCTTTTAGCGCGGCGGTTTTGCTGCCGGATAACCCGCAGGCGCGCAGCTTTTCATCCGGTGTGGCGAGAACCAATTTCGGATCGAGCCATTTCCGCTTCGGATACAAGGCGCGCACCCGGCCCCAAATCGTCGCGGCCGCTTTACCGCTCAGCTGTTGATAAGCGATCGATTCCGCGAGCGCATCAAACGGCCTAACGAGTACAGCATTTCGGACCTCATACGGTTTGGCGCGCTTGATCAATTCCGCCATGCGCGGATCGCTCCGGGACAAATGTGCTTCGGCCGCCTTCATTTGCTCTCGTTTAGCGCAGGGCGGCGCCGGCGTAAATCCGCTTTGTGAAAACAATTCCTTTGGCTACTGTTCGCGCACCAATGAGAAAGCGTTTCATTCTCGCCGCCGCGATCGCGCTCACTTTTTCACTGCGAACGTGGGCCGGGGTCGAGTCGCATTACTTCGCGAATGCCAACGACGAAAAAACCTCGATCGATCTTTTCAAAGTGGAAGGCGGTTACGTTTTTGAAAGTCAGCTGCATCAAGGCGGGACCGATTACGGAAAACAGGACGCCTTCGAACTCGAGGCCGAATATTCTCATCGTTTTCTCATCAAGGGGAATTGGTATTTCCGCGCCGGCATCAACTACAACCGTTTCGAATTCGGTGACACCAGCGCGCCCGTGCCGGATCACTTACAAAGCATCGCTGCGCTTTTCAGCATTGAATATTGCATTCATGGCGACCGCGGCGCGTTTCTCGAAGTGCGTCCGGGTTTTTACGGCGTGAATAATTTCGACAGTTCTTCCTTCGACATTCCGATCACTCTCGGGCGCGCCTGGGTGCTGAAGCCGGACAAGATTTTCCTTTTCACCGGCGTCAACGCTTCGTTCTTGCGCGGGCAATATCCGGTCATTCCGCTGGTCGGATTGGTTTGGCATTTCAATGAACAATGGTTGCTCTACGGCGTCGTGCCCGAACCGCGCCTGGTCTACATGCCTAACAAGAAGCTGAATCTCTGGGTGGGCGGACAAATTACCGGCGGCTCTTTCCGCACGGAAGAGAGCAACACTATTTTTCCGGCGAAACTCAGCCACGCGGAAGTTGATTACTCCGATTATCGCGTGGGCGGCGGTCTGGTCTGGCATGCCACCAACGCGATCGACCTGGATCTGGGCGGCGGCTATTCGATTCAACGCCGTTTCAACTACGAGCGCGCCGAGGAGGATTACAAAACCGATCCGGCCCCGTACCTGCGCTTGTTAGTTAAAGCGGAATTCTAAACCGCTTACTGTTCGATTCGACGCAGGAGAAAAGCGGCGCCGCCGAAAGTGAGAAGTGTGCCGAGGCAAAGCACGAGCAGGCTCGGCAAATAAAATGTCGGCGCCGCGTGATAAAGATTCACCAGCCGAAACGCGCGGCAGAAATGCGTGAGGGGAAAAATTTCCGAGATGTAGCGAATCCCGGCGGGCAATTGCTCGAGCGGCGCAAAGGCTCCGGAGAGAACAAACACCGGCAGCAAAAAGAAAACCGAAAATTGGATCGCCTGCGTTTGCGTGCGCGAGAAGGCGGAGATGACGAGCCCCAGGCCTAACGAGCACAAGAGAAAAACCACGCAGATCAACGCGAGCACGGCGGGCTGATGAAATTCCACGCCGAAATGCCAGCCGGCCAAAAGCACGATAATCAGAATGAGCCCGAGTGAGATCGTGAGATACGGAATGACCTTGCCGAGAACTATTTCGCGGCGCCGCAAGGCCGTCACCATGAGCTGATAGAGGGTGCCGGACTCGCGTTCGCGCGCGATCGTGCAGGCCATGAGCGTGACCGTGATCAATTGCAAAATCAGACCGATCACCCCGGGAATAACGTAGTCGATGAATCGCCCTTTCGGATTGTAGAGAAGTTGTTTATCGATCGACCAGGGCTCCATCGCGGAAACGAATTGCTTTCGCACTTCCACCGGAATTTTCTCCGCGAGATCGAAGACCTCATCCGGCAACGCGTCGATCATCTGCTGTCGCTCGGCCAATTGAAAATCGCCCAGCGTTTCCTGCACACTGCCGAGAAGTTGCGGAGCGATGTTGGTGTCGCTGCCATCGAGATAGAGCTGCAGCGGAATCGGTTTACCATTCGTTAGGCCTTCGCTCCAGCCGTGCGGAATCACCAGCGTGGCCTGCACGCCTTGCCGTAAAAGATCGCGATTCACGCCGCCACCCGGCGGTTGCAGGCGCCAGTGAAAAGTTTTGTTCGCCGTGATCTTGTCGATGAAACGCTGCGCGCGCGGCGTGTTATCGGCATTGACCAAGACCGCGGGCACGTCCGTCATTTCGCCCGCCTCAAAAGCGTGTCCGAAAACGAGCGTGAAAATTGGCGGCAAAACGATGAGCAAAATAAGCACGCGTCGATCGCGCGCGATGTGCAGAAATTCTTTGCGCGCGACACTGGCGACGGCGGCGAAGGAAATTGGTTTCATTGCGCCAGCGGTTTCAACACCGCGGTGTAACCTTGCGAGTAGGCCGTGAAAACATCTTCCATGTCGGGGTCGACCCAGCGTTGGCCTTTCCATTGCAAATCCGGGAACGGCCACTCCTCCCGCCAACGCCTAACGAGTTGTTCCGGTTGCGCCGCGTAGATCCGTAAACTGCCGCTGCGCAAAGACACCCCCAGCACGTCCGGCTGGTCGCGCAGCCTAACGAGTGCTGGCATCGCAGGCTCGACATCCATCTCGAGCAACTTGGTGTTGAAACTGGAAATGAATTCACGCGGCGCAGCTTTCGCCAGCAGACGGCCTTGATCGATGAAACCCGCATCGGTGCAGCGTTCCGCCTCATCCATGTAATGCGTCGTGATAAAAATCGTGATGCCGCTGTTGCTCAAATCGTAGAGCAAATTCCACAGTTGCTGGCGATGCACGGGATCGAGTCCCGATGTTGGCTCATCGAGAAATAGCAGCGGCGGCTCATGCACCAGTGCGCAGGCGATAGCGAGCAGTTGTCGCATTCCGCCGGATAACGCGCCGGCCGCGACATCGCGCTTCCCTTCCAAGTCGGTCAAGGTCAGCAGCCGTTTGATGCGCGCATCGATTTGACCGCGCGGAACGCGGCAGGCCCCGGCAAAGAAACGCAGGTTTTCGCTCACGGTCAGATCGCGATAAAGACTGAAACGCTGCGCCACATAACCGAATTTTGTCCGCACGGTCTGGCGATCTTTCCACACATCGTAGCCGGCGATGGTGGCGTGCCCGCTGCTTGGCCTAACGAGTCCACAAAGCATCCGCATGGTGGTCGTTTTGCCCGCACCATTTGCGCCGAGAAATCCGAAGATCGCGCCGCGTTCAATCGTCAGTGAAAGATCGCAGACCGCTTCGAGCTTCCCGTAGGCTTTGCTCAGTTTCTCGATGGAAATGGCCGGCTCGTTCATCGCAAGAATCTCGTTGCACTATGCCGTCATGCGAAACGATGCAAACTGAACCTGTTTTTGCCTAACGAGTAATCCCACTCGCTTGTCTGCGGCACTCCGCGGCTTGCAAAACAAAACTACGCCGGAACATTGGCGAGATGTCTTTACGTCTCGTCCTTATCGCCGCGGGTTTGTTGTTTGCCGGATCTTTGCACTTGAACGCAGACCCGGCGGGCGAACTGGCCAGCTTTTCGGTTTTCAGCGGCGTTAATCTCGGCGAACTAAAAGGCGACGCGAAATCGTTGCGTGGCCCGGCCATGGGCAACTCGCGTTTTCAATCGGTGCAAACAATCTGGGTCGCGCCCGGTTCGCCCGCGCAGGTCGGCGCGGCCATTCGCAATTTCAATCCGTCGCGCCACTCAGATCTGCACGTCCTGTTGCATTCCAACGGCTCGAACTTTTCGCAGTTGAACAACGTGCCTGCCGACGGCTCGGTGCAATGGCTGAAAGATGCGACCGAAAAAAAATCAACCGACCTGCAAATCAGTCGCGAAGAAGCCGCCAAGTCCGGGCCATTTGCGCAATTTTGGTCGGGGATATTAAGTTCGCGCGCCTCGGCCGGAGTTTTCGGCCAGCCCTCCTACGATCACACCGGCAAAAACATTCGCGCGGGTGAAGAAATAAATACGATGCTCGCGCAGCAGGGAAAAATTCGCCAGCGCTTCTCCGGCGTGATCGGGTCGGGCGGCGAAAAATATTGGGAACTGCTCGACGTCGATAAGAAAGGAGTGCTCACCCTCGGCGCTTCTTTCAGCAAGGGAATGCAATCGGCCGATGTTCTGTACTATGCGAGCGGCGGCTACTATGCGGCGGTAACCCTGTATCAATTTTGGCCGGTAGAAGTGGACGGCAAAGCCTCCACACTTATCTGGCGCGGCGACCTGGTTTCTTCCGCGGAATTAGCCGACCTGCGCGGCGTCGAACGACTCGGCTCCGAATCGGCTTTGATTCGAGATGTGGCCCGCTCAGTTCGCGCCTTGCGCTGGGATAGCTCCAGCCACTAAGGTCTGGCTCAGCTTCCCATCTCTCACTCGCATGAAGAATCGCCTTTACCTAGTCCTGTCTTGTCTTTGCCTAACGAGTCCTGCGCTTTTCGCCGGCGGACCGACCGTTGAAACGCCGACCTCGAATGAGGGGGCGACGGAGGAGACACACGGATTTCCCTTCGAAGCTGATTTCGAATACGGCTACGTCGGCCAGGGCGAAGTTTCGCGCGGACGTTTGCCGAACCTGCGTGATGTCGATGGCCTCGATGAAGATTATCTTTTCGCGCGCTTCATTTACACGCCGCGCATCAAGTTTGGCATCCTTCGACTCGGCGCGGTTTATGAGCGTTTCGGTTTCGGCGCGCCGAACCTTTTCGAAGTGCCGAGCGGCCTGCAATCGCTTGCCGGTGTCTTCGGTTTGGATACAAAATTATCCGATGCCATTCTCATTCGTTTCGAAGCGACGCCGGGCTTTTACAGTTCGAAACATATCGACGGTAATGATTTTCATGCGCCGATGATTCTGGGCGGCACTTATATTTACAGTTCCGATCTGCAATTCGTTCTCGGCGCGAGTTTCGATTACGAACGCGAACAGCCGGTTCTGCCCGGTGGCGGCATTCGTTGGCGGCTCGCTTCGCAATGGCTGCTCGATGCCGTCCTGCCCACGCCGCGACTGAATTACGAAGTGACGCGGAACTTCACCCTTTACGGTGGCGCGGACATCAAGGGCTCGACCTTTCGCGTTGATGACAGTTTTGGAAATCAGCGTGGCGACTCGCGTTTGAATCACGCCGTGGTCACTTACACGGAAGTACGCGCCGGCGTTGGTATGGAATTGAAAGTCGCACCCGAGATTAAGGTGTCGATCGAAGGCGGCTACATGCCGTATCGCACCTTCGATTTCTACCGCGCCGATATTCGTTATCATAACGAAGAAGGCGCGCCCTACGGTTCGCTCGCCATCCGCGCTGCGTTCTAACGCAGATGACGATCGAGCGCGCCGATCTTGCGCGTCTCCGGCCAGATTTTCGCGACCGCGAGAACGACCAGAATCGTTCCGATTCCTCCACCCACCACGGACTTCACCGCGCCAAACGCCGCCGCGGTTAAACCCGACTCCAAGGCGCCGAGTTCATTGGAAGTGCCGATGAAGATATTGTTCACAGCCGAAATGCGTCCGCGCATTTCATCCGGCGTGAGCAATTGCAGAATAGTGTGCCTGACGACCACACTCACGCTGTCGAAAGCGCCGGTGAGAAAAAGCATCGCGAGCGAAAGCCAAAGGTAGCGCGACAGACCAAAGATAATTATCGAGGCGCCGAATCCGGCGACACACCAGAGCAAAGTTTTCCCGGCTTTTCGCATCGGCGGCAAATAAGCAATCGTGATCGCCATCAACAGGCCACCGACCCCCGGCGCGGCGCGCATCCATCCCAGTCCAATCGGACCGCAACGCAAAATTTGATCGGCAAAAATCGGCAACAACGCCGTCGCGCCACCGAGAAAAACCGCCGCCATGTCGAGCGTGATCGTGGCGAGAATAACCTTCTTACTCAGGAGGAAACGCAATCCGCTCATCAAACTTTTCCACGCGCCTTCCTGCACGCGTCCCCCCTGACTCGTATTTGGAATCGGCAGAACGAGAAAGAAAAACGCCATCGCGCAGACCGCGTCTAACGAGTAGATGAAATGAAAACTCATCCGCACGATGAGTAATCCGCCCAGCGCGGGGCCTAGGATCGATGCGATTTGAAAGACACTGCTGTTCCAGGTGACCGCGTTAGCAAACGTGTCGCGCGGCACCAGAATGGGAAAATAAGAGCTGCGCGCCGCCCAACCGAACGTTCGTCCGCAAGCCGCGACCAGGAGCAGCAAATAAATCAACGGGACGGAGAGATCATCGAAGTGATAGGTCGGCGTGCCTTCGAAGACCGAGGCGATCGAAGTAAGCGCCCGATTTCCCCACACCAAAAAACCGAGACGCGGGACTGCCAGGTGCTGCCAGGAAATCAATGCCAGGCCTAACGAGCAGATGGCGCTGAGCGCCTGCGAAAGCAGGATGATATATTTGCGATTAAACCGATCGGCCAAATGTCCGGCGGGCAGCGACAGCAAGACAACCGGCGCGGCAATGGCCAGGCCCACCAAACCAAGCGCCGTGGCCGAATGCGTCCGTTGATACATTTCCCACTCAATCGCCACCACCAGCATCTGCCGGCCGATGACGGAGATGAGATTGCCTAACGAGTAGTAGCTGAACGCTCGAACGCGAAAGGCCGCATAAGGATCATGCCGCTGGGGTCTTGGCTCAATCGCCCCTTCGGCGGTGGCCGGTCGCCTAACGACTGGTCGTTCGTACGCGGGCGGTTTCCCGTGCGGCTCTTCGTTCTGCACTAATTACGGAACGTAAATCGCCGTGCCCTGCAGAACGTTCGCGCCAGTCGGCACGTTGAAAGTCGATTCGGTGTTGAAACCATACGCGCTGTTCCGGGTGTAGTGGTAATTGGAAGTTCCGATCCCCACGCCGATGACCGGCCCGTTCTTCCGCACCACACCGCTCGCGATCAATCCATTCGCGCCGACCGCGGCCGCTTTCGTTCGCAATTCTTCCATCGAATGACCTTCCACAATGGCGATCTGCTCGAAGCGTTTCGGCGGCTGGCTGTAAACGCGGACGCCCGCCGGATTTCTAATTTCCGTTCGCGCCGGGCCCAACATTGTGGTCTGCGGCGCAGTCGTACAGCTCGCGAACAAAGCAAAAATAGGAAGTAAAACGAAGCCGAATGTGAGGCGCATGGCTCACAATCAAAGGCCGCGCCATTTACTGCAACCGATAGATTTCAAGCAGCGCGACGCCAGTGCCGCCGCCGTTGCCTCTGAGAATCGCAGTGTAAACACCCGGCCCGGCCGAAATAATCGCGGCCGATTCCAGTTCGTTAGGCGGAGTCAGCGAGCGACTCTGAATTTCCACGGCCTGCGTATCGCGCCAATTATCGTTTGTCGCCACAATCGCGCCGTTGCCATCGTGAATTTCGATCATCGGATCGGCCAGCGGTTGCGCAATTCCGGCGGCCGCGAGCGACGGTCCGAGCGCGCGCACGAGCAGATTCGCGCTCATCCCGCTCCCGCGCACAATGAAACCTCCGATCATCACTTCATCGCCAGTCCCGACGAAACCGCGCGCGCTCAAATTCGCGATGCGACTGCCTAACGACTGGTCGCCTTCATAAACTTCCAGCAAAGCGACGCCCGTGCCGCCGCCGTTCTGTCCCGTCATGGTGGCAGTGTAAACGCCGGCCGGCAGCGTTTGGATCATGGCCGATTCCGCATCGTTCGATGGCGCCAGTCCGCTCGCGAGCAACTCGCTCTCTTGCGTGTCTTTCCAATTCAGATTTTGCGCGAAGGAATTGCCTAACGAGTCGTGCAACTCCATCGCCGGATCGGCCAATGGACTGACAATTCCCGCCGCCGCCAACGACGGACCAAGACCGCGCACGATCACGCGCTTCGGCGAATCGCCTGCGATAATAAAACCGCCGATCATCAATCGCTCGCCCGTGTCCACGCGCAGGCGCACGGAAATATTCGCCAGTTCCGCGGTCAGCGGAGGCGGCGCAAAGATCGGCAGAATAATCGGCGTCGGCGGATCAGAGATGCCGTTAGGATCGCGCGGGAATTTTGCGTAGGGCAGGCGCGTGTCATTAAATTCGAAACGATCCGCCTCGATCTCGATCGGCGGAAGAAACACACTCGAACCCGACGCGCCGACGATGTCGTCCTGATCGACGCCGTCACCGCTGATTCCGACCGCGCCGATCAAAACTCCATTCCGATAAAGCGGAAAACCTCCGGGAAAAATCGTCATGCCATTCGGGAATTGTGGATTCGGCGGGGTGAAAATCGGACCGGTCAGCGAAGCAGTCGGAACCAAAGTCGGGAGAGCCGCTCGCACAAAACCAGAAACCTCCTCCTGCATTCCGTAGATCGGTCCCGGACCGTCCGGATCGATCCCCGGCGGAAAATGCGTTTGCGCAAGAAAACCAACCGTGCGCGTGGAGAAAGCGCGCGTGTTATCCGAAAAACCGACGGCGGTGCGCGCTTTTTGCACGGCTACGTCCCAACTGAAAATTGTCGCCTCTCCCGTGCGAAACGCGCCCAGAACTGTCGGTCCGACGAAAGGTAGATTGGGATTGTTCACCACAGTGATGAAGACCTCCATGCGCGAACCAATCGGCAGACGAATTCCCGCGCGCGTCGTGCGCACGCGATCGGCCGCCGCGGCAATCACGCTCGCAACTTCAGCACTCGTTAGGCGCGGCTGACCATCAATCGTTCCAGAAATCGGATCGCTAATAATCGGTTGGCGAACCTGCCCGCTCACGCCGCTGAAGGTCGCCGTCGGATAAAGAAACGGCGCGGGCGACGCGACGATCGGATATTGCAACGCGGCATTTCCGGTCACGCTCGCACCCGAACTCGAGCCGGCCGAACTCTCCACATACGGCAGGGAAATTCCGCCGATGAAAACGTTGGTCGCCAGAATACTATCCGACGGCGCGAAACCCTTTTGTCCGGCGAGCGCGATGTCTTCATCCTTGGTGTAGCCATCGATGAAAGTAGTCGGCGGAAATTCGAGGCCCGATCCGGTCACGCCCACTCCGCCGACGAGCGCTCCATTCTTATATAGAGGCACGCCGCCGGGGATGCCGTTCAGCGAGGTCAGCGGGATTGGCGAACCGAGCGTGCCAGGCGATGCACTCGTCGGAATGAAATCCGGCTTCTTAAATCGGTTTACGTCAGAAAATGGAAGATTCGAAAAACCAACACCGACCAGCGGACCGGGCGGAAGATTTTTCACGCCCGGCGGAAAGTGTTGCTGAATAATGAAACCGGCGGTGCGGCTGGTGAAGGCATTCGCGTTGCTGCTGAGGAACGCCGCCGTGCCCGCCTTCCCGACAGAGACTGCAACCTCCAGATCAGTCGGCTCGCCACCGCGCGGCACCCAGACACCGAGTACATAACCTTCGCGATCGGTCACCGCGATCACGCTGTTGGGCGCGAGTTTGTTGGCGCGCTTCGTCGCCTGATTGATGATCGTCTGAACGTCGGTCGCCGTGAGTTGCGCTTGCGCTGGACACGTCGAGATGAGCAGCGCGAGACCCAGCAAAAACCAACGCAGTCGCACACTTGCTTCATAACTCCGCGAAACACTCTTCGCCAGACGAAACGCGAAGGCTTGCATGCCCGCGCAATGCTCGCGCATTCTTCTCCGCGATGCGCTGCGGGTCCACGCGTCGTTGGGTAATCGTCGCGTCGTTGATTTTTTCCACGGCGTTCGGCCAGGAAGTTCGCATTCCCACCGGCAAAATAATCTGGGCGGCATTCGAAGAAAATGTCGAACCGCCATTGCCGCCTAACGAGTTCAATCCCGATCCGGGCGCGGGAAAAGAAACGAACGAGCCCGTTCCGCCGCCGGATTTGTTTCCGCCGATTTTACCGCAGCCGCCCGAGTACGGCGAAGAAGCTGTGCCGCGCTCGTTAGGCCTGCCGCGGCGTGGTGTGCGCGAAGTTGCGCCGCGCCGACACAAACTTCAGTACCGAAGGCTACGACGAATCGACGGCCGGCCGCGGAGTTCCGCCCGGCGATCAACCAGTGCCTAACCGCTGGTTCATCGGTTTCGGACGCTGGATGCGCTACACCGATCCGTCCGCGGAAACGCCTTATCAATCGGAAGGATTGAAGTTGTGGCATCCGTATTTGCAGAGCCAACTCAAAGGCGACGCGCCGATCATCGGTCAGGATATTTTTCTTAATCTCACTGTGACCGACTTCGCGCAGTTCGAGGCGCGACGTTTGCCGACACCGAGTGGCGTAAGCACTGCGCGGCCGGACAGTTCGGAATTTTTCGGACGCAGTGAACAATTTTTCGCGTCGAATGATTTCCAGATCGGCATCGACTTATTTCAAGGCGAGACGGCCTTCAAACCGATTGACTGGGCGATTCGTTTGCTTGGCGTTTACAACGCCAACTACATCGCGGTGCAGGAAGCGAACGTGCTCGATCCCGATCCGCGTGGACCGGATCGAAATCGCACCGTGCGGCAAAAAGACTTCTATTCACTGCAGGAAGCGTTCGCCGAAGTTCATCTGCGCGACCTGTCGAACAATTACGATTTTATTTCGGCGCGCGTCGGCATTCAACCCTTCGTGAGCGATTTCCGCGGTTTCATTTTCAATGACTCGAACCTCGGTCTGCGCATCTTCGGCAACTACGACAACAACCGCTGGCAATACAATCTCGCCGCCTTTTCCATGCGCGAGAAGGACACCTATTCCGACCTAAACGAATTCGAGTCGCGCGATCAAACGGTCCTGATCGCGAATGTTTATCGACAGGATTTTTTCGCGAAAGGCTACACCGCGCAGCTCAGTTTCCACGGTCTCTTCGATGAAGCGAGCCGGCATTACGATAAGAATGGATTTCTCGTTAGGCCGGAACCGCTCGGCGATGTGCGCGATCATTATGTGCAGGCTTACTACCTCGGCTGGACGGGCGATGGTCACATCGGCTGGCTCAATCTTTCGCACGCATTCTACGAAGTGCTGGGCGAAGACAGCCATAACGGCATCGCAGGTCAGCGCGTCTCGATCAACGCGCAGATGGCTGCGCTCGAGTTATCCGTCGATAAGAATTGGATACGACACAAGCTCTCGGTCTTTTACGCGAGCGGCGACAGCAATCCGAAGGATGGCGAGGCCACGGGTTTCGACACCATTCTCGATCGTCCATTTTTCATGGGCGGACCGTTCAGTTTTTATGTGCACCAGGGTTTCAATCTTGCCGGCACGCTGGTGAATTTTAAACAGCGCGACTCGTTAGTCCCCGATTTCCGCAGCAGCAAAACGGAGGGCCAACCGAACTTCGTCAATCCCGGCGCCGCGATTGTTGGCTATGGCATCGACGCGGATATCACGCCGAAGCTCAAAGCGTTCATGAACGTGAACTACATCTGGACTGCCACCACCGAAGTAACGAAGCAGGTCCTCTTCACCAATCACGCTAGCAATGACATCGGGCTCGATGCCAGCATCGGCTTGCAATGGCGACCGTTCCTGACCGACAACGTGATCATCAGCGCCGGCGTGGGATTTCTCGTGCCGGGCCAGGGCTACAAAGATATCTACCGTGCGAACACGCGATCCGTTCCCGGATTTCCGCAGGAGAACGTCGGGACGGTGGACGACTTTCTCTACAGCGCAATTGTAACTGTGACTCTTACATATTGATGTGCGTGCAGTCGAATTTCTGGGGAGCGCGGGCGCCTCGCCTTCGCGAACTTTTCAGAGTGGTTTCCGCGAGGCGCGAAAACCAGCGGGCGGGGCGCCCGCGCTTCCCAATCCTTCTCGCAGCAATCGCATTGAGCCTAAGTAACGCCTTTGCACAAGACCTTCCGCCGACTTCCGTTTCGCCGGATCATCCACTCGTTAGGCCGCAAACTCCACCGGGCCGCAATTGGATCGACCAAACACAGGCGCAAGCCGACGCGAAGAGTGCCGGTTGCAACGAATGTCATCAAGGCATCGAACCGATGCACAAGGCCGAGCAGAATGTCGTGCTCGGCTGCACCGATTGTCACGGGGGAAACGCGGCGCACGGCCTAACGAAAGAACAGGCGCACATTCTGCCGAAGCATCCGGAATTTTGGAAAACATCCGCCAATCCGCCGAACTCCAACGCATGGCTCAATCATGAATCAGCCGAGTTCATTCGTTTCATGAATCCGGGCGATCTGCGCGTGGCGCAGCAATCCTGCGGCCTCTGTCACGGCGACATCGTGCGCAACGTCCATCACAGCATGATGAATCACGGCGCGATGTTGTGGGGCGCAGCGCTCTACAACAACGGCGGATTTTATCTGAAGAATTATCGCTTCGGTCAGGAATACGGCGGCGATGGCGCGCCATTGCGCATGGTGAATTATGCGCCGGTTTCGCCGAACGAGACCAAAGTGCACGGCATATTGCCGTTTCTCGATCCGCTCCCGCGTTTCAATCTCAGTATGCCGGGAAACATCCTGCGCATTTTCGAGAAAGGCGGCGAAGCACAATTGCAACTCGGCAATCCAACCGTGGCCGAACCGCCAGGAAAACCGGCGCGTCGATTATCCGAGCGCGGACTCGGGACTTTGAATCGCACTGATCCGGTTTTTCTCGGCATTCAAAAAACAAGACTGCACGATCCGCTCCTCGGTTTTCTCGGATCGAACGATCATCCGGGCGATTATCGCTCAAGCGGTTGCTCGGCCTGTCACGTCATCTACGCGAACGATCGTTCGCCGACCAATTCCGGTTGGTGGAGCAAATACGGACACGAGGGTCTGAGTTTCACGGCCGACAAATCGATTCCGAAAAAAGAACACGGCCATCCGATTCTGCATCAGTTCACGCGCTCGATTCCGTCGAGCCAATGCATGAACTGCCACATGCATCAGGGAAATCTCTTCGTGAATCCGTATCTCGGTTACACGTGGTGGGACCAGGAAACGGACGGCGAGCTGATGTATCCGAAGGAGCAGCACGATCCGACCGATGCAGAACTCGTTAGGCAAACGCAGGTCAATCCGGAAGCGGCGGCGGCGCGTGGACTTTGGGGCGATCGCGACTTCGTCGAGCGCGTGGCAGAGTTGAATCCGCAACTGCAACACACGCAGTTCGCCGATTATCACGGCCACGGCTGGGTTTTTCGCGCGGTTTTCAAACACGATCGGAAAGGAAACTTCCTGGACCTGGCCGACAACAAAATCGCTTTCGACGACCCACAGAAATTCGCCAAGGCCGTGCACTTGAAAGACGTGCACCTGACCAAAGGAATGCAATGCGGCGATTGTCATTTCGACATCGACGTGCACGGCAACGGCAATCTTTACGGCGAGCCACGCAACGCGACCACGATTGGATGCGTCGATTGCCACGGCACGATCGCGCAACGCCCGACGTTGATCACATCGGGAAATGCGGGACAAGTCGATTTGCTTAACACGAGCAACACGCCGTTCGGTCCGCGATTTTTTTGGGAAGGAAACAAACTCTGGCAGCAATCGACGATGTCGCCCGATGTTCGGTGGGAAATTCCACAGACGATCGACACGATTGATCCGCTCTCACCGCACTACAATCCAAAGTCGGCTTACGCGAAGACGCTACAACGCGATGGAAAATCGTGGGGCGCTGGCCTAACGAGTCAACTCGCGCACAACAACGCGGCAATGGATTGCCAGATCTGTCACAGCTCGTGGGCCACGAGTTGTTTTGGTTGTCATTTGCCGATGAAGGCGAACCAGCGCGTGCCGCAAAATAAATTCGAAGGTGTGACCGATCGAAATTTCACCACCTACAATCCGCAGGTGGTGCGCGACGATGTTTTCATGCTCGGCATCGATGGCACGGTGAAGAAGAACCGTATGGCGGTGGTTCGCTCGTCGAGCGCGGTCGTCGTCAGCTCGCAAAACGCGAATCGCGAATGGGTTTATTCGCAGCAGCAAACGATCTCCGCCGAAGGTTACAGCGGGCAGGCCTTCAATCCACATTTCCCGCACACCACCAGTGGTGTCGGCACGACGAAAAATTGCACCGATTGTCATCTGTCGCGGTCTAACGATAACAACGCCTGGATGACGCAGTTGCTAGGCTTCGGCACCGGCTTGATGAATTTCTTCGGGCGCTACGCGTATGTCGGCGAAGGTCGCGAAGGATTTCACGCCGTCGTTTGGACCGAAGCGGACGAACCCCAGGCCGCGATTGGAAGTCATCTGCAGCGCATCGCCTATCCCGCGAATTATCAAAAGCATCTCGCCGCCAATTCTGAATTGCATGAAGCCTACGAACACTCCGGGAAAGACATTCAGGATCTGGTTTTGCGCGGCGAATATCTTTACACCGCGAATGGTCCGGGCGGTCTGGAGGTTTTCGATGTGGCGAACATCGACCAGAAAGGATTTTCCGAGCGTATGGTGACCGCGCCGGTTTCGCCACTTGGCCAACGCACTTACGTGCGGACGAAATTCGCGACGTCGATCGCGTTGCCTTCGACGCTCGCACTTGATCCGGCCCGTGTGCGTTTACCGGAAAACGAAGAGCAACCGATCGATCTCTTTTACGCTTACGCGTTCGTCTCAGATCGCGAAGAAGGACTGGTGATCGTTAATGTCGCGACGCTGGTCGACGGCAATCCGGACAATAATTTTCTGAAAAAGGATGCCGTCTTTAATCCGAACGGTGAGCTAACCGGTGCAACTTTTGTCGCGGCCGCTGGCCATCGACTCTACATGACGACACCACGCGGCCTTTTCGTCATCAATGCCGCCGACGCTTTGCATCCGCAAATCGAAGGCAGCCTAACGAATGGTTTTCTGCGCAATCCGCGCTGCGTCTCGATTCAATTTCGTTACGCTTTCGTCACGGATGACGATGGGCTCAAAGTTCTCGACATCACCGATCCCGCGCGACCAATTCCGCTGCGTAAAGCATTCGTTAGGCTAAACAACGCCGGTCGGCTCTACGTCGCACGCACTTACGCGTATGTCGCGAATGGGCCGGAAGGTCTGGCGATCGTCGATGTGGAGGATCCAGAGCGGCCGCACATCGATCAGATGTTTAACGCCGGCGGCGCACTAAACGACACGCGCGCGGTGCAGGTGGGCAGTGTGAACGCCTCGATGTTTGCGCTCGTGACAGATGGAAAAAATGGACTGCGCGTGGTGCAGCTAATTTCGCCGGACACCGTTCCGGGCGCTCAAGGTTTTAGTCCACGACCGAATCCGAAATTGATCGCGACTTATCACACGCCGGGCGAGGCGATCGCGGTCTCGCGCGGACTCGATCGCGACCGCATCGTCGATGAAACTGGCGGACAAACCGTTGTCTTCGGAAGGCGCGGCGCGCGGCCGTTTCATCTCGACGAAATGGCGAAGTTTTATCGACGCACTGGTTTGATCGATGCGAAGGATGGACCGCGCAGCGGAGATATCTACGAAGTAGAAGATATCATTTCGCGTGATGGAAAGTTAATGACGCGCAGCGGCGAACCGCTCTTGCCGCTTCCAACGCCGACCCCGAGTCCGACGGAAGCTCCGGTCGAACCGACGCCGATTACTCGTTAGGCGAGTTTCGTCTGGATATCGATCTCTGCCTTGAGCGTCTTGTGCACCGGACATTGCCCGGCGATTTGCAGGAGTTTGGTGCGCTGTTCTTCGGTGATGTTCCCGGTGAACGTGAGCTCTAAATTGATGCGATCGATTTTACCGGTTTTCGTTTCGCAATCGGCGCAATCGAGCGCGTGAATCTTCGAATGCCACAATCGCACCTGCACATCTTCAAGCGGGATTTTTTTCGAGCGCGCATACCAACCGACGGTCATCGACGTGCATGAGCCGAGCGCGGCCAGAAGTAGATCGGTACGGACCGGGACCCACATCTGATCCGCCATAACTAATCGGTTCGTCGGCGCGGAACTTGTGGTTACCGGCTTCGATATCCTGCACAAAACCGGCTGCGTTGCCGCGCACCGTCACATCGGGAGAAGAACTTGGTTGCATAATTTCATTCATACTAAAATCGGCCGGCGTCCGCACCGAAACGTTCTTCGCGCCGTTGGATCACGGCCTGTAATAATTCCTGACCGGTGACACGTGAGGCCGCTTCGTGCGGACAGGACGCGACGCACATCGGTTTCGGCGCCGATCGATTTCCTTCTGCATCGCACAGGTCGCATGTCGCGGCTTTGAGTTGCGCGATCCGTTTCGTCCCACGCGGTCGGCTTGCGTCCAAAACCTCGACAACTCTGCGTTCGTTCGGAACCATGAAAATATTTCCATAAGGACAATTCGAAGCGCACAAACCGCAGCCGATGCAGTGATCTTCGATGACGATTTGTAAATGTTTGCCGCGATGAATCGAGTCCACCGGACAGCCCGACATGCAATGCGGATCGGTGCAGGAGCGGCACGAAGTTGCGACCAGATAATCACCGAAGCGGCGTCCATCGCGAAGCAAACGAGTGATGGGCAAACCGTGCGATTCGGTGCCGTGTTCGCGGATGCAACCTTTGGTGCATTCGTCGCAACGCGTGCACAAATCCATGTCGAGCACGAGGATGCTCTGGCCTTCATACAAACCTTGTTCGACGAACTCGGCCATGACCGGATTGACTTCGCTGTCGCTGCGCAGTGAAGCGAGCGATTGCTCGACGAGACGGCGGCGCAAGACCGGAAAACGGCGCAGCATATCAAGAAAATCGGCACGGCCGAGTCGGGCGAGCTCGAGATAATTCAACGCGGAACAGGTGGCACTGCGCACGCCCGCCGGAATAACATCGGCCGCGTCACTCCCGGAAATCTCGAGCGCAGTCTTGATTGCATGGTCGATTTGATCCGCCGTCTTTGTCGCATCGCGCGGCGAAAGTCCGAGCAATCCGATCTCGCCGAAAATCGTACCCGGTCCGCGAGTCAGGACGCGGATTTCATTATTGTAGCGCTGCACCCCGACGCGAACATGCCCGAGTCGAATCAGATAAACCTCGGACGACAATTCGCCCTGCCGAAATAAAACCTGACCGGGAGTGACGCGCAGAAAAGTGATTCGTTTGCGCAGGAATTCGACGATCTCATTGTATTGGTCGTAGGCGAGATCGCGGAAAAGTTCGATCCCTTGCAGAACAAGATTAAGAGAACGATTGCGATATTCGGCTTCGAATTTTGCGCGACGACTCGGGATTCGCATCAAGCGATCGAGAACATTGCGCCGCACTTCCCACACTTCCGCATCCTCGAGAACGGTCACATCGGCGACGCGTGGCGAACCGCTCAGGCAGGCCATTTCGCCGACAATCAAATCTTCCGGTGTGAGTTCAGCGCGAAAGACGGGCGGCCGATTCAATCGAAAAAAACCGCCGGACGAACGCACACCTGAAAGGGGCACAACGGCCTCGAGTTTTCCGGATTTCAAAATGAAGGCGGTGTTACCCGGCTCACCTTTTCGGCAGAGAATTTCTCCGGCGCGCAGTTGCCGGCGAACGACGAGACCTTGTTGCCAGAGAAGAAATTTCGGAGGAATGCCGTCGAAGACTGGATCGCGCACCAACTCTGCGGCGGAAAGAATTTTCGCACGACCGGCGCGACGCCGCGGCTTGACCGTCGCGACCGGATTGAAAGTGATGGCAGTGGTCGGACACGAGACCATGCATTCGCCACACTGCACGCAGGTCGATTCCCCCATCGCGTCGTTCAAATCGAAACCGATGCCGGCGGTGTTTCCTTTG
The DNA here is from genome assembly GCA_963791565.1 of uncultured Verrucomicrobiae bacterium. Lineage (GTDB taxonomy): Bacteria > Verrucomicrobiota > Verrucomicrobiia > Chthoniobacterales > UBA10450 > JACCTI01. Next base: position 448,393 of record CAWBSX010000003.1, on the reverse strand, counting down.
CCGGTTCGACCGATGACATGATTTTCCATGACATCATCACAAGCGCGCACACAGCGATCACACAAAACACACGCGCTGTGATCGACGGTGAAGACTGGCGATGAAGCATCGAGATTGCGTCGGCCGGCTCGTTCGCGCGGAGTCGGCGCAGGTTTCGAGAGCACATTGAGTTTGAAACGGGAAGCGTCGGCACCGCTACGCTCGACCATTTCGCCGAGCTCATTGAAGGGCGTGAGTTGTGGCGCGAGCCAGGGCTGCGGCGCCGGCTTGAGACAATCGGCCGCGAGAAGTTCCGTCACGACTTTGACTGATTGCCGAACGCGATCGCCATCAAGGCCGGCCGCGTTCATGGTGAAGACTTCCATTCCGTCCTTCACCGGATGCTGACAGGCCGGGAGCAGCTTTCGCTCGGCCGCGCGCTTGCCGCGTTTCTGTCCGTAAATTTGCACGACGCAAAGCCGGCAAACCGCGACAGGATTCATGTGCGGCAAATGACAGAGAGTCGGGATCGGGACTTTCGCTTCGTCGCCGTATAACTTCGTGGCCGCATCGTAAATCGTCGTGTAACGCGGCGTGGTCTGTCCGTCCATGTCCTGCACCACGTTGCCATTCGCGTCCTTCAACGGCTCGGCCAACGGCACGGTGATCGGTTGCCCATCGATCTGCAGCGTGACCTGTTTCTGATAATCATCCCGCGTGGGCGCATCCAGCCTAACGAGTTGTCCGTTCAAGTCGCGACTGAAAAGACCTTCGTCGTCGTCGCGAACGAAGAGCCCGGCTGACCTTTCAGGAATGATCGGCATTTACTTGAAATGCTTGTTCACGTCGGCGTTGAAGTAATTAATCGCCGTGCGCAGCGGCACCGGCACGGACCGACCGAGTCCGCAAATCGAGGCGAGTTCGATCGCTTTGCCCATGTCGGCGATCAGGGGCAACAACTCGTTAGTCCACTGTTGCGATGAAATCTGTCCTTCGAGAAGGTTCGTGCCTAACGAGACCATTTTTTGCGCACCGAGTCGGCACGGCACACATTTTCCACAGGATTCGTTGCGATAGAACTCGAGCGAGTTAACCGCTTCTTCCGCCATGTCGCGGGCCTCCGCGTAAACGACGAGACCGGCGCCGAGCGCCTGGGTCGGGCTCAACGCGCGGAAGAGATTCAGTTCCAATTCCAAATCGAGAATGTCCAGCTCGGTGGCGTTTGGATCGAGCCCGTGCCGCCTAACGAGTGCTTGCCACGATTTGTTGTTCGTGTGATCTCGCGGTAAACCTGCGCCGACCGCCAGCTTGGCCGGCAGAAATCCGCCGGACGGTCCCGAAGGCGCGAGACCTTTCAATTTCTTGTCGCCGACAATGCCCTGGCAAAATTGTTCGCCGTAGATCAGCTCGCGCAAGGTCATGCCCATCGGCACTTCGTATACGCCCGGGCGTTTCACATCCCCTGAGATGGAAAATAGGCGCCGCCCCTGCCATCCGTTCACGCCCTGCGCCGCGTAATTGGCGCCGCCGTTGAGACAAATATACGAAACCCAGGCAAACGTCTCGACGTTGCTGACTAATGTCGGCCGATCGTCCAAGCCGTTCGTTTCCAATTTCGGCGGCATGTTGCGCGGTTCGCCGCGACGATCCGACATCGCTTCGATCAACGCGCTTTGCTCGCCGCAGATATAGCCCCCTGGACTAACGAATACTGACACCGGAAATGGCCGGCCGAGGAGCAACGCATTCGCTCCGCAGACGCCGAGTTCTTCCGCGCGCTCAATCTCGGCGCGGCAGGCTGCGATTTGTTCGGGATATTCGTGGCGGATGAAAATGAATCCTTCCGTCGCGCCCGTAACCAGGCCCGCGAGGATCACTCCTTCGAGAACAAGATGCGGAGTGCGCAGGAGCAGCTCGCGATCTTTAAATGTGCCCGGTTCGCTCTCATCGCCATTCACCACGATGAAGGCGCGCGTATCAGCGCGGCGTTGAAATGCGGTGCGAACAGCGTCGCGCACATCTCGCCATTTTTGGACGGCTGGGATTCCCGCGCCGCCGAGACCGCGCAAGTCCGCATCCTTCAATTCGCTCAGCACAACCTCCGACCAGCCGGCTAACTCCGATCCTTTCGCCCAGTCATCTTCCGTGTGCCAGCAACGCAGCGCCTCTTCAACGCGACTAGAATTTGCGCCTTCGGTTTTCGTTTGCAGCGCGCCGTTGCGGAAGCGTGCGACTTCATCCTGCGGCCAATCGAAATTGGCGGAGAGCAACGCTGCAGCTCTGGCGAGCGCTTCATTGCGAATCGCGAGAGCCTTGAGCACGGCGGCGTATTCAGGTGCCTTGCCGGCGTAGGGATCGATCGTGATGGGCGCGGGCGAGAATGGTTGATCGGTATCGTGATCCGCCGGACGCGGTTCGCCGCGGACCCAGTCTTCCGCGATTTGTTTCAATTCCGCGGCGGAACGTTTGAAATAAAAATAATCATGTTCCGTTCCGGTGACCGCCACACAAGCAGCCGGCGCACGATCGCAGCGACCAAGGCAGGAAACACCTTCTACATTGATGAGGCTGTTGCCTAACGAGTCCAAATCGCGCAGCATTTTTCCCGATCCGGCCAGGTGACAAGCCATGTCGCGGCAGATGCGCAAGGTCACCGGCTTCGGCGGCGTGAGTTGAAAATGGGGAAAGAAACTCGCGACCGAATGTAAACGATAAAGCGGCACGCCTGATTGCTCGGAGAATTGCTCCAGCGCTTCACGCTTCAGATACCCGAACTGACGTTGAATGCGCTGCAAAGCGGTGATGAGCGGGGCCATGATTATTTCATACGCAGCATCTGTTTAAACGAAATGCTCGATGCAGCCAGCGACATGCCGTCCGCATCGGGCGCGTGATAAAAATGACAAGTCATACACTCGCTCGCTTTCTGCGCGACGCCGCTTGGGTTATGACAACGGACGCAACTCTCCTTGGTTGGGATGAGCACATCGGCGGTAAGCCGACTCGATAACGCCGCGACGTGGCAATCGCGACAACTGCTAACTGACTCGTGCGTGGCGTGACTGAACTGGGCGTGCGGCAACCAGCGTTCGATCATCACAGGCGACGTAACTTCCGCTCTCGGGTAGGAAGCGGCTGTTGTTTGTTTCACTTCATGACAAAATGCGCAACCGGTGTATTTCGCGCGACTGCCCGGATCGAGTTGCTGTGAAGCTTTGTAGGGATCGCCGGTGAAGAAAACCGTGCGTTCCAATTCCTCGGCGTTAGGAAATTGCGTCAGAAGTTGCCTGACTTGTTGCGCGGCGAATTCGTTGATGCGGTTTTCATTCGTTAGGCCGCGCTTTCGTCGCGCCAGCTCGCCATATTGCGCGGGCAGTGTGCGCAAAAAAGTCCGGACCAATTGCGCATCGCCGTGCGGAAGTTGGAAGTCGGGATTCTTCACGTCGAATTGCAGCGAGTGACATTCCTGGCAATGCGCTTGGAAGCTGATCGGGCGCATGTAGCGGCCACTCGCTTCTGCCTGATGGCAATAATTGCAGTCGAGTTTCGCGCCTGATTTCGTCGGCGGAATGTCATTGCCGGTCAGATGTCGCTGATGATTGAAACGCAGCACATCTTTGTCGCGCAGGTTCTCGCGATGCAATTGAAACGCCGGATGACCGTCGCTGAAAGAAGCAAACGTCGTCGTGTAACTATTCGCCGGTCGAGTTAGTTTCGCGGTGACCTCGCGCGGATTCACCATCTTTGGATTCAAATGAAAACGCGTCGGTGGCAGCTGCTTTCCCAGGTTCGCGGAAGCCTGCATGAGCGCGCCATTGTTGTGACACGAAGCGCAATCGAGACTAACCACGGCCAGCATCCCACCGGGGCCCTGATGTTCTTTGTGACAGGCGGAGCACGAACGATTCGCCACGACGTTTGGCTCATGAAAGGTGTGCTGCTGATGACATTGCTCGCAGGCGTGATCGATGCGCTCGAATGACGGCGCTCCTTTTCGCACACGATCATTCAAGATCGCAAAGAAACGCGGCGGTCCGCCGTTCCTTTCGCCGAGTGACTCGGGCACGTGACAGGAAACGCAACCTTCCGTGAGATTGCTGTGCGCGCGTGAAAGCGGACCGGTGTTGAAAAATTCCGGTGACGATTTCTTCTGCGCAAAATAAATGGCGACCAAGCCACCCAGAAATGCAGCGAGCGCGATCCAAAAGCGCGTGCGCCGATAAGGCGTCCGGGTGTTTTTGTAATCGACTTTATCTTCGTAGCGCTTCGCGATCTGTCGCTGCGTTCCGCGCTCTTCATCCATATCAATAGCGAAAAACCGTGACGAAGGCGTGCCAGACCGTCATGAGCAGAAGCAGAAACGAAAACGGCACATGCACGAGCAACCAGCTGTGCATCCAATGCTGCATGCGCGTTTGCAGATCGAGTAGACGACGTTGATCACACCAGACTTCCATTTCCTTCACGCGCCCGCGATGGCGAGCGGTCACGCGTGCCTCGAGGTGACGAAAAATCTCGCCCGCTTCCCGCGCGTGACCGAGACGAAATCCGTCGCCGCGTGGCGCTTCAAGATAAGGCAAGAGACGATCTTCGATGAAGCTCGACAACGCTTCGGTCGAATCCAGATCAGTCGCGATATCGGTAGCAACCGCAGTCGCCGCAGCAGGGACATTGGAGAGCGAAATTTCCATCGGAGCTTCTTGTTTCAAACTCCGCAGCAGTTTCTCCGCCGAGTGACAAAGCTGCATGCGGATATTTGGAATCTGTTCGAAAACAAACTCTGCCGGCAGCCGCTCTTTCATTAACGTCGGCATTTTGTGTTGCAGGTAGAGTCCATAAATTCCGCTGACCATCACGGTGGCGTAAATCGCCATGAGCAAAGTCGTCATCGGACTGCCGAGATGAAATCCGCTATGCAAAAGAATCAGCGGGACTGTCCAGGAGCGTTAGCCAAATATGCGCGCGCAACCAGCGCTGCACATTTCCCACCGGGAGGAACGGCAGCTTTTTGCGCACGCCCAAAAGCGCGGCAAAAATAAAAATTCCGAGCGACAATGTGCCGAAAACCAAACCGATGGGAGTGCCGCCGATCGTCGCATGCTCCGACGGCATTTCGCCGAAGAAGCGAAAACCTGACGGCACACGCTGCGGGTAAAATTTCGCCGCGTAAAAAAGTGAGGCCAGCGCAGTGGCGACCGCGACAAAAATTACCCACGGCAAGTGGGCAGCGCGATCGATTCTCATCCCTTGGCGCGAGTGTTAAGTCATCCGGGGAAAAATGTCGCGCCTGAATTCTACGGCAAGGTAAGCTCGCGCCGTGTTTCCGAGAGTGGCGTGCTTCCTTCTGCTGCTAACGACCGCGGCGCGCGCGGCCGAACCCGCGCAAGTGCGAACGGATGCGGCGCGTTTCGTCGGCTCAGCTGAGTTGCAAATCATCCAGCTGTCACGGCGGCGCCGGCGAAAAACGCGGTCAATATTTCACCTGGTCGCAGAAAGATTTTCATACGCGCGCCTTTGCCATCCTGACCGACGCGCGCTCGCAACGAATCGCGGAAACGCTGGGAATTTCTGCCACGACAGGCAATCGCTGCACGATCTGTCATTCACCGATGCAGGCGATCGCACCTTCACGCCTAACGAGTGGTGTCGATCCGCACGAATCAGTTTCCTGCGAAGCTTGTCATGGCGCGGCCGAAGCGTGGCTGCGCGGACACACGCGCACCGACTGGACCTATGCGACGCGCGTCGGCGCTGGCATGCGCGACCTGAAAAATTTCTATGTGCGCGCCAACACCTGCGTGGCCTGCCATCAAAATCTCGATGCGGACATCGCCGGCGCTGGTCATCCGGAATTGTTTTTCGAGCTCGATCAACAATCTGTCGATGAACCGAAACATTGGCGCGATGCGGAAGGAAGCGGCGCGCGTTTGTGGTTCGTCGGACAAGCAGTTGCGCTACGGGAATTAAGCTGGCGCCTCGCGCAAAATCAAAACGCGAACGATGGGACGAAAGCGCAGTGGCACGCGCTCGTCTGGCTTCTTAACAAAGCCGAACCGACCATCGTCGAATCCGATTATGCGACGATGCAGACCCAGGCCGACACGCTGGCGCGGCGAATTGTCCGAGAGAATTTGGATGCAGCGTTTATTCGTCGCCTGACGAGTGATCTGGCGGCAAGCGACTTGCCTGCTGGTTCGAATGAAATCGCCTTTCATTGCGCGCAGCGACTCTTCCTTGCTTTGCAAAGTCTGATGCGCGGCGATGCGAAAAATTCCAGTCTGCTAAACGATCTGCGCGCGACCGTGCGCACGAAGACGCAATTCGACTCCGCAGATTTTTCCGCGCACCTGGCAACCTTCCGTCACGCCGCCTCTCTTTAAGTAAGCGCGGTTAGTTGAGACCGATTCGTTTCAGAATCGCGAGAAAACGCGGATTGGAGCGGAATGAATTCCACTTCGGATCGACCTTGAGCAAAGTCAGGCGCACGTCGCGCTCGTCGCATCCTCGCTCCAGCCAGGAGAGCGCTTCCTCCGTTTCGCCGAGGCCATTGTAAACGAGGGCGATCGTCACCGGTGGAACGTAACTTTGCTCGGAGGTCCGTTTCAGTTCATCCAAAATTCCGCGCGCTTTTCCGGAATCACCTGCGCGCGCGGCGGCATATCCAATCGAGGCGATCGCTTCCGAATTGCCATGCGACAAATCGCGCGCCTGCTCGAACTCCGCGATGGCCTCGGAATATTTTCGCTGTTGCAGCAAAACTTTTCCCAAGGTGAGACGCGTGATCCAGAAATTGGGATCGAGCGCCAGAGTTTTTTGCAAACTGGCGTAGGCTTCGTCGTCGCGTCCCGCGTGGTGCAAAAACATTCCATGCAACGCATGAAAGAGCAGATAAACCGGCTCGATCCCGCAGGCACGCGCGTTTTCCGCGATGGCTTCGTCATGCCGCCCGAGATCCGACAAAACGTGCGCGTAAGCGAAGTGCGCATAGGCCGAATTGGGATTGAGCGCGATGGCGCGTTTCGCTTCCTTTTGCGCGAGAGCCCAGTCCCAGTCGAACCAGATAACTGTGAAAGAAACAGAGGCGTGCGCTTCCGCGAGCGACTCATCAATTTCCAATGCTTTTAGCGCGGCGACCTTGGCCTGCGGCAGCGAGTCTTTGGAAGGAACATCGGAGGTGATGGCGAGTGAGCGATAGGATTCGGCTAATCCGAAATAGGCCAGCGCGTAACGCGGATCGAGCGCGATCGCCTTTTCAAAAAATCCGATCGCTGTCCTGATCTCGGGCGGGATGAGCCTCGCGTAATGGTAGCGTCCAGTCAGGTAAAGTTGATACGCCTCCAGATTGTCCGTCTCATGTTTCGTCAGGCGATTCCGTTCTTCTCCGCTCAAACGCAACGCGAGCGCGTCGGCCACTTTTTGCGAGATGGCGTTTTGCACGGTGAAGACGTCCGTGAATTTTTCATCGAATGTGTCTGACCAGAGAGAGCGACCATCCGCCACATTGATCAGTCGCGCGGTCACACGGATTTGGTCGCCCGCGCGTTGCACACTTCCTTCCAGGACGGAACTGACACCGAGCTCACGACCAGCGCTCATCGGTTCGACGTCGAGGTTGGCGTATTTTCGAACAGAGGCGAGCGAGGCGACAATTATCGCGCGGGAGTTACTCAGCTTGGCGATCAGGGTATCTGCCATGCCCAACTCTAGGACCTGGTCGCGCTCTTCCGGCACGAGCGGTCGAAAAGGAAGTACCGCGATGCGTTTCTCCCCCACTCCGAGCGGCGTCGCAACCTGCGTCGAATTTTTTCGTGAAAACAAAAAGGCCGCCAGCAACGCGCAACCGAGCAACAAGATGAGCGCCGCGCCTAACGAGTAGTAGCGCGAACGCCGGCTCGGAGCGACGACAATCTTGTCGCGCAATTTCGTCGGCACCGCACGATTGCCGACCTCATCCATATAAAGATTAGCTACCGCTAACCGCACGCCATGTTTCGCTTCGAATTCGCCCAGATCGTGCAGGCGCGTCTGCCATTCACGATACTGGCAAAGATCATCCGCCACTCGTCTCGAGAGCAGAATGTGACCGGCATCGCCGCAATCCATCACCCGCTGTGCGATGTTGATCCCGCCGCCCGCGATATTCGCGCGATCGTTCACGTCCGCGATTTCGTTGATCGGACCGCTGTGAATTCCCATGCGCACGGGAATCCCGGGATGTTCCTTTAGCGCCGCGGCCAGCTCGAGTGCGCAGCGCGCCGGCGCTTCCGGGCTGTCGCGAAATACCAGCGCCATGCCATCGCCAGTCGGCAAACGGATGAGCTTGTTCTGCGACTCGGCCGCGCGCACTTCTTCGGTTCGCCTAACGAGTTCATTCAGTTTCCGCAGCCCTTCGCCCTGCTCGTTAATCAGCAGCTTTGAATAACCGACGATGTCGATGAACAACACGTGTCCGATCTCCAAGCGAAGGGCCGAAGACGAGTCAGTAGACATGTGGGCTCTGAATTGTTAACCGTCCTCGCGCGCGCGCACGAGTCCAAAGGACACTTCGCATTCCCGGGCGAGCGCGTTACAATCGCTCCACTCTATTATTAGACCCATGCCGACTGAAACTACGACAGCTTCGCCCTACACCAGACAGAATCCTTTCCCGGCCAAGTTGCTCGTGAACCGCCGACTCAATCCCGGTTCGCAAAAAGATACGCGCCACTTCGAGGTCGATCTCACCGGCTGGGGTTTGAGTTACGAGGTCGGCGATTCCATGGCGATTTATCCGAGTAACGACCCAGTCCTCGTCGATGAAGTCCTCATGCATATCGCCGCGCGCGGTGACGAGATGGTGCCGAGCACAACGAAAGGCCAGACGGTATCGTTGCGTGAAGCGCTCCTGCGTCAATACAGCATCACGCAACCGACACCGAAATTTCTCAAGGCCATTGCGCAACGCGCCTCGGGCGCACCATTGCTCAACGAACTCATGCATCCCGACCGCAAGGCGGACCTCGACAACTACCTTTGGGGCATGGAAGTAATCGACTTCTTGTACGAACACCGCTCGATCAAGTTTGCGCCGGAAGAATTTGTCGGCCTGCTTTCGAAATTGCAGCCGCGCTTATATTCGATCGCTTCCAGTCTGCAGGCCTTTCCGGACCAGGTGCATTTCATCATCGACGTCGTCCGCTACGAAAGTCATGGCCGGGAACGTAAAGGAGTCTGTTCAACTTTCATCGCCGAGCGCGCGGAAAATTCTCCGGTGCCAATTTATCCGACCACCTCGAAGTTCCGCATGCCGGAAGATCCAAACACACCCATGATCATGGTCGGTCCCGGCACCGGCATTGCCCCTTTCCGCGCATTTTTGCAGGAACGTAGAGCGACCGGCGCGAAGGGTAAGTCCTGGCTCTTCTTCGGCTCGCAGCAAGAGAAATGCGATTACTTCTACAAGGACGACTTCGACCAGCTAAAGAAAGACGGCTACCTCACGCGAATTGATTGCGCCTTCTCCCGCGACCAGGAACACAAGATTTACGTGCAACATCGCATGCTGGAGAATGCGGCCGAGCTTTGGAAATGGATCGACGGCGAAAGCGCCCACTTCTTTGTTTGCGGTGATGCGAAACGCATGGCCAAAGACGTCGACGCCGCCTTGCGCAAGATCATCGAAAAAGAAGGCGGCAAAACGCCGGACGAAGCTGGTGAATACATGGAAAAGCTGAAAGCCGACAAGCGTTACAAACGCGACGTTTACTAGACATCCGAATTTCGCGGCGTTTCCGAATAATAATTTGGGGAAGCGCATTGCGCGCTGGTTGAATAAACCGCCGGCCAAATCCGTCGGACCCTTTAACATCAACCGAAAGGGAATAAAATGAAGAAACTAATACTCAGCGTCGCCTTAGCGGCGGCCGCACCGTTCGCCTGGGCTCAAACATCGAGCACCACCACCACCACCACGACCACCGAAGGCGGTGGCACGATTACGGAATTCACTCCGGGCAGTGCCATCGTTCTCAAGGAATCGAGTGGCCCGCGACATTACCACTTCGGGAAAAAGGTCGTCTACGTGACCAAGAGCGGGAAAGAACTCGACGAAGCCACGGTTAAGACACGCATCAAAGTTGGCGTACCGGTTCATGTTCATTACATGGGCGAGGGCGAAAACCTCACGGTCGATCGCGTTACTCTCGACGAGGATTGATCAACACGCTGAGCGCTTAAGCCTTTAAGACTTTTTGCTCAGCTCATGCGGGCCGGCTTTATAGCCGGCCCGTTTTTTGTGTACTGCCGCCGGCTTGCATCGCCTCGCCTTAAGGATCAATGTAAGGGATGAACTACGAAGTGACACGGCGTAGATTTGTCGGAGTTACGATCGGCGGCGGAGCAGCTATCCTCGCAGGCGGAGTGAACATTCTTCGCGCAGCTACCACAGAAGCTAACTCGATGTTCAAAATCGGCGGCGATCTTTCGGTCAACCGCCTTGGTTTTGGTGCCATGCGCATTACTGGCGACGGAATCTGGGGTTGGCCAAAGGATCGCGAAGAAGCCAAAAGAGTTTTGAAGCGCGCGGTTGAGCTAGGTGTCGACTTGATCGATACCGCGGATGCTTATGGACCGGAAACAAGCGAGCTCCTCATTGCCGAAGCTCTGCATCCTTACCCGAAAGGCCTGGTCATTGCCACGAAAGGCGGTAACACGCGACCGGGTCCCGGCCAGTGGGTCCCGAATGGCCGGCCGGAATACCTCACGCAATGTGTGGAGAAGAGTTTGCAGCGGCTGCGGCTGGAACGGATCGATCTCTACCAGCTACATCGCGTCGATCCTAAAGTGCCGATGGAAGAGTCACTCGGTGCCCTAAAGAAGATGCAGGAGGCAGGAAAGATCCGCCATCTTGGTTTATCGGAAGTAGGCCCCGAGCAGATTGAGCGTGCGCGCAAGATTCTTCCGATCGCGACAGTGCAGAATCAGTATAACGTAGGTAACCGGCGCTGGGAAGATGCCCTCAAGTATTGCGAGAAGGAACGGTTGGGCTTCATGCCTTGGTCGCCAGTAGGCGGCGGCAGGTCATTGAATGACGCTGCAGTGGAAGCGGTCGCCAAGGCGCATGGCGCGAGCGTCTATCAGGTAGCAATCGCCTGGCTGCTGGCTCACTCGCCGGTGATGTTGCCTATTCCAGGCACATCATCCGTCGCGCATCTGGAAGAGAATGTGGCAGCGGCAAAGCTGCAGCTTACTCCGGAAGACCTAAAGGCACTTAGCAGCTAGGTTATCGGCTGCTACCAGATCTTCACTCGCACGTCGTCCGCGCGATACATCTTATCGCCTGGCTTAACGCCGAACGCCTCGTAGAACGGAACCATGTTACTAACTGGACCGGTAACACGAAGGAAGCTGGGTGAGTGCACATTCGTCTTTACCTGCACTGCGATGCTTTCGGGGCGGATCTGATTCATCCAGCCGAGAGCCCAACCTATGAAGTAGCGCTGGGCCGGAGTGAAGCCGCCGATTGATTTACCGTTCTTGTATTCATCGGTCTTCGTGAAGGCATCCCATGCCAGGGTGATACCTCCCAGGTCCGCCGTGTTCTCGCCCTGAGTAGCACTACCGTTAACGTGCAAGTCGTATCGACCGCGATGTATTGGTTGAATTGTTCTACGATACCCGCGGTTCGTTTAACGAATTCGGCGGCGTCTTCCTTGGTCCACCAATCCTGTAAGTTACCGCGCTCATCGAACTGGCGGCCCTCGTCGTCGAAGCCATGGGTTAGCTCGTGGCCGATGGTAGTTCCGGCGACATAGCCGTAGATAAGGGCATCATCAATCTGTGCATCATCGATGCCAGGCAAAATAAAGATAGCCGCCGGGAGGACTATCTCGTTGTTGGATGGGTTATAGTAGGCATTATAGGTCTGCGGAGTAATGTTCCACTCAGTGCGATCGACAGGCTTATACAACTTCGCGATCGCATATTCGCTTTGCCAGATGTTACCCCGCACGCAATTCATAAGGAATGAAGTGCGATCTACCGGATAGGAAGAATAGTCGCGCCAGTGTTCGGGATAACCCACCTTCTTCGTGATGGCTGCCAGCTTCCGCAAAGCACGCTCTTTCGTCGGCTCAGTCATCCAATCGAGCGCGCGGATGTGATCGCGCATGGTAGCGAAGATCTCGTCCGTTAGTTTGGAGTAACGCTCCTTGGTTTGCGGAGTGAAGTAACGCTCGACGTAGAGCTGCCCCAGCGCGTCGCCCAGGTAATGTTCCTCTGCGTCCAGGACGCGCTTGAAACGCGGCCGCTGCTTGGGCGTGCCGTTTAAAATTGTCCCGAAGAAGTGGAAGTTCTCGTCATCGAACCGTCCGCCCGCTTTTCGGCAAAGGTATGCGCGAGCTGCCAACGCAAATAGGTCTTCCACGCCTCAAGCGATTGGCGCCTTAGCGATGCTTCCACTTGTCGAAAGAACTCAGGTTGACCTACTATGACATTATCGATGGCACTGATGTGGCCTTGTTCGAGGAACTCGCGCCAACGAATCGACGGAGCAACGCTCACCTACACCATCGAGCGACATGGCGTTGTAGTTAGCTATGCGGATCGCGCAGGTCTTCCAGTTTGCGCGAAGCACGGGCCAGGTCCGTCTCCAGGGCCATGACAATATCAGCCTTAGCTTCAGCGTGCGTGGCATCGTCGCCGAGAAGCCGGAACATGTGCGCGACGTGCTTGACGTATTCCGCGCGGAGCATGGTCGCGCGCTTGTCGCTGTCCAAGTAATAATCGCGGTTAGGTAACCCTAGGCCTCCTTGATAAAGGTGGAGCACATCTTTATCGCTGTTCTTTTCATCCTGAAAAATGTAAGGCGAGAACATCGCGTCGACACCGATGTATTGCAGATGCGCGATGGCAGCGAGCAGACCTTGCAGGTCCTTCACCGCCGCAATGCGATCGAACTCTGCCGAGATCGGTTTGAATCCTTCCTGTGCATTGGCGACGGTATCCATACCGGCCGACCAGAAGTCGCCGATCTTTTGTTGATTACTGCCAGGCGGCGCATCCTTTGTCTTCGCCGCCTCCTGGTTGAGAGAGAGCAAACGATTGTAGGTTTCGTCCTGCACCACTCGATCGATTCCCCAGGCTTTTTCGGAAGGAGGAATCGGATGAGCCTTGAGCCATTTCCCAACCGCGAAATGGAAAAAATCTTCGCGCGGAGAAACGGAACGATCGACAAACTGATCAAGGTAGTTGTCAGCGGTCGCGGGCGGACTCTTTTTTTCAGAAGCGGCACCGAGTGACGATGATAGCAGCGCTGCGAGCGCGATTGCTGTGAGAGGTATGTTCCGCATAAAGGGGAGGTTTATTAAGGTAGCAGATCGGGCGATCGAATCGAATATCGCCACCAAAGTGAAATTAGAATAACCAAACTGATAGCCGTGACGATTCCGCCCCGGACGACAGCGCGCGGACGGTAAATCAGTTCCAACCGACCTCTTTGACCGGCTGGAAGTTCTACAGTAGGCGCTAAGCCTTGAAGCGAACTGACTGGAATCTCCACGCCATTCCACTTTGCGTGGTACCCTGGGAAGTAGGGGCGAGAAAAAGCGATAAGGACGGGACGCCCCGGATCGTTTGGTGAAACGTCAGCGATCACTTTCTGGCGCGAATTTTCGATTATCTGCACTCTAGCATTCGCCAATGCTCGAACGGCTGCTATCGAAGTCACGCGTTCGTAGACATCGCCTTCTGCTTCGGTATGCACAAGCTTCCACTCGTTAGGTAACTGGCTCGGTAACTGGAAATCGCGGGCAACAATAATTCCATCAATGCCTAGCTGTTCCAACAAGCCGCCTGCAACAGCTTCGGGCATCACAACATCAGTCACCTTCGACGGATTGAGATGGCCATGAGTTCCAGAATCGAAAAGGCGCGCCACACCAGCGGGCCCGACCGGACTATAGCCATTCACCAGGTGCACTGCGCCAAACATCGAGGTGCTACCCGGCCTGACGACATTGCCGAAAGGCACGCCCGTCATGTCGGCGCGATACCAGGCTTGCGGTGCCGGATAGAGACTTAGGTAAAGGCGATTGGGGTCAAGCGGGACGGCTGACTTTAGCTGTTCCGTGAAAAAATAATGTGCCACCGGCGCATGCGGATCCATGCGTAGGTAGGCTATGAGTAAGGCGGCAAAGACGACAAGCGGAAGTAAGAATGACGTCCGCCTAACGAGTCCTTTTGACAAAAGACGGTAGGCTTCGGCGGCGGTAAGCGCGAGGACAAGATGAAAGAGAGCCAGCCAACGAAAACTGAAACGGAAGATTCCAGGTGTTGGCAGGAGGCAAAGAACCAGAACAAAGACGAGTAGTCCAATCTCCCAGCGCAGTTTCGAGACTAGCTGCTTCGGTTTGATCCAGGCGACCGCGAGCAGGATAACAACGGGCGCAAGTCCGCAGGCTAATTCGATGGCGTGGTGCGGCCGGATAGCATTCTCGAATTGGTGCCATTTTACCGTCCAGGATGGCACGGCCAGGCCGGGTAGTGCTTGAAGCGGCACCAACCATTGATTGGGAATAAATCTCTCCATCGAGCGTCGCGAGCCCGACGTGTATTCGAGTAACGACATCCACGCAGGCGCGGAAAGTCCAAGTCCGAGAAGCCAACCACTCGTTAGGCGAAGTGGCGCGCGCCAATCGTGTTCAGTAGCCAGGCCGCGGAGCCCGAGCCAGGCGGTAACAACTGCAAGCATCCCGATGGTGTAAGGAAAGCCACCTGTGATGAGCAGGTAAATGAAAGGCGCAGGTAATAGCACGCGCCAGCGCGGACCGTCGCGCTGCGCCGCTTTTTCCATGGCCCACCAGGACCAGGGCAGCCAGGCGAAAGCCGCGACCGCGCCGAACCAATCGCTCGCGCCCCAACAAATCATCCAGCCATTCAAAGCCGCGACGAGCGCGACCATGAGTGAGCTCGCCGCGGATAGCTCGCGTGCGCGTGCGAGTAGGTAGGCGCCCAGGGCTAGCGCAAAAAGCTGCGTGATGGAAAGAGCGGCGGCTTGTTGCGCGAAAGTCAGGGGAAATTTCCAAATCAAAATAACGGCGGCGTTGACGAATACGGAAAAGGTTCCGTATTGAAATTCGCCGGCGAGATTGCTGCAGACCCAGGAGTAAGGACTAAGCAAAGGCCAATGCCCTTCCGACCAACTCCGCGCGACATCGGTGAAGACGGGAAGGATTGAAATCTGATAATCGTCCGTCCAGAAAAACGAAGGATCGTGCCGCAAGAGCAGCAAGCAGAAAATCAGGACGACAATGCCGGCGCCGAGCGCGCCTAACTCCGAATGCTTTCGCGAGCTAGGCGAGTGGTTGGATGGGCCGGCGCGCGGGCGATTCACAGCACGCCGTTACAAGACGACCGGTGTGCCCTCGTTCATGATGAGAACATTTTCTTCGATGCCGGCTTCACGGGCACAAGCGAGTAAACGCGCGGGCGGCTCATCGAGCGGTTCGTAGCCGAGACGGAAACTGCCGTAATGCATCGGCACCAAAGTTTTCGCGCGCAATTCGCGAAAGGCTTGCACCGCTTCCTCGGGATTCATATGCACTTCGCGCCGGCTGGGAGTGTCGTAGGCGCCGATGGGCAGCAAGGCGATTTCGATCTCGAAACGTTTTCCGATTTCGGAGAAGCCTTCGAAGTAAGCGGTATCGCCGCAGTGAAAGATCGAACGGCCTTCCGCTTCGATGACGAACCCGCCGAAACCGCGGTGAGAATCGTGCAGTAAACGCGCGCCCCAATGATGGGCCGGCGTCAACGAAACGCAGAGCGGACCGAGTTCCACTCGCTGCCAATGATCGAGCTCATGCACAATGTTGAAACCGAGATCGTGCACGAGATTGCCGACACCCAGCGGGACAACGATCGGCTGATCGGCGGCGATTTTGCGCAAGGTGCGGCGGTCGAGATGATCGAAGTGCGCATGCGTCACCAAAACGAAATCGATCTCCGGCAAATGATGCAGATCAACGCCGGGACGCTTCAGCCGCTTCACCACTTTGAGCCACATCGACCAGTTGGGATCGATCAGGACATTGACGTTTCGCGTCTGCAAAAGAAAAGAGGCGTGCCCGATCCAGGTGACGCAAATCTCGCCGTCTTTGATTTTCGGAAAGAGCGGCATTCCCTTCTTGCCCGCGCGACTGACGAAGAGCGAGGGAATGAGAACTTCCGTGAGAAAATTGCGCTTATGCCAGTCGGCGCCCGGCTTCAAACCGACTTTTTTTCCGACGGCGGCAGAGCCATTCTCGGAGGATTGGATGACGTTCCTCCGGCTTCTTTTGGAAAAAGGAATCGGCACCTTCACGCAAGCATATAAGGCGGCGAGATCGAATCAAAACCTTTCGCGGCCAGGAAAGAATCCGCGATTGATCAGGCCGGCGCGAATTCCGGGATGGGAAAGGAAACTTCTTCCTCCACCGCATCTTCATCCATCTGCAACGGCGCGAAACGATCCGCGCGAAAACCGCGCTCGATCCCGTGCGCGTTGAGCGGCCCGGTGATCTCGCAAAGATAAACCGCGGTCTCACCTTCTTCACCGGTCAAGCCGACGCCTGGAACAATGTCGCGAATCGTGTAGGTCACGCCTTCCTTCGGCAACTCGGAGTAGAGCTCCTCGATCCCGAGCGGGAAACGTCCATCGACACAAACGACTTTCTGGTTCGGCAGAAACATGCGGCGAAAAGATAGCACGCTTTGCAGAATTCAGCTTCGCCGCGAATCTCTCGCGTGCGCGTGAACAAACGGACTTTCGCAGCGGCGCTCATTGTGCCAGAGAGCATTCTTGCGCCGCTCGATCTCGTGGCCATTTTTGGCCGAAGCGCGCGGATCGAGGTCGACCTCGGCTGCGGCGATGGAGGTTTTCTCGTCGCACTGGCAGAGCAGGATCCGGCGGCGAATTTTCTCGGCGTGGAACGTTTGATCGGCCGCGTGCGAAGCGCGTCTCGAAAAATCGGCGCGCGCCGCCTAACGAATGCTCGAGTCATCCGGGCGGATATTCTCGACGCCGTGCAGCAATTATTCGCGCCCCGATCGGTCGATGTCTTTCATTTGCTGTTCTCCGATCCGTGGCCGAAGCGGCGCCATCATGATCGCCGGGTGGTCAACGAAAGTTTTCTCCGCGCGGTGGCGCGCGCGCTCAAGACCGACGGCGAAGTACGCATCGCGACTGATCACGCTGATTATTTCGCCGCCATACGCGAAACTCTAGAGCAGGTCGAAGATCTCGAGCCGCGCGTCATCGAGGACTCGTTAGGCTCAGCCTTGAGCACTTTCGAAAAACATTATCGAAATCACGGCGTGGAGATTCACCGGTTAGCGCTGCGCAGAATTTCAGGCCGCAGGAATGAAACCGCCTCCCACCGGTCGCCATAAAATCGTACGGTGACGGCTCCAGTTTCATCCTGCCGCACCAACTTGATTCCGCGCGCCGCGACTTCTCGCGCCCAGTCATTTTTCAGACTTTCGCTTTCCGGGAAGGGCGTCGAGGAGGCGATAATCAGCTGCGGCTGAACGGCGTCGAGGAATTCGGCCGAACCGGAATCGCCGGAAGCATGCTGTCCTTTGATCAGGATATGGCTGTGCAAATCCACGGCTTGTTCGCGCAGAAAATTCTCCGCCGCCAGGCCAGTGTCGGATGTAAGCAGCACGCGCCACCGCTGTGCGATGAGCAACTGAATTACCAGAGCCTGATCGTCGGCCTTCTCGGCCTGAAATCCGGACGGCGGAAACAAAACATGCGCGACGACGTCGCGACCGATCTTCCACTCGTTAGGCGCGAAGAGCAGTTGGCGTGGAATTTTTTCACGCGCGAGCTCCGAAATGATAGCGCGATGCGAAGAGGACCGATCCGGCGCAGCGTTATCGAGGATTTGGCGCGGCCAAAATGCGTGCACTATTGCCGACGCCGCGCCGATGTGCGCCGCGTCGCCGTGCGTCAAAACGAGACCGTCCAGACGGTTAACGCCGCGCGAACGGAGATAGCCGCGCACGACGCGCGCGAAATCGCGATTGGCTCCGCAGTCGATCAGGAAATCGGTATTTCCATTTCGCAAATGAATGGCCGCACCTGCGCCCAGATCGAGCGCGGTGATTGCGACGTGCGCGCCGGTCGGCCGGTGCGGTAATTCCAGATAGATGTGACCTGCCGGCGCGTGCGCGAAAAACGCGACGACGCGCAGGATGATGGTGGCGAGAAACCAGTTGGCGTTATTGAAAACAAGCGAGAGCCAGGGGGCGATCGTCGCGGTCAAAAGCGCAAGCAGACCGAAAGCGAGAACAAAGAATGCCACCGGCACGACAGCGAGATTCGCGAAGAGCGAAACCGGTGTGATCAAATAGAAGTACGGGAGAATCAGGAGTAACGAACCGAGCCAGGCGGCAAGCGAGACCGAGGCGCCGCGCGCGACCATTCGCCAACTCGTTAGGCCAATTTGCCGCGCGTGGCTGTAAAGGCTCTTCGGAAGAAACGGATCCGGTTGAAACCAACCAACGAGGAAATTGAAAACCGGATTCGCGATCAGAATGATCGTGCCGACGACGGCGAAGGAGAGTTGGAAGCCCATGGAGAAAAGCTGCTGGGTATCGACGCACAAAAGAAAAACCGCCGCGGCCGCGAGGCTGTTAGCGGGCTGAACTCGACGATCGAGAAAAGCGCCGCCGAGCACGACCGCAGCCATGGTGGCAGCGCGCACGCTCGCGGTGTTCCATCCGGTAGTGGCGGCGTAGAAAAATAATCCCGGAACGATCAGACAGATGGCGACTTTCCGCGGCAGACGCAGCACTGCCGCCATCGTCCAAAGCAGATAAGCGACGATGCCAACATGCAAACCGGCGGTGGCGAAAAGATGGATGGTACCGGTTTGTTGAAACTGTTCTTCGATTTCGTCCGGCGTTTGATCGCGTAAACCAAGAACGATCCCACTGATCAGACTGTGTTGGTCTAACGAGTCCTCCAAGCCGCGGCCGAGCGCGGCATCCATGCGCGCGCGAGAAAGATGCGCGGCGCGCAAAATTGGATTACCGCCGCCGTGGCCGAGCACGCGTCCATTCTCCGCGTAGCGCGAGACGAAGGCCGTGCGCACATCGTGCCGCGCGAGGTAGCGGCGCATATCGAATTCACCGGGATTACGCGGCCCGGCAATGGGCGCGACCACACCGAAGACGCGAATCTCGTCGCCATAACTAACCGCGCCTGGCCAGCGTGCGGATAAGGTCGCGGAGCAACGACTCATTAGGCCATCGCGCTCGATGGAAACTGCACGTAAAAGAAACGACGCGCTTCCACGCGCCGAAACTTTCGGCTCGCTCCCGACGATTCCGTGGACGGTGATTGCCTGCGGCCGGTCACCAAGCTCCCGCGCCAGACGCAGTCCGGGCGAATCGCTCGTGTGCAAAACGTGAATAGAAAAGAACGAGGCGGCGGCGAAAAGGTACGTCGCGAGCGAACTGCGGCGGAGCAACGCGAGAGCGCCGAAGAGAACGAGCCCGGCCAAGCCAGCCGGCAGGTAGGCAAATGTATCGGCGGCGAAAATGCCAACGATCGCGGCGAGAGCCAGACCGATGAATGGCTGTCGCGGCCAGACATTGGTTGACTTCATCGCGGGCAGTTATCATCGCTAACTTCCCGCGCGACGACGATAAAACACTTCGGCTACTCAGATGAACACATCTCGCCGAAGTAGCCAACACGAGCCACGACTACTCGTTAGGTAGAACGACCTACCTTCCGTCCTTCAAATCCTTCAGAGCTTTTTCGAAGGTGGCCTGGTTCGACTTTTGTGCCGGCGGAACATTTTTCAGCGCCGTCTCCCAATTAGAAATCGCGGCCGCTTTATCCCCCAGGGCGGTGTAAGCGCGGGCCAGTCCCGCATAGGTGTAGAACTTCTCGTCCGGATGTTGCGCGGCGTTGAACTTGAAAACCTGCATGGCTTTCTCTTTTCGTCCGGCCCGCAGGAGACGCATCCCTGCTTGATGAACAACGATCATTTCTGTCCCGGGCAAATGCATCGCGGCATCGATGACGGTGTCCGCCTCCGCGTCTTTTCCCATCGCACTCAAGACAGCAGCCTTGGTTTGCAAGGTGGAAAAATCTTCATGTCCGATGGTCGCACCACGGAATGGTTCTTTGATGGCCTTGTCCGCCCAAACCAATGCCTCATCGAGATTGATTTTGTTATCGACACAGAACTGCGCCGCGGCCTGCCAGTTCTGGTAGTTAAAGCCGGCCCACGATTCCAACTGCTGCCGCATTTGCGCCACGTAAAGTTCGTTCACGTTAGGAACGTCGATCTTGAAAGGAACCCGCTTGGTTTCCCACTGCAGATAAGCAACGGCAGAGTCCGGCAACCGATCATCAAAACCGAAGGTCAGGAATTCCGTCATCGGCGCATCCACCGGAGTCGATGGGACACGCAGGACATCATTCTTCGGATCGTACTGGAAAGAACCCCACCCCAGATGACTGGAAAAAATCCAGGTCCAGGGTCCGCTCTTGGCCGCTTCCAAGAACAAGCCGTAGGTGCCGGCCTTTAGCTCCTTACCTTCCACCTTCACATCATGCGAAAAGGTGATGGCCGTCGTCTCGTTCGCTCCAGCTCGCCACGGCGTCGATTTGGAAGGACCGAAACCTTCGTCAAACATTCCGAAGGGGACTAGCTCGCCCCAAATGTGACCGGTGCGCTCCGCTCCGCGGAAATGCACCCGCGGACTATGATAGGCGATCGTGATCTTGACCGGGCCAATCCATTGCGAGACTTCCGCCTTTTGATTGTTACCATTTGGCGGCTGTGCTAGCTCGGCAGTTTCCTGAGCACGACAAGTCAGGGCAACGAAACTGAAACAAAGCAGAAAGAGGCGGATCGTTTTCATGGTCAGGCATCGCTTGTAAAGAGAGTAACGCCAGATAGCCATGCATTTTATCCGACGTTTCCGGACTCCACGCGGCGCTCCCAAAAAAGGTCGAGGCCGCTGCGGCGGATAGCTATTGAGTACCTAACGAGTGGTTAGGTCCGGCTTGCAACCGGATGCTCGGGACGTTGTTTGTTGTCGAGGCCATCCTCCATTGAACGGTGCAGAAGCTTCCCACTCGCTTACTTCAACCAAGGCCGCGCATTGTCTCGCTCATCGCCGAGGATTCACCTGCTCTGGACAACCTGGTTGAGGTAATCGAACAAGGGATTGCCGAGCGCGGCTTTTACCTTCTGATGGATCAGCGGCGCAAGCTTCTTTGTGGCGGTGAAGAGGTGAACCCACACAATCAGCATCACCGGGCCACGATCGATCTCTTCGCCGAGAAGCATCATTGGCGCGCGAACGTCGTCGGAAGCACCATCATGTTTTCGCCGCCGGGCACGGACCGCAAATCAGCGCACCCGATTCGCTAGTTTCTCTTTTCGTTAGACCGCCCACCGCAGGTCACGAATGGGCGCGTCAACGTCTCCCCTTCCCATAAAATAAGATCGGAATTATGGCGGCCAGGATCGCTGCGCCGGCCGGGAGATATTTAAAGAGCGGAGTAAAAGAATCGGAGACGAAACGTTCCGAGACGCCGGCGACGACGGTGCCGGCCAAAAGAGCCAATGCCAGGGTTTCGCATAGCAGAAACCTTATCCGGCGCATGCGGCGGCGTCGGCGCAGTGCGGTGGTGAAATCGCTGCATCGGAGGGTGGTCTCTTGCAAGAGGGAGAGTATGTAACAAGTCGTCTGACTAAAAAACTGATAATCAATCGAATTTTATACAACCACTCGGATTAACGCATGCGTTTCGAAATTTAATGAAGGCATGCATTTTGGTTTTGCTGATGGGAACAATGGCTGGCGGCGTTTGCATGGAGGCAAAGGAGTCAGGCGGCTTGGAGCGAACGGAGCTGTCTCGTCCCGAACCCTTGCTTCTTGACTACGTTTCCGAGGCAGATTCGGATCGAGACGAGGGTGAAAATCTGCGAACTCTGGTGGATGGCCCTGGCCACCATTATGGTCAAACATTCGACCGGCTTGAGGATCGCGGCGAGAAGGATGGCCCGCATTGGAAACTGCGGTTGCCTGTTCTTCCGCCCCCGGTGGCGAGCTCAGGTGGGCCCGTTAGCGGCGTCGTTGCGGTAGCGGCAGTTCCGGATTTTGCGAGCACAGCGTTGCTGCTCGGCTTGGGCGGTTTGGGGCTCTTCGGGTTTTCCAGACTGAACACGTTTCGCCACGCTTAGGCAAAGACGACCAGCCGGCACGGAGGCGACTATCGCCATGGCACGATCCTTTGCCTCGACGGAACGGGACGAGTCCGCTTTCGCTGAGCCTCATTCGAATACTGAGCGTTTGGACTTGGCCAATACTCCCGCCTACCGATCGCGCTGGTGGAAACGGCCACTCGACCTGACTCTGATTGTTCTCTTGGCGCCACTCTGGGTGCCGACCATGCTGCTGGCTGCTCTTTGGATACGATGCACTTCGCCAGGACCGGTGATCTATCGCCAGGAGCGCGTCGGGTTTCGCCAGAGGCGCTTCACTATTTACAAGTTCAGAAGCATGAAAGTGTGCGCGGAAAGCGCGGCGCACGAGAACCACGTGGCGGACCTGATCAAGGCCCAACTGCCCATGACCAAGCTCGATCGCGTCGGCGACAAGCGGTTGATTCCGATGGGGGCATTTCTCCGCGCGCTCGGCTTGGACGAGTTGCCACAAATCTTCAATGTCTTGGACGGCGATATGAGTTTGGTCGGGCCGCGTCCATGCACACCTTATGAGCTCAAGCACTACAGCGCAGACGACCTGGTAAGGCTGGAGACTCCGCCTGGACTAACCGGTTACTGGCAGGTGAACGGCAAGAACGACACCACCTTTAACG
Organism: uncultured Verrucomicrobiae bacterium; assembly: GCA_963791565.1. Classification (GTDB taxonomy): domain Bacteria; phylum Verrucomicrobiota; class Verrucomicrobiia; order Chthoniobacterales; family UBA10450; genus JACCTI01. The sequence continues at coordinate 425,547 of CAWBSX010000003.1, read as the reverse complement.
AGATGATTGAACTCGATCGCTTTTACGCACGAAATGCATCTCTGCGTCTGGACCTGCAAATTTTGGCGAAGACAGCACCGGCCGTGGTCGCGCAACTGAGTTATTCGGTTCGGAGTCCGCGGATGCATAAGCTAACGATACTCAATGCGCGGAACCTCCTAACTACCAGCCAGACGACGCGAAGCAGCAGTCGCTAATCCAGGCGGCAGCGCTTGGCGCGCTGTGTCGATCACGGAATGATGGCGCGATAGAAGCGCTGCGTGGTTCCAGCTGGTGGGCTATCCGGGGCCGAGAACATTCCGCTGGCATTAGCCGTCTGAAGGGTAAGTGTCTGCCAGTTCGGCACCGCGGGCAGGGCCGGGATACTTGGCGCAAACTGGATGGTGTATTGCGTGCCCGGGTTACCGACAAAGCCGACTTGGAAGCCAGTAGTAGGATTGCCGGAGATGGTCGACTTACTCTTTACATCCTGAGCACTCGGGTTAACTACCAGGCTGAAGTTCTGCATGGCGTTGCTGCCGACACTGTTGCTGGCAGTGAAGACGAGCGGGAAGGTGCCAAAGGCAGTTGCCGTGCCCGCGAGTGTCCCCGTGCCGAACATAACTCCACCCGGCAACGTACCAGTAAAGGTGATGGTAGGTGTCGGTGCGCCATTGGCGGTGACATTAAAGGTGCCGAAAGTTCCGGCGGTGAAGGTAGTCGAGGTCGCGCTCGTGAAGGAAGGCGGGATACCTAGGAGCGTAATGGTAGGTCCACTGCCAGCGACCGCATCGCTAGTCAGGACATTGGAGAAGTTACTCCCGCTTACTGTCCCCTGACTTGAGACGCTCTGCGGGTTGCCGACAATCGGGCCTACCGTGACCGAGTAAACAATCTTGACCGACTTGTTCGGCGGCAGTGTGCCGATGTTAACCGCACCAGTAAGAAAATGCATTCCTGACTTCTCGTTAGGCACAATTCCGAACGCCTGGTTCTTCGCGGGCAAACGACGTTCGCCTTTGGTTAGGAACCCATACATCAAGTTATCGCGATCCTGTTCGGCATAAGTGTCCTCGAGCCCTAGCGCGTGACCCATTTCGTGCATGATCGCGGTGAGTAAATCGATGCGGCCGGCGGGCGCTCTCGTGGAATCGGTGTAACTTCGACCGCCAGACAGATTCATTCCAAACTGCGTGTCGTCGTTGCCAACGAACCAGCCGTTCCCACCCGCTTTGTTATCTACGCGAATGTGATCACCATTCGCTTCGCCGAGATGTAAGCCGGGTAAATCCGCCACTTCAAACTTCATCCGACGTAGAATGGCTAGCTGTTCGCTTGTTAGGCCGGTTGTCGCCCAGCGATCAAGCGCCGCCTCAACCATCGCATCGAGCTGGCTCCTGGTGATCGCGCCTGTCTTGCTTTCGTTAGGTATCGTCGCACTTGTGCGCGTTGCTTTGACCGCGGGCCGGTTCTCAGCCGCGACGCGTGGGCTACCTACGTTCGACGTGACGCGTTCGCCTAACGAGTTCTTCTTCGCTTCTACTCCGCCGGGAGCGAAGAGCAAGGGCACGAAACCAGGGGCAGTGTTAGTTAGTGTGAGGTGAGCCAGGTCGACCGCGCAGGTCTTACCCGCTGTGCCGGTGTTGGTATTCGCGATCTCCGAGCTAACATTCGCTCCTGATCCGCTGAAGTTGTAGAGCGTTCCGGAGCTTGCGGTCTTAACTTCATCGTAGAAGATCATGCCGGTCGATGATCCGCAGGAATTGCCTTCGCAACCGGCGACGGCCGGAACGGTGTTACCGTGAATCTCGGCGTGCATCGTCGTTGGAGTTCCCGCCTGGTCATCGACTCCGAGGTAGATGGCCGCCTGCGGAAAGGTGCCGGTAAATGATGAGTCAACATTGTTTGCCACGATCTTGAGGTCGAAGGGGATCGGGTTCGATCCTTGTGGCGGGGCCGGCCCTAGTGTCTGGACATCGATACACCGATTACCGAACTCGCCGGCTCCGTTCTCTAAGGCTCGAATGAAATTGTTTGTGATCGTGACCGTGCCGAGGTTACTCTGTTGAGTGACCTGGATTCCTTCACCGAGTTTGGAACCAGAGTCGGCAGGGCCAGCCGTCGTTCCGCAGTGACCTACCGCGGTCCCAGTGGTGGCAGCGCTCATGCCGATGCAGTTGTTGTCGATTAGCACCTTCTGCGTACCGCCGGTGCTGGTTGCGCCCGAGACGATGTTGATGCCGTGGCTGTGCGTATTGGTCATCACGTTCCCGATAAAGCGCAGGTACATGTTTGCCGCGCCGGGGCCACCGCCATCGGCAAAGCTGACACCGATGCCGCCGTCGTTCGTGATCGTATTGCTGGAGATCGTGAACGTTCCCGTTGGTACTGTGCCTACTCCGTTACCGATCGGTACCTGTTGTCATTGGTCACGATGTCAAAGGCATAGGTGGCGTTCGCGTTCAATGTCATACCAGTGAGCAACCCGGTTTGGATGACTGCGTTGTTCTTCAACTGAACGAGAAAGCCTGCGCCATTGGCGCTGTTGCTATAAGCGCCGTTCGTCACCGTGAAGGAAGTGATCACGGCCGCGGAGCTGACGGTGGAGTCGAAGTCCACGTTATCTCCAAAGGAACCCGTCACCGAGGTGTTGGTCAGCGTTACCGTTCCGCTGGCATCAGTGATGTGCAAACCATTGTCCGCCGGCACGGTGCCGTTGCTCGTCACAGAGCAGCTAACTAACGAGAGGTTGTTTACCGTGGTTCCGCGGATGCCATCATGCGTGCCGCTAGTAACGTTCATGTTCGTGAGGCTGACACTGCCGCCGACGCTGGTGAGACTCACGCCAGCAGTAGTGGCCTTCTGGATCGTGCCGCCGCTGCCCGCCGATCCAGTACCCGACGACCGCGAGGCCGCCGCTAGCGCCGGTAGCGTTTAGAGTAATGCCAGTGGTCGGACCACCCGCTCCCGTTCCGGCGGAAATACTGCGGAAGGTAAGGCCGCTCGCGCCGATGGTCGTGTTGGCGACATTGAGTGCCGTGCCGGTGGTAGAAGTAAGGGTGTTCGCCGCGCCAGTGATGGTGAGTGTACCGCCGCCGGTGGCGGTAAAGGCGTTATTGGCACCCGAACTGACCGACACATTCGTGAAGGTGAAGGTCGAGCCGGAGGTGTTGCCTGTGATACTCGCGCCAGCGCCACCGGTCGTGGTCAGCCCGGCGAAGTTTAGCGTCCCAACCGTGTCAGCAAAGTTCAGCGCCGTGCCCGTGGTAGAAGTGAGAGTGTTACCCGCGCCAGTGACGGTGACGGTCCCGCCGCCGGTGGCGCTGAAAGCAGTGTTAACACCAGTGCTAAGACTTAGCCCGCCAGTGAAGTTGATCGTCGCGCCAGTGTTAGTAGTTAGGCTGATACCCGCCCCCGTGTCCGTGATCGCAAGAGGGAAACTAACTGTGCCGGCAGTTCTACCAGTTACTGCAACCGAACGTCCGGTTGCCGATGTTATGGGCGCGTTCACGCCAAAGTTGCCGTTACCTGCACCTAACGAGAATGCTCCGCCGGCCGCGCCTGAGATTGTTACATCGGATGTCGTGGCATTGCCGATCAAGCCAGTGTTGACCGTGCCACTGCTCGCGACCGCCACGCCGGTGGCGCCGCCATTGATAGCTACACCTATGACCGTATTGTTATCAGCGAGAGTTACCACGCTTCCACTGGCATTCGAGAGCGCAGGCTTGGTGCTATTGAGCGTCGGCCGCGCAATGGTTCCGCTAGGCGGACTAATTCCCATGACTGAGTCGAAGCTCGTCCCGGTAGCTGCCTGACCGACCAGCCAGCCGTTCGCTTTCAAAGTAATGCCGGTGGTCTGCGAACCGGAGTAAAGGAAGATGCGATGACCGGTGTTAGTTCCAATCGCCGTGACTGCTTCCGCTACCGTCTTGAAAGGACTCGAAAGGGTGCCGTTACCAGTTACACCTACGGCTGGATTCACAAACCAGATCACCGGCGAAGTAGCTATGGTTAGGTTAACTGTCCCGACTGAGCTACCGACAGTGTTAGTAAGCGTATAAGTAAAGCTATCCGAGCCGGTATAACCCGGCGGCGGATTGTAGGTAAACTGTCCGATATTCGCGCCGCTCGTTACCATCGAGACGATGCCGCCATGCGCGCTCGTTGTATCGAAAGAAGCAATCGTCGTCACAGCCGGTGTGCCAAGGTAGTCGTTGCCAAAAACGTTGTAAGGGATGTTGGCGGAATTAATCCCGATGTTCGGCAGAATGGTCTGCGGATAAACATCATCAAACGCGATCGGCGAGATGGTTACGCCGGCCACCTCGGTTGTGTTCGCCGGGGTCGGATTGGTTAACTGCACGCCGCTGGCATCATTGGCCGTGCTACCTACAATCACCGCCGCGGTGTTCGAGATCGTAGTCGTGTAAGTAACGGTGTCGCCGACTAGCTTGCGCGTCGCGGCGGGCGTGCCGTCATCCTGCGTGGCGGTAATAGTCGGCGCGGCAAAGACGTTACCAAAGTGGAGTGCGCAGAACATCCCGACGAGAAGTGGAAGACGGAACGTTTTTATGGCGATCGACCTTTCGGTGAGCAGCGCCGAAGCTGACGATGCTATGACCCAAGAGCCGTTGTCGGATTTTTCTTCCGCGAGGTCGAGGGAATTCCACGAGGGCGAACCTCGTTTCAGATCAACGTCTGCTGCTCTGCATCCGTTGGGAAGCCCGGCCGTTGCCGGTTCGGCGAACTCGCGCCTCAATAAGTGGCAAGTATTCCACTGTTAGATGCTGAGGGAAATGATCGAGCGGTTGGGTTGCGAATGCCAGTTCTGGCGGCACGTGCTACTATCGACATATCCATGAGTATTGCGGATCTCGCATCACTTGCCAGCAGCATTGCCGTTCTGGTTTCGCTCCTCTTTCTCGGCCTGCAGATACGGCAATCCAATCGCAATCAACGATCGTTGATGCAACAAGGGCGAAGCGCGCGCAACGTCGAACTCCTTTCGCGCCTGACCGATCCCAGTGTCAGCGATGTCATATCGCGCGCCGCCAACGGCGAAACTCTGACCGATCAGGATTGCTTCGTCTTGTATGGTTACATGACCTCGGTGTTCTGGAGTTACGAAGACTGCTTCTTCCAGTTTCGTTTGGGCATGCTGGACCCCGCGAGCTGGGCGTCCGACGGCACGACCTTGAAACGCTTGCTCGGCAACCCTGCCTATCGCGCGGTCTGGAGGTTCGCGCGTGGTGGCATCGGGGATGAATATAGGTCCTTTCTCGATGGGCTTGCCGCGGAATCGAGGCACAACGTCCCGCCCAATATGCCCAACACGCTCCGGCAATACATCGCCGAAGAGAGAGAAGCGCTCCAGAAGTCGCAAGATGTTAAGGTCTAATTCAGGGCGCACAAAACATCTAACCGGGCGATACAGCAGAGCGCGGACCGTCCTTATGTTAGCTAACTCTGCTATGCGAAAGTCACTTCCAGCTCGCGCCGTCGCTGATCCTGAGTCTCGTTAGGTCTATGAAACACGGCCTCCTCGTATTGACCTTAGCTGTCGCCGCGACAGCCATGGGAGCCGATGCGCCACCTGTCATGTCATCAGAAGATGCCATTCGGCAGCACCTGCTGTTTTATTATCCTTTTCCTGAATACCCATCCGAAGCGCGTCGGCAGTCCATTACGGGCAGTGGTATCCGCGAGCTGCGATTCGACTACGAGAGTGGTCATTTACGCGAGGTGCATGTCGTTACCAGTACGGGCTCTCCGTTACTCGATAGCTCGGCTATTGCCGGGCTGAAGCGGTGGCAGGCGAAACCGCACAGCGTCCGTGGCATTCGCGTGCCGGTGACCTTCACGCGTGGTGCTCCCAAATTCCGTTACGAGAGCCCACACGAGCATGGTTAACTATCGACGGCCTAACCGAGGCGATGCCGTCCTTTGCGAAGGTACGGCGAGCGGCATGCGGCCTGGAAGCGTTCGGGACCTGATCTTATGTCTCGTTAGACAATGAAGCATTCATTAGTTCGATTACGATTGCTCCGCGGCGCTGGCATACTGCTGGTGGTCCTCGGTCTTGTTCATCTGGTAGCGACGCCGCACATTGCGACTTTGGTTCGAGACTCAGCTTCGCCCGCTTCGGCGCGCTGGCTCACGCCGCCTATGCTCCTTAATCACATCTTAGTAGGAGTGCTCCTGATTCCTCTAGGCTATCTCACGACCTACGCTGCTCCGTATGCGGTGAACGGCGCATCCTGGGCGCAGGTTGTCGGTACGAACCACCGCGCTCTCGATTGCGACCTTGCCGGTCGCTCTCTTCGCGCTGATGGGGACGCGCTACTATTTTGCCGCGCCACTCTTTGTCCTAGGCGCAGTTCTGACCGTTATTGTGGCCATTACATTGTTGGTTGCTGCATTCGCCCGATGAGCCTCGCACATCAGGCGTCTAACGAGGCGATGCCCTCTCTTGCCAAGGCTAGGCGCGGCATGCAGCCTAGGAAGCGTCCGGGCTGATCGCGAGTCTCGTTAGGTGGGAGTTACAATTCCGGCGAGACCGCGCCGGCCACGTGTTCGACCGGATTAGCGAAGTGAAGTTTGCCCACCTGATCGAGGGTCACTTCGCGCGAACGGCGTTTGTCCATTTCGAAGAGCCTGGTCTGTTGCGCGGCGAAGCTCGGATTCAGGACATTCATGTTCGCCTCATCGTTTAAGCGCAGGGAACGAAGGTCAAAGTTACCGGAACCGACGGAGACAAACGCGCCGTCGACAATCATTAACTTCACGTGGACCATGGCTGGTTGATATTCGTAGATGTGCACCCCGGCCTTAAGTAACTCGGGCCAATGTCTGCGGGAAGCGATGCGCAAGACTTTCTGGTCGATGTGTTTTCCGGGAACTACGATCTCGACTCGCGCGCCGCGTTTCGCGGCATCGATCAGTTCCTTCCGCATTAAGTCATCGGGCAGAAAATAAGCGTTCTCTATGAGTAAGGTGTGTTTGGCCGAGGCCATGGCCAGCATGTACATAAGATGAATGTCCATGTCGCCCTGGCGGGGCGAACCATTGAAAGCCTCGGCGGTGTAACTACCTGTGGGACTTAGCGGTGGGAAATATTCCGCGCCGTGCAGTAGCTCGCCACGGTTCTTAATCCAGTGATCCATAAAGGCAGCCTGGAGCTGCGCAACTACCGGCCCGGTGACCTTGTAATGGTTATCGCGCCAATTTTTCGGCGAGTCACCGTTACCTAACCACTCATCAGCTATCCCGACTCCGCCGATAAAGGCGACGCGGCCATCGATGATAAGAAGCTTGCGATGATCACGGTTATTGTAGCGGCGGGGGTCGAGCGAGAAGATCGAATGATACTTCACCATCTGCACTCCGGCGCTGCGTAACTCTTCCCGATTAGCGTTACCCATCTTCCCGGTGCCTTGCGAATCGAGGATGGCATTCACCTTCACCCCGGCGCGGGCACGTTCGGCCAGGGCAGCGGTGAATTGTTTCCCGATCTCGCCATCCCAGAAAACGTAAGTCTCAAAATTAACCGAATGCCTCGCGCTGCGGATCGCACTTAACATCGCCGGAAAAATTTCGCGGCCATTCACCAACGTAGTAATGCTATTACTCCCGACGTAATTCGCGCCGAGCAATGAACCGCTGGCCTGGCGAAATTCCGGCGAACTGGCGGAATAAAGTGGCGTTACTTCCTGCCGCACCACTTTGCCTTCGTGAAAGGCGCAGCCGCTGCAGAAAAAGATCGCCGAGAGCGTGGTAGCAGCTGGGCGGGTGAAAAGGAAAGAAAGCCGGTTCATAGGCATCAGGCTAGCGGGTCTTGGGCCAGTTATTTCTTTCCCGCATCAAACTCACGCAACTTCGCGTCGAAATAATTCGCGGCGTCCATCGGCACGGCATCCGCCAGGCGCACCATGTATTTTTGATGAGTGAGCGATGATTCCGAGGCGCAGGCTTTGACAAACTCCTCGGCCGTTCGCACACGCTCGCCCGCATAGGCCAGCTTCATCCGCAAATGCTTCGCCGCCTCGACGCCGTTGTGTTCCGATCCATTCCGAATGAAGACAATACCTTTGGAGGTCTCTACTTCGTGAATGAGAAAATCGATTCGCGCCTGCTGCTGCGCATCGCGCGCCCAGACTAACGAAAACATTCCGCACAAAAGAGTGACGATGCCGAGATACTTTTTCATGGAGCGAGGATAAGACGGTTTGATCGGTTTCACATTCAACTAATGCGTAAAGAGTAGCTCAATAACTTCGCGCGCGGCCTGGCCGGGTTTGAGCAGCGGCGCCAAAAGTCCAAAAGCCACATGCTTTTCCAAGGCGCTAATCAGGCGCGGCTTCAAATCATCGTTAGGATGGGCGAGCGGTCCCGTCACTTTGACCGAAGTCCAAAGGTAATCTTTTTCTTCGCGGGTAAAGACTTCCTGCCGCGCCCCGGGAAATTTCGCCACAATCTCCGGCGCGACACCTAGCTCAAAGCTGCCATCGACCTCGCCGTCCTTGTAACTAAAAGTGCCGCGCACGCGCAGGACGTGATTGGCTTCCGCCCGGAAATCGCGCACGACCAGCTTCTGCGCTTCCCAATGATAATCGCCGCGCACTTCGTCGAGATGTAAGGGACTCAGTTGTTGGTTGCCGGTAAAAGCCGCGGCCTTTTCCAAGGCGGCGATATTTTTCATGATCGCTTTTTCCACGGTAATTTTTCCGCTGGCCGAAAGTGACTCGGTCTGGCCCACCTGTTTTTGCAAATGCGCGTCGCCAACAAACGTGCCATCGATTTTGTCGCCATTGCCTTTGGCGAGGAACGGCGCGATGGGACAATGCTCGAACTTCAGTTGCACATCGAGCGAGGCGCTCTCTTCGAACTTGAATTCGCCGCGCACGTCGATGGTTCCGCGCTGGCCCAGCGCCAGTTGGCCTTCATCGATGCGCAACGATGGCTTGGCGTAGTATAATTTAAGATTATTCACGCGCGTTTCCGGCCACTTCGCCTGATGAAACAAACCGCCTTTTCCATGCACGACGAGATTCTTGCCGTCGGGAAAACAGGTCACTTCCGCGTCGCGAATTTGCCCGCCATCCTTTGCCGGGTCCTGCCAGAAAAGATCCGCGCGCGCGATTGATACTTTGCGAATGTCGACACTGAACGGACTTTCCGTTCGTGAAGCCGGCACCATCTCCGGCTGAGCAAACTCCGAGCGATTGACCAGGCGACCCGCTTCGTCTCCGTAGGCAGCCTGCACATGTCGCGCGGATAATTCTTCAATGCGAAATTTCCCGCGCCAGAGTTCCAACAAGCTCAGGTTGGCTGAGAGATGATCTGCCCGCAGCTCGCGCAAGGCGCGCGGCGCCGAGGCGGTAACGAGCAGGCCTGGCGATTCGACAATTAATCCATGGGCGGTCAGTGGCAAAAATCCCGCACTGCCCCCGAGCTCTTTGCCTGTCTTGCCTGCGATGAGCGTGCGTAATTTTTCTGTCTCAACTATGCGCGCGACAAAATGATTGAGGAAGAGCGCCGCGACAATTACCAGGGCCAAAACGATCGCGCCAAAAACGACGTAACGTTTTTTCCCTGTCCCGCCTACGGCTCCATCTTCGAGATTGCTTTTCATTCTGAGCGACTGGCTCTCCTACCAATCGCTCGAACGAATGAATCTGCGTGTCTGTTTCCGCGAGCGTTTCTTGCCTAACGAGAGCTTACTCGGGAAGGGACTCGGGTTTGCTGCTCTCAAATTTCCCGCGAAATTTCTCGCCCGCACGCGTCATCAGCTCGGTTGCTTTCGCGCGCGGGCCACTGGTTTCGCCGTGCAGTTGATCGATCGCCCGGTCCATCGCTGCCTTCACGCTCGCGGCCGTCCCACCTTTTTCGCATTCCCGCACCAGCACGCCTTCAAGGCGCGCGATCACGGCGTCGATGGTGTAGTTGGGATTTACCGCCGGCGCCTCGTGCTGCTCGATCGCGCTGTAGACATCGATCATCTGTTCGCTGTGCGCGCCCCAGCGCAGGACGCGATAAAAAAGCGCCCCTTCCCGCTCGCCTTTCGAGAGCAGATCGATCAGAGCCGCGCCTAACGAGACCGGCATCAGCGCAAAATCGCGCACGTTACTGACGAACATCTTGAGCTGGAAGACGACCAGATCGCGCAGGAATTTCCAGCGCTCACCGCGCGCCGGTGGCATTGGCGTCAATTGTTTCTCGTTGAGGAGCTCCATCGATTTGCCTAACGAGAACAAGGATAGCAGGCAGGCCGCGGCGATTCCAGCAAGAGTCGATCTCGAAAGTATTTTTCGCGGAGATAGAACCAGATGAGGTCGCGCATACGAATCATTCTTGGGGAATGGCTTCCCGGCCCCGAGCGAGCGCTCGGTCGCGCAAAGAATGTGAATAGATAACGAACGAAAACCGACAAAAGCTTAACATGAAAAAATTCATCACGATATTGATCAGCTGTTCGCTGGCGATGGCCGCCGGCGCAATGGCGCAGCAAGAGGAGGCAACGCCGCAACCGCCAAAGAAAGGCGAAGCCGAACGACATCCGGCGAAAGAAGCTCACCCGCCCGCAAACCCAGTGCAGACGGACAAGCAGTTGAAGTCGCCGCCTGAACCGAAAGTGGAAAAGGAAATGAAGCCGACGCCTAAACCTGAGGCGACGCACAAGGAGCACGCGGAAACGAAAACTCCCGCGGAAGTGAAGAGCACCCCGAAAGCTCTAACGACTCCTGAAGCCACTCCGGTGACAAAGGTTCCTGAAAAAGATGCGACCCATAAGAGCGCAGCTCATGTAGAGGAACATAAGAAAGAGCAGACTGCTGTCACTGCAACTCCGGCCGCGACTGCGACAAAGATGGCCAGCCCCACACCGGCTAGCGTAACTACCGCTGCGCCGACGGCCACTGCATCCGTAGCTGCAACCGCATCTACGACGCCAGTCGCCGCGACTACTCCGGCAGTGTCACCGGTTACCGGCGCAAGTCCGCAGGCGAACAAAGTCAACGCTCAGGCGAAGAAGCCTGATCCGCAGGTCGTGGAAAAGATCAAGACCGAACATGCCAGCTTCAAGGCACAACCTAAGCCCGACAAGGTTCCGACAGTTACTTTCAATCAGAGCTATCGCATTGAAGGTAGCGACCGCTGGCAGGGCCAACAATACGAGAGGTTCCGCAGCTATCGTCCCGAAATGCATGATCAGGGATACTATCGCTCGCACTACACCCGGGTAGAGGTCATCGGCGGCGGCGCCTACTACTGGAACGACGGTTACTGGTATCCGGCCTGGGGTTATGATCGTTCCGCGCAGTATTATCCTTATGATGGCCCGATCTATGTCGGTCATCGCGCCGAGCCACCGGATCGAGTGATCGCCGATGTGCAGGCTCTTCTGCAGGAACAAGGTTACTATAAAGGTGAAGTTGACGGTTTACTTGGACCGTTAACACGCCAGGCACTGACGGCCTATCAAGCCGACAATGGTCTTTACACCACTGCGGTAATTGACGAGCCAACGCTCGACTCACTGAACCTGGGATAACCTAGGCTAACTTAACGAGAAGCCGCCGGGGCAGATGCCTCGGCGGCTTTTCTATTTAAGGTAGAAGATACGCTTCAACTAAGGCCACGCCAACCGTGTTATTTTTCCCGCGCACAATGGCGGTGTAAACTCCGGGCGTCATGCTGGTGACGATAGCTGACTCACGGTCGTCGCCCGGTTGTAGGCCAGTGGCGCGCACCTCGGCTTCCGCTGATTGCCCGCTGCGATCGTTCACCTTCCAGTTATCGTTCGTGGCGATAAGTGTGCCGTTGGTATCGTGTAACTCGAGCGTCGGATCTAGCAAGGGGTCTGGCACTTGCGTGCCAGGCAAGGAAGGCCCAAGGGCTCGGATAATAACTCTGGCCCCACTTCCCCCGCCGCCTCCCACAATAAAGCCGCCGATCATAACATTGTCGCCGGTATCGACAAAGCCGCGCGAGCTGACGTTAGTTAACTTCGACGTCGTCGAAGAATCGACATCGAAAACTTCAACCAGACCTATCCCCGTGCCACGGTTATTACCGGCCAGGATCGCAGTGTAGGTTCCAGGATTGAGCGTTATGAGAATGGCCGATTCCAAGTCGTTAGTCGGCGCGTGCCCGGTAGCTTCTACTTGCACTTGCTGATTGGTGCCGTCCGATTTCGTTTTCCAGTTATCGTTAGTAGCTAAGAGGGTGTTACCTTGATGTAACTCCAAGGTCGGATCGGATAAGGTGCCGGGGACAGAAAGGGAGGGTCCGATGCCTTTAACAATTACCTGCTTGGGTGTAGTTCCCTGCACAATAAAGCCAGCGATCAGGACTTGATCGTCGGTCAAGACCCGCGCGCGCGTCGAGACGTTTAACAGCTGGGATAGCAACGGCACGACGTGAACGTAATAGATATCCTCTTCGCCATTGAAGGTCGCGCTGTAAGCCACGTTTCCTCCGCCGTTATCCGAAACGATCGAGATGTAATCGCCCATCTTGTTCTGGTTCGGATAACCGATAAGAGGATTGAACGAGGTGCTGACCGGTACGTTAGTCGACCAGGTATTGCCCGCATCCATGCTATAGGAATAGAAGAGCTGGGAGTCGGTGTTATTCGCGGCATAACGGGTATCGAGCCAGACCGCATCAAGCCGGCCATTAGGCGCGACCGAAAAGGTGCCGAGCCAATGCCACTTACTGTGATCCACCGGATCGTCATTCACGCGGTGTGGCGCATTGAAGGTTACTCCGCCATCAGTGCTACGCACAAACATGACGTCGGCACCGGTCGTGAAACCAGTCGGTTGCACGCTGCCCAGGATATAGGTGTTGTTATTCGTGCTCGTTCCAGAGCGATCTATTCCCAGATAAAGCTGCCCTACCAGGCCTACCGGGTTGATTGGCTCACTCGAATCAACCTCGCCACCTAAATCGACTGGCGTGCTAAGGTCGAAGGTAGGTGTAACAGCGGCATTCTTAGCGTTGCTGGAACGTTCGCACCAGATCTGGTTGGTGTTGGCGCTAACTCCGGCGAGGAAGAGATTGCCCGCGGAGTCGACATCGAGAGTTCCCCAAATAGGCGAGTTCGGTATGTTAATCGGATTTAGCCAGGTAGATCCACCATCGGTCGAGCGAGTAAATTGCCGGCCGTTGTAGTTGTTACCGGCTGTGCTCCACCATTGGTCATGAAAGCCATGGCCGCTGCTGTTGGTGTTATCAATGGTGAACCATTGCTTGTCACCGCCGGTAGCAGGCGCCAGTCGCGTCCAGGATTGTCCGTCATTGAGCGAGCGCCAGATGTCGTCGAAAAAGTTTTGCAGTAAGCTAAGATAGAAGAAGCGGCCGGTGCTGTCGGAAGCGAGGACTGGATCGCTCCGAAAGACGTTGTTTTCCAGGACTCCGGGAAAAGTCCAGGATGTGCCGCCGTTGTTCGTATAAGCCCAACCAGCCTGACGAAAGTTTGAAGCCACGCTATTGAACTGCCTCCAACCAATCGCCATCTGGTTAGGGTTAGTCGGGTCGACTGAGATAGAGGGCTCGTTCGCCGCGTCACCGGTAATGTTTTGACCGTTTGCATCCACATTGACCTGGTAGCTGGTAAAAGCACCAAACACCGAAGTCATGGCAGGAGACGCCCCCGTGGCAAAGATGAACATGGGAGGGTCCCCCATCTTCTCGAGTTCCTCCTTAGGGATGCGTCGGTTCGGAGCAGCCGGGGCAGGTTCGAGAACCAGGAACAGCGCCGTCATGACCAAACACGTGCGCAGGACCGAACTAAACGACGGCATGGAACTATGATAAGCGAAGTCGAAAATAAATCGAACGTTCGATTGCGACTAATTCGGCTATAATCGCGCTGTGCCACTGACAGCTATTACTCGCGCGGTGAGTTCCAGTATTAACGATTGCGAGCTTTCTTTTCACGCTCGGCAACCAATCGATGTCGCGAAGGCGACGGCCGAGCACGAAGCCTACAAGGCTTGCCTGGCGGAACCAGGTATCCGGATGGTTTCTCTTCCAGCAGAGCCAGCTCTTCCAGATGCTGTTTTCGTGGAGGACACTGCGGTAGTTGTCGATGAAGTCGCTATCATCACGAACATGGGAGCAGTGAGTCGTCGGCCTGAAGCCGAGAGCGTGGCAGCTGCGCTCGCGCGTTTTCGGCCGCTCAAGTTTATTACCGAACCGGGAACTCTCGACGGCGGCGATGTCATGCGCGTCGGCCGTTCAGTCTTTGTCGGATTATCGCGCAGGACAAATCGGGCAGGTATCGAGCAATTAGGCAAGCTACTTCAAGCCTACAATTACGAAGTTCATCCCATCGAGGTAAAGAGGTGCCTGCACCTGAAGAGCGGGTGCTCTTACCTTGGCGAAAATACTATCGTTGTGAACCGATCCTGGATCGATGCGGAGCCCTTACGCGAGTTTGAGTTACTCGATGTTCCTGAAGGAGAACCAGCAGCCGCGAATGCTCTTCTAGTTAGCGATCTCGTTATCATGCCAGCTTCGTTTCCCGGGACTCGTTCCCTGTTCGAGAAGCGAGGTTTCCGCATTCAATCCGTCGATGTATCGGAGCTACAAAAGGCTGAAGCTGGTGTCACCTGCTGCAGTGTGATCTTCGAGAGCTAGCTCACTTTTCCGGCGATTGCTGCGCGGCAATCGCGATCCCGACGGCGACTTCCGCCGCGTAAATAACACGAGCGGTCTTGGGATGTTCCGCCAGTTCTTCCGTGACCGCCTTCGCCAGTTCCGGCCCGAAATGCCAGAGCAACGAATGCCAGCGCGGCTTGATCAAGCCCATGACCCCATCGCCGATCATGAACAATGCGCCCAATTCTACTAACCTTCGCACCGCCAGGTTTTTTCCCATCCTTTCTCTTCGCTCTGCGCGGCGCAGAATTCAAATTCCCCAGTTTTCACTTTCCAAATACCTGACGCGCGCTCTTGTCTTTCTCGCTCATGGCCGCCCAGACAGGTAACAAACGAGTAAGCGCGCGCGCGACCGGGATAGTAGGCGTCGCCATCCTGTGCAGCCGGTTGCTGGGATTGATTCGCGAACAAGTCTTCGCCGCGCTCTTCGGCGCGGGGGCGTCTCTCGATGCTTTCTTGATGGCGTTTCGCGTGCCGAACTTGCTGCGAGATCTTTTCGCCGAAGGTGCGCTCTCAACCGCGTTCATCACGACGTTTTCCAAGAAAATCGCGCAGGAAGGCGATGCCTCGGCCTGGCGTTTGGCGAACAAAATGGCGACGCTCGCCGCCATTTTTATCAGCGCCGTCACCTTGCTCGGCATCCTCTTCGCGCCGCAACTGATCGGGCTCATGACCTGGTGGAGCTGGTCGCCTGAAAAAACTGCGCTGACGATTCTGCTCACGCGCGTGATGTGGCCTTTCATTTTGCTCGTCTCTCTGGCCGCACTGGTCATGGGAATTCTGAATGCGAAAAATGTTTTCGGCGCGCCGGCCATGGCTTCGAGTTTTTTCAACCTCGGCTCGATCCTTGGCGGGGTCGCACTTGGTTGGTGGTTCGATCCGCACTTCGGCCCGCGCTCACTCATCGGAGTCTCGTTAGGCACTCTCATCGGCGGCCTTTGGCAATTGCTCTCGCAATTTCCGGCGTTGCGCCGCATCGGGTTTCATTACCGGCCGGATTTTCAATGGCGCGATGAAGGCGTGCGAACTGTCCTCGCGCTTATGGGCCCCGCAGTCATCGCAGCGAGCGCGGTGCAGGTGAATGTCTTGGTAAATAGCGGATTCGCGGCGCGACTCGGCGACGGTCCAGTGAGCTGGCTGAACATCGCCTTTCGCCTGATGCAGTTACCTCTCGGGCTCTTCGGTGTCGCGGTCGCCACCGTAACCTTGCCGCTCATTTCGCGCAGTGCGGCGATGAAAAATCGAGAAGAGTTTCGCGGTGCGCTCGCGCATTCTCTGCGGCTGGTGATGCTTCTCACCATCCCCTCTGCCATCGGCTTGATGACGCTGGCCGAACCAATCATCAGTCTGATTTATGAGCACGGTCGATTTAACCACGCGTCCACTTTGCAGACCGCAACGGCGTTACGTTTCTACGCCATCGGGCTGGTCGGTTATTCGTCGGTTAAAGTTCTCGCGCCGGCCTTTTACGCCCTCGACAAACGGCATCTGCCAATGCTCGTCAGTCTCTTTTCCATCGTGGTGAATTTTTGCCTGAACTGGTTTTTCACTTTGAAACTTGGATTCGGCCATCGCGGTCTCGCGCTTTCTACCAGCCTCGTCGCGATGACAAATTTTCTGCTGCTCTACGCGATGATGCGACGCTATGTCGATTATCTGGAAACAGGCACGCTGCTTAAGACGCTGACGAAATTATTCATAGCGGGTACGTTGCTCGCGGGGGTTTGCTGGCTGGCACGTCATTATTTTTTGCACTCGGGAAGCCGTATCCTGCTCTGGCAAAAACTGCTTGGTGTTTCCGTCACGGTCGCGGTTGCGAGCACGATTTTTTTCGGCGCGGCTTATCTTCTGCGCGTGACCGAAGTGCAGGATCTTGTCGCACTTGCGCGGCGCAAGCTCGGTCGTTAGGCCGAAGCCAACGCCTGCTCCAAGTCTTCGATCAAATCATCGGGATGCTCGAGCCCGATCGAAGCGCGCAACAATCCCTGCGGCGTGTCCGGACTCTCGCCGGCGATTGACGCGCGATGTTCCACTAGACTTTCCACGCCACCAAGGCTGGTGGCGCGAATAAAAACTTTCAGCTGCGCTGCGGCTTTCATGGCCCCTTCCCTTCCACCTTTTACTTCGAAGGAAAGCATTCCACTAAAGGCACTCATTTGCCGCGAAGCAATTTCATGACCGTGACTACTCGTTAGGCCAGGATAATTCACGCGCTCAATTTTTTCGTGCTGCGAAAGAAAGCTGCGCGACCTTGAGCGCGTTTTCCGAATGGGCCCGCATCCGCCATGGCAAAGTGCGTAGCCCGCGCAGGACCAACCAGCAATCGAAAGGCGATGGAACGCCCGCCGCTTAATCCCTGCACATGACGGATCCGCAACGAACTGCTCGTTAGGCACTTTCGCGACCACGACTCCGCTGGTCACATCGGAGTGTCCGCCGATGTATTTCGTGGTCGAGTGCACAACGAAATCGAGTCCAAGATCGAGCGGCCGTTGCACAATCGGCGCCCAGGTGTTGTCGCACGCGCAAAGCGCGCCGGCTTGGTGCGCAATTTTCGCCACCGCCGCGAGATCGGTAATCTTTAGCTGCGGATTCGAAGGCGTTTCCGTCCAGATCAATTTCGTCTCTGTGCGCACCGCTTTTTCGACCGCCGGCAAATTCGTCATGTCCACGAAATCCACCGACAACCCCCACGGAACGAAAACTTCGCGCAGTTGTTTCAAAGCACCGTGATAACCCTCGATTGGTGCGATGACGTGATCACCGGGCCGCAACGACTGGAAGACCGCCGCTGTCGCCGCTAATCCCGAGCCGAAAGCAGCCGACTCCGCCCCGCCTTCGAGCGCGGCCATCGCTTGTTCGAGCGCGCGACGATTCGGATTATCGCTCCGCGAATAAACAAACCCGTGCGGATAACTTCCGTCGGCCGCGCGTTCGAATGTCGTCGAGAGTTGGATCGGCGCCGCAACCGCGCCGGTGGATTCATCGACCGCATGACCCGCGTGCACGGCCAGCGTCTCAATTTTCATCAGCGCGTATCTTGCATCGCGCGTCGCGCATCGCGAATTAAATTTGACGCCTCCGGTTAACGAGCGCTTGATTACGGCCGCGTCTAACGACTCCTCGGCGCACGCTTTTCTATGACCATTTATCACGACGAAGTTTTTCAGATGGCTTGCGATCAGTTCCAGGTCATCGCCGATTATTTGAACATCGATAAGAACGATCGTGACCGCTTGATGCTGCCGAAGCGCGCCATCGCCGTGACGCTGCCGGTCCACATGGACGACGGCAGCACGCAAACGTTTCAGGGTTATCGCGTGCAGCATCACCTCACGCTCGGCCCGACCAAAGGCGGCACGCGTTTCGCGCCGAATTTATCGATGGGCGAAACGGCCGCGCTCGCCATGTGGATGAGTTGGAAATGCGCGCTGGCGAATTTGCCTTACGGCGGCGCGAAGGGCGGCATCGCCTGCGATCCGACCAAACTTTCGCGCACGGAGCTCGAAGCGGTCTCGCGCCGTTACATGCAGGAAATGATTCCGTTCGTCGGTCCGCATACCGACATCATGGGCCCGGACATGGGCACGAATGAGCAGGTCATGTCGTGGTTCATGGATACCTATTCGGTTTATCAAGGCTATGCCGTCAGTGAAATTGTCACAGGGAAACCGGTTTCCATCGGCGGCACGGAAGGCCGTCGCGAAGCGACCGGACGCGGCGTGGTCTACACGATCGATCGCGCGATGGATATGCTGAAGATGGATCCGGAAAAATCCACCGCCATCATTCAGGGATTCGGCAATGTCGGTTCGGTCGCGGCCTTGCAACTGGCCATGAAAAGTGGTGTGAAAGTTGTCGGAATCAGCGATCACACTTCCGCGATTTACGATGCGAAAGGCATCGATGTCGTGGCCGCAGATCAGCACGTGATGAAGAAGGGAAACCTGCGCGCTTTCCGCGAAGCCGATCGCGTGAATCCGGCCGAGTTGTTGACCATGAAGTGCGACATTCTCGTTCCATCAGCGATCGATCGCGTGATCAACGAAGGGAATGCCCGCAAACTGCAATGCCGAATCCTGGCGGAAGGCGCGAACGGTCCGACCACACCCGAGGCCGATCTGATTCTCAATAAACATTGGGACGAAATTTTCGTCATCCCGGACATCCTCTGCAACGCCGGCGGCGTGATCGTTTCCTATTTCGAATGGGTGCAGGGTTTGCAATCTTTCCTCTGGGCGGAGACGGAAGTGACCGACAAACTTTTCCGCATCCTCGAGCATTCGTTCGTGCAAATGATTCGCCGCGCGAAGAACGACAAGGTCTCGCATCGCACGGCCGCCATGGCCATCGGCGTCGAGCGCGTCATGAAAGCGAAACACGCGCGCGGTCTCTTCCCGTAGGCGATTGTGCCTAACGACTGCCTAACGAGTGGTGAAATCCACTTGGAAGTTTCGCGACACGGCGCGGAACTGGTTAGTCTAGAGTGGCGTAACGTCGGGTTCCTCTATCGCGACGGCGATTTGTCTGCGCCTCCCAACGGCTGGGCGAATCACGCCACGGTCATGGGATACTTTCTCCATCGACTAAAGGGCGAAAGTAGTTTGTACCGTGGCCGTCCAATTGCGGCCGGCTCGCATGGTTTTCTGCGCCACAAGGATTGGCCTCCGCCGATCGTCGATGAAAAGAATGCGTCGCTCACTTATCAAATGACGCGCGACCAATTCACCGAGACGGAATATCCGCTCAACGTCTCGTTAGACCTTACCTACGCGATCGAAGGCGAGAATGTTCGCGTGACCTTTCATTTCACGAACCACGAAACGGAATTGACGGCGCATGTCGGGTTCGGTTTGCATCCAGGTTTTGCCGCGATGTCATTCGAGTCATTCCATTTCGAAATGCCGCCCGGTCGTTATCGGCGCCACTTTTCACCGAACAATTTTCTCTCCGGGGAAACCGAAGAGATCGAATTCGCCGGCGGCGAAATGCCGTTCGCGCGCGATAAACTTCCGGGTTCTTACATTCTCGAATTCGTCGATGTGCCGGATCGCAAGTTTCGTTTTACCGATCCCTCGAGCGGGCGCGAGGTCTCGTTAGACCTGAGCGAGGTTCCCTATCTTACGCTCTGGTCGGACGGTGGACCGTTTCTCTGCATCGAGCCCTGCTGGGGTCTGACCGATCACGACCAACAACGCGCATTTGAAGAAAAGGAAGGAATTCGGCAAATTCCTGCGCGTGGAGAATTGCGCGCTAGCTTCAGCATGACTCCGCGCCTAACGAGTTAATTCAAATGCCTGCCGCTTCTCTCCGCGCCTTGCTCGCCGGTTCGATTGATTACGCTGGTCTGTTTCCGCCCGCGACGCTCGAGCTCGAGCTCGCGTTACGAAATCACGCCGAGTACATGCGTGGGACGGAATCGTGGATGCTGGGCGCGTTCGTTTTGCCGGTGAAGAAATTCGCCGAGGCAGCACCCAACTTCTCATCGTTCGGCAACAATCCCCTTTGCATCTCCGCGCTTGGACCAAAGACGAGCAATGCCAAGCCGTTTATCGAGGCTTTAACGAAAGCCGCAGACACGATTCGCAAATTTCAAGCGAAGTACGAGACATCGATCAAGATCGCGCAGATCGAGATGGAATTGCCGGCGAACGCGGGCGCGAGTCTGGCCGAGACGAACAAGGCGCTGGCTGGGCTGGAAGTTCCGATTTTTTGGGAAGCGTCGATCGATGATGCCGAACGGACGATTGAATTTATTGCCGAACGCCGCCGAACTGGTGCGGGCAGATTCGGTTTCAAACTTCGCACGGGCGGTGTGGTGGCTTCCGCTTTTCCTTCCTCGGTGCAGATCGCGCGCACGCTTGTCGCCGCGACGCACAACCAGGTGCCGATTAAGTTCACCGCGGGTCTGCATCATCCGGTGCGAAAATTTCACCCGAGCGTGCAAAC
Source organism: uncultured Verrucomicrobiae bacterium (assembly GCA_963791565.1). Classification (GTDB taxonomy): domain Bacteria; phylum Verrucomicrobiota; class Verrucomicrobiia; order Chthoniobacterales; family UBA10450; genus JACCTI01. The sequence goes on along the minus strand of CAWBSX010000003.1, from coordinate 404,952 downwards.
AAAGATGCACGGTTTTCTCAATGTCCTCGGGGCTGGCGTCCTCGCGGCCGAGCACAGGTGGAATCAACAACAGACCGCCGCCATGCTGGAAGACGAAGACAGCACCTCCTTCGTCTTCGACGATGCCGCGTTCTCCTGGCGCGAATGGACCGTAACGACCGAGCGCATCCAGGCGCACCGCAACTTCATCACCTCCTTCGGCAGTTGCAGCGTTGACGAACCGCGCGACGACCTCCGGGCGTTGAATCTGCTGTAGCGTCAGCGCCGTTGCCTGCCGGGAAATGAAGTTTTTCCTTAATCGCAACATTCGTTGCAGCGAACAACCACTCGTTAGGAAGGACCAACGTGCGCCCCTGAAATTTCATCAAACCTTGCCCGGTTACGCGGCGACGCCGCTGATCGATGCGCCGGAAATCGCGCAGCTCCTCGGCGTGGGTCAGGTCTTACTAAAGAACGAAGCGAGTCGGCTCGGTTTGCCGGCCTTCAAGATTCTCGGGGCCTCGTGGGCCACACAGCGTGCCCTGCAATCGAAGCGTCCGCGCGTTCTGGTGACGGCGACGGATGGAAATCATGGACGCGCGGTGGCACGCGTGGCGGCGATGTTCGGATTACGGGCACGCATTTTTGTGCCGGGCGGCACGGCGCAGGCCCGCATCGATGGCATCGCCAGCGAAGGCGCGGAAGTGGTGATCGTCGATGGCACTTACGACGAAGCGGTGGAACGCGCGGCCCGTAAAGCAAACGAAAATTGCCTGATCATTTCCGATACTTCGTGGCCGGGCTACGAAGAAATCCCGCGTTGGATCGCGGAAGGTTATTCGACCATTATGTGGGAGATCGATGATGAACTCGTTAGGCGCGGCGAAGCTCAGCCCGATCTTGTCGCCGTGCAATTCGGTGTCGGCGCGCTGGCCGTAGCAGTCGTTAGGCATTTTCAGGAAAGCTCTACGAAAATTCTCAGCGTCGAGCCATTGCAGGCCGCCTGCGCGCTCGCTTCGATGCAAGCAGGGAAGATCGTCGATGTGCCAGGTCCGCACGATTCCATCATGGCTGGATTGAATTGCGGTCGCGTCTCACTCATCGCCTGGCCCATCATTTCCGCCGGGATCGATGCTTTCATTGCTGTCTCCGATGATCGCGCTCGTGAAGCGATGCGAGCGTTGGCCAGAGTCGGTGTGATCGCCGGCGAAACGGGCGCGTCTGGTTTAGCCGGCTTACTCGAGCTGTTAACGGGACCGGATCACGAACAACACCGCGCTGATTTGAAAATCACCGTCGATTCGCATGTGCTCATCTTCATCACCGAAGGCGCGACCGATCCTGTTTCATACGCGCAGATCGTTCGTTAGGCCCGATGCTTTTCGCATGAGAGTCCCATTCAGCGTCGGCGTCGTCGGTCATTTCGGATTGGCCGTGCGCAATCCGAAAAAGAGCGCGCAATGGTTCGCGCGCACGCTCGGGTTTCGCAAAGAATTTGAATACGAAGGCGGCATCGCCATTGGAAATGACAACGTCACGATTGCGCTCTTCAAGGGCAACCCCTCACCGAAAACGCTCGATCACATGTCGTTTCATTTACCGAACATGGCGGCATTGCGAAAGGCGCTCGCCCATTCGAAGAAGGAGAAGGTGAGAGTAGAAGATCCGGGCGACGAAATCGGGCCGGAAGGCCCGGGCTCGAAGAACATGGGCATCTGGTTTCACGATCCCGACGGGTATCGCTGGGAACTCAGCGTGCTGGACGTGAAGCGATAACTAGGAGTAGCTAACGAGCGGTTAGGCCGGATGTTTCAGGTTACAGGCGAGCCTGAACATCCAGATGAAAAGCGCCAGCCCGACCACCGCGGCCACGCCGCTGGCCCACAACGGAAGATGATGCGAGCCAACCACGACATCGAATTGCCTGATCAAGCGCCAGACGTGCACGAGCGCGAATAAGGCAAAAATGTAGCCGGCGATTTTTAGTCCGGTGATCGCTGAGTTCATAGGGTGACCTCCAGCGGCAAGATTTACAGGTCGGACTGTTTTTGCCAATGATAATTACTTGCCCGCGCGCGCGAGCGGCGTAAATACCCCCTCCACATCAAACTTTATGTATAAATTTCTACTCTCACTCGTCGTCATCGCCGTTCTCGCCGCCGCCTCTTCCCAGGCCAAGACACTCAAAGTGCCGAGTGACGAATTTCCGATTGCTTCCATCGACATTCCCGACAGTTGGGAACCGGAGGAAGTTAACAATGGCGTCGCTGGCACGAGCGAAGACGGCGCGGTCTACCTCTCGATCGTGGCCGTGGGCAGCGATAAAGGGATGAAAGCGGAACTCGATGACACGTTTGCCATGCTCAAGGAACACGATGTCGACCTGAAGCAGGATTCGAAGAAGGAAAACAAATTCAAGGTCAACGGGCTGGACGCGGAGGAGATGGTCTTTCAAGGCAAAGACGAAGATGGTCCGGCTTCGGTCAGCATTACCTTTGTTACGATCAAGGATAAGCTGCTAGTTTTGACCTACTGGGTCTCGACTGAGGAAGAAAAGAAACACCAGGAAGAAGTTGGGAAAATCGTTAACAGCCTTAAGGCTTCTTCCTAGACTCACTCGTTAGGCGCGTCCCGGTATTCGCCTGCTTGTGGTCTAGGTATAGTTTAGTTCGTTTCCGTCCGCATGATCGATCCGGAAAAGTTAGCGCGTCTGGTAGGTTTTACGACCGCCTATGTCAGGGCGCAGGAGGAGCTAATCCTTAAACAAGGCATGCCGCTCTCGCTCAAGCAGGTCGCGGACGCCAAGCTAGCCGGTGTGCAAGATACGGATCGAGTGCGCATTCTGGTAGTCGATCGCATTTTGCCTCCGGAAAACGAAGAGCTAGCTGAAGCGGCTCGCCAGGCGCAGATCATAACTACCAACTCGCGGGCCGTTACCATGGGGCACGGCATCATGCTGCGCGCGGATAGCTGGCAGGACCGGGAGCTTATCCTGCATCAGCTGGTGCACGTGGCGCAGTGCGAACGCTGCGGTGGGTTGGAGACTTACGTCACTCAATACCTGCAGGACCGCGGGACCTGTGCAGAGTTCACCCTCGGATCACTTGAGGACGAGGCGCGTAGTCTTGCCCGGAAGATCTGCGCCGATAGTTAGGTGGCGCAGGTATCGCGACTAGGGCGCCTTAGTCGCGACCCATTCCAGATAGCTAGCAAAAGCGTTTGGTTTGCCGGCTGGCGCTACTTCCAACTTCGCGTTCAGTCGCCCGTCCGGCAGGGCAGTGTAGGTAAGCCGGTAGCGCGGGAATTTGGGCACGATGTCGCTGACAAGAACGGCCTGGTTGCCGTTAGCTGTCACCGTGTAGCGACCGAGATAGCCATCGCTATCGTAGTAAGAGGCCTTGATCGTGGCCGGAACACCTTCCTGCGCGATAACCAGGAGGTCGTCGTGAATCGTTGCGCCGGCGGTGGCTCCAGGTTCAACATGATTATGCCGCACCAGGACCTTGCCTTGTAGGTCTAAGGTAAATTCAAAATGGGCCGCGCCTTCTCCCGGCTTCGCCTCGACCTGCCAGTTACCGACCAGAAATTGCAGAGCGGGAAATGGCACGCCAGCGGAAAATGCCGCCGACTGTAAAAGCACTATTGCGAAAAAGTAGATAGGATACTTGAGAAGTTTCATAGCTTTGTTCGGTTAGACTTCGGGAAATAACTAACGTTACCGATAAGAGCGCGACCTCCAAGTAACTGGCAAGCACAAAAGCTCCGGCCCGCGTATCCAGCTTACGCAGCGAACGGGAATTCCCCTCGTCTTTCCATCTTGTCGTCCCCGGAGCAAATTGCTAAAAAGCTTTCGCCAGGGATTCCACAATGAACAAACCTATACTTATCACCATACTCACTACGCTCTGCGCACTCAGCGTGCGTGCAGATCAGAATGGACACGATGATGGCGTTCCAACTCGTCACAATGAAGCCACCGTCGCGCAATTGCAGGCCGAAATGGCGTCAGGCAAGCTAACTTCCGAAGACCTCACGAAGGAGTATATCGCGCGCATCCTTGCGCTCGATCAAGGAAGCGAAGCGGTCAATGCCATTATAGAGCTCAATCCTGACGCACTAGACATGGCGCGCAACGCCGACCGCTTACGCAAGAAAGGAACGATCCTCGGTCCTTTACACGGTATACCTGTCCTACTTAAGGATAACATCGATACCGGCGATAAGATGCAGACCAGCGCCGGTTCATTCGCGCTCGTCGGCAAGCCGGCTAAACAAGATTCAACGGTCGCGGCGAACCTTCGTGCCGGTGGCGCTGTCATTCTAGGTAAGACTAACCTTTCCGAATGGGCGAACTTCCGCTCCTTCGAATCGATCAGCGGCTGGTCCGGACGCGGCGGACAAACCAACAACCCCTATGCTCTCGATCGCAATCCTTGTGGCTCGAGTTCAGGTTCGGGCGCGGCGGCGTCAGCTAACTTCGCCGCTGTTTCATTCGGTAGTGAAACGGATGGCAGTATTGTTTGTCCCGGTAATGCCAATGGCGTGGCGGCGATCAAACCCACCGTCGGTCTAACGAGTCGTGCCGGCGTCGTTCCTATCTCTCACACGCAAGATACAGTCGGCCCTCACGGGAGAACAGTTGCGGATGCGGCGGCTGCGCTGGGTGTGATCCAGAGCCGCACCTCCGATGGCCGCGACCCTGCCACCGGTGGTGTCCCCCTTGGCTGGCAAGGCACGGGTAAGACACGACCGACTAACATTCCGACTGATTACACTCAGTTTGTGAATGCCAATGGCTTGAAAGGCGCGCGGCTCGGTCTTACTCGGGTGGGCTTGAATGGCTTCACCAACGTAACCTACCCCACAAGCAGTCCTGGATGCCTTCGAAGCCGCGGTTGACGCTCTCACTGCGGCCGGCGCAACAGTCATCGATCTGGATGCGGCGGGTTTTACCTTCGCATCGGCCGACGGGGAATTCCTTGTCTTGTGCTTCGAGTTTCGCAATGACGTAGCGGCTTACTTCGCTACCCGCACCGGTGTACCGGTAGCTGGTGGCACCTTGCAAACGGCGATCGATTTTAACAATGCGCATGCCGACGTCGAGATGCCCTTCTTTAACCAGGACATCTTTGATTTCTGCGCGGCGTTAGCGCCCGGGCCGAACGATCCGCAGCCGGCTTTCGGAGGCATGACCTATAACCAGGCACTCGCAGCCGATCATAACGCCGGCGTCAATGGCATCGATAAAGCCATCACCATGTTTAACCTCGATGCGGTTGTGTCAGCGACCGATAACCCAGCCTGGTCGACCGACCTTATCTATGGCGACCACTTCATCTTCGGCACCTCCGGCTTGGCGGCGGGGCCTGGTTATCCTATCGTGCAAGTGCCAGCCGGTCTTGTGCACGGCGCGCCACTCGGCATTAGCTTCTTTGGTACGGCGTTCAGTGAACCAACACTAATCAAGCTAGCTTCAGGTTTCGAAGCTGCTACGCAGGTGCGCGCACATAATTTGCCGACCTTTGCGGATACGGTTCCAGACGATCACATCCAGGGGACGACAATCACGAAACCGCACGGAAAACACCGTGACGTGAAAGATCCCAACGACAAGATGCGGCAGCGCCATATGTAGGCGCTGGTTCGAGTCGGCTTAGCCGAGCCGGTAAACGATGCGGGCTTTGTCCGTATCGTAGGGCGACATTTGTAACTTTACCCGATCGCCGGTCGTGAGGCGGATGAAACGCTTGCGCATTTTGCCCGAGATGTGCGCAAGGACGGTATGTTTGCTGGCGAGTTCGACGCGAAACATCGTGCCCGCGAGGACCGAGGTTATCTTGCCTTCCAGTTCGATCGCTTTAACGGCGTTCATAGAGTTAACCTGCGGACCGCGCCAACCTAAAGGCGAGCGCGGCCGCAAGTCAGAATGCCAAATTAGCGGCTGGCGAACTGGCCCGGACGCGCTTCGCGTTCACGCGCTTCATTTACGGTCAAAGTGCGGCCTTGCACTTCTTTGCCGTTGAGGGCTTCCACAGCAGCTTTCGCCGCGGTGGCATCGGCCATGGTAACGAAGCCGAAGCCGCGTGACCGGCCTGTGGCCCGATCGTTGATTAGCGCCACTTCAGTGACGGCGCCGTGTTGTTCGAAAAGATCCTGTAGATCGTTTTCTGTGGTGTCAAAGGATAGATTCCCTACGTACAATTTCATGATGATTCTTAGAACAAGACTGCGAGCTGCAAAGCCGTTCCCGAGAATCGGGTTTCAAAATCACCAATGAGGAAAACTCACCTGACGATCTACCGCGCAACGAAACAAGACAGAGTTAATCCAATGGCGCGAGTATCGTCGACATTTGCCGGAATACAAGTGCGATTAGCAAACGGCCAAATGGCGGAGTTTCTAACTAAACCTAAAGCGACCGTGAGGATCACGCATGATGATCAGCGAGCTTCAGGCGGCGGGGGAAAATCGAGAGATACTTTCACGGGCTTTTCCGACAACTTCACATTGGGATTATCCGCTAACGATTCGCTATCCATTGGCAAGGTAACATCGCCATTATTATCGGGACGCAAAGTCTTCGTGCCGCTCTTCGAAGTAATACTGATAGTTGGTTGACCGGCACCCTGAAACTCAAAGATGAGTCCTTTGCCCTGCGGCGCGAGGCCGGAGTATTCCCCGGCTTGTTTCCTGATGGCGGCGTTAGCTTCCTGTAGGAGCTCATTTAATCTCGCGTAACTAAGAGTAAGCGAATCGGGCACCTTCAGGTTAATCGCGACACGCAGCCGAAGAGTACCTTTCGGTTGGTTGGAAAGGATGGGCGGGTTCTCGCCCAATAAGTCCCAGGACATGGGAAAGTCACGAATCTCGCCATCGCTCGCCAGGTTAAGTTTGATCGGACCTTTGCTCGCCTGAATGGTCAAACTAATCTGAGACGGCTTCACCCCCGGCTGGGCGGATTCAACGGCGATCATGGCATGAAGATTGGAATCATCGATGCCCGCCGCGTCATGAAAGAACCCATAAAGAGTTGCGTAAGGCATACTGCCATTGTCTTCCGCCAGGACTATTGCAGAAAATGTGAGGACCAGAAGAAGGACAACGAGCTTCATCGGAATTGAAAAGAAAGAGAAACGGCCATGAGCCTGCGGTTTCCAAAAAAAGGAAGCTTAACTCACAAGTCAACTGCTTAGTCGACTACAGAATTGAGCGGGCATTTGACGCCTCCGCGATCACAGGTTAAACAAAAAAACTGAACCAGGATAACGTATGAAAATATTCTCCCTCTGTCTGCTGGCCGGTGTGTTTACATTCTTTTCGGGTTGCGCGGGCGAATCCGGAGGCTACTACACGCCCTCGCAGATCGAGGCACAACACGCGGGCTACGATCCTACTCCACATACCTACGGCACCCGCTATTAGTGATCGGGCCGGCGGCGGGTAACGCTAAAACCCTGTGCCATGCATGATCTGACCCAAGGTTCAGTAATTCGGCATCTGTTGCACATGGCTGCTTTCATGGCGGTCAGCATGCTCACGCAGACGCTTTACCTTTTGGCCGACCTTTACTGGGTCGGCCGGCTCGGCAAAGAGGCAATCGCAGCCGTGGGCGTAGCCGGCAACTTAATGATGATCGTGCTGGCACTGACGCAAATGCTAGGCGTCGGAACAACCACCTTGATCGCGCAAGCTACCGGGCGGAAAGACCAACCGCACGCGGAACGTGTGCTCAACCGAGTCGTTAGTAATGTCGCTCCTTGTCGGCGCTCTTTTTTGCGTGGTCGGGTTTTTTGTGCGCGACCTATATTGCAACTCCCTCAGCGCCGACAATTCGACGGCCGCCCTGGCGAAGACTTATCTCAACTGGTTCATTCCCGCGCTAGCACTGCAGTTTCCTCTCGTTTCACTCGGCTCGGCTTTGCGGGCTACGGGGATGATCAAGCCCTCGGTGGGTTTGCAGGTCCTAAGTGTCTTGCTCAACATCATTCTCGCTCCGCTGATGATCTTTGGCATCGGGCCATTCTCCCGCATGGGAGTAAGCGGCGCGGCCCTTGCGACCTTTGTTGCTATCCTCATAGCCGACATCGCGACGATCATTTATTTCGAGCGAAAATATCATTACCTGCGTTTACGTGTTTCGCAGTGGAGACCACAAATCAAAACCTGGTGGGCCATGCTCAAGATTGGAATTCCCGCGGGCGCAGAGTTCGTCCTTCTCTCGATCTACATCGGTATCGTCTATGCCATCATCCGGCAATTCGGCGCAGCGGCGCAGGCGGGCTTTGGTGTGGGGGCGCGCATTATGCAAGCGATGTTCCTCCCGGTAGTAGCTCTTAGCTTCGCCGTTTCTCCCGTGGTCGGGCAAAACTTTGGGGGCCGCAAAGCGGACCGCGTGCGCTACTCGGTCAAGGTCGCGCTTCTCTTGGCTGCCGGGATGATGCTAATACTTACCTTCATTAGCTGGCTGGCTGCTCCTCTGCTCATCCGCATTTTCTCCAACGACCCGAACGTAATCGCCTTTGGCTCGGAATACTTAAGGATTGTGGCCTTGAACTTCGTTGCAGCCGGAGTTGTCTTTAGTAGCTCGAGTGTCTTCCAGGGAATCGGCAATACTATCCCGCCGCTTCTTAGCTCCGCCTCGCGCTTATTTCTCTTTGCCCTTCCGGCCGCCTTTATTGCGCATTCAGCGTCGTTCCAAATCCGACAGGTCTGGTATTTGTCGGTCGCCTCGCAAGTAATCCAGGCGTGCCTTAATCTGTTGCTTCTCAAACGCGAGATGGGACGGAAGCTGGTTTTCCCCGAGGTTCAACCGCTCGGCGCCATTCCGGGCTAGCCCATCTTGCAGCGTGCCCGTTAGTCCACACAGTGCGCCACGCCATTCACACTCGACTTCGAAGCGTGGATTTGGCTAGAAGTAATCATGAATCACAAGCGAGGTCTTCCCGCGATGCTCGTCGCGTTTGTTGCTATCTTTCTTTTCGGATTCCTTTGGCACGGTGTGCTCATGAAACCCGATTACATGGCAACATCATCGCTCTGGCGCACCGATGCGGACTTCCAACGCCATTTTTGGATCCTGGTCGTAGGTCACCTGATCGTGGCCTTCGCCTTCACCGGGCTGTATGTCAGCAAGGTCGGCGTGCAAAGTATCGCGACCGGCATTGGCTACGGCATCGTGATCGGCATCCTTTGCATCGGTGTGGAAATTATCCGGTTCGCGGTCGAGCCACTCACCAGAAAAATTCTCTTGATGTGGATCGCAGGCGACCTGATTCAGTTCGCCATCGTCGGCGCATTAGTCGGCACTATATACAAGCCCAAGGCGAACTAGCTACCAGGGAAAGGTAAGCTGTGGTCCCGCCCGGAGGGTGAATCATTGTATTCCAGGTGCCAGTCCCATACGGTGCAAAGCGCAGCCGATAGAATTGCGTCGTTAAACCCTAAAAGCGTTTGCCTTTGGATACTGCGCTAGGGCCTATCAAGCCTCAATATCTTCCCGCGCGTTCCAGCAACGGCTGCCACCAACTTTGGTTAGCCAAATACCAATCTATTGTAGCTTCCAGGCCTTCCTTGAATTTACGCAGCGGTTTCCATTTTAGCTCACGCAGCGCAAAGGAAGAATCGATCGCGTAGCGGCGATCATGTCCTAGCCGGTCGGTAACAAAGCTTATAAGTGAGTGCGGCTTACCTAGCTTGTCGAGAATCAGCTTAACTACCTCGATGTTCACCATCTCACTGTTGCCGCCGAAGTTATAAACCTGTCCGGCCTTACCTTCAAACAAAGCAGCTACTATCCCGGCGCAATGATCTTCCACATGGATCCAGTCGCGCACGTTTCTCCCATCGCCATAGACCGGCAGAGGCTCATCGCGCATGGCTTTGATGATCATGAGCGGGATGAGCTTCTCGGGAAATTGATACGGGCCGTAGTTATTCGAGCACCGCGTGACCACGACTTCCTGCCCGAAGGTGCGATGACAGGCGAGCGCCAGCAGATCGGCGCCGGCTTTGCTGGCGGAGTAAGGCGAGCTGGGCTCGAGCGGCGATTGCTCGGTGAACCTCCCGGTTTCGCCTAACGAGCCGTAGACTTCATCAGTCGACACTTGCACGAAACGCTGCACGCCGTGGCGCCGGGCGCAATCGAGCAGGATGCTGGTGCCGACGACGTTGGTGTGGATGAAATTCTGCGGATCGCTGATGCTGCGATCGACATGCGATTCGGCGGCGAAATTGACCACGGCATAGAAGGTCTGGCCCTTCATCAGCGCATCCATCTTCTCGGCATTCGCAATATCGGCCTTGAAAAATTCGTAACGCTCGCCGAATTGCTCCGCGACCCCGTCTAGATTAGCGAGATTGCCGGCGTAAGTGAGCACATCCACGTTGCTGACCGAAGCCGGATTGTAATGTTGCAGGATATAACGGACAAAATTGCTCCCGATGAAACCACAGCCACCCGTAACCAAAATGCGCATCGCCTCGCCTACTAGCAGCAGCCGCGGGACTGCGCTAGTGGATTCTCCGGGTTCGCTGATGGAATGGCGCTGGACGCCTTGGGTGATCGTGGCTCTGGGCGCGGCGTTGCGGCTTCTGTTCCTCGAGATCAAACCGCCGCATTTCGACGAAGGCATCAACGGGTGGTTTGTCGATCAGATGATCAAGAGCGGTTTCTACAAATACGATCCGACGAATTACCACGGCCCGCTGCACTTCTACATTCTGTTCCTATCGCAGACGCTCTTCGGCCGGAACATCTGGGCCCTGCGCATGCCGGTGGTCCTCGGAAGCATTTTCTGCATCCGGCTTTGCTTCAAGTTCGAGCCGATTTTTGGTCGCAACACTTGCCGATGGGCCGCGCTCGCCATGGCCGTTTCGCCCGGCTTCGTCTTCTATGGCCGATATTCCATCCACGAAGTATGGCTGGTTCTTTTTTCCATGCTCTTCATCCTTGGATTGCTCGGGCTTTGGAAATTCGGCACGCGTGGATACTTGTGGTGCGTTGGGATGGGTATCGCGGGAATGATCCTGACGAAGGAGACCTACATCATTCACCTTGGTTGTGCGCTAGCGGCGCTTCCGGTAGCCTGGGTCTCGAACCAACTGACGCCAGCAAGTGATACGCAACCGGCGCCGCAAAGTTGGAAGCTGAACGATCTTATCCTCATTATTTGCGTGGCAGTAGCTGCCATCATCTTCTTTTACTCCGGCACCTTCATGCACTGGAATGGAGTGAAAGGTCTTTTCCAGACCTTTGATGCCTGGTTCAAAACCGGCCACAATGGCAACGGCCATGAGAAGCCGTGGTACTATTGGATGCAGCTAATTGGACGCTATGAACAGCCTGTAGCAGTTGGCTTGGTCGCCTGCCTCTTCTGCCAGCTCTTCAAAGATATCTCCATCCGCTTCCTCGCGATTTATGGAGCAGGCGTTCTAGCTGCCTATAGCATTGTTCATTACAAGACGCCCTGGTGCGTTATCAGCGTGGTCTGGCCTTTACTTTTCCTCTTTGGCGCAGGGCTAAGCCTGGTGCCAAAAAACTCTCTCCGTAACAGTCAAATTCTGGCAGGCGTGGTCCTGTTGGTCTCGTTAGGTCTCTCCATTCGCCTTAATTACTTCCGCTGCACGACCGATACCGAGCCTTATGTCTACGTCCAGACCTACAACGATATCTGGAAGTTAACCAAGCCGTTGCTGAAGCTGGCGCGGCGCGATCCGACTAAGTATCAGTTGGTAGGTCACATCATTCGCACTAGTGCCTATCCCCTGCCCTGGATCCTGGGCGATTTTAACCGCATCGGTTACTATGAGAAAGACGCTCTACCTTCTCCGGTGGATGCCGATTTTCTCCTGGTGCAACAGGACAAGATCGCCGCCGTGGAAGGTAAGCTGGAGAATGCTTACTACACCGCGCCGCTGACCATTCGTTCCTATCAGGATACATCGAAGCTTTACCTAAGCGCCAAGGTCTTTAAAGATTTCTTCCCGGGCCAAACGCCGGACTTCTCAGGCAAGAACGCAGGCCGGTGAGCATGAAGTCGCTCTCGGCCGGTCTCACCTTCGTCAACGCCGCTACGATTTTCGCGCTTCTTTTCGGGATGGTCTTCGACGGCCTGAGCCGACGGATCGCATTCACCGCCTTCCTGCTCGCTCTTGTGCCCGCGGCCTTAGCTTATCTCGGAACCAGCGACGGCGCGACTACTACAAGCTGGCGCTCTTCCTCATTAACCGCACGCATCTGGTTCTGGCTCTTGGCAGCTTGTTTCGCTTTCTTTGCCTTCAGGTCTTTTTGCTGGCTGCTCTTCCTCGAAGGCGACCAGCTGAAAGTGCAATCGATTAATAACCTCGGTGATCTCTCGCTCCATATTGCCTATATAAGGAACTTCGCCAGTGGGGTCCCGCTTTGGCCGGACAATCCAATCTACTTCGCTAGTAGGATGCGTTATCCCGCCGGCACAGATTTGTTCAACGCCCTTCTTTTACTTCTCGGACTAGACTTAACCAAAGGCCTGATCTGGGCCGGCCTTTTCGGAATGTTGGCCATATTTGTCGCCACTTATCGCTGGGGCGGTTCTTTTACTGTAGCCGGTTTGCTCTTCAACGGCGGCCTGGCCGGCTTTGCGTTGTTTCACACCGGCCACCTCATCGACTACCAGGGCGATAAATTCGTGGCCTGGAAAAGCCTCGCGCTTTCCATGCTGGTGACGCAACGCGGCCTTCTTTATGCGCTGCCGGCTGGTTTGCTTCTCTTATGCCAATGGCGATCGAGGTATCTGAAGGAAGCGCGGCCGTGTCTGCCTTTTTGGGTCGAACTCACTCTCTACGCTACCATGCCGCTTTTCCATCTTCACACTTTCATGGCTCTAAGTGTGGTGGCAGCGTTCCTTTTCCTCTTCGGCGAACCAACTTTGCGCCGCGACTTCATCATCTTAATAGGCAGCGCCTTCATTCCAGCTACCTTTCTTGTCTGGACAATTACCGACCATTTTCAGGCTAAGAGCCTCTTACAGTTTCATCCCGGCTGGGTGCAAACCGTAGGAGACTTCGCCATGCCCTTCTTCTCTTTCTGGATTTACAACTTCGGATTGTTCCCGCCGGTCGTCCTAATCCTGGCAGGTTTTTGTCTCTGGCGGACATCAAAGGAAGGCAACTGGCGCAGCCCCGACGCGGCCTTGGTTTTTGTCGCGGCGGCGTTCACCATCTTTCTTTTCGCAACCTTAGTTAAGACCGCCCCGTGGGAATGGGATAACATCAAGCTAATTATTTGGGCTTACCTCATCCTCTTACCATTCCTTTGGAGCGAGCTCATTGGCCGCTGGGAACTTTACGCGCGAGCGGCCGTTTGTTTTGCGTTTTTTGCTTCGGGTTTCATCTCACTCTTCGGCGGGCTACTTAGCCGAGAGAATGGTTACACCATCGCCGAGCGCGCAGAAGTAGATGCCGTAGGTGCCGCGGTCAAGAGACTCTCGCCTAACGAGCGCTTCGCCGCATTTCCCACCTACAATCATCCGCTTCTTCTCCAAGGACGAAAGGTTGTCCTTGGTTACCCCGGACACTTATGGACCCAGGGGTTTGATTACACCAAGGCCAACACTGAACTGGAAGCCCTCATGCGAGGCGCGCCCAACTGGCACGGTCTCGCCCGGCAATTACAGGCGCGCTATCTCTTCTGGGGCCGCGAAGAAAAAGCACATTACGTTGGCAGCACCAGGCCATGGGAGCGCGAGTCCCGGCCAGTCGCCTCCGGAACCTGGGGTGTTATTTACGACTTGGAAGCGACCTTGATGTGAGCCGCTCCGCTTTGAGTCATCAACGTAGGTCGCTCCTTCGTATTCGGACCGAAGACAAGCTGGCGGACATTAAGCTTCTGCGCCACGAAGTAGGGCAAGCTATTCTCCCCCTCCAGACTTCGTCCGCTGGCAAAGACAAGTAGCTTGCTTCCGTTGCCCATCGCGCGGAAGGAGCGTACGATTACTTCTGCGGTAAACTCCGTTGCCACCAGCTCAGTCTTGCTGGCATGGCCCGCATTTCCGGCGAGTAGTTTGTAACCGCGCGGCAAAAGCTTCTCCTCATCCGAGGTTAACCTATCTCCGATAGTTATCTTTCCGAGTATCTGCCTTGAACCACCCAGTGCCATATATTGCACGGCCGTCGCCTGCGTCTCCCGCAGGACCGCGCGACAATGTTCGCGGGCGCGCCCACCCGCCGCTAAGTCTAGCTGCGCAATGATTTCCTCTCGCCTCTCCTTGGTTGCTTCCAGTTGATCCAACAAAGGCTGTTGCGAGCTATCGATCATATCCCAGCCGATGCCGAATGGTTGTGCGCGCTTCTCCAATGCCTCCAAAAGAAGCGACGCCGGCTCGGAGCGCCCACCCGAGGCGGCGCGTTCTGTGGGAAAGTAAATGATGTCGGAGCCTTCTACTTGCGCACTAAAGTCCATTTCTGTTGCTGGCCGTGGCAGGCGCTCGATCGAAGCTTGCCTGGGCAAAGGAGGCCTGCGGGCAAAAAAAGCGCAACCCGATAATAGAACCGCGGCAAGAAGTAAGAACCGTTGCTTCATCTTTCAGTTAGACTTAGGACTAACTGACCTTCAGCGACAGTCAGATCATCTACTGTAGCTTTAACTGCAAACTGAATGAGCTGACCGGTCGTAGCTAGCTTCTTCGCAGATAAGCGCAGCGTTTCACCCGGCCGAACCGCGCGTAAAAACTTCATTCCGCGGATAGCGGAGAGTAGGAATAACGGTTGTTCGCTCTTAGGATAAGCCGAGGCGGCTGCTATCCCAGCCGTTTGTGCGAGCGCTTCCGTTAAAATTACGCCGGGCACAAGCGGGTTGCCTGGAAAATGCCCGACAAAGAGAGGATCGTCCGCTTCAAAGGAAGTGAGGCAAACGGCCGAATGGCCCGCCTCGGCGGAGAGTAGCTTCTTTACAAATACAAACGGAGGACGATGGGGCAAACCAAGATCTATCAAATCATCCTGCACTTTCCTTGAGATGCGCTCGCCGCAGAGTTGAAGACCAAGTCCTAGCCCGTCGTTCCATTGACGAAGTAGGCAAATTTCCAGCTACCATTTACCCGGCGAATGCCGGCGCGGTAGCCGGTATAATCAACCGCCGGGTTGGCGAATTGCGGCGGCGCTACCATGTAATCGTTCTTTTTCACAAACTTCTCCGATAGGATGCCTTCCAGCTCGGGCCACAAACCGTTCTCATCCCAATACTGAAAGACGCCCTCACCTTTCTTGTCCTGCTCCGCGCTGGACCCCATGACGTAGGCAAAATCCGTGATCATCATCTGCGCGATGGTCTGCATATCGCGCGCTTGCACTGCCTTGCGCAGCCGGTTGACGAAGGCCTGGAAATCAATGTCGGTGCTTTCTTCCAGCTTTGCCTCTTCCTTTTTCGCGTTCCCGGGCTTTTTACCTTTGTCGTTTTTCCCGGGGGTCTTACAACCACCGCAGACTACAGCCAAGACAAGGAGAATACTGGCAATCGTTCGTAGCTTCACGGAAAGAATCTTTCTCAGGTTCGTGGCTCTAATTCAAGAGCGACCTTTTTCGCCTGACTCGACCGAGCCACGTTTGCTGCACTCTAAGGGGTGTTGCACGAAAATAAAATACATCGTGCTGACGAGATCGGCCAGACTGCAGGGAGGACTCGTTAGGCGGCCGGCCCCCTGGCGCAGGGCAGCAAAAACATTTTTCGCGGTCAGCTGTGTCGGCCGCGGGATACTGGTGTAGTGCGAACCGAAGGCGCGCAGCTGATGCGCGTCCGAAGTAGCCAGCAACGGCTTACTGAATTGCGCTGCGATCCTGCGGGCCGGTCGATTGCGATCGAACCAGCCTTTGTGGAAATGGCAGATCTCAATCGCGTCGAAGCAATCGATGTTTTCGCGCAAGCGCTTACCGCCAATTGAACCACCCATGATGTAAAACGGATGCGGCGCAAAAGTGAAAATAGAATCGCCCCGTCTCGCGCGCAGCTGGCGGACATCGTCGAACGTCCGCAGCGGCTCCGCTTCTTCCGGGCTAACGTTGAGCAGGACAACATCGGCGCCTTGCAGACGCATTTCCGCCGCCGAGATAAGGAGTATGCCCATCCTGGCCGCGTCCTCGAAAACTTCGGGCCGATCGAAGACCGCATCGTGCAGGGTGATGGCTACAACCTCGATCCCACACAGCCTGGCCCGCTCGAGTAACTCATGCGCAGAGTAATCCAGCGTGTCCTTCGGATCGTCCAGAGTATGGATGTGCAGATCGAGTTTTACCCAATCTTTTCCCATCTCAGAAAGTGCAGCCATGCTCGCTGCAATCTCATAGCGACTATCGTACCTTCAAGTGCCACCTGTGCTTCCTAACCCTAGCGCGGCGAATCGAGCGTTGCGCCAGGGTCAGGGACGGACAATCGCAGGGCGTGTGCGACAAGTAAGTATGAAGGAACCGCGCTCTCGTAGCGGCTCCGAGTTGCGGTATCGAAGTGCTCCCAGGGAGCATAGTCGATTTTAGTGTCCGCCGGAAGTCCTAACGAATATCGAAGCAGCGAATCATAGTCCTGCAAATGCCATGGGAACTCGCCTAAGGCGATCGTTGGAATATCAGGCACAGCCAGTTGCGCGGCACGACATTCTCTCGCCATGCCTACAATCGCCTTCCAAGTCTTCTTGTGTGATAGCTGCGCGGTCCGGAAAGATTGATCGTCCTTCCGGTTATCGTTCCCGACAAACGCCACCACGCCAAACAGCAAACAACAAAAGACAAAGGCGTATCGGTGTCGTTCCGAGATACGAGGTAGAAAGGCAACGGCACTCGGGAGGAGAAGCAAGGTCGCGGGAACGACGTAGCGCGGATTGAACAGGTAAGCTCGAAACCAATACGCTTGTGACTCGAAAGGCACCCGGCCGGCTACCAGCACGAGAAAGGCGATGAAGGAAAAGAAGGAAAAGCTGTATAGGAAACAGCGTATCACTCGACTTGTTGTCGGCTCCGCCAGAGTAACGCGCAACGTCACGAGCCACAGGATGAAACCTATCGTCATGGCTAAAAGCCCGAAAGGCCACGCACTATCGAAGGTAGCCAGTGAGAACTGACGCAAGCTGGAAGTGCCTGCGAAACACTCCACTATCCGAATCAAAAGGGCATTGCTCAAGCTTAACATGGTGGAGAGGTGAAGCGGCTGCCCAAGCGAGCGGGGCTCGGAAGAAGCCTGCAACAATTGCATCGCTGCCAGATGCAGGCCGCCGAGTAACGAAAGAGAGAACAAAGCCCAGGTCCAATGCCAGCGGTGAGGAAGGAAGCGCGGCAATTTCCCGAAGGCAGTCGAAAGGACAGTTAGACCTAGAACGGCCGCAGTGGCGATCGCAGTGATCGCGCCCAGACCGACCACATGCATGGAAGCGTAGGCACAGGCTGCCGCGATCCAGACCCAGCGCCTTTGCTCGGGATGGGCTGCCGCCGCGACCAGAGATCGCAAGGTCACTACGAAAAGTAGCATCCAGGTAAGTTGGTAAATTAGAGTGGGAAAGGCGATAAACTCCCGCATCTGCGGATGCAGTAGGATCAGACTGGTTAGCGCAAAAGAAGAAGCTGCCGCTGTTACTCCGCTACTTCCCATGCGCCGGGCCGCGCGATAGGTAAACCCGGACAAGACACTGCCCAGGAAGGCGACCCAAATTATAGCTCGATATTTCCAGGCATCCGGACGCATCCCGAACAAGCGCGTTATTTCAATCTCCGCCCAGACCGCGAATGGCATGTAATGCCCGTGGTGACTGTGCAGGAAAAAATCACGCATCGCCGCGTTTCGCCCCGCACTACTGTCGTGGGCGACGGCTTGATACCAACCGCTTTCTGCGCGCAAGAAAGTGCAGTTCGTATCTCGATAACGAAGCACGGCGACCATGAACCATGCGAGAACAAGGCCTGCGAACAGCAACCCGCGGCGGCGCCAGTGCGCCCGCATTTCCGATTTCGACCCGGTCATTCGCCTAGCTGCTTCTGGTAAACCGCCTGCGTCTTTACCATTTCGTAACCCATCGCCGGGTAGAAACGATGACTCTCATCTCGCCTGGTATTGCTCCGCACTACCAGTCTTTCCGCGCCAACACGCGCGGCCCAGCGTTCCACTTCGGCGATTAACCTTCGTCCGATGCCGCCGCGCCTTACCTTTGAGGAAACAACCAATCCAACAATTTCCACCCAGGAACCAGCTTCGATCACGCAGGTGCGGTTTGCCTGAATGAATCCACGCGGTTGATCGGACGAGGTTACAGCTACAAGCAACAAATCGGTTTTCTTTACCATCTCCAAGCGCGCACCTATTTCCACTGCCGTGCACGGATAACCCAACTCTCCAGCTAACTCTGCTACAGCTTCGGCGTCGGTCCTGGCCATCGGCCGGATGAGTAGGTCATCCATTTATTGTGACTAACTCTTATTTGGTTCTGGCATAACCGAAACCATCCAGCCAACGCCGAAACGATCAGTCAGCATGCCGAACTTCGGCGACCAGAAAGCCTTCTCCAATGGCATGGTAACTAGTCCGCCTTCACTCAGCGCGGAGAAGGCTTGCTCCGCCGCCGCTTCGTCCGGCACCGAAAGAGAAAGCGAGAAACCTTCGAAGACCGCCTCACCTTCGCACCTGCCATCGGAAGCCATGAAGGTGGTCGCGCCGATGCGCACCGTCGCGTGCATTACCTTCTCTTCGAAACAATCCGGCATATTCGGCTGCGGTTCCGGGTTTTCCTTGAAACGCGTCATAAATAGCACCTCCGCCCCAAGCGCGCGGCCATAGAACTCCAGGGCCTCTTCGCACCGCCCGCCAAAGAAGAGGTAGGGTTGGACAACAGTGTTCGAGTTAGACTTGGACATGACTTCAGCATGTGCGTATTAGCTTTCGCGTCAACCTCCGCTGCGCACCGCCGGAAAGGGACGCGGTTGTTTTCGGGCTGGCTCTCGCTAGTTTTCGAGCCATGACCAAACAACGGTGGTTCGATCGGACCTTTGCCCTCGGTCTCAGCCCGGAGAAGGCTCCCGAACTTCTGGAACGACTGCGCCGCGCGCCAGAACGTTTGACCGAGGCGGTACGCGGATTAAAGCCAGAGACTCTTACTCGTCGCCCGGAGGGTAAATGGTCGATTCAGGAAAATGCCGGGCACCTTTCCGATCTTGAATCGCTATGGGAACAGCGGCTCGATGATTACGACAAAAACTCGAGTGAGCTACACCCGGCCGATCTGGAAAATCGCAAGACCCATGAGGCGA
Source organism: uncultured Verrucomicrobiae bacterium (assembly GCA_963791565.1). Taxonomy (GTDB): domain Bacteria; phylum Verrucomicrobiota; class Verrucomicrobiia; order Chthoniobacterales; family UBA10450; genus JACCTI01. The sequence continues at coordinate 385,716 of CAWBSX010000003.1, read as the reverse complement.
ACCATAACAGCCGTTCCATCTCAGACATCCTATCGGAGTACAGCGAGACTCGCGGCCGCATCGTTGAAAGACTCGCACGGATGAGTCCGGCCGAACTAGGTCGCACCGCATTGCACCCACGCTTGCAACAACCAATGTCTGTGGTCGATCTCTGCTTCTTCGTAGCCGAGCACGACGATCATCACCTCCGTACGATCGACGAGTTGCGAGCTACTTCGGCAGATAGCTAGATCTTGCCGTAGAAACGCTCGACGTAATCTGCAACCGCGTCGTGCCAATCGCGCGGCGTATGATGAGTCAGCTCTTCATAGTTAGCAGTCGATAAGACCGTGTAGGGCGGACGCTTCGCGATGAAGTTCTTCATGTCAGACAACGAGATAGGCTTTACTTCGCGAGCGCGTAGCGGAACCCCTTCGGCATAACAACAATCCAAAGCCCATTGGCCATACTCGCACCAACTGCATTCACCCGTATTAGCGAGATGAATTACACCGCGCGCCTGAGGCGATTGAAAGAGGAACGGTAATAACTCGGCCAGATCGAGAGTATAAGTCGGTGTGGAAAACTTATCCGCTACTGCCGAAACAGTCTCATGTTCCTTGGCTTGGTTAATCACCCAATCAACAAAGCTAGCCCGGTCCGGCCCAAAGACCCAGGAGACTCGGACAACAAGATGGTTTTCATCGACACTGAGAACGCGGCGTTCCCCATCCAGTTTCGATTCACCGTAGACACTGATCGGCCTGGCTTCCTCTTCTTCCCGATAAGGTGTGGTCTTAGTGCCATCAAAGACGTAATCCGTACTGATATGAATCAGTCGCGCCTTCTTTTCCGTGCAAATCCGGGCTAGCTCTGCCGGCGCCTCCGCGTTGACACGAAATGCTTCGTCGGGAAACTTTTCGCAGCCATCTACGTTCGTTAGGCCAGCGCAGTTAATCAGATAATCGAACTCGAGCGGCTCCAGCGCGGAAGGCAATCGCTCGCGATCTGCCAGGTCCAGTTGCTCACGGCTAAGACCAACCACCTGGAAGCGATCGCTGTACCCGCGTGCCAGCGCCATGCCCAGACGCCCGCCACTGCCAACAATAACGATCCGTCCCTTGTCGCTCACGGCAACCTAGACGCGGTAGTAGTAAGAGCGCTCTTCTACCAGGATACAACCAGATTGCCTGGCAAACTCCAGGTTCTCCCTGGCCTCCGGATCCTGCACCAGTTTCTCACGATATTTCTCGTAAGCCGCCAGGCTTTCGAAGCCAATTAGCGTCATGGCGATGTTATCGGCTCCGCCATAACCCTTCTTAGGTAGAAAGTAACCCAACGGCTCGCCTCCACATCGCTTAATGATGCCACCTTCCATCCAGCGCCTGGAGTAAGTCTCGAAATCCGCCAGCTTTTGCGGATCGATCGTATAACGAATGCAATGATAGATCACGCGGCAAACGCTACTCAACTTTTGCAAGGAGGACAGCACTTTGTCCCGCCTGTCTCTCCAGCTATCTCCCGCCGTCCGGTCGCGGTTGGACACTGCGGATCTGATCGGGCGATAAGCCGGCCGCTTGTAGCATAGCCGGTCCATTCTGCGGGTCGCGCCACAGGACTTGTCGGCTGATCTGCTGCAAGGTGCGCTGCCGCACGCCGTCGTCAGTTATTGTTCCGACCCAATTCAAAGCATTTTGCGGATCGGCCGAGACCATGGCCTCCGCAAAGCCGGCAGTCGCAGCATCGTGTGAACTGCCTGCGGGTAAACCTCGAATCCAGTTCGCTGTCGCCGTAGGATCCTGCCTGCCCCAATCCCGCATAACCTGGGATAGCGCGCGACCTTGTGCCTGGCTATCGGGCAAACCAAGCGACCAGTTAGCCGCTGCCACCGGGTCCTGCTGGGCCCAGGTATTAACCACCTGATTGACCGGTGAACGCCAACCACCTTGTTCTCCTTGTTGAGTAGCATACAAGGCGGCAGATTGCGGATCGTTCGCCGCCCACTGCCGATAAAGCACGTTAGTTAGTGGCTCGTTACCTGGAAACGGACCCAGGCTTTGCGCTAGTTGGATAGCTCCCGTTGGATCGGTATCCGCTTTGAAGCTAAGGATACCGCGCAAGGCGCGATAACGCAGATCATTTCCCGGAATCTCCTGCGCTTGCGTGAGGGCCGATTGAAAATCAGTCGCGGCGCGCTGTTGAAAGACATCGTCGGCGAGGTATTCATAACCGCGGTTAGCGGCAGCGAATTGCAAAGCGCCATTCGGATCAGTCGCAACCCACTGCGCGACTAACAAACGCGACGCTAACTCGCGCTCATTACTACCGGTGATTTGCCGGACGCGCTTAATGGCATCGGCGTACTCACGCGGCTGCAACGAATTGATATAGCTTTGTAGCTCCCGGGTGCGCTGGCGCGGATCGCGCTCGGCCAGGATGCTTTCAAGCGAGGGACGAGTTACATCGGGACTGGGAGATGTGAGATAGCTTTCGGTTCGTCCAGGTGAGCTAGATGCTGGCGGTGCTGCTCCTACAAACGAGTTACTGTTCTCCGACGCGATAGCTACCGTTGGCGTAGGACGCAAGTCCTGCACGCGGTTAGCTATTAAAATGCGATCGAGTACCGCGCCGGTAATTAAAGCTGCTCCCAAAAGAGCAAGCTGCGGAGTAAGGCCACTCATCGGTCCAATAAAATGGTATGAGAACGACGCTAAAAGGCGAAGCCGAAACTGAAATGAAACGCGCCGAAATCTTCGTCCGCGCGCGGAGAAGGATTTACACCGTAGTCTAGTCTTAGCGGGCCAATCGGTAGCTTGTAGCGCAGACCGAAACCAACGCCGTAGCGCATGTTGTCGAAGCCGGCGTTATCCGCATTCGGTAACAAATTTCCCGCATCGATGAAAACCGCGCCCTGTAATTCCCCGAAGATCGGGAAAGTGTATTCCGCGTTATAGACGCTGAAAAATTCGCCGCCGATCGGGTTGCCACCGACATGCGGACCGAGATCGCGTTCCCCGAAACTGCGCACGCTGTTCGCACCACCATTGAAGAAACGTTCGTCGATCGGAATCTCCGTTCCGTTGATACCTTTGATCACCCCGGCGCGAGCGCCAAACGCGAGCGAAGACTGGCGAAACCAATGCCGCAGCTTGCCGTCTTCTTCCTCGGCCGGGGAGTTGAGATCGACTATTTTCTTCTCCGGCGCGAACTGAATGAAGTAACTCATGCGCAGGGTGCTTCGGACGAAATCGATCTGGCTGCCGAGCGCGTTGGTGGCGTAATCCAGAGTGTTATTGACCACCAATCCGCGCGGTGAAACGAGCGGGCTCTTGCGCAGATCAAGCGTTTGCGTGTAGCCGACTGAATTCACCTCGTAGGAGGTGCGACCGAGAAATGCGTTCGGAATATCGGCGCTCGTCACTTCAACATGCCGCGCCATCAGAACGGCGCCGAACTCGTATTGCTTGGTAAAATTGCGACTGAGATCCATGCGGCCACCGAGCTCTAATTTCGAATAGCCATCGTAATCGAAAGTGAGCGAGTAAACGCGGAGCTTAAGATGATTCTCGGTGTCGAAGAGCCAAGGATCCTCGTAGAGAATTTCGCCTTTGTAGCCGCGCTCGGAATATTCCAGCGAGGTGGTAATCGGTCGGCCGTAACCGAACATGTCGCGGTCCCGATAGGATACGCCAACGATGAGGCCGGCATAACTTCCGTAGCCTAACGAGAAGCCGAATTCTTTGCTCTTTGCTTCTTCAATCGCGATGTCGAGGTGCAGCTTGTCACCATCAATCGGCACTGGTTTGACCTGCAGCACGCTGAACAAGCCGGTCTTCATCATCTCGCGAAATTTTTCGTCGAGCATTTCCGGGCTATATTTCTGCCCGCTTAAGCTTCCGAAACGTTTCTCGACAAAACTCGGACGCAGACGCTGCAAGCCGGTCGCGCTTACGCCATCGAAATAATAAATCGCCCCTGGTGAAATCGTCACTCGCACCGGCACGCGCGCACCGTTCGTCACTTCCGGATTTCCCGCCGCTTCCACCTTAGCGCCGTAGTAACCGTGCTTTTTGTAGAAGGCCTGCAGGCGCCGCGGAATGTCGGCGAGTCGGCGATCCGTGTAGGGCTCGACTAAAATGTCCGCGGTTTCCTTGCGCAATTCGTTCGCACTGAAAACCGTGTTCCCGGCAAAGGTGATATCGCCGAAGGCGTAGCGGCGTCCCTCCACGATCGCTACCGTGGTATCGACGATGGTTTCGTCGTGCTCATGAATATTCGGTGCCTGCACCAGAACGTTGAGGAAACCTTCCGAAATATAAAGGCGGCGGACGAGATCGACGCCTTCGTCGAGATCCGATTTTACATACGGCAGTTTCTTTTCCGCCTTCGAATAACGTTCGCGCGTCGGGCCGACGAAATATTCGAAGAGCTTGTCCGACGGCAGTGTCTCGTTCCCGACAAAATCGACCTGACCGATCGTGATGCGCGGACCTTCGTCGATCTCCAGCCGGAGCCGATTTCCGCCCGGCATGGAATACTTCACGTTCACGTTCGGGAAACCGTTCTTGCGATAGTAAAGCTCGAGAAAAAATGCCGCGTCGTCCGCGCGCGCCGCGGTCAAACCGAGCTCCGAAATAGAAGTGATCTGCTCCTTCAGTTGGGTGAGCAGATCTTTTTCTTTGAACGATTTTTCGCCGACGAGTTCGACGTTGGATTCCTTCGCGACCTTCTCCTGGTGCTTTTCGACCTTGTGCTCGGCTTTGTCTTTTTCTTCCGGATGCGGCGCATCGGTGGTGTGCTGTTGCGCAAGGGCACCCGCCACCATCCAGACGCCGCAGAAAAGAAGAAGCGTCGTGCGTTTCATCGGAAGCGAATCACGTATTTCACCGTGCCGCGAAAATCTCCCTGCACGCCGATATCGCCGATGACCTGGAATTTTTCGTTCACGCGAAAGCGCGCCGTCGCCGTTTGTTGACCGGTGCGCGGATCCACATTGCCCACATCCACCTGTAATTTGTCGAAGACGGAATTCGGTTTGGTCGCCTGGCCTTTCTTGAAAATTTTCCGATACAACTCTTGGCCTAACAACATGACCGCGCGGCCGGCGAGGACATTTCCGCCGCTGAGCAATTCCTCGCGCGTGGTGCCGGTGGCGAGGAGCGAAATGATTTCCTCCTGCGGCAGCGGCGGTTCACTGCTGAAAATCGCCTGCGGTTCGTTGGCCGTGCCATAGACGTAGACGTGCACCGTGTAATCGCGGATCAGCGAGGTGCCTTGCAGATCGACGCCGGGATTGAACGGATCGCTCGGATTAAAATAAACGAAGCCCTGGTGAATCTCGAGTCGGCTGAAGGGCAAAGTCGCTTCCACATTTTGTAATCGCACCGAGCCATCGATTTTCGGCTGTAAACCGGTGCCGGTTAATTTCATGTCCACCAGCGCGTCGCCGTTCGCCAGATTTCCGCGGATGACAAAAGGATCTTTCGTCTTGATCGCGACATCGAATTTCCAATCGCGCAGCGGCGGCTTGGGGAAAGATAAATCGGGCGTATCCGACGGCGGCTTCGGACCAGGAGCGGGACGGCCGGGCAACCCGATGGGGATAAGATCAATGTTCTTAAGAAATTGACTATTCGTTAGGGCAACGTTGCCGCTCACGCTTGCACTCGTTAGGGGACCGGTCACACGCAGGTCTGCATCCGCGCGCGCGGTCACGTCGTCATTTCGCGCCACCAGCACGGCGTTGGCCTTGAGTTGAAGATCGAAGGTCGGTTGCGTGAGTTTCGGAAAAGTAATTCGGCCGGTCAGAGTGAAAGGTCCGCCCGCCAGGTCGCCGCGAAAATTCTCCAAGTTCAGCGTATCGTTGGTGAAACCGACGCGCGCGGTGAAATTGGTCAGCGCCGGCAAGGTGGCGTTGCTGAAACGCGCGACGTTGATTTTCGTATCGGCCGATCCACTCAAGACCGGCTTGGCGATCGTGCCGTTCACGTTCACATCGAGCGCCAGATCGCCATCGATCCGCTCCAGCGCCGGAACAAATTGCCGGACGAAATTTACCGAGCTGCGCGGCATGTTGATTTTCGCGGTCACTGGCGTGTTCTCATCGAACTTCTTTTCTTCGAGAATACGCCCGACGTTCAAAGGCAAACTGGCGGTAATCGCGACCGGCTGAATCTTCGACTGAGTGACTTTCCCATCCGCGGTTACCTGATTATTTTTCATCTCGGCCGTGAGATCGAAACTGGCCGGATCGAAAGTCGGCGCCTCCGGCGAACGCAGCTCCCGCGCCTGCACGACCAGTTGCGCCGTCATGTCGGCCAGCGTGCCGGCGGCGTCGAGTTTAACGCTGAGCAAACCGGAGCCGACCGCCTTCGCGCCGACGTCTTCAAATAATTTCTTCAGGTCGAGATTTTCAGATTGAAAAACGATCGAGACTTTTCCGTTCGGATCGAAAACAGCTTTGTCGCTCCCGACATTTTTCCAGATGAAAGGAATCGCGGCATAACCGGTGGCGTATTTCGCTTTCCCCTGGTCGATCTCAATCTTCGAAATCTCCAGCGTGTTGCCGTTCGATTCGCCGACCGCCTGGAAATTCATCTTATCGCTTCCGAAATAAATGAGCGGCACCGAAAGACCATCCGGTGCGTAGGTCGCGTCCACTCGCGCCTGCAATCCCTGCAGGTTGGCGTAACGGCCTTTTTCCAACGTCAGTCTTATTTCGCCGGAATTGTTGAAGTTCGCCGCCTGACCACTGCCGCTCCAATCGAGCACGAGCGCGCCGGCTAGCTCGTTCTTATTTCCGGTCGCGGCCAGGATCGGTTTGAATTGCGCCAGCTGCGAAATGTTGGCCGCGACGCTGCCTTTGTAGCGATAAGGTTTATCGAGACCGAACTGCCCCGTCGCGCGAATGAAATCCGCTCCGCTCAACGCGATGGTCAGATCGTTGACGTAAACAACGTTACGATAAACCGCGATGTGCGAACTCACCTGCGGGACGATCATGTTTTTCACGCGCAGGTTTGCGCCGTAAATCGTGAGGCTGCCGTTCGCCACTCCGTCGCGCACCTGAATTCCGCCCTCGACTTGCAACGGACCGGTAATGCGCGAGGCCACATCGCCCAACCAAAAATCGCCGAGCTCTTTCGCATCGAGCGATAATTGCACATCCGCCGGCTGCAAACGCGCCTGCGACAAATCGGCCGGCAACCGATACGTGCCGCTGATCGTCCCGCTGTTGCCCGCGCGCACCACACTCCCCTTCTCGATCGTGACCAGATCATCCGCGCTCTTGATTACCGCGCTCAAAGCGTCAAACGACCACTCGTTAGACCGCACCCGCCCAGTCTCGAGGTGCGTCTCACTTTGCAGCCCGGCGAAGTACGCTTTCTTCCCATCGAGTCTCGGCATTTTTCTAGTCGCGGTGATCAACGCCGTAAGCGAATCCGCGTTGAAATCGCCCAACTTCATCGTCGTGCTCGAAACCTTGAGGGCGGCGTTCAAAGTCGCGTCAGCAACGTCGGCGCGACCTTCGATCGTGGCCTCACCCGCCATTTCCGGCGCGATCTCATGCAGATCCGGGAACGTTCCGCTGATGTGCAATGAAGTTGGTGTGCGCCCAAAATCGGCAACTTCTTCGGGCAGCGTGATATTTCCCGCGAGCGCAAACTTGTTCGAGCCGCGCGACGCTTCGCAGGAAATGATCTGGGCCACGCCCCCGCTGGCCGCGACGCTTAAATTTACACTATCGAGCGCGATCGAGCCGAACTTCAGGTCGACGCCCTGGGCAACAATTGTTCCGTTCCAAGTGCGCGGCGAGTCGATCGCGCCATTTGCCGTCAATTCCACGCTCCGCGCGTCACCGCCGAGATCCGCCGCGGCCGGGCCGGCGTAATTTCGCAACTTATCGAGCGAAATATCCTTCACCGAAATTCGCGACTGCATCTCGAGCGATCGCGCTGATTCGTTGAGCGTGATCGAACCGGCGACCGTTCCGCCGCCTAACGAGCCGTCGATCGTCGCTGTAAGTATCTTGTTCTTGATTTTCGAAGCGTCGATGGCGAGCGAACGCACTTGTGTTTGATCATCGAAGATCAATCCACTGATAATGAGATTTCTGTTCGTGTAAGAAGTGCGCGCGGAAAGATTCGACCACGCCGGGACTGACGGAATTTTCAGACTACGGATGCGCAATTCACCGGCCGCTCTTGGACTCAATTCGAGGTCGGCATGTTCCAAGACAAAATTGTCCGCTGGCACCGCCCCACGGATGAGCAGGCTCACATCAGACGCGACGATGCGTTCCGGAAAAATGGATGGCAGAGTTAACCTCTCGTTAGGCTTCGGAACAATTTTCTCCGGCGCAGCTTTCAGCGGATTGAAGACCGCCGTGACACTTCGCACTTCAACATTCTTGACCAGCTCCGCCGCACCCAACCGCCACCAATCGAGCAGACTGTAATCCGCGCGCACGAAATCCGCCTCGATCGATTCGACCGCGCTGGGTCCGGTCGGTGTGACGCGCAGATTGCGAATGATCAAATTACCGAAAACACTGCCTTCGAGCCGGCAATCGAGCCGTAGATTCTCCTTGGCCGCAAAATGAATAGCGAGTCTTCGGCCTAACGAGTGGAGGATCGGTCGATGAAAAACGACGAGCCCGAGCAATAAGATGCCCAACGCAATCCCGACGCGTTTCCGCCAGGTGCGACGAGCAGTTTTTGGAGTCGTCCCGCTTTCATCCACGAGGGCGCTACTGTATTTCTACGCGGTTAAAGAGCAAACATTCCCAGATCGTAATTGCGTCGTCTGCCCTCACGGCGGAATTGTTTCCAGCGCATGAATCCCGACAAACTCTTCGATTATCTCGAGGGCAAACTTTCGCCGGCCGATCGCGAAGCGCTCGAAGAGAAGCTGATGTCGGATGCGCAATTGCGTCGGGAGTTTAACATTGCGCGCGAGATTCATCGTAGCGGCGGCGATGTGCAGGAGGTTGTCGTGCCCGATCCCGCCGAAATGGAACGTGGCGCCAAACTTGGGCGGCGCATTGCCACGGCCGCTTTTATTCTCGTGTTGCTAAATGTTTTTGGCGGACTCGCCGTCATCACTTGGAAAAGCAAAAAGTCGCCGGGCACAGACACAAAGGAGACGGCCATTCGTAAACAACTCGAGGACTCGTTAGGTGCGGCCGCGCAAAAGGCCATGCCGGCGCCGTCGTTCTCCGCCGACGAAATTCCGCTAAACGCGCCGCGGACCGAATGGGAAAATATGGCCAGCCACATCATCGCCGGCGCTATAGCTTTCGGCGGCTCCGGCACAAAGGGATTACCGGATGACAACATCATGACCGTAGTAGTCGATATTCCGCAGAGTCGGACGGCAGAATTTCGCGAGGCTTTGAGCGCCGCTACGGCCGTTTCACCGATGCCGGCTATTTCACCGGGCGCCAATTCGGCCGAGCCAGTGCCTAACGAGAGATCGATTGTGCAGATTCGCATCACCGCCCCGGCGCGATGATCGCGGTCACGTTTGCGCTGCCTAACGAGAGCTCGGATTTCGTGCGCCGGATGCGCGAGCGCGATTGCAACTACGCGACGGAAGTGCGCGTTGTGCACACCGGAGTCGGCGAAAACGCGACGCGAAAATCTTTGGCGAATTTCCTCGCGCACGAATCGCCGCGGATCCTGATCAGCGCTGGATTCGCCGGAGCGGTCTCGGAAAAACTAAAGGTCGCGGATGTTCTGGTGGCGGAGAATTTTTCCGAAGCGGCATTGCTAGAACGGGCACGCGCGCTCGGGGTTGTTGGGAAACTGAAAACCATTTCACAGGTGGCGGATAGCACGTCGGAGCGCGCGGCGATCGCGCAAACCAGCGACGCGCTCGCGGTCGACATGGAAACGGAATTCATCGCGAGCGCCTGCGCGGAGCGGAATATTCGGTTGCTGTCTCTGCGAGCGATCAGCGATACACCGCGCGCGCCATTTTCCATTCCGTTGCGCGTCGTGTTCGACATGGAAAAGCAACGCACGAATTTCGCGACCCTTGGCGCATACGTCATTAGGCATCCGTCGAGCGTGAAACACTTGCTCAGGATTGCTCGGCAAACGTCGGCGGCGCGACGTTCGTTAACCGATGCGCTCGATTCGATTTTGCGCAGCCTGTAATGCTTAGACTGGCTCGACGTGCACAAGCACATCACTGATGCGGGGATTGGTTGCGCGGATTTTCTCTTTCACTTCATGCGCGATGTCGTGTCCGTCGCGCACGGAGATCGCGCCATCGACCAGGATGTGCAGGTCGACATAAAAATAGAGGCCCATTTTTCGCACGAGACATTTCTCCACTTCGCTGACCCCGCGAATTTCCCCGGCGAGGACGCGAATCTCCGCGCACATATCGCCGCGCGGCGCGGTGTCCATGATTTCGTGTAACGCGGGCAAAAACAGCATGACGCCATTCGTCGCAATGACAGCGCAGGCAAAAAGCGCGGCCCAATCATCGGCACTCTCCCACCCCGGGCCACCGATGAGCGCGATTGAAATGCCGATGAACGCCGCGGTGGAAGTGAGTGCGTCCGCGCGATGGTGCCACGCGTCGGTTTGCACCGCCGTGCTTTCCACATCGCGGCCGATTCGACTGACCGTGCGAAACAAAAACTCTTTCACCACGACGACGACGACGAGAACGATGAGCGTGAATGGCGCGGGCGCGTGGTGTGGCGTGCGAATTTCTCGAATGCTTTCGATCGCCAGACCAATTGCCGCCGCAATCACACCCACCGAAACGACACCAGCGGCGATCGGTTCCGCTTTTCCATGACCGTAGGGATGCGTCTCATCCGGAGGTCGAGCGGCGAGTTTTAATCCGCCCCAGATGATGGCGGAGCCGGCGATATCGAGCGCGGATTCGATGCCGTCGGCGATCAATGCGTAGGCATTACCGATCACGCCGGCCGCGATTTTCGCGATCGCGAGCACGAGGTTGATCAGCATGCCGAAAAACGCGAGACGGGCGCCGCTTTGCAAATTGCTGGCCGGTGCGTTCGATGTAGGATGCGCCGCGGGAATCATCGATGAGCAAAACTATACGCGTCGCGCGTTACGAAAGGCACGGAAATCCAGCAGAGGTGCTGTGTTTGGTCGAGGAGGAATTGCGCGCGCCGGCGGACGACGAAGCGATCGTGCAAATGCGCGCCGCGCCTATCAATCCGGCGGACATCAATTCCATCGAGGGAAAGTACCCTGGCTTTCGCGAAGTGCCGGCCACGCCGGGAATGGAAGGCTGCGGAGTGGTGACGGAAGTTGGTGCGGCGGTGCGCAATGTAAAAATCGGCGAGCCGGTAATTCTGCCGCACAATTGGGGCACGTGGCGCGAAGCGGGCGCGATCAAGGCAGAGAAGTTGGTGGTCGCGCCGACCGACATCGAACCGGTGCAGGCCGCGATGTTGAAGATCAATCCGATCACGGCCTGGCGGATGTTGCATGACTTTGTCTCGTTAGGGCCTAACGAGTGGTTTATTCAGAATGCCGCGAATGCCGGCGCGGGACGGGCCGCTATCCAGATCGGCCGCGAACTTGGATATCGCAGCGTGAATATCGTTCGGCGTCCGGAATTGATCGACGAACTGAAAGCGGAAGGTGCGAATGTTGTCTTGGTCGACAGCGAGACTATGCGTGAGGAAGTGAAAGCGGCCACGAACGGCGAGCCGATTCGGTTGGCGCTCAATGCCGTGGGCGGCGAGAGCGCGTTGCGCTTGATGAACGCGCTCGCGCCGGGAGCGACGATGGTGACTTACGGCGCGATGAGTTTGCAGCCGCTGAAGATTCCGAATGGGTTGCTCATCTTCAAGAATCTGATCTTTCGCGGCATGTGGGTGAACAAGTGGTACGATCAAGCCACACCGCAACAGTGCGCGGAAACTTTCGCGCCGTTATTTGCCATGGCGAAACGCGGCTTGCTGAAGACGAAGGTCGAGAAAATCTACTCGTTAGGCAATTTGCAGGAAGCGGTTGCACACGCGGCGCAAAATAAACGCAGCGGCAAAATCGTCCTGCAATTCGGAAGTTAGCTTCCGGCGTTTTCCTGCGCCGCCGGCTCTTTTTTCGGTTGCCGCTTCAGCAATGTGATCTGTTTGATGCGCGCGGAATCGTTCGGGCTCCATGTGGCTACATCGGGATCATCTTTGAACGCATTGTGCACGATGCGGCGTTCGTAGGAATTCATCGGCTCCAACTGCAATGAGCGCCCACTGATGCGGACGCGCTCCGCCAATTCGCGCACGCGCGCGACGATCTTGTCTTCGCGCATGGAGCGATAATGCTCGCAATCGACGATCACTTTTTCGGCTTCACGATCTTTGGTTTGAATGAGCCGATTGAGGAGAAACTGGATGGCCTCGAGCGTCTCGCCATCGCGGCCAATGATGCGGTTCGCTTCCTCAGTGTAAATTTGCAGGGTGAGGTTGCCGCCTTCACCGCGTTGCTCGTCGATCTCGGTGACAAAACCAAGGTAGCCCAGGATGGTGTCGAGCAATTCCTTCGGTGTCATCGTCCTTTTTTCGCACGCTTGCTCGGCGCTGTCACCTTTTCCAAAACCGGCGCGGGCTGCCGCTGATTATGCCAGAGCTGCAGAATGGTGAACAGGTTTTGTGTGGTGTAATAAAGCGCGAGCGCGGCGGCGAAGTTGTAGCAGAACACAAGAAAAATAATCGGCATGAACATCATGACGCGCTGCTGAGTGGCGTCGCCGGTCTTCGGTGTCATGCGCATGAGCCAGACGTTGCTCGCGCCCATGATGATGGGGAGCAGATTGATCGTCAGGCCAACCCCGGGTGTGCCGAGAATCGGGATCCAACCTAAACCAGGCACGATGGCCAAAGTATCAGGTTGCGACAAATCTTTTACCCAAAGGAAGGCGGCATTCCGCAATTCCGCCGCCTGACCGAGCATGCTGAAGAGGCCGAAGAAAATCGGAATCTGAATCATCATCGGCAGACAACCGCCGACGGGATTCACGCCATGATCTTTGTAGAGCTTCATGACTTCCGCATTCATCTTCGTCGGGTCGTCTTTGTATTTCTCTTTCAACTCCTGCATTTTCGGCGCGAGCGCGGACATGCGGCGCATCGATTTGTTCGCCTTGTTTTGCAGTGGCCAAAGCACGGCCTTTACACAGGCGGTCAGCAGAATGATGGCGAGGCCGTAACTTCGGACCCAGCCGTGAAGGAGGTTGAGAAAATTCAGCAGCGCCTGGCTGACTAATTTAAAGAAACCAAAATTCATGATCTCGGCTTCGTCGTGCGGAAGTTTTGCCAGCCGATTGTAGAGCTTTGGGCCGGTGTAAATTTGGAAATTGAGCGTGCTGGTTTGGCCCGGCTGCAATTCGAAATCGAGAATTCCCATCGCACCTTCGAGACCAAACAATTCGGGCGTGTCGGGGCGTTTCAAATCGTAGCGCGCTGCCCAGACCTGCGAAACCTTCGTGTTTAACGGCGTGATGATAGTGGTGAAAAACTGGTTGCTCATCGCCGCCCATTCCGCGCCGGGAATCGATTCGCGAAAGATGGCCTGGGCCGCGCGTTTTTCGACGCCGACGATGGGATATTTCTGCGCGCCAAACCAATTCACGTCCGTCGCTTTAGGTTTGCCATCGACGCACCAGACGAGGCGCGTGTAAGTCGGCATATCGCGCGGGTGCAGCGGCGATGTTGCACCAAGCGCAATGAAATAATCGTGCGCCGCATGCGGGCGTGCATCGTCGTTGCGGAACTCGAACTGCATTTCCGCGACGTAGTTGTCTTTCTTTTCCTGCGTGGACGGAAAACTGAAATGCTTGCGCACGGAAAGACCGTCGGTCGTCCCGCGTTCGTATTGCACGCTGCCATCGGGCAGTCGCGCGAAAGTAAATTCCGCCAGCGCGGGCGCGGCCGGATTTTCGACGATCGCGCCGATGGGCAAATGCTCGGGCGAATTCAAGACCACTTCGCCTTTTCCGTTCTCCGCCGCATGATTCAAAAGCCGAACTTCACTGATGCCGCCACCACGATTCGTTAGGCGAAATTCGACATCGGAATTCCGCATCGTCTCCGTCTTTTCTTCAAAAGCCGGAACCGGTGTTGGCATCGATGCTGATGCAGGCGCGGTTTCCTGACCGGGTGTAGGTGCTGTCGGAGTTCCCGCAATCGGCGAGGCTGAAGCTAATTCAGAAACGCTCGGCGAAGGCGACGCGAGCACGAACGGCCGTGGTGCAACCGCCGGCGGATGATTACTGGTGTAGACGACGTAGAAGACCAGACCGATGGCGCAAAGCGTAACGGCAAACCATGCTTGTCGATCCATAGGCAGCGCCGGTCTTATTCACAAACCAAGTGGTTCGAATGTGTATTCGGCCGCGGCACGGGATCGCTGCCTTCTCCACCCCAAGGATGGCAACGCCCGAGCCGGCGCAGACCAAGCCAGCTCCCGCGCAAAACACCGTGCGTCTCGACCGCTTCCAGAAAATAATGCGAACAGGTCGGCTGAAAACGGCAGCCCATCCCGGGACCAGCCATCCACGAGAACATCGGGGAGAGCGTCGCCTGGTAGATGCGAATGAAAAATCGGACGACCGGGACCATCAGGGCGCTAGGATAGAAGCGCGCTTTGCCAGACGCAAATATTCATCCTCCAACGCCGCGTAAGTGGCGCGTGCGGCCGGCGGTCGCGCGATGATGACTAGCCAGAGACCAGAGCGGGTTTCGTGTTGATGCCGACGGATGATTTCGCGGAGACGTCGCCGCACTCGATTGCGGATCACAGCTGCGCCGACGTGTTTGGAGGTAACGAAGCCGGCGCGAAATAATTTTCCGTCTCCGGTTTCGAGAATGCCGAGAACGAGTAACGCACCGCGTGCGGATTGACCTTCCGTCCGAACACGAGCGAATTCGGAAGCACTCGTTAGGCGACGATCGCGCCCGAAAGACAACGCGCGGTCAGGAATCACCTGAGCACTAAATCCTTTTCGCCGTTGTACAGCAAAACTCTTCCCGCAGCCGAGCCGCGGGAAGAGTTCGCCAACGAAACGATGCCGTTAAGGATTTGGGCTCGAGCTCGTCGAGGTGCTCGTGCTGGTGCTGGTTTCCGTCTTCTTCTCCGCCGGAGGATTCACCACGGTGGTGTTCGACTCCTTGGTCGTCTCCTTTTTGTCGGTGCCAGACGCAGGCGTTACGACGGTTTTTTCTTCACAGGCCGCGAGAAGGGCGGCCCCGGCTAAAATGCATAGGAATTTTTTCATAATGATGTGTTGCCCCGATAACGGGACAAAGCTGATTCGAACGAAGGAGGCTCTCCGGCCTTGCGCAATCGAATTGAGCGCCAAAAATTGCGGCGCTAAAACGGCGCTTCGTATTTGAATCCGTGCGCCTCGGCAACCGGTTGGTTGGTCAACTTTCCTTCGCGCGTGTTAATGCCACCAAGAAGAGCCGCTTGTTTCTTGCACGCGCCTTCCAAACCGAGATCAGCCAGCAACTCTACATAACGCGCGGTCGCATTGCTGAGCGCTTGCGTGGAAGTGCGGGCATAGGCACCTGGCATGTTCGCCACGCAATAATGTGTCACGCCTTCCTCGACATAAACCGGATCGGTGTGCGTGGTCGCGCGCGAAGTTTCCGCACAGCCGCCCTGGTCGATTGCGATATCGACGAAGACGCTGCCAGGTCTCATTTCGCGCAACATTTCGCGAGTCACGAGTTTGGGCGCTTTCGCTCCGGGAACTAACACCGCGCCGATGAGCAAGTCGGTCGTCGGCATCAATTCGGTCAGATTCGCTTCATTGGAATAAAGTGTTTTCACATTCGGCATGGTCAGATCCAGGAATCGCATCCGTTCGCCATCGACTTCCAGAATCGTCACATCGGCTTTCAATCCCACTGCCATGCGTGCCGCGTTTACACCCGACGTTCCACCGCCTATCACCACGACTTTTGCGGGTAACACACCGGGCACGCCACCTAACAAGACGCCATTGCCGCCATTGTGTTTTGCCAAATAATACGCACCCATCACTGCGGACATGCGGCCCGCGATTTCGCTCATCGGCTCAAGCAACGGGAGCTTGTTCCCGACCTGAATCGTTTCGTAGGCAACACCGGTCACGCCAGATTTTAGAAGCGCTTCCGTGAGCGGTTTGCTCGCCGCGAGATGCAGATAAGTGAAAAGAATCTGCCCTTTTCGCAGTAATCCGTACTCAGCGGGCAGCGGCTCCTTTACTTTCACGATCATCTCCGCTTTCGCGAAAACATCTTCTGCCGTGCCGATGATCTGCGCGCCCGCGTCGATGTAAGTTTGGTCGGGGTAACCGGAGCCGATGCCCGCGCTCTTTTGAATCAGAACTGTATGACCGCGCCGCGTCAGCGTCGTGGCGGTGGAAGGAATGAGCCCGACGCGGTGCTCCTGCTCTTTGATTTCTTTCGGGACGCCGATGATCATGCGAATCCCTTCGCAGAATTATTGGCGCGACGCTAGTTCAAAGACGGATCGTCCGGCGCGGCCGCGAGCAAGCGATACCACGGTCCGAGCCCGCGCATGATCTCGAACCAAAGATTCGGCAACTTCTCTGGCGCGAGCGCGGCGCGCGTCGGTTTATGCAAAATCCAGGCGCGCTGTTTCATTTCGGTCTCGAGCTGTCCCGCCGTCCAGCCGGCGTAGCCGACAAACGCGCGGATCGACGTTGGATCGTTATCGACCAGCTCATGCGCTTCTTCCGCGTTCACATTGTGATTAAGATGCAGGCCATTCGCGTCTTCCCATTCAAAGGCCGCGAACATCAGCTGATTTTTTCCAACCGGTCCGCCGAGAAACACCGGCACGTCCGCCAGACCATCGGGCGGTGTGTCGCTGACCAAATCGACGACGTGCTTGTCCAATGGTCGATTCAAAATCACGCCCATCGCGCCTTCCGTTGCGTCATGCGCCGATACGAAAAGCACCGCGCGTCGGAAGTTCGGGTCCGTCATGCTCGGGTGCGCCACGAGCAGTGACCCCGTCAGGTTCTGCGACCGTCCTGGCCTCAGATTTCGCATATAAAAATTAGAATATACCGCGGGCGCGATGGCAAGGGGTAAGACAGCGTTTTCATCGCAATGCACCGTTTTCCAAGCGAAACACCGGGCCGTCTATCGGCTTTTCCTGCCATGAGAGACTCGTGGCTGTCACCAATTTTTGCGCATCAATCGGCAACGAACTCAAAAGTCGATTGCGTCGCGATGGATCGAGCTCGCCAAAAATATCGTCGATCAGCAGAAGCGGCGCGTTTCCTCCTTCGGCGCCAAAGACTCGGGCCTGCGCGATCTTCAAGGCCAGAGCTACCGTTCGTTGCTGACCTTCCGACGCGTATTGCGCCGCCGCTCTTTCATCGACGAAGAGCGCGATGTCGTCGCGATGCGGACCGACGACTGTTTGTCGCAAACGCGTCTCCTGCGCGCGAGTCCGCGCGAGATCGGCGGCGAAATCTGCCGCATTCCCCGGTGCGAATTTCAGGCGAAGCGATTCTGCCGTGCCACTGATTTCGCCGTGTGCTTTCGTCGCGAAAGGGGACAGCCGCTCCACCAGCTTCGCACGCAGCTCCGACAAGATGGCGCCGTGCTCAATCAACGGTGCGTCATAAGCGGCAAGCTCGCGCGGCTTCGGCAAAACAGATTTCAAAAGCGCGTTGCGCGACCGCAGTGCGCGCTCGTAGGAACGCAGCGTCGCGCGATATCGCGGTTCGATCTGCGCGCCAAGAAAATCCAGAAAACGTCTTCGCGCCTCGGATGATCCGCGCACCAATTCGATGTCGGTGTTGGCCAGAGAAACCACCCGAGCGAGTCGCAGATATTCAGTGGTTCTACTTTGTTCGACTTCATCGAAAATGATTTTTCGTCGCAACGCGCTGTAGCGAAATTCCAGCCGATGATCGTCCCAGCGGCCGGCGACGCCTAACGAGTGCTGTCCGATTCGAATCAACGGCGCCAGCGTCGAACTGCGTTGCGATTGCAACCGCAACAAGACGCAGGCTGCTTCCAGAATCGAAGTTTTCCCCTGTCCGTTCTGTCCGACGAAAAAATTGAAACCGACCGCAACATCGACGCGCAGTTTTTCGAAGCAGCGAAAATCGCGCAGCTGCAATTCGCTTAACACAACTGCAGCAGCTCCAACTTGCTCGTCATTTTCGAGGCCACGCGCGTCTTGTGATAATAGCTGCCCGCGATCGGCGTGATCTGCGCCGGCGTCAGGCCGACTGCGGCCGAGATCCAGTTGTGATTACAAAAAACGCCATTGGTCGGGTCCATTCCCACCCAGCCTGCGCCCGGCAAGAAAACTTCTGTCCATGCGTGCAACGAACCTTCCGCATGTCGCGTCTCTTCATCGGTGGACCGCAGATATCCGCTAACCAGCCGCGCGGCTAATCCGGAGGCGCGCAAAATTTCCGCGAGCAAAACGGCCAGATCGCGACAAGCCCCGCGGCCGCGGCGCAAGGTCTCGTTAGGCAAAAGCGCCGCGCCCTCTTCGCGCCGTTCGTACTTCACATTCTTGTGCAACGCTTCATTCAAGCTCACCAATGCGCTGACCGTTCCGCGACGCTCTCCATTTGGCGGCGACCAGCCGGGAATATCCAGCGCGCCGTTTTCGTGACGCTTCAAATACGGCCGAAGAACTTCATGCAATTCCGCCGGGTAGCTAAACGGCATCTCCACTGCATCGCTTTCCAAAATAAAATCGAATGGATTCTTCGCCTCTAAATCCAGATCGATTTCGAGCGCGAAATGCAGTTCCGCCAGACGTTCCGGAAAAAAAATTGTCGCGACGGTGTTATCGAAAAAGTCGCGGGAATAACGCACCGTCGCGTGATCATTCGCGCGCAGCTCAACTCGTCGCACACGATGAAAACGATCGCCGCGCGGAAAGAGTCGCAGCTCGTGGGGCGAGAAGCCGACCGGTTCTCCGTAGCGGTAGGTTGTCTCGTAGCGCAGGCCCAGTTTCATCGCGCCAGATTATGTCATTTCCCTCGTGACGTCGCATTCTTCCGGAAATAAGGTTTGCTTCTCGGGCCGGTTTCCGTTACTTCGTCCGCAACTTTGGAAGATTGTTCTGGGGGGAACAGCCGCCCTTCACGTCCTTTGGGCGTGGGGGGCGGTACTTTTTTGCACTGACGCATGTACCTCGAGCCTCCTCCGCGGCGAAAATTCTCCTGGCCGCTCGCCTTCGTTCTTATTTTCCTTATCGTAGCCGCGCTCGCGGCGTTTATTTTTTGGCGCGTCGAAACCTGGCCGATGCGCACCGCGCAACAAACCGGCGCCAACCTCGAACAGATTGGTCGTGATGTGCGCGACGCGTTTGTCGATCTCGCGCAAGTGCAGCCGCGGGTCACGATCAACAACCGCGTTTACTTCGAGAAGACGACCGCGCTGGCTGAATTAGCCGTGTTGTCCCGCAGCACCGAGGTCGAACATGAATTCGAGCATACCTGGGTCGGCAGCACCAAACGGGTCAAACTTCACGGCAGTTACAATGTGAAAGTCGGTTTTGATTTGCGCGATAATGTTTCGGTCGATGTGAACGACGATGAAATCGCGGTGCAAATTCCGCACGCCAGGATCCTCGACGTAGAACAGCAAAATGTGGATGTCTTGGAATACGAAAACGGTTTATGGAATCGCATTTCGGCGGAGGATTTGCAGAACGAATTAGGGTCTTTGCCGAAACTCGCGCGCGAAAAAGCGGAGCAGGCTAATCTGACCGGCGAAGCGGAAACGGCCTTGCAGAAGCAACTCGAAGAACGCATCGGCACGTCCAAGCCGTTGCGCTTGAGTTTTGGCCTAACGAGTCCTGAATTACAGCCAGCGCGCTAATCGCTGTTGCAAATCCGGGGTTAACTCCACCCGGAGATCCGAACCGGCATCGAGACGCAAGACGCCGCCATCTGCGCGTTCGAAAAGCAACTCCACCGGCTGCGGTCCCGGCGAAGTGGCGAGCAGTTGTTTCACCTGCCGCAGATCGGAACTGTTCGCACTCGGAGAAAACTTCAGCGTTATCTTCGAATGTCCATTGCTGCTCGCGCCATTGGCCGCATCTGGTTTCAGCAACCTCGCCTTATCAGCCGTCGCGCGCATGGCGTCGTCGCGATTGTCGAGTTTGCCCTGAATCGCAATCACGCGTCCCGGCGCGAGAAAATCCGCCACCTTCACGTAGGTCTCGTTCCACAAAACGACTTCGAGCGTGCCGGTGAGATCTTCCACCCAGACAACGGCGAATGGTTTTCCTTCCTTCTTGGTGAACTTGCGATCGACCTGCGCCAGCGCGCCGGCGATGCGAAATTGCGAACGATCCTGCAATTCGCCTAACGAGTTGATGGTTTGATAATTTCCTTCCGCGATGGTTTTCGCGTAAGCGTCGAGAGGATGTCCCGTGACATAGAAGCCTAACAACTCCTTCTCGTACGACATCGTTTCATGTTGCGTCCATGGAATGACGGTTCGCGTGGCCGACTTCGGTGTCGGCGGCGGCAAATCATCAAAAAGCGAAACCTGTCCGCTGGCGCGATCGCGATGCGACGACGAGGCCGCAGCTAACGATTCGTCAATCGCCGCAAATAATTCCGCGCGATTGCGGCCGACGAAATCGAATGCACCCGCTTTGACCAGACTCTCCAACATTTTCCGATTCGCAATTCGCGAATCGAGTCGCGCACAAAAATCCTCCAGCGATTTGAATTCTCCGCCATTTTCGCGGGCGCGAATCGCCGCTTCCATCGCGCTTTCACCGACGTTCTTGATCGCCGCTAATCCATATCGAATGGAATTCGAATTCTCCGGTGTGAATTTCAATGCGCTGTGATTCACATCCGGCGGCAGAATCGGAATGCCCATCCGCTTACATTCGCCAACGAACACCGAAATCTTGTCGGTGTTGTTAATTTCGTTGCTGAGCAACCCGGCCATGAACTCGACCGGATAATTCGCCTTCAGATACGCCGTTTGATAACTGATCAAGCCGTAGGCCGCGCTGTGACTCTTGTTGAATCCGTAGCCGGCAAATTTTTCCAGCAAATCGAAAATCTCGTTCGCCTTTTTTTCCGCAATTTTGTTCGTGCGTTCGCAACCCTCGATGAAGTTGGCGCGCTCTTTCGCCATCTTCTCCTTGTCTTTTTTCCCCATGGCGCGTCGCAGCAAATCGGATTGGCCTAACGAGTAACCGGCCAGCTTGTTCGCCGCGGCCATGACCTGCTCCTGGTAAATCATAATGCCGTAAGTTTCCGCGGCGATCTCTTCGAGCAGCGGATGCGCGTATTTCACTTTCCCGCTTTTTTTCGCGCGGATGAATTCCGGGATCAGATCCATCGGGCCCGGGCGATAGAGCGCGATCAAGGCGATGATGTCGTCGATCTTCTGCACATCGAGCTGCTTCGACACACTCGTCATGCCGCCGGATTCCATCTGGAAAAGGCCGATGGTTTCGCCGCGATTAAAAAGCGCGAACGACTTCGCGTCATCGAACGGAATTTTCTTGATCGAAAATTCCGGGTCCCGCTGGCGAATTAATTTCAGCGTATCGTCGATTACGGTCAGCGTCTTCAGCCCGAGGAAATCCATCTTGAGCAGACCGAGATCGTTCAGTGGGCCCATGGCGAATTGACTGATCACGTCGGTGCCTTTGGTGTCGCGGCAGAGCGGTACATACTCCGACAAATCGCGATCGCCGATAACGACGCCGGCTGCGTGCACACCTGCGTTGCGTGACAAGCCTTCGAGCACGAGCGCGTAATCCCAGAGCTGTTTGGTCGAGGCTTCGTTCGCGATGGCTTTTTTTAAGTCCGGCGTCTTCTCCGCGGCGGCAGCGAGCGTGATGTTCAACTCATTCGGAATCATCTTCGCGATGCGATCGGCTTCGCCGTAACTCAAACCGATGACGCGGCCGACATCGCGCACCACGCTCTTCGCTTTCAGTTTTCCGAAAGTGATGATCTGCGAAACGCGGCGCTCGCCGTATTTCTGGCGGACGTATTCGAGCACCTCGCCGCGGCGCGCTTCGCAAAAATCAACGTCAATATCCGGTGGCGAAACGCGGTCCGGATTCAGAAACCGTTCGAAGAGCAAATTGAATTGCAGCGGATCGACGTCGGTGATTTCGAGCACATAAGCGACCATCGAACCCGCGGCCGACCCGCGTCCCGGCCCGACGGGAATGCCGCGCCCTTTCGCGAAATGGATGAAATCCCAGACGATCAGGAAGTAACTGACGAAGCCGGTCTTCTCCAAAACATCGAGCTCGTAATCGAGCCGTTTGATCAGCTCCGAATTGACGCGCTCGCCGTAGCGTTCGTGCAGCCCCTTATAGCAAAGCTCGCGCAAATAAACTTCCCGCGTCTTACCTTCCGGCGCCGGATATTCCGGATATTTCGATTTGCCGAATTCCAGTTCGAGATTGCAGCGCTCCGCAATTTCAAGCGTGTTCGTGATCGCCTCCGGATGCTCGCGAAACAATGCGCGCATTTCGTCGGCTGATTTGAAATACAACTCCGGCGTGTAACGCATGCGGCGTTCGTCGTGCACCATTTTTCCGGTGCCGATGCAGATCATGACGTCGTGCGCGTCGTGATGCTGGCGTTCGAGGAAATGCACATCGTTCGCCGCGACTAACCCGAGACCGAATTCCTTCGCCAGCTTCGGCAGCACCGCGTTGCATTTGTGCTGCGCTTCGATGCCGTGGTCGTGCAGTTCGAGAAAGAAATTTTCCGCGCCGAAGATGTCGCGAAATTCCGCCGTGCTCGCGCGCGCTTTCTCCATGTTGTCGGACTGGATCGCCATGTTGATCTCGCCCTTCAGACACGCGCTCATGCCGATCAATCCTTCGGAATGTTTCGCGAGAATTTCCTTATCGATGCGCGGCTTGTAGTGAAATCCGTCGAGGTGCGCGGTGGAAATCAGCTTCACCAAATTGCGATAACCGGTCGCATCCTTCGCCAGCAGCGTGAAGTGATAGGCCGCATCGCGCATGTTGTTCGGGCGATCTTTGATCGAGCCCGGCGCCATGTAAGCCTCGCAACCAATGATCGGTTTTATCCCGGCTTTCTGCGCTTCCTGATAAAACTCGATCGCACCAAAAAGATTTCCGTGATCGGTAATCGCCACGGCGGGCATCTCGAATTCCGTCGCCTTTTTCATCAGCTCCTTCATCCGGATCGCACCGTCGAGCAGCGAATACTCGGTATGCAGATGGAGATGAACGAAGGAGTCGCGGGGCATTGTGCGTGACTATAAACTTCGCGCCGAGTGCGGCAAGAATTCACACGAAATTCGCGATGCAACGGTGCAAGAAAATTGAGTGTTGCGCGCGTTGCGGCGCATTGTTATGACAGCGCGTGCCGCGGTCAGCGCCGAAGTGAATTTGCGGTGGCCGCAGCTTAGACGCCCATGAAAAAACTCGAAGCCATCATCAAGCCGTTCAAACTCGAGGAAGTGAAAGAAGCCCTGGCCGAACTCGGTATCGAGGGCATGACCGTGACGGAAGTAAAAGGCTTCGGGCGACAGAAAGGGCACACGGAAATTTATCGCGGCAGCGAATACACCGTCGATTTTTTGCCGAAAGTGAAAATCGAAATCGTCCTCGCCGACGAGATGGTCGAGAAAGCGGTCAACATCGTGGTGAGCGCGGCCAAGACCGGTAAGATCGGTGACGGCAAAGTTTTCGTTCTCCCAGTTGAACACGCGGTCCGTATCCGCACGGAAGAGATCGGCGAAAAAGCCGTCTAGACACGCTTGCGCCGCCGTTTTCTCTTCGCTCCACAATTCGGCGGAGCGTCGCCGGCTATTTTTTGCCTAACGAGTCGTTCTTAACCTAAAAACCACGCACCATTCCCATGGCCAAAGACAAAAAATCCGCATCCGACGTCAGCAAAATGATCAAGGACCACGAGGTCAAATTGATCGATTTCAAGTTCACCGATTTGCCGGGCAGCTGGCAGCATTTCACCACCACACTGACCGAGTACAACGAAGAGATTTTCACTGAAGGTCTCGGTTTCGATGGTTCGAGCATTCGCGGTTGGCGGGCGATTAACGCCAGCGACATGCTCGTGATTCCGGATCGCGACGACCGCATGGATCGACCCGTTCAACGCCGAGCCGACCTTGAGTTTGATTTGCACGATCGTCGATCCGATCACGCGCGAACCGTACGACCGCGATCCGCGCGGTGTCGCAGAAAAAGCAGAAGCCTATTTGCAAAGCACCGGCATCGCGGACACGGCGTCGTTCGGACCGGAAGCGGAGTTCTTCATCTTCGACGAGGTGCGCTACAACTATTCCGGCAATTCGTCCTTTCACCTGGTCGACAGCGCGGAAGGACATTGGAACAGCGGCAAAGAAGAGTTTCCGAATCTCGGTTACAAAATCCGCGCGAAGGAAGGTTATTTCCCGGTCGCGCCCGCCGACACCTTGCAGGACATCCGCAATGAAATGTGTCTGGAGTTGGAAAAAGCCGGCATCCCGATCGAGCGCCAGCATCACGAAGTTGCGACTGCTGGACAGGCGGAAATCGATATTCGTTTCGCGCCGATGAAACTGATGGGCGACCACATGCAGTATTACAAATACATCGTGCGCAACGTCGCCAAAAAGCACGGCAAGACGGTGACGTTCATGCCGAAGCCACTCTTCGGCGATAACGGTTCGGGAATGCACACGCACATGTCGCTTTGGAAAGAAGGCAAACCGCTCTTCGCCGGCAACGGCTACGCGGGCTTGAGCGAAATGGCGCTCTTCTTCATCGGCGGAATTTTGCGGCACGCGCCGGCGCTGACTTGCATAACGAATCCAACTACCAACAGCTACAAGCGACTCGTGCCTGGTTTCGAAGCGCCAGTTAACCTCGCCTACTCTGCGCGAAATCGTTCCGCCGCTATTCGCATTCCGACTTACTCGGCGAATCCGAAATCAAAACGCATCGAATTCCGCACACCGGATCCAGCGGCGAATCCATACATCGCCTTCTCCGCACTTCTGCTCGCAGGCCTCGACGGAATCCAAAACCGCATCGACCCTGGCGATCCGCTCGACAAAAATCTCTACGAGCTTCCGCCAGAAGAACTCGCGCAAGTCCCGAGCGTGCCCGATTCGCTCAGCGGCGCGATCAAAGCCTTCGAAGCCGATCATCAATTCCTCCTCAAAGGCGACGTCTTCAATTCCGACTTCATCGCCAACTGGATCGAGATGAAACAAAAAGAATACGACGCGCTTCGTCTCCGTCCGCATCCGTACGAGTTCGCGATGTATTACGACGTGTAATCGTACACGCTGGCGCGTTCATATCCGTTAATGCTTCAGGTTTTCAAGGGTTTTGCCAGCGCGGAGACGCAAGGGCTCCATTCCTGCTTATGCCTTTCGCTCTATTATGAAGCATGAAGCGAAAAATCCTCCTGACACTGATCGCGACCGTTGTCGCCTCCTCATTCCTAGCCAGGGATGCGGCCGCGCAGCTCTTCATCAATGTAGATACGCAGCTGCAACGGTCCTATCTCAGTGGGTCGGCCACTGGCACTCCGAATACCGATCCTGACTTCGGTTCGAAAATTTTTTGGGATAACGGCCAACCGTACAATGGCGGTTACACAGACTTTCTCTCGATGTCGGCGTTCACGGTCACTGGAAACAGCCCGGGCTTTTTCCAGATGTACTTGCACGGCAACGGCAATATCAACGGTGCCTTCGATCTCGCATCCGGCTCAGTCACCACGCTCACCGGCAATTCCGACGTAACTTTTAGCTACGCCGGATGGGATCCCGCGTTGATCACCATGCTCGAGGGCAAGGCGACATCGGGCGAGACCGTTAATGTCACCCAGGGTTCGTCGAGTTTCGCGCTAGGTTTCACCGGCGTGGTTCCCGAACCCAGTTCCATGATGTTTATCGCGCTCGCCGGTGTCGGCGCCGCGGTCTGGCGTCGTCGGGTTCTTCGGGCGCGAACAACCACTCGTTAGGCAAATCGGACCGAAAGGAAGCGATCACTCGCTTCTTGCCGTCCGGCTGTCTGAATATTACTTTCGGAGCGATGAAATCCTCTTTCACGCTGGCGGCGGTGGGCTTGTTCGCCTGCTCATTTCCTGCATTGGCCGCCGATGATTATCACGTCGGGCGTGCACGGCAGGCGCTGATCCCGCGTGATGCGTGGGGAGTTTTGCATAACTCCAAAGAACTTAACGAAACCGATTTTGCAGCGCGCGAACCGTGGCGTCTTTTTTATTACAACAAGTCGCGGCGTGAACTGGAGAAAGACCCTGCTTACATGGGCGCGGTGCAGGAGGCGCTCCGGCGCAACGGTTACTATTGTGGCCCGATCGATGGCGTGATGTCGGACGAAGTCGGGAACGCGATCGCGCTTTTGCAAAAAAACTACGGCTATCGAGTGAGCGGTTTGCTCACCGTTTCGGTGCGGCGCGCCTTGTATCTCCCCTAGCTGCGCCCGCGAAATGCCTTGCCATTTCCCGGCAGGGGCAGATGTTAGGTGCATCCGATGAACCTCCTCGCGAGTTTGATGAATTTCGGCGGGCCGGACCTGATCGTCATTCTTCTGATCGTTCTCGTGCTTTTCGGTGCGAAGAAGTTGCCCGAGTTAGCCAAGGGCATGGGCCAGGCGGTCCGTGAATTCCAGAAGGCGAAAGATGAATTCAGCGATGAATTGCATAACGCCGGAAAAACGGATGTAGCGGCCAAGCCGGCTGCCTCGACCGTCCCGACGACACCGCGTCTGGAGAATGCGCCGACTCCGGAAGTGCGGCCAGCTTCGAGCGAAGTAATCGAGCCCGACCAACGAGCCTAACGAGTCCTGTTAGACGTTCGCGGTTGACTTCGCGATTCGTTGCGACACTTTCGCAACTCGCGTTTTATGTCCGACCCGAACCTGCGCCAGCGCATCAAGGAAATGCTGGTCAAGAATTTGATGCTACAGGTGACGCCGGAAGAAATCGGCGATGACATGCCGCTCTTCGGCGCCGGTGGTTTAGGACTCGACTCGATCGACGCACTGGAGCTCGTGGTCAGCATGGAAAAAACTTTCGGCGTGGGCGTGCCGAATTCTGAAGTGGCGAGCACCGCGCTGCGCACGGTCAATACCATCCACGACTACATCGTGGAAAAACAAACCAGCGTCGCCGAAAAATAGCGCGCGTTTCAAGATGACGGTGCGCTCCGAGTTCGATCGAGATTTGTTGCTCAACGAACCCGGCCGGGCCGCTCGATTAATCGGCGAGTTTTACGAGCAATATCACGACGAACCAGTTTGGTACGGGACCTGTCGCCGGCAACATGAAGAGACAAAAGCTGCGTTTTATCGCGACTGCCTCGTAGCAAACAATCACAACGCAGACAGCATGGGACTGGATGTCGGTTGCCGCGGCGGTCTGCTGATCAAACTCGTCGGCTTGATTAGCTGGTACGGAATCGACATCAGTGCCAGCGCGCTGCAGGCCGCGCGAGATTTGGATATCCCGTGCGCTGAAATGGATTTCACTGCCCAAATCGGAATCAAGGATGACAAATTCGACGCCGTCATGATGACCGAAGTCTTGGAACACCTTCCTTATCCCTCGATCACTGTGCGCGAGGTTCATCGCATCCTAAAAAAAAATCCCCGCAGCGTTTTCTGCGGCTCCGTTCCGCTCGATTATCATTTGCACCGCCGCTGGAAAGTTCTGCGCGGAAAACGTCTTTCTGGCGAGCAAACCCATGTGCATCACTTTTCCTTCAATGAACTGGATCACTTGCTCCGGCATTATTTCGCGGAGGTGGATTATCTCCCGCTCAGCGGCACCGCAAAACGTCATCCGCGGCTCCGGTTGCCCTACAACCATTTCGTTCGCGATATCGCCTGGGCGGCTTCATCGCCCCATCTGCAAGTCGAAGAGTGGGAAACACGGCGGCACAAGCATTGACCGAGTGCGGTCCCTTTTCGCTTAGAGCGCTTCTGGTTCCGATGAATTGATCGCATCGATCAACTCGCGAAAGCGGGCAAAGCTGCGGCGATACGGAACGAAAATCAGTCGCGGCAAATCCCAAATCTCCGGTTCGTTCTTTTCCTGGCGCAAGGCCGTGCCCTGCACGATTTCGCCTTTCCGCACGATATCGCGGAATTGCGCATTCAATTCCGTGACTGCTTTCGCGGACAACCGCCGTACCAATCTGACGACCAGATTATCACCGACCCAGCGCGCGGAGTGATAAAGCTTATAGAACTGCAGAATTTCCTGCACCGCTTCATCAGCGCTGTGCACGAGCCGGAAGAGCTTGAAATCTTCTTCGCCGATAAAACCAAACTTAAACAAATGGTCGGTGAGAAACTTCATCCACGTTTCCCAGTAGGTGCCGCCGGCCGCATCGACCATCACCACGGGAATGACGCGTGATTTGCCGGTTTGAATCAGCGTTAATACTTCGAAGCCTTCGTCCATCGTGCCGAAGCCGCCGGGAAAAAGTGCGAAGGCGTGTGTTTCCTTCACGAAGTTTAATTTGCGCGTGAAGAAGTAATTGAAATTAACCAGCTTGTTGTCGCCGTGGATCGTCTCGTTCGCGCGTTGCTCGAAAGGCAACCGAATATTGAGACCGAAACTGTGTTCGCGTCCCGCGCCTTTTTGCGCCGCGCCCATGATGCCATCGCCGCCGCCGGTGATGACCATGTAATTTTGTTCGACCATCTTGCGCGCGAATTCTTCCGCGACTGCATATTCGGGTGCGGTCGGTAAGGTGCGCGCGGAACCGAAAACGCAAACTTTTCGGAATTGCCGATAACCTGCGAAAACTTTCGCGGCATATCGCATTTCCTTCAGCGAGCGATTCATTAATTTCAGATCCGCCGTGCCCATGCGATCGCGTGCCATTTTCAAAACGGTGATGATCATCTCCTCGATCAGCTCGGGCGATTTCTCCGCGCCCCAATCCGTCACCAGTTGATGGATGCGCGCGTCCCATTCCGGTCCCAGCGTCGATTGACGCCGGCTCGGCTGATCGTGCGTGATACCTGCGGTAAAGTCTTCCATGGACAGCACGCCTCGCGCGGGCTGTGAATTGAGCAGCTGTTAGACCGCGATCAAGTCCGCCAGGATGGTTTCGATGTTTCGAATCGGCAGCGAATAGTGCCCCGCGTTTTCAATGATATTCAACCGACAGTTCTGAAATCGTTTCGCTAAGTCTTCCACCAGATGAAACGAAAACGTCCGGTCGTTTTTTCCATGCCATAGATGAATCGGGACGCATATTTCCTCGACGCGAAATCCCCAGGGCCGCGCATAAATTTCCGCGTCCGCGATCACGCCTTCCACCGACGCCGCCCAGGCGGCGCGCGAACTTTCGAAACACGATTCGAAAGCGCGGCGATCCCGCAAAGCCTCCGCATCCATTCGCTGCAAAATAAGGCGGAGAAACGGGCGACATCGCAACGACATCTGCAGCGAAGCAAAAGGCCGCGCGATCCGAAACAAAGCGCGCAATAATTTCGGATTGCGACCCTGCAACGCCAGCATCCGGCGATGCAGCCAAAAAAGTCCGGCGTGATCGGTTAGTTCGGAGATCGGCGGAACACCACTGGCAATCGCGATCGCTTCCACTTTCTCCGGCATCTTCCACCCTGCGACGTAGGCGTAGGGCGCGCCGCCCGAAATCGCCAGCATGCGAAATTTCTCGATCGAGAGATGCGCGACGAACTCCGACAAGACGTCCGGCCAATGCAGCAACCTCCGCGCGTTCACCAAAGATGATCCTCTGATTCCCGGACGATCTGGCGAAATTATTCGAACACCGACGCGCTTCGCCGCATCGTCAGTCAGTTGCGCCATCGAGCGCGAGCTCGGCCAGCCATGACAAAAAATAACCGGAAAACCCTGCGGGTCGCCGTATTCATCGTAGGCCAGGTGGCTGCCGTCTCCCAACTTTACGATCGCGCCACGCACTTCCATCGCCCAACTGTAATCGCGCGCATCTCGACAGCGCCAGCCGCGCGCATTAACTTTCATCTGTTGCGCGTGGTGCGCATCTGCG
Organism: uncultured Verrucomicrobiae bacterium; assembly: GCA_963791565.1. Lineage (GTDB taxonomy): Bacteria > Verrucomicrobiota > Verrucomicrobiia > Chthoniobacterales > UBA10450 > JACCTI01. The sequence continues at coordinate 355,703 of CAWBSX010000003.1, read as the reverse complement.
TTGCGTATTAGTTAATATGAACGAGAACTCGCAGCCGCCTTTCGGCAAGATCACGGTCCACGGCAACGGAATGGGCGCGCCGACTCCCGAGATGGTGGAGAAACGCGCCCGCGAGATCGCGCTCATCGACGAGCGGAATCCGGAGGAATTTACCGACGCTGATTGGAGCAAGGCGCAGCGCGAATTGATGGGACGGGAAAGTATTCCCGCGGCCGAAGATCACGATGAGCGCACCGACGGCATGATCGATCGCGACGAAGTTCCCGATGAATCCGGCCATCGCGTGCCACGCAACGGTTTCGAAGATGATGACGAGACTCTCGGCGCGCATTTGGTCGAAGACGGAAACGAGGAAGCGGCCCACGATCGAATGGTCGAAGCCGCGCGGGAAGATCAACAGGCGGAAGGTTAGCTGCCCTTGAACGGCACTCTAACCGTCGAACGGGAAATCGCCGCGCCAGGGCGGGCGCAAAAGCTGATCGAGCGTTTTCGCAAAGTGCGCGACTTTAGCACGCGGCTTTGCCGCAATTTGCAGCCGGAAGATTTCGTCGTGCAATCGATGCCGGATGTCAGCCCGACGAAATGGCATCTCGCGCATACCACATGGTTCTTTGAAACTTTCGTCGTCAAGCAATGGATGCCGAGCTATCAGCCGGAATTTCCCGAATACGCTTTCCTTTTTAATTCCTATTACAACGCGGCCGGCACGATGCATCGGCGCGATCTGCGCGGTTTGATCTCGCGACCGACCGTCGAGGAAACGAAACGGTTCCGCGCGCAAATCGATCAAAGCGTGATCGACTTGTTAGGCAAAGCAGACGACGCGCTCCTCGCCGAGATCGAACCGATTATCATTCTCGGAATTCATCATGAGCAACAGCACCAGGAATTGCTCGTGACCGACATCAAACACGTCTTCGCGCAAAATCCACTGCATCCGGTATTTGAAAAAAGCGACGTCCTCACTTCAAAAGTCTCCGCGATGAAATTCGTCGAGTTCGATGAAGCGACCGTTACCATCGGTCACGCGGGAAGTGAATTTTCCTACGACAATGAAGGCCCGCAGCACCGCGCTTTGGTTTTGCCGTTCGCACTGGCTTCGCGGCCGGTGACCAATGGCGAGTATCTCGCTTTCATCGACGCCGGCGCATACGCGCGTTCGGAATTTTGGCTCTCGTTAGGCTGGACCACTGTGCAGGAACAACGCTGGGAAGCGCCGCTGTATTGGGAAAAACGCGAAGGGCAATGGTGGAATTTCACCCTCTCCGGTTTTCGTCCGCTCGAAGAATCGGAGCCGGTCACGCATCTCAGTTATTTTGAAGCTGACGCCTACGCCAATTGGGAAGGTGCGCGGCTTCCGACCGAATTCGAATGGGAACGTGCCGCCGCCGGAATTCCGATCGCAGGAAATTTTGTCGACAGTCATCGCTTTCATCCCGCGCCGTCCTCGCAGCCTAACGAGTCGTTACAACAAATGTTCGGCGACGTCTGGGAATGGACGCGCAGTTCTTATTCGCCTTATCCCGGCTATCGCGCCGCGCCCGGTGCTCTCGGCGAGTACAACGGTAAGTTCATGTGCAATCAATACGTCCTGCGCGGCGGTTCCTGCGCGACTTCGCAGGATCACATGCGCACCACTTACCGGAATTTTTTCCAGCCAGAGAAGCGCTGGCAGTTCACTGGCCTCCGCCTCGCGCGCGATCTCAAATGAATCGTTACGCCACCGGCGTGGCCGTACTCGACCTCGAGCCGGCGACGTCCGATTTTCTGGCCGAAGTCATCGCCGGCCTAACGAGTGCTCCGCGCACCCTACCGAGCAAATATTTCTACGACGAGCGCGGCTCCGATTTGTTCCAGCAAATCTGTGAGTTGCCTGAGTATTACATCACGCGCACCGAAAGGGAGATCCTGCGCAATTACGGCGGCGAAATGGCGGCTTCGATCGGAGCGAACGCGGAACTGGTTGGCTTCGGCACCGGCGCCGGAACCAAGACGCGCATGCTACTCGGGCAACTGGAAAATCCCATCGCCTATGTGCCGGTCGATATTTCCAAACAGCGCTTGCTGGATTCGGCCGAGGCGTTGCACCGCGAAATGCCTTCCCTCGAAATTCTGCCGGTCTGCGCGGATTACCTCCAACCGCTGCGTTTGCCACGCTCATCGCGCAAAGCCGAGCATGTCGCGGTTTATTTTCCCGGCTCGACCATCGGAAATCTCGAGCCGCCCATCGCGCAGGATTTTCTGCGGCGTGTCTGTCGTTTGTGTGGACATAGCGGGGGCCTTGTCATCGGCGTTGATCTGCAAAAATCGCCCGAGATTCTCGAAGCCGCTTACAACGACAGCGCCGGCGTGACAGCGGAGTTCAATCAGAATCTACTCGTTAGGGCAAATCGCGAACTCGGCGCCGATTTCGACATCACGCAGTGGCACCATCGCGCCATTTACAACCGCGAGATCGGTCGCATCGAAATGCATTTGCTCAGCGCCCGTGAGCAAACCGTGCATCTCGGCGGCGAAGAATTTCGTTTTGCGCCCGGCGAAAAAATCATCACGGAGTTTTCCTACAAGCACACGCAAGAAGGTTTCATCGCGCTCGCCGCCACCGCTGGTTTTCGTTTCTCACACGTCTGGACCGATCCGCGAAAATTGTTTGCGGTCTTTCATTTCGTTGTCGCAGACTAACGAGTGAACGCGCTCGTCGAGCTGCACGGCGTCAGCAAGCGCTACGGCTCAGCCACCGCGCTTCAGCCGACCAATCTTTTTTTCGAGCGCGGAAAAACCACCGTGCTGATCGGCCCGAGCGGTTGTGGCAAATCCACTCTACTGCGCCTGATCATTCATCTGCTTGAACCCGACGGCGGCGAAATCAAAATTGATGGCAATTTGGTCTCGTTAGGCGTTATCACCGAGCTGCGACATCGTATCGGTTACGTCATCCAGGATGGGGGTTTGTTTCCGCATCTGACCGCGCGCGACAATGTGCTGCTCATGTCGCGCTATCTGCAAAAACCGGCGCAACTCGATGAACTTTGCGCGCTCACCCGGTTTCCAGCGGAGGCGCTTGATCGCTATCCCGTAGAGCTTTCCGGCGGACAGCGTCAGCGCGTCAGTCTCATGCGTGCGCTCGCCCTCTCGCCGGAATTGCTCCTACTCGATGAGCCGCTTGGCGCGCTCGATCCACTCGTTAGAGCGAAATTGCAAAAAGATCTGAAGGAAATTTTCCAGCGGTTAAAGCAAACCGCCATTCTCGTTACGCACGATCTGGCCGAGGCCGCTTACCTCGGTGACTCCATCGTGCTTATGAACGAAGGCCGCGTCGTGCAACAGGGCACAATCGTCGATCTACAAGAAAATCCGGAGAGCGAGTTCGTGAGGGAGTTTATCAGCGCACAAAGATCCCTCGTCCTCAAATGAGTAGAATTCGAAAACCAGAAAACCAGAAAGGAGCGTTTCTTTTCGTTCTTCTTTTCTGGATTTCTGGATTTCAAATTCAATCCTCCTTCGCTGAGCCAATCATCATCGGGTCGAAAAAATTCACAGAATCCTATGTCCTCGCCGAGATCGCCAAGCACTCGTTAGGCGCGGCCGGTTTTCAAACCGAACATCGTCAGGGAATGGGCGGCACGATCATTCTGTGGGAAGCGTTGCGCACCGGACAAATTTCCGTTTATCCCGAATACACCGGCACGATCGCGGAAGAGATTTTGAAGAATGCGAATGTCACGTCGGATGCGATGCGTGACGAACTCGCCAAAAGCGGCGTCGGCATTTCGCCCGAGCTCGGTTTCAACAACACCTATGCACTGGTCATGCGGCGCGAGGCGGCAGAGCGCTTGTCGGTGCATACGATCAGCGATCTGCGTGGCCATCCCGAATTCAAATATGGCCTGACCCACGAATTTCTCGACCGCCGCGACGGCTGGCAACCACTCGTTAGGCGTTACGGTCTGCCAACCGGGAACGTCCAGGGAATTGATCACGGCCTCGGCTACGAAGCGTTGCGTATCGGATCGATCGACGTGAAGGACGCCTACTCTACCGACGCCAAGATTGCCGTGAACGATCTCGTCGCACTAGAAGACGACCTTCATTTCTTTCCGCAATACAAGGCGGTTTATCTTTATCGGCTCTCTCTGCCGGTGGATGCGCGAAATGCTTTGCAGCAAATCTCCGGGACGCTCGATGAGGCGCGCATGATCCGGCTGAATGCGGAGGCAGAGCAAACAAAGAATTATTCGCGAGCGGCGGATCTGTATTTCGGGAACGAAAGTCAGACCGCGGAACCTTTCACACGAAAGCTTCTCCGCTGGACGGCGCGTCATCTGCAACTCGCCGGGCTTTCTCTTCTTCTCGCCGTTCTGGTCGGCGTTCCGCTCGGCATTGTCGCGAGCAAACCGGGGGCGATCAGCCAGATCATTCTTGGCCTAACGAGTGCAATTCAGACTATCCCCTCGCTTGCTCTTCTTGCTCTGCTCGTGCCGCTGCCGTTTTTCGGCATCAGCGCGCGCACGGCGATCGCTGCGCTTTTCCTTTATGGACTGCTGCCGATCGTTCGTAACACCGCTACCGGCTTGCAGAACATCTCGCCTTCGATTCGCGAATCGGCCATCGCACTTGGCCTAACGAGTGGTGCGCGATTACGACAAATCTATTTGCCCATCGCCTCGCGCACCATTCTGGCCGGCATCAAGACGAGCGCGGTGATCAACGTCGGGACGGCTACGCTGGCGGCGTTGATCGGCGCAGGTGGCCTGGGTGAGCCGATCATTAGCGGACTGAATCTGAATGATCACGCGACGATTTTGCAGGGGGCAATTCCCGCCGCAGTTCTTGCCCTGCTCGTGCAATGGACTTTCGATTTGCTCGATCGCTTTTTGATTCCGAAAGGACTTCGTTTATAGCGAAGAATGGCCATCGCATCGGTAAATCCGGCCAATGGTGAAACGCTTCGGAAATTTGACTCGTTAGGCGAAGGCGAGATCGAGAAAAAGATCGCGCTAGCCGCCGCGGCTTTCGCGCAACATCGCCGCAGCAGTTTCTCCGAGCGCGGCCGGCGCATGAACGCAGCCGCGGTTTTGCTGGAAGGCGAAGCGGAAAAATTCGCGCGCATCATCACCTCCGAAATGGGAAAACCGTTGCGCGCGGCGAAAGAGGAAATCGCCAAATGCGCCAACGGCTGTCGATTCTATGCGAAGAATTCCGAAGAGCTTCTCGCTTCAATCGAAACGCCGGCCGATACGGGTCGCAGTTATGTGCGTTTTGATCCGATCGGCCCGGTCCTGGCGATCATGCCGTGGAATTTTCCTTTCTGGCAGGTTTTTCGATTCGCCGCGCCGACATTGATGGCGGGCAACGTTGGTCTCTTGAAACACGCCGGGAATGTTCCGCAGTGCGCTTTGGCGATCGAAGATATTTTTCGGCGCGCCGGATTCGACGAAGGCGTTTTTCAGACGCTGTTAATCGAAGCGAAACAGACCGGGAAAATCATCGACGATGCGCGCATCGGGGCGGTTACATTAACCGGCAGCGAACGCTCCGGTGCAGAAGTCGCCAGTCGCGCGGCGCGGCAAATCAAGAAAAGTGTCTTGGAACTTGGCGGCAGCGATCCCTTCATCGTGATGCCGAGCGCGGACTTGGAGAAGGCGGTCACGATCGGCGTGAAATCGCGCACCCAAAACGCCGGCCAATCTTGCATCGCGGCCAAGCGTTTCATTATTGCGGAAGGAATTTACGGCCGCTACGTCGAGCAATTCGTCGCGCAAATGAAAGCGCTCAAAATTGGCGATCCGCTCGATGAGACGACCGATATCGGGCCACTCGCCAGCGAACAAATTCGCCAGGGCGTGCACGAGCAGGTGCAAAAAACAATCGACGCGGGCGCGAAGCTCTTGTTAGGCGGACGGATCATCGATGGGCCGGGGTTCTATTATGCGCCGACCGTTCTGGTCGATGTCCCGGACAATTCGCCGGCCGCGCGCGAAGAAATTTTCGGACCGGTGGCAGCGTTCTTTCGCGTGCAAAACGCGGAGCAGGCGATCGCCCTCGCGAATAACTCGTCTTTCGGCCTGGGCGCGAACGCCTGGACTAACGAGACCAAGGAACAGGAACTGTTCGCAAAGGAACTCGAAGCGGGACTGGTTTTCATCAATGGCATGGTCGGGTCCGATCCGCGATTGCCATTCGGCGGAATAAAGCGCTCCGGCTACGGACGCGAACTCAGCACGGAGGGCATCCGCGAGTTCGTCAATATCAAGACCGTCGTTGTTGCCTAACGAGTAGTGGAATCTTTCCGCACCAAAACGCCGCCGAGCAGCCGTTGCCCCGTCTCCACCCGGTTGACCATCTTCACCAGATCGGAATCGATGACGAGATAAGCATTCGGCCGAAAATTCTCCCGCAGATACGAGTCGCTCCAGGTCGTGAAATATTGTTCCGAACCCGGCATGCGAAAGAGCCGGTTCGGTAGCGTGATCGCCGCCGCCGGACGATTGGCGATGACCTCGTCCGCCGCGGCCTGCTGTTTTTGCAGCGCGTCGGCGTACGGGCCGTAAAGAGGATTGAGAAAAATGTAACGCGTCGCGGAGACGCGCTGCGCATAAAACAGGATCTCGGGTTCCGCGGCGAAAAGGAAAACTTTGTCAGCAGGTGAAGTCAATCGCTGCAAGCGCGCACCGACCTCCGGCATATCGGCGAAAAAATTTCCCGGATAAATTTTGCGGACCGCTTCGGCCGGAGTGTAGCTGGTCAAGAACGGCCACGTTCGAATAACTGGCAGCATCAGAAGCAGGAAGGTCGTGAATGGAATTCCGAACCAGCGTGCAAACCTGCGCCACGAGACTGTCCAGGCACAGCCAAGAACCGCCGTGACGCAGAGCGCGGGCAATAGTTGCTGAAAATAATGCGCGAAAAAATATCCGCCCGCGCATACGCCGATCGTGGCCGTGATCAACGAACCGAACCAGAACAGAAACGATTTTGTTTTCCCTGTTAAAAGCTGTCCGATCAATCCCGCAATCGCCATGACCCAAACCAGCACCTGCGTGGGCGCGAGCGTGTCGAGCGTTCGCCGGCAGAGCTGCCAGCGCACCGACCAGGCAACGCCGCGGACGTATTCAAGATTGTGCGTGAAGACATTTTCGATGAAGGCGCTCACGCCGTTTCGCATCCAAAAATAAATCGCGATCGCTCCCCAAAGGCTTGCTGCTCCCGCAGTCAGCGCCCCGGCGAAGATGAATGTCTCGCGCCAACGTTTTTCCGCTCGGAGAAAGATTGGAAAAACAGCGATGAGCAAAAGCCAATTCACGGCAGCGACTTGCTTGAACGCCGCGGCCAGACCGAGCAGCGCGCCGCAAGCGAGCGCGAGAAGGAATCGCCGCGATTCATTTTCGATCGCGCGGAAAAATAATAGCTGCGCGATGATGAGCGGTAGCAACATGAACAGCTCCGTGTTAGCCGCTGTCCCGTTGATCATCGGATCACTGAGGAGCAACGCGAACAGCACCGCAGCGATCACCGCGCCCGGGTAGGACACAAAACGGCGCGCGAGAAAAAACAACGCGCAGGCCGAGGCCGCGACGGAGATCAGCGCGAGCAAATGCACCGCGCGGATCGGCTCTATGGGCAAGCTCAGCGCGATCCGATAAACCCAAAAAATCGCCGGCGGTTTTTGATCGACCCAATCCCGATACGGCAATTCACCGCGTTCGAGGCGCCAGCCAATGTAAGCGTATTCGCCTTCATCGCGTTCGAAAGGAATGCTCAGAAGCGGCGCACGCAATGCGATCGTCGCCGCGATGATCAATGCGAGCGCGACGAAAATCTGCCGCCGCGAATCAACCGCTGGTCGAGAAGTGGTCTTCTTTGTTTTTGAAGAGGACATTGAAGGTGGTGAGCGACCCGTAGCAGCGGGTGATGTACTGCTGCATATCGAACTTATCCGCCTCGCTCAATTTTTCGCTCGCGTTCACCTTCTGCTCCAGCACGCGCAGATTGTTCCGGATCATGACGATCTTGTGAAAAAAAGTTTCCAGCGGGACTTCCTTCGGTTGCAATGAAGAATCGGCCGATTGCAAAAGGAGCGTGCCGCTTTGCCAACGGCTGGCCAGCCCTTCGACAATCGTGTCGCTCTTTTCCAGTCCGAGCGCTTCGACTGTTGCCTGCGCGACTTGCCTAACGAGTACTTCGAGCGGCACTTGTTGTTCGCTCAAGGTCGCGGTCGGTTCGGCGGAAGTTAAATCACTCGAATTGGGCGCAATCGTGCGCGGTGCATCGTCGAAGGCAATCTCCGCCGTGTGTTCAGTGAGCGATCGCACCACGCCAACGCCGTAGCGCGGGTGCACCACCTTCATTCCCACGTGCAAACTTTCGATGCTTAAAGCCATACGAAGTTTTTACCGTCTCGTTCCCGGACGAATGCGCAACTTTCATTTCGCCCGCTTTTTCGGCGTGGGCTTATCTCTTCGCTGCAGGCGATCGAGAATAGGAAAAAGCGCGAGCAGAATCGGGACGTGCAGAGCTTTGATTTTGCGGATCACATCCACATACGCCTCAGCCGCGGGACATCGGCATCGCACGAGATTTTGCAATTGGCCTACCGAGGTGCGGGCGATTTGAGCCGGCGAATGTTACTCGCGCGCACGGGACGCCCGCACCGTAGCGCTTTTCCCAAACCCGAATCGTGTGCACCGTTAATCCAGTCTGACGCGCGACGAACTTGATGGTGCGGATCGGTTTGATCTTCCCAGACAGAACGTAGACAAAACAGCCGCGGATGCAGGCGTGGAAATCGCGCGCCGTGTTTTGAGTTTGAAACGCGCGCGTGGCCGCTCATGCTCTGCGCGCTCATGCCTGAACCCGAAACTCGCCCTCATCCGCCAGGTTTTCGTCCGCGCCGCGGCTTGAACTGGGCCTTCGTCGGCTTGCTCTACACGTCGTTCTACATGTGCCGCTATAACCTCTCGATCGCGAACAGCGCGATCAGCGGCGAGTTCGGTTTCAGCAAGACCGACATGGGGAAAATCATCACGACCGCGCTGCTCGCCTACGCCTGCGGGCAAATCATCAACGGCTTGCTGACCGATCGACTTGGTGGCAAACGCGCCATGCTGATCGGCGCGACCGGAACAATCGTGATGAATGTCCTGTTCGGCGTCGCCTCATTCTGGGGATTGCTTTGGCTCTTCGTCGTGATTCGCGGCATCGATGGTTACGTGCAGGCGTTCGGTGCGCCGGGCATGATCAAAATCAACGCCGCCTGGTTTCGCCCGATGGAACGCGGACGATTCGCGGGAATTTTCGGATTCATGATCAACCTCGGACGTTTCGGAATTTTCAAAGTCGGTCCGGCGTTGCTCGCCGGATTTACTTTTCTCGGCCTGATGCAAATTCCGCCGCTTCATTGGCGCTGGCTCTTTTGGATTCCCGCTGCGATCGCGCTGGTCGTCGGCGTTTGCATGGCGTTGATCGTCAAAGACACGCCGGAAGAAGCAGGATTTCCGTCGGTCAATCCGGAGGAAGAAACAGGCGGCCAGGTCCAGGCAAAAGTGATGGACGTTCTCAAGATCATCATGAGCAATCCAGCGATCTGGATTATCGCGCTCGCTTACGCCTGCACCGGCTCAGTGCGTCAGGGAATCGACCAGTGGTTCCCGCGGTTCATGCTCGAAGTGCATCACGTCGATTATCAATCGACGCAGTTTCAATTTCTCGGATTCTTGATTCCGCTCGTGGCATCGATCGGCTCGCTCACCTCCGGTTATATTTCCGACACGATTTTCAAAGGACGCCGCGCACCGGTCGCGGCCGGTCTTTATTTTCTCGAGACTGTTATCATTTTGTGCGCCGCGCAATTTCACACTGCGAATGCCGCTATTGTTTTTCTTGTGTTTATTTCGCTCACGGCCAACGCGACGCATTCCATTCTCGGCACGGCGGCAGCCATGGACATCGGGGGAGCCAAGATGGCCGGTTTCGCTTCGGGCGTGATCGATTCCTTCCAATATTTTGGCGGCAGCCTCGCCGGCATTTTGCTCGGCCATCTGCTCGACCGCAGTTGGAGCAATTATTTCTATTTCATGGCGCCTTTCGGATTGATCGGCGGTTGCCTGATGCTCTCGATCTTGGGCCGCGTGAATTTGGCCAAGGCGCAACCAAAAGCGGTGTAGCGGCTACAACAGCGTCAACTGCTCGTTAGTCCGCCGGAAATTCTCCGTGGATAATTTCGGGCGCAGATTCATGCCGGCGCGGCGGCAACCAACTTCAAACATCTGACGAATTTGTTCCGCGAAAATTCCTTCGCCGCGCATGCGCTTGCCAAATTGCGTGCTGTTAATTTTTTCGCCGCCACGCAGATGGCGAATGCGGCCGAGAATCTTTTCTTTGCGATCGGGGAAATTTTCCTCGAGCCAATGTTCGAAAAGCGGCGCGACTGCCCACGGCAAACGCACCACCGTATAGCCAGCGAATTGCGCGCCGGCTTCGCCCGCCGCTTTCAAGATCGCGGGCACTTCGTGATCGGTTAATCCCGGAATGATGGGCGCGCTCATCACGCCAACGGGAATTTTCGCGGCGCGCAGTTGCGCAATCGCTTCCAGGCGCGCGTTCGGCGAAGAAGTGCGCGGCTCAAGAATTCGTTGCAGCTCTGGATCGAGGGAAGTGATGGAGACATTCACCGCCGCGGCGTGATGGGCCGCGAGCTCGCCTAACAAGTCGATGTCGCGCGTGACTAATCGATTCTTGGTGATGATCCCGACTGGGTTGCGAAATTTCGCCAGCACGCGCAAACAACCGCGCGTGATTTCCAATTTTCGCTCGATCGGCTGATATGGATCGGTCACGCCGCTGAGGACGAGCGTTTGTGGTTCCCATTTCGGCGACGACAACTCTTCCTCCAGCAAACGCGCCGCATCCATCTTCACCATGATGCGACTCTCGAAATCGAGTCCCGCGGAAAAACCCAGATACTCATGCGTCGGCCGCGCGTAACAATAAATGCAGCCGTGCTCGCAGCCGCGATACGGATTGAGACTTGTTTCAAATCCGACATCGGGACTGTTATTGCGCACGATGATCGATTTCGTGTCGTCGCGAAAATATTGCGTGACACGTTTCGGTCGCTCTTCGGCTGCGGCGATCGGATCGACCACATCGACGTCAGTCAGATCGACGTGCAATTTTTCGAAGCGGTTGGCCGGACTCCACGATGCACCACGACCGTGCATCGCTTCAAAGCTCTGCGGCGTTTCTTTGATGATCGGTCGGAATTTTTGCTTCGCCACGCTATAAGTTCGCATGAACATAAAGACACGTCCAGTGTTGCTCGTGGTGCGTTGGGTGACAAAATAGGTCGCTCACTCGGAGAGGTGGTCGAGTGGTTGATGGCTCCGGTCTTGAAAACCGGCAGGGCGCAAGCCCTCGTGGGTTCGAATCCCACCCTCTCCGCCACGCCCGCCTATAAGCTTGTTCTTTGCTTGGACGGAAGTTTATCTAACGCTCTCTTTGCAAACCGGAATTCGCAGCATCGTTTTTTTTCTCTTTTCCGGTTGCCTGTTATTTCATCTCGCGGGCACGTGGCAAATCCCTTTGCTCGAACGAGCCGAGCCGCGCTACGCCGAAGCCGCGCGTGAGATGCGGGAGCGGGGCGATTACATCATTCCGTTTTTTAATAATGCTTACCGTTTCGACAAACCGCCCCTCGCCTATTGGGCGCAAGTTGCCAGTTATCGGATTTTTGGCGAAAACGATTTTGCGGCTCGTTTCCCTTCGGCCATCGCCGCTTCGCTGACTTCGGTTCTGCTTCTTCTTTGGGGGAAACGATGCGCCGACGCGCATGTCGGTTGGTGGGCCGCAATTATTTTTGCACTCGCGCTTCAAGTGGTGATCTACGCCAAAGCAGCCATCGCCGACATGTGGCTGGTCTTTTTCATCACCGCCGCACACTACGCTGCCTTCCGCCTGATTGAGGACTCGTTAGGCCAAAAAGCGGCGCCCGACGAGAAAGAGGTGCGTTTTTTTCGCTGGCTATTTTATCTCGCCTTTCCGGGCGGATTTTTCGCGAAGGGCCCGATTGGTTGGACGCCGCTCCTGACTTTGGGAGTCATGAAATTTCTTCTTCCGCGCGTGCCCTATGCCGCTCGCTTCACGTTCGCGCGTGGAATGTTCTGCGTGCTCTTGCTCATTTCCGGCTGGGCCGTGCCCGCCCTTATGCGCACACACGGCGATTACGTGCGCGTCGCCATCGGACAACAAATCATCGACCGCTCCGTCAGGCCGATCAAGGGCCAGGGCGCGCAATCCTTTGCCGGTTACATTGCGACACTGCCGTTTTATTTCGTCACGATTTTTTTCAGCTTCTTTCCCTGGTCGATAAAGTTGCCTTCGCTCACGGCGCGGCTTTGGGGCAAACGCGATCCGCTGGAGAATTTTCTTCTGGCCGGCGCGGCTATTTTTTTCCTCATCTTTACTTTTTTCAAAACGAAGTTGCCGCACTACACCATGCCTGCGCTGCCGTTGCTTTCGCTTCTTCTCGCGCAGCAGTTGGAGCAAAGCCCTAAAGGTACAGCATTCGTTAGGCGCAGCGCGATCACAGTGGCTGTCGGATACCTCATTGTCGCGCTCATTCTCCCTCCGTTCAGCAGAGGCCTTTTCCCGACCGTCCAACTCTTGGAAAAAGTCCGCGGCGATCTGAAACCCGAGATGGAATTCGGCGCGGTCGATTATGTCGAGCCCAGCCTCGTCTGGTATTTCCGCCGCTACATTAAAGGATGGATGACAAAATTGGATGCCGACACTGTCGCGGCCTTCATGGCGAAACCGGGCGCGCGTTTCGTTATTTTGCCCACACCGCTGGCGCAAAGCGCTTTTGCACGAACGCCTAACGAGTGGAAAAAATATTCGATCGAAACCGTCTATCCGGTCAAAGGCCGGAGCATCGCGCTCAGCTTGATTCTGAAACCGGAATAGCCGCGGATATCCGCGATTTTTCCCAGACCGCGATCAAACGCCACACGATCAGAGCGCAAAAAAAGCCAAGCGTGGCGCCGCAGATCACATCGGAAAGGTAATGCGCATTCAAATAGAGGCGCGAAAACGCAATGAGTATCGGAATTGGCAGCAAGGCGAGACCGAGCCGCCGGCGCGCGAGAAAGAGGGCGGCAAAGAAAGCGCTGGTCGCGACCGTGTGGCCGGAGGGAAACGCGTGATATTTCTGATGCAGGTTCGGACCTTTCCAGCCCGAATCCACTTTCACAGAAGGACGGGCGCGGCCAGCGGCAGTTTTGATCACTGGGTTGATCAGACCGGTCAGCGCGCAGGCCAGGAGCATCGCGACAAAAATTTTTGTCCACTCGCGCCTGCCCAATATCCAACAAACGATTGCGCCCAGCGTTCCGGCGATCACATGCGTCGGCCAATCGCCCCAGCGACTCACGGCGCGCATGAAATCTTTTCCCGCCGGCGTCTGATGCTGCTCCATCCAATTCCGCACCGCGCTATCGCAATAGAACGCGCCGGCGATGAGCAACGCCACCGCGAGAAGAAAATAAAGCCAGCGCCATGGCCGCGGCGGCCTCACATTTGGAATTGCCGGTTGTGTTTCCAGGCTCCCTATTTTTCAGTCCCACCTTGAATTCTGCAACTCCGATAAATCGCGACCACGCGACGAAGGTCGGTCTCCGCAATTTTCTTCTCGTTTTTTTCGCCAGCCTGCTGTTCCACCTCGCCGGCACTTGGACCCTGCCGCTGATCGATCGCGACGAACCGCGTTTCGCTGAAGCCTCGCGGGAAATGCTGCAGCGCGGCGATTACGTCGTTCCGTATTTCAATAACCATTATCGCTTCGACAAACCGCCGCTCACTTATTGGTTTCAAACGCTGAGCTATCGCGCCTTCGGCGAGAACGATTTCGCGGCCAGGTTTCCGACGGCGGTAGCAGCTTCGTTAACCGCGTTACTCATTTTCGCCTGGGGACGTCGAATTGGCGGCGAACTTCTCGCCTGGTGGGCGGCGATCATTTTCACGCTTTGCTTTCAAACTTTCGTCCATGGCAAAGCAGCTGTCGCGGACATGTGGCTCGTCTTTTTCATGACAGCCGCATATTGGGCCGGCGATGGGTTGATCCGCGGGCCGTCGTCCAAACGTTACTGGTGGATTTTCTACCTCTCGTTAGGCTGCGGCTTTCTGGCGAAGGGGCCAATTGCCTGGCTCCCGTTACTCACCGTCGTTGCCGCGAAATATTTCCTTCCACCGACAAAACTAAATCAGCGTTTTCATTTTCTCGTTGGGTGCGCCGTTTCGCTGGCGGTTGTTTCGCTATGGGGAATCCCCGCGCTCTTGCAGACAAACGGCGAATTCCTCCGCGTCGGAATTGGACGGCATGTGATTGAGCGAACTGTCGTCGCCATGGAAGGACACGGCGGCGGATCAATTCTCAGTTACCTCGCGGCCTTGCCGTTTTATTTCGTGGCGATTTTTCTGACTTTCTTTCCGTGGTCATTCAAACTCCTCTGGCTTGCCCGGCGGCTCTGGCGCGAACGTGATCCGGTCGACAATTTTCTGATCGCGGGCATCGCGATCGTTTTCCTCATTTTCACTCTCGTGAAAACCAAGCTGCCGCATTACACCCTGCCCGCGTTTCCCCTGCTCGCCTTGCTTTTGGCGAAAGCACTCGTTAGGCAAAAAGATGGACCAGCATTCGTTAGGCGCGCCAGTCTCACCGCACTCATGATCGCTTTCCTCGCGGTTCTGAGCACACCGTTTGTCGCGAAGTTTTCGCCATCGCGGGACCTCTATCGCCAGGCGCAAAATAATCTGACGCGCGATATGCAGTTCGGCGCGGCGCGCTATCGCGAGCCGAGTTTGGTTTGGTATTTCCGCCGGCAAGTCGACGGTTGGTTAAACGAGGTGGATGACAAGGCGGTCGCTGCTTTCATGGATCAACCGGGTGGGCGGTTTATTGTTATGCCGACGGGACTGGCAACGGAGATTTATCCCTCGACGCCGACTCACTGGATTCGTTACACCACGCGCGGTTTCAGCACTGCCAATTTCAAGTGGGTCGATCTCACCTTGTTGTTGAAGCCCCGCCCGTCTGTTACCGATTAACCGATGATCACTTTTCTCGATGGGAAACTGGCCGCCGCGTTGCCCACGCAGGCGACGATCGACGTCGCCGGAGTCGGCTATGAAGTCATGATTCCGCTCTCGAGTTACGATCGTCTGCCGCCGGTCGGTCAACCTGTTCACGTCCTCACCCATCTGCACGTGCGCGAAGATGCCCATATCCTTTTCGGTTTTATGACCGCGGCGGAGCGCGATCTTTTTCGGCTCTTGGTCAATAATGTCAGCGGCATCGGTCCAAAGCTCGCGCTGGCAGTTCTCAGCGGAATGAGCGTGAGCAATTTCAAAAGCGCAGTGGTCAATGGCGACGTCGCCTTGCTTTCAAAGATCAGCGGCGTCGGGAAAAAAACTGCGGAGCGCATGGTGCTCGAGTTGAAAGACAAAGTCGGCGTAGCCGCAGCATGGGAAGCAGCCAGCGCAACACACGCGCCGACGCCCGAGCAGACACAAGCGAACGAAGCCGTGCTCGCTCTGATCTCACTCGGTTACAAACAAGTGGAGGCACACAAGACAGTACGCGAACTGCAGGAAAGCAATTCCGGCCTAACGAGTGCTGAAGAACTGGTGAAACTTGCTTTGAAACGGATGGCGGCCGGCCGATGACTTCGCCGATCAGTCGGGAGGCGATCCGCGCGGCCTTTCCGGCAGAAGGATTGTTCGCGGAAAAAGATTGGCTCCTCTCGCCCGAACCCTTTGCGATCGACCACTCGTTAGGCAAAAACCTCGAGCGCCTGGGCCATCAGCTTCTTGTTTTTCTGCGTGCGTGCAATCAGCTTTACCAGCAAAGCATTAAAGGAAAGCAGCCCTCCTGGGTGGCAAAGTATCTCGACGCCGGTAAACCGCCGGAGCTAGTTGAGTTTGCGCGCCAAAAGCAATTTCGCGACGATCTCCCGGCAGTAATTCGACCCGATTTGGTCCTGACCGAGACGGGTCACATCATCGCGGAAATCGATTCTGTTCCGGGCGGGATCGGTTTGACCGCGTGGCTTAATCAAACCTACCACTCGTTAGGCAAAGAAATCGTCGGGGGCGGCGAAGGGATGATTGAAGGCTTCAAGAACCTGCTACCCGACGGCGGTGACATCGTCATCTCGGAAGAAGCCGCCACCTATCGCCCCGAGATGAATTGGATAGCCGGGCAGCTGAACGCACGATTTTCGCCTAACGAGTGGAAGGTCGTCTCCGCGGAAAGCTATCAGCCGCAACCCGGCCGGGCTGTTTACCGATTCTTCGAACTTTTCGATTTGCCCAACCTGCCGCGCGTTTCCGAGTTGATGTACGCTGCCAGCAAAAGTGAGGTAAAAATCACGCCGCCGATCAAGCCATACCTGGAAGAGAAAATG
This sequence comes from uncultured Verrucomicrobiae bacterium, assembly GCA_963791565.1. GTDB lineage: Bacteria > Verrucomicrobiota > Verrucomicrobiia > Chthoniobacterales > UBA10450 > JACCTI01. The sequence continues at coordinate 339,246 of CAWBSX010000003.1, read as the reverse complement.
TTGTTCGCGCTTTTCTGGTTGCAGCCGCTGCGCGAATTCTGGCGGCGCGAATTAGGCGACAAATATTTTCGCGATTTGCAGGAAGTGATTCCCTACAGCTGGCTGCTCGACCCGACGCCGCTGCCGCAGCACGCCGTGATTCCCCGGCTGGAAATCCACGATTGGCGCGAGGCGGGTAAATTGAGTCAGAAGGAACGCGAACTTCTTTTGAAGGTGAGCGGATTTTCCCCGCTCGGCTGGGGTAGCCGAGGAGTCTGGGTAGGCCAGGATTTGCCGCACGCGGAATGGCAGCGGCTGATCGAAGAAGCGCTGCAAACATTCGAGGTGACGCCGCGAATCATGCAGCGTTTTCACAAAGCGCGGTTGATCGAGCAGCCATATTTCGACGCGGAATCGGGCGAACAAAAAGTAATGCGCGGACGCGTGCGCCTCTGCCCGTATTACTTTGTCGAACAAGATCGAGTGCACCTGCGCGGAGCGCTCGCGACCATCGTGCCTGCAGACAAAAAACTCCTGCACGGCATGCGCGACGCCATCATGGTCCCAACGGCAATAACGCCAAAGGGCTAACCGCTCGTTAGGCAAAATTCGCGCAGCTCGAATTCGTAATTTTGAGCGCTGCTTTCCCGACACACCGCTGCCGCCAGCATGTGATTAGGGGCGACCCGTTCGAGATGAAATTGCCAATCGCCCTCGACTTCGGCAATGACCTTGTCCCGCGCATCGACTTCGAAAGAGACGCCTTGCAATGGTAACCCGAGACCTAGGCCGCGCGCTTTGGCGTAAGCTTCTTTCAGTGTCCAAAGCTGGAAGAAACGCTGCTGCCATTTTTCACCCGCGAGTTGATCGAGCGACTCAAGTTCGCGTCTCGAACAAACGCGCTGCGCCACTAGTTTGAGATCGTTCGTCCGTTCCATTTGTTCGACGTCGATTCCGGCCTCTGGCGCGAAGCTAACGAGCAATGCCACCAAACCACGGGTGTGCGAAAGACTGAATCGAAACGGCGGCAAATTCGTCGGCGAGATTAAGAAGGGTTTTCCGCGTTCGCTTCTTGCGAACTGCCATTCTTGCGGTTGGACAGCGAAACAGCGCGACAAGCTCAACCGCAGCAAAGCGCGAGCAATAATGTAATCATGTGCATCTTGACCGCGGACGAATCGGCGCGCTTTTTCTTCCTCGGTCAGCAGCCGATCGCGAAGCGCAACCGCTATCTCAGCCGTGGTTTCACCGGGATTCGCCAGGAAAATCAGCGCCTGGTTTTTTCTCAGGCCGATAAACAAGCGAGTTGGCCTAACGAGTCCTGCCACGCCTGGGTAAGCGCCAGAACGTGCGGCTCAACCCACATGGTCAGGTGATCACCTGGAACTTCTATTACCTCGAGGCCTTCAGAAAAAAGGCCGCGCCATCCAAGACACCCGTCGTGGTCATGGATGTCCCCGTAAATGGTGGTCTTGGCGCGAAAAAGCACGCCGGGCGTGTCGAGAATCTGCGGGCTGTAATTCCGTTGCGCATGGTCCCAGATGCATTGAAAAATACGCCACGAGATCTCGTCGTCCGCGGCGGGACGCGTGGAACCTCCCGTTTTTTGCCGCGCCCGGCGGTCCCGCATTTTTTTCCAAAGATAAGGCGCGCCGTTTTTCATGACCTGACGCGCGTGACGGAGACCGCGCACACGCAGAGCAGCCCAACGCGACGGTTTCATATCGGCGTCGAACAAAAAGACGCCCCCAACCTCTTTACCCGCTCGCCGCAGGAGGTGGGCAACTTCGAAGGCAACCATTCCGTAAGAAGAATAACCGGCGAGAAAAATCGGATCACTCAATTGGTGGGAGCAAATGAGATCGAAATGGGGTGTGATCATTTCTTCCAAGCCCGGAAGATTACTCGTGTCGAAACGCATCGCTGCTTCTACCGCCCCTTTGGGAAAAGGAACCTCACTCCCATAAACCGGATGCTGGTCGCTCATCAGGTTTGCCACGCGAATAAATTCCTGCGGAGCATTTAGAAAGACAATCGGCGCTTCCCCACAACCGGGCCGAAGACGAACCAGCTTCGGCGGGAAAATGTCGCCACCTCGTTCAATCAGCTGTGCAACCTGGCGCGGAGTCGAATGCTGATAAAAAGAGAGTGCATCCAACTGCGACTCGAAGAGCTGATTTATTTGCATGACGAGACGCACCGCGAGAAGTGAGTGACCGCCGAGGGCGAAAAAATCATCGTCCAACCCGACGGGTCGCTGAAGCGCTTCACTCCACAGTTCGGCGACCCGATGCTCAGTTCCGCTGGCCGCAATCTCGGACTGGTCCACTTTCAGTGCCGGTTGTGGCAGGGCTTTTCGATCCACTTTGCCGTTGGCGGTCAAAGGCAACGCAGCTAGGGGCACAAAGACGGACGGAATCATCGGTTCGGGTAATCTCGTTTTGAGATACTCTCGCAATTCCGCTGGCGCCGGTGGCGGATCTTTCGCAATCAGATAGGCCGCCAGATATTTTTCCCCGCTCGCACTCGTTAGGCTAATGACCGCTGCGTTTCGCACTTGCGGATGAGTCAGCAGGGCCGTTTCGACTTCCGCCGGTTCAATGAGATAACCACGCAATTTGATTTGGTCGTCCGCGCGTCCGAGAAACTCGAGATTTCCATCCGGCAAATAGCGCACCAAATCGCCGGTCTTATACATGCGCGCGGAAGTATTCTCGTCTCCGGCGGCGAAGGGATTAGCTACGAATTTTTCCGCGGTTAGTTCCGGCAGATTTAGATAACCACGCGCCAGACCATCGCCGGCGATATATAATTCGCCAGTCTCGCCGAGCGCTACGGGCTCAAGAGATTCATCCAGCACATAGAGCTGCGTGTTCGCGATAGGACGGCCAATCGGAATTGCACCATCAAACATGTGGCTCTTCGGGACGAAATAAGCGCAGCAACCTACGGCCGTTTCAGTCGGGCCGTATTCATTCACGAGGGCGGCAGACGGCGCACAACGTTGCCAGAAATCGAGGCTTTGCCCGAATAACGCTTCACCGCCGATAACGAACAGATGAGTGGACGCGCCGCATTCACCCGTCCATTGCGCGCACAAAAGCTCCAAATGCGCCGGGGTAATTTTTACCAAACTGAATGGCGTATCGCCGCACAGGACCAGACCAAGTGTCTCCAGATTTTGCGGCAACATCCGCACCGAACCGCCAACCAGGAGGGGCGCGAAAAGAGCTGTGATCGTGAGATCGAACGCGATGGAGGAATGCACGGGCGCGCCGGTCCCTTTTTTCATTTCGTAAGCCTGCGTCGCCCACACGAGATAGTTAACGAGCCCGCGATGAGTCATCATCACGCCCTTCGGTCGGCCAGTTGAACCTGACGTGTAGATAACGTAGGCAAGATTTTCTGGCGTTAGCTCGCTCGCGGGAACCTGCGAAAATTCGGCCGCGAGCAGCGGAGTATCGAGAGAAAGAATTCGCACACCGCCTTGCGGAAGAATGGATTTCAATTTCTCCCGAGTGATGACGATCGGCATGGCCGAGTCGTGCACCATGAAGGCAATACGCTCCTTTGGATAAGAGGCGTCGATGGGGACGTAAGCTCCGCCGGCTTTCATCACTGCCAGCAAAGCGACGAGAAGATCGGTTGAAGGTTCGAGACAAACTCCGACGAGGGTTTCGCGTTGCACTCCAAGCGCACGCAGTTGATGCGCCAGGCCATTAGCGCGCCGATTCAATTCTCGGTAAGAAAGAGAATCGACGTCGTCCTGTACCGCGGGCGAGTCCGGAGTTTTTTCGGCCTGCTCCTCAAACAAATGATGGAAACAATGATCGCGCGGATATTCGCGGCGCGTCATGTTCCAATGGAAAAGTAATTTCCGCCGTTGCGCCGCTGTCATTCCGGGACGCGGGGGCGAATCCGACGACAAGCTTTCACCTCTCGGCGCCGCTCTATCTTCGCCGACGAACGACGAATGGAAATTCTGGGATTCGTTGAGACTATCTTTCATGCCCGGGGAGGAAACGCGCGTAGTTTGCCGCATTTCCATAACGTTTGGGAAGGTGCAATTCGCGTCCGTGCATGGCGGCGGTGAATCGATCGATTTACTTGATCGTGAAATTCGCAGCCGTTATGAACACGTTGCGTCCTCGCCTCAAATGAATTCCGCTGAAGCTACTCTGCCGCCACCGCGTTCTTTTGGTGCGACTACGCGCAGTGATGTCTGGTGGAAGAAGTCGGCGCTGATGGCCGCCGGATTTCTCGCGTTCATCATTTACTCCACCTGGGCGGCGTTCCAGGGCGCGCATTATCATTACGGCCCGTATCTCTCGCCTTTTTATTCGCCGGAACTTTTCGGCAGTTCGCCGCATAGTTGGTTTGGGCCGAAACCACTTTGGTGGCCGGGCTGGCTTTTGTTTTCACCCGCGCTTCTCATTTTGTGGGCGCCAGGCGGATTGCGGCTGACCTGTTATTACTACCGCGGCGCGTATTACAAAGCGCTCTGGGCTGATCCGCCCGCCTGCGCGGTCGGTGAACCACGCAAACATTATCGCGGCGAGCGTTCCTTCCCGCTCATCATGCAAAACGTGCATCGTTATTTTCTTTATCTCGCTATCATCTTCATCGGCCTGCTCAGCTTCGATGTCTGGAAAGCAATGTGGTTCCAGGACGGATTCGGCATCGGAGTTGGCACCGTCGTTCTCCTGATCAATGTCGTGCTTCTCGCCGGATATACTTTCGGCTGTCATTCGCTGCGGCACTTGATCGGCGGATTTCGCGATCAACTTTCTAAATCGCCAACCTTCCCGGCGTATCGCTGTGTCACCTGCTTGAACCAACGCCACCAGCTCTGGGCGTGGATCAGTTTATTCTGGGTCGGGTTTGCCGACCTCTATGTGAGGATGTGTTCGATGGGAATCTGGCACGACTTCCGTCTGCTCTAGCCGCGCCCGATGCCCGAATACGAAACACACCAACACGACGTTCTTGTCATCGGCGCCGGCGGCGCGGGATTGCGCGCAGCCATTGAAGCTTCCGCCGCGGGAGTGTCGGTCGGGTTGGTTTGCAAATCACTTCTCGGAAAAGCGCACACCGTCATGGCCGAAGGCGGAATCGCGGCGGCGCTGGCGAATGTCGACGATCGCGATAACTGGCGCGTGCATTTCGCCGACACGATGCGCGGTGGTCAATACGTCAACAATTGGCGCATGGCGGAGTTGCACGCGCAGGAAGCACCGGATCGCGTGCGCGAACTGGAGAAATGGGGCGCAGTTTTCGATCGCACGAAAGACGGCCGCATCCTGCAGCGGAATTTCGGCGGACATCGTTATCCGCGGCTCGCGCATGTCGGAGATCGCACCGGCTTGGAAATGATACGCACGTTGCAGGATCACGGAATCCATCAGGGAATCGAGGTCTACATGGAGCACACGATTCTCTCGATCCTGACAAGTGCTGGCCGCGCTGTCGGCGCATTCGGTTACGAACGTGAGCGCGGTCGGTTCAAAATTTTTCGGGCGAAAGCAATCGTGCTCGCGACCGGCGGCATCGGCCGCGCGTTTAAAATCACGAGCAACAGTTGGGAATACACCGGCGATGGACATTCGCTCGCTTACCGAGCGGGCGCGGAACTGATCGACATGGAATTCGTGCAGTTTCATCCGACGGGAATGGTTTGGCCTCCGAGCGTGCGCGGAATTCTCGTCACGGAAGGTGTGCGCGGTGAAGGCGGAATCCTCACGAACAAGGAAGGCCGTCGATTCATGTTCGACGACATTCCAGAAAATTATCGATCGCAGACTGCCGACAGCGAAGAAGAAGGCTGGCGTTATTGTCAGGGCGACAAGAACGCGCGGCGTCCGCCGGAATTACTCACGCGCGATCATGTCGCCCGTTGCATCGTGCGTGAGATCAAGGAAGGCCGTGGCAGTCCGCACGGCGGCGTTTATCTCGACATCGCCTGGATAAAAAAACGCGTCGCGAACGGAGCCGATCACATCAAGCGCAAGCTGCCGAGCATGTATCATCAGTTCAAACAACTGGCCGACATCGACATTACCGAACAACCGATGGAAGTCGGCCCGACCACGCATTACGTGATGGGTGGCGTGCACGTGGATGCCGACTCACAAATGTCCCGGGTGCCCGGATTGTTCGCAGCGGGCGAATGCGCGGCCGGAATCAACGGCGCGAATCGGCTCGGCGGAAATTCGCTTTCCGATCTTTTGGTTTTCGGAAAACGCGCGGGAGAATACGCGGCGAAATTCGCCAAGGAGAACTCGTTAGGCGAAATCGACTCGACAAAAATCGAAGCCGTGGCGCGCGAAGCTGTTGAACCTTTTGAGTCGAATCGCAGCGAGAATCCTTATGAAGTGCAGAAGGATTTGCAGGAAGTGATGCAAGACAATGTTGGAATCGTGCGCAACGAAGCGGAAATGAAATCCGCTCTCGAGCACTTGCAGAAACTGAAGGAACGCGCGAGTCGCGCCGCCGTCGTTGGACACCGCGAGTTCAACCCGGGATGGCATACCGCTCTCGATCTGGAAAATCTCCTGACGGTTTCGGAGGCGGTCACACGCGCGGCGCTGGAGCGTAAGGAAAGTCGTGGCGCGCAGTTCCGCGAAGATTTCCCGGAGAAAGACGAACGCTTCTCGAAAGTGAACACGATGATCTCGCGCGCCGAGGACGGCTCGATGCAGATTCGATTGGAGCCGCTCAAGGAAATGCCGGATCATTTGCGGCAGATCATTGAGGAGATGAAGTGAGCGAGCAGACCGTTCAATTCAAAATCTGGCGCGGCGATACGAACGGCGGCGCGTTTCAAAATTACTCTGCGGAATGTTCCGAGGGCATGGTCGTGCTCGATGCCGTGCATGATATTCAGCGCACGCAGGCGGGTGATCTCGCCTGCCGCTGGAATTGCAAAGCGGGGAAGTGCGGTTCGTGTTCGGCGGAAATCAACGGCATTCCCAAGCTGATGTGCATGGCGCGGCTGAGCGATTTGCCTAACGAGAAGCCGATCGCGATCGAGCCGATGAAGGCATTTCCGTTGGTGAAGGATTTGATCACGGATGTCTCATGGAATTACCGCGTAAAAAAGCGGATCAAGAAATTCAAGCCACGCCCGCCCGACGCGCCGGACGGCACCTGGCGAATGCAGCAGGTGGACATCGATCGGGTGCAGGAATTCCGCAAATGCATCGAGTGCTTTCTTTGCCAGGATGTTTGTCACGTGCTGCGCGATCATCACAAGCACGACGAATTTATCGGCCCGCGTTTCCTTACTTACGTTGCGGCGCTGGAGATGCATCCGCTCGATATCGAAGATCGCGTGCCGGAATTGCGCGAGGCCCACGGCGTCGGTTATTGCAACATCACCAAATGCTGCACCAACGTTTGTCCGGAAAATATCCAGATCACCGACAACGCCATCATTCCGTTAAAGGAACGCGTGGTCGACGAATTTTACGATCCGTTAGGCTGGCTCTGGCGACGAATGCGACGAAAGTGAAAAGATGTTTGAGCTGAAAACGCTGACGAAGGAAGGAATCCCGGCCGCATTGGAAAAGGCCGAGCGTTATCGATTGCTCAACGAACCGGCCGAGGCGGAAAGCATCTGCCTCGATGTATTGAAAATCGCGCCGGATAATCAGCAGGCCATCACGAGCTTGTTGCTCGCGGTCACCGATCGTTTTTCGAAGGGCTACGGCGTGAGCGACACGCAAGCCAAGGAGTTGTTAGGCAAATTGAAGGGCGACTACGAGCGCCATTATTTTTCCGGATTGCTTTCCGAGCGACGCGCCAAAGCGAAACTCGCGCAGGGTGGTCACGCCGCCGCCTGGGCCTACGATTTGTTTCGCGAAGCGATGGATTGCTACGAAAAAGCGGAAGCGATTCGTCCGCCAGGAAATGACGACACCATTCTGCGCTGGAACACCTGCGCGCGTATCATCGAACGAAACAAACTCGTGCCGCGCGAAGAAGAACGCGTCGAACCGGCCTTCGATTGATTCTGTTTTGTAGCGGCGGTCTGTGACCGCCGAACGCTTGGATTCCAGATGGCGCATTTTCGGCGGTCATGGACCCCGCTACAACGAACCTCGAGTTCACGCGCGTACTGAGATCCGAGCGGTCCAGCGATGCCGGGAAAATCGATCGCGACAAATAGACGTTTCCCGTCCATCGCGCGCTCAGCGCGAACCGTTCGCGCCCGCTTCGTTGTTCTGCGCGCTGGCGTCGTCGGCTAACGAGGTCGACCATCGCGGCGTCATTTTCCGCGAACGGCTTTCTGCGCCGGAGCGCGCTTGATTACCCGACGAATCGGTCGCGCCGGGAAGAAGGCGGTTCGCCAGCGTCATCATGTGTCCGGTAATGCTGGGAAAAATTGCGTTCCCGATAATGGCGACGCGCGCCGCCATGGTGAGCGTGATTTCGGGACGACGATTTCGTGATGCTTCCAGGATTTGTTTCGCGGCGGAGTCGGCGCTGATGGAAATGAGCGGCGTCGAATTTGAAATGGCGAACCAGGCAAATTCCGCCGCGTGTTGTCCTTTGAATTTTGCATTCACATGCGAACCGGTCCGCATCATTCCCGGCGCGACGGTGGTGACGTAGATCCGATCGCGCGCGAGTTCGGCGCGCATGGAATCGGATAACCCAACGAGCGCATGTTTGCTGGCGCAATAGGCGGCCAGATGGGGCACTGCAATTTTGCCGCCGATGGAAGAAATGTTGATGATGCGACCGCCGCCGCGACGGCGCATCTGCGGAATCACTTCCCACATGAGTGTGAAGGGCGCCCACAAATGCAGTTGCATGGCGCGCTCGAAATCTTCGCGCGACATGTGTTCGAGTGGGCCGACTTCGATGATGCCGGCGTTGTTAATCAGAACATCGATCGCTCCGAAATGTTCCGCGACTTTGCGCAGCGCTTCTTCGATTTGATCGCGTTGCAGCAAATCGCACGGGACAACGACAACGTCGCCGCCGCGCAGCACCAAATCATCATGCGCCAGGCGCAACTCCTCGAGATCGCGCGCGAGCAACGCGACACGGCCGCCTTCCGCGCAGATTCGTCGCGCCAGAACCAATCCAAGTCCACGCGAGCCGCCGGTGATGAGACAGACTTTGCCGGCAAAAGAAAAATTGCTGCGCGCGGCTTTACGAACTGCATAGAGCGCCAAGGCAGTTCCAGCGGCAGCGAGAGCGAAAGTGCGAGTCTTCTTCACACTTCATATACGTTCGCGCGGGCGCCGTTGGCCTCTAACCGTGTCGTCGATTGAAGCGCGCGACTTCACGCGCGGTCTCGCGATCAGTGGCGCGCTTCTTCAGATCCTGCCGCTTGTCGTGCGCGACTTTTCCGGTCGCAACGCCAATCTCTGCCTTCAACTTTCCGCTTTTCCAATAAAGTTTCAGGACCGTGAGTGTGCGACCGGCGATCGCGGTCTCGCCGTAAAGCTTGTCGATTTCCTGACGATGCAAGAGCAAACGACGCACGCGTTTTGCGGGCGGCACTTCGTGGCTCGCTTGCGCGTACGGTTGGATATCGGCGTTGTAGAGAAACGCCTGGCCCTTCTCGATGCGCGCGAATGCGTCGCTGATGTTCGCTTTGCCGGCGCGGATCGATTTGACCTCGCTGCCTTTCAACTCGATGCCCGCTTCATAGCGGTCGAGGATGTGAAAATCCCGCAGCGCTTTGCGATTGAGAATAGTTTCCGCGGCCATCGCAGCAACTATCCGGCAGCCTGAGAGCTTGCGCTACTTAAGCGCCGTCGGCGGGCGCTTCCACGATTCGCTCGTAGGTCAGCTTGCCGGCAATGATTTCGCGCAACGCGATGTCGGTGAGCGAGGAACGCGGCGTGGCTTCGACGAGCGGGCGATGTCCCAACCCGAGTTGGCGCACCCTCTTGGAAACGACGTTGATCAGGAGTTGTTGATTCGGGATCACTTGGGCTGCTTCCTGCAGGAGTTGGGAGGTCATAGTGCGCAATGAACGGACGGCTCGGTTAGTGTCCGTGGGAAACCGAAGAATGGCCGGCGAATCGCTTGGAAGAGTAGGAGGAATAATCTCAGAGGCAATCATCGGCGCGGAAAACGGAATTGAGACCTTGTCGGCGGTGCGTCAGTCTGTCAATCGGATTGTTCGCGCGAAGGCGCTTGCCAGCCGGAATGAAGTAGGCGAATAAGGCGCTGCCTTTTTGCTGCTTCGGCAGATCACATCACGGGCTGTGGCTCAGCTTGGTAGAGCGCCTGCCTCGGGTGCAGGAGGTCCAGGGTTCAAATCCCTGCAGCCCGATGTGATTTCTTTTCTCGTGCTCATACTCCTGATCGTGCTCGTGCTCGATTACGACTTCTCGATTACGATCACGATTCCGAGTATGAGCACCAGTAGATGAACGAAGCCGTCCTTACCACGATCGCGATTACAGGGTTCGGTGTGGCGTTTTTTCACGCGGCCATTCCGACGCACTGGCTGCCGTTTGTCCTGGCCGCGCGCGCGCAGCATTGGAATCACAGTCGCACTCTAGGCGTAACGGCCCTGGCCGGGACAGGGCATGTCATCTTCACCGCGGCGCTTGGTTTGCTGATCGCGTGGTTCGGCATCGTCTTGAACGAACATATCGGAGTTTGGTTTCCGCGCATCGCGGGGACAGCGCTCATTCTTCTCGGCGCTTTTTATTTGTATCGGCAGTTCACGGGTAAGGGACACGCGCATCATCATCTTTTCTGCGAGCACGAGCACACGCATGCTCACGACGGAGTCGAACACGAACATCATCACACCGTTGCGTCGGATCGAGCCGCCATCACTAGTCTGCTCGCCTTGCTTACTTTTTCTCCCTGCGAAGCGTTCCTGCCCATTTACGCTTCCGGCGTTCGCTATGGCTGGGGTGGTTTCATTTTACTAACGGTGATTCTTTCGGTCGGCACCGTAGCCGGAATGATTTTGTTTACCTGGCTTACCCTGATGGGTGTGCAGAAAGTGAAACTCGAGGCGCTGGAAAAATTTGAGAGCGGGATAATCGGAACGCTCCTCGGCGTCGTCGGCCTCTTGATAATCTTCTTCGAAACCTGATCGTCTCCGCATGTCTTTAAACGTTGGCGATGCGGCGCCCAAATTCACCGCGACCGCGGTCGGCGGAAAATATGGAAACGGAAAAGAGGTCTCGTTAGGCGATTTTCGCGGACGATCGGTTGTTCTTTATTTTTATCCGAAAGACGACACGCCCGGTTGCACGACACAAGCCTGCGCCTTGCGCGATTCCTGGAAGGACCTGGAAAAGCGCGGCGAAATTTTCGGCGTGAGCATCGATTCAATCAAGAGCCACGAGAAATTCATCGCCAAACATGAGCTCCCCTTCCCGCTTCTCTCCGATCCCGATCACAAGATGGTCGAAGCCTACGACGTCTGGGTTGAGAAAAGCATGTACGGCAAGAAATACATGGGCACCGAACGCAGCACTTTCGTGATCGGACCGGATGGCCGCCTTTCCGCGATCTATCGCAAAGTGAAGCCCGAGGAGCATGTCGATCTGCTGCTGAATGCATTACCGCCCGCGTAATTACATGGAAGAAGCAGTTGCAGTGCGGCGTGACCGGTGCTTGCATTGCGCTCCGCTTTAGCGGACTCCGAAATTCTCTATGGGATCACTCAAGAAGCGCCGTAAGGCGAAAATCTCCAAACACAAGCGCCGCAAGCGCATGAAGGAGAATCGCCACAAGAAGCGTCTGCGTTACAAGTCGTAACGGCTGCGTGGGTCACGTTGCGCCTTCCTGCGCAATTCGTTAGACTGGCGATCATGAAGAACCGCTCGTGCGCTCTTGCCGTGTCCGTTCTTCTTTGCAGCAGCGCTGCATACGTGGATGCGGCACGGCCGGTGGTTGCACCCGCGAAAGCGCTTCCAGTAAAACGGAGCAACACGCTTGACGATTCATCGCGCGCGACGCCCGCGCCCGATCTCGCGTTGAGTAATCCTTCACTGCGCAAGGCGGATGCGCTCGCTCTTTTTGTCGAAGGCGCGCGCCTGGAAGAAAGCGGCGAAGTGGACGCCGCGCTCATCGCCTACCAGAAAGTGCTCACGGTCGATCCCGGTGAGATCGAGTTGGCTTCGCGCGCTGCTTCGCTGCTCACACGTCAGGAAGATTTTCCGCGCGCGATCGATGTCTTGAAGGATGCGATCAAAGCGAATCCGAAAGACATCAAGCCTTACCTGCAACTCGCTTTCATCTACGCCAAGCATCTGCAAAAACCGGAACAGGCGATCAAGTACGCCAACGAAGCGATTGCACTCGATCCGGAAGATTTGGATGCGTATCAGCGCATTTACGAAATCGAGATTGGTCGAAATGATCCGAAGAAAGCGCTCGCGGTGCTGGATCGGGCGGCAAAAGTCGATAGCCACGATCCAAATTTTTGGACGCGCTTAGGAAAACTTTACGCATCAGTTCTGTATCCGGCGGATGCGGAACCCTCGGCTGACGAAATTCGCCGCGTAAATGTTTTCTTCCGGCGCGCCGCCGAAAATGCCGGCGACGACGCGGCCGCTTTAAAAGATGTCGCCGATTATTTCGCCGCCTCGCAGCAAGTGCAGGAAGCGATTCCACTTTACCTGCGCGCGCTAGAGCTTGAACCAGACGACCTCTCGGCGCGGGAAAAACTCGCGACTGGCTTTGCGGTGACCAATCAGCGCGGTAAGGCGATCGAGATGCTCGACGAAATCATCAAGCAAACACCGGACAAATATCAGCCTTACGATTTACTGGCGCAGCTGCTTGATGATGAAGGACGCGGGCTGCAGCGCGCCAAGCAATTCGAGCAGGCGAAAGCAGTCTTCGCCAAAGCCGCTGCGAACTACGAGCAATGTCTGCTCATCAATCCGAACCGCGGTCAGACATATCTGCGTCTGGGTGAACTCCTCATGGGGCCGTTGCGCCAAAGCGAACGAGCGGAAAAAATCTTGTCCGAAGGCCGGGCACGTTTCCCTCGTTCGCCGGAGTTCGCCTACTACCTCGCGATCGCGCAACGCGAAGCAAAGCACGCGCAACAATCGATTATCACCTTCGAAGAAGCGCTGCACGAGGCGGAAGACAACGCGAGCGAGATGCTGACGGCGCGTTTCTATTTCGATTACGGCGCTGCGGCGGAACAAGCCGGTTTCTACGACAAAGCGGCTGATCTCGTGCGACGCTCGATCGCACTCGACCCGGCCAATGCCGCCGAAGCCTACAATTTCATTGGTTACATGTGGGTCGAACACAATCTTCACCTGGACGAAGGCGAAGAGATGATCAAAAAAGCGCTCGAGCTCGACCCAAACAACGGCGCTTACCTGGACAGCCTGGGTTGGCTCAATTTTCGCAAAGGAAAATTCGAAGAAGCACTCAACAATTTGCAGCGTGCCATCACCAGTTTGAATCGCGATGATCCTGTCGTTTTCGAGCATCTGGGCGACGTGTATGCGAAGTTAAATCGCGTCCCGCAGGCGCTGGAATATTGGCAGAAAGCTAGCGCGCTTGATCCCGACAACAAAACTTTGGCCGACAAAATTGAAAGCACCAAGACCAAGATGAGCAAAGGCGAACCGCTAAAAGGTCCGCCATTTTGAGCACTCGTTAGGCACGGCGCACATGCCGAACCACGCAAAATATCCCACGCCCTGGCAGCAAAAAACTGTCTGGGCTGCGCTCTCGGCCATTTGCATCGTTCTGCTCATCGTCATCGTCGGCTCGGTTATTTATGTGGCCGGGCATTTGATTGGATTCCTGCAACCGATCCTCATTCCCGTCGCCATCGCCGTTATTCTGGCCTACCTGCTCGATCCGCTTGTAACGCATTTGAGCGAGCGGCGCATGAGTCGGACGAAAGCGATCGTGCTTTTGTTCGCCATTGCATTTCTCGCCTTCGCGGCGTTGCTCGCCTGGCTCGTGCCGACTGTTTCATTACAAAGCGCCGCGCTCGTGCGCGAATTGCCGAACTATACCAGTCGCGCGCGCGATCAGGCGGTCGATCTCATTTATCGCTACAACAACAGCTTCGGGCATCCAACTACCGGGAAGGCTGCTTCGCCGTCGAAAAGTTTTGTCGATTGGCTCCTAGCCACGCCCACGCCGTCTCCGAGCGGCACGCCGGCAAACACCGCACCCGAGCCAAAGCCAAGTCAAACTGCGGAGGCCGCGCCTAACGAGTCCATCGGCCCGGCCTCGCCGCGCATTAGTTCCGTGGAACGGCAGCGCATTCAAAGTTGGGTCGAGCAGCAGTTGCCAAATTTGCAGCGTCAGCTTCCGCTTCTGACCGAAAAGATTTGGGCCATTCTCAAGACCAGCATTGGCGGATTCTTGGGCGTGACCGGATTTCTCCTCAGTCTGGTGATGGTGCCGATCTATCTTTTCTTTTTGCTCAAAGAGCGGCCCGCGATCGAGCGACGCTGGAAAGAGTATCTCCCGCTGCGCAATTCACCGTTGAAAGACGAAGTCGCGATCGTCTTGAGCCAGATCAATAACTACATCATCGCCTATTTTCGCGGACAACTTCTCGTCTGTCTCATCGACGGTATTCTCATCGGCACGACCTTGTTCTTGTTAGGCTTGAATTTCGCGCCGCTCATCGGCGTGCTCGTCGTTTTCCTCACCATGATTCCGTACATCGGAATCGTGGTCTGCTGGGTTCCAGCAGTCCTCATCGCCACTGCGCAATGGGGCGATTGGGCGCATCCGCTTTTGGTCACGGTTGTTTTTTTTGGAGTGCAGAACCTGGAAGCAATTTTCATCGCGCCAAAAATTGTCGGTGATTCAGTCGGCCTTCATCCCATGACGGTGATCGTCTCGATTTTTGTTTGGGGATTACTTATCGGCGGTTTGCTCGGACCGATTCTGGCCGTGCCTTTGACGGCGACGATCAAGGTTCTGCTGGCGCGTTACGTCTGGGGTCGGCGTTTACGCGAGCGCGTCGAAGAACAAATCGAAGACGTGCCGGTGCTTCGGGCAACTGAAGAAGAAGCCATCGCCTAGCGCGGACGCAGTTGCCAAGACGCGCGGGTGCAGGGATAGAAACCGCGTCCATGGCGCATCAGGTAAAACGCGTGCGGCGCAAACGCCGCCATCATCGTGCTCGCGCGCAAATTTTCACCGGCCGCAAAGTGATTTACCTGGGCGCTGCGGTTTTTGGACTGCTGTTTGGGTTGCTCTTTCTAAATTACGGACCGCGGACCTATCGCAGTTGGCGCGAATCGCGTCTGCAACACAGCGCGTCGGAACTGTTGCAGAAAAACGATCTCGAGGGAGCGACGCAAGCCGCTCATGAAATGCTGCGCATTCAGCCCGAATCGGTCGCGGCTTTTCAAATTTTAGCGGACGCGACCGAGCGGCAAAACAAACCCGAAACCGTCGCCTGGCGCGCGCAGATCGCGCGAATTTTTCCGCACAATCTCGATGCGCAGTTAAATCTCGCATCGGCCGCGCTGCGTTTTAGTCAGCTCGACACCGTGCGCCACGCGCTCGAAAGAGTTGATCCCGAGGACCGCGAGAAAGCGGCCTTTCACGTGGTGGCCGGCTGGCTGGCGCGCGCCGAAGGCAACGATGCGGAAGTCGAAGAACACTTTGCCGCCGCGGTTAAACAAGAGCCGGGCAACGATCTTTACCAATTCAATTTCGCCGTTTTGGAAATTCGCTCACCTGATCCGGAGAAAAATTCCAACGCGCGTGAAACGCTCGAACGACTGAGCAAGGTTCCCGGTTATCGCGCGGGATCGCTGCGCGCGCTTTTGAGCGACGCCGTCCAGCGCAACGATCTCGAACGCGCGGACGACCTCGCGCAGAACCTGCAAATGAATCAGCAGGTAACCTTCGCCGACTACCTTTTGTGTCTCGAATTCTATCGCAAGCTCGACGAAAAAAAATTCGGCGCGCTTTTGGAAAAAGTGAAACCAGTCGCAGCGCGCGATCCGGCCAGCGTCGGGCAATTGATGGAATGGATGAATCGAAATGGTCTGGCGAACGAAGTCTTGAAATGGAACGACAAGCTTCCCTCCAACCTCACGACCGTGCCGCCAGCGGCAGTCGCGATCGCCGATGCTTTTGCCGCGGTGAAGAATTGGTCGCGCCTGAAACGATGGACCCGCAGCGCCAACTGGAGCGATTTCGAATATCTGCGTTTCGCCTACCAGGCGTTCGCCGCGCGGCAATCGCGTCAATCCGCCGCCGATGCGGAATTTGATTCGCTTTGGCAATCTGCCGAACGCGCAGCCACGGAACATCCGGACCAGGAAGCGGTGCTCGCGCGCCTGGCGACGAAATGGAGCCTAACGGGCGAAGCCACCGCGCTCTGGAAACGTGTGACCAAGGATGCACGCCTGCGCCGTGAAGCGCTCGACGCGCTCTTCAAAACATATCGCACGAGCAACGACTTGCCGGAGTTGTTACAAATAGCAAAACAACTGCACCAAAATTCGCCGCACGAAGCTTCACTGGCCTGCACCTACGCGCGGCTCGCGTTGCTTCTCGCGCCCAACACCGAAGATGGACAACGCGTCGCGAAGGAAGCACACGAAGCGGCCCCGGCCGATCTGAATTGCGCCGTGACCTACGCTTTCGCGCTCTACGGCACCGGACGCACCAGTGAAGGTCTTGAAATCCTGCGGAAGTTGCCTCACGAGCAGTTACACGATCCGCACGCGGCGGTGTATGTCGCGCTTCTCTATATCGATAACAATGAACCGGAGGCTGCGCGCGAATTTATCGAGGCCGCACAAAGCGGTTCGCTCAACCTGGAAGAAAAAAAACTGCTTGGCGAAGCGATCGCGAAAATGTCTGCACCGGGATCATCGACCGGTCCCGCTTCCCTGCTCGACAATTTGTCGTTGCCCATGCCGTCGGTAACTCCACGGCCCTCGTCTTCGCCGCTCCCCACGACAAACAAGATCGAACCGCCGGGCTCAACGCCGGTAGTCCATCCGCTACTCCGGGACGGCGGCTGAGGCGTTGGCCTGCATCGCTTTTTCGACCAGCATCGCCGCCATCGGTTCGGTCGCTTTGTCCAGCGCGGCTGTCGCCTTCTTTAAGCGCTGAAATTCTCCCGAAGCGAGTGCTTCGCGGACCTCGCTCGCTAGCGCTTCGATTTCTTGTTTTTCTCTGGGCTCAATCTCATTGCCTAACGAGTGGAAGGCCTGCGCCAGCGCATTGAGCATTTCTTCGGCTTTTAGTTTGGCTTCAATCCAGACTCGTTCCGAGATGTCGTCGAACGCGTGATCGAGCGAGTCGGCAATCATCGCTTCGACGGCTTCGTCGGAAACGTCGATCGCGCTGTTCGTCTCGATGATTTTTTCCCGACCGGTTTTTGTGTCGCGCGCCAGCACATGCAGAATTCCGTTGGCGTCGATTTCGAATTGCACGCCCAGACGCGCGACACCTTTCGGGGCCGCCTCGAATTCGAGTTCAAGTTTGCCTAACGACCAGTTGTCTCGCGCCATCTCGCGCTCGCCTTGCAGGACATTGATGCGCATCGAGCGCTGATAATCGACCGCGGTGGTAAACATTTCGCCGGCTTTCACCGGAATCGTCGAATTGCGCGGAATGATCACGTTCATCAAGCCGCCAAAAGTTTCGATGCCTAACGAAAGCGGTGTGACATCGAGCAAAACGACATCGCGCACCGCACCAGACAGGATGCCGGCCTGAATGGTCGCGCCGATGGCTACCGCTTCATCCGGATTTTGCGAGATGTTCGGCTCGCGTTCGAAAAGGTTGGCCACGAACCTTCGCACCAGCGGCATTCGCGTCACGCCGCCGACAAGAATGACTTCGTCCAAATCCTGCGGCTTCAATTTCGCGTCGGCCAGCGCGCGCAAGGCAGTAGGCACGCGTCTTCTCCACGATCGGGCGCGCAATCTTCTCGAGCTCATCACGAGTCAGGTCGAGATGGAAATTCGTCGTGCCGTCGAGGAACGGAAGATCGAACGAAGCTTTTTCTTCAACTGAGAGCCGATGCTTCGCCTGAATAAGAGCTTCTAAGAGGCGCGCCTTTGCTTCGGCATTCGTCAATCGCGACCCGTCAATACTCGCGAGCAGGGCCCGATCGAGATCATCGCCGCCCAAGCGTGTGTTTCCATTCGTCGATAAGACTTCGAAGACGCCTTCGTTCAATTCGAGAATTGAGATATCGAAGGTTCCGCCGCCGAAATCGTAGACCGCGATTTTCGCGCGCGTGCGCAGTTTATCGAGACCGTAGGCCAGCGCTGCGGCAGTTGGTTCGTTGATGATGCGTTCAACAGTGATGCCAGCTAGCTCGCCCGCGCGCTTAGTCGCGCTCCGTTGCGCATCATTGAAGTAAGCCGGAACAGTGATGACGGCACGATTGACTTCGCGACCAAGCGAAGCTTCGGCGTTCGCTTTTAGCTTTCGCAGAATGAGCGCGGAAATTTCTTCCGGCGTAAACTCACGATCCTCGATAACAATCCGCACCGTTTCTCCTTTGGTGCGGCGTAACGTGTAAGCGAGGTCGTCAGCCGCCACTTCATCGCCACGCAAACCAATCAAGCGCTTAACGGAATAGATTGTCTCAGCCGAATGAAGGGCTCGCGCCCGCGTCGCCGGCCGCCCGACAAGAGGCTCACCATTTTTCGAAAACGAGACGACCGACGGCAAAAGTCGCTCGCCGTCGGAGTCGGCCAGCAGCACGGGAAAACCCGACTCCATAATGCCGATGAGCGAATTGGTTGTGCCGAGATCGATGCCAACGATGTCATCCATATTTCAAAAGTGCCTAACGAGAGCTTTCCGCGAGCGACCGTCGCGCGAGAATCTGCCAGGATTCCACATCCGCCCGCGTGGTAATTTTGACCGGATGCGCGATGAGCGCGATGCCGTTGAAGCTCACACGCTCGAATGGCAGCGCTATGGTCCCGCGCAGCTCGGTCTTTTTTTTCTTCGGCCATTTCTTTGTACATCAAACTCAGATGCGGATCGAAATCAGCAAGTTCAGGTAATCTCAATGCTTCGCCGATTGATCGGCGCAATCGATTCAATTCATCCGAAGGTCGAAAGCGAACAAAGAGCGTCTTAGTAAAACACGCGGACACTTCGATCGAGCCAACTTCCAACTCGAAGGTCGGACTCTCCGGAACCTCCGCGAGAACTTTTCGTGCAGTGGCCTCCTCCAGCCCGCCGTCACACAAAGTCAGATGCGGTTCAAAGATGGGACCGTCAAAGCGAAGAGCCAACTCCCGGATGAGCGCGGCGAAAAATTCTTGTTCGTGAGCCGTGGGCACTAACCAGAAAGCAAAGCGCTGCGAAGTTGGATCCATTGAGCGGAAGAAAGCAGCGCGATTGCTTTCCGCCAAAAAAAATCACGCGCCCAAAGGCGGCGCGTGTTCGAAACCGTTGGCGATGTCTCGCCCCGGCATTACGCTCGGGGCGAGACACGCCTAATTGTTCCAGGAGGATTTTCTGGGTTTGATTACTTCCACGACGTCCTTCACTTCCGGGCCGTGCACTTCATAAAGATGGCAATCACCTGAGCAAGCAATATGCCGCGGAGGGTAAAGCATTCGTAAGCGGCTGATAAATAGTCGCTTAGGAATTAGCAAAAAACTCAGCCGCCGTCGCATTTCTGAAGTAAGCGTAATAGTTTCCGACGATTTCCTTAATTTCCCGAAAAGGTCTTGGGGTGCTATCTTCGACGATGCTGACCAACGTTCTTGGAACGGAATTGCGCTGCTGCTGCCGTGATCCGCTCACCGGATTCTATCGCGACGGTTATTGCCGCACGGGGCCCGAAGATGTCGGACTGCATACCGTTTGCGTTTTGGTCGACGAGGATTTTCTCGATTTCTCAATGCTCGATGGAAACGACCTCATTACGCCTCACCCCGAGTATGGTTTTCCTGGATTGAAACCCGGCGACAAATGGTGCGTGTGCGTGACGCGCTGGAAAGCCGCGCTGAAACGCGGACTGGCGGGTAAAGTTGATTTGGAAGCGACGCACTCGTCCGCGCTCGAGTTCGTCACCTTGGAAGAACTCGAAGCGCATGCAGTTTGATCGCGCTCTCTTTCCGGCGACGGTAAGCGCGATTTGAAACTACCGTTCAGTCTTTTTCTCGCGCTGCGTTATCTCAAACCGAAACGCACCTTCGTTTCGATCATCACCCTGATTTCGATCCTCGGTGTGATGCTGGGCGTGACGGTTCTGATTCTCGTTATTTCAGTCATGACCGGTTTCGATCGCGAGCTGCGCCAGAAGGTTATCGATTTCGACGCGCACATTCTCGTTTCCTCGCAGGATGTGTTACGCGATTGGCGCGATCTGACGGTGAAAATTCGCAACACTCCGGGCGTGGTAGCGACTGCGCCTTACGTGCAAGGCCCGGTGATCGCAGAATTCCAAGGCCAACGCCTCGCTCCGCTCATTCGCGGAATTGATCCCGAGGAAGAAGAGAAGGTCGTGCCGATCCATAAGTTCATTAAGCGCGGCGAATTCAATCTCGAGGGCGACACCGCGGTTATCGGCGTTGAGTTGGCGCGCAAACTCCAAATCGATGTCGGCGATAAGCTGACGGTTTATTCCCCCGGCAACCTCAACCAGATCATGGAGGGAATAAAAAAACTCGATGACAAGGAAGGCGCGGCGCGGCAGGCGGCGATCGATGAATTGCGCGAGGTCGTTTTGCCGAAAGATCTGACCATCACCGGCATTTTCGAAACCGGCCATTACCTGCACGATTCCGAGTTCATCCTCGTGCCAGTGCACATCGGGCAGGAGCTTTACAATCTCGGCGACGCACTGCACGGCCTTACGGTTCGGACAGTCGATCCCTATGCCGCGCAAGGTGTGAAAGAGGCGCTCGAGCGTTTCCTCACCGCGCCCGAATACGCGCAAACCTGGATCGAAATGAACAATCAATATTTCGAGGCGGTGCGACTCGAACGGACCGTGATGTTTTTCCTTCTCTTCTTCATCGTCGTGGTCGCGGCCTTCGGCATCATGAGCACACTCATCACCGTCACCGTGCAGAAGACGCGCGAGATCGGAATCATCAAAGCGATCGGCGCGGATAATTGGCAGATCGTCTGGGTATTTCTCGCGCAAGGCATGATCGTCGGACTTTTCGGAACGCTCACCGGCCTGGGCCTGGGCATGACATTGATCCGTTACCGAAACGAGTTCAGTCACTGGCTGTCTTCGACCTTTGGCATCGAAGTTTTCCCGAGGCAGGTTTACCAGTTTTCGCGGATTCCCGCGGAAGTGATTCCGAGCGACGTCGCGAAAATTTGCATCATCGCCTTCATCATCTGTTCGCTGGCGGCGCTGTTGCCGGCCTATAATGCGGCCCGCAAAGATCCGGTTGAAGCATTGCGCTTCGAGTAGTTGCGTAGCGCATGCGCGCGCTCGTTTTTTCTGTCGGTTATTTTTTCTTTCTAACTTCGCTTCGAGCGCAAGTTGATCGCATCACTGGTCAACCCTTCGCCACGCGTTCTGAAGTGCTGGCGCGACATGGAATGGTTTGCACCAGCGTGCCCGCGGCGACGCAGGTTGGCCTTGAGGTTTTAAAGCGAGGCGGCAACGCCATCGACGCCGCCATCGCCGCGAACGCGACGCTCGGATTGATGGAGCCGGTTTCGAACGGCATCGGCGGTGATCTTTTCGCGATCGTCTACAGCGCGAAAGAAAACAAACTCTACGGACTTAACGCCAGCGGGCGCTCTCCACTCGGTTTGAGTTACGAGCAAATGAAAGCCGAGCTGGCGAAATTGAATCGCGAGAGAATTCCACCGCGCGGCATGTTGCCGATCAGTGTGCCGGGCTGCGTTGATGGCTGGGCCGAACTGCAGAAAAAATTCGGCAAGCTCTCGTTAGGCGATGATCTCTCCGGCGCGATTCATTATGCTGAGGAAGGTTTTCCCGTCACCGAACTAATCGCGTTTTATTGGCATTTCGGCCCCGAACTTTACAAAGAATATCCCGGCGGATTTCTCCAAACCTACACGCTCGACGGCAAAGGCCGCACGCCGGCCAAAGGCGACATCTTCAAGAATCCTGACCTCGCGCATTCGTTGAAACTGATCGGCGAGAAAGGTCGCGACGCTTATTACAAAGGCGAAATCGCGGACAAGATCGACGCCTTCATGCAGGCGAACGGCGGCTTCCTGCGCAAAGCCGATTTCGAGAAACACACCTCGACCTGGGTCGATCCTGTTTCAGTCAGCTATCGCGGCTTCGATGTTTTCGAACTGCCGCCGAACGGTCAGGGCATCGCGACGCTGCAGATGTTGAACATTATCGAGACCTACAACCTGCGCGCCATGGGACGCAATTCCGCCGCCACTTTGCACACCATGATCGAGGCGAAAAAAATCGCCTGGGCTGATCGCGCGAAATTTTACGCCGATCCAGCCTTCGCAAAAATTCCGCTCAAGGGTTTGCTCTCGAAAGAATATGCCGCCGAGCGCCGCAAGTTGATCGACCAAAACAAAGCCGCCAAAACCGTCGCGCCCGGAAATCCTGCCCTCGAGCAAGGCGACACCATTTATATGTGCACGGCTGACTATGAAGGCAACATGGTCAGCCTAATCCAAAGCAATTATCGCGGGATGGGCAGCGGCATCGTCGTGCCCGGCCTCGGCTTCATGTTTCAGGATCGCGGCGAACTTTTCTCGATGGAACCCGGGCATGCGAATGTTTACGCGCCGGGCAAGCGGCCATTCCACACGATTATTCCCGGTTTCGTCATGAAAGACGGCAAACCCTGGGAAGCATTCGGCGTCATGGGCGGCGGCATGCAACCGCAAGGTCATGTGCAGGTCCTCGTGAACCAGATCGATTTCGGATTAAACGTGCAGGAAGCTGGTGACTCTGCCCGCTGGCAACACGAAGGCGACAACGAACCGACCGGCGAAAAAATGACCAACGGCGGCTACGTGAATCTCGAGAGTGGCATTCCATGGGAAGTCGCGCGCGAGCTAAAACAAAAAGGTCACGACATCCGTTACGACCTCGGTGGCTACGGTGGCTATCAGGCGATCAAAGTGGAAATGCATGACGGCCAGCGCGTTTATGTGGGCGCGAGTGAGAGCCGCAAAGACGGACAGGCGGCGGGTTACTAAACTCTTTTGCCTAACGAGTCGTTAAAGGTTCCACTTCTTCGGCAACTTCTGCTTAAGCGTCTGCACGTCCGCGAAAAGATCGCCGCTTTTCTCGACGCGTTTCAAAACTTGATCGGAAGTAAACGCAAGCAGCGTCGGATTCTTTTTCTTCAAACACTTCTCGACTTCGTCCCAACTCACCGGTGTTGAAGCTGTCGGCGCTTCCTTCGCGCGCAGGGAATAAACACTCACGGTCGTTTTGTGTTCGTCGTTCTGGCTCCAATCGACCAGTACCTTCCCCTTGCGCAGCGCCTTCAACATTTTGTGCACGACCAAATCCGGATGCTCGCGTTCCAGATGTTCGGCCAGCGCGCGGGCCAGCGCCTTAGTTTGATCGAACGTCGCCGGCGTATTCAGGGGCACATAAACTTGCAGACCTTTCGACCCGCTCGTTTTCGCAAACGACTTGAGCTTCATTTCGCCTAACAAGTTCTTGAGCAGGAGTCCGACCTGACAGCATTGCACAATGGTCGCCGGCGGACCGGGATCGAGATCGAAAACCATCATGGTCGGCTTGGCTACGTTCTGCCTTTTCGCCAGCGAGGTGTGCAGCTCGATGTCCGCTAGATTCGCTGCCCAGACGAGCGTGGGCAGATCCTGCGCGAGGCAATAATGCATGTCGCGTTGGTTTCCTTCGCTCCAAACTTTCGCCGTCTTCACCCAGTTCGGCCGGTGCTTCGGACAGTTCTTCTCGTAAAAGAATTCCGCTTCCACGCCATTCGGATAACGCTTCATTGTTAGCGCGCGATCCTTCAGATGCGGCAGCAAATACGGCCCGACACGAATGTAGTAATCGATCATCTGGCCCTTGGTGAATCCGGTCTTGGGCCAAAGAACCTTGTCCAAATTGGAGACCGGCAGTTTCCGTCCTTCGATGACGAGTTCGGCTTTCTTGCTCATGAGAAAAATCTTTCCGGCGAGAGCATTGGTTGCGGCTGACAAATACGCGCCACGCAATGTTCCCAGCTTTCATGCCCACTCAAAATTTCGATCTCCACCCGCAGGAAATAAATCGGAACTTCAGGATTCGTCAGCCGTGGAAAACGCACCGCGTCTTTTTCTGTGGTCACGATCATTTCCAAATCGCGGCGCACACAGCGATTGATGAACGATTGCAGCTCCACCTCGCTGTAACGGTGATGATCGGCGTATTGCTTGGAAATTTCGACGTGCGCGCCGAGACCGCGCAGACCGTCTTCAAAACTTTCTGGCTGTGCGATTCCGCAAAGCGAACCGATGTAAGTGCCGCGTAATTTTTCCAGCGGCAGCTGTTCACCGGTCAGGACATTTTGCAGATGCAACGGTTTATGCGCGCACTCGATAATCTCGGCGGTGCGATTGTATTGGCGAATGCGTTTGATCAAGGTCTCGTTAGACTCGCCCGTGCTCTTGGTGATGAAAATGTAGCTGGCGCGGCGCAGATTGCGCGGCGGTTCGCGCAACGTTCCCCGCGGCAGCAAATATTCGTTTCCGAACGGCGCCTGCCGGTCGATCAACACAATGTCGAGCCGATGTTTCAGATGCAGGTACTGCAAACCGTCGTCGAGCAGAAGGGTATCGGCCTTCAACTCCTTGATCGCGAAGAGCCCGCTTTTCACGCGGTCTTTGTCCACGAGCACGATCACGTCTTTCAAATTGTTCGCCAGCATGTAGGGCTCGTCACCGGCGGTTAGCGAATCGAGCAGCAGTGATTTTCCGTCCGAAACAATGCGCGGTGGTGCGGGAAGCTTTCTGCGGAACCACTTGTTAGGCACATGCCGCGGCACGCTTTTGTAACCGCGGCTCAAGATCGCCACGCGTCGTCCGCCACCGCGCAAGGCGCGCGCAAATTTTTCCACGATCGGAGTCTTGCCCGTGCCGCCGACCGTGAGATTGCCGATGCTAATGACCAGACACCCGAGAGCGCGCTCGCGAAAAATCCGATGGCGATAAAGGAAAAGGCGCAACTGCACGATGCGTTCGTAAAGAAAAGAAAGTGCGTGCAGAAATACCCGCAGGAGCGAAGCGCGAAAGCCATGCCGCCGCTCGAGAATCACGTCGATCGCGAATTGCTCGAGGCGCTCCGTGCGTTGGCTCATCGACGACGCACCTGAAATACTGGCCGCCGGGTCTGCAGAAGAATCGCGCCCTGATTGTCCGCCATCGTCACGATCGTCTCTACTTTCGCCTCGCCCGCTGCGGCTTGCATCGCTTTCGCAATTTCCTCGGGCGACGCCAAAGTCACCGCGGCGATGGTCGAACCGGAGCCGCTCAAAAAAGCTCCGAGTGCGCCCGCTTCTTCGGCCGCAGCAACCACTTCATCGAAAAACGGCACGAGCTTTTTGCGAAATGGCTGATGCAGATTGTCGCGGAAAGCGCCGCGCAGATTTTCGTATTTCTCGGAAGCGAAGGCGGCGGTGATCGCGCAGGCATTGGCGCAACTTTCCACCGCTTTTTCACGGGAGATTTTTTCGGGCAACAACTCGCGCGCTTCTTCGGTGCGCACTTCGAAATCGGGAATCAACAAAACAAATTTTAACGCGGCCGAAACCGAAAAGCGCTGGCTCATCGTTCCACGCGCAACGTTGAATCCGCCAAATTCTGCCGGCGCGGCATTATCGGGATGGCCTTCGAGATCGGCGCAGAGCTCGAAAATTTCCTTCGGCTGCAACGACGCGCCCGAAAGCGTATTGAGTCCATGCAGAAGACCAAGCCGCACGGTGACGCTGCTGCCCAACCCGCGCGAAACCGGCACCTCGCCGTCGATTGCCACCGAAAACGAAAAAGCTTCCGCCCGGCTGCAGGCGAAAAAAAGTTCGGCGGCCTCACGCATCATCGAGTCGTTAGGCAAGCCGTCACCGCGTCGGACGGTGACGTGATTATACATGCGCAGCGCTACGCCCAGGCAATCGAAGCCGGGACCGAGATTGGAAGTGCTGGCGGGAACGCGAACGGTGACTTGTTGCATTTGTAACCGCGCAGAGGATAGCTGCTTCGCGTTTCTTCACAAAACATGAGGATGTCCGAATGGATCGACACCACCACGGTGAAGGCCTTCGCAGCCGAGCAGACTGATGCTTATCGCCTCTGCACTTTCGACGACGGCTGGGTGGAGCGTTTCGGCAGCGACGTCCTCATTTCGCACAAGATCGAGGCTACGCGCGAGCGCCTAACGAACGAACTCGCCATCTGGTCGCTGGCGAATCAGTTCAAGTTCACGCGAATTTTTGCGCGATTTCTTCCGAAAAAAAATGCTGAGCGTGTCGCGCCGCAGCTCGTGGTGGGAGATGGACAATCAAATCTGCAGACGATCGCGAGCGAACGTTTCCTTCGTTACGGAATCGATTTCGAGAGTGGATATTCCGTCGGACTTTTTCCCGATCAGCGCGAAAACCGTTCGTATCTGCGGAACGCAAAACCGCGCACGTTGCTAAACTGTTTCGCTTACACTTGCGCGTTTTCCGTGGCCGCGGCCAACGTCGGCGCGAAGACGGTGAACGTTGATCTTTCGAAAAAATCGCTCGCGCGCGGCAAAGAAAATTTCGCGCTCAATTCCATTCTCACCGACGGCCATCGTTTCATTGCCGATGATGTGATGGAAGTCCTGCCACGCTTAGCGCGCAAAGGCGAAAAGTTCGACAGCATCATTCTCGATCCGCCGACGTTCTCGCGTTCGCATAAAGGCAAAGCGTTTCAGGTCGAACAGGATTTCGAGAAATTATTATTGCTCGCGATCGAAATCGCGGAACGTGACGCGCATATTTTGCTCTCGACCAATTGCACGAGTTTGAATGAGCACGCGCTCGAAGTGATGGCGAAATTTTGCATCAAGTCGTTGCGACGCGCCGGGAATCTTCATCGTCAACCGTGCCCGACGGACTTTCCTGCCAACACAGCCGCGAGCACTGTCTGGTTGACACTGCGCTGAGGTGTTCCAGTTTTCGAAACACGCAAAGACTTCGCCGGATGCGAAGTAAGATAAAAATGGACGATCAAGTTTCTCAGACTCAGGACTTCGCCGAGCGCGGCCTGCAATACACACGCGAGCAGTTCGGACAGCTGCTCGAGCAAACCGAAGATTATGTGCGCGAGAATCCTACGCGCGCTGTCGCTTACGCGCTCGTCGCCGGATTGGTCATCGATCGCCTGCCGGTCTTCCGTATCGCCGGTGGCCTGACGCGGTTGGCGTTGATGGCGATGAAGCCGGCGATTTTGATTTACGGCGCGACCAAGATTTATCAGGCGACGCAACGCGACGAGATCTAATTCCGTCGCGGTTAATCGAGGGTGAAGCCGACCTTCACCGTCACCTGCCAGTGCGCGAGTTTGCCGTCTTCGATGTGACCGCGCGTCTCGGTCACCTCGAACCAGCGCATGTTGCGAACGGTCTTGCTCGCCTTGGCCAGCGCATTGGCGACGGCTTCTTCAATGCTCGTCGGCGATGAACCGACCAGTTCGATCTTCTTATAAGTATGATCGCTCATGCTTTGAGCGTGACTGCGTTTGCGGGGCGGAACAAATTAAAACTCATGAGTAACGACATCGAGTCGCATTTAATCGAGAAGCGCGTCTTCAAGCCGGCGAAAAGTTTTTCGAAAAACGCGCGAATTAAATCGCTCGAGCAATATCGGCGGATGTATCGCGAGTCGATCAAGTCGCCGGAGAAATTTTGGGCGCGTGAAGCACGCGAACTCGTTTGGAACAGGCCGTGGAAAAAAGTGCTCGAATGGAAAGCGCCGTTCGCAAAATGGTTCGTCGGCGGACAACTGAATCTTTCGGAGAACTGTCTCGATCGGCACCTGCAGGGACCGACGCGCAATAAGGCCGCGATTATCTGGGAAGGCGAGCCGGGCGAAAAACGGACAATCACCTATCAGCAACTGCATCGCGACGTTTGCCGCTTCGCGAATGTTTTGAAGCGAAACAAAATCCGCAAAGGCGATCGCGTGATCATTTACATGCCGGCGATTCCGGAAGCGGCCATTGCCATGCTGGCTTGCGCGCGCATCGGCGCGGTGCACTCCGTTGTCTTCGGCGGATTTAGCGCGGATTCAATTCGCGATCGCATCGCGGACAGCGGCGCGACTGCTGTCATTACCGCAGATGGCGGCTATCGCCGCGGGACAATTCTTCCGCTGAAAAAACATGTCGATGATGCATTACGCGGCGAGACGACGATCAAACGCGTGATTGTTTTCAAACGCGCCGGCACTGACGTGCATATCGAAGAAGGGCGGGACGTCTGGTGGCATCGCGAGTTGGAATATGTGGATGCGAATTGTCCGCCGACGCCGGTCGATTCGGAGCATCCGCTTTTCATTCTCTATACCAGCGGTTCGACTGGAAAACCGAAGGGAATCTTGCACAGCACGGGCGGTTATCTGGTCGGCGCGTATTGCACCACGAAATACGTTTTCGATTTGCGCGACGACGATGTTTATTGGTGCACAGCCGACATCGGCTGGGTCACGGGCCATAGCTATGTCGTCTACGGACCGCTCGCGAACGGCGCAACCACCTTGATGTATGAGGGCGCGCCGAATTGGCCAGAGCCCGATCGTTTCTGGCGCATCATCGAAGAATACGCGGTCAGCATTCTCTACACGGCGCCGACCGCGATTCGCGCCTTCATTCGCTGGGGCGATCAATGGGTGAAAAAGCACGATCTGTCGTCGCTGCGTTTGTTAGGCAGCGTGGGCGAGCCGATCAATCCCGAAGCGTGGATGTGGTATCACAAGACGATCGGTGGCGGTCGTTGTCCTATCGTGGACACGTGGTGGCAAACGGAGACCGGGGGAATCATGATCACGCCTTTGCCGGGAGCGACGCCGACGAAACCGGGGAGCGGAACGTTGCCGTTCTTCGGGGTCGATGCGGCGATCGTGGATGAAAAAGGAAAAGAAGTCGGACCCAATATCGGCGGCAAACTCGTCATTCGGCGGCCGTGGCCTTCGATGTTGCGCACCATTTACGGCGACAAGGATCGCTACAAAAAACAATACTGGAGCGAGTTCAAAGGCAGCTACCTCACCGGCGACGGCGCGCGTCGCGACAAGGACGGATATTTCTGGATCGTCGGTCGCATCGACGATGTGCTCAACGTCGCCGGTCATCGGTTAGGCACATCGGAATTGGAGAGCGCACTCGTTAGTCATGCGAAGGTTGCGGAAGCCGCGATTGTCGGCCGACCGGACGAAATGAAGGGACAAGGCGTGGTCGCGTTCGTCACCTTGAAGACCGGCGTCAAAGCTACGCCGGAATTGAAAGAAGAATTGCGCGCCCACGTCGGCCAGCACATCGGCGCGATTGCCAAGCCGGATGAAGTGCGCTTCGCCGAAGCGTTGCCGAAAACCCGCAGCGGGAAAATCATGCGGCGTCTTTTGAAAGAAATTGCCAGCGGCAAAACCGTCACCGGCGACACCACTACCTTGGAAGATTTCAGCGTGCTCGCGAAGTTGAGCGGGGAAGAGTGATAGACTGTTCGCGATAAGGGATGGCGGACGAATCTAAACGCGAGCGCCGGGTCGAAATCGCGCATGTCCTGACAATGGACGTTGTCGGCTATTCAACTTTGCTCATTAACCAGCAGAGCGACTTGCTGGCGGAACTGACGCGAATTGTCCGCAACACGACGCGCTTTCGTGAAGCAGAACGGGACGAAAAACTGATGCGTCTTCCGACCGGCGACGGAATGGTGCTGGTTTTTTCCGATGATTCGGAGGCCCCGCTGGAATGTGCGATCGAGATCGGCACTGCGATAA
This sequence comes from uncultured Verrucomicrobiae bacterium, assembly GCA_963791565.1. Lineage (GTDB taxonomy): Bacteria > Verrucomicrobiota > Verrucomicrobiia > Chthoniobacterales > UBA10450 > JACCTI01. Next base: position 309,397 of record CAWBSX010000003.1, on the reverse strand, counting down.
AAAGTCATCCGACGATTCGCTTACGCATGGGAATTCACAGCGGTCCGGTCAATCAGGTTATCGATGTGAATGACCGCTCGAATATCGCCGGTGCCGGAATCGACATCGCGCAACGAGTGATGGATTGCGGCGATGCCGGTCACGTTCTTCTTTCGAAACGAGTGGCGGATGATCTGGCGCCTTTTCCGCAATGGAATCCTCATTTGCACGACCTCGGCGAATGCGAAGTGAAACACGGCCGCAAACTTGGCCTCGTAAATTTTTACAATGATGAAATCGGGAATCCGGAGACGCCGCGAAAATTAAAGAGCAATCAGCCGGCGCGAGATGCAACTTTGCCGGCGCGTTCTGAATGGTCGCGTCCGGCAAAAATCGTGGCGGCCACGATCATTATTTTGCTGGCGATCGCGGCGTATCTGATTTTTCAGCGGCCGCAAAATTCTCCGGCCGTAGCAAACACGAGCGCGACCACAGTTGCCGACAAGAGCATCGCGGTCCTGCCGTTCGTCGATCTGAGTCAGGCGAAAGATCAGGAATATTTTTGCGACGGAATCAGCGAGGAGATCCTTGATGATCTGGCCAAGGTGGAAGGTCTGCGCGTAGTCGCGCGCACTTCGTCTTTTTCCTTCAAGGGAAAAAATGCCGATGTGGCAGAAATCGCGCACAAGCTCGGCGTCGCGCAGGTCCTGGAAGGAAGCTTGCGGCGCGAGGGCAATCGCATTCGCGTGACCGCGCAACTGATCAATGCCGCGAGCGGTTTTCATCTGTGGTCGGAAACCTACGAACGCGAAGTACAAGGTGTTTTCGCGATCCAGGATGAAATCACGCACGCCATCACCGCGGCGTTGAAACTGAAATTGGTCGGAGCATCGTCCACCCGCGAAAAACCGGCGAGCACGGAAGCGCACGACCTCTACCTGCAGGGCGTTTTTTTCTCGAACAAGAGCACGGAGGAAGGTTTGCGGAAGAGTCTGGATTTCTTCCAACAATCTTTGGCGATCGATCCAAATTCCGCGCGCGCCTGGGCGGGAATCGCGAAGGATTGGGATTGGCTGGCGGATGCATATGTGAGACCGCTCGACGCCTATCCCGCGATGAGAACTGCGGCTTTGAAAGCGATCGCTTTGGATGAGCGCAACGCGGACGGCCACGTTTACCTGGCAGAGGTAAAACGCATTCTCGATTGGGACATTCCCGGTGCGGAAGCGGAACTGCATCGCGCGCTGGAGGTCGATCCAAATTCCAGCACCGCGCATTTTTTTCTCGCGCTCATCGACGGCATTCGCGCTCGTCGCGAGGATGCGACTATCCACATGCAGGAAGCGCTGCAGGCTGATCCACTCTCGCCCATCGTGAGCAACTTTGCCGCGGTCGCAGCCATCACCCTCGGCCGCATCGACGAGGCGATCGCGGAAGCAAAACGGACCGCCCAGCTCGATCCGAGTTTTGTCTATCAAACATCCATCCTGGCCGTGGCCTACCGCGAAAAAGGAATGTTGAACGAGGCCATCGAGCTTTTCAAAAAAGCGCAGGAAGTAACCGGTGTTCCTCAGGCCGGACTCGCCATCGTCTATGCGGACCAGGGTCGACCGGAGGAAGCGCGGCGAATTCTGGAAGACCTAAAAAAATTCGCAGCGACAAAATATTTTCCACCCGAAGATATCGCCAGTGTTTACGTCGCGCTCGGCGACAAAGACGAAGCGTTTGCGTGGCTCGATCGCGCCTGCGAAGCACACTCTGGGGCGTTGCACGCAATTGGAATTCGTCCGGTGTTTCGCTCGCTCTTCTCCGATCCTCGTTTCGCTGCCATTCTGACGCGCATCGGTCTGGATCCAGCTGAAGTGCTCTCGCCGAAATAGCTGATAGACTATCCCGTGAGTTACATCCGGACAGGGTTGCGCGAACTCGGACTAAAAGTTCGCCGGCAGCGAACGCGCATGGCCTTGCGTCATGAGAAGCGCGTCTTGCAACGGGCAGAAATCGCCCTCGGTCGCGAAGGAGTAAACCAGGCCGGGAACTTTCCGGAGCTGCGCAACGAGATCGTCGCGCTCAAGAAACTCGAGCAGGAGCAGAAGGAAGTCGCCGTCCGGATCGCGCAGATCGAAGAGAGCCTGAAGAAAATCGAAACGCAGCGGCAACAAAACGCGAAGGAACAAAACGAAGCGATCGCGAAGTTGGACGAGGAAAAGAAGCCAATTCAACAGAAGCGTGCGGAAGCGAAAGCGACGGCCGATCTTTGCGATCGAGAATTGAGCGGGGTGGAGCGCCGTTTGCAGGATACCGATGCGGTTGATCGCGCGCTGCTGGAAAGAATCTCCGCGCTACAAGCGAAAGTTCCCCCGCCGGACGATCTCGAAACGCAGATGGCCGGATTCAGTAGCAAGCGCGCGAGGATACCAGATCAACGCGCGGAAATTGTTCGGGCGCGACTTGGAGCAGCGGAAGCGTGCCGGCAAGCGAAAGAGAAACTGACGCTGCAAGATTCCGCGCTCGAGGAGATCGACAAAAAAATCGCGCGTGTGCGCGAAGAATTCGAGACGAAAGATCGCGCGCTCAACGAAAATGCCCGCACGCAACAGGAAGCGTTGAAAGAACAGCGCACGCACCATCAAACGGTGGAGGAGCGAAAGAATCCCGCTTACCTCAACATTGGCCGTCATCTCGGAACGCAGGAAATCGCACCACCCAACGCGCCCCATCTGCTGGAAGATGTGCGCCGTCATCGCACAGCGGTGCAGCGTCACACCACGCACAAGGAAGAATTGGCGATTCTTTCCGGTCAGATCGACAAACAGGAGCTGCGGAAATTTTACTTCAGCGTTTTGTCGGTAGGAATTTTGCTCGCGATTATTCTGCCGCTGATTTTTCAATCGCCGGCCAAGCGCGAATGGCTGCCGCACGAAACGGAAGCGATCCTTTCCGTCAATACGCAGAAGCTGCAAAGCGACGATTTGCCGAAGCGGTGGGAAAAAGAAAAATCGGACGAATGGCAAACCATCTGGGCTGGGCTGATCGCGAATGCGCAGCAAACGCCGGTGCTGAATCTGGCGAAAGATTCGCTACGCGTGACTCGCGGCCTAACGACCGATAGCGCCGGCGGCGTGCGCGAGTTCGTGCTGGTGCAGGCAAAAGGCGACGTCGCTCCGGTAGTAAAATCGCTCAGCAAAGAACAAGGTTTCGAGCGGCAATCAGTCAGCGGCCTGCCATTGTGGCAGCGGGAAAATTTTGCTCTCGCGCGGGTGGGCCCGCGCACTCTCGCGGTCGGCGCGCCGGCGGAAGTGCAGGAATTGGCGCGCGTTCGTCTCGGGATTCAACAGGATTTGAAGATCACGGGGAATTTGTTCGAACGCTTTCAAGCGCTCGACCAGGAAACGGCGTTGCGTTTGATCTCCAGTAATCCGCCGAATCTGGCGCGTTACTTCAATCCGATTTTCACGCGCGAATTACTCGACTCCGCGCAAGTGCTCGGGCTCGGGCTCACTTTGAGTAATCCAGTCAAAGCTCGCGTGGTCATCCGAATGCGCTCGGCCAAGGCGGTGGAGGATTTGGCGAAACACATTCGGGAAGAGCCGCAGCGCTGGCTGCGCATGCAGGATTCCGATCTCATGCTTTACGCGCAGGCCCCGGAAGTTTCCACGCAGGACGTCGATCTGGAGGTGCGCTTCGTCGTGCCGGAGAATTCTGCTCGACTTCTTTTGCAGCGCGTTGCAAAGACAAGCGCGTCCCCCACAGTAGCAGGCGATTAACGGCGAACGAGCGACCGCTCCGGCCTGCCGCTTGCTCTAATCACCGTCAATTCCCGTGAACCGATTTCTCTTCAGCCTGACAAGTGCTTTGATCGCCCTCGCACCTTGCGTCGGTCGCGCGCAAGGAACGCCACCAACCAAAGCGCCAGAAATCCTGAAAGCCGCGCCGGTCGCGAAGTCATCGCCTTTACCGGCAGCCAGTCCAAGCGTCACACCGGGATCTAATCTAGTCAGCGTGCGCAGTGTCGATCCGACCATCCAGGTGGAGTTGCGCTACGCCACGACGAAGAACGTGACAAAGCGTGCGATTTATCCGCCGAAAATGCCAGCACTCGTTAGGCCAAGTGTGGCCGCGCGGTTGGCGGTGGCACAAAGTTATCTCAAAGCCCGCGGGTTTCGTCTGAAAATCTGGGACGCATATCGGCCAAAGAGCGCGCACGAATTGCTCTGGCAATTTCTGCCCGACAGTTCTTTCGTGGCGAGTCCGGCGGACGGAGGCTCATTGCATACCTGGGGTGTCGCGGTCGACGCCACGATCGTGTACGAAAACGGCCACGCGGTGGAAATGCCGACCGATTTCGACGAGTTCACACCCGAAGCGGAACTGCATTACAGCGGATCGAAAGGCAGCATCGGCGATCATCTTCACGTTTTGCAGCGCGCCATGGCGCAGGCTGGATTCTACGGAATGCGGACCGAGTGGTGGCACTTTGTGGCGAAGGATTGGAAAGATTACGGACCGATCGACGACGTCACGCTGATTGCACCCGCCACACCGTCGCCTACGAGCAACACTCGCGCACCCACTGCAGGTATTCCGGCAAACCGTCCACGATCGGTAAGCAGATAATTTCGGGCACATCGTAAGGGTGCGAGGCGCGCAGCCTCTCCTGCAAGTCGGGAAGGCGCGTTGTTGTTGTTTTTAGGAACGCGATGGTTTCGGCGGCGTTTTCCACTTTCCCCTGCCAGCGATAAATCGATTTAATCGCGGGCAAAATGTTCGCGCAGGCCGCGAGCTTCGCCTCGATCAACTCGTTTGCGATCCGATCCGCCGTTTCAGCATCAGGAAAAGTGCTGATGACGAGCAGAACGTCTTCTTGCATTCGTTAGGCCGGAACGAGTGCTTTCTGGCGACAAATCCAACCGCCGCCTACGACGATATCGCCATGATAGAAAACAGCCGCCTGACCGGGCGTGACTGCTTTTTGCGGTTCATGCAAATCGATCCGCGCCCGCTGATTCGGTAACGGATACAAGGTGGCCGGCGCGCCGGGATGGCTGTAACGGATCTTAACCGAAACTTCCAACGACTCGTTAGGCATTGATCGGCTCACCCAATTAACACGATCGATCTCGAATTCTTCCGTGACCAAATCTTCCGCGCCACCGACAACGACGCGGTTGGTTTCCGGCTCGATATCGACGACGTAGCGCGGCTGCGCGGAACCGCCGGGCAGACCTTTCCGTTGACCAATGGTGAAGAATTCAATGCCCTCATGTTGGCCAAGAAAATTTCCTTCGAGATCGAAGATGCCGCCTTCATGAAATTCTTCCTGGCCGAGATGCGAACGCAGAAATGCTTTGTAATCATTTCCGGGAACGAAACAAATTTCCTGGCTGTCCACTTTATCGGCCACTCTCAGTCCTAGCGAACGCGCTATCTCGCGAATCTCCGGCTTCGCCATGGCACCGAGCGGGGTGAGAGCGCGGCGCAGCTGCTCCTGGCGCAAACTAAAAAGAAAATACGATTGATCCTTCCGTGGATCGGCCCCTTTGCGCAGGACCGCGCGATCGGGATGATGCTCGATGATCGCGTAGTGACCGGTCGCGATATAATCGCAGTCGAGTGCTTGTGCTTTTTCCCAAAGGTTGCCGAACTTCAACTTTTCGTTGCACATGACGCACGGATTCGGCGTACGGCCGGCCTGGTATTCGCTGGAAAAATAATCGATGACCAACTTCTCGAATTGATCGGCTTCATCGACCACGTAATGAGGAATGCCTAACGAGTGCGCGACGCCGCGCGCATCGGCGACCGCTTGTGGGCCGCAGCATTTATCCTCTGCGCGCGAGATGCAGTCTTGCGGCCAGACCTTCATGGTCACGCCCACGACTTCGTAACCTTGCTCACGCAAAAGATAACCGGCGACGCTCGAATCGACGCCGCCGCTCATCCCGAGCAACACTCTCTTTTTTGCCGAAGACATTCGCGGAAACTACAGCTTCACCGCGCGGCTAACAAATGGACTATCGCGCAAAGTGAAACGCCACGGCAGATGTGCCGACCGCGTGATGCCAATGCGCGCATCGGCCACCACTTCGACTTCCTTTTCGCGCGCGAAAAAATTCCCGCGCAAATCCTTTTCGTGATCTCGCATCGTAATGTTGAGCGCCTGGGTCAATTTCCCCGGACCGGAACAAAGTCGCCGCAGATCTTCCACACCGCGGCGTTTGCGCATGAGCGTGATGCCCTCAGTTGGCTCGAGCGCACGAATCAAGATCAACCCAGTGCGCGGGGCGCCTTTTACCAGGACGTTCAACATCCAATGCACACCGTAGTTCAAGTAGATGTAGCAAGCTCCGGCCTTGTTGCGTTCCACAAACGCGCGCGTGCTCGGTCGCCAAAACGTGTGACACGCTTCGTCGTCCTCAGTCAAATACGCTTCCACTTCGACGATCACACCGGCGCATCGCCCCCAGAGCAGTTGTATTCCAATTAACTCCCGCGCGCACTCCAGCGGATCGCGTCGGAAAAAAGAGGCGGCCAGCGGCCGTCGCCTACTGGTTGTCACCGCCGGGATTCACGCCCACCGGTTTGTAACAAAGAGACATGAAGGACGTGCTCTCCGTCGCATCGCCATCACGGAAGGCGGGAATGAACTTTGCGCCGTCAAAATCGGCGATGGCGGACTGGCTATAACCAAGCAAGGGCGGGTCTTCACCCGTGACCGCAAACTCGAGCATTTTGCCATTGGCATCGACGTGCAGCATCAGTTCCACAATGCATTCCAGCGCTACCGGAACGTCTTTCGGCACGTGCAATCCATTGAAATGCGAATCTCCGCCGATAACTGGCTGCGGTCCGATGAAGTCGTTTGCGGCTTTGATTTCATTCGGGTCCTGATTCAAAAGGATTTTTACGTGCGGCGCATCTTCCGCATCGAAGACCACCGTGCCGTAAAGGATAACGGAGACGGGCTGATGTTCATAGATCGGCGGCGTAAATCTGGACTGCTCGAGCTCTTTTAGAACTTCATCTTCCAGCGGTTTGCTTCCCGGCATGGCGCGATAGACCCAAGCCTCGGTGGCTTTTCCATTAGAACCGATCACGACCGCGAACTGCACCGCGCCGTCCTTCTGTCCCTTGGCCAGAAGAGCTTTGCTATCAATCAGGTTTACTAACGATTTTGGGCCGGTGCTCAAGACGGCGGGACGAAATTGCGGCCGCGCTGGCGGCGTAGTAGCAGCAGGGCGCGGTGATGGCGCGACCGTGGCGCGCGGTTGTTGCGCGGCAGCCGAGAGAACGACGGCGAGCAACAGGGCAAAGGAATGAGTGAGACTGCGCATAGAGTTTGTTACGCAAGCCCGTCGCCGCCGTTTCGCAACTGCAAACTGGAATGCCGCACCGCTGCGCTTGTCCGAAGTCGTCCGCTTTGCCAGCATGGCGGCTGATGTTTCAACTCGACGGGATCGATCATATCGCGCTGGCGGTCTCTGATACCGAGCGCTCGGCGCAATGGTACGTCGCGGTGCTTGGATTCGAACGCCAACACGATGATGTTTGGAATGGCCGCCCGATTTTTCTCGCGAAAGGCCAGACTGGCATCGCGCTCTTTCAGGCTCGTCACAGCGCGCCGTTAGTTAGCAGCAAATCGGATCACATCGGGATGACGCATTTTGCTTTTCGCGCTGGCCAAGCCGAATTCGCAAAAGCGCAAGCGAACCTAAAATCGCGCGGGATCGATTTCGATTTTAGCGACCATCAAATCTCGCACTCGATTTATTTCTCCGATCCTGATGGCATTCGACTGGAAATCACGACCTACGAAGTGAAGGATGCGAAGCCCAACTAAACAAACAACCATGAAACGAATCTACTTTTCTGCGATTCTTATTTTCCTCCTCGCGTGTGCGGTGAACGCACAGACACCTCCGCCCGCGCCCGATGCCGCTCAGTTAACCAAGCTCCTCAAAGATTTTCTGGCCGGCGCGAGCAAGAACGATGCGGCCATGCATGATCGCTTCTGGGCGGACGATGTTATCTACACCGGCTCGAGCGGGAAGCGGCGCGGCAAAGCCGACATCATGAAAGACGTCCGCGCGGAATCGCCGGAAAAATCGAGCGAGCCACCGACTATCTTCACGGCCGAAGATATTCGCATCCAACAATACGGCGACACGGCCGTTGTCGCTTTTCGGCTTGTCGGAACGACGGAAAAGGATGGGAAGAAAGAGGTAAAAAATTACCTAAACTCCGGCACTTTCCTAAAACGAGACGGCACGTGGCAGGTAGTTAATTGGCAGGCGACTGCGATGCCGAAAGCGGAAGAGAAACCGTAGGAGCGACGCGCTAATCAGCACTCGTTAGGCTAACGTCGCGCTCGTCGCGCGCGCAGGAGATTGTAGCCGGCAAAGATAGATCCGACGAACAAGATAGCCGGAACTGCGGCTGGCTCGGGCACGACGGCAAACTCCAGGCCATTGAAGGACGCGAGATCGATTCCACCGCCGCCGGTGTTTCCGTCAGTATTAGTCGGGTAATAGGTGCTATTCAGGTAATCGAGAACCTGGGCTGAGTTACTAGCGGTTACGTCATAACCCGTCAGGGCGTAACCATAAACAGTGGTGCCATTAACCAATCCGAGGTCGGCCGCGGTGATGACTATGCCGCCGATACCTTGAGTGCCGGTCGCCGTGCTATCGGTGGTAGCGGTAATGTTATCGCCGTTATTGTAGCGGAAGAGCCGGTAGTTCATGTCGCCAATCGCGTTAGTCGCCCCGCCCCACCCGCTTGCGACCTTGAGGAGCGTGCCGAAAGCGGTTGGGTTGCCCGCGCCATCGATCGCCGTGATCGCCACAATACCGAAACCATCGTGCGCGCCGACCGCGCCGCGATCGAATACGGCGAAGGCGAGCGCGTTACTCACGGTAATGGCGGAGTTCCACGTAAAATCGATTCGCTCGATGTTACCGAATTGCCCGGCCGTGCCGACGTTGGCGAAGGTATTATCGCTGCCCGATAAGACGCTGTCACTTAGCAGCATATTGGCGTAGCTGTTTTCGTGATTGCCGGCCAGGTTCGTCCCAACGCCGCTGCTCGTATACCAAACCGAAGACTGGTCCGCCACCGCGTTATTACGACGGACGAAGACGTTGTTGGCCAGTGAGGCGACGGCGTAATTACTGGTAGCGGTAGAAAAGGTGCTCAGGATGCGGCTACTGTTTTCGTAGGTGTACCCCTCCGCTGTAGAAGACGTGCCGGAGGTGAAGGTGGTTGTCGCTGAGGTAATGTCCTGGGTGGCCTGCGCCAAAGGCAAACCGCCCGCGACCAGTGAAATCGCGAGGTAGAACATAGTGAAACGCCGGGACATTTCCTTCCATTAAGCAAGGCGCGGGCCGTTTTAGCAGATTCACCGTCAGGCAACCGATTTGACCCGGCTGCGCGATCGGCAAAGAGATTGTCGGACTGGGAAAATTTTGCTATGCCGGGGTCATCCCCCGCTATGAAAACAAAGCTCTGTTTCTTTCTCACCCTTTTATTCTTGGTAACCGCGTTTCCACAAGGCCCGCTCACACCTCCTGCCGCGCCCACGCCAACGATGAAGTCGTTAGACCAAATCGCCTCCACCGGTATTGCTCTTAACGATACTAACACGCCGGGCGATAGCTCGAACCAGTTTATCATCAGCAATCCCGGGTCCTATTATCTTACCGGCAACATCGCCGGAGAGAGCGGCAAGAACGGCATCTCGATTCAAGCCTCCAATGTAACCATTGATCTGAATGGCTTCGCGCTCATCGGGGGAAGCGGAACGATAGACGGGATCGTAGCGCCCGCACCGCAAACAAACATCCGCGTCCATAACGGCAGCGCCCAGAGCTGGGGCGGGAGTGGCTTTAATTTACAAAGCGCAACCAACAGCCAGTACCGATCATCTGCGCGCGGCGCAGAACGGAGGTTCCGGGTTACGGACTGGCGATGCCTGCATTGTGAGCGAGGTGAACGCCGAATCTAATACTGCCGGCACTGCCGGCGGTGGCATTTACACCGGCAACAACTGCACGATCAGTTTCTCGACCGCTGTGGGAAACTCTCACGGGTTCAACATTCAGAATAATTGCACCATCATTGGTTGCACCGCCAGCGCGAATACTTCTAATGGGATCTATCCCTCGAGTGACTGTGTAATCAAAGATTGTAATGCCTCAGGCAATGGCAGCCATGGCATCAGCGTTTTCGATGGTTGTGTGATCAGTCATTGCACAGCCAATGGCAACACCTTCAACGGCATTTATGCTGGCAATGGTTGTCTGATCAGTCATTGCACAACCAACGGCAACAGCGCTTACGGGATTGATGTTACTAGCAACTGCCAGCTCATGGATAATGATGCGAGCAGCAATCTCGCGGGAGGAATTATTACAGGAGGCAAGAATAACCGGATCGACAGCAATCTGTGCGTCAGTAACAGTAGCTACGGCATCAAGTCATCCGGACCAACCACCGACTTCATCACGCGCAACAGCTGCGAGAATAACAACGGCGCCCCCAGCAGCACAGCTACTCCCAACTACTCGCCCAAGAGCGGTGCCTACTTCGGTGTGCTAACCACGCCCGGTAACCCAGGCGCCACCGCCTGGTCCAATTTCGAGTAGCTGCCATCTCTTCGACCACATTCTTTACCAACCTATAGTAACGACTAAGAAGCTCCAAAAACCCAAGCTCCAACATCCAATGAAACCTCAAGCTCCAAATCCCAAACAGAAACGAACCCATTCTTGTAGCTTGCTACTTGGTGCTTCTTTGGTTCTTGGAGCTTGGTGCTTGGGATTTCCGCAGCGCAGCTGGGGTCAAGGCTCACTAACTCCGCCGGGCGCACCCACGCCGACGATGAAGTCGCTCGACCAGATCGAGCCGCGCACGCCGATCACCCAGGCTTCGCTGCCGTTTACGATCAACGCCTCAGGGAGTTATTATGTGACCGAGAATCTTTCGGTTGCAAGTGGCAACGCCATTACCATAAATGCCAACGGAGTTACTCTCGATCTTACTGGCTTTACCATTACCTCTACCTCCGCTGCCGCGGCTGGAAGCGCGGTGCTGGTCAACAGTGGTTTGCACGATATCTCGATCTTGAACGGGCATATCGTGAGTGGCGTGACCTATAATGGCTCTTCTTTCAGTAGCGGCCCAGGATTCCAAACTGGAATAACCTATACGGGAACCAACCCAGTGAATGTGCTTGTCTCACGCGTATCAGTGGCCGGCTGCACTGGCACCGGGATCGAACTGGGATTCGAGTATTCTAATACAGTCGATCACTGCACCGTCCGCGTGGTGGGAGGTCAGGGCATTCACGGCGGGGCCGTGAGCGATTCGACCGCGTATCAGTGCGGCAGTAACGGCATTAACGCAATCACGGCGAGTGGTTGCTATGGCACGACCACGGCCAGTGCGCGCGGCGTTTACTCGGATACAGCAATAAACTGCCTGGGGATCAGCGTCTCCGGTCCCGGTCTGGATTCGATCACGGCCTCCGCCTGTTACGGAGGTAGTACCGGAGGCACCGGTCTCACCGCGAGCACGGCCATTGGTTGTTATGGATCTAGCAACGCAGGCATCGGCCTCAACGCCGACAACGCCTCCAATTCCTCTGGAACCAGCTCGTCAAACACCGGCCTTTCCGCCACCAACGCTTCGAATTGCACTGGGAGGAGTTCGTCGTTTACCGGCTTGCACGCAACTCAGAGCGCCACCAATTGCTACGCCTCTACACAGACCGGCTCCGAAACCGCTCTGTATGCCAGCACCGCGACCTTCAGTTACGGAGAAACCAATGGCTCAGGGATCGGCTTGTACGGTTATATCGTCATCGGCTGTAGTGGCTTTCCTTCCGTCTCATCCCCTAACAAATACCTCTCGCCGTAGCTGCGGAAAGCGAAAGCAAAGCCAGAAGGCCCGTGGGCAAATTTCTAAGTCAGAGCAAGCAAACTAATCCAACTCCCGCCTATGAATGCGAAGTCTCTCTTCTCCGTGTACCTCTCGTTAGGTATAGCTACGTCCGCTTTCGCGCAAGGCTCACTAACTCCGCCGGCCGCGCCCGCGCCGACGATGAAGACGCTCGATCAAGTCAAAGCGGGCACACCTATCAGCTCCGCGCCTTACACGATTAGCACGTCGGGTAGTTACTTTCTCACCCAGAACCTTCTCGTGAACAGCGGCAACGCTATTACCATCAATGCCAGCGGCGTCACGCTTGACTTGAACGGTTTCACGATCTCCTCATCCGAGAGCACGCCCACCGGCACTGGCATATTGCTCAACGGAGTGGCCAACGTCACGATTCGCAATGGCGCCATCCGCGGAAATGTCGTTTACAGCGGCGGCGTCTTTAGTGGGTCCGGATTCCAGAACGGCATTACCCAATCGAATAGCGCGAGTGTTACGGTGGTTGATGTAACAGTTAGCGGCTGCAAGCTCGACGGCATTAACACAAGTTTTATCGGTTCAGTCACTCATTGCGCCGCCTATAACTGCGGAGGCATCGGTATCTTTGGCGCAACCGTAACCAATTGCACAGCCAGTAACTGCGGCTCGCAGGCAGTTCGCGGCGCAACTGTAAGTCACTGCTATGGCCAGAGTGTCGCTTCCGAACGCGGTATCTATGCGGACGTAGCGGAAAATTGTGAAGGATCGAGCGCCTCAGGCATGGGGATCGATGCCGTCACCGTGATCAATTCCTTCGGTGGCAGCACTTCCGGTTACGGCATCAATGCTTCGGTTGTAACCGGGTCTTATGGAGCGACCAGCGACGGGCGCGGCATTTCCGCCTCGACCGTGAGCAACTGTGTCGGAAATGCCGGCGGCGGCAGCGGCGCAGGCATAGTAGCAAACAACGTCGCCAATTCGCAGGGAGGCAGCGCGAATGGCAATGCTATTTTTGCCAACTTCACAGCGACGGATTCTTATGGAAACGCGCTCGGCAGTGGCAACGGAGTAGTAGCGTATACGGCGCGAAATTGTTCCGGATTGAGCGGAAGCAACACCGGCCTCTACGCCTTCTACTCTGCCGAAGGATGTTATGGAGTTAGCACTAATGCGGCCGGACTGTTCGCGGTCGTGGCGACTAATTGCGCCGGGGTCGGTGGGAGCGGCGTCGGGCTGCTCGCAACCAGCGCGACCAATTGCTCCGGCTCCTCGGTAAGTGTAGCCGGCTTAAGCGCGACGATTGCGACCAATTGCAACGGCAGTTCGACCAACAGCCACGGCTTGCAAGCGAACGCCGCCACGAACTGTTATGGAGTAACCTCGGATAACAATCATAACGGAATTTTCTGCAATACCGGGCTAGCCTGCTACGGGCGCCATAACGGGGCGGGCACGGCTATCCAGACTGACAACAAAGGTATCCTGCGTGGCTGTTATGGTTTTACCGTCAGCGGCACCTACTCTTACGTAACGCATATCGCGAACTCATGTTCCGGTAATGCCGGTTCGCTCGCTGATTTTAATACACCTTACTAGAACAACTGGAGGATTCGAATTGCGTCGCCGCGCCAACTAACGGTCCAATAAATCTCTAATGCCTACCGTGAAAAGCCGCCTACTGCTTCCGCTAAGTCTTTTCCTTTTACTCCTGGCTTCCCCGCTGCTAGCTAACGAGGACAAATTCGAGGGCGGCGTCTCCGCCACGCTTACTCGCGCGGGCACCGCTGCGACCCATTTTGTTTTCACACGCAAAGGCAATCTGCTCCGCATCGAAAACACCGATAACAAGCTCGAGCCGGTGAACATCATCGACCTGGAAGCCAGGAAGCTAACCATCGTCTATCCACATAACACGACCTTTGTGCGAGTAGGTCTTGTAGCCGGCTCTGACGCCGGCCGCACGCCATTGCCTAATCCTACACTAACTCTGCCGGGGTCGTCGCCCCCGGCTACAACGCCGGCGCATGTCGGTCCTGGCATTACCCCGCCGCCTGGTTTTCCTACTCCGCCGCCAATGCCTTCGATGCCCCAGTTACCCAGAAACCCCGCCGCCGGCCCGGGCCCGCCGGGCATGGGAATGCCGGCCATGCCGATGCCACCGATGCCTGGCATGATGCAAAAGAGCGAGCTAAAGAAGACCGAGCAGACAAAGAAGATTCAAGGTTATGATTGCACGCTCTACACACTTAGTGAGCGCGGCGAGACCTTTGAGCTTTGGGTAACTAACGACTCGAGCTTGTTCCCGTTTCGTTTGCTCGAACGCGATTTTCTCGCGCGCCGGTTCGGGCCGCAGCTACTCGAGGAAACGTGGCCGCAGTTACTTCGGGATAAGTCTCTCTTTCCGCTCGAAGCTACGTTGAAGATGGAACCCGGCGGTCAGGAACGTCTTACCTTCAAGGTGGATAAGATCGAGAAGAAGCCAATCGCGGATACGAAGCTCTTTCAGCTGCCGGAGAAGTATATCGAGATCCAGGCGCCACAGTTCTGATTTTTTTCGTTCGGCATTCTTGATAAGCCGAGCGGAGCTGACCATGGCTCGCATGCCTCCAGATAGCTATCCGAAGTCAAAGGTCACTGCAGTCAATACTAGCAGCGCCTCGCTTGGCCCACGCAGAAGAGCATTGCCGGTCGCCGACCTTCCCGATAGCATGACCGGGAAGGAATTATCCCTATGAAAACTCAATCCTGTTCGGGCGCACTCGGGTGCGCCTTTTTTTTCGCCACCATTATCTCGGCATTCGGGCAAGGCAGCATCTTCCCTACCACTGCCCCTACCTTGCCCATCATGAAGACACTCGATCAGGTAGAGCCGCGCGTCCCGCTGGCCGGAGGAACTACCACAGTCAGCATCGCCGCCTCCGGCTCTTACTATCTCACCGGCAACATAACGATTAGCAGCACCGGCCTTAGTGGCATCATTGTCTCTTCCTCGGTCACCAATGTCACCATCGACTTGAATGGCTTTACCCTGACCGGACCCAGCTCGGGCTCTAGCGGATCGGGCGTCTTTCTAGGCGGCGGCGTGGCCAACGTTACGATTGTTAATGGCACGATCCGCAATTGGGGCAGTCATGGCATCGATGCCGTGGGAAATGCGGACGTGCGCGTGGAAAAGCTGCGGCTCATTTCCAATGGCGGCGCCGGCATTAGCGCGGGCGTAAATTGCATCGCGATTGACTGCGCGGCGGAATCGAATGCGGGGAAGGGTCTGGAGGTTACGGATCAGTGTCTGATCAAGGATTGCCAGGCAATTGGAAATGTGGCTGGTGGTATTTCGATGGGTACGAGAGGACTCGTGACCGGCTGTGTTGTCTATGGGAACGGAAACGGAATTACCGGCGCGGGCAATTGCCTCATTCTATCAAACAACTGCTCGGACAACGGTACGGGCATTATCGCGAGTGGCCAGGGCAATCGGATCGAAGCCAACAACGTTATCACCGCCACCCCCCTCCAGACTAACATCAAAGTGACCGGCGATAAGAATTTCATCATCCGCAATACCGCCCGCGGCGGCTCGCCCAACTACGACATCGCGGTCAACAACAAGGTAGGTTTCATCGTGATCGCACCTGATAGCGCGGCGATCTCCGGTAGCACCGGCGGCTCAGGGGTGGGGACGAGCGACCCTTGGGCTAACTTTAGTTTCTAGTTCTAGGGCCGGAACGATCAACTCAAGAGGCGGTGGGAGATTCATGGCCATCTTGCGATTCCTATTGCGCATAACAGGAAAAGGAGAATTGCCAAAGAGGCGATTCAAATAAAACGAGATACCACCCATGAACGCACCACGAATCTGCTTATGTTTCCTTCTCGGCCTCTGTGGGCCGTCCGCGTTTCCGCAGGGATCGCTCACCCCTCCCGGGATTCCGGCGCCGACGATGAAGACACTCGATCAAGTGGAAGCGCGCACGCCGCTGGCAGGTGGCACTTCGCCCATCGTCATCAGCTCGCCCGGGTCCTACTACCTCACTGCCAGTGTTACAGTCGCATCCGGTGACGCCATTACCATCGGCGCCAATAATGTCACACTTGATCTCAATGGATTTACCGTTTCCACAACTGCTTTTCCACAAAATGAGAAGGGGATTTTCCTCGCCGGAACTCCCGCGAACATCACAATCCTTAACGGCTTTATCACGGGTGGAGTTACTAACAGCGGTGGAGTGTATAATGGACCTGGCTTTAGTTACGGCATCTACTGCGCGGACACTCCGCGAAATGTGCGCGTGGCCGGGGTTAACGTTGCGGGCTGCATGCTGCACGGAATTTACCTCGCCCTTGGGTCATCGGTAGTAGAGTCGTGCACAGTCAACACGGTAGGAGGCCAGGGCATCCTGGCGCAATCAGTTTCCCAATCAATCGCGGTGAATTCTGGGGACACAGCTATTACGGCTAACACCGTCAACAATTCCTATGGCTATAGTTCTGGCACTGGGGACGGCGTTAGCGCCGGCACCGCCAATGGGTGTATTGGTAGCAGTGCAAATGGTTATGGCGTGTTCGCTTTCACCGCCAGTAACTGTTATGGCAACAGTGCTAGTGGTAATGGCTTATACTGCGTAGGCACTGCCGATGGATGTTATGGCGTCAGTTCGACTCTGAGAGGTCTGCAAGCTAAGACTGCGAATAACTGCTATGGCTATAGCGCGGGCTCCGGAACCGCCCTGGTCGCCAATGCCGCCAACAACTCTTACGCCGAAAATTCCGGCGACGGCGACGGTATTGCCGCCACCGTCGCTAACAACTGTTCGGGTGCGAGCGCGACTAGCGCCGGGGTAGGCACTCTCGTGGCTAACAACTGCTATGGCTCCAGTTCCAGCGGCACTGGCCTAGGCGCCACCACCGCTACTAACTGCTTTGGCCGCAGCTCAAGCGGGACCGGCCTTTCCGCTGCAAACAGCGCCACGAGCTGCTATGGTTCCTCCGTCACCGGCACCGGTCTTTTTGCCGTTATCGCTAACTCATGCGGCGGCACTTCCTTCTCCGTCACCTACAAATACAACATGCCGCCATGAAAGAGCCTCACTCCGCCTCGCGCGCCGCACGGGCAAGGCTACGATCAGCGCAAGTTCACTCCGTTGGCAGACCCGCTTCTTTCCAGGCACGCAAGCCACCGCGAATCGAGCGCACATTTTTGTAACCCATCTTTTGCAGGCTTTCGGTCACGAGTGAGGCGCGACTGCCGCCGCCGCAATAGCAGATGATCGGCTTATCGAGGTCAGGAATTTCGTCTTCGACTTCGAGTTCAATGACACCGCGGCTCAAGTGCCTGGCACCTTTGATGTGTCCATCGAGCCAATCGTTTTCCTCTCGCACGTCGATGACGATGGAGGCGCCGCGATCGAGCTGTTCCCTGGTCTCGTTAGGCGAAACTTCGACGATGTGTTTTTTCGCTTCGGCGACCAGCTTTTGAAAGCGATTCAATTCACTCATACCGCAGGGCATCGATCGGATCGAGCTGCGCAGCCTTACGCGCAGGATAGAAGCCAAAGAAAATTCCGACCGCGGCGCTAACCAGGAAAGCGAGAACAATAGAGGCCGGCGAAATCAAGGAAGGCCAGCTTTTCCAGGCGGAAATTGTCTTGGCCGCAGCGATGCCGAAAATTATTCCGAGGACTCCGCCGACCGCGCTCAGCGAAATAGCTTCGATGAGAAATTGCCGCAGAATGTCGCGGCCGTGCGCGCCGACGGCCATGCGCGTGCCGATTTCACGGGTCCGTTCGGTCACGCTCACCAGCATGATATTCATGATGCCGATGCCGCCGACCACGAGTGAGACGCAGGCGATAGCAAAGAGTAATCCGGTCATGACATCGGTTGTGGCAGTGGCGGTGTCCGCGATTTCCTTTTGTGTGCGGACAGTGAAGTCGTCGTCGCGGCCCTGGCGAATGTTATGGCGCTGCCGCAGCAGCGAAATGATTTGCTGCTGCGCTGGTTCGAGGTCGGTCGCGTTCGCCACTTGCACGTTGATACTGCGCAACGTCGTGCCGCCGGTGACGCGTTTCATCGCGCTGGTGTAAGGCATAACGAGGACGTCATCCTGATCGTTGCCCTGCGCGCTCAGGCCTTTCGGCGAAAGAACGCCGGTGACGGTGAAGGGAACATTTTTCACGCGCAAGATCTGGCCAACCGGATCGTCGTTGCCGAAAATTTGCGTGGCGGTGGTTTTGCCGATGACGCAAACCTTGTTGGCGCTACGCACGTCCTGCGGCGTGAAAGGCGCACCACTCGTTAGGGGCCATTGCCGAATATCGAAGTATTCTGCGGATTCGCCGAGTACGCGCGTAAACCAATTCTGATTTCCCGATGCGATCTGCGTGTTTGATTGAATTTCTTCACTGACCGCGTTCACCCCGGGCACTTCGCGCCGGATTGCGTCCGCGTCCTCGACCTTCAATGTCCCGGCGCCGCCCCAACCGGTGCGAATGCCGCTGGCGGTCGTGCTACCGGAAAAGATGAGAATGAGATTTTCCCCGAGGCTCGCGATTTGCGATTCGACCTGCGCCTTCGCGCCATTGCCGATGCCGACCATCGCGATCACCGCGCCGACGCCGATGATGATGCCGAGCGCGGTCAACGCGGAGCGCAACTTGTTCCGGCGCAGCGCGCGGAAGGCAATCTTGAAAGTCGAACTTAAGCGCATCGCCTATTTTTCTGCGGCCGCTAATTCGTCGACCGTGGTGATTTTTCCGATTTCTTCGCTGGCGATGAACCGCTGCGCAACCGGGCGATCACTGCGCACCAGTCCATCACGCATGACGACATTGCGTCGTGCGTAAGACGCGATGTCGGGCTCGTGCGTGACCATGACGATGGTGATGCCGCGATCGTTGAGTGCCTGAAAAATTCCCATGATTTCGACACTGGTCTTGCTGTCGAGATTTCCGGTCGGCTCATCGGCGAGCAGCACTTCGGGATCGTTGATCAGTGCGCGCGCGATCGCCACTCGCTGCTGCTGTCCGCCGGAGAGCTGACTCGGGTGGTGATCTTCGCGGCCCTGCAAACCGACGGAGGCAAGAACGCGATCCGCTTTTTCGCGCAACTGCTGATTGGTCAGCTGATGTTTCCCGTAGAGCAAAGGCAGCTCGACATTTTCGCGCGCGGAAGTGCGCGGGAGAAGATTGAAGCCTTGAAAAACGAAACCGATTTTGCCGTTGCGAATATCCGCTAATTGATCGCGATTCAACCCAGAAACATCGACGCCATCGAGGAGGTAACGCCCGCCGGTCGGCCGATCGAGCGCGCCTAACAAGTTCATGAGCGTCGATTTTCCTGAGCCGCTCGAGCCCATGAGCGCGACGAATTCGCCGGAGTGAATCTCGAGTGAAACTCCTCGCACCGCGCGCACTTCCATTTCGCCGGAGCGATACGTTTTCTCGACGTCGATGAGTTGAACAACCGCCGCGCCATTCGCACTCATGAGTTTGATTAAGGACCGCGCCGACCTGCACCACCGAACGGATTCGCGGCAGCTGCGGCCGCGGCATTGGAGGCATTCAATTGCGCGGTGACGACGCGATCTCCTTCTTTCAATCCTTCGGTCACTTCAGTCATCACACCATCGCTAATGCCCGTCTTGATTTGGACTGGCTGCGTTTGTTTACCATTCAAAACGTAGACCGTGCGATCCATCCGCCGCTCACGCGGCCGGCCACCACCCGTCGCACGATCGACTGGCGCGCCGCTTGGTTGCGCAGATGGACGCGCCGCTTCCGCGGGCGCATCGGCCGGTCGATAACGCAACGCGGCATTGGCGATTTTCACCACATCGTCTTTGTGCGCGATGACGATGGCGACGTTCGCTGTCATCCCCGGTTTCAATTTCAAATCCGGATTGCTCACGCCAATGACCGTGTCGTAGGTGACAACATTCTGCACCGTGATGGGCGCGTTACGGACCTGCACCACCTTGCCGTGGAAGGTTTGACTCGGAAAGGCGTCGACCGTGAACTCGACATCCTGATCAACTGTCACGACACCCACGTCCGCTTCGGCCACGTTGGCGTCGATCTGCATTTTTGTCAGATCATTCGCGATCGTGAAAATAATCGGCGCCTGCAAACTCGCCGCCACCGTCTGGCCGACATCAACGCTGCGCGAAATAACAGTGCCATCGATCGGCGAGGTGATGGTGCAATGCTCCAGGTCCGCGCGAACTTTATCGAGCGCGCCTTGTTTTATTTTCACGGCCGCTTCCGCTTGATGAAGATTGGCCATGGCCAAATCAAGATCGGCCTGCGCGGAATTTTGTTTGGCAAAAAGTGACTGCGTGCGTGTCGCATTCAAACGCGCCAGCTCGAGCTGCGCCTGCGCACTGGCCAGGTCCCCTTCCGCTTGCGTGACCGCGGCTTGAAACGTCGCCGGATCAATCTGCGCCACCGTTTCGCCGGCTTTTACATTCGAGTTAAAATCCGCGAAGAGTTTCTGGATATTTCCGGAAACCTGGCTGCCGACCTGCACATTCACGACCGGATTCAGCGTGCCGGTCGCGGTGACCGCTTGCGTGATCGGACCGCGCGCAACCGTCGCGGTTTGAAAATTAGCCGCGTCCGAAATGCTGCAACGCGTCAGACCAACCGAGACCACAATCAACACCAGCGCGGCCGCAATGATGAGGTTGCGGCGGCTCATGGTTTTGTGGCTTCGTTGATTCTGCGCATATACTTAAGACAGGCGAACAGCATGCGGCGTTACATCGAAATTTATTCCATCATGCTGCGCAACTCGCTCATCCGCGAGATGAGCTTTAAGGCCAACTTCGTTCTTTGGATGCTGGTCGAGGTGCTGTGGTTTTGCGGTCAGATCGTTTTTTTCGGCATCATCTTCGGTCAGATCAATCAAATCGGCGACTGGACAAAATGGGAAGTCGTTCTGCTGGTCGGCACACATCAAATCATCGGCCAGCTTTTCCAGGCGTTCTTTTTCATGAACATTTCCAACATCCCGGAATTAGTTCGCACGGGAAAGCTCGACCAGTTGCTCGTCCTGCCGGTCAACAGCCAGTTCGCGGTCTCGACCAAGCAATTCGGTCTCGACAGCATCGTCAACGCAACCATCGGCGCGATCGTAGTGATCGTTTCGCTGGCGCAACTGAAAATCGTCCCATCGTTCGGATTCGTCCTGCTCTACCTCATCGCGCTGAGCTTTGGCGTGGCGATTCATTACTCGATCATGCTTACGCTGGCCGCGGTCAGTTTCTGGATCGTGCGCGCGCAAGGATTGGTTTACGGCTACTTCAATTTCCTCCAGATCGCACGCTATCCGGATGTGATTTTTCCAAAAGTCTTTCGCTTTATTTTTGGCTGGATCATTCCTGTGATCATCGTCGCGAATATTCCTGCACGACTCCTGATCAAACCGTTCGGTCATCCCGCCGCGCTCGTTTTCCAATTAGTCGTGGCCGGCTCGGCCGCTTTAATCTTGTCGGCATTTTTCTGGCGATTCGCCTTGCGGCGCTATTCCAGCGCCAGTTCATAAAACCTTCCTCCCCAGCCGACTCCCGTCCCGTTTCTTGCGGGGAAATCTTCCCTCTTGCGTGACTAGGGCATCTGCTCTTAAGTATGCCTCCGCTCGGCGCCCGGTAAGGCGCCTTTCTCTCTAAATATGGCCAGTTCGAAGAAAAAGAAGGCACCTGCCAAAGCGACTAAGAAGACCGCACCGAAGCGCTCTGCCGCGAAACCAGCTGCCAAGAAAAAGCCCGCACCGGCAAAAAAAGCGCCTGCGAAAAAGATCGCCACCCCGAAAGCAGTGCGCGGTAATAATGGAGCGCGCGCGCGTAACGTTACCACCACGCAGGCAATCCTCGGCGTCAATCATAAGAGCCGCAAACTCGATCCGTTCGTGCGCGGCCAGAAGGAAAAACTTTTGCAGTTGCGCGACGTCATGGTCGATTCCATGGCCGGCGTAGCCAAAGACAATCTTCGTTCGCGCGCGGAAGGCAGCGAAGCCTCGGCCTTCGGCATGCACCAGGCCGATGCGGGCAGCGACGCTTACGATCGCGACTTCGCCTTGAGTTTGCTTTCGCAGGAACAGGACGCGCTTTACGAAATCGATCAGGCTTTGAAACGCATCGATCTCGGCACTTACGGCACGTGCGAAATGTCGGGCAAACCAATTTCCCACGCGCGCCTGGAAGCGATTCCGTTTGCGCGTTTCACGGTTGAGTGTCAGTCACAGCTGGAGAAGCAGAATAAAGCTTCCCGCGTTCGTCAATCCGTCACCTCACTCTTCGGCCTGACCGACGACGAAGGTGGCGAGGGCGAAGAAGAAGAGAAGAAGGACGAAGAGAGCAACAAGGAATAGTCATGGCGCAGGAAATCATCACGCTCGAATGCACGGAGGCGAAGGCCGAAGGCAAACCCGCTTCGCGCTACATGAGCACGCGCAACAAGAAGAGCCCGCGCACGCCGAATCGTCTGGAGAAAAAGAAATACAATCCGTTTCTGAAGCGCCACACGCTGCATCGCGAGACTCGTTAGACCATCATGCAACCGAAAAACGCCAAACGCCGTTCCGCTTTCCGCCGCGCCAATCGCACCATGCCGCGGCGTCGTATCGACATCGCCACCGAAGCGATCGATTACAAGAATCCCGATCTGTTGAAAAAGTTCGTCACCGAAAGTGGAAAAATTTTGCCGCGTCGTGTCACCGGCATGCCGGCGCACATGCACCGCAAGATCACGCGCGAAATCAAGCGCAGCCGTTCGGTGCTCTTGATGAAGTAGCGCGCCAGCGCTTTCTGTAGCGGCGGTCTGCGACCGCCGAATCGTGGTTCCAAATCGCGCTCGATTTCCGCGGAAAACCCTGCGCGGTCATAGACCGCCGCTAGAATGCTAGGCTTTGCCCGTGCGTTCGCCCTGCTCGATCAACTTCCAGAACTCGCGGTTCTTCCCGAGTTGATCATCTTCCGCGATCGGAAGTTTGCTGCGGAAAAGAAAATCGCGAAACGTGTTCTTGTGCAGAACGCGATGCACGGTGACGCCTTCCGGCCGCCGTTCGAAATAGATGCGGTAATCCTTCGCGCGGTAGCGATGTAGTTTTTTTCCACCGCGCTCGATCACCCCGAATTTGCTTCTGTCGAGATTGTCCAAATCCTCCGAGAGAATCTGAAACTCAGCCAGCAGCTCGAGCTGGAGCGTCTTCGGTAAAGCCGACATCTCGGCCGCGCTCAACTCGTTGAAGATGATCTGGAACATCCGTCTCAGAGATACACCCGCGCCACGCGGCTGCCAATCCCGGTGAAAATCCTCCACGGAATTGTCGAAGCGTGTTCGGCCACTTCCCGCGCAGTAATTTCTTCGCTGCCCTGTCGGCCGATTAAAACCGCTTCGTCGCCCAACGAGACCTTAGCCACATCGGTCACATCGACCATGGTCAGGTCCATGGTCACGCGGCCCAACACGGGACAACGCTTTCCGCCGATAAGAACCGTCGCGTCGTGATTGGAAAGGGCGAGCGGAAAACCGTCGGCATAGCCGATTCCAAGAGTGGCCACACGCGTCGGGCGTTTGGTAATGAAGGTACGACCATAGCTGATCGAACTTCCGGCCGGTAAATCGCGCAACAAAACGACGCGCGATTTCAAGGTTAACGCCGGTTTGAGTTGCCCTTGAAAGTGCGGGTCTGGCGAAAGGCCGTAGAGCATGAGCCCGGCGCGAACGATGTCGAAGCTTCCATTGTCGTATCCCAGAATCCCCGCGCTCGGCGAAGCGTGAATCTTGTAGTCACCCGGCACCTCGGCGCGAATTTGCCTAACGAGTGCTTCAAACCTCGTTAGCTGCTCTCGCGTGTAAGGCACGTCGATGTCTCCCGAGGGTAAATGCGTCGAGACGCTGTGGATTTCGACACGCGCCAGCGCGACGATTTTTTTCAGTTCATCGACCGCAGCCTTCTCCGACGCGCCCATCCGCCCCATGCCGGTATCGATTTTGTAATTGATTGGTGACGCGGAATTCCGCGCGAGCAGATCGAATTCCTGCGCTTCGGCGTAACTGGAAACGGATGGAATGAATCCATGCGCAACGATTTCACTTCGCTCCTCCGGCAGCGCCGGTCCCAGAATTAAAATTGGATTCGGTACGACCGTTCTCGCTTCGAGCGCTTCCTTCAAATTAGCCACGCCGAAGAGCTGCACATCATTCGTTAGGCATTTCGCCACGGCCGCGAGACCATGCCCGTAACCATTCGCTTTGATGACGGCGAGAAGATCGCGCTTCGAGCCGATGCGTTGACGCGCGAGCTGCGCGTTGTGACGCAATGCGTTCAGCTCGATTTCCGCCCAGCAACGATGAATCATACGCGCGCGGTTTTCGGTTGGGTGATGTGCGGCTCGCGCAAGTAAAGCGGCTCGAGCGGCGCTCGCAGAACATCTTCGGACGATTCGGCGATCGCCGCTAAGACTCGCGCAGATGGATAGCAGATCGCGATTTTCGGAAACGCCGTCAGTGTCTCGGCAGAAAAAATCGGCTCGGAAAGAAATGAGAGTCGTTCCGCGAGTTCTTCGCGCGTGCAGAGGACAGGCTCGCTCACGCATCGGCGCGCTTGCGCCTGTGCGATCCAAAATGATTGCCGACGCGCGTCGCCAATCACGCAATACTTATCCGCATCCGTGGCCATAGCGCAAAATGATGGCACGCCGATCAGTTCCGCGTTGGCCGCCGCCTGCAATCCGATTCCCGCCGCAATAGCGATGCGCGTCCCCGCGTAGGAACCGGGACCGAGACCGACTACGATTCGTTCCGGATTACCGAACTGCTCGCGACGACGCTGCAGGCTCTCGAAAAACGCGCCGGAATGTTTGCGATCATTGGCAAATTCTTCGGCGAAAATTTCCCGGCCATCTTCTCGCAGAGCGACGCTCCCATGCCCGCTCGATAATTCCAGCGCCAGAATCTTCATCGCCAATCGATCTCACGCACGTTCTCGGATTTGGACGCGATCGAAATCCAGGTCGCACGCGCGGGGATCAAATCAGGAAATCGATCGGCCCATTCGATGATACAAACTCCGTCGCCATCGACGTAATCATCAAAACCCAGCCTAACGAGTTCTTGCGCGCATTCGATGCGGTAAAAATCGAAATGATAGAGTGGCAGACGACCGTCGAGATATTCGTGGATCAAAGTGAAAGTCGGACTGGTCACTTCTGCGGCACTGCCGATCCCGGCGGCGAATCCTTTCACAAATTGAGTCTTGCCCGCCCCGAGATCACCGGTCAGACCAAAAACGTCCCGTACGGCAGCGCGTTTTCCGCAATCGAAACCTGCCTGGACCGTCTCCGCCACGCTATGCGAAATGATCATAACCGCCGGGCAATTTCTGATTTCGCTTCGATTTCCCAGTGAGTTTTCCAATGTGCGTCAGACGCAGCTGCGGAAAATTTTTTCGCCAAGCTCTCTGTAACTTCTTGGTCTCGTTAGGCGAAATCGCGAAAAGCAATTCGTAGTCTTCTCCATCGGACGTTGCCTGCTCGATAGTGCAGCCGCGATTTCGCGGGATGGAATTTCTTTCGAATTCGAAGCCGACCTTGCTCGCGCGCGCGAGGCGCGGGAGATCGGCGCCGAGGCCGTCGCTCAAATCCATCATGGCATGAATGGAAAAATGTTTCGTCAGCCAGCGTGCTTCTGCGATTCGTGGGATGAAGCGGAGATGTCGGCCGCGGAGCGACCCCCCGAGATTTCCTGTGACGAAGAGATCGTCGCCTTTTTTTCCACCGGCCCGCGAGACCCAGCGATCTTTCTCCACCACGCCGGTGACGCTGACGGAAATTGAAATCGGTCCATCGGTGCGACTGGTTTCACCGCCGACGATGGCGACGTCGCAGACACGCGCCACTTTTCCCAGACCACGATAGACATCTTCGGTCCAGCGGACCTTGGTCTCGTTAGGCGCAATGAAGGTAACGAGGGCAAATTGCGGGCGCGCGGACATGGCTGCGAAATCGCTCAATGGTCTCGCCATCGCTTTCCAACCAACGTCGAGCGCTTCCGCTTTCGGACTGAAATGGATGCCTTCGACGATGCAGTCTGTTTTCAGAACAAGGAGGGTTTTTCCCGCGTGGTCGAAATTTACGATCGCGCAATCATCACCGGGGCCGGAAATCACGGAGCGATTGAGCGGAAGATGCGGCAGAATTTTGCGCAGCAATTCTTCTTCGCCGAGCGCGCGCAAGTTCATTGCGGAAAGAATTCAGGAAAAGCGAGCGCGACGAGACTGAGAGCGTTGAAGAGCGAATGCATCGTCATGGAGACGAGAATGGAACCGCTCCACTCGTAGGCGAGAGTGAAACAAGCGCCGAGAACGAAGAGAGGCGCCGCCGAGGGCAGATGCGCGTGAACGGCGGCGAAGAGCGACGCGTTAACGAGCAATCCGGCCAGTCGACCGACGTAACGACGCAACACGCCGTAGAGGAAGAATCGAAAAACGAATTCTTCCACAATGGGAGCCACGGCGGTGGCGAGAACGATGATGAAGACGCGTTGTTCGAGGGTTTGCGAGTTAGTGAAAAGCTCAACTATGCCCTGCTTGCTCGATATTCCGCCCAGGACGCGCTGGGTAATGAGATCCGCCAGGAGAATGAACGGATAAGCGGCGAAAATGAGAATGATGCCGGTAAAAAGAGTGCGCCAGAAACCGAGGCGGGAAAATCCGCCTAACGAGTTCACATCGCGTCCGCGGATTTTCAGAAAGGCCGTGACGAAAACAAAAACCGCCGCGGAAATGAGGCCGTTGAAAACAAGGTCGTTGGTTCTCAGGACCACCTTGCCGTCCTGCGCAGCAGCGGTAAGCGCGTTCAAAAGAAAGAGAGTGCAGAGAATGGCCGCAAGAACGACGTCGGCCAAACCAAAGGTCCGTTCCTCGAGCGCCGGCTCGACTGCTGGCCGGGCGATTATTTGCCTAACGAGTGCTAGATAAACGTAGATCCCGGCTAGGAGAAATATCGCATTGGTTACAGCGCCGATTGCTGTAATGAAGCCGTCCGACATAGGCGCGACGAACTACGGAGCGTAGTAGCTAGGTAGAAAATAAGCGCGGCCGGATTCGAGCTGCGGCATCAACTGTTTCGGGAAAGTGAGTTCGAGCTTGGGGCTCCGGCTCTGGCTGAGCGCGCGGAATAAATGACTCCAGGCAAAGGGCGGGCCGTATTTCACCACGGTCGCGTCGGTGGAGCCGGCCAGCTCGCGCGCTTTGCGATAGGCGTCTTCGATCTGGCCCAGTCCGTCGATCAACTTATCCGTTTGCGCGTCGCGTCCGGAAAGAATGCGGCCATCGGCAATCGTATTGCGCAGAGTATCGGCGGGCAGATTGCGTTCTTTGGCGACGACGCTGAGAAATTTGTCGTAGGTGCTCATGACAAAATTCTGCACATACTCGCGTTCTTCCGGCGTGATGGGTCGCGCGCCATTAAGCATGTCTTTGAACTTCCCGCTTTTGAAAACAATCGAGGACAATCCGATTTTGTTGAAGAGCTGCTCGTAATTCAGCGTTTGAATAATGACGCCGATGCTACCGGTGATGGTCGTCTCGTTTGCCATCAGATATTTTCCCCCACAAGCCACGTAGTAACCGCCCGAGGCCGCCAACGAATCCATGTAGACGACGACCGGCTTGCGCGCGCGCGTCTTGACCACCGCGTTGTAGATGACATCGGAGGCTGTGACTTCGCCGCCGGGCGAATCGATTTCCAAGACAACCGCGCGAACGTTGTTGTCTTCGCGCGCTTGATCCAGAGCGACACGTAAATCGTCCACCATCGAGTCGCCGACATTGCCTGGCATGGAAGAGCTGATCACACCCCGTAGCGTGATGAGCGCGATCTTGTCTTTGCTTCCCTTGTGCCCGCGCTCGACCACCGTCTCACGAAACTGCGGCAACGGCTCCTGTTCGCGAGAAGTGCCGGAGAGCCGGCTAAAGGTCGCGGCGAAGAGAGCGATATTAAAGAAGAGGCTGCCGCAAAGCGCGACGAACAAAAAAATGCTCAGGCAACCCAGTTTTCGATTCTGCATGGCGAGGGGTAATTGACCGGAGAAGCGCGGCGACACAAGCGCTTTCCCGAGCCCGCCAGCAGCGCTCGCGCCACCGTTGCGGGCAGGCTGGCCCACAAGCTGCTTTTATAGTTTTTATATGAACAGCAGTGGCCATCTCTCAGTCAGTGACAACGCAGCCAGACCGATGGCCAAAGCAAAACGTGGCCGTCCCAAGAAAGTGGTGAACGGCGAGAATGGCAACGGCGCGCAGCCGCGCGCTCAAGCCGCTGTCGGCACTCTTACGCGGACGAAGAGTCTGCTCGCTGCCGCTCTCAAAGTATGGGAGCTGAAGCAGCGCGGAATGGGCAGCTGATTTGGCCTAACGAGTCGTTAGCTATTCGCGACGCCGGACGAATCGCCGAGCGACCGTCAGTAATCCACCTCCCGCCAAAAGCATGGCCCAGGTGTTTGGTTCGGGGACAACAACGATCTGTCCTAGCAACGTCACTTGCACGTCAGCCAGATTGCTTGTGCCGCTGGCATTGCTGCTCGTCGGCGAGAGTGTGAACGTATTGGAATAATTTCCAGTCGCCTGCGAGCTATCGAAGGTCACATTCGGATCGAGTGCGCTGCCGGGAGCGATATTCGCGAACGGACCGGCACCGGTAATGCCGAAGTTCGTCACGTTGGTGGTGTTAAAGGTGCCGCCTAACGAGTCCTGATAAGTCCCGTCATGTAAAAAATTCTGCACACCGAACGAGGCCATGTAGGTGCCGCTATTTTGTGCGACCTGTCCGAAGTTCAGCGTAAAGGAAGTGGGGCTGTTCATGGTCAAGGTAGCGGAGCCGCTCTTAAAGATCACCACCGGATCAGCAAAGAAATTAACCTGACCGGTAATGTTGACCGTCTGCGAAGTAAGATTGGTCAGGCCAAGTCCGCTGGAACCGGTGCCATCGCTTTTCAACGTAATGGTGGCGGTGCCGTTCCGCGCACCGGCTGAAGTGGTATTCATACCAACGGATAACGAACTGCTATCCGTCGAACCTGGGGCCAGCCCGGTGAAGGAGCCAGTAGCGGTGAGCCCGGTCGTTCCAGTGGCAATACTAGCATTCAGTGATTCAGAGAAGCCGTCGTTAGCTGCGTTGTTCTTCAGGCTAACGGCGACATTCGAGACGGAATCATTGACATGGCGAACACCGAAATCGACTGGCTCGGGCGAGTGCGTGCTCGGACTAGCCAGACGATAAACATTGCCGCTGACGTTCACGGTTTGCGACGTTAGATTACTATTCGTTAGGCCACTCGTACCCGTGCCGTCGGAGACCAGACCAATCGTCGCCGTGCCGCTGCGCGCGCCGGCCGCGCTTGTATCCACACCTACGAGCAAGCTGGTATTGTTGGTCGCGCCGGGCGCGAGAAGGTTGAAGAACCCAGAGGCGGTGGCGTTGCCGGTTGTGCCGGTGAAGCTGGCGTCGAGTTTCTCGGAAAAGCCATCGTTGGTCGCAGTATTCGTGATGCTAATTGCCTGCGTGACACTGTCGCCCACGTGCTGGTTAGCCAGGGTAACTGGTTCAGGAGAGTGCGCATTGGCGGAAGCGAGACGAAAGACCGCGCCGGTAATGGACAGGTTCTGGTCCTGCACGTTATCGAAGTTGTTGATCAGGTGAACTACCTGACCATTCAATGCACCGGCGCTGCTGGGATTAAAGGTTACACCAAGGTTACCGGTATTCCCGCCCAGGGCCAGAGGACCGAAGTTAGCGGCTGTAACACCGGTGCCGCTCAGCCGACCATCCGTAATGTTACCACCGTTCGCGCTGGTCTGGATCGCACCGCGCAAGACCGGACCACTGCTGCCGGTGTTATTAATGGCGTAGTTCTTGGTTACACTCGAATCGCCGACGTGGAAGTTACCAAAAGCAATCAAAGGTGTCGTGCCGGTTCCACCGCTAATATTACCGGTAATAGTTTGATTCACGTTACCGGTGGCGTTGATCCCTCCGCTGCCAGTAACATTGGCGCGCGGATTGAAGGTGTTACCAGTGCCAAAGTTCGCATTGGTATAATCCGAGGCGACATTGAAGTTGTTGCTACCTAACGAGAGGTTGCCGTTATCCGCGAGGGTAGCTGCGCTACTCGCGGTGGTACCGCCGCTCACATCGAGTGTCCCACTGGCACCTATGTTAACGGTGCCGCTCGTTCCCTGCACACCCTGACTGAAAGCGAGTGTGCCGCTGCTGGCATTTAAGATACCGGTGTTACTGAAATTAACCTGCATCGTGGTTGTGCCGGTCCCGGCAGACTTGGTAAAGGTGCCGCCGTTATTAAACTGTGTGAGCGTGCCGCCCTGGTTGAAGAGCCAGTTAAGATCGGCGCTATTGGTAAAGGTCGATCCCAGCGGGTTATTAAAGATGGCGCCCAGACCGGCCGCAATCCCGCCCGCGCTCCAGGTCGCACTGCCGTTGTTGTTCAGCGTGCGCTGGGTGAAGGTCTTGGTCGAACCATTCAGGGTCAGACCATTGTTGGCATTGGTTATGCCCGCGCCACTCATGGCTCCGCCGCCCCAGGTGAAGCTGCCTGTATCAGTAAAGGTGCCCGTGCCGGTAAGTGTGCCGGATGAGAGCGTGGTCGCACCGCTCGTGCTGGTCGTGCCGTTGAAGGTAGCTGTGCCACCGTCGATGAGGAAGGCCGCGCTATTAGTCTGCGTGCCGGTGAAGGTGGTATTAGCCGAAGTCATTTCAAAGGTGCCCGGGCCGCTGATCACTGCACCTGTCGTAACGCTGTAGTCGTTTAGCTGGATCTGGATCTTGGCATTGTTCGCAATGTTAAAAGCACTGCCATTGCTGCCACCACCGGCCAGCTCCAGGGTGCCGCTGTTAGCATTAACGACATTGGTGTTATTGAAGGTAGCTTCGACTAAAGTAGTCCCTGTCCCGGCGGACTTGGTGAAGGTGCCGTTGTTCGTGAACAAGGTGCGTGTCCCACCTTGATCGAAGAGGACGCTGCCATCGAAGCTATTATCAAAGCTAGCGCCATTAACATTATTTATCGTGGCGCCCTGTCCGCTCGAAATGTTACCTGCGCTCCAGGTCGCCGCTGTGTTGTTGTTCAAGGTGCGGGCGCTCAATGTCTTGGTGTTGCCGTTCATGGTCAGGCCGGCATTGGCGTTGGTTATACCGGAGCCGCTCATGGTCCCGCCGCCCCAGGTAAACAAGCCGCCGCTGTTATAGGTGCCGGCGCCGGTCAGGGTGCCGGAGATAAGATTAGTTACCGCGCCGAAGGCAGCGTTGGCAAAGCTCGCCGTGCCGCCGTTGATCGTCGTTACACCAGCGATGTTATAGTTCGCGCTATTGCTGAAGTTAACTGTGCCGGCGAGGAAGTTCACGTCGCCCGCGCCACTGACCCCGGCCGCGCCGCCAGTTATGCTATGGGTGCCGCCATTGAAGCTAAGGGCCGCGCCGCTCGCATCCGCAAAGGTGCCCGTGTCAGTGCCGCCGTGCTTTAGCTCCAGAGTGCCGCTGTTGATGTTGACGCTGCCGCTGTCATTAAAGATGGCATCGATGGAAGTGGTTGTGGCCGCGCCGGTCTTATTAAAGATGCCCGAGTTATTGAAGCTGGCTGCCGTACCTACTCCGCTAAAGGTGATGCTCTGGCTGGCCGAGGCATTAAAGGTGCCGGTGTTATTGATGATGGCGCCGTTGCCGGCACTAATGTTATCCGCGCCCGACCAGGTGCCGAGCACACCTATATTAAGAGTGCGGGCATCGAGGAACTTGTTCGCGGTCGTGGCGATAATCATGTCGTCGGCATTGGTGATGCCCGTCCCGCTCTGTGTGCCGGCCGTCCAGTTAAAGGTCGAAGAGCCTGTATCGGTAAGTGTGCCCGCCCCGGTTAAGGTGCCACTTAAATCAAAGTGCACGGTAGTAAACAAGCTATTAGGTCCTACCGTAACTATGCCTGCGTTATTAAAGGCGAAGGTGCGATCGAAGTTGCGCCCGTTCGTTATGGTGAAGCTGCCCGTAGCGGTGTTGTTATTGAAGCTGGTCAAGGCATCGCTGGTGCCATCGCTCGTGTGGATAATGGTATTGGCGCCGTCCAGGATAATACTAGCCGCGTTATTAACTATCTGACCTATGTTCAAGTTCAGCGCACTAGCTACTCCGGTAGAAACAACCTGGTAGGTGCCGCCGGTCATGGTTTGGGTGCCGCTGTCGTAGTTAGCCAGCGCCGCAGTTTGATTGAAGTGCGTGCTATCGACCGCGAGGAAGGTGCCGCTATTAGTAACATTCGAGATAACCTGTAAGGTGCTGCCGTTCTTGGCCGCGAGTGTGCCACTGTTACTAATCGAGTCGGCCGCGCCGCTGTTCGGGTTGACCTGGATGGTGCCGGCCCCGGTATCGGCCGCGATCGTGCCGGCATTCACCAGCTTGGTCGTGCCGCCATTGTATTGCTGCGGGTTGCCGATGAATCCGTTCTGGCCATGGATGAGAACGTTGGCGCCGATCGTCAGGGTTCCGTTGCCCTCAATCGTGAATAGGTTGCTCCCGGATGAGCCGAAGGTGACGGTGCCATTGCCGCCGAGGGTGTTGTCTCCTTGCGCGCTCAGGACGCTATTATTGTCGATGTTAATGGTGCCATTCAGGGTAAGACCATCCAGGAGACGCTCGCGCGCCGTGGCACTAGCCATGTCGAGTATGCCGTTGTAGGTCACGCCATCGAAGAAGTTATTACTGTTATTAGTTGGCCTGAAAGCGCCGTTCGCGCTTTGGTTAATTATGCCGCCGGTAACGGTGTAGCCGTTCTGCGAGATAAGGCTTCCCGTGCCGCTTACGTCGATGTGGCCGACGCTGCTCTGGGTAATGTTGTTTTGGATCGTTAGTTGCCCGCCATTGGTCGCGGAAAGTGTGCCGCCGTTGCTGATGGCGTTGGCGGCAGAGTTATTGACCTGCAAGGTAATGTTGCCGCCGGCTACATCGGCCGAGATAGTGCCGTTGTTTACGATCTGCTCGGTGCCACCGATATACACTGCCGGACCGATAATTCCATTCTGGCCGTGGATGAGAACACCAGGACCTATGGTGAAGATCGCGTTGCCTTCGAGCGAAATCTGATTGCCACTCGCAGTAGAACCGAAGGTGATCATGCCAGTTCCATTCAAGGTTTGGTTACCCTGGAAGCTAAGGATACTTCCTTTATCGATACGGATGTTGCCGTTTAAGACGGTGTCGTTAACTATGCGTTCGCGGCCGGTGTTAGTGGCCATGTCGAAGTCGCCATTAACAGTAACTCCGTCGAGGAAGTTATTGCTGTTGTTGGCGGGAGTGAATGCGCCGCCCAAGCTTTGATTAATCGTGCCACCGGTAATAGTAATACCGTTCTGCACGATCGTGCTCCCCGCGCCGATAACATCAATGTGGCCGCTGCTCGTATTGGTAACGTTATTTTGGATGAGGAGATTCCCGCCGTTGGCTGCGGAAAGGGTGGCGGTGTTTTTGATGGCATCGGCCGCACTGTTGTTGACTTGCAAAGTAATGGTGCCACCCGCTACGTCGGCGGAGATGGTGCCATTGTTCACGATCTGCTCCGTCCCGCCGATATAAACAGCGGGACCGATAAGACCGTTCTTACCGTGGATTAGCACGCCGGTGTTAATGGTGAAGACGGCGTTGCCTTCCAGCGAGATGTGAGTGCTCGCATCATTGCCAAAGGTGATCGTGCCGACACCATTCAAGGTCTGATCGCCTTGGAAACTGAGGATGCTACCTACGTCGAGGGCGATGTTTCCGTTGAGCGTCGTATTGTTAACGATGCGCTCGCGTGAGGTCGCGCTCGCCATATCCAGGTTACCGTTGAAGGTGACGCCATCGAGGAAGTTGTTCGAGTTATTGGCTGGCTTGAAGGCACCGCCGTTGGTTTGGTTAATCGTGCCGCCGGTAACTGTGTAACCGTTCTGCACGATCGTGCTCCCGGCGTCGATAACATCGATGTGTCCGGTGCTGGTGTTGGTAATGTTATTTGAAATACCGAGATTGCCGCCGTTGCGTGCAGCGAGTGTGCCGGCATTCTTGATCGCGTCGGCCGCACTATTATTGATCTGCAAGGTGATCGTGCCGCCGGCAACATCGGCTTTTATGGTGCCATTGTTTACGAGCTGCTGGGTGCCGCCGACGTAAACCGCCGGGCCAATGAGGCCATTATTGCCATGCACGGTTACGTTAGGACCGATGGTAAAGACAGCATTACCTTCAAGTGAGATATGAGTGCTTGCATCGCTGCCGAAGGTGACGGTGCCACCGCCACTCAAGGTTTGATCGCCTTGGAAACTAAGAATGCTTCCCACATCCAGGCTAATGTTGCCATTGAGTGTAGTAGCATTGACGATGCGCTCACGGCCGGTCGTCGTCGCCATGTCGAAGGTGCCGTTCACCGTCACGCTATCGAGGAAGTTACTTGCGTTGTTGGTAGGTCTAAATGAGCCGCCGCTAAATTGATTGATCGTGCCGCCGGTAATTGTGACACCGTTTTGTATGACAAGACTGCCTGTGCCCGAGCCGCCGGCATCGATGTGACCATTCGTGCCGTTGGTGACGTTGTTACTGAGCGTTAAGGTGCCGCCGTTAATGGCCGAGAGCGTAGCATTATTAGTAAGCGCATTAGCTGCGCTGTTGCCTACCGCCAGGACGATGTTGCCGCCACTTACATCCGCTGAGATGGTGCCATTGTTAATCATCAGCTGAGTGCCACCGGAAATACGCGCTCCGCCTATCTGGCCGTTGGTTCCGTGGATAGTAACGTTTGGTCCGATAGTCAGGACACTATTGCCCTCCTGGCTTAGCTGCCCGCCGCCGGCACCGAAGACGATGTTGCCATTGCTGCCGCCGAGTGTTTGATCGTTGAAGAATGCGAGCAGACTGCTGGAGCTAATGTTTACCGTGCCTCCGTTAAGGGTCAGGCCGTTGATCACTTTTTCTTCACCGATGTTGGTCGCCAGATCGATGGCGCCTGTCACCGTCACACCGTCAAAGACGTTACTGCCATTGTTTGCGGGCACAAAGGAACCGCCGGCTAGCTGATTAACTGTGCCGCCGGTGATGGTAGCGCCGTTTTGCAACACAGTGCTGCCCGTGCCTGCCCCGCCTGCATCAATGTGGCCGCTGCCAGTGTTAGTGATGTTATTAGTAATCGATAGCGTGCCGCCATTGCGCGCGGAGATCGTCCCCGCATTGGAAATTGCGTTAGCTGCGCTGTTACTGACCTGCAAGGTGATGGTGCCGCCGCTCACGTCGGCCGAGATCGTGCCGTTGTTGATGATTTGCTGCGTCCCGCTCGAAAAGACTGCCCCGCCCACGGCACCGGTCTGTCCATGAAGGGTAACGTTGCTTCCGATGGTCAGCGCGATGTTGCCCTCGAGACTGAGGTGCCCACCGCCAGAACCGAAGACGATGTTGCCGTTGGTGCCGCCGAGGGTTTGGTCATTGAAGAATGCGAGCAGACTGCCCGAGCTAATGTTTACCGCGCCGCCGTTCAGCGTCAGGCCATTGACGACCTTCTCTGTGCCGATGTTGGTCGCCATATCGATCGCGCCCGTGACCGTGACACCGTCCAAGACGTTGCTGCCGCTGTTCGTGGGCTGAAACGCACCGGTGCCGGATTGGTTGATCGTGCCGCCGGTAATAGTGACGCCATTTTGAATGATGCTGCTGCCTGTCCCGCCGACATCAATGTGACCCGTGCTCGAGTTCGACACGCCCGAGCTCAAGACGAGCGAGAATCCGCCGGTCGATTGGATGGTTGCATTGTTCGTGACCGTAGCGCCGGCCAGGGTGGAACCGTTCGCACCGCTCGAAATCGTGCCGCTGTTGGTTAAGCCGCCGCTCGTGGTCATGGTCTGGCCATTCAAGTCCAGCGTCGCTTTGGAATCCTGGATGTTGAACGAGTCGATGTTGGGATTGACGTCGAGCGTGATGGTGTAATTGGTCGTTCCCGCCTGCACCGGCACCACACCCGCATCGCCGGGATTGAGCGGCACGCCGTTGGGTGACCACTGCGCCGGATTATTATAGTTGCTGCTCGTGGCGCTGCCCCAGTTATAGACAGTCGAGAGGGGCGAGGGCGGATCGATGATACGGTTGGCGCTCGTGCTCGAGGCGGTTGTGACGCTGGCTCTGCGCGCCGCCAAGACCGCGACCTCCAGATCGTCCGAGAACGGATTCACTCCGAGAACCTCGCGCAGCCAGTCGGCCAACGACCATTTGCTCGTGTGAACGGCCGGCATGTTGATGTCGGCCACCGGCAAGAGATCGCCGTTGCTGTTTATCGCGACCGGCGCTTTCAGATCTGATGCGATCGCTTCCTGCGCTTGCGCAGATTGAAGCAGCGCGAGAAAAGCTATGCCGAAGGCAATGGCGGAAAAGAAATACCAGCGATCACGAAGGAGGAGACGTGGATTTTTTGTTTTCATGGTGGGGGGAACGCGGATGTGGGGCTAGCGTGGTGAGAAAATGTCTCATTGGGAACATGCGGGAAACGCCGGCGAAAACGGACATTCCCTTAAAAAATTAATTTCGCGTCGAAAAGCGTCTCATTTACACTGGTTGCCCAATGGTCGCTGATCCAGCCGCGCCGCGAGGGGGTTCCTCGCCCGACGTCACGGAAATTTTGGTACGTTGGCGCGATGGAGACACCGATGCTCCGGCCCGCCTGATGCCGCTCGTTTATGAAGAATTGCGGCGCCGCGCTCGCGACTACCTTCGCCGCGAACGTTCCGATCACACTCTGCAGGCAACCGCTCTCGTCCATGAAGCTTATCTCCGAATGGTCGATGATACGAAGGTCACGTGGGAAAGCCGAGCACATTTTTACGGAATCGCCGCGCGCGTCATGCGCCGCATCCTGGTCGACCACGCCCGCGCGCATCAAACGCAAAAACGCGGCGGTCTCGCACAAATTTTCAGCCTGGATGAAGCGCGCGCGTTGCCCTGCGAAAACACCAGCGATCTGGTGGCGCTCGATGGGGTGCTGCAAAATTTTGCCAAGACTTATCCGCGCAAAAGTGAAGTGGTGGAGCTGAAGTTTTTTGGCGGCTTGGAAACCAGAGAAATATCCGAGGTCTTGCAGGTTTCGGAAAAGACGGTGCTGCGCGATTGGAATTTCGCC
This sequence comes from uncultured Verrucomicrobiae bacterium, assembly GCA_963791565.1. Lineage (GTDB taxonomy): Bacteria > Verrucomicrobiota > Verrucomicrobiia > Chthoniobacterales > UBA10450 > JACCTI01. The sequence continues at coordinate 272,318 of CAWBSX010000003.1, read as the reverse complement.
AAGCTCTGGCTCTGCCGCGCCTTGACCGCGGATGCGGCCTAACGAGTAGTGGAAACGGCCGATCGTTCGGAAAAGATCGCCGAACTGGTCGAGACAGCTTTTGAGCTCGACCCGGCCGAGCGCATCAATTTTCTCGATCAACACTGCGGCGCGGACGGTGAGTTGCGCGCGGAAGTAGAATCGCTCCTCACGTTTCAAGCGCCCGCGCGCAATTTCATCGAGCAGCCCGCTTATCACATCGCCGCGGAAACTCTGGTCGCGGAAGATACGAGCGAGCTGCAGGAAGGCGATGAGGTCGCCGGTTACAAAATCCGCTCACTCATCGGCGAGGGCGGAATGGGCGAAGTTTATCTGGCGGAAGACTTGCAACTCCGCCGCACCGTCGCGCTCAAACTAATCAAGGGCGTTTTCGGACGCGCTGCCTTTCGCAAGCAGTTCGAGCAGGAGGAACGCATTCTCGCCGGGCTCAATCATCCCAACATCGCCCGGCTCTACGGCGCTTCGGTCACGCCGAACGATACGCCATTTTTCATCATGGAATATGTCGCGGGCGAGCGGCTGGACGATTATTGCGATCATAAGCGGCTTACGATCCCGCAACGGCTGGAGATTTTCCGAAAGATTTGCGCAGCGGTTTCCTACGCGCACCAAAATCTCGTTATCCACCGCGACTTGAAACCGGGCAACGTGCGCGTGACCGCGGAAGGCGAACCGAAGCTGCTCGATTTCGGCATCGCCAAATTGCTCGACGAAACGAGCGGCGCCACCGATCAGACCATCACTTCGACAAGCGCGATGACGCCGGATTACGCCAGCCCCGAACAGGTGCGCGGCGAACGCATGACAACGGCGAGCGATGTCTACAGTCTCGGCGTCATTCTTTATGAGATGCTTTCGGGCGAGAAACCATTTCGCCTAACGAGTCGTCGACCGGAAGAAATTTCGCGAGCCATTACCGAAACCATTCCGGCGCGCCCGAGTGTCGCCGCCGAAAATCGCGAATCGAAAATAGAACAAAGAAAATCTCTGCGCGGCGATCTCGACAACATCGTTCTAATGGCGATGCGCAAAGAGCCGGAGCGACGCTACGCTTCGGTTGGACAATTCTCAGAGGATATTCGCCGCCATCTCGCCGGTCTGCCGGTCATAGCGCGCAAAGACACCTGGAGTTATCGCAGCGGAAAATTCGTGCGGCGACACAAGGTTTCCGTGGCCGCGGGCATCCTGGTCGCCCTTAGTCTCATCGCGGGGATTCTGGCGACGGCCTGGGAAGCGCGCCGCGCGGAAAATCAACGCGAGCGAGCGGAACGCCATTTCCACGACGTTCGGCAGTTGGCCAATTCGCTCATGTTCGAGCTGCACGATGCGATCGAGAATCTGCCGGGTTCGACAGCGGCGCGCGAACTTCTGGTCAAACGCGCGCTTGAATATTTGGACAGCCTGGCCGGAGAAAGCGCCGGCGATCCGTCGCTGCAACGCGAACTCGCCGCCGCCTATCTGAAGGTCGGAAACGTGCAGGGCAATCCGACGAACCCGAACCTGGGCGATTCAAATGGCGCCCTGCAGAGCTACCAAAAATCGCTCGCCATCACCGAGAAGCTCCTCGCGCAAGCGAACGATCTCGAAGCCAGGCGATCGCTCGCCATGACGTTGCGCAAAGTTGCTGACGTCGAAGCAAACAGCAATCGCGTCGCGGAAGGTGTGACGACCGCGCGAAAGTCGCTTCTCATTTTTAAGGAATTGGCGAACGCCGCGCCGGCCGACAACGATGCGCAGATGGCGGTGGCCATCGGTCAGTTGAAACTCGGAGATATTTTGGGCAATCCGAACTTCGCCAACCTCGGCGATCAAGCCGGCGCGATGCGATGCTATGAAGATGCCTTGAGTATCCTGGCTGCGCTGCAGACACAGAATCCGAGCGACGCAAAAACACGTCGCTACCTCGGCCTTATCCACGAGCGAATCGGCGCCATGCGCGAACTACAAAACGATGTCGCGGGCGCGCTCACGGAATATCAAAGTTCGGCGGCCATCCGCGTTCCGCTCGCCACAGACTTTCCTAACGACACGCAACTCGTGCGCGACGCTGCCATCGCCTACGAAAAACTGGCCAACGCCATGACCGCAGCCGGTGATCTGGACGCGGCCCTTAACAACCGACAGCGCTCGCTCGAGATGTTCACCCGCCTGGCCGAAGCCGATCCGAAAAATGTCCTGGCTCAGCAGTCGCTAGGCATCAGTTATTTGCACCTGGCTGACTTGTTAGGAGCGCCCGATTCGCCCAACCTGAAGCGACCGGTCGACGCGATCGCCAACTACGAACGCGCGCGTGATATCCTGCTCAAGAACTACGAAGCCTCCGACAAAAGAGTCGGTGACTTACTCCAGGAAATACAGGCTGAGTTGGAAAAACTAGGCCGCTAATTCGCGCGCGTCACTTCACTTTGAAGGGTACGGAGTATTGCGTCTTCTCCCACGTCATTTTCAAGACCCCGCCGTCGTTGCCATTTTTGTCGATCGCGATGGTGAATTGATCCACCTGCTTGTCGGCCGCGTCTTTCTTCAAATCGACCCGGGCGAAATCCTGCGCTTCGTCATACTTCGTGCCCCATTGGCCGGTCTGTTTGTTGATGATCAACTTGGATCCGTTTTCGTCCGGCCACATGTAGAGTGAGTAGCTGCCCGCGGGAAGTTCTTTGCCGCCCATCTCGATCGCTTTGCCCGTTTTCAGAATCGTCGCTTCGTTCGCGCCCATTCGCCAAACCTTCCCGTAAGGAACGAGGCCTCCCCAAATTTTGCGCATCTCGCCGCTCTTTGGATCCTTTGTGTAGGGCCGACTATAAACGATGGAAATTTCGTTGCCGTTAATCGTCGCGCTCACTGTGTCGGCCGGACTTACGCGCGGCTTGTCCTGCGCGAAAAGCGGCGGGGCTGCGAGACAAAGGAGAGAAACAATCAGAATCGAATTGGTTCGTTGGCTAATCATAATCACCAAAATCGCGCGACCGCGCCTTGTCGTCGAGGCGAATTCTTGCCACGCCTTTTTTCTTTCCCCTTCTCTTCTCGTTCCTCATACTCCGGCCCAACAAGGAGTCCTTATGATGATCAAAGTTTTTCTCGCCGGCATTCTCGGGGCCATTGGGATGTTTGCCTGGAATTTTGTCGCTCACATGCTTTTGCCACTCGGCGAAATGGGTGTTTCGCAAATTCCGAACCAGTCAGAGTTCTTGAGCACGCTGCAGAAAGATCTCGGGGAACAACGCGGTTTGTTTTTCTTTCCTGCGCCGGAGCTTCAGCCAGGTGAAAAGATGCACGACAAACAAGTCATGGAGCGCATGGCCAGCGAATACGAATCAAAACCAACCGGCATCCTGGTTTATCGTCCACCGGGTCGTCCCTTCGTTTTCGGAAAATTGCTCGCGCGCGAGTTCGCTTTCCAATTTGTCGAGAGCCTCCTCGCCGCCTACTTGCTGGCGCAGGCGGCATTATCTTCCTATCTCAAACGCGTCGTCTTCGTGACGATCATCGGCGTGATCGTCGCCATCACCACCAACATGTCTTACTGGAATTGGTATGGCTTCCCCAAGCTTTACACCATGTCCTACATGTTCACGCAGGCGATGGGTTATTTGTGCGCCGGTCTGGTGATTGCCTGCATTCTGAAGACAGTCCAAATCCGCACTGCCTAACGAAACATCGCATTTTTCGCTGCGACGCGGGCGATGAACTGGGAAGCGATTAACGCCACCGCGCAGCTGATCAGTTCGATCGGAGTTGTCGTTTCTCTGTGGTATCTCGCGGTGCAGGTCCACCGCAGCACCCGCGTGGCCAAGTTGGCCGCGCAGGATGCGGCCACCACAGCTCTACGCGAAGTCACGCGGCCCTTCGCCGAGAACATCGAAGTGAGCCGCATTTGGAGCCTGGGCCTGGAGAATTTCGACTCGTTAGACCCGCTCGAGAAGGTGCGTTTCTATCACGTCGCTTTTCAATTTCTCAAAGCGATGGAAACGATTCATCACCACTACGTCTATGGACTGATGGAGGAACAGGTCTGGCGCGGCTGGAGTAATCTCTACCGCCACTATCTGGCTTCTCCGGGACTGGCCGGCTATTGGAATAAACGTCAGGAACTTTTTTCCGACCGCTTCCGCAAATTCATTAACGAACTCGATTTACCCAGCGAACGCCGCACTGTGGGAAATCTTCTCGGTGAAGACAGAGCCCGGCCTAACGAGTAATTAGAGATCGCGCGCCATCGCCAACGCCTCGATTTTTTCCCAGCCGTTCCGCAGCCAAAACTCCCGGCCTAACGAGTTGTCGTCGGCCACCAGCAGAAGGGCACGATGCAAACCGGCGGCACGCAACCCTCGAACACAATCTTCCAGGAGCCGCCGCCCGACACCAAGACCGCGAGAATTTTTTGCCACGGCGAAATGATAAATGTAACCGCGCCTTCCGTCGTGCCCGCACAAGGCCGCGGCAATGACGAGACCGTCTTCTTCCACCACGCGACTTAATCCGCGATTTCGTTCCAGGTAAGCGCTGATCTCCGCGCGCGAATCGCCTTCGCAAATCTCTACTCCTTCGACTTCGTTCCAAAGCGCGCAGGCCGCGTCGTAATCATCGATGACGAATTCGCGCGATGTGATTTCTGCCATGGCCGTTTGGTATAACTCTATTCCGCAAATATTCGCCAGCCGCATTTAGGCAATGACAGGAGCATTCGCCTCCAGTATTCCGATAAGAGTTAAAAGGAGCCGCCATGAATGCTGACACCCAGATCAATGAGAAAAAGCGACCGGAACTAACGGTCCGCGGGCTGATCGTGGGCGTGATCATCACGCTGGTCTTCACGGCGGCGAATGTTTACTTCGGCCTCAAAGCCGGTCTGACTTTTTCTACTTCGATTCCGGCGGCGGTGATTTCGATGGCGATTCTGCGCTCGTTCAAGAATGCAACCGTTCAGGAAAATAACATCGTGCAGACGGTCGCTTCAGCCGCGGGCACGCTGTCGTCGATCATCTTTGTTCTGCCTGGCCTGATCATGATCGGTTGGTGGACCGGGTTTCCATTTTGGATTTCGTTTTTGATCTGCGCGCTCGGCGGAATTCTCGGCGTGATGTATTCGATTCCGTTGCGTCGCGCCTTGGTCACGAATTCCGACCTGCCGTACCCGGAAGGCGTCGCCTGCGCTGAAGTGCTCAAAGTTGGCGGTGGCAGCGACGGCAAGAATTCTGGCGAAATCGAACACGGAAAATCCGGCCTGCTCGCGGTGGTGTGGGGATCAATCATCGCCGCGGTCTTCGCGATCGTCGTTGTCACGCAAATCTTCGCATCCGATGTGGCGGACAATTTTCGTATCGGGAAACGCGGCGCGGTCAGCGGTTATGATTTCTCGCTTTCGTTTGCGCTCCTCGCGATCGGACATCTTTGCGGATTGTCCGTCGGCATCGCCATGCTCATCGGTGCCTGCATCGGCTGGGGTTGGCTGGTGCCGTTCTACTCGGCGCTCTCCGGTGACCTAACGACTGCTGTGGGCGCACTCGCGCAAACGACGTGGAGTCACAAAGTGCGCTTCATCGGTGCCGGCGCGATTGGCGTTTCCGCAATTTGGACACTGCTGAAGTTAGTGAAACCTGTCGCCGTTGGACTCTCCGGCGCGATGGCGGCATCGCGCGCACGCAAGGCCGGCAAAGCCGACACGTTGCCAATCACCGAACGCGACATTCCGATCGGCATTGTCGGCCTCATCACACTCGCTTGCATGGTACCGATCGGCTGGGTGCTCGGCTCGTTCGCCAACACGAGCGGACTCGGCTCGCACCTAACAACGCTCGTAATCGGCGGCGTCTTCTATGTCTTCTTGATGAGCTTCTTCGTCTCGGCGGTGTGCGGTTACATGGCTGGCCTGATTGGCTCATCGAACAGTCCACTCTCGGGCATCGGCATCCTGGTCGTGATCGGCGCGGCGCTCTTGCTCGTCTTCGGCGTGCAACCTTACGTGGGACCGGAAGCAACTAAGGCACTCATGGCCTTCGCGCTTTTCACTACGGCGGTAATTTTCAATGTGGCGGCAATCGCGAATAACAATCTGCAAGATTTGAAGACGGGTCAGCTGGTCGATGCGACTCCGTGGAAACAGCAAGTCGCGCTCATCATCGGTGTTCTCGCTGGCGCGGTGGTTATTCCGCCGGTGCTCAACCTAGTCAATCAAGCCTACGGTTTCGTCGGCGCGCCAAACGCCACGGAGCATTCCCTGGCCGCGCCGCAGGCGGGATTAATTTCCGCACTCGCGCGAGGCGTCATCGCCGCCGATATCGATTGGAGTTTGATTCGCATGGGCGCGTACATCGGCGTCGCCATCATTGTCCTTGATGCCATCCTTGCCAAAACCACGAAACACATGCGCGTTCCACCGCTCGCAGTTGGACTCGGAATTTATCTGCCGACCGCGAGCACACTCATGATCGTAGTCGGGACGATCGTTGGTTATGTTTTCGATCGCCGCGCCGATCAGACACGCAACCCGGAAGGAACGAAGCAACTCGGCGTCTTGCTCGCGTCCGGTTTGATCGTCGGCGAAAGCATCATCGGTGTGGTCATCTCCGCGATTGTAGTTTTCTCCGGTGTCGCTGCGCCGCTCGCGCTCGTCGGCGCGGGCTACGAAACGGCCGGGAAAATCATTGGCGGCACCGCCTTCGTGGCGATCGGATTTGTGCTCTACCGATGGGTTTTGGGAATGGGCGCGAAGCGAGCTGCGTAAATCGCGCGACTCGTTAGGCCGCTCGGACTGACATGGAAAAAATCGATCCGCGCAATCCGCCTAACGAATTCCCTGAGATCGTCGGCGCGCAACCGACCAATTTGATCCTCGCCAGTTTTCGTCCATTCATTCCGTCGAGCGCGCGGCTGCGCGAGTTGACGCCGTTGCCGATCATCATCGGCACCTTGCTCGGGATGGTCTTCGGCGCGTCGTCGCTTTATCTCGTCTTGAAGGTCGGCATCACGGTGAGTGCGTCGATTCCGGTGGCGGTGCTGGCGATCACAATTTTCCGCCTGCTCTCGAAGCTCGGTCTGCGCGACTCGACCATTCTGGAAAACAACATCGTGCAGACCGCGGGCTCGGCGGGTGAATCGATCGCGTTCGGTCTCGGCGTGACCATGCCCGCCATCATGATTCTCGGTTTCGATCTCGAAATTATGCGCGTGATGCTGGTCGCGATTCTCGGCGGCTTGTTAGGCATCCTTATGATGATCCCGACACGGCGCGCCCTCATCGTTCATCAACATGGTTACCTGAAGTATCCGGAAGGCACCGCCTGCGCCGAAGTCTTGAAAGCGGGCGCGTCCGCGGAATCGCGCGAAGCTGCGCGCACGGACGATCAGGATGCGGCCGCGGCCGACGAAGCTGTCAGTGGCGGCAAAGTGATCATCGGCGGATTCATCATCGGCTTCATTTACTACGGCACGCTCGAAATTCTCAAAGCGATGAAAGAAATTCCGGACCAAGGTTTTCGGGAAACCTTTCGATGGCGCTTCGATTTCGCTCGAAAACAATCCGGCATTGCTCGGTGTCGGCTACATCATCGGACCGCGCATCGCCGGGTTGATGATGGGCGGCGGCGTCTTGTCGTATCTGGTGCTTATTCCCGCGATCAAATATTTCGGTTCGTTAGTCGCCGGCCCGGTCTCGCCCGAAACCGCTCACCCGATCGCGGACATGTGCGTCGATCAAATCCAGCACGGCTACATTCTTTACATCGGCGCGGGCGCCGTCGCGGCTGGCGGAATCATCAGCCTGGTTCGTTCGCTGCCCTTGATCTGGCACGGCATCAAAGGCGGAGTCGGCGACCTGCGCGATGCGCGCACGGAAAAGGCCACGGCCGCGCGCACCGATCAGGATCTTTCGATGAAATGGGTCATCGGCGGAATTATTTTTCTGCTCGTCCTCATCATGCTCGCGCCGCAACTCAACCTGCGCTTCAACTTGTTAGGCGCGCTCCTTATCGTCGCGATCGGATTTATTTTCACGACCGTCTCATCACGTCTTACCGGCGAGGTTGGCTCATCTTCTTGTCCAACCTCCGGCATTACCGTGGCGACGCTGTTGCTCACCTGTTTCATCTTTCTCATCATGGGCTGGACTGCGCCGCCCTATTTTGTCACCGCGCTATCGATCGGCGGCATCGTTTGCATCGCTTCATCAAATGGCGGCACCACCTCGCAGGATTTGAAGACCGGGTTCCTCATCGGTTCGACACCGAAGTATCAACAGATCGCCATTCTCATCGGCACACTCGCGTCCTGCATCGTGCTCGGTCCGATCCTGATGAAGTTTAACGACTCGGGCACGGTTTACGTCCCGGTCGCGGACAATAAAGATTTCGCCTTCGCTTCGACCTTTCACGCCAATCGCGCCGACTACGAGAAGGACGCGAGCGGCAATCCAAAACGCGAACGACTCGCCGGCGCGCAAGCCAGCGCCGACACGAAAGAGTATTTCGTTTTTCACAAAACCTCACCGGACACCGGACCGGCCGGCCGCTATCTCGTGAACGAAGAAGGCACACCGGTCTACCTCGTCGATCCCGGGATCAACGGCGTTTACGACAAGCGTCCCGACGGTTCGAGCGTGAAGAAATTTTCCGCACCGAAAGCCACGCTCATGTCCTACATCATCAAGGGAATTTTGAGTGGCCAGTTGCCGTGGGGGCTCGTCCTGCTCGGCGTTTTCATTTCGATTGTGCTCGAGCTTTGCGGGATTTCCTCGCTCGCTTTCGCGGTCGGCGTTTATCTCCCCATCTCAACTTCCGCGCCGGTTTGGGTTGGCGGATTGATTCGCCTGCTCGTTGATAACTACACGCGGCGCAAACATGCGCGCACGCAGCTCACCGAAGATCAGCTCGTCGCGGAGGGCGACAAGAGCAACGGCGTTCTCCTCGCCTCCGGTTACATCGCGGGCGGCACCCTGGCCGGTGTCGTCTTCGCCTTCATGAATATCCCGCTGAAAGATACGCTCGATGGAATCGAGACGTGGGCCACCGCGCACAATCCATTTTTCGAAGGCCCGTCATCTGATCTCCTCGCCATGATTCCCTTCCTCGCGCTGAGCGCGCTCCTTTATTTCGTCGGTCGCGACATGATCTTTGGTTCCAAAGGCACTACTCGTTAGGCGTGGACATCATTCCGCTCGGCGATTCGGCTCTGATTCTTCGCCTTAGCCAGAATCTTGCAGAACCGGAGCAAACGTTGGCGGTTGTCTTGCAGACAATCGAGCGACTGCGAGCGGCTAAGATCCCGGGTGTAATCGAGATCACTCCGGCCTTCGTCAGCGTCGGTGTTTACTTCGATCCGGTCGCAGTCGTCGAGGCCAGTGGCGAAGAATTGCCTAACGAGTGGTTAACGAAACAGATCAGCGCTGCGCTTGGCCGAAAACACAAACTACCAGCTGGGAAAAAGTCACCGCCTCTGATTGAAATTCCTTTTTGCCCCGCGCGCGTCTTTGCCCCTGATCTTCCACAGGTCGCAGAACACACAGGACTCTCCGAGGAAGAGATCATCCGGCTCTACCTCGCCGGTAAGTACCGCGTTCAATGCGTCGGCTTCACTCCGAGCTTTCCATATCTAAGCGGACTTAACCCGAAGCTGGCTACGCCGCGCCGCGCGACGCCGCGTAAACAAGTCCCGCTCGGATCGGTCGCGATCGGCGGCGCGCTTACTGGTATTTATCCGCAAATTTCCCCCGGCGGCTGGAATATCATCGGCCGCACGCCGCTGCGCATGTTTGATGTCGCGCGCGAGCCGGCCGCGCTCCTGCAAACGGGTGATCGCGTCCGTTTCCGCGTCATCACGCTCGAGGAATTCAATGCACTCTCTACTCGTTAGGCGCGCCGGATTTCTCACCAGCGTGCAGGACCTCGGGCGCACTGGTCAGCGCGCGATTGGCGTCTCGTTAGGCGGCGCGCTTGATCCACATGCTTTGCGCGTGGCCAACTTATTGGTCCGCAATCAAGAGAACGCCGCTGTGCTGGAATTTACCCTCGGCCAAAGCATCCTTCGCTTTTCCGGCGAACGCCTGCTCGCCTGGTGCGGTGGCGAGTTCGAGATGCGGATTGGTTCGGAAGAAATTCCGGCCGGCCACACCTTTATCGTTCGTGCCGAGGAGGAGCTGCACGTTTCCGCTCCGGCGAAGGGCGCGCGCGCCTGGCTCGCTATTGCCGGTGGAATCGATTCGCCACTGGTCTTGGGAAGTCGCAGCACAGATTTGCGCAGCGGGTTTGGCGGTTGGGAAGGACGCGCTCTGCGTGAGGGCGATCAACTACCGCTCGGTCCGAATTCCACCCGGATGCGAACACGCATCTCAAGCTGGTCCGCGCCTAACGAGTGGTCGCAGACGCACGGACGTCATGAATTCTTGCGTTTCGTGCGCGGTGCGGAGTGGACGGATTTCGAGAGGAATGCGCTCTTGGAAAATTCATTCACGGTCAGCGCTGATTCGGATCGCATGGGAGTGCGCCTCGAAGGCAATGCCTTGCTGCGAAATCGTACGACGGATCTTATTTCCGAACCGGTCGCGCCTGGAACAATCCAAATTCCGCCAAGTGGGCAGCCGATTCTTTTGCTCGGAGATTGCCAAACCATCGGCGGCTACCCGAAAATCGCCCACGTGATCACGGTCGATCTCGGCGCTGCCGCGCAACTGCGGCCGGGCGACTCAGTGCGCTTCGTCGAGGTCTCGTTAGGCGAGGCGCAAAATCTTCTTCAACAACGTCAACACGATCTCGATATGTTTCGAATCGGACTGAGCTTGCAAGCTGGATGGAGCTGAGTGTCGATCTCAATGCCGATCTCGGCGAGGGAGCAGGTCATGACGATGATCTGCTCGCTCTGGTTAGCTCCGCCAACATCGCTTGCGGTTTGCACGCGGGAAATCCAACGATGGTGCGCCAATCAATTCGCGCGGCGCAGGAACACGGTGTCGCCATCGGCGCGCATCCGAGTTTTGACGATCGAGAAAATTTTGGACGAAGCGAAGTTTCGTTGCCCGGCGATGAAATTTTCGGGTTGATCGTTTACCAGCTCGGCGCCTTTCAAGCGATCGCTCACTCGTTAGGCATGCAGGTGCAACATGTGAAACCGCACGGCGCGCTCTACAATATGGCGGCGCGCAGCGAAGAAATGGCCGACGCGATTGTGCGCGCGATAAGAGCCGTCGATCCAAAGTTGATTTTGTTTGCCCCGGCGAACAGCGAACTATCCCGCGCGGCTGAGTCTAACGAGTTGCATATCGCGCGCGAAGTTTTCGCCGATCGTAATTACATGCCGGACGGTTCGCTTGTTCCGCGTGGCCGGCCCGACGCCTTGCTGCACGATGCGGAAGAGGCGGCCAATCGCGTCTTTGGCATGTTGCGCGATAACAAAGTGCGCGCGATCGACGGCAGCGAAGTGCGGGTGGAGGCCGACACAATTTGTGTGCACGGCGATACGCCGGGTGCGGTCGAGTTCGCGCGACAATTGCGTTTCGCGCTGCATCAGACGGGCATCGTGGTCGCGCCGATTGGCCGGAGAAAATGACGCCAGACGAACAAGGTCAACTCAAGCACTCGTTAGGCCAACTGGACGCGACCATGATCGTGATCGGGTCGATGATCGGCTCGGGCATTTTCATCACGTCGGCCGAATCGGCGCGATTGATTGGCGCGCCGGGTTGGCTACTCACAGCCTGGGCGCTCGCCGGATTGCTCACGATCACAGGCGCACTTTGTTGCGCAGAGCTGGCGGCGATGATGCCGAAGGCCGGCGGCCAATATGTTTTTTTGCGCGAAGCCTATTCGCCGCTCTTCGGTTTTCTTTTTGGCTGGGCCATTTTTCTCGTCGTGCAAACCGGCACGATCGCCGCGGTGGCAGTCGCCTTTGCGAGATTTGCCGCTGTGTTTTTTCCGAGCATCTCGGGCGCGAATTACATCATCGCGCCAATTCACCTCGGCAGTAGTTACGCCATAAGTCTTTCCACCGAACAACTGCTCGCGATTGCGATGATCTTGCTTCTGACCGCGAGCAACACGCGCGGACTTGAGCTCGGCAAGCTCGTGCAAAATGTTTTCACTTTCGCCAAAACCGCCGCACTCATCGGATTAATTATTGTAGGCCTCGCGCTCGGCTGGAGCCTAACGAGTGCTGCGCGCAGCTCTTCATGGTGGCATCCGACGGCAAACGGCTGGCTGCCGCAAGTCGCGCAACCGGGCCTGGCTGCGACCGGCGCGTTCGCGCTCTTGATGTTGTTAGGCAAAGCGATGATCGGTCCGCTCTTCGCCCAATCGGCTTGGAACAATGTCACCTTCACCGCCGCCGAAGTGCGCGATCCCGGTCGCACGTTGCCGCGCGCATTACTCATCGGCTGCGGCGTAGTCGTTAGTCTTTATCTGCTGGCGAACGTTGCCTACGTCGCAACCCTGCCGCTGGAAGGAATTCAAAAGGCGCCACAAAACCGTGTCGCGGTCGCAGCGATGAACGCCGCGCTCGGACCGATCGGCACAATTCTGATGGCGATCGCGATCATGATTTCCACTTTCGGTTGCAACAACGGACTCATCCTCGCCGGGTCGCGCGTTTATTATGCGATGGCGCGCGATGGCTTGTTTTTCAAAAGCGCCGCGCGCCCGAATGCGCACAAAGCCCCGGCGATGGCGCTGCTCGCACAAGGTCTGTGGACGGCATTTCTCACTCTGCCGCGCACGATCACACATGATGCGACCAGCGGCGCCGTCAGCTACGGCAACGTTTATAACCAACTGCTCGAATATATCGTGAGCGCCGATCTTGTTTTTTACATCCTGATGGTCGGTGCGGTCATCGTCTTGCGAAAAAAAATCCCAACTGCGTCGCGACCTTATCGAACCTGGGGTTATCCGATCGTGCCGCTCATTTACATCTCGATCGCTAGCTTTCTCATCGTTGATCTAATCTATCTCGCACCCACGACTGCGGGCACCGGCTTTCTGCTCGTGCTCACCGGCGTGCCCGTTTATCTGGCCTGGCGAAAACGCAGCGTGCGGGAAAGCTGACTTGTTAGGCGCGACTTCACTCGTTAGGCTGAGACCATGAAAACCTCACATCTCCTGTTGCTCGCGATTGCTTGTCCGACAATCGCCTTTGCCCAAACGCCACCGAACGCCGAGAACGCCGCGGCGGTGACAAAAGCTGAAAACGATATGAGCGCCGCACTAACCAAGCCGGATGCAGCCGCCGCTGAAAGTATGCTAGCGGACAGTTTCTATGTCACGAATCCGGACGGAACGACGCAGACTAAGGCGCAGTTCGTGGCGGACCTAAAATCGGGCGACTTGAAATTGGAGTCGAACAAACTGGACGACATGAAAGTCCAGGTCGCTGATGCAGACATGGCGGTCGTGACTTATCAGAGCACCGACAAAGTCACCTATAAAGGGAAAGACATCAGCGGACAATATCGGTGGACCGATGTCCTGATGAAACGCAACGGCAAATGGGTCTTCGTCGTTAGCCAGGGCACGCAGATCCAGCCGGCCAAGCCTTAAAAGCCGCCTACTTCAGGTTACCTTTTTCCACGTACCATTTCATTCGCGCGCCTTTTCGTACGAATCGCGGAATCGTGCCTGAATCGTTACTCGCAGGCAAGATCGTCCACCTTGCATCGCTCGGCCCTGCGCGTACTGGTCAAAACGTGGGAAAGAAGGGTCGAGGAAGTTGCTGTGCGCTCATCTTCCTTTCGCTTTTTGCAACGGCCGCTCGCGTTTCTGCACAATCGCTCGTCAACGCTACTTCAGTGGTAAGCGGTTTATCCGCGCCGGTGGCGATTACGAACCTTGGCGATCAGCGCCTCTTCATTACGGAACAAGCCGGCCGCATTCGTATTGTCGATCTCTCGACCAATCCGCCAACGCTCCTGGCAACTCCGTTTCTCGACATCCACACCCTGGTGAAATCCGGCGGCGAGCAGGGTTGCCTCAGTGTGGCCTTCGACCCGACCAGCGCGAACGGCTTCTACGTCTATTATAATAACCTTTCGGGCGACATCGTCGTGGCTAACTACACCGTCTCGGCAGACCCGAACATCGCGAACACGACCGGCACCATTCTGCTGACGATTCCGCATCCGACCAACACCAATCACAACGGCGGCCAACTACAGTTTGGCAAAGATAATTTTCTTTATCTCGGGACCGGGGATGGCGGGAGCAGTAATGATCCTCCGAACAACGCGCAAACCAAGACTGTTCTGCTCGGGAAAATTTTGCGCCTGAAAATGAATGGCGCCGCGCCTTACGAAATTCCGCCGGGAAATCCGTTTCCGAATGCGGCTAATCCAACCGCGCTGCCGGAGATTTGGGCCTACGGCTTGCGCAACCCTTTTCGTTTTTCGGTCGACCGACTAACGGGCGATCTCTTGATCGGTGACGTCGGCCAGGATGCGAAAGAAGAAGTGGACCTCGCGCCTTCCGGTGTGAGCGCTTTGAACTTTGGTTGGCGGGTCATGGAGGGCACGTCCTGCACCGGCCTTCCGCCGTTGACGAATCCGCCCTGCAATGACCCGAGCTTCACTGCGCCGATTCTCGATTATTCCGACGCGCCCGATCCAACTCAGAGCGCGGTCATCGGCGGCGTGCGCTATCGCGGCACGCGACTCATTCAACCGGGCACTCATCTGTTCGCCGATTTTTACGACGGAATCATTCGCCAAGGTGTGCAGAATGACCAGGGCGCATGGTCGAAAAGTAATTTGTTGAGCACAGGTGTTAACGTCAGCGCCTTTGCGCAGGACGAGGATGGCGAAGTTTATTTTACGAGTTACGGCGGCACGCTTTACAAATTAAATCCTGTCGACACCGATGGCGATGGTTTGCCCGATTGGTGGGAGTCGCAATACTTCGGCTCGACAACCGCAGCGACCGCGGGTGATGACAGCGATGGCGATGGCCTAACGAATGCACAGGAATTTCTCGCCGGCACTGATCCGCAATCGGGCGCGAGCGCGTTGCGGGTCAGCGGCGTGGCGGGTAATCCATCGGCCGTCCTCATCGATTTTCCCACTGTCTTCAGCAAGTCGTATCAGTTGGAATACAAAGACGATTTGACCGCGACCATGTGGATTTCACTCGGCACAGCACTCGCGGGCACCGGCGCAATCGCGGAAGCGACTGACACCAGCGCGCCGGGCACATTTCGATTCTATCGCGTCCGCCTTCTCTGAAATTACATTGCGAGACCGCGCGCGGCTGACATGATCGCGCCGACTCTCGGATGAATTTTTGGAAGGTACTTCTCATCGCGGCCGCACTGATAGCCGCGCTTTGGTTTCTTTCGCCGTCGCGCGCGATTCATGACGAGCCGGACGTGGTTGAAATTGGCTATCTCGCCGACGACGGACCGAATACCGGCGCGGTCAATGATGCGATTCGCGCGTTCGAAACGGAAAGCCGCCAGCGTCACGCGCAGGATCCGACACATCCCATCTATCGCATTATTAGCGGACAAAATGCGTCGCGTGATTTCACCGCCGATCCGACGCGCTTTCTCGTGAGCGTCGCTGGGGGAGAACCACCGGATATCATCTTATTCGACCGCTATGCGGTAAGCGAATGGGCTTCGCGCGGTGCATTTCTCAAACTCGACGATTTCATTGCCCGCGGCCTAACGAGTGGTGATCCCGACGCGATTCGTCCGGAAAATTATTACAAGTCGTGCTGGGACGAAGTGAGGTATGAGGGCGCGACCTACGGTGTGCCGCAACGCGTCGATGATCGCGCGCTTTTCTACAATAAGGATCTCTTGAAGCGCGCCGGCTTCGTCGACGAACAGGGCGAAGCGCGTCCGCCGCAAACCTGGGAAGAGCTGGCCGCAATGGCGCCGAAGCTGACCGAATTCGACGCGCGCGGAAATATTACGCGGCTCGGCTTCGCGCCGAATTACGGAAATGCATGGCTTTATCTCTATGCCTGGATGAACGGCGGCGCGTTTCTTTCGCCGGACGCGAAAACGTGCATCGCAAATTCGGCGCCCGTCGTGCAAGCACTCGATTGGATGGTGAAAATGTACGATGCGGTCGGAGGAGCGCCGGCCGTCTATGCGTTTCAAAGCAGTTCACAAGTGGGCCAGCTCGATCCATTCGCGATGGGTAGCGTGGCGATGAAGATCGATGGCTACTGGAATTTTCCCGAGAACCTCGCGCAGTTCGGCGGCAACTTGAATTACGCGCTCGCCGTTCCCCCGTTGCCCGCGGCCGAAGTAGCGAAGGGACGGACCGGATTCAGTTGGGTGAGCGGCTGGTGTTACGCGATTCCATCCACCGCGCGTCATAAAGAAGCTGGCTGGGAATTCCTGCGCTTTCTCTGCAGCCAACGCGCCACAGAAATCATCGCGGAGAGCAACCGTCTCACTCTCGAAAGTCAGGGCCAGGTTTATGTGCCGACGCAAAATGGAAATCGCCACATCAATGAATGGCTCTACACGAAATACATCGCGGATAATCCATCCATTCCCGCGAAAGTGCGCGACGGCGTAAAACTGCTGAACGATCTGATCGACACTTCGCCCTACCGTCCGGTCACGCCTGTCGGGCAGTTGCTCTTCAACGAACAAAAACGCGCCACGGAAAACGGGATCTTCCACAAGCTCTCACCGCAAGCGGCCCTCGACGAAAGCACGCGCGTGGTGCAACGCGCGCTCGATCGCGCGCTGAGTCCGCCGCGCGGGCCGGTCGTGCCGTGGAAATATTTCATTTGGGTTTATCTCGCGCTGATCATCGCCGCGGCGGCTTTCATCTATTTCTGGGAAACGAAGCGGGCCGCGGTCGAAGGAACGCGCAGCAGATATTTCCGTTCGCAGTGGCGCGGTGGTTGGCTGACCGCGTCGCCGTGGATCATCGGCTTCGTCGTCCTGACTGGCGGCCCAATTCTTTTCTCTATCGTGATCAGTCTGTGCGATTACGACATTCTCAATCCCGCCCGTTTCATCGGCCTAACGAATTATCGGACGATGTTCACCGAAGACCCGCTCTTCTGGAAAGCAATCGGCAACACCCTTTACATGGTGCTTGGGATTCCGCTCGGCCTGGCCCTCAGCCTTGGGATTGCCATGCTGCTCAATCACGAAATCCGCGGGGTCGCTATCTGGCGCACATTTTTTTATCTGCCCTCCATCGTGCCCGCAGTCGCTTCGAGCATTTTGTGGATTTGGATCTTCAATCCGAGCACCGGCCTGATGAACAACGTCTTGCTCTCGTTAGGCATTCATGGACCCAATTGGTTACAAGACGAACACACCAGCAAGCCTGCGCTCATCATCATGGGACTTTGGAGCGCCGGCGGTGGCATGATTATTTGGCTGGCCGGCCTGAAAGGAATCAGTGCGACCTACTACGAAGCGGCCGCACTCGATGGCGCAAATGCCTGGCAACGTTTTCGCCACGTTACGCTTCCGCTTCTGTCGCCCTACATTTTTTTCAACATCATCATGGCCCTGATCGGCACTCTGCAGATTTTCACTCAGGCCTTCATCATGACCATGGGCGGTCCGATCGATTCGACGCTCTTCTACGCCTACTACCTTTTCAACAGCGCCTTCCGTTTTCTGCAAATGGGCTACGCCTCGGCTCTCGGCTGGATTCTCTTCCTGGCGGTCTTCGCGCTGACATTGCTGCAACTAAAACTCTCCAAGCGCTGGGTTCATTATGAAGAGTAGTTTGCTCGGTCGAGTCGCCATCTACTTCTTGCTCTCGTTAGGCACAATCGTCTTTGCGTGGCCCTTTCTTTGGATGGCGGCGACAACGGCGAAACTGGATCGCGAACTGTTTGCCGCTAATCGCCTTCTGCCCGAGCGGCCAATTCCACGCACGCAGTCGCCGTATGTTGATGATCGCTTGTTCGCTGATGTAAGCGGCCCGCGCTTGCAAGAAGCAACCGCTGCGATCAAGCGACGGATCGCAAACAATGCGTGGCCAGCGGACGTCGATCGCACGACGATGCAAGAACAAGTCGCGCGCGCTCTTTATCAAAAGCTGCGCAATCGCCTCCCAGCGGAAATTTGGAAAACTCCTAACGAGCAGTTCAGTGCTGCGATCACGACCGCGCTTGATCCAAAGATGGTCGACGAAACCGCGCAGCAATTGCGCCGGGTTTTTTGTTTCGGATCACTCCTGGCGCGTTCCTATGATCTGCAGGAAGACAAGCTCGTCGATCCGGCAAACGCGGCGGCTGCGTGGCAAATCGGCGGCGACGCCGCATCGGAACTTATTCAAAGCGGAACCGCGGCCGAGCCCTTCGCAGAACTGAAATACGATTTTTCGCGCGGCGATAAAATCGTGCTCAGCCAGACTTTCACGACCAGTTTTCCCGTCGAACGTCTTTATCGCATTCAACTTTCCCTGCGAACCGACGACACATGGCACGCGCTCGACATGTTCGTGGAGAAGAACGGAAAGCGTTACCACGCCGATCGCACGCTGGAAGCTTCCGATAACAACTGGGTCGCCGCTACCTGGCAGGAACCGGGGCCGGACGACCGACCAACCAAGATTCGCACCTGGACGCTCCTGTATCCTGAAGCAGGCACGTCAACGATCGATTCGCCTAACGAGTTGAAGATCACGCTCGTACTTCATCGCGTGAATCAAGCGCAAGCCTGGTGGGAGAAAATCCGGCGCAACTATCGACTGACGCTCGATTACATTCCGTTCTGGCGTTTCGTGGCCACCAGCGTCTTTCTCATCATTCTCAATCTGGTCGGTACGGTCATTAGCTGCTCGTTAGTCGCTTACAGCTTCGCGCGCCTGCAATGGCCGGGACGCGCCTTCTGTTTCGCGCTCCTTCTCGCGACGATGATGTTGCCGCCGCAAGTGACGATGATTCCGCAATTCCTCATCATGCAAAAACTCGGCTGGTACAACACGCTCTATCCAATGTGGATCATGAGTTTCGTCGCGCCGGCTTTTTATGTTTTCTTGCTCCGCCAATTTCTCAAAGGCATTCCGCGCGATCTGGAAGATGCGGCGCGACTTGATGGCTGCAGCTTCCTCCGCATCTACTGGCACATCATGTTACCACTCGTTAGGCCAACGCTCGCCGCCATTGCGATTTTCACTTTCGTCGCGACCTGGAATGATTTCATGAATCCGCTCATTTACCTGGCGGACCAGCGACTCTATCCCCTCTCCTTCGGCCTCTACGCCTTTCAGGTGCAGATCGCGAATCCCGGCACCGCCAAAGGCATGGGCATGATGATGGCCGGTTCGCTTCTCATGACTTTGCCGGTCATCGCGATTTTCTTTTTCGCGCAACGTTACTTCCTGCGCGGCGTAACGCTGACCGGAATGAAAGGCTAACCGAGACCTTTCAGGAGCGGCGCGCGCGTTTGCGGAAGTTTGCCGAACAACGTGGCGAGCGCACGGGCGGGGTTGCTCTTAAGCATTTTGTCATCGTGCACGCCAGCGATGCGGGCCAGCTCGGTCTCGAAATGTGAAATGGCGGGCAATGTTGGATCGTTCGCGCTGAGAAAACCAAAGGCGCGTTGCAAGAGCGCAAACATTTCCGGCTCGTGATGATCGCTTTCCGTGCAGATTTCGATCAGCTCGACAAAATAAGAGGCCGCCTGCATGCGCGCGTAAGTTTCGCGAATTCCTCCGAAAGGATTGCGCAGCGCCACTTCGCGCAACGTATGAAGATCGGATTTGCGGCTGCGCGCGATGGAAATATCGGCTTCGAAAAAAAGATCGAGTTTGCCGGCAAACGGGCTCCTGGCTTGCCGCGCGCCTTTGGCGACGGTGCGGATGACGCCCAACGAGTTGGTACACCAGGAAATGATGAGGCTGGTGTCGCTCAGCTTCCTTTTCCGCAAGAGGATCGCGGAGGTGCTTTCCATTCGTTAGGCTAATCGACGTATTTCTGCGCGATCGGCATGCGGCGACCGAGACCGAAGGCGCGGCTGGTCACCTTGACCCCGGGCGCAGCCTGCGCGCGTTTGTATTCGTTGAGATCGACGCGGCGCTGCACCCAGCGCACGGTTTTTTCGTCGAAGCCATGCGCCACTATATCGCGCGCGCTTTGATTTTCCTCGACGTAGAGCCGCAAAATTTCGTCGAGAATTTCGTAGGGCGGTAATGTGTCCTGATCTTTTTGCCCGGGTCGCAATTCCGCGCTCGGTGGTTTTTCGATCGTCGAATGCGGAATGATTTCGCGCTCGCGATTTATCCAACGGGCGAGCTGGTAAACCATTGTTTTTGGCACATCGCTGATGGCGGCTAACCCGCCGGCCATATCGCCGTAGATGGTGCAGTAACCGACGGCGAGTTCGCTCTTGTTGCCGGTAGTGAGAAGCAGATGACCGAACTTGTTCGAGAGCGACATCAAAGTCATTCCGCGCAAACGCGCCTGCATATTTTCTTCCGTGGTGTCTTCGGACAAACCAGCGAAGACTTCCTTAAATTCCGCTTTGAAACAGGCGAACGAATCGGCGATCGGGATTTCGAAACATAGCATCCCGAGATTGCGCGCGAGCGCGAGGGCGTCGTCGATACTGCCGCGCGAAGAATATTGGCTCGGCATGGAAACGCCGACGACATTTTCAGCGCCGAGTGCGTCGACTGCGATGGCCGCGACAACGGCGGAATCGATGCCGCCGCTCAAACCAAGCACGGCCGATTTGAAACCGCACTTCCGCAGGTAATCGCGCACGCCTAACGACAAAGCCGCGAACAATTCCGCGGGAGTTTCGGCCGTTTGAAACGGCAATTTTTTCGTGGCATCGGTGTCGACGATAATCTCTGCTTCGCGAAAACCAGGAAGCTGCGCAATGACGTCGCCATCGCGATCAACCGCGATGGAATTGCCGTCGAAGATGAGTTGATCGTTTCCGCCGACGGCGTTGCAGTAGAAAATCGGGAGAGAATATGTTTTCGCGAGAGCGCCGACCATTTCCCGACGCACGCCAGGTTTCCCGATATTAAAGGGCGACGAACTGAGATTAACGATCAGCTCGGCGCCTTGATCAACGAGCGAGCGCACCGGCTCGATGTCGTAGTAAGGACGCTGGAGGTAATGTTCCGTCCAGATATCTTCGCAAATCGTCACGCCAATCTTGCGGCCGCGAAATTCGAGGGGCGCCACGTGACACGACGGCTCGAAATAGCGGTCTTCATCAAAAACGTCGTAGGTAGGAAGGAGCGACTTTTGTGTTTTCTGAATCGGACGGCCGCGCTCGAGCAAGGCCGCGGAATTGTGAAACGGTTTGCCGCGATCTTCGTTGCGCTCGACAAAACCGACGAGCAAACCTGTTTCGCCTAACGAGTCGTGCAGACGCTGGAGCACTTCGAGATTCTGCGGAACGAAGCGGGATTTGAAGACGAGATCCTGCGGTGGATAACCGGTAATAGCGAGCTCCGGCGTGAGAACGAGATCGGCGCCGGCAGCGCTCAGGCGCTCATAAGCGCCGCGGATTTTCTCAAAGTTGCCGTTTAGATCTCCGACCGTCGGATTGATCTGTGCGAAACCGATCTTCATGCCTGACGCAGATTATGCGCGCGGCGACGAGCAGCAATGGCTTTCGCGATTAGCGAGTCTTGGTCAACGTCACGCCCGGCGCGGTATGCTTGTATCCGGCATTGAGCGCATCATCCGCACCAGTGACGAATACCTTGCCCCACTCCACCAGGCATGCGGCGAGAAAGCCGGCGATCGCGCAGATAATCACTTTCTGGAGGAAGGTGGCGTGCATTTCCCATAATTTTAAGCAAAAGCAGTGCCACCTGCTCCGGTGTTACCAGAATCCCCACTGGCCGGTGCAAACGATCCAAAGACCCAGCGCCAGATTGGTGATGGCGTGCGTTAAGACGCAGGAGCTGAGACTGCGTGTGCGATATGCCACCAGATTGTAAAGCGCGCCCGTGACGGCGGCGGCGGGCCAATCGGGCGTCGAATGCGAAAGAGTGAAACCTATCGTCACGACCGCAAACGAGAGAGACGAAAAAGTTCCGAACGGAACTCGCTCGAACTTTTCGTTGATGAAGTAGCGCAACAAAAATCCGCGCCAGAAAATTTCTTCGACCAACGGCACGACCACGACGAGTCGAAGGAAACGAAGCAGAATGGTCGCCCAATAGAGCGACGGCTGATTTGCAAAAACGTTTGGGTCAAAGCCGTCCCGGCGCAGGGGGAAGCCAAAGAACTGTTGCGGTGAAATCCAGAGAACGAAAACGAGCAGCGCGATGCCGATGACAAAAAAAAGCTGCGGCGGAGTTTGCAGTTCGTATTCGCGCCAATAAAAAATCAGCAGCGCGCCGCAGACAAAAGTTTGCAGCGGAAAGATCCAATATTGCGGCGAGGACCGCCAGAATGGACCGCCCCATATTTTCAGCAGACTAACGAGTCCAAGGAACGCGACGAAAATAATCATCGGCCCGATGTAGGCCGTTAACTTGCGCCCGGTGCGTGAGTTGCTTACTGGTTCCATCGGGTTGGTGGGGTCGCGCAGGTAAGTTCTGAACCATGGCCGAGGGAAATCGCAAACCAGAAGTGAACGATCCTGAAATGATGGCGCGTTTGCTCGAGCTGGAGCTGGCGCAAAAACGCGCCGCCTGGCAGCGCACACACGCGCAACGGCAGAAGCTGCGCATGTTCAGTTTCCTTTTTCTTTTTCTCATCGTGGCCGGTGCGTTCGTCGCTTTCTATTTTCTCTTTTCCTCGGACAAGCTGGACGAAATGAAATCGCATCGGCCGAACGTTGAACAAACTTCGCCTAAACCGACCGCCACGCCGTAGGATGTGTTGGATCAAGTCCTTTGATTGAAATGAATCCGCTCGAGATCGCCAATTTGCGCTCTGAGTTACTCACGGCTCGCGCACATTTGAGCGAGCAGGCGGAGCTTCTCGACCAGGCCAATGACAGCATCATTCTCTGCGATGCGCAGTGCACAATCACCTACTGGAATCGCGGCTCGCAAAACATTTACGGCTGGAGCGCCAAAGAAGCCGTTGGCAAAAATGTGCACGAGCTTTTGCAGACAAAATTCCACGATGGCGCGCGCGATCTCGACGAAACTCTGCGGAGCGAATCGCATTGGGAAGGCGAGCTCGAGCAGGTGCGTCGTGACGGCGAAGTCATTCACGTGGCGAGCCATTGGACGCTGAAAGGCGTCGGCGCCGATTCGCAAAGGCTGCAGATCAATACGGACATTACCGCGCGCAAGAAAGCGGAAGACGCCTTGCGCGTCAGCGAAGAGCGCTACCGCCGTTTTGTGGAAGAAGGATTCACCGCCAACTTCATCATGCGTCCGGATGGCAGCCTGGTCACCTGCAATCCGGCTTTTGTTCGCATCTTCGGTTTCAGTTCCGAAGAAGAAGCGCTCGCGACAAATTTCATGTCACTCCTGCGCACGCGAAAAGATGGAACGCAGCTGCTATCGTTGGTGGCGCAACACGGCACGGTCGAGCGGCACGAATTGGAAATGCGTCAGCCGGCCGGCGAAGCTCTCTATGTCATCGCGCGACTGGTCGGCACTTTCGATCAGCATGGGCACCTCACGCAGTTGCAAGGTTATCTCTTCAACGACACCAAACGAAAACGCCTCGAACAGCAACTGGTTCA
The DNA here is from genome assembly GCA_963791565.1 of uncultured Verrucomicrobiae bacterium. Taxonomy (GTDB): domain Bacteria; phylum Verrucomicrobiota; class Verrucomicrobiia; order Chthoniobacterales; family UBA10450; genus JACCTI01. The sequence continues at coordinate 248,705 of CAWBSX010000003.1, read as the reverse complement.
GGCGCAAAAAATGGAAGGCCTTGGCACTTTGGCCGGCGGCATCGCGCATGATTTTAATAACATCCTGGCGATCATTCTTGGTTACACCAACCAACTCGAAAAATGGGACAAACGACCCGAGCTGATTCCCGGCGCGATCAAAGTGATCAAGGAAGCGGTCGATCGTGGCGCAGCGCTCGTGCAGCAACTCCTCACTTCCGCCCGTCAGGCGGAAGCACGCCTCTCCCAGCTCGATCTTAACGACTTGGTGCGTGAGTTGGAAAAAATGCTGCGCGCGACTTTTCCGAAAACGATCGCGTTCGAATTAAATCTCGAATCGAACCTGCCGCCGGTCACTGCCGATCGCAGTCAGATTCACCAGGTCCTGCTTAATCTTTGCGTGAACGCGCGCGACGCCATGGCAAACGGAGGCGTGTTAACGCTGGAAACTTCGCTTGTGCCCGGCGAAGAAGTTGCGGAATTTTTCACCGGCGCAGAAGCGCGCAGCTACGCCTGCCTCCGCGTGCGCGATACCGGCGCAGGCATGACAACTGATGTGAAAGCGCATATTTTCGAACCGTTCTTCACCACCAAAGAACGCGCCAAAGGCACCGGCCTCGGACTCTCCGTGGTCTACGGCGTGGTCAATAACCATCGCGGCTTCGTGCAAGTCGACAGCGAGCCGGACGTCGGCACGACCTTCTCGATTTTTCTGCCACTGCTCGCAACGCCGGAACAACTAACCGACACGCAGTCTGCTCCAGCAGCTCATCCGCGCGAGCCGCAAACGATCATGTTAGTCGAAGACGAAGATATGTTGCGCGAGTTGGGGATTCAGATTTTGGAAGGTGAAGGTTATCGCGTGCTCGCGGCCAAAGACGGAGAAGAAGCGGTCGATATGTTCGCACAGCGGCGCGATGAAATCGGCTTGGTCGTGTGCGACCTCGGGCTGCCCAAACTCGGCGGCCGTGAAGTCTTCCTGAAAATGAAGCAGAGTAAACCGAGCGTGCGCGCGATCGTAGCGAGCGGTTATCTGGAACCGGCCATGCGCTCAGAAATGTTGAAAGCCGGTGTGATCGACACCATTCAAAAGCCCTACGACTTTCGTGAACTGATCGAAAAAATCCAGAGCGTGATCGGCAAAGCGCAAAGCGAAGACGATCACCCGCAGTTGTTTTAACTGCTCGTTAGGCGCCGTGTTAGCGCGGCGAAATTTCGACCGACGGCTTCTTGCCTTCCGCCACGCGCACGCTGCTCTTGCGCTGATTCTGCACGAAGGTGTTGTTATCGCCGTACTTCGCCCACGGTCCGAGCGGCACGTCCGTGAAATCGACAAATTTCCAGTCGGTCACATCCGTATCCTGCAGCCCGAGGAAATCACGCACCGCCGGCGAGACATCGAGACCCGCGCCCTGATTCAAATTCGGTTTCGGACGTTCGTTACCGAAAACATATTGCCAGTGATCGGTGCGAAATGGACCGGCATCTTCCCACTGCGCGTAAGCCGTGCGGTTGCCCTTCTTGATCGCAATCCAGCGACCCTTGCAGGTGGAAACGCCCGGACCTTGATACGCTTCCTTGAACCACGGCACGACCTGCGGCGCTTCCGGCCGATGGCCATCGCGCGCTTTATCGTTATATGGCAGCGCGCAATAAAATGGATTTTGCTTCGGCGTGAAATCAACCGGGATCAAATCGCGCCGCTGTGTTCGATCGGGAGTATCGAATCCGCCGTAACTGCCGGCCCAATTAGCATCCCATGAACTGGACTTGTTAGGCGTGGGATTATTTCCGCTCGGTTTTTCGCCAATCCAAAAAACCGTCGTCACAATATTTGGTTTCCAGGGAAACTGGTGGGTCGACACGCCGGTCATGGAATTTTTCGCACTCGGCGCGAAGACCATTGGTCCAACCCCGCGCGATTTCTCCTGGCCTTCTTCCGATTTCCTTGTGGCTTTAACTTTCGAGAACATGAGCGGCGAAGCCGCGTCCTGCGCAAAGAGCGAAGTCAAACCGGAAACTAAAACTGCGGCTGTATGGGCGATTATTACTCGGAGTTTCATCAGGCATGCAGCCTCGTTGTTCGAGGCGGGGCTTACTTGTGATTCGTGTTCCAGCGCCGAACTGCGTGCCCTCGGGAAGACCGAGCGGCGGTTCGGCGCACTGTCACAAGCAGTGCTGTTGTTTAGTGGCGCACAAGGAAGCGATTTTTCCCGCTGTGTCAACCGGTTATCTGGGCTCGCGAACTGCTCCCAGAGGCGCTTTCTTAACTCTCGTATGAACGCCGCCATCGCCACCGATTCTCCCGCGTGCGCTACCTCCAGGCGCGCGGGCTACGATTGGCTGGCCATCACGGCCTTCGGTCTCTTGTGGATCGAAGTGGTTTCGCGGCTGCGTTTCGAATGGTCGGTGAATCCGCAATACGGTTACGGCTGGACCGTTCCGTTTCTCGCGGCCTTCATCTTCTGGCGACGCTGGCAAAATGCACCATCGCCAGGCAAACCGAGCGGTCGCGCAATCGTCATCTTGCTTTCGTTAGGCGCGGTCTTGCTCATCGTCCCGGTGCGACTAATCCAGGAAGCGAATCCGGATTGGCGGATTCTAAGTTGGGCGATGGCGATGGCGGCGGTCCTGGTCTCGTTAGGCGGCATTTATCTCGCCGGTGGCGCGCGTTGGGTCCGCCACTTCGCTTTTCCCATCTTGTTCTTTCTCGTCGCTGTTCCGTGGCCGACGCAATTTGAGCAAGCCGTTATCCAGGGACTCATGCGCATCGTCGCGCTCATCAACGTCGAGGTCCTAAACCTGATCGGCGTTTCCGCAGTGCAAATGGGAAACGTCATCGAATTGCATTCTGGCTACGTCGGCATCGATGACGCCTGCACCGGCGTCCGATCGCTTCAAGCCACGTTCATGGTCTCGCTCTTCCTCGGCGAGTTTTACGAATTCGTCTTTAGTCGCCGCATTATTCTCATCATGGCCGGCGCACTCCTGGCGTTCATCTGCAATCTGGTTCGCACCTTCCTTCTCGTTTACGTCGGCGCCGAGCGCGGCATCAATGCGATCAAGAGTTGGCACGATCCAGCGGGGCTCACCATTCTGACCGCCTGCCTGTTTGGCTTGTGGGGCGTGAGCATGTTTCTGAACCGCGGACAAAAACAGACGGCGAAAACGTCGAGTGACGCGAATGGCTTGCCGCTTCCGCGATTATTACTCGTTAGTCTACTCGGGCTAACTATCGCCGCCGAAGTCGTCACGCAATCGTGGTATGGCTACCACGAAGCGCACGCCACCAAAGTTGACCAGTGGAATGTCGCCTGGCCGGAGAAGGCGCAGAATTGGAAATCAATTCCAGTGGCGGAGCAGGCGCAGGAACTTTTGCGTTACAACGAAGGCGGCGGCGGCACCTGGTCCGATAACAGCGGTCGCGATTGGACGATGTATTTTTTCAAATGGTTGCCCGGTCGCACCGCCGGTCTCTTCATTAAGAATCATCGCCCCGATATCTGTTTGCCGGCGAGCGGAATGACCTTGCGGAGCGGCGCACAAAACAAGCTCTTCGAAATTAACGGCGTTCGGTTACCGATTCGCAGTTACGTCTTTGAGAACGGCGCGACTCTGCTCCATGTCTACTACTGCTACTGGGATGGCAGTCCGCCGGAAAACGCGCCGCAAGATCAGGAAAACTGGACGGCCGCCGGCAGGCTTGATGCGGTGCGCCGAGGCAAACGCGAAGTTGGAACGCAAATGCTGGAGATCGTCGCCGTCGGTTACAGCACGGAAGCGGAAGCGGAAAACGCCGTGCGCGAACAGCTCAGTGGAGTGATTCGGCGCGGCTAGTAACGCGCCACGTTCTGATCAATTTCGCTCGACCACGCGTCGATCCCTCCGGCGAGATTGAAGACTTTTTCGAATCCGGCTTTTTGCATCAACTGCACCCCGTGCGCACTGCGCACTCCGCTGTGGCAATGAATTACGATCTCGGAAGTTTTTTCGAATTCGTCCAAGCGCTGCGGAAATTCGCCAAGCGGAATTAATTTCGCGCCGTCGATACGCGCGATCTTGTACTCGTTAGGCTCCCGCACATCTACGAGCAGGAAATCCTTCCCCGCATCAAGCTTCGCTTTTAGTTCGTGTACGGAAATTTCCGGCACTGTCACCACACCGCAAAACTGTTCGTAATCGATCGGTTCGGTGATGCTCGGCTTTTCGCCGCAAACCGGACATTGCGGATCGCGGCGCAATTTGAATTCGCGAAACTTCATCTTGAGCGCATCGAAGTGCAGCAAACGTCCCGCCAGCGAATCACCTAGACCGATGATTAGTTTGATCGCCTCGATTGCTTGCAGCATCCCGATGACCCCGGGCAGAACACCGAGCACTCCCGCTTCAGCACAATTCGGGACAGTTCCCGGCGGTGGCGGCTCGGGAAAGAGGCAGCGATAACAAGGCCCGCCGAGATGCGGTGCGAACACGGTCGTTTGTCCATCGAAGCGAAAAACCGAACCGTAAATGTTTGGTTTCCGCGTGAAGACACAGACGTCGTTCGAGAGATATCGCGTCGGAAAATTATCGGAGCCGTCAACGACAACATCATAATCGGCCACGATGCGCAGCGCGTTCTCGCTCGTGAATCGAGCTTCGTGTGTTTGCACTTCGATGTGCGGATTAATGTCGCGCATACGATCGCGCGCGGCTTCGACTTTAGTGCGACCAACGTCTTTCGTTCCGTAAAGCAACTGCCGCTGCAAATTCGAAAGCTCGACGCGATCGGCATCGACTAGTCCAATTGTGCCAACTCCCGCAGCCGCGAGATACATGGCCGAAGGCGAACCTAAACCTCCCGCGCCGATGCACAGAACGCGTGCAGCTTTTAAGCGTTCCTGACCAGCCAGCGTGACCTCCGGCATGGTGAGATGCCGCGAATAACGCAACCGCTCATCACTCGTTAGGCTCATGATTTGACCAGCTCCCAGTTGATCCCGATCACGCGCATGTCCTTGAAAGGTTTGAGCGATTTCGGAAATGCCAGGTAGCGCGCGCCTTTGCGTTCGCAAAAATCAGGCACGCCGAAATCCGTTCCAGAGTCGCTTTGCTGGATGGTCATGATGCGATGATTTTTCTTCAAACTTTGCAGCTGTTTGTCGGCGCGCGGTTTTAACCAAAGCGTGTAGCTCTCGGGCTGGCCGGCCTTCGCGACCACATCAGTGAAACGAATCGTTTTCACCTTGAGCAACTTCATCGCCAAAAGAAAAGTCCGCCAGAGAACTACGGCAAAGAGGATCAGACTACCGTTGCTGCATTCCTGCCCTGGCGGGGTTCGTAAGTCCGCAGTCCATAGCCCCTGACGGAATGGGAAATTCGCGCAACTGCCGCGCGGTGCAATTCTTTTTGCTTCGATTGACAGCCACGAGTGCTTCTGTTTGCATCGCGCGCGTGAAGTGGCTCTCGCTCGCCTTGGTTTTTCTCACCAGTGTTTCCTGCACAACGCTGGAAAACCGGCGCGATCTTTATCGCGCTCCGGGCGAAGGCTACGAACGCAATTATCCACAAACGCCGCCCACGCGGAAACCGGCCAGTGGTCCTGTGCCCGCGCCAGAAACAGCAGGCGCGGTGGAACGTAACGGCGCCATCACCTTTCCGGAAGAGCGCTTACCGGAAAGCGGACGTTGATTCGTTAGGCGAACGGAAGGTTCGCCTTAATCCGCGCGACGTCGGTCTTATCGACCACCGCAGACTTAGCCATGTGTCGCTTGAGCTTGCCGCTTTTCGACGAAAGCAAATGGCGACGTGAGGCATGCTGACGCAAAACCTTTCCCGTTCCCGTGACTTTGAAGCGCTTGGCGACCGCTTTTCGCGTTTTGCTGCGCGCAATGGGTTTCGGCATAAGGCGCGGAAGATAATTCAGTTTGCCCGGCAGACAACTGCTTTAAGTTTCGGCGCATGGAATCGCAGAATCCACAGATCGTAATCATCGGCGCCGGCTTCGGCGGGCTCGAGACGGCCAAGCTGCTCGGGAACGAGTCGGTGCGCGTGACGATTATCGACCGCACCAACTATCATCTTTTCCAGCCGCTGCTCTATCAGGTCGCGACCGCTGCCCTTTCGCCGGCTGATATCGCGGCGCCGATTCGCGGCGTGGTGCGTCGCTACGCCAACATCGATGTCATGCTCGCGGAAGTCAGCACCATCGATGTCGCGGCGAAAACACTGACCGCCGGCGAACGTCAAATCGTTTACGATTATCTCATCATTGCGACTGGGTCGCGGCATTCCTATTTCGGAAACGATCAATGGGAAACGCTCGCACCCGGTTTGAAGAGCCTGGAAGACGCAATTGAAATTCGCCGGCGCTTACTGCTCGCTTTCGAATACGCCGATCGCATCACTGACGACGCGGCGCGCAAAGCGGCCATGACGTTTGCCATTATCGGTGGCGGACCCACGGGCGTGGAAATGGCGGGAGCGATCGCGGAAATCGCGCGTTACACGCTGGCGAAAGATTTTCGCCACATCAATCCATCCGACGCGCGCGTCATTTTGATCGAAGGGGACCAGCGCGTGCTTTCCGGTTTTCCCGAAGACCTTTCCGCCAGCGCGCTGAAACAGTTACAGGCTCTCGGCGTCGAAGTGATCACCGGCTCACACGCAAAAAATCTCACCGAAGCCGGGCTGGAAGTGAATGACAGATTCATTCCCTGTCGCGTGAAAATTTGGGCGGCGGGAAATAACGCGTCCGATCTTGGGAAATGTCTCGGTGTTCCGCTCGATCGCGCCGGTCGAGTGATGGTGAACAATGATCTAACCGTTCCCGGTCATCCGGAAATTCAGGTCATCGGTGATCTAGCGAATTTTTCCCATCAAACCGGCAAACCATTGCCCGGCGTTTCGCCAGTTGCCATGCAACAAGGCCGCCACGCCGCGCGCAACATTCTCGCCATGCTCGACGGCCGAAAGCCGCAACGTTTTTGGTATTGGGACAAAGGCAGCATGGCGACGATCGGCCGCAACAAAGCGGTGGCCGATTTGAATTTCCTTCACCTGAGCGGATTGCCGGCTTGGATGGTGTGGCTTTTCATCCACGTGGTTTTTCTCGTCGGTTTCCGCAATCGCGTCGCGGTGCTGCTGCAGTGGGCCTGGGCGTATTTTACTTTCAACAAAGGCGCGCGGCTCATCACACGGAACTTTCAAGCCGAGCATCGGCCGCCGGCCTAACGAGTAGTTGAGAGCGCGATATATTCTGCCGAACTTTCGCATTGCCGTGGTCGGTGCGGGTGCGATCGGCGGCTACTACGGCGCAAGGCTTGGCTACTTCGGGCGCGATGTGCATTTTCTCATGCGCGGCGATTTGCGCGAAGTGCGCCGCTTCGGCATTCGCATCAAAGGCAAAGCGGAGAACATCCGGTTGGCAAAAGTAAACGCCTACGCGACGACAGAAGAAATTGGGCCGTGCGATCTGGTCCTGATCGCGCTCAAAGCGACCGCGAATCAGGACTTGTTAGACCTGATCCCGCCGCTGCTGAAAGAGAAGACGATGTTGCTGACCTTGCAGAACGGTTTAGGCAACGAAGAATTTCTTGCGCAACATTTCGGAGCAGAGCGCGTTCTCGGTGGACTTTGTTTCGTCTGTCTCAATCGCGTCTCGCCCGGCGTGATCGAACATTACGACGTGGGTCGCCTCATCATCGGCGAATTCAACGGGCATCCCGCGGCGCGAACGCACGATGTTTCGTGGGAATTCAAACGCTGCGGCGTGGTCTGCGCGGTGACGGCCAACCTTGCATACGACCGCTGGCGCAAGTTGGTGTGGAACATTCCCTTTAACGGTTTGTCGATTACTGCGGGCGGAATCGATACCGCGCAGATTCTCGCGAGCGAAAAGTTATATGCGACCACGCTCGCATTGATGAACGAGGTCATCGCGGCGGCGAACAAATGTGGACAGCCCGTTCGGACGATCGAAGCGCTCGAACAAATCAAGCGGACAAAAACGCTCGGCGCTTACAAGCCATCGACATTGATCGATTACGAAGCTGGCAAACCACTCGAGATCGAAGCGATTTGGGGCGAACCACTGCGGCGCGCGAAGGCCGCCGGAGCAAAAATGCCGCAGTTGGAGAAATTTTACGAAGAACTAAAGGCCATCGATCGCGAACGACGCGGCGCACTGGCAAACAAATAGATGGCCATCACCGTCCGGAATCTTCAGCGCAAAGTGCGAACGGATTGCCGCGCGCTGCAACAATTCGCAGAGCGCGCGCTTGAAAAGATTCCCAACCACTCGTTAGGCGAAATCGATGTCTTGCTCATTTCTGATCGCCGCATGGCGGCGTTGCATCGGCAGTTCATGAACATCACTGGACCCACTGATGTCATCACCTTTCAACACGGCGAAATTTTCATCAGCGTCGAGACGGCGAAACGCAACGCGCGGCGCTTCCGCAGTTCCATCGAAAATGAAATGAAGCTCTACTTGGTGCACGGGCTTTTACATCTCGGCGGTTTCGACGACAAAACCGCAGCTGATGCGCGCAAAATGGAGAAGGCGCAGGCTCGTATTATAAAGGCCACCCGGCGGGCAGTTTGAAGACGAGGCATCGTATGTTAGCCTTTCTTCCATGAGTTCGCAGGCCGGGAGCCGCGATGACATGGTTGCTGTTTTCAGATCCGCGGCCGAGGCGCCGACAATCGAACATGAGACCAGCACCAAAGAGGAACTCGATCTTCCCTGGCAGGTGGTGGTGCACAACGACCCGATTAATTTGATGACCTACGTCACGATGGTGTTCCAAAAAGTTTTTGGCTTCACCCGCGAACAAGCAGAGAAGCACATGCTCGAAGTGCACCAGCAAGGGCGCTCGATTCTGTGGAGCGGATTGCGCGAGCGGGCTGAGCTCTACGTGCAACAACTGCACGGCTATCTGCTACTCGCGACGCTCGAGCGAATCAACTAATGGAAATTCGCCGCCAGGACGACATGCTCGAGCTTTCGGAGCTCGATCCCTTCCTGGCCGAACTTCTCCGTCAAATTCCAGAAAGCACGAAACCCGAGGGAAACGAGACGGCGGAGGAACGTTTATTTTGCCGGCCGGCCGCGGCTTCGGAAAAGCAATTGTGCAAGGAGTGGAAGCAATATGTGGAACCGGAATTGCGTCACTTGTTTCAAAACTCCACGGAGACGGTCGCACAGGATCTGACTCCGTTGAATGGCGGCAATTCAAAACCATTCGCCAATTGCACCCTGTGTATTCCAACAAAGCATTCCGAGGCCTGGTTGAACACGCTCAATCAAGCGCGGCTCGTCATCGCCTCGAAGTATGATTTCACCGAGGGCGAACTTTGCGATCATTACCGTTCGCCGATCGGTTCGCGCCGCGACCTCGGATTATTCCAGGTAAATTTTTATGGTTTTCTGCAGGAGTTTATCCTGCATGAAATGCGCAACGGGTCCGGCAAAAACGGCGGCTAAGGCGGTTATTTCGACTGCCGGTTACGCACCATCGACATCAGTCGATTCTTTATCGCGTCGGAAGATTTTGCCGGCTGCAAACTGAGCGCGAACGCTTCGTGCAGCTCGTAGCACTGGCCGATGAAATCCTCCGCCTCCTGCCCGAATTCCCGGCGGGCCTCCTCAAAGGGTTCGGTTTCTTCGGGTTCCAACGCCCCGATCACATAAAGTCGGGCGTTATTTTGAAATTCTTCAAAGCTCATCGCGCAGCTCCTTAAGGCCGTCATAAATTTTTTTCAGTCCTAGTTCCAGCCGCGTCTTCACCGTGCCTAATGGTGTATTCGTATCTGCGGCGATTTCGCGCTGACTCATGCCACGAAAAAATGCGAGATTTATCGCCTGCTGCTGGGCCGGGGGCAGCGTGTCGATTACTTTTCGCACCAGAATTCGCGTGTCGCTAAAGGTAATTTCCTCCGCGGTCGCGTTGTGCACCCAGGCATCCGGTTGCTGCTCGCTTTCGCTCTGCAAACGTTCACCGGCACGTGCGTAAGCCTGTTTTTTGCGCAACCCATCAATCGCGCGCCGCCGGGCCAGCGTGACCATCCAGCCGAGCGGCTTACCTTTTTGTGCCGAGAAATTTTTCGCCTGGTTCCAGATCTCCATGAAAATTTCCTGCAACAAATCATCCGCTTCGGCTTCGTTATGGATGACTCGCAGGATGAGCGCTTTCAGGATTCCGCTGTAGCGATCGTAGAGAGCGGCGAGCGCGTCCGGATCCTCCGCCTGGATCGCGGTCATCAACTCCAGATCGGTCGGCGCGCCCGGCTCGAGTTGCGGCGCAGCGCTCGGCGCCCGAACACCAGATGTGCCGTTCGATTCAGGCAAAGCGCTCTCTGTCTCCGGTAGTTCCATGCGTTTTGAAGATGCTCTTCTAGTGTGCCGCTCGGATTTCGTCCAACGCCATTTCTGCGCCGGGCCTCGATTGCTAAAACGAGTTGAATGTAAAAACGCCCGCACTACGATGCCGCGAGCGCGCGAGTTTTCGCGCCCGAAATGAAAAGCGGCGCGAGATTTCTTTCTCTTGTGACAATGGCGATCGCGTGGAGCGGAGTGATCTTCGCCCAGGACGCGCCCGCACCTTCGTTGCGTTTGCCGGCTTCCCCTGCTCCGCCGCCCGGCACGCCGACGCCCACGCCAAAACCAAAAGCGACGCCGAAACCAACCCCAACTCCGAAGCCACCGCCTAAACCGACGCCGACGCCTACTCCCAAACCGACGCCAACCCCGAAGCCTACTCCAAGCCCAACACCCACACCGACTGCGAAACCATCCCCTTCGCCTACTCCGACTCCGACCGCGACGCCGCAATCGACTGCGACACCAACCCCCAAGGCAAGCGCGACGCCAGAAAAATCCCCGCGCGATATCTTGAATGAAAAACCAGTGCGCGCGATGGAGCCGCGCACGCCGCGCAAAGAAACGACCGAAAATAGAACGCCCGAACCTGCGCCTCCACAACGTTATCGCCGGCCCACTTTCGATTTAACCGAAAGTAATTGGATCACGAATGCTACGCTGCGCTCCCTCGAAAATAAATGGCAGGACGCGGTTAAAGACCATGACGCGGATGCGGTCGACAAACTTCTCTCGGATAATTTTGTCGCCACTTCGGCGAATGGGAATACCGGATCGAAAGAGCGAATCCTTCGAGGAATTCGCAATGACAACAATGTTTACGATTCGGCTCGCGCCAAAAACATGACGATCAAGATGAAGCGACCGGGCGTGGCCGTCGTCACCGGCGTTTCCATTCAGAGCGGAACGAAAGAGAGCGGCGAAAAATTCTCGAGTAAGATTCACTTCACCGATACCTGGCGCTTGCGCAACGGCGAGTGGATTTGCGTGGCAAGCGAAGCGAACAAAGTTCCAGAAAAACGTTAACGCCTGACGACTTGATCGTCCCCTCCGCGCCGCTATTCTTTCGCGCGGCAATGGAGTTTGCCGTCTTTGCCTTAAGCGAAGAAAACCGCGTCAGCTGATGACTCCTACCAACCACGGTCGGAGATTTTTTATGCTGAATTATCTTTGGGTGATGCTGGGCGGAGCGGTTGGCAGTGGTGCGCGCTATGCACTCGGCGGTTTCATTTTTCATCATGCGGGGCAGTGGCGATTTCCGCTCAGCACATTTTTCGTCAACGTCATCGGCTGTTTTGCGATCGGCGCGCTCGGTGGTCTTGGCGAAAGATATTCTTTTCTTACCGCTGAAATGCGTTTGCTACTGATTACCGGTTTTCTCGGTGGTTTCACCACCTTCTCCGCCTTCGGGGTCGAAGGAGTGAATCTGATTCGGCGCGGGGATTGGTCGCTCGCCATCTCTTACGCCTCACTCAGCGTCGTTTGCGGTTTCGCCGCGGTTTGTCTTGGTCTGCGAATTTTCGGGCTGAACTTTCATCGCACTTGAATTGCGCGCGCTGGCATGTTGCGCCAAGTGTTAGCGCATGCCCGAAACGATGCCGGCTGATCCGCTTTGGTACAAAGACGCGATCATCTACGAGCTGCATGTTAAAACTTTTCACGATAGCAACGGCGATGGCATCGGCGACTTTCGCGGGCTGATCGAGAAGCTCGATTACCTGCAGGAACTCGGTGTCACCGCGATCTGGATCCTGCCGTTTTATCCATCGCCGCTGCGGGATGACGGCTACGACATCGCCGATTATTACGACGTCAATCCGAACTACGGAACGCTGCAGGATTTTCGTGACTTCCTCGCCGCGGCGCACGAACGAGGTCTGCGCGTCATCACCGAGTTGGTCATCAATCATTCCTCGGATCAAAACCCGTGGTTCCAAAAAGCGCGCCGCGCTGCGCCTGGTTCGCCGGAACGCGATCTCTACGTCTGGAGCGATACGCCGGAAAAATACAGCGGCGCGCGCATCATCTTCAAAGATTTCGAAACCTCAAACTGGTCGTGGGATCCAGTGGCGAAATCCTACTACTGGCATCGGTTCTATTCGCATCAGCCGGATTTGAATTTCGACAATCCCGCGGTGCACGAACGCGTCGAAGCGGTCTGCGATTTTTGGTTGAAGATGGGCGTCGATGGTTTGCGGCTCGACGCCGTTCCTTACCTCTACGAACGCGAAGGGACGAACTGCGAGAACCTTCCCGAGACGCACGTTTATTTGAAAAAAATGCGCGCGCACATCGACGCGAATTTTCAGGATCGCATGCTTCTCGCGGAAGCGAACCAATGGCCGGAAGACGCGGTCGCCTACTTCGGCAAAGGCGACGAGTCGCACATGAATTTTCACTTCCCGCTCATGCCGCGGATGTTTATGTCGCTGCAAATGGAGGATCGGTTTCCCATCATCGACATCCTCGAACAGACGCCGGCGATTCCCGAGATTTGCCAGTGGGCGATGTTTTTGCGCAATCACGACGAGCTCACCCTCGAAATGGTGACCGATGAAGAACGCGATTACATGTGGCGCGTTTACGCGAACGATCCGACCGCGCGCATCAATCTCGGCATTCGTCGCCGTCTCGCGCCGCTGCTCGCGAATAGCAGGCGAAAAATCGAGCTGCTCAACATTCTCCTCTTCTCCATGCCCGGCACGCCGGTCCTCTACTACGGCGACGAGATCGGAATGGGTGATAATTTTTACCTCGGCGATCGCAACGGTTGTCGCACGCCGATGCAATGGAGCCCGGATCGCAACGCCGGTTTTTCCAAGGCGAATCCGCAGCAGCTCTATCTGCCGATCACGATCGATCCTGAGTATCACTACGAAGCGATCAACGTCGAAAATCAGCAGAAAAATCTTTCGTCGTTGCTCTGGTGGACGCGGCGGGTCATCGCCATGCGGAAAAATTTCAAAGCCTTCTCGCGCGGCTCGCTGCAATTTCTGCATCCGGAAAACTCCAAGGTCCTAGCCTTTTTGCGCGAATTCGAAGACGACACCGTTTTGGTCATCGCGAATCTTTCGCGGTTCTCGCAAATCGCTGAGCTCGATCTCTCGCGCTTTGCGGGCTGCTCCCTCATGGAAGCTTTCAGCCAGAATTATTTTCCTACGATCCGGGAAACTCCGTATCCGATCACGCTCGGACCGCATTCGCATTTTTGGTTTGTTCTGCGCAAACCGCCGGAACAAACGCGCGCACAAAATGAGCGCGTCGTGCCGGTGCTGACCGAGCCGCCTCAACTGAAGACTCTGTCGGCGAAGAAAATCGAGCGCGAAATTTTACCTGATTACATTCGCTCCTGTCGTTGGTTCGGGGGGAAAGCGCGCACGATTCGTGATGTTCGCATCGCGGAACAAATCGACTTCGCCGAAAGCGGTGCACAGATCTGGTTCGTCGAAGTAAGCTACGTCGACGGCGCTCCCGAAACTTACGCGTTGCCCGTGCGCATCACCGCCGGCGAAGCGGCGCGCGCGCTTGCGCCGCAGGCGATCATCGCCCGATTTGCGGGAGCGGATGAAGCCGTGCTGCACGATGCGATTTGGAACACAGAATTTCGCGAGCAGCTTTTCCGTTCCATTCTAGAAAGGAAACGCTGGACCGGAAAATCCGGCGAACTGCTCGGGGTGAAAAGTTCCAGCCTAACGAGTGATAACAAAGTACCCGCATCGCAGGTGTTGAGCGCGGAGCAGAGTAATTCCTCCATGCTTTTCGAGAACAAATTTTTCCTGAAGCTCTACCGTAAACTCGAAGACGGCTTGAATCCCGATGTCGAAGTCACGCGTTTTCTGACGGAAAAACAAAAATTCGAAAACGTTCCGGCCTTCGGTGGCCTGATCGAATATAGCCGCGCCAAAGGCGAGCCGACCGTCGTTTGTCTTCTGCAAGCGGCGGCGCAAAACGAAGGCGACGCCTGGGCGTTGACGCTTGATTCCGTCGGACGTTTCTACGAACGCGTCCTCGGACGGAAAACCGATTTGCAGGATTCGAGCAAACCGACCGCGGCCATGCTCGAAGAATTAGTCGGCGGCATCTACCCGCAAAAAGCGAAATTGCTCGGACAACGCACTGGCGAATTGCATCTCGCGCTCGCGGCCGACCACGAAGATCGCGCCTTCGCGCCGGAGCCGTTTAACTCCTTCGCGCAGCGTTCCGTTTTCCAAAACATGCGTGCTTCCACGCGAAAAACTTTCGCGGTGCTACAAAAAAAATTACCGCACCTGCAGGAAACATTTCGCGCCGAAGCCGGGGAAGTGCTCGCCGCGGAAGAAGAAATTCTTACCCGTGAGCAACGCATTCTCGAACAGAAATCTGCCGCGACGAAGATTCGTATTCACGGCGATTACCATCTCGGCCAGGCCCTTTGGACCGGAAAAGATTTTGTCATCCTCGATTTCGAAGGCGAGCCGGCACGGCCGTTGAGCGAACGAAAATTGAAACGCTCCGCGCTGCGCGACGTAGCCGGCATGATGCGTTCGTTTCAATACGCCGCCTACAGCGCGCTCTGGCAACCAGCTATGCGCCCGGAGGATATTCCGTTTCTCGAGCGCTGGGCGGACACTTGGTACAAACAGATGAGCAGCATCTTCCTGCAAAGCTATCTGCGGACGACGGCGGGCGCGTCGTTCATTCCAAAAGATGACGACGAATTACAAGTCCTGCTCGAAGCCTACCTGCTCGACAAGGCCGTTTACGAAATCGGCTACGAATTGAACAACCGGCCGAGCTGGGTCGTGATTCCGATTCGCGGCATCAAACACATCTTGCAGAAAACCTAACGACAGTTTTTCATCCGCCTATGAACCCACATCTCGCTTCGATTGATCAACAAATCGCCGCTAAACATTTGCTGACCCATCCGTTTTACCTCGCCTGGACGCGTGGCGAATTGAGCAAGGAAGCGCTGACCGATTACGCGCAGCAATATTATCATCAAGTGGCCGCGTTCCCGACTTATCTCTCGGCGGTGCACGCGAAGTGCGATGATCAGTCGACTCGGAAACAAATTCTTTCCAACCTCATCGATGAAGAAGCGGGCGATCCGAATCATCCGGAGCTTTGGCTGCAATTCGCCGAGTCGTTAGGCACTTCGCGCGAAGAAGTTCGTGCGACAATCAAACAACCCGAGACCACGAAATTGATCGACACCTTCCGCAATGTTTGCGGCAAGGGTTCGACTTCCGAAGGACTCGCGGCACTCTACGCCTACGAAAGCCAAATTCCTTCCGTCTCCGAATCGAAGATCGACGGACTGAAAAAGCACTACGGCCTAACGAATCCAAAGGACTACGAATATTTCAGCGTGCACGTCGAGGCCGACCGCGAGCATTCCGCGGCCGAGCGCGAGATGTTGCAGGAGCACGTCGACGATCACAACGCGCCGTCGGTGAAAGCTGCGGTCGATCGTGTTCTCGATGCTTTGTGGGACTTGCTCTCGGGCGTTTGTCATCGACACGCCATCGCCTGCGCTTAGTTCAGGCCGCTGAAAAAAGCGGCGAAGACTTCGATTCCGTCCCAAAGATTTTGCAGACGGAGATTTTCATTGGCGGCGTGTTGGTTGTCGTCGTGATTCGCAATCGGGAAGGCAATGACCGGAACGTTGGTGCCTTGCTGAAAAACATCCATCGGCAAACTGCCTCCCGCCGTCGGCAGGCGCACCGGATCTTGGCCGGCCGCGGTCATGATATTCGCGAGCTCGCGCGAGAAGGGCAGATCGAGCGGCGTACGTGACGCCGGATAACCGGCACCCCATTCGACCTTCACGATCTTTGGATTCGCAAGTCGCGCCGCGTCGTCGGGCGTTTGCCGCACGATGGAGTAACCTTGCGCGGCAAGGTGATTCTCCACCAGCGGCTTGATCGATTCGGGCGTTTCGTTCGGAACGAGACGGAAATCGATCGAGGCACGCGCTTCGGTCGGGATCGTGTTCGAGGCTTGGGCGCCGACGTGGCCTGCTTCTATTCCGCGAACATTGAGTCCGGGAAGCATGAGCAATTCATTGAGGGGTCTTCCATTTCCTTCCGTGCTCGCGATCTGAAACTCGCGACGAAGATCGGACTCGACGTTCGGAATTTTCGCGAGTGCCTCTTTTTCAATCGCCGTCGTCTGGCGCACATCGTCATAGAATCCCTTGATCAGAATTCGCCCGTTTTCATCGCGCATCGAATCGATGAGATGCGTGAGACGAATGACCGGGTTCGGCACCCAGTTTCCATAATGGCCGTCGTGCAAACCTTTGCTCGGACCGTAAACCGTGAGATCGAGACCGATGGTGCCGCGCGCGCCGAAGACCAACTCCATCCGCCGGCTTTGATGGACCGGGCCATCGCAAAAGATCCACGCATCGGGATGAGATACGTCCGGAAACTTCTTCAGGTATTCTGCCAAATGCGGCGAGCCTGCTTCCTCTTCTCCTTCAAAAAAGAAGCGCAGATTGATTGACGGTTTCACCGCGAGATCACGCAACGCATCAAGGGCGGCAAGCATGGCAATGATCGGAGCCTTGTCGTCGCCGGATGAACGAGCGAAGAAGCGCCATTCCGGTTCGATGGTTTTCGCGCTGCGCCAATCGACTTCGTTACCGGCCTCGTCGCGCATGACTGGTTTCCACGGTTCGCTTTTCCACTGCGCCGCATCGACCGGCTGTCCATCATAGTGGGCGTAGAACGCGATGGTTCGTTTGGCATTCGGCGCTGCAAGATCTGCGACCACAATCGGCGGCGCGTTTTCGAATGTCAGGATTTTGGTGGTCAAGCCGCGCGTCTCGCACAAAACGCGAATCGCCTCGGCATTGCGCTGAATGTTCGGTGTGTCACTTGCCAGATTCGGAATAGAAAGCAGGTCGGCGAATTCAGTCAGGATTTCGCGTTCGTGCTTGGCCCGCCATGCCTGCGTGTCTTTCGCGACCGTCGCGGGATCGGCGCGCATCGACGCGCTCAGCATCAGAAAAAAAATGATTCGCGCGCATCTCATCCCAGGATGTTGCCCGGATTTTGCGCCGATGAAAAGGCGGGTATCGTGAAGCGCTATGACTGACCAACCTCTCGCTGGCAAAGTCGGCGTCGTTTTCGGAGTGGCGAATAAGCGCAGCATCGCCTGGGCAATCGCGAAAGCGTGGGCCACGGCGGGCGCGAAATTATTGTTCAACTACCAGGGCGAACGGCTGAAGGAAAACGTCGAAGAATTAGTCGGCGAATTTGGTGCGGATACTTTTCTGCAACCTTGCGATGTCTCGAAGGACGAAGAGATCGCGGAATTTTTCGGCAAAGTGCGCGGGCAAACTGATCGACTTGATTTGATGCTTCATTCCGTTGCCTTCGCCCCGAAAGAAGCGCTCGAAGGCGAGTTTGTGAACACGACGCGTGAAGCGTTTCGCATGGCGCATGATGTCAGCGCCTACTCGTTAGTTGCGCTCGCGCGGGAGGCGGCCCCCTTAATGACAAACGGCGGCAGTATCGTGGCGATGACCTACTACGGTTCCGTAAAAGTGGTCCCGCACTACAATGTCATGGGCGTGGCCAAGGCGAGCCTCGAAGCTTCGACGCGTTATCTGGCCTACGATCTTGGTCCGAAAAAAATTCGCGTGAACTGTATCTCCGCCGGCGCAGTGAATACGTTGGCCGCGCGCGGCATCTCCGGATTCAGTTCGATGCTCAAGCACTACCAGGAACGCGCACCATTGAAACGCAGTTGCGACCCGTCCGAGCTGGGCACGACCGGAGTTTTTCTCGCCAGCGACGGCGCAGCGGCCATTACCGGGCAGGTAATTTACGTCGACGGCGGCTATCAAATCATGGGGATGTGAGTTTGATCGACGAGTTGCAGCACTTGTTAGGCAAGAGTGTTGTAGCCAACGATCCGGAAACACTAGCCGCGCACAGCGGCGATAAATGGTTCGCGAATCACGCGCCGGAAGTTGTTGTCTTCGCGGAATCGACCGAGCAGGTCAGCAAATTGCTGCGGTTCGCCTCGGAGAAAAAAATTCCGGTAACCGCGCGCGGCGCGGGTTACGGCTACGTCGGCGGCTGTGTGCCGATGCACGGCGGCATCGCGCTCTCGCTCGCGCGCATGAATCGCATCAAAGAAATAAACTTCGCCGATGCGGTCGCGATTGTTGAACCAGGCGTAATCACCGCGGAACTGCAGCGCGCGGCGAAGGGACAGAAGTTATTTTATCCGCCAGATCCGGCGAGCCTCGAGCATTGCACGATCGGCGGAAACGTGGCCACGAATGCCGGTGGCCCGCGTTGTCTGAAATACGGCGTGACGCGAAATTACGTCATCGGCCTGGAAGTGGTGCTGGTGAACGGTGACATCCTGCGCACGGGCGGCCGCGTGCACAAAAACAAAACCGGTTTCGACTTGTTAGGCATTTTCGTCGGCTCGGAAGGAATGCTCGGTGTCGCCACGGAAATCACGGTGCGGCTGCTGCCGTTGCCGCCGACGCGCGCCACGCTGTCGGCTTCATTCGATTCCATGTCGATCGCGGCGGCTTGCGTGCAGGATATTTACGCCGCGGGATTTTTGCCCGCATCGCTCGAGATCGCCGATCACTTCACGCTCGAAGCCGCGCGCCGCGATTCGGGCGCTTCACATGTTCCGCCGGGGAATGCGCACTTGTTAGTCGACCTCGATGGACACGACGAAACGGTGCGAGTGGAAATGGACAAACTACAAGCACTCGTTAGGCAACGAAAACCAGCCGCGCTTGAGATCGCGACCGACGAGACCGAATGCGAACGGCTCTGGGCTTTGCGACGTGAGTTCAGCAATTCATTGCGAGCCACTGGTCTAACGAAACTCAATCAAGACATTGTGGTTCCGCGCAGCCGTTTGGTTGAGCTGATCGCGTTCGCGGAAAATTTGTCGAAGCGATCCGGATTTCCAGTCGCCTGCTTCGGCCACGCGGGCGATGGCAACATTCACGTCAATATCATGGCCGATCGCTACAATCGCGACGCAGCCGTGCGCGAAAAAGTTGAAAGGGTACTCGATCAACTTTTCGCACAGGTGCTCGCCTGGGGCGGTGTGATTACCGGCGAACACGGTATCGGTCTGGCGAAAAAACGCTGGTGGCCCGAGGCAACCAGCGACGTTGCGCGCGATTTGCATCGGCGTTTGAAGCAAGCGCTCGATCCCGATGGGATTTTGAATCCGGGAAAATTCTTGGATTGATTGCCTAACGAGTAGTCGGGAGCGCGAATTCCGCGCGGACGGCGCGATGGTCGCTCGAAATTTCCGAGGTGGGCAACACTTCTGCCTGCTTCAAAGTGGCGTTGCGATAGAAGATGTGATCGAAACATGCGGCCGGAAACCGTTTATCCGGCGGCATGGTCACGCGGTTGGCAAAAGGAATGTCTTTCCAGCACCACAGAAAACCGATGCCCGTTAAGAGACTTGCGGTCTTCTCCGTGGCAAAGCGGGTATCGTCCGGAGCGGTATTGAAATCGCCGCCGACCAGCCAGGTCAGCGTGCCGAGTTTTCCGTAGACCGCTTCCATGTCTTTCATGTGCAAAAGCAATTGCCGCATC
Source organism: uncultured Verrucomicrobiae bacterium (assembly GCA_963791565.1). Taxonomy (GTDB): domain Bacteria; phylum Verrucomicrobiota; class Verrucomicrobiia; order Chthoniobacterales; family UBA10450; genus JACCTI01. The sequence continues at coordinate 228,788 of CAWBSX010000003.1, read as the reverse complement.
GACTCTTCGCGAATGGCGACGTCTTCGATGGTTTCGCCGCGATTACTTTTCAGGTGCAGTCCGTAAACGAGCAATAGTTGTCTCGGCGCGAGCTGATAGGCGGCGAAAGCGAAACCGCGCGGCGGCGTGATCGCACTTCCCGCTTTCCATTCTTCGGCCCACGCGCTCATCGGTTCGAGTCGGCTGGTGATGGCGACCTGCTGCGTTTCGGTTTGTCCTTCGCGCGGAGGAAAATTTGCGCAGACATCGACTTTGAATCCGGGTAGCGGCTTGACTGCGAGCGCCGCTGCATCCCAACTGCGCACTTCTTCAAACCCGATGATGTCGGCGCTCAGTTTTGTGATGTCGTGCTGAACTGAATCGATCTGTTTTGTCTCTTCGGCGCGATAGGCATTCGGACGTCCGCCGGGAAACCATTTGATGTTCCAAAAAGCGGCGCGCACCGCGTTGTCTTCCGCCGCGCAAATCTGCGCGAACGAAAACAGCAAGAGCAGCGCGTAACGAAATGAAATCATCAGGCCGAAATTATTCCGCGGCGCTGATGGCTTTGGCGAGCGCATCTTCGGAAGGCACATCGTTCCAGCGCGCGACAATTTTGCCGTGTCCATTGAAAACAAAAACGACGACGCCATCGTACTCCGGCGTGAGACCGAGCTGCGTCACCGCCTTGCCGTCGAAATCCGCGACGACGAACATATCCTGCCGCGGGTCGTGACCGATGTGTTTGGCGGTGTATTCGGGACGAAGGCGGGTCGCTTCCGCGTCGAGGCGGTTGCGAATGATTGTTCTCGTTAGGCCTTGCAAGGCCGGGAAGAGTTTCTTCTGAAAATTTACCAGCGTGATGTAGGAATAGCGGCGATCGCCGACATAACGATCGGGCACATGATCGGCCACGGCCTGCGCTTTCGCTTCATTCTGGCGAGTAACGACGGTGATGATGGTGACGTGACCGCTGGCCGTGGAATGTTCGTTCCCATCGACGTCGTGAAATGTGAGGCGCGCGGTGCTGCTGGTTTGAAGCGGGCTGGCCGCGGCGAGAAAAAATAGCGGCGGTAACGCGAACAAAAAGCGTTGAAGGGGCGGAGCGATCATGTTTAAGCACGTTGCAGCAATGCGCACGGCCGACAACTTTTTTCAAGGAATGCGACACGCAATCGCGATCGCGCTGTTCGCACTTTGCTTCGCTTCCTGTAATCGCATCGCGACGCCACCGGCGAAGCAGCTGCTGCAAGATGCGGATGCGCGCGCGGCCAGCGGCGATTTTTTGCCGGCGATCAGCCTTTACGAAAGTGCGCTCGATGGTTCGCCGCGCTCCGCGGATATTCATTATCGAATCGCGCTGCTCTACGACGACAGGATGGGCGATCCGCTCAACGCGCTTCATCATTTCAAGCGTTATCTCACGCTCGCGCCCACTGGCGCGCATGCGGAAGAGGTCAAAGGTTTCATGAAACGCGACGAGCTTTCGTTGCTGACCAGCTTGTCGGGTGATTCGGTCGTTTCGCGCGAAGAAGCGGCGCGGTTGAAAAATGAAAATCTGAGTCTGCGCAAACAGCTGGAGGAAAAACAGGTGCAGGCGCGCGCGGCCGCCAACGAAAAATCCGCGAACAAAGCGACCCGCGCAAAAACGAGCTCCCATTCGACGAAGAAGAAACGTTCGGCCCAGGAACGTTGAGCCAATGGCAAAGTGGCGTAGCATGAACGCACGCCATGGGTGTAATCCGAAGAATCGCGACTGATGTCGGTTGGCTGCCGCTTAGTTTTGTAAACGCTTACTTTCTGGGAGGACCGGGCGGTCCGTGGGTGCTCGTCGATACCGGCGTGCCTGGAAGCGCTGCACAAATCAGGGCGGCGGCGGCGGCGCGTTTCGGCGCAGGCGTAAAACCGGAAGCGATCGTCCTCACGCATGCACATATCGATCACGCCGGTTCCGCCCGTGTGCTGGCGGATGAATGGGACGTACCGATTTACGCGCATCGTCTCGAGTTTCCTTATGCAACCGGACGCACCAAATATCCGCCAAAAGATCCGACCGTCGGCGGTGCAATTGCTTTTCTTTCGCGTTTTATGCCGACGCGCGCTCGGCCTGTCGGCGATCGCTTGCGCGAACTTCCGCCTAACTCCGAAAGCGTTCGCGAGCCAGGCTCCGAAAGCGTTCGCGAGCGAGGCGAGTTGCCGGGATTACAGGGTTGGAGATGGCTGCACACAGCGGGTCATTCTCCCGGACACATTTCGATCTTCCGTGAGTCCGATGGCGTGCTCATTGCCGGCGATGCTTTCGCCACCATGGATATGGATTCGTGGACCGGACTGATCAGCGGCAAACAGACTCTCGCCCGCGGAGGCTCGCCCTTTAATTGCGATTGGGCGGCGACAAAAAATTCCGTGCAAGCGCTGGCGCAGTTGCGGCCGAATGTGATCGGCGCTGGTCACGGGATTCCTTTGACCGATGACAACGTGGCGCAACGTCTGGAAAATTATGCGACGCGATTTCGTCCGCCACGCCACGGCCGTTATGTGCGAGAGCCAGCGACGACCAACGAAAATGGCGTCGTGTCTTTGCCGCCGGCGCCATTCGATCCGGTTCCGTTCGCGACCGCGGCGTCGCTCCTGCTGGCCGGGATCGCTCTGGGCGCGGGCGCCTTCGATGACAAGACTCGTTAGGCCAAAGTTTTGCCTAACGAGTAGTTCAACCGCCCGGTTTCCCGCCGGGCGGGCGCGCGGGAGGCGAATCAAATCCAGGCGCGGCATTCAATGATTGAGGCCGAGTGGCGCCGTTGCCGCCGAAAGTTCCGTTGTTCGGATTCGTTCCGCCGGGACTAAGAGGTCCCGGAGCGTAATTCGCATTGCCGGTGTAGATATTCGCCGGACCGGCGTTGCCCGTAATCGTGACGACGAAGCCTGGATTGATCGTGATCTTTGAGGCCGCGAGATCGATTCGGCTGCCACTGCTCAAGGTGGTATTCGCGACAAAGATGAGTTCTCCGTTACTCCCGGGCGCGTAGAGCCGGATGAGCGTATCCGCGCTCAGCGTCGAGCGGCCGATGTTGAGTTGTCCATTGGCGCCGAACGCGCCGGCTTTGATCACATCGGCGGAGAGCGTGTTATTGAAGCCGTTGGTGCTCGAAGCTGACCCTACGATGTTCACGTGCCCGGCGTCGCCCTGATTACGAATGTCGATCGTGCCACCATCGGCGCGCACCGGGCCGGCGATATTGACGTCGCTATTCGCGCCAGTGGCGAGAATGGTGATTTTGCCGCCGGGCCGCGGCGTGGGCGCAGCCGCGAGGAGCGAGAGGAGTTGTCCGCTGCTGGCGACATTAATGGCAACGGCGCGAGAGCCGGCGGGCGCGGACTTACCACTCGTTAGGCTAATATTGCCACCCTTTGCACTACGACGGCGCGGGGGCGCCGGTGTGGGCGATGGCGTGGGCGCAGCTGCATCATTCGATGAAACCTGGATGCGACTATTGACCGAAATGGTACCGCTGGTGGAGTTGAGATTGACCGCGCCGCCATTACCAGCCGGGCTGGCGTTTTGGTCCACTAATCCAGTTGTCGCTTCGATGGTATTGCTGACGGTGATATCGCCGGTGGTGTTGACGTTGAAAATACCGCCGTCGCCGCCCGGCATTCCGCCATTAAATGAAACCGGCCCCGAGATATCTGCTTCGCTCGTATTAAAAGAGAGCGAGTTCGCGTTGATGGTCAGCGTTCCACCGTTGGGATCACCATTGCCACTGGATGCGCCATCAAAATTAATTCCGCCACTCGAAGTAACCGACGGAGCGGTGAGCGTCTGCGCAATGTTACCGAAAAGTCCGGGCGCGACGGCGAAGCGTTGAATTCCGCCAGCGCCAGCGCCGATGGAAACAAGTGAATTCACATCCGTGCTCGAGAGCGTGCCGGCGCTGATCGCGCCATTGGCCGTGACATGGCCAAGGACATTCAGCGCGCCGCTAATAGTGATAACGCCGTTCGCCGTAACGCGGGCGAGACCCATTTGGCCCGAGGCGGGGAAGCGCAAGGAATTGGAGTCGTCGACATAGGCGTCGAGGCGCCCGGCGGTGATGTTGTTCGCATTAATCACGATGCGATCTGGAGAAACCGACTGAAGCGCGACCGGCCGCGCGGTGAATGGATCCTCCGTGATGGTGAATTGCGCGGAGAAATCAACCTGCAAATTCCCGGTGATGTTGAAGGTGATTTTACCGCCGGAATCAATCGCACCGGCGTTACGATTGTTGATGTTTGCGCTCAAGTAGGGCGCGTGGAGGTTGTTGCCCACGGTCACGGCGATGTTGCCGCCGTTCACAATGTGGGCATTCGAATTAGTGACGAACGCGTTGAAAATTCCGTCGCTAGCCGTGATCGAAAAATCCCGCGCAATGTTCAGGGTAATGTTCGCGCCATTTTGCACGGTGACGCCGGGATACGAGTAGGCGTTCAGATTAATATTCGCCGCAGAAAAATCTCGACCGGTGGTGAAAGAAAGATTCCCACCAGTGCCTGCATCGGTGCTGAAAAATGTTCCCGCCGACACGTTGCCACCGATCGTCGTATCGCCGCCGGATTGCACAGAGACGTTGCCCCCATTGGTGAGACCGGAGGCATACGCGTAGAGAAAGAGGTTGTTTGTGACGTCCAAAGTCGTGCCGGCATTCAGGGTGAGATTCACACCCTGGGTGATGCCCTGACCCGCGCGTTCGACAGAGAAACTGTTGAACAAGATTGAGCCGCCGGCCGCGACGTCAACATTGCCGGAGGAATTTCTGGCGACGATCGGTCCGTCGTTCGTTGAATCAAAATCGCCGCCCATGATATTTCCGTCGGCCGAAAGCAGAATGGTAACGGAACGGACATTGACCTGGTTCTGCAGGGCAAACTCGATATTGCCTGCGGAAAGAATATTCAAAGTTTCGCTAATGAGGCTTCCGCCATCGACGGCGACCAGCGGGACATTTGACGCACTATTCAAAACCGGCCGATGAGGTGTGCCCTTATTCGAAATAGTGATCGTCCCGCGATCCGCTTCGATGAGCGCGTTCGTAGAGGAAATATCTCCGCCTTCGCTGATGATCGAGATAGTTCCACCGGGCCCGGGCGCATTCGTGTTCAGCAGCGAAAGAAGCTGCGTATTCGCCAGAAGAGTGATCGCGCTACCACTCGTTAGGCCACTATGCAGATCGATCACGCCGCCGCTCGCGCTGTGCCGCGTGGCTGGTACCGGCGTTTGGTCGGGATCGGGGTCATTCGAGGAAACCTGGATGCGATTGCTGACGGTGATTTGACCTTGCGATGAGTCGAGCGACACCATTCCGCCGGCGCCGCTATATTGAATATCCGAATTCGGATCGTTCAGACCAGTCGTCGCCGAAATGACCTGACCGACAACAATGTCGCCTGTTGTATTTACGGTGAACTTGCCGCCGCTTCCGCCAGAATCGGGAGTGGTTCCGTTATTGAAGGCGTGAAAATCTGCGCCGTTGAAGTTCGAATCTCCGATTCCGGTTTCCCCGTCGAAGCTGATGGTCCGCGCATTGATGGTCAAGATTCCGCCGGAAGATAATCCACTAATTCCTTGGAACTGATTGCCATTAAAGTCGATGCCGGCCGGCGAAACGATGTGATCAATCGTGATCGTGTGCGGCACATTCGCGCCATCTTGCGGCGGGTTGTGCGGATTCATCGGGTCTTCAAAGGACTCGACGAAAGGATGAATCCCACCGTTGCCGACAGTCAGCGTGCCGGTGGGACTAGTGATCGTCGGAATCGCGGTCTCGTTTGCGGTGATGTCGCCACCGGCCACCGCTTTATCGAAACCGGAGAGCGAACCCGTAACATTGATCGTCGTGCCCGCGGTCACGCTGCTGACAAAAAGATTTCCGCCTACGTTCACGTCCGTCCCCGCGGTCAGATCACCGGTCGTGACATCAGACGCCGCGTGGAAAAATCCCGCGGCCGTAATCGTTCCGGCGATGCCAGTCACACCATTCTGATCAGGAATAATGGCGGCACTGTAGATATCGATATCGCCGCCGGAGAACATATCCAGTTTGGTCGCGCGATAGCCGACATTCGGGCTTTGGATTCCGCCAGTTCCGGCAGTGAAACGAACCAGCGTCGCCGCCGGATTGAAACTAATCACCGTCGGGCTGTCCGAAAGCACGTTGATCGTCCCGCCGGTCGCGTCGAAGACCACAGCATGCGTGAAGATCGTCTGATCCTCGCCAGCTGGAGTGATGTTCAAATTCGCGCCGGCGTTGAGCGTGACGGAAATGTTTGTGAAATTGCCCGCGGTAAATTGGGAAGAGTTGAAGTCGAGATCCTGAATGGCGTGAATGTTGATCAAGCCGCTCGAGATAACGCCCGTTCCTTTGAGGAAACTCTGATTGGCATAGGAATCGAATTCGTTCGCGATGACGTTGCCATTCACTTGCACATTACCTTCTGCATTTAGCCGCAACGTATTGACGTCGAAACTCGCGCCGAGCGTGATCGCTGAACCCGAGCCGCGCGCATGCAGAACGATTTCGCTCGGGGCGGTGAAACTGAGTTCCGGACCGAGGGTGATTGAACCTTGCTGCGTCGCGAGCAGCAGATGATGAATGCCGGCAAAGGTCATTGTTCCGCCTGGCCCGGCGGAAGTGACATTGCCCACGCTGATGAGTGCAAGATAAACTGCGCCCCCTTCCGGTATTACGATGGTTGGATTACCGGCGAGCGTGAGGGTGGTGAATTTGAAGGCCGCGATCGGAAGATGATCCGCGCTGCTGAAGAGATCGTTAAAACCGGACTGCGTATCGAACTCCGAATCTGACGTGAAAAAATATTCTGCCGGAGAACCATCCTGCGCCGGACCGCGATAAATTTTCCCGTAGTCGACGACGCCATTCCGCGCGATCGACGGATCGGTTTGGATAACTGTCCCGCTATCGATCGTGGTTAAGTTCGGATCGGTGATGGTCGTAAGCGGACCGAATTTGTTTGGCGTGGGCTGAGGGGTTGGCGTTGGTGTCGGAGTCGGCGTTGGTGTCGGTGTCGGTGTCGGCGTTGGTGTCGGTGTTGGTGTTGGTGTTGGTGTTGGTGTTGGTGTTGGTGTTGGTGTCGGTGTCGGTGTTGGGGTTGGTGTCGGTGTTGGTGTTTCCGAGGCCGCAGTTTTCTGGTCGATCTCGTCTTGCGTGTTGGTCGCGTCGTTGAACCGAACAAGGCGCGTGTCGACTAAGGTGCCGTCCGCCTTCGCGTCGAGCTGCGCGAGAATTTCCTGCCGCACCAAATCTTCACTGCCGAACGGCCCGAAACCGTTCGTTAAGAGCGAGGTCGCGACCAATTGTTTAAGATCGACATCCGCCGGCTTGCCTAGCGGTTCGCCCGGCGTTCCGATCAACATTTGGCCCGGTCCGAGATCGACGCATTGCTGCGGCGCACCGGTATTTTGCTTCACAACCGGCTGGCAAATCCGCGAGGTGCCTTCGAGCATGATGAACTTAAAGGAACCTTTCGCGTCGAGACCCGATAATTGCGCATTCGGCCCGTGATACTCCGCCATCATGGTCGTGCCCGTGATCGCGGCCGTCACGGCCGCAGTATTAATCTTGGCGCCGCCGGAATTTTTCGGCACGCGCAAGAGAATCGCGCCGCCACCGAGATCGACCGTGCGCGAACCTTTATCAAAACTGAAAATCGTGTTGGCGCCCAGACGCGCGATGGTCAGATCGGCGAAAGTTAATTCACTGCGCGAATCAAGGCCCGTGCGCACCGCGGTGTCGCCGGCCACTGTGTCATTTACTGCCGCCGGCTTCGGCTCCGCCTGGCCCGGCAGGAGTTTCACATCTTTTATGACCGCGGTTACGTGCGCTTCCTTCAGCTCCGCGCCGAACCCGTCGCCCACCGCAAAAAGAATCAGGAACGAAAAGAAAAAACGGCATTTCATGCGAACTGCCAGTTTATCCAAAGATTTTCAGAATGGTCGATGGTTTAATGCAGGGAAAAACGATATTTGTACCCGTCCGCTTATCGTCTTCATGTCGAACTCGGCTAAGCTAAAAGAATCCTCGTAGGAACGCGGCAACTTCATCCGAGATACCGACAATCTTGTTCGTCGCTTGACGATAGAATTTGAAATTGAGCTCGGTCTGGGGTCGACCGTCATTCCACTCGGAGAAAGGTTTGAGCTCACTCCGGCCCAGGCGCCGCTTTGCACTCGCTGCGCGCTTGATGATGATACTTACGCGTGGGGTTTGCCGGCCGGTCCCTTTTTTCGCGATCGCTTTTGCCGAAGTGACGAAGCCTCTCGCGATAAGACCTGGCCCGCCTTCGTTCTCGCTGGCGAAGACAAAAACCGTATCGCCCTTGGCTATGCGCTTGCCACCATACATCGTCTTTTGCCCGCGGAACGCGAAAGTCTTCAGTGACGGATCGCTAACCTCGGCTTTGATTGCGAACGCCATACTTCTCAATCTCGTATTATTATTTCCATGGTCGCCCATGAAGCTAGCCTAACGAGACTTAAGATCAGCTATTGCGCGAGCTGGAAGTGACTTCATGCACTCCGGTAAGGCATAAGTATTTTCCTATCCAAGATCACCCCGGGGTCGTGTAAAGATTCACGATCAAGTAACGCCGGCTCGGCGGTCATAGACCGCCGCTACAGAGGATGGCCTCCGGGCCACGAGCCTTTATGCTCCAGGGCAAGCCGATCCCACTTAGCAAGGCTAGCGGCGGCTTCGTAGGTGGTTTGCAGAAAGCTTAGCAGAAGCGTGTCTGGATCACTGGCGGTGCGCACTTCGTCGTAAGGCAGAACAAACTCGCGCAAGGTAGCATTCCAGGTAGCGGCGGCTGGTTCTACCTTCGCTTCGCCGAAGCTTTCGGGCGCGGGATAAGCATAGGAATAGAAGATAGCTTGCGGCATGTCTTCATTACCGGGCCAGAAACCGGCACTACTTACTTCGTGGGAGTAGGCTTCACGGGCAACGTCGTTTGGCAGATGAGGCACGCCGCCGGGGTGAGGCGGAGCGGGTCGGCCGGAAAAACGCGTGACAGCCAGGTCGAAGCTACCCCAGAAGAAATGCACCGGACTACACTTACCGATGAAACGGGCGCGAAAGTCTTTGAAGACGCGATCGGTCTGCAGAAGAATGCGCCAGAAACGGTTGGCGTATTCTAGATCATAACTACGGTGCTGCTCGTCGCGGTCGAAAGGAATGGGATCGGTGATCTCGTTAGGTAGATGGTCGATCTTTACACTTAGACCTAACTCCTGCAGCGCCTGCATCGTTGCCCGGTAGAAGTTAGCGACGGAGCGTGGACGTAGCTCGATTTTCCGCTGCTCGCCGTTGTCCCTCAAAATGCGCAGGTGATGATCTATAAAATCGAAGCGCATTTCGAAAAGCGCCGTGCCATGCGGAATGGGCGAAGTAGTAAGACCGCGGGCGGTCAGGTAGAGAGTGACGTGCCAGGAATGGTTAAGCCAGGGCGTGAGTGCCAGCCGCACTTTGCCCACGATCTGCGTCCACATGTGCAAAGTGGCGGCGGTTTCTTTCGATTCAGCAAAAGGCAGCGCCGGCCAGGTGTCGTTCTTCATGGATTGGATTTAGAGGTAGGCGGAAGAGAAAGCTTCCTTTCAAGCGCACTTTATAGATTATTCGTTGGCAATGAACAAAATATTCTTTCTCGGTCTCGTTACTCTGCTCTGCTCTTCGCGACTTTTCGCCGTCACCCCGGAACAGGAAAAAGCATTCGTCAATAGCTACAAAACGGCCTTCGAAGGAGGCGACAAGGCTAAGCTCGAATCGTTTCTTTACACGCCGGGCGCGAACCCAATGGCCTTGGAGTTCTACAAGACCATGATGTTTGATGGTGTGGGCGGCAAGATCACTAGTATCGAACTGGTGAATCTGACACCGGAGGACGCGAAGAAGGCAGCGGAAGTGCAGGACGGCCCGGGCGGACAAAAGTTTAAGCTCTCGCTCAAACCGAGTAAGAAGCTCAAGATTTCCATCGAACAGAAAGGCGAAAGCGGCACCTCCGCCAGCTCGACTGAAAGCTTCGTCGCGGAGAAGGATGGCAAGTTGGTTATCCCGTTGCCGGCAGATGCGAAGTAGGGCCTTCTATGACCTATAGGTGTGTTCTCCTCCTCTGTGCGCTAACTCTGGTAACGGCGCGCGGGGAGGATAGTAATTTCGATGTGATCATCAAAGGCGGGATGGTCTTTGATGGCACGGGAGCAGAAGGACGTGTAACCGATGTAGCTATTCGCGGCGATCGCATTGTAGCTATCGGTCAATTGGCGGATAAGAAGGCCACTAACACGATCGATGCACATGGCCTGGCGGTCGCACCCGGTTTCATCAACATGCTTTCGTGGTCGACCGAGTCGCTGATCGCAGATGGCAAGTCGCAAAGTGAGATTCGCCAGGGCGTGACCACGGAAATCATGGGTGAAGGTGAGTCGATGGGGCCAGTGAATGAGCGCGTGCGTGAGCAGATGGTGGCGGAGCAGAAGGATATTAAGTATGACGTTACCTGGAAGACGCTGACGGAGTATCTGCGCTTTCTGGAAGCTCGGGGGATTTCCTGCAACGTCGCTTCCTTTATCGGCGCCACAACCATTCGCAAGAATGTTATCGGCTTCGAAGACAAAGCACCGACGCCCGAGCAAATGGAAGAGATGCGAGAACTCGTTAGGCATGAGATGGAAGAAGGCGCGCTCGGCATTGGCACCTCGCTCATTTATCCCCCAGCCTTCTATGCCACGACGGAAGAGTTAATCGAGCTCTGCAAGGTCGCGACTAAGTATCAGGGCAAATACATTTCGCACATGCGCAGCGAAGGTAACCGCTTACTCGAAGCCTTTGATGAGTTAACGCGCATCGCGCGGGAGGCGAACATTCCGGCGGAGGTTTACCACATCAAAGCGGCGGGGCAGAAGAACTGGGGCAAGCTCGACCAGTTACTCGCGCGCATCGAAGCGGCACGCAAAGAAGGACTCAAGATCACGGCCGACATGTATACCTATCCCGCGGCGGGGACTGGTCTCGACGCATGCCTGCCGCCGTGGACGGAAGACGGTGGCTATCCCGCCTTGTTCAAGCGACTGCACGATCCGGCTACGCGCGCGAAGATCGCGGCACAAGTAAGAGTCGATAGCGACGAATGGGAGAACCTTTACCTGGCTGCGGGATCGCCGGAGAAGATCCTTCTGGTCGGATTCAAATCGGAGAAACTAAAGCCACTTACCGGCAAGTCACTAGCCGAGATAGCTAAGATGCGCGGGAAGGACCCAGTCGAGACGATCATGGATCTGATCAGCGAAGATGAATCGCGCATCGAATCGGTTTACTTCCTCATGTCGGAAGAAAACGTAAAGAAGGAACTGGCCAAGCCATGGGTTTCCTTTGGCTCCGACGAAGCATCGCAGGCGCCGGAAGGAGTCTTCCTGAAAGCTAACCCGCATCCACGCGCTTATGGGAACTTCGCGCGCGTAGTAGGAAAGTATGCGCGGGACGAGAAGGTGCTGACGCTACCGGAAGCTATCCGACGACTAAGTGGGTTGCCCGCTACTAACCTAGGTCTAACCGATCGCGGCTTTATCAAGGAAGGTATGTATGCCGACATTGTTATATTCGATCCGGTTACAATAGCTGATCGCGCTACTTTCGATAAGCCGCACCAGTATGCTACCGGGATGAAGCATGTATTAGTTAATGGCAAACAGGTGCTAAAAGACGGTGAACATACCGGAGCTACTCCCGGTCGAGCACTCTACGGCCCCGGTAAGATCAAATAGATTGAACCTTGAACGTCGCTCGCAGCGTCCGGCAGATTTATGAGAAGCGACCTTACCCGGCGGTAGATAAGTTAAGAAAGCTGCCGCGGGCCTGGCGAATCGCTCCGTTGGAATGGATCGATGCCGTATGTCCTGATCATGCCGAGACGCGCCGAATTCTGGTAGCAGGATGCGGCACGGGCAACGAAGCCTTCGCACTCCGGAGGGTTTTCCCCGACGTCGAAATAGTAGCGGTCGATTTCTCACCGCGTTCTATAGCGATAGCAAAGAACCGACAAGCTGGTCTTAAGGGTCGCAAGATTAAGTTTCTTAGCGCGGACCTAACAAGTGCTCGCTTTGTAGAATCAGTCGGCGGCCCTTTCGACTTCATCTCCTGCCACGGAGTTCTCTCCTACGTACCGAACTCGGAACGCGCAGTGAAGAACATGCAAAAGGTTCTTACTCCCGATGGCTTGCTTTACCTCGGGGTAAACGGTGCGCGACACTTCAGCGAAACATGGCGTCCTGTCCTGCGCAATTTCTCCTACGATACCAACACGTTTACTGATACTCCTGAGACCAGACAATTCCTGAAGCTCTGCGATGCGCTGGCAGATCACCAGCGTCTTGTCTCAGACCAACCCGCAGAATTCTTAGCCGGCGACGTTTTCGGTCCACTCATCAATAATCGTCCGCTGGATGAATGGATTGCACTGGCGCAGGCCGGCGGACTTCACTTTCGCGGAAGCTACGGCGCCCACCTATCGTTTCGCCGCATCTTCAATGAGGACCTTTATGACATGCTGATTCCGCGCTCGCGCGCCGAGGCTCACTGCGTGGCCGAACGCCTCGCGCCTTCGCGATTTCATAAGCTAATTTTCACACGCACGAAACCGGCCAAGGTGCCGTGGCTTACGCACGAGCGACTCTTGAATTATCGCGTACGGACCACTGCGCTTTACCGAATGCGCTTGCCGCGGACGAAGAGAAGAAAGCACGGATTTAGTTCCATCCGCCTGACGAGTAGCGCGACCAACACCGTGGTCGATCTGCGCGCGCCTTCCTGGGTTTCGGATATCCTGCGGCAACCAAGCGCCGCCTGCACCATCGGTGAAACACTCCGCGGACGAAAAGTGTCGCCGGATTCTCTGCGCCGGAATCTGCATCTGCTAGAGCTACTGTGCGCGATCAATCTATCGCCTGTTACTTAATTGCAGGCGTAAGCTTGGCCACCGCTGCTTTTGGCTTCCGCATATTGGGGAAGCATCTAGGATGCAAACGTGAAAGCGTTTCTTCTCCTGCTCTGCCTAACAAGTGTTGCTCTTGCTCAACGACCACAGCAAAGTCCGCCCGACCTTTCGAATAAAGCTCTCATCACGAAGATGACGCCGTTGAGCACTGGGACAAGCGCGGAGGCGATGGGTCTGCGCAAAATGGCGGAGGAATTCTACGCCTGGCGTAACGAGAATTTCCCGGTGCAGAGCAGCGACTCGGGACTGCACACCTGGGACGATCGGTTGACCGATTATTCGCCGGCGAAAATTGCCGAGCGGGAGAAGCACGTCCGTACGCTGCTGGAGAAAGTGCGCGCGATGAAAACGGACGCATGGCCGAAAGAGGATCGCATCGATTGGCTACTCTTCCGCGCTCAACTCGAACAATTCGATTTCGGAAGTCGCGTCCTCAAATCGACGGAGAAGAATCCGCAGGTTTACATTGGTGAATGCGTTAGCGGAATTTTTTCGCTGCTAAAAAAGGAATACGACACGCCCGCTAAACGTGCACTGGCGGCGACGGCAAGGCTGAAGGCAATGCCGGCCATGCTTAAGCAAGGCGTGGGAAATCTGCGCAATCCGGTGAAGCTTTACGCGCAGCTGGCTGTGCAATCGGCGCGGGCGATCGATCCGTTACTCACCGGAAGTCTGATGGCCCTGGATGTAGGTCTCGCGCCTACGGAACATGACGAACTCATCAAGGCGCGCGATTCCGCCATGGCCGCCGCGCATAGTTACGCGGACGAACTCGAGAAACGCATCCCATCGATGCCGGATTTCGCGCCCATGGGAGAAGCTAACTATAACTACTACCTGAAGCAGGTTCTGCTTCTGCCGCTCAACGCCAGCGAAGTAGAAATGATCGGTCGTGTGGAGTTGGCGCGTTACCGCGCACTCGAGTCACTCCTATCCGATCCGAAGCTGGCCGATCCCGATCCATCTCGAGCCAGCAATGTTCCGCCCGACCAGGAGTCATTCCTCAAGGCCTACGAAAGTCGGGAAGCGGAAATGATTTCGTTCATGAAGGAACACCAGATAGTAACTATTCCGGACTACCTCGGTCGTTTCGAAATCCGCCAGTTACCAGAGGCATTCAAGCCGACCAGTCCCGGCGGTTTCATGAATCCGCCCGGCGTCTATGACAAGGACCCGACCGGTTTCTTTTTCATTCCCACCTACAATCCGCAATCGAAGAACTTCTACATTCGCGCGGCCATCGAAGACCCGCGGCCCATCCTCGGCCATGAAGGAATTCCCGGGCACTTTATGCAGCTATCGATCGCGAATCATTTGCCTAACGAGATCAGACGACAGCACGGCGATAATGTTTTTGTCGAAGGTTGGGCGCTCTACGGAGAAGAGATGTTAATGCGCACCGGGTTCTATCCCGAGAACTCCGCGGCGCAGGGACAAATCCTGCGTCTCTCGCGCTATCGTTCCGCGCGCATCGGCGTCGATGTGAACCTGCATACCGGCCGCTGGACCTTCGAGCAATGCGTGAAGTATTTCATGGAAGCGGGCGGCCTCGATCGTGAAGCGGCGGAAGGTGAAGCAGCCGGCGCAGCCTCAGATCCGACGCAGAAGATCAGTTATATCACCGGCAAATGGCAGATCATGAATCTCCTTGGTAAGTATCGCGACAAACAAGGCGACAACTTCTCGTTAGGAAAGTTCCACGACGACCTGATCAAGAACGGTAGCCTGCCGGTCTCAGTTATCGAATGGATCCTACTCGATGATTTTTCCGCGTTGGAAAAAGTCCTGCACTAGCGAGCTAGTGATAGATCCACAAGATAACTCCGGGCACGGCGACACCCAGTAACAAACAAACGGTCGCAACCAAAGGCTGGCGGCTGAAGCGATAGGCCATGATCACACCGAGCACGGTGGTCGTTACTAAACCGATCGCGGCCATGAGCATGAAGTAACGTAACGGCGTCGGACTACGGGCTGGAGTCGGCGGAATGTGAGCATCCTTATGCACAGCCGACAAAACAGCCAGCGCACGCGGCGCGGTGTAGCTGCCGTCCTTCTTCGATTGGTGATAATTGAAGAGCTGCCAGCTGCCGGTCACCGCGAAGAAGATCAAAATGGGGGCGAAAAGACAGCCGAGGTACAGATGGAGTGTGCGCAGTAATCTCATCGCGAAAAGTTTGTCCGAAAATGTCGACATCGGGCAGCAAAATCCTAGACAGCGCACGTTCATCTGTGCAGGATTAATCTTCTTACCTCATCGCCTTGAAAACTTCCCCGGAAAACTCAGCAAGCGAAAGCGATTCGCTGTTCGAGAGCGCGTTTCATTACGCCGCCATCGGGATGGCTTTGGTCGCGCCGGATGGAAAATTCTTGAAAGTAAATCAGGCCATGGCGGAGCTGACCGGCTATCCGGAAGAGGAGCTCCTACAGCGAACCTTTCAGGATATAACGCATCCGGACGATGTCGCCTTTGATGTAGCGAATGCAGAGAAACTGCTGGCCGGCGAAATCAGCACCTACCAGATCGAGAAGCGATATTTCCACAAAACCGAGCGCATCGTTTGGGTCTCGCTAAGCGTTTCGTTGGTGCGTGGACCGGATGACGCGCCACGTTTTTTCATTTCGCAAATCCAGGACATCACCGCGCGCAAGGAAGGCGAGCAGCGGCTTTATGAAGCGGCCGCCGAAATCAAGAAACTGCGACAAAGTCTGATCAAAGTTTGCGCCTGGACAAAGCGGATCGAAGTCGATGGTCGCTGGATTTCCGTGGATGATTTCCTGAAAGACCATCTCGGTTTGAAACTGACTCACGGCATCTCCATCGAAGGCGCGCGTCTCTTCAAAGAAGACTAATCATAATCCCAGCGCCGTCCGCAGGTGCGGCACGAGACGTTTGGTAAATTCGACTGAGTCGCCGGCCGACAAGTGCGACCACTCCGGGCATTCGAAACCGGCCAGCTCGGGAAAATCTTCAAAGTAAATTCCGGGCGCGCCTGTCTGTTGGAGGAGAGGTTCCCAAGTTTTCGCGCGCGGCGTGGCGCGGTCTTCGTATTCTTTCAAATACCCGCTCAAGGGAAAACGCACGAAAACGATTTTGGCCCCGCGCGCGCGCAACTGCTCCACCGCAGCCACGGTATCGCGATAGCGCGCCGCGATAGCCTCGCCGATACGCGCTTCAAACACTTCTTTCGGAATGAAACGCGGTGGCGGTGGTGGCGTGAAGAGACGCGTCCAGCGGCTCTTGACCTTCTCCTGCAAACGTCCCGGCCGCGCGCACTGCTCGACCATGCGCGCACGACGCTCGCGATCGACCGAACAAAAATACGGCGGCAAGCGCGGTGGGACTTGCGCGTTCGGCCGATCGCGCAGCGGCAGATCCTTGAGCAATTCTCCGAGCGTAATGTCGTCCTGTTTCAGAAACGCGAAGCTCTCTTCGAGCGGCACGGAAATCCGATGACTGATCCGTTGCGCCCACGTCTCACCGTGATAACGGCGGACCGCCTTCTCCGCATTTTCAATTGGCGGTCCGCCCGGCGCGAAAAATAATCGCGGAACGACACTGCAAATAATTGTGCCGTGAAAATGCGGATCACTCGCGAGATCGGCTAGCACCGGATAGGCGCAACTGCCGCGCAGTGCGAGTTGTACCGGTCGCCGGCCGAGGCCTCGCTCGAGTTCATCCAGATCACTGTCGAACCAGGCGCGGGAATCGCCGATGAGGACGATCGATTCCGGTTCCACTCGCCGCCGCGTTTGTGCCCAAAGATCTTCGGTGTCGTTCAGCGTTGGTTCGTAACCGACCGCGCGGCAATGAACTTCCCAGGCGGCGACGGCGATGAAAACGCCGATGACGACCGCGACCGTGATCCCGCGCCACGGCAGGTCGGGAATTACCCGCTCAAAATTGGAAGTAGATGAATGCATTGCTACTGCCTTGCGTAAGGATGATGGCGCAAGCCATGAGGAACCACGCCGCGGTCACGACCCAACGCGGGAGACGCATGACCGCGGTTTCGATCGAAATGTCGCGCAACAACCAGTGCGCGATGAGAAGAAAAAAAGTAACAAGGCCGACTTGTAACAGCTCGCGCGTGCTTAGAATCGCGTCGCCAGTGGCATGGCGGCCAAACATTCCGCCAATCAAAAGGCTGGCGCTTTCAAAGCTGGAGGCGCGGAAATAAACCCACGCCACCAGGACTGCGACATAGGTCGTTAGGCCAATCACTAACTTGATCGCAAAATTTTCCGCCCAGGCTGCGTCTTTAATCAAAGCTTTCGTTAGGCGCTCGATCGCGAGATACGAGCCATGCAACAAACCCCAAACAACAAAGGTCCAAGCGGCGCCGTGCCAAAGGCCGCCGATAAACATCACGATGATGAGATTGATCATGGCGCGCGCGGCCCCGAGACGATTTCCGCCTAACGGAATGTAGAGATAATCGCGCAGGAATGTGGACAGCGAGATGTGCCAGCGCCGCCAAAAATCTGAGAAGCCGACGGCAGCGTAGGGAAAACGGAAATTATCTTTCAGATGAAAACCGAGACAGAGCGCCGCGCCGATCGCGCAGATGGAATAGCCCGCGAAATCGAAAAAGATTTGTCCGGCGAATGCGATCACGCCCATCCAGGAATCGAGCGCGACCAGCGGTCCACCATAACTGAAAACGCGATCGGCCGAGCCGGCCAGCATGGTGTCCGCGAGGACGACCTTTTCGAAAAGGCCGAGCGTCATCAAAAGCAGTCCCCAAAGGAAACGACCCTTCTGTGGTTTCGGCGGATGCTCGAGTTGCGGAAGAAAATCTCCCGCGCGCACGATCGGACCCGCGACCAACTGTGGAAAAAATGAAACCGCGAGAGTGAAATCACGCAGCGATCGCGTCGGCTTCATCACGCCGCGATAAATGTCGAGCGTGTAGGAGAGTGAGTGGAAGGTGTAAAAGGAAATGCCGATCGGCAGGAAGACATCGAGATGCGGCGGTTTGTATTGAATGCCGCCGCGCGCCAGCACCCAAGTGAAATTCTCAAGGAGAAAATTTCCGTACTTAAAGAAGCCCAGCATGCTCAGATTCACCGCCACGCTGATGACCAGCCAGACTCGGCGTTCGCGCGGCTCGTGCACTTTCCCCATCTTGCGCCCGAGATAAAAATCCATCGCCGTCGTGGCAAAGAGCAACGCGGCGAAAGGTGGATTCCACGCGCCGTAAAAAATGTAGCTCGCGACCAGCAGAAGATTTTTGCGCGCGTTCCAATCGCGCATCATCCAATACGCGCTCACCACGACGGCGAAGAAAACGACGAAGGTGAGCGAGTTAAAAAGCATGGGTGCGGCGCATGCCTAACCGAATCGTCGGGCTGCTCACAAGCAGAAACGACGTTGTACTTTGCCTAACGAGTAGTAGGCGCTACTCGTTTCCCGATTCCCGCGCGGCGCCAGGCGTCCAGCCATGCTCTTGCCAGAACGCCCGCAGTTCACCTGCGCCGCCGACAAAAATATTTCGCTCGGCGTTGCGAATGTTCGCGATGCTTTTCGGGTAGGCGTTGCGCGGCAACTGACAAACGCCGTCGCCGGTATATTGCCACATGGTCCATCGGCCCCACGGCGAAACGTTGCGCGGCTCGTAATGATAATTCGCCACCCACAGCCAACAACTACGCAGCACGGAGCGTTGTGCGGCCGACACTCCCGGTCCATTCAGGATCGCGCGAATCCGATTTTCGCCTGAATAAATTCCCGGATACACGCCTGTGCGTTGTTTGATGCGCTCGGCGAACGCGACCGCCTGATTCACTCGCATCGTCCCACCTGGATAGTGACGATTTTGTTCGAAATCGAGCACGAGCAAAACCTGCTGCGGACGACTGCTCGCGCTCGACCACGCGGACGAAACCGTGCGCAGGAAAAAATCGGCCTGCGCCACGGGGTCGCTGGCGTTGGCGTAATGATAGGCGCCCCAGAGCAAACCGGCGCGGGTCGCCTGTTCCTGGCGCGCAAAATATTTATCATCACGCACGTTGCGCGGATAACTCGCTTCGTGAATGACGCCGATGATTCCTTGATTGTTCATCTGGCCGAAATCGACGCGCATCAAATCGTAATGGGAAAGATTGACCACGCTATTGCCGGCAAAGACGCAACGCGCGAGCGCCTGCAAAACTAAAACGACGCAAAAAATCGGGCTCTTCATCGCGCGCATGATAGCGCGTGACGTGATCTGACAAAATAGAAACGCTAAGTTACCTCGCGCGATGAATTCGATCCTGCTCAACGGTTTGCTCCTCGGCTGGTCGGTGGCATGGCCGCCGGGACCGGTGAACGCGGAAATGATTCGGCGCGGTGTGCAGCCGAGATCTGCCGGCGGCGGATTCTGGGCAGCGTGGCGGGTCGGACTCGGTGCGTGCACGGGCGATTTCATTTGGGCGCTGGTGGTTTCGGCCGGCGCAGGCGCAATCATGAACACGCCGCGAGTGCGGATGATCCTGGGGGTCGTTAGTTTGCTGTTGCTGCTTTTTCTGGCGGTCACATTCTCCATCGGCGCGTGGCGCGCGGCACGGAAACAAAGTTCGAACGAGGAAATTCCAGAGAAACAACGGCGGCGCCTTCCAGGATATTTTCTTGGATTGAGTTTTGCCCTAACGAGTCCTTGGAACATCGGTTTCTGGCTCGCGGTCATCGGCAGTCAAAGCGACAAACTCAGTGGCACCTTCCTGAGTTCCATTTTTCTCGCGGGTGCGGTGGTGTGCGGCGCGCTCGCCTGGGGTTTCGTCCTGGCCTTTGCGGTGAAACTAGGCGCGCGCATTTTTTCGCGCCCATCCTGGCAAGTAGCCACGCAGGCGCTCACCGCGCTGGTCATGATCTACTTCGCTCTACAACTCGTTAGGCACTTACTCTAATCAAAGGCCAATTCGTGATTGACCATTCATCTTCGAACAGATGCAATCTTCGCAGCTCTCGATGAAAACGAGCGTGGCAACTGCGGCGACGATTATCGGTCTCGGCTTGCTAAGCCTTTCGGCAATAGCGGCAGCGCCAACTGACGCCGAAATCAATAAAAAATTCCAGGCGCTGCACTCGGATAAAATTCCCCACAACTGCGAACAAGCGACCGTCTGGTTGATAGAGCACGCGGATGATGTGCGAGACAAGGCCCTGGCACAGCTCTACGCGACCGATAATCGGCAAACCAAAGATGCACTCCTCCATGTCTTGTTTAACACGCCTTCATTAAAACCCGACGCCCGGTTCTGTCGGACGGTGGTAACGCGTTTGCCGGAGCAGAATCGGTACGTCGCAAACCACACCATCTTTAACAGCGATGATATCGAAACTGATCGCATCTCCGAAGACGGAGTACACTGGGAAGCTTGGAAGTATATTAGCAATCACTTCGAATCGTTTGAGCCGTTGTTACGCGCGCAGGTCGCGAGCACGGACAACGAGTGGGTTGTTTGGGGAGCCGCCTGGTTGCTGAAACATCTGGGCATTCTCGAGCAACATCGGGACTGGTTTACGCCTGCCGTCCTGAGCAAGGCGGCCGCGAATCTGAAGAACGATCGCAAAGACTACAATGCCTCGCAGGCCGTGCGGCTCTTCTTCCTGTTAGGCGAGCAAAGTGTCCCCACCCTGCAGGAAGCGAGTAAGAGTTCCGACGCGCAAGCGCGCGACCTGGCACGCGCGAGCCTCGATGCATTTAGGGGCGACCACGATGCCCTCGGCTTTCTCAATGCCCGACTGGGACTCGACGAGGTCCTTTTCGGTGAACAAGCGGAATCTCCGGAATGGTTGCAGGAAGCGATGCAGCCTTACCTCGACAATAAAAAACCCTATCGCGGGCATTAGATTGACTACTCGTTAGGCGAAGCAGGCGGGAGCGGTGCTATTTCCTCCGCCAGTTTCTTGCGCGAAAAAGGAGATAGCGTGCGCTCAGCCGGAGTGGAGCAAAGCCAATTCGTCAGCAGCCCTACGTGGCCGGTCGAGGTCGTGCCGAGTTCGCGCAATTTGTGAAGGCTAGCCATGACACGAGGTTGAAGGCGCGCGGATTCGAGCAGAGTGACCGAGGAAAATTCGCACGCCAGTGTGGCGAGGGAAGCGTGATCTGAACTCGTTAGACCGGTGGTCGCCTCCCACGCGCGCAAGGCGTTACCAGCGGCGCAAAACAAAATTGTTCCTTCCCGGTTGAAAGCGAGGCCCCGGACCAATCCAGGATGTCGCAGCGTTTCGCTTAAAGGACGTCCTGTCTTCGCATCCCATAGACGCCCTATGCCATCCTCGCTCGCTGTCGCGATGGTGTTGGAATCAGGGCTGAACGCGATCGCTGAAATGTTGGCTGCTTGATTTGGCAACTCCTCCCGACCACTTCCATCTGTGGCGTTCCAAAGAGAAACGCTGTCTCGCGAACTGGTCGCCAGTAATTGGCTGTCGGGACTAAACGCCAGATCAGACACGCTATCTTTGAGAAAAATATTTTCGCCGATTTGCTGACCAGTAGTGCTGGACCAGAGCTGCAAAGTGCCATCGGATAACCCAGTCGCGATTCGATCTCCGGTCGGCGAAAAGCGCGCGCAACTAAACTCGCCGCTAGCTAGCAGCGTCAGCCCGGTGTCTTCCGCGTTGTCGCTGCGCCAGAGCTTGATCCGCCCATCAATGGCAGCGGTGAGAAATCGCTTTCCATTCGCCTCGAAATCAACGCTGGTGATTTTGCCCTCGTGAGTGATTTCTTTTCCGCGCGCGGTTCTGCTCGCGGTCTCCCATAACTGGGCTACGCCGCTTTCCGTCGCGGTGACAAAAAAAGCGCCGCCGGGATGAAACGCGACATGGATGACACTGCCTTGGTGCGAGGACACATCGCCAACGCTGTCGCCGCTGGCCGCCAGCCAAACATGAGCCGTTTCATCAACACTTCCGGTGAGCAAATATTTTCCATCCGGACTAAACGTGGCGCACAAGATTTCGCTCTCATGCCGGATAATTTTCGGCAGCACCTGACTGTCGGATAAGTCCCACAGGCGCCCGCTTTCCTTCGAAGCAAGAAAGAGCCGATCGCCTTTTGGACTGACGGCAAGCACTCCCACATCGCCATCCTGTTTCCACAAATCCGCCACCGGATTTCGCGGCGGTCGCTGCCAAACGCGCACACTCCCGGCACCGGTCGCGACCAGAAGTTTTCTGCCGTCATTGGTCAAATCCACACTGACAATCCCGCCGATCTCCCGAATGGATTCACCAAACGCTTGACCGCTTTCAACATCCCACGCCTGCACGATTCCTTCATCGCCACCGACGTAGAGAGCGCGATTGTCGGGACTAAATTTCATCGCGCTCACCGGCTGCTCGCAATCGAGAGAATTCGGCAGCGCTTCACCACTCACTTGATGGAAAAGAACGCGCTGACCAATCGCCACCGCAATCAAGTGTCCATTCGGACTAAAGACTGCATGCGTCGCCGGCTCGTCATATTTCTTTTCGAAGACGACCTTTCTATTAGAAACATCGGTCAGGCGCACTGTCCCATCGCTACTACTCGTTAGGGCGCTGTCTCCTTTCGGACTGAAGGAAGCGCTCTTAACCTCCGTCGTGTGCGCGATTTCGAAGAGCGTTGCCTTTTCCGCCAAGTTCCAAACCGTAACGGAGTTTCCGCTGATGCTGAGGAACAAATTCTCATCCGACGGATGAAAAGCGACCGTGTGCACGTTCGCAGGCTGCGTGTTTTCGAAGATCTTTTCACCACTCGTTAGGCGAGAGACGCGCAGCGTTCCGTCGAACGAGCCGGTGGCAACGAACTGCTCCCGCGCGCTCAAGGCCAGCGAAGTGATCTTGTCGGGATGCTCGGGCCAGACCGATGACGCGCCGGAATTCGCATCCCAAACTCGCGCTTTCGCATCATCGCAAATGCTGATGACCTTCTTGCCGTCCTTGGTAAAAAGCGCATCGCGCACGGTCTTCTCATGGTCGAGTCGTCGGATTTCCTTTCCGGAATCCGCGTCCCAAATACGCACCGTCTTATCTTCCGAAGCAGAGAACAGGCGATGTTCGTCCGCGGCGAAGCGCGCACTCGTGATGGCAGCGGTATGATACATCGGCTCGGAAATCGGCACCGGCCAGGAACGTTGCGTCAGCGCAAACCACAGTCGTGTCGCCGCGGTGCTCTTGCGGTCCGGATCGCGTGCGGTCGCTCGCGCGAGAAAGGCCAGTGCACCGGGCGCGTTGTTGTCTTGAAAATGATCCTCGGCCTGCTCCGAATCCGATGCCACCAGCAGTCGCTGCGTTTGTCTTTCCGACCGCATCGCCCAAATCGTCAGCGCAGCAAAAATAATCAGCAGAGTCAGCGCGAACGCACCGAGCGCTCTGGCCCGACGCAAACGCCGCTCGTGATCGCGTCGGCGCAGATCATCGAAATTCAGCGACAGTAAACTGGCGAGCAGCTTTAGCTTCGCGCCATTCTTCCCGTCGCGGTCATCCCGCAAGTCGGCCGCGAGCGGCTCGGTTGGTTCGCTCGACAATTCCCCATCTGCGCCAAGGCGAAAGCGGAGCGCGGCGGGAAAACATTCATCTGGTCTCGTTAGGCCAACCGCACCTGCGCTGACGTTTGGCTCACCGTCCACGATCAATCCGAGGATCGAATTTTCGCGGCCGAGTTTTTTGAAGGCCTTGATCTCCTCGCCAACCCAGCGCGACTTCACCGCGGCCGGCGAACAGATCACAATCAAAGCGCGCGATTCCTCCAAACCTTGTTCGATGTTGGCGCCAAGATCCGCGGCGGCTCTGAGTTCATCGCGATCGCGAAAGATCGGATAAACCCGTGGCGGAACTTTACCGGCCTCGGTCTCTTTCCCCACCAGGCTTCTGGGAAGCCGATAGGTCTCGAGCGAGCGATGCAACCATTCCGCCCAGCGTTGGTCGGCGTGACTGTAACTGATGAACGCCCAGTACTTCACCGCGAATCGTTTTACGAATCGCCCGGCGAAGTAGCAATCTTACGCTACGAACTAACTCTTCTTCCCTTTGGCCGGCGGCTTGCGCGCGAAGACGTTTTTCAAAGTCTGGCCGATTTTGCCCAGCGTTGATTCGGGCGGCTTCGCTTTCGCGTGGGATTTCGAATGTGTTTGCTCGCGTATCTGAAACGCCACCGTCACCGGCATGTTGTTATCGATCGCAACCGTTTGCGTGCGGTCCGGGCGATCAGGATAACGCGCGGTCAGCAATTGTTTGCCCAGCGGCAGATCGATCGTGAGAGGAGTTTTGCCTAACGAGTGGTTGCCGAGGAAAATTTCCACGCCATCGGGTGCGCTGGTGATGTTGGCGCTGCCATGGGGAAAGGTGTAATCGACCGGCAAAGTTTCCCCCGGGTCTAACGAGACCTCAGTGCGATCGTCCGGCCAGCCTTCGTTGTGGAAGAAGAGTGTGTAGCGGCCCGGTGGAAGATCATCCACGGATTCGGGCGCGGTACCGCTGCGCAGCGGTTGCGCGGTTGGAGCCGCTTTGCCCGCGATCACGCCGGGGTAAATCGCGAAGCTCGCGCCAGCCGGAGTCGTCGTTAATGCAACCGAAGCATTTTTGACTTCTGGCGCGACGGCAGAAGTAGCAGCCGGAGGTTCAATTGCTTCCGGTGCGGCGATGGTCGGCGCCGGTTTTGTGTCTGTTTTCCGCAATTCCAAGGCGTAGCCATCGGGCACAGCGACATTCACTTCCCGTTGCACGGCCGCGACCTCGCGATGCGACGGACGAAGCGCAATCACCGTCGCAGCGATCAAGGCCACCGCTCCCGCCGCGGCGCCAACAATGCGCGCCTGCGTGAGCGAGCTCATGAGAGCGCGCATTTTCGATTCCTGCTGGGCAGCGGCGAGACGAATAGTTCCGCCCAAACGCAACCGACGCGCCAGGTCCGCGGGATTACGCGGACGATGCTCGGGATTTTTTTCCAAACAGGCGGCGATAGTCTCTTCCCAATATTTCGGGACAGCTTCGCCGGCGATGCCGAGTTGTTCGCGACGCTCGGCCACCCAGGGCGCAACCACCTCGCGCACTTGCGTTGAAACATCTCCACCGAAAAATGGTGGCTTGCTCGAAAGCAATTCGTAAAGCGTAGCGCCGACGGCGTAGATGTCGTCCGAGGGCGACGGATCTTCGCCCATCATTTGTTGCGGGCTCATGTAATTGAGCGTGCCGCTGGAAGTGTTGACACTGACGAAACTCATCGATTCGCGAATGGTGCAGGCGATACCAAAATCGGTTACCTTCAATTCCATGCGGCTGTTCACCATCAGGTTCGATGGTTTGAGATCGCGATGAATGAGCCGCGCGGAATCGTGCGCATAAGCGAGCGCGTCGCAAAGTGAAGTGACCCAGGGCGCGATTTCGCTGATGGCAAAACACTTGGCGCGTTTCTGCACGCGCAGCGCGGAAAGCGTCGCGCCATCGACGTATTCCATGGAAATGGCAGCGGCCTGTTCGTCTTCGATGAAGTCGAAAATGCGCACGATGTTCGGATGCGTGAGCAAAAGGCTCTTGCGCGTCTCGCGCTTCAAATCCTCCTGCGCAGAGGGATCGAAGCAGACCGACTCGGGCACCAGCTTCAAAGCGACGAGCTGTTCCAGCCGATCGTCGCGCGCCAGCCAAACAATGCCCATCCCGCCGCGGCCAAGAACTTTTTGCAAGGTGAAGCGATTGAAAAGCTTCGTGCCGCCGACCACGCCACGCATCGTTTGCCCGAGATCGGCATCTTCTTCTTCGCGGACAAATTCGGCGGACATTATCCTCCAAAAAGCACGGGGCATGCCTTCTCCCGCTCGTGGCATGCATTCGGCTTTATTCGTTAGGCAATGACGAATGCGGATCGAACCGCGTGGTTGGAGGTAAACGATCGGCAGTTTCCGCTCGTTGGCCGCACTTTTTCGCTCGGCCGCGCGAAGGACAACAACGTCGTTCTCACGTCAGCAAAAGTTTCGCGCCGTCACGCCCTCGTGCATGCGCAGGGCGATGCGGAATTTTCGTTAGTCGATCTCGGCAGCAGCAACGGCACGCACCTCAACGGACGCCGCGTCGTGCAGCCCATCACTCTGCAACCCGGCGACGTCATTCAGATTGGCGAGCAAAGTTTGGTCTTTCGTTATGAGCTGGATGGCGCGATCGACGAAAATATCTACGCGACCGAGCCGCAGTTGACCGTGCGCGATGTGCGGGAACTGACCTGCTGGTTTCTGCTCATCGACATGGAGAATTTTGTCAGCCTTTCCGCGAGCATGGCCGCGGATGAGTTGGGACGCACCGTCGGTTCGTGGATCGCGGAATGTCAGCGTGCGATCGAAAAACACGGCGGCACGGTGAACAAATTTCTCGGCGACGGTCTGCTCGCCCATTGGAGCGCGCGGACCACCGAACCAACGAACGTTGGTCTCGCATTGGACGCTTTTCGTTCCATGCAAATGCGCGCGCAACCGGCTTTCCGCATGGCGTTGCATTTCGGAAAGGCCGTCTTCGGTGCGGCCCACGCTGCCGGCGAAACCACGACGCTCGGACAGGATCTGAATTTTCTTTTTCGCATGGAACGCGTCGCCGCCACGAACCGCTTTCCCTGCGTGATCAGCCAGGCGGCACGCGCGGAATTGTCGCCGACTTTCGATTGCGAACGCCTCGGCGCATTTCCGCTCAAAGGTTTCGAAGGCAAACACGACTTTTTCGGCTACGCGTCCGATTTCACCAGTTAGGTCAGCTTGCAGCTGACGGCATTCGCATTAAAGCTGAGCGCTTTCCCGCTTCGCTTGTCTAACTCTGCTCGCCGTATGATTGCTCGATTCTTTTTTCTCTTCGCCGTTCTTCTTTCTCTATCGCTCGGGGCAAACGCTGAACCCTCGCCTGCGCCAGCGGACGTTCCTGGTTTCGCCTTTGTCCGCACCGTTGGTCCGATTTCGGAATACCGATTGGAGAGCAACGGCCTGCAAGTATTGCTCCTGCCGGAACATTCGAGTCCGACCTTAACTTTCATGGTGACGTATCGGGTCGGTTCGCGCAACGAGGTCATCGGGACGACGGGCGCGACGCATCTGCTTGAGCATCTCATGTTCAAAGGCTCGCCGAAGTTTAACGACGCGAATCACACGAGCGTGAAGCAATTCCTCGAGCGCGTCGGTGGAATCTATAACGCGTCCACCTGGCTCGATCGCACCAACTACTACGCCAATATCGCGAGCGAGAATCTGGAGAATTACATGGCGATCGAAGCCGACCGGATGCGCAACCTTTGGCTACGCGAAGCCGACCGCAAACCGGAGATGACCGTGGTGCGGAATGAATTCGAGATCGGCGAAAATGATCCGAACCAGGCCTTGGAAAAAGAACTCTACGCCGCGGCTTACCAAGCGCATCCCTATCATCATTCGACCATCGGTTGGCGGAGCGACATCGAGAAAGTGCCGATCGAAAAACTGAAGGAATTTTACGACACCTTCTATTGGCCGGACAATGCGACCGCTTCTGTCATCGGCGATTTCGAGCCGGCGGCCGCGCTCGCCCTGGTCAAAAAATATTACGGCGCGTTTCCGAAATCGCCGAAACCGATCCCGGTCGTTTACACCGAGGAACCTGATCAAACCGGACCGCGCCGCGTGACGGTGCAACGCGCCGCCGAACTTGGCGTGGTTGCGGTTGCCTACAAAGGACCCGCCGGCACTGCGCCCGACCAGGCATCCATCGCCATTCTCGACAACATTCTTACTGCGGGAAAAAACAGCCGCTTTTACCGCGCGCTTACGGACAAAAATCTGACCACGAGCGTGAGGATGGATAGCGGCTTTTTTCATGATCCTTCGCTCGACATTATTTACGCCAGTCTCGCACCGGGCAGCACACACGAGCAGATAGAAAAAATCGTGCTCGACGAACTCGAGCGCGTCAAAAAAGAAGGCGTGACCGACGGTGAAGTCGCATCGGCCGCCGCGCAGATTCTGGCGTCGGACGCTTACGGACGCGACGGATCGTTCGCCATCGCGAGTGTGCTCAATGAGTTCATCGCCGCCGGTGATTGGACGCTTTACATAAACAAAGATGATCTGATCAAGAAGGTCACGCCCGCCGATGTGCAACGCGTGGCCAACAAATATTTCGTCGAAAATAAAAAGACGACGGGTTGGTTCATCCCCTTGAAACCGGTCGAACCAACTGCCGGTGCAACTGGTGCGCCTTAATCGACTGTTCCTATGAAATCCTTTTCCTTTCTTCTTTTATCTTTCCTCGCCTGCTCGACCGACCACTCGTTAGGCGCAATTGCCGACAAAGTGGTGCGCGAAAAAATTGCCGGCATCGATGTCATCGCTTATCGCACCGAGATTAAAGATGTCGTGACGTTTCGCGGCTCATTCCCGGCCGGCGACAGCTTCGCCCCGAAAGAAAACATCGCCGTCCCGACACTCGTCGGCGACATGCTCGACAAGGGCACGACGAAACAAAACAAATTCGAAATCGCACAGAAGCTCGACAACATCGGCGCGAAAATCGGCTTCTCCGTCGGCGGTGTCATGACCGAGTTTCGCGGTAAGTGTCTGCGCAAAGACTTACCGCTCGTCCTTTCCATCCTGGCGGAAGAGCTGCGCACGCCCGCTTTTTCGGAAGAAGAATTCGGTAAGTTAAAGAAACAACTGATCGGCGACTTGCAGCGCTCGCAGGAAAGCACCGACTTCCGCGCCAACGAAGCGTTCTCCGAAAGTCTCTTCCCGGTCGGTCATCCCAATTACGAACCACCAACGAAAGATTTCATCGCAGCGGTCCAGGCGGCGAAGCTGGAAGATCTGAAAAAATTTCATAGCGACTTTTATGGTCCGGCACAGGCGACCATGGTAACGGTCGGAGATATCGATATCGCAACATTGAAGAGCGAAATCGCGAAAGAGTTCGCAGGATGGAGCGGCGGCAAAGCGCGTCCGGATTTCGGCAAAGCGAATTTGCCTAACGAGAAGAAGGAACAAACAATTTCCATGGCGGACAAGCCGAACGTAACCGTTCTCCTTGGTCAACCGTCAGGATTGCGTTACCGCGAACCCGACGCGCTCGCTTTGCGCGTCGGGACCTCCGTCCTAGGCTCGGGTTTTACCGGACGCTTGATGGCGACGGTTCGCGACAAGGAAGGCCTGACCTACGGCATCGGCGCGGGCATGGACGGCGATGCCATGGTTGATGGCGAATGGCGCATCGAGGCCAATTTCGCTCCGCAGTTGCTCGACAAGGGTGTCGCTGCCACCAAACGCGAATTGGAAGCCTGGTGCGAAAAAGGCGTCACGGCGGCGGAATTGGATCGCGTCAAAACCAATCTCGTCGGCACCTTCAAAGTCGGCCTAACGACTACTGATGGATTGGCCAACGCACTGCTCACCGCCATTCATCGCGGTTACGATGTTTCGTGGCTCGACGAATATCCGAAACGGATCGCCGCGCTTTCACTGGATGAAGTGAATGCCGCGATCAAAAAACATCTGCGCCCGGACAAGATGGTTTTGATCAAAGCCGGCAGCGTTCCGCCGCCGAGTTAGTCGCAGTTAAGCAAACTCGTTAGGCGTGGGACGCTTCGAAGGCCGGCGTTCACCCTCATGCTTGAGAACCATGCCTGCGACTTTGAGCGCGAATCGCCAGTCCAGTAGCTGCGATTATTCCAAGTATCGCAGTTGATCTGGAAATTTAGGAACTGACCGAACCGCTCCGACGAAATTTCCGTTGAATAGTCCGATCACCTGAGATCGGCTCGGTTATTGCTAACTAAAGGGTCGGAAAAATGAATAGCTATCTCCAACCCCGTTCGTTCAGTCATTCACAGGATACCGATTTGACCGCTCCATTGCGAAAAGCCCTCGACCACAAATATGGACAGGTTCTTGGTGCGGCCCGCAAACATTGGGAACGGAATTTCGGCGGCAAAGATCCGAGTGATTCGTGTGTGAGGGTGCGGGTTTCGGGCAACAGTCTCGCCGCGCCGCGTCCGAGTTTTCGGCGCGCGCTGGCTTACGGCTTGTAAGGCGAATCTTCGCCTAACGAGTTGTCGCGGTGAGCTGCGACGTTTGACGAAATACGTTTGCTGAAATCTCTTCGTCCGGATGTCACGCTTCATCCGCTTCACGTTGATTGCGCTTGCCCTGACTTCTTGCGCCGGCAATCGATATTTCCGCCCGACCAAGCAAAGTGAGTCTGTCCCCCGATATCTCGAGCTGGCGAACGCGCAATCAATCGCGACCTTACACTTCCCGGTCGGTTTCTACTCGTTAGACTCGGTCGACGACGACGGCTACTACTACCGCTCCCTCGGACGCGTGGTGAAACATTCTTTCGCCGGACCGACAAAGCAAAACGCCGGTATTTTTGTCAGCAAGAGAAAGCGCGAAGTTCGCGGCTATGTCGTCTGGGGTGGCGGTCGAACGAAAATAGGAAAATTGTCCCGCGCGCGAATTACTTATCGCGACTCTATTACTCGTTAGGCGAGGCCGTCTTACTTCGCCAATCGATTGTACTTCGCGAGCAGCTCGCGCACGCGCTCATGCGGCAAGGCGGGCACCTGGTGATTGTCGCGGCCAGTCATGTCGCGATTCGCCACCAATGCATTCAGGATCGCTTCTTCAACCGCCTGCACCGTTCCGGTGAAAAGCGGATCCATCAGATCGTTCGGAATTGTCTCGACCTCGTGTGTTGTTTTCGCCGGATCGGCCGCGGTTGGATTGGCGGTAGAGAAAGCGAGAAACAAATCGCCCGAACCATTTCCAGAAACACTGCCGGTGCGTGCCAGGCCTAACGAAGCGCGACGCGCGAGACGCTTGAGTTGATTCGGCAACAACGGCGCATCAGTCGCGACGACAATGATGATCGAGCCGGTTTCTTCTTTGTAGACTGCGCCGGGAATTTCTTTGCCGACCGGAACGCCGGCAATCATCAGCTGCGGACGTCTTCCGCAATTCGCCTGCACAAACGCACCGACGGTGAAGTTTTTCGCCGCAGTTTCCTTCTCGCCCTTGATTTCAATTTTCCGCGAGGCCGTTCCGCTGCCGCCTTTGAATTCGTAACAGATCATTCCCGTTCCGCCGCCGACGCTGCCTTCTTCGATCGCGCCGCCGTGTGCCGAATCCAGCGCGTGCGCCACATCCTCCGCCTTGACGTGAAATCCATTCACATCGTTGAGCCAACCGTCCCACGTTTCCGCGACCACCGGCAGACTCCACCAATAGCCGGTGTTGTCCGCCGCACCGCGCGCGATGCGCCAGGCAATCGTGGCGTCTCGCGCCACGCCGACACTATGCGTGTTCGTGATTACAATCGGCCCTTCCAGAAAACCGCTTTCTTCCAGCCACGCGGTGCCAGTCATCTCGCCGTTTCCGTTCAAACTAAAAACGCCGGCGTAAACAGGATCGTTCAACGAATCGCGACCGCGCGGAATGATCGCGGTCACACCAGTGCGCACCGGACCTTTGCCGACTTCGAGTTTTCCCTCGCCGCTGATCAACGTCGTGTAACCAACTTCCACGCCGGCGATATCGGTGATGGCGTTGAGCGGTCCGGTTGTTCCATCAAGTGGAATGCCGAGCGCGCGGGCGCGCATCGTTTGTTGCGGTGGCGGCGAGGTCTGCGGTTCACGCGCAGAAATCTGCGCGAGCAAGAGCATTGAAAGAAATAAAGCAGCCGCGCGACGCATCAGGGCTTTGTCTCCTGCGGAATTTGCAGAACAATTTTCCCGCGCGTGTGTCGAGTTTGGATTTGTTCCTGTGCCTTCGCCGCTTCCTCTAATGGAAACGTCTTCGAAACGAGCGGCGTAAGTTTCTTCGCCTCGATCAAGCGCGTCAGTTGATCAAAGGTATCGGTCTCGGGCGCAGCGGAAATGGAGACACCGCGGATGCCATGCGCTTTCAACGCGCTGTCGTCGAGATTGCCGGCGATCGAGATGATGATGCCACCTTTTTTTACCACGCCGTAAGAGCGCGTGAGCGTATCACCGCCAACCGCATCGAGCACGAGATCGACATCCTTCGCCACGTCTTCAAATTTCGTCGTGGTGTAATCGATCGCCTGATCGACGCCGAGTTGTTTCAAGAAATCCTGGTTCGCCGTCGAGGCCGTCGCGATCACATGAGCGCCGCGCGCTTTCGCGATTTGAATCGCCATGTGACCGACGCCGCCCGATCCGCCATGAATTAGAACCGTCTGGCCGTAATCCAGTTTTCCTTCATCCACCAATGCCTGCCACGCCGTCGAGCCGGCCGCGGGAACGGCAGCGGCTTGTTCGAAAGTCAGCGGCTCCGGCTTCCGCGAAACCTCCAGTTCCTTCGCCACGGCAAACTGCGCATACCCGCCTTCCTCCTTCAAAGTGAAGAAGGCATAAACAGGATCGCCTGCTTTGAATTTTGAAATCTTAGCGCCAACTTTTTCAATCACTCCGGCCGCATCCATGCCGGGAATAAGCGGCAAGGTCGTATGAAAATATTTCGCCATTTTCCCGCTGCGAATTCCGGCATCGACCGGGTTAACCGACGCTGCCAGCACGCGAATCAAAACCTCATCCTCTTTCGGTTCCCGCCGCGGCGCTTCTTCGAAACGGAGTTTGTCCAGCCCGCCATATTCATGCAGGACGATTGCCTTCATTTTTTCCGGCGCCGCCTTCAGCGCAGGACTCGTTAGGCAGATCAGTGCGCCGAGAAAAAACGGACCACGCGGCAGTTTCATTTCTTAACCTGCCTGCGCATATTTAGGGAGCAAGTGATCGATATAATCGCTGTAGGTCTGCGCCAGCGCCGGGCTTTCGATGAAGAGAATGTTCTCCGCATTGTATTGCGCGCTGCGCGAGAAATTATAGGAGCCGGTGATGACGGTGTCGTCGACCACGAGAATCTTGTTGTGCATGAAATCGTGACGGCCCGTCGGCGTGTAAGGCGTGGAATCTTTCCCGGCTAATTTCGCGCGCGCGATCACATCCTGGAGAGCAGGAATCTTCCAACGGTTTTGCGGCACTTCCTGCCATTGACGAAAAACGTCGGACATTTGCGTACGATCATAAATGCCGTCGACGGTCACGCGGCCTTCGTTGAGCAAAGTCGTCAGCGAAGAAATGAGCGTGCCGGAATTAATCAACAAGCTGCAGATGCGCACGCGACGTTGCGCCGCGCGGACGCGCTTCGCTACTTCTTCATCGATTTCCAAACCGCAGCCGGGCGAAAACATCACGCGCGCGGTCGCGGGCTGTCCGGCAAAAATCATCGGCACCGCTTGCGTCGAAATCCGTCCGGTGTTTTCGAAATTTTGTTTCTCCCAAAGCTCGTTGAAGTCTAACGAGTAGTAATGCGCCAGCGCCGAGGACTGGATCTCGAGCACGTTGTTCTCCATCAAAGTGAACGCGTCGTCTGTGAAATTAAGTGAACCGGTCCAAACCGCGCTGCCATCGCGCACGATGAATTTATCATGCATCAACTTCATCCCGCCGATGGCGCGATAGGGAAAGCCTAACGAGTGCACCATTGCGCCCGTCCCCGGCGGCGCCGGGTCCTGGCCGGCCGCAACATTCGGCACGTACGGTTTGTCGCCGTCGTAACAAATGCGGATCTGCACACCGGCCTTGGCGCGTTCCTGCAAAACTGCGAGAAGTTGCGCCTTCAGCGGATCGCTCAAACGCAAATCGTAAAGCGCGAAATCCAGACTGCGGGTCGCGGCGCGGATGAAATTCGTCAGCCGCGCCATGACGGCATCAGCCGACTGTTCGTCCTGCGAAAGGAAAAATACCGAAAGCGAATCAGCAGACGGATCGACGGTCACAAATTACGGTAGCGGAATATCCGACGACCGTTCTATTTTTCGTTCCGCGGCGCGAGTGAGGCGACGATTTTTTCGAAACGCGGATCGCCGTGAAGTGATTCCCACGACGGCAGAAGTTTGAGTTCTCCGTAGGTGGGAGCGCCCGGACCGCGGGCGACGATGGCCAGCTGCTCGCAGGCGAGATCTTTTTCGCCAAGCCAGGCGTCGATCATCGCGAGATATTCGATCATGTGTGCGCCATTGATCGCGTCCTTCGCTACCGGCAAGAGTTCGACGGCGCGCCGTCCTTCGCGCTCGGCATCTTCTTTTCGGCCAAGACCAGCATCGATCAAACCGAGCACGCACTCGGCCGGACCGTAGTCAGGTTCGGATTGCACAAGTTTTTCCTGGCGGACGCGCGCGGCTGAAAAAGCAGCGTGCGCTTTCGCAGAATCGTTCTCCATCCGCGCGATTAGACCAGCGGTCACGTCTGCATTAAAGACGACAGAATCTTTGCTGAAAACATTTTCACCCAGCGCGGCGTGCGCATCTTCCGCGGCGCGCGCATCGTGTTCGGCCAGTGCGCACTTCAGCCAGGAATTTGCGACACCGGCGAGTTCTACCGGACTTTCCGCCCGGATCGATTCAATCGCCTGATGCAAAGGATGCGGATCGGCTTTGCCATCCAAATCCGCCATGGCCCGCGCGACTTTGGTGTCGGCATCGTTGGGATTCAGCGCGAGCGCGCGATCGAGTGCCGCAACTCCCTCCGCATAACGCCGCGCTCGTTCGTAGCCTCGCGCCAATCGCCGCAGGATCGTTATGTTCTGCGGATCGAGTTCCAGCGCGCGCTGTAAATTGTGCACTGCGTCCGGGTGTTGCCCCTGGCTATCTCGAATGTGGCCGATCAATTCAAAGAGCCGCGGATCAGTCGGCAATGTCCGGCGCGCACTTTCGATCTCGGCCAATGCGCCATCGTAATTGAGATAACCGCGAAACAGATGTTCCGCGCGGGTGAGATGGGTAACGCCCGCATCGGGCCGCAAACCGAGCGCGGCTTGCAATGCGTTCTCCGCTTGAGTGAGTCGCTCTTTGGAGTGATCGAGGCCGAGGAAATAAAGACTGTCGTTTGCAGAGGCGAGCTGGCAGTAGCCTAAGAAGTGTTGCGGATCATCTGCCACGGCCTGGTTCAACAGCTCGATCGCCTGCTGATAATTCTGTTTGCAGAGCGCGCTGGTCGGCGGCGTTAACAAGAGACTCTTCGCGCGGTTGAAGAAATCGAACGCCGCCGGATTTCGTCCGCGCGCCCCGCGCTGGTTTCGTTGTTCCCCTTTGCGCGAGGCGGAAGCGACGGCGTTTTTTTGCGGCTGGCCCGCATTTGGCAAAGCCGGCGCGGCCGGTGGAATAGGAGTTGAGCTGATACTCATCGGCGCGCGATGGGAGAAAACCCAAGAGGCCGCTCCGACCAAAAGTAGTAGCAAAACAACCGCCGCGATCATCACGACCGGCTTTTTTTTTCGTGGCGGCGGTGGCGTCGCGCTCGCCGTGGTCGAAACATTCTCCAGCTGCTGCGCCGCCTTGAATTTTCCCGGCAACGCCGGATTGCCCAGCTCGTCGGTGTAAAGATTCACTAACGACACCACGACTTCGTGCTTCACCTGGCATTCGCCGAGATCGTGCAACTGCGACTGCCATTGCCGATATTGCGCCAAATCGTCCGCGACGCGTTTCGAGAGAAGAATGTGGCCGGCATCGCCGCAATCCATCACGCGTTGCGCCATGTTGATGCCGGTGCCGGCGACATTGGTCCGGTCGTTCACGTCCACCATTCCGCTGACCGGTCCGCTGTTCACTCCCATCCGCACCGGAAGCTCGGGGCGGTTCTTTCAGTTCCTTGCTAATTTCCAACGCGCATTGCACCGGCGCAGCCGGCGAAGTCAAAAACACCAGCGCCATCCCATCACCGCTCGGCAGCCGGACCAATTTGTCGATCGCTTCGGCCGCGCGAAATGCCTCCGTGTTGCGAACAATGCGATTCAGCTCATGCAACGCCTCGTGTTGCTCGTTAATCAGCATCTTCGAGTAGCCGACGATGTCGATGAAAAGGACGTGCGCGAGCTCGACCTGCAATGGCTGCTGTTCGTCGCTGGGCATGAGAGCGTAGAAACGATCCGGCGGAGGCACAGCCTCGCGATTTCCAAGGCTTTCGTCGAGACGAAACAGAAAAATCGATTTCTATTTTCGCGCGCCGCTTATGTCCTCCCAATTACCGTCTTTCGGCTTAAGCGAAGCAACGACCTTGGCAAAACGCGGATCACTGCGCAGGTCATCCCAGTCCGGCATGAGTAAATCGCCATAGGCTGGGCCATATGGTATCGCAGCGACCTGCTCCAGTAGTTGAATAGCTCGATCGTGCTCGCCAGTTAAAGCACAAACCAGCGCGAGGTTCGTGACCCGATCCGGCCCGCTCGTCGCATCCTTGGAGATTGGTCGCAGCTCGACTGCCTTTTCTACTTCACGGATGGCGTCTTCCTTGTGTCCCAAGTAAGCATCGATCAAACCTAGCTCCTCAAAAACGACGCTTTCTGTTGGATGCTCGGATAGCTCCTTCATTTTGGCCTCGCGTAGCGGAAGTAGAATAGATTGGAGCCTGGCGTTGTCGCCGTTGCTTGCGCGCGACCGTCACTTCAAGGAAAGCAAAGTCGCTTATCATGGCGGAAATTAGCTTAGTCCGATCGAAGGAAGCAATCAGCCGATTCGCCTCTTCGTAGTTACGATCCGCTACCTCAAGCTTGATGGCACTGAAGGAACGAACTGCGCTTGGATCCCAGTCTTTGGGAATCGCGGCCAGGCGTTCCCGGGCCAGCTTCAGGTCGCCGCGAGCGAAGGCACTGTCGAGTTTCGCGAGGAGGAAGTAACCGGGAGCCTTCGGGAAGCGCCTGATGGCATCGTCCGCCACCTGATCGCACTTGGCATATTCGCGCAGGCCGAGGTAGACGTCTTGAAGATGGTTTGGCACATTAGGTCCGCCTGGGTCGAGTTCCTTTGCCCGCTCCAGGCAGCGCACGGCTTCAGCCCAACCGCCATGCTTGGTCGCAGCATTGGAGAGACGATTTAGTGTGTCTGAGTCTCCAGGCAGCAAGCGCGCGGCGTGCCTAATCATTTCGAGCGCGGCCTCGAAATCGTGATCGACGGCACCGTAGTAGGCCCAACGCGCGAGGTATGTCTGTGGCGCCTCCGCCGCGAAACGCATCGCCTGATCGAGTGCTGTTTTTGCTCGCTCCTGCCGAGCTATGCTGTGATCCGTCCAGTTATACAGGTTGAGGTTGAGCTCGGTTAGTAGTCCGTAGGCTAACCCGAACTGCGGGTCGCGTTGGACAGCGCGATCGAGGAAGTTAATTCCTTTGTGTGTATCACCTTCCCAGTCTTTAGAAGTAGCTATGTTGTGCCATAGCTGCATGGCTTGCAGGTAGAGGTCGTAAGCTACCAGGTCGCTGGTCGGCTTTTCTTCGATGGCGGCCTTAGTTTCCGGTAAGATCTGTGCGTGGAGCTGCTGGGCGATTGTTTCCGCGATCTCACTCTGCACGGCAAAGATATCCTCGAGGGACTTGTCGAATGTCTTGGACCAAACATGAGCGTCAGTGCGCCCGTCAATTAGCTGCGCGATCACTCTTACCTTGCCGGCCGCCCGCTGCACGCTGCCTTCCAGTAAGTAAGCTACGCCTAGCTGCTGTGCGATCTCCCGCAGGTTACGCGCCGTTGCGTCCTTGTATTGCGCCACGCTCGTGCGGCTGATGACTTTGAGATCGGCGATACGCGCCAGGTCGGTGAGGACTTCATCCTGCACGCCGTCGGCAAAGAAGGCGTTCTCTTTCTCTGCACTCAGGTTCACGAAAGGAAGGACGGCGATTCCTCTTTCGGCCAAAGGAATCACTGCTCGTTTATGAGCGAAGAAGAACCAGCTACTCGCGCCCAAACCTAGCAGTAAGAGAATAACCGCGGCTATAGCTATTAGCTTTCGCCGCTGCGTCCTCGCCGCCTCGGCTCGCGCTCGCTGAAGCTTGGAAGGTAGCTTGGCGTTACCTACCTCATCGGAGTAGAAGTTAACCAGCGCGACCGGCACACCATGCTTTACTTCTACTTCACCTAAGTCGTGCAGATGTGGCTTCCAATGCGCATACTGCGCGAGGTCATCTGCGACGCGCCTGGATAGAAGGATGTGACCAGCGTCAGCACAATCCATTACGCGCTGGGCAAAGTTAATTCCAGCGCCAGCGACATTGGTCCGATCGTTCACATCTTCCACAGCATCGACAGGTCCGCTATTGATTCCCATGCGCACGTGCAAACGCGGCTCGCGTTTCAGTGCATGAGTAATCTCGACCGCGCAACGCACCGGCGCTTCCGGGCTAGTAAAAAAAGCAAGCGCCATCCCATCGCCCGTAGGCAAGCGCATGAGTTTCCCCTCCTTCTCCGCGAGCTGAAATGTGTCAGTAGCGCGAACACTCGCATTTAGCTCTTTCAGTAATTCGCGCTGCTCGTTCGTGAGTAGCTTCGAGTAACCTACGATGTCGATGAAAAGCACATGCGCTAGCTGCATCTGCGCGTCTTGAGTAGATTCTCTATTCACTTCGTCCGGTTACTCTTTTGATTTGAGGAAAACGACGATCTTTTCAAACCGCGGATCGTCGCGTACGTCGTCCCAAAGGGGATGCAGCAGATCGCCGACGCTAGGTCCGGCCGGAACCTTCGCTACTTCGGACAAGCGCTCAATCGCGCGATCCCAATCGCCGATCAAAGTATATACTTCTGCCTGACGCGTGGAGATGCTCGGACCGTCGACTGCGTCAAGTAAGATCGGTAACTTATCGACTGCCTGTTGACTTTGACGCAAGGCCTCCTCTTTTCGCCCGAGTGCGGCATCGAGCAAGGCCAGGAAGGAAAGCTTCTGCGCGTCGCCAGCTTCGCCCAGTTGCTGATTCTGCAAATGCTCGCGTTCCGCTAGCAGAATCGCTTGAGCTTTGGCGCTATCGCCTTGCTTGCGCAAAGCCACTGCTTCAGTGACTACCACATCGGTATCGACTTCGTCCTTCGGGAGCTTCGCAAGAAGCATTAAAGCCTCGGCATAATTCCGTTCGATTAATGCGATGCGCGCCAATGGGTAAGGACCTTGATAATCTTGCGCAACAGTTTGCAGAAGGGCGCGGGCAGCTTTCGTATCTCCTTTGTCCAAAGCAAGGCCAGCTCGCTCGTTGCGGAAGAGATTTCCTGCCTCCGGAATCTTACTTAGCCCCAGGTCGATGTAGCGATCTGCTGCGGTATAATTCCGCAACATCTTATAGGTGATGATCAGGTCGTAATAAACCGCTTCCTTAAGAGGATCGAGCTCTATCGTCCTTAAGTAACTGCGGACTGCCCCATCCCAGTCGGCCTTGCGGCGCTGGATAGCTCCTTTCCAGCTAAAAACGACATTGCTATTGGGAAGTAATTGCTCCGCCTTGGATAAGGCCTTAAGGGCTTCGTCATAATTGCGGTAGCCGTGATAGTAAAGGTTACCTTGTTCCACGTACGCTTCGCCCAGGTTCGGGGCCAGCCGCAACGCGGTTTGCACGGCGGTCTCGGCTTGCTTGAGATCCGTCGCCGCGTAACCCCACCACCAATAAAGATCAAGAGCAGTGCGAGCGATCTGACAATAAGCCAGGGCGAAATTTGGATCGCGTGAAATAGCTGCCTTGTAGAACTCCTGTGCCTTCAGCAAATCGGCATGCGGATCACTCGACTTAAACAGGTTATTCATCAGCGCCTTTCCGCGCAGGTAAAGGTCGTAAGCCTCCAAATCGCTGGTCGGTCTTTCCTCGATCGCGACCTTCTCGCCCGGCGAAAGCGCGGACTTCAATTGCGTAACGATGCGTTGCGCGAGTTCGCTTTGGATCGCGAAGATATCAGCCAGATCGCGGTCGTATTGCTCGGCCCAGAGATGGGTATCGGTTCGCACGTCGATCAACTGGGCATTGACGCGCACGCGTCCACCCGCCTTGCGCACGCTGCCTTCCAGGACGTGTGCTACTTGCAGAACGCGGCCGATCTCGCGCAGGTTTTCCGCAGCGGCGCCGCGATACTTCATAACACTTGTCCGGCTGATGACTTTGAGATCGGCGACCTTGGCGAGGTTGGTAAGGACATCGTCCTGGATGCCGTCGGCGAAGTAAGCGTTCTCCTTGTCGTCGCTGAAGGTCTCGAAAGGCAGCACGGCAATGCTCTTCTCGGGAATGCTGGTAGCTGTGTTATCTCCGGATTTCAGCGGTGCCCGCCGCGAGGTCACGAACCAAACCGCTGCGGCAACTAAAGTAAGAGCTATGATGAGGGCGAGAGCACTAATGGCTCGCCGCACGCGCCGCCTGACAACCGTCCTATGTCTTTCTAGTTCGAGCTTCCTAGGCAGGAGTGGGTTGCCTACCTTATCGGTCGTCAGGTTAACTATTCCCAGCGTCAACCCATGTTTAGCTTCAAACTCACCCAGATCGTGCAAACGCGGTTGCCACTGCCGGTATTGCAAAAGGTCTTCTGCCGCCCGCTTCGAGAGCAGGATGTGACCAGCATCGCCTACATCCATAACTCGCTGTGCGATGTTAATTCCTGCTCCGGCGATGTTAGATCTATCGTTAACGTCCTCCACGCCACTCACTGGCCCGGTATTGATGCCCATTCGAACTTGCAGCTCGGCATGGCTGCGCAGTGCTTCACCTATTTCGAGCGCGCATTGCACAGGAGTCTCAATGCTATCGAAGAAGACCAGGGCCATGCCGTCGCCCGTCGGTAACCGTACTAGCTTACCCTCGGTCTCGGCTTTGCGGAACGAAGCTGTGGCTTTTACTACCTGATTCAGTAGCTGCTGCAATTCGCGCTGATCGTCCAGCAAGCGCTTTGAGTAACCAATTACGTCGATGAACAGGACATGTCCGATCTCGAACTGGGGCTTCTCTTTTCCGGCGGTGAGCATCGAGCGCCCGGCCCTTGAGCGCGAAGGAGAGAATCGCCCTCGGACGGTTTTTCGTCGAGAACGAAACCCACGCGCCGGTTTTCTATTTTCGCGGACGCGTCCGCCGCGTAGATTGCGGCGTGAGTTATCAGGTTTTCGCGAGGAAATATCGTCCGCAGACATTCGATGATCTCGTCGGGCAGGCGCATGTCGTTCGCACACTCAAGAATGCGGTCGAGCAGAACCGCCTCGCGCACGCTTATCTTTTCGTCGGCCAGCGCGGGATCGGGAAAACTTCCACCGCACGCATTCTCGCTAAGGCGTTGAATTGTATTCACGGGCCGACCGTGAAGCCCTGCGGCGTGTGCGATTCGTGCAAGGAAATTACCGGCGGAAATAGCCTCGATGTTTTGGAGATCGACGGCGCGAGTAACAACGGCGTCGAACAGGTGCGCGAGCTACGCGACAACGTTCGTTACGCGCCGAGCAAAGGGCACTTCAAGATCTACATCATCGACGAAGTGCACATGCTCACTTCGGCGGCGTTCAACGCGCTGCTCAAGACGCTCGAAGAACCGCCGCCGCACGTAAAATTCATTTTCGCGACGACCGAGCCGCAGAAAGTTTTGCCGACAATTCTGAGCCGCTGTCAGCGTTTCGATTTGCACCGCATTCCGGCGAATCTGATTGCCGATCATCTGCAATACATCGCGAAGAATGAGAAGGTCACGCTCGCGCCAGCGGCCGCGCATGCCATCGCGCGCGGGGCGGATGGCGGATTGCGTGACGCCGAGTCGATGCTCGATCAGCTGGTCGCATTCTGCGGCGAAAAAATCGAAGAGCAGGATGTGCTGAACGTCTTCGGGTTCACCAGCGAGCAAACAGTCGCGAACTTTACTGACGAAGATCCTGCGCGGCGCAACGGCCGAAGCGCTCGAGATTCTGCACAGCGAAGCGGCCAACGGTAAGGACATGATGAAGCTGATGTCCGACCTGATCGCGTATCTGCGCGACCTGCTCGTCTCCAAAGTGAAACCGGACGCAGTCGCCGACGACTTCAATCCGGAGCTGCGCAGCGCGCTCGAAACGCAGGCGGCATTAATCGAAACCGATCGCTTGCTGGAATTGATCGATCAATTCGCCGGCGCGGAAGGTCGAATGAAATGGGCGCCGAACAAACGGCTGCATTTCGAAGTCGCGGTCATCAAAGCAATCCAGACGCTGGGGCAGGTCACGTTGAACGAGGTGATCGAGAATCTATCGGCGCTGCGCGATGGCAAGGAGCCAAAAACTCCTGTTCTTAATCGTAATCCTGTTCCTAATCCCGTCGCAAAGTCCGGCGGTCATAGACCGCCGCTACAAACAGCCGCACCTGTCCGTGTCGCGGAGCAACCTCCTGCGGCCGATGAGTCGTTAGACCTCGACGCGCTTTGGCAAAAGGCAATCGAACAGATTCAGAAACGTCGGCCCTTGATCAAAGGCTGGATCGATTCGGCGAAAGTTCTGGGGACGGAAGGTCGTGCTTTTCTCCTTGGCTTCCCGCCCGACCAAAAAACGGCGATGGAATCGATTGCCATGCCGCGCAACCGGGAGTTCCTCGAGTCGATCCTGAAGGAAATTAGCGGACGCGATTGGACCGTGAAGTTAAGCTTCAAAGAAGGCCTGGTATCCGAACCACAGAAAGAAGAGACAGCGCGCAAGCGCAACGAAACGCCGGATGAATTCAAAGACGACCCGCTCATCCGCGAGGCTCTGGAAATTTTTAAAGGCGAAATCAAGACGGACCGCTAACGGCGAGCGGATTCTGTTATGGCGGTCGTTTTGAAACCTGAGAATGTCGCCCAACTGGTTGTCTTTCTCCGAGGCGAGAAAGTCCTCCTCGACAGTGACCTTGCCGCGCTTTATGGCGTGAAGGCTCGCGTTCGCGCGTGTTGTGGCGTA
Source organism: uncultured Verrucomicrobiae bacterium (assembly GCA_963791565.1). Taxonomy (GTDB): domain Bacteria; phylum Verrucomicrobiota; class Verrucomicrobiia; order Chthoniobacterales; family UBA10450; genus JACCTI01. Next base: position 186,108 of record CAWBSX010000003.1, on the reverse strand, counting down.
AACGTCTCTAACCACTGATCGCAATTTATGAACCTAAACAAGTTAATGAAGCAGGCGCAGAAGATGCAGGAGCAAATGCAGAAAACGCAGGCTGAGCTGGAGGAAAAAACCGTGGAAGTGCAGGCAGCCGGCGGCAAAGTGGTAGTAGTAGCTAATGGCGCCGGCGATGTGGTTTCGCTAAAGATCGACAAAGCGATTGTCGATCCTGAAGACGTTGAATTTCTCGAAGAGGCTGTGCTGAGCGGCGTGAAGCAAGCGATCGAACAAGGTAAAGAGCTGGCCCAGGATGAAATGTCCAAGATTACGGGCGGACTCGGAGTAGCCGGGCTGGGCCTATAGCCGCGTTAGTAAGACTAACTAGGGCTGCGCTTGCGGTTGGCTTCTACCGCGTTATCGAGCAATTCCCCTAACTCAGGTCGCGCAATAGTAGCGACCGCGAGCTTATAGTTCGACAGGATTTCCTCGACTCCCGTGGAGGTCGTCATTACCGACGTAACCCGTCTTCGTCTGCAAGCCCAGGGATATCGAAACAACTTGGTAAGCAGCCTCAAAAGGGCGATGGTGCGATCTTATGGGAAATAGCCAAGGCAGAGATAACGCGAAGAAACGCGCGGCCCGCCGCAAAAAGAACGATCGGCTCGCGCTAGCCAAGAAAAGCAGCAAGCCTAAGAAATAACAACAGCGCAAAAAGAAACACCGCCCGCCATCGGAAGATGACGGACGGTGTTAGGGTATCTTGTTGAGCGCGGGTTAGGGCTTGGCCGTCATAGGTGTGCCGCCACTGGCAATACATTGCCATTTGCCATTACGCTGCATCCAGGTATCGACCCAGGAGAAGGAACGAGTGAAATCTTTTCCGTCCTTATCCTTGCCCGCTTCGGTGGAAGTTCCACAAACGGTCGCCACGTCGGCTCCGTACGAATGCACGACCATGCTATCGTTCTTCGACGAGGTATAGGTGTCGGTGTCGGAGCGGATGTGCTCTATCTGCTTCGCCTTGTCGCGAATTTCTCCTTTTGAGCCAACGCCGGCGTAGTCGGCCGCGATTAAGCCATCCACGACACTGGCGCCGTGGTCTTTTTGTAACTGCGAGGCGGCCCAGGAATCTTCCATGGCTTTGATCTTCGTTTCGACATCAGAGGAGGCTTGAGCGAGCGCGAAAGGCGCAGCACCAAGGCTGAGTCCGCTGATAGCTATTAAGGTAACTGTGATTAGTTTCATTATACTGCTTTCTAGTTAGGAACGTTACTGACGATCGTAGACATCGACCTCGGGCTTACTCTCGCCCGAAAACATGACTGTGTTAGTTAAGGTCTTACCATCGGCCGACAACACCCAGGTGTCGGTCTCGGTGACCTTGTCCTTCAACTTATAGGTAAGCTCCATTTTATCCGCACCCGTGCTTTTGGCGGAGACGGTGGTGCCGGCGGCAACTTGCGGCCCTTTGGGCGTGTAATCCTTGCCGTCGAGTTTGAAGTTTGTTTCTCCTTTGTAGGCAGCGTTCTTCATGGAATAGCCGTCCTCCCACTTGGCGAGCTCGATCGTATTGGGCGAGCCAACCTTTGTCTGCGTGCCTTCCCAGGTGCCGACTAACCCATTGTTACCGCCCGCGGTCCGCCTAAGCGTAGTCTCGTCATGCGAAGTAGAACCATCGGGGCGCGTCTCGGTGCTTACGTAGGTGGAGGTAGCGCCATCGGCGGAGACGGTCCAGGTGGCGTCGGAGGTAACCTTGCCGTCACGTTTCTGCACCCACTTCCAGGCATTCGATCCGCTTGGAGTAATTGACCAGCTACTACCATACTTGGTCATATGCTCTTTGCCGTCGAAGCCGAGGGTCTCGGTATCATCGCCAAAGACGAACTTGTATTGGCCATTCCCCGCGTCTTCTACTTTATAGGTGAGCCCATTGAGCTGGCTCTTCTCGGGATTAAACTTCCATTTGCCGACGAATGACGCTTCGGCGGCATACAACAGAGACACAGCGCAAAGGCCGAGTCCGGTGAGAGCCACGAGCGTGGCGGTGGTTAGTTTCATGATGCTTTGTCTTTCTTGGTTTGTTGGTGATTGAAGTCAGCCAAAAACCCTTGGCACCCTTTTTGGGACGAACGACGTCTAAGCAAGCGCTCAGATTCGCGTGAGCCGGCCATCGTGAGCAGTAACCTCATGGCGGTCAATTCGATAAATCACCGGCCCGCCGTCGAGTCGGAACTTGTCATCAGCAAAGGCGATGACATTTGCGGGCGCTGCGTATCTTGGACGTTTCCTGCTCTGAAAATGTCGTCCACCGAACACGCTCGTATCCCATCCGGCCTTCACGGCGAGCCGCGGCGTGTGCCGACGACGAAGATTTCGTTGCGCCATACTTTTCGCGCGCTGCGTCATCGCAATTTCCGGCTGTTCTTTTACGGCCAGCTCGTTTCCCTCATCGGCACCTGGATGCAACAGACGGCGATGAGCTGGCTCATCTACGATCTGACTGGCTCGAAGTTCTTGTTAGGCGCGATCGCGGCGGTTGGTTCCGCGCCCATGATGATTTTTTCGCTTTGGGGCGGCGTGCTGGCGGATAGGCATTCGAAGCGGTCGATCCTGATCATCACGCAAATTTTCGAAATGATTTTTGCGTTTGTGCTCGCGGCGGTGACGTGGCTGCATTTTGCCTCGCCGACGTTGATCATGATTATCGCGGCGGTGAATGGCATCGCGCTCGGCTTCGAAATGCCCGCGCGGCAAGCCTTCACCGTCGAGATGACGAGCCGCGAAGATTTGCTCAACGCCATTTCGCTCAACAGCTCCATCTTTAACGGCGCCCGCATCATCGGGCCGTCGATTGCCGGCTTGCTTATCGCGAGCGTGGGCACGGCGATGTGTTTTTTTCTTAACGGCATCAGCTTCGTCGCGGTCATTGCGGGTTACTTAATGATGCGCGTGCCTCCAGTGGCAAAGGGAAGAAGCGAGGCCTATGCACATCCGCTGAGCGGAATTCATTACGTGCTAAACAATCGGCGCGTGCGCACCATTCTCACTCTTTTCGGAATCGTCGGAATTTTCGGTTGGTCGTATGCGGTGCTGATGCCGGCGCTGGCGCGCGATACTCTCGGGCTGGGCCCGAATGGTTATGGCGTGTTGATGTCCGCGAGCGGAATCGGCGCACTAGTCGGCGCGCTTGGCGTAGCCACTTTTGGAGACAGGTTCGCGCCGCGCAACATGGCACTCGGCGGTGTCTGGATTTTCGCAGTGTCAGTGGTGGCGCTTAGCCTAACGAGTAATTTCTGGCTCTCGCTCGTGGTCCTGTTCTTCAGCGGAATCGGGATGCTACTTTTCTTTTCCACTTCGAACACGGTCTTGCAGACGATTGTGCCGGATAACATGCGCGGCCGCGTCATGGGTGTGTGGTCGCTCGTCTTCGGCGCGATGATTCCAATCGGAAGTCTGCAAGCCGGCGCGATGGCCCATTGGTTCGGCACACAATACGCGCTCGCCTTCGGCGCGATCGTTTGCGCGGTCGCAGGATTAGTGACGCTAATCGCGATCCGCCGACGCCTGGCTGAAGAAGGAAGCTAACGATTACCGATGTGAATCGCGCTCTTGTTGACTGCGAGGGCGGCTTCTTTCACCGCTTCGCTGTGGGTCGGATGCGCGTGGACGGTGCGGCCGAGATCTTCCGCGCTGCCGCCGAATTCCATCACGGCGACACATTCTGCCATCAAGTCGGAAGCGACATGCGACAAAACATGCGCGCCGATTAATCGATCAGTTTCCGCGTCGGCCACGAATTTTACAAAACCGGTGGCGTCATCCGCCGCGAGGGCGCGGCCGTTGGCAGCGAAGGGAAATTTTCCCACGCGCACATTCATTCCTTTTTCTTTCGCCCCGTCTTCGGTCACGCCAGCACCGGCCAGTTCCGGGTTGGTGTAAATGATTCCGGGAATGACGTCGTAGTTCACGTGACCGGACTTGCCCGCGATCATTTCGACGCAGGCGATACCTTCTTCTTCGGCTTTGTGTGCGAGCATCGGACCGGCGATGACATCACCGATGGCATAAATGCCTTCGACATTGGTTTGATAACGATCGTCGACTTTGATGCGACGCCGTTCGTCGAATTCGACGCCTACCTTGTCGGCGCCCACACCTTCTGCAAACGGACGGCGACCGACTGAGAGCAAAACTTTATCGGCCTCGAAGCTTAGCTGCTCATCGCCTTTAGTGGCCTTAGCGGTGGCGCGATTGTCCGCCACTTTTACCTCGGTCACTTTCGTATCGAGATGGAATTTCATGCCCTGCGCGGTCAGGACTTTTTGCAAGGCGTTGGCGCATTCGAGATCGAAGCCTAGCGCGATGCGCGGGAGAAATTCGATTACGGTTACTTCGGAACCGAGGCGGCTCCAGACCGATCCCATTTCCAAACCGATCGCGCCCGCGCCGATGACTAACAACTTGTTAGGCACTTCGGAAAAGGTGAGTGCTTCAGTGCTACTCACGATTGTCTTGCCATCAAATTTTACCGTCGGTAGTTCGCTCGGCACGCTGCCGGTGGCGATGATAATATTCTTCGCTTCAATTTCCTGCGCGTTGCCCTCGTTAGGCTTAACCGAGATTTTTCCCGGCGCGGTGATGGTGCCCATTCCGGCAAAGGTGCTGATCTTGTTCAGCTTCATCAGACTGCGCACGCCGCCGGTGAGTGTCTTCACCACCTTGTCTTTGCGCTGCAACATGGTGGCAAGGTCTAACGAGACGTTGTCGAGCTTGATGCCGTGCTTGGCCGCTTCTTTCTTCGCGAAATAAAAATGATCGCTCGAGCTGAGCAGCGCTTTGCTCGGGATGCAGCCGATGTTCAAACAAGTGCCCCCGAGTTCCTTGTCCTTCTCGACGATAGCGGTGCGCAGGCCGAGCTGCGCGGCGCGGATGGCGGCAACATAGCCGCCTGGTCCCGAGCCGATGATTACGACATCAAATGATTCCATGCTCCGATTTGTTCATCTCAATTGTCACGAAAAGCAAACGCGTCCAGATCCGCACGCCGAAACAAACGACCGCCGAGAATAACGGCGTTGATGCGCCGGGTGTTGCCAATTTGCTCGAGCGGATTGGCTTCCAGCAGGACCAGATCGGCGCGCTTCCCCACCGCGACGGAACCATACCGTTCGCCCAGGCCAAGAAATTCCGCGGGGCCAATCGTAGCGGCACGAAGCGCTTCCGCCGCGCTCAGTCCGCACTCGAGGAGAAGTTCCATTTCGTCATGCAAGGCAAAACCCGGATACACCAGCGGCATCGGTGAATCCGTTCCGGCCAGCATCGGCACGCCCGCCGCATGCAGCGTCCGGACGATCCGGCGCGAAACATCCCAACGTAACGCCGCCAACTTTTCGTCCGTGTTCGTTTCACTTTCCAGGATTCGCTGCCAACGCTCCTGTTCATCGGCGCGCAGATAATGCCAGCGGCGATCGTCACGAAATTGCGCACGGTCACGGCGCGCTTCGTTCTTCGGCAGAACTAGAGTTGGAACTTGCACCTGACCCGTGCGCGCGAGTTCGGCCGCCAGGCCTTCACAAGTCGCCTCATCAAAACTTTCCAGAACTTCCCGCTCCTGCGCATCACGGAGCTTCGTAATTTCATCACCGGACAGTCCCTTCCGCGCGGCCAGGAATTGCGACTCTCGTTTCGAACAGGCTTCATAAACCTGCATGAGATGTTCATTGCTGCGCAGACCGCCGCGCGCCGCGGTGAGCAGACTTATTTCCGCCGGCGTGTGACCACAGATCGGCAATTTCTGGAGGCGAGCCTCTTCCGAGACCGTATTCCAGATTGGTTCGCGCAGTTCCGAAAAGACCTTCACGAAATCCGCGCCCACCTTCTTGAACTCGCGCACCTGCTCCCGCGCTGCATCGATCGAATTGGCGCGCACCGCAGCGCCCGCAGCCAAAATGCGCGGCGCCAAAAGTTCGCCGCTTTCCACTCCTTTTCGCCAGCGTTCCACCATCGGCATCGAAGCGGGCTCGGCGAACATCTCGCGAACGGCGGTCACACCGTTCTTAAGGTAAAGCGGGAACGACCACTCGTTAGGCGCGCGATGCGAGGCGTTATTGAAAAGGTGGACGTGCATGTCCACCAGGCCAGGGATCAGATAAAGTCCTCGGCCATCGATAGCGACAGCCGAGGACGGAACGCGGGACGCAACCGGTTCCTCGATCGCAGCGATGCGACCGTCTGCAATAAGAACGTGGCGCGGGCCGATCAATCCGCCTTTGACGACATCGACGATCGTGACGTTCTCGATCGCAATCGGCTCAATGCCATTTGCATCGTGCGCGCACATAGCGGCCATGGCCGCGCACAGAACAATCACGCGCGTCGTGCGTGATTTCGTTTTTCTCACCTAGAAATCCAGCGGCAGCTTTTTCGGGTCTTCGATGCATTCCTTCACCTTGATCAGAAATGTCACCGCTTCTTTGCCATCGACCGCGCGATGGTCATAACTCAGCGCGAGATACATCATCGGGCGAATTTCCACTTTGCCTTCGATCGCCATCGGTCGCTGTTGAATGGAGTGCATGCCGAGGATTCCGCTCTGCGGCGGATTCAAAATCGGCGTGCTCAAGAGTGAACCGTAAACGCCGCCGTTGGAAATGGTGAAGGTGCCGCCCTGCAAATCTTCGATCTTGATTTTCCCTTCGCGCGCTTTCGTCGCGTAATCGGCGATATCGCGTTCGACTTCGGCAAAACTTTTTTTGTCGGCATCCCGCACCACGGGAACAACCAACCCGCGCTCCGTCCCAACCGCGACGCCGATGTCGTAGAAATTATTCTGGATGAAATCGTCGCCCTCGATGCGGGCGTTAATCGAGGGCACAGTTTTCAATCCCTCCACCACCGCTTTGATGAAGAAGGACATGAAGCCCAACTTCAGGTTGTTCTTCTTGGTGAAGGCGTCCTGCGATTTCTTGCGCAGTTCCATCACCGCCGTCATGTCGCATTCGTTGAAGGTGGTCAGAATGGCGGCGGTGTGCTGCGCCATGACGAGTTGCTCGGCGATCTTGCGGCGCAAAGGCGACATTTTTTTGCGCGTGAAGCGACCGTTGCTCTGATTGCGAGGGCGCTGCCGGCGTCTCGTTAGGCTGACGGTTCTGCGCCGCGGCCAGGGCGTCACCTTTCGTTAGGCGACCACCTTTTCCCGTTCCACTAATGGCGCCGGCATCGAGTTTCTCTTCGTCCACGATTCTGCGCACAGATGGCGGCAGCACGTCGGCGTTGGGCGATTTTTTCTCGGCGGCTTTCGGAGCCTGCGCGCGATTGGGATCCGGTTTGTCTTTCGCTTTTTCGGGCGTGGTAACGGTCGTCGCGGCGTCGGCTGATTCGTCAATCGTCGCGACCACTTCGCCGATTTTTACTTCCTGACCTTCCGCGGCCAGCGTTTTCAAAACGCCGCTTTTTTCTGCGACCACTTCCGTCGAAACCTTGTCGGTCTCGAGAGTAAAGAGCGGCTCGCCCGCCTTGACCTGTTCGCCCGATTTCTTGTGCCAGACCGATACGATACCGCTGGTAATCGATTCACCGACCGCCGGGATTTTCACTTCGAGGCTCATGCGCGCGCTTAAGTAAGCACGGGCCCATCGCGCTGGCGAGAAAGTTGCTTATTCAAGACCGCTTCTCCATGCGTCTCGCCACAGTCATTCAACGCCAGCATCCCCTTGTCATTCTTGCCGAGGCCACGCTGCTGGTTTTGATCACCGGTTTCTTCGACGCCATCACCGGCTACGAAGTCAGCCTTTCGATTCTTTACGGCATCCCGATTTATCTCGTCGCCTGGTTCATTAGTAAAGAAGCAGGCGTCTTGATCAGCCTGATCTGCGGGATCGTCTGGTGGTGGGCCAGCGTGGCCGGCGGTCAGCCCTATCCGAATAGCTGGCTGGAAGCATGGGAAGTCTGTGTGCGCATTAGCTTCTTTGTTTTCATCGCCATCGGGGCGGCTTCCTTGAAACGCGACCACGATGCCGCGGCCAGTCGGATTGCGTTGCTGGAACACACCCGCCGTTTGGAACAGGAGATCATCGAGATCAGCGAACGCGAACAGCGCCGGATCGGACGCGATTTGCATGATGGACTTTGCCAATATCAAGCAGCGCTGGCTTGTTCCGCCGCATCACTCCACGACGACCTGACCCGGAAAAATCTTACGGTCGAAGCGCAACGCGCCAATGAGCTGGCGCTTCGTTTGCGAGAAGCAGTCGCGCAAACGCGCGACCTCGCGCGCGGTTTGGTGCCGGTGCAAATGGAAGAGGAAGGGCTCGCGTCGGCTTTGCAGGAATTGGCTAGCTCGGTCACGCAACTGCAATCGGTCGATTGCCATTTCCACTTGTTAGGCCAACCGCCGATGTTTCAGAACACCGCGGCAACGCATCTTTACCGAATCGCGCAGGAAGCAATCAATAATGCAACGCGTCACGGCCGCGCGGAACGGATCGCGATTTCTCTGGTGGCGGACGACGAAGCGACCGTCCTTCAGATTGAGGACAACGGCATCGGCCTCAAGCGCGCCCAGCACAGCAGCACGGGGATGGGAATGAACATCATGCGTTATCGCGCCCATCTCGCCGGCGGCGATTTGTTAGTGGAAGAGCCGACTGCAGGTGGCACCAGCATTTCGTGCGTGATTCGACCGGAAACAGAAGAGGCAATAAGTGAACGCGCCGCGTGACGTAAAACAACGGCGCGTCGTCATCGTGGAAGATCATCCGATGTTCCGCGAACAGCTTCGCCTTCTGATCGACAAGGAAGAAGACCTGGTCGTTTGCGGCGAAGCGGACAATGTTCCCGCTGCCCTCGCGCTCATTCAAAAGACCCAGCCGCAACTCGCGATTGTCGACATCACCCTCAAGAGTTCGGGCGGACTCGATCTGCTGAAAGATTTGCGCGCGCACGAAATCGATTTGCCAGTGCTCGTGCTGTCCATGCATGACGAGTCGCTCTACGCGGAACGCGCTTTGCGGGCCGGTGCGCGTGGTTACATCACGAAACAGGAAGCTTCGGCCAAAGTGATGATCGCGATCCGCCAGGTCCTAAGCGGAGAAATTTATCTCGATGCCGGCGCCATGCGACGAATGGTCGACAAGGTTGTGGCCAAATCGGATGGAAAAGTTTCCACGCTCGATCTCCTGACCGATCGCGAGCTGGAAGTTTTTGAATTGATCGGACAAGGCCGGACGACCCGCGAAATTGGAATACGTCTTTCCGTTGGCCTAACGACCGTCGACACCTATCGCGCCCGCATCAAAGAAAAGCTCCAGTTAGAAAATGCGGCCCAGCTGCACGCGGAAGCCGCCCGCTGGATGATGGAGCGCGCGCTCGTCGCCTCCTAGGTCAACGACCGAGTTGCTGTAGCGGATTTCGCTACAGCACAAGACTGCCCTCTGTCGTGCGACTGCGGTCTCGCGGCTGCTTATTAACGACGCGAAAAACAGCAACCATTTTTCGCATATGAAAATCGTAAGTTTAAATCGTCGCGGCTTCACCCTGGTCGAAATCATGATCGTCGTCGCGATCATCGCTTTGCTTGCTTCCATTGCAGTCCCCGGTTTTCTGCGCGCCCGCAAACGCGCCCAAGCCTCGCGCGTGATTAATGACCTGCGTCTCATCGATGCCGCAGTCGATCAGTACGCGATCGAAACGAACAAGATGGGCGGCGCGACAGTTAGTGTCCCTGATTGGACGAACTACCTGAAGAAGGGAACCAATCTCTACGCGACAGGGAAGAATCTTTTCGGGCACGACTATGGCCCGCAAAGCGTCGACAAACTTCCCAGCGTGCCGAGTGCGACGAAGGCGTCGCTCTCCGATGTCACGGACTACACCTTCTGGTCTCCTTACCAATAAGCTACCTCTGCCTGTTTGTGCTTCCGCCTGGAACTGGAAGCAGGAAACGCCGGACGAAATGTCCGGCGTTTTTCCTTTATGGAAAGTTAGAGCGTGAATGCGTCAGCGATCAGCTGCGCTTGTTCGAGTTTATGCAGGGCCAACGCGCCGACTGCGGGGCTCGCACTGGCATTACGACCCGCGTAAGTCACTTCCCGACCAAATAATTTGCGCAAACGCGGCTCGATGAAAGTCCACCCGCCCATGTTTTGTGATTCCTCCTGGCACCAGACAAGTTTCGTCTCGATGGGAAACAGGCCGACAACCTTGCGCAATTTCTCTTCGCAGAGCGGGTAGAGTTGCTCGACGCGGATCAGCGCGGCGTCGGTCATTTTCTTTTCCTTCCGATAATTGAGCAGGTCGTAATAGACCTTGCCCGAACACAGGATGATACGCTTCGTCTCCTTCGGCTTGGTCTCGTTAGGCGAAAAGAGAATCTCTTCGAAGCCGCCTTTGGTGAAATCTTCCGCGTGCGAAGTGGCGAACTCCGCCCGCAACAAACTCTTCGGCGTCATGATGACGAGGGGCTTGATAAATTCGCGATGCATCTGACGACGCAACACGTGAAAATACTGCGCTGGAGTCGTTAGGTTGCAGACTTGGATGTTGTCTTCCGCGCACGCTTGCAGGAAACGCTCGAGCCGTGCGCTGGAATGCTCGGGGCCCTGGCCTTCGTAACCATGCGGCAGCAACAAAACGATGCCGCTCGGGCGTTGCCATTTCGATTCCGCCGAGACAATAAATTGATCGATGATGACCTGCGCACCATTGGCGAAATCGCCGAACTGCGCTTCCCACAGGCACAGCATGTTTGGGTAGTCTAACGAGTAGCCGTAATCGAAACCGAGCACTGCCGCTTCGGAAAGAAGGCTGTTATAAATACAAATGCGTGCCTGCTTTTCCGCCAGATGCAGTAACGGAATGTAAGGCTTGCCCGTCTTCTCATCGTAAAGAACAGCGTGCCGATGACTGAAAGTTCCGCGGCGCACATCCTGTCCGGACAAGCGCATCGGAATTCCTTCAAGCAACAACGAACCGAAGGCGAGCGCTTCCGCAAAACCCCAATCGTACGGTCCGCCTTCGTCAAAGACTTTCCGGCGATGATCGAGCACGATGCGCTTGATCTTCGGTTGCACATTGAAGTCGTCCGGCACGCGTGTCAGTCCCTCGGCAATCCAACGCAGCATGGTTTCGCTAATTGCGGTCGCGGGTGATTCCGCTGTGTAGTCAGGCTGAAAAATCGCCGTCGATTCGCTGAATTGTTCCTTACGATCGTGCGGCTCCGCTTCGGCCGCTTTCACGTCATCGAGCGCCTTCTGTAATTTCTCCTCGAACGTCCGCTCGAGTTTTGTCGCTTCCTCTTCCGTCAACACAGAGGACTCGATCAATTCCTTCCGATAGAGTTTCGCGATCGAAGGACGCCGATCGATTTTCGCGTAGAGGTCGGGCTGCGTGAAGGACGGCTCGTCGCCTTCATTGTGTCCGTAACGGCGATAGCAATACATGTCGATCACGGCATCGCGGCCGAATTCCTGGCGAAAATCTAACGAGAGCTCGGTCACGAAATCGACCGCGAGCGGATCGTCGCCATTCACATGAAAAATCGGCACTTCGATCATCTTCGCGATGTCGGTGGCGTACATCGATGAGCGCGCGTCTTCCGGCAGCGTGGTGAAACCGATCTGATTGTTCACCACCACATGAACGGTCCCGCCGGTCGAGTAACCGGGCAGTTGCGACATGTTCAGTGTCTCTGCCACCATCCCCTGCCCCGCGAAAGCCGCGTCGCCGTGGATGAGCAACGGCAAAACTTTTCGCCGATGCTCGGTGTCGCCGCGAATCCGTTGCCGCGCGCGCGCGGTTCCTTCCACCACCGGATTGACGGCTTCGAGATGGCTCGGATTCGCCGACAAACGAATTTCCACCTCCGCCCCGTTCGCGAGTTTCCGCACCGTGCGATAACCGAGATGATATTTCACGTCGCCATCACCGGCGACGAGATCGGGAATGTAGTTTGTGGAGAACTCGGTAAAGATTACCCGAAACGATTTCTGGACGAAATTCGCCAGGACATTGAGCCGGCCGCGATGCGCCATGCCCATGCAAATCTCCTCCACGCCAACGCGCGGGCATTTTTGCAGGATGCCGTCGAGAATGATCATCAGCGACTCGGCGCCTTGCAGCGAAAAGCGTTTCTGGCCGACGTAACGCGTATGCAAAAATGTCTCGAACATTTCCGATTCCGAAATGGCGCGTAGCATGGCGATCTGCACGTCACGCGAGGCCGCTTCTTTCGGCGGGCGCGCTTCGAGGCGTTGCCGCACCCAATGCCGGATGCGCGTATTCTGGATGTGCATGAACTCCGAACCAATCGTGTCCGCGTAAATGCGTTCGAGTTGCGCGATCATTTCGCGCAGTCGCATCCGTTTTCCATCCAGGAAGAATTTCGATGAAACTTCGCGGTCGAGATCGGCTTCGGTGAAACCGAGTTCGCGCAAACTAAGCAGCGGATTCTCCGGACGTTTTTCCGCCAACGGATTTAGGCGTGCGATGGTGTGACCGAGCGTGCTGTAGGCGTAAACCAATCCATCGACGCGGGTGAAAAGTGTGCCGTCACCAGATTCCGCAGGGGCTGCCGCGCCGTTGCGTTTTTCCAGATTGCCGAGCTCGAAACCTTCGTAAAACGCGGACCACGCGGGATCGAGCGCCTCGGGATTTTCCTGCCAGCGACGATAATTTTCCTCGAGCAGGTCGAGGTTGAGACGAGTGGCAAACGATGGACGCATCTTAGCGTCAATTTCCAAGCATTGCCGGCGGTCGGCAAGTTGACAGTGCGGAAGCGGCTCAGTTACTTCCCTCTCCCATGAAGGCGGCCACAATCACACTGCTCGCGTTGATCGCCGCGCCGATCGCGTTCGCACAGGTCGATCCGGCCTCCGAGCCGAGCGTGATCGCAGTCGGCAAAGTCATTCCGGCGGTGGTGAACATCAATACGGAACGAGTCGTTAGGCGCAGAGTGCGCGATCCGTTCGAAGATTTCGCCGCGCAATATTTCGGCAACTATTATTCACGGCCGCGCGAGATCCGGCAGACGCTGCAAAGCCTTGGCTCAGGCTTCATCGTTGATCCGGCCGGTTACATCATCACGAACCAGCACGTCGTGGAACGCGCGGCTGATTTGAAAATAGAAGTAACCTTGAACGACGGCAAAACTTTGCCGGCGCGTTACATCACGGGCGACGAAAAAAAAGATCTCGCTTTCATCAAGATCGAATCGAAAGAGCCGCTGCCGTTTATTTCACTCGATAATCTCTCGCCGAACTTATTAGGCCAAACTGTCATCGTGGTCGGCAACGCGCTCGGTTACAGCGGCTCGATCAGTCGCGGTGTGCTCAGCGGAATGAAGCGCAACATCACCGTCGATAATATTGACTACAAAGATCTCGTGCAGACGGACGCGGCGATTAATCCAGGAAACAGCGGCGGGCCGTTGATTGATTTGAGCGGACGATTGGTCGGCGTCAGCTCGGCGAAAATGGCCTTCACACCGCAAGGCGTGCCGACGCAAGGAATCGGTTTCGCGATTCCGGGTGAAGTCGTGCGCGAAACCGTCGCGCAATTCATGAAGGTGGCGCAGAACCAACCGACGCCGCGACCGACGGAAGAAACCGCGCCAACGTCCAACGCCGAACGGCTCTTCGGTTTGCAGCTGCAAAATTTAACACCGGAACTAACGGACGCCTTCGGTCTCGTCGCGGGCAAAGGCGTGCTGGTCAGCTCGGTGGAACAAAACAGCCCGGCTGATTCGGCCGGCGTCGAACGCGGTTTGGTTATCTACCGCGTTGGTCGTTACGAAGTGCGCTCGATTGCGCAGGTGGAAAAATTACTCGCGCGCGCCAGTCGCGGCGCGGCTGTCGACTTTACTGTGGGAATTGTGCGCAGCAACGGATCACAACGCATGGAGACGGTGACGTTGACCGCGCGTTGAGTTTGGAAATTTTTCGCAACGCCGCGACAGTTCAGTTGTCTCAAAAAATTATCGCTCATGATTAAGGTCGAAAACCTAACGAAACGTTACGCCGGACAGACCGCGATCAACGATCTCAGTTTTGAGGTCGGCAAAGGCGAGATCATGGGATTTCTCGGGCCGAACGGCGCGGGCAAGAGCACGACCATGCGTATTTTGTCGAGCTTCATGCCGGCGACTTCGGGACGGGCCACCATCGCGGGTTTCGATGTTTTCGAACAATCACTGCAGGCGCGGTCGCATCTTGGTTACATGCCGGAAAATGTTCCGCTCTATAACGACATGCGCGTGACGGAATACCTGAATTATCGCGCGGCGCTGAAGAGCGTACCGCATCGGCGCATTGCCGAACGCGTGGGCGATGTGAAAGAACTTTGCGGCTTAAAGGACGTGGAAAACAAAATCATCCGCACGCTGTCGAAAGGTTATCGACAACGCGTCGGCCTGGCGGATGCGCTCGTGCATGAGCCGGATCTTTTGATTCTCGATGAGCCGACCAGCGGTCTCGATCCGAATCAAATCCGGCAGGTGCGTGAGTTGATCAAAAATCTCGGGAAGCAACATACCATCCTGTTGTCGACGCACATTTTGCCGGAAGTAGAGATGACCTGCAGCCGCGTCATCATCATCAACAAAGGCCGGATCGAAGCGTGTGACACGCCGCAGAACTTGTTAGGCGAAATTCGCACGGCCGGCGGCGTTTTCGTAGAAGCGAAAATCGGGAATGACAACGGCGCGGAGCAATTGAAACAAATTACCGGCGTGCGCGACGTCACGGAAAAAAACGACGGCGACTGGCATAAATTTTCTCTGCGCGTGGAATCGGGCGTCGACGTGCGCGAGCAGATTTTTCAAATGGCGATGGTGCGCCGCTGGTCGGTGCGCGAACTGTCGCAACGCAAAGCCACGCTCGAAGACGTTTTCGTGGAAATCACGCATGCCGACGATGTGTAACCGACCATGAGCAAGTTCCTCACTCTCTTCTCGCGCGAAGTGCGCAGCTATTTCTACTCGCCTATCGCCTACATCGTTCTCGTCTTCTTCCTACTGCTCAGTGGAACCGATTTTTATTTGCAGGTCTCGTTCATGAACAAGCAGCCGGTCGCCTACTCGGTGCAGGAGGCGTTTTTCAATTCCGTCTTTTTTTGGTTCGCCTTTGTTTTGATTTTTCCGCTCCTGACCATGCGGTTATTCGCGGAGGAATTTAAACTGGGCACGATCGAGCCGCTCATGACTGCGCCGGTGCGCGACTGGCAGGTGGTGCTTTCCAAATTTTTCGGCGCGCTCTTTTTCTACGTCGTCCTCTGGATTCCGACGCTGCTTTACTTCGCCATTTTTCACCTGGTCACGCATCAATCGGCGGCTAGTTCCGTCGGCGCCTACGCTGGCGCCTGCCTCATGATGCTCTTGTTAGGCATGTTTTATCTTTCGGTCGGTTGCCTTGCTTCTGTCGTCACGAAAAACCAAATCGTCGCCGCAGTCATTTCCTTTGCCGCGATCACGCTGCATTTCTTCTCCGGGCTCGTTTCTTTCATCGTGCAAGATGTCAGCTCGGCCACGCGACAATTGCTCGGATATTTCTCCGCCATTGAACAAATGGTCACGCTCTCTCGCGGCATCATTGATACGCGACCCATTGTTCTCTACCTCAGCATGACGGTGGTCATGCTCGCTTTCACCCACCTCGTCTTTCAATCGCGCAAATGGAGACTGTAGAAGTACCTAACGAGACCAAGACTGCCCGGCCGAAGAAAATTCATCGGCTGCAAATCGGCGTGAACGTGATCGTGCAGGTCGCGCTCATTTTTGTTCTCGCCCTTCTCGTCAATCACCTCGGCTTCAAGCATTACCGGCGCTGGGATTTTTCGCGCGACAAGAAATACGAACTCTCGGACAAGACAAAACACTTTCTCGAGAGCGTGAAAGACAAGATGCGCGTGACGGTTTTCTTCGGAAACCGCAATCCGATTGCGACCGACGTGCAGAATTTGCTGACCGAATATCAATACGCCTCGAAGGGAAAAGTCGACGTCGAGAATATCGATCCCGAACGCAGCCTTTCGCGGGCCAAGGAAATTTTCGAGAAGTACAAAGTCGTGACCGACGAGAGTGTCCTGATCGTTGATTACGACGGGCGTAGCAAAACGATCAAAGCTTCGGAGATGGCCGAGATCGAGCCGGGCAATTCGATGTTCGGCGAACAACCAACGGTGACCGCATTCAAAGGCGAGCAAGCGGTTACGAGCGCGATGATCGATCTGGTGGAAGGCCGAAAAAACACGGTCGGTTACGTGCTCGGGCACAAGGAACCAACGCTCGTCGATGCGCCGCCGACGATGAGTCCGGCGATGCAAGCGCAGCCAGGCGAGCGCAGCCCTGTCTCGACTCTGCGAACGTTTATCGAGAACGAAAATATCAAGTTCTCCGAATTGAATCTCTTCGATGTGCCATCGCATTCCTGATGAGATGAAGACGATCGCGATCATCGGACCGCAGGTACCGATTTTTCCGAACGCGAGATGCAGTTGTTGCACGCCTTCTGGGATAAGGGCGGACGGATTTTGCTTTTGTTAGACCCGGCCGCGAAGATTCCGCGACTCGGCGGTTTCTTGAACTCGTTAGGCATGCGCGTGAATGACGATCGTCTCATGGCGATGGTGCGCACCGGTATTCAGGAGGTGGCGCTCATTCGCGACGTGCAGGCGCGTTTCCTCGGCGACAGCCCGATCACGAAACGTCTTGCCGATGCGCGCGGACTTTTCCTCGGTGGCACATCGTCGCTCACCCTGGACGTGGAACGAGTTCGCCCGGCCAACATTCGTCTGCAGCCACTCATCCAGGCCGAGCGCGGTTATTGGGCGGAGAAAGATTACAACTCGACCGATCAGGAAAAATTGCAGGCTAATGCTGCGGCTGGTCAGAACGCGACGCTAACGATTGCAGCTTCGATCGAAAAAGGCGGCAGCGCGGACGATCGCGTGCAGGCGAACTCTTCGCGCATGGTGGTGGTGACGAACGCGACCTTCGTGCAGGACAACGCCCTGACGCAGGACCAGCAGGGACTCGATTTCATTTCGGGCTCGATCAATTGGCTGCTCAATCGCGAACAGCTCATCGGCATCGCGCCGAAAGTGCCGAAGACATTGACCTTCATGCTGGAAGACAATGCGCTGCGCAATTTGCGCTGGCTCATTCTTGTTCTGATGCCGCTGGTGCCGGCGCTGATCGGCTTCGCCGTCTGGTGGCAACGTCGCGCCTAACGAACAGATGAAGACGAAGACGACGCTCATTCTTCTCGCCATCGTGCTCCCACTCGGGGCGTGGATAATTTTTTTCGAAAGCAAAGGTCCCGACACCGCGGAGGCGAAACGGCGCGCGGGCAACGTAGTTAATTTCGACCGCGCCAAACTCGACGGCATCGTCATTCAAAACGGCGACGACAAAATCGAGTTGCGAAAGTCTAACGACAAGTGGCGGCTCGAAGCTCCGATCAAAGATCAAGCCGATCGCGCGATCGTTGATAGCCTCATTTCCGACTTGGAAAGCTGGAAAAAAGACGACGCATTTTCCGAGAAAGAAATGCAGGCGGAGAAGAATCGCCTGGAAGAGTACGATCTGGCCAAGCCAAAACTGCGGCTGAAGCTTCTCGGGAAGGAAATGCCGCCGGAAATTCTTTTCGGCAAAGATGCGGCGCTCGAAGGCAAAATGTATGTGCGCTTCGAAAACTCGAAGGAAACATTTGTCGTCAGGCAAACGGTTAAGAAAGACATCGCTAAGAAACCGGAAGATTTTCGTGATCGGAAGCTGACCGAGCTTTCGGCGAGTCAGGTTGCACGCATTCTTCTCAAAACTTCCGCGGGCGAAATGGAATTGCAGAAGAAGAATGACGCCTGGGAAATCGTGAAGCCGTTGCACGCCCGCGCGGATTCGCAAAAAGTCGGCGACCTGATCGCGCAGGTCACCAGCGCGCGCATCGCGCAATTCGTTGCCGAGGACAAAGGCGACCT
Source organism: uncultured Verrucomicrobiae bacterium (assembly GCA_963791565.1). Lineage (GTDB taxonomy): Bacteria > Verrucomicrobiota > Verrucomicrobiia > Chthoniobacterales > UBA10450 > JACCTI01. The sequence continues at coordinate 168,165 of CAWBSX010000003.1, read as the reverse complement.
GCAGCCCTACGGCCTGGCCGAAGCACGCGGGGCGATCACTTTATTCCGAGCGGACGAGAAAGAAGGACAAATGCTGCAAATCGGCGCTCTCTCGACCAAGGAAAACGAAAAGGACCAGGTCTATGTGCGTTTCTCGCCGCGCAGTTTCGTTTACACCGTGCCGAAAAAAATCGAGGACGTTCTGAAAATAATGCCGGCCGATCTGCGCGATCGGCATTTGGTCCGGATCGATGAAAACAATCTCGATCGCATGACTATCGACGCGCCGGGCAAAGGAAAATTGGTGCTGGCGCGGAAAGATCAGAATTGGGTCATCGCCAGCAAAAACAATCAGCCGGCGAATTCCGCGGAAGTGAAGCGTGTGCTCGACTTATTGAAGAACGAGCAGGTGACAAAATTCGTGGAAGATGTCGCTTCCGATCTGCCAAAATACGGTCTCGATAAACCGCAACTGCAAATCATCTTCAGCTCCTTCGCCTCCGAAAATACTGCGGAATCGCAAGCCGGCGAACATCCCTTTGCCACACTCGGCATCGGTAAATTAGATGGCGAGACAGTGTATGCGCGTGTCGGCGAAGAGCCCTTTATCGTCGCGGTGCGGAAACAATTTCCGGAGTTAATTCCGACCGATCCTGTGCTTTGGCAGGACCTTTCGATTTTCAAATTCAAACCTGACGAAGTCCATCGTCTCAGCGTGACAACCGATAAAGAAGCAGCCGTTGTCCGCGGTCCGAACAAGGAATGGACGTGGGCGTCGCAGGGTAGCGGGCCAATTAATCAGACCAATGTGCAGTCGCTCTTGAATACACTAACGAACTTGCGCGCCGTGCGCTGGAATCCGGGGCCACCGCCGCCGCAGGCTTTCGAAAAGCCGCAGGCGACGATTAGTTTCACCACTTCGCCGGACGATAAGGCGACACACAAACTCACGGTGGGCGGTGCGGCTGGTGAAGGCATGTGGTATGCGAAAGTGGAGGGGCGCGACGGTATTTTTGTGATGAATAATCCTGACTTTAATGCTTTGCGCCTTTCGCTCGCCGAAAGCGCGACACCTTCGCCGTCTCCAACTCCATCGCCCACGGCAACGCCTTAACTACTCGTTAGGCAACACTGGCTGTGTAAATGCTCGCGATCCCGCCGGTGAGTGGAATCGCTTGCCCTTCGCGAAAACCATTCGTTTCCATCAAGGAAAGCATCGCCTTTCCGCGCGGAAAGTTTTCAATCGACGCGCCCAGATAATCGTACGCGTCCTTCTGTCGCGTGATGAGCGCGGCCAAAAGTGGCATGCACCGATGCAGATAAAATCGGTAGGCCGGCTTTAGCAGCCCAGTCGGAATGGAAAACTCGAGGACGAGCAAATGACCATCCGCGCGCAGCACCCGCGCCATCTCACGCAGCGCAAGCGACCAATCAGCCATGTTGCGCAGACCGAAGGCAACGGTCACACAGTCGAAGCTCTCGTTAGGCAACGGCAAATTCAGGGCGTCAGCGATCACCGTATTGCTCAGGCCCTTCTCGCGCGCGCGCAGGAGCATTTCCGTGGAGAAATCCGCGCCCACCATTTCCGCCTGCGGTAGCCGGCGCTGGATCGCTAAGGCCAGATCGCCACTACCAGTCGCGAGATCAAGCACGCGCGCGGGTTGCCAAGCGGCCACGATTTCGACAGCGCGATGGCGCCACAAAAAATCGATCCCGCCACTGAGCAAATGATTGGCGAGATCGTAACGCGGCGCGATTCGATCAAACATCGCGCGCACCGCGGTTGGCTCACGCGACACGTCCATGCGCGCAAACTCTAGCACATCGAATGGCCTAACGAGTAGTTAGGCCTCGATCGGTTGCCGAACTTCCAGCTTGTAGCGACGGCGAATGCTGGAACCGAGGACGCGAATGTCCGCGCCGTAAATGTGCAACGAGACGGCGAGTTGGTTGCCGCCATTCTCCACGTGATGAATGTCGCCCGGCGGAATAAGCGACGCCACCGAACCAACCGGATTAATCGCGTGCCCGGTCACGACTAGATGTTGATCGTTTTCCTCGCCGGATAATTCGTAAACGGTTTCGTGTTCCTGCCCGCGATAAACACCAACGACGCACCACGAAACGTGATCATGAATCGGCGTGGCCTGGCCGGGCAGCCAGACGAGCGCGACCACGGAAAAACTACCATCCGGTTCAACATGCAAAATGTGCTGCCGATAACTTTGGTCGCAGGACGCAAACTGTTCCGGCCGGAGAAAATTTTTCAGATGCAGACAGGGCCGCAGCAGATTGGCAACAGCCGCACCGACTTTCGCCGAATCCTCCTCGGTTTGTAACACCTTGCGCACGGAGCGAATCAAATCGCGCAGCGGCAGGGTTAGCACTTGGGTGGCAGACTCGGTTTCCATTCAGGCAGCAGACTCGATGCTATAATTCCGGCACAGCGCGCGTCACGCTAAATTGTCTAGCATTCGTTAGGCCAAAAACTGCTCACGAGAGGAGTCGAACCTCCACGGGTTTCCCCATACGGTCCTGAGCCGTACGCGTCTGCCATTCCGCCACGTGAGCGCGCGGCTGCTAAAATGCGCGCCGGAAGTTAGGGCGCAAGGATAAAGGAGTCAGTGCCGCCGACGTTTGCGCGCGCGGTTTTCAATTTGATTGGCCTGGCGCGCTTTGCCTAACGAGCGCAAGAGATCGGCGTAATTGGAGACAACAATCTCATAATCGGCCGCGGGATTGTCGTGTATCTCTTCCCAGGTTTGCAGTGAGTCCCGGTAAAGTTCGGCGGCGCGGGCGAAATCACCTTGCGAATGATAGACCACCGCGAGATTGCACTTCGATTGCGCGATGTCGACCTGGTTAGGCGGCTGCACTTTTTCGCGGATCGCGAGTGCGCGATGATGGATTTTTTTCGCCTCGGCGTAACGTTTTTCGTTGGTGTAGAAGACAGCGAGATTGTTCAGGACCGAGGCGACGTCCGGATGTTCGGGGCCGAGCTGCTTCTCGTAAAGTTCGAGCGCGTGCAGGTAATACGGCTCGGCGGCGCGTTGCCGGCCAGTCTTGCGATAAATGAGTGCGATGTTGTTCAGCATCGTGCCCATATCGGAATAGGACAGATCGCCTAATTCCATTCCCGCTTTGATCGCGCTTTCGTAAAAGGCAATGGCCTCATCTCTTTCCCCCGCGCCATCGCACAAAAATCCCAGGCGACGCGCCGAGCGAAAAATCGCCCGATGATCGCGCGGCTCCGCCTGCGAAAAAATGCGATGCGCCTTGACCAGATACGGACGCGCGCTGGCGTGATCGCCGGCTTGTTCGTGTAACTGCCCGAGTTTTTCCAGACTAAGCGCCTGACCCGCGTGTCCATCGGGAAAGGCACGCTTGGCCAGCTCAGCCGCGGTTTGCGCCACGCGCAATGCTTCCGGGAGTTGCCCGGCACTGCGCAACATGTCGAGTTTCTCGTTGAGTATGGCCCAGAGCTTTTCGTCGCCCTTGCCCACTCTTACCAGCCTTCGGTTAAAGCACTCGTTAGGCGAACAGCCAGGTCTTCGGTGGCGAGCGGCAAGGCCTGTCTCTCATCGCTCGCGACATCCGAGCCCACGAAAAAACTGGTCGTGCCCGAAACGCCGGCGGGCCCAGTCAAAACGCGGCCAGATTTATCGACCAAACTATAGGTGACTGTAATCGTCAGGTTGAACTCGGTGGTGGCCAGAACATTTCCGCGCACCGAGCGCGCCGGCGTTCGCCCGATCGCCTGAATCGTCCCTTTCAAAGTCGCATCCGCATCGTGAACGTTGGCGATGCGAAAGGTTCCGTCCTGCTGCAATTGTTTGATGACCGTGTCGGTCAGGAGCACTTCGATGCTGGGCTGGAAAGTTTGATTGCGAAAAGTCGGCACCGCGATGGTGTGAATGTCCGCGAGGTAATGCGGCTTGACGTTGCCGATGTGATAACCGGCGCACCCGGTCAGGCTCAACGCTAACAGCAAAGCCGCGACGCGGATTTTCACTACGGCGTAGCGCTGGTCTCGGGCGTTGGCGCGGGTGTCGGCACCGGCGGAAGGTCCGGCGCGCCTGTCGGATCGGGATTCAACGACGTGGGTGGCGGAAGCGATTCGTCCGTTTCCGGCGGCGGCAAAGGCGCAACATCGCCGGGCGAAGTGTGCATCGTGGGAGATCCATGGCCGGGCATATTCGAAGCGGTCTGTTTGCCCTTCTTACTCGGGACGGAATTGGCGGCGATCGTGTCGATGGCTTTGTCGCCATACTTCGCCCGCAGTTGTGCGATCCGTTTCTTAGCCTGCTCTGCCTCCGACGAACCCGGCATTTGTCGAAGAACATCGTTGTAGTAAATGACGGCGGCGCGGTAGCTCTTTTGTTTGTCGTAGAACTTTGCCACCTTGAATGAGTTTGTTGTCTGGCGTTGCTCGAGCTTCGCCAGATTCTCCTTCGCCTGCGCCGCCTTCTCGCTCTTCGGATAGCGATAAAGAAAATCCTGAAAACCAACCTGCGCGTTCTTCGTCGCTTTCGCATCCTTCACGCCGGATGCGGCCGATCTCTGCCACAGATAACCGATCTGATATTGCGCATCCGCCGCCAACGGATCGTCGGGAAATTTCTCGACTACCGCCTGGTAGGCTGCGACCGCGCCTTCGGCATTCCCCTCCTTCTCCGTGGCGCGACCGATATTAAATTGCGCTCGCGCAGTGTAACGTCCATACGGCGCCGATCGCACAATGCCGGCAAAAATCTCGATCGACTTATCCAGCGATGCTTTTATCGGGATGCCGAAAAATTTGATCTTCTTGCCGTTCATATACATCTCGCCGATGCGGAACTGCGCTTCGATCGCTTCCTCGAAATGCGGACTTTTCGGATATTGCTCGACCATCACCCGATAAGCCGCCGCGGCCTTGAGAGGATCGCCGCTTTTCTCCTGCAGTTGCGCGTAACGATAAGCGGCGCCGGCGGCGAGCGCGTCCCGGGGATACTTGCGCACGATGGCTCGGTAGGCCTTGGTCGCGCGGTTGAAATTTCCGGAATTTTCCGCCTTTTCCGCAATGTCGAAAAGCTCCTTCGCCGTGCCGCTCATTCGCTCTTCGCCGGGCGCCAGGTACTCGGCTTTCTCGCCCGGCTGAAAAATGATCGCGCCCGAGCTGGTCTCGACGCTTGCGGTCAGAGCGACCATGAGCAAAAACAGAATGAAAAAATGACGGCGCATTGGGATTTTCCAGCGTAGAGAGCGTCATTGTGCAGTCAAGTTACCTAGCCTCGGCCAAGACCTTTCGCCGCGACGCATTTTGAACCTGAGCGCTCAACAAAAAATCCGTCTCGGCGCCTGCGCCTGGACTTTCGAGGAGTGGCACGGGGCGTTTTATCCGCCGGATCTGCCTAACGAACGCTGGCTCGAATTTTATGCGCGCTATTTTCCGGCCATCGAAGTCGATTCCACCTTTTATCATCCGCCGTCGGAGAAAACGGTGCGCCGCTGGGCGGAAAGCACGCCGGCTTCGTTTCGTTTTACCTGCAAATTGCCGCGCCACCTGACCCACGAGTGTCGCCTGCGCGATTGCTCCGCCGAGTTCAACGCCTTCCTTCGAGTGCTCGAGCCGCTCGCCGACAAGCTCCAGGTCATTCTCATTCAACTGCCACCGTCCTTTGCCCCAAAGGAGGACAAACCGGTCTTACGCAATTTTCTCGTGCAGCTTCCGAGCGACTTTCGTTTTGCCATCGAGTTTCGCCATCCCGGTTGGCATCGACCGCAAGTCATCCGTCTCCTGCAAAAACATCGCGTCTGTTGGGTCTGGGCCGATACCAGTCCGCTCAACGAACGTAACCTCGCTCCCTTCGAACTCTGGCCGCAAACCGCCGACTTTATCTACCTTCGGCTACTAGGCGATTACTCGACCAAGTATGACGGCGCGGGCCAGCACCTGCATCGATATGGGAAGCTGCTCTGGAAACGGGAAGCAGCTTTGGAGAGTTGGGCGCTCAAGATCGAGAGGCATCTTGACGAAGTGCGCAACGTCTGGGCCTTCGTGAACAACCATTTTGAAGGTTTCGCGCCGGAGACGTGTCAACGACTAGCACAGAAGCTAGGTTACGAGCTAACTCTACCTACGTCGGCGGAAAGCGCCTCAGCCGGTCCCGATCAACTAGACCTTTTCGTAAGCGACCTAAAGAAGCCAGCCTAACTAATCCGGCTTGCCCCGAAATGAGACTGTAAAGCTTCTGGCAGAGCGATAGAACCATCGGATTGCTGACCACTCTCGATGAGCGCGGTAAACAAGCGGGGTAACGCTAACCCCGAGCCATTCAGAGTATGACAGAAGCGATTCTTGCCCTCAGCATCCTTGAAGCGCAAATTCATTCGGCGCGCCTGATAATCTTCGAAGTTCGAACAGCTCGAGACTTCGAGATAAGCCTGCTGGCCGGGCGACCAAACTTCCAGGTCATAGGTCTTGGCTGAACCAAAGCCGAGGTCGCCCGTGCAAAGTTCTATTACCCGATAGTGCAAACCTAACAACTGTAAGATACGTTCCGCGTTCGCTGTCAGTGACTCGTGTTCGGCATAGGAGGTTTCAGGTGTAGCTAGTTTCACTAGCTCTACCTTGTCGAACTGATGCACGCGAATGATGCCGCGCGTCTCTCGTCCGGCCGAGCCAGCTTCGCGGCGAAAGCACGGTGTGTAAGCGACAAACTTCTTTGGTAGCTCACTGGCGGAAAGGATCTCTTCGCGATGAAAGTTAGTTACTGGAACTTCCGCGGTCGGGGCTAGGAATAGCTGGTTCTCTTCCAGCCCATACATGTCTTCTTCGAACTTGGGCAGCTGCGTAGTTCCAATCATGCAGTCACGCCTAACGAGAAAAGGCGGACTCATCTCAAGGTAGCCATGTTCGCGCGTGTGCAGGTCGAGCATGAATTGAATCAAAGCTCGCTCCAGCCGCGCGCCGGCGCCGGTAAAACAAATAAAGCCACTGCCACTTAACTTTGCGGCCCGTTCCTGATCGAAAAGCTTTAACCGACTGCCGATCGTAACGTGGTCCTGCACTTCGCCGGATAGCTGTGGCTTCTCGCCCCAACTGCGCACCACCGGATTGTCCTTCGCTTCTTTTCCAATCGGCACCGCCGCGTGCGGCAGATTGGGAATATTCAGCAGCAGGTTTCGTTGTTCTTCATCGCGTTCGACCGTCTGCTGATTCAAAAGCACAATCTGATCGCCGATCTGACGCACCTTTTCTTCCAGGTCGTCCGACGATTCGCCGCGACTTCGCTTGCCGCCAATCTCTTTGCTGAGTCGTTTGCGATCGGCGTTGAGCTGCTGCAACGCGGTCTCCGCTTTGCGACGTTCGGTATCGACGCGAAGCAGCTCATTAATCTTCGCCGCATCGTCGCCGCCGCGAGTCGTTAGGCGTTCTTTAACGAAGTCCGGCTCTTCGCGAATAAGGCGAATATCGAGCATCGTTGGCAATATCAGCGCAACTGCGCAACTGCAACCGATGTCGCCCCCAAACCTGCGCGATTATTACGGGTGCGGCGGCGCAATGAAAGCCATTGGAAAATCCACTTCGCGCCTATTGCCCGGCTTGGCCCGCCATTTTAGGCCCGCAGAAATAACCGCATCATCGAGTTCTTTGTGACCCGTCCTGCACGACTGCTACGCGCCCGATTTTACCATCCGGCTCAACGTAGGCACGAAAGGTTCCTCTTCCCGACCAGGATTGCTTGCGTGCCTCATACGGATACTCGGGCAGCCACAGTCTGGTGAAGATTTTACCGATGTCGGGCCCGGTAAAAACCTGCGGCGCCGCCAGACCGAGCGGCCTTGCGACTCCGACGGAAACAAAAATCGTCAGCGCGGCCAGCAAAATTATTCCTCGGCGTTTCATAGCAACAATTCTCAAAGGTTACGACAGAATGCCGAGCAGAAAATCCTGTATAATCCTGTTAATCCTGTCGATATTCCGCCGTGGAACAGCTCAACCTTCTCGGAGTTGCCTTAGGTCTCGCTGCGCTTGCAGGGATTAATCTCTACCTGACCGTTTTCGTCTCAGGCCTCGCAATCAATCAGCATTGGATCACGCTCGCGCCGCAATACCAATCGCTCCAAGTCCTCGGTCATCCCGCCATCGTCACCATCGCGGGCGTTTTGTACTTCCTGCAATTCTTTGCGGACAAAATCCCGTGGGTCGATTCCGCGTGGGACGCAGTGCACACGGTGATTCGACCGATCGGCGGCGCGCTCCTCGCCCTACGCGTGCTCGGTCATTTCAATCCGACAATGGAAATCGTCGTCCTGCTCCTGGCGGGCGGCACAAGCCTGATCGCGCATACCGCGAAAGCCTCGACGCGACTGGTGGCGAACGCATCGCCGGAGCCGTTTTCCAATATCGGACTAAGTCTCGCGGAAGACGCGGCCGTTTTCGGTGGACTCGCGCTCATTCATTACAATCCGATTGCGGCGCTGATTGTTTTTCTGCTCGCGCTCGCCGCATTTTTCTATTTCGCGCCAAAAATTCTGCGCACGATTCGCGCGAAGATCTGGCTCATTTTCAAGAAGCTGAATTTTCCGGCCGACTCGAGCGGTCCAGTGACCTTGCCCATCGCGCTGCCCTCAAAATTCGCCGACGCGTTCAGTCGACAAAATGTTTTGAGCGAGACGATTGCCTGGTCGGTTCCATGTTTGAGCGGACGCGGGCGGCGCATCCCGCCGAACCTTTTTGGCGCGTTGGTCGCGACGAATGAAGAGCCGCGCAAATTGCTTTTCGTGGCGCGTAAAAGCGGCCGCGGTTTCGCGCAAACGATCGAACTCGACGGCATGACCGTCGCGCGTGAGCCGAAATTCCTCTCGGAAAATCTGGTTATTTTTCCCGCTGCGAACAAAGGACCGAAGTATCTATTTGTTTTTCCGCGACCTAGCGGACCGCTGGTGGAAGAGATCGCGGAGAATTTGCGCGAACGTGTGAGTGCACCAATCTGGCCGCCTCACCGGGCCGAACCGGAACCGGTCTTGCAAGCCTAACGAATCGTTCTTGTCGCAGCGGTCCGCGACCGCCAATGATCGGCGAATGTCTTCCGCCGAACGTTATGCGGAATTGCGTGAGCGAGCCCGCGTCAGGGAACGCGCGCTTTTTCTCACCGCGCGCACGCCGAACGAATTGGAATTGCAGGCCCGTTGGTTCGCCGGCGATTTCGGGAAACATTTTCGTTCTGTTGATGGAAAGGAAATCGAGATCGTGCAATTCGGGACGTGGAATCGCGAAGCGGGTCCCGATTTTCACAGCGCCGCGATTCGAGTCGACGGCGGCGAAACGCAAATCGGCAGCATTGAATTCGACCTGAGCGATCGAAACTGGGAAACGCACGGACACGCCACGAATCCAGCTTTCGAAAACACCGTGCTGCACGTTTTCGTAAATGGAAGCGATCGCACTTTTTTCACTCGCACACTTTCGCATCGCAACGTGCTGCAGGTGCGCGTCGATCCTTTTGTTTTGCCGGATGCGTTTTCGTCGAACCTTCCACTGGCCCGGCCCGGTCGCTGTCAGGCGCCGCTGCAGGATCAACCGCTTGAGCGCGTGCAAAGCATCATCGATGCGGCGGCGCGTTTTCGTCTGCAGCGCAAAGCGGCGCGATTGCGCGCGATGATCGAAACGCATGGCACGGACGAAGCACTTTTTCAGGAGCTAGCCGCTGCTCTCGGCTACAAACAAAACAAGCTCCCTTTCACGGTCGTAGCACAGCGTGTTTCGCTACAATATCTGCGAGGCCATCCGGCTGAAGCGGAAGCGATCCTCTTCGGCATCGCCGGCTTTCTCGAAGTTACTGACCTGACCGCTTTCGAAAAAGAAACGCGTTCGTATCTGCGCAAACTTTGGGATCAATGGTGGCCGCATCGCGACCAAATGCAGCGACTGATTTTGCCGCGCGATGTTTGGCGCTTAAGCGGGGCGCGACCGCTAAATCATCCGCAGCGCCGGCTCGGCGCGTTGGCCATGATCGCGCAGCAGTGGCCCCGGTGGATGCACTCGTTAGGCTCAGAGACCGTGCGCGATTTTCTTTTGTCGCTGCAACATCCGTATTGGAATCATCACTACACTCTCACTTCTGATCCCGCGCCGAAGGAAATGGCGCTGGTGGGTGATTCCCGTGTGAGTGAAATTCTCGCGAATATCGTCTATCCATTTCTCCTGACGCGCGGTACGGACGTTTGGCCGGATTATCGAAAGCTCTCCGCGAAGCTGACCAATCGTCGTCTCGAAACCACAACCGCGCGCTTGTTCGGCACCGACGTGCGCCGCAAGGAATTCGTTCGCACCGTCGCGCAACAACAAGGCCTGCTCCAGATCTACGAAGATTTTTGTCTGCAGGACAATTCCGATTGCGCGCACTGTCCCTTCCCCGAGCAGATGCAGAAATGGATCGGTTGAATTCCCGATTGAACGTCGCTACGATGCGACACCGAACGCGGGTGTAGTTCAATGGTAGAACGCCAGCTTCCCAAGCTGGACACGAGGGTTCGATTCCCTTCACCCGCTATTTTCACCATGTGGATAAAGAACAACTGGTTAGGCGCTGCGTGTGCCGGCGTCTTTTTGTTAGGTGCGGTCGGTTGCCGCACCACGCATACACACGGCAGGAAGGCTGAAAAGAAGACGGTGGTGCTGCCGACGACGGTGCCGCCGACTCAGACGGGCAGTTATTTGCCGCGCCACGCTTACGTCGCCGAGGAAACGAAACTCGAAGACGAACGCCGCGAACGGGCGAAGAAGGAAAGAAAGGCGAAGTCCAAGTCGGTCAAGAAAGCCAAAAAGAGCGAGAAGGCTAAGCCGGTGGACGAAGACTACGTCCCGCGCGGCGGCTTCCGTTAGCCCGGAAAAGCGGGTCGACCCATTGACATTTGGCCGCCTTGGATAATAGTTAACGCGGTTAAGCATGTTGGGTTTGTGCTAGTTGGCGCTACGCTTCCTCGTTGAAGGGCGCTGATTATTCAGTCTCAACAGCTATACGACATAACGTCGGCCACGAGGTTCTTCGAGTAGCCTCGCAAGTGAGATAGCTGGCTGCGCCGTGAGGCGGCAGCACATAACGCGGAGCTCGAACTCTGCGTGCAAGAGACATGAAAAATAAATTGTACTTCGGGCGTCCGACTCGCGATGGCGAGCTTTCGTCCATGCATCAGAACAATCGCGCCTTAGCCGCGACGTCTTGGAATTTCCAGGCGTCGGGGACGCTGCGCGGAGGAGCTGGTTTAATCGGCAAGAATCGCACGTCATTCCGTGCTTTTCGCGCTTTGGGCCAAAACTTCTTCGACGCTGAAGCCAAACGCGGCGAACGCATCGATGGCGCAATTTTCGCGCTGATCATGATGCTCGCTGCCTGGCCACTGGCCGGAGCGGCGCACGCGATCTTCCATCTGATCAAATAATTTCGGCCGGCTCGCTGCGCTGACAATTTGTCGGCGCAGCGGGCCGTTGCTGGAAAAAAAGACGTTTCCTTCCCCACATCTCCTGCGTTTATTAAACGCAGGGCATGGAGGACGAAACGTTCGATTCGATTTTCGGAGCCGCGACGCAAGGGAGCGTTGAAGCCGACATCGATCATCATCTCCTTTTCGGAAATCCGGAGACGCGGCGGACGTTTCTAAAACAAATTGCCGGGACCGGCGCGGCGCTCGCGATTGGTCCTTCATTATTGGCCGCGGCCAAAGCTTCCGCCGAGGAAGCGAGCACGGTCACCAGTCTCACGCCGCCCGTTGGCGCGATCGACGTTCGTCTCAAGATCAACGGTAAAGATTTCGACCTGCCGCAACTCGATCCTCGCGTGACTTTGCTCGACGCGTTGCGCGAGCGTTTGCATCTCACTGGTTCGAAAAAAGGTTGCGATCACGGCCAATGCGGCGCCTGCACTGTTTTGGTGAATGGCCGGCGCGTGAACTCGTGTCTTTCGCTGGCCGCAATGCACGATGGCGACGACATCACCACCATCGAAGGTCTCGCGCAAGGCGAGCAATTGCATCCGGTGCAACAGGCGTTTCTCGAGCACGATGGTTTCCAGTGCGGCTATTGCACGCCCGGGCAGATTTGTTCCGCGGTGGCGTGCATCAAGGAAGGCCACACCAAAGATGACGACCAGATCCGCGAATGGATGAGCGGGAATCTTTGTCGGTGCGGTGCGTATCCGAATATTCTCGCAGCGGTTAAAGACGCGGCGGGCAAAAGCGCATGAACTCTTTCGCCTACTCGCGCGCGACGGATCAGCAGCAGGCTGTCACGGCCATCGCTGCCGCACCGCAGGGAAAATTTCTCGGCGGCGGCACGAACTTGATCGACCTGATGAAGATGGGCGTGGAAACGCCTGACAAATTAATCGACATCAATCGTCTGCCGCTCGCGCAAGTCGAAGAATTGCCCGATGGCAAAGGGCTTCGCATCGGCGCGATGGCGCGAAATTCCGACGTGGCCGAGCATGAGTTGATCACGCAACGTTATCCGGTTTTGAGCCAGGCATTTCTTGCCGGCGCCAGTCCGCAGCTGCGCAACATGGCGACCGTTGGCGGGAATCTGTTGCAACGCACTCGCTGCTACTACTTTTACGACCCCGCCTTTCCGCAATGCAACAAGCGCAATCCCGGCAGCGGTTGCGGCGCGATCAACGGCTTCAATCGCATCCACGCCATTCTCGGCCAAAGCGATCAATGCATTGCGACCCATCCCAGCGATATGTGTGTCGCGCTGGCGGCGCTCGATGCGGTGGTGCGCGTGCAAGGCCCGCAAGGCGAACGCGAAATTCCCTTCGCCGATTTTCATCGCTTGCCGGGCAAAACACCAAACGTCGAAACCAATTTACAGCCTAACGAGTTGATTACCGCGGTCGATTTGCCCGCCATTTCGTTTGCCAGGCGCTCGCATTATTTGAAAATGCGCGACCGCGCCAGTTACGCTTTTGCTCTCGTTAGCGTCGCCGCCATTCTCGATCTCGACGCCGATCAAAAAATTAAAGAAGCGCGCATCGCTCTCGGAGGTGTCGCGCACAAACCGTGGCGCGCCACGGAAGCGGAGAAGTCGTTAGTCGGACAAACTGCCGACGAAAAATCTTTCACCGCCGCCGCGCAAACGGCGCTCGCGAACGCCAAGGCTTACAAGTACAACGAATTTAAAATCGAGTTGGCGAAGCGCAGTATCGTCCGCGCACTTAGCACCGTCGCCGCAATGTCCGCATGAGTGCCGTCGTCATTGGCCCCAACAGAAACCGCGTTGACGGTCACCTGAAAGTTACCGGTGCGGCGAAATATTCGGTCGAGTTCGAAGTTCCGAAATGCGCCTACGGTTGGACGGTTGAGAGCAACATCGCGAAAGGAAAAATCACCGCCATCGATACGAAAGCGGCACAGGCTGTTCCCGGAGTTCTCGCCGTTCTTACTCATCAAAACGCGCCGAAACTGAAGAACCCGCCGCCCCTTCCCGGCCGCGGAATGTCAGGCGGGATTCGCAACGAAGAACGTTTTCCGCTCAGCGACGCGGTCGTTAATTATGCGGGGCAATACGTTGCGCTCGTTATCGCTGAAACGATCGAGCAGGCACGATACGCGGCCTCGTTGGTCAAAGTGAGCTACGCGCCGGAACACGGCACGCTCACGATGGAAGATGCGCGACCGAAGGCGAGTCAGCCCAAGAAAAATAATCAAGAGAGCGTTCAGATAGACAAGGGCAAAGCGGCCGACGCGCTCGCCAATTCGCAGTTCGTCAAAATCGAAGAGACCTACATCACCCCGACCGAGACGCACAACCCGATCGAGATGTCGGGCACGATCGCGGTTTGGGAGTCGGACAGAAAACTCACGGTTTACGATGCGACGCAGTTTTTGAAAGGCGCGCAAAATATTTTGGCCAAATCATTCGGCCTCGATCTCGAAAACGTCCGCGTGGTGTGTCCGTTTGTCGGCGGTGCATTCGGCTGCAAAGGTGCGATCTGGATGCACGTCCTGCTCGCCGCCATGGGCGCGAAAGTCGCCGGCGTTCCGGTGAAAATGCATGTGACGCGGCGGAACATGTTTGTCGGGACGGGACATCGCACACCAACGCGTCAACGGATCGCACTCGCAGCTACACGCGATGGGAGACTGCAGGCGATGCAACACGTCAGCGAAACGCTGACCTCGCCGGTTGGAAAATTCACCGAATCATGCGGCGCGCGTTCCAGTGGAATCATGTACGAAAGCCCGGCGATTCGGGTGGAGGAAACCGTCTACCCCGTCAACGTTGCAACGCCGACTTTCATGCGTGCGCCCGGCGAATGTCCCGGGACTTACGCGCTGGAATGCGCGATGGATGAACTCGCGATCGCGCTGAAGATGGATCCAATCGCGTTGCGCGTGGCAAATCACGCCGACAAACATCCGACCAAGGACGTTCCGTTCAGCGCGAAGTTTTTGAAGGAAGCCTACGAACTCGGCGCGGAAAAATTTGGCTGGTCGAAACGAAATCCCGAACCGCGCTCGATGCGCGATGGCGATTTGCTCATCGGTTGGGGAATGGCCACCGCCACTTATCCCGCGCACAAAATGAGCGCGGGCGCGAAGGCGATCTTGCGCGCGGACGGTTCCGCCACCGTGCAATGCGCCACGCACGATCTCGGCACCGGCGCTTACACTGCCTTCACACAAATTTCTTCCGAACAACTCGGCGTGCCTTTCGAAAAAATGACCTTCGAACTGGGAAAATCCGATTTTCCATTCGGCCCCGTCGCCGGCGGATCGAATTCCACCGGCACAGTCGGTACGGCAATTCACGAAGTCGCGTTGATGTTGCACCAGGCGCTGGCGGAGCTGGCGGTGAAAGATTCGAATTCGCCACTCTATAATCAGAAGGCGGAAGAGATCGCGATGGTTTCGCCCGGACGACTAGGCTTGAAAAACGACAGCTCGAAAACCGACGGCTATTCGGAAATTTTGCGGCGCGCCAGCCGCGATTCGATTGAAGTCGAGTCGAAAGAAAAAGGTCCGGAAGAAAATAAGAAATTCGCTTTTCAATCATTCGGAGCGCAATTCATCGAAGTGAAAATCGATCCTCTTTTGCCGCGGGTGCAGGTGTCGCGTGTGGTCAGCGTGATTAATTGCGGACGCGTTGTGGTCGAAAAACAGACGCGCAGTCAAATCATGGGTGGAATCGTCATGGGCATCGGCATGGCCTTGACCGAAGAGACCGCCTACGATCCGGCGACCGGAATGCCCGCCACGCGCAACCTGGCCGATTATCACGTGCCGACGAACGCCGACATTCCCGCGATCGATGTTCATTTCGTCGGCGAACCGGATTTCGAATTCAATCCCATCGGCGCGCGCGGCATCGGTGAAATCGGCATCACCGGCACGGCCGCGGCAGTGGCCAACGCCATTTATCACGCCACGGGCAAACGGGTACGCGATCTACCGATCACACCCGACAAGCTGATCTAGCACTCGTTAGGCGTGAAAGAGATTCGGGACATCGTAGGCGAATACCGGCGGCGGCCTAACGAGTCACTTGCCCTGGCAACGCTCGTGCGTGCGCAAGGTTCGAGTTATCGCCGGCCGGGCGCGCGCATGTTGATCGCGCGCGATGGATCAACCGTCGGTTCGCTGAGCGGCGGATGCTTGGAGGAAGAAGTCGCGGCGCACGCCCGGCAAATAATTGAAACCGGCAAAGCGATCCTGATGAGTTTCGATACCCGTCGTCGTTTTGGTTGCAACGGTTCCATCGACATCTTCATCGAGAGATCATCACCTCAGTTTCTCGCGGAACTTGCGCAGAATTTTCAGGAACGGGCACGTTGTACGGCCGCGACAATTTTTTCCGGTGACGAAGACAAGTTGGGGACACGAATCGTTCAGGAAATCGAAGACGATGCCGACGGCGTTTTTTTCCAGGAGATTCCGCCATGCATCCGAGTGCTCGTTTTCGGCGAAGGGCCGGACAGTGAACCGCTTTCGTCACTCGGCGACTTGTTAGGCTGGAGTGTGCTTCATTTCGTGGAGCCTTCTGCGTTGCCGGCGGAGCTGGACGAATGGACTGCGGCAGTGGTGAAAACGCACAATTACGGCCGCGACTTCGCGGCGCTGCGAGCGTTGCTGCCGCGAGGACTAAGATACGTTGGTCTGGTCGGACCGCGCCGGCGACGCGAGCAATTGCTCGGCGATCTTCTCGACCTCGGCACGGCAATGGAATCTCAGCTTTTCGCTCCCGTCGGTTTTGATCTCGCGGCGGAGACGCCGGAAGAAATCGCTCTCGCCATCGTTTCGGAAATTCAGGCGGTTTTTGGAGGCGGAACTGGCGAATCACTGCGCGACTCGAGAAGACCGATCCACAGCCTTGAAGCGGCCACGCCGCTAGTCTTGGTGGACTGATGATCCGGGCGGTCGTTCTCGCCGCTGGTGCGTCCAAGCGATTCGGTCAGCCCAAACAACTCGTTAGGCTTGAAGGTCAAACTCTGGTTCGACGAATTGTCGCAATTTCGCTCGAGGCTAATTGTCCTCCGATTGTCGTGGTGGGCGAGGCCGAAGAAGAGATCAGAGCTGAGTTACAGGGATTGGCAGTGGAAATAATTCGCAACGCAGATTGGCCGGAAGGAATCGCTTCTTCCATCCGCGCCGGCGTTCAACACGCGATCGAGAGTGATGCGATCATTTTGCTGGCCTGTGATCAACCACTCGTTAGACCCAAAGCCCTGGCAGATATCGTCGCGTTACATCGAAACAGCAGCAAACCAATCGTTGCCTCGTCCTATGCGAATACTCTCGGCATCCCTGCGCTCTTCGAGCGCTCGTGCTTTCCAGCGCTGCTCGCGTTGAGCGGAGATCACGGTGCGAAAGAAATTATTCTTTCCCGACCAAACGACGTTGCCGCCTACGATTTTCCGGAAGGTGCGATCGATCTCGATACGCCGTCGGATGCGCAGCTACTTCCGGCCGAAAAATTTCCGGAAGGAATTGAAGATGCGATTCGGTAGAGCTTCGGCCTTGCGCGCGGCGTCATCGAGTCCTTGCGCGAGCGGCTGCGTCTGCAAACCGCCATGGATGTGGCACGGCACAGTCGGAACTTTATCGACAGGCAATGTGATGTCGTAGCTGCTCCCGGCCGCGACGCATTCGTTCGTCGCCAGCTCGTTTGAATCTGCACACACTGTTGCCTGCGCCAGTTGCATCGTCGGTTGCAGCGGCTTCGCGGGATAGCGTTGCGACGCTTTCATCATGGTGTTTGTCCAAATCGGCAGCGCCAAGGCCGCGCCGTATCCGCCTGACATGATGGTCGCCGGTTGATCGAAACCAACCCATACACCGCAGGTGAGCGCGCTGGTGTAGCCGACGAACCACGCGTCTTTGAAATCGTTGGTCGTGCCGGTTTTTCCCGCGGCAGGTAATTTGAAGCCTAACGAACTGCGCGCAGCGGCGGCGGTTCCGCTCTTCAATACATCTTCCATTAATACCGAGGTCATCCAGGCCGCGCTTGGATCAATGCCTGGCGCGGTGATGTGCGCGGCGCGATAAATCGGATTGTGATCCGAATCGTCGATGCGTTCGATAATGTAGGATTGCTTGCGCTCGCCCGCGTTGGGAAAAATTGTATAAGCACTCGTTAGGTCTTTCAGGTTGGTCTCGAAGGAACCGATGTAAGTCGCAGGCCCTTTCGGAACATTGTCGGCGAGCCCAAGCATCATCGCGGCTTTTTGCACTTCATCGACACCGCTCACTTCGCCGATGCGCACGCTCATGGTATTGCGCGAATGCACCAAGCCATACGAGGCGGGCTGAATTCCGTTGTAGGTGTTATCGGAGTTTCCCGGCGACCAATTACCCGCGCCGCGAATTTCTCCGGGCTCGAGCGGATTGTCGTTAATGAAAGCGCCGGGCAACAGGCCATGGGTGAAAGCGAGCGCGTAAACGAAGGGCTTAAAGGCGGAGCCGACCTGACGATTGGCCGGCGCGATGGCGCGATTAAATTTGCTCTGCGCAAAATCGCGCCCGCCGACCAGCGCGCGAATGCCTCCGCTGCTGTTATCGATCACCACCACCGCGCCTTCGAGATATGGCATGGCGGAATCTTCGCCTTCAGTCGGCGGATGATAATTTTCCCTGGCAGGATGACGAAAATTTTTCTGCCGCTCAACTTTGCTCAAGTGCGCTTCCAGCGACTGTTCGGCCGCATGCTGCACGGTCGGATCGAGCGTTGTATATATATAGAGTCCGCCGAAATCGATCTGGTCCGGCGAAAGGAGAATATTCAAATCACGCTGCACCGCTTCCATGGCGTAGTTCTCCTGAATTTGCGTGAGCCGTCTTGGATTTGAGGTGACGCGCGTGCCCCGCGCTTCACGCGCCTCTGCGACGGAAATTTTTTTCAGCTCGACCATGCGATCGAGCACTGCGTTTCGTTGCGCCGCTGCGCCTTCCGGATTTTTCAACGGCGAAAAGCGATTGGGACTGCGAATCAATCCCGCGAGCAGAGCAGCTTCGGAGAGATTCAACTTCGAGGCTGATTTGCCGAAGTAGGCTTGCGAGGCGGTTTCAATTCCATAGCAACCGGAACCGAAATAAATTCGGTTCACATAAAGTTCGAGAATCTGCTCCTTGCTGTATTGCCGTTCGAGCCGCAACGCCACCATCGCTTCCAACATTTTGCGGCGCAGATTTCGTCCGCCCAGCGGCAGACTATTACGCGCCAATTGCTGCGTGATCGTGCTCGCGCCTTCTTTGACCGAGCTACTCGTGATATTGCGAAAGAGCGCGCGCGCCACGCCGCGCGGGTCGAGCCCACCATGTTGATAGAAGCGCGTGTCTTCCCGCGCGATCAAGGCATCGAGAAAAAATGGCGACACTTCCGCGATCGGAACGATGAGACGATTCGCCCCCGCGAGACGGCTGTAGATTTTTCCATCAACGTCAAAGACGGTATTGCGTTCCGGCATTTCGCCGACCTGCTTCAGATCGAAAGTCTGCGCCCAGATTCCGTAGAAGCTGACCAAACCAAAACCGCAGGCCGCGAGGACCGCGACCAGCAGAATGAGCAGACCGACGCGCCGTTTGCGCTTCGGTTTTGTGCCGGATGAGGACACACCGCGTGCGAAGAGTTTCATTTGCTCCGCTCAGCGCGGCGACTGATCGCCTAAAACTTCAACTTCACCGCACCGGCCTGCTGCGCGTGCTGCTCGTCGCTGCAAGGTGCGTTTAGCGGGACGCCGGCGTCCTGCGCGTTTTCGCTCACGAGATTGTTCTCGATCAGGTACTGCTCGAGTTCTTCGCCGCTCACATCGGGAACCATTTTGCCATTCACTTCTACGCAGGGCGAAAGCGGCTGGCCGCTCTTTGTTTCCATTTCCCAGCGAAAAGCCGGGTTCTGAATGATGTCCTTCTCCGTGTATCGAAGATTGTATTTGGCGAGCACGGCGCGGACCCCGGCGCTCCAGCCGCATTGGGTTTTTAGGTAAGCAGTAATCTGTGGCGTTTCCATCGCGCGCAATCTAGCACGAAGACTGGCACTCCGCACGAATTTCAGGGCTCGTGCTATGTGTTGTTCGCACGCAGCGCATCAACTTCGCGCTCCTTTAAGCGAGGCACGTCGTTTTATCCGTGTACGGCATAAGGAAGGCTGGGTTACGAGCTACGTGCGGGAATCTCCGGCCAGTTAGCACGCTGGTCGTCTTCTTTGCGTCCTCGCCTGAAATTTGATGAAGGGACGAGGACACTTGTTGAGAAAGACGACTATGAAAAAAAACAAAACACCATCCGCGCCGAAAACTCTGCGTAAATCGTGCACGGGCATTCGCGGGCTCGATGAAATCACGGGCGGCGGCTTTCCTACGGGCCGGCCCACCCTGGTCTGCGGCGGCGCGGGCTGCGGCAAGACATTGCTGGCGATGGAATTTCTCGTGCGCGGCGCAACCGATTACGGCGAGCCAGGTGTATTCATGGCGTTTGAAGAAACGCGCGAGGAACTGACCGAAAATGTCGCCTCCCTTGGCTTCGATGTGAAGGCCCTCATCGCCAGCAAGAAGCTGCTTGTCGATTACGTTTACGTGGATCGCAGCGAATTCCAGGAGACCGGCGAATACGATCTCGAAGGGCTCTTCATCCGGCTCGGTTACGCGATTGATTCCATCAAGGCCAAACGCGTCGTGCTCGATACGATCGAAGGACTTTTCGCCGGGCTGCCCAATCAAGCTATTGTGCGCGCGGAACTCCGCCGGCTCTTTCGCTGGCTTAAGGGAAAAGGCGTCACGGTCGTCATGACCGGTGAGCGCGGCGACGGCACGCTCACTCGGTACGGACTGGAGGAATACGTCTCCGATTGCGTCATCTCACTCGATCATCGCGTAGTCGATCAAGTGACGACCCGCCGCATCCGCATCGTAAAATATCGCGGCACCACGCACGGCACGAATGAGTATCCGTTCCTGATCGAAAAGGATGGCATCTCGATCTGGCCGATCACGTCCGTCCAGCTCGAGCACACCGCTTCGCATGAACGGATTCCGACCGGCATCGAGCGTCTCGACACCATGTTTGGGGGTAAAGGATTTTATCGCGGGAGCAGCATTCTTCTCTCGGGCACCGCGGGCACGGGGAAGACGGGTATGGCGGCGACCTTTGCCGATGCCGCCTGCCGGCGGGGCGAGCGTTGCCTCTACTTTTCCTTCGAGGAATCCCCGAGCCAGATCATGCGCAACATGGGCACGATCGGGCTCGATTTGCAGCAGTGGGTGAAAAAGGGGCGCCTTAAGTTTCACAACGTGCGGCCATTTTATCACGGCCTGGAAATGCACCTCGCGCGCAAGATTCAGGCTATCACCGAATTCGCGCCGCAAGTGGTGATCATCGATCCGATCTCCGGTTTGGACACGACCGGCACCGCCTTGGAAATCAAATCCGCGCTGATGCGCTTGATCGACTGGCTGAAACAAAAAGGGATCACCGTCGATGCTGACCGATCTGACGATCGGCGG
The DNA here is from genome assembly GCA_963791565.1 of uncultured Verrucomicrobiae bacterium. Lineage (GTDB taxonomy): Bacteria > Verrucomicrobiota > Verrucomicrobiia > Chthoniobacterales > UBA10450 > JACCTI01. The sequence continues at coordinate 147,208 of CAWBSX010000003.1, read as the reverse complement.
CAGCGCGCTCGATCGCGCGGATGCGGCGATTTCCCCACTTGTGGACACCTGGCTGGTGCTGCGCGATCTCGAAAGCAACGGCGAACGCAACCGCGGCCTGCACATCCTGAAATCGCGCGGCATGGCCAGCTCGAATCAGGTGCGCGAATTCGTCCTTCACCGACACCGGGATCCAAGCTGACCGATGTTTATATCGGCCCGAGCGGAATGCTCACCGGATCGGCGCGGGTGTCGCAGGAAGCGCGCGAGCGGGCGGAACGGGTGAGGCTGAACGAAGAAGCCGAGCGGCAGCAATTGGCGCTCGAATGCAAACGCGCTGCGCTCGAAGGGCAGATCGCCGCACTGCGCGCCGAGTTTTCCGCGGAAGAAACCATCATCGCGCGCACCTTCAGCCAGGACAAGAAACGAGGGGCGGTCGCTCGCTCTTGACGAGGCGGCGATGGGCCGCAGTCGCAAAGGCGATGCCATCATTACCAACGGAAACAGGGTTCGCCGGAATGGCACAGGAGGAGCGCAACCATGAAAACGCCGCCCACTTCCCGCACAGCAAAGCTAGCCGCAGCAGCACCTTGGTCTTATGAGCTGCGGCTCTACGTCGCCGGGCGGACGCCAAAATCGATCGCCGCCCTTCGGAATATCGAGCAGCTCTGCGAAGAGCACCTTGCTGGCAACTATCACATCGATGTCATCGATCTGATGAAAAATCCGCAGCTCGCATCGAGTGACCAGATCCTGGCGGTGCCAACACTGGTGCGGAAGCGGCCGGAGCCCGTCCGCAAAATCATCGGCACCTTTTCCAATACCGAGCGAGTCCTCGCCGGGCTCGAACTTCGTTCTGACGATGCGGATTCGCCTGCCGCACCGAAGAGAGAAAAGCATGTCTGACGAAACCCGCGCCTCACTGGTCGCGGAGCACCAGAATGAAGAATTTTGCCTGCGTCTCTACGTCGCCGGCAGCACGCCGCATTCGACCCGAGCCATCACGAACATCAAGAGAATCTGTGAGACCCATTTGAAAGACCGCTACGTCCTCACGGTCGTGGACCTCTACGAGCAGAAGGAGCGCGCCCAGGACGACCAAATCGAAGTGGTTCCGACATTGATCCGGCACTTACCGTTACCGGTGCGCCGCCTGATCGGCGACTTGTCGCAAACCGGCCGTGTCCTCGCGGGCCTGGATTTACCATCGACGCCGCCTCTTTAAATGGACCCATCCACGCAAATCCAAACACAGTTGGTGGACGAGGTCGCAGACTTGCGCGGCCGTCTCGCCGCGGCTAACGACGTCTTGTCCGCCATTCGATTAGGCGACGTGGATGCTGTGCTCGTGCAGGGTCCGCGAGGCGTCCAGCTCTTCACGCTCCAGGGCGCCGATGAACCTTATCGTGTGCTCATTGAGGAGATGAACCAAGGGGCAGTCACCCTCTCAGCCGACGGCTCGATCCTCTATTGCAATCGTCAGTTCTCGGATTTGTTAAAGATCCCACCGGAGGAGATCGTGGGCCTCGCTTTCGAAGAGTTTGTTTCGCCTTCGGAACGCGCCGCCTTTGCCGGACTGCTGATGGCAGGTCAAACCGTCCGGACCGCGGGAGAAATCACTCTCTATGCTGGCGACGGGAGCGCGGTGCCGCTGCAAATTGCGCTCGGTCCGCTCCCGCCGCAGTCCGCCGCGGCGATATGTCTGATCGCCACCGACATCAGCGAAAGCCGCCAGAAGGAGGTCCGTCTCCTCCAGACGATGGAAGAAATTACCAAGGCGGAGCACGCCTTAGAGGAATCGAACAAACATCTGCTGCGGAAAAATCAGGAGATTCAAAATTTTTATCACACCGTCTCGCATGAACTGAAAACGCCGCTGACCTCCGCACGGGAATTTATTTCGATCGTCCTCGACGGTCTTGCCGGTTCGCTCAATGAAACCCAGCAGGAGTATCTCGGCATCGCCCGGGAAAGCTGCCATCGCCTTCATGTCTGCATCAACGACCTCATGGACACCACGCGGCTCGAAACCGGCAAGCTCACGCTCGAGATGAAGCGCGGCTCTTTGGCGAACCTGGTTGAGCAACTAATTACCGTCCTTGGTCCGGTCGCAGCACGGAAGCACATCAGCCTGATCCATCACGTCCAGGCGAACTTGCCAGACTTTCCCTTCGACGAGGACCGGCTGATGCAGGTGCTCGTGAACCTAACGAATAATGCTCTGAAATTTACTCCCGAAAATGGTCAGGTCACGATCACAGCGGTCGAAGCTCCGAACGATTCGGGATATTTTAAAATGAGCGTTAATGATACGGGCTGTGGGATTGCGCCGGCCGAGATCGAACGCATCTTCGAGCGCCTGTATCAGGTACCGAACAAGGACGGCGGCAGCCAACAAGGGGTCGGGTTGGGTTTGTATATCTCCCGCGAACTCGTGCAATCCCACGGTGGCAAAATCTGGGTCGAGAGCGAGCTCGGGACAGGGAGCACATTCTGTTTTTCCATCCCGAAAGGGCAGTCTTCGGATGCCATTCAGGTACTCGTCGTAGACGACGATCCAAACCTACGCGAACTGATGAGCCGGACTTTGGGCCGCGAAGGATTTCAGGTCATGGCCGCCGAAAATGGAACTGTCGCCCTGGAGAAAATGAGGCAGAAGCTGCCGGAAATCGTAATCGCGGATTTCGAGATGCCGGGAATGGACGGGGTGGAAACGCTAAAACAAATCCGCCAGAACTGGGGCCTGCTCCCAGTCATCATTTTCACCGGCTTTACCGATGACAAGCACGTGAGACGGGCGATGAAATTCTCGCCATTTACGCTGCTGGCCAAGCCGTGTCCGATGGACCAACTGGTCCAAACCATTTGGAGTCTCTTGCCGCAAAAGACCTCAGCGGGGTGGAAACTGGCCGACCTCTCAGCCGGCGCACTGGGACGAACCGACCATCGGCCGCCTTCTCAAGTGCCACAAAAAATGGCCCCCATTAGACATTGAAAAATTTATGAAAAAAATCCTAATCGTCGAAGATGATCCGAACATCGCGAAAGCGCTATCGATCCGACTCAAGAACGCCGGCTACGAAGTCAACGTCGCACCGGACGCGCTGACCGCCGTAGAAACCGCGGTCAAGAGAGTGCCCGATCTGGTTCTGCTGGATATCTCGCTCCCCGCGGGTGACGGGTTCACCGTCGCGGAGCGCATTCAATCGCTCATCCCCACCGCGACACCGCTGATCTTTTTGACCGCGAGCAAGAAGCCCGGTCTGCGCGAGAAGGCGAAAGAACTCGGCGCCGCTGCGTTCTTCCAAAAACCCTACGAAGTGGACGACCTTCTCGGAGCAATTCAAGTCGCCCTCGCCGGCACCCCTGTCGTCGAAGAAGTGGGCGTCTATACGCTTTAAAGGTCGCCCCGGAAAACCCGCGATAACTCAGAATCAGCCAAACCAATGAACACAACCAACGAAACGAACAATCAGAGACAAATGAAAAAAATTCTAATCGTCGAAGATGATCAAGACATCGCGAAGGCTCTGGCCATTCGCCTTAAGAATGCCGGCTACGAAGTTACTGTGGCTGCTGACGCCATGACCGGAGTAGCCGCCGCGCGAAAGATTCAACCGGATCTCGCCCTGCTCGATATCTCAGTGCCTGCCGGCAATGGGTTTACCGTCGCAGAAAAAATCCAGGAGCTTGTCGTCACTGCCACTCCCATCATTTTCCTGACTGCCAGCAAACAGCCGGGCCTGCGTCAACTAGCCGAAAACCTCGGCGCGGCCGCGTTTTTCGAAAAACCCTATGACGCCGAAGAGTTACTTACGGCAATTCGAGGAGCGTTGGACAAATTGCCGGCGTTTAGCGTCGTGTCTGCCGAGTAGAAGGCGCGGCAGAAAGCCGCGACCACTTGAGTCTCCCAGCAGTCGCTAGTCGCGTTTCGGTTTGAGGAGCGGGAAAAGAATCACATCGCGGATCGATTCCGCGCCGGTCAGCAACATCGTCAAACGATCGATGCCCATGCCGAATCCGCCGGCGGGCGGCATGCCGTGTTCCAGCGCGAGGAGAAAATCTTCATCGAGATTTTGCGTTTCTTCGCCGGCTTGTTCGAGCAGACGCTGCCGTTGCACCATCGGGTCGTTCAACTCGGTGTAGCCCGGCGAAATTTCCTGGCCGTTGATGATGAGCTCGTAAACATCGACTAACGAATCGTCTTCGAGATTTTGTTTCGCCAAAGGCACCAACTCTTTCGGGCAATGGGTCACAAAAAGTGGATCAAAGGTTTTTTCTTCAACTAACTTCTCGAAAACCTGCTGCGTCACTTCGTAATCGGCCATGCGCGGATTGATCTCGACGCCGAGCTCCGCGCAACGCGCGCGACGTTGTTCCGTCGTATAATCAAACCACTGCGGATCGATCTCGCGGATCAGGTCGCGATAACGCGCGCGGCGCCAAGGTCTCGTTAGGTTCAAGATGCGCGTGACCTTTCCTTCGGCATCCTTGTGCTCGACTTGCAGCGAGCCTGCGACTGTTTGCGCGAGATGACAGACCAACTCCTCGACCAGGTCCGCGATCAGTTCGAAATCGGCATAAGCCCAATACGCCTCGAGCATGGTGAACTCGGGGTTGTGCCGGCGCGAAATGCCTTCGTTACGAAAGTTACGGTTGAGTTCGAAGACTTTGTTGAAGCCGCCAACTAGAAGGCGTTTTAAGTAAAGCTCCGGCGCGATGCGCAAATAAAGATCCATGCCTAAGGCGTTATGATGGGTGCGAAAAGGTTCCGCCGCCGCGCCGCCCGCCACGGCTTGCAGGATGGGTGTTTCCACTTCTAGAAATCCGCGATCCTCAAAAAAATGGCGGATCTCGCGCATGATCTGAATCCGTTTTTCAAAAACCGCGCGCGACTGCTCGTTAGTTATGAGATCGAGATAACGCTGCCGATAACGCGCTTCGACATCCTGTAGTCCGTGCCATTTTTCCGGCAGCGGCCGAAGGGACTTCGCTAACACTTCCAGCTTCGAAACTTTCAGGGTTGGCTCGCCTGTTTTCGTGAGGAAACACGTCCCCTCCACGCCGATGAAATCGCCCATGTCGAGCAATCCGAAAATTTCCATTGTCTCCGCGCCGAGCTCCTTTGCCTGAACATAGATTTGGATGCGGCCAGTCCCATCGCGCAGATCGACGAAGTGGCTCTTACCCATGTCGCGATGCGCGGTGATGCGCCCGGCCACGCGCAGGACCGCACCCTCGGAAAATTTCTCGCGCATTTCGCCAATCGTCCCGCTGGTCGCGAAGGCTTGACCAAACGGCGCGACGCCGCGCCTTCTTAGTGCTTCCAGTTTTTCGCGGCGATGCGCCAGTAGTTCGTTTTCCTCATCCATGCGGCGAGCGAATGTAGTTGCCGCACTTCAAATGAACAGAGGAAACACACTCCTCCTCTGCCTCGAGGGTGAACGTCCTGAGAATCTAGCGAATCGGGGGACCAGGCGGCCGGCCGTATTCGACAAACCGCATCGTCGCCGTGCAACCGACCGTAGCGCAAGTGCCACTGGTCACACCGGGTGGGAGTGGCTTGAGCGTCACATCGTAAACTTCACTCGCGAAAAGTCCGCCGGCGATCGGTCGATTGCAAAAGTAGTCGCCAAAGCGCGTCGTTTGCGTGGCGTTACTATTGGTCACTTGGTAAACGACGAAGTCATCCTTGTAACCGACTGAGTCTTGCGGATAGCCCAGCGTGCCGCCACCAACTGCCAGAGTAATACCTATTTGCGTGCCGTCCGTTCCCAGCGCAGCCATGGCAAAGGCGTAGTCGTTATTCCAGACATCGTACTCCTCCGAAGCCTTATAGTTGTTGCCATCGGGAGCGAGAGTTTCGAGCCGGACATAAGCGCGCGGGCGACCGCCGCCGGAGTTGGCGCCGGCATCAAAAGCAAAAAGATATTCTTCCTTCGATGGTCCACCAAACTGCGGCAAGTTCCGATAGACCCCGCCAGTTATGTTGCCTGGGAAGGAAACGGAGAGCCAGTCAGCGCCATCAGGTGCTACAGAAGTATAGTTAGCACCTTGTTGGATCTGACTTACTCCAACCGTCACTAGGATTAACAGTGTTCTCACTATCCTTCGCGGTGAAGACGCGCAACGTGCTCGAGTTATCCAGCGAACCTATAACCATGCGGTCCGGTGCGCCTTGGATGAAATGCGATTTGTTCAAGCCGTTGGAACCTGTTAGCTCGGCCCACCCGTAGCCTATGCTGGTAGCCGCAGGGTTAGTCATATCAGCCAGACTCACTCGCGCCACGATACGGCGCGCGGTATAAACTCTCCCCGGGACGGTAAAGCCATGATCGATCGCGACGTAAAGGAAGGTGTTGGAGAAGGCGAGGTCGGGATAATCGAGCCACTCGGCGTTGGTCGTGCCTAGACCGGTGCCGGTTAGATCGACAAACCTCCAGGCATTCCAGAAATCAGAAGCCACCGCGGAAGGCTTGGCCCAGGCTATCCTAAGTCTCGAAGTCTGTGTGATCTTGAAGGTAGCATTACTCGCGATCGGCGGACCGCAATTAGTCGCACAAGCCGTGACTGGATTGTATTGCAGCAGCCAAAAGAACAAATCCTGGTTCGGCAGATAGACGACTACCTGGTCGCAACAAAAACCGCCGTCGCTTTGCGGAAAGAAGGTGGTGCGCGATGGATTACCCGGTTGCGGGCTTAGTAGGTTCACGTTCGTGAAGGTCTTGCCGCCGTCCTTGGAGTAACTGATGTTGCTGTTATAGGTGGAAAGAACTACACCATCGGCTGTAGCTGCGGCGGCGTTCGGATCGGGCGGGACACCGGCGTTATTCACGCTGGTGTTAATCGGGATTTGCACAGCGGCACCTCCGGCGCTGCTACCGAGCTGGGTACCGGAAGGGGTAGGTGTAAAGAGCTGCCGCGGTGGACCAATCGGAACAAAGATAGGTTGCTCGGAATTCGGACCGAAAGGCGCAGGTGACGTAACACCGGGCGGATAAGGAACCGTCGAAGGATTTTGAACCGGGACCGTGCCAGGCACGATCGTAATAGGCCCGGGCGGAGCGGCGTTCGGATTGATAGTATGCTCGGTGCGAAAATGTATTTCCTTACCTTTCTCGCTATACTGACCTTCTACGGTAAGCCGGCGTGCGCTACCATCCGCACTTGCTACTTTCAGAATGGCATCGAAACGGATATCGGCTCCGACACCTAGAGTACCTAACGAACTAGTAGGCAAGGTCGCCGGCCCGGTATAAGAACCGCCTTCTACTGTAATGCTAGTTAAACGGAGGTCTTCGGCCGGGCCACGGCCTTCATTGACCAACTCGATTTGCGTGCCGACTGTAGTCTTGTCGTCCCAAACCGAGACCGCAGTTTCTCTGATATCGATGTCGGCTAGTTTCTTTTTGCAGCCAGTTGAAACAAAGAGCGCTGCCAGGATAACGAACAAAAATGAGAGCCGCATTTTGGTCTCCTTTCGTTGAATTGAAGACTTCCCGAATATGAATTATCCCGCACGGCGTCAACACCTTGCACATGACTTTTTCGAAAGGTGCAAGAAGGCGAATCCGCTGACATCATCTCTTAGCATGATCGAACGCATCACTGTTATACTCGTTACTACATTTCTAGTCCTCGCGGGCGTAGCGCGCAGTTCCGCCGCTGAAACAGCCACTACCAGGACCGCAGTTCTAGCCGGTGGATGTTTCTGGTGCATCCAACCGGCTTTCGACAAGGCGCCGGGCGTCATCAACACCGTGGTAGGTTATTGCGGCGGAACCGAACCAAATCCGACCTATGAGCTAGTCGGCTCGGAAAAAACAAAATACCGCGAATCCCTCCAGATCACCTACGATCCGGCGAAGATTACCTTCGACCAACTACTCGATATCTATTGGAAACAAATCGATCCTACTCAGGTCGACGGACAATTCACCGACATCGGCTACAGCTATCGCGCCGCTATCTTTTACGGAAGCGAAGAAGAGAAACGCATCGCGGAAGCTTCCAAAGAAAAGCTCGCTAAGTCTGGCAAGTTCGACAAACCAATCGTGACCGAGATTCTGCCCGCGATGAAATTTTATCCGGCTGAAGATTACCATCAGCAGTATTACAAGAAGAATCCTACCCACTTCGAAGCCTTTGAAGAAGGGTCAGGCCGCAATAGGTATCACAAGAAGATCGAGTCGAAGCCGTAGTCGCTTTGCGAACGGATACCGGCGTATCAAATGACCGGGTTCTAACTTGGTGTTTGCTCGCGTCGCCTGAGTCCTATCTAATGCGAAAAGATGGAACCAGGTGAAGCCTTATCGACCGCCGCCCAGATCGCGGTGGCGTTAGCCGGATTTGCGGGAGTGGTCGTGGCGTTTCGAAGCGGGGCCGTGCACGAATGGTCGATGCTGGATAAGTATCGTTTGTGGCTCTTGCTGAGCAACGCGCTCACTCCCTTCTTCGCTTGTTTGTTCGGCCTGCTTCTGCTTACGATCAAACCCGCACCAGTTTCCGTCTGGCATTGGTGCAGCGGGTTCTCGCTCTTTTTATTTCTTTCTATTGGTTGGTTGACGCGACTACGCTTGTTAGAACTAGGGCCGTCGGTGATTAAGAGCCTGGGAAGTTACCGTTACTTCTTTTATCTAACCGGGGTCGTCGGCGCTGCGGTCGGTCTCTTGCAGGTTTACAATGCTTTGGTCGCAGGCGTTTTCTGGTTCTTTTATGCCACCATTGTTTTCCAACTGGCACTCGGCGCCCTGCAATTTGCCCGAATGATCCTTTTGCCGCCGCACACAAGCGAAACCTAGATTAGCTAGTGTGGCGGGCGCTCTCATCGCAGGAGCTATGATCTTTTACTTCGCCCGCTACCGAAAGACTGTTAGTGAATTCACCCGATGAATGCTCCGCAAAGTCTGTCCGCGCTCGGATTCCTTCTAGTTGCAACTACGCTCGAGGTCACAGGGGACGCGTTAGTCCGCCTGTCGATTTACCATCACCAGGGGCCTATTCGGCTCTTGTTAATGCTGGCCGGCGCCTGCTTGCTCTTCGGTTACGGGTTTTCGCTCAATCTGGCGCCGGTGGAATTTCGCCAGGTCGTCGGACTTTACATCACGACCCTGTTTGTCGTCTGGCAGATCATTAACTTCGCGTTCTTTCGCAGCTGGCCAACTCTTCCGATCCTGGTGGGAGGCACTCTTATTATTACCGGCGGATTGCTCGTCACGTTTTGGACGCGGGATCAGCTCTAGTAAACACACGCAAAAAGGCGCGGAGCGCCGAATCGAGACGAAGGATCAAACCATGAAAATCAAAACATCAATCGCAGTAGTTATTGTCGCGGCGCTTTCATTGCCCGCGTTGTCATTCGCCAAGGAACACGAGGAGAACCTGAAAGCTTCGCAAGTTCCAGCAGCGGTGCAAAAATCAGCCGAGAAAGAAGCCAAGGGTGGCAAGATCATGCGCTGGGAAAAGGAAGGAAAAGATTACGAAGCTGTAATCGAGAAGGATGGAAAAGAATGGGGCATGAAGTTCGACGCCCAGGGTAAGATGAAGGGCAAGCACGAGGAGTCGAAGGAAAAAGAAGAGAAGCACTAGAATAGCTGCGTTACTGGTTAGGCTGGAGAGCTTCCTGCCTAACCGGTAACAACCTCGTAGCTAACGTTCCGACATGGCCTTCGGCGCCAGCGCGCGCGTTCCGATAACGGCGGGCTAGCCATGTTTAGGCGGCCACTCGATCTGGATGATCTTCTCGCCTCAAAGTGAATGCGAGTTGCAGTCGATTAGTCTAGTGGCGGAACTCGTTCCGAATACTCTCGTTCGCTAGCTCGACGGCGGCGAAGACCACGTTGCGCGTCAGTATATTGGCGCCGCAAATTGCCATGGCTTCCGTCAAAACATGGTTTACTTCGGTTAGACTTAGCTGCTTTGAATCGTTCAACCAGCCACGTGTGTTATTTTTGTCGGTCCGCTTGGTGAAGAGAAAATCGTGCGGCGCGGACGGAAAGAGGATGATCGGTGAGTCATCATCTATGACGGAGTGAAGCTTCGGCGGAACGCTGGCGAAATCGGTATAGGAACCTTTCGGGATTTCGATCGGTCCCCACTGACTCGAGACGTAGCGAAAAGCTTCTAGGTATTGCCAGTAGCTTCTATCAGTAGGCCATCCCTGGTGCTGAGCTTCATAGATAGTGACTGCCTGCACCTTGTAAGGCAAAGGAAAGTGGGTCTTAAACTCAGGTTCCGGCACGCCAGGCGCAAAAGTCAGGGGCTTTCCCAGCGCTAGTCCCTTCGCCTGGGACAGGGTGGTAAGATCGAGCGGATGCGATGCAGGGATGATGCTAGCTGGATCAGGCATACTTAAGGAACCGTCTTTATCAGATAAAACTTTGGTGCGCTGCCGGCAGCGCTATCCGTATAGGTCATGACTGTTTGCCCGGCGGCCGCGCTTAGGACTGAATCTAATATGATAAAACCACTCGTTAGGCTGTTAGTCGCGTATACTTGATAACGCAAACCTGGCGCACATGGCCAGCTAAGCTTCAGGGTCGCTGCATCTGGTCGAATAAGACTGGAGACGGAGTAAGGTTGCTGACCAAAGGCCGCGGACTGCATGGTGTGGAATAGATTGAGACGCCCGTTGGACACCGTCAGGCCGGTCCATTGCGAGAGAATATCAACATTATTCAAGAGCAAGCTCTTCGCGGTTTCGACCGATAGGTCTGGCTGAAAGTCGGCCAGCAACGCGACCGCTCCTGCGACATGGGGAGTAGACATACTTGTGCCGGAAAGGAGGTGGTATTCCCCGTTTAACCACGTGCTGATTATGTTAAACCCGGGCGCGGCCAAATCGACGGAGGTGGCGCCGTAGTTCGTAAAGTTGGTGACGGCATCTCCAAAACCGGAGGCGGCGACGGCAATGATGCCTAACGAGTCGAAACTAGCCGGGTCTCTAGGACTGGTGTCGTTATTGACGCCGTCATTGCCCGCTGCACAGACATTGACGATGCCCGCCGCGCCCGCGCGATCGAACGCGTCTTTCAAGGCAGCCGGAAACGGATCGCCCGGATCGCGTGGACCACTATAGCTATTATTCGTCGCGCGAATGTTTACACCCTGTCGTTTAAGAGCCAGGGCGTAATCGAAGCACTGGATGAGAGCGGCATCTGGGGCATTCCCGTGAACATCGAAAGCTTTGCACGGAATGACTTTCGCGTTCCAGTTGATGCCGGCGACACCTATTCCATTGTTACCGACGCCGGCGAGCGTGCCGGCCGTGTGCGTCCCATGACCCTCATCATCGATGGGATCCGTGTTGCCATAGGCAGTATTGATTCCGTGAATGTCGTCGACATAACCATTCGCGTCGTCATCGATACCGTTATTCGCAATCTCACCGGGATTAACCCAGATATTGGCTGCCAAGTCGGGATGGTTGTAATTCGCGCCGGTATCAATATCGACGATAACGACGTTGCCACTGCCGGTGCCGAAATTTTGCCAGGCCTCGCCGGCGCGAATGGTATACAGGCCCCAAAGATCGCCGCTCAACCAATAATAATCGTTCGGTGGCGGATCGGCGGTGATATGCCGGATGTAATTCGGCTGTGCATAGAGGATCTCGCTTTCGCTGGCAAAAGTAACTGTGTCCAAGACGAGACCGCGACTACTCGTTAGGCGAATGTGATCGATACCGAGCGTCGAATAATGATGAACCACTTCCGCGCCGCGAGCCGCCAGGACAGACTGACGTTTCGCAGGAGGCACATCCTCGCGAAACTTGACCAACAACTCGCCGGGAACGGAGTCAGCGGCACGCCCGGTCTGCAGGCAGAGAAAGGCGAGCGCGCCGAAAAAGATCTGCCGAGAGCCTGGCCAATACATCCGCCGATTCTACCCGATGAGAGTGCTCCGACCAAGAATCCGTTTGCCAAGAAAAGCAGTCGAGTGACATAGTGCGCCGCGGCTTCGCTCGCACGGCGCGACTGACGCAGTCGCATTTGCCATGGCTCTCGATCTACCCGACACCACTTCCAAGCTCGACGGACCGCGCGTCCGGCAATTCTCAATTTTCCTCGCGAACAAAGTGGGCGCGATGCTCGAAGTGGTGAAACTGCTCAACACGCATCACGCCGATGTGATTGCGCTGAGCATTGCGGAATCGACCGACTCTGCGATTGCGCGCATCATGGTGAGCGATCCGGACCTGGTGGAGCGACTCTTCCAGGATCACGCCATTCCCTATGGCCACTGCGAAATGCTGGTGGTGGAAATGAAAGAGGTCGCGGGCGAATTGGGTAAATTGCTCTCGGCGTTATTGATGGCCGAAGTGAATGTCCATTTCACTTACCCGCTGCTGATTCGACCCCGCGGCTTTTGCGCCATCGCCCTGCATGTGGATGATGCGGACTGCGCGTCCTCTGTTTTGCTGGGGGAAGGCTTCAAGATTCTCAGCCAAAACGAGATCTCGCGCTGAGGCCGAGCGTTTGACCCGCTCGCCGGGTGCGATTAAACGAAGAACAGAAATGCCTGCGACGATTTTTTCGCCCATGCGGTCGGACAAGACCATTTCGATCGCATTTGCCATGGTGGCCGTGCTCGGCGCGGCCGAGGTTCTCGCGGTCGGCTGGCATTTCGTGGCGAAAGCTCGCGCTGCGCGACAGGCGACCGCTGCGGCAGCCCCGATTTTCACGCCGGCGCCGACCGCCGCTCCCAGCGTTGCGCCGTCGCTGGCCCCACCGGCTCAACCCGTTGCGCAATCAACTCCGAGCAACGCGGCCCTGTCCGTGGCAGAGCGTCTCTTGAAAGAAGCGACGCAGTTGCGCGAACAAGGCGACACGAACAACGCGCTGGCCCGCTTGCAGGATGCCTCACAGCGCGATCCGAAAAACGCCAATGTCCTCGCAGAAATGGCGATGATCTACGAATCGATTGGCTCGCTTGATCGGTCTAACGAGACCTGGCGAAAGATCGCCGACATTGGGCCATCGGCTGGTGCGCTTTGGGAGCTAGCCGACATGAAATTAAAAATGGGGGTGGCGCCTCCGGCAAAAACAACCGGTCCTGGTTTCGCCGGCATTTCGCCGCTTGATGCTGGAACCACGCGCGCTGATCCCGAGGGAATTCCTGATGGTTCGAACTTTGGCATCACCGAAGCATCGACCACGGAAAATCCCGATCCTGAATCCGAGACCAATCTGACTTTGCGCGTCGGCGTGAAAAAACGTCCGAATACCGTGACCGATCACACCAAGGTGAAGATCCAGGTTTATTTTTACGACACGGTCGACAATAACAAGGTGGCGTTAACCGACGCGGAAGTGAATTACGAATGGCTCACACCGAATCACGATTGGAAGGCGACTAATCCCGAAGTGCTCGCGGTCAGTTACATTCGTTTGAAAAAAGATGCGATGTCTTCGGAAGCAGCACTGGCAGAGGCAGCGGCCGCCGTGACTCCACCGAGCGGCAGCAAAAAAGCCGCGACGCCCGCGAAAAAACCGGCCGCCTCGACTAATCGAAAGTATGCCGGTTATCAAGTGCGGGTGTATTACAATGACCAGCTGCAGGACGTGAAAGCTGAACCGACCAAACTCCTTAACCTTTTCCCGCCGCCGCTCACCTTGACCTCGCAGTAATGCAATTGCTCATCGTCCATCACGACGCTGAGGTCGGTGAGGAATTGGTGCGCATGATCCGGGAATACACCGAGCACCAGGCCGGCTTCGCCAATTCCGATGCGCGCGCGCTTGATTGGGCTCGCGGCGTGACGCGCTGTTCGCTGCTCATCACGCAACTGCAAGCCGAAGGCGTCAACGGTTTCGCGCTGGCCGCTAATCTTTGCGAAATGTTTGCCGGCATGCAGACAATGTTTCTGCCGGATTATTCCGTCGGCGACCAACGTCTGGAAATCGCGGAGTCGAAAGTTTTCCCGGAACCGATTGATGGTGAGAGTGTGCTCGACGCCATCGCCATCGCGGAAGAGCACCGCCAGACCGGACAGGATTTATTTCACGCACTCGACATTCTCCAGATGTGTTGTCTCGCCGGGCGCAGCGGCGCCTTGCAATTGGTCAACGGTTCGAAGACCGCGCTGGTTTATCTTTTGAATGGACAAATCGTGCACGCGGAACGCGGAACGGCGCGCGGGGTTGATGCTCTTTATGAATTGGTGCCATGGGAGGCAGTCGAGTTCGCCTACGACTATGCGCAACGCGCAACGGTGCAGTCGATCAATCTGCCGTGGGACGAAGCAGTCGTCGCAGCGGTTGGACGACGGAAAGGCCAACCCGTCGGCGGCGCCTCGCCGGCGGAGACGGTGCCGCCGGCAAAAACTAAACGCACTTTTTTCGGCCTGCGAAAATAAGCGATGCGCTTTCGAATTATTTTCGGGCTCCTGCTTTTCGTTGCTAGCACCGCGCGGGGACAGATCCAGCTCGATCTGAAATTCAAACGTGTGCAATACGTCGCCTACGAGCCACTCATTGCCACGGTACAGATCACAAATTTGGCTGGGCGCGACATCGAGCTGCACGACGAAGAAGATCAACGTTGGTTCGGCTTCGAAGTGAAGACGAATGACGAACGTTTTCTTCCGGTGAGTAATCACCCGCCGGAGCCGCCGCTAAAAATTGAGGCCGGCAAAACCGTCACGCGCAAAATTGATCTGACGCCGCAATTTCCCGTGCATGAACTCGGCCCGTATCATGTCCGCGCGAATATTTTCTTCGCCGACCTGCACAAGTTTTTTTATTCACCCGGCAGAGTCGTCCACGTCGTCGATGCGCGACCGATCTGGCAGCGCACCGTCGGAATTCCCGAAGGAATGCCAAACGCCGGCGAACCCCGCACCTACTCGCTCCTGACCAATCGTTTCCCCGATCACACTTCGCTTTACGTGCGCGTGGAAGACAAGGACACCGGAGTCGTTTACAGCACTTACTCGTTAGGCCGCGCCATTGCCTTCGACGAACCGCAGGCCGAGCTCGATCAACAAAATTTGCTGCACGTTTTGCATTGCGCCGCGCCGCGCAATTGGGCCTATTCGCAGATCGGACCGAACGGCGCGCTGCTCGCTCACAAAACTTTTCTCGAAACGAAATCGCGGCCGCACCTGCGGCGCGCGGAAAACGGCGCCGTCGAGGTGAAAGGAGGCATGCTCGATGCTCCTGTGCAATCTTCACCGAATTCCGCCGCCAAACTTTCCGCCCGCCCACCCTCCATTCCATCGGATGACTAGAAATCGATTGTTCGCCATCGTCTGCGCGCTTTTCGTTCTTTGCCTGCACGAAGCGCGTGCGCAATCGCGCACGATCGTAATTGACGCTGGCCACGGCGGATTCGATCGCGGCGGAGTGCCGTATCAACGCATCGGCGAAAAAAATCTCACGCTCGACGTCGCGCAACGTTTGAAGCGCGTCATGCAGGCCAGTGGCTATCGCGTGATCATGACGCGCGACAGCGATGTCTTCGTCACGCTCGGCGGCCGCGTTGCCATCGCCAACTCATATCCCAACGCCATTTTCATCTCCATTCACTTCAACTCCGCGCCGCGCTGGAGCGCCAATGGAATTGAAACCTATTATTATCGAAGCGATGCCTCGTCGCTCGCCGCCAGCATTCATCGCAATGTCGTCGCCATGACGTCATCGGAAAATCGCGGTATTCGGCGCCGGGGATTTTTCGTTCTTCGCCGCGCCGCCATTCCCGCTGTGCTGGTCGAATGCGGTTTTCTGACGAATCCGACCGAAGGCAACAACGCGCAGAACCCCGCCTACCGACAGCGCCTCGCCGAAACAATTGCCCGCGGCATTCGACGCGAACCGGCGCCGTTCAATCGTCCGCTCGCGCGCGGAGCCGCTGCCTCATCCGAAGTTTTGCCGCAACCGTTCAACGGTCCCGATTTTGTCAAAGCAGCGCCTCGCGCAAAACATTCCGCACATTCCAAATCACACAAGAAACACGGCAGCTCGAAGAAGAAAAAATCCAGCAGCAAAAAGAAAAAAAGCGACGACGATTAGGAATGGAATCGCCGGTCGTCACCTCGGCCGAAATGCGAGCAGCGGAGGAAGCGGCCTTCGCCCGCGGCGTCAGTGCGGAATCGTTGATGGATGAGGCGGCTCGCGGCATTGCGCGCACGGTCGAAAAAACTTTTCCACAGCCCGGACGTTGCATCGTCTTTGCCGGCAAAGGCAACAACGCCGGAGACGCCTTCGCCGCCGCGGCGATCTTGCACTCGTTAGGCTGGCAAATCGAGACGCGACTAGCCTTTCCAAAGGGCGAGTTAGGCAAACTCGCCCGAAAAAAACTAACCACTTTGGAGCGCGACGCTCTATCGTCGCGGGTTTCAATTGCGAGCAACGCGATCACAGAGGGTCGCGCTCCAGTTATCCTCGATGGCTTGCTTGGTCTCGGCAGCAAACCACCGTTACGCGGTCGGATTCGCGAATCTTGTCGCGAGATCAATCGGCTGCGACGAGACGAAAACGCTTTCGTCTTCGCCATCGATTTTCCCAGCGGCCTCGGCGACGAAGCGGCCGTGATCGCTGACTTCACCGTCACGATTGGCGCGGCCAAGCGCGAGTTACTCGAGGACGATGCAATTAATCTTGTCGGTCGCATCGAAGTTGTTCCGCTTGAGCAACTCAAGTTGCCTAACGAGTGCAAAGAAATGGTCACCACCGGGATTGATCTGCCGCCGCGCGACTTCAACGCTTACAAGAATCAATTCGGCCGCATCGGAATTATCGCCGGCTCGGAAGGACTAACCGGCGCAGCAATCTTGTGCTCGTTAGGCGCATTGCGGGCCGGCGCTGGTCTGGTCGAACTCTTTGTTCCCAAAGAGATTTATCCGATCGCCGCCAGTCACGCCGCGTCCGAGGTGATGGTGAAACCAATTTCTTCCTACAAATCATTGCTCGACCAACCGATCGACGTCTGGGCGCTCGGTCCAGGACTCGGACGTAAACATGCGAGCGAAATCCTCAAACTCATTCGCAAAGCGAAGCAACCGATGGTGGTCGATGCCGACGGCCTCAACATTCTTGCGGAAAACATGTCGGCTGTTTCCAAGTTCGGCGGTCCGCGTCTTTTCACACCGCACCCCGGCGAAATGAAACGTCTCGCGCCGAAATTGAAAGGCACGCGGGCGGAGATCGCGCAAAAATTCTGCGCCAAATACAAGGCAACGCTCTTGCTCAAAGGCAGCCGCACCATCGTCGCGGAGCGCGGCCGTGCACTGAGCTACAACACTACCGGCAATCCCGGCATGGCTACCGGTGGAATGGGAGATGTGCTCACCGGTGTTTGCGCGGCGCTGATCGGACAAAAATTGTCGCCCTACGACGCTGCGCGATTTGGCGCGTGGCTCTGTGGACGCGCGGCTGAGATCGCGATTTTCAACGGCGGGGAAAGCGAGCAATCGCTTCTGCCGAGCGATCTTCTCAACAATCTCGGACGCGCGTTTCGGTCATAATTTCTCTACCGCCGCTTCGATATCCGACATCGTCACATCACTCGTTAGGCGTGCGGTTCCGAGGTGTGGCGTCACGACAAACCGAACTTCGCGGCGTTCGAATTTTTTATCCGCTTTCAGCGCAGTCAGAATTTTCTCGCGCGGAAAATGCGACGGCAATTTGGTCGGCAAATCGAATGCCCGGAGTGCCTGCACAACTTTCTCTTGCTCTTCCTCGCTGAGACCCGCGCGGCGAATCGAGATTTCGCACGCAGCCACGATCCCGAGACTAATCGCTTCGCCGTGAAGCAGCGTGCCGTAACCTGTCGCGCGCTCGATGGCGTGGCCAACCGTGTGTCCGAAATTCAAAACCGCCCGCTGGCCTAACAAGTCGTTTTCGTCGTGGGCGACAATCCCGGCTTTGATTCGGATGTTGCGCGCGACCAACTCGATCATGTCACGCCGATCGAGTCGATCGAACAGTGTCGAGTCGGCGATAATGGCGTGCTTGATGATCTCCGCAAAGCCTTGATTGAATTCGCGCGGCGGCAACGTCTGCAACGTTTCGACATCCACCAGCACGAGCGCCGGTTGATGTATTGCGCCTAACAAATTTTTTCCCGCCGTTGTATTCACGCCCGTCTTGCCGCCGATCGAGCTATCGACCTGCGCGAGCAAAGTCGTCGGAACTTGAATGTAGGAAATTCCGCGATGATAAATCGCCGCCGCGAATCCGGCCAAATCGCCGACCACTCCTCCCCCGAGCGCGACGACGAACGAACCGCGATCCAATCCCGCAGCCGACATTTGCTCGCAAATGTTACCGGCTTGCTCGAGCGACTTGGAATTCTCGCCCGCAGCAATCGTGATCAACGTCGGCTCGAATTTCGCAGCGCGCAGATGATCAACGACCTTCGTCGCGAAAAGTTTTTCGGTATTCGCATCGGCCACGACCGCGCAAGAGCCTCCGCGAAAAAGACGCGCTGCCTGCTCACCAATCCTTTCGATAAAACCCCGACCGACCATCGCGTCGTAATGTTTTTCTCCCGCGCGAATCGGAACCGTGATCGTCGCCGCTGGCGGGACTTGGCTTGACAATGTCGCCGACTGTCTCATGTAAATAATTGTATGCCCGACCCCGCCGCTCCGACTCCGCCGATTGACCCGGTCACGCCGGTCCCCTCGGCCACGAAGTCCACGACCACCGATCTGCCCTCAAATGTGGCGGCGGCGCTGGCCTGCATTCCCCTCATCGGCGGCATCATCTTCTACGTTTTGGAAAAGCGCGATGCGTTTGTCCGTTTTTATGCCATGCAATCGATCATCTTTGGCGGCGCCTGGATCATTTTCAGCATCGCCTACCAGATTCTCCATGGCGTTTTCAATTCGATACCGGGACTTCGCTACGTGCTTCTGCTTTTGCTTGGTTTGTGCTGGGCGGTGATAACGATCGCCTTTCTTGTCATCTTCATCATCACCGTCATCAAAGCCTTCAGTGGCGTGATCTGGGAAATTCCCTACATCGGGCCGGTGGCGCGCAAGCAGGTCGACGGCACGCCCGTCGCCTAACGAGTGGTTTCCTGACAGGCGAGCAGTTTCACCACGATTTCGGTCAGGATTAATTCGTGATCGAGTTGGCTGCTGACAATCTGTAGGTTCGCTTGCAAACACGCTTCCAGCCCGGCGATTAATTGGTCGGTGGTAAAACGATGCGCCGCCATGGCCGCCAGGCCGAGAGGATAAGCGTTAAACGATCCATCCTTCTTCCGCGGCAAATGTTCCGTCGCTTCCGCGGGCAATCGATTGAGGGTCGAGATGAATGAAAACGGAGCCGAGGGACGCGGCAGCCGATGACGTTCCATCAAATCTTTCGCGAGCAGAAGATTTCTCACCGTCGGCAAGATCGCGACCAGCAAAATTCCAATCGCGCTCTCACCTTGATCGAGCAATCCCCTAACGAGTCCTAGAGCGCGGTCCAGATCGCACGCGGCAAGGGCATTGCCCAATTCAAAAATAACTCCGGCGCGCGACAGCGGCACGAGTGTCCGCACTTCTTCCGTCGTCACACTGCGATCCGCGCCGACATACAGATCGATCTTCTCCAGTTCGTTCTCGATCTGGCGCGTGTCGCCGCCGGTCAGAAGAACGAACAGATCGAGCGCTTCCTCCTGGAAAAGCAGACCGCGCTTCTTCGCCCGGCCGCGCACGATCTCCGTCGCTTCTTCTTCCCAGCCGCTGCGGCTCGAGTCGAGCCGATCGATCACCTGAATCTCGGCGCGTTTGCCTAACGACTTGTAGAAACTGCGTCGCTTATCGACTTCCGTCGCGCTCAACAAAAAAGTGATGTCGGGCGCGAGTCCCGCCTCCAGGACCTCGGCCAATTCTTCCAGCGCATCTTGGACCGCAGCGGAACGGCCGATGATCGAATCGCCCAGACAATTGGCGTTCTTCAGCCAGACAAGTTTTCCTCCGAAGAACGGCAATGTTTGCAGCGCCTCGATCGTCGAACGAATCCGCGCCGCTGATTGCTCGGAGTTGTCGCCGCAACCATCGATCACTTCGAGCCCAAAATCGCCCGCGTCCGGCGGAGTGAGTTTCGCCGCCAGTTCCGCAGCGACGCGCTTCACCTCGCTCTCGTCCGAACCGACAACGGCATGAATGTTCGCCGTGGCAGATTTGACGCGTGCTTTCGGCATAGGCGCGACTCTAACCGCGCGCCGCGATTCTCGCTACAACTGCTCCGAAGCAGCGGAATCCTTCGCCGCGTATTCGTCGAAGCGCTGCTCAAAAACGGTCGCATTGGCGAAACGTCCGGCATAAATGCGCGCAAAGGCCGTGTCGAACGGCTGATGTTTGCCTAACGAGTCCAGGAGGGTGAGAAACGTTGGCTTGTCAGTCTCAACCAAAAAACGCACGAGACGTTCCGATTCGTTATAGAAATCTTCCACCCGATCGTTCGGCACCGTGGTCAGCGCGAGCAGGGTTTTTAGCGGAATCAAATCGCTCTCGGTCAGCGAGTGCGAATGCGGCTTGGCGATGAAACCACGCGCCCGTTGATAACTGGCCCGGGCCCCTTTCGAAACATATTGCGCGAACCCTTCATCGAGCCAGCGCGGGACACCTTCCGCATAATAGCGATGCAGAACGAGATGCGCGATTTCGTGCCCGAGCGTGTTCCCAGCGTAGCGGCTGCGCGGATCGCGCTTAATAAAAAGACTGCCGCCGGAGTGAATGCCGCCGGTCCATTTTTCCAGTTGTCCCATCGTTTGAAATTCCGCCCAATCTTCCGGCTTATCGAAAATGTAGATATGCGATTTCGTTTCGCCGGCCGGCGGCGCGCGTTCCAGCTCTTTCGCCACCACGCGGTAATGAAACTCCGCTTCTACCGAGACCGAAGTGGCGACGAAACTGCGCGTGAAATGATAAATGAAATGCTTCGTCTCCGCGTGTTTCCATTGCTCCGGATGAATCGCCAGCGCCTTCGCACCGAGCGGATTCAGATCGCACTGGCTGAGATTTGAGAACTCAATTTCGGGCAACGCATTCAGCCCGGTCATCGAAACGAGCGGCGGCTCGTCCTGCCCACGAAGTGCGCCAGCCGCGAGAATCAAGATCCATGTAAGCAGGAATCGCATCCATCCTGGAGAAGCTAATCCTGTGCGAGAAGCGTTCGTTAAACCCGCGAGCCACGGCGCCGCGGACTCGAATATTTCACAGGCCGGCGTTTCGGTTCGATCTTGGAAATGCCGGTGCCGTTTTTTACTTCCATAATCTGATCGCGCAATAATGCCGCGCGCTCGAATTCGAGATTGGCCGAGGCGCGTTGCATATCGTCTTCCAACTCACGCAAAAGTTCGGTGATGTTGAAATCGCCGCCCGCCTCCTGCACGACCGACGCGGCAATTTCGCGCCCGCGTAAGATGGTGTGCAAGCTCTCCTGAATTGCCCGGGTCACGGTCTTCGGCGTGATGTTGTGCTTCTCGTTGTATTCCATCTGCTTGGTGCGGCGATAATCCGAGATCGAGATCAAGGCCTGCATACTTTGCGTAACGGTGTCGGCGAAGAGCACGACTTCGCCGTTGATGTGACGCGCGGCTCGGCCGGCAGTTTGGATAAGCGAAGTCTGGCTGCGGAGAAAGCCTTCCTTGTCCGCATCGAGAATGCAGACTAACGAGACCTCGGGCAGATCGAGACCTTCGCGCAGGAGATTGATGCCCACGAGAATGTCGAAGTCGGCCGCGCGCAATGCGCGCAAGATCTCCACGCGCTCGATCGTGTCGATGTCGCTGTGTAGATAACGCACGCTCAATCCGACATCGCGCAGGTAATCGGAAAGATCTTCGGCGGTGCGTTTCGTCAGCGTCGTGACGAGAACGCGCTCCTGTTTCTCGACGCGTCCGCGGCAAAGCTCGATCGTTTCGTCGATCTGGTTCTTGAGCGGCTTGAGTGTGATTTTCGGATCGAGCAGACCCGTCGGTCGAATGATTTGTTCGACGACGAGCGGTGCACCGGGCGTGTGCACATCGAATTTCTCCGGCGGCTCATCGGTCCGGCTAACCGGGGTCTTGGCGGAATCATTTTTTCCCCGGCAAAAGAAATGGCACCATTTCGTCTTCGCCGATCCGCTCGCGTTTGTGCGGAAAATAATTCGCGTTGCCGACGATGCTGTTTTTGATTTCGAACTCCGCCGGCGTGGCACTGACGTAAGCGATCTGGTTCGTGGCGGCCATGAACTCCTTGAAGTTCAGCGGACGATTATCGAGCGCGCTCGGCAGACGAAATCCATATTCGACCAGCACGGTCTTGCGCGATTTGTCGCCTTCATACATGCCGCCGATCTGCGGAATGGTGGCGTGCGATTCATCGACCACGAGGAGGAAATCTTTCGGGAAAAAATCGAGCAAGGTGTAAGGCTTTGATCCCGGCATGCGTCCGGATAAGTGCCGCGAATAGTTTTCGATCCCGCTGCAGAATCCCATTTCCTGCAACATCTCCAGGTCGTATTCCGTGCGCATTTTCAAACGCTGCGCTTCGAGCAGTCGGCTCTGCGATTCCAATTGAAGAATGCGGTGATCGAGTTCGTTCCGGATTGAAGCGAGCGCGCGGTTTAGTTTATCCGCCGGTGTGACGAACTGCTTCGCCGGGAAAAACGTGATCACACCAAGCTTTTCATGCGCATGTCCCGTGAGCGGATCGAAGCGCGTGATCGCGTCGATTTCATCGCCGAAAAATTCCAGGCGAATCGCTTCTTCATCAGCGGTCGCGGGATAAATTTCCACGACATCGCCCCGCACACGAAATCGGCCGCGACTGAAATTCATGTCGTTGCGCTCGTAGAGCATGTCGATCAGGCGACCGAGCACAGCTTCGCGCGAAGTCTGCTGCCCTTGCTTCACTGTCAGCAGCATTCGTCCGTAATCATCCGGCGAGGAAAAACCGTAGATGCACGAAACGCTCGCGACCACGATGACATCGCGCCGTGTGAGCAACGCGCTCGCCGTCGATAAACGCAGTCGCTCGATCTCTTCGTTAATCGACGAATCCTTCTCGATGTAAGTGTCGCTGCGCGGAATGTAAGCTTCCGGCTGGTAGTAATCGAAATAGCTGACGAAATATTCCACCGCGTTGCGCGGGAAGAATTGCTTGAACTCGGAGTAGAGCTGCGCCGCCAGCGTTTTGTTATGCGAAATAATCAGCGCGGGCCGATCGAGTTCCTTGATGACGTTCGCCATCGTAAATGTCTTGCCCGAACCGGTCACGCCGAGCAGCGTCTGGTGCCGATTGCCGGCTTCGATTGACTTCAGCAGCTTCGCGATCGCCTGCCCCTGATCGCCGCGCGGTTTGTAATTGGATTCGAGCTCAAAGGGCATCGGCGAAACTAACACGCGCCCTCAAAATGAAAACGAGCGGTTCGACCCCATTTTTGTCGGCGCAACTTACACTTCACCCGTTTCCGGCACGCGTTCCGCCCGTTTACGCCAAAATATTTTTCGGCCTTTCCCAGAGGCAATTCGCGGCCACTACCCAACCCGCGTCGCCTTCGCGGCACCGCTGATGCTAGCTTCATTTTTGAACAGCGGACACATCCGCACAACCCTCCACCTCACCGATGAAAACACGCGTTCGCTTCTCCTTCACTCTCGCTAGTTTATTGTTGGCCATCACACTTCTGCTGCACCCCGGCAAAGTGCAGGCACAAGGGAATAATCCACTGGTTACGGCCGATGAAAACGGGACCGGTAGTATCCTTTTCCCAGGCTTTCCCGCCACACCCATGCCCGGCGTTTTAGCAGCCGACCCCGGCCCCGGCGGCCAGTCTTCCGCTCTCACTTATAATCTACTCGGACCTCCCGGACTCGTTAGCGGCGATCTCCATATTTTCGACATCGGCGCCGGTTCCTTTACTGATTTGATTCGCTTCAATCCCGCCGGCACAGGTAGCGCCGGCTACCCGGCTTCATTGGTATTCTACTCTGTCGTGGGCGGAGGCGCACTCGGCGACACAGGCCTTCCTTCCGGCGCTTACACTAATATTGTGAGTCTGTTTGAAACGGCGGCCGGCGACATCTTCTACACGCCTGGCTCCGCACAACCCGGTTTTGTTCCTGGCTTTAGCGTTAGCTATCACTTCATTAGTAGCGCCCCGGAAGGCGGGTCCACCCTCCTCCTCCTACTCGCGGCCGCCACCGTTTTGTTCCTCCTGCAACGGCGGCACGCGAGAGCCAAGGTGTAGCCGCGACTTATCCGCAAACGGCGCAAGGGTAGCGCCGATCTTGTCGAACTTGCCCGAACCTCTTCATAGAAGAGCGCACGTCAGCAATATCCTAACCACTCGTTAGGCAGATTACTCGAGAGCATACAAGAAACCGTCGGTGCTGCCAAAATAGACCACGCCGTTCGCAACCAGCGGCGACGAAAAGATCGCGCCCATCGCGAACTGGCGATCGGCCGAGACGATCGGATTTTCGCGCCAGTTATCGAGGAAGACGAATGGCCCGTTGAATTTGCGCTCCGCGGTCAGGAGCCAACCTTCGTTCTTTTTCGAAAGGTCAGTCTTAAAATCCCACAACAACTCGCCGGAATTTCGATCGCGCGCTTCCAGTGTTCCGTTGAGCACGCCGATGAAAACGACATCGTTTGTCACCGCGGGCGAGGAGAACAAGTAAGCTTTGCCTTCTTTTTTGATGAGCGATTTGCCGGTCGCGGCTTCGACCACGTGATACAAACTTGAATCGGAAGTTCCGAAGTAAACCTTGCCGTCTGCGACCGCGGGCGAAGTGATGACCCAGCTGAGCGCGTTATCGAATTTCCATTTCAGATCGCCGTTAGCGGCGTCGAGCGCATAAAGCTGCGCGTCGCGACAACCGGTGTAGACCACACCATCGACGACCGCGGGCGAAGATTGGAAGCCGACCTGGTTATGGACGAGCGCATCTTCGCCGCCGTGGAATTTCCATTTCTCTTTCCCGCTCTTCGCATCAACCGCGTAGAAATAGCTGTCCCAACTTCCGACAAACACCACGCCGCCCGCATAAGCCGGCGAAGCATGAATGACGTCACCGGTTTTGAATTTCCAACGCAGATTGCCGCTGGCCGCGTCTAACGAGTAGAGATTTCCGTCGCCGCTCCCGAAAAAAACCGCGCCATCCGCGACGACCGGACTGGAAAGAAAAATGTCGAACGGATCGGCAATGATTTGATTTTTCGGCAGGAAACCATGGACGCCTTTCGCTTCGAAACGCTTTTCTCCTTCGGTGGTGAATTTCCATTTCACGCCGCCGTTGCTCGCATCGAGCGCATAAAATTTTCCATCGTAGCTGCCGACGTAAACCATGCCATTCGCCACCGCGGGCGTGCAGGGCGCTGGACCGCGCGTGGCCGTCTTCCAAATTTGCCGGCCGTTTTCGGAATCGACCGCGTAGACGTTGCCGTCATCGCTCGCGAAATAAATCATCTTGCCCTGCATGACCGGCGAACCAATCACGCGACTGCCCGTGGGGAATTTCCATTTAACGCGATGGAACTCGCGCGGCCCCGCGCCGGGATACACACCACTGTGATTCGGCCCGCCGCGGAACATCGATTGCGCCGGCAGATTCGCCGCGCAGAAAAAGAGAAAGAATATTTTGCAGATGAGTTTCATGCGTCGTTCTTAGTTTGAGCGCTTCAGCGTCAGCGGAGTTTCCAACGCGCCTTGCAGAAGTGTGCCCTCGAGTTGCTCGCCCTTGCGCCGGCCTTCGTAGGTGATTCCGAAAGAGTGCGATTCGATCGTGACGAAATCGCCGCTCTGCGTGATCAGATCGACCGGCAAATGATTCTCCTTTTTGCCGACGATGAGAAAATCAGCGCTCGCTCCGTCCGCGCCGCGATTCATCAACTTCAGCGTGACCTTGCGGCTGTACCCGAGCATTTCGTATTCGCCTTTCCATTCGCCCTCCAGTTCCTTCGCGATCGCGGTGCTGCCCGGCGGCGCCTCCACTTGCGGCGATCCCACTTTTTCCAAGGCGAAGGGCGCTTTGTTCCCGGCCTGCAACATTTCGCCGCTCATCTTCCCGTTCGCATCAACGCGCGCGGTAAATTTCGGAGGTTCAACATTCTGGCCGCTTAGTGCGCCCTTGATGGAAAAGCTGAGATCGGATCCGTTCAGCGTAATATCTTTGAGCGGCGCGCCCTTCACACCGAATCCCGGAACAATGATCGAACCGCTCCACGCGCCACCGTCGCGCGCAAGATCCACGATCAATCTCAATTCCTGTCCCGGGATTTGCGCCGAGCCCTCCCAGCGGCCAGCGGCCGGTTCATCCGCGCGCGCAAGAAGCGCGGAACAAAGTACGATTATGAATGCGAAACGCATGCGCGGACAACTGCACGCGGCATGCCTCAAGGCCTGACAAATTCTAAATCGGCGCGCTTGTAGTCGTTAGGCAAAATTGTGCCGACGATATCGGACACAACGATTTTCGCAGTCGGAAAAAGGCCGTCCCGCGAATGGAACGAAAATCGCCTAACGAGTGCTAGAATTTATTCTTCGCCGAGAAAATAATCGGCTTCCGCGCCTTTCACAATCGTCTCACCACCTTCGATCGGCACGGCCCACTTGCCACTGTCTGGATAATAACAGGCGTCGCCGCGCGGATTATCCGCGATGACGTAATAAACAAAATCTTCCTCGCCCGCGGCGCTCAACTGATGCGCTTCGCCGGGTTGAAAAAGAAATGCATCGCCGGGGCCGACTTCACTTGTGCCACTCTCATCGCGCACCGATCCGCGACCGGAAACTACCAGATAAAATTCCGTTTCCGCCGAATGTCCATGATACGGGCAATAGGATTTCCCTTTCGGAATCCGGATGAGCGCGAGATCGAACGGATGGCGTTTCATCAAATCGAGCGACTCCTTCTCGCGGCCCAGCGCGATGGAAATGTCTTTGACGAACTTATGAAACTTGCCGGCCGGCGACTTCCGTTCGTTTTCCTTGATTGCAGTCAGATTCACTTTGCGCATAAAGGAATCACGCACTGAGGCGGCGATTGATCACGCGAAAAATCGGATCGCGATTTCGCTCACGATTTTTTACGCCGGTAGAGTTCGGGGCGGCGATGTTCCAAATACGAAGCGTTCCTTCGCGTCGCCTCCAGAACATCGGAGGAAATTTCTGCGCAGAGTGATTCTTCACGATCGCTCGACGCGCCCGCGAGCGTGACCCCGTAAGGATCGATAATTGCGGAGCCGCCGCAGAAAGTGATTCCGGCATCGGTGCCGACACGATTGGAAAGCACGAGGTAACTTTGATTTTCGATTGCGCGCGCCAAAGCGAGTGTGCGCAAATGTTCGACGCGCGGGAATGGCCAGGCGGACGAAATGAGGAAAACATTCGCGGCATGTTCGATCGCTTGCGTCCGATACACTTCGGGAAAGCGCAGGTCGTAGCAGATACTCAGACCGAACTGCATCTCCTCGAAGGAAAAGCTTTCGAGCTGCGTGCCTGGAGAAAAACAGGTGTGCTCTTCAATCGGGGCCGGCGTGAAAAGATGTGTCTTGCGATATTTCGTCACGATTGTGCCTAACGAATCGATCACTACTTGGGTGTTGAAAATGGCCGCGGCTTCGCGTTCTGAAACACCCGCGATAATCCCGATCGAATTAGCGACAGCGATTTTTTGAATTTCCGAAACCGCGCCGTCTTGCCATTCAGTCGCATGTTCGCGGATGACCGACATCGCGTAACCGGTATCGGTCATTTCAGGAAACAGAACCAGCTCAGCGCCCGATTGTTTCGCGCGCTGTGTGAACTCCTGCACCTTGGCGAGATTGGCCGGCACATCACCGAGCACGCACGAAATCTGCGCGACCGCGATCTTCATCGGCGCAAGGTGAAGCGATTGTTGTTTGTTTCCCAGAGCCGCAAACGTTCGAGACGATTCGTTAGGCGTGGATTCAATTTGTCCCACAGCGCCTGCACAATGTTTTCGCCCGTGGAGGGACGTTCGCGAAATTCTTCTGTCTCCAAATCGAGGTGCCGGTTGTCCCAGTCCTTAATCGCCTCGTTCAGGACCAGCTGAAATTCCCTAAAGTTACAAAGAGTGCCGCTGCGTTTATCCAGCGCGCCGCCGATCGTCGCCTCCTCCAGGTAACGATGCCCGTGACCGCGCAGATTATTGCATTTGCCGAACAGCTCCGTGTTTTGTTCGAGAGAAAGCGTGCGCACATGCAGACGGTGCGCGGCGCTGAACGCTTTTCGCATTCCCACGAAATCTACGCCGCTTCGCCAATGCTCGGCAAAAAAATCATCGCGCTCGTGCAGGCGCACGCGCTCGATCGCCGTGGTCTTCGCGGCCCGTTCGAAAATATAGGTCGCCAAATTCTCAGTGGTAATGGCACGTCCTTCCAAGCCTGGAACTTCGCGGTTCAGATTCTTGTGATCCAATTCGTTGCCTAACGAGTGGATCAAATCATGCACCGGCGGCGGGGAATCACGGAATGTAAGGCGAGCGCGATAATGATGACCGTGTCCAAACAAAGATGAAGCCGCGCCAAAAAGTTGTTCGTTTTCCTGGGCGCTTAATTGCGGCGACATCGTCTGGCGCGCCGCGGAAAATTCGAACCAGAAATTCGCGTCGCAAACTCCACTTGCATATACCGTCGCGCTGCGCGTCTCGGTTTCGCGCAAGTGACAGGCTACGAGTGTCGCATGCGAACCCCGAAAGAGCGGCTCAACTTCGGCGAAGAGTTGCTTCGCGACATTTTCCGCCGTCGGCACAACCTCGGCAAATGCCGCATTGTCTTCATTGAGAAATTTGTGATCGAAACCGGCATCAATTACTTCGCCGGCCCGCCGTTTTAGTTCGCTAATGTTAATCAGCATCCCTGTTTCGGGATCGACGCTCCCGGAAAAAATAAAATATGCGACGTAGTTTCGTCCGGTGCCGTAGCGCGCGGCATTTTCCTCGCCAAAGCGCGCGAGATTTTCCGCTTCGCTCAACTTCGGATCGAAAAGCCGCCGCGATGCGGAAAACTCCAGCCGCTTGCTGACGGTCAGCAACATCCCGCGCCTAGCTCTTGAGGAGCGAGAGAAACTCCGTGCGCGTGCGCGCGTCTTCCTTGAAGGAACCGAGCAGACACGAAGTAGTCATGACGGAATTCTGTTTCTCTACGCCTCGCATCATCATGCAAAGATGTTTCGCTTCGATCACCACGGCGACTCCGCTCGGATGCAGCGCTTGCATGATGGCATCGGCGATCTGCGTGGTGAGCTGTTCTTGAATTTGCAGCCGGCGCGCGAAGACATCCACGATGCGCGCAACTTTGGAGAGCCCGAGGACTTTGCCATTCGGAATGTAAGCGACGTGCGCTTTGCCGATGAAAGGAAGAAGATGATGTTCGCACATCGAGTAAAGCTCGATGTCCTTGACGAGGATGATCTCGCTCGCATCGGAGGTGAAAATCGCCTGGTTAATAACGGCATCGAGATCCTGCCGGTAACCATTCGTTAGAAACTCGAAGGCTTTGGCCGCGCGCGTCGGCGTTTTGAGCAAACCTTCCCGCTCCGGATTTTCGCCGACGGCGTCGAGAATTTCGCGAAACGATTTCTCCAAACTCTCGACCCGCGCCGCGCCGCAACGCGGAATGTTGCGGATGCGCCGTTGCGCCGCTTGGAGTTCGGTCTCGTGATTTTGCAAAACGCGACGACTCGTTAGTCCAGCCAGCTCAGCGGATATTTTTCGTCGTCGAGCTTCACGGCTTGTTCGGTCAGCTCGAGCGTGTGTTGCGTGTCGAACATGACTGCCAACTCTTCCGTGCGCGTGGCGTCTTTGCTGGCCATGATCGTGCCGGGATGCGGCCCGTGCGGAATGCCGCGTGGATGAAGCGTCATCGAACCGGCTTCGATACCTTTGCGCGAACCGAAATTTCCGCGGACGTAAAAGAGAACTTCGTCGGCTTCCACGTTGTCGTGCACCCACGGAATTTTCACTGCCTCGGGATGATAATCGAGCAGGCGTGGCGCGAAGGTGCAGACGACGTAACCGCGAATTTCGAAGGTTTGATGGATCGGTGGTGGTTGATGGACCGTGCCGGTGATCGGTTCGAAATCCTGCGCGTTAAAAGTGAATGGATAAACATAACCATCCCAGCCAACGACGTCGAAGGGATGATGCGCGTGCACGACGCGCGTCCAGCGCGGGCCGTCTTTCACCAGCACCGGCGTGTCTTCGTTTTTATCGATCACGAGAGTTTCGGTTGGCCCGTGAAAATCGCGCTCGGAGTAAGGCGAGCCCATGCGAATCTGACCTTCCTGATTTATGTAACGACGCGGAATGCGGACCGGTCCGTTCGATTCGAGGATGAGATAATCTTCTTCCTGCACATTATCGGGCACGAGCCGGTAAGTGACGCCGCGTGGAATGACGATGTAGTCCTCGGCGCGATAAGGCAGTTTACCAAATGGACTCTCGAGCGTTCCCCCGCCCTTGAAGACAAAGATAATTTCGTCCGCGCCACCATTTCGATAGTACTCGTATTCGCCGTAGGTCTTCTCCGGTTTTTGCCGATAGGCGATCATATCCTGATTGAAAAGCATCGGGATGCGGCCGGTGTAGAGATCGCCTTTGCGCGGAACGTTCGCCGCTTTCAAATGATGATGACGCAGCGGCGCGTCGGTCACTTTCTTCAGCTCTTCGCACTTGAGTAACTCAACGCTGCGCACGCGCGTGGGCGGGCGCAGATGATACATGATGGAGTAGGCCTCGTTAAAACCTTCCGTCGTGATGACGTGTTCGTAGTAAATGCCTTCGTTCTTGTAACCGGGACCGGCGCCGTTGCGATGAAACCAGATATGATGCTTGCGCGGAATTTCGCCGAGCTTCTGATATTGCGGCATGTCGTTAACCTCTCGTTAGGCTGTTACAGATTTCCTCGCGCTTCCTGCTCTTTTTCGAGCGCTTCGAAGAGCGCCTTGAAATTTCCTTTGCCGAAACTCTTCGCACCTTTGCGTTGGATGATTTCGAAAAATAATGTCGGCCGGTCTTCGACTGGCTTGGTGAAGATTTGCAGCAGGTAGCCTTCGTTATCGCGATCAACCAAAATACCAAGTTGCGCGAGCGGTCCGAGGTCCTCATCGATGTGACCGACGCGTTCCGGTAAGGTGTCGTAATAGGTCGTCGGGATTTTTAGAAACTCGACGCCGCGGCTTTGCAAATCGGTCACGGTCTTGACGATGTCGGCCGTCGCGACCGCGCAATGTTGTACCCCTTCGCCGTTGTAGAATTCGAGGTACTCTTCGACCTGCGATTTCTTTTTTCCTTCGGCCGGCTCGTTGATGGGAAACTTCACGAAGCCATTGCCGTTGCTCATCACTTTGCTCATGAGCGCGGAGTATTCGGTCGAAATATCCTTGTCGTCGAAGGTCAGGATGTTGCGAAAGCCCATGACGTCTTCGTAAAATTTCACCCACGGATTCATCTGGTTCCAACCGACGTTGCCAACGCAGTGATCGACGTAGAGCAGACCTGTATCCGGCGGATTGTAGTTCGACTCCCATTTGCGGAAGCCCGGCATGAAGACGCCGTTGTAATCGCCGCGCTCAATAAAGAGATGGACGGTGTCGCCGTAAGTATGAATGCCGCTTATGACCACGCGGCCGTTTTCATCCTTCAAAGTGGTCGGCTCCATGTAACTCTTGCCGCCGCGCTTGGTTGTTTCCTTCCAGGCAGAAGTCGCGTCTTCGACTTTGAGCGCGAGCACCTTCACCCCGTCGCCGTGCTTATAGATGTGATCGGCGATCGGATTATCCGGCCGCAAAGGAGTCGTTAGGAGAAAGGTCAGCTTGTTCTGCCGAATCGCGTAACTAACGCGGTCCTTCGTGCCCGTTTCCGGTCCAGAGTAAGCAAGCGATTGGAAACCAAATGCCGTCTTGTAGAAGTGCGCGGCCTGTTTGGCGTTGCCGACATAAAACTCGACGTAATCAGTTCCCTGTAGCGGGAGAAAATCAACTTCAGTGGTAGAACTGCTCTTGGGCTGAGCGACGGTTGTTTGCATAGGAGGAGTCCGGTTAACTGCGACTCCTTATGTTACCGCGTTGCGCCGTGCTTTCAAACCTGCGCTAAGGTGCGCGCAGTTTCCTGGATAATTTCCCACACGCGCCGGAGATGTTCTTCTGTGGTCAGGATATTGCCGAGGCCCAGACGCATGACGGCGCGGCCGCGTAATTTCGTCTGCATCAAATACGTTTCGCCGCCCGCGTTGATGGTTTCGACCATCTTGCTGTTGAGCTTGTCGGCCGCGGCGTCATCGGCAGCTTTGATTCGAAAACAAACCACCGGCATGACAGTGGGCGCGGAAATTTCGAAGCGCGGATCGTCCTTGATCCATTTGGTAAAGAGTTGCGCTAGACGAAGATGATCGCGAATGCGTGCGGCGATTCCGTCGCGACCGAAAGCGCGCCAAACCATCCAGGCTTTGAGAGCGCGGAAACGGCGACCGAGTTGCACGCCATAATCCATGTAATTGATCTCCGCCTGCGAGGCGTCGCCCCGTAAATATTCCGGCACGAGAGTGAAGACATCGCGCAATCGTTTGATGTCGCGGACGTAAAGCGCACTGAAATCGAAGGGCACGAAAAGCATCTTGTGCGGATTGATGACTAACGAGTCGCCCTCGTTCCAGCCGTCTTTCACCCATTCGCATTCCGGCAGGAGCGCAATGCCGCCGCCGTAAGCCGCGTCGACATGCAACCACATGTTGTGCTCGCGACAGACCTTCGCGATTTCCTTCACCGGATCGACGCTCGCGGTGGAAGTTGTGCCGACCGTCGCGACCAGGGCCAGCGGTTGAAATTCTTTGCGTAGATCGGCCGCGATCGTTTCACGCAACGCTTTCACATCCATCTTGAATTCCGCATCGCTCGCGATTCGCCGGACGTTGTGTTCCCCCAGGCCGAGCGCGATGCAGGCTTTGTCGACCGAGCTGTGCGCTTGATCCGATGCGTAAACGCGGAAGATGGGTAACTCATCACGGCCAGAAAGGCCGAGGGTGCGAACCGAGGTGCCGGCTTCTTCGCGCGCAGCCGCGAGCGCGTGCATGGTTGCAATCGAAGCGGTATCGTAGACGACGCCGTTGAACTCGTTCGGCAAACCGAGCCACTGTTGCAGCCAACCGAGAACGACCGTTTCCAATTCCGTGGCCGCGGGCGAAACGCGCCAGGTCATCGTGTTCACGTTCAGCGCGGCGGTTAACATCTCGGCGAGGATGCCCGGGCCGGTGGTGGTCGCGCCGAAGTAACCCATGAATTGCGGGTGGCCCCATTGCGTGATGCCGGGAAAAATTATGCGCTGAAAATCCGCCATGATGGCTTCGAGCGATTCCGGCTTTTCCGGCGCGCTCTTCGGCAGAGCATCGCGAATCGCGCCCGGCTTCTCGCTAGGCGAAATGCGCGTCTGAGAAATGTTCTCGCGATAATCGGCGATCCAATCCGCTACTTCGTGGAGATGTTTGCGAAAAGTTTCTGCCGGAATATCCGAGAGATCGGAGTTGTTCATTTGTTAGAAGAATCTCACTGCAAACCTCGGGAACTTATCGGGAAAAAAATAAAGGTGCGAGAATTCGCGAAAGCGAAAATCGAAAGAAGATTTTTCGTCGATCGAAAACGCGCCGGAATTTTTCCGCACAACCCGTTGACGCCACAAGATACGGTGTGTTACTAACTCCTCCGACACTATGCGTTGTCCCAAGTGCGGGTTTCGTGACGATAAGGTCATCGACTCGCGCCAGTCTCGTGATTCCTCCAGCATTCGGCGACGCCGCGTTTGTTTGCAGTGTTCGTATCGCTTCACCACTTACGAGGAAATCGAGCGCTCCGAGTTGCGGGTAATCAAACGCGACCGCACCCACGAGCCGTTCGAACGACGCAAACTCGCCAGCAGTTTGGCCAAGGCATGCGAGAAACGCACCATCAGTTTGGTCACGCTCGAGCAGGCGGTTGATGAAATCCAAAATGAATTGGAAACGAGCGGGCGCGAGGTTTCCTCGGAAGCCATCGGCGCGAAGGTGCTGGAGAAATTGAAGGATATCGATGAAGTGGCCTATCTGCGCTACGAATCGGTGCATCGCCGTTTCGAAGGCGTGGATCGAATTCGTCGACGCCATCCAGGCGCTCGGTCGCCGCATCAAACCCAACCCGTCGCAGCGCGAACTTTTTCCGCCGGAGGAAGCAGTCGTTAGGCATTAGTCATGGTCGCATTTAAAGAAGAATTTCCTTATCTGCGCTGCGATTCCGGGCAGCTCTTCGAGTTCAATCAACAGTGGCTGCGCGCCGCCATCACGCGGGCGGCCGATCAAGCCGGTTACCCGAGTTGGTGGCTGACCGATCACATCACCGAGAGCATCACGTTTTATTTGCGCCTGCGAAACGACGAGCCGGTCGTGCCCTTTGATCAACTTTCGCAAACCGTGCGCTACGTCCTGAAGGTAATCGGCTACAAAGAAATCATTCCGTATTTTTCGCCGACGCCGCCGCCGATTTCATTTTCGCTGGTGGAAATCGCCGAAGCCGCCGGCGCGGGTTATGAGCTGGCGTTTTTCGACGGACTGGAAAAACGCATCAACGCTCTCGTCAGCACGGGCACGGACAGTTTGCAGCTCGTTGGTTTGCAGGCGTGCGTGAAACATTTGCGCGGCGCGAAAATGTGGACACGAGCCTGCGACACCTTGCGCGAAGAAGTGGTTTGTTTCGTGCGCGAAAAACTGGCGGCGGATCATCTCGAACACATCCGCTGTTCCATTCGTTAGGCGATGACCATCTTCGAGAAGATCGCCGCGCGCGAGATTCCCGCGAAAATTGTTTTCGAAGATGACGAGGTGATTGCTTTTCACGATGTCGACCCGAAAGCGCCCGCCCATGTCTTGATTGTGCCCAAGCGTGTCATTCCGCGCTTGGCCGACGCCTCGGAATCGGATCAGCACTTGTTAGGCAAGTTGCTCCTCACAGCCAACAAAGTGGCCAGCCAACTTGGCCTAACGAATGGTTATCGCGTAGTGATTAACAACGGACCCGATGCGGGCGAAAGCGTTCCCCACCTGCACGTTCATGTTCTGGGCCAACGCAAGCTCGCCTGGCCGCCCGGCTAACTACTCCTCGACGATTACCGGCGTCTCCAATTCTGCGGCGTCGAAGAAGTGTTTCGCCATTTCCGCGGGCATGCGAATGCAGCCGTGCGACGCGCGATAACGCGGGACGAACCCGGCATGCATGCCATAACCGCGCGTGAACCGCAGAAAATAATGCATCGGGGCGCCGCGAAACTCTGCGCCCTCTGGCCGCGGATCGCGGCTGGTATCGACATTTCTCGCAATGGTGTTGCCGCCCGCGTCGACGTAGTCGCCGTAGAGATTGGAGACGTGATTCTCATCCTTCTGGATCACGCGGTAAGTCCCCGGCGGTGTTTCGAAACCTTTGCGGCCGGTAGAAATATTTGCTTCACCGACAATCTTTCCTGCTTTGAAAAAATAAGCGCGCTGCTCGCGCAGCTTGATCACGATCTTCGGCGACCCTTTGAAAAGATCGCCATCCCAATAAGCCGGCGCCGGATTCGGCGCGATCGCGGCCGTTTTCATTTTATCCGCCTGGGCCTGCTTTTGCATCGCCTCGAAATCCTCGCAGCCGGACACCGCCACCAGCACAAGCAGCGTCGCGAAAATTTTGCCTAACGAGAGGTTTTGCATAAAGCCGCGGAAAGTAGTAGCTGCCAG
Organism: uncultured Verrucomicrobiae bacterium; assembly: GCA_963791565.1. Classification (GTDB taxonomy): domain Bacteria; phylum Verrucomicrobiota; class Verrucomicrobiia; order Chthoniobacterales; family UBA10450; genus JACCTI01. The sequence goes on along the minus strand of CAWBSX010000003.1, from coordinate 111,543 downwards.
CGAAGGATCAACCCACGAATCATGAGGAACGGTGAGGGAGGGATTCGAACCCTCGGTAGCCTTTTGGACTACGGCGCTTTAGCAAAGCGCTGCTTTCGACCACTCAGCCACCTCACCAGGGATCCGCCTTCGCTCCGCGACTGCGCGAGAGGCAGGTTGCGAGAATATGAGGGGCGGCGATGCTCGTCAACCAGCCGAGGAGGATTGTGATTTCCGAAGAAGAAGCGCGTCGAAAAATCCTGGAGGAGGTGCGGGCGTTGCCGGCGCGCGCAGTTCCGCTGCTCGAAGCCCTCGATTGTTTTGGGCAACGCGATTTGTTCGCGCGCGTTGCCTCGCCGCCGTTCGATAACTCTGCCATGGATGGCTATGCGCTGGTGGCGAGCGCTTCTCCGAAAAATGCGCGCCTGAAAATTGTTGGCGAACAAGCTGCGGGAATCGATCGCCAATTAAACGTCGGCGCGGGCAAGTCCATTCGCATTCTCACCGGCGCACCGATTCCGCGTGGCGCGGATGCCGTCATCATGCAGGAAGACGTGCGCATGGAAGGAGCGGAAATCGTCACATTGTCCGAGGTCGAGCCCGGAGAAAATGTGCGCGCCGCCGGTGCCGATGTCGCGGAAGGACAAAAATTGCTCTCGTTAGGCGAACGCATTCGTCCATCGACGATCGCGCTGCTCGCCGCGCAAGGACTTAGCGAAGTGGAAATCGGCGGCGAAGTTCGCGCGTCGATTGTCACCACGGGTGATGAAGTTGTTCGACCGGGAACGCCGTTGCAGCCCGGCCAGATTTACGATTCGAATTCTCCGCTGCTGCACGCGCTCGCGCGCAAAGCGGGCGCGCAAATCGTTTCCGCGAAGCATTGCGCGGACGATCCGCAGGAAACGGAAAGCGCTTTTCGCGCAGCGAAGACTTCTGATGTTTTGATTATCAGCGGCGGAGTTTCCGTGGGCGCGCGCGATTTCGTTAAACCCGCGCTCACTGCGATCGGCGCTTCCCTGGAATTTTGGCGCGTCTCGGTAAAGCCGGGGAAGCCATTTCTGTTTGGTCGCGCCGGCCACTGCCTCATTTTCGGTCTGCCGGGAAATCCGGTCTCCGCTTACATGACGTTCTTACTATTCGTTAGGCCGGCGATCTTGAAATTGCTGGGCGCGAACGAGGCGGAACACGAAGTAACGCAGGTGCCAGCGCGATTGAGCGGCGCTGTCGACAATTCCGGCGATCGCCCCCATTACCTTCGAGGCCGTTTGCAGGCCGGAATATTCTCCCCGGTTGGACGCCAGGAATCGCACGCGATTTTCGGCCTGCATCAGTCCAATGCTTTGCTACGTCTCGCCGCGCACGAAAGCCACGCCGATGGAGCCGACGTCACGGTCCTGCTCCCCTTCGTTTGACACGTCCTCGGCAATTCTTAGCTTTGCCTCCTTGAACACAGCGACACTCAGCACGCGCGCGCCTTCCGCGAAAGACGAGTTCCGCGCCGATGCCGAGCAGCTCTCTCATATTATATTAGAGATGCAGCGTTGCTTCGTCCTGCATCTCAGCAAGGAGCTCGCGCCGGGCAACGTTTCCTTCCCCCAATTTTTTCTTCTGGCCGCGCTCGATCAAAAGGAAGTCCTGTCGATGTCGGCCATCGCACAAAAAATGTTGCACACCACTGCCGCGGCGAGCGGTCTGGTTGCGCGTTTGGAAAATTCCGGTTACGTCGTGCGCGCGAGCGCGCCGGAAGATCGGCGCAAGGTAATGGTCTGCATCACGGAAAAAGGTTCAGCACTCGTTAGGCGTATTCGCGAAGAGATGGTCGGGAATCTGATGAAAGTCATGACCGTGCTCAGTCCCGGCGAACAAAAAGCGTGGCTTCAAATCTACACGAAGATCCACGCCTACTGTCAGGCGAAATAACGATCGCCCGATCCGCAGCGCCGCTTTTCGAATGTTCGCGTCAAAGTTTCGAAAATGGAATGCCAATATCCCATGCGCGGGAATGCCCAGTGTGGTCTTAAAAAATCAGTCCGACCTTAAGTCATTGCATCATTGCTGCTTAGGAAATTTGAATCCACTCGGCACAGCGCTTGCATCTGATCGGCAAACCTTGTGGACTAAATCGGGTGTCCGGTTAACCTTCCACGCGTCTCCGCCTTGACCTGAAATGCGAAAGTTTTTCCTTACTCATCTTCTGCTTTTTGCCAGCGGCATCATTCCGTTTTCCTTCGCCGGGAGCGACCAAGTCGAAATCTACACGCGCGTCCCGCGTTACACGCTCGATCAGGCAGTGCTGACGGCATTGCAGCGCAACCCCGATATTCAGCGTGCCAAACAAGAAATCGAGCGGACCAAAGGTCTCTACCTCGAGCTGCGTGCCGACATTCTGCCGCGCGTCGATGAGATCGCCAATATTTCGAACACCGATCCGCATCTTAGTTCCGTCAGCGGCTTTGGCTCGTCCGGTCAGATCAGGGGTGTGCCGACGCAGTACAATCTCTCGCTGCAAGCCACGCAGATCGTTTTCGCCGGCGGTCGCGTCATTTCGAATATTCGCTCGGCCGATTTTCAACGCGATAGCGCCTACTACGGATTTCGTAATGCGATCGATCAGGTCATCGCGACGACGCGGCAACAATTTTATCTCGTGCTGCTGGACCGCGCGCTCATCGGTGTGCAGGAAGAATCGGTCAAACTTTTGCAGAGCCAATTGCAGGACCAGCAAAATCGTTTCGACGCCGGAACGGTTCCGCGTTTCAACGTCTTGCAGGCGCAGGTCGCGCTTTCCAACCAATATCCGCAGTTGATCGGCGCGCGGAATAATTATCGGATCGCGCAATTGCAGCTCGCCAAAACCATGGGCCTCGATTTCGATCCGAATCGCGGCGACAGCCCGCCGCTTGAGGCGATCGGCGAGCTCGTCTACGTGCCGCGCCACATTCCGCTGACCAAAGCAATTGAAGTGGCGAAGGCGCATCGGCCATTCATCAAAGCGCAAAAAGCGACCGTTCTTTCCAATCGCGCTCAAGTCAGCGTGGCACGCTCCGGATTTTTCCCCCAGGTCAGCGCGACTGCGGCGTATGAGGGTCGCAGCTCACCGATCAGCGAAGATATTCATTCGGTGCGGCAGGGTTACGTTTTTGGCGGCACCGGCAACTGGGCGGTTTGGGATTGGGGCCAAACCTACGGAAAACTCAAGCAAGCCAAGGCCATCCTGGAGGAATCGAAGATCACGCTGGATGATTTCGTTCGTCAGGTGGAACTCGAAGTGCAGCAGTCCTATTCGAATTTGATCCAGGGCGCCGAGCTGATTAAGAGTCAGGAAAAAAATGTCGAACAGGCGAATGAAGCGTTGCGCCTGGCCAGTGCGCGTCTCGGCGCGGGCGCGGGCACGCAGTTGGAAGTGCTCGATGCGCGGGTGCAGTTAACAACTGCGCAATCGACCCAGCTGCAGGCGCTCTACACTTACAACGCAGCGGTGGCGGAATTCGATCGCGCGACCGCGACGGAAGTGACTTTCTCCAATCGACTCGACGAACCGAACACGCGTCGCAAACTCAAGACCGACGCGAATCCAACGCCGCCACCGAAGCCGACGCCGATTCCGCTCAACGGCTCGCCAGCAATTAAGGCCCGTCGCGAGCAAAATCGCGCTGAGCTCGCTCATTAGGCCGCCGAGCCTTGCAGAAGCGAGAACTTCCGTTCGAGCAATTCGCCGCTTTGTCGGCGACCGAATGCACACATGCGTTCGTGCATCGCGTTCCCGGTATCGATGTCTCATACGACAAGGCCGAAGTGCTCTCGCGACTCGACGAGGTGCACCGTGAAATTCGAAACAAATTCGGCGTGGGCGACCGCGCGTTTATTACCGCACAACAGGTTCATGGCCATCGCATCGCGGTCGTAGATGGCGCAACCTCAGACGATCGCTGCTTCGCGGATTGTGACGGAGTGATTACCAACCAGCCGAATGTTTGTCTTGGCATCTACGTGGCCGATTGCTGCGCGGTTTATTTGGTTGATCCGGTCCGGAACTGCATCGGCCTGGTGCATTCCGGGAAAAAAGGAACCGAGCTGACGATTGCCGCCCACGCGATCGCGCTCATGCAGGAAAAATTCGGTGCGCAGCCTAACAACTTGATCGTGCAGTTGAGTCCGTGCATTCGTCCGCCGCATTACGAAATTGATTTCGCCGCGGAAATCGTCGCGCAATGTCGCGCTGGCGGAGTGAATCAGGTGCACGACTGCGGCATCTGCACCGCGTGCGATCTCGAGCGGTATTATTCTTACCGCGTCGAGAAAGGAAAAACGGGACGAATGCTGGCGCTTCTCGCGCTGCGCGGAAACTAATCTTCCGCACCGTGTTTGTAAGGCAGGATGCCACGCTTGCCCGCCTTCTTCACGAATTCAAAAAACTCGCGGCCTAACGAGTTAAATTCCGTCGCCTCTGCTTTCTCCAATGCCTGCCGCGTGTTGAGACCACTGCGATAAAGCAATTTGAACGCGCGTCGAATTTCATCGCGCTCCTCCGCGCTGAAACCGGCCCGGCGCATGCCGAGCACGTTGACACCAAAAACATAATTGCGCTCTGCCGCGAGGAGGAATGGCGGGATATCTTTCCCGAAAGCCGAGCTGCCTTGCGCCATGACCAGACGACCGACGCGCATGAATTGATGAAAAGTCGTACCGCCGCCGATGAAGGCGCGCTCGTCGATTTCGACATAACCGGCCAGCAAACAATTATTCGCGATGATCACGCCGTTCGCGAGACGGCAGTTGTGTCCCAGGTGCACGCCGGCCATGAGAAAATTATCATCGCCGATCGCGGTGGCCGTTCCTTCCGCCGTTCCGCGATGAATGGTGCAGTGTTCGCGAATGACGTTTCGATTTCCGATTTGCACCGAGCTGCGCGTGCTCGTTTTGAATCCAAGATCCTGTGGCGGCCCGCCGATAATCGAACCGTGTCCGATCAAATTCCCTTCGCCGATCTCGACTGTGCCTTCCAAAACGACATGCGACTGCACGATCGATTTCGCGCCTAACGAGACTTCGGGGCCAATAATGGAATATGGACCGACCTCTGCGTCTGGTGCGATCTTCGCCTTGGAATCGACGATGGCGCTCGGATGAATTTTCACAAGACGCCTGCTTCCTTGAAACTGAAATACGGCTGCCGGCCTTCCGCCGGCGCGCCGAGAATAATGTGATCGAGCAGCTTGATCTGAAGGAGTTCGGCAGCTTCGGCCAAACGTCTCGTTAGGCTGTGGTCCGCCTGGCTGGGCGACGGGTCCCCCGAGGGATGATTGTGCGCCACGATGACAGCGTAGGCCGAAGCGATGATGGCCGGCCGAAAAACTTCGCGCGGATGCGCAATGCTTTCGCTCATACTCCCGCGCGAAATCTCTTCCACTCGCAAAAGATGATAGCGCGTGTCGAGCATCAGGATGCGAAGCGATTCTTTTTGCAACGCGCGCATCTCCGCGCCTAACAAATCGTAAACCAGCTCGGGCGTATCGATTTTCTTCTGCGCGAGCTGTTCCTGCGCGATGCGGTGCGCCAGATTGAAAGCCGCCACAAGTTCGATCGCCTTTACGCCTTTGATTCCTTTGATCTTCGAGATCTCCTCGATCGAACAGCGACTCAAAGCATTAAGCGTTTTGTAGTGCGCCAGTAATTCGCGTGCGACCTCCACCGCATTCTTCCCCTGAAATCCCGTGCGTAACAAAATCGCAATCAGTTCCGCATTCGTCAGCGCATTCGCGCCGCGTGCCACTAATTTTTCCCGCGGACGATCGTCCTCCGGCAGTTCGCTAATTTTTAGCTGAACCACCTAATCGCGCAATTGATCGAGCAACTCGCGCAAGGCGTCGCCGAACTGGTGAAGCGATTCTGCGTGCGGACCGCGCGGCAAAATCGAAAGCCCCGTTTGCGCCTCGCGAATCAGATTCTGTCCGGTCGTAATCGATTCGCTCAAGGGCGCGCTGTTCAGTTCCGCGCGCACAATTTCCGTCAGCTCATCGACCCTGCCGTTCACGATCATCTGCGAGTAATGCTCGCGCTCGACTGCGGGCGCGCTCTTCAACAAAACCAGGATGGGCAGAGTCAGTTTTCCTTTGCGCAAATCGGTCCCGAGGGTTTTGCCGATAACCGATTCGTTGCCGGCCAGGTCAAGACAGTCATCATAAATCTGGTAGGCGGCGCCCACTTTCATTCCGAAACTTTGCAAGGCGCGCACGGTTGACTCATCCGCCTCATTGATCACAGCCCCGAGTTGCGCGGCCGCGGAAAAGAGCGAGCCAGTTTTCATTTCCACGATGCGCCGATAATCTTCGATCGCCAGATGCAGATCGAAGCGCCGCTGTGTTTGAATGATTTCGCCCGAGCAAACATCGCGCGCCGCCTGTGCGATGGCGCGGCTCACGTCGGCTTTTTCGAAATTGGTCGAGAGGTTTAGAGCCTGCGCGAAAAGACAATCGCCCAATAAAACGCTGAGCGAATTTCCCCAACGCGCATTCACAGTCGGTTGTCCGCGGCGCCGTTCAGCTTCGTCCATGATGTCGTCATGCACGAGCGTCGCGATATGGATCAGCTCGAGAATGACCGCGAGATCGATGTGGGCCGGAGTTATTCCGCCGGTTGCCCCGCCGCTCAACAGTGCCATCAAAGGACGCAGACGTTTGCCGCGGCCGCCGATCGCATAAGCGACGTAACCCTCCACCGCCGGATCGAACGAAGCAGACTCGGCTGCGATTCGACTTTCGACTTCTTCGAGATGCGATTGCACCGTTTCCGCCACTCTCGCGAGCGGTCCGGAAGAAGTGGCCTCGGCCGCTAACGAACGTGCGAAAACTTCCACGCCGTCAGAATAGAAGGCGGCTATTTCAAAGTCAAAGCGTAGCTATCTTTGGCGCAACCAGGCGTCCGTGCCGTATTTTTCTCGCGCCAAGATTTCGGCACGGGCCAGAATTTCTGAGGATAAAACGCGCTTTTCAAAACTCGGACAAAGTTGCGTCGCGAAACGGTCTGGAAAATCTTCCGGCAACGTTTCGCCCTGGATGCTGCCTTGATGGAGTAGACCCGCGCGCGTTCGACGATGTGCGGCGCCGGCAATTTTTTTTCCTGCGACTATCACATCGGCGACGACGGGATTTGCAAAACAAGATTCGGAAACAGCAGGTGCGTTTGTTTCCGCCAGCTGGGCATTCATGAACGGTAGGAGCGCACGTCGAATCGCTTCGTGGATTTCTGTATAAACAATCCGCGATTGCGCCGCCGTTTCGCCGCGCGGGAGAATGACCGAATAGGTAACGTCTGCTCCGTGCGGAACAATTCCGCCGCCCGTCCAGCGGCGGACGATGTCCCGTTCCGTTACTTGATCGGCGACGTCCGCGAACAAACCGAAATAGCCGAATGAAATCGCGGGTCGAGCCCATCGGTAAAAGCGAAGCGAAGGAGCGGTCGCGAATTCGAAGAGCGCTTCATCGACGGCCATGTTCACCGCGGCCGAGCGCGGTTCGCGATCGTGATAGACGTCAAGTTCTTGCACTCGTTAGGCAAGTTCGGCCGCGATCTTCTGCGCCGCTTCGCGCGGATCAGTCGCAGCCGTGATTGGCCGACCGATGACCAAATAATCCGCGCCGTTCTCGATCGCTTCGCGAGGCGTCGTGAATCGCTTTTGATCATCCACCTTCGCCCAAGCGGGCCTGACGCCTGGTGTAATGATGGTCATCTGCTCACCGAACTGTTTCCGTAACGCGCGAACTTCATGTGGGCTCGCGATTAATCCGCGAATGCCGGCTGCAAAACCGAGTCTGGCGAGGCGGAGCGTTTGTTCTTCGACGCCCTCGCCCACTCCGATTTCGCGCAGCGTTTCATCATCGGAACTGGTCAGGACAGTCACGCCTAACAAAAGTAAATGCGGCGGACATTCGCGAATGGCGGCTTCGATCATGTTGCGACCGCCGCTTAGATGCAACGTGAGCATTTCCACACCGAGATCGCCCGCAGCACGCACGGCTTTCCCAACAGTGTTCGGAATGTCGTGCAATTTCAGATCGAGAAAAACTCTCCCGCCTTTCGCCAAAACGGCGCGCACAATTTCCGGTCCGGCCGCGGTGTAAAGTTGCAGGCCGATTTTGAAAAACGAAACCTCGCCGGAAATTTTCCCGACCATGTCCAGCGCCTGCTCCGCGGTCGGCAGATCAAGCGCGACGATGATTCGGTCGCGTGGGTTCTTGATTTGGTCGTTCATTCTGTATCCTTCGGCGTGGTTAGTACCGATGAAGTAATCCAGCTTCGCGCGCCCGCGAAGATCAATCTTTCCTTTCGCATCCTGGGCCGGCGCACGGACGGCTATCACGAAATCGAAACTCTGATGGCGCCGGTCTCGGTTTACGATGAGATCACGATTACGAAACAACCGGGTCCGGGCGAAATCGAACTCCTCTGCGACGATCCGACCTTGCCCAGCGACGGCGATAATCTCGCTTTTCATGCCGCACGCATTTTTCTGCAGCACGAACGAATCGCCTCCAACGTTCGCATTGAGTTGACCAAAAAAATCCCACACGGTGCGGGACTCGGCGGCGGAAGCAGCGATGCCGCGACGGTTTTTCTGGGAATGGATGAACTCTTCCAGTCGGGCTTGAGTGAGCGACAGATGGCGGAACTCGCGGCGCAGATCGGCTCCGACATCCCGTTTTTCATTTTTCAATCCGCGGCGCAATGTTGCGGGCGAGGGGAGCTCGTCCGGCCTAACGAGTTGTCGAAGCGATTGCGATTGCTGCTCTTGAAACCGCCCTTCGGTGTCTCGACTTCGTGGGCTTACAAAAATTGGGCGGATTCGAAGGAATTACCCGGGATTCGCTATGCAGCCCAGGAGTTCGCCGGTTTCAGCTTCGTCAACGATCTCGAGCGGCCGGTTTTTGAAAAATATGTTTTTCTCGCACACATGAAGATGTGGTTGATGCAACAACCGGAAGTCGGCGCCGCGATGTTATCGGGTTCCGGTTCGACACTCTTTGCGGTCTTGCGAGACGGCGCGGAGAGCGACTCGTTAGGCCAGCGCGCCCAAGCGGAACTTGATCCGGAATTGTGGACCTGCGAGTGCGAGACGCTGTAGCTCTACTCGCCTAATTTCTTGCGCAATATCGCCACGGCGTATTCGCGATTTAACTTCGCGATGAAACTAGCGCTGATTTCCGCCGGGCAGACCGCTTCGCATTCGTAGGTGTTGGTGCAATTGCCGAAACCTTCCGCATCCATGGCGCGCACCATGTTCAAGACGCGATCGGTTCGTTCCGGCCCGCCTTGGGGAAGGAGGGCGAGATGCGAGACCTTCGCCGAGGTGAACAGCATTGCGGATGCGTTCGGACACGCAGCGGCGCAGGCGCCGCAACCAATGCAGGCCGCTGCTTCCATGGCGACATCGGCGCTATGTTTCGGCACCGGGATCGAATTCGCTTCCGGCGCCGAACCCGCGCGCGCGGACACGAACCCGCCCGCCTGCACAATGCGATCGAGCGAACTGCGATCGACGACCAGATCTTTGACGAAGCGAAAAGGACGCACGCGAAACGGCTCAACTGTGATTGTCTCGCCGTCATTGAAACTGCGCATATAAAGCTGACAAGCCGCGCCCGGATGCGACGGCCCATGCGCTTCGCCGTTGATCGTGAGCGAACACGTCCCGCAAATTCCTTCCCGGCAATCAGATTCGAACGCGACCGGATCCTTGCCTTCACTCGTTAGGCGCTCGTTGAGGATGTCGAGCATTTCGAGAAACGACGTGTCCGGCGAAATGTTGGCCACATCGTATTTCGCGAGCTTGCCTTTCGCCTCGCGATTGGCCTGACGCCAGATACGCAATTTGAAGTTCATTTATAGCTCCTTTGCGCCAGTTCGACGGTTTCGAAATGCAATGGTTCGCGATGCAGTTTCGGCGGCGCGATTGCTCCGTTGCCTTGGAATTCCCAGGCGAAAACGGATGCAAACTCTGCGTCGTTGCGCAACGCTTCGCCGTCCGGTGTCTGATGTTCTTCGCGAAAATGTCCGCCGCACGATTCGTCGCGCGTTAAGGCGTCGATGCACATCAATTCACCAAACTCGAGAAAATCCGCCACGCGTCCGCCGCGTTCGAGCGATTGATTAAACTCCTCGCCCGTTCCAGGCACGCGCACGTCGCGCCAAAACTCTTCGCGTAATTGCGGAATCTTCGCGAGCGCTTCGCGCAGACCAGCGGCGTTGCGCGCCATGCCGCATTTGTCCCAGAGCAGCAAACCGAGTTCGCGATGAAATGAATCAAGCGAGCGCTTGCCATTTACGCTCAGCATTTTTTTTACGCGCGTCCGAACTTCGTCTTCCGCTTTCTTGAATTCGGCGTGATCTGGTTTGGGACGTTTGTTGATTTGTCCGGCGAGATAATTCGGCAGCGTGTACGGCAGAACAAAATATCCATCTGCAAGTCCTTGCATGAGTGCGCTGGCGCCTAAGCGATTCGCGCCGTGATCGGAAAAGTTCGCTTCACCGATGACGTGCAGGCCGGGGATGTTGCTCATCAAATTGTAATCAACCCACAAACCGCCCATGGTATAATGCACCGCGGGATAAATGCGCATCGGTTGTTTGTAGGCGTTCTCGGCTGTGATCTTTTCGTAGATGTCGAAAAGATTTCCGTAACGCTCGCGGATGGTGTTTTCGCCGAGCCGCGCGATCGCATCTTTGAAATCCAGATAAACACCGCGCCCGCCCGGACCGATCCCGCGACCCTCATCGCAAACTTGTTTGGCGGCGCGTGATGAAATATCGCGCGGCGCGAGATTGCCGAAGCTCGGATATTTTCGCTCCAAATAATAATCGCGCTCCTGGTCAGGAATCTCACCAGGTGACTTCGCACAATCGTGCGGCTTTTTCGGCACCCAGACGCGGCCGTCGTTGCGCAACGATTCGGACATGAGGGTGAGTTTCGATTGATAATCACCGCTAACCGGAATGCAGGTCGGATGGATTTGGGTGAAACAGGGATTGGCGAAGAGTGCGCCTTTTTTGTAAGCGCGATAAGTCGCGGTGACGTTGCAACCCCGCGCATTGGTCGAAAGATAAAAGACGTTGCCGTAACCGCCGGTCGCGAGCACCACGGCATCGGCGGCGTGCGCTTCGATCTTACCACTCGTTAGGCTGCGTGAGATGATTCCCTTGGCGTGACCATCGACGAGCACGAGATCGAGCATCTCGGTTTGCGGAAACATCTTCACCGTGCCGGACGCGATTTGCCGGCAAAGCGCCTGATAGGCGCCTAACAAGAGCTGTTGTCCGGTTTGTCCGCGCGCGTAGAAAGTGCGCGAGACTTGCGCCCCGCCGAAGGAACGATTCGCGAGCAAGCCGCCGTACTCGCGCGCGAAGGGCACACCTTGTTCGACGCATTGGTCGATGATGAGATTGGCAACTTCCGCGAGGCGATAAACGTTCGCTTCCCGCGAACGGAAATCGCCGCCTTTGATCGTGTCGTAGAACAAGCGGAAAACGCTGTCGCCGTCGTTTTGATAATTTTTCGCGGCGTTGATGCCACCTTGTGCGGCGATGCTATGGGCGCGGCGCGGGCTATCCTGATAACAGAAACACTTCACGTTGTAGCCCTGTTCGCCGAGCGTGGCCGCAGCCGACCCGCCGGCCAGCCCGCTGCCGACGACGATGATTTCGAACTTCCGTCGGTTATTTGGACTAACGAGTCGTGAATGATCTTTGTGGCTGGACCACTTCTTTTCCAGCGGACCACCCGGGACTCTGGAATCGAGCGTGCCGATCATAAGTGCTGCGCCGGCTGCACCCATCCACAGAGGATGGCGAGCGGAATCGAAGTGTAGCCGAGAAAGATCAGCCAAGCGAAAAGACGGCCGAAAAAAGCGAGCTTGGGCGTCAATTTTTTGTCATTCAAGCCTAACGACTGCAAGAAGCTGGAAGCACCGTGCGTGAGATGCAGCGTGAGCAAAAAAAGCCCGATGATGTAGAAAATCGAAACGTAAACATTCTGAAATCCGTAAACCATCATCGAGTAAACATCGTAATGATTTAGCGGATCGTTCTTCAGGAGCGGAAACTGCGGATTGAATCTCCGCCCGGTGAAATGCAGTAGATGAAAAATGATGAAAGCGAAAACAACCAGGCCGCTCACCACCATGTGGCGGGAAGCGAAACTCGCTTTCACGTTTTCTTTCCGAACGTAATTCTTCGGACGGGCGCGCTTATTTTCGATGGCCAACTTCACCGTAAAATAAATGTGCAGAATCACAGTGATGAAGAGGACACCGCGGATGAGCCAGAGGATCGGTCCCAGCTCGCGCAAATGTTCCGCGTAACCGTTGACCCAGTCCGGCCCGAGAAAAATCTGCAGATTGCCAAGCAGATGACCGATGATGAAAAAAATCATGATCAGCCCTGTGACCGCGACGATGAATTTCTTCCCGATCGATGTGCGGTAGAAGGCGGAAACGCGATTCACAATAGTTTTTCGACCGCGCGATTGCGGCTGCGGCAAACTAGAAGCCGCGCTTCGTCAGGTCAAGATTCGCGGGCGCGCGTTGGCGACGAAGACGCACCACGCTTTGCGGCTTTTCCGAAACGCGCAAATAAGTGCGGCCAATGTACTCGCCGACCACGCCGAGGACGAGCAATTGCGTTCCGGAAAACAAAAGTTCCGCTGCCATGAGTGAGCCCCATCCCAGCGGATGACGCCTCACGAAATGTTCGATAGAGACTTCGACGAAGCCGACGAAGCCGCACAAACTCAGAACGAGCCCCAGCAGGGTCGCGATGCGCAACGGCATGACGGAAGCGTTCGTCAGCATGCTAATCCAGAGACGCAAAAGCTTACGCGGTGTGTAACCACTCCGGCCGCTGCTGCGGACGTCGTGTCGCACCTTCACCACCCCGACGTTTTGCGTGACCTGAAAAATAAGCGCATCGATGTAGGGCGTGGGGTTGGAAGATTTCACGATCTCCTCGACCACGAAACGCGAGAGGCAACGGAAGCTCGAAAGATAAAGACCTTTCGGTTTATCGACGCTCCAATCGGCGAAAACATTCGTCAGCCAACTGCCGAAATTGCGCCACCACGAGTGCTGTTTCTCATCGTAGCGGCTGTAAACGACATCACGTTGCTCGGCCCGCGCGACCTCGACCAGCTTCGCCACTTCCGATGGTGGATTCTGCAGATCGTCATCCATCGTGACGACGAATTCGCCGGTGCTCTCGCGCAAACCTTCCAGCACGGCATTATGCTCGCCGAAATTGCGCGAGAGGCTGATGAAAGTAACAGGCACGCGGCAATTCTCGATCACCTGCAAGGCGATTGCTTCGGTCGCATCGCGACTGCCATCGTTCACCAGAACAATCTCGAGCGCGCCTTCGATCGGAACGGCGCAGAGTTCATCGAGCAAGCGCGGCAACGTGTCCGCCGAATTGTAAAGCGGCACGACCACACTGAGGGCTGGACGAACGGGAATCATTTTCGTGCGATCGCGAAGAGCGAGGTGCCGAATGGTAGCGAAAAGCGGCGGCCAAGAGCGAACTCAAATTGCGCGATGGCGCCGAGAGTCCGGTTGGTTAGCTGCGAGGTCGGCGCGAGGTCGGAGTGCGTTTGTCCGCGGCTGATCCATCGCACCGCGGCCACGGCCGGCAGCAGGATCATGTTCCAGTAGGTTAGCTTCTCGATCTTAAATCCGGCTGCGGTTAGCAACTGCGCGAGAGGTTTTCGCACGTAACGACGCGCCGTATCTACTGCGACGTCGTGACTGCCGTGTAAGAATTCGAATGCCGGGAGATTTACAATCAGCGTGCCGCTGTTCCGCAAGACGCGATGCATCTCCTCCAAGGCCGCGCGATCGTTCACCGTGCGGTGACAGATGACATCGAGCGATAGGACGACATCGAAAGCCTGGTCCTCGAACGGCAGTCGATCTGCGTTGCCTCGCACCAATTGCGCATCGAGCGCGCGATCACTCGTTAGGCGAAGAGCATGCTCGCTCACATCGAAGCCGACGAGAGTTGCGCGGGGAAATCTTTTCCGAATGCGCGCCAACATTCCGCCGCTGCCGCAACCGGCATCGAGCAAATTGAAATTCGCCGGCAGTAAGGCGAGCCGATCGAGCACACGCGCGCGCAAAGCGTGATACCACCAGTGATCGTCCTCGACCGATCGCATGAGGTCGAGTTCAACCGCGGAAAGTCCGTCACTCATGAAACGCACGAATGGCGTCGATCACCGCTGCAACCTCCGGCTCTTTCAGCCAAGGATGCATCGGCAGACAGAGAAGCTCGCCCGCGGCGCGCTCGATCACGGAAAGATCGGAATCGATCGCGACCCGATTTCGATAAGCCGGCTGCTGATGAATCGGTTGCGGGTAAAGAATTGCCGTCTGGATATTTTTCTGCGCGAGAAATTCGCGAAGTTGGTCGCGCTTCCCCAGGCGGATGGTGAATTGATGGTAAACGTGTCGTTCGTTAGGCCGAACCGCCGGAAGCTGCAGCGGCAGCCTGCCTAACGAGTCGTGATATTGCTGCGCAATTTCGCGGCGTCGGGAATTTTCCGCGTGCAGATGAGGTACCTTCACTCGCAGAATAGCCGCCTGCATCTCGTCCAGACGGGTGTTCATCCCCGCGCGTTCGCTGATGTAACGTTCGCGCCAGCCGTAGACGTGCAGCTCGCGCAGGCTTTGGCCTAACGAGTCGTTATTCGTCACGACCGCACCTCCATCGCCAAGCGCCCCCAAATTCTTTGTCGGATAAAAACTAAATGTGCCGATGTCGCCAAATGTTCCGACTTTTTGTTGCTCGATCATGGCCCCATGCGCCTGGGCGCAATCTTCGATCACTCTTAAATCGTATTGCCGTGCGATGCGCATGACCTCCGGCATGTTCGCCGGCTGACCATAAAGATGAACGGGAATGAGCGCTCGAATCTTGCGATGCGCTTTCTTCTCTAACGCCGCTTCGAGCTTCTGCGTCGAAATGGTTAGCGTCGTTTCGTCGACGTCGACCAAAAGAGGCATTGCGCCCGCCAACTCGATCGCCGCCACCGTCGCAACGGCCGTATTCGAAGTCGTGACGACGGTGTCACCGGCGCCGATCCCGAGCACGCGCAACGCCAGCTCGATGGCATCGGTTCCATTCCCAACGCCGACGGCGTGCGCCGCCCCGAGCCAGGCGGCAAATTCCTTCTCAAAGTATTCGACTTCAGCGCCGAGAATGTAATGACCACTCGTTAGGCAACGATTGATGGCCGCGTTGATATCTGCGCGGTAGGCCAGATATCCGGCGCGCGGATCGGAAACCTGAATTTGTTTCACGACTAGAGATACCGCGCGAGATGCGTGCGGTAATAAGCGAGTGTCCGCGTGAGTGTTTCGCGTAGCGGCCTTGCGGGCGTCCAGCCGAGTTGGTCGCGAATTTTTGAAAAGTCACCGTAGTAATCGCCGATATCGATCGACTTCCGGTCCGCCGGAAATTCGCGCTGCACGCACTCGCCGCCGCCGTTAATTTCCACGAGCAACTTCGCGAGGCTCGCCAGATCGATCACCTCGCTTCCGCCCAGGTTATAAACTTCGCCGTTGGTCGCGGCTGACGCGGCCGCCAATAAAAATGCGTCGACCGCATCATCGACATCGGTGAAATCGCGCAATTGTTTTCCGCCCCAGACTTCGATCGGCCGGTTCTCCAGCAGTTGTCGAATCCAGACACCGACAAAAGTCTGACGCGCGTCTTTGATTCGCATGCGCGGGCCGATTGTGTTCGTCAGGCGCAAGGCGGTCGTATTCAGACCATGCACCTGATGGTAGAGCAGATGATATTTTTCGCCGGCCATCTTGTTGATGCCATTGATGTCCACCGGTTCGAGCGGATGACTTTCGGTCACGGGCAACTGCCGCGGCCGTCCGTAAATTTGCCGCGTGCTCGCGAAAACAATTTTGATCTTTGGATTATGCAGGCGGCACGCTTCCAAAATGGAGAGTTGCGCGTGGCAATTGATCTCCAGATCCGGCTCCGGATTGATCATGGAATCGAGATGACTGGTCTGTCCGGCGAGGTTGAAAAGAAAATCTTTTCCCTGCACGTGCTGCGGCATGCTGTGGCTGTCGCGCACATCGGAAATGTTGACGTGCACCTTGTCGCGCACGGGCTCGATGTTGAAAGGATTGCCGCCGTACTCTGGAATCAGACTATCGACGAGCGTGACGTCTGCGCCCGATTCCTGCAGGCGCATCGCCAGTGTAGAACCGATGAAACCGAGCCCGCCGGTGATGAGAACTTTTTTTCCGCCGAAATGCTCTTTCACTTGCTGCCCGGTTTTACCGCGGGAATAGCGGCCAGATCAGGCGGAATTTTTTCAGCGGGGAAAGTTTCGACGTTCATCTCGATCAGACTCACGAAAGGACAGCCGAAGTCCGGACGATTGCCGCCGCTGCGATCGACGATCACGCCGACGGCGGCGACAACTCCGCCGTGATTGCGCACGATGTCGATCGTTTCCTGCACTCGACCGCCGCGCGTGACCACATCTTCCGCCACGATGAACCTCTCGTTAGGCGCAATCTTGAAACCGCGGCGCAGAACCAATCCGCCCGCGTCCTTTTCGACGAAGATGTGACGTTTGCCTAACGAGCGGCCAACTTCCTGCCCGACGACAATCCCGCCGAGCGCAGGCGAAATAACGGCATCGCATTCGATATTGCGGAGTTTATCGGCCAGCCGGCCGCAAACCTCGGCCGCGATGTCAGTGTATTGCAGCAGAATGGCGCACTGAAAAAACTGCCGGCTGTGCAAACCGGAGCGCAGAACAAAATGTCCATCGAGCAGCGCGCCGGTTTTGCGAAAGAGCGCGAGAAGATCGTCGCTCACTCCCAGGTATCGATGGCCTTGCCGCCTTCTTTGGTCGCAACCGCTACGACTTCGATCTCGACCTGCGCGCCTTTCGGGAGCGCTGCGACCTGGACGGTTGAACGCGCAGGCGGCGCATCTTTAAAGTACCCGGCATAGATTTCGTTCATCGTTTGGAAATCGCCCAAGTTCGTCATGAACACGGTCGTCTTCACGATGTTGGAAAAATTCATTCCTTCCGCCTGCAAGACCGCGGTCAGATTATCGAGCACGCGTTTGGTTTGCTCCCCGATTTTATCGGAAACGAGCTGGCCGCTTTTCGGATCAAGCGGAATTTGCCCGGCGGTAAAAAGCATGGGGCCGACGCGCACAGCCTGCGAGTAAGGACCGACCGCGGCGGGCGCTTCAGTGGTGGAAACGATCTTCTTCATCGCGCGACCTTAGACACAAAAGCCGCACGCACAATGCGCTTCATTTCGATTCTTCGCGCTGAAGTTGCTCGCGGAAAGCCTGCTCGGTTCGCGCGATGAATTCGCGATAGCCAGCCGGATCAATAAACGGATTTCGTGATGGATGTTGAGCCAGCAATTCGATCTTTTTGCCTAACGAAAAGAAGGAGGCGTGCGAAGCGAGAAATACATCGCACGGCAATTTCTTCATGATTGCGAAGGTCTTCGCGTAGTCGTCTTTCATGTCCGGATATTTTGGGTTTCCGAGCAGCGTGTAACCCGGCACGGTGTGTACTGCCCACGAAAACGACATCATACTTGCGGCCATTTTCTTCCGCGTGCGTCGTCCACGTAGTGCAGCCTTTCGTGTGACCCGGCGTGAGATGCGCCACCAGCGTCACACCGCCGAGTTCAACTTTATCGCCATCGTGCAATTCGCGATCGGCCTTGATCGGTGGAAAACGAAGTTCGTCACCGAAGAAAAAATCG
Source organism: uncultured Verrucomicrobiae bacterium (assembly GCA_963791565.1). Lineage (GTDB taxonomy): Bacteria > Verrucomicrobiota > Verrucomicrobiia > Chthoniobacterales > UBA10450 > JACCTI01. The sequence continues at coordinate 93,757 of CAWBSX010000003.1, read as the reverse complement.
TTTTTGCCGCCGCGCGCGAACGGCTCGGCATCTTCCTTCATCGCGAAGAACTGCGCTCCGGTCTTCTCCTTCAGTTCCGCGAGGCCGCCCACGTGATCGTAATGCGCATGACTGGCGAGCAGAATCTTTACGTCGCGCAAGTTGAACCCAAGCTTTTCGATATTCGCTTCAATAAGCGGCGCCGTTTCCTTGAAACCGCCGTCGATTACGATGTGACCGGCGGGCGTAGTAACGAGATAAGAACAGACTTCCGTTACGCCAACATAATAGATGTTGCCGATGATCTTGAAGGGCGCGACCGGCTGGTTCCACGCGCGATCCCGCTCGTTTGTCTGCGCGAAGACATTAACTGCACAAAGGCAGAAGATGATGGACTTAAGATTCATCTTCAGTCATTCGGACCATAGGCGATCGTTCTTTCACGGGTGTTTGTAATTTTTCCGTCCCATTGCGACCGGCGCGAATCTCGCTGATATTGCCCGCTCCCATGGTCGGTTGGATTTTAAAGAAGATACTCGGATCCAGGAATCAGCGCGAGATCAAGCGCCTGATGCCGACGGTTCGCCGCATCAACGAGCTGGACGAGCAGTTTAAGTCGCTCTCCGACGACGAGCTACGCGCGAAAACTGCGCAGTGGAAGGACGAGCTCACGAAAATCACGGACGATGCCGAGCAGTGGAGCCGCCTGGAGGAAATTTTGCCGGAAGCTTTCGCGGTGGTGAAGAATGCCGCGCGGCGATTGACCGAGCGGCAGGAAACCTTCGAAGTGTGCGACCAGCCGATGACCTGGAATATGGTGCACTTCGATGTGCAATTGGTCGGCGGGATGGTCTTGCATCGCGGTCGCATTTCCGAAATGGCCACGGGTGAAGGTAAAACTTTGGTCGCGACCTTGCCGCTCTACCTGAATGCGCTGACCGGTCGCGGCGCGCATCTCGTGACGGTGAATGATTACCTGGCCCGCCGCGACGCGGAATGGATGGGTCAGCTTTATAGCTTCCTTGGCCTAACGACTGGTTGCATTCAGCACGATCAACCGCCGGATATTCGGCGCGCGCAATACGCCTGCGACATTACCTACGGCACGAATTCGGAATTCGGTTTCGATTACCTGCGCGATAACGGCATGGCTACAACGCGCGAGCAACAAGTGCAGCGCGGCTACCATTACGCCATCGTCGATGAAGTTGATTCCATCCTGATCGACGAAGCACGCACACCGCTGATCATTAGCGGACCGGCTACGGTTTCGACGCATCAATACGATAAGTGGAAACCGCTGACCGAGCAGTTGGTGCGCAAGCAGAACATGCTGGTAAACCGCTTCGCGAGCGACGCGAAGGAGCTTTTCGACCAAGGCAAAACCGAAGAGGGCGGCCTGGCGATGTTCAAAGTGAAGCTAGGTCAGCCGCGCAACAAACAGTTGTTGCGCATGATGGAAGATACGGAGAAGCGAAAGGCGATCGAGAAAGCCGAGCTATCGTTCTACACCGATTCGCGCAAGGAAGAACTCTTCGCGCTGAAAGAAGAGCTCTTCTTCACCATCGACGAAAAGTCTAACGAGTCCGATCTCTCCGAACAGGGCCGCACTTTCATGAACCCGGACGATCCGGACGCCTTCGTCCTGCCGGACTTGATCAGCGAGTTCACTGACATCGATCTTAACCGCACACTTTCTGATGAAGAGAAGGAGAAGCAGAAGGTCGAGCGCCAGCAGATTTGCGACGCGCAGGCTGAGCGCATTCATAACATCTCTCAGTTACTCCGCGCTTACTGCGTGTTCGAGAAGGACGTCCAGTATGTCGTAGAAGAGAACAAGGTAGTTATCGTCGATGAATATACCGGCCGTAAGATGCCGGGACGACGTTGGAGCGATGGCTTGCATCAGGCAGTGGAGGCTAAGGAAGGCGTGCAGATCGATCGCGAGACGCAGACCTTAGCTACCATTACTATCCAGAACTACTTCCGGCTCTATCAAAAGCTAGCCGGCATGACTGGTACCGCGGAAACCGAAGCAGCTGAGTTCCACGACATCTACAAGCTGGATGTTAACTCCATTCCGACCAACCGGCCGGTGGCGCGCAAGGATGAGAACGATCGCATCTACAAAACGCGCCGCGAAAAATACAACGCAGTGATCAATGAGATCAAAGATCGGCACGCCAAGGCGCAGCCAGTCCTGGTAGGCACAGTAAGTGTAGAAGCTTCCGAGTTACTGAGCCGCATGCTCAAGCGCGAAAAAATTCCGCACAACGTGCTGAACGCTAAGTATCACATGCAGGAAGCTGAGATCGTGCAACGCGCCGGGCAGGCAGGCACGGTTACTATTTCGACTAACATGGCCGGCCGCGGCACCGACATTAAGCTAGGACCTGGCGTGCAGGACAAAGGTGGCTTGTTCGTTATCGGCACCGAGCGGCATGAATCACGACGCATCGACCGACAGCTACGCGGACGTTGCGCGCGCCAGGGCGATCCCGGTGGCTCGCGCTTCTACGTCAGCTTCGAAGACGACCTCATGCGTAACTTCGGCGCGGCCGATCGCATGACGAAGATCATGGAACGCTTTGGCCTCGAAGAAGGCCAGGAGCTGGAGCATCCGTGGCTCAATAAGTCGGTCGAGACGGCGCAGAAGCGCGTCGAACAACGCAACTATCTCGCGCGCAAACGCACCCTTGATTTCGACGACGTGATGAACAACCAACGCGAGGTAGTTTATACCTAGCGCAATGACACGATCGATTCCGAAGAACCGCGTAAGCTGATCTATGAAGTAATCGACGAGGCTGTGCCGTTTAAGGTCAAGGAGCTACTCGCTTCCGGACGAAACGAATGAGCCTAACTACGCCGGCTTACTGCATTGGGTTAACATTACTTTCCCGCTTGGCCTAACGAATGAGAAGGCCCAGTTCGAAACGCGTAGCGAAGAAGAAAACGCCCAGTTCCTGATCGAAAAGATCAAGATCTCCTATGAGAGGAAGTCGAGCCACGAAGAGCCAACCGCGGTCAAGAGCCTGGAGCGTTACATCATTCTCAATGCCATCGATCGTCTCTGGCAGGAACACCTCTATGCCATGGACGCTTTGCGCGAAGGTGTCGATCTGCGTAGCTACGCGCAAAAGGATCCGCTGATCGAATACAAGACCGAAGCCTTCGACATGTTCACCGAGTTGATGTCGAACATTAAGAACGAAGTGCTGCACAACCTCTTCCGCAGCACTTCGAACCTGCAAGCGTTCGAGACCTTCCTTTCTACCCTTCCGCAATTTCTCATGCGAGAGCATGGGCCTAGCTCGGCCACTGCGAATGGCCCCGCACCGGGACCGGCCTTTGGTCAGCGCCAACGCCCCGCTGCTATTGCCGAAGGTAACGGCGAGAACGGCGATGGAGAAGTAAAACTAGACCTAGCTCCAGTGCGTCGTGAAGTGCCAAAGGTTGGCCGGAACGAGCCTTGTCCTTGCGGCAGTGGCAAGAAGTTCAAGAACTGCTGCGGCCGCACGGCCTAGCTTGAGGGTTTGTGGATTGCTTCTATAAGAACCGAGTAGGTTCTGCCATGCTGCGTCCTTAACCGAAGGCTAAGTGTATCACCCGGTTGTTTCCGCAGAATAGGAACGAACTGCAGGGCTCGCGTTCCAGGCACCTTGATTCCTTCCGCCTCGATGATTTCGTCGCCCACGCGAATGTCTTGACCGGCAGCTGGCGAGTTCGCTCTGACCTTGTCGATCACGACTGATTTTACGACCGGGTTAAGCGGAAAGCCCTCAAAGGCCGCTTTAATGTGAAAACCATACCACGCCTTTTCGGCTGCTTTCGTGGTCACAGGGCAAAGGGAGATTAGCAAAAGAACGGCGAAGGTGAAATTCCGCATCACGGCAATCTTGCGCAGGAACCAACGCAGCGCATCTTCGATTGTCTATTTTCTTCGCGATGATTTATGCCTAACCAGAGAACGATCTGGTCGCTCCTGCGTGCCATCCTTCGCTTACCACAGCCAGCCTTAGTCGATCGCGGCTTTGGTTTGATCTACGACACCGAGCGCGACATTACCTGGCTGCAAGATGTGAACTACGCCAAGACTGTAGGCCGTTCGCGCGACGGCCAACTAACCTGGCCCGATGCGATGGCCTGGGTGTCGTCGCTGAACTACCACGGCATTCGTGGCTGGCGCTTACCAAACGCGCGCAATCAAGACGGGAGTGGACCTGCTCTGGGCCACAACTTTGTCGGTAGTGAGATCGGTCATCTCTCCCTCGATGTCTTCACGAACCATCCACGGATCGTTACCTTCATTAATGGTACGTTGCCCTGCATTTACTGGACCTCGACCGAAGCTTCCGCCGACGAAGCCTACGCGGTCGATCTGGAAGTCCTACGTCAGGGGACGCTTTGGAAGGATCCGTTTATCGAACGCTTTCCAAACGTACCTCTTTCAGGTCCCGTCTTGTCCTGGGCGGTGCATGATGGAGACGTAGCAGCCGAACTACGGACAAACTGGCTACGACGTATCCTAACTGTTATCACTGGCAGATTTAGCGCCCTCTTCGCTAACTCCTCCGTTATAGGACCGTTATCGCCAAAACAGAGTTTGAGTTAGTTTTAGAATAAGTGCGCAAACGACCACGAGAAAGAGCAGGCGCACGAAACGACTGCCTTTGGCGATGGCCAGGTGGGTGCCGAGGGTTGATCCAATAATGTTACTCACCGCCATCGCGGCGCCTACCTTATAAAGCAGCTGGCCGGTCGAGCTGAAGTAGATCAGTGAAGCTAAGTTAGTGGCCCAGTTAACTGCCTTTGCCGAAGCGGAAGCCGAGAGAAAATCGAAACCAAAAATTCCGACGAAGGCAAAGATAAGGAAACTGCCCATCCCTGGGCCGAAGAAGCCATCGTAGAAACCAAGAACAGCGCCGAGAGCTATTCCTAGTAAGCGCGCTCTGAAAGGCGGATGCTTCGGCGCATGAATTAGCCCGAGATTTTTTGCGAGCAGAACGTAGGTGGCAACAAGGACCAGCAGAACAAGCAGGAGCGGCCGGAGTAAACGGGGTCTAACAAGTTCACGGCGCGGGCCCCGACAAAGGCAAAGAGAAAAGCAGTGACAGCGGCTGGCGCGACGGTGTGCCAATCGATCTTCACGTGCCGCGCGTAACGTTGCAGGGCAAAGCTGGTTCCAAACAAGGACGAGAATTTGTTCGTGCCGAGAACGATCGGAATCGGCATGCCGGGCAGAAGAATCAGGGCAGCCGGCAACTGAATAAGTCCCCCGCCGCCGACGGCCGCGTCGACAAAGCCGGCCGTCATTGAGAAGGCGCAGAGGAGCAGGAGCGAAGGCATTTGCCCCTTAATTAGATATAGGAACAATCATTTTGCTTCACTTCTCGGTCACTTCGCGCTGAAATGCCAAAGAGGGAATCATGAAACGATTAGCATTAGTCGGCGTCCTTTTCTGCGGCGTGGCCAGCAGTTGGGCGGTTTCCACTATCAATACCACCAATCAGTATGCGTGGGGCGCGAACATCGGCTGGTTGAATTGGCGACCCGATTTTGACAGCACCAATACGGAAGGTGTGGTCGTGACTGAGTTTGTTTGTTCGGGCTACATCTACGCAGCGAACGTCGGCTGGATCAACATGGGGAACGGCAACCCGGTCGATCACATTCAATATCAAAATAATTCCGCCACTGATTTCGGCGTCAATTGCATCCTCTACGACAAAGAATACCAGAGCGCTTATGAGACCGCGCACAATCTGCCGGTGGATTCACCGCAGCCCGGTTTCGCTTTACTCCGCGGTTATGCTTATGGCGCAAACATCGGTTGGATCAATTTCGAGCCGCTCGGCAATCCGCGCATCTCGTTGGCAACTGGAAATCTCACTGGCTTTGCTTACTCGGCTAATTGCGGCTGGATCAATCTCAACGGCCTTGATGCTGGATTGGTTCCGCGTTTCGTTTCGACCGATCATATTTTGATGGAGGCGAGCACAAACGCGAACACGCCTAACATTCCCGATGCGTGGGAATGGCTGTACTTCGGCGGCCTGCTCGGGCCCGGTGGCGAAAGCGCGGATGCGGACGGCGACGGCATGAGCAACTTGCAGGAATACAGAGATGGCTTGGCTCCGAATGTGCCCAACAGCGGTCTGCGCATCACAGCCTACTCCACGACCAAGCCCGGTGGAATCACTTCAACCGTAACATTCACCAGCACGACGGCCCGGCTTTACACCATCGAAGTGAACACCGATCTCTCGCAACCGCTCAATTGGGTGGATGGCGGATTAGGGATGTTCGCGCCGGACGCGGGTACCAGCACGACCCGTCCAGTCACGCAGGCCTCGACGATTAAACGATATTATCGCGCTAAGACAATGCGGCCTCTGCCCTAACCGGGTGTTTCGTTGATGAAGTTCGGCGCGCCGTTATCGATTCACGCGGGCGGCAACCTCCGATCAACAATTACGCCGGAAAAGAACATATTTGAAATTTTGTGACCACTTTCTCGCCATTTCGGCGCGAATACTCTGTGGAGCAGGTTTTCTGTTTTGAGTAGCCGTTCCCACCCAAACATGCGAAAATTCCCAGACAAATCGGCGATTTGGAATTTTTTGTCCGTTTTGCAGGGAAGAAACCCGCAATATTATTCATCCCAAAATTGCTCATTTTTACGGAATTCTTCTTGCTTCAAAAACTAATCCACGAATAATCTCCACCAGTAGCCGCCAGTTATGCTTATGAAAATGTTTCGAATTCTCCCTCTCCCTCGCCATCGCCGGCAGCCTGCTCTGCGGAGGTTTCGCCAATGCGCAGACCGTAGCGACCGATCCCGTCGGTTTCCTCCAACCTTTCGAAGCGCCGTCGCCGGCACCATCTGTGCCGAACATGTTGGCTAACTCGGATACTCAGGTTTCGAATTCGTTTATCCGGCCTCCAGAATTTGTCGGTGCCACCTCAGCCGCCACTTCCAATACGCTGACGGTTAGCGGCAGTCCGTTCACCGCGAACCAGTTCATCTATGCGGCCGGAAGCCAGCCAAAGACCTACTACGTCTTAATTGGGCCGCACTCCTCCACCAACCCGAAACAGGGCTTAATGTATCAGATTACCGGCAACACGACGAACACGCTTACCCTGAATACGAACGGCGACGATGTCAGCGGGATTGCAGCGACCACGCAGATTTTGGTGATCCCTTATCACACCTTAAACAGCATGTTTCCGGCAAGCGATTTGAACGTCTCCTACGTCGCTTCGCCGAATCAGTTCGCTCGTCAAACGCAAGTTATCATTCCGAACTATAGCGGCACGGGCATCAACTTGTCCTCAGCTGCGACGTACTATTATTTGAACAACGCGTGGCGTAAGTTCGGTGATAGTACCGCGGTCGACCATGGCGACGATTTGTTGCCGATGGGTCAACCGCCGGGTGTCGCCATGCCTTCCGCTGCTGCGAACGCAGTAGCCGGACATATGACTATTCGAAACGCGGGCACAGCCACAACGCTAACTACATTGGGTAGCGTATTGACGAAAGTAACGACGATCCCCCTTTTCACACGAACATCCGGTCAGCAGGACAACTTTGTTTCTATCATTCGCCCGCTGGACGTGTCGTTGAATAACCTCGGATTGATTACGAGCGGTGCTTTTCAAACCAGTCCGAGTCAGTTCAACCGCGTTGATCAACTGCTCGTTTTTGATCCTACGCAAGCGTCGCAGAACAAATCAGCGTCAAAAACATATTTCTACATGAGTGGTGCGTGGAGGTTGTTCGGTGACCCCGGATTGCCTGATCGCGGCAGTGACTTGATTTCGGCCGGTGCTGGTTTCGTGATCCGAAAGGGTGCTACCGCTACTGGTGCCCCGGTCTTCTGGATGAATGCGCCGACCTACTGACGTTTCCTTACCCCCAAGAACATCAAAACTATGAAGCGACTCCTTATCGTTTGCCTCCTTATCCTGAGCGTGGTGGCTGCGCGCGCCACCTCGACTATCAATCTCGGAGCTTCCATGCTCTATAACGCTAACGGAACGACGCCGATGGCGACAGGAATGCTGGTCCAGCTTATCCTAAGTCCCCAGGCTAACGGCTTCGCTCCTCCAGATTCGTCTAGTTTCACCGGAAACTCCGACGACATCGTGCTGGCAAGTTTCATGACTTCGTCTTCGGGCACGGCAGCACAGCCTATCGTCGTGACTTATACGGGAGCTATCGCGGCTGGTGAACAAATCCTTCTGCGATGGTTTCCTACAATTTCCGGAAGCGCCCCGCCCTCGGCTCCTTCCGCAGGGACGCCTTATGGACAATTTCGCATTGATGCCACTGAGAATTTCTCAAGCGGACCTTGGACGCTGCCTGCAGACGGAACCTTAGCCTACGATTTGAATTTTCTCACCGTCGCCGGAGGCGGAACCGAACCTGAATCGGCCGGCAGAGCGTCTCTTGTTGTCCTCGCCGCGATTCCCGAGCCTTCAACTTTCGCGTTTTTGGTTGTCGGTCTCGCGGGCGTTGTATTTCTGCGTCGCCGAGGGAAAATCGCCTAACGACTGCTAGCCAGGCTTTCCTGTGCGGAAAAGCCGCGCGACGAAAAATTCTTTGCGGCCAGCGCTGAGTTATCTCACGCTGGCCGTTTTCGTTTTGTTCGCGCTTTACCCGATCGCGCAGATCGTCACGATCGCGCTGCGTCCGGGTGATCAACTTCTCTCGACTTCGCTCAGTCCGATCCCTAAAGGTGCAACCTTAGCGAATTTTCGCGCCCTCCTCACCGCCACACCATTTCTTCGCTGGCTGGCCAACTCCAGTCTCATTGCACTGGCCGTGACACTGACCGGTGTTGTCCTCGCCTCCACCGCGGGTTACGCGCTCTCGCGTTTCCGTTTTCTCGGCCGCGGTCCGATGCTAAACGGCTTGCTCGTCACGCAAATGTTTCCCGCGACGATGTTGTTGCTTCCGCTTTATCTGATCCTGATCAAACTGAGCCTGATCAATTCCTATCTCGGCGTGATCATCATCTACTCCGCCACGGCTCTGCCGTTCTGCATCTGGCAACTGAAGGGTTATTACGACACCATCCCGCAATCGCTCGAAGAAGCGGCCGGTATCGACGGCTGTTCGCGCTGGCAATCATTCTATCTCGTCGTGTTGCCGCTCGCCGCGCCCGCGCTTGTTATCACCGCGCTTTTTTCATTCATGACCGCTTGGAACGAATACATCGTCGCCGCGCTCATGTTGCAGGACGTCGAACGTTTCACCTTGCCCGTGGGGCTGAAGATGTTTCAGGCCAACATGAGTACGCAGTGGGGATTGTATGCTGCCGGCGCCTTGCTCGTTTCTATTCCGGTTGTGCTACTCTTTTTATTTCTCAGCCGTTATCTGATTTCGGGCTTGAGTTCAGGCGCCGTCAAAGGATGAAAGTAAAGTTATGAACCGACGTATTTTTCTCTGCCTCTCGATTTTTTGCCTAACGAGCCCTTGTCTTTTCGCGGTGCCCACCAACCTCGCCGAAGATGATGCTTCGCAATACGGCGATGGCTGGGGCAATGGCAAGAATGGCGGAACTGGCTTCGGCAACTGGACGCTCACGACCGAGGGCAATGATGAAAGCCGGCATTCCGGTTTCTTCATCGCGACGACCGACAATAACAAAGACCTCAACGGCATCGCCAAGGACAGCAAAGCCTTCGGCCTTTACGCGAATGGATCGGGGTTCGAGCAAGCTGTCGCTTATCGCTCACTCGATAAACCGCTCGCCGTCGGAGATTCCTTTTCCTTCATGATGGAAACCGGCCCGTTCGAAAAGAAGTTCGAGAAAGACGAAGGCGGCGGGTCGGTCGGCCTGACCTTGCGCAGCGGTAACGCCACCGATTCAACCGCCGATTACAACAAGAACGCGCTCTTCGAGATCGGTCATTACCAGGGCCAGAGCAATTACCAGATCTACGACGGCAGCAACAAACCGGATTCGGGTGTGCCCTTCAATGATCAGGGCATTATCGTAACTGTCACCATCACGGGTAGTGACACATACGATCTCGAGATTCAAACGATGAAGGACAAAAACGTCGTCAAACTCCCCGGTCGCAAGCTTTCCTCGAGCGGATCAGTCGAGAGCTTCGCTATCTTCAATCGCAACAGCGAAAAGTACGATGCCTTCTTCAACCAATTTCAAATCAGCCGCGACGAGAAATAGGTATCGATTGGCCTAACGAGTGGTCGTAATGCAAAAACCGCGTCTCAACTTCGGGCAGATCTGGAACATGAGTTTCGGATTTCTCGGCATCCAGTTTGGTTGGGGTTTGCAGATGGCGAACATGAGCCCCATCTACAAATATCTCGGCGCGCGCGACGATCAGATTCCGATGCTCTGGCTGGCCGCGCCGCTCACTGGCTTCATCGTGCAACCAATCATCGGCGCGATGAGCGATCGCACCTGGTGTTCGTTAGGCCGGCGCCGTCCCTATTTTTTGACCGGCGCGATTCTTAGTTCCGCTGCGCTTGTCCTCATGCCGAATTCCGGCACGCTCTGGATGGCCGCGGGACTCCTTTGGATCCTCGATGCGTCAATCAACATTTCGATGGAACCGTTTCGCGCTTTCGTCGCCGATAATTTAGCAGAAGAGCAGCGCGCCACCGGCTTCACCATGCAGAGTTTCTTCATCGGCGCCGGCGCGGTCATCGCCGGACTGCTGCCGTGGGTGTTGAAACACGTCTTCAACGTCACCAGCGAAACGAGTAGCGCCAGCGCCATTCCGCCGAACGTGAAAATCGCGTTCTATATCGGCGCCGCCGCATTTCTTGGTGCGGTCTTGTGGACGGTCTTCACCTCCAAGGAATATCCGCCGGAAAATCTCGCGGAGTTTCGTCGCAAAAAATCCGAGCGCGGCGGGTTCGCGCATTTGCTGCAGGAAATTCCCGATGCGCTGCGGCAAATGCCGACCACCATGAAGCGGCTCGCGCTTGTGCAGTTCTTTACCTGGCTCGGCTTGTTCTGCATGTGGCTGCATTTTTCCAACGCCGTCCCCCTCGTCTTCGGAACAAACGACACGCATTCGCCGCTTTTCAAAGTAGGCGCGGAATGGGCCGGTGTTTGTTACGCCGCAAAGGATTTTGTTACTTTCATTGCCGCCTTCGGACTCATGGCGATGGCTGCGACCTTCGATCGTCGAAAAATTCACGCCGCCTGTTTGACCCTGGGCGCTTTGGGATTACTCGCCATTGGCTTTATCCACGGCGAAGAACAAAAGAACTACTTGTTAGGCGCGCTCGCTCTTGGCGGCATCGCCTGGGCCTCCATTCTTTCCATGCCCTACGCCATGCTGGCCGGCTCGCTCCCACCGCAGCGCATCGGCGTTTACATGGGAATTTTTAATTTCTTCATCGTTCTGCCCGAGATCATCGCCGCGCTTACTTTCGGACCGGCGGTAAAGAACTTGTTAGGCGGGAATCTTGTTTACGCCGTCATGGCCGGCGGCGTCTTCATGCTTCTTGCTGCCATCCTCACGCTCTTCGTTCCTTACACGAAGCTCGCTCCGCAGCGTCTCGAAGCTGCGGCCGAAGCGGATGCGGTCTTGCCGACCGTCACTCCGCCGGAGAGTCCGCTCTCGTAATCAGTAAACCGCTTCCGTCGCTCGCGTTCTTTTCAGAAAAATCTGAGAGAACAAAAAGAGAATCGCAAAGATCACGACCGACAACGCCGCGGCCCAACCGAACCGATACATGTTGAAGGCCGCTTTGTAGACATACGAAACCAAAATGTGCGTCGAGTCGGCCGGCTCGCCGCCGTTCGAAACCAGCCAAACGACATTGATGTTGTTGAACGTCCAAATGGTCCCGAGCGTGATCGCCGGGATCATGACCGGACGGAGAAGCGGCGCGGTGATGTTCCAAAACTGAAACCACTTCGACGCGCCATCGACATCGGCCGCTTCATAAAGATCTTCCGGAATCGATTGCAAACCGCCCAGCGCAATCACCATCATGAACGGAAATCCCAACCAGATGTTGGTGATGATCGCCGCGACGAACGCTTCGAACGGCGACGTGAGCCACTGCACTGGCGGCAAGTGCAGATATTTTGTGATGAGTAAATTCACCGCGCCGTATTCGTAATTGAACATGCCGCGCCAGGTCAGCGCCGCCATGTATTGCGGCAAGGCCCACGGCAGAATCAACAGCACGCGCCAGATCGATTTTCCGCGGATAAATTTTTGCTGCAAGACGACCGCAAGAAAAACGCCGAGCACAACGTGGAAGGTGATGTTTACGGCCGTCCAGATCACGGTCTTGAGCAGAATCGACCAAAAGAGTTCCTGGCGAAAAACAGAAATGTACTGCGCGAAGCCGATCAGTCGCCAATCGCGAATGTGGTAGATATTCGCGTTCGAAAACGAGAGAAGAAAATTGTAGGCCAGCGGAAAGGCGACGACCGCGAGAATGACAATCAGCGCCGGCCCAAGCAGCACCCCGAGAAAAATGCGCGACTTCGTTTTCTCACTCACAGATTGCTGTCCGCGATATTTTTCTCCGCTTCGCGCTGCATGCGTTTGGCCGCTTCTTCCGCGGTGATCGCGCCGTTCATGACGAGCTGATACGGTCCGCGCATTCCTTCCCAAATCATTCGCATCTGCGGCATGATCGGCATGGCGCGGCCGTGCTCGATCTGCTTCATCGACGCGAGCAACGTCGGATTGCTTTGTAGCTCAGGCGAACTCAAGACCGTCTTGTCTGTCGGCGTGGTCGATAACTTCATCGCCATTTCCTTCTGGACCGAAGCGCTCGTTAGGTAATCGATCACCTCGCGCACCAGCGGCAGTTTTTCCGGCGCCGTGCTGGCGTTCACCGAATAACCTTTGGCGGAAATCATTGGCTCGCACCAAAGACCGGTTTCGGAATTGCGCGGCAACGGCGCAACCATGCTGACATCGGGAATGTGATAACCACCCCACGACCATGGGCCATTGATGATCATGGCCGTTCGCTTTTCTTTGAAAAGCATATCAGCGATTTCGTAGTCGCCTTCTTTCGGAATGATCTGGTACTTGTCGCGCAGATCGAGCACGAACTGGATCGCCTTCACCGTCCGCTCGTTATCGAGCGTCGGATGGCCTTCGTCATCCATGACCCAGCCACCGAAGGCAGTCAGAAATGGAATGAAGAAAAACGGCTCACGATAGTTCCAGGTCAATCCGTACTGGTTCACCTGCCCATCGCCGTTCGTAGCACTCGTTAGGCGTTTTCCCAGCGCGATCAATTCATCCAGGGTCTGCGGCGGATTCGGCACCAGCTCCTTGTTGTAAACGAGCGTGAGATGGTTCCCGATCTGATCGGCCGCCAGCCAGCGCGAACTTTTCCAACTGACGAGTCCTTGCGGCGCAAAACGATCGAAGAACCCAGCATCGAAAATCTTCTCGAGCGGCAAAATCGTTTTCGTCGTAACCATCACGCCGACGTTATCCGCCGGACCATAAATTATTTCCGGCCCTTGCCCGGCTACGGCGGCGATGACGAAAAGATTCCGCAGTTCTTCGTTTTCCTTGTAAAGCGTCTCCACCACGCAGTTCGGATGCGCGGCGTTGAACTTCGCGACCTCCTCTTGAAACAGATCGCGCTCCGCGCTGATCTTCTGATGCCAGATGCGAAGGTGAACGCGCATATCCGGCGCCTGATCGCAACTGCCAGCAATTCCGCCTAACGAGAGCAAGAACGCGAATCGAATCAGTCTTCGCGTCATGAACTATCCTAGTGGTAAGCGAAAACGACTCCGGTCAGCGGCGGCAATGGCACTTGCGCGCCTTCCACCGCGCTCTGCGGCTGAATGGAATCGAGTTCTCCGTGCGTCACAAAAATCGGTTTCAGTTTCGCCGCGGAAACATGCAGATCGATCGTGGCTGCTTGATCGCCTCGATTCAAAAGGACGAGCACTGTTTCCCTGGGTGAACGCCGCATAAAAGCGATCGTTCGCTGCACATCATCGGTCGCAAGGACAGCAAACTCGCCGTGATTGAGCGCCTCATGCCCACGCCGCAAGGCAATGGCGTTTTTGTAAAAGGCGAACAAGTCCTTATCGAATTCGACTGCGTCCGGCTCGCGTTCCGTTCCGCGCGGATCAATCGCCTGCGGATCATACTTCATGTCCTCCCAGACCATCGGCATTCGTTCGTCGGGATCGTGCCCGCCCCACATGCCGGCTTCGTCGCCGTAATAAATCATGGGCGCGCCGACATAGGTCATTTGGAAAAGCACAATCAGTTGCTGGATCTGCCTTTCGCGCTCGTTCGGCTTGCGAATCTTGTAGGTCTTGGAAGCGCGCGCGTCGTTGTTGCTATTAAATTCAATCTGATCCGCGTTCGGATAAATTGTGCCCTCTCCGTTCACGATCATCGAGGCCAGCCGATCCGTGTCGTGCGAATCCATCAGGTTTTGCATGACCGCGGCGGTTTCAGGCGGAAATTGGTGCCGTCGATCATCCAGAAGTTTGGCGAACTTCGAGGGCGCGACGTTGTTATCGACCAGGAATCCTTTCACCGGAATGGTGAAGGCGTTGTAATTCATGCAGGCAGAAAAACCGCCCTCCTTCACGAGCTTGGCCGCGTTGGCCCAGATTTCCGCCGTCGTGTAAGCGTTGGGATTAAACTGGCGCAGGTACGAATTCCAATCCGCCCAGAATTTTGCCGGCCGTTCATCAGCGACGTCGAGGCGCCAGCCATCAATTCCATTGGCGGCGTTTCCATCCGGTGCCATCCATCGTTTGGTCGCGTCAAAGATGTAAGCCTTCGGCGCGGCATACATGTCCTTGTTATCTTTCGTCGCGGCGAAAACCGGCAGCGTCGCGTGTCCCCACCAGCCTTTGTAACTGAACTCGTTCCGCTTCGTTTTCGGATCATCGAAGCTGTTCACCACATACCAATCCTTGTAAGGCGACCTGGCCTGATTCGCGCGCAGATCCTTGAAGGCAAAGAAATCGCGACCGGTGTGATTAAAAACGCCGTCGATCACCACGCGCATGCCTTTGGCGTGCGCCTGCTTTATCAAATCGAGAAATAATTTATCGGCCGCGGTCCATTTCCAAGTGCGCGGCTCGGAAGTTTCGGTCGCGATTGTCGCGAGATCGCCCTTTGGATCGGGACCGAAATACGGGTCGATGTGGTGATAGGAATTCCCATCGTACTTGTGCATGGAGCGCGCGTAGAAAAGCGGATTGAAGTAGATGGCGTTGATCCCGAGATCGGAGAGATAACCGAGCTTATCGATTACGCCTTGCAGATCGCCGCCGTAGCGACGCTCGAAAACTCCGCCCTTGTAAAAATCCGAGCCGAGCGCTTTCTCCCAATCGTCGCGCGCATACCAATCCGCGGTCCAATTGGAAATTTTCCAGTCGGTGCCGGCGGCCACGGGAGTTTCCAGCGAATCGCGCGTCGGATCATTCTTCGGATCGCCGTTACGAAAACGTTCCGGGAAAATTTGATAGAAAACTGCCTCGGCCGCCCAGGCCGGTTTGCCGACTACTTCTGATTGGGCGTGCGCGTTTGAAAGCGCCAGCGCGAAAAATAAAACTGTCGTTAGGCAAATGGAACGCATGATCGTCAGAGCGTGGACACTTTGCGAAGTGACGTTGGCGGGCGCAATCCTTTTCAAAGGATCACGGCAAGACGCGCACGTGATAGAAGGCCGGCGGAGTTCCGGACACCGTTTCGCTGCTGGAAGCGCCGGTCGCGCTCACGGTCGAGCCGACCAGAGTGTAACTGCCGCCGGGCGAAGCCGCGACTTCGAGCTGATACGATTTCCCGACGACGCTGTTCCAAGTGACGGAGAAGTGCGTCGCGTCCGGCCGGGAAACCGCAGTCGCGCGCAAGATGGAATTCGGATCGAGCGGATTTGTTCCGGCGAAATTTTCATTCCCGTTCGACATCCCATCACCGTCTTCGTCGGCGTTCGCATCGAGAAGTTTAATTTGTGCCGCAGGGCTGGTCGGGCCGGTTTCGGTCTGATCATTCGGATTAACCGATTGGACCGTGATGTTCATTATTTGTCCGACAGTTCCGCTGATCGTCAGCGTGGGGTTCGAGGTGAAATAGTATGTCGTCACGCTATTGATGGTGACGCCGACTTTGTAGGATGGAACGACGCCTTCACTGTCAGCCGGCGCGGCTGCCCACGTTATCGTCACCGAATTTCCGATGACGTAACCGTACGGATTCGGACCCACGGGTGTTCCAGGCGTCGTAGTCGGCGCGGTCACGTCGTAGAGTTTGAGATACTGCGCTTCGTACGGCGCGGTCGCCCAATCGCCATCGATCGTGGGCACTTTGTTCATCGCGACGAAAATACCGTTCGCCAGGATATCGCTGCCGATCTTGCCGCCGTTCCAAAGGAAATAAGTGCGACGACCCGCGTCGATGTTGGTGTAGGCCGCGATGTTGCGAACGTTGTAGGTGCGCGCCGGCTTAATGCCGTAGTCATTGACGCCGTTGCTGTCAGTGTCCTGGTTGACGTGGAAATTTCCACTCGGACTGACGTTACGGTCGGTATTGGCAAATGCGAAAACAACATCGCTCGTCGCAGGTGAGGCGTTGATCGTTTCGTATTTCGCCGCGGCGAAAATTGTCGTGCTATTGCCATCTTCGTTCAGAAAATAACGATTCGGACTGCGCAGCGCCGGACTGAACAAACGCGCCTGACCAATGCCCTGATAGACCGGATAAAGCTGATCGTTGCCGTAATTCGTATCGGCCCACGCCGGTTGCATGGAATTGAAATCTTTAAAGTCGGCGATGTTCTTGCCGAAGTTCGTTTCGTAAAGCGAGTAACCGAATGTGGTCGAGATGCCGAGTTCCTGTCCGGGGAAAATCAGCGGAACACCATCGACGCTGCTGCAAACTGCGTAACGCACCACGGCCTGCCACGGATCGGCAAACGCTTCTTCGTCGTGCGACATGTTGTTGAGTAGGACAAGACTTTGTCCGTAGGAACTGCGGCGCGATTCGAAAATATTGCGGTAATCGGTCGCGTTGCTCGCGCTTTTCAGCGGAAAAACAATGTTCTCGTTCAGGATATCGAAGTGTCGATTGGAACGATAGGTGACCGCGCCACCGTCCAGCGATTCGGCCATAAAAATGAAATTCCATTTCCGCGTGCGCGTTTTGTTGATGATGTATTCCCAAAGTTGCGGCGGCAGACCCTGCCCGAAATCCGCGCGCAAGGCGCCGATGCCTTTCCCAGTTTGCGTGGCGAGATCGCTGTTCGCCGGCACACCGGTTTGGCCTAACCAGTAAAGCGTGTAGCTGGAAAAATATTTCCAGACATTTTGCGTTACCTGATCGAAGTGGCCGTTGCCCGAGCCAGACGCCCCGTCGTTGCCGATGGAGTAATCGAACCAATCCTGCTCGTTTAAATAGTTTCCATTGTCATCGGGATTGATATCGACCAGCGCGGCGTAGCGTCCAAAATAAACATCGCGCACGTCGCTCCATTTCCCGAAATCGCCGCGATCCGGCGCGATCGCGATGCTGTTGGAATCGAAAGCGCGCTCGGCGTAGTTGGCCGGTTGATTCCCGCCGCGCGAATAAAAACGCGCTTCGGTGTCGCGGAAAAATGCCGAGGCGCTCGGATTATTTCCGAAGAGCGAAGTGCCTTGAGAGCTGATCTCACAATCGGGCGCGGTGTGATTGAACGGCGCATCGAGCATGATGCCGACACCGGCGTTGTTCGCCGCTGAAACCAAACCGGCGAAGGCGAGACGCGCGGCGTCGCGATTTCCGCTGTCGTTAGGTCCGGCGCCGGAATTGTAATTCGTCGTCATGTACGGATCGATGTCGAAGAAACTCCGCACCGAATACGGGCTGCCGGGATTATGACCCAGTTGCGCTTCTTCCGTGATGGGATGCACCGGTTGAAACCACAGCCAGTTGCAGCCGAGATTCTTCAGGTAAGTCAGATTCCAATGATTTGCCGCGCCAGTATGCGGCGCATTGGGCGCGTCATACATGTCTTCGAGCGTGCCGCGATCGGAAAAATTCGTGCTGCCGGAATCGAGATTGAAAACATTCGCTTCGTACAAATTGATGTTCCGCGCCGTCACCGGCGAAACAACGATGGCATGATCGCGACGACCGGCCGTGATATTGGTGTAGTAACGCCAGGCCGGATCGCCCTGCACTTTCCAGCGCGCGGTCAGTCGATATGCGCCGGTCTTGTTCGCGCCTAACGAGTAGCTGTATTGGCCGGGATTTCCCGTCGGCGTCATGGTGTAAGACTTGTAGTAATGCGAATCATCGCCCGCGGTGATCAGATCGCCATTGAGCGGTTCGATTCCTTCTTCGGTCGCGATGTTATTCGCGTCCGTGTACGGCGTGGCGACTTTATCGCGCCGATTCAAATTCGTGAACAACTCGACGGCGGTGATGTTCGCTTGTCCCGGCGAAAAAACCGCCGTGAACGGAACCGATTGTCCTAAAGTTTCGTCGATGAAAACGTGCGTGGTGGTGTAGTTCGCGCTCACGCCGTTCACCGTCAGGACCGGATCTCCGATCGTGCCGTTGGTGAAAGAAAAAATGTGGCCGGTGTAAGTGCCGCCGTCGCCCGCGTTGTAATCACCGAACTTCTGTTCGTTGTTGGCCGGATTCCAAAAACCGACTTTGTATTTGATCGTCGTGCCCAGCGGTGTGCCTAACAAATTCGGCCCGGTCGCGACCCACCACATGGCGGTGCCCGCGATGCTATTGCTGCCTCCGTTCTGCGAATTGTTTTCCGGATGGTCGTAACTAAAGGTCGCGACCTGCGTGGAACCACTGCCGCTCGTGCCCGGGTTAGCGCCCGGCACGGGATCAGTTCCATCGGTCGTGTAGTAAAGCGCGCCGTTCGTCGCCCAACGAGTCGTTAGGCTACTTGGATCGCCGATGTAACCGACCTTTGCCCAAAACTGCACGTCGCTGCCGCTGTTGACGCGATTGTCCGCATGAAAAATCCAGCCGGGCCGATTGCGAATGGTGAAGGGACTCCCGGCCGCAGTCGCTTGCGTGGGACTACCGGTGAAAACGGTTCCTTCAATTGTCTGCCCGCCGTGGTCGCCGAAACCGCTCGGCGCATAGATAAATGTGCTATTGAATCCGTTGGTGCCGTCCGTCGTGACGTAGATGTAGTACTGAATCGGATCGTTCGCGGCGACCGATGCGGTGCTGAAGCTCGCCTTCCAATATTGATTCGTATTGACGTTGGAATTGAACCCGAGCGCGACGCTGTTCCATGTGCTCTGCGATGCGCCTTTGTAAAATAATGTCCCGCCAGTTTGGTTCGTGCCGTTTCCTTTGTAGACGCCCTGATAAATCGTGATCGTCGTTGGGCTCGCCGGATTGTTGCTGATCTCGATCCAAGGATCGCGCATGTGCGTGCCACTGAGATCGCCGCTGTTGTCGGGAATGTGCCAGCAATTTGTCGGCGTGGCGCTGACGACGAGCGGAATGAGCACCAGTAAAAAAACGCAGAGAACTTTTTTCATTCGTTAGGGCAAACTGACTTGAAGCTTGTAAAAACGTTTCGGCGGCGCGGCATCATCAACTTCCATTTGCGAGCCGGTGCCGGCCAGATCAACGCCGAGTTGCGTCCAGCTGGTGAGATTGGTCGAGTAATAAATGCGATACGTCCGATCGTGAATCGTCTGGAATTTCAAACTCACACCGACTGGCACAGTCGGAGCGATCTTTAAGCCGAACGCGGTCCGATCACTTACGACCGGACTGGAACCGAGAATATATTCCTGAAGATTCGTCAGGCCATCCCCGTCGGGATCATCATTGGGGCGCGATAGATCGCCCGCCTGACCGGTCGTGTGTCCAAAATATTTCTGCGTCCACCAGTCGGGCAATCCGTCCGCGTCAGAATCATAAGTCAGCGCCGCGCCAGTTTCGAAACCGAGCGCGAAGTTCATCGTGCCGTTGCCCTGGATTTCCGCCTGCTGCGTCTGCGCCTGGTTTCGCATGGCCACCGTATCGAGAACATTCGCGTCCGAATCGTTGGCCGACGGATTGAAACTGGCGCCGGAGAATCCCGCGCCGCCGAAACGCAGATATGCGCGCGTGGTACGACTCGAATTGGTATTGAAGAGGTCGAGCTCGTTCGCGCTGCTGATCAAACTACTGAGATGCGATTGACCACTCGTTAGGAGATCAAGCAAATCGGGCGACAAACCGAAGCGCACATACAACTGCACAAAACCGGTCGTGGTGTAACTCGCTTGCAACGCGCTGCTACCACTCGTTAGGGTAATCGTCTTGGAAATCTTTCCATCGGAGCTGGTGAACTTCCAACCCACACCGGACGGCGCAGGCACGACCGAATAGTAATCGTTCACATATTGCGTCGTGCCGCCGCCGCTCGCATCCGTCTTGGCGAACCAATCCTTGAAGCCCGAGGTGCGGAAGGAGTTGACCGCGGCGCCGACAAAATTTCCCGCGCCTTCTTCTTCCGTTTCCGAACCGGAGTAGCTGGCGAAGTTCCCGACAACCTGCGCGACGTAACCGCTGTCGAGATCGCGCAACCAGGCGCCGGTCATGCGTCCTCCGATGCGCTCGAAGACGGCGAACAATCGATCGTTGTAGATCAGGTATTCGTTCTCGCCGTCGAGATCGATGTCGGCTTGTTCGGTGACAACGCTGCTGTTGTAAGTTCCCGCGCTCGCGGCCTGCGCCCAGGTGCTGATGCGCGCATAAATCGCCGCCATGCGTGTTTGCGCCTGAGAAATTTTCGAGAAGCCGGCGAGATTTTGGAAGGTCGTGTCCGGATTGATGTAAGCGCCTGTGCTGAACTTACTCAGGTCGTTGCTCGTCTGATTGTGGAACGCCGTTTCAAATTCCGCCGCATCGATCGTCGCGCGCGCGAGCGAAGATAATCCCGTCGTCGCCGGCGTGTTCGCGATTCCGCCAACTGCATTCCACGCCGCGTTAACAATTCCGCTGCTACCTAACAAGCCGAACGGCGTCGGCAATGCGACGCCGGTGCGAATGTTGAATACCTTGGTCAGCAAACTCTCCTCGAGAATGGAACCGTTGTACCAGTTGTCGTAACCCTCTTCGGTCGCGTGATCGATGAAGTCTTTCGAAACATTGGCGAGCGCGAGCCCGGTGCCACGCGCCACCGTTCCCCATTGCGCCGTGCTGTTTCCATTCGAGAGATAGGAAACCGCGCCCGAAGCAATTTGATCCGGCGTGACGATTTGAATCCACGGCCGGCTCGCCAGCCAGCGAATGTTTTTGTCGTAAGCATCGGCGTTCGCTTTCACGGCGAAGTCTTCCCATTGATTGACGAAGGTCACGACCTGGTCCTGTTGACCGTCGCGCACTTTGCGGCTGAGCAATTGCCGCATGATCACCGGCAAACCGTTGTCGTCATTCGAGAAGAGCTGCGGGCCGATGCCGTCGTTGATGACGAAGGCCTTCGAGTTGTTGATTTGATTGAGACGATAACCGTCGCTGCCGAGCGCAGAGTTGCGGCCGAACCATTTGAAGACGTGCCGCAGCTGATCGATGAAAGTGTAGTTGTAGCCGAGGTCGGTAACTTTTTGCAGCACGCCGGAATCGGAGACGCGCTCCGGCGTCCAGAAAACATTGATGGAAGGATTGTGGCCGTAGATCGAATTCAGGAAACCACTGGCGAGGCCGACGTTGTCGATGTTGTAGGCGCTCGGGAAATAATCGAGCATGTGATCGGAGAAGGTTGTGCCCAACAAGTCGATCGTGCCGGTGCCGATGAGATTGCCGATGCGCGTGTTTAAGGCCGGGCCGTCGCGATAAGTATTGGCGCTACCGACTTTCGCCCATTGAATCGCAGAGGCCAGTGTGGGCGTAACATGCAGCGCGAACGGAACTCCGAAGGCTTCGTGCGCATCGAGCACGCGGTAGTAACCGGCGCCGGCACCGTTGTTGATTAGACTTTGCGTGACGCTGCCCGGCTGAATCGCCTGATTGCCGTGCACGATGCTCATCACTTTCACGCGCTTGCCGCGATCGTTGTCGGCGTTGAGACCGACATAGGAACGCAAGACGCTGTTCGCGCCGGTGATGTTTGGCTGGTCAGCGTAATAGTCGGACGCGATCCAATCGTTGCGAATCGAATCGCGAATATCGGAACGTCCGCCGATGTTACCCGGTCCGACTGGGTTATCACCCGTTCCATCTTTAGTCGTGAAAACCTGGTAGAGCAGATTGTTGGCGTTGCCATCCCAGCCGGCATCAAGCAGAGCTTGCCGGCTAATGGAAAATTCCACCGCGTCGAGATCGGAGTTGTAATACGCCTTCTTGAATCCGTTCGCCGTCGTCTGATCGCGCGCGGTCACACCGAATTGCGCGAGGTCCTGCCCAATGGCAGTCGAATGCGTCGGCGAACTTGGATTCCACAAATAAACGCGACCGTTATCGGTTTGATAGGCAGCGACCACCGCCTGCCATTTCATGGTCGTGCCGGTATCGACTTGATCGGGCAAATTGTATTCGCCGGTGCCGGCGTTGCCGAAATTGATCGCGACATAAATGTCGAGATAACCCTGCTCCGCGTAGGCGGTGAGGTCCTGCATGTCGACGCGGAAATAGAAGTTCCCATCGCCGCCCACGTTCGTTGCGCCGCCATCGTGTGCGTAGAAAGCGACCATATCGCGCGATGAATCAAAGCCATCGTAGGCGTGATAGACATCACTCTGGCTGTGGTTGCTGCCGTCGCCGTCGTAAGGATCGAGCGCGATGATGTCGTTCGCCGTCCAATCGGTGAACTCATGTTTGTTCACGACCGCGCCGACCGTGGTAGTTATGCCCGGGCCGATGATGATCGAATTTGCTGGCGGCGGCGGGGCGGTGTTGGAAATGCGTGGATCGGTGCCGTTAATGAAATGTTGAAGATTGGTGACGCCGTCGCCGCTCAAACTTCCGCTCGGTCCGTTGTTCGCGTTGGTGATGACTTTGCCGGTGCGCAAATTGTAATCGCCGATCACGCCATCATCATAAGGATCGAGACCGTATTGAGTTTTCCAACCATCCGGCAAACCATCACCGGTCGTACTCTTGCGCCGCGGATCGGTCTCGAGCCAGATGACGTCGAGTTTGTCGCCACGAATCACGCCGTTCGGCCGGAAGAATCCGTTTAGTTTGCTCTTATCGAGCGCGGTCGAGGTGTAGGTGAGTCCGTCGGTCGGTTCGACAAAGGTGTAGCAGAAATCCGAGTACCGGAATGTCACCGCCTGCGAACCCGCCGCTGAACCGGTGACGGTAACGCTTTGTTTGAAATCGTTGAAGGTCGCGCGCACGACGAAGTTCCCCTGCCCATCGGTTTGATTGCGATCGATGATCGCGAGATCGACGATGCCGTTGCCGTTTACATCTTCACTGCCATCGACAATGCCGTCGCCGTCCGTGTCGGCATTATTCGGATCGGTCTCGAGCCACACTGCGTTGGGCGCGTGCGCCAGCACTTTCGTCGCGTCGATCTTCGACGTGTTGTAAACCGTCGGAGGATGCGCAATGACGTGCAGGATTCCATTTCCATCCGGCACGCCAATATCGACGCGGCCGTTGTGAATCATTTTGTAAGTGTTGCCGGTGATCGAGTAGGTGCGGTCTTCGATTCCATCCAACAAACCATCACTGTCCGTATCCGGTTTGTTCGGATCGGTCATTGTGCCCGCGATCTGATCGGTGCGCGAGTTGTTCAGATTGTAGGGCCACGGATCGAAGAAGCTGTAATCCTGACCGCTCGGCGCGCTGCTGTTGTCGGTCGTGTTGTAGACCGGCGGATCGAGATCGGGTTGGAAATTCGGAACACCGTCGCCGTTCGTATCCGTCGTGGTGTTGGTGTCACCAACAGCGGAACCCCAGCCGAGTTCCAATCCATCCGATAAGCCATCGCCGTCGGTGTCAGGATTCTGCGGATCGGTCTTGCCGGAAATTGCCCAAAGATGGACCTGGTCGTTGGTCCACGTTTCCGAATTGGTCGTCGGCAAGGGGATCGCCGTTGTTTCAATCGGCACCGCGCCCGTGCCCGGATCGTAATAACCAAGACCGTCGTCATCGACATCCTGCTTGCTCGCATTTGCGGCCACGATTTGGCGGAAGACAATCGTGGCGTCGCGCGTGGCGGTGGCGGTTCCGCTCGGCGCCGTCACCGTCGCAACGAATTGATAAGAACCCTGGACGACGCTGTTCCAGGTGAAATCCCATTCCTTGCTCGTGCCGTTGGTCGTTGGCGAACCAGAGTTGAGCGTCACGTTGCCGGAACCGAGTGCGAAAGTGATGGCGACATTCGTCGCATTCAGATCCGTCTCCACCCGAATCGGCACCGCGCGTTGCGCCGCGGTCGGCGAAGTCACATCGGGCAAAGTGATCACATATGATTTCCCGTCCGAATCAACTTCCGGCGGCGTGACGATCACGTCGCGAATCACTGTGACCGGTCGCGCTTTCACCAGGCGCGTCGCTTCCAGAGTCGGCGCGCCCGTGGCCGAATAGGTCACATCGAGTGTGTGCAGAAAATTCGGCTGGTCGTTGTAAAGATTCGGAAGTTGGAAAGCTAGCTCGTGATAATCGTTCGTGACGTTGTAGTTGATCGAATAACCGGTGCGGCTTTGCGCAACGCCGTTGGCCGAGGAACCGGATTCGCTGCTGGCGATTTTGATCAGGAAACGATTGATCAAATCAGAAGTCGTTAGGCCATTGGCCAGCGACTTACTGAACCACACCTTCATGATGTAATTCGAATCGACCAGGTCGCCGTCGTTCGCCGGATAAGCGACGAACATCTTCGTCGTCGGACCAGCGGTGGTGACGTGCCTAACGAGTGTGGTGTAATGGCCGGCCGTGTCGTCCAGGGCGAAATCCTTGTATTGCGCGGACGACAACTCGCGCAGCCGCACTTTGATTGTCGCGTTACCGCTCGAGGGGATGTTGTTGTAGTTGAAACGCCACTCGCGCGGATAATTGCTGCTGACCGCCGGATTTTGTGTGACCTGCGTCGCTTTCACCCAGGTAGTGGGGATATTGTTGTCCCAAACGCCGTTGCCGTTCAGGTCGGTGAATGGTTCGCCGAAATCGTACATGCCGTTTCCATTCAAATCGATATACGGTTCGAAACCGACGCCGTTACCGCCTTGGGTGTGCGTGTTGACGTCGTCGTTCGACGCGTCGCCGTCATCGATGTGATACCAAACTTCCGTCACGCTCGGATCGGTCCGCACGACCACACCGTAATTCGTCCCGCCAACCGAATCGTTCTCCGCCGGGAATTTGATTTCGCCCTGCGGCGATTGCGCATCGTAATAAAACGCCTGCGTGAAAGTGTTGTAGATCGAGGTCTGGCCGTTGCGCAACAGAAACGCGCGCGCGCGCAAAACATGGAATCCCTCACTCAAACCAGTCTGCGTCGCACCGTAATCATCGTGCGGATAAATCAGCGCCGCCGTGCCGTTGAAATGCGGAATCTGGAAAGTGGTCAGCATTTTCTTTTTGCGACCCACCTCGGTTGCGCCGGCCGGGAACTGACTCGCCTGGCCAGTCTTGTAGATGCCGATCTTGTATTTGATCGTCCCGCTTGGTCTCGTTAGGCTGACTTTGCCCCACCAATTATTTCCGTCGCTCGTGTTCGGCGCCTGATAACTCATCTCCGCGACTCGCGTGGTGCCGAGACCCACGCCATTTGCGCCTTCCGGATTCGTGCCGTCGTTCGTGTAGTAAAAGAACATGCGGAATCCGCCGCCGACTGAATTGGTTTTCGCGTAAACCGTGATGGTCGATCCGTTATCGACATATTGCGTCGCGGGATGCGTCCCGGTCCAATCGGCGAAGCCGGCATTAGGATCGTGAAAAACAAATGTGGCCGCCGCAGCGTCCTGCGGATTATTGCCGAAACCGTTCACGGTCGCACCGCCACCGGAGTAGGTCTCCGCACCGACGGAACCGAAAGTGCAACGCGTCGTGTCGATAGCGGCAAATTTTTCCGGGCCGCTGCGATCGACGAACTGCGCCTGTTCGTAACCAAGAAAAACATCCGTGGAAAGTCCAGGTGGATGGTCGCGTTTTTCG
The DNA here is from genome assembly GCA_963791565.1 of uncultured Verrucomicrobiae bacterium. Taxonomy (GTDB): domain Bacteria; phylum Verrucomicrobiota; class Verrucomicrobiia; order Chthoniobacterales; family UBA10450; genus JACCTI01. Next base: position 67,711 of record CAWBSX010000003.1, on the reverse strand, counting down.
CCGGTGGCCGGGCCGAGCGGAATTTGCGAATTGATGTCCACACCACCATCGAGTTCGACCAGAACATTTTCGGCCGAACCGTCTGTACGCACGGTGAAATTCAAATCCGATGCGTCGGTCACGCGCGGAATTGTGTACGGGTAGGAATAACTTCCGGCGACCGCCCCAGCCACCGCGTAGGGATTGAAATTTGGATCGCCGTCCGGCCCGTCGGTGCGCATGTAAGTGAGCGTCGAAGTCGGCTGGCCACCTTGCAGAATCGTGATCGGTTTGCCGCCGGCGATCGACCAAAGATCCGACTCTTCCGGGTTACGCCAGGAGAAAACAAAATATCCGCCCGCCGGAACGATGACGGAACCATTCGCGATCGCGCTCGCGTAGGTGTAGAACCCGCCACCGAAAGTGGAGTAATTGTAGAGGTAGGAATCGTTGCCAAACGCGGTGTGCGGAAAACTGAAATTGAAATTACGCGCCTGGCCCGACGCATAGTTGTCGTTCATCAAGAAGAGCATGGTGCAGCCGTCCGCGTCCGACATGCCGCCGTTCTCGCGTTTGTCGATGCGCTCGTAGGCAACGAAATCGTTATCGCTGAATTTTGGCAGCTGATAACCGCGCGCGAATTGATTGTGGATGTAGAGCAGGTTCGGAATTTTCGGATCGCCGAACTGGCCGAGGAAATTCGTGTTGGCGTGTCGTGGAAACGCGCCGCCGCTCTGGCTCAAGGTTTGTGATTGATGATTGCCGTCGGTGTAAACGGAACCGATGCCGGCACGCGTGAGATAAAGTCCGAACTGCAGTTCACGGCGATTGGCGTAATCGTTGTCGTGACTCTGCGCGTACATCACGCTGATGCTGCTATCGTCACCGCCGAAACCGTAACTGCCTTCGGCATCGAGCCCCTGCAATCCGGTTGAAGGATTGCCGAGCACGCCGTTCATCGAACTTTGCAACGGATTATCGACCAGCCGCATCCCGCGATTGAAATAATCCTGATAGGCCGGTGGTTGGCCGAGATGCTCGCCGAAGAACATCGGGTTATGGCGTGCCTTTTCGGTATCGAACATCGACTCGCGCAAATTCACGCCAGATTGCGCGCTCGCGTTGAACTTCGTGTCGTTAAATCCGCGCGTGAGATTGAACTGCAACGACGCCTGCCCGAGATAACCGTAAGAGTCGTAATCTTTGCCGTTACCATCGGCGCCGAAAAAATCCGCCGGCACATGTTTGACCGCGTCCAGCCGCAGACCGTCGGCATGCGTGCGATCCATCAGCCAGCGCGCGCTGCGATTCAGAAAATCCTGAACGTATTCCGAATAATAATCGGCATGCTGCTGCAAATAACTACTCGTTAGGCCATTGCTCGGACCGAAGCCGACGTAGTTACCGTTCGCGTCGTACTGTAGGTACTCGGGATTGTTCGGCTGGCGCAGGAGTTTGATCTTCGGCCAGGTCGAACCTTCCGTTAGGCCGAAATTCTGATTGGTCGTGCCCGGTTCCTGCGCGAGATCGACCAGGTCGGAAAAATTCCGATGCTGCACCTGCCAGGCATCATTCCAATTCGCGATGTTATCCCACTTGCGATAAAAACCTTCCTGCGTCAGGCGCAGATGGAAATCTTCCGGCACCAGTCCGGGATAAATATCGATCGGCGTATTCGCGTCGTAGCCCGGGACATCGAACGCGTTGTGATTCATGATATTGTCGAAGTAGACACGAATGCCGAAGCGATGCGCGACTTCGACCAGGTTCAACAGATCCGCTTCCGTTCCGTAACGCGTGCGAACCGATCCGCGTTGATCTTTGCTCCCGAGATCGAATCGATCCAACAAATCATAACCAACCGAAAGTCCGCCCGATCCTTTTGTTGGCGGCGGCAACCAGAGCGAATCGTAACCGGCCTCCGCCAGCTCCGGCATCTTCAGGGCGATCTCATTCCAGTCAGTATTGAAATACTGAAGCATCGCTTCGCCTCGGACCGAGAGAGGAAGAAATAATGCCGCCGCGATCGCGAAAAATCGGTGAAAGCGGGCCAGGCGATAAATCATGAATCCGGGAGAAATGCGACTAGTTCACCCGAGACCCGGCAAACCCTTTCGCGCGCGACTATATTCTAGCCAATTTTCTCGGAAAATCCCGTGAATTTCCCCGCTGCCTTTTGTACAGTTCAAGTGTGGAGAAGCCGCCTACCATCCGGGACGTAGCGCGCGCCGCTGGCGTCGGCGCCTCGACGGTCTCGCTCGCCTTGCGCAACGATCATCGCCTCCGGCCCGCTATGCGCGAGCGGGTGCAAAAAATCGCGGAGGAACTTGGCTATCGACCAAACGCGACCATCGGCAAATTTGATGGCTCAATTGCGTGCGAGCAAGACAACGCCGTTCCAATCCACGCTCGGATTTCTGAACGCGTCGGAAAATTCTAATATTCTGCTTGAGATTCCAACTTATGGGGAATGGGTGCGCGGTGCGGTCGCGCGCGCGCGCGAACTTGGTTACAGCATGGATTTTTTCTGGCTGCATGAGCCGCGCCTGACCGCCGCGCGCTTGCGCCAAATTCTGCATGCGCGCGGCATTCGCGGTCTCATTGTTGCCGCCATTCAAGGCAACGGAATCCTGCCCGCGGCTTTCGCAGAACTGTGGGCGGAATTCTCGTGCACCGTCATCGGGATGCGGCCGCAAAATCCCCCGCTGCATTTCGCCACTAACGATCAGTTCGCCACCGCTTATCACGCCGTCGATCAGCTCCGAAAACTTGGTTATCAACGGATCGGGCTGGTGATCGATCCCGATATTGACGCCTGGCTGGAACATCGCTTCAGCGCCGGATTTTTTGCGTCGCAGGATTCATTCGGCGAAAAACGGCTGCCGATTTTTGAATTCCACAAATGCGACCTGCAGGCATTCCGCGAGTGGTTTCGAACCCACCGGCCAGATGCGCTTGTCACCTTGCATGCCGAAATCAAAGATTGGCTGCATAGCATGCATCTGCGCGCGCCGCGCGATCTCGGTCTAATCCATCTCGATCGCGAAACTGGCATGACCGAATGGGCAGGCATGAACCAGAATAGCTACTGCATCGGCGCAGTCGCGACCGACACGATCGTCGGTCAATTGCATCGCAACGATCGCGGGATTCCCGATTTTCCCAAAGCCGTGCTCATCCAGAGCAATTGGGTTCACGGCGCAACCGTGCGTCCGCAACAAAACAAAATACCCCGCGCGCGGCGGGGCCTGGCGAAAAATGCCTAATTTTGTTGAGCCGCTCAACGTAGCGAAGACGGCGCCAAATCTCTTTTCGATTCGGCGCCCTCTTGTAAGCTCTCTTCGTTATGGAATCCCTTTACGTGGTCGGCGTCGCAGTGCATCGCGCTTTTTGGCTTCATCCTTTGCATCGTTCTTTTCAATTTCTTCGGCCTTTGGGTGCGCGCGCGCATCGCGAACGCGCCGGTTAGTCTGGGAAAAATGGTCGGCATGCGGCTGCGGAAAGTGCCGGTCGGATATGATCGTCGACAATCGTATCACCGCGGTAAAAGCGGGTATCGAAATTCCGAGCGATCCGCTCGAAGCGCATTACCTCGCCGGCGGCGAGTGTCGACCAGGTGATGCTGGCGCTGATCGCCGCCGACAAAGCGGGCATCTCGCTCGATTTCAATCGCGCCTGCGCCATCGATCTCGCGACGAAAGGAACCGGCAAGACCGTGCTCGAAGCCGTGCGCACGAGCATCAATCCTAAAGTGATCGACGTGCCGAATCCATCGTCCGGGCGGCAAACGATCGACGGCGTCGCCAAGGACGGCATCGGCGCGAAAGTGAAAGCGCGCGTCACGGTGCGTTCGCATCTCGACCGCTTCGTCGGCGGCGCGACTGAAGAAACGATTATTGCGCGCGTCGGCGAAGGCATCGTGAGCGCGATCGGCTCGGCCGATTCTTACAAGGATGTGCTGGAAAATCCCGACCGCATTTCAAAAGCGGTGCTGGCCAAAGGACTCGACAGCAATACCGCCTTCGAAATTCTTTCGATCGACATCGCGGACGTCGACGTGGGCGACAACATCGGCGCGAAATTGCAGAGCGAACAGGCCGATGCGGACAAACGCATCGCCCAAGCGAAAGCGGAAGTGCGCCGCGCCGCCGCCGTCGCGGTCGAGCAGGAAATGCGCGCCGAGACGCAGAAGATGCGCGCGAAAGTAGTCGAGGCGGAATCGCTGGTGCCGCAGGCGATGGCAGAAGCTTTTCGTTCCGGCAATCTCGGCATCATGGATTACGTGCGGATGAAAAATGTGCAGGCCGATACCTCCATGCGCGAATCGATCGCCGGCGGCGAGAAGAAAACCGAAGGCACGCCGTAACTGCCTAACGAGTGGTTGCCATGCATCTTCTTGCCGTCGCGGAGAACATTTTCTTTCTCGTTCTGATCGCGATCATCGGACTGATCCGCTGGATCATGGCCGCGTCGGAAACCGCTAAGAATTCCCGCACGCAAAAACGGACCGATCCGCCGATGCCCAATGCTCCGGTGCCGCGCGCTTCTGCTCAGACCGAAGAAGAACGCGTCCGCCGTTTCTTCGACGCGCTTGGCGTTCCAACTGCAAATGCACCAGTGCCCCGCCAGGTTCCGACGCCAAAAAAAACGCCCCGCAAAGTTCAACCGATCGATCCTTTCCCCAAGCCGCGGCGCGGGCCGTGGCGACCGGAGCCAGTCGTTCTCTCTACACCACCGCCACTTCCGGTCGTGCCGCCGAGCGTCACAGATCTTCCCAGGGTCCAAGCCGAACGAAGTGCGCCGTCTGTTTTCGAAGTGCACGTGGAAGGCCGCGCCGAGGAATCGCTCAAGGCTCCTGCACTCGTTAGGCCAACTGCCATCAGTTCCTCAACGGGCTGGGCCGCGCGTCTGTCCAACGTCGCCGGCCTGCGCGACGCGATTATTCTACGGGAAATTTTTGGCCCACCCCGCAGTTTGCAGCCGGCGCAGGAAAGTTTCACGCGCGGTTAAAACGCCTCGCAAAATGGCATAACAATTCGCTTGTGCCGCGCTCCGCCGGTAGAACGAAATTACCGCCCCTGGCCGGTAGTGCCTAAAGGCTTGATGTCGCCGACCCCGGCGTGGTCCTGAATGGCGCGCACCGCGTCCACGCTGGCGTCGTGCGCCCGGCGATTGGAGCCCGCCACCATTCCAGTTGCCACCGCCGCGACCTGACCCGTGATGTTCAGACCCTTGGCCACTTCAATCCTCATGGCGACACCGCCGCCCTGAAACTGCGAAGCCGCCACGGAGGTCGCATTTACCTTTTTGTTGCCCGCCGAAACAACGAGCGCCTGATCTCCTCTCAGACTCTGCGAATTGAATTGCACAACATAATTGCCGGGCTGCAGTTTGCCGGTCGCGAAGGTGCCGGTGCCGCCGACCTTTCCCTTGTAAGCTACTTTGCCGGACGCGTCCGAAACCGTCACATCAATCGAGGGCGAAGCAGCGAAAGCCAACGAGGCAAAGATGAGGAAAAAGGCGGAGATGATCTTGGGGATATTCTTCATTGAGATGCGTATTTATTCGCGGATCTCGAGAAGAGCAACGACAAATTCCAAAAAAATCTGGCTGGCGGAGTGCGCGCCGGATTTCACCCCGTCCGCGATCCGCGCGGCCAACGACACGACAATTCACTTGCGCGGCCGCGCCGATAAAGCACGATTAGCGCGATCACGCCGGCGTGGCGGAATTGGCAGACGCGCTAGACTCAAAATCTGGTACTCGCAAGAGTGTGTGGGTTCGAGCCCCTCCGCCGGTATTTCTGTTCACCCGCACGCGCAATCGGCGCGAGCGCGAACGGATTATCGTCCGCCACCAGCGGGTAACTTCGGAGCGCGGAGGTCGCGCGCCTGGAGGTCATCAATGCCTTGCCTGCTCATTCGTTCAACGTACTGCGCTTCGGGAGTACCTTCTTCAACCCAACGTCCCCCTAGATTGCTTCCGGTTTGTGTAGCGAGCCAGACGTAACGCCTTCCGTTGATGATCCTGACCTTCGTGTTACCGGCATTTGCCAACACTGTCCCGGCTTTTCCGGTCCAGACCTGTCCGGTAATGTTCATCTCCGGGCCGACTTTGACCTTCATGGCCACGCCGCCTTTGGCGAACTTTGCTCCTGGCACAGCTTCGGCCGTGACCTTCTGCTTACCGGCGGAAAGTGCCAGGGCATAAGTACCACTGGTCGCGTCACTTGAATTGAATTGCACCACGTAATCACCTGGCTGCAATTTCCCGGTCGCGAAAACGCCGGCCGCATTAGTTCGGCCTTTGTAAGCTACCAAGCCCGTTGCATCGGACACCGTCACGCTCAGCATCGGCATTCCTGCGCCATGGACAGAAAAGGCAGCAGCGAATGCGAGAAAAAACAGGATGTTATGGAGATATTTTTTCATGCCTGTTTTTTAAACCTCACGCTTCGAGATGACAAGCAAAACTACATAGATAATCTATGGCAGAGCTTATCTATGGTCTCCACTTGCCTGTACAGTAAAAAGCTGCTCCGGAATGCGGAGCAGCTTTAGGCCAAGAACAAATTTGCGAGTCTAGTTACCAGGCAACGCGCCCGCACCACGGTCTTGCATGCGATTGACCGCATCTCGGCTTAGGCCCTGAACATTACGAGCCTCGGGCGTGCCCTCTTCCACCCAATGCTCCCCGAGGTTGCTGCCGGTCGAACCTTTAACCAAAAACCAGCGCTTGCCGTTGATGATCTTTACCTTCGCGTTGGGCCCACCAGTCAAAGTGTCCGCGGCTTTTCCACTCGCGACCTGACCGGTGACATTAAGACCAGCACCGACTTTGATTTTCATCGCCACGCCGCCCTTGGTGAATTTCGTTCCGGGCACGGCTTCGGAGGAGACCTTCTCCTTACCCGCGGAAATAATTAGCGCGTAGTTTCCGGCCGGGGCCGCGTCGGTGCTAAATTGCACGACGTAGTCGCCGCCCGCCAATTTTCCGGTCGCGAAAGTGCCACCCGCAGCAACGTGACCTTTGTATGCAACCTTGCCGGCGGAATCGGAAACCGTGACGGCGATATTGGACGCGGCGAAAGCAGCGGAGGCCATCGCCATGAATAGAGAAAACAAAATCGTGGGTTTATTCATCGTCAGATAACATAGGGAGTAGCTCTCAGCCGCCAAGTGAAAACGCCGCCGGGCCGCAAATCGGCCGGTGTGGACAGAGGACATTCCCGCCGCTAGTTCTGGGAAATTCTTACTCGTTAGCCGCACCCTAGACTGCTACCGCGGCTGGCGGCCTCACGAATAATGTGCTGACGGCGGCGGCGATGAGAAGCGCGGCCGAGCAATAATACGCAAAGGCGAAACTGTGCGTTTGGTCGAAAACCTTTCCGGCCAGAAGTGAAAGCGTGAAACCACCGAGGCCCCACGCGGTGAAGACCAGGCCGTAATTCACGCCGAAATTTTTCAATCCGTAGAAGTCCTTCGTGATCGACGGGAACAGTGCCAGGTTCGCGCCGTAATTCGCGCCGATCAGAGTGGAGAGCACGATCAAAAATGGTGTGCTCCCGAGCGGACTTCCCGTGCTCGCGCGTGACAACAACAAGATCAGCACCGCTTGGACGACGAAACAAATGAACAACGTCGCGCGTCGCCCGATTTTATCCGACAACGTCCCGGCCGCGATTCGTCCGCAACCATTTCCGATCGCGAGACAGGCCACGAGAATGAATCCGAGACTCACGCCCGCCTGCACGTCCACGATCTTGGCCAGCTTCGAGATGATCATTAATCCGGCGCCCGCACCGCAGGCGTACATGAACCAGAGAAGATAAAACTGCGGCGTCTTCAGAATTTCGCCGGGCGTGAAATCGATCTTGTTACTCGCGGCATTGCGCGTCGCTGGAACTGACCCGGCTGGAACGAAACCGGAAGGTGGTTGCTTGAGGAGTTGCGCGAGAAGAGTCACTACCACAAGAAATCCGAGGCCTAACCAAAGCATCGTTTTCGAAATGCCATTGTTATCGATCAACCACGCTGCCAACGGCGCGGTGTAGACACTGGCCAATCCGAAACCAGACACGACGAGGCCGGCGATCGCACCCGTGCGCGCAGCTGGAAACCATTTCACCGCCGGTGGTGTAGTAGATGCATAACCGCAGCCGATTCCAATTCCCGCCAACACGCCAAAACCGATCACGAAGCCCATCGGCGAAGTGGTGAAGCTCGCATAAATTAATCCAAGCCCAACGAGCACACCGCCCGCCGTCGCCACAAATCGCGGACCGATCCGATCCTGCACTCGTCCCGCCGGGACCATGATCAGAGAAAAGATCAAACACGCGACCGAGTAGGGCAGCGAACGATCTGCCTCCGACCAACCCCAATCCGCTGGGATTTTCTTGCTAATCACACTCCACGAATAGAGCACCCCGAGGGCAAGATTGATGCCGAGCCCGGCGAAGACAACGGACCAGCCATGGTTCTTGGATGATTCCTGAACGTTGGCCATCGCGTAGGCTTTCTAGCTGTCGTCTTGCGCGACGACAACGCATTTGTTGAATGGCAAATGGCCTAACGAGTTGTTCGTTACAAAAGAAGCCCGCCGGGCAGCAGCAGCTCGGTTAAGGAGCCCGGCGGACTTCCCCTTCGCAGCGCGGTAACGCTAACCGGCTGGAAGAAGTTCGCGGAGCTTCATGATCACCGGCATCATCGTCGGCGGATCGGCGTTCATCAGGATAACGATGGTATATCCGAGCTCGGGAAACATATCGAATTGCGCCGCGATCCCGGGAAATCCGCCGTTGTGTCCGACGATATGTTTGCCGGCAAAGATTTTGTCGCCAAAGCCGTAAGCATATTTTCCGATCGGGCCCGGGGCGTCGACTTTCCCTGTCGTGACAATTTTTGTGTGCTCTTCGTCGAGCAACTTATGGCCCCGTAACGCTTCTCCGAACTTGACCATATCGCCCACGGTGGAAAATCCACCGCCCGCCGGCCCGCCGCGCACTTCGCGCAGATCGGTATTTTCGCGTTCGGTTTCGCCGCGCTTTCCGCTCTCATCCATTCTCGTGTAACCGATCGCCACATCCGGCATCGCTTTCCCGGGTTCGTAAAATCCGGTGTGAATCATTCCCGCCAGCTCGAAAATATTTTCGCGCACGTAATCGTAATAATTTTTGCCGGAGAGTTTTTCCACAATCGCGCCGAGAATCATGTAACCCGAGTTGCTGTACTGGAATTTCTCGCCCGGCGCGGAGGCGAGCGGCTCATTCACGATTAAGGGCAAATGCGCCGCCACGCTGGTTAGCTGCGCGCGTTGCGCGGCAAAATTCTTTTCGTTCGTATACATGCCCATCCCACTCGTGTGCGTGAGCAGTTGATGGATCGTTACTTTCTCGCCGACTTCCTTGTTCGGATAATCCGGCCAGACTTTCGCGATCGTATCGTCGAACTTCAGCCGGCCTTTTTGTGCCAGCTGGGCAATCGCGACCGCGGTGAACATTTTGTTCATCGAGCCGAGATTGAATTTCGTCTCCAGCGTGTTCGGCGTTTTCGTTTCGCGATTCGCTAAACCGGCCACTTTGCTCGCGATCGGCTGGCCATCTTTCGCCACCAGGACCGCGCCACTAAAACCGCTCTCCGCGCCTAACGAGTCCAAATAAGTTTGGATCGCCTGGCCGGCCTCCGAATTTTGCTCGGCCTGGATTTGCCGCGTCGCAGCGATCGCGATGACGGCGCAAAAAACGAAAGAAGTTCGCGCCGTCATCTATACTAGATCAGGACGGTATTGATCCCGAGATGGCGATAAGGGAAGGGAATGACTGTCGCGGGCGTCGAGACGTGCTCGACCGCATCTTCCGCTTCGCCGGAATCATTATCCTGGTCGACATCTGCATCGTTGTCGTTGTCATTATCTTCATCCGCCTCGGCGCTGCGGAAATTCGGCCGAATGGCCGGCAAATCTTTTTGCTCCAGCTTTTCGTAACGCTGCCGCACTTCCGCCGGCACCTTGTTCAATTCTTCCGGCGTGCTGACCGGGCCGCTGAAGAGAAGTTTTCCCTGCGGATCTTTCGCGGTCAGAAATTTCTTCCCATCCGCGACTTCAATTTTCATTTCGCCCTGAGTGTCGCTGTAACTGATCTCCGCTTTACCCAGATCGATCCTGGTCGTCTTGATCGCACCGTTGTCGTTACTCGTGATCACGCGCATGCCTTTCGCCATCTGTCGCGCCTGCTCGGCCATCTGCCTCCCCTGCTCGCGCGCGGCGCGCGCCTGCTCCCGTGCCGCGCGCACCGTCTCCTCGATGTTCGGTAGCTGCATGTTCTTCATCTTTTCGCCGAGATCCTCCATCTTCTGCTCAAAGTCGGGACCAAGACCGAAGCGCTCGCCGTTTCGCATGTGACGCTCCCAATCGCGGCGCTGTTGCATTTCGCGCTTCTGCAACTTCGCCGTCACTTTCGTCTCCGTGCCTTTGCGCAGGATGGTCAAGGTGACCGACGTCCCTTCGTTATAACTGCGAATGAGTTTCGAGAGCTGATCGGTGTCGACCATGATCTGATCGTTCAACATCTTGATGATGTCGTTAGGCTGCACGCCGGCCGCGGCCGCCGGACCGTCGGGCATGACGTAATCGACCACCAGGCCGAAGCCTTTCGGCAATCCGAGTTGTTCCGCGACAACGCTTGGCACTTCCGAAGTTTCCACGCCGAGATAGGTCACAGGAACTTTCGGTCCGCGATCGCGCCCGGCGTTAACTGCGGGAACCGGCGGCACCGCAGGGACAGCTGGCACGCCGGGCACCGCTGGAACGGCCGGGGCTGCGGGTGTTGGTTGCGAGAAACCGCTCAAGGGCAAAAGGCCGGCGGCGGTGATGATTAGGATGGTTCTTGTTTTCATTTTGATTCGTTAGGCTGAGGTTAAATGCGTTATTGAACTGAGAGTGAGACCGGCACGAGTTCTACTACCTCGGTCGGATAAGAGACGCGCAGCGACGCGCCGTTACTTGGATCTTTCCATTGAAAGGTTTCTCGCGACCGCGAAACCAATCGACGCGCTGGCTCGGTAAAGTTTGCCGGATAAACGAGACCTTCGTCGCTCGAGTTATAAACTACGCGCGTCATCCCATCCGGCTGCAGAGCCGAGGCTGCTGGTGCGGTCGATGCCGTGCGCGTTGTTTTGCTTTGCGAGGTGTGATCCACATTCACGCGCGCCAACATGAAAAACGCGGTCGCGGCGGCGAGACCAAAGCCGAGCACGAACCAATTGAGATGCACGCGACGGCGTGGCAAAACGGCGGCAGTGGGAACTGAAGAAACTTCATGCAACGCGCGTTCCACACGCGTGAGCAAGTCTGCCGACGGCGCGGCCGGGCGCAGCTGTTTCAGTTCCGTTTCGAGTTCGGAAAAATCATTCATGGAGAGTGAGATTTTTTTTCAAAGCCGCGAGCGCGTAGCGATAACGCGACGCCGCGGTGTTTTGCGAAATAGTTAGAACGCTCGCGATGTCGGCAAAGGTCAGCTCGTTCCAAATTTTCATGACCAGCACCTCACGTTGTTCTGCCGGCAGACGATCGATCGCAGCTGCCAGCGCCTGCTGAGATTCACTTGTCGTATCGAATTGCGGCGAAGTTGATTGCTCGGCGTCGGCAACAGCATCTGCTTCGCGCCGCGCTCGCCGCGCGTCGCGCCGCAAAAGATCGAACGCCGTCGATCGCACCGTGGCGAAAAGGAGCGCGCGGTTCTGGATGGGATGCTGTTTGCGCCAGAACTTAACGAACGCTTCCTGCACGATGTCTTCCGCATCAGCCATGGAGCGCACGAATTGCCGCGCGAAGAGAACGAGGCCGGGAGCGGCTTCGGCGAAACAGGTTTTCCAATCTTCATGGCTGACTTCATTTTCCATGACCTCGTTACGGTCTTTGCTATCCAGACGCCGCCAACTCTTGTTTTTGTCTAAGCCGCGCGAATTTTCTTCCGCCTTGGACTCGTTAGGCAAAACCGACAGCGTCGTCATGATGCGATCCTGCGGAGCGTTTCGATGGCCTCAATTGCGCGCATAATGTCCTTCGGCGCACCATTCGCCGCCGTTAGCCTCACGGCGAAAAGCTGACACGAGCGGCGGTCCACCTTACTCTGCTGACGCCGCTCGCTTCGTTTTTTGTCTAACCATGAAAACTTTTTCGCTCATCATTATCGCAGCTTCGGCTATCGGCTTCGCGCATGCCGAAGAACAGCCGCCGACGGATGGCGTTCCGCGTGCTGTCGCGCAAATGGCCATTCGCGAGAGCGAGAAAAAATTCTACGAAATGGGCCAGGCCCAAGGCACGCGCGCCGCTTTTCTTCATTTTCTCGCCGACGATTCCATCGTCTTCCGCCCCGGTCCCGTCAGTGGTAAAGAAGTTTGGAACAAACGACCCGAGGGCGGCATCTCCTTGAAATGGAAACCGAAATTCGTCTGGGTTTCGCGCAGCGCGGATCTTGGTTACAGCACCGGCCCGGCGGAATGGCGTAAAGCGAAAGAAGATCTCAAGCCATTCGGTTACGGCCAGTTCATCACCATCTGGAAAAAACAGAAAGATGGTGAATGGCGCGCGGCCCTCGATGTCGGCGGCGAAGTTCCCGGCGCGCCTAACGAGTCCGACGAAGAAGCCGGCAACGTCTTCACTCCCATTGACGACGCTGCCAGCGCGACGCCCGATTGCGCCACCGCCTCAAAAAATCTCCGCGACGCCGAAAACAAATTCGCCATCGCGGCCAAAGCCGATTCCACCATTGCCTTGAGCGAAGCCAGCCTGCCGACAATCCGCGTCCATCGCGAAAATGTTTTCCCGGCGCTCGGGAAATATCCGGCGCAACTGATGTTGAGCGTGCACCGCGGTCACCTGACCATGGAAAAAATGGGCGGTGAAATGAGCAGCGCTTGCGATTTCGCCTACCACTACGGCAAATATTCGTTAGTCGAACCGACAGCCACCGAGCGCGGACATTACCTGCAAATCTGGCGCATGGATGCCGAGGGCAATTTGAAAATCGCGCTCGATTTTCAATCACCGTTGCCTAACGAGCAGAAGAAGTAGATTCTTTTTCGCCACGGATTTGCACGGACAAAAGATTCCCATCCGTGTTTCATCCGTGTTAATCCGTGGCTAAGAACAACTGCGTGAAATCAGTTCCGCCGGATCCAATTCCAACCGGCCACGCCGGAATGCGACAGCGTCTCGAACTCGGGCCGCGCATTCGTCCCAGCGCCTTCGTCGTTCCAAGTGCCACCGTCATCGGCGACGTCTCGTTAGGCGAAGAATCGAGCGTTTGGTACGGCGCGGTTCTGCGCGGCGATATCAACCGCATTATCATCGGCGCGCGCACCAATATTCAGGATAACGTCGTCGTGCATTTGTCGGACGATTATCCAACAATTGTAGGTGAATTAGTCACCGTCGGTCACAGCGCCATCGTCCACGCCTGCGCGATCGACGACGAAGTTCTCGTCGGCATGGGCGCAATCATTCTCGATGGCGCGGAAATCGGTGCGCGTTCCATCATTGGCGCAAACGCGCTCGTCACCGTGGGAAAGAAAATTCCGCCGGGCTCGCTCGTTTACGGTTCGCCCGCCCGCGTCGTCAGTCAGCTCTCGTTAGGCGAACAGGCCGGGATCAAGAAGTGGGCGCTTAAATACGTTCAGAACTCGAAATACTTTCGAGAATTTGGTAAGGCCTAGCGTGTGGAAGCAGTGAACTCCAGAAACGGCGTGACTGTCCGCGCGCATAAAGGCGATTCCATGACTTTGCTCGCTTTTGATCTCGATCAGGCGAAGACGAAAAACTTCACCGGCTTCAGCATCCAGATCACACCGAAAGGTCGCGCGCCGTATTTCCTCACGAATCTTCTCACTTACCCAAAAGCGATTCGCTCGAAGAACAACATCGCGGACAAGGACGCGCACAGCACGCTCTTCGCGCCCATCCAGAAATTCCGCTGGGTGCATGTGCCGGCTACGTTTCATCAAGTCACGGCACCGTTTTACGGCTCCTACAAATATGAAGTCACGCCGCGCCACATGGTCGGCGATATTTTGCAGCCGCTCGACAAGTCACTCACGGCTGCGGTCGAGATCGATGTTAGTCCTTACAAGTCTGGACAATTTCAGATCGGTTTCGCACGCGGTTTCGTCGCCTCGCAGGCCTACACGAATCATTTCGGCAACAACAACAAAGTGCGGCCGAACAAGAAGGATTTGATCTTCGACATCAAAACCAAATCCGGCTCGGTCAAGAGGACGCAGAACGGACAGCAGGTCGATCAGGATTACACTTTTGAAGACCAATACGTCTGGCTCGGCTGGCAGGCGCGCGCGCGCGTCCTGGAATTTCTCGACGAAACCCTGGCCGACAAAAATCTCGCGCTCGATGTCTTCGCTTTCGATCTCGATGAGCCGACCATTTGCAGCCAGCTCCTCGAGCTCGCGCGGCAAGGCCGCTTGCGAATCCTGCTCGACAACTCCCAGAGCCACGTCGGCAAAGATTCGGCCGGTGTAGTAGTTTTCGAAGATCAATTCGAGGCGCTCTTCGCGCAAAAGGCGGTGGCTCCGAGCGCGATTGTGCGCGGAAAATTTCAAAGCCTCGCGCATTCAAAAGTTTTCATTCAGAGAAATAAAGCGAGCAAGGCCGCGATCAAAGTCCTGACCGGCTCGACGAATTTTTCGACGAACGGTTTCTACATCAACGCCAACCACGTTCTCATCTTCAACAACAACGCGGTCGCGCAACTTTATGCCGATGTTTTCGAGGCCTCCTTCAGCGCGGAGAAGATGAAGGGGTTCAGCGCGACGAACTTTGCGTCGAATGATCACACCTTTGCGCAGGCCCAAACTCCGCAGATGACGATCCGCTTTTCGCCGCACACCAAGGAAGTCGCGACGAGGTTTTTCAAAATCATCTCCGACGCAATCACCGCCACGACGAGCGATGTCTTGTTCGCCATCATGAAGGACAACAGCGCCAGTTCCATCCTGGATGCGATCCGAACCGTCCGCGCCCAGCGGCAGGACATTTTTTCCTACGGCATCACCGACACGACCACGACAATCACGCTCTACAAACCGCACAAAAAAAATGGCGTGCTCGTCGCCGGCAAAGGTGGCGCGAACGTTTTGCCGCCGCCCTTCAACAAGGAAAATCCAATTCCCGGAATCGCGATCCATCACAAGTTTGTCGTGGTGGATTTCAAGGGCAAGAAACCGGCGGTTTATTGTGGCTCGAATAATCTCGCCTTCGGACCGGAACAGGCCAACGGCGACAATCTGATCGAGATTCGCGACCGCGACACGGTGACGGTTTTTGCCATCGAGGCGATCCGGCTCGTCGATCATTTCGCCTTTCGCAATCGCGTGGCCAATCCGAACGAAATCAACCTGCACGGCACCGACCCAACGCCGTGGTATGCGAGTTACTACGACCCGGCGGATTTACATTTTGTCGAACGCACCATGTTGAGCGCGCCGGCGAAAACATAGCGCCACTACTCGTTAGGCGAACGAAGTTTGTCCCCTAGTTTTCGCGCAGATTGCCTTAACAATTGCGAAGTTTGCGCCATGCAATCTTTTTCGCTCATGTCGGGCGTCGCGAGCTCGAAAACTTCACAGAACATTTCGCGGACATCGCGCTCGGTACCTGGCACGTCCCACGATCGCATAAACCGGTTTGCCAAACCTTTTCGCCAGCGCCGCCACGCCCGCAGGCGCTTTCCCGGCCAGCGTTTGGGCATCGAGTTTTCCTTCGCCGGTAATGACGACATCGACGCTCTCGATTTTCTTTTCGAGTTCGATCGCTTCCGCGACCACTTCAAATCCCGGCCGCAACTGCGCGTCGCAGAAACTCATCAGGCCAAACCCGAGTCCGCCGGCTGCGCCGGCGCCTTCGACCTCACGATAATCAGCCGCGAAGTCTTGCGCGACAACGTCCGCCAGTTGAGTGAGCGCCTTCTCCAGCAACTCCATTTGTGGCGGTGACGCGCCTTTTTGCGCGGCAAACGTCTGCGTCGCGCCGTTTTTGCCTAACAAGTGGTTACGCACATCAGCCGCACCTAGGACGGACGGGAGTTGCAACCCGATCGGCTTTTCAATTCGCACTAGATGAAGCAGTTGATCGACTTCGCGTAATTCCGCCAACTCTTTGTCGAAAAAACGAAAACCGAGCGCACGCGCCATCCCGAGTCCTCCATCGTTCGTCGCGCTCCCACCGAGACCGATGATGATTCTTCGCACATTGCGCCGCGCCGCATCGAGCAGCATTTCACCTACTCCAAATGTGTCCGCGCGCGTCGGGTCGCGCTCCTCCGCGGCCATGCGCCAGAGCCCGGCGGCCTGGCTCATTTCCATGATTGCGCTTGTGCCTTCTGCCATCGTGCAATAACTCGCGCGGACGATTTTGCCTAACGAGTCGTGCACGTCGCATTCGTGGACGGTAGCGCGAGCGCTCGCGCAAATCACTTCCGCCGTCCCTTCGCCGCCATCGGCGATCGGCTGCAGTGTGATACTCGCGTCCGGGAAAACATCGCGCAGGCCAGTGGCAATTTGCGTCGCCACTTCCTGCGCGCCTAACGAGTGCTTGAACTTATCGGGCGCGACCAGAATGCGCATGCCGATTTAGGTTTTCAACCGTCGCTCCAGAATTTCTCCCGCCATCCGGGGATTGGCTTTTCCCTTCGACAGCTTCATCACCCGGCCTTTGAGAAAGTTCAGCGCCGCGCTGCTCCCGGCGCGAAAATCAGCGGCCGGTTTCGGATTCTCCGCGATTACCTGATCGCACAATGTTTCGATGGCGACGTTATCGCTGAGTTGTTCGATTCCCTTTTCCTGGATAATGGCGGCGGCGGATTTCCCACTCGCGAACATCTCAGAAAAAACTTCCTTCGCCTGTGTGCCGCTGATCTTTCCGTCTTCGATTTGCCTAACGAGTTCAGCAAGAGCGCCGGGTGAAACAGGACAATCGGCAATCGATCGCCCGGAATTTGTCAGCGCGCTTTGCAGATCGTTCAGGATCCAGTTCGCGATACTCTTTGGTTTTTTCGCGCGGGTCGCCGCCTGCTCGAAGTAAGTCGCGACCGCCAGATCATTCGCGAGAACACCCGCATCGTAGGCGCTGACTTCGTATTGCTGCTCAAAGCGCGCCCGTTTCGCCTGCGGCAATTCCGGCATGCGCGCTCGCGCTTCCTTGAGCAAGATTTCGGTCTTGATCGGCACCAAATCGGGATCGGAGAAATATCGGTAGTCGTGCGCGAACTCCTTTGTGCGCATGAGAAATGTTTCGCCTAACGAGTCGTCCCAGCCGCGCGTTTCCTGCTGCAACTTTTCGCCGGCGGTCAACGCCGCGCTCTGTCGCTTGATTTCGAAAGCGAGCGCGCGGCGCACGCCGCTGATCGAATTCATGTTCTTGATTTCGATCTTTGCGCCCAGCTCCGATTGCTCGTTAAGCCGGACCGAGACGTTGCAATCGCAACGGAGCTGGCCTTTTTCCATATCGGCATCACTCACACCGCCGTAAATCAGGATTTGTCTGAGCGAACTCAGAAACGCGAAGGCTTCTTCCGGCGAATTGATTTCCGGCTGCGTCACGATTTCCATCAACGGCGTCCCGGCGCGGTTGAAATCGATGCCGGTGGAATTCTCGAAATGAAAGTTTTTCGCAACATCTTCTTCGAGATGAATTCGGACTAACGAGACCTTTTTATCGGGTGCGCTGATATTTCGCTGCGCGTCCTTCGGATAAGCAAGATCGTGCAGCGGCACGCAGCCGTTCGTGCAAAGCGGCTGATCATATTGCGTAATCTGATAATTCTTCGCCACGTCCGGGTAGAAATAATTCTTCCGATCGAACTTGCTGATCGCCGGAACATCACTGTCGAGCATCAGGCCGGTCAGGACTGTCATGCGGAGCGCTTCGTGATTCATGACTGGCAACGCACCCGGCAAGCCGAGACAAATCGGACAAGTGTTCTCGTTAGGCCGCGCGCCGAATTCGACTCGACACGCGCAAAACATTTTCGAACGCGTCTTTAACTGGACGTGCACTTCCAGACCAATCGAGGCCATGTAGCTCATGGGAGATTACCTCACGCAACGGTCGCAAAGTCCGCAACGGGAAGACTCTGTTTGATATCACTCCTCTGTATTTCCGTTGCGACCTCTGCGACCGTTGCGTGAGGTAATTTTTTCAATTCTCTTTCGCCGCGTAATCGAGCGCCTTTTTCAAATCGAATTTCTTTACCTGTTTGGCCAGTTCCGGATCGTTCGCCGCTTCGATCAACCGATCGTCTTGCAACAAGTCCCATAACCTTCCCTCCTCCAACATGCGCGTGATTTCAGGATCGGCCCGTAAGGCGAGAATCTTCGGGTTGTCGGCCAGTTCAGTCACGCCGGGATAGGAAAGAAAGCGCGCGGCGCGTTCCGGTTTGGCGAAGACTTCGCCGACTTTGGCGAGCGTGTCGTAAATGCCGGTCGGAATAACGTCGGTCTGCTTCACCACATCCCCGACGTGACCGAGTTCGATTGATTTCTTCAAACGCGCCATCAATTGGCTGACGGAATTTTCGTCGAGAGAATTCGTGACCACGTGATGAGTTGCGACTCGCGGCGTCGCTGCACCCACTTCCGCCTCTGCGACCGCGCCGATCGATCGAACCCCGACGATGACGATCCAGATAAAAACCAAACCAAAAACGACTCCTAAAGCTGCGCCGCTGATACCGTAGATCAGCCTAACGAGTGGTGATTCCTGCTGGTTCGTACGTTTGAACAGGATCGCGCCGGTGGTGTTGATGATGACGTAAACGAGCGCGGCCAGAATGGCGCCGCCGAGCGCACTGAGAACAAAATCCGGCGCTCGGATGATCGGTCGCAGCAGCGGCAGAAGCATTTGCCCGCAAAACAAAGCAACCGCGTAAGCGATCACGAGCGCGACCAGCCTAACGAGTTGTCGTGGCAATCCCAGTCGCCAACCGCGCAGAACCTGCAACAAAAGCAGAACGACGGCGAAAGAAACAAAAACCGTCTGCCAGAGGGACGAACCGGAAACGGGAGCAGGATTCACTCGTTAGGCAAATTCGATCGCGCGCTGCCGCAACGCGTGATCGCACAGAACCAGCGCGGCCATCGCTTCAACCATCGGTACAGCGCGCGGCAAGACGCACGGATCGTGTCGGCCGCGTGCAGCCAAGGTCGTCTCCTCTCCGGCCGCGGTCACCGTTTGTTGTTCGCGCGCGATGGTGGCGGTCGGTTTGAAGGCGACGCGAAAGACGATGTCTTCGCCATTACTGATGCCGCCCTGTACACCGCCGGAACGATTCGTTTTTGTGCGCACTTTCTCGTCGCGCATTTCGAACGCGTCGTTGTGTTCGGAGCCGCGCATCTTGGTCGCGGCAAAACCGGAACCGATTTCGAAACCTTTCGTGGCGGGCAGGCTCAACATCGCTTTGGCGAGGTCGGCTTCGAGTTTGTCGAAGACCGGTTCGCCTAACCCAGGGGGAACGCCGCGCACTACACACTCAACAATTCCGCCTAACGAGTCTCCATCTGCGCGTGTTTTCTCGATTAACTCGATCATGCGAGCTGCGACGCTTTCATCCGGACAACGAACCGCGTTGCGTTCGACATCTTCAACCTTCACGGAAGCGCGATCTACCTGCGCGGAAATCTCGTGGATCTGCGTGACGTAGCCGACAATCTCGAATTGCGGCGAAATCTTTCGCAGAACTTTTCGTGCGATCGCAGCTGCTGCCACGCGACCAATCGTTTCGCGCGCGGAGGCGCGCCCACCGCCCTGCCAGTTACGAATGCCATACTTCGCGTCATAGGTGTAGTCGGCATGCGAGGGACGGAATGTTTTCTCCGTCTCTTTGTAGGCTTCGGGGCGCGCGTCCTTGTTCATGACCATGATCGAAATCGGCGTGCCGAGTGTTTGGCCTTCGAAAACTCCGGAAAGAATCTGCGCGCGATCCGCTTCGTCCCGTTGCGTGACGATGCTGCTTTGACCCGGACGGCGACGATCGAGTTCGCGTTGAATATCCGCCTCGCTCAATTCGATGCGCGGCGGACAACCGTCGATAACGACGCCAACTCCGCCGCCGTGCGATTCACCCCACGTCGTGATGCGAAAGAGTTGGCCGAAGGTGTTACTCATTCGGCAGCAGCTTACCTATTGAGGTGTGATTCACAAAGTATGTCATCCCGAAGCGCGAAGACGCTGCGGGATCTCACACCCGCTGCACCGATTTTCGCGCGCAAAAACCGAAACTACGCCTGGGCGGTTGTCGCAAATGCGAGGGCGCGAGCTCCGATTGTGAGATCCTTCGCCGTCTTCGCAGGCTCAGGATGACAGTTTAGGATGGCGGCGACTAAATCGCGGCGAGCGCGGTTCGCAGATCGTCTTTGAGATCTTCTAAATCTTCCACACCGACACTTAGCCTAACGAGTGAATCAGTCACGCCGAGTGCTTCCCGTTGTTCTTTCGGGACGGACGCGTGTGTCATGAGCGCGGGATGATTGATCAAACTTTCTACGCCGCCTAACGACTCGGCGAGTGAGAACAAGTGTGTGTTCTCGAGAAAGCGACGCGTTCCGGCGAGGTCGGTTTTCAGAACGACCGAGACCATTCCGCCAAAACCGCGCATCTGTTTTTTGGCGAGCTCGTGTTGCGGATGCGCTTTGAGTCCGGGATACAAGACCTTGTCGATTTCCGGTTGCTCGCTGAGCCAATGCGCGATTTCGAATGCGTTGGAGGAGTGTCGCTCCATGCGCAGCGCCAGCGTTTTCAAACTGCGCATGACCAGAAAGCTGTCGAAGACACCGGCGATGGCGCCGACGGAGTTTTGCAGAAACCACATTTGGTCGCCGAGTTCCTTATCACCGACCACTGCAACTCCATTGACGGTGTCGGAATGGCCATTGAGATATTTGGTCGCGGAATGCACCACGATGTCGAAGCCATGCTCGAGCGGACGCTGACTCCACGGGCTGGCGAAGGTGTTGTCGGAAACGGCGAGTAGCTTGTGTTGGCGCGCGATCTTCGCGATCGCGTCCAGGTTAATGACCTTTAGCAGCGGATTGCTCGGCGTTTCGATCCAAACCATGCGCGTGTTTTTCTTGATCGCATTTTCGAGCTGCGACGCATCAGTCAGGTCGACGTAAGTGAATTCGAGATTTGCGGAGCGCGCGCGCACTTTGTTGAACAAGCGAAACGTGCCGCCGTAAAGATCGTCGCTTACGACGACGTGGGAGCCGCTGTCGAGCAGCTCGAGCACGGTGGACATCGCGGCGAGGCCGGAAGCGAAAGCGAAACCGCGCGTGCCGCTTTCGAGATCGGCGATGCATTTCTCGTAGGCGAGTCGCGTCGGATTGATCGAACGCGCGTAGTCGAAACCTTTGTGTTTGCCTGGACTTTCCTGCACGTAGGTCGAGGTGGCGTAGATCGGCGTCATGATCGCGCCTGTGGTCGGGTCTGGTTCTTGCCCGGCGTGAATCGCACGCGTGGCGAAGTCTTGTTTCTTATTCATCGGAGAAGGTCCACAGATTACACAGTTTTCCGCAGATTGCTGAAGCGCGCTCGTTAACGGCTGCGCGTGACGCGCACTTCCGGGCGATAAGTGATACGCACGAGCAAGTCGCCGCGACCGCCGCGCGGTTTCGGCATGCCTTCCCCGGAGACCCGCACGATTTCTCCGCGCTTGACGCGTTTCGGAATTGCGAGACGAACCATTCCGCCGGTTGGGCGCGCGATCATTTCTGTCCCACCGTGCTCGGCGCGTTGCGCGCTAATCCGCAAATCGGTGCGCAGATCGGAACCGCGCACTTTGAAGCGAAAACCCGGCAGCGGTTTCAATCTTATTTCGACGAAGCCTTCTCCGTCGCGTCGCGGGACTCGCAGACGCGCGCCGGGCGCGGTCAATGCGGGAATTGCGACACGATAACTCTCTGCGTCGCCCGCGTTCGCGGGATCTTTCACCGTGACGTTGACCGTCGCTCCCCGCAGAAAATCTTCGATCGGCACTCGTATCTCTTCTTTGATGTTGTGTTCGATTCGCGCGCGGCGTTTCGGCGCGGCGGCCTGGCTGATGCGATTGAGTTCGCGATCGTAGACGCGGCGTCGCGAGGGATCGCTCAACGTTTCGTAAGCAGCGTTCAGGATTTGCGAGCGCGCGGTGGCGTCAGGATCACCGTTGTTCAGATCCGGATGATAGCGGCGCGCCAAGATGCGGTAGGCATCACGAATCTGCAGCGGCGTGCACGAGCGGGACAAGCCGAGCACCGCGTAGTGATCTTCAACGGGAATCTCGCCGCGCATCGTTCAGCTTCGCGTGAGCGACAGAAGCTCCGTCTAGGAAAATTCGCGATCGATCGTGGCCGATGATTGCGCCATTTGCCGTCGCAAATAGGCGAGAAGATCGGTGCGCGTGATGAGGCCGAGAAACTTCGTCTCATCCATAATGATCGCGACACGGCCGCGATCGAAAGTACCTAACAAGTCCTGAATTTTCGCGGATGGCGATAAGGTTTCGAGCTTGTCGGTCATGGCGCTGCGGACGTTCTCGTTAAAGTAGCTCACGTTGCCGTGAACTTTTACCAGCAGGTCGGACTCGTCGATCAAACCGAGCACGCGGCCGCTTTCGATGACCGGCAACTGCGAGACGTCGCTGCCGCGCATACGTTTGTAGGCGGTGAGCAAGGTGTCGTTAGGCGTGACGGAAATAACTTCGCCGGCCTCGGCGCGATGTGTGATGAGATCGCGCAGGTCGCCCTGCGGCTGACGCTGGACGAAACCTTGTTCGGCCATCCAGAAATCGTTGAACATCTTCGAGAGATATTTGTTGCCAGTGTCAGCTACGATGGTGACGACGCGCTTCTTCTTGGTTTGCTGACGGCAGTAACGCAGCGCGGCGGCGAGAAGCGTTCCCGTTGATGAACCCCCGAGGATTCCTTCCTTGCGCAACAACTCGCGCGCGACCGCGAAACTTTCCGCATCCGGAATTTCGAAGGCGTCGGTGACTAACGAGAGGTCCGCGATGTCGGGAACAAAATCCTCGCCGATGCCTTCGACCGCCCAACTGCCGGCCTCGACCATCTTTCCGGTCTTGATGAATTCGTAAAGAATCGAGCCTTCTGGATCCGCGAGGATCATCTCGATGCCGCGACGCGGTTTCACTCGATTAAAGAAACGGCCGAGTCCGGTGATCGTGCCGCCGCTGCCCACCCCGACAACTACCGCATCGACATCGTGGCGCATCTGCTCCCAAATCTCCGGACCAGTGGTGCGTTCGTGGGTGGCGGGATTATTCGGGTTGCCGAATTGATTAACGTAAAACGCGCCAGGGATTTCCTCCGCCAGTTTCGCAGCGTAGTCCTGATAATATTCCGGATGTCCGCGCGTAACATCGGAGCGCACGATTTTCACTTCAGCGCCGAGCGCGCGCACATGCGCGATTTTTTCCTGCGACATCTTGTCGGGAATGACGAGGATGCAGCGGTAGCCTTTTGCGGACGCGATCAACGCCAGGCCGAGTCCTGTGTTACCGGCAGTCGCTTCGATGATTGTTCCGCCTGGTTCGAGCACGCCATCACGTTCCGCCGCTTCAATCATCGACAAGGCGATGCGGTCTTTGATTGAGCCGGTGGGATTTTGGTTCTCGAGTTTAACGAAGAGCTCGCACGGACCGGTGTTGATGCGCGTGATTTGCAGCAACGGCGTATCGCCAATCAGCCGCAAAATCTCCGGAGGTTTTCCGCGCGCGGCTTCGGCGGCGAGAATTTCAGTCGGCGCGAGATGACTCATCAGGGATTGGTCGCCGTCTCGCCTTTATGCGACCACTCGTTTGTGCTGTCGGCGAGAAATTGCTGCAAGACGTCAAAGCGCACTTCGCCGTAGTTGAGTGCGTAACGCAGGTTTCCTCCCTTAAACACCCACGTGGTGGGAATCCAACTCACGGGCATGTCGAGAAAACGTTTGATCTTGGCGTCACCACTGCGCGGACCGGGATCAGCAGCAATGGTGACATTCGTTTGATCGCCGATTTCAAATTTTTTCAACATCGCGCGGCCATCTTCGCCGTTGTTCCAAACGGAAACGAAAACAAACTTCGTCTCCGGGTTGTCCTTGATCATCTTCAGCCAGCCGCCGCTCTTCAATTCCGCCTGACAATTCGAACACCACGGCGCCCAGAGATGAACCACAGTTAGCCCAGCCTCTTTTGTAACTGTCGCGACCTGTTCTTCAGCAGTAGAGGCGGCGAAGAGCGAGGTAGATATCGCAAGCAACAAACCAAGGCCGAAAAATGTTCTCTTGACCACACTTAAGACGACACGATTAGGGCATTTCCGTCAACTAGACCCGCATTTGACCTCCCTGCGGAAAGGGCTACTTTGCCGTCCCTTTTCTGAGGAGGCACGACGTAAGGAATCGCTCGCCTCTAGCAGAAACGGTCCGCGCCTCCCGGCCGACCGCGAGGGAACTTATCGTTATGCCACAAATGCAAGAATTGCTCGCGAAGTCTTATCGCGACTTTAAAGAAGGATCGATCGTCAAAGGTCGCATCCTTGAGATCAGACCACGCGAGGTGCTGGTCGATATCGGTTACAAATCGGAAGGCGTAATTCCGACCCACGAATTTGATGACATCGATTCGCTCGAAGTGGGCGACGAAGTCGAAGTGTTACTCGAGCGACTCGAGAACGATGAGGGCATGGTCATTCTCTCGAAGGAGAAGGCGGCTTATCGTCAGAATTGGAACAAGATCGCGAGGTTTTCGCCGGCGATGGATTGATCAAGGGCAAGGTGAAATCGGTCGTCAAAGGCGGCCTGATGGTAAACATCGGCGTCGAGGCGTTTTTACCCGCTTCGCAGATCGATATTATTCCGCCGAAAGATTTGCAGCAGTTCGTCGGCAACACCTACGACTTCAAGATCGTTAAGATTAACGATGATCGAAAGAACGTGGTCCTTTCGCGCCGCGAACTCATCGAACAGGAACGCAGCGAGAAACGGCAGAAGTTCCTCGAAGGCGTAAAGGTCGGCGACATGGTCAAGGGCACCGTGAAAAACCTGACCGATTTCGGTGCGTTCATCGATCTCGATGGCATGGACGGCTTGCTCCACATCACCGACATGACCTGGGGCCGGCTCGGGCATCCGAGCGAGTTACTCAAGGTCGGACAGCCGCTCGAAGTCGTCGTGCTCGACATCAACAAGGAAAAGGAGCGCGTCTCGTTAGGCTTGAAGCAGACGCAGAAGAATCCTTGGGATCAAATCGAAGAACGCTTTCCGGCCGGACAAAAGGTCAAAGGCAAGATCACGAACCTCGTTCCTTACGGCGCGTTCGTGGAACTCGAAGAAGGCGTCGAAGGACTCATTCACGTTTCCGAATTGTCCTGGACGAAACGCATCATGCGTCCGTCCGACGTCCTCACGCAGGGACAGGAAGTCGAAGCCGTTGTGCTTGGCGTGAACAAGGAAGAACAGAAGATCTCGTTAGGCCTGCGTCAGCTCGAAGCCAATCCTTGGGATGAGATCGAGAAGAAATTTACCATCGGCAGCCGCGTGAAGGGCCAGATCCGCAACATGACCGCTTACGGCGCGTTCGTTGAATTGGAAGACGGCATCGACGGCATGATCCACGTGTCCGACTTGAGTTGGACGCGCAAGATCAATCATCCGAGCGAAGTCTTTAAGAAGAACGACGAAGTCGAAGCCGAAGTCATCGACATCGACAAGACCAACCAGCGCATCAGTCTCGGCATCAAACAGCTGAGCGACGATCCGTGGAAAGAAATCGATCAGAAATACAAGATTGGCGATCTGGTCACCGGCAAAGTAACGAAGCTCGCCAGCTTCGGTGCGTTCGTGCAATTGCAGGATGAGATCGATGGACTCGTGCACATTTCGCAATTGAGCGAAGAGCACGTCACGAAAGTGAAAGATTTCCTCAAAGTCGGTCAGGAAGTCGAAGCGCGCGTCATCAAGGTCGACAAAGTCGAGCGCCGCATCGGTCTCTCGATCAAGGCCGCGAATTATTCCGAGGAAGAACTCAAGCGCGAATCCGAAGCCTTCGATAATCTTCGCCCTGGCGAAGACATGGTCGGCTTGGAGAAAGCGTTCGAAGCGGCCGAGGAAGATTATCGGCCCGGCGAAGCCAAGAAGAAGTAACGGCGCTGACCGCGGCAAAGAAAGCTTGAGGAGACGGCGCAGTGGCTGTGCTCTTCCCGCGGCTCCGAGATTGGAAGAACAAGGTCCTGCGCTCCGGACGGGAACGGAAGCGCTCGGCTTACTTTTGCGCACGTCTGAGTGACAAAGGTATCGGCGCCGATTTGCAGCTGAAGCCAACCGGCCTAACGAGTGCTCAAGCTGCGTTCTTTGGCCCAAAGAAGACTAAACGATGGCTTATTCATCCCGAGACTATCGCGGAGTCGGCGTTGCCAAAGAGCATCGAGCAGGGCGATGTCGCCGCCTTCACGCCGTGGCAAAAGTTCCGTCGCGCCCCGGCATATGTTTATAGTTTTCCGAATGCGTTCTATCACGGCGAACGAGGCGCGGTAATCGATCATCGAGGCAATGTCATCGCCGATCTGCTCGACGTTCCATCCGATGTTCTGCGCGAGCGCAAACTCGATAAGCTCTTCAGGACAAAGACCGAGCCACATTTAGGAAATGGCGATGCGCTGGTCATAAGCTCGAGCCGCAATTATTTTCATTGGCTCATCAAAATGCTGCCGCGTGTCGCGCTCGCGCAAGCTGCAGGTCTGGCCGATTGCGAAACGCTCCTCGTGAATCAGCCGACTGCTGTGCAGGCCGAAGGTTACACGGCCGCGGGTTTCAGCGATGAGACGTTGCGTGTGGTGAAAAGCCGGCACTACTGGTGCTGCGAAAACCTTTACGTCACTTCCATCCCGCACGATGTGCCGTCATGGTCGGTGGAATTTTTGCGCAAGACCTTTCCGCCATCTCTCATCTCCTCAAAGGATCGCGCGAAGAATATTTATCTGCGACGCGGCCACACCACCACGCGGCGGGTGGAGAACGAAGATGAAGTCTGTGCGCACCTGCACAAGCGGGGTGTCGCCTCATTCGATCTGAGTCAGCATACTTTTCGCGACCAGATTCAAATAGTAGCGAACGCAGACATGATCATCGCGCCCCACGGAGCGGCGCTCGCGAACCTGGCCTTTGCCAGCACCGGAGTTCGCGTGCTCGAGATCTTCGCCAGCGAAGAAAACCAAAAGTGCTACTGGCTACTCGCGCAGCATCGACAAGCGACCTATCACTATCTCATGGCGAATCCTATCCGGCGCAGTGACAAGCCGAACGAGTTCGACATGTTTATCCCCGTGGAAAAACTCGACCGCGCTCTGGACTTTCTCCTAGCGGATTCGTCCCGCTAGAACTCTGCGCTACCTGGAGTGCGCGCGAACGGTATCACATCGCGAATATTTGAAACGCCGGTCACGAACATGAGCATGCGTTCGAAGTCGAAGCCGAAGTCATCGACATCGACAAGACCAACCAGCGGATCAATCTCGCCGAAGAAGATTAACGGCCGGGACAGCCGGAGAAGTAAGACACTTAATCGGTCTAACGAATTTAAGGGGAAGCCGCGAGGCTTCCTTTTCGTTACTAGTGAAGGTCCTACCAGGCTGCGCTCCACGTGCCCGACCACGACTTCCCTTGCCAGCTCCACGTGACGCGCCCGCCTTCGATCTTCTTTCCGGCCGGTTTGCCTATGTATCTACCACGGAAGCCAATGTCTTTTGTGTCACGACGCGTGATAATCACGCCGTCGTTGTCGAACCGCTCAATCGTCAGTATGGCAGTCGCGCCGTTTTCCCAAACGGCTTGGAAAGTGTTCCCGCGCCGCGTCCAAGTGCCGCAAAACTGCCGCTGGCCCGCCTCGCATTCGCGTAAGACCTGCGGAATTACGAGCGCTCTCGTTTTCGCTTCTTCCTTGATCGTCACCGGGGGAGAAGTTTTCGCGATGGGCGGCGGCAACTGCGGAATGGGCGGTGGCGTCGCACTTTGAGAAGCATCGAGCGGCGCGGAAGAAGGTACCGCAACAGGAGTCGTCGCAGGCGTCGCACTGCTGCGCGTCTGCGGATGCTCGGAAGTGATGCGGGCTAGCTGGCCTTTCTCGATCGTGCCTGTCGCGTTCGCAATTTCGACCATGATGTTCGAGCCCGTAATCTCGTAGACGCGACCCTCAGCGACGGAGATATCTTCGTCCGCGCCGGCCAGATTGAAGTAAATGGATACCTTATCTCCCGGCGTTGGCACCAGACCCGAGTCGCTGACCACGGTGGCATACTTTTCCGTCGAACTCGTCACCGTGCCTTTAATTTCGACAGCATCGACTCGTGCCCGCGGCACCAGAAGAAGAAGAGCAAATATCCAACACTTTCCTCGCTTCATGTTGTTGTCCAAGACTACACAGGCGACGCGGCGGTTGTCAGGCTTTGTCCAGGCTGGCCGGTGACCTGTCCGATTAAAACGCAGCGCTGCCCGGCGTGCGCGCGAAAGGAATTACGTCGCGGATATTTGAGATACCGGTCACGAACATGAGCATGCGCTCGAAACCGAGACCGAAACCGGAATGCGGCACGGTTCCGTAGCGACGTAGATCGAGGTACCATTTGTAATCAGCCAAATCCATTTTGTGATGGCGCAGGTTCGCTTCCAAAACGTCGAGACGTTCTTCGCGTTGACTTCCACCGACGATCTCGCCGATTCCTGGAACGAGCACGTCCATGGCGGTGACGGTTTGGTTGTCGTCATTCAAGCGCATGTAGAAAGGCTTTATCTCTTTCGGATAATTGAAAACCGTCACCGGCGATTTGAAATGCTTCTCCGTGAGCCAGCGTTCGTGTTCAGACTGCAGATTCGCGCCGTAGGCGACGGGAAATTCAAATTTCTCGCCGCTCTTCAACAAGAGCTCGACTGCTTCCGTGTAGTTGATGCGTTTGAATGGCCGCTCGAGAACGAAATTGAGTCGCGCGACGAGTTCTTTGTCGACGAACTTTCCGAATAACTCCAGTTCATCGGGACAATTCTCTCGAATGTCGCGGATCAGATATTTCACCAGCTCCTCCGCCAGATCCATGTTGCAGTTGAGATCGCAGAACGCCATCTCGGGCTCGATCATCCAAAACTCGTTCGCGTGTCGCGAGGTGTTCGAGTTCTCCGCGCGGAAAGTCGGCCCGAAGGTGTAAACATTCGAAAGCGCGCAGGCGAAGGCTTCCGCTTCGAGTTGTCCGCTGACGGTGAGGTACGTTGAGCGCGCAAAAAAATCCTTCGCGTAATCAATCGCGCCTTCTTTCGTGCGCGGAGGATTTTGCAGGTCGATTTGTGTGACGCGAAACAGCTCGCCCGCGCCTTCGCAATCGCTGCCGGTGATAATCGGCGTGTGCACATAAACGAAACCGCGTTCCTGGAAAAATTTGTGAATCGCAAAGGCGAGTCGACTGCGCACGCGAAAAACGGAGCCGAACAAATTCGAGCGCGGACGCAAGTGGGCAATCTCGCGCAGGAATTCCGGCGTGTGTCCCTTCTTCTGCAACGGGTAGCTGTCGTCCGATCCGCCAAGAATCGTCAGCTCATTCGCAATAACTTCCCATGCCTGGCCTTTGCCTTGTGACGCGACCAATTCACCGCGCACGGAAATCGACGAACCAGTCGTCAGGCGCTGAACGTCGGCGTAATTCGCCAATGAATCGCGCGCGATAATTTGGAGGCTCTTCAAGCTCGAGCCGTCATTCAGCTCGATGAACGAAAACCCTTTCGAATCACGTCGTGTCCGAACCCAACCTCGGACGAGGATGTCGTTCGTCGGCGCAGAACTTTGCAGCGCGTCTTTCACGCGCGTCGGTGAAGGCATAAGGAGAAAGCTCTACCCGAGCGGCAACCAATTCCCCGGTTGTGGCGAAGGACGCGAACCGTTGAGCGAGAGGTAGGTGTATTCTTGAAGCAAACGCTCGTAATCGGAAAGAAGCTTCATCGCATCGTTCGGCTTCATTCGGTCGGTCTTGATCGCGGTATCGACCTGTGTCTTTAGCAAACGCATCAGCTCGATCTTGTCCCATTGCGTCATGGAAAGGACTTCACCGATCGTGCTACCTTCGATCACTTCTTCGATGTACCATCCCGATTCTTCGTCGGGGTCGAGGAAGATGTGCACCTCGGTCACGCGACCGAACAAATTGTGCAGATCGCCCATGATGTCCTGGTAGGCGCCAACCATGAAAACGCCCAGGTAATAGATCTCACCCGGAATTATCCGATGCAGCGGAAGCGTTTCGCGCACATCCTGCAGGTCGGTGAACTTCGAGACCTTTCCGTCCGAGTCGCAAGTGATGTCGACGATCATGCCGTTCCGGTCCGGAGCAGTCGTTAGGCGATGAATCGGCATGATCGGGAACAATTGGCCGAGCGCCCAGTGATCGAGGAGCGATTGGAAGACGGAAAAGTTGCAGATGTATTGATCGCCTAACGAGTTCTCGAGCTGCTTCACTTCGTCGGGCACATAACGCAGGCCGCGATGCATGTGCACGATTTGCTGCGCCAGCTGCCAGTAAACGGTGTCGATCTTCGCTTTCGATTCGAGATCGAGCAGGCCGAGGTCGAAATTGTTCTGCGAGTCCTCCTTGATCTGCTGAATATCGTGCAAGCTCTCGAGACGATTGCCGCGTTTCAGCCGACTCTTCACATCGAGAATTTCACCGACGAGCTTGTGATCTTTTTCGCCTGCTTCGACTTTTGTTTTCGGGGCGGTTTTTTCGATCGAACCGAACGCTTCGACCACGAGCACGGAATGATGCGCGACGACGGCGCGCCCACCTTCACTCACGATCGCGGGATGCGGCACGCCCTCGGAATCGCAAACATCGGCGATGTTCCAGACGACATCGTTGGCGTATTCCTGGAGCGAATAATTCGCCGAACTGTCGAAGTCGCTGCGCGAGCCGTCGTAATCGACCCCGAGGCCGCCGCCGACGTCGAGATAACCAAGATCGTGTCCGAGCTTGGCCAGCTTCGCGTAGTAACGCGCGGCTTCGCGCACGGCGCGTTTGATCGTGCCGATATCCGGAACCTGCGAGCCGACGTGGAAATGAACCAGCTTCAAACAATGCGCGAGGCCCGCTTGTTTCAACATCTGGCTGGCCATGACCAGGTTGGTGGTATCGAGACCGAACTTCGCATTCTCCCCACCGCTCGTGGTCCATTTGCCTTTGCCTTTGCTGTGCAAACGCACGCGAATTCCGATGAGTGGTTCAACGCCCACTTCCTGCGAGGCTTTGATTGTCTGCTCGAGCTCTTCCAGTTTTTCCACGACGAGGATGACTCGCTTGCCGAGCTTGCAGCCCATGAGCGCGATGCGAATGAACGCGCGATCCTTGTAGCCGTTACAAATGATGAGGCTTTCGGGATCTTTGTGCATGGCGAGCGCCGCGACCAATTCCGGTTTACTGCCGGCTTCGAGCCCGAAATGAAATTGCAGGCCGGCATCGACGATCTCTTCGATCACTTCGCGCAGCTGATTGACCTTAATCGGAAAAACGCCGCGGTAGTTATTGCGATAACCGAATTCGGTCATCGCTGCTTGGAAAGCGCGATTGATTGATTCAACGCGATGCCGCAGCAAATCCTGAAAGCGAATGACCAGTGGAAAACTTAAGCCGCGACTGCGCGCTTCGTTGACGACCGCCATGATATCGATCGATCCGCCGGCGTCTTTAAGCGGACGGCATTCTGCGTTACCCGAGCTATTGATGCAGAAATAGCCGGTGCCCCAGGCGTCCACATTATAAGTGGAAATCGCGGCGTCGATGTCCCACTCGGTTTTCGTTTTCTCACTCACTTCCGGAAAAGCAGAGCGCCATATTCAATCAGCGTGGACAACATGCAAGCCCGTTCGAGGCTCTTGTGTTTCGCAGCGGCATTGATACCGTCTCGCGGGGATGAACAAGACGGTAATCGAGGTGCAGGTCCGCGCGGTTTTGCCAACGAGTGGAGGATGCGCCGTCTTTCTCGGCAATAACGACAAGGTGTTCATCATCTATGTCGATCAAACGGTCGGAAGCGCCATCACAATGTTCATGCGCGACGTCTCGAAAGAGCGGCCGCTCACGCATGATTTGATAGGACATTTGATGACCGCGCTGGGCGCCAAAGTGGAGCGGATCATCATTAATGATTTAAAAAATGCGACCTACTACGCCCGCATGATTATTTGTGCGGAGAACGAGTTGCAGCAGAAAAAAATCATCGAACTCGATTCGCGGCCGAGCGATTGCATCGCGATGGCGGTGCAACAAAAGGCGCCGATCTACGTCAGCCAGGAAGTCTGGGACGAAGTCGATGATATGAGTGATGTCCTTCGCAAAATGGAGGAAGAAGGCCTCAAGCCTGATCACGATCCGGAAACGGACTCGAGCGAAGAAGAAGAGTAGCCGTTAGCCCATCAAGTCGCCGTAACGGCTTTGCGCCATCGCTCCGCAGCGCGCGAGGATTTCCGAAGGCGTATCGAGCGTGAGCGCTTCACGCACCAGGTCTTCGCATTCCGCGACGGAGAGGGTTTGCACCGCGCGTTTCACTCGCGGGACGAGCGACGCGCTCACACTTAATTCGTCCATTCCCAGGCCGATGAGCAGGGGCACCATGATCAAATCGCCGGCCATTTCGCCACAGACGCCGACCCAAATATCGGCCGCGTGCGCAGCTTCCGCCACCATGCTCAACAATCGGAGAACCGCCGGATGCGTCGGCTCGTAGAGATGCGCGATGCGCTCGTTCACGCGATCGACCGCGACCGCGTATTGAATCAAGTCGTTCGTTCCGACACTGAAGAAATCGACTTCACGCGCCAGCGCTGCGGCACAAATGGCCGCACTGGGAATTTCGATCATCGCGCCCACTTCTGTTTTTTCTGCGAATGGAATTCCTTCGGCGCTCAGTTCCTTTTCGCACTCCTTCACCACCGCCAACGCGCGTCGCAGCTCCATCACGCCCGAGATCATGGGAAACATGATCTTGATATTGCCGGTGGTATTTGCGCGAAGGATGGCGCGTAGTTGTGCTTTGAAAATGTCTTCGTTCTCCAGGCAAAACCGGATCGCGCGCAGACCCATGAACGGATTTTCTTCGCTGTCCACATTCATACCCGTGGCGATCTTGTCGCCGCCCAGATCGAAAGTGCGAATGATCAACGGATGCGGCGCGACGCCTTCCGCGACTTTGCGGTAGGTTTCGTATTGCTCTTCTTCCGTCGGCAAAGTCGGGCGATGCAGGTAGAGCAGTTCCGTCCGATAAAGCCCGACACCTTCCGCGCCGTTTTTCGCGACGGCATCGACTTCGTTCGGCAATTCGATATTCGCCGACAAAACAATGTGCCGGCCGTCGGCAGTGGTCGATTTCGTTTCGCGCAGTCCGCTCAACTGCTCCGTGACCAATTCCTGCCGATGCTTCAGTTCGCCGTAATGCCAGAGAGTTTCCGGCGTCGGATTGAAAATGAGCAATCCGTTGTAGCCATCGAGTAACACTTCCTGGCCCGTCGCTAATTTTTCCGTCGCATCATGCAAACCGACTACCGCCGGAATGCCTAACGAACGCGCCATGATCGCAGTGTGCGAAGTGCGGCTGCCGATATCGGTGGCGAAACCGAGCACTCGCTCGCGGTTCATCATCGCGGTGTCGGATGGCGTGAGATTATGCGCAACGAGAATATGAGTTTCCTTGAGCGCGAGAAAATCTTTCGGCGCCTTGCCCTGTAAATTACGGATGACACGCTTGGTTACGTCCTGAATGTCGAGCGCGCGCTCCCGCAAATATGGGTCGTCGATCTTGCTCAACGTTTCGGAGTAATGCGTGGCGACTTCTTCGAAAACGAACTCCACGTTGCAAAGATCGCTCTCTAATTTTCGCAGCACTTCATCGATCAGTGTGCGGTCTTCGATCACCAGCAGATGCGCGTCGAATATCCCGGCGTCTTTCGCGCCGATCGCTTCCGCGATCTGCTGTTGCATCTCGAGAATTTGCGCGCGGGTTTGAATCAGCGCCGTCTCGAAGCGACCGATCTCGCGCGCGATCTGGTCTTTTCCGATCGTCTTGCGGACGATCTCCTCGTCGTCTTCGCGAACGACAAAGATCGAGCCGCGGGCAATGCCGGGCGAGACTCCGACGCCTTGGAAGCGTGTCTCCGCCGGGGTGGTCTCGCTGCTCATGACGGGGCGAGACTAACTCGCATGTCAAGACTGCAACAGTCGCGTTTTTTGCCCGGCCGCCGGACGCTAGTTAGTCCTCGTTGAACTTGGCCGCGACCAGTTGCTCGAGTTCTACCATCGCCTCACCGGCGTCTGCTCCTTCACAGCAAATCTTCAACTTCGATCCCTGCCCCGCTGCGAGCATCATCAAGCCCATGATGCTTTTGCCGTTGATCCGCTCGCCCTCTTTTTCCACCCAGATTTCGGCGCGATAACGGCTGGCGATTCGCACAAATAACGCTGCCGGACGAGCGTGCATGCCGAGCCGATTCACGATCGTCACTTCCTTCTCGATCTTGGCTCCGCCCGTCGCGGAACGAGATTTGCGATTCAAAAGTCCCATCAGCTTGGCTTGGTTTCCATCAACTTGAGCAGCTTGTCGTTAAATTCCACCGCGCTGTTGCGCCCGGACGATTTCAATTTTTGATCCATGGCCGCGACTTCGATCAAACGCGCGGTGTCGCGACCGGGCCGCACCGGAATGGTCAGATGCGGCACATGCAATTTCAGAATCTCGTAATAACTCTGGTCGAGCCCGATGCGATCAACTTCCTGGATCTCTTCCCAATCCTTCAGCGTCACGACCAGATCGAGGCGCTTCTCTTCCCGGATGGCGCCGACGCCGAAAACGGAAGCGACGTTGATGATGCCGATGCCGCGGACTTCCATGTGGTGCCGCGTCATTTGCGGCGCGGTCGCCATCAATTCGCGGCCTTCGAACGAAGTGATGCGCGTGACATCGTCCGCCACCAAACTATAACCGCGCTCGATCAAGCCCAGCACCGC
The DNA here is from genome assembly GCA_963791565.1 of uncultured Verrucomicrobiae bacterium. GTDB lineage: Bacteria > Verrucomicrobiota > Verrucomicrobiia > Chthoniobacterales > UBA10450 > JACCTI01. Next base: position 32,666 of record CAWBSX010000003.1, on the reverse strand, counting down.
TTCGCTTTTTCCGATGCCGCTCGCGCCGCGAATCAAAACGCCAACTCCGAGAATGTCGACCATGCTGCCGAATTCGGTGATCGTTGGCGAAAAATCCACTTCCATTGCAATAGTCGCAGCGTTGATAAAACGCATTGTCACCATCGGCGTGCGAAAAACCGCGATCTCTTCCTGCGACGCGACCGCAAGAAGTTCTGGCGAAAGATGCGCGCCACGCGAAACCACCAAACACGGAATTTTTTGCGCACACAAACCACGGAAACGCTGGATGCGAGCGCGCGCCGCCAGGCTTTCGAGATACGATTGTTCAGCCGCGCCCAAAACCTGAACGCGCTTCTCGGCGAAGTAAGTGTAGAAGCCAGCGAGCGCGAGACCGGGTCGATTGATCGTCGGTTCGCGAATCTTACGGTGAAAGCCGACGTGCGGACCTTCCAGCTTCAACTGCAACTTATGGGCGTGCGCTTCGTAGAAGCTTTCGACCGTGACGACCGGAACATTTTTGCGCAGCGAACCACGCGTGCTTAAAGGGATGGTGCTCGCAGGTTCGCTCATCGCTCACTCATCTATCCTGAGTGAGCCGCAATTTCCATCGCGTAAATCCGCGCGCCTAACTGGCGGCCGGTTCGATTAGACCAAAATCGCCGGTTTTTCGCCGGTAAAGCACATTCATTTTCGTGCTGCGCGCATTCAAAAAAACCAGGAACTGCCGCGTAGACATTTCGAGTTGCAGCACCGCTTCGTCGATAAACATCGGCTTCACCGGATAACGTTCACTCTTCACCACCGGATGATGCGCGCCGTCTTCCTCGCCATCGCCATTCAACTCGATCGGCTCCTGCTCGAGCACGTGCTCTTCCAAATGTTTCACGATGTCTTTGCGCGGCCGATGTTTTTTCATCAAGCGCGTCTTGTACTTCCGCATCTGCCGCACGACTTTGTCTACCGCGGCATCAATCGCCGCATACATGTCGGTCATTTCTTCGCAGGCTTCGATCGTGATGTGATTCGAGCAAACGAGCACCACTTCGGCGGAGTGCCGATATTTTTCCACTTCGAGGATGACGTGCGCTTCGATGATTTTCGGATAGTCGAGATGCAGACTCTCGATTTTCTTCGTTACATGATCGTTGATCGCGTCCGTGATTTGCAGGTGGCGGCCAGTAATCTTGACTGGTGGATGAGCGTTCGCTGTCAGCACGTATGTCCCCCTTTCGGTTACATCCGGAACCGTTCGCCCAAGTAGAGCTGGCGGCTGATCGGATCGTTGATGAGAAAATCTTTCGTCCCTTCGCTTTCCACGCGGCCTTCAAAAATCAGATAGGCGCGATCCACGATCGAGAGGGTCTCGCGCACATTGTGGTCGGTAATGAGAATCGCGAGACCGGATTTGCGAAGGTTCACCACAATCTGCTGCACATCGTAAACGGCGATCGGATCCACGCCGCTGAACGGTTCATCTAACATCAAAAGCTTCGGGTTTGTCACGAGCGAACGCGCGATGGTCAGGCGGCGTTTCTCGCCGCCGCTAAGTGTGAGCGCGGTATTTTTTGCCAATTTCTCGATCCCGAACTGATGGAGCAATTCGTCACAACGCTCGCGCCGTTGTTGTTTCGACAACGACAACGTCTCGAGAATGGCCATGATGTTTTGCTCGACCGTCATCTTGCGAAAGATCGATTCTTCCTGCGGGAGATAACCCATCCCGAGCCGCGCGCGTTTGTACATCGGCATGTTGGTCACGTCGTTACCCGAAAACAAAACGCGCCCGCTATTTGGCCTAACGAGTCCAACGATCATGTAAAAACTGGTCGTCTTGCCCGCGCCGTTCGGGCCGAGCAGGCCGACAATCTCACCGGAACGGACGTTAATGTTCACGCCGTTCACCACCGCGCGACCGCCGTAAATTTTCACCAGCTCATCGGTGCTCAATACTTCGTCGCCGGTGGTCGGCAGACGATCCGTGTGAGCCGCCACTGGCGCGGGCGGTGTCGCGACTTTTCCGTTCATGATTTCGGTTTCGGCGTCGGCGATGCGGATGGCGAGGGCGAAGGCGACGCCTTCGGTTCCTGTCGAATTTCCGTTCGACTTGGACCAGTGGTCGTCAGTTTCCCGTCCTGCGTCATGACCATCACTGTATCGGGACTCGTCGCCACGTGCGTGTTCAATCCGTTCTGCACTCGCGGCGATCCGCGTAGCTCAACGCTGCCATCGGCCGTCAGGTAAGTCGCGATGTCTCCCCGCCCAACGGAATGTTGCGGCGGACCTCCATCCTCGCCGGGTTGATCACGAACCACACCCACATTTCCTTCCGCGACCGCTTTCTCCAGCGTCTGTCCTTGCTGTTGCGCCGGCGTCTGTTCGCCATTGCTCGGAGTTTCCTCAGACGCCGCACCCTTCGTCATGTAAACCGTGAGTTTATCCGACTGCACATTGAAACGCGGATCTTTGACAATGACGCGCCCGGTAAAAATACCGATCGATTTCGCCGAATCGAAGAAGGCCTTGTCCGCATAAATTTCCGTCGTGATCGCCTCTGTCGGTTCGTTCTTTTTTTTCGCGGTGGTCTTTTCCTTTTTCGGACGCGGCGTCGGCGAAGTCAGCGTGGGTGCGCTCAAACCTTGCGCCGCCATTTCTCGCGGCGCGAGATTTCCCAGGAGCAGTGCGAGCAGAATCAGTTTCTTCATTCCGCCGGCTTTTTCTGAAACTTCGATTGATCGGTGATGACCATTTTCACGTTGCCGCTCAATGTTCCCTGGTGTCCGAGCGTGTCGAACTCCGCTTGGTCGCCCGCGATGTGAAAATCCGCTCGCTTCACGGTTGTTCGCTCATGCGAGACGACCACGCGCGTATTCAAATCGAGAACCGAGCTCGGCATCTCGATCATTAAGTCGACCGCATTTTGCAAGGTGAAGGTCGTCATCTTCATGTCCTTGAATTGCAGGTGATCGGTGTCGAGACGTTTCGCCACGCCCGCCTCGAGACGGCTGCGCATGTGTCCTTGCAAATCGAAATCCGGCAGGACAAGTCCTTTTGCTTCATGACCGATCGGCAAAGGCACATTGGTTAATGATCCAGGCGTTTTTCCCGTCGCCGCGTCCGGACTGCTCGTCTTGTTCGCGTTCGGAGGCGGCCTCGGCGCGGCCCTTGGCTTGGCCATGACCGATCCGCCGATCAGAAAAATTAAAATCGCTGCCGCTCCCAGTCTTCGAAAACGACCGCTACGAAACGGCGGCATGAACTGCTTTTAACATGCGAAGAACCTTCGGCAACTGCTTTAGCGGAATCTGGTTTGCGCCATCAGAAAGCGCACGCGCCGGGTTCTCATGCACTTCCATAAAGATCCCGTCACAACCTGCCGCCATCGCCGCCCGCGCCAAAACTGGCGCGAGTTCGCCATCGCCGGAAGTCGAATCGCCCGCGCCGCCGGGACGTTGCACCGAATGCGTCGCATCGAAAACGACGCGATAACCCGCTTCGCGAATCCAAAAAAGCGAACGCATATCGGCGACGAGATTGTTGTAGCCAAAGGTCGTGCCGCGTTCGGTGAAGAAAAACTTCTCGCATCCAAACGACTGCAACTTCTCCGCGATGTTTTTTACATCCCAAGGGGCGAGAAATTGTCCCTTCTTCACATTCACCACGCGACCAGTCTTCGCCGCTGCGCGCAGCAAATCCGTTTGCCGGCAAAGAAACGCCGGAATTTGCAGGACATCGATGAACTCGCCCGCGATCTCAGCTTCTTCCAGCGAATGCACGTCGGTCGTTACCGGCACACCGATCTCATCGCGCACCGCAGCCAAAATCTCACAGCCTTCACGCGCGCCGATCCCGCGAAAAGATTTCACCGACGTGCGATTAGCCTTGTCGTAGGACGCTTTGAAAATGAAGCGCACCTTTTCGCGCGCGCAGACATCTGCGATCTTGCGCGCCATCCGCCTGACCAATGCTTCCGACTCCATCACACACGGACCGAGGATGAAGGCCGGCTCCCTCCCGCCAATCGTGACGTCGCCGATTTTGAGCTGCGTGCTTTTCATTCAAAAGAAGAGTGCCTCACGCAACCGTCGCAAAGGACGCAAAGGTTTGAAACCAAAATTCCGTCGCGACCTTTGCGTCCGTTGCGCGAGGCATTCTTCAGACAGGAAAACGTCCCGCTGTCCAAAGCCCCGTCGTCTCCGGCAAATCGAGCGCGATGTTCATCGACTGCACGGCCTGGCCGGCCATGCCTTTGCCGAGATTATCCAGCGCGACCATGATGGCGGTGCTGTGCGTATCCGTCGCCATTCCGATGTCGGCAAAATTGGTTCCGATGACTGCAGCCACGCGCGGACTTTCTTCGACGATGCGAATGAACGGACAACCTTCGAAAACTTTCGCCGCGCGCGTGCCGAGATTCGTTTGTCGGCGGCCGGTCAGGGACGCGAACTGGATCGTCGCAAAAATTCCCCTAACGAATGGTCCACTTTGTGGCACGAACGAAACCCGTCCTTCGATCGCACAAGCCGACATGCCTAACGAGACCTCCGTCATGTGCTGATGTTTTAGAATTTTGTAGGCACGAAAATCATTCGCGCGCGTCGGATGATGCGTGGTTGAACTCGAAGCGGCGCCGCTGCCACTCGACCCTGTCACCGCTGTGGCCGCGATGAAGCCGACATTCAATCCGCGCAGTGGCAGGAGCGCGAGTTGCAGCGCGGTGGCAAAACATCCGGGACTGGCGATACGCCGCGCGCCTTTGATCGCGGCGCGGTTCCACTCCGGCAAACCGTAAACGAATGGTCCGGTGCGGAAGTCTGCGGCCAGGTCGATCAGCAAGAGTCGCTCGGCAATGCCGGCTCTTTCCCAAGCCGCTTCCAGGTCCTGTAACGCTTTCGTTAACTCACCATGCGGCAGCGCCGAGAATACAACCGGTTGCTCGCTCTTCTTCAAACTCGACCACGCGATCTCGTCTTCGAATTCTCCTTCCACCACTCCGCGCAAATTCGGATGCACTTCGCAAAACGGTTCGCCGACGTGATTGCGCGAAGTGCCGCGCACGCTCGCAACGTTCGGATGACGCGAGAGCCAGTTGAGCAATTCGCCGCCGCCGTAGCCCGAAGCGCCGAAAATGATCGCGTCAATTTTCATGCGGAGCGGCGAGGTGCGGCCGAATTTTTTCCAGAACCAAATCGCCCAGACGTTTTGCGTTGGTGCGCGCGTTACTCGCGGGCACGCCTAACGACTCCACAAAGCGCGTCCCCACTCGATTATCCGTCGCCGGGCCCGTGACCACGTCGACATTCAAGCAGAATGCGTTCCGAAAATGCGTCAACGCACCCGCCACGCCGACTGGATCGTTCGCGCACAACACATGCACCTTGCCCCACTCCTGTAACTCGCGGTCGGCCAGAATTTGTGCCACGCCATATTCGCCCATGATGCCGTCGCCCGTCTCGGCGATGATCAAATCTACACCGCGATTCGCGAGCTCACTCAAAATTATGCGCGCGACTTTCGCCGAAGTTTCCGGACTGGTGCAGGGCAGCCCCGCATCAGTGAAATCCAAAATCGCTTCCGCGCCGTAATCGCGCATCGAGAGGACATCGCGGAGCAAACTGACTCCGGTCAATTTCGCGCCGCCGACTTTGAAACCTTCCTGCGAAAAGCGCCTAACAAGTGCACAAGCCGCGTGCGTTTTGCCCGCGTTCATGCAGGTGCCGGCAATAAAAATTACCGGCACGCGCTGGGCATTCGCGTGACCCTTGACTGCACCTGACTCAATCGAAGCGGGCTGACCGATACGACTACCGAATTCTTTGAACAACAAAACCTGCCCGAGTACTTCCACATCGAACGGTTTGCCGACATCCGGGCTTCCGGAAATCGCCGTGCCGATGACGCCGCCGACATTGAGCAGATTCAACGTCTCGCCCGGCTTCACACTTTTCGGCATCACTCCTTCGTAACCTTGCAACGCGTTGCGATGACCGAGTGCGCCGACGATGACATCACCCTCGTGCAAAACACTCAAGCGTCCGTGAATATCTTCGAGCTGATTATAAACGCTCTTCTCGCCGCGAATTCGTCCAGCGATTACGGCGCCGGGACGCGCTTCGATATCCGGCGTCAACGTCACCTGCCGGCCGAGCTGCAAATTGCGCGTGACGGACGCGATCTTATCGAGATGAACGCGCATTACGGTTCAGGCTTGGGGAGCGCGGGCCCTCGCGGCAACGCCGAGCGATTCTCGAGCATTGAGGACGTCCCGTGCCTCTCGTGTGTCCCGCGAGGCGCGTGACACAGCGGGCGAGGCGCCCGCGCTCCCCAATCGACCGAGTTTTCAAGATTAAGACGGACCATCATCAGCGTTGATGGTCTCCGCTTTTTTCTTGTCCCGCACTCATCGCCAACATTTGCGGAACGCCGAAAACTTTCGCGAAAGCTGCTGCTTCGCGTCCGTCCCAAAGCGAAGTGCCTTCGCCGTAACTTGCTTCTGCGCGCATGAGCGTGTGCGGTGACTTCACACCTTCGATGGCGAAGCTGCGCGGGTAAATTTTCAGGCGCACCTCACCGGTCACACGCGCCTGGCTCGATTCTAAAAACGCTTCGAGATCGCGACCGAGCGGATCGAAAAATTGTCCTTCGTGCAAGAGCGTCCCGTAAAGATTCCCCAGGTGATCTTTCCAAAACATCTGCTTGCCGGTCAGCACTAATTTTTCCAGCTCGCGATGCGCCGCGATCAACATATGCGCCGCCGGCGCTTCAAAACCAACGCGGCCTTTGATCCCAAGAATCGTGTCACCAAGATGAATGCCGCGCCCGATTCCATATTCGCGGCCTAACGAGTTTAATTTTTCGATCGTCGCGATTGGGTCGTGAGGCACTCCGCGTTCGAAACTGATCGTTAGACTTTGCGGAGTCAGATTCGGATCGATCTCGCCGCCCGGATAGGCCGCGTCCGGCAAATGTTGCCACGAATCATGCGTTTCTTTTCCACCAATGCTCGTGCCCCACATTCCTTCATTGATGCTGTAGCTCGCGATTTTCTCCGGAAAATCGAAGCCGTGCTCGGCCAAAAGTTTGCGCTCATCCGCGCGACTGAGCGCGAGATCGCGGATCGGCGTGACGATTTCCAATCGCGGCGCGAGCGTGCGAAAAGCCACATCGAATCGCACCTGATCATTGCCCGCGCCGGTCGAACCATGCGCAAGCGCGCCGACTCCGAGTTGCATTGCGTGCCTAACGACTGCTTTCGCCTGGCAAACGCGTTCCGCACTGACCGAGAGCGGATAAACACCGCCGCGCAGAACATTTCCCGCCAGCAGAAAACGCAGGTAATCACGAAACAATTCTTCACGGGCATCGATCGTGACATGCGAAATAGCGCCCAGATCGCGCGCCAGTTTTTCAATGCGCGACAACTCGTTAGGCGAAAATCCGCCCGTGTTCACCGTCACGGTGTGGACCTCGTGCTTCTGCTCGCGCAGCCAGAGCACACAAAACGAAGTGTCGAGTCCGCCGCTGAAAGCGAGGAGCGTTTTCATTTCCAATCGAAGAGCCGCTCCGAGGTTTGCGCGAGGAAATTTCGCTTCTCCTCCAGCCAGTTCACGCTTTTCGCCAGCTCCTGCTCCAGCGGCGCGGAATCCAGCCTGGGCGTTTCGCCGCCTTTCGTCTTGAAAGATCCATCCTGAATTTCCTGCGCCACTTTCGCGTAGGCATCGCGAAACGGCATTCCCTCCGCGGCCAGTCGCGATGCTTCCTGCGCTGCATAAATGTCGGCCGTGCAGGCCGCGGCGGATTTTTCCCGATCGATTTCCAGAGCGGGAATGAGCCGCGCAAAAATCACAAACAGCTGCTGCGTTATCGCGAGCATTTCCAGGAAAGGGGCTTTCAGCAGTTGATGATCCCGGTGATAACTCGATGGCAATCCGCCCGCGAGTTGCGAGAGGCGCGCCGCCAGCCCGCGCAGTTCGCGACAATTTCCGCGCGCTAATTCCAGCACGTCCGGATTTCGCTTTTGCGGCATGATGCTCGAGCCAGTGGTGAAAGCATCCGGCAGCCTAACGAATCCAAATTCATCCGTGCTCCAAAGCAGCAAATCCCAAATCGCTTTTTCGATCGTGCCGCTCGCGGAAACGATCCATGCCGCCATGGCCTGTTCGTGGCGGCCGCGACTATTCATGACATCGCCCGGGCTGCGTTGCACCCGACTGAAACCTAACAACTCCGCGCTCCGCTCGCGGTTGATCGCGACCGGCGCGCCGAAACCCGCGGCCGCCCCGAGTGGCGAACGATCCAGCCGCGACCACAGAGCGGGCACTTGTTCGAGGTCTTCGAGCAAACCTTCCGCCAGCGCCGCGCCCCAGTTTCCCCAACTGCTCGGCATGGCCCGCCGCATGTGGGTATAGCCGGGCATGATCGCGTCGCCATTTTGCCTAACGAATACAAGAAGTTGCGAAACACAAAAGGCCAGGGCATCGCCGAGATCGAGCAGGCGCGCGCGCATCAATAAGCGCAGCGCGGTTTGCACCTGATCGTTGCGGGAGCGCGCGAGATGAATCTTTCGTCCCGCTTCGCCGAGCGCGTGTTCGAGGGCGGTGTGACAATCTTCCTGCGCGCGCGTGATCGCCGGAGGATTGTCCTTCAATTGGCGCAGTTGCCTAACGAGTCCTTTCGCTTCCGTTTCCGGCAGCAATCCGCATTCACTCAGCATGCGCGCATGCGCCGCGCTGCCCTCGATATCAAAAGGTAGCAACTGCAAATCGGTCAGCGGATCGTTGCCGACGGTAAAATCGTGAATCTGTTCATCAAGCGGCAGATTCTTCGACCAGAGCTGATCAGACATGTGCGTGCATCATTTCGAAGTAGTGTTTCACCACGGAGCGATAAAACCGCGCGCCAGCTTCCAATTCGGAAACGAACAGAAACTCGTCAGGCCGATGGCTGCGATGCGTATCACCCGGACCAATTTTAACCGCGGGAATTCCCTTTAGGAATGCCCAGTCTGATGTCGTGACGGAACCAATGCCTTGCGATTTTCGCGCGGCCGTTAACGCAGCCTGCACGATCGGCTCGCTTTCATCGGTCGCCACGGAGACGTAGCGATCGGAATGGACAATAACTTCGCTCTCCAGCGCGCTACGAATCTGTTCGGTCGTTTCACGATGATCGAGGTTCGGCGTCGTGCGCAAATCGACAAAAAATTCGCAGCGATCGGGAATCTGATTTCGCGCCAGGCCGCCTTTGATCTCCGTCACTTGCGCGCGCGTTTCGCCTAACAAGTGGTGCGGCTCGAAACCCATGGCAGCTAATCGCTCGATATCGCGTGCCGCCTTGTGAATCGCATTCTGCCCGAGATGCGAGTGCGCCACGTGCGCTGATTCACCGTGCGCGACGCAGCGCAACATGAGCATGCCGCGTTGCGCGTGACAGACTTCGAGCGAAGTCGGTTCGCCGATGATGGCGGCGTCGATCGGTTCGAGTTTCGGCTTCACCGCACGAATGCCATCGCCGCCACGCTCTTCTTCTACGACGAAGGCGAATGTCACCGCGCCTTCACATTCCAAATTCCGCGCCGCCAAAATCATCGCCGCCACCGAACCTTTCGCGTCATTCGCGCCGAGGCCGATTAACTTCTCGCCTTCGCGCCGCAGCTTAAATGGATCGCCGCTCCAGCCATCGCACGGCGGCACGGTATCCAGATGACTAACGAGTAGTAGATGCGGACGCTTCTCCTGACCGATCGTAAACCAGATACTGTCGCCTTCGCGTTGAACCCTGAAACCTTCTTGGCCTAACGAGTCGTGGAGACGATTCGCCAGCTCTGTTTCGCCACCGGAAACGCTCGGGACATTGACGAGCGATTCCAGAAGTTCGCCCGCGTTCATGACTCACGGGGACGTTCTGCGACAAACATCGTGCCGCTGCCTTCATTCGTGAAAACTTCCGCCAGGATCGCGTCGGACAAAACTCCGGAGACGATGTGAATGCTGTGCACGCCGCCGGCCAGAGCAGCGCGGGCGGCGGCGATTTTTGGCTTCATCCCGCCTTGAATCGCGCCGGAGTTCTCCAATTCTGCGACGCGCGCCAGATCGACCAGCGGCTGCAAAGTCGATGGATCATCGGGATTGGAAAGAAGCCCCGGCGCCTTCACGACAAAGAAAAGCTTTTCCACGTTGAGCGAGACCGCGATCGCCGCCGCAACGGTGTCGGCATTGGTGTTCAGAATCTGATGCGTTGCATCCGCGGTGAAAGGCGCGACCACGGGCACGTAGCCTCCAGCGATGAGATGGCGCAGCAATTTCGGATCGGCCTGATCGATATCGCCGACGCATCCAAAATCGACCGGTTGGCCATCGACGACAACCGGCGAGCGTTTGTGCGCCCGCAACATCTCGGCGTCCTGTCCGGAAATTCCGACCGCGTGCAATCCGGCCGCATGCATGGCGCTGAGCAAATCCATTTGGGCCGTGCCTTTGAGCGCCATCTTGGACGCTTCCAAAACTTCCGGTGAAGTGATGCGGCGGCCGCCAACTCTTGTTCTCGTTAGGCCAAGTCGTTCGCAAAGCGCATCGACCGTGGGCGCGCCGCCGTGCACGACCACGAGGGGAATCGCAAAGCCATGCAACAAGGCGAGCTGGCCGCAGACACTTTTGCGCAAGACAGGATCGCCGATGATATCGCCGCCGATTTTGACCACGAACGGCTTGTCGCGAAAAGCGCGCACATATTTAGCCGCGTCTTTCAGCGGATCGAAGGGAGAACGCGTCGTCATCAGTTCAACAACCAATCAAGCAGCGCCCGCTGCACGTGGAAGCGATTTTCGGCCTGGTCGATGACGCGGCTCCATTTGCCGTCGAGAACTTCGTCCGCGACCTCGACGTTGCGACGCACCGGCAGGCAATGCAGAAAAATCGCATCGGTCGCGGCCAAATTCATTTGTCGAGCGGTCATCATCCAATCGTTATGTTGCGTCACGCTTTCGGCGGGAAGACCGCTGGCGGTCGCAGGTCCCCAGGCCTTGGCATAAATCGCGCGCGCACCTGTTAGCGCAGAATCCTGTTCGCGAAAGTAGGAAATTTGGCCGCCACTCTTTTTTGCCAAAGCTTCAGCCTCGTCGCGGACCTCGGAATGCAGCTCGAAACCGGGCGGATGCGCCACGCGAATCTCGCAACCGCCCGCTGCGGCCGTAAGTAAGAATGAATTCGGCACGGCTTTCGGCAGCGGCTTGATGTGCGGCGCCCAGGTCAAGGTCACAGGTAAACCTTTCGTTAGGCCAAAGCATTCTTCAATCGTCATCAGATCGGCCAGGCCCTGGCACGGATGTTCGCGCGCGCTTTCCATGCTGACCACTGGAACGGTGGCGTATTTTTGAAAAGAACGCAGGACCGCATCGGTGTTGTCGTTTTCATCACTCGTTAGGCTGGAGAACGAGCGCACCGCCAAGGCATCGACGTAGCGACTAACCACTGGCACCGCTTCTTTCAAGTGTTCCGGGCGATCGGCATTCATGATCGCACCGATGCGATCTTCCAGCTTCCAGGCTCCAGCACCTGCTTCGATCACGACGGCATGGCCGCCGCCACGCGCCATGACTGCTTCGAAAGATGTGCGCGTGCGCAGCGAGGGATTGAAAAAGACCATGCCGAGAATTTTGTCGCGCAAATGTTTCGGGTGCGGTTGAAGTTTCCATTCCTTCGCCCGCGCCAGGATGCGCTCGATGACACCCGGTCCGAGATCCGATAATCGCGTGGCGTGTTTCACGAGAAATTGCGCACCGCTTCACCAAGCGCAGCGATCGCTTGGTCGCTGGTGTTTAACGGCGGCATCAAACGCAGCACTTCGGGATTCGAACTTCCTCCGACAAGAATTCCAGAATCTTGCAAATGTTTCTTCAAGGCTGGTGCGCGTGAAGGGACACGCATTCCTAACAAAAGACCCGCGCCAAGAATTTCCGTGACGCAGGTGCCGCGCAATGTTTCGCGGATCTTTTTCTCCGCGGCGAGGGCGCCATTCATCAGGTCTTCCTGTTCGATGACTTCAAGCGTAGCGAGCAGCGCGGCACAGGCGAGCGGCGAACCACCGAACGTGCTACCGAGATCGCCAGGTTTCAATTGCGACGCGATCGCTTCCGTCATCAAGACCGCGCCCATCGGCACGCCGGAAGCGATTCCTTTCGCAGAGGAAATCATATCGGGCTTCAGGCCATATTTCGCGGCTGCGAAGGGCGCACCGAGCCGGGCGATACCGGTTTGAATCTCATCTAATATTAGAAGCGCGCCTGCGGCGGACGTTCGTTCGCGCAGTTTCTTCAGAAATGACGGCGATGCTTCACGAATACCGGCCATGCTCTGGATCGGTTCCAGAATGACCGCGGCGATTTCGCAGAAATCGAAATCGTTCAACACATCTTCGTCGTTCCAAGGCAATCGCACGCAAGGCACAAGAAAGTCGCTGTATGGTTTGGAAATTTTCGGATCGTCCGTGGTAGATAAAGGAAGAATCCCGCGTCCGTGCCAACCGCCTTCGAAAGCGGCAAAGCGAAATCGCTGCGTGATTTTCGCCGCGATCTTGAGCGCGTTTTCGTTCGCCTCGTTGCCGCTGTTGCAGAAAAAAACACTCGTTAGACCAATGTCGCCGCGCGAATTCGCGAAGGCGATCAGGCGCTCGGCCGCTTCTGTTCGAACCGGCACATCGGCGGCGCTGCTGTAAAATAACAACTCGTTAGACTGGCGCGCGATCGCTTCTGCGATTTTCGGGTGGCAATGGCCCGTGCTGCAAACGCAATGTCCGCCGTAGAAATCGAAGTAGCGCCGGCCTTGATCGTCGAAAACGCAATCGCCCTTCCCCGTGACGAGGGGAAACGGATGCGGCGTGTAAGTGGTGAGAAGCGCGCTCATCAGGCTCTCAGGCAAAGGTCTGCCGACATTTTTGCAAGTCGCGCCAGGTCCAGCCGGCCGGTGTAAATCGCCATGCCCAGCGCAACATTCACGTTCAGCGCGAGAAGCGCTTCGACTTCTTCGTAGGTCGTGATTCCGCCCGCCGCGGTGATCTCCAATTCTGTTGCCGCGCGCAGCGTGCGGAACCAATTGAGGTCGGTGCCCTGCAACATGCCTTCCTTATCGACGTAGGTACAAAGCCAGCCGCCGCAGTATGGTTCGGCTTCACGAATGATTTCCGCCGCGGAAATGCCTAACGACTCCCGCCAGCCTTTGATGACGATGCGACCATCGCGCGAATCGAGCGCAATCTGGATCATCTCGCGCGGAACCGCGTCATTTAGCTCACGCAGAAATTCGCGATTCAATCCATCGGCGCGAAATGCCGATGTGCCGATGATGATTTTCTCCGCGCCGCACTCGAGCAGTCGCTTCGCTTTTTCTGTCGTGCGAATTCCGCCGCCGATTCGCACCCGCCGCTGCGCCGCGATCTGCTCGACTAACGACTCGTTAGACCCGGAACCGATCGCCGCATCGAGATCGATGACCTGGATGACGGGAAATGCGGCGAATTCTTCCAGCACCCTATCGAGCGGTCCGGCCTCGAGCGCTTTCTCCCGGCCTTGCACGAGCTGCACGACCGCGCCGCCCATCAAATCGATGCAGGGAATAATCATGGACTCGTTAGGCGAACTGCCACGCCGTGCGCGGCGAGATGTTTTTTCAAGTCGTTCACGGTGTAGGTGCCGTAGTGAAAAATCGACGCCGCCAGCGCGGCATCCGCTTCGCCTTCTTTAAAAACGCGCACGAAGTCCTCCGGCGTGCCTGCGCCGCCGGAAGCGATAACCGGAATGTTCACCGCGCGCGAAACTGTGCGCGTGAGTTCAAGATCGAAACCGGTTTGCACACCATCCGTGTCCATCGAGGTGAGAAGAATTTCGCCGGCGCCAAGGTCTGCGCCGCGCCGCGCCCAATCGATCGCATCGATGCCTTCATCAACGCGGCCGCCTTTTGTGAAAACATTCCACCGCTCTGCGCCAACACGCCTTGCATCGATCGCGAGCACAACTGCCTGCGCGCCGAACGTTGCGCTCAGCTCCGCAATTAACTCCGGCTGTCGCACCGCCGCGGTGTTCACGCTGACTTTATCCGCGCCCGCGCGCAGAATTTTTCTCGCATCTTCGATGGAACGAATTCCGCCGCCGACCGTGAGTGGAACAAAAACTTTTTGCGCGGTGCGTTCGACGACATCGACCATGGTGTCGCGCTCATCGCTGGAAGCAGTGATGTCGAGAAACACAATCTCGTCGGCCGACTGCTCGTTGTAGCGCTGCGCGAGTTCAACCGGATCACCCGCATCACGCAGACCGACAAAGTTCACGCCTTTCACGACGCGACCGCCGCTGACATCGAGACATGGAATGATGCGTTTCGCGAGCATCAGAGTTCGGCAAAACGCCGCAAGATTTCCAGGCCAGCTTCGCCGGATTTCTCCGGATGAAATTGCACACCAAAGCAACTCCCCTTTTCGACAGCGGCGGTGAACTTGTGTGAGTAATTGCAGAGCGCGACGGCTTCGTCGCAGAGGGGGACATAGTAGCTGTGCGCGAAATAGAAGTAACCACTCGTTAGGCAGCGCGACCCTGCGAGGGTGGCAATTTCATTCCAGCCCATGTGAGGCACGCGGGAGTCGGTGGAAAAACGTTCCACCACGCCGCGAAAAATTCCGAGCCCAATCGTTCCTGGCGCCTCCGCGCTCTGTTCAAACAGCGCCTGCATGCCGAGACAAACGCCGAGAAATGGAACGCCTGCCTTAACGTGTTCGCGGATCGACTCGCGCAACCCCAGGGTATCGAGCGCAGTCATCATTTGTCCGAAATGACCTACGCCGGGCAGAACAATTTTCTCTGCGTGTCGCAACACCGCCGAATCACGCACGATTTCGAACTCCGCTCCGAGATGCGCAAAAGCGTTTTGCACCGAGCGCAGATTGCCCGCGCCGTAGTCGATGATCGCGATCACAACAGTCCTTTCGTGGAAGGCAGTTGCTCCTTCAGACGTACGTCTTTCGAGCAGGCGAAGCGCAGGGCGCGCGCGAAACATTTGAAGATCGCTTCGACTTTGTGATGACTGGAGCGGCCGTGCATCACTTTCAGGTGCACATTCGCTTTCGCGTGTTGCGCGAAGGCGTCGAAGAAATCGTGGAGCAATTCTACTTCGAGATCGCCTATCTGCCGCGCGCGCACGCGATCGTCGTAAACTAGCGCGGCGCGTCCGCCCAGATCGATGGCGGCGACCGCGAGCGTTTCGTCCATCGGCTGCACGAAATAACCAGCGCGATTGATCCCGACGCGTTTGCCTAACGAGTGGTTGAAAAGCTGGCCGAGCACGATGCCGATATCTTCGACGGTGTGATGTTGATCGACGTGCAGATCGCCGTGCGCGCGCAGCGTGAGATCGAAGGCGCCGTGCTTCGCGAACAGCTCCAGCATGTGATCGAAAAACCCGATGCCGGTCGCGATATCGTACCTACCACGGCCATCGAGCACGAGTGCGCCGGAGATTTGTGTCTCGGTCGTTTTGCGAGTGATCTTTGCTTTTCGTGTCATAGCAATTGAATGAATCGCTCGGCCTGCGCCTGGGTGCCGACGGTGACGCGCGCACAACCCGGCAATTCGTGACTGCGATCGCGAATGAGCACGCCGGCTTCGCGCAAGCGCGCGCAAATTTCACCGACGGATTCCCCGGGTCGCAGGAGGACGAAATTTCCTTCGCTGCGATAAAACGGAATGCCGCGTCGCGTTAGTTGTGCGTAAAGAAATTCGCGCGCGGTCAGAACTTCCTTCACATAATTCTCGACGTAAGCGCGATCATCGATCGCAGCTAGCGCGGCGAGCGCGCCTAACGAGTTCACACTATATGGCGATTGCGCCTTGCGCATGAAGGAGATGTTCCTTGCGTCCGAGAACAAACAACCGAAACGCATACCAGCCATGCCGTAGGCCTTCGAGAATGTGCGGCTGACGAACAGATCCGGGAACTCGCGGATGAGCGGCAGCGCGGTGATGCCGCAAAATTCGAAATAGGCTTCGTCGATTAACACCGCAGCGTTTTTCGCGCGCTCGAGAATTTCGCGAAGCACCTCGATATTCGTCGCCGTGCCCGTCGGATTATTCGGATTCGAAATCAAAATCGCCTTCGTTTCCGGGCTGATCGCAGCGAGCAATTTCTCGCGCGGGAATGCGAGTGTGTTTTCCCGGTAGCTAATTGATTCGATTCGGGCGCCCGCCAGTTCGGCGTAGAAACGATACATCGCGTAGGATGGCTCGAGGATAATCACTCGCTCGCCCTCATCGACGAAGGTATTCATCAAAACATGGATCGCTTCGTCGGTGCCGTTGGTGAGCAGTGTTTCATTCTCTGCGACGCCGAAATGCTGCGCGAGGCGCGACTTTGCTTCAGCATACTCGGGATAAATCGCGAGCCGCTCCACGGTGATGCGTTCGCGCAGAAATTCCGCAACCTTCGGCGAACACCCTTGCGTGTTCTCGTTGAAATCGAGACGCAATTTGCCTTCGCGGCCGGACGTGGGCGGCGAATACGGCGCCATCGCTCGCACGGCACGGCGCGGTCGCAGTGCTTCACGCATTGAGTCGCACCTCCACGGATCGTCCATGCGCTTCCAGACCTTCGGCGCGCGCGAGTCTTGTAATCGCGGGTGCGAGATTTTTGAGCGCCCCTTTAGTTAATTGCTGCGTCGAGATTACTTTCACAAAATCCGCGACGGACAATCCGCCGCGCAATCGCGCCGCCCCGCTCGTCGGCAAGACGTGATTAGGTCCGCTGGCGTAGTCGCCCGCGGCTTCGGGACTCATCGCGCCGATGAAAATACTGCCGGCATTATGCACGCCCTTAAGCAACGATTCGTCAGGCACACTAAGATGTTCGGGTGCGAATTTGTTGCTCCATTCGAGGCCGGCCGCGAGTGAATCGAATAGGATGATCGCGCTGTTTTGCTCGAGCGCGGCGCGCGCGATTTCCGAATCAAGCTGTCTTTCAATTTGCCTAACAACTTGCTCCGCAAATGCGCGCGAGGTTGTGAGCAGGATCGCGGATGAATTGGTGTCGTGCTCGGCTTGCGCAAGCATGTCCGCGGCGATGAAGGAGGGATTACCTTCTGCAGCGATGATGACGATTTCGGTTGGGCCGGCGATGAAGTCGATGCCGACTTCGCCCGCCAGTAATTTCTTAGCGGCGGCGACATAGATGTTTCCGGGGCCGACGATGCGATCCACGCGCGGAATCGTTTCAGTGCCGAAAGCGAAGGCGGCAATGGCATGCGCGCCGCCTAACGAGTACACGCCTAGATTGCCCAGCAATCCGGCCGCCGCAAGAATGGAAGGTGCAAGTTTTGGACTCGTTAGGCAAATTTTCCCTACCCCAGCCACCTGCGCCGGGATCACTGTCATCAATACTGTGGAAACGAGCGGGTAACTTCCGCTCGGAATGTACGCGCAGACGCTATCGAGTGGCCTAACGAGTTGTCCGACGCACTGGCCCGGTGCGATTTCGCGCATGAAGGGTTTGGGCGCCTGTAATTCGGCGAAGGCGCGGATGTTGACGGAAGCGGTTTCGATTGCCGCGCGCAAATCGGCGGGCATGTCCGCAACAGCACGATCGATTTCATTTTGCCTAACGAGTGCTGTATCACGATCGAAACCGTCGAATTTTCTCGCGTATTCGAACACTGCTTCGTCGCCGCGTTTTCGCACATCGTCGATGATCGGCCTAACGACTGCTTCGGCTTCTGCCAGGGGCGCGGCTTTCCGCGCGAGCAGCTCCCCACTTTCGCTTTCGTTGATGATCCGGATCACAGGACGATTTTGTTCAGCGGGTATTCCACGATGCCGGTGGCGCCGGCTTCTTTCAGGCGCGGGATGATGGCGCGGACGGTGATTTCATCGAGGACGGTGTTGACCGCGACCCAGGCGTCGTCACTCAGCTGCGAGATGGTCGGTTTTTGCAGCGCGGGCAAAACATTAACTACCGTGGCTAATTGTGCGCGCGGGACGTTGAGCATGAGACCGACTTTGCCGAGCGCGTTGATCGCGCCTTCGAGAAGCATTTTTACGTCATCGAGCTTGCGGCGTTTCCAATCGTCGCGAATGGAATCTTTGTTCGCGATCAACTGCGTGTTCGATTCGAGCACGGTTTCGATGACGCGGAGATGATTGGCGCGTAGCGACGAACCGGTCTCGGTAACTTCGACGATGGCGTCGGCGAGCACGGGCGGTTTTACTTCCGTCGCGCCCCAGCTGAATTCGACTTTCGCGGTGACATTGTTCCGTGCGAGATAACGTTTCGTCGTTTCGACTAGTTCGGTCGCGATGATTTTTCCTTCCAATTCGCGCACGGAATTCACCGGCGAATTCTCCGGTACGGCCAGGACCCAGCGAACTTTGCCGAAGCTTTGCTTGGCGTAGATCAAATCGGCCACGCGCTCGACTTGCGCGGCGCTTTCTTCGATCCAATCGCGTCCGGTGAGGCCAGCGTCGAGGACGCCGTCTTCGACATAACGCGCCATCTCCTGCGCGCGGATGAGCATGCATTCGAGCTCGGGATCATCGATCGCGGGAAAATAGGAGCGCGTGCTGGTGGTGATGTTGAAGCCGGCCTTGCGAAACAAATCGATGGTCGCGTTTTCCAGGCTGCCTTTGGGAATGCCGAGTTTCAGTTTCATTTTTCCGCTTCGTAAACTTTTGCGGGATCAAATGTGCGCGGTTCGCTCTCGATCCATTCGCCATCCTTCAGTGTTCGAAAAAAACAGCTCGCGTAACCTTCGTGACAAACGCCGGGGCCGAGCGCTTCGACTTTGAGCAGGACGCTATCGTTGTCGCAGTCGGTGAGAATTTGCCTAACGAGTAGTTGATGACCGGAGGTTTCGCCTTTCATCCACAACTTCGCGCGCGAACGACTGAAGAAGGTGGCGCGACTTGTCTCGATCGTACGCTGGAACGCCTCTTCATTCATGAACCCGAGCATGAGCACGCGACCGGTTTCGTGATCCTGCACAATGGCAGGGACGAGTTCGTCGAGCTTCGAAAAGTTGAGTTGCTTGTTCATGAAAATAAAAAAACCGCGGGACCTTTCGGTGCCGCGGGTGAAATCGCTGTGGTAGTTAAGTTACAACGCGCGCGCGATCACCTACGGCACATGCCGTGATGGCGATGACGACGATGGAAACGCGCGAACATTGGAGCCGGACTATAGCACGACTTTGCCGCGCGCAAGCTTCATTGTGTCGTAGATCGCGAAGGGCAGATAAAGCGCGATGAAGAAGACGAGGGCGAGAAGATGAAACTCGAGAAGGTAGGTCCCCCACGAATCGGAGAGATAACTCAGGAGCGAGAACGCCGCCGGTTTGTGCAGAATGTAACCGTAGTTCACCCCCGTGAGCAGATCGACCATGAGGGCGCAGACGAAATAAAATTCCGTCCAGGCGAAGACGCGCACGACGGAAATTGGATACGGCCGGAGCCGGCGCGTGAGCATGAGAAAGAGGACGCCGATGACGATGCCGGAATGGCTGATGAAAAAACTGAAGAAGCGAAAATCTGGAAAGCCGTAGTGCAGATCCGGCGTGAGGATAGCCTGCAAAGTTCCGCCGACTCCCCAAAAGTAGGCGACTTCAAACCAGAATCGATTCGCAGTGAGAAGCGCGACGATGATGACGACGATAGCCCAATCGCACATCTGCATCGGAAGTTTTTCCCGCCACGATTGGTCGGTCTGCACCCGGATGAAAATCATGTAGGCGACGTAGTTGAGCGCGAGCGCGAGGAGAAGGCCGAGAACAACGGTCCGTTCCGCTTTGCGCGAGCCGGTGCGCCTAACGAGCGCTGCGAGAAGAAACGGCAGGACAAAGGTCAGCGCGATCGCGATGAGATGCTCGACGCTGTAAGCCTGGAAATCGTTCGTCATGGCCAACCGGCGTTTCGGCCTAACGAATAATCCAAAGATTGCAAGGAATCACGTCCGTGACCCAGGCAATGTGCGCAGGTAACTCGTTAGACTCTGCGTTCGGTTCGATGGGGACGACAAGCAGATCGGCTTCGACCGCCTGCACGAAATCAGAAGCGGCGAAGCCGGTGTTGCCGCGAATGCAACGCGGGTCCGTCGGCACCTTTGATTCACCGGCTTGTCCGATGAAATTTTCCAAGGCTTCTTCTTCCTGCTCGATGGTGCGCGCGTTGGATTCGCCAGCGAGGTTGGCGCGAGCGGCATCGAAAGAGGTGTAAACGCGAATGACGTAAAGCGTTTCACAGTTCTCCTTCGCCGCGAGCGCAAGGGTGTGTTGCAGGGCGACCACCGCATGTTCGGAATAATCAGGAACAAAAAAAACGATGCGCTTAAACGGCTGCGGTTCGCGCGCCGGTTTGGTGAAGAGGATCACGGAGGAGGGCGATTCCCTCACGAGACGTCGCGCGACATTTCCGAGAAACGGCCGCAGCACCACTTCCTTCTCCAGCGCGCCAGCCACGATTAGTTCCAGCTGGTTTAGGCGAATGGCCTCGAGAATGGCGTCGGCCGGCGATCCTTGATGATAATGAATGGGAGATTCCGCCGGGAGCGCGAGTGCGCTCAAGGCCTCGGCAAATCGCCGCGTCGTCTCGTCATTTTTTTCGCCGACATAAATGAGATTCAGTTCCGCGCCAAAACGATCACGGACCCGCTTGGCCTCGGCCAGCACTTGCTCGAAGCGCGGCGAGAAAGCGCTCGCCACCGCGATTCGTTTGTAGGTCGGCTGGCTCATCCGGGCGTTACTTTCCGGCTTTGCTTTGGTTCGGCAAATCGCTTGCCGCTTTTCATTTGGCTTCGTCTCTGCGAATTTTCGACCGATGCGGCGCGCGATTTATCCTGGCAGCTTCGATCCGGTCACGAACGGTCACCTCGATGTGATCGAGCGAGCGCGAAAACTTTTCGACGAAGTGATCGTGGCCGTGGCGCATAACGACCAAAAGCAGCCGCTATTTTCACTCGAGGAACGGGTCGAGCTGTTGCGCGCGACGATTGGCGAAGCCGACCACGTGCGAGTGGCGCCGCTGGATGGATTGCTGGTTAATTTTGCCGTGGAACAAAAAGCCACGGCGGTCATTCGTGGGTTGCGCGCGGTTTCGGATTTTGAATTCGAATTCCAGATGGCGCTGATGAATCGCAAACTGGAAGGCAGTGTGGAGACGATTTTCCTCATGCCGAAGGAGGAATACACTTACTTGAGTTCGCGGATCGTGAAGGAAATCGCGCGACTGGGAGGCGATATCGCGAGCTTTGTTCCGCCACGTGTGGCAGCAGCGTTCGCGAAAAAATTGGGACGATGAACTCCGAAAGGATTCGCGAGTGAAAATTCACCTGCGCCAAATTCCCGACGAAGGTCTTCATCTCGAAGGCGAGGAAGATTGCCCGATTCCAGAATTGGAAAAAGATGGCGTGAAATGCGTCGGCCCGTTGCACTACTCGTTAGACGTCGGAGTTTCGGATGGTTCGCTTTGGGCGAACGGCCGCATTACGCAGCCGGTCGAAGTGAGCTGTGTTTCCTGCCTCGAACGTTTCACGCACACGATCGAAGTGCCGAATTTCGCGATCGTGACGGAATTGACCGGACCGGAGACGATCGATCTGACGCCGTTCCTGCGCGAAGATGTTCTCCTGAATCTGCCGGCTTACCCGCACTGCGATCGCGATGGAACACGCGTTTGCAAAGCGCCCAAGGTCGCGCCGGAGCAGGAGAAGAGCGATGATCCGCAACGCAAGCCGGACTGGAGCGCGCTCGATAAATTGAAGTTGAAATAGGCCGCTCGCGGTTGCCTTTCAGGAATTTCCTGCTTTGGTGTGCCGCTTCGTATGGGAGTTCCAAAACGCAAAACCTCCAAGATGCGTCTACGCACGCGCAAAGCATCGCATCGCTGGCGCGCGCCGCAGATGAACAAGTGCCCGCAATGCGGCAGCACCGTCGCGTCGCATACCGCCTGTTCTTCCTGCGGCTATTATAAAGGCCGGCAGGTTTTGACGATCCGCGGCGCCTAACGAGTCATCTTCTCTCGGGCAAATCTTGCATTCCCGCCCGGGAATTGGAAGATTCCAGCCTCTCGATGAAAATCGCACTCGACGCCATGGGCGGCGATTTCGGTCCGCCCAATCTGGTCAGCGGCGCGGTCATGGCTTTGAGCGAGTATCCGCGCATCGAGAAACTTTTTCTGGTCGGCGATTCCGGGCAGATCGAAGGCGAGCTGAAAAAGCATGGCTGCAACGATCGTCGGGTCGAGATCGTCCACGCCACTCAGGTCGTCGAGATGAGCGACAAGGCGGTCGAATCGGTGCGGCGAAAAAAAGATTCATCGATCAGCCGCGCGGTCGACCTGATAAAATTCGATAAGGCCGACGCGGTGGTCAGCGCGGGTCACACCGGCGCGGCGGTCGCGGCGACCACGATCAAACTGCGGACGCTACCGGGCGTGGAGCGGCCGGGCATCGCCGCCGTTATCCCGACCGAGACACAATTTGTTCGTCCTGATCGACGCCGGCGCGAACGTCGATGCGCAAGCCGATGCATCTTTTGCAATACGGCATCATGGGATCCGTTTATTCGCGGCACGTTCTGCGATTACGAAAATCCGTGCGTCGGACTGATGTCGATCGGCGATGAAGACGCGAAGGGCACCGACTCTGACCAAGGAAGTTTTCAAGATGCTCAAGCAGAGCTACCTCAATTTTCGCGGCAACATCGAAGGCCACGATCTTTTCGCGGACCCGGTCGAGGTCGTGGTCTGCGACGGTTTTGTCGGCAACGTGACTTTGAAAACGTGCGAAGTCGATCGGGCGACGCGATTTTCAAATGGCTCAAACATGAGCTGACGAAAAACGCCAAGCGCGATCGCGGGCGCGTATCTGGCGCAGAACGCCTTTAAGACCATCCAGAAAAAAGTGAACTACGAAGAGTACGGCGGGATCGCCGCTGCTCGGCGTGAATGGCATTTGCATCATCGCGCATGGCGCGAGCACGCCGCTGGCGATCAAAAATGCGCTGCGCGTGGCGGCCGAATCGATTGAACACCAGGTGAACCCGCATATCGTCGAGGAAGTTCGCCGTTATCATGAAACGACAGCCCCGCTCGAGCCCGCGCTCCGGCTAAACTACAGCGCACCGCCTCGATCGTCGGCACCGGCAGTTACATGCCGGAACGTCGCCTAACGAATGAGGACCTGTCGAAGATGGTCGATACCAACGACGAGTGGATCACCACGCGCACCGGCATCAAAGAAAGGCGCGTCGCCGCCAAGGACGAATACACCAGCGACATGGCCGCGCAAGCGCCGCGCTTAAGGCGATGGAACAGGCAAAAATTAAAGCGGAAGAAATCGATCTCATTCTCATCGCGACCGCCACGCCCGACATGATGTTTCCGGCGACGGCTTGCATCGTGCAGACGAAAATCGGCGCGAAGAATGCCGCTTGTCTCGACGTCTCCGCCGCGTGCGCGGGATTTCTGTTCGCGCTGGAAATCGGGCAGCAATTTATTATTTCGCACACCTACGAGACCGTGCTGGTCATCGGCGCGGAAAAATTAACTTCGATCACGAACTGGACCGACCGCAATACCTGCGTGCTTTTCGGCGATGGCGCAGGCGCGGCGATCTTGCAGCATCGCGGCCAAAGCAGTCACGGCATCATCAGCACGCACATCGGCAGCGACGGCAATTTACGCGGACATCCTCTTCATGCCGGGCGGCGGCTGCAAAACGCCCGATCACGGCGGAGAACGCGCATCAGCATTTGCAGACGATCCACATGAACGGCCAGCGAAGTTTACAAGCAGGCGGTCACCTCCATGCTCGATGCTTCGAAGAAAGCGCTCGATAAGGCCGGCCTGACGATCGACGACATCGCCTGCGTCATTCCGCACCAGGCCAACCTTCGCATCATCGAAGGCATCGCCGACCGTTTGAAAATTCCGCTCGAAAGATTTTTCGTGAACCTCGACAAGTACGGAAATACTTCCGCAGCGGCGGTCGCGATCGCGCTCGACGAAGCAAACCGCGCCGGCCGTTTCAAACAAGGCGATTACATTTTGATGGTCGTCTTCGGTGGCGGACTCACCTGGGCCAGCACGGTCCTCGAGTGGTAAACGAGGCGAATCACGCATGCTGATCGAAACTCACGCGCACCTCGACTATCCCGATTTCGCGGCCGATTTCGATGACGTGCTGAAACGCGCGACCGACGCGGGGGTAACGCGAATCATCACGATTGGAACTTCGATCGAAAGCAGCCGGCGCGCGGTCGAGTTGGCGGAAAAACACGAAAATATTTTCGCCGTCATCGGTGTGCATCCGACTTCGGAAGAGGCAACGCCCGAAGATGTAATTGAGCCGTTGCGCGAAATCGCCCGAAGCCCGCGCGTGGTGGCAATCGGCGAGACCGGTTTGGATTATCACCGTTTGCCGAGCAAAGAGATCGCAAAGGAAAAACAGGTGCAGGTTTTCAGTAACGCGTTGCAAAGCGAAACTGAGGAACAAATCGAAGCCGGCATTCACGATGGCGCCTACAAATCGAAGCAGGCGAGTTTGTTCGAACAACAGCTCGATCTCGCGGTCGAACTGGGACTGAATGTGGTCATCCATCAGCGCGACGCCTGGGAAGACACACTCGATATTCTCGCGCCGTATGAAGGAAAATTACGCGGCGTCTTTCACTGTTTCGGTGGAACGGCGGAACAAGCCGATGAAATCCTGGAGATGGGTCATCTCGTTTCCTTCACTGGCATCGTCACTTTCAAAAACGGTGCGAGCGTGCGCGAACTCGCCGCGCAAATTCCGATCAATAAATTCATGGTCGAAACCGATTGTCCTTATCTCGCGCCGGTCCCGTTCCGCGGAAAACGCTGCGAGCCGGCGCACACGCGTTTGGTCGCGGAAGCGATCGCGACCGCGCGCGGCATGTCGCTCGAGGATCTCGCACGCGCCACAACTTCAACCGCACAAGGTTTTTTCCACTTCCATCGAGAATGAAACATTTTCTAGCACTCGTTAGTCTCGGGCTGCTTTTCCTCATTACTTCCTGCACGACGCCAGACACACGTCATCGCGTCGTCGTCAGTGTGCCGGAACAGAAAATGGTTCTGCTCGAAGACGGAAAGCCGATTGCCACCTATCCGGTTTCGACTTCGAAATTTGCGCTGAGCGATCGGCCGGGCAGTCGCGGCACGCCGCTGGGGGAGATGGAAATTGCGCGCAAGGTCGGTAGCGCTGCGCCGCTGGGCGCGGTCTTCAAAGATCGCCGCCGCACCGGGGAAGTGATCGCGCCGGACGCACCGGGCCGCGATCCGATTGTCACTCGCATTCTTTGGCTGCGTGGGCTCGAAGCGCAAAATCGCAACGCTTTCAGTCGCGACATTTATATTCACGGAACTCCCGAAGAGCGAAATATCGGCCGTCCTGCCAGCTACGGTTGTGTGCGAATGAAATCGCGCGATGTGATTCGTCTTTTCGAGCTGGTTGGCGAAGGCGCGCGCGTTAGCATTGTAAACACATCACTCATAGCCGCAGTCCCGGCGCTGGCTTCACCACGCGAAATGCTCGCGGGTGAACCACCGTTTCGCGCACCGGCGAGTAACTAGATCGGCTCAGTCGCGACGAAACAACAAGTAGCGCTGAACCGGAAGCAAAACCGCACAGGCAAGCAGGAGAAGTAGCGCGGTGTTGTTTCGCTCGGGGACACGCGGCGCTGGCCCGACAACAATTCCGGTGGTGAATTCCATCGCCGTGTACGAACCACCGGTTTGGAAGGCCGCACGGCTTCCGTCGATTGGCCAAAAAACATTTTGAAACCAATCGAGATCACTTTGCACGCCGTTGCCCGCTCCGAGCACGTGATTGATCAAACTGGAATGATTCGTGGCAAAGAAGCTCTGGTTATAGGGCAGCCCGAGCGCTTGAGCGGCGAATGAATTATTCATTAGGATGACGAGCGAGACTTTCGCTACCTGTTGAGTCAATCCGACGATCAACGACATCTCCGGGACAAACGGGCTGGTGTGCGTAAGCGTGGACAGACCGGTCCCGCTCACGGTGTAGGCGTTCGAACTGCCGCCGTAATCGATAAAGAGCTGCGAGCCTCCGGCGGCGGCCTCGAAAATCATGATGTTCGTCACCGGATTGCCGGCTGAAGTGCCCGGATTGAGGCTAAGCGAATAGCTGGTCGTGGTCTGCGCATTACTGGCAGCAGGAGCGGCCAGAACGGCGAGCAAGCAAAGGGCGAGTACGCAGTAAGCTTTTGATGTTTTCATATTGGAGTTGGGGGATAGCGATCGCTTTGAAAAAACCGAATCGCTCCCCCAGACCGTGAGCGGAAAAATCAAGCGGACCGTCGCGGAGTGTGATGAAGCGCTCCGGCGGGAGCAAGCAGAAACTTGGGAGCCGCCACCACCACTCGCTAGGGCATTTTGCCCAAATGTCTTTGCGTAGATTGACGCGAAAGCGATTCGAGATCGGCATCGACCATGATGCGGACGAGTTCGGCGAAACGAACTTTCGGTTCCCAATCGAGGATTTTTTTTGCTTTCGATGCGTCACCGATCAGCAACTCGACTTCGGCCGGCCGTTCGTAGCGTTCGTCGTGTTTGACGAATTCTTTCCAATCCATGTCCGCGTGGCTGAAAGCAACTTCGCAGAACTCCTGCACCGTGTGCGTCTCATTTGTCGCGAGGACAAAGTCATCCGGCGTATCGTGCTGCACGATGCGCCACATGCCTTCGACATATTCCGGCGCATAACCCCAGTCGCGTTTCGCATCGAGATTTCCGAGGAACAATTCCTTTTGCAGGCCGTGTTTAATGGCGGCGACGGCGCGCGTGATTTTGCGCGTGACGAAAGTTTCACCGCGCCGTGGACTCTCGTGGTTGAAGAGAATGCCGTTGGACGCATGCAGGCCGTAGCTCTCGCGGTAGTTAATCGTGGCCCAATAAGAGAAAACTTTGGCGACGCCATACGGACTGCGCGGCCAGAAGGGCGTGTTCTCCGTTTGCGGAACCGCCTGCACTTTGCCGAACATCTCGCTCGATGAAGCTTGGTAGAAACGCGGCTTGATTCCCGTTTCGCGCATCGCTTCCAAAATTCGAATCGTCCCCACACCGGTGACATCGGCGGTGTATTCCGGAATGTCGAAACTCACGCGCACATGGCTTTGCGCGGCCAGATGATAAATTTCCTCCGGCTTCAATTCGTAAAGGAGCTTCACCAAATTCACGGAATCGCTCAGATCGCCGTAATGCAGAAACAGACGCACGCCGTTGATATGCGGATCGGCGTAAAGATGATCGATGCGCGCTGTGTTGAAGGTGCTGGCGCGTCGAATGATGCCGTGGACTTCGTAGCCTTTTTGCAGCAGAAGATCGGCGAGGTAACTGCCGTCCTGACCCGTGATTCCGGTGATGAGTGCTTTCTTCATTTTGGCGCAAGCGGTTTACGCTATCACAAGTTTGTCGGCAAATGCTTCAACTCATTTGCGAGGGTGATTCGCTCGCAACCTTCACAACAATATCGCCATCGCACGGCGAATCTGTTTAGAATTTCGGCCATCTCTCTTCCTTCCATGCCATGAAGCTAAAACAAAATGCCCGCTCCGCTTTCTTTAACCTCCGAATCTTAGCCGGATTCGCACTCTGCATTACAGGATGTCTCCTGGCCCTTGCTGGCGTGGGCGCGGTTCCTCTCCCATGGGATGAATCGCGCATTGAGTCGAAGGACTCCGGTGCCAAAAGCAAATCGGATCACCGACTCGCAGGCAAAGCTATTAAGAGAAAGGCGGCTCCGCGTGGCGGGGCGGCGAAAACTGTTCCTGGCGGCGGGGCAACTGCGAGCAACGGGCCAAAACAAACTTCCGTCCCAAAGATTCAGAACAGCAACATAACCGAGCAGCAAAACCAACTTGGTCAGACGGTTTACTCGATTTCGCCTTCGCGATTCGATATCTCGCCGCCGCTCACGGAGCTGTCCAAGCTTACGCTTCCTGAGCCTCCACAGGTTCAGCTTCCGGAGCTTGAACTGCCGCCTTCGCGCATACTCCGCTCGGACAAGGCGGACCCGGTAACTCAGGTGGCACCCGGCAGTGCGGATGCAAAGGGACCCGTAGGGATCGATTCGGTGTCCACGGGTTTCAATTTCGACGGCGTTCCCGCGACACTGCTAGGTGGTTACCCACCGGACCCTAACGGCTCGGTCGGAAACAACCAGTTTGTTGAGATGGTGAACTCGCGCTACCAGGTCTGGTCGCTCGATCGCATCACCAATACGCCGACTTCGATCCTCGGACCGGTTAACATCAATACCTTGTGGGCAGGCTTCGGCGGCGCGTGTCAGACGCAGAATGCCGGCGATCCGGTCGTTCTCTACGACAAGGTGGCGAACCGATGGTTGCTCTCGCAGTTTACTTCCAGCGCGGATGGCGGCGGTAACTTCTATCAGTGCGTAGCTGTCTCCACCACGGCGAACGCGGCCGGCACTTACGCACGATATGCCTTCGCGGTGCCGGGTGGCGATTTCGGCGATTATCCGCACTACGGCGTTTGGAGCGACGCCTACTACGTGATGGATCACAACTTCATGCCTGACGCCAGTGCATCGAGCGGCTTTTCCTTCCATGCGGCTGCTTTCGGCGCAATGGATCGCGCGAAAATGCTCGCGGGTGATCCGAGCGCGACCTGGCAGGTAATTCTCGACACGACGGAAGGCGGACACATGCCAGCTGATCTGGATGGATTCGCCCCGCCGCCGACCGGCGCTCCCGGCATCTTCACTTCCGTGCATCCCGACGGAATGCGCCTCTACCGAATGAAGGTGGATTTCTCCAATGCCGCAAATACCACGCGGACATTACAAGCCGTCATGCCGATCGCGCCGGCCAGTGCGGCTTGCGGCGGCGGCGCCTGCATCCCGCAGCCCAACAGTCCTCTCACGCTCGATTCGCTGGCGACTCGCCTGATGTTCCGCCTGGCCTATCGCAACTTCATTGACCACGAATCGCTGGTTGTTACTCACTCGGTCGATCCCGGTGTCACGGGAGTAGTCTCGGGTGTTCGCTGGTACGAGTTTCGTATTTCCGGACAACCGGATGCTGTCTGTTCAACTTATCCATGCACCTATCAGCAGGGAACAATTGCAGACGTGGCTAATGGCCGTTCCCGCTGGATGCCATCGATCGCGCAAGATGGCGCTGGAAACATGTTTGTCGGCTACAGCGCTACGGGAACCTTGGAAGTGACCGATGCACACTCCATCCGCTACACCGGGCGAACCGCGACCGATCCGCTGGGCACGATGACCGTTCCTGAAGCGATCATCTTCAGCGGCACGCGGAACGAAGTGTCCGATAATACCACTGGCACGCTGCCCGGACGCTGGGGCGATTACACCAGCGCCAGTATCGACCCGGTGGACGACTGCACGTTCTGGTACGTGAACGAATATTATAAGCAGGGACAAGGCGGGAACACTAACTTCGATTGGAACACGCGAGTCGCTTCCGCCAGCTTTTCTGCCAATCAGTGTCAGCCGACGAGTTGCACCTCGCGCCCGGCAAGCGCGCCAGCGATCGGCACCGCATCCGCCATCGGGCCTAACCAAATAAAGGTGACCTGGAGTGGGATTGCGCCCGCCCCCGGTAGCTATGCGATCGAGCGAGCGATCGGCGCTCCCGGCAGTGAAGGCCTTTATCAGCCGCTCGCCTTTGTCTCGGGTGCTTCCAATAATTACGTCGATAACACCGTGCAAGGAGGCTTAACCTATAGCTATCGCGTAATCGCGGCGACCGATGCTGGCGGCAGGTGCCAGTCGCTCCTGCATGGCAACGCCGCGAGCACAACCGCCACGGGTAATTGTAATTTGAAACCAAACTTCGCGGGTGCAACCAGCGCGACCAGCTTTGGCGGCCCAAATTGCGGCGTAGCGTTGGCTTGGTCGCCAGCCACGTCGAGTTGTCCGCTCGCATCGACTATTCGCTACAACGTCTACCGCGGCACGGTTCCCGACTTTGTGCCGGCTCCGGCAAACCGGGTAGCGAATTGCATTGCCGGTCCGAGCTCTTATGTGGATATCGATAACCTAACGAGCGGTCGCACCTATTACTATGTCGTGCGCGCCGAGGACAACAGCACTGGTAACGGCGGCGCCTGCGGAGGCAACGAAGAATCCAACACCGTCCATGCCGCCGGCACGCCTTATGGTTCCGGTCTCGATCCCAACCCCAGCACCTGGATAGATACTGGTGGCGACGGAACTGCGTTCCTGCAACTTAATCCTACCGGAGGCGGAAACACGACAGATATGGCGTGGCGCATCATCAGGAGCGCGGACGATTCGGGCGCCAACCATACGTCCGGCGGCGATTACGCCTATCGCAATGCCGGTCCGGGCCCGAACGCGATCTATGGCGCTCAGCAGTGTTCGGTCGCGGAAACACCACCCCTCACTGTAGCCTCGACCAGCGTGAATCTCACTTATTGGGAGCGGCACCAGTTTGAGAAAGGTTGGGATGGCGTCGCGCTAGAATTTTCGCGCAACGGCGGTCCGTGGATTGACCTCCCGGCACCGAGCAACGCGACAGCAGATGGGTGCATGACAACGGACGTCACGGCGGATTATGCGACTCTCGAGTGCACCGGCAGTCCGCCGATCAACGCATGCGGTTACCCATCAACCAAGCCGGTCATTACGGGACCATCGACCGTCCCGGCCGGTGATTGCACCACCTACATGACCGGCGCGCTAACGAGTTATGGGCGCCGTTGCCACCTACTTACCGGTCTGACGCGCAGGCGATACCATCCAAATCCGCTGGAGGTTTTCATCCGATCCTGGGACAGAATACAAAGGTTTCTATCTGGACGATATCGCGGTGACCAATATTCGTCTTCCTAACTCTTGCTCTGTGGCGCCGCCGTTTGTGTTGCAGATTACTTCAATCAGTCGGCAGCCAGAACGGCATCGTTTTGACAGGGCTGGGAGCGCCGAGTGTGGCCAACACCATCGAGGCCTCAACAGATTTAATAATGCCCTTCAACTTCCTGGGAACGGTAACTCCTGATTCATCCGGTCTCTTTCAGTATGAAGACAACACGGTGAACGGTTTGAACAAGCGGTTCTACCGACTGAAGTATCCGTAAACGTGGCGACCCTAGCTAGCGGGCAAATCCTTCAGCGCCACGGCGAGAGAAGATTTCAAAAGAGCTTCACGCTGCGCCGCGATCAAATCCCCGATGCCTTTACGACCAAGATCAAGCATGGCGCTTAGTTCGGCGTCGGAAAACGTCGCTTCTTCGCCGGAGCCTTGCATCTCGACAAACTCGCCGTCTTCGGTTGCGACCAAATTGAAATCGACCGTGACGGCTTTGTCCTCTTCGTAATTCAAATCGAGAACCGGAGTTCCATCGAGCACACCCGCGCTGACTGCCGCGACGAGTTTGCGTAACGGCGACTGCTTGAGTTTTCCCAGCCTAACGAGTCCTTCGCACGCGATCGCCATGGCCAGGCTTGCGCCGGTGATCGCAGCGGTGCGTGTGCCGCCATCAGCCTGCAACACGTCGCAGTCAACCCACATCGTGCGCGGCCCGAGTTTTTCCAAATCGACTACCGCGCGCAAAGACCGGCCGATCAATCGTTGGATCTCACTGCTGCGGCCGTCGAGTTTTCCTTTGGCAATGTCGCGCGGTTTTCGCGTCTGCGTTGAATACGGCAGCATCGAATATTCCGCGGTCAGCCAACCGCCGGTGACGCTTTGTTCTTTCATCCACCGCGGCACACCTTCGTCGATCATCACCGCGCAAATCACTCTGGTATTTCCCATCCCCACCACGACCGAACCCGACGCATGGGGCGCGATGCCGATTTCGAAGCTGATGGGGCGAATTTGATTGGGTGCGCGGCCGTCGAGACGATTCACGCGCGCAAGGTAGGCGGAATTTTTAGCCGGGCGCGAAATTTTTCAAAAAAAGTGCGTTTTCCGCGTTGACGATCCGAATTCGACCGCTATTTTGCTGACCCCGCCTGAAGCGGGACTCCTCTAGCGAAAGCCGGAGCGAGTTGTGTTCTGGCATATTTTGGGACTGCAAATTGGAACTCAATTTTGTCCCGGCTGTTTAACGGAAACGTTTAGGAGTCGGACAGGGTTGGGTTTTTTTGTCGGCTGAAATGTGCACGAACCGTTGGTTCTTTGATATCTACATACAGGGTAGTAAATACAACTTTTTTTAGAGCTGAGTCTGAAATTAACGGCTTGGAGGTTAAGATCTCCAGAGCCCGTGAGAGTTTCAGTTATCATAAGATCTCTGGTCGAAAGACCGGAACAGATTGATCAAGCTACAAAGAGCACATAATGGATGCCTTGGTGCCAATAGGCGATGAAGGACGTGACAAGCTGCGATAAGCTTCGGAGAGCGGCAAATACGCTTTGACCCGGAGATTTCCGAATGGGATAACCTGAGTGAGTTAATACTTGCTCGAGTTCCTGTGAATACATAGCAGGAACATCGCGACACCCGGTGAAGTGAAACATCTCAGTAACCGGAGGAATAGAAAGCGAATGCGATTCCGTAAGTAGTGGCGAGCGAAAGCGGAACAGACCAAACCAGCAGTTTACTGCTGGGGTTGTAGGAGCCCGATGTGGTAGTGCAAAGGTTAGGTGAAGCGAATGGAAAATCG
>CAWBSX010000002.1:0-139706 GCA_963791565.1 uncultured Verrucomicrobiae bacterium | reverse complement strand
AGACTCCAAAATCGGTCCGCAGTTTTTGGATCGACTTTCTGCGAAGGTCTCCAAACGATATTGCCGACTAACAGCACGCCGGCGAAGTAGGTTGCCGGCTCGTGGCTCCAACGATGCTAGGTATTATTTTTCCGTATCTAAAATCGAAAACCGTCTTCTTGAGGCACTGTCAAATTGGGACTCAACGATTGTAAGCTGCGTAGAAAGCAGTCGGGTCAGGCTGAGACCGCGGGTCGCCAGAAAGTGACGACTAGCCCGCCGATGATGATGAGAGCGCCGCCAACGAGAATAGGAAGATTCGGCGAAGTCCGGAAAACAATAAAGTTGATGACCTGCCAGACGACGAAAAGTGTCGCGATATAAAGTCCCACTACCTGCCGGAATTCAACCGGCGCCAGATTGAGCGAAAATCCATATCCAAAGAGCAGGGAAGCACCGGCCAGCATCAGCCCCAGACGAGCAAGCCCCAGATGGGAGTAGATCGCTAGTCGGACGATTGCATCCCCGCTTACTTCAAGAGTGGTTGCGAACAGGAGAAAGGCTAGTGCGGATAGAGTCTGCGAAATATTCATCGGGGATTGAACTATCAGCCTTCGACGTCCGACGAAATAATAGATCGTCGCGAACAGGTGCTGCAGTAGAGAAATAAGGAATGACGATCGAATTGCGAATGCTGATTTATAGTGTCGTCCTCGGCCTTGGGCATTTGGTCGCGGCTTCGCATTGCATCAGCTATCAGTATGGCTACCGCTGGACGGCGGGGAAGCGCGACGAGGCAATGCCGCCGTTGAAAGGCATTCCGGGCGCGGTGGATCTAGCGACGATCAATTTCCTGGAAACATTTCCTTTCTTTGCCGCGCTCGTCCTCGTGGCACATGTGGTGGGATGTCACGGCGCGCTGACAGTGTGGGGAGTGCAGCTTTATTTTTGGGGACGCATCCTTTATGCGTTGGCTTCGGTGGCCGGGTTTCCGCTTGTGCGGTCGCTTCTCTGGAATGTTCCCACTTCGGGCATCTTCCTCTTTGTCATCGCGCTACTTCGTTAACGCGCGCAACGATGACACGCGCCATCATCTATCTTCCTGCGATCTGCACGCTGGGCGCGCTGT
The DNA here is from genome assembly GCA_963791565.1 of uncultured Verrucomicrobiae bacterium. Lineage (GTDB taxonomy): Bacteria > Verrucomicrobiota > Verrucomicrobiia > Chthoniobacterales > UBA10450 > JACCTI01. The sequence goes on along the minus strand of CAWBSX010000002.1, from coordinate 138,598 downwards.
GTGTCCTGGACAGAGAAGACCGATAAGTGGCGCGGGCGCGATAACTATGTGTTGAATCGTCTCCCCATCATTCTCGCGGCCGATCCGCTGATGCCCATACGGATCCTCGCTTTCGTCGCACTCCTCGCCGTAATTCTCGCATTCGTCTACGTGTTGCGGCACTTGCGAATGATCGAGCGGACCATCGCCAGGGATGATCTGGTCCCGCGCGAACGGGGCCCGCGGAATAATCTGCTTTTGATCATTTGCGCCGTGCCGATCGCGGTGACGACGTTACTTCTCTACTTGATCTTCAAGGCGTGAGGCAGATCGGCGGCACTCGAAGCGCCGGCTTGTGATCGTGGATAGTAGAACTGGAATCCTCGGAAGCGTCTTCTGTCTTCGGCTCGTTCTAAAGAAGGTCTTTGCCGCCGAGAGTACCCGTTGATGCTTCGCGCTTAACGTTCGCTCATCGAAACCTGGGCGCGGAGGAGGTCGTGCAGCGTCACGATGGCGAGCACTTTCCCGTCGCTGTGGTCGGTTAGAACGATGGTGCCACTGGGAGATTCGATCAGGGCATTCTGGCAATCGCGAATAGAATCGGCTGGACGGCATTCACGTGCGGGGAGCAATTTCAAAGCGCGTTGTTCGGCAATGGCGGTCTCCATTTCCACACGCGGAGCGATCCCTTTGACATGTTCGTTTTCAATCACCGGGAAATAGCGATACGGATGTCGTTCAAGAGCGGATTTAAGAGCGGGTTCGCTTAGATCCGCGAGCATTACCGGATTGAAGTTCGCAATCGCGGAGATAGGCAGGTTATGCCAGCTGCGCAGATCGCGTGGCGGAACGACGTGTTCCATCTGATGCCCATCCTGAAGGAGGACTTCATCGTAGAAATTGTGCCTAACGAGACTTCGCGCGACGACCTGACTTACCAGGCACGCTAGCATCAGACCAGGCACGACCGCGAATTGGTGCGTCATCTCGAAGATAATGAGGACCGCGGTCACAGGCGCCTGGACGACAGCGCCGAGGCAGGCACTCATGCCGCCGATGGCGAGAAGAAGCCCGTCGGATTGGTTGAGGGCGAGGAAGTGAGATGCAATCCCGGCGACGAGCGATCCGCACATGCCGCCAAAGAAAAGATTGGGCGAGAAAATGCCGCCACAGCCTCCAAAGCCATAGCTAGCGATGGTAGCGATCAGCTTGCCGGCGAGAAGAAGCGCGGCCAGGCGGCAAGCCATCCCGTGATTAAGCGCATCGGATAGGTCATCGTAACCGAGAGCGAAGACGCCGAGCCGCCCAGTGGACGAAAAAATGGCGATGCCGGCAGCCCAGGTAATGAGTCCGCCGAACAGCGGATGCAGCCATCTCGGGATTGTTTTTACTTTTCGCGAGCTCTGTCGCAAACTCAGCGATGCGCGTTGAAAGAAGACACCGATCAAGGCTGCCAACGCCGCGACGATCGGCATCATTAAGTAGGCGCGCCACGTCGGTTCGTTAACGTGCGGTAACTCAAAAGCCGGCTGCGCGCCGATGAAGGCATGCACGACAAAAGCGCCGATAACCGAAGCGAGTAGCACGCTGCCGAGTGCGCGGCTATTCAAGTCGCCAATGATTTCTTCGAGAACGAATGCGACCGCGGCGAGTGGTGAATTGAACGCCGCCGCCAGACCGGCCGCGGCGCCGGCCGCATTCGCTCCACGCCGGTTTTGTTTCGAAACGCCGAGTAAGCCCGGCCAGGCTGGAAGCGAGGTTACTGCCGATTTGCACGGTTGGACCTTCGCGCCCGAGACTTTGTCCTCCGCCGATGCTAATGACGCCGGCAATGAACTTGATCCACGCGATGCGGCGCGGCGCGAATCCAAATTCTTTCCAATAGGAAAGCTTCACTTGTGGGATGCCACTCCCGGCCGCTTCCGGCGAGAACGAATTCAACAACCAGCCGACCATGAGCGAAGTGACCACGATGACCGCAAGAGTGATCCACGCGAAAGGCCAGAATGCGCCGGTGCTCGGGAGTTGATAGACGCGACGGTAGATCCAACTGATAGCGAGCTGGAACGCGACCGCGGCGAGACTCGCCACCAATCCATACAAACAAGTGCTGACGACTGGACGCGATTTGCCGTGGATTTTTTGAAATTGCGCGAGGAAATTCGGCATTAGGTGTTACGGCAGAAAGCGACACTGGTCCTGATTGAAGAGAGATTGCATCCGTCGACTGCGACAGTAGTTAACGACCGCGCTTTGAAAACAACTCTTCTTTATCCGCTGGCGCTCTGCGCCATCTCCGTTGCGCTCGAAGGTATTTTCGCCGGAGGAGGTATCCGCTAGCGCCTAGCGGAACTGAAGGTGCCTCGCTACGCACCACCTCTCTGGGCCTGGGTCGTCATAGGCCTCTTCTATTATATAATGTGTTTCGCGATCCTCAGTCGCCTTTTTTCCCTCCCACCCGAATTCGCGATGCGGAATCTCGCGCTGGCGTTTGCGCTTGGACTAATGCTAGTCAACGCGCTTTGGAATTATTTCTTCTTCCGCAGCCGCAACCTCTCCGGACCAGTATGTTCCTTCACGTGCTGCGATCAGTCCGAGAAACCTATCGATGTCAGCTATTCTGTTGCTCTGGGGTTTTGTATGCCCCTTTTCCCAATTTATGATGGTCATTTCGTTGCAACCGATTGAGACTGCGGCGTCGATTTGGCGAAGACCCAGATCGAGCCGGCGCTTACGAATGGCTTCGCCTATTGTGGTCGGGTGGGCCGGGTAACCTCTTACCTTGATAAAGTGTGGTCCTTTGGGGCAACGAACCCCAAGTAGTGTTGCTCGACAAAATGGCAACGCATCCATGTCCCTGCGGATACTTCGGTGACCTAAAACGTGAGTGCCGTTGTAGTCCGATTCAAGTGCAACGCTATCGCCAGCGGATCTCCGGTCCTTTGCTGGATCGAATTGATCTGCACATCGAAGTGCCGGCAGTGGAGTTTCGCGAAATTTCCAGCGCCCGAGCGGAAGAATCTTCCGCTGCAATTCGCGAACGAATTATGCAAGCGCGCGAAGTGCAACGGATGCGCTTTCATTCTGAGGCGAAAATCAATTGCAACGCGCGGATGGGGCCGCGACAACTGAAAGAGCATTGCCTGTTAGGCAATGAAGCACAGGAACTAATTCGGGTGGCAATGACGGAACTAAATCTCAGTGCACGCGCCTACGATCGCATTCGAAAGGTGTCTCGGACCATCGCCGATCTGGCGCAGGCGAACGAGATTACGCCCGAACACGTCAGCGAGGCTATCCAGTATAGGACTTTCGATCGGACCCTTTGGGTCTAGGTCACAGAAGTACCTAACGAGTGCTAGCTGCTTGACGCTGCATCTCTAGATGAGCCTGATACATTTGTGCTACGTTCTCGGAGCGCGGATCGCGCTCGCGGGCGAGGGCGAACATGGCTTCGGATTCTGGGAATCGCCCTTGTCGATCGTATATTCGAGCTAGCTCCAATGGGTAGGTTCCATCGAGAGGAGCAAGGTGACGAGCTTGTTCGAAGACGCTAATGGCGCGGTCATAAAATCCAGCGCGGTCGGCCTTGTGCTCGTCACTGCCGCCTAGCGCGACCAGGGCCCGTCCAAGATAAAAATAGATGTTCGGGTTTTCCTGTTCCTTGGTCAGGGCTTTTTCTCCCAACTCGACGGCAACAAGAGGATTATCGTCATACAAAGCATCGCGAGCCTCCCGCGCGAGATGTTCGCCTGGAAGGAGGCGAGCGCATTGCACCAATAAGATTAGAGCTAAGGCGATAACCCAAGGTCTTAAAGAAGGGACAGTGATTTGTCGGGTACTCGTTTGCATGCCCGGATTAGCTAACAAACCAAAGACGATAGCGAACAGGAGGGCATTCGCTGGAATGTGAAAATTGAAGTCAACGAACGAGTGCACCACATACGCCGCAATGGCACAGAGCGCACCAATGGTTAGTGCGAGCCGATCGCTACGCAGAGAGCTACCGCTAGCGATGCGTTTCGGGCCGAGCTCGGCAAAGGCTTTTAGCCCGCGATGAACATGCGCTCCAAAGAAGAAGGCGAAGCCTGCCATTCCAAACAAGCCGTAGTCGCAAAGAAGATTGAGATAGTCGTTGTGCACGTCGACTGGATCCTGCTGCATTTGGCCCGCTCGAAATTGACGCCCGTAGTAAAGATAGGTTCCGCTGCCCGTACCAACGATAGGATGCAGCTTCCATTGTTCGATCGCCGCCTGCCAAAGCTCCAAGCGCCCTTGATCAGGTGTGGCAATCGCGTTCATCTGCTTTTGCAAGCCAGGGTTTTGATTGATGAAGAACCAGGAGGCCAACAGGATTAAGCCGGAGAGGATGAAACCACCCCCGCCAAATTTCACCACGTGCGTGAGACTAGCCGCGCGCAGGGTAACAAAACTGAGTACCCAGAAAAGAAGGAGGCTGGTAGCCGCGCTAAGATATCCACCGCGGCTTCCAGTTAGGATTAATCCGAAGTAGCACACCGCAGTGAGGTAGCCAAAAAAAACTCGCGCCCAATTTGGCCAACGGCTCCAGGCTGTGATACTCAAACCGAGAACGCCGAGAACTTCGAGAAGACCGGCCAGATGATCAGGATCGACGAAGAGACCGGCGGCGCGAGGATTGTGCGCGATACGGGCAAGGGCAGGAATCAGCAAATCATAGTTTCTACCTAGTCCGAATTCGACAACACTAACCAGGACATGCGCCGTGGAGAACGCCAGCAAGCCGAGGATCACTGCAATGCGTCGAGTAGACGACGCAAAGGCAGTGAGAATTATGCCGTAGAGAGCTAGTCCGCCCAGCACGCAATACAGGTCGGAGCGCGCGACATAGCGGACGGGTGAAGTAACTGCGCGAATGATAACGTAAGCGAAGAAGGCGCCACTAGCGCATAGACACAAGAAGTCTGGTCTCAGCTTTGCAAAGACAGGAGGTCCGAGCGCAATCACCGCCGCCACCGCAATCACCCCGGCCGCGCACAGGTAGGAGAAGAGATCTTTTTCGTCATTCAGAGCCTGCAAGAAGGCGAGTGCTACCACGATTAGCACGCCCGAGACAAATCCGCTGGCGCGGAATGTCCACGTTCTCGTCACAGGCAATTCAGCCTCTTTGCTGCGTCGCCACTTTCTAGGTAGGCGAATGGGTTCGCCGCCTTACCGAGCCAGTTGATGCGTGTCGATTATAGCGCCTGTTTATCGCCAGGTGCGGGTGCAGGCGCCGGTGCATTCGACGTCCTAGTCGCCCCACATGCGTGCGGCGGGTCGCCGTGATCGAGATGCCGCTGGTACTCAGAGTCGAAGCAGCCAAAGCTCATCGTTACGGCTTTCTTATGGCAAACCTGACAAGTGGAGGACCCAGCCTCCCCGCTGTTGTAGATGAAAAGCCAGAACGTCGCAGCCATGACGGAGACGGCTAAAAACGCGGGGATTCGGAAAAGACTAAATTTAGTTTTCATGGAGAACTGGAGGTTTAACTTTTACTACGGGAAACGCAGGACAAAGACAAGGCTTTTCTGGAAATTTTCGCGCTCGTCACAGCAAGATGACTCGATAGAAGCGGCGGCGAACTACAGCTCCGGCGCCCGGGTCTGCGACCTGGGCCGGATTCCCGTCGCCTGCGATCATGTCTGCACCGGCTACGGTGTTCCACGACGCCCCAACAAGCGCATCCTCGTATTCCACACGGTAATATTGACCGGCGGTTGTAGTGAATGTTAGCCGCGGCACACTGGAACTGCGTGAAAGTGCGGTGATCTGTGCCGCCGGCACGCCGATTAGCTGAAAGGCAAGCTCCGAGTCGGGGTTTGCGTAAGGAGGCGAGTTGGTTCCCCAACCAACATAATACATGTGATTGATATCGTAGGCCTGGCTTGGTCGTATCGAGGCAGCGGAAGATTTTTCAAAATAAACACGAAGGTTACTAGCTGTGGTCAGCGGGCCGTTATGTAATCCGAGCCAGTAGGTACCGGCAGGCAAAGCAACCGGCGCTATTGCGAATGTGTTCCGATACTCCGTGTTAATGTCGGCTACGCCGGTTGGATCATGAGTTACGGCCGTGGCTACGTCGCCGTACAGAAACGTGCCCGGTGATTCATCAGAAGCATCAGAATATATTTGCCAAGCAATGGAATTCTGGAACCCGGTCGGTCCTTCGAGATCGTAGAAAATGATACCGGTAATACGCGCGGATCTGGTCAGAGTGAAATCGTCGGCCTCAATGGCAGCGGTCATCTCAAAACCTTTCAGAAAGTCCGGAGGGGAGGGGTGATAAGGAGGGCCATTATCATAAAGAATCTCGGCCGAGCATACAGAAGCGCCAAGGCTGGCGAAGAGGAGCAGGAGTGCAAAAACCCTCGACGAGGTCGGAGTTTTTTTTGACGAAACAGGGATCATTTTTCGGGTCGGACCGCGCGGCAGCAGACCAAAAAAAAATACATAAATTTTCCCGTGCAAGCCAGCCACTTTTTCAGCGCAAACCGACGAAGAGGTGTCCAGTTATTGGAGAGTCGCACGGTACAATCGCCGTGGATGCGCTCCCAGGCTGGGGTCGGTATCGCTAACCTGCATCACGCCGCCGTTGCCGACAATCGTTTCCGCCCCGGAGACGGGAGCCCACGAAAGATCCGTCAGTTCGTTCTTATACTCGATGCGATAAAAATAACCAGCCGCTGTTGTGAAACTAATTTGGGGCGAGCCTTTGCTTAACGAGAAGTCCGATATGACCGGTATACCCGCTCCGTTGTACGGAAGAATGATCCGGTAAAAGCGGCGGGACTGTGCTCCCCGGTCTGCGTCTGTTAATTGCATGACGCTGCCGTTGCCAACAAGATTGTCACCCCCGGGTAGCGTAGTCCAAGCCGAGTTCGTCAGTGCGTCCCTGAACTCAACTCGATAGCTGAATCCCGCGCTGCTGGTGAAGGCAATCTGCGCGCTGTTTGCGTCGATCGTGATGACAGCCGCCGGCGCGGCAACACCGCTGATTTGAAAGGCCGCATCCTTCGGATTCGTTAACGACAACCATGGCCCGTTATAGGGCGCGATCTTTTTTAAAGGGAGCGCTTCAGTGACAACACGAGTAGCCTCCCAATAAAAATTCCAGTCTTGGTAGGTTCCGGTAGTGCCGTTGGATAAATCTCCGTTGTGCAGTGCGATCCAATAAGTGCCAGTCGGTAAGGAGAGCGGACCCAAATCGAAACCTGTGGTGTTCTCATGAAAGGTCCCGAAGGCGGTAAAACCGGTCGCGGTGTGGGTCAGGTTGCGCGAGGTGCCGCTAAAAAGAAGGGGGCCGGGTGTCCCATTCCCGTTGTCGGAATAAATCTGCCAGAGGATTGTGCCGGCGAAATACCCCGGCTCCTCCAAGTCCCAGAAGACGTAGCTCTCCAAGCGCGAAGGATTCGCGAGGTAGAAATTGTTGGCCTGTATGTAATGGGTCATTTCCCATCCGGTAGCGTTGAACGGATCGGTGGCCGAGAGTGGAGGTCCGTTGTCGTAGATTACCGTGGCGCCGCCGACTCTAGCGATGACGCTGAGAATACCGGTCAGAACAACGAAACCTAAGAATCGCTGGAACGACATGCAATCTTAACGCGGGAGGACGAGGTTAATGGATGGTTAACCGTCGTCTACAGACGGTAACTTCGGCGTGTTGTCCATTCGGAAACACGGTGAACTTGGAGAACCTGAGTCTCGATCCTGCCGTAGAGCGCAGATCAGATCGACGACTTACGAATTAACCGTTTTCCGACTGCGGCTAAAGCGAGAATGCAACAAGCAAAGGCCGCCCAGGAGCGGAATAGCTATCCAGAGCGGAGCGCCGCCCTCCGGAAGACTGGCAGAGATATCGTCTAGTCTCCAAAAATCGAGGTCGTTGCGAAATTGAAATTGCAAAGTCGTCGAAGTACCGGTGGCAGCAAGATTGGAAAACTGAAACAGATGATACAACCCATCGGCCGGGAACGGTGGGGACATTACCGGCGTCGCGAAAACTAAGGTGCTGCCGAACAGGACTTGGAAAAAATTTCCCGGAGCAGAACTGGCCGGGACATTGTTGGCCAACCAAAAGGACAAATTATACTTGCCGCCCGCGACGGTGGTCAAAGTTTGAGTGAGCGTTCCCGTGGACGAGCCGGTCGAAGGGTCCGTGGTGAAGGCTGTGCCGAGGTTAGCGTAGTTATTTCCCCCATGGGCAAAACTGGCATTACCCCCAACGTCGGAGTTTCCGCTTGGGTCAACCAGCGTCCATGACGGAGAGAAAGGATTGCCAAACGTGGAGTCAGCGCTGGCTTCAAAGCCGGGATCGGCGACAATGTTTTGCGCGCGAACGGATGTGACTAAGCACGTAACTGCGATTGCGCAGGACAGTTTGAGTATCGTCGAGAATTGTTTCATAGGAATGCGGTGGACGTGTGTTTGAGCCTTACTGAATCACGGAGTAAAGCAAGCCGGATGCCATAGCCAGCCTTGGAATTTATCTTGTTGTAGATGAGGAGCTTAAGATTCCAATCGTTTTGTTTCAATCTACTGCGTTTGAAATAAGTGTAAACAAATCCGACGAATCGGGCGCTTCGAATAAATTAGTAACTTTGAGGGCTAACCACAACCGCCGAAAAAATACTGCCTTACAACGAAGAGTGATTGTCGGCCGTCGCTTTTTCTTGCGTACGTAGATGCGCCCGATAAAGCTGCGCCACCGCTTCGGAATTAGGATCTTGTGACCGCGCAATCGCATACGCCGACTCTGCCTCGGCAAAGCGCCCCATTTCATCATACGTAAAAGCAAGACTGAGGGTGTAGGTTCCGTCCATTGGGGCCAACTGTTGAGCTTTCTCAAACGCCGTGGCAGCCGGCTGATAAGCTGTTGCCCGGTCGACTGGCTGTTCTGACCGATGGGTTAGCGCAATAATTGCTCGCCCCAAATAAAACAGCGGCTCGGGATTTAGCTGTTCATATTCGAGTGCTTTGTGAGCAAATTTGATCGAAGCGGCCGGATCTTCGTCGCGTAAGGCGACGCGCGCGCACTCTGCATAGTATTCACCCGGGAAAAGGCGAACACATTGAATCAGGAGAACTAGTCCTAAAAAAGCCAGCGTTAGTCTGGATGCAGCGAAAGGCATCGCCCGTGACGTGTGAGACCGATGGGCGCTTTCCGGGTTTGCCACCAGCGCAAAAACGAATGCCATCAATGCAGCATTCGCGGGGACGTGCAGGTTGAAATCGAAGATAGAGTGCACCACGTAGGCGGCGATAGCGGAGAGCGCGCCAAGACTTATCGCCAGTCGATTGCTAAACGGGCGCCGCCCTCCCGAAGCTATCGCTCGGATCGAGTGCCGAACGTTTTGATATCCTTTCCGCGCATGCGCACCGAAGAAGAAAAGGAATCCCAAGGCGCCGATTACGCCGTATTCGCTAAGCAAATGCAGGTAATCATTGTGCACATCCACCGGATCGCTCTGGACCTCTTTTTCGCGAAATTGACGTCCGTAAAAGCGGTAGGTTCCGCTTCCGGTTCCGAAGATCGGTTGTAGTCGCCACTGGTGTAGCGCAGCCCGCCACAATTCGACGCGCATGTTTTGGGTGTCGACTATATTTCCCGCGCGCTCGCTCAAAAAAGTGCTGCGTTGCAGAAGCACACCTCCAGTTGTCAGAAGGAGCGCGATTCCCACTCCTCCGGCGGCCGCGTATTTCCACCAGTGGCGGCGGTGGGCCGCATGAAGAACAAGCAAACTAAGCGCGGCGAAAACAGCTAAGCTTGCCAGCATGCTCAGGTAGCCACCGCGACTGCCGGTCAAGGCCAGGCCCACATAGGAAACTGCGGTAGCGTAGGCAAGGAGCAACTTTGCCCAAACCGGCCAACGGCTCCAGCAGACAAAGCTAATCCCAAAAATCCCGAGCACTTCCAACAAGCCGGCAAGGTGGTTCGGGCAAACATAAAATCCACTCGCTCGTTGGCCATAATCGGCACGCTGCAAGAACGGAATGAGCATGTAGTTATCGCCGCGATTAAACTGGATGAAACCAATCAGCACATGAAGAAGAGCGAATCCCAGTAGGGCGCCGATAATGGTGGAGCGAGTGGAAGAAGAAGTAATGACGGCCGCCGTGAGTCCGTAAATCAGCAGAGCGCCCGTCACCGAAAAAAGGTCCGGACGCGCAAAATAGGAAGGCGAAGCTATGGCCCGCACCAAGATGTAACCACAAAAAATGCCGGTTGCGCCGAGACACCAAATATCCGGATGCGCTTTGTGCGTGGTTTTTAACGTAGCACCAACCAGCGCGGCGACCGCAATCAGAATCAGGCCAGGAAAAAGAAAAAGAAGGACTCTACCGCCGATGAATGCCTGTGTTAATACCAGCCCACCACAAAGAAGAAGTGCGCAGAAGAATGCTCCGGAGTGAGAGAACCACCCCAGAACCTCAATACGGTTTTTGACGTTGACGCCGGCCTCAGGCACCAGTCCCCACCTTAATCTAGCTTATGGATTTTGTGTCGGCGTCGTATTGCAGGCGCGCTGCGGATCACCGTGGTCAAGGTGTCTGCGATAATCGAGACTACTGCAGTCCAGTGTGAGAGTCTGGACGCGTTTATGGCAAACTGTGCAGGTGTCCGAGGGACTTTGCGCTACTCCGATCCGACTGGCTGCGAACCAAAATGTTACGGCCGCGATTACGACTAGGCTTAGACGGGTGGTAGCGCTGAATTTTGTCCCGGTTGCGATGGCACGAAGTTTTTTCATATGGGGGTTCTGATAAGATTGCTCCGCTTGGGTGCGGAAGTCATTCGTCACGAGAATGACTGACGGACGCCTGTCCGACAATTCTTTTTTTGTGACTTTTAGGTTTCCGGTCATTTTCCAAGGAAGAATGCGGAATCGTCTGGCTTCGACGGACAGTTTTTTATTAGAGCTTTGGACACCATGAAGTCCGGAATCATTACTCTTCGCCTGTCACTTCTCCTTTCCACCTGCTTAGCCGCCCTGGCGCAAACCGACCTCAATCTTCCTGAGAACAGCCAAAAAGCTGTCGTTAAGCAGCGTCTCGGTATCACGGACATCATAATTAAATATCACCGTCCGCTCGTGAATGGACGCAAGATCTGGGGTGGGGTGGTACCGCTTGGGCAGGTTTGGCGGGCGGGAGCGAATGAAAATACCACGATCGAAGTGAGCACACCGGTTTCGATCGAAGGCAAGCCGCTGGCTGCCGGCACTTACGGGCTGCACGTGATTCCGAACGCCGACCAGTGGACCGTCATCTTTTCGAAAATGGCGGCGGCGTGGGGCAGCTATACCTATGACGAAAAAGAGGATGCGCTCCGCGTCACCGTAAAACCGCGCGAAACCGAAATGGAAGAAGCTCTCGAATACGAGTTTGAAAATCTGAAACCAGACTCAGTCGACGTTACACTCAAGTGGGAAAAAACTGCCGTTCCATTTCACCTTTCGGTGAACGAAACGGAGACCGTCCTGGCCAGCATTCGCAATGAATTGCGCGGACGTGCGCAATACAATTGGAATCCGCTCAACGAGGCTGCGCAATATTGCCTGACGAAGAAAGTCGCCCTCGATGATGGCTTGAAGTGGGCCGAGGCTTCCATTCAAAACGAAGAGCGCTTCGAAAACCTGAGTACGAAAGCCGATCTCCTCAAAGCGATGAACAAGACCGATGAAGCGAAAACGATCTGGAACCACGCGCTCGAAATAAGCTCGCCGCTGCAGCTCTATTCGCACGCGCGCGGGCTGCAAAATCAAAAGCGGGATGCAGACGCGATGGAGATTTTCCAGTCTTTGACCAAGAAGAGTCCGCAAACTGTTTTTGGTCTGCTTGCGCAAGCGCGCATCAAGTCTGCGGCCGGCGATTTTGCCGGCGCTGCCGACGCAGCCAGACAGGCGCAGGCGGCGGCAGTTTCCGATGCGCAAAAGCAGAGCATCAAAACGCTGATTGCGCGACTCGAAGCGAAGCAGGACATCAACAAATAGATGTTTCTCACTCATCTTGGCTGCACTTCGTGCGGACTGCGGCACGAATGGCAGACGCTGCAGAATCTTTGCAGCAATTGCGCCAAGCCTCTCTTTCCCATTTACGATCTCGCCGCCGTCGGGAAACAGGTTACCCGGGAAGCTTTGCGGACGCGCGAGAAATCGCTCTGGCGTTATCGCGAGGTCCTACCGGTTCCGGCCGGCGCGGAAATGGTCTCGTTAGGCGAAGGCGGCACGCCGCTCCTTTCGGCGAAACGTTTTGGTGCCGCGATTGGCCTAACGAGTCTTTGGATCAAAGACGAATCGCAAAATCCGACGCAGAGTTTCAAAGCACGCGGGATGGCTGTGGCCGTTTCCATGGCGAAGTTTCTCGGCGCGAAAAAACTTGCGGTGCCGAGTGCGGGAAACGCAGGCGGTGCGATGGCGGCCTATGCCGCGCGTGCCGGTTTGGAAGCGCATGTCTTCATGCCGCGCGATACTCCGCGCGCCAACATCGTCGAATGTCGAGAAGTCGGCGCGCACGTGACGCTGATCGACGGGCTCATTACTGATTGCGGCGCGGAAATCGCAAAACGAAAAACGGCCGAGGGTTGGTTCGACATGTCGACGCTGAAAGAACCTTATCGCGTCGAAGGAAAAAAAACCCTCGGTTACGAATTAGCGGAGCAACTCGATTGGCAATTGCCCGAAGTCGTTCTGTATCCGACCGGCGGTGGCACGGGCCTCATCGGAATGTGGAAAGCGTTCGATGAAATGGAAACGCTCGGTTGGATTGGAGCGAAACGGCCGCGCATGTTTTCCGTGCAAGCGAGCGGCTGCGCGCCGATTGTTCGTGCGTTCGAAGCGAATGAAAATTCCGCCGCGGAATTTCCGGATGCACACACACTCGCGTCCGGATTGCGTGTTCCAAAAGCAGTGGGGGACTTTTTGATGTTGCGCATTTTGCGCGAATCGAACGGCGGCGGTATTAGGATTGACGATGATGAAATGATTCGTGTGACACGCGAAGTGGGCGCGGCTGAAGGCGTTTTTGTTGCGCCGGAAGGCGCCGCTTGTTTCGCCGCGGCGCAAGCACTCGTTAGGCAAAAAAAGATTCAAGCAGACGAGCGCGTCGTCATCTTCAACACCGGTTCCGGCATCAAGTATCTCGATTGCTACGGCGATTGACACTGCGCCCGAAACGCGGTCTTCGTTAGGCGATGGCGAGAATTTTGATCGCGGACGATCAGCCGGATGTGCTGGAAGCGCTCCGCATTTTACTCAAAGGCGAAGGTCACCAGACCGATGCGGTCACTTCGCTCGCCGGTGTTTTTCAAGCGCTCGAGAAACGCGATTACGCGATTCTCCTCATGGATCTGAATTACACCCGCGACACGACTTCGGGTCAGGAAGGACTGGAAGTTATTCCGAAAATTCAGGCGATCGATAACACGCTGCCGATTGTCGTGATGACCGCGTGGGCCACGATCGATCTCGCGGTCGAAGCGATGAAGCGCGGCGCGCGCGATTTTATTCCGAAGCCTTGGGACAACGAACGTTTGCTCGCAGTCGTGCGGACGCAGATTGAATTGGCGAGCGCCTTGCGCAAAGGCCGGCGGCTGGAGGCGACGAACAAGTTGTTAGGCGGAAGTATTCCGCATTTCATCGCGGAATCGCCACGGATGCGGCCGGTGTTGGAATTGATTTCTCGCGTCGCGCCGTCGGATGCGAATGTTCTGGTGACGGGCGAGAACGGAACCGGCAAAGGTTTGGTGGCGCGCGCCATTCACGCGCTGTCCAATCGCGCTTCGCACACCATGATCACGGTGAACATGGGTGGTTTATCGGAAGGAATTTTCGAGAGCGAATTGTTCGGTCACGTGAAAGGCGCCTTCACCGATGCGAAAACGGATCGCGCGGGACGATTCGAGCTCGCCGACGAGAGCACGCTCTTCATGGACGAGATCGCGAACATCCCGATGAATCAGCAGGCGAAATTGTTGCGCATGATCGAGACGGGCGAATTCGAGCGCGTCGGCTCGTCGAAAACTTTGCACACAAACGTGCGGATCATTTCCGCCACGAACGCGAAGCTGCGCGACGAAGTTGCCGCGGGAAAGTTTCGGCAAGATGTTTTGTTTCGTCTGAACACGATCGAAGTCGCGCTTCCTCCGTTGCGGGAACGGCGCGAAGACATCATGCCACTCGCCAATAGTTTCCTTCGCCAGCATGCGGAGCGTTATCGCAAGGAGCTGACCGGTTTCGAGGAGAAGGCGCGCGACCGATTAATGCAGCATCATTGGCCGGGAAATGTGCGCGAACTGGATCATGTGGTCGAGCGCGCCGTTCTCATGGCGCAGGGACATCAGGTAAAAGCGAACGATCTTGGCCTAACGAGTGGTCACGAAGACTCGACGCGCCTGGAAGATATGAGTCTGGAGGAAGTCGAATCGTTTCTCATCAAGAAGGCGCTCAGTCGATTCGACGGCAACGCGCGCAAAGCGGCGGAGGCACTCGGATTGAGCCGGAGCGCTTTTTATCGACGGCTGCAGCATCATGGTTTGTAGCGTCACGCTCCTCTAATGAACGAGCCCCGGCCGCCGGGTCGCCGCAAACTGCGGCATCGCATCAGTTTTGAGGGCCACATTACCTGGCTGATTCTCGGCGCGGTTTTTCCGGCGGCGATCGTTTCGCTTTCGATTCTTTGGTTCGGCGATTACACGCCGAAAGTTCAATGGACGCTAACGCTCTTCATCGTCGGCTGCGCGCTCAGTTTCATCATGAGCTCGCGCGAAAATGTTGTGAGGCCGCTGCAAACCATGACCAATCTTCTCGCGGCTTTGCGCGAAGGTGATTACTCAATCCGCGCGCGCGGCGCCCGCGTGGACGATGCGCTGGGCGAAGTCTTGCTCGAGATCAATGCGCTCGGCGAAACTTTGCGCACGCAACGTCTCGGCGCGTTCGAAGCGACCGCACTTTTGCGCACGATCATGGCGGAGATTGACGTCAGCATTTTCACTTTCGATCCCGATCATCGCTTGCGTTTGGTGAATCGCGCAGGCGAGAACTTGTTAGGCCAACCGATCGACAAGTTGCTGGGCCGTCGCGCCAGCGATTTGAATCTCGATGTTGTGCTGCAGGCCAATCAAGATGCGCCGCTCACCCTTACTTTTCCAGGTGGCACCGGACGATGGGGCGTTCGTCGCAGTACTTTTCGCGAACGCGGTTTGCCTAACGAGTTAGTTGTCCTGACCGATTTGAGTAAGACGCTGCGCGAAGAAGAGCGCAACGCGTGGCAACGAATCGTGCGAGTGCTCGGCCACGAGATGAACAACTCGCTCGCGCCGATCAAATCGATCGCCGGCAGTTTGGAAACGTTGTTGAGGCGCAAGCCGCCGCCACCGGATTGGCAGGATGATGCGCGGAGCGGTTTGAATGTGATTGCGGCACGCGCCGAATCACTCAGCCGTTTCATGCAAGCCTATGCGCGCCTCGCGCGCCTGCCTCCTCCGCAAAAGGAACCGGTCAGACTGGAAGAACTCGTTAGGCGAGTTGTTAATCTTGAAACGCGACTGCCGATCAAGGTTGCCGCCGGCGCGGACCTGACCATTCGCGCGGACGCCGCGCAACTGGAGCAGTTGCTAATCAACATTCTGCACAACGCGGTCGATGCTTCGCTCGAAACCAGCGGCGGCGTCACGGTTGGCTGGCGGGAAGTTTCCGAATGCGTCGAACTCTATGTGCGGGACGAAGGTCACGGCATCATGAATCCGACAAATCTTTTCGTGCCGTTCTTCACGACAAAACCCGGCGGATCAGGAATTGGTTTAACCTTGAGCCGGCAAATCGCCGAAGCGCATGGCGGTTCGTTGACGTTGGCGAATCGAAAAGGCGCCCACGGATGCGAAGCCTTGTTGCGCCTGCCGAAATAATTCCCGCATCTGGGACAGCGCAATCCCACTAGCGGCGTTTCCTGCGCGATCACGCTCGTTTCCCGAGCGGCGTAAACCGCTGTGCAGTTGTTGCTTGTGACTATGTTCAAACCGCTGGCACGCACATTGCAATAGTGGCGCGAGACTAAACAAAAACTTTTGAATCCAACGACGATGCCGCGCGCATCTCAACGGACAGAGAGAAATGAAACCAAGCTTCCAAACAACCGAGATTAGCCGACGCGATTCAGTCGCGGGCGCGCGCCGCAATGCGCTGCCGAAAACTGATTATCATTTTCGCACGAGCTCGTTCGATTTCTCGGGTCGTTGCAAAGGTGAGGGCTATCCTTCTTTCCGCGGAATTAGCGACGAATATTTCAAGAAGGAAGCGCGTGGCCATTTCGTGAGCGAGGCGCTTGTTTTTGCGCTCATCGTTCTCACCGTGTCCGTGCCGCTGTTCCAAGTCGCACGCGAACTTGTCGATTGGGTTCTTTAACTACCAGCCTGCTGATGCAACCCAACTTAAAAGCGAAGGAAGACAACACCATCGTGCGACCAAGCGGATTCACCCAGGCCACTAACACCATGGATGTGCCGCGCGCCGGCGTTGCGAAGAAGAAAAAACAAAAGCGCATCATGATGATCGTGGGCGGCGTGCTCGCGTTGATCGTGATCACTTTTGCTCTTTCGCGTTTGAAGCCGGCCGTCCCGAGCATCGATCGCTCGACTGTCTGGGTCGATACGGTGAAGCGCGGACCGATGGTGCGCCAGGTGCGCGGTCTTGGAACGTTGGTGCCGGAAGAAATTCGTTGGATCGCGGCGAGCACCGAAGGTCGCGTCGATAAGATTATCGTTCGACCGGGTGCACATGTTGATCCGGCCACGGTGATTGTCGAATTAACCAGCCCGGAAGTTGAACAAGCCGCGCGCGACGCCGTGCTGCAATACAAAGCAGCCGAAGCGGAACTAACGACTTTGCAGGCAACTTTGCAGCGCGAGTTGCTCGATCAGGAATCCACCGCGGCGCGCGTTCATTCTGAACGGCAGCAGGCGGAAATGGAAAACAAGACGAACGACGAATTGGCCAAGAATGGACTCGTCTCCGACCTCGTTCACCAAACTTCGAAGATTAAGGCCGAGGACCTTAGAGTCCGCGATGAGATCGAACAGAAACGCTACGAGTTCGCGAAGAATAACATCGAGCCGCAAATCGCTTCCAAACAAGCCGCGGTCGATCAGGTGAAGGCGAATGCGCAGCTGAAGAACGACCAGATGGAACAGTTAAAAGTGCGCGCGGATTTCACCGGCGTTCTGCAACAGCTGCCGGTCGAAGTCGGTCAGCGCGTCAAGCCCGGAACCAATCTCTGTCGCGTCGCCGACCCGACGAAATTAAAAGCCGAAGTCAAAATCGCGGAGACGCAGGCGAAGGACATTCAGATCAATCAGAAAGCGAGCATCGATACGCGCAACGGCGTTGTTGAAGGCCACGTCATTCGCGTCGATCCCGCGGTTGAACAAGGCACAGTGAAAGTCGACGTCGCGATTGATGGCGAACTGCCGAAAGGCGCGCGTCCCGATCTTAGCGTCGATGGCACGATCGAGCTTGAACGTTTGGATGATGTCATCTACGTCGGGCGTCCTGCCTTCGGCCAGGAAAACAACACCGTCGGCATCTTTAAGCTCGTCGCAGGAACTTCCGAAGCGGTCCGCACCCCGGTGAAACTGGGCCGCAGCTCAGTCAACACCATCGAGATCATTAATGGTCTCCAACCCGGCGACCAGGTCATCCTTTCCGATACCAGCGCGATGGACGCGCACGATCGCATTCGTCTCAACTAAATCCGCCTCCATCACCCTAACCAACACACCCATGCCAACTGAAACCGCCACTGAAGAACGCCGCTCACCGACTAACGGCACGAACGGTACCACGCTCATCAAACTCGAAGGCGTCACCAAGGTTTTCCTGACGGACGAAGTCGAAACGCATGCGCTCTCCGGAATTCATCTCGACATCCGCACAGGCGAATATGTCTCGATCGCCGGCCCGTCGGGCTGCGGCAAATCGACGCTGCTTTCCATTCTCGGATTGCTCGATACTCCGAGCGGCGGCAGCTACGCGCTCAAGGGAACTGAGGTCGCGAACCTCTCCTTTCCGGAACGCGCGCGCATCCGCAATCGCGAGATCGGATTCATTTTCCAAAGCTTCAATCTCATCGGCGACCTGACCGTTTACGAAAATGTCGAGCTGCCTTTGACCTATCGCGGCATGGCCTCGAGCGAACGCAAAGAACATGTCGTTACCGCGCTGGAGCGCGTCGGCATGGGACATCGCGCGAAACATTTGCCGAGTCAGCTCTCCGGCGGTCAACAGCAGCGTGTCGCCGTAGCGCGTGCGCTCGCTGGCAATCCGGCGATTCTGCTCGCGGACGAACCGACCGGTAACCTGGATTCGCGCAACGGCGAAGCGGTCATGGATCTGCTCAAGGAACTGCACGCCAGCGGCGCGACCATCTGCATGGTCACGCACGACGTTCGTTTTGCGCAGCATGCCGATCGCACCGTGCACGTCTTCGACGGACGCGTGGTGGAAGATCGCATGGCGGCCTAACGAGTCGTTGCCTGCGAAGAAACGATGTAGCGAACAAGAGTCTAAAGAGTCGCGATGAATCGCGCGGTAATTGTCCTGCTCCTGTTGATTGCAAACGCGATCGTGACGGTGAGCAAGACAAGCGCGCCGTCTCATCCGGCGGCGCCTTTGCCGCCACCACCACAGAACTCGTTAGGTCTTTTTCGCACGCTGGACGGTACGGCTCCGCCGCGTTCGCGTTGTGACACACCCGTGCTGCGGACTAGCTTCTTGCGCGCAGACCTTCCCTGCGTCGGACGCGGATTGAATCTATGATGCGCGACTTCCGTTTCGCGCTGCGCATGCTGGTCAAGTCGCCAGCTTTCGCAATCATCTCTGTGCTCGCGATCGCGCTCGGCATCGGTGGTTCGACCACCATGTTCTCGGCGATCAATGCGCTGCTCTTGCGCCCGATGCCATTGATGCAGGATCAGGATCGGCTGATCGCCTTCGCGCAATACTTCACCAAAAAACCCGAGCTCGACGCCGGCACGTCCTATCCGGATTACCTCGAGTTCAAAAAACAAGCGACCACGCTTGAAGGTTTCGCCGCCGCAGACACGCAGACGATGATTCTTTCCGGCGGCGACAAGCCGGCACGTTATCTCGGCGCGAATATTTCCGTGGATTGTTTTTCGTTTCTCGGCGTTCAACCAATTCTCGGCCGGCAATTTCGTCCAGACGAAGATGAGCCGAACGCCGCGCCAGTCGCGCTCATCGGCTACGATGTTTGGAAATCACATTTCGCCGGCGACAAGGGCATCGTCGGCAAAGTCGTTACGCTCAACGGCAACCAGGTCACGATCATCGGCGTCATGCCGAATGGCTGGCGCTTCCCGGAAATTTGCGACCTCTGGATGCCGCTGCACGTCACGGAAAAGGAACATCCGCGCGGCAATTTTTATCTCGATGTCATCGCGAAAGTAAAAGCCGGCGTTTCAATCGGGCAGGCGCGCAGCGAACTCGAAGCGATCGCGGCCCGTCTCGCCGCGCAATATCCCGAGACAAATTCCGGCACCAGCATTCACGCAAAACCGTTTCGCGAAGAATTGGTGCGCAATTTCAAAACCCTGACGCTGCTCGTGATGGGCGCGGTGCTCTTTGTGCATTTGATCGCCTGCGGCAATGTCGCAAATCTTTTGCTCGCACGCGGCGCAACGCGTGCACGTGAAGTCGGCATTCGCCTTGCGCTGGGCGCCACGCGTCGACAAATCGTCAGGCAACTTCTCGCCGAAAGCATTGTGCTCGCGCTCGTCGGCTGCGCTCTCGGTTTGCTCTTCGCCGTCTGGGGCGTTGATCTCATGCTCTCCGCGATTCCAACGGAAATTCCGTATTGGATTCATTTCGATTTCGACTGGCGCGTCTTCACCTTCGCGCTGGGGCTAGGTCTCGCTTCGAGTTTGATTTTCGGTCTCATGCCGGCGCTGCAAATTTCGCGGCCGCACTTAGTCGATGTCTTGAAAGAAGGCGGCCGCAGTGGCAGCGGCTCGAAAGGTCAGCGCATGCGCAACGGTCTGGTCGTCGCGGAGGTCGCGCTTGCCATCGTCTTGCTCATCGGCGCGGGTTTGATGATGCGCAGCTTCAAAGTTCTGCAACAAACCGACATCGGCGCGGATCCTTCGAACACGCTCACTTTCCGCGTCGGTTTACCCGAAACACTTTTCCCCGACATCGAAATGCCGAGGAAGTTTTTCGATCAGTTAATTCCGAAACTCGAAGCGCTCCCCGGCGTCGAGTCAGCCGGCGGCACCACGACCCTGCCCGCGTCGGGAAATATCGGTCTCGACGGGCTGATTCTCGAAGGCGAACAGGAACCGAAACAATTGCAGGACGCGCGGCTGATGCGCACCATCTCGATCACGCCGGGCTTCCTACACACGGCGCGCATTCAATTGTTACGCGGTCGTGAGTTCACTGCCGCGGATAAGAAAGATGCGCCGCCGGTTTGTCTAATCGACGAGGAAGCAGCGCGGCTCTGGTTTCCGAATCAGGATCCGATCGGCCATCAAATTCGCGACCTCGTGCCGATCGGCCCGAAGCGGCCGTGGACCACGATCGTTGGTGTCGTTAGGCCGGTTATCTTCGATCGCATCGTGCGCACGGAAGTTTATCCGATCGTTTATTTGCCGCAGGACCAGGAGACCGATCGCTACATGTCGGTCGTGCTGCGCACGAAAACGAATCCGAAATCATTTGTGAGTGCGGCGCGCAACGCGGTGCTTTCGGTAAACAAGGACGTCCCGATCTATCGCGTTTTCACCATGGACGAAGTTGTGATCGAATCGTTCTGGCAGGTGCGTTTCTTCAGTTCGCTTTTCACCATTTTCGCCGGGCTCGCGCTGTTCCTCGCCTCGTTAGGCCTGTACGGCGTGATGGATTACAACGTCCGCCAACGCACCCAGGAAATCGGTGTACGCATGGCCCTCGGCGCACAAGCCGCGGATGTCCTGCGCATGATCACCGCGCACGGATTGCGTTTAATCGGCATCGGTCTGGCGGTCGGAATCGTCGGCGCATTTTTCCTCATGCAGCTTCTCGCCAGCAGTCTGCACGGAATTACCGCGCACGATCCGATCAGCTTCACTTTTGTTCCGCTCATTCTTTTCGTTGTCGGACTCGTCGCTTGTTACGTGCCCGCGCGCGCCGCCATGCGCCTCAATCCGACAGAAGCGCTGCGTTATGAGTGAAATTTTATGATGCACGATCTTCGCCTGGCTTTTCGCAGCCTGCTGAAATCGCCGGGCTTCACGCTCGTCGCGATCATCACTGCCGCGCTGGCCATCGGCGCCAACACCGCCGTCTTCAGCCTGGTCAATGCGCTCATCATTCGCCCGCTCCCGTTCCGTGCGCCTAACGAGTTAGTTTTACTTTGGCAGAAATTTTCCGCGCAAGGACTGGACCGCATTCCGGTCTCCGCGCCGGAGTATCTCGATTACACCAAACAGTTGAAGAGTATGGAGATCGGCGGCTTCGATTACGTCGATCTCAATCTCACCGCCGGCGAAATGCCGGAGCGCATTAGCGGCGCGGTCGTGAGTCCGAGCGTATTTTCCGTGCTCGGAGTTCAGCCGAGCAAAGGCCGCGTTTTTTCGCCTAACGAGTTCGGCGAGGGCAATGACAACGTAATCGTCATTAGCGAACGTTTGTGGAAACGTCGTTTCAATTCCGATCCGGAATTCGTCGGGAAAAATCTTTTACTCAACGGCCGCACTTTCACGGTCGTCGGAATGATGCCGGAAACGTTTCAGTTTCCGCTGCCGATTTTTAATCTCCAGGGCGGAACGTTCAGCGGCCGCGTCGATATCTGGAAACCGATCGCTTTCACCAAGAACGATCTCGAATCGCGCGGTTCGCGCAGTTTCGGAATCGTCGGCCGCTTGAAATCAGGCGTGACCATCGCGCAAGCGCAGGCCGAGCTCGATACGATCATCGCGAATTGGTATCAGCAATTTCCCGACAATTATGCGCCGGCGACGAAATTTGGCGCGACGCTTTACGCCTTTCACGATCAGGTCATCGGCGGAATGCGCACCGCGCTCGCGATCTTGTTAGGCGCGGTCGCGCTCGTTCTTCTCATCGCTTGCGCGAATCTCACCACCATGTTGCTGGCGCGAGCCGGCGCGCGCGAACGCGAGTTTGCTATTCGGGTCGCGCTCGGTGCAGGTCGCGGGCGTTTGCTCCGGCAAATGCTGACCGAGAGCGTGTTGCTCGCAGTCGTTGGCGGAATCACCGGCGGACTCCTCGCCATCTGGGGACTCGCGCTTCTCCGAACTATCGGCGCGCAAACGGTGCCCCGCGTCGCGGAGGCAAATCTCGATGTCCGTGTTCTTGTCGTTACGCTTTTGGTCTCGTTAGGCACTGGGATCCTGATTGGTTTTGTTCCTGCGCTCGCCAGCGCAAAGCCCGAGCTAACCGAAGCGCTCAAGGAAGGCGGGCGCGGTTCCACCAGTGGGGTGCGCCGCAATCGTGTGCGCAATCTTCTCGTTGTCTCCGAAGTTGCACTCGCCCTCGTCCTTCTCGTCGGCGCGAGTCTGCTGCTGAAAAGTTTTGTCCGCCTGCAAAACGTCAATCCCGGGTTTGACCCGCGAAACGTCGTGACCATGGAAGTTTCGTTGCCGGTCGCGAAATATCCGCGCGGCAAACCGGTCTCCGATTTTTTCGCTGAATTCATTCGGCGCGTGCAGAATTTGCCCGGAGTCGAAGCCGCCGCCGTTACCAGCGTTCTTCCGCTTAGCGGGACGAACGGTGACAGCTCCTTCGCGATCGAAGGAGTCGATCCGAACGTCAACAAAGTTTATCCCGACGAAGAAATCCGCCTGGTCTCGCCGGATTATTTCAAAGTCTTGCGCGTGCCGTTAGTGAGCGGCCGCTTTTTTGAAGACCGCGACAACGCCGACGCGCCCAAAAGCACGATTGTCAATCAGGCCTTCGCGCGGAAATGGTTTCCGAATCAGGAAGTCGTCGGCAAACGCATCACCTTTGATGATCCGCGCAAGCCGGTCGAAAACTGGGTCACGATTGTCGGTTTAGTCGGCGACATTCACCATCAGGGCCTCGATGTTGATCCGAAGCCGGAATATTACATACCGCACGCGCAGCAGGCTTACCGCGGAATGATTCTGGCCGTGCGCAGTAAACAAGATCCGCGCGCCCTCACCGATGTGATTCGCCGCGAACTTCGGCAGCTCGATCCGGAATTGCCGATGGCCAATGTGCGCACGCTGGAAAGTGTCACGTCCGATTCCATCGCGCCGCGCCGGCTTTCCGTCGCGATGATCAGCGTCTTCGCCGCGGTCGCGCTTATCCTCGCGTCGGTCGGAATTTATGGCGTGATGTCTTTTCTCGTTGTGCAACGCACACACGAGATCGGCGTGCGCATGGCCCTCGGCGCAACGCGGCACGATGTGCTCATGCTGGTGGTCGGCCGCGCCGCGCGCTTGGTCTCGTTAGGCACAATCGTCGGTTTGGTCCTCGCCATTATCTCCACGCGCGCTCTCGGCGCCTTGCTCTACAACGTCGGCGCCTTTGATCTTGGTTCGTTTCTCGGCGTGACCATCGCGCTCGCGCTCGTCGCGTTATTCGCCAGCTACATTCCCGCACTCCGCGCCACGCGTGCCGATCCGATGATTGCGCTGACGCACGTGAATTGATGAACACCTTTCTTCACGACCTTCGCTACGGGTTTCGCATGCTATTGAAGCATCGCGGCTTCACCGCCGTCGCAGTCATCGCGCTTGCGCTTGGGATCGGCGCGAACACCGCCATCTTCAGTCTGGTCAACGGCGTGCTCTTGCGTCCGCTCCCATTTCCGGACGCGGAACGCATCGTCTATTTCGAAGGAAAGAATCCTGCGGCGGGCATTACCGACAGCAACATTTCGTATCTCGATTTCACCGATTGGTCGCAACAAACCGATCTCTTCGCCAGCACCGCGGCCTACTGGACCGGGAACGCCGATCTCAGTGGCGAAGGAGCGGAACCGGAGGCCGTGCCGCGCGCAGGCGTGACGACCGGGTTTTTCGCTGTGCTAGGTGTCCAGCCTGTTCTCGGCCGAACGTTCGTTCCCGAAGACGACAAACCAGCGTCCTTCAACGAAGGCCGGGGGACGGTCGCGATCATCAGCCATGGTTTGTGGAAGCGCCGCTTCGGATCCGACCCGGCCATCATCGGGAACCAGGTCGTGATGAAGTCGAGGCCGCTCACGGTTATTGGCGTGATGCCCCCGGGATTTGAATACCCGGAGCAAACCCAGATTTGGGTTAACAGCGCGGTCAATCTCTCAGAAGAACCGCGCGTTAACCGCGCGTGGTCGGCGATCGCGCGTCTGAAAAGTAGCGTGGATCTGAAGCAAGCGCAGGCTCGCGTGAGCTCCATCAACGCGCAGCTCGACCAGCAGTTTCACGAGACGAACAAAGGTTGGGACGCAACCCTTTGGACGCTGCACGAACGTCTTGTTCGCGAAGTAAAACCATCCCTGCTCGCACTCCTCGGCGCCGTCGGATTAGTGCTCCTGATTGCCTGCGCGAACGTGGCGACGCTTCTCCTCGCGCGGAGCGCTGCGCGACAAAAGGAAATTGCCATCCGCACCGCCATGGGTGCGAGCCGCACGCGCGTTCTGCGGCAGATGCTGACGGAAAGTATTTTGCTCTCGGCGATCGGCGGGATGGCAGGATTCGTTCTTAGTATTTGGTTAACCGACGTGCTGATGTCGATGTTGCCCGAAGGCGCACCTCGGCTCGAGCAGATTGGAATTGATTATCGCGTTTTGACATTCGCTTTCGGGATCTCCGCGCTTACCGGAATTCTTTTCGGCATCGTCCCCGCACTGCAGGCCTCGAAGCTCGATGTCACCAGCGCGTTGAAAGAAGGTGGACGCACGGGCGAAGGTCATCGCCGCACCAGCGCGCGCTCTCTATTATTAATAGGCGAAGTCGCTCTCTCGCTCGTGCTGCTGGTTGGCGCTGGATTGCTCATCAAGAGCTTCGTCCGTCTGCGGGAGGTAAGGCCAGGCTTCAACGCCCACAATGTCCTCGTCGCCACCATCGCGTTGCCCTACCCGAAATATCAGTATGCGCAGTTCGAGGAATTTTTCCGCCAGCTGAAAGACCGGCTGGAAGCGGCGCCCGGCGTGCAAGCGGCCGGAGGCGGCATCAATCTCCCGCTCAACGCGAGTGGTTACGCGATTGGACGCGGATTTATTCCGGAAGGCCGGCCGCTCACGGTGGACGAAAACAGGGATGCGATGTTCTCCAGCATCACGGGCGATTATTTTCGCGCCCTGCAAATTCCGTTGCTTGCCGGACGCACCTTTGAACTTCGCGACAATGCTGACGCACCGAAGGTGGTCGTCATCAACGAGACTATCGCGAAACGTCATTTCGGTTCGCCCGCGGCAGCGATCGGCAAACGCCTCAGCATCTGGCGCGATGAAAAATTCATGCGCGAAATCGTCGGGGTGGTCGGCGACACCAAGACCGGTTCTCTGACTGGAGAGGGCGGCGCGCAAATCTACATACCAAACGCCCAGGGTCAGTGGAATTTGATGGGGCTGGTGATTCGAACCGCCGGCGACCCGGCCGCTTTTGCTAATACCTTGCGACATGAAGTGCAGGCGCTCGACAAGGACCAGCCCATCTACAACGTCCGCACGATGGACGACGTCGTGGCGAACTCGTTAGGCACGCGCCGCGTCTCGATGCAGCTCTTCACCGTCTTCGCTATCGCCGCGCTGCTACTCGCCGCAGTCGGCATTTACGGAGTGATTAGTTACTCCGTCACGCAACGCACTCAGGAAATCGGCATCCGCATGGCGCTCGGTGCGCAAAGAAGCGATGTGCTTCGACTAGTCGTTAGGCAAGGAATGATTCTGGCCGCGATTGGGGTTGTCGCTGGACTGGCCGGCGCCTTCGGCCTGACGCGCGTCATGACGAGTTTGCTTTTCAATGTGCGGCCGGATGATCCGACGACGTATCTCGCGATTTCGTTTTTGCTCAGCGTCGTCGCATTTTTCGCCTGCTATTTGCCCGCGCGTCGCGCTGCGAGACTCGATCCGGTGATTGCACTTTCCCGGACATGACGATGAAGAATTTCAGCCACGGATTAACACGGATGAAACACGGATTCAGAGAAGCTCGTTCTGAAACATCCGTGAGAATCCGTGTTAATCCGTGGCGAAAAAATCTTGGAACACGCAGTCTGTCATCATGATTGAACTCAAACACATCGAACGCTTTTATCCGCTCGCGAAGGGCCAGTTCTTTTACGTCCTGCGCGACGTGAACCTCAAGATCGAGGAAGGCGATTTCGTTTCCATCATGGGGCCTTCGGGCGCGGGCAAATCATCGCTGCTGCATGTGCTCGGTCTGCACGATCACGCCTGGACCGGCGAATATTATTTCGAAGGCACGGCCGTCCACAGCCAGAAACCGAAAGACCGTTCCAATCTGCGCAACGAACAGATCGGTTTCGTTTTTCAGCAGTACCACTTGTTAGACGATCTGACCGTTTACGAGAACCTCGACATTCCGCTTTCGTATCGAAAAATCGGGAAGAGCGAACGCATGGCCATCGTCGCCGATACGCTCGATCGTTTTCACATTGTCGGAAAAAAGGATCTGTATCCGCGCCAGCTTTCCGGCGGACAACAGCAGCTCGTCGGTGTGGCGCGCGCCATCATTTCGAATCCGAAATTAATTCTGGCCGACGAACCGACCGGCAATCTGCATTCGTCGCAAGGCGAAGAAATCATGGAGCTGTTCAAGCGTTTGAACAGCGAAGGCACCACGATTGTGCAGGTCACGCATTCGGAAAAAAACGCCGGCTACGGCAATCGCATCATTCAGCTTCGCGACGGTTTTGTCGTCGATAACCAAGGTAAATCATCATGATTATAGAACAGTTCAGTCAGGATATTCGCGTCGGACTTCGCGTTCTGTTTAAAGACAAAGTCTTTCTGATTCTCTCCATCGTCGTGCTCGCGCTCGGCATTGGCGGCGCCATGACGCAATTCACTGTGGTCAATGCGATCGTGCTGCGCGGGTTTTCATTTCCGCATCCGGAGCAGCTGGTCAGCGTCGGGTCTGATCGATCCGAAAGCGAGCGATCAGGTCAACAATTTCGGCAACGGACAAATTCCGGCCGCGATGGATTACGAAGACATCAAGGCGGCGCAGCATTCCTTCGCGATGATGGCCGGTTATCTGAACGGCTCGACCATTAACGTCACTTACAACAACAATCCGCAGCGTTACACCGGCGCGTATGTGACGGATGATCTGTTCAAGATCATCGGTGTTTCGCCGGTGCTCGGTCGCGATTTTAACGCGGAAGATAACAAGCCCGGTGCGCCGAAGGTCGCAATTCTCGGCGACGAAATCTGGCAGCGCGATTTTAACGCCGACACAAACATCGTCGGCCAAAGCGTCACCATTAACGGCAAAGCCGCGACCATCATCGGCGTGATGGCGCCGGGCTTTAAGTTCCCGATTTCGGAAGAACTGTGGACTCCATTATATAATGAGTGGCCGCCGACGCCGCGCGGCGAACTCTTCCTCGGCGCGAACACTCGCGCGCCGGCCGTGATGGGTCGGCTCAAACCCGGCGTCACGCTCGATCAAGCCAATGCGGAGATGATCGCGATCGCGCGTCACATTGCCGAGGACAATCCGAAGACGAACAAGAATCTTACTTCGGCCGCGGTGTTGCCGTTGCTCAATGCATTCACCGGCGTGCAACTGCGCCAGATCGTTTGGGCGATGCTTGGTGCGGTCGTGGTCGTGTTGCTGATCGCATGCGTGAACGTTATGAACATGCAATTCGGTCGCTCGGCCTTGCGCGCGAAGGAACTGGCCATTCGCGGTGCGCTTGGGGCGACGCGTTGGAGACTCGTTAGGCAAATGCTTGACCGAGAGCCTGGTGGTAGCTGTGCTCGGAACGATCGCCGGCACGCTCATCGCATATTGGGGCGTCGGATATTTCTCCAGCGCGTCGTTCAGGCCGCGCCATTTCCACCTCCGTATTGGTGGCAGATTCACCATCGACGGCCGTGTGCTCGACTTTCACGCTCGCGATCACGTTGGTGGCGACGCTTGTTTCCGGATTGCTTCCGGCATTTCTCAGCTCGCGCGGTAACGCCGCCGAAGTGATGAAGGAAGGCGGACGCGGCAACAGCAATCGACTCGTCAATGTCATTACGCGCGCGCTCGTCGTCGGACAAATCGCGTTGACCGCGGCGTTGCTCATCGTCGCGACGTTGCAGATCAAATCGATCCGCAACCAAACGAAGCTCGATTACGGCTACGACGAAAATGGTCTTTATGCCGCGCGCCTCGCCTTGATGGAAGGACCGTATCCGACCGAAGATTCGCGTCGCGAATTTTTCAAGCGCGCAGTTCGTGCGTTGCGCACGAATCCGCAGTTCGATTCGGCGGCGATGACCGATCGTTTTCGCATGACCTTCGCGCCCAACGGACAATACGAAGTTGATGGTCAAAATTATCTGACCGATCGCGATCGTCCGCGCGGAAATTTCGAATCCGTTTCCGACGACTACTTCGGAACGCTTGGCCTCAAAATCATGGAAGGCCGCGATTTCACTCTCGAAGACAACGACATGAAACAGCCGGTCGCGATTGTGAACGCGAGTTTCGCGCGAAAACATTGGGGCAACCAAAGCGCGCTCGGACATCAGGTGCGCATCTTCAATCCCGGCAAAGAACAACCGTGGCGCACCATCGTCGGCGTCGTGCCCGACACCTTGATGCAGGGCCCATTCGATCAGCAGACCGAAGCCGCGGGATTCTACATGCCGCTGCTCGGCGCTTCGCCAGCCACGCAGTTTGCCACCGTAGTCGTTAGGCCACGCGGCGGTCAGCGTGCGAACACACTGGGCCCGATCTGAGCAAAGCCGTCACCGAACTCGATTCCAACCTGCCGACCTATTTCGCCGGAACGCCCGCGCAGTTTCATAATGAAATTCTTTCGGGCAATCGCGTCATCGCGAGCCTGTTCACGATTTTCGGCATCGTCGCCTTCATTCTTTCCGGCGTCGGTCTCTACGGCGTGATGAGTTTTTCGGTGAATCAACGCACGCAGGAATTCGGCATTCGCATGGCGCTCGGCGCAGATGCGATGCGCATTCTGCGAATGGTCATGAGCCAGGGCGCGTGGCAACTCGCGATCGGTTTGGTGCTCGGCGCCGGCGGCATCGCGCTGCTTCTCGGCGTCGTCGCTGCGGCCGCGTTGAAAAATATCTTGTTCAAGGTCAATCCACTCGACCCGACGATTTATTTCGCGGTCACCGGATTGCTCACGCTCGTCGCAGCCTTGTCGTGTTTCCTGCCGGCGCGTCGCGCCACGCGCGTCGATCCGATGGTCGCGTTGCGCTATGAATGAAAATCCCAATTCCGCGGCGCGCGACTCGTGTGAATTCCGTGATCGCCTTTACGCGCGGAATGAAGACTGACGTGAAACGCGGGTTCTGGGGAGCACACGCGACTCGCGTGCTGCTTTCGGCGACCCGCCGAAAGCATTCGCCTGACCTGGAACTCAGAGGAAAAGTTCGCTCGGCGAGTCGCCTCGCCAGCACGCGAGTCGCGTGCGCTCCCCAGACATGAAAATCACGCTTCGCGTCAACGGCACACCGCGCGATGTCGATGTCGATGACGACATGCCACTCGTCTGGATCTTGCGCGACACACTCGCGCTGACCGGGACGAAGTTCGGGTGTGGCGTTGGCGTGTGCGGTTCGTGCACTGTTTTGGAAAACGGAAAGGCGATTCGTTCCTGCCAAATTCCCGCGCACGACGCGAAAGATCGCAGCTTCACCACGATCGAAGGCTTTTCGCGTGGCAACGAAGTGACTCATCCGATCCAGCTCGGCTGGTTGCAAGACGACGTGCCGCAATGCGGTTACTGCCAGCCGGGCATGATCATGAATGCCTGCTCCTTATTGGCTGAGCATCCCGATCCGAGCGACGCGCAAATCGATGCCGCCATGTCGGATTCCGTCTGCCGCTGCGGAACGTATTCGCGGATGCGGAAGTGCATTGTGCGAGTCGCGCGGGAACTGCGAGAGCACGCACCATGATTGCCACGCGTCGCACATTTCTAAAAACAACTGCGCTCGGCGGCGCGTCGCTAATCATTGGATTCAACGGCAGCCGTATTTTTGCGGCGAATGTGCCTAACGAGTTCAAGCCGAATGGCTGGGTCAAAATCGGCGACGACGGAACAGTTACCCTGACGATTAGCAAATCCGAAATGGGCCAGGGCGTGCGCACCGCGCTTGCCATGATTCTGGCCGATGAACTCGGCGCTGATTGGCCGCGCGTCAAAATCGTGCAGGCTTCACCGAGCGCGGAGTTCAATGATCTCGGAACCGGCGGCAGCGGAAGTATGGAAGATGGCTGGGCGATGCGGAAAGCGGCGGCGGCGGCGCGTGCGATGCTCACGACCGCTGCGGCGGCGCGCTGGAAGATTCCGCCTAACGAGTGCAAGACGGAACGCGGCGCGATTGTGCATGAAGGAAGCAATCGACGGCTGGAGTTCGGTGCCTTGATTAGTGAGGCGGCGAAGTTGCCCGTGCCGAAGGACGCGCCGCTCAAATCGCCTAACGAGTTCAAGATTATCGGCCAGCGCATGGCCAAGATCGATGGCCACGACATCGTGACGGGCCGGGCGAATTACGGCATCGACACGAAAATTCCCGGCATGCTCTACGCGTCAGTGGAACGGCCGCCATTTCGCGGCGCGAAAGCGGAAAAGATGGATGAAGCAAAGGCGCGCGCGGTTCGCGCGGTGCGCGCTGTTGTCCAAACGGAGCGCGGCGTGGCCGTTTTGGCCGACAACACTTGGGCCGCAATAAAAGGCCGTAGTGCGCTCGCGGTGGAATGGAGCGCGCCGCCGCCGGATGCATTCGATTCCGAGGCGCACGCGAAAAAATTAGAAGCTGCTTCGCGCGAAACGGGAAACATCACGCGCAAGGAAGAAGCGCCTAACGAGACGTCGCCGATCACGCGCACGATCGAAGCGATTTACAGCTATCCATTTTACGCGCACGCGCCCGTCGAGACGATGAACTGCGTTGCGCATGTCGAGGGCGATCGCTGCAAATTGTGGGTGCCGACGCAGGCACCGAACCGCGTGCAGAAACAAGTCGCGCAGTTACTCGGCACGACGCCGGACAAAGTGGAAGTGAATGTCACCTTGGTCGGTGGCGGGTTCGGCCGGCGGCTCGCGGCCGATTACGTGCTCGAAGCGGCGGAGATTTCGCGCGCGGCGAAAGCGCCGGTGCAAGTGCTCTGGTCGCGACCCGACGACATGAAGCATGGTCATTTCCAGGCTGCATCCGCGCATTATTTGTCGGCGGGCTTGGACTCGTTAGGCAAAGTCGTTTCCTGGAAACACACCAAGGCCGGTTCGTTTCACAATCTTTCCGCGATCGACGAAAAGGAAAAACGCGATGACGAATGGTATCGCGGCTGGTCGTGGGGCGTTTACGACGTGCCCTACACGATTCCCGCGATCCAGACCGCGTATGTGCCGGTGGATTTGCCGGTGAAACACGGGCCGTGGCGCGCGGTCTTCGCGCCCGCGAGTGTTTTCGCGCGCGAATGTTTCATCGACGAACTCGCGCACGAACGCGGCGCCGATCCGCTCGCGTTTCGCCTCGAACTCCTGCAAGGGCCGGACACTTTCAAGATCGGACGTGACACCTACGATCGCCGCCGCTTGCGCCGCGTCCTCGAAGTCGTGCGCGAAAAGTCGGATTGGGGAAAGAAAATTGGCGAACATCATGGTCGCGGCGTGGCATGCAATGCTTACTTCGGCACGACGCACATCGCGTACGTCGCGGATGTTTACGTTGATCAAAGCGGGAACGTGAAAGTCGAGCGCGTGGTCGCGGCGGTGGATTGCGGATTGGTCATCAATCCCATCGGTGTCGAGCAGCAAATCGAAGGCGGAATCATCTGGGGAATTTCTTCCGCGCTGAAAGGTTGCATCACCTTTAAGAACGGGGCCGCGCAACAATCGACCTACAAGGACTTCGCGGTCGCGCGCATGAACGACGCGCCTGTCATCGAAGTTCACATCGTCGGTGCGGATGCAGCGCGTCCGGCGGGAATGGGCGAACCGCCGGTGCCACCGAGCGTGCCCGCGATCGTCAACGCCATCTTCGCCGCCACCGGCAAACGCATTCGCAAATTACCCATCACACCTAACGACCTGGCCTAACGAGTAGTTCATTATGATTAACGATTTCAAATACGCCCTGCGGATGTTGATCAAGACACCCGCGTTCACCTTTGTCGCCATCATCACGCTCGCGCTCGGGATCGGCGCGAATAGCGCCATCTTCAGTGTGATCGACACGGTGCTGCTGCGGCCGCTCTCGTTTCCGAAGCCCGAGCAGATCGTGATGATCTGGAGCAATAATCTGAAATCGGAGCCGGACGGACGTTACACATCGTCGTTTCCAAACTTTCACGACTATCGCGAGCAGAGTCGCAGCTTTGTCGCGATGGCGGCTTACACCGGCGCGGGCACAGTGCTGACCGGCGCGGGCGAAGCAATGGAATTGAGTGGCGTCGCGACGGATGGCGATTTCTTCGATGCGCTTGGAGTGAAGCCGCTGCTCGGTCGCGGATTCACCGCGGAAGAATCCAAGGTCAGCGCGCCGAATGTGGTCGTGCTCGGACATTCAACCTGGCAGCGCGCCTTCGGCAGCAATCCCGGCATCGTTGGTCAGCAGGTCGTGATGTCCGGAAAAAGCTACACCGTGCTTGGCGTGATGCCGCCGGGATGGAAGTTTCCCGTTGCCGAAGCGCGCACGGAATACATCACGCCGCTGCAACCAGTCACACCGCAGGAAGTGCCGCGGCGTGGATCGAATTTTCTTAAGGTCATTGCGCGCCTGCAACCGGGCGTGACACCGAAGCAAGCCGAAGCGGAACTGGCGCCGATCGCCGCGCGACTCGCCGGGCAATATCCGGATTACAATCTCGATCGTGGCCTGCGCGTGGTGCCGTTGCTTGCGGATGCGGTCGGTAATGTCCGGCCGGCGCTGCTGGTCTTGTTAGGCGCGGTCGCGCTCGTGTTACTGATCGCATGCGCGAATGTCGCGAATCTGTTGCTGGCGCGCGCGGCGGCGCGCAGTCGGGAGATCGGCATTCGTACCGCGCTTGGCGCGAGCCGCGCACGAGTCGTTAGGCAACTGCTCGCGGAGAGTTTCGTGCTCGCATTGTTCGGTGGTGCGTGTGGCTTGTTGCTCGCATGGTGGGGCGTAGATGTGTTGAGAGCGCTCGGTCCGCGCAACGTCCCGCGGCTCGACGAGATTCACATCAACTACGCCGTTGCGGCGTTTACTTTTGGGCTCGCGATTCTAAGCACGATCGTCTTCGGACTTGTTCCTGCATTACAAGTTTCGCGCGCGAACGTAAGCGAGTCGTTGCAGCAAGGTTCGAAAGGTTCGACCGGCGGATTGCATGGCTCGCGCGTGCGCGCCGCGCTCGTCGTTTCGCAAGTCTCGCTCTCGTTGTTGTTGCTCGCGGGCGCGGGCTTGCTCATCAAAAGCTTCTTCAATTTGCGCGCGACCAGTCCAGGTTTCGAGCCGACGCGACTGCTCGTGCTCGATGAAAGCATCCCGCGCGTGCGTTATCCCGAGCCCGATCAACAGCGGCGTTTTTATGAGCAACTCCTGCCGAAACTTTCGGCGCTTCCGGGAATCGAAAACGTGAGCGCGGCGAATCCGCTGCCGTTTGGCGGCAATGACAACGGGTCATCATTCACCATCGCGGGTGGACCAGCGATCGCGCCCGGCAATCATCCCGACGCATCGAATCTCACCATTCTACCCGGTTACTTCCGCACGATGAAAGTGCCGATGCGCAGCGGGCGCGAGTTCGATGCGCGCGACAATGAAACCGCCGCGAAAGTGGCAATGGTTAACGAAACATTCGTTAGGCGATTTCTGCCGAACGCGAATCCGATCGGGCAACGCATCATGCTCGATCAACCGGATAGCCTCGATCAGATTCCACTGGAAATCATCGGCGTGGTCGCGGACACAAAACAAAACGAACTGGGCGTGCCGAGTCTGCCCGAGTTCTACCAGCCGTTCGCGCAAAATCCTGCGCGTCGAAACTGGATTGTCCTGCGCACTGCGACCGAAGGGATCGGTGGTTTGCAAACTGCGATCGCGCGCGCCGTGCACGAGATCGATCCGGAAGTTTACGTCGGCGAAGTGCAGCTGATGACAAAGATGATCGGGCAACAATTCGCGCGGCCGAAATTCAACATGATGTTGCTCGGTGTTTTCGCCACCGTCGCGATGGTCCTGGCCGCGATCGGAATTTATGGCGTGATCGCCTACTCGGTCACGCAACGCACGCGCGAGATCGGCATTCGCATGGCGCTTGGCGCGCAACGCACGCAAATGCTCGGCATGGTTTTGCGACAAAGTCTCACGGTGGTCGTGGTTGGCATCACAGTTGGATTGCTCGCTGCATTCGGCGCGACGCGTTTGCTGGCGAGTCTGCTTTACGGCGTCGGTGCGAACGACGTCTTCACTTATATAAGTGTAGTCATCTTGTTAGGCGGCGCCGCTTTGCTCGCCAGTTACATCCCGGCGCGACGCGCCATGAAAGTCGATCCGATGATCGCGCTGCGTTATGAATAATTTCAAATTTGCTATCCGCATGTTGCTGAAGGCGCCGGCCTTCAGTGTTATCGCAATTGCCACGCTCGCGCTCGGCATCGGCGCGAACAGCGCCATCTTCAGTGTGGTCGATGCGATGCTTTTGCGACCGCTGCCGTTCAAAGATCCCGATCGCATCGTCGCCGTTTGGGCAAAAGCGCAGGACCGCGCGCGCGATGTTTTTTCCTATGCGGATTACGTCGATCTACGCGATCAGAATCGCACCTTCTCCGCGCTGGCTGCATACACTCGCACCGGTGGAACGCTGACTTACGCGGATGAATCGCAGTTGCTCGAGGGCGTCGCGATTTCGCCGCAAGTTTTCGATGTGCTCGGCGTCGCGCCGCTAATCGGCCGCACTTTCACAGAGGCCGACAACAACGAAAATGTTCCGCGCGTTATCGTCATCACGCATCAACTTTGGCAACGCGCTTTCGGCGGCGAGTCGAGCATTGTTGGAAAAGAAGTCACGCTCTCCGGACGCAATCACACCATCGTCGGCGTCATGCCGCCGGGCTGGAAATTTCCTGTCGAAGATAAGCGCATCGATTACGTCATCCCGATCGGATATTTCCCGGCCTCGGTCCTTAATCGCAATTCGCAATTTCTCAGCATCGTCGGAAAGCTGAAGCCGGGCGTTTCCCTTAAACAGGCGGAAGCAGATGCGAGCGCAATCATGCATACGCTGGCGACGGAGACAGCGCCGGATACGAATGCGAAACGCTTCGCCGCGACCGTGATTAATTTGCATTCCGATGTCACCCGCGAAGTGCGTCCTGCGCTTTTGATTCTGCTCGGCGCAGTCGTGCTCGTGCTCCTGATCGCGTGCGCGAATGTGGCGAATCTCCTCCTCGCGCGCGCCGCTGCACGCAGTCGTGAGATTGCCATTCGGACGGCGCTGGGCGCGAGCCGTGGACAACTCGTTAGGCAATTGCTCTGTGAAAGTTTGCTCATCGCGCTCATAGGTGGCGGCGCGGGTTTGCTGCTCGCTTCCTGGAGCGTCGATCTCTTGCACTCGTTAGGCACAATCGGCCTGCCTTATCTCGGCGAGATTCGCGTCAACTTTTCTGTCGGCTTTTTCACCTTCGCGCTCGCCGTCGGAAGCACATTGCTTTTCGGGCTGCTGCCCGCGCTGCAAGTTTCGCGCGGTGATGTTAACGACGCCTTGCAGCACGGAAACAAAGGCACAGCCGGCGGTTTGCACAGCAATCGCGCGCGCGCCTTTCTCGTTGTTTCGCAAGTTTCGTTGTCGTTGCTCCTGCTCGCCGGCGCCGGTCTGTTGATCAAAAGCTTTTTCAATCTACGCGCGACTGATCCCGGCTTCGACACGCAACGCGTCGTGACTGCTTCGCTGACCTTGCCGCGCGTTCGTTATCCCGAGGCGCAGCAACAGATTCGCACGCACGAAAAAATTCTGGAGACAATCGCCGCCATTCCAGGTGTCGAAGTGGCCGCGGATGCGACCACGTTGCCCTTGAGCGAGAACCATCGCACCAGCGCTTTTACCATCGCCGGTGCGCCGCCTGTTCCGCAGGGGAATCGGCCGACTGCGACCTACTTCGCGATCAGTCCAGATTATTTTCAGGCAATGGGAATTCCATTGCGCGCCGGCCGATTCTTCACCCGCGCTGACAATGAGACATCGCCGGTAGTGGTAATTGTGAACGAAGCTTTTTCTCGAAAATACTTTCCGGAACGCGATGCGGTTGGTCAGCGTGTGATACTTTCAGACGAAGGAAAACCGGTCCCGTGCGAAGTCGTCGGCGTCGTCGCCAACACGAAAGATCGCGCTCTCAGCGAAGAAATTGTTCCGCAATTCTTCGCGCCATTTCCTCAAGACCCCGGCCGCAGCGTTGAACTTGTCGTGCGCACCGCCGTTCCAAATCTCTCCGGTCTGAGCGCGGCGGTGCGAAGCGCTGTGCGCGAAGTCGACAAAGACCTTTTTGTTCCGAACCTTGAGCCAGTCAGCGCCTTCATCGGCAATCAGCTCGCGCAACCGCGTTTCAACATGATTCTGCTCGCAGCGTTTGCGGCTGTGGCGATGGCGCTCGCCGCGATCGGAATCTACGGCGTCATTGCCTACAGCGTCGCGCAACGCACCCGCGAGATCGGCATTCGCATGGCGCTGGGCGCGCAGCGCACACAGATGCTGCAAATGATTTTGCGACAAAGTCTGACTTTGGTCACGATTGGCCTAACGAGTGGTTTTGTTGTCGCTCTCGCCACCACTCGCGTAATGAGAACGCTCTTGTACGGAGTAGGTGTGAATGATTTTTCGACCTACGCGATCGTCTTCTTCTTGTTAGGCGGCGCAGCTTTGCTCGCCAGCTACATCCCGGCTCGGCGCGCTATGAACGTCGATCCGATGGTGGCACTTCGTTATGAATGATCTTCGTTTCGCTACGCGCATGTTGCTGAAGTCGCCCGGCTTCAGCTTCATCGCGATTGCG
Source organism: uncultured Verrucomicrobiae bacterium (assembly GCA_963791565.1). Taxonomy (GTDB): domain Bacteria; phylum Verrucomicrobiota; class Verrucomicrobiia; order Chthoniobacterales; family UBA10450; genus JACCTI01. The sequence goes on along the minus strand of CAWBSX010000002.1, from coordinate 101,423 downwards.
ACGCTCGCGCTCGGCATCGGCGCCAACACCGCAATCTTCAGCGTGGTGCAGGATATTTTGTTCCGGCCATTGCCCTACGCGCATTCCGATCGGCTCTACGCGGTGTGGGCAAAGTCCGATTCGGCCGGGGAAGGACAAATCGCTGCCTCCGGTCCGGATTACGTCGATTACCGCGACCAGAACAAATCGTTCGCGCACATCGCGACTTACATTCCGCGCTTCACCTTTACCTGGACCAGTGAGGGAGAACCGAAACTCGTCACGTGCACCGGTGTTTCACAAGACTTTTTCGCCGCGCTTGGCGTGCAGCCATATCTCGGACGGTTGTATGAGCCGCGCGAGTTTCTGTCGTTAAACAACGAGAGCATGGTCGTATCGTACCGCTTTTGGAAAAACCAACTCGGCGGCGATCCGAATGTGATTGGTCGCCGCCTTCGTCTGCAAGAGGAGAGCGTCACGATCGTCGGCGTGCTGCCGCCGATGTCCGATTTGTTTCCGGACACGGATGTATGGCCGAAATTAACGACCGAGCCGAGCTGGCCTTTCATGCAGTGGCGCAGCAATAAATTTTTGCGCGTCGTCGGTGCACTGCGAGCCGAGGTCACTCCCGCCATGGCGGAAGAAGATTTGACCGCGATCTTGCGGCGCGCGCCGGAAGAACCGCGCGATGTGCGGGTGCGTTTGGTTCCGCTGAAACAAGAACTCGTCGGAAATGTGCGACTGCCTTTGTTCGCCACGCTCGGAGCTGCAGCGCTAATCTTGATTGTCGCGTGCATCAATGTCGCCGCGCTGCTTTTGGCGCGCGCGGTGAAACGTCAGGGCGAAATCGCGGTGCGTCTAAGTCTCGGCGCGGGTCTCGGACGAATCGGTCGACAGCTCGTGACGGAAGCGATGTTACTCAGCGGAATCGGATGTGCCGCTGGCTTGTTGCTGGCGTGGAGTCTTCTTCGCGTGGTGACGAAGATTCCAAATCTGCCGCTGCCACGACTCGACGAGGTGCACTTAAACGCAGCGGCGTTGCTCGTCACGGCGGCAATCGCGGTCGCGACCACTTTGCTCTTCGGCTGGATCCCGGCGCTGAGTTTTTCGCGTGTCGATTTGTCTTCTGCCTTGCGGCCACGCGACCTGACGGCCAGCGGTCGTCGTCGTTCATCGCTTTCTGCTTTAGTCATTGCGGAAGTTGCCTGTTCGGTGGTGTTGACCGTGAGCGTTGGTCTGTTGCTGCATAGTTTCTGGCGCGTGATGCACGTGAATCCCGGCTTCCGCGCCGAGTCGCTGCTGCGTGTTTATTTGCGCAGCGATTCGCCGCCGAATGATGCCGAAGGCATTCGTGTTTACGCCGAGAAAAACATTCCGTTTTGGCAGAGCATCCTGCGGGAAACATCGGCGCTGCCCGCGGTGCGCTTGGTTGCGTTGTCCGATTGGCGACCGGGACGAGATGCGGCGACGGCTACACTTATATTAGAAGGTCGGCCGAACGATCCCGCGCACCTCCCGGCGGTGGAAGGTTCATGGATCAGCGCGAACTTTTTCCAGACGGTGGGAAATCCTATCGTGGCCGGTCGCTCGTTCGACGAACACGACAACGGCGATGCGCCGGCGGTAGCTATCATTAACGCCGAAGCGGCGCGGCAATTCTGGCCGGGCGAAAATCCGATCGGGAAACGAATCGGAATTAACTACACCGGGCCCGGACGAAGAACGAGCAGCGAAGTGCCACGGTTGCGCGAAGTAGTCGGCATCGTCGGCAACATGAGACACGGCAGTCTCGATGGCCGCACCGCGCCCGCCGTTTATTTGCCCTACCTGCAGGACGAGACCTACCACGACATGTCCGCCTTGAACCTTCTCGTGCGCACCGACGGAAATCCATTTGGCCTAACGAGTAGTTTGCGCGATCGCATTCACGCGATCCGGTCTGACGAACCGGTCCAGGAAATCAGCCGGGTCGAGGAGATGATGGCGCAATCGGTCGCGCCGCGGCGTTACACTTTGCTGCTGGTCGGCGCCTTCGCGATTCTCGGTCTGCTGCTCGCGACCATCGGAATTTACGGCGTTGTTTCCTACGCGACTTCGCAACGCACGCGTGAGTTCGGCATTCGCATCGCGCTCGGCGCAACACGCGGGCGAGTGATCTCCGGCGTCTTGCACGAAGGATTCATTCTCGCCGCGACAGGATCGTTGCTCGGAGTCGGCGCTGCGCTCGCGCTCACACGTCTGCTGGAAAATCTTCTCTTCGAAATAAGTCCGCTCGATCTCACCAGCTTCACCGCGGGCGTCGCGCTCCTCGCGATCGTCGCCTTGTGCGCCTGCCTCATTCCGGCATGGCGAGCTTCGCGCGTCGATCCCATGGTCGCGCTCCGCGCAGAATAAATTATGCAAGACCTCCGCTATGCCTTTCGCATGCTGCTGAAGTCGCCCGGCTTCAGCTTCATCGCCATTGCCACACTCGCGCTCGGGATCGGGTTGAACACGTCGATCTTCAGTTTGATCAACGATCTTTTTCTGCGCGGTCTTCCCTTCAAAGAGCCGACGCGACTCGTGCACATGTACTCGAACGCGCGCGAACGAAATCTTCTCGAGCTCGCGGTTTCGATTCCGCGCTTCCAGCATTTTCGCGAGAGCCAGACGGTCTTCGACGGCTTCGGCGCGGAGAACATTTCCGCCTTCACCATGACTGGGCTCGGCGACGCGCAACAGATTCTCGGCGGGCAGGTGACGTGGGATTACTTCGATGTACTCGGTGTGAAACCGATTCGCGGCCGCAACTTTTTGCCCAACGAAGAAGAAGGCGCCGATGTGGCGATGGTAACAGAAAATTTCTGGCAAAAACGCATGGGCGGCGATGGCAACGTCATTGGACGCAGCATCACGCTCGATGGCGTGCCGCACACGATCGTCGGCGTTTTGCCGAACCTTCCATTCTCGTGGGTGGGGCCGACGGCGGAAATTTGGACGACGAAGCCGTTCGTTGTCACTGGACTTTCCTACGAGCGCGTCATGCGCGGCTCCGGTTTTCTGCGCGTCGTAGGTCGATTGAAACCGGGCATGACCTTGGAACAGGCGCAGGCGGCGATGCCGTCGCTCGAGCAAAGTTATCGCGCGCAATTTCCGGACAAGATCGACAGCTCATCGGTCATGACGCTGAAGATTTTGCCGGAAGATACGACAGGAAATTTGCGACCAGCCTTTGCAACATTGCTCGCAGCGGTCGCGTTCGTTTTGCTCATCGCATGCAGCAACGTTGCGAATCTACTACTCGTTAGGTTCTCCGGACGCCGGCGCGAAATCGCGCTGCGCATGGCGATCGGCGCGTCACGCGCAAGTGTCGTTAGGCTGTTCGTCTTCGAAAGCTTGCTCGTCAGCGTTCTCGCGGGAATCGCCGGCGCATTCCTCGCCTGGCAGATCGTTCCGATTGTTCCGAAGATGGCGGCGAACTTTTTGCCATTCGATCCGGACACGCCCGTTGAGCTCTCGTTAGGCGTTCTCGGCTTCACCATCGTGATGTCGGTGCTGACCGGCGTGGCGATGGGAATTTATCCGGCCCTGCAAAGCGCACGCGTCGATCTGGTCGATGGCCTGAAAGAAGGCGGCCGCGGGACGAGCGGCAGCGCACAACAAATGCGCTTCCGCAAAATCTTGATCGGCGCGCAAGTCGCGCTCTCTGTCACGTTGCTCGCGGGAGCAGCCTTGCTCATCACCAGCTTCGTGCGTTTGAGTCAACAAAGCATCGGCTATCGATCCGAAAATCTCTGGATCGGTTTCGTGACTTTGCCTGATGCGCGCTATCCAGATAGCGCGGCGCGGCAGCGCTTCGCTGAACAAACAATTAGCGCATTGCGCACGGTCCCTGGCATCGAGAGCGCGACAATGTGCGCCGACATCCCGCTAGTTCCGCAGGGCGGCAGCAACACGCTTTACTCGCGCACCGACGGCGAAATTTTGCCGCTCGATAAACGCGCCGCGGCGCCGAGTCACAACATCGCCCCGGATTATTTCAAAACCTGGGGCATTCCGCTTCTGGGCGGCCGCGATTTTGATGAGCGCGACACGCCCGATCATCCGAACGTTCTTCTGATCAGTCAGGCCGGCGCGAAGAAAATTTTCGGCCACGAGAATCCGATCGGCAAAACGCTGCTCGTGAGTAGCTCGAGCACCCCGGCGGAAATTATCGGCATCGTCGGCGATGTGCGCTCACGTTTTGTGAACAAGCCGGACGAGGTAGAACTTTATCGCCCGTGGGCGCAGGAAAATTTTTCATTTCTGAGCGTCGATGTGCGTAGCCCCCTTCCGGTCCAGACGGTAACGGAACTTGTCCGCTCCGCCTTGGGCAAAGTCGACGCCGGTCTGGCGATCGCGCTTCCGCAATCGATGAGCACGATCGTCGCGCAATCGGTCGGGCAAACGCGTTTGATGATGTGGTTGCTCGGAATTTTCGCGGGCGTTGCCTTGTTGCTCGCGAGCATCGGGATTTACGGCGCGGTCGCATACACGGTTGAGCAACGCACAGGTGAAATCGGTGTGCGCATGGCGCTCGGCGCGCAAACGCGCGATGTGCTGCGGCTGGTGGTGAATCAAGGAATGCGACCAGTGTTGACCGGACTTGCCCTCGGAATTCTCGCGACTTTCGCGCTCGGACAATTGATCGCGGCGCAGCTCTATCAAGTTTCCGCGCATAATCCCATGCTGCTGGGTGGCGCGGCGCTCCTGCTTGCGCTCACGGCGCTGATGGCCTGTCTGCTGCCCGCGCGTCGTGCGGCCTCCATCGATCCGATCAAAGCTTTACGCACAGATTAATCGCACCGCACTTTATGATGACTGATTTTAAGTACGCCCTCCGTTCGTTAGGCAAACGCCCCGGATTTTCTTTCGTCGCCATCGCCACCCTCGCGCTCGGCATCGGCGCATCGACCGCCATCTTCAGTGTCCTCGATGCAGTTTTGTTGCGGCCGCTGCCGTATCCGAATCAACAGCGCCTGGTCGAGGTTAACGAATTGAATGAAGCGGGGCGTGGGATGCGAGTCGCGCAGGCGAACTTCAACGATCTCGCCGCGCGCAATCGCAGTTTTGAGACGATCGCGTTTTACGGATTTGGCCCCGATGCCGTGGCCGGCGGCAGCGAGCCGGTGCGGACAAATGTCGCGATGGTTTCGGATGATTTTTTCCGTGTGCTCGGTGTCGCGCCGGCTCTTGGTCGCCTGTTTTCCGCGCCGACGTTGCGCGAAGGAAATCAGGTCGCGGTCGTCAGCTACGGTTTTTGGAAACGGATCCTGGAAGGACGGACGAATCTGGAGGGAACGACGCTGCGGTTCGCCAATCGCAGCTTCGCGGTCATCGGCGTGCTGCCGCCGCAAACAGAATTTCCCGCCAACATCGACGTGTGGTACCCAAGCTCGATCTATCCGCCGTATGAATCGCGCACCGCGCACAATTTTCGCGTGATCGCACGAATGCACCCCGGCGTTTCCTTCGAGCAAGCGAAGAACGAAGTGGCCGCAATTGGGCACGCATTGAAATTGGAAAACGGATCGCAAATCGACGCCGTCAGTTTTGGGTTGCTCTCGTTTCGCGAACGTTTCGTGCGCGATATCCGCAGTGTCCTTTTTGTCTTGTGCGGAGCGGTCGGATTACTGCTCGCGATCGCCTGCTCGAATGTCGCGAATCTTTTGCTGGTGCGCGCGGCGGCGCGTCGCAAAGAAGTTGCATTGCGCGCGGCGCTCGGTGCATCGCGCGGAAGATTGGCGCGACAGTTCATCGCGGAAGCGTTGCTGCTCACATTGATCGCGGGCGCACTTGGCGCCTTGCTCGCTTCGTGGAGCGTGCGCCTGATTGTCAGTCTTTATCACGGTGATCTGCCGCGCATCGGAGAGATTGGCGTGAACACGACCGTCCTTCTTTTCACGTTCGGCATCTCACTTTTGCTCGCGCTCGTGCTCGGTTTCGTTCCGGTCTTGCATGCGTCGCGTCGCCAATTGCAATCCGATTTGCAAGATACGGGCCGCGGCAGTTCCGGTTCGCACACGCGTGCGCGCAATGTTCTGATCATCGCGCAAGTCGCGCTGACGTTAATGCTGCTGGTCGGTGCCGGTCTGCTGGGACGAAGTTTTCAACGTCTGCTCGCGGTCGATCCCGGTTTCCGCACGGAAAGTGTCATCGCCATGACTACGTTGCTCTCGCAGCCGGACGACCCCGCGGGATTACGTTCGCTCGCACAACTTAATCACCAACTGCTCGAGCGTTTCGGTGCGCTGCCCGGCGTAACCAATGTCGGCGGCACGAGCGCGCTGCCCATGAGCGGCAACGGCGCGAATGGAACTTTCGTCGAAGAACACGGCGGCAAACCGGCCGAGACGATACAAGAACTCGTTAGGCAAATGGACGCGCTCTCGCCGGCGGACCGCGCACGCGATGCCGATTATCGCGCAGCCAGCGCGGGATATTTCGCGGCCATGGGCATTCCGCTCATTCGCGGCCGGCTTTTTCAGGAGAGCGACGGACCGGATTCGCCGCACGTTGCACTCGTTAGTCAATCGCTCGCGAAACGCTTTTGGCCGAACGAAGACGCGATCGGAAAACAAATTCAGTTCGGCAACATGGATGGCGATCTGCACGTGTTGAACGTTGTCGGCATTGTTGGCGACGTGCGCGACAACGGTTTGGATCGCGATCCGCGCCCGACCGTTTACACAAATTATTTCCAGCGTCCCGCGGCTACTGCGGAATTTTCTATCGTGCTGCGCGGACAAGGCGACGTCGCCAGCCTAACGAGTGCTATGCGAAAGGAAGCGCGCGCCTTGAATCCGGAAATGCCGACGAAGTTTGAAACGATCGCCCAGGTTGTCTCAGCATCGTTCGATAATCGCCGCTTCAGCATGGTCATGTTGGGAATTTTTGCCGGCGCGGCGCTGCTCCTCGCGATGGTCGGCCTCTACGGCATCATGTCTTACATCACCTCGCAGCGCACGACGGAGATCGGAATTCGGATGGCGCTCGGCGCGCAACGCGGCGATATGCTGCGATTGATTTTGCGACAGAGTTTGATTTTGGTGGGCGCCGGCATGGTAGCGGGAATCGTCCTGGCGCTGAGCGCGACACGGGTCTTATCGACTTTTCTTTTCGGAATTGGCGCGACGGATTTGGGAACTTATTTCGGGGTAATGTTGTTGCTGGCGCTCGCGGCGTTGGCGGCCAGTTATTTTCCAGCGCGCCGTGCAATGCGCGTCGATCCGATGATCGCATTGCGCCATGAATAAGTCGTTAGGCGCCGTTGCGCTCTTCGTTGGTCTTGGCGTTTCTGCGACCGCCGCGCCGCTCGAGGAAATCTCCGACAAGATTTATCCGCTGTCGGCGAATGGTTCGGTGAGTGTGCGAAATAGCGAAGGAATCCTCTACATTTACTCTTGGATGGAAAATTCGGTCCGGGTCATGGCGCGAAAGAGAGCCTATGCGGCGGAGCGCTTGAAAGGAATTTCGGTCGAGGTTTCGATCAACGGTGATTCAATCAGTATCGACACGAAGTGTCCGCCGAAGCCACCGAGGCTCAGCCTGGCTGATCGTTCCGGCACGATGGATTACGTCATTTTCGTTCCGCAAAAAGCGAGCGTGTCGGCGGAGCTAACGACCGGCGAACTCATCGTCGATGGCGTTTACGGAGAGACAGTCGATGCGCGCCTAACGAGTGGTCGAATGACAATACAAAATTGTTTTGCCAACACTCATGCGAATGTCGGCGATGGCCGACTCGACATTATTTACAGCTGGTGGGAAGCCAGACAGTTTTCCTTTTCCGCTGACATCGCGCGCGGGCACGTGGGCCTGGTTGTTCCGTCTTTCGGCAGGTTGCAGATCGACGCCGAAAGCGGCGACGGGAAAATTTTTAATCAATTCGCGCGCGAGACCGAGCCGAAAGAGCGGATGGGCAAGATGCGCACCGTGATCGGCGACGGAAACGGCGCGGAATTCAAATTGCACGCCGCGCACGGCAACATTGCAATTCTAAGAAACGAATAACAGCGGATGATTGGAGACATTCGGTATGCAGTGCGGATGCTCCTGAAGAGTCCCGCGTTTTTGATCGTCGCTTTCCTGGCGATCGCGCTGGCGATTGGTGTGAACACCACCATTTTCGGCGTGGTTAACACGCTGCTTTTGCGTCCGCTGCCCGTCGGTCATTCCGAAGAGTTGGTGCAAATCTATACGCAGGATGCGCGTAACGGTCGGGCGTCGAATTCGTATTTGAACTACCGCGATTTCGCGGAGGAAAATACGGTTTTCTCCGGCATTTCCGCGTATCAATTTGTGCCGCTCGGTTTCGCCAACGGCACGGAGACGACCAATATTTTCGCGCAGACGGTCAGCGGAAATTATTTCTCGTTGCTCCAGGTCACACCAATTCTCGGCCGCGGATTTTCACCGGAAGAAGACAGCACTCCGAACGCATATCCGGTGACGGTCTTGTCGCATCGCTTTTGGAAAAAAATTGGCGGCGACGAGGACATCATCGGCAAGACGGTGACGTTGAATGGCCGCAAGTTCACTGTCATCGGCGTGGCGTCGGCGAATTTTTGCGGCGTCGATGTCGGCGTCGCGCCGGACCTTTGGGTGCCGATGGCCATGCGCGCCTGGGTCACGCCCGGCACGCAGGATTGGTATGAAAATCGGCGCGCCTTGATGCTGAACTTGATCGCGCGTTTGAAACCGAACGTAACTTTATCCGAAGCGGAAGCGCAGATGAAAACAGTCGCGCGGCAACTGCGCGATGCGTATCCGGAATTCAACGAAGATCGCACGGTTGCGCTTGTATCTTTGGAAGCGGCCAAGACGCAAAGTTTCGCCGGACCGGGGAATGAAAACGCGATTCAAAATGTTTCGGTCCTTCTGTTGGTGGCGGCCGGCAGCATCCTGCTCATCGCCTGTGCGAACGTGGCGAATCTTTTGCTGGCGCGCGCGACCACGCGACAACGCGAAATGGCCGTGCGTCTCGCGCTCGGCGCGGGACGCGGTCGCATCTTGCGACAGTTGCTGACCGAAAGCGTTTTGCTCGCGTTGCTCGGCGGAATCGGTGGAGTCATTCTCGCCTACTGGTTAGGCGATGTATTGCTCGCACTCCTGCCGGCCACGCCGCTGCCACTCGCGCTCGATCCATCACCGGACCTGCGGGTTTTGTCCTACGCATTTTTGCTCGCACTGATTAGTGGCGTGATTTTCGGATTGGCGCCCGCGTTTCAAATGGCGCGCTGGGATTTGACGCAGGGGCTGCGCGAACGCGCTTCGACTGGCGCAGGCGGCAGTTCACGGTGGAATGCGCGCAACATTCTGGTCGTGGCGCAGATCGCGGTGTCGTTGTTGTTACTCATTGGCTCAGGGCTTTTCCTGAAAGCGTTTCACAAGGCGCAGGCGATCAATCCCGGATTTCGCACCAAGGATCTGGGGCTAATGACGATCGACCTGAATCTCGCCGGTTATAACAGCGCGCGTTCTTTGCAAACTGTGCGGGACGTTCTCGAACAATTGCGCCGTAATCCGCAGGTGCTGGGCGCCGATGCGGGTGAATGGGTCCCGCTCGGATTTGGCGGCGTGGGCAAAACCATTTTCGTTGAAGGCCGCGATTCCGCCTCGGAGTTAAACAGGCGTTTCGCCAACGTCGGCGCAATCACGCCTAGTTATTTCGAAACGCTCGGAATTTCGTTTTTGAAGGGACGCAAATTCACCGAGGCCGATATGAAAAAAGGTTCAGCGCATGTTGCTATCATCAACGAAGCCATGGCGCGTCAACTTTGGCCTGGGGAAGATGCCATCGGAAAACGGTTTCGTTTTTTTCAAAGCGACGCCCTCGAAATTGTTGGCCTAACGAAAGATGTGAAAGCCAGCTCCATCGGTGAAACGCCAACTGCCATGGTTTACCTGCCGCTGACGGAAGCGCCCAAGGGAGCGATCACGATTTTCATCCACACGGCGAGCGCGCCGCAATCAATCCTGGCGGAGGCGCGTCGCATCGTGCGCAACATGGATACGCAAATTCCCATCAGTTACGAAAAGACGATCGCCGAGCACATGGCCTTCGCGCTTTGGCCTTCGTGGATGGGCGCGGTTTTGTTAGGCGCGTTTGGATTGCTCGCGCTCGTGCTCGCGTCGATGGGCGTCTACGGCGTGATGGCGTATTCGGTCAGTCAACGCACGCGCGAACTCGGCATTCGCATCGCGCTCGGCGCCCAGGCGAGTCAGGTCGTGCGACTCGTTTTGCGTCAGGGAATGGGAATCGCGGTCGTCGGACTTTTCATCGGATTGCTGGCGGCGTTCATGGCGACGCGGCTGCTCGTGGCGCTTTTGTATGGAGTGAACCCGAACGATCCGCTGGTGTTTTCTGGCGTGACCGTTTTGCTCGCGCTGGCTGCGTATGCGGCCTGTTATTTTCCCGCGCGGCGGGTAGTGAAAATTAATCCCGTGATCGCGCTGCGTTTCGATTAGTCATTTCGGTTTCTGCAGCTCGGCCAGATATTGCTGCGCGGGTGTGAGCTGAGGATCCAATTCCGTGGCGCGCCTGATTTGCTCGAGCGCTTCGCCGGCCCGGCCGAGTTTTTTGAGCGCATAACCGCGCTCCAAACATGCGCCGGCAGATTTGTCATCGAGAGTGGCGGCGCGCTCCGCGTCGGCGAGCGCGAGACGCGGTTGTCCAATTTCGTTCAGCTGCCAGGCGCGCGTCACGTAAAGCTCTGCGTTGTCTCGCTCGAGCGAAATCTCGGCATCGAGCCGGGCTATGGTTTCGAGGAATTCCGGTGAAAGACTCGTTAGGCGAAACGGTTGTTCGACGCCGAGATCTTTGCACTCGGCGGTGCGATCCAGGCTAACCAAAGCGAGCGCGCGGAATAATTTCGGTCGCATGGCCCATTCTGCTTTCTTGGCGGCGGCTTCGCTGTCGATCAACGCCATTTCTCCATCATCGCCGCGCAAGAACAATAACGCGCGATCGGCCAGGAGCTGATCGTCGTCCGGCGTCATGGCCAGACGCGCATCGAGTTCGCGAATTCCCGCGAGGAAGGGCGCGAGCCGCAGAAAAAGTTTTTGTCCGCGATGCACATCAGGATCAAGCGCATCGAGGGCGACGGCTTTCTGACAATCATCGACTGCTTCCGTCCAGCGATGCATTCTTCGCTCTTCCAGGGCGCGCCGCATCAGCGCGAACCCGGCGCCTTCGCTTACATTAGACTCGTTAGGCGCAACGACCACGTCCCGTTTGCGCGGGCAGGCCGCGAAGAGAAAGAGCGCGAGGCAAAAGAAAAACGCTTGGCGAATAAACGGTTTCAAAGAAGATGCCTTATCTAATGCCGTCCTTCGACATCGTCTCGGAAATCGACAAGCAGGAGATTGATAATGCGCTGAACCAGGCGCGCAAGGAACTCGCGACCCGCTTCGATTTCAAGGGCAGCACCGCGGAAGTCGTTTACGAGAAAGACAAGATCACGCTCACGGCGGAAGATGGAAATCGCCTGCGCGGGCTGCGCGAGATTGTCATCGGCAAACTTTCCAAACGCGGCGTCGATCTGCGCAATATCAAGCAGGAAGACGCGGAGATTTCTTCCATGGGGCACGCGCGACAGGAGTTGAAGATTCAACAGGGATTGGAAGGAACGAAGGCGAAGGAAATTATCCAGGCGATTAAAGGTGCGGGCTTCAAGGTGCAAAGCGCATTGCAGGACCAACAGATTCGCGTCACCGGAAAAAAACGCGACAACCTGCAGGAAGTGATCGCATTCGTTCGCGCGAAAGATTTTGGCGTCGCGACTTACTTCAAGAATTTTCGCGACTAAACTTCCGCAAACGCCGGCGAAGGAAGTTTTGCTCGGCGGGAATACTCGTTAGGCGAAGGGCTTCTGCGAAATTCTCTTTCGCAATCTCCTTGTGCTGTAACTCGAAATGCAATTCACCGACGACGGCGTAGAAGAGATAATAGTTTTTCAGACTATCTCGGTGCGCGATGTTTTCGATTGCAGTCAAACCTGCTGCCGCGCCGTTAATTCTTGAGAGCGCGACCGCACGATTGAGCCCGATGATGGGGGAGTCATTGAGCGAGAGGAGAAGGTCGTAAAAGAAAAGAATATTTTTCCAATTGGTCGCTTCGTAGCTTTCCGCGACGCAATGACAGGCGGCGATACCGGCCTGCAAGTGAAATTCCGAGACGTTCTCGCCGTTGCGTGCGCCTGCGAGGTGCGACATGCCCTCGCTGATCATGGCGCGATCCCACGTTGTGCGATCCTGATCGCGTAGAAGCAAAATCTCACCGGCGGCATTCACACGCGCGGCGAACCGCGCCCGTTGAAAGAGAAAGAGCGCAAGTAATGCGTGGGTCTTTGGTGTGTCGCCGGCGGAATGTTTTGCCAAGAGATTCGTCAGGCGAATCGCCTCATCGCACAGATCGCGGCGAATCAATTCCTCTCCGTGCGAAGCGTTATAGCCCTCGTTGAAAAGCAGATAGAGAACATCGAGGACGGCATCGAGCCGCGGCCTGAGCGCGTCGCCGCTGGGAATTTCGAAGGGAATGGCGTTGTCTTGTAAGCGTTGCCGCGCGCGCGTCAGTCGTTTCGCGATCGTCTCGTCGGAAATAAGAAAGGCGCGCGCGATTTCCGCGACATCGAAACCGCAGAGAATTTTCAAGGTCAACGCCACTTGCGACTCGCGCGCCAGCGCCGGATGACAGCAGGCGAAGATCATGCGCAATTGGTCATCGCGAATTTCGTCATCGGAAAAAATTTCCTCCGGCGCCTGCGACTTTTCGTGTTCATGTGAAATGGCGTCCTCCTTTTCTCGCCAGGTTCGGTCGCGTCGCAAATGATCGAGCATTTGATTGCGCGCGACCTGCATCAGCCACGCGGGCGGGTTCGGCGGCACGTTGCCGAACGACCAAAGACGCAGCGCTTTGAGCAACGCCTCCTGCACCGCGTCTTCGATGAGTTCGAGATTGCGCAGTCCGAAGCTGCCGGTCAGCGCGGCGATGATCTTGCCGGATTCCTCGCGGAAAAGATGTTCGACCAGTCCGCTGACCTGCGCTTCGTGCTCCATCAAACCATGCCGGGAATTTTCTGGATCGGCCGGACTTCGATGGTGCCGCCGTTGTCGAAAATCGGGCAGGCCCGCGAGAGTTCGATCGCTTCGGCAAGGTCCCTGGCCCGGATCAGAAAATATCCGCCGATCGCTTCCTTCGATTCGGTGAACGGACCATCCGTCACGGTTTGCCCGCGCTTGCCGGAAAGGACTTTGCCGGTCTCCTCCAGCGGTTCACCGGCAACGAAATGCCCTTTGTCGCGAAGGCCCTGAATGTAGTTCATGTATTTCTCGACCTGCTTCTGCATTTCCTCCGGTGAAAGTTCGCCGCGACTTTGGGAAAGTCCCCCTCGCAGAAGATAGATGAAGGTGTTGGTAGCTGTGTTTGGTGTGCTCATACCGAGACAACGAAGGAGCGCAGACGGAATGGACAGCGCATCGGAAAAATTTCAGCCTCCCTGGACGGGCGGCATGATGGCGATTTGCTCGTCAGGCTGGAGAACATGACTGCGTTCGACGAATTCGACACCGGCGCCGATCAAGATGTTGTTGTCCCAATCGCGCAATCGCGGGCTGCGCGCATAGAGTTGGCCTAACAAGTCGTCGATCGTGCTGCCATCTTTCACTTCGACTTCGATCTCCGAACTTCCGGCGATATCTTTCAATCGCGAAAAAAACTGCACCGACACCTTCACGACGTGATCAAATCTTTTCGCAAGACGCCAATGCAAGGCAGGTTCCGATAACGCTCCATGTAGTCGAGTCCGTAACCGACGACGAATTCGTTAGCGATTTTGAAACCGATATAATCTGCATCGACCGGTGCGGCGCGCGGGATTTGTTTTTCCAGCAGGACGCAGACACGCACGCTGAGAGGTTTGGCTTCTTCGAGTTTGCGGCGGATGGCGTTGAGCGTGAGGCCACTGTCGAGAATGTCGTCCAGGATAAGAATGTGCCGACCGGTGACATCGGGCAATGCGACCTGGCGAAAGACCACTTCGCCGCTCGACTTGGTCCCGCCGTGATAACTGGCGACGCTTAGGCAATCGAGCTTCAAGGGCAACGGAATGCGGCGCAGGAGATCGGCCATGAAAATGAGGCTGCCGTTGAGGACGGCGATGACGGTGAGTTCGCGCTCGCGATAATCACGGACGATTTCGGCGGCGATTTCGTCGAGGCGAGCCATGATCGTTTGTTCGCTGAAAAGCACGCGCTCGAGGTCGTCCTGCATCCGCTGCTAATATCACCGGCGGCCGGAGTTTTCGCGAATAATCTGCAAATCGTCGGGCTCGAAACCGTCCGGATTTTTCTTCGCCATTTGCGCGAGCCATTCGAAATCTTTCTTGCTGTTCGTTCGTTGTCCGAGAAAAACCGGCAGCGAACTGGTCGTTAAGGCACGGACCAGACGAATCTTGTACTCGTTAGGCGCGGCCGCCACCGCTTCATCCATCACGGCGAGACCTTGCTTGAGTGTTCGCAGCTTTGTCGGACCAAATCCCAGATCGCGGCTGCGCAATGTGTAACTACTGCCCAGATAGACACGCGCGAGCTGATTTTTCGGGTCGGTCGTGAGCACTGATGCAAGTTTTTCGATGCATTGATTGACCGCGTCCTTGTCGCCAGCCAGCGCGCGCCGATACAACTCTTGAATTTCCTTCTGCTCGTCAGGCGCGGCGTTAAGCGTGCACGCGAGCGCGAAGAAAAAGAGAAGGACGCGTGCGAACCTCATTAGCCGATGACGGTCACCGCGACACGGCGATGGTGCGGCGCGCGGCGATGTTCGAAGAGAAAAATGCCCTGCCAGGTTCCGAGCTGGAGTTTGCCCTCGGCCACAGGAATCACTTCGCTGGAACGTGTCAGCACCATTCTGATGTGCGAGGTCGAGTCATCCGCCCCTTCGGATGTGTGAACGAAGTAATCAGTGTCTTCGGGAACTAGATGTTCGAAAAATTTTTCCAGGTCGACGCGCGCCGAGCGGTCCGCGTTTTCGAAAATAACCAGACTGGCGCTGGTATGCTGCAGGAAAACCGTGGCCGTACCCGTGCGAATTCCGCTGCGCCTAACGAGACCTTCAATCTCGCCGGTGATCTCGTAAGTGCCCTTGCCCTTTGTCGGAACGGTAATGGTTTCGCAATGCGCGGCCATCGAGCACTCGTTAGGCGCCGGCTCGCACCTGCGCGATCGTCTCGATGAGATGGAGCGGATCGACCGGCTTGGCCAGGTGTTGATCGAAGCCCAACTCGAGCGCGCGCTTCTGATCCTGCGCACTGGCGAAGGCGGTGAGGGCGATGACTGGAATGCGTTCGCGTTCGGGTGCGGTTAATGTGCGAACGGTGCGGATGAATTCGTAACCGTCTACTCCGGGCATGGCGATGTCGGTTACAATAACGTCAGGCCGCCGCTTCTCGATAGAGGCGAGCGCTTCGGCCACGGAGGGCGCGGCTGAAATTGTCGCGCCGCATTTGGTCAGCGCGAGCTTGAGTAAATCGCGCACGGTTTTTTCGTCGTCCACCACCAGAATGTGCAAGCCGCGCAAGGCCTGTGTTGCGACGGGATCGTTTTCCGGCGCGAAATATTTTTCGGCGGCGCCGGTATTATTTTCCAACGCGACGACCGGCAGCAGGATAGTGAAGCGACTCCCGAGATTCTCCCCCGGACTTTCTGCCTCGATGGTGCCGTGGTGCATGGCCACGAGTTGTTGGGCGATGGCCAGGCCGAGACCCAAACCGCCGTGTTGCCGTGTCGAACTGCTATCGCCTTGACGGAAACGTTCGAAAATGTGCGGCAACAAATCTGCGCTGATCCCTTTGCCGGTATCGGTGATTTCCACCGCCGCCTTGGAATCACGCGGGCCGATGCGAACGGAGATGCGGCCGTTTTTCGGCGTGAATTTCACCGCGTTCGCCAGGAGATTGAGGATGACCTGCTGCAAACGGCGCGCGTCCGCCCGCACGAGCAATCCGGCCGCGTCGGTCGAAACAGTCAGCGCGATTTCTTTGGCATCGGCTGAGGGGCGAACGGCGTTGACGGCATCGAGCACGATCTCGCTCAAGGCCCGCACTTCGCGCTCGAGATGCAATTTCTGATTAATGATGCGCGAGATGTCGAGGACGTCCTCGATCAAATGCGCCTGCGCTTCCGCGTTGCGCATAATCGATTGCACCGCCTCGGTGCGCTCGGCCGGGCTGAGCAAGTCCTCCTGCATCAAACGCGTCCAACCGACAATGGCGTTGAGCGGTGTGCGCAGCTCATGCGAGACGGTCGCGAGAAATTGATCCTTGCGAATGTTTTCGTCGCGCATTTCATCTCGCGCTTCGCGCAAGGCGAGTTCCACTAATTTCTGCTCGTGAATGTCCGTGCAGGTGCCAAACCAGTTTGTGATCTGATCCTGCGCATCGCGATGAGGCACGGCGCGGCCGAGAAACCAGCGATAGACGCCGTCGCCCGCGCGGCGAAATCGAAATTCGATGTTGTAGGGCTCACCGGAGCGCAGCGCTTCGGTCCAACTGTGGTTCGCGCGTTCCAGGTCGTCGGGATGAAAGAGGTCATCCCACTTTTCATCGATGCCACGATCGACCGGCAAGCCGGTGTATTCATACCAGCGGCGGTTGTAATAAAGATGGCGTCCGTCCGGTCGCGTGATCCAGACGATCTGCGGCAGGGCGTCGGCCAATTGCCGCAAGATTTCCAATTCTCGCGGAAAGCGTTCTTTAGCTTCCATCGCCCTTCAAACCTCAGCAGTTCGCACGGCGTGGCAAGCGCAACGTCTCAGAACGCGTCGCGCGCTATAAGTTGGAGCCGGTTTGGTGGCGAATCGGTTGCCAGGCGGCTTTCGGTGTCGGGCTCGGCGCCGGCTTCGCTGTCGTGGTGGTGGTCGTCGAAGTCACTTTTGTCCCATCTTTATTCGTCGTGACCTTCGTCGTTTTGACCGATTTCGATTTACTCTTGCGCGTCCTAGCGTCGAGCGGTGATCCGCACGCTATCAACGAGATGAGTGCCGTTATGAAAATTATTCTTTTGCCCATTTTTTGAAGCGGGGACGGTAGCAAGAATACCGTTGCGCCTCAAACGTTAACTTTGCGTAAAATTTATCTTATTTTGAGTAAAGCTGATCGACCAAACGCAGCGACTTTTCGTTGGGCAAAAGCGATTGCTCCATCTGGTTCATGACGTAGGCGAAGGCGATCCCGCTTTCTGGATCAGCGAAGGCGTGACTGCCGCCGGCGCCTGGATGTCCAAAGGCCAAAGGCGAAGGCCCGAATATCCGACGAGAAGTCTCCGGCGGATCTTTCATGAAGCCGGCCGAGAAACTGGTCGGAATTTGGAATACGCGATCGAAGCCCGAGGCGAGCGACGTGTTCATTTGTGCGAGCGTTTTCTCCGTGAAAAATGTTCTCCCGTCGAGCGAACCACCGTTCGCCAGCATGGCGTAAAATTTCGCGAGCGACTGCGCGCTCGCGATGCCGCCGAAAGAAACCAGCGGAAGCGCGCGAATATTCGGGGCATTCATCGCGCTGACGGCGTGCAATCCTGTCGGCGAAGTGAATGTTTTTCGGACGAGCGTTTTCGGCGTCGCCAGGTCTCGATAAAACTGCGCCGGTTCGGGCGCCTTGCCGGCTTTCGCCGCATAGATGCTGGCGACGCGCGAGTTTTCCGCCTCCGGCAATCCAATCCAAACATCGAGCGATAACGGTTCGGCGAAAATCTCCCGCCAATATTTCCCGATTGAACCACTCGTTAGGCGCCTCACGAGCTCATCGAGAAGAAATCCGAATGTCCGCGCGTGATAGCCGTGCGCGGAGCCGGGCGGCCAGAACGGCTCCTGTCGTTCGAGCGCGTGAATAACGGCTTCGTAATTCTGCACATCGACACGCTCGTCGAAGGCGACCAGGCCCGCCTGATGTGAGAGAAGTTGCGCGAGCGTGATCTCGCCTTTGCCGTTCTGAGCAAACTCCGGCCAGAATTCGGCGACGCGCCGTTCGAGCGCGATCTTCTGCTCCTGCAAGACGTGCAGCAAACACGCGGCGCCGAGTCCTTTTGTCGCCGACCAAATAAGAACCAGCGTGTCCGCGGTCCAGGGAATTGTCCGATGCGCGTCGCGATCACCGCCGTGCAAATCGAGGAGTGGTTCTCCATTTTTCCAAATGGAAACTGCGGCGCCGAGTTCGCCGCGCGTCACGAAGTTTTCTTGGAAGAGCGGCGCGATTTGTTCGCGCAGTTCAGCCGGATCGATTCGCATTCGACCGGCAGCCTAGCCGATCAAATAACTGCGTGCAGCGCTTTCAGGTCAGGATCTTTTTTCGCGAGAGCGCGAAAGCTCGAATCCATTTTGAAACTGATCTTCAGGTTCGTTTCCGCGTCGTGCACGTTCCCCAGCAGCGCTTCGTAGCAACCCATGTTGTAATAATAGATGGGCTCTTTCAGCAGCGCGATCGGACCTTTGATCAGCAGGGCTTTCGCTTGCGCGGTTTTGCCGAGTTGGTGCAAACAAAATCCGGCATGCAAAAATCCGGTGCCGCAGTCTGGCGCCACGCGACACAGCGCCTGGCTGATGCGCAGGGCGGTGCTCCAGCTTTTTCGCTTCATCAAATGATGGAGACGCAGTTGCAAAACTTCCGGCCGCTTTTGAAAACGGGTCTCGATCTGATCGAGCTCTTCCAGCGACTCGCGCGACATGCCCAGTTCGGCGTAACCGCAGGCGGCCATCAGTTGTCGTTCAAAATCCACGCATAGGTCTTTAGCAACTGGCTTGCCAAGACCTCGCCGCGTTTGTGGAAATTATAAAAGCGCTTCCAGTTCCGCGAGGCGATTTTCGAAAACCCTGATCGTGCTCTCGATTGGTGCGGAGGTGGTCATGTCCACGCCGGCGGCGCGTAACGTTTCGAGCGGATATTTCGAACCGCCGGATCTTAGGAAGCCTAAATAAGCTTCCAGTGCGTCCGGTTCGCCCGCCAAAACGCGCTGGGAAAGTGCAATCGCCGCGGAAATTCCCGTGGAATATTTGTAAACGTAGAACGCGCTGTAGAAATGCGGGATGCGCAGGCATTCCAGGTCGAGCTCCGGATCGAGCACGACACCTTCGCCAAAATACGATTGCAGCAGCGTGCGATATTCAGCTTTGAAAACCTCAAGGGTGAGCGCGTCGCCGCGTTCCTCGATTTCGTGGATGATCTTTTCGAACTCGGCGAACATCGTTTGTCGGAAAAGCGTGCCGCGAATGTCATCGATCTGCCGGTTGATGATGTAGGCGCGCATGTTGCGATCGTCGGTCTGCGCCAGGAGATGATGGGTGAGCAGCTCTTCGTTGAAGGTCGATGCGACTTCCGCGAGAAAAATCGGGTAATCGTAATCCTGATACGTCTGCGACTTTTGCGAGAACCACGTATGCATGGAATGCCCGGCCTCGTGCGCGAGCGTGTAAACATCCGAGAACACATCGCTCTTGTAATTCATCAGGATGTAAGGCGGCGCACCGTAACTGCCGGAAGAGAATGCGCCGCTGCGTTTTCCCTTCGTCTCGTAGCGATCGCACCAGCGCCCGCGCAATCCTTCGCCTAACGAGTCCACATATTCGGCCCCGAGCGGCTCGAGTGACTCGAGCACGCGCTCGATCGCTTCATCAAAACTGATTTTCGTTTCGATTTCCGGAACGAGCGGGACGTAGGTGTCGTATTGGTGAAGCTCGTCGAGACCGAGCACGCGCCGGCGCAATTCGAAATAGCGAAAGAGCGGCGCGAGATTCGCCCGCACGGACGAAATCAAGCCATCGTAAACTGCGCGCGGCACATCGTCGCGAAAGAGCGAAGCGTCCAGCGCTGAAGGATAATTGCGCGCGCGCGCGCGAAAGACATCGGTCTTGACCGAGTAGGCCAGCGAGGAAGCGAGCGTGAACTGATGATCTTGAAATTCGCCGTAGAATTGATGAAAAGCTTTTTTGCGCAATGCGTGATCGCGTTTCACGAGGAACGCGCCAAAGGAACTTTGCGTGAGCGGTCGCTCGTTTCCGTCCGCGTCAATGAGCACGCCGAACTTCATGTCGACATTCGTTAGTTGCGAAAAGGTGTCGTCGTAACCGTCGAGCGCGGCACTGCCCATCGCGAGGAGACGTTCCTCCGGCTCAGAAAGAACGTGCGGCTTGAAGCGGCGAATCTTGCGCAGCTTTGTCTTCCAACTCGCGAGAGCCGGATGCTCAAGAAACTTGGCAAGCTCTTCGTCGCTGATCGCCTGAATTTCCGGAGTGATGAAAGACGCGGCTTCGCTGATTTTCGTCAGCAAATTCTGCAACTCGCCCATGCGCGCGAGGTATTGCGAATTGGAGCTGTCTTCCGCGAGTTGCAGCGAAGCGAAGTGCGAAACGCGCTCGATTCTTAGGTCTAACGACTTATCGAATTCGAGGACCGCCGCGAGCGATTCGGCTGATTCACCGACTCGCCCCTTCCAATCGAGAATCTTTGGATACGTCTGCTGAATCCACGCGAAATCGTCCTGCCATTTGTCCACGTGGGCGAAAAGATGGGTCAGGTCCCATTTGTCGGAATCGGGGATTTCCGCGCGTGTCGGCGTCGTCGTTTCAGACATGTGAGCGCTGCTATACGACAACGGGGTGCGCGCTGCAACGCACGTGCATAAGCGCAAATC
Source organism: uncultured Verrucomicrobiae bacterium (assembly GCA_963791565.1). Classification (GTDB taxonomy): domain Bacteria; phylum Verrucomicrobiota; class Verrucomicrobiia; order Chthoniobacterales; family UBA10450; genus JACCTI01. Next base: position 80,747 of record CAWBSX010000002.1, on the reverse strand, counting down.
TGTTGTACGAGTTGGGATGCGCATTCATCCTTTTCTCATTGTCGCCAGTCTCTGCGCGACCGCGGTCGCTCAGGCTCAATATCAACCGATCACAGAAATTCCGATTGGCGGTGAAGGTGGCTGGGACATTCTGACGGTCGATACCGCCGCGCATCGTCTTTATTTGTCGCACGCCACGAAAGTGGTGGTGGTCGATCTTGAAAAGAATTCCGTGGCCGGTGAAATAGTCGACACGCCCGGCGTGCATGCGTTCGTGGCCGCGCCAGAGGTGCAGCGCGGTTTTTCTTCAAACGGCAAAGAGAACAAAACGAGCGTGGTCGATTTGAAAACGCTCGGCACCATTTCGAAAATCGATACCGGCGACGGTCCGGACGCGATGGTCTACGATGCGAAGCGAGGTGAAGTTTACGTTTTCAATCACAAGGGAAATTCGGCGAGCGTGATTGATGCGAAGAGTTCGAAAGTCGTGGCCACGATTCCGCTGGGTGGTGCGCCCGAGTTCGGGGAGATCGATGCCGCAGCTGGACGCGTTTACGTTAACCTCGAAGACAAGAGCGAAGTCGCCGCGATCGATACGGCCAAGCACGAAGTAGTCGCGCATTGGCCCCTCGCGCCAGGTGAAGAGCCGACCGGCATTGCGCTCGACGCGGTGCATCATCGGCTGTTCTCCGCCTGCAACAACAAGATGATGACGATGCTCGACACCAGCACTGGAAAAATCGTGGGCACAGCGCCGATTGGCGAGCACGTCGACGGTTGTGCTTTTGATGCAGCCAACGGACTGGCTTTCGCCTCATGCGGTGAAGGCGTGGTGACGATCGTGAAAGAGGAAACGCCGGACAAGCTCGCGGTTTTGCAAACACTCCAGACGCAGCGCGGCGCGCGCACCATTGCGCTCGATCCGACGACGCATCGCATCTATTTGCCGACGGCGGAATTTCAACCCGCGCCTTCTCCTTCGCCCGGCGCTTCACCCGGCCGGCCGACCATCGTGCCGAACACGATGAAGTTGCTCGTCTACGGCCCGGGTAAGTAGCGCGGTGCTTCGCCTAACGAGAGCTGGTACTAACGGTTCTGGCCGTTTGCCTGCCGCGACTGCTCATCGCGCAGGGCGGGCCGCCCATGATTACCGATGATCCGGGCACGCCTGGAAATGGTCATTGGGAAAATAATCTCGCTATCGCCTTCGAGCATCGGCCTAACGAGTGGTTACTCGATGCCCCGGCGATCGATTTGAACTACGGCTGGGGCGATCATATCCAGCTCACTTTGCAAACATCGGCCGCGATTCTGAAGCGCAGCGATCACGGCGCGATCGGCGGACTTGGCGGAACGGAAGCGGCGGTGAAGTGGCGTTTTCTCGACGAAGAAAAGAGCGGCTTCGATATGTCGATGTTTCCGCGCGTGATTTTCAACATCGTGCAATCGTCCGTTCGCCGCGGGCTGGCCGAAGATGGAACGCGTTTCCAAATTCCATTTCAGCTCGCGAAAAAATTCGGTCGGCTCGATTTGGATTTCGAGTTCGGGCCGCTGGTCAGCACAGTCGGTCGCAGCGAATTTCTGTTTGGCACCATCGTGGGGACGGAGGTGACCAAAACGCTGCAGGTAATGGCCGAGCTGCACGGGACCGCGCGGACAAATTTCACGCGTGATGTTTTGATCGCGAACGTCGGCTGCGAAAAAAAATCAACGAGCATTGCATTTGGATCGCCTCGTTAGGCCACGAGCTTCGCTCCGCCGATGCACCGCTCGCTTTGATCGGCTACTGCGGCGTGCAGTTGGTTTATTGAGCGAGCAACGCCTAATGCACTTTCGACGCCGGCTTCTGCGGAAAAATCAGGATCAAGGCGATAATCACGACGAGGAGCGCTAGGGATGCAGTGTAACGACTCAAAGCCAAACCTCCTTTTGCAATTGGCTTGTCGAGAAAATCGCCGACGACTGCTCCGAGTGGGCGAGTCAAAATGAATGCCGCCCAAAACAAAACCGCACGCGAAATACCCGTGAAGTAATAGAGAAGCGCAGTCAGCAGGAGTAACCCACCGAAAACCGCGGCCGCTCCGAGATAGCCCATTTCATTGGTATCCGCGACCCAGTCGCCGAGTGCTGTTCCCAACGTCTGCGAGAACATGATCGTGACCCAATAAAAAATTTCGACTTTCGGCGTGCTGACGGTTTCAACCGAAATGCTTCCCGTAGACCAACGCCACGTCAGCAGCGACGCGATCACCAGAATCAGCAATATAGTCGAGCCACCGGTGTAGCCGATGCCGAGCGATCTGGTGCAATAATCCGCCAGCGTGGTTCCGACTGTTGTCGTCGCGACGATCGTGAACCAGTAGAGGAACGGATGAAATTTCCTCGCTTTGATTTGCACCAGGACAGCGGCAACAAAAAGGACGCCGAAGATTGCCGTGCCGATGAGATAGCCGGTGCCTTTGGCCTCGCCGGTCGTTTCGCCCAGCCACGACATGGTAACGGCATCGCCACCAGTCTCCCCGAGCGTGGTCGCCAGGATCTTGATGATCCAAAAGAGAAGCGTTACCTGCGGAACTTTGGCCACGAGCTCCGATTTGCTTTCGTCCATTGTCATCGGAAACCAGATTCTCCTTTCTTGTGCATACGCGGGCCTTTTATCTCAATCGGTTCCGGCGCTTTGTCTGCAGGAATTTGCGGGCAACTGTCGATCCATCGCTCGCGCGTCGGTGCGGCCCAGCGCACCGCGTTGCGCAAAACCTGCCTAACGAGTGGTTGATGATAGATCGGATAAACTTCGTGACCGGGGGCGAAGTAAAAGATTTTTCCGTTGCCGCGTTTCCAGGTGCAGCCGGAGCGAAAAACTTCACCGCCTTCGAACCATGAGATGAAAACAATTTCGTCCGGTGTGGGTATGGCGAAAGGCTCGCCGTACATTTCCGTATTCGGAATCTCAAAGTAGCGATCCATCCCGCGCGCGATCGGATGTGCCGGATTGCAAACCCAGAGCCGTTCTTTTTCACCGGCTTCGCGCCAGGTGAGGGAACAGGTCGTGCCCATGAGGCGCTTGAAGGGTTTCGAGTAATGGGCGGAATGGAGAGCGACAAATCCCATGCCTTCCCACACGCGCGTGAGGACAGAATCGACCACGCGATCGCTCACTTTTCCATGCGCCGCGTGCCCCCACCAAACCAGAACATCGGTGTCGGCTAGGACAGCTTTCGTTAGGCCATGCAGCGGTTGCTGCAGTGTGGCAGTCTGCACTTCGAACTCATTTTTCTCCGCGATTCCTTCCGCGATCGTGGTGTGCATCCCGTGCGGATAGATGGAGCGCACCATAAGATTTTTTCGCTCGTGCACATTTTCTCCCCAAACGGTGACGCGAATTTTTCTGGGCATGCGCGATTAAGATGAACGGGAATTTCGCAATGCGCGAATCGCCGGATGCTGCGCGATTTTGCGGAGAGCTTGCACGAGCAATTCGCGGCCGGGTGAAATCTTATGCCAGGGCGAGGCACCACTCGGATGCGGCAATGGAATCAGATCAAACGCGCGACCAGCGCGTTCCATGACCAACTTGCGCCCGATGACCGCATCCAGTTTTTCGATCGCGATGAATTGCGCGATCGCAAGTTTACCGACCGGAATGACCAGCCGCGGTCGGAGGATTTCGAATTCGTCATTCATCCACGACGAACAGTTTGCGATCTCGCTTGGGTTCGGCACGCGATCAGTTCCGCCGCTGGCTTTGCCGGGAAAACAACGGCAAACCGCGGCGAAATAAATTCTTTGCCTAACGAGTGCTTCATCCATCGCGCAAAATTCTTCGAACCAACGGAAGAGTGTTTTCCCGGCGGTATGCGCAAACGGTCGCTTCAAGACTGGCTCTCGCACACCGGGTGCCTGACCGATTAACATCACCTCGCCAACGATCGCGCCGCCAGAGACCGGCGGCGGTAACACGCGTGGACATCTGCGACATTGCGCGAGACGCGCGAGGTGTTTTTCGAGGAGAAGGCGCGAGGCCGATCGCTTCGCCATTTGGGAGAGGCACGTTCGCGCACGCGGGCGGTTGCGCGCAAGATCGGAAGCGGGAAGAATCATCACGACCAATGGCTGTTCAGTTCCGTGATTATTACGAAACGCTTGGCGTGTCGAAGACAGCGAGCGCCGATGAAATAAAATCGGCCTTCCGCAAGCTCGCGCGCAAATTTCATCCCGATGTCGCGAAGGATAAAAAAAGTGCCGAGGAAAAATTTAAGCAGATCAACGAAGCCTACGAAGTCCTGAGCGATCCGGAGAAGCGGAAGAAATACGATCAACTGGGCGCGGATTGGAACCAGCCGGGCGGCGGATTTCAACCACCACCGGGATGGGGCGGCGGTGGCGGACAGCCGGGCGGCGGATTTCAAAGATGGAGTACCGGCGGTGATGGCGCGGAGTTTGAATTTGGCGGCACAGGTTTCAGCGATTTCTTCGAACAATTTTTCGGCGGCGGGCGATCGCGCACGGCGGGTTTTGGTCGAGGAACTCCGGCGGCCGAGCGCGGCAGCGATGTGGAAGCGGACATCATGGTGCCGTTGGAAGAAGCGCTTCATGGCGCGAAACGAACCGTTTCCTTGCGCCGGAGCGGGTCACGAAAAGTGGAAAGCTACACGGTAAAAATTCCGCGCGGTGTGCATGAAGGACAACGCATTCGTCTCGCCGGTCAGGGTGAAGCGGGCGAGGGCGGGGGAAAAAGTGGCGATTTATATTTGCGCGTGCGACTGGCGCGGCATCCGGATTTTTCCGTCGAAGGGAGCGATCTCATTCACGAGGCGGATATCGCGCCGTGGAAGGCAGTGCTCGGGACCGACCTGCAGGTGCCGACACTCGATGGAAAAGTGCGGCTGAAAATTCCCGCGGGCACGCAGGGCGGGCAGCGTTTTCGTTTGCGCGAACGCGGATTGCCGAACGCCTCGGGAGGTCGCGGCGATCTTTATGTGGTCGCGCAAATTCGCGTTCCGAAAAAAATCACAGAACGGGAGCGCGAACTTTGGTCGCAGTTAGCGCAGTTACACGGAGAATCAGCCTCATGAAAATCTCGCTCGGGACGGATCACGCCGGTTTTCGCTTGAAGGAAAAAGTGAAAGAGCTGCTGCACTCGTTAGGCCACGAGGTGGTCGATTTCGGTACCTTTAGTGAGGAGCCGGTTGACTACCCACTCTTCGTTAGGCCGGCGGCCGAAGCGGTAGCGAAGGGCGAGTGCGAACGAGGCGTGGTCTTCGGTGGATCCGGCAATGGCGAAGCGATGACGGCAAACAAAGTGCGCGGCGTGCGCTGCGCGCTTTGCTGGAGCGAAGAAAGCGCGAAACTTTCGCGGCAGCACAACGACGCCAACGTCCTCTCGTTAGGCGAACGTCTCATTCCAGAAGATCTGGTGCTTTCGATCGTGCGGATCTGGTTAACGACAGCTTTTGAAGGCGGTCGCCATGCGCGGAGGATCGCGATGCTCGATTCGCCTCTCTAGCGCCATAGATCTGCGCAAATCGCGACTAGGAAAACGCCGGAGACGAAAGCGTTGCTTTGGAAAAATGCGCGATTGATTCCGGCGAGATCGAGCCGGCTGGCCGCGCGATGTTCGTAAACCAGCGCCGCCGCGATGAGTGGCATCGCGCCGAAAAAGATCAACCCCAGTTTGGCCGCGAGACCAAACGCAATCAAAGCGACGAACATTCCGAGATGCAGCCATTGCGCGAGGCGCAAGCTTCCCGGGACGCCTAGCCTGACGACAAGTGAATGCAGGTGTTCGCGCCGATCGAATTCCGCATCCTGCGTGGCGTAGATGAGATCGAAACCAGCCACCCAGCAGATCACACCGGCGCCGAGAATAAGCGGCGCCAATTCGAGCCGCTCGGTTTGCGCGATCCAGGCGCCGGCCGGCGCGATGGCCAGGGCGACGCCGAGAAAAAAATGTGAAAGATCAGTGAAGCGTTTGGTGATCGAATAGAAAAAAACGATCGCGAGCGCGACCGGCGCGAGCATGGCCGTGGCAAAATTGATCAAGCCGGCAGCAAGGATGAAACCGACAATGCAGACCACTAACCCGACAATGGCGCTTTTGCGCGTGACCAAGAGGTGACGTTGGGCGGTGCGCGGATTGCGCTGATCGAGCGACCAATCAACCAGGCGGTTGAATAACATCGCCGCGGTTCGCGCCAGCATCATGCAGACGACGACCAGGAAAAAAATTCGCAGCGATGGCCGCCCCTTGGCCGCAACCACAAGCGCGCCAAGCGCGAAGGGAAGCGCAAAAACGGTGTGAGAAAAACGAATCAAGCGGAGGAACCGCGTCACCTGACTTGGTGCCGTGCTCATGTGCCTTCGGCAATCAAGGTGGCCAGACGGTCGCGCGCTTTGCTCATGATCGGCGTGCCATGGGCGAAGAGCATTCGTTCGAAATTTAAATCGAGAAGCTTGCTCAGTGACTTTCGCATTCGCTTCGAATTGGAGCAGTATTTGGCTGGTAGAAGAGTGAAACCATTCGAGCCGAAGTTGATTAAAGCGTCGCCGACGATCAGCAGCCCTTGGTCGCGTGCTGAAAAAAGCGCGATCTCGCCCGGCGCGGCGCCGTCGATGGCAATGATCTGCAATTCGTCCGCGAGAGTAACGCCATCGCGCAATTCGTCAGCGCCAGGCGCGTTAGCCTCAGGCATGGCATAAATCGGCGACGAAAATTTCGCGGCAAAGTCAGCGGATGCGCGCAGATGATTCGCATTCGTGATAACGATTCCCGTTACGGGTGCCCTGATTGGCAGGTCTTCATCCCCGAGAGCGATCGGATCGACCAGAAGCGCCTTCGATCCCACTGCCAGAGCGGTTGAGAAGAGATCCGCTTTGACCGCCGAATCATATCGAGACCAGATACTTAAACCGGGCTCTAGCTGTTGCACCTCAACCATAGGATGGGCGATTGCAGAGAATGGATTTGGCATCGTAGTTGCTAGATTGATTATAACTACCAGAATTATGATCGCCTTCTCCTACCAAGCTCGTGACGCCTCGGGCAAGATCGTTTCCGGCGTTCAGGAAGCACTCAACGAAGACAATGCCGTGACCAGTCTCATGAGCCGCGGGCTCATGGTCTTGTCGCTGCAGGCGAAAGCCGCCGCGTCGCGTTCCAAGAAGAAAAACTTCAAGGTCAAAGAGACCGACCTCGTTCTCTTTACTCGTCAACTTTCCACCATGATCGAGGCCGGCATCTCGCTCGTCCAAGCCCTGACCGCGCTTTACGATCAATCCGATCCCAAGCGGCAACGCGGCCTGCGCCAGGTTATCAGCGACGTGACCACGCGTGTTCAAGGTGGCGAAACTTTTAACGAATCTATCGCGAAGCATCCGCGCGTGTTCGACCGACTGTTTGTTTCCATGGTGAAAGCAGGCGAGCACGGCGGATTGCTCGCGGAGATTTTGGACAGGCTCGCAGGCTTCCTGGAAGCCAGCTCTCGCCTGCGCAAGAAGGTCAAGTCGGCCATGACGTATCCAGTCATCGTCATCTGTATCGCCTTTGCCATCACCACATTCTTGATCGTCAAAGTCGTGCCGATCTTCGGCGAAATCTTCAAGGATTTCGGTGCGAAACTTCCCGCGCCCACGCAGTTCCTCATCGACGTCAGTGATTTCATGCGGAACGAATGGTACTTCCTCATCGCGATCGTCGCCGGAATTTTCTTCGGCATCCGCACTTTCGTCCGCTCCAAGCGCGGCAAACAACTTTGGGACCGCTGGAAATTGAAGCTGCCGATCTTCGGTCCGCTCATTCACAAGATTTGCATGTCGCGCTTCGCCCGCACCTTTGCGCAGCTGATTCGCAGCGGCGTTCCGATTCTCGAAGTCATCGACATCGTGGCCGGCGCGTCCGGCAATCACGTGGTCGAGACCAGCATCAAAGGCGTCGGCGAAGACGTCGAACGCGGCGACAACCTTTCGGTCGCTTTGTCGAAGAAGCCGATTTTTCCGCCCATGATGCTGCGGATGGTTTCGGCCGGCGAAGCGACCGGCAAAATCGACACCATGCTCGAGAAGATGGCCGACTTCTGGGACGAAGAAATCGAAGCCATGCTCGACGCGCTCACCTCGCTCATCGAGCCGATGCTGATTGTCTTCCTCGGCGTCATCGTCGGCGGCATCGTCATCGCGATGTTCCTGCCGATCTTCAAGCTCAACGAAGTGGTTTCGCAGAGCAAAAACTAAACTTTCACAGAGCAAAAGCTAAGGAGAAGCCTCGCTCGGTAGCTGGAAGGGGTGGGTCGCAAGACCTGCCCCTTCTTGTTTTCTATGGCTCGTCCTGAGAATGCCGGTGCTCCTTCGCCACCGATTCCACTCGCGCATACAAATCAGAATAAATGCGTTCGAGGGCTGCGCCGGGATCTTCCAGCATCATGCTTTCCTTGATTTTGCTCGCATAAATCCCGAACGAAAAAGGCGAGATCACTTCGAGTTCCCGCAAGATCCAGCGATACGATTGCACGCGTTCCAACGAGGCGTACGCCTCGTCAGCATCCAGGAAAATGTGCATCGCTTGTTTGTAGGCTTCCTGCAGCAACGGATGCTGCGCCTCGTGTTGTTCGAGCACGCGAAACAAGACCTCCGAGCTCCAGGTTAACTGGCGCGGCCGTCGTTCACGACCCGGTAAATTTCGCGGCACCATCAAACCGGTTTGCGCCACACCGCGAAATTGCCACTTCACCAGTTCCGATCCGCGCAGTGCGGCGAACAAATCTTCCTCGGCGCCTTCGCGTTCGAAACAAAGCCGCCAATCTTCCAATGGCATTTCCTGGAACGGTCGAAGCGTGAGGAGGAACCCGTAGTCATCGATCGTGACCAGCGCATTTCCGCCGAGCCGTTTCTTCACTCGCCATGCGACGATTCGAGAGAGCGCGTCATTTGCGCTGCGTCCGATGAGCGAATGGAAAAAATAATGGGAATGTTCGCCGTCGCGATAAAGCTCGATCAACATCTTCTCGCCGACCGGCAATTCCGAAACCAACAGCTGCGCGCGAAATTGTTCGAGGATCGCTTCCGCGTTCGCCTTGGAGATTTCGTAATCTTCTACCAACCAATCGGAAACATTTTGGTCCGATAACCGCTGCGCGATTTCCGCGCGAATTTCCCGCACGCCGCGCGCTAGACCCGAAGTCAGCGGCATCTTCGCCGCATTCCAGCGCGGAACAGTCGGTAGTTGGCCATCGGCGCGCTCGACATATGCCGCCTGCAATTCGGTATCGATCAGCCGCACGATGCGTCCGCCAAGCACGAAGAGATCGCCCAGCTGCAGTTGTTTAACGAATCCTTCCTCAACGGAGCCGAGACGCCGTCGCTTCAGAAAAACATCGACGAAACTTTCCGAAACGATCGTGCCGATGTTGACCAAGAAATCGCGCGCGACCCGTGGATGCGCGATCGAGATGAGTCCATCCTCAATCCGGATTTTTCCAAAAACGCCGGCGTATTGTTTTTCCAGCGAAGCGCCGCCCCCTTCCAGATATTGCAGCACGCGATCGAATTCTTCGCGTTCCAGGTTGCGAAACGGAAATGCACGCCTAACGAGTCCAAAAATTTCGTCCGTCGAAATGGGCGCGAGCATCGCGAGCCCGACAATGTGTTGCGCCAGCACATCAACGGGCTGCTGCTGAATGCGAATCGGATCGAGCGCATGCTCGCGCACACGGCGCGCCGTTACAGTCGCTTCCACGAGATCGCTGATGTTTGTCGCCACGAGCACGCCGTGACTGGTGCGATTGAGCGAATGCCCCGAGCGCCCAATGCGTTGAATCGCACGCGAAACGCCTTTCGGCGTCGCCACCATCACGACGAGATCGACCGCGCCGATGTCGATGCCAAGTTCGAGACTGGTCGAACAAACAACCGCGCGGAGTTCGCCATTCTTCAACCGATCTTCTACCTCCAGCCGCACGCTGCGGTCTAACGAGGCGTGATGAATTTCGATCTGCTTCGCCAGATCGGGCAACAGTTCTTTGAGATTCAATCCAATCTGCTCGGCCGCGGAGCGAACATTCGTGAAAACGAGAACAGATTTGCGTGAGCGAATCAGCTCGGCCAGCTCCGCATACAAACGCGCCCCGGTGTAACCGGCCGGCGGATATGGATGGCGCCGAATCGGCGAAAAAACTTCCACGATCGATTTCTTCTCGATCTTCGCTTCTGCGATCCGACAGCTGCGGCCCTCACCAACCAGGAATTGCCCGAGCAAGTCGAGCGGCGCAGCCGTTGCCGATAATCCAACGCGACAGATTGCGCTGCTCGTTAGGCGTTCCAATCGCTCGAGCGACAAAGTCAGATCGACGCCACGTTTATTTCCCGCGAAGGAATGCAATTCATCAACAATGACGAACTGACATTCGCGCAAATGATTCACGTAACCTTCCTGGGCCAGCATCACCGCCAGACTTTCCGGCGTAGTGACCAGAATGTGCGCGCCGCTTCTGCGGAACTTCGCGCGTTCTGAAGCTTTCGTGTCGCCGCTGCGGGCGTGAACGATAATTTCTTTCTCCAATCCCATGCCTTCGATCGGCCCGCGCAAATTCTTGCTGATGTCGTAAGTCAACGCGCGCAACGGCGAGACGTAGATGCATTGCACGGATCGCGTCAGGGTGCCGGCATCGAGTTTCCGCAGGAGAAAATCAAAAACTCCGAGAAATCCCGCGAGGGTCTTTCCGCTGCCCGTGGGCGAGGTGAGCAAAATCGATTCGCGATCAAGAATCGACGGGACGCAGTGCAATTGCGCCTCGGTAAAATCCGAATAGTTCGCGAAAAACCAATTTCGTAATCGCGGGTGTAAACGCCGTGCGAGTTTTTTTCCGGCGGTTTCGGGCACGAGATAATCTCGCGAAGGCGAGACCGCGCGCTACTTCGACCGAAGAAACGACTTGTAAAGAACTGTAACGAAGCGCCGAAAAATTACGGAAGTTTCGCTTTCCTCGAATGCCGAAACATTGTCGCGGGATTAACCACTTGTGAGCCAAATGCCAGTTTGATTAGCTGCAGTGAAGTGACTGTGTTCCGCCCAACGCTTTTGTTCGCCTTCTCGCTGCTTGGAGCCGCGAACGCTGTCGAGTTGGGGAGCCGTGCTTACCTCTCAGCGCAATCTTCCGGAGCAGGTATGGATGCGAGCCGCAAATGGCATTTCGCGCAGGAGTATGCGGGCCGGGCGCCTTGGGAAAATGATGTCATGCGTTCTTACGGTCCAGAGTACCCGCACACGGATCGTGCGATGCGCCACGAAGGTAATGGACTTTTTGGCCTCACCTTGAATTTTGAGACCGGTACGGTGGCGGAGGTGAAAATAATGCGGTCGACCGGATTCAAGTCTCTGGACGATGCGGCGATTGCCGCGTTCACGCAATCGAAGTGGAAACCGAAGCGGTGGCGCGCGCTTGTCTTTCCCGTTCAATTTCAAATGAACCGATTTCGCACACAGCCAAGGCCGCCCGGAGCAATTCCACTACCCCACGAACAACGTTTCCCGAGTGCCTCGCGCTTGGGAAGTCGAGACAACGATGTGGAACGCTAACGCCATTCGTTGGACTCACTTCTCGGGATTAACCGGGAAGTGTTTGTTTTTCAAATGCTCCGGCACGCGCTCGGTTTGTTCCGATTCGATTTCTTCGGTCGCGGCGCCTAACGACTCGTAGGCTTCGCGACTTTTTTTCGCGCGACACATGTAGCAAACGGCGTGGGCCAGGGGAATGCGCGCTTCCGGCATCCCAACGAATTCGACCGCTTGTTGCGCGGCGATAGCGAGAGGCAACGCGTTTACATCCGCCAGACCGACGTCTTCGCTCGCGAAAATCACGATGCGGCGCGCGATGAAACGAAAGTCTTCGCCGGCGTGGAGCATTTTCGCGAGCCAGTAGATCGCGCCTTTCTCATCGGACGCGCGCATGCTTTTGATGAAGGCGCTGATCGTGTCGTAGTGCGCGTCGCCCGCTCGATCGTAAACGATCGCTTTCTGTTGAATGCTTTGCTCGGCGACGTCGAGGGTGAAATGGACGACACCGTGACCTGTTAGGCGGCGTGGTCATGACGCCGATCTCGAGCGCGTTCAGACATTTCCGCGCATCGCCGTCGCTGATCTTGGCGAGATGCGTTCGCGCTTCTGGATCGATCTGCACTTTGTATTTCCGAGGCCGCGTTCTTTGTCGGCTAAGGCGCGGTCGATCAGTTCTTCGAGTTGCTCGACCTTGAGCGGCTCGAGTTGGAAAACCTGCGAGCGCGAGACGAGGGCGCTGTTGACGTAGAAAAACGGATTGTAGGTGGTGGCGCCGATGAGCCGCAGGTTCCCGCTCTCGACATCGGGCAACAAAATATCCTGCTGCGCTTTGTTGAAGTGATGGATCTCATCGACAAACAAGATGGTTTTCTGTCCAGAGGTGCGGATGCGATTCGCGGCGGACGCCACGACCTTCCGCATTTCGGCGACGTTGCTTTCGACGCCGCTGAGCCGTTCGAATTTCGCCTGTGTCATATCGGCGATGATATGGGCGAGCGTGGTCTTTCCCGTGCCCGGTGGCCCGGAAAGGATGACGGAGGGCAATCGATCGGCTTCGATGGCGCGCCGCAAAAATTTCCCCGGCGCGAGGATGTGCTCCTGGCCGACAAATTCTTCGAGCGAACGCGGTCGCATGCGCGCAGCCAACGGCGAGGCGGCCGTCGGCGGCTTCACCGCTTTCACGTCCTCGTCGACCTTGAAGAAATCGTCCACCGATTAGAATACGGCGCGTGGCAGTCCGCGGCAAACTTGCCTAACGAGTGGTTGGTTGACGTGCAACGGCTGGCGGCGCCAGAGCCCTGGTCAAAACTTCCGCGCACTTCGCCTTGTTCTCGCGCCATTCGAAATGCTTCATGTCGGCTCGCACGGGCGAGGTATAAAGCCGTCCAGCGTAACGCCAACCATCGAGCAAAATCCCCTGCGAATAAGGCTGACCATTCGAGGTCACAACGACGACGTTATGTTCCGCGGAAGTCCCGATGAACGCCTCGGCCCAGTGCAGTTCGATGGTTTGCAATCTTAGTTTGGCCAGCGCGGTCATGATGTCTTCGGCCCAATGAAAACAGTAACCGCGTTTTCGTTGACCCGTCGCGATAAGGTAGTTCTGCATGCCGGAGGGCCAGACCATTTGATATTCGACCGCCAGACGCCGCACGGTCAGGTATGTGCACTCGCTGAGCCGTTGCGCTTCATCCGGGCGAATGGTGGATGACAACGCGGCGATTCTGTTGGCGAGTCCATTCGCGTCGTTGCGGTCGCTGGGCGAAAGCGTTGTCGGAGCGGGGCCGTTGACCGACGTCGTGCTACAACTCGTTAGGCAAATCGCGATCCCGCTAAGAATGACCCGGCGCATGGGGCGCAAACTAGTTTGGGCAGGTTGCGCGGTCGAGCAGAAGTGGCGCGCTTCTTGCACACGAGAAGATTCGTTCGAATGTTCCGCGCCATGCGCAAGGTCTTCACAATTCTGTTTTTGATTTTGCTCGCAGCGGAGTCGCGTGGCGCGCTGCCGCTTTCCACGACCTTTCGCGGCAAAGACAAATTCGATCGGCTGGTCAATGAAGCGCGCAACAGTAATTGGTCGGCGTTGCCTATCGGCGAACGCACCGCCGCGGTCGGCCAGGCGCTTGTCGGCACGCGTTACAAGGGTTTCACTTTGGAGATCGATAACCGGGTTGAGTCGCCGTCGGTCAATTTCACCGGCTTGGATTGCTGGACGTTTTTCGAAGTTTCCCTCGCCTTCGCGCGCATGATCGAAGAGCCGCAGGAAAATTGGACGCCTGAACGTCTGCTGCATTACATCGAGCTCGATCGCTATCGCGGCGGGGAATGCACCGGCGAATATCTGTCGCGTCTGCATTACCTGGAAGATTGGCTGGCCGACAACAATCGGCGCGGGCTGGTTGAGGACCTAACGAGAAGTCTTGGTGGTGTTAGTGTGCCGCACGCGGCGCAGGAAATGACGCGGGGCTGGAGAAGTTATCGTTACCTGAAAGCGAATCGCAGTTTGTTGCGCCCGCTCGCCAGCATGGAGGCGCGGGTCTCCAGTCGGCCGCTCTACCAGATTCCAAAAAGCCGCGTGCCGGCGATCGAATCGCAACTTCGTACGGGCGACATCATCGGGATTGTTTCGCATGACGGTCGCCTCTTCGGAACGTCGCATGTTGGCCTGGCGCTGCGTTCGAGTGACGGCGTTCTGCATTTCATGCACGCCTCCGCGCCGCACAACTACGGGCGAGTCGTGATCGACCAACGACTCTCAAATTACCTTTTCCGCTACGGAAGTGACACCGGAATTTTAGTCGCTCGTCCTCTGAAATAATTGCGGAAGCGTCGGCGTGTTTGCGCGCGGCGCCAGCCTTGTAACCACTTGTTAGGCGAATAGACACCGCGAAACTTCGGCGCGATTTCAACTCCTTCCTCGCGACACATCGCGAGCGCCTCGCGCGTCCAGAGGCCGCGGACAATCGCCGACATCAAATAATTAACCGGCGCATTTTCGCGCGCGTGATAGGAAAGGATTTTCATCTGACGCGTGCGCTCACTCCCGCGCGACTCCATTTCCCACGCGCTTTCGCCTTCTTGCAAAACCGCCAGAAGTGATTCGCGTTTCCACAACGCAAGCTGACAACGGCTCCGGCCGTCCGAATCAACTGGCACGATGCCGAACCGATCGGTTAACGGTTTGAAATCTTGCTCCAACTGCGAACGAGCGCGGAAGTAGAGTGCATCAATGTCATTCTCCAGCGCGTAGGTGATGTCGGCCGCGAGTTGCTCGTCCTGCACCAGCGCGTTTAGGAAATAGTCTTCCTGCAAATAGAGAACATTCGAGGCGTCCAATTGACCGAGCGCTTGCCGCATGTTCGAAGCCCAGCCGCGATCCTCCCCGACAGAAATCGCGCGAATAAAACTCGATTCGATCTGCAATTCATTCGTGATGAGATGAACCGGGAAGGGACAATTCGGCCAGAACTTACGGAAGAAAAAAGCGAACGGCCGCCACGCATCAAAGAACTGGTCGCAGCTGCTAACGAGAATCGCGACCGAGTTCACGAGAGAAACATCCGCGCCCACTCGTTTAGTATCCACAGGTTCCAAAGTCGTTGTGCGTGATTGGCGCGACCGCGCTGATGCTCATCAAGTAACTTAAGGATCGCGGACTCTTGCAGAAACGGCTGCAGGGCGGGATGTAGCGGCTGGACTCCTGCGCGGATTCTCGTCCGCGCCTCGCCGCGCCACCATTGCGCGAGGGGAACGGAGAAGCCGCGCTTCCTCGCGTGTAGAACTTCCGGCGGCAGATCATCTTTCACGATGTCGCGCAGAATCAATTTTCCCTGCCGATTGTTGCCCTTCCACTCGTTAGGCAAACGCGCACACAGCTCGACCAGCTCGTGATCGAGAAAAGGCGAGCGCACCTCGAGACTGCGCGCCATGCTTCCGATATCGAGTTTGGTCAGGAGTGAATTGGGCAAAGGAACGGTGTTGTCCCATTGCAGCATGCGCTCTAGTGGTTCCATCTCACCGGTATAAAAATGCCTAACGAGTGCTCGTAGAGATTTTTCCGCATGATGTCGGAGGTATTGGGTGGTGAGACGCAGCCACGACGATCCGGTGAAGAATTCGCCCGAAAAAATCGAAGCCGCCTCCGGCAGGAGGACACGCGCGAACCGGGGCATTTTTCCGTGCATGATCGCGAGCGTGGTCTTTGCATGAAATTGTCTCGGTAGAATCGAGAAATTCTGCCAAGTCCGCAGCCGATGTTTTCGATAACCGGCGAAGGCTTCATCACCGCCGTCGCCGCTCAATGCCACTTTTACGTGCTGACGCGTCAGGCCGCTGAGCAGCATGGTCGGCAAGATGGATTTATCGGCGTTGGGCTCGCCGTAATGCCTAACGACTTCTGGAAGTAATCCGAGCAAATCCGTCGTGCCTTGCAGCAGGTGATGCTCGATGCCGAAATGCTTCGCTGCAGCGCAGGCGATTTCAGTCTCGTCGTATTCCTTCTCGGGAAAACCGATTGTGAAGGCCTGCACTTTTTGACCGAGGCCGCGAACGAGTCGCGCGAGGATGGCGTTCGAATCGATTCCCCCGCTCAGCAGCAATCCCAGTGGAACATCACTGCGCAAACGGAGGCGGATGCTTTCGTCGAGCTTGGCACGAACTTCGTCGCGCGCTTCTTCATAGCTGCGCGTCGTCTTCGGTCGCTGCGTGTAGGACCAGTATCTTTCAACATCAACTTTGCCCTCCTGCCAGGTGAGGTAATGGGCCGGCGGAAGTTTCTTGATTTGCCTAACGAATGCTCGCGGCGCGGAAATAAAACCGAACATCAAATATTCTGCGAGCGCTTCCGGATCGATTTCCCACGCGGCAAGTTTTGAGTCGAGAAGGGGCGCGATTTCCGAACAAAAGTAGAGGTCGGTATTGGTCGAAACGTAGTTGAGCGGCTTTTTGCCGAGACGATCGCGCGCAAGGAAAAGCATTTTTTTGCGCGAATCCCAGAGGGCGAAAGCGAACATGCCGCGGAGAAGGCGCAACATTTCTACGCCGTGATCTTCGTAGAGATGGACGAGCGTCTCCGTGTCGCTACCAGTCGTTAGGCGGTGGCCGCGTTTTTCCAAGTCCGCGCGTAACTCGACGTAGTTGTAAATCTCGCCGTTGAAGATGACGTGAACGGTCCCGTCTTCATTCGCAATCGGTTGATGGCCGCCGGGCAGATCGACAATGCTGAGTCGCCGCATGCCTAAACCGACGCCGGGCTCGACGAAAAAGCCTTCGTCGTCCGGGCCGCGATGACGCAACGCGTCGGTCAATTGTCGCAGAAGCGGCGAGCGATCCGTCGCTTCGTCGGTTGAAACGTAACCGGCGATGCCGCACATGATTCGTTAGGCGGAATAACCGAAGCGCGGGTCGAGACGAGCGACGGCGCGGTTGGCGAAAGTGAGATCGTCGCCGGTAAGATAATCACGGTAGCCGCCGACTTTGCCGCGACGCACTTTGTAGGATTCGGGATCGTTAACGTCGCCGGGTTGAAGCAATTTCGGGTCGTATTGCTTGGACGCTTCCATCTTGCGCATGTTGCCGAATTGCGAGAATTCGAGCGCGTAGATGAAATCTTCTTCATCGATTTCATCCGCGGCGAGAGCGGCGAGAATGCGGCGAAATTGGACGGCCGGGGCCAGATGCAAATCTTCGTACCGCACGAGAATGCAATCTTTGCGCTGCCCAAACTCAGTCCACCAGGCATTCATGGTTTCGACCATGAGATCAATGCCATGAATCGAGTCGCGCAGAATTTCGCCAAGACTTCGATGCTTCAAGGTCGCTGCGGTTTCGGCCGTGCGTCGCGTTAGTTCGTGGTAATGCGAAATGAAGGCGTCTCGCGGATCGCGCGCCAGCAAGAGAATTTTAGCGCGCCGGATCTCGGTCCGCGGCACGAGAAATTTACTGCGCACACGCTCCCAGCGGCGCGTCTTAGTGTGATGCTCGTAGAGATCGTGTGTGTAAATGACGCGCGGGATGCGGCCATCGCCATATGGATCGGGGTCCAGTGAAAACGGATGCTCGAACCGCGCGCAAAAATACGCCGCGAGAAAAGTGCGTATCCAAGTGCGGCCGCTATTTGGAATGGAAATGACGAGAGCCTGGCCGCCGCTGAGCTTCGGCGCCCGACTGCTGACATTCAGGCGCAGCGGCATATGCATTCCGTGCCGTGCGAGAGCTTTAACTGCAAGGAGTTTTGTGCCTTAGATCGATGCTTGGCCGGTATCCTGCTTTTTAACGCGCGGTGCAGAAGTTACCCGAAAAAGAGCGACCCGCCGGGGCGGTCATGCTCGAGTGCGTGACCGAGGAGGACCTGGTCAAACGCGCGCAAACAATCAAGGCGCTGCACGAGGCGGAAACGAAATACCGCTCGATTTTTGAGAACGCCGTCGAAGGAATTTTCCAGAGCACGCCGAATGGCAAATTCGTCGCGGCAAATCCTGCGATGGCGCGGATTCTCGGTTACGAATCGGTTCAGGAATTGTTGGATCATTGCGATTTGGAACGACGCGGTTATGTGGATCCGGCGCGGCGGACAGAATTTCGCCGATTGATTGCCGAAAACGGCGTGGTCAACGGATTCGAGTCCGAGATCTATCGCAAGGACGGCGGCAAAGTCTGGGTTTCGGAAAACGCGCGCGTCGTCCGCCACGAAGACGGCGAGATCGCGTATTTCGAGGGGACATTTGAAGACATCACGGAGAGGAAACAGGCGACGCAAAGAATTCGCGAACAGGCGGAGTTACTCAATCTCGCGCACGACGCGATCGTGGTGCGCGATTTGGAGGATCGAATCGAATTCTGGAACCGTGGCGCGGAGAGACTTTACGGCTGGATGGCCGATGAGGTTCTCGGAAAAAAAATCTGCGATTTAATTTACCTGGATGAACAGGCGTTTATCGCCGCGAAGGAAGAGCTGCTAAATCGCGGGGAATGGCGCGGCGAACTTCATCATGTGTGCAAGGATGGACGCAAAATCGTGGTTAATTCGCGCTGGACGCTGGTGCGCGATGAAACAGGCACGCCGCAATCGATCCTCGTCATTCACACCGATGTGACGGACCAGAAGAAACTCGAATCGCAGTTCTTGCGTTCGCAGCGCCTGGAAAGTATCGGCACGCTTGCGGCAGGTGTGGCGCACGATCTGAACAACATTCTGGCGCCGATTCTCCTCGTTTCGCCGCTCTTGCGCGGTGAATTATCCGCGGCCGACAAGGAAGAATTTCTCTCGTTAGTCCAGACAAGCGCGGAACGCGGAGCCAGCGTGGTGAAACAGATGCTGACTTTCGCGCGCGGTGCGGACGGTGAGCGCGTCCTGTTACAACCGATCTACCTGCTGGAAGAAGTCGCGAAGATCGCCGGCCAGACTTTTCCTAAGACGATCACGATACAGACAAACTATCCACAAGACCTTTGGTTGGTAGAAGGTGATCCGACACACTTACAACAGGTCTTACTAAACCTGAGCGTAAATGCACGGGATGCCATGCCGAATGGCGGGACACTTCGCCTAACGAGTGAAAATTTCGAGGTCGACGAACATTATGCCAGCATGATCCCGGGCGCGTCGGCCGGCGCGCATGTCTTGATCCAAGTTTCAGACGATGGGGTAGGAATTCCGCGGGACATCATCGACAAAATTTTCGATCCATTCTTCACCACCAAGGATGTAGGCAAAGGTACCGGGCTTGGTCTTTCTACCGTACTTGGCATTGTGAAGAGCTATGGCGGTTTCATGAATGTCTATAGCGAGCCGGGGCATACCAGCTTCAAGGTTTTCCTGCCTGCGCGCGGCGGCGGCACTCTTGCGGTAGCATCAACCGACGTCCTTACTCTACCCGCCGGCCGCGGCGAGACCATCCTGCTGGTCGATGACGAGCCAACCGTGCGTGAGGCCGCGCAATCGCTCCTGCTTCGCTATGGCTACAATGTTCTCGTAGCCGAAGATGGCATTGCTGCACTCGCACTTTTCGCCCGTAACGCCGCCGAGATCGATCTGGTAGTGACCGATATGGTGATGCCTTTTATGGATGGGCTCACTCTCATCCGGACACTGCGCCGCTTGAATCCGAAAACGAAAATCCTGGTCTCGACCGGCCGGGACGAGGCCTGTCGCTCACCGGAAATGGAAGCACTGGCGGTGAATGCCTGCCTGGTTAAACCTTACACGCGCGAGAAATTCCTCCTAGCATTAGCCGAGGTATTTCAACGCGAACGGGCGGTTGCTGCCTAACGAGTCCTAGAACTTCTTGCTCAGACTCACGTACCAGTAGCGGTTACGTATCGAGTAGTTTGAGGTATCGTAGTTGTCATTGAAGGCAGCTAGCACAGAAGGTGGCTGCCGATCGAAGGCGTTGTTCACGCCCAGTGTGATTTTTGTTCCCCACAACATTCGTTGCCAGATCGTGCTTGTCTCAGCACCAGCAACCCCAGCGCCTTTCGCATCCTTTGCGTCCTTAGAATAACCGGTGGCGGCGGCCTGCATCTCCGGCCGTTTGAATTCGTAGCTTAGTTGCATGTCGAGAGTCATGTAACTCGCGATACGGCGATGCAGAACCCAGTTTGGTTCTTGCAGAGTTCCTTCGTTACCCGGAACCAGAATGTTGCCCGCGATGAAGCTGGGATCGTCTTCCATGTCGCCGATGTAGTTACCGGTCATGACGAAATCGAGTCCCTTCCATTCCCATTCGCCGCGGAGGAAAGCTTTGTTGAACGGAATGCCGCCGGGTGTAAGCGGAATGGTGGCGTTGAAATCGCCGAGAAAGTTGTGCGTGCCGAGCCCGGCACCGGGTTCGGCTTTCCAGGTGAAGAAATGATTCCAGCCCATGCTGAGCGTGAACTGTCCCCAGTTCGTCGTCGGGATTTGGTAAACCGCAGTAACATCCAACCCTGTGACGAGGCGTTTGCCGGCGTTGCCGATAGTGGAATCGATCGCGAGAAGATTGCCGTTGGCATCGCGCGTGACGCCGAGACCAGGTCCGCCGGTCGCTCCGACTGCTCCTGAGCCATTACCGTATCCGTCGGGATCGACCACGTTTTGTGACAAGAGGATCTGCGCGAAATTGTTGCCGCTCAAAATCAAATTGGTGGTGAAGAGCTGGTAGTAGTCAGCGGTGACGGTGAAGCCGGGTAGAAATTTTGGCGTGTAAACGACACCAGCAGAGTAGGCATCAGTCGTTTCGGGCAAGAGCCCTGTGTTACCGCCTCGCCAAACGCCTTGGGGTGGTTGCAGCGTGATCTGTTTGACTGGATCAAAAACCACCGGGAAATCCTGCACGACCGGATTGAAAAGATTCGTCGGTGTCGGGCCGCGGAATGATTGGTTCCAATTCGCGCGCAGAGTCAGGTCAGGAATGGGTTGATAACGAATGCTGACGCGCGGACTGCCACCAAAATCCTCATCGGGATTCGCATTGTTAAAGCTGGAAGAGCGGTGCGTGTACTGATCCCTCTCGTCGAAATGTTCGTAGCGAAACGCGCCGGAAATTTCTAACGACCTAACGAATGGAACGTTCATCGTCGAAGTCACGATTGGGATGGTTAATTCGGTGAAGAATGAATCGACGTCCTGTTTCGTCTTGGTGTTCGGCGACTGATCGAAACCGAGTTGATCGCCCGCGGCTTGAACGGGATCCGGGACGGAGTGCTCGGAAATCGTGCGATGTTCGTAACCGGCCGCGATGTCGATACCGCCGTTCCAAAGATTCGGAAACAGGTGGGCGTTTAATTTGATATCGTAGAGGTAATCTCGCTCGTAGAAGAAAGAGTGGCCGAGGTACTCGGCGTTCTGGAAGCCGAGGACGTTGTTGTAGGGCGCGGTCAGGCCAGTCGGCACGCCATTGATGTAGGTCGGAGCGGTGCCGATCGGCGGCGCGTTCTGACCGATGAAGGGATTGAAAAGATTGGCCGCGATCTGGTCGAGGATCGCATTGTGGGTGGCGTCGCCGGCATCGATGCGCAATTCATCGAAGCGCTCGTAAACAAAGCCGGTGTCATAGCCGAAATGGCTAATGAAGTCGTTGCCCTTGAAATTGAATTCGCCATTTACCCCAACCGTGTAGCGCCAGTAATCGTGATCATAGAAGCTGCGGCGTAATCCCGACTCATTGACAAAACGGTAACGGAGCGATTCCAGATTTGTCCCGAAAGGGTTGAAGATGGATTCGTTAACGGCCGTTCCGTTGGTGGCTGTCTCGTCGCCCCCGAGGAAGAAAGGCGAGGCAGCGAGCCCGTTATCCTGCTTAGTCTTGGCGTACATGAGGTCGCCGTAGAGCTGCAGTCCTTCACCAAAAATCTTGTAGTGGGCGGTGACATAATAGATCGCTTTCTCGACGGCGGGAATCGCCGGAGTGAAGGCGCGGAAGTTGAATGCGGCCGGATCGGAGCCGGCGTTGAAGTCGCGATACGATGCAGGCGTGACCTGACTGGTTCGCGGATCGATCAAGACCAGGTCGCGCGTGTTATCGGGGTTTTCCACCGTCGGAGCGAAGATGGTGACATGGCCGGCGAAGTTCGAGCTGTTGTTGTTCAAGCCACCCCAACCGAGTCCGGCTGAGTTAGGATAAAACGGATCGCCGGCCGAGTTACTGGTATCGCCGGTGGTGGCGATCGTTCGATCACGGGAGAAAAGATTAGCACGCGAATAATATTCACCCGCCGCGGCGATCGAAACTTTTCCATTCATGGCGGTGACGCCACCGCGGATGTAAGCCTGACGCACGTGGGCATCATGGTCGGTCGTGTTGCCGTAAAGAACACCAACCTCCGCGCCTTCGTAAGGCGCTTCACCCGGGCCATTGAGCATGATGAAGTTCACCACGCCCGCGACCGCATCAGATCCGTACACAGCCGAGGCACCATCTTTTAAAACTTCACTCCGCGTCAGCCCGCTGATCGGAATGGCGTTGATGTCCGCTGAGGTATTCAGTCCCTGGCCCAGGAAGGCACGCCGGCCATTGATGAGGACGAGAACGTTGTTTTGACCAATGCCGCGAAGGTTGATGCCGGCCTGACCGTTGCCGCCGTTAGAATCATTTTCCGTCGTGGCTGCGCCAACGAACGAAGGCAGCTGACGCAGACCTTCCACCGGTGTGTTGGCACCTTGTTTCTGTAGAACTTCGGCGGTGTAAACCGTCACCGGCAACGCCGCTTCGGTTTCGGCGGTAGGTATATAAGAACCGGTAACAATCACTCGCTCCGTCGTGGCTTCGCCGACCCGAGGTCCGCCCGCATTCGAACCCGTCGCGACATCGGCCGAGGCACGGTTCATTTGTCGCGGCGCCGCGTCTTGCGCGAAAAGGCTTGGACTCGTTAGGCAAATTGCAAACCCGATTGCTGCCTTACGACCGATGTGCGCGTTACTAAGAATGTTCCACATGTTGTTCCCCTCGATTTCCGCAAGAATTATAAAATCTATGCACCAAAACAAACTCTTTCGCGGCCGAAGGCATTCGAACGGTTGGACATTTATCAGTCGTTGTCGGACCCTGCGTGGGTTTGAAGTTCATTCTGAATGCGGTATCGTAGGATTCGTTAGGGGGCGCACTGGTTTCGACTCGTAGTTCGAAGCACAGGCGGCATGTCGAGGATGGTTCGTTGGCCTCGTTAAAATCCGGACCAAAAAAAATAAACGCAGATCACCAAGATCTCGCTCTCGCGGCTTAATTGACCGCGATGTTCGGAGCTGGACGCCTGCTACGGCGCCGAACATGGACAGCAGGCTAATCGGACGGCGGAGTGACCGCGCTGGACGGTGAAGGAATTTCGTGGACGCTCGGGAGACGAAGTGTGCCGGCGCAGCCTTCGGCTTCTTAAACTAAATCACCGGCTAAGCATGTAGAAGCTTGTGCGGAATGCTTCGAGGACAGGGGTTCAACTCCCCTCGCCTCCAATTCGAAAAGCGTTCGGAATTGTCCCGCGCGGGCCGCCGATCCTCTAGTTTAACGAGCGGTTGACGGCTAACCGCTCGCCGTTTTCAGTGATGGCATAGGCCTAGCTAAGGGAATAAGTGCGATGAGTCAGAAACAGCTGCGGGTAATTGTCGTGGAAGACCACGCGGATACAGCAGAAGGCCTGCGCCGATTTCTGACCAGCATTGGCTATCATGTCTACATTGCGCCCGATGTCGCTTCCGCGCGAGCGCTGGCGAAGGCGGTGGAGTACGACATTCTCCTGAGTGATCTGCGTCTTCCTGATGGGACCGGCTGGGAGCTAATGCAGGAATTGAGTGCGGAAGGCCGCATTCCCGCGATCGCCATGAGCGGTTACAACAGCGAGGAAGATGTGCGCCGCAGCATGCAAGTCGGCTTCCTCTATCATATCGCGAAACCGCTCGCGCCCGAGACGCTAAGTAAGGCTCTCGACCAGGCGGCGAGACAGCAACGGATCCCGGCCAACTAGCTCGTTAGGCAGCGTCGGCGTTCGCTTGCTCCCAAAGCTCTGTTTGGAGCCGGGCAACCACGCCGATGAGCTGCCGATGATTGGCGGGTTTGTCGATGATCGCTTCCACCGCGAGCGCACCGAAACGTTCCCGGTCATGCGGGGAAAGGGCGCCGGCAAAGACAATTATTTTCCCGCGGAACTTTGCCTGACGAGCGCGGACCACTAATTCGTAACCGTCCAACAAAGGCATCTCCATATCAGTAATAAGCAGGTCGAATTTATCCCGCTCTGCCGCGATGAGCTTGAGCGCTTCTTCGCCATTAAGAACCCAATCGACCTGATAACCGTAAAACTGCAGACTCTCGGCGATGAGCTCGACCAGCTCGGCATTATCATCCGCACATAATATGCGAAGTGGCTGGCGGTGGAGCTTGGGGGTCGTCATCGGCAAAACTCTAACAGGACTTCCGTCCCGGGCGCGATTGACCGCAACGCGAGGGTAGCGGGGAAGTCGAAGGGAGGGATGTTTTTCAAATGGTTTCGGATAAATGTGCCGCTTTGCGCGTGTCGCCGCCTCTTTTTACCATATTTTCTCCATCTTCTGGAGGCCATTAGTGACCCGATTTGCGACGGACATCGCGAAATCACTACTCAAAGCGAAAAAAACTTCTTCCCAGCGGTCACAAAGATATCGTTATAATTACTGGAATTGAGACCTTGCATGATTCCCCGCCGTTTCCGCCTCCATTTTCTCCGTGTGCTGTTGGTTCTCGTCTGCATCGGTTTCTCCTCTTGCAGCCAAGAACGTATTATTCTCGTCGAGCCAAAGGAGAACGATCTCATCACGATCAACGGCTGTGTAATCTCGGCCTGCAACTATCTGGCACTCGTCAGCGCGAAACATAAACTAGAGTCGAATTTTTGGAGCAAAATTCTCCTGGTGCGATACGAAAATCACCCGGCTGGCCATGCCTATTGCGTGTGGGAAACCGAGGGCACCATTTACGGCTACGATCGCAATTCGGGCGGGTTTCCTATTCCCGTCTACACGCGGGACCCGCGCGCCATTGCCATTGTCTTGGCGCAGGAGCTATCGAAAATCCTGGAGCAACCACTGGCAGTGCGAAGCGCGGAGTTCGTCGAACCCGGTCAGGTCGATATCTACAAATATTCCATCAAGTCCGAAGCGAGGCCGAATCCGTCCCTGGCGACGAGCGCACCGTTTCGCGTGAGCAATTTCGCATTGGGCGTGAATCGCCCGTCGTCTCCGCCTAACGAGCAGTAGCGCGGTTTTGATCCTGCCCGCCGTGGGCAAATAAGCGCTACCATTATGCCGCTCGTTTCGAACGCTGACCTGGCGGAGCTACTGGCCGGGCACGCAAAAAAGGAAAACGGTGTCCGCCAAAAAGCGCTCAAACGCGCCGCGCGCAGTGCGTTCTTGTGGACCGAAGAGGCGCGCGAAATTGTCGCCCACGGACGCAGCCTCACGGAGTTGCATGGCGTCGGTGCGTTCGTCGAGCAGTTGTTGTTGAAGTTCATCGAGAAGCCGCCCGCGCGCCGTCCTGCACGAGATCCGTCGCGCCGCGATTTCCTCACCCTAGCCGAAGCACGCGCGATTCTCTCGCGTGATTCCGGATGGGCGAAACGCGTGCGCGGCGATTTGCACATGCACACCACCTGGAGCGATGGCTCCGGCTCAGTCGCGGAAATGGCCGAAGCCGCCCAAGAACTTGGGCACGAATACATCGCGATCAGCGATCACTCGCAAGGTTTGAAAATTGCCGGCGGCATTGACGAGGCGCAGTTGGCGCAGGAGGCGCGCGAGATCGAAGACCTCAATCAAAAACGCGAAGATAAAATGCCAGTCGTCTTGCATTCCATCGAACTAAATGTGAATCCGCGCGGCGAAGGCGACATGCAAAAGAATTGCCTAACGAGTCTTGATTTCGTCATCGGCTCTTTCCATTCGGCGCTGCGCCACAAAGAGGATCAAACCGAGCGATATCTGGCCGCGTTGCGTAATCCGTGCCTGCACATCCTCGGTCATCCTCGTGGCCGCGTGTACAATTACCGGCTCGGCCTTTCCGCCGATTGGGCGCGCGTTCTTGCGGAGTCGGCGCGCATGGACAAGGCGGTAGAGATCGACTGCTATCCCGACCGGCAGGATTTGAATGTCGACCTGCTCAAGGTGGCGCGCGCGGCCGGGACTAAGGTCTCGTTAGGCACGGATGCCCATCATCCGTGGCAACTGGAATTCATCGAGTTTGGTTTGGCCGCGGCTTTGAAGGCGAAAATTCCTGCCGAACGAATCGTAAATTTCATGCCACTGCCGGAATTCAAAAAGTGGATCGCCGGCGTGCAGCGCGATTAGGACTCTAGGTTTCGAGTCTCGCCGTTTTCGTTCGTCGGCAGCATCACGCTCACGGAAGTCCCGTGCGGATTCGAATCCACATCGACGCGGCCGTTGTGATCGAAGATGGTGCGTTTCACAATTGGCAGTCCGAGTCCCATCCCGCGTGCCTTCGTCGTGCAGAACGGCGAGAAAATCTTGTCCTTCAAATCCGGTGCGATACCGCTGCCGTTATCCTGCACGGTCACGACCACGCCGCTGGTTTCGTCGCCTTGGCGAATCGATTTCACCGCCAGCGTGATGCGCGGTTTGCTCTGACCGACGGTGGCTTCGGCCGCGTTCGCCACGAGATGAGCAAACGCCTCCGTCAGGGCAATCTCGTCTCCAAAAACTTTCGGCAAGTCGTTAGGCAAATTGATTTCGACCGGCGTCCCGTTGGTGTCGAAACGTTCCCTGGCGACTTCCAGCGCTTTTTTTACCGACGTGCGCAGGTCGATCGGCTTCATCACCAGATCGGGCGGATGAGCGAAGTTGTTTATCTGCGAAATAATTTTGTCGAGCCGATCAATTTCCTGCACGACGATTTGGTTGAAATCGCGGCGAAAATCGGGGTCTTCAAATCGCTCGGGCAAGAGTTGCGCAAAAGTTTTTATGGCGACCAACGGGTTGCGGATTTCGTGCGACATGCTGGCGGCGAGGTCGGTCCAAAATGCCGCGCGATCGACCAGGTCCTGCTTTTGGCGCAGACTCTCTTCATTCGTTAGGTCGTGAATCACGGCGACTGCGCCGAGTGGCGTTCGCTGATCGAGCAAACGCCGTGTCTCGACGTGCAAGGAACGACGTGTGTTGGCGTCGATCCATTGTTGCGGCGGGAGATTCGTTTTGGACTCGAGCGTCTCGCGCAGGAGCGACGCGAGCCGACTGCCGACCGATTCAACGGGACGATTGAGGACTTCAGCGGCGTCGAGGGAAAGAATTTGTTCCGCGGTCGGATTAAACCAGCGCACGATCGCCTCTTCGTCGGTCGCGACGATGCCGGGCGGAATCGATTTCAGAAGCGTTTCCGCGAGCGTTTTTTGCAGCGCCACTTCTTCGTAAAGCAGTGCGTTTTCCAGAACGGTCGAGACGTGTTCTGCCAGGATCATCAAATTTTCCAAGTCGGGATATTCGAAACGCTGGCCGGTGACGCGATGGCCAAAGAAAAGCCAGCCGATAATTCGTCCGCGGGCGTGCAGAGGGACGATGACTTCCGCGCCGAAAGTGTCGAGCGCGCGGCGCATGAGCGCGCGCTGCGCTTGATCGGGCGCGTGCAGGAGATTGCTGCGGCAAATCAAATGCGCATGCAATTCGAACCAGCGGACCAGCGGATCGCGCTCGCCGTATTCGACTTCGTAGGTCTCCGGCAAACAGCGCAACCCCGCGCGCAAACGGTAGCGGTCACCCTGGCGAATGCGGGAAAAAATTCCGACGCGTGTCACGCTCGCCGCGTCGGCCACACCTTCGACCACGCTGGTGAGCAATGTTTCGACGTTATCGAACCGACGAAACACTCGAGGAAAACGCAGCAGCGGCATGGTGCTGCTCGCCTGCGTGATCGGTCGTTCCGGCATAACTTCCAAACGACGCGCTGGTTCGATGACGGGAACCAGACTCGATTGATCACGCAACTCGCGGTTCTCTTGCATGAGCCGCAGATGATCGAAACCTCGCGTGACCAGCGCTTGGAAGCGACGGCGGTCGAGTTGCAAATCTTCCGCCGCATAAATGCCGGCCTCGTCCGCTTCGCGCAACGGCTCGGAACGCGGAGTGCCGAGAGCGGTAATCAGAATTTCCGGCCACTCTTTCTGGACTTGATCGACCAAATCGCGCGCATCTTTTGCGCGCAAGTCCACGATCAGCAGCGCAGGACTAGCCTGCTGCAGAACGGCGTCGAGCCGATCTGCTTCTGCCACATGCCGCACCTGCGCGAGGACGCGAAGAAACGCCTTCACTCTCCGCACCAGGTCGGCATCCTGCGAATACAAGATGCAGACCGGCGGTATGCTCATGCGGCCGCGACCTCCTCAACGAACCGCACCAGCGGAAGGAGAATGTGGAACGATGTGCCTTTGGCCAGCTCGCTTTCCACTTCGATTTGACCGCCGTGTTCCTGGATAATTCCATGTACGACCGAGAGGCCAAGGCCGGTGCCATAATCTTTCGTGGTGAAAAATGGGTCAAAGACATGCGCGAGATGGTCGTCGCGAATTCCTTCGCCATTGTCTCCGACGGTGATGCGCAAAACTTCGCTCGCACTATTGCCATTGGCGGCGAAGGCGAAGTCGTGTGCCGAGCCGATTTCCGTCGTCACCGTTAATTCGCCGCCGTGTTTCATCGCGTCCATGGCATTGAGGAAAAAGTTGAGAAACACTTGTTCGATTTGGTCACCATCAGCGCGAACAGTATCTACATCAGCTTTCCAGACTCGAGACAACTTGATTTCTTTTTGGTAAAGCCGATGCGCCACGAGCATGAGTGATTTTTCCAAAACTTCATGGACATGCAGCGGTTTGAGAAGCGGCTTCGCCGGACGCGCGAAGCGCAATAGCTGATTGACCAGCGTGTCGATGCGATCGATTTCGTGTCCGATCAGATTGGAAAACGTCTCGCGGAAATCGGAGTCCTGATATCGCTCCGGCAACAGTTGCGCGAAGGTCTTGATCGAAACCAACGGGTTTTTAATTTCGTGCGCCATGCCGGCGGACAACGTGCCGAGACTGGCCAAACGATCGCTTCGACGAATCTGCAGCTCGAGCCGTTTCAGCGCCGTGATATCGGTCAAGACTACGAGCGCACCGAGCATCTGACCTTCCTGACCGTGAAAAATGGAACTGCTCGCGCGCGCGACCACAGTCCCTTCTTCGGAATCGAGCTCGAGCTCTTTGTTTTCCTGTCGCTCGCCCGAAGTCAGCGTTTCTCGTAAGAGAGTTTGCAACGGTGCAGGAAGATGACCGATCGACTGGTCGATCAGTCCTTCCGGTTTCATTCCTGTGATTGCGGCCGCTTCCTGATTGAAAACAGAAATGCGATTGTCCGCTCCCGCCGCCACGACACCAGTCGTTAGGTTCTGCAGCAAAATCTCGTTGTAGATTTTCGCGTTCTGCACCTCGGTGAAGAGCTGTGCATTTTCGATCGCCACCGCCATTTGTCCGCACAGCACCTGCAGCGCGTTCTGCTCCGCGCTCCCGTAGATTCTTCCCGAAAGACGCGGCCCGAGCAGCATCACACCGGCGAGATGCTCGCGCGAAAAAATCGCCATGGCCACGGCCACTTGCAGTCCCTCCATTTGCTTCGCCACACGTTCGAGCTGCGGCGTAAGGCGGATACGATGCAATTCATCCAGGACGAGCGGTTCCTGATGCATTCCAAGATGCGCGATCAATGCATCGTCCTTGCTGAACTCGATTGTGCCGACGCGCGTGCCTGGTTGAACCGCCGGATATTGCTGCACATAACCAATGCGACTGGGCAGCAGTATGAAAACGCGATCGGTATCCACTGCTTCCGAAATCGTGGTCGCGAATTTTTCCAGCAGTTCGTCCAACGTGCTAACCGAACGCAAAATTGCTGTCGCTTTGCTCACAGTGGACCGGAAGTCGAGGCGACGAGTACCGACAAAGAGACGGTCGGCCAGCGTTTGCGAAATGCCGCGCGCAGGAGCCATGGCGAAGGCGATTACGACCGCCGCCACTAAGTGAGCAAGCGTTCGACCTTGCGAGCCGATGTTAGGAACCGCGACAGCCGCGATCAACCACCAGACCATCCCGTACAAAACCAGAAGGTAGGTAGTGAGAAGCGCGTAAGCGATGGCGCGCCGGAGAAATAATCCGATCTCCATGATCTTCCGTGTCGCCATGCCATACGCGATGATGAGACTGAAGAGAACGATTCGAAACGGAGCGAACCAGATCAGACGTGTTTCATCGAGATAAAGCCTGAGCAGGAACGCGAGAAGAACCGTCGCGAGTGTCACCGCCGCGCCGATCAGGAAAAAAACGAGCTCAGCGCGTTGTCGGCCGCTGGAGTTCTTGGCGTCGCGGGAATAGTGGATAACGATGGCCAACGCCGCGACCGCGAAATAGAGAACGTAAAGAATCACGCCCCGTCCATAGATCGGCGACATCGTTCCAGAGTTCCCCTCCGCCGCCTGCGAAAACTTCGCCCCCAGCATGAAAAGATTGGTCTGGCAATAAAAGGTGACGGCCGCGCCCGCTATTAACCAATAGCGGCATTTGGAAATCAGGAATCGCCAGTTCTTATCCGGATGACGAATCGAAAGCCGAAGTAGATTAAACGCGACCAGAATCAGCGCGCCGGCGGCCGACGCTTCCCGAACATGAAAAGCCGCGCCTTCAGGAGTTGCGGCAGTAAATGTGAAATAGAGATTCCCCAACCAAATCGCGATGACCCCGGAAAGCAGGAGGAAGCATTGGTTGGACTTCCGTCGCGGATTGGCCTGGAAGACGGCCAGACCGAGCGCGCTTTGAATAGCGATCGCAGCCAGCGTCGGGACTGCTGCGCTATTCATCGGCCATTGACACGATTGACCGCCATCGTGCTAGCGCTTCCCCCCAAACCTCGAACATTGATCAAGATCCGATTGAGTATTGCCTTGCGAGGCTTACCCCGGACAATGTCCATGTCGCAAGCTGGATCGAGCACGTCGCAATTCGTTGTCGGGGCAATGGTTTGATGCTGCACGCTCAAGGCTGAGGCAATTATCTGAAAGGGGCCGCCCGCGGCCAGCGCATTACCGGTCGCTCCTTTAATGGAATTGACCGGGATCCATGCGGAACGCGCGCCGAAAAATTTCTTTACGATCCCGATCTCCGCGGCATCAAGAATCGGATGCCCGGGACCGTAAGCGGATATGTAATCGATATCGTCCACGCTCCAACCGGCGTTTCCCAAGGCAATTCGCATGGAATCCTCCAAGCCAGAAGCGGGCCGTTCATGGTCGCGATCGCGTTGTTTTCCATAGCTGGCGATCTCCAAATGAATGCGAGCGCCGCGTGCTTCAGCGCGTTCCATGTTTTCGAGCACGACAACACCCGCGCCTTCCGAGATAACGCCGGAATCTCGCTCGACGTCGAATGGCCGGCTGGCTTTTTCAGGCTCGTCATTCCGTTCCGAGCTGAGGCCGCTGGCGATGAAACTCGCCATGACCAGCGGTGTGATCGGGGCATCAGTCCCGCCGGCGATCGCAAGTTCCGCTTCGCCTGAACGAATCATTGCCGCCGCATCCGCGATTGCGTCCAGACCCGATGGGCAGGCTGAGGAAACGGTGGCCGCGTTCGCACAAATCCCAAGACGATCGGCAATGACGTTCGCCGGTGCCTGGGGAATTGAGGACGCAGAAGTGGTGGGCGCGGCGCGATTAGGGCTGACATTTTGCACCGTGTGAAACGCGCGTTCGACGACATCCATCGCATTCATGCTCACGCCGATGATAACCGGCGTCGGGCTCGGAAGATTGAGATCATGGATGTCCAAACCGGCGTCTTTCAACGCCATCATCGTCGCGGCGTAGGCTAACTGCGTATGTCGCGCCATCCGCTTCGGCTTCAATTCCGCTTCGATGTAGTCGTTAGGATCGAAATTTTTTACTTCACCCGCAATGCGGCTTCGATAGCGTGAAGCATCAAAATGCGTGATCGGCCCAATGCCGCTGCGGCCTGCAAGCAGGGAGTCCCAAAACGCCGGCAATCCCGTGCCGTTGGGCGCAAGTATGCCCATCCCGGTGATCACGACGCGATTGCGTTTGTGCATGGCAACTCTAGGGACAACAGCAGTTTAGTGGCATGTCAAATCTCTTGCGTAAATACCATCGAAAAAATTTATCTCGATTTTATTCACGCTTATTCACAAGCTTGCGTCCGATGTGGTCACATTGTTTGTTGGCCGTCGAAAAGTGTGAGCGGATCATAAAAGGCGCGATTCAGTAGCCCAAACGGCATGGCCTTAGCTTTATTCCCGGCGAAACCAGTATGACCGCTAATCCGGACCTCCCACAAATTCTTGTCATCGACGATGAGATGGGCCCGCGCGAGAGCCTGCGCATGTTGCTTAAGCCGAATTATCAGGTTCATACCGCCGACTCTGTCGAAGCCGGGATTCGTCTCCTGCGCGAAAAGCATCCCGACGCCGTCATTACTGATATTCGGATGCCGGGGACCAATGGGATCGATGGCTTACGACGAATTCGTGAAATAGATCCGCACGTCGCCGTGATCATGCTCACTGGTTTCGGTGCGCTGGAGACGGCGCAGGAAGCATTGCGGCTCGGCGCGAACGATTACATTAACAAACCTTTCGATGCTCGCGAAATGCGCGATGTCATCAGCCGAAACGTTGAGCGCACTCGCACTCATCGCACTGGGGAGAACGCTGCGAGCGAAATTCGCGAGCTCAATAATCGTCTTCTCAAAGAACTCGCGCAAAAAGAGCGGCTGGCCTCGTTAGGCCAGGCTTCCGCCGAGTTTGTCCACGATCTCGGTAACCCACTGACCATCGTTTGGGGTTACGTGCAGTTGCTCGCGAAGAAATTGGAGCAATCGGAAAAAGGACAGGTGCAGGAAAGTTCTACGTCAGCCAAAGAGCTAAACATCATCGAGCAAAACGTCCGACTGTGTCGCGAACTGCTCACCATGTGGCAGAGCTACGGCAGCGTCGAAGCCGCGCCACATAAACCGATCTCCGTTTCCGACATCGTGCGCGAAGTGGTTAAAGGTGCGAACAGCCTCGCTGCGCAAAGCGGGGTGGAACTGGCCAGCGATGTTTGTGAAGACCCATGCACGTTGATGGGCGATTCAGTGCAAATTTTCCGCGCGATTCAGAACGTCATTGCCAATGCGATCCAGGCGGCGGCCGACCGTGAGAAGACCGTCAAAATTTCCTGCACGCAAAAAGATTTCTACGTCGATGTGCGCGTGGAAGACACCGGCAACGGCATTGTGCCCGCGCAGATGAACAAAATTTTCGAACCGTACTTCACCACCAAGCAGGCGAAGAGCGGCACTGGTCTCGGGCTTTATATCACGAAGAAAGTTGTCGAAGACCATAACGGCTCCATCAAAGTCGACAGCACGCCGCAGCTCGGCACGACTTTTACGATTCGTCTCCCTCTCTTAAACGAGTAGGAATTGTGTCGCGCCTCGTTCCTGCGCGGACTTTTGCTTGTAAGTAAGCGGCGTTACGTTTTGCTGAGCGCGTGCCGGCCTACCGCGTCGCCCCGATTTTTTTGATCCGGGCTGCGGGCGTTTCGTTCGATCATCTGGCAAGGCTCGCGACACCACGCGCCGCCGTCGCCGCGCGCGAACTACTCGTTAGGCAACGCGAATTTGCCGATGCCAAAGCGAACGTGGAGCTGCTCCGTCGCACACGAGATCACGGTTTGAGCGATGAAATTTTCGCCGGCTGGCGGAAGGCCATTCGCGCTGGCGCGGTCCCGGCGGTAACCGATCAAACGACTGGCGCCTTCGCCGTCTGTTGGGAATGCGCTCAAAAACAGGCGCTCGCGGAAACGAATTTTAAGAGCCTTTTCGAAGATGATTTCTCGCAAGCGCGCCGTTCCCTTTTGCACTCGAGCAAAACGGAACTTGCACCTTACCTCGTTTTTGGGGCCGGTGAATTTCGCGATCGCATGCGCGAAATCGCGAATCTGGATCTCAGTCACGACCTGCCGCCGCGCAACACTCGGGCGCGTGAACGGGAGCGACATTTACTTCTCTATCTGCAACGCATTTGCGGAAAGAACGACACGTTCAGTCGTTTCGGGCCCTCAGCCTGGGGAAATATTTCCGCGGAAGGCCGTGGATTAAGTTTTGCTGCCGACGCGCCGATTGCGGCACGTACTTCGTTTCTCGAACGCTGGACCGCGCACGCTGTGGCGGCAGCGGTCAATCAAGATGCGGAAGCGAGATTGGAGATTGCACCGCGCCTCAATCCAACCGGACGGATGGAAGAGAACGCATTTTTTCTAACCGAGACTAACGAGCGGTTTCTCCTCGATGAAGAAACGCTCCGCGCCCTGGCCGTTTGCGACGGTCTGAAACCGGCGCATGAAATTTCTCTCACGCCTGAGCGGCTTCAGCTTTTCGCCCGACAAGGAATCGTTCGCTGGCAATTGGAGGTGCCGGCCATGGAACCGTTGGCGTTCGATCGACTCCTCGCGGAGATACGCGCCTGGCGCGATAATTCGGTGCGGTTGCGTTGGCTGGAACTGCTCGAGCCACTTGAGCAAGCGGCCGAAAAATTCTGCCTAACGAGTGATCTCTCGCAGCGCCTTGGGCTAATGGACGACGCGCGTGATCGCCTAACGAGTCTTGGCAGCGTGCAGAAAAGTTCGCAACGCGCGCTTTACGCCGCCGTGAATCCGATCGCCGAAGAATGTTTTCAGGATTCGAAGACGATCTTGAGCGAGGCGATGGCGGAACAATTCGCGCGGGACGCCGAGCCGTGGATTGATCTCTGGCGCGACAGTTATGCTTACATCGCCAGTCGCGTCGCCGCGGGATTGCGTGATCTTTTCGCCTCTGCACCAAAACAAGACGGCACCGTTCCGTTGCCCGCATTTCTGCGGCATTGCGCAAACAATCAACTGCCACTGACCGCACAGGGCACAATCGTATTTGCGCACAAGGCGTTTCAGGAAATCAAAGCAGCTTTTCGGAAACAAATCGATTCACGTGCCGAACTGGAGGAAGTGGAACTGACTGCGGAAGATTGTCATTTCGTTCGGCGAAATTTCGATTATCCGAAGTTCGACGAATACACGTTCCCTTCGGCCGATCTGCAAATTTCCGCGAGCTCGCCCGAAGCCATTGCGCGAAACGAATACCAGTGGGTTCTCGCCGAATTGCATCCGCCTCCGGCGTTGATGCATCATTGTTTTTATTGGAGCTGTCCCGATCGTCCGTCTCTCTCTCGCGCCTTGGAATCAACCATGAACGGGCGTCCGCATTTCCATTTCGGCGTAACCGCGGCTGATCTGACAGCACATACCACCGTGCGATTTTTCGACGCGCTGCCGGATCTGACTTACTTCATCTCAGCGCAGAAAGGACTTCCAAGTTATCAGGCGATTCCGCCCGCCGAGACGGACGTTTACGTCGATGAAACAAGCGGTGACGTTTGCCTGCGTCAGCGCGCGACAAAGAAATTTCTCGGCTCCTTTGCGCGCGCCTGGCTCATTCCGCTTGGGTTCCATCCATTTCATTTCGGACGCGCCCAGCACATGCCACGATTGCGCTGCGGCAGTGTCATTGTGCAGCGCCGCGCCTGGACGGTTCACCTGGGCGAGCTCGCTCCCGGAAATTATTCGGGCGTGTCGCGCGATCTCGCCCTTGCCGTTGAGCGCCTGCGCGCGGAAAAAAAATGGCCGCGTCATATCTATGTTCGACCGACCGAGCAAGCGCTGCGACGCAGTGGAGGTGAGGGGCGCGATAAGGACACGAAGCCGATTTATATCGATCTCGAGAGTTATCTTTCCCTGGAAGTTTTTCACCGCTGGCTGACGAAATCCGGCGAATTGGAAGTGACGGAGATGTTGCCCGATCCAGATCACCTTTGCTGGCAGGAATCCGGCGGGCGTCGCACCTTCGAATTGCGCACTTTGATCGTCCCGCGCACATGAAAATCGTGGCGCTGGCGAATCAAAAGGGCGGCGTCGGCAAAACGACGACGGCCGTAAATCTCGGCTATGCGCTGGCCCAACGGGGCCTTCGTGTCTTGATCATCGATCTCGATCCGCAGGGAAATGCGACGAGTTCGTTCGGCTTGCAGGAGTTGGAAGGGGAGAGTCTTTACGATGTCTTTCTCGGTGAAGCTTCCATCGTCGAGAAAGTTTTGCCGACGCGGCTGGAGGGATTGTTTTTGATTCCGGCCGATCTCGACCTGGTCGGCGCCGAGATTGAAGTGGCGCGGAAAGATGATCACCTCACGCGACTCCGCCAAATCCTTGAGCCATTTCGCAGCGACCAAACATTCGATTTCGTTCTGCTCGATTGTCCGCCTTCGTTAGGCATTTTGATGACGAACGCGCTGGCGGCCGCGGACGAACTGCTCACGCCGATTCAGTGCGAATTTTTTGCGCTCGAAGGTTTGGTGAAAATCGTGCGTGTGCTCGAGCAGGTTCGCGAATCGGGTGCGAATGATCACATCGAGCTCACTGGAATTGTCATGACGATGTTTGATGCGCGCACGAACTTGAGCGCGCAAGTGGTGGCCGATGTGCGAGAACATTTCGGCGAACGCGTTTACCAGACGACGATTCCGCGCACGGTTCGTTTGAGTGAGGCGCCAAGTTTTGCGCAATCCATTTTTGAATATTCGCCGAACGGCCCGGGCGCTCGCGCTTACGACGCGTTAGCCGACGAATTTATCAAGCGTCACGCGACAGTAGTCGCGGAAATGTCGTAGGCGCAGGTCGCGAAGAAGCGCCGCGGCGGGTGCATGAAATGATGAAACGCAGCGGAGAGAAAATCGCGCGGCAAGGAGAAGAGAGCTGGCGTCCCGCGCCAGCGCCCGAGACGACGAGTTTACGCGAACTGGCAGCCGCGGCCAAACGCTGCACCGCTTGTCCGTTATATAAGAATGCGACGCAGACGGTTTTCGGCGAGGGCCCCAAAAACGCGCGCATGATTTTGGTCGGGGAACAGCCCGGCGATTATGAAGATGTGAAAGGAAAGCCGTTCGTCGGGCCCGCCGGTCAATTGCTCGATCGCGCACTCGTCGAGGCGGGGATCGATCGGAAAGAAGTTTACGTCACCAACGCGGTTAAACATTTCAAATGGGAACCGCGCGGCAAACGTCGCATTCATCAAAAACCAAGCTCGCGCGACATGGCCGCCTGCCGGCCGTGGTTGGAGGCAGAGTTGCGTGCGGTGAAACCGGAAGTGCTCGTCTGTCTGGGCTCAACCGCGGCACAGACGATTTTCGGCCCGCAATTTCGCGTCACGAAATAGCGTGGCGAAATAATGGATTCCGAGTTCGCGAAAAAGACGGTCGCGACGGTTCACCCGTCGGCGCTCCTGCGTGCACCGGATGAAGAAACGCGTGAACGCGAATACGCGAAGTTCGTCGCGGATCTGCGTGTTGCACGGAAAGCCGCCGGAAAATGAAAAACCTGCGGCGGATTTCTCCACCGCAGGTTCTAGAACTCGTTAGGCCAACTTACTTCTTCGGCGAAGGCGCCGGAGAAGCCATGTCGCTCTTCTTCGATTTTTTCGGAGCGGGCGTCGCCGCAGCGGTCGCTTCCATCTTGCCGCCAATCTTCAGGCTCTTCGTTTCCAGCGTGCCGTCGTCTTTTTTCCAATAGGAGCCGGTGACCTTCGTGTCGTCGGTCAAGTCGGCAAATGTCGCATCCTTATCTTCCTTGGTGATCTTCGTCGCGTCGGTCACTTTGAAGACGCGCGAATGTTCCTTTCCGGCAATGGTGAACGTTTTAGCCGATTGATCCACCGCGCTGGCCGTGCCGCGGAATGGAATTGCGCGGGCAGCTTTCGCGGCAGGTGATGCAGCAGCCTTTGCCGTTGGTGAAGCGCTGGCTGCAGGAGCGGGCGAGGCCGCTTTTTTCGAGGCTGCAAAAGCGAAGGACGGTCCGCAGAAGACCAACGCCGCCACGCAGGCGCTCGTGATGAGATGTTTTCTTGATTTCATATTTTTATTCCAGGTGTGAGGTTCTCCTTGATCCGAAGAGTAGGACGGATCGCGGCGAATATTCTTCAGCGGTATAACGAGTCGTTCCGGCGAAAGCAATAGCGATTCATTTCCGAGAGAAGCGGAAAAGTGGAGGTAAGGGGATTCGAACCCCTGGCCTCTTCATTGCGAACGAAGCGCTCTACCAACTGAGCTATACCCCCCGGGAAGCGACCCTTATTATGTAAGCAAACGCACCGCAGGCAACCCCGCGCTTCTGACGTTCTTCATGAGGGCGGGCGAAATCCGAACTCCGCCTGCAAGTCTCCCCAGAGCCAGTTCACGAACCAATCTTTCTCGATGGAACCTGCGCGCGCTGTCGCCAGGGCTTCGGCTTTTTCGACGCTGCCGTTCAGGCAATAGAGATAGGTCAGCAAAAAGAAGTCATTAAGGTTGGGAAAGCCGCGATCTTTTTCCATCTCGAGCAGTTGGATAGCGCTGCTCAAATCGCGTCGAGCCAAGGCTCCAGCGAAGAGATCGTGGGTGGCCTCGAGAGATTGCGTTGCCGGAGCCAATCGCTCGGCCAACGTCAGGCGAAATTCGTCGCTGTTCTGAACGGCCAGAACAGGCGCGCGCAATTGAGAACGACGCAGATAAAAATCCAGTTCGGCCAGCCAATTGCTGCCCGACATTTCCGAGTGGTAACGCGTTTCGCGGACGAGAAGAAGCGGCTCGAGTTCTTCTTTGCTCTCGTTAGGCCAAATATCGCGAATGAATCGCGAAGAAAAAAAACGCTGCAAGGCGCCGGCGGTTTCGAAGTAGCTATAACCAAAGGTGTAAGCTGCTTTGATGTCCGGCGGCGCGTCGGTCAGTCGTTTGGGATGAAGATCGTCGAGCGGTTCGATACTCTGAGTGAGTCGATCTATTTCGTCGGCATCCATGGCAAACAGTGCGGGCATCTGCTCAGGAACTTCGATCCCGATTCGGCGTAAATCGGACCGTATGTCGGCGCGTCCCCAAAATTTCTGTTGGAGCTCCTGATCAGGTTTGGGCAGCGAAGGTTTTATTCCGATCATGATCCATTCCAGGTCGGAGGTTGCCCAGAGCGAAGCGTTCGGGAAAACGTTACGAAATGCGCGAAGGATAGCTTTTGTCTCGTCCGTGTTCAGCTGGTAGAGCGGCAGCCAGAAACTAACGATGCCTCCGTCTTTCAGCCGGCTTTCCATCAGTGAAAAGAACTGCTCCGTGTAGAGGTTTACTGTTCCCGCGGTTTTCAAAGGTGGCGGTTCGCCGGTGATGATGTCGTAACGCTTGGGAGCGGCTTGAAGAAAGAAGCGGCCATCTTGCACAAACCTGGTCACGCGCGGATCGCGCAACGGGTTGGTATAGCCAGGGCCGGCGTAAGAATCGGCCAGGTCGAAGACCTCTTTCGAGATATCGACGATGTCGAGATGCTTGAGCTCCGAGTCGTGGGTAAAAGCATCGGCTGTTACGCCGACGCCGTAACCGATTAACAAAGCGTCTTCACTTTCCGGGCGGAGCGCGAGCGGAAGGTAAGCAAACAATCGCATGTAGCGCTGACTGCGTGGCATCGTGCCCGACATGGAGTAAGAGTTAGTGACTAAGCGGTAGTAATAAGCCTGGCCGTAAAGATCGCGGCGAAGCAATTGGAAGGTATCCGCCGTGCCTTCGATGTTCTTTATCAGGACGGAGCCATCAACTTCGTAGGGAGCGCGAGCGTTGGCGAAGTGAAGCTCGTCGCGATGGTAGGGGAACAATAACAGGAGAAGGACAAGTCCACCGCTAAGTATAAGAACCGCCAGCCAGTTTCGTCTCTGACTCGTTAGGTATGCCAGTCCTAAGTAAACGATGGCGCAAGAAATCAGGCTGGATTGAAATCCAAGCGTAGGTAGAAGGATGAAACCGGCGAGTAATGGTCCGCAGGCAGCACCGATAGTGTTGAACAAGATGGTTACACCAGTGCTGTTCATCCAGTCGGGCACTTCCGATTGCATGCAAGAGATGATGACGGGAAGAAGCGCGCCCGATACAAGCGCGACTGGAAACATGAGGGCGAGCGACATCAGCGTAGTCTGACGCCAGAAGGCGAGATCGGCCGCAGGCAAATTAGGTGAATGGACCGGTGCGGGGAAAAGCAGATAGGAGAGAACGGTCGCGGTGGCAGCGAGAAGGAGTAGAAAAGGGAGAAGTTGCCGGCGCGGCATGAACCGGCGCGGAATTAGACTAGAAAGAGTGCTTCCTAGACCTATGCCCGCCAGGACAACGGCGAGCATGATGGAGAAGGCGGTAGCAGTTGACGCGATGTATAAACGCAGGAAGCGAAACCAGATTATTTCAAGACCGAGAAAGGTCGCGCCAGTTGCGGCACTAACAAAGAGAAGACGCCAGGGAGGATGAATACCTAACGAAAGCTGAAATCGCGGCTGAGTCTGGGTGGTTAGTAATGAATCAGGTCGCGCGAAAAAAAACGCGCTACCGGCCGCGGCGAAGCAGATGCCAGCAGCAGTTAGTGCGGTCCCGAAAAGTCCGAAGGCGCGGACCAGGTATGTTTCGCCGAGCAGCGCCCCAATCGTCGCGCCTAGAGTGTTAGCTCCGTAGAGAAGACCTATACTTCGATTGAAGTCCCCCTGTTGTAGGAACGGGTCTTTCAAGAGAACCGGAAGAGTCAGACCCATGGCCGTTGTGGGAATGAGTAAAATCACGAACGAGAACGCGACGCGGACGAGATTGAGAACTTGCTGGTGATTCCAGAGAGCTTGAAACAACGGACGCATCCATGCGCCAAGCGTCGGAAGCGCAAAGACGACAGCGCAACCGAAGACGGCCACGATAATCTCCATGGCGGCATAAACGCGCAGCGGTCGTGAGCGCCCAAGTTTTATCGAAGCAGCGATGGCACTGCCGCAGGCCAGGCCCGCCATGAAACTGGAAAGGATCAAGGCCGTGGACCAAACCGAGTTGCCGAAAACCAGTCCGGTTAGTCGCAGCCAAAGCGTTTGGAAAAGCAGTGCGCCACATCCCGAGAGAAAAAGAATTGAAGAGACAATTACAAGACGCACCGGACTGCCTTGGTTATAAGCTACTGGTCTGCAAAAAAAGCGGGCGACGAACTGCGAATAGCTCGTCGCCCGCCGGGGATGTAATTGTCTTTCTTAGAATTTCTTCGTTAAGCGAACATACCAGAAGCGGCCGGTCGAATCGTAGGTAAAGCCAGGATAACCAACGGAGTTACCACCCTGTCCCGAGGCGAAGGGCGGATCGTTATCAAAGAGATTGATGACGCCCGCGGTAACGGTGGTGCCAAACAAGAGATGATCCCACACACTCATTCCGCCTGCTTCGACCGCGCTAGGTCCATTCTTGTTACTGCCTTTGGAGTAATCGGCCCCAGCTACTCCTGTGTTCCTATGAACGAGCGCGCTGAAGTCATAAGAGGCCTGCAGGTCGAAGAGCCACTTATGACCTACGTCGTGCCGATTGAGGTTGG
This sequence comes from uncultured Verrucomicrobiae bacterium, assembly GCA_963791565.1. Lineage (GTDB taxonomy): Bacteria > Verrucomicrobiota > Verrucomicrobiia > Chthoniobacterales > UBA10450 > JACCTI01. The sequence continues at coordinate 39,269 of CAWBSX010000002.1, read as the reverse complement.
CATCTTCTTCGTGGAAGCCATCAATGTAACGAATCGTGCCGACAATATCGATGCCTTTCCAGGTCCAATCTAGGCTACTCCGACCGCGCCAGCGATAGTAACCTTCGTTCGACGCTCCCAGGTTGGTGCTCTGCCCAGCCCGTTGATCCAGCACGACCCCCGCTGGAAGCCCATTGATAAATAAGTCGCGGGTTCTTTCAAAGGAATTCAAATAAGTCGCCTCCGTTAAGGAGGTGAGAGTCCCAAAGTTTGTCTCCAGGGTATATTGAATACCCAAATCCACGCCGTTGGCCTTTTGTTCGCCTTCATTGGTATAAGGAACGATGATGCGCCCGATCGATCCATCGGGGAGGCGTTGTACTACTTCCCCGGGCAATAACGTGCCGCTTAACTCACGTTGTAAGACTGTATCGAGGGTTGGGATTTCAACTACGCCGGTGCGATCGATCTGCCAGAAATCAGTCGAGATCGTTAGACCGGGAACATACTTCGGCGTATAAACAAAACCGAAGCTAATCGTCTCCGAATCTTCCGGCGCCAGGTTCTTGTTGCCGATGATGAGCGTCTGCGTTTCCGGATTGAACTCTCCGTGATTCATCGGGTCGTGCGAAGCGCGAATGTCATAGACGCCCGTGGTGAAGAGTTCTTCCAGGGCCGGTTCGCGGAAGCCTTTGCCCCAGGTGGCACGCAGAGTCAGCTGCTCGTCGAAAGGCTGCCAGCGAATACCTAACTTAGGCACTAAGACATTGGTGTCGTTGTTGCGGAAGTCTTCAAAGCGCGTCGCCGCAGTCAGGTCAAGATTGTAGAAACCTGGAATAGCATTCTGCCGGCTAAAAATAGGAATGCTTGTTTCGGCATAGAAGGCATAGGACTTACGTCCGCCGTGCGCCGGAAGCACCGCCGAATTACCGATCACATCGCCGATTTGATTCAAGAGATCGGGATCTTCCTTAAGTGTTTCGCGCCGGAACTGCCCACCAAAGGCGAAGCCAACTCCGCCGGCCGGCAAATCGAAAAGATCGGTCGTGTAGATGGTAGCGTCGATCGTCCCGAGCTTCGAGATGTCGCGGTCCACCGGATGAACGCGCGCGAAATCAATTGTAGCCTGGTTACTGGCTATCGGGACGCGGTAATCGCCAAAAGGATTAAAAGGCACCGTCGTCCCGATGTACTGGGACGAAGCAGGATTGAAAATCGGGTCAGCCTGATTGACGATGCGTTCGAAACGCGAGGCCGATATTTGCTGGCCCACGCCGACGTTTTTGATCTCACTGTAACGGAAGCCAGTGTCATAGCCCCATGTGCCATTGAAGAGCTTGTCGCCTTTAAAGCCAAAAGTGGTGAGCCAGGCATCGGTTTCATTGTCGAAGATGCGATTGCCAAACTCCTGCAGACGCGCGCGCGTTCCCTCAGAAATGATCTGGTTAAAAGGATTGAATGGATTGAAAGCGCCGGGAGTTAGTCCGGTCTCAGCATAGGTTGGTCCGCCGAAAGGGAGAGCGGCGTCGCCTGCTGGATTAGGAGCGTGGGGCGGAATCGCGAGGGTTGCTTGTCCCGGCGTGACGAAGTTTCCGGTGGCCGGCCCGGCCAGCTCATTATGGGTTTTAACCTTTTGGTACATGGCATCGCCGTAGATGACTAAGGCGTCGCCGAGAAACTTGTGATTCATCGAGACGTAGCCGCCGTAACGCTCCGACTCGGGAAAGGAGAGCGAGAATTGGTTGAAATTAAAACCATTCGGGCCGGAACGAATGCGACTGGAGCCATACAAGTAAGTATTCGCGGCCGCAGTTCCGTTCGTGAAATCAGGCGGCGTGGCAAAGATATTCCCTGCGCCTGGGGCAATCGGAGCTCCGGCTGCAATGGCTGCCGCCCTTGTTAGCTGCAAGTTATACGGACTGGCGTTACTGCTCAGGAAGGGCGGGACGGCCGAGTAATCGCGATCGTGATTAAAGATCGAGTTACGATGGTAGTAATTGACCGTGCCCGAGACATTGGTTTGTCCGTTACCGACACCGAAGGCCAGCGACGAACTGAACGTGCTGGCGTCCTTGTCCGTGGTGTTGCCGTACTCGACGCGCGCTTCTGCCCCACGGTATTCGTGAAAGCGTTTGATGTTAACTACCCCGGCCACCGCATCCGCGCCGTAAGTAGTCGAGGCGCCATCCTTCAATATTTCGATGCTCTCGATCGATGCCTGCGCGATCGAATTCAAATCGATGAAGACAATGCCCGCGTTACTCAACGGATAAGGTGCAACGCGGCGGCCATCTACTAATATAAGTGTGGCGCGCGCATCAAAACCGCGCAGCGCGATTGTGGCCGCGCCTACCGCTGTGTTTGAGCCGTTCTCGTTATTGGAAACGGGAATACCGTTCGCGTTTGCGATCGGAATGTTGCGCAACAATTCTTCCGTGGTGCGCTCGCCGCTCTTGTCGATCAGCTTGCGATCCGTCAGCAGCACTGGGTTTGGTCCCACTTCCGCCGCTGTCGGGATAATCGAACCGGTGACGAAGACGCGTTCTGTTGTCGCCTCACCAGGCTGTGGCGGAAGCGCGTTTCCGTTTGGATCGACGGCTGGTTGTCCTGCTGCCGTCTGGGTCGGTGCTGCGGTTGGCGGCGGAGAGGTGACAGCAACCTGGGCGAAGATGTGCGTTGCCGGGAAAAGCAGAGCGCACGCAATGATCATCGTAAGATGAATGAATCGTGGTTTAGGAAGTAAGAGAGAATACATGTCGGTTAGGCGTTGCGCGCAGGGTGATCGCAAAGCGTAAAAAGATTCAAGACATTTCTCGTAAGTCTTTTCGTTAGGCCATTTCGATGCGCACCTGTTTTGTTTGCCGATTTGTACTGTGCGACTGTCATGCATGCGCTTCGTTCTCCTTCGCGCTGCTTTGCCTAACGAGTGGTTGTGCGCGCAAACCTGCGCCGCAGAGCGTGCCGCCGGACGTTCTCGTGACAGAAGTGAAACGGGAAGATGTGCCGAGCGTTGATGTAACGTGAGCGATTTTTTCGGACTCTGATTGTCCCGAGTTCGAAACAGACGAATCCCGTTTTCGTGACGAAGCATTGAAATTGCCTAACGAGTGCTTCATTGCAACACGCGAGTTGCCAGCAACTTAAGAACGGCGGTGCAGTTGTGGCATGCGGATTGCAATTGTCTCCGCGCAGCATCGACGCGCTTGTCTTTGTTGGACGTTCGCTTTTCTTAGTTCGCAGTTCTCAACCAACCACCACATGAAAATTCTTCTCACGTTAGTAATCACCTCAGGTGTCCTCACGATCGCGCGCGCACAGGAATCGAAGCAGATGACGGTCGACCAATTGGTCGCAAAAAATGTCGAAGCGAAAGGCGGCGCCGAGGCTTTGCGTGCGCTGCAATCGGTCAAGCTCACCGGCAAGATGTTGGTCAACGAAGGCCAAATCCAATTGGCTTACGCGCAGACCAAGAAGCGGCCGGGCGCAGTGCGGAATGAATCCACTCTGCAAGGCATGACGACGGTGCAGGCCTATGACGGAACAGAAGGCTGGAAGATCTCGCCGTTCCAAGGCCGGAAAGATCCGGAGAAAATGTCGGCCGATGATCCGAAGTCGTTAATGGAAGATGCGGAGGTCGATGGTCCGCTGGTCGATTGGAAAGAGAAAGGAAGCACGGTCGAGTATCTTGGGACGGAAGATGTCGATGGCACGCCCGCGCACAAGCTCAAAGTCACGCGCAAGAACGGCGACGTGAATTTTGTTTATCTCGATCCGGAACATTTCCTCGAGATCCGAATCTTGACGCAGCGCATGGAGCACGGCGCGCAGGTCGAAGTCGAAACCGACCTGGGCGATTACGAAAAAGTGAACGGCGTTTTTCTTCCGTTTTCGCTCGAGTCGGGCCACAAAGGATGATCCGGACAAACAAAAAATCATCATCGAAAAGGCGGAGGCAACGCGCCGGTAGACGACGCGCTCTTCAAATTCCCAACGCCAGCAGCCAAGTAATTCGAATATACTCATGCGTTTTTTCATTCTCCTCCTTCTCGGCAGTTTCGTCAGCCTACGAATGCTGCCGAACAGGCGCCTTATAGTTCGGCGACCATCTCCGGTTTAGGCGCGCGCAACATCGGCTCCGCCACCATGAGCGGCCGCATCTCCGCGATCGCGGCCAAGCGCAATGACCTGATGGCAAGCTCACGATTTTCGTCGGCGCGGCCAGTGGCGGCGTTTGGAAATCGGAAGACAGCGGCACGCGTTACCGTCCGGTTTTTGATGAGCAACCGGTGCAATCGATCGGCGCCATCGCGCTCGATCCGAAGAACTCCGAAGAACGTCTGGGTAGGCACGGGCGAAGCGTGGACGCGCAACAGCGTTTCGATCGGCAACGGCATTTATCAGATCGACCGATGGCGGCGAAACGTGGACTGCGCGTCGGTCTGCCGAACTCGGAACGCATCGCCAAAATTGTCGTTAGCCCGGCGAACAGCGACACGGTTTATGCGGCGGTGCCAGGCGCACTCTGGAGCGATTCCGCGGATCGCGGCCTCTATAAAACAACCGACGGCGGCCACACTTGGAACCTGATTCTGAAAGGCGCGAATCTTTCCACCGGCTGCTCGACGATCGCGATGGATCCGAGCGACCCGAACGTCATGCTCGCGGGCATGTGGGATTTCCGGCGCAAAGGCTGGACATTTCGTTCTGGTGGCGACGGCCCCGAGGCAAGCCTTCGGCCAGCGGACTTTTTCGTTCGACTGATGGCGGCGCGACCTGGAGCGAAGTCACGCCGGAAAACAGCAAAGGTTTTCCGAAGAAACCGTATGGCCGACTCGCGCTCGCGTTCGCGCCCTCGAACGCGAAGCGCGTTTACGCGTTTGTCGAATCCACGGACAGCGCGCTCTTCGTTTCCGATGATGGCGGCGAGACCTGGGACAAGCGCGACAAGAGTAACTGGATGGTCTGGCGTCCGTTTTATTTCGCCAACCTGATCGTCGATCCGAAAAATCCCGACATTCTTTTCAAGACCGACGGCGCGCTGATCATGAGTGAGGACGCCGGGAAGAGTTTCGCCATGGTCGGCGGATTCCAGGGCGCGCACGGCGACGTGCACGATGTCTGGATTGATCCGACCAATCCGCAAACCGTCTTTTCCGGCGACGACGGCGGCATGTGGTATTCCTTTAACGGCGGCAGCAAATGGTGGAAGGGCGATAACCTGCCGATCTCGCAGTTCTATCATGTGAGCCTGGACGACAACGATCCGTTCAAGGTCTATGGCGGATTGCAGGACAACAGTTGCTGGGTCGGCGAATCGCAATATCCCGGCGGCATCGCCAACTCGCAGTGGGAAAATCTTTTCGGTGGCGACGGCTTCTACACTTTTCCCGATCCGGCCGATCCCGATTATATCTACGCGGAGTATCAGGGCGGCACAGTCGGCCGGGTGCATCGTCACACGCACGAAGCGCGCAACATTCAGCCAGCGCCGAACTACAAAGAAAAGCTGCGCTGGAATTGGAACACGCCGATGGCGCTTTCGCCTAACGAGAAGGGCACGATCTACATTGGCGCGCAGTTTCTCTTTCGCTCGCGCGATCACGGGCAGACGTGGGATCGCATTTCGCCTGATCTGACGACGAACGATCCGGAGAAGCAGAAGCAGGAACAATCCGGCGGCGTCACGGTCGACAATTCCGCGGCCGAAATGCACACGACGATTTATTCCATCAGCGAATCGCCGAAGGACAAGAATCGTCATCTGGGTCGGAACGGATGACGGCAACGTGCAGTTCACGCGCGACGGCGGAAAAACCTGGAACAACGTTGTCGGCAACATTCCGGATCTCCCGAAAAACTCCTGGGTCAGCTCGGTGCAGGCGAGCAATTATCAAGCTGGCACGGCTTTCGCGACGTTCGATCGCCACACTTTCGGCGATCACACCGCTTACGTTTATAAGACGACCGATTTCGGAAAGACCTGGCCGCCGCTCGTTAGTCCGAAAGAGCTGAGCGGCATTCAGGGTTATGCGCACGTCATCAAAGAAGATGTCGTGAAGCCCGATCTGCTTTTCCTCGGAACTGAATTCGGTCTCTACATTTCCGTCGATGGCGGCAAGACCTGGGCGCAATTCAAAGGCAACCATTTCCCGGCGGTGGCGGTGCGCGACATCGCGATTCAGCCGCGCGAGAACGAACTTGTCCTCGCTACGCACGGTCGCGGTATTTGGATTGTTGATGATATCACGCCGCTGCGCGCGCTGACGCCGGAAATTCTCGGAGAAGAAGCGGCCTTCGTGCAGGCGCGACCGGTGCAGCAACGCATCGAAGGCAACGGTGGCTGGGCCAATGGCGATGCCGTTTTCATCGGCGACAATCCGCCGGATGCCGCAGTCATTACTTACTACCAGCGCTCACGTCATCTTTTCGGCAAACTGAAAATCGAAGTGCTCGATCCGTCCGGTCGCGTGATTGACGAGTTACCGGCGAGCAAACGTCCCGGACTGAATCGCGTCATGTGGAGCATGCGGGAAAAACCGCCGCGGGTTCCGCCGGCCGCGCAAATCGCGCAAGCAGGCATTCGCGGGCCGCGCGTTCTGCCCGGGACTTACACCGTTCGCATGACGAAGAACGGAAAAGTTTACGAAACGAAACTCACGGTTGGTCTGGATCGGCGTGCCAAATTCACCGAGGCCGATCGTAAAGCGCAATACGATGCGGCCATGAAAGTGCGTGGGCTGTTCGATGAGGAAAGCGCGTTGATGGATCGCATCATGCCTTTGCGTATGGCGGTCGCAAAAAGCACGAAGGCGTTGCCGGAAGGCGACGAGTCGCGCAAAGCGCTGGAAGATTTCGACAAGAAAGTGGACGCGGTCCGTAAACAAATCGTGGCCACGACTGAAGGTGGCGCGATCACCGGCGAAGAGCGTTTGCGCGAACACACCGATCAACTTTACGGCGCGATCCTGAGCTACGAAGGAAAGCCGGGCGATTATCAGATCGCCAACATCGATGCGCTCAAACGCGAGCTCGATGATGTGACGAAAGAATTCGAGCAAGTGAACACGCAGGAGTTGCCGAAAGTGAACGACGCTTTGAAAGCGAAAGGCCAACCGACGATCGCTTACGCGCCGGAATCATCGACCGCTCCCGGGATGATTGCGCGCGTGTTCGATCGCGACGCCGCCGTGCAGGCGACGACCGAAACAGATTAGTTGAATCCAAAGGCCGCGCGCGCGGCATCACATAGACAATATGCTACACGACTTCCGGTTTGCGCTTCGGCAGCTGACGAAGGCCAAGGGCTTCACCATCGCTGCAGTCTTCGTCCTCGCGCTCGGCATCGGCGCGAACACCGCCATCTTCAGCCTGCTCGACACGATGTTGTTCCAGCCGCCGCATTACGCGAACCCGACGGAAGTCGTGCAGCTCTTCTCGCAGGATAAGAAGAATCCCAAGACCTTTCGCGGTTTTTCCTACCCGACCTACCTCGACATCCGCGAGCAGAACAGCGTTTTCACCGATCTGATGGCGCATAACCTTGCCATGGTTGGTCTCGGCGACAAAACAACTACGCGTCGCACCTTCGCCGACATTGTCAGCGCAAATTATTTCGCCGTGCTCGGCATCAATCCTATTCAAGGTCGCACTTTCACTGCGGACGAAGAAAAACCAGGAGCCAACGCTCCAGTAGCACTCGTTAGCTACAGTTACTGGCAGAAACAGAATCTGAATCCCGCCTTGCTCAATTCGCAGATCACAATCAATAGCCGGCCCTACACGGTCGTGGGAATCTTGCCGAAAGAATTCACCGGCACGATCCAGGTGTTTTCGCCGGAAGTCTGGTTGCCGCTCGGTTCTTACGATGCGGTGGCGAACGATTTCGAGTCCGACAATCGCACGACACTACACGATCGCGCCGGCACACAGTTAATGGTCATCGGTCGATTAAAACCCGGCCTAACGAGTGCTTCGGCAGAGCCAGCACTGAAAACCCTGGCCGCAAATCTGGAGCAGGTATTTCCCGTTGAACAAAAGGACCAAACCTTCATGAGCACGCCGGTCTCGCGTTTCGCCGATAGCACGAGTCCGAACGACGATCGCGAAGTGAAGATGCTGGCGCCGATGTTATTCGGCATGGCCGGCGTGGTTTTGGTCGTGGCCTGTTTGAATCTTGCCAACATGTTGCTGGCCCGCGGCACGGCGCGGCGCAAAGAAATCGCGGTGCGTCTCGCGCTCGGTGCAAGTCGCTGGCGCATCGTGCGGCAACTTCTCCTCGAAGGATTTTTTCTGGCGCTTTGCGGTGGCGCGGTTGGTTTGTTGCTCGGGCTTTGGTCGTCCGATCTGCTCGTCTCCTCGTTAGGCAAAAAGATGCCGATCGATCTGGTGTGGCAGGGCGGACCGAACATTTCACTATTCGTCGCGACCTTTGCGTTTTGTGTTCTCGGCACGCTCGCTTTCGCGCTCGGGCCCGCGGTGAAGCTGTCGAAATCCGCGGTCATCGAAGACTTGAAGGCAAACGCGGCGGAAGATGTCGTGCGGCGGCATTGGAAATTTCTGCCGCGCAATCCGCTCGTGGTCGTGCAGATCGCATTTTCGCTTGCGCTTCTGACTGCCGCGGCGCTCTTCATTCGCGGCGCGGGCAAAGCGGCCTCGGTCGAGACAGGATTGCAGACGAGCAACAATTATCTGGTGGAAGTTGACGGGAGTCTGGCGTCGTACGATCAAACGCGTTCGCTCGATCTTTATCGCACGCTGGAAGAGAAATTCGCGGCCTTGCCTGGCGTGGAGCGCGCCAGCATTTCTGCGACAGTTCCATTCGGCATGATTTCAATGAGCAAACTCGTGCAGCGCGCCGGAGTAAATCCCGCGCCCGATTCACATCCTGCGACGGCGGCGGATGGTCTCGCTTTCGACGCGCGCTGGAACAGTGTCGGCGCACAATATTTTTTTACCGTGGGCATTCCGATTTTGCGCGGCCGCGCCTTCAACGCCGCGGAAACAATGCACGATCGCAAAGCGAAAGTTGCAATTGTCGACGAAGTGCTGGCGAAGAAATTGTGGCCCGACGGCGATGCACTCGGCCAGCAGATTCAATTTTCGAGCAAGACATTATCGAGCGCGAAGAGTGATAACAGCAGCGGAGTCGGCTCGTTCGCCGAAGGAGCAGCGGCAGAAGCAGTGCCGATCGAAATTGTCGGCATCGTGCCGCACACGCGCGCGAATTTGTTCGAGAAAGATCCGTCCGGCGCGGTTTATTTGCCGTTCGCGGGCGGATTTCAGAGCGAAGTTTTCTTTCACATCAAGTTCGCGCCAGGAGCGGCGCGTGATGCCATGGCCACGACCGATTTGCTGCGTCGCACTGTGCGCAACGTGGACAGCTCGGTTCCAATTCTTGAGCTGAAATCCTTTTCGCAGCATCTCGATGGCAATCTGCAACTCTGGCTCGTGCGCGCGGGTGCGACTTTGTTCAGCACCTTCGGGGCGCTCGCACTCGTGCTTGCCGTTGTAGGTGTGTACGGCGTGAAGGCCTACTCGGTCGCGCGCCGCACCCGTGAGATCGGAATTCGCATGGCGCTCGGTGCACAACGTCAGACCGTGCAATGGATGATCCTGCGCGAAGGTTCTGTCATGCTCGCCGCTGGCGTTGTCATTGGGTTGCTGCTCGCGATCGGGACCGGCAAATTGCTCAGCGGCATCTTGTATGAAGTAAGCGCATTCGATCCACTCGCCTTCACGACGGCGCCACTTGTGCTCGCGGTCGCAGCCTTACTCGCCACGTGGCTGCCGGCGCGCCGCGCCACGCGCATCAATCCGATGGTCGCGTTGCGTACCGAATAATTATTTTTTCGGCTCCTTCAGCTCGACGTTGATGACGTGAATGTCGTGCGTGTCGGTGTTTTGAATCGCGTGCGTCTCGGCGGTGCGGAAGGTGCATTCGCCATCCTTGAATTCGCGATCGGTCGGAACCCCTTGCATACTCACGGCCTTCGTTTTTCCGCCCTTGATCACATAGACGATGTTGTCCGGATGCTGATGCATCGGCATTTGTGCGCCGGCCTTTAACGTCACATCGAGCACTCGTACTTTCTCGTTATCCAGAACCACCTTGTTCATGGCCGGCGCGACTTTCACTGGATCTTGTGCAACAACCCGGCCCGCGAAGATCGCGCAGGCTCCCAGGACCGCAACGACTGCAATGGAGGTTTTCATGCTAGCCAGCGTGCGTCCGTTGCCGCGTGAGTGACAAGAAGATTGTCGCTAGGACGCTTCGCAGATTTCGTTTTGCGCCAGAGTGCGTTGACCTCTTGTGATAACAAGCGCGACCGAACCGATGATCAGAACCGCGGCGAAGATCGTGCGCGCGCTAAATCTTTCTCCGGCGAAAATCGTGCCGAGTATCATGGCGACAATCGGATTCACATACGCATAGGTTGCGACCTTGGCAGGTTCGCAATGACGAAGAAGCCAGGCATAGGACGCGTAGCCCACGACGCCACCGACGAGCACGAGATAGGCAAACGCGCCTAACGAGTGCAAGGTGATCTGATGTGGATCGAAATGGCGGGCCTCGCCCGTCACGATTCCGAGAAGGACCAGGATTGTTCCGCCGCAAAGCATTTGCTGCGCAGCGGCCAGAAACGGCGTCGCAGTGGCGTGGGTATGGCGCGAGTAGAGCGAACCGGCCGACCAGATGAGCGAGGAGCAGAGCAGAATTAACATGCCGATCCACGCCTGAGGCGATTTGTCGTTTGTCGAGAATTTCAGCGCCGGACCAATGAGCAAAGCAACGCCGGCGAAACCGCCCGCGAGTCCGGCCACAGTGATCGCGCCTGGCCGCGTGGACATCCCAAACAACCAACTCAAGAGCGTGATGTAAATCGGAACGGTGGCGACGAGCAACGCGGCCAAACCAGACGGAATGTATTGTTCGGAAAGAGTGACGCCGCCGTTTCCGCACACGAGCAGGCAGGTGCCGACGATCGCGGCTGTGCGCCAATCAATTAGCCGCGCGCGTGCAGCGCCGCTCAATCGCGCCGCGGTGTAGAGAATCATGCCGGCAAGAAGAAAACGAGCGCCCGCCATGAGCAGCGGTGGAATGGAACGAATGGCAAAGAGGATCGCGAGATAAGTCGATCCCCAGATGAGATAGATAGAAGCGAAATGCGCGATGACGGTGATGCGCGCAGGCTTCATGCCTAACGAGTAGTTACTCTTACCTAACGAGTGGTCGAGACGCTAGGAACGCTTCCCGAAAATTAACCGATAGAGGAGAAGGAGGATCATCGCGCCAACGATCGACATGATCCAACCCGCAGCGTAACCCGGATTTTGAAAGATGAATTGGCCGAGAAAACTGCCGAGCCAGGCGCCGGCAATACCGAGGAGGATGGTAACGAAACATCCACCCGGATCTCGCCCGGGCATCAAAAGTTTTGCAATTGCCCCGACCACAAGACCGATCAGACAGGTAACGAGAATACCGGTGATACTCATGTGCCCGAGACTAGTAACTGCACACGCCCTACGAAAGTTAAATTGTCACGCGGTCGGGAGTTTCCGGTCTAACGACTGCTGGACCGGCGTGAAAAGGATGCCGGCGCGCCGCGGGCGCTCGAAAGATTTTTCGGCCTTGCATGATCGCTTCTGCGATCAGGAGCGGACCGATCCAGCATAACCAGATCGAAATGGTGAGACGGTCCTCACTCGTGCCGATCTTGAGCGCTTTCATCGCCATGACCATGAGGCGAAAAGTGACGAAGACGAAAGTGAGGATGTAACTGCGAATCATCCATTCCCAGTGCTGCTGAAATTGGCGACGGAGAATCGCGACATAAGCAAGCGTGGTTGCCACAATCCAGGCCACGGTGAGCGCACCGAGTCCGGTACCGAAAACCAAACCGCGTCGCGTAGTTGCGACGAGATAAACCGCCGTCAGACACGAAACAGCGACGCTAATGATGTAAAGCGTTCCGAGTTTTCGATGCAGGCGAACGTAGTGTCCGGTCCAACCCATCCAGAACTGCGTCGGCCCGACGAGGAGCGCGATGCCAGCCGCGCAAATGTGAATGAAGAGCCCGAACCGCCGATCGTGTCCGAAATTCGTCAGCGCTTTGCCGCCGAGGAAATACGGAATGGCAAAGGTCGAAACCGCCCAGATGCCTAACGAGAAGGCGAGAATGAGCAGCGCGGTCCATCGCCAGGAGAGGGGCCTTGTCCGCGCGAAGCCGGCAACTTCGTTCACAACTCAATTACTTGTGCGTTTCGAATGTCTTCGCTTCCGCGGATTATGCCTAACAAATGGTCGTCGGGTGCGGTGTCGAGGTTCAAGACTGTCAGGGCGGTGCCGCCGGCTTCGTTTCGGCTGAGAGACATGGTGGCGATGTTGACACCGTGATCGCCGAGCAACGTGCCGATGCGGCCGACGATGCCGGGCCGATCGGTATTTTCGAGGACGAGAATGACGCCGTGCGGGCGCGCTTCCACCGGACGGGCATTGATGCTGACGATGCGCGGCGTGGCCCCGAAAAATGCGCCGGCCACCGAAACAGACTTTCCTTCGACCGCGACGGAGAGCTCGAGCAAATCGGTATAATCGCCGACTGCACTCAAGCGCGTTTCGTTGATCTGCAATCCGAGACTTTCCGCATAGGCGGGCGCGTTCACTTCGTTGACGTCAATGCCGCCCGCTTTTTGCAGAAAACCTTTCAGGACGGAGCGCGTGATCGCGGTCGTATCGACCTCGTTCACTTTGCCGCTGTAGTTGATGTTGAGATGATCGACGTGACTGGGCGCGAGCTGCGACAAGAAACGGCCGAGCCGTTCGCCGAAGCGCAGATGCGGTCCGATAATCGCGAGCGTTTTTGCATCGAGGTTCGGCATGTTCACCGCATTGCGAATTGTTCCTTCGAGCAACGCGGCACGAATCGATTGCGCGATCTCGATGCCAACACTTTCCTGCGCTTCCGCGGTTGAAGCGCCGAGGTGCGGCGTTAGAACAAGATTGGTCAGGCCGCGCAATGGCGATTCGTTAGGCAACGGTTCTATTTCGAAAACATCGAGCGCGGCGCCGGCGACATGACCACTCGTTAGGAATTCGGCCAACGCAGTTTCATCGATCAATCCACCGCGGGCGCAGTTTATGATGCGCACGCCGCGTTTCGTTTTCGCCAGCCGTTCCGAATTGATGAGATGATGCGTCTCCGGCGTAAGCGGTGTGTGCAGCGTGATGAAATCCGCTTCGCGAAGCAGATCATCGAGCTCATCGATTAGCTCCACCTGCAAGGTGCGAGCGCGAGTCGCGGCCAGATAAGGATCGAAGGCGAGCACGCGCATGCCGAAAGCAATCGCGCGCCGGCTTAGCTCGCTGCCGATGCGACCCATCCCAATGATGCCTAACGACTTGTTGTAAAGCTCGACGCCTTGGAATTCCTTGCGGCTCCATTTCCCGCTGCGCACCATCGCGTCGGCCTGCGGAAGTTTGCGCGCCGCGCAAAGCAAAAGCGAAAAGGCGTGCTCGGCAGTGGAGACAGTGTTGCCGCCCGGGGCATTCATCACGATGACGCCGCGGCGCGTGGCCGTTTCGACATCGACGTTATCGACGCCAACACCAGCGCGACCAACCACGCGAAGTTTCGCGCCGGCTTCGAGCACTGCCTTGGTAACTTTCGTTTCGCTGCGCACAACCAATCCGTGAAACTCCGGAATGAGTTTAATCAACTCCGCTGTTGGCAATCCGATTTGTGTGACGACGTCCAGCGCACCGTCGCGCGACAGTTCGTCGATTCCTCGCGGCGAAACCGGATCGGCGATCAGAACTCGAGGCGCTTGCATTTGTTAACCAAAGATGATCAGGCGGATGTCTTCCGGCAATTGCGCGGCTACGCTAGTGACGACGCTGCCGCGCAAGAGATGACCGAGAGCGGTGCGCTGCGACGCGCCAATCATGAGATAATCGACGCCCATAGTGGCGGAGAGATCGAGGATAGCCGAGGCAGCATCTTCGCTGACCGCATAAACGGGCAACACACAAACGCCGCGCTCTTCGCCGAGCTTGATCATCGACGACATGATGGCGCTCGCTTCCGGATCTTCTTTCCATTTCACGCGACCGAGCGTGGCCGGTCCGCCGCCGAAAAACACCGCGATCTCTTTTATGTAAACGACGCAAAGAACGGCCTTGCGCAGCTGCGCTTCGTCGAGCGCGAAACCGAGCACCGGTGTGATGCCGCGCGCTGCCACCATAATCTTTTGCCCTTCTTGAAGGCGTGGTTGCAGTGCGGTGGCGAGATCGGGCGTGACCATCGCCGCGACACCGTGCGTAACCGTAACAGTCGTTAGGCCAGAACGTTTTTGCGTCCAGGCGCGCAAGGCCAGGCCGATCAAGAGCACGCAGGTGACGAAGAAAAGCGCATCAGGTTTTGTCCGCGCAAGCGTGAGCTCAACGAAAAATAAAATCGTAAACGTGACGCCGAAGAGAACCCGATCGTGCAGTTTGACCGGCAGCGCGCGATTGAAACAGCACGAGCCGAGATTCACCGTGATGGCGCCGACGACACCGATGGCGTAAAGGCCCGCTAAGGCAGTGAAGTTTGCTGTCGTTATTATTACGACCACCGGCAGGCCAACCGCGATGGCGAGAGGTACCAAGGGAACGCCGTGCGAGTTGAGGCGCGCAAAGATCGGTGGCATTTCCTGGTCGCGCGCCATCATGTAGAGCAAGCCAATCATCGCAACGATGGCGGTATTCGCTGCGCTCAAGAGCAAAAGAAAAAAGACGATGCCGACGACCCAGCCGAGCAGATCGCCGAAGGCCGGACCGAACGTGATGGTGCCGTAGTGTTCGCCGAGAAAACGCAGCGTATCTTCGTAGCGAAGCGCGAGCGCCTCCTTCATCGTATGCGCGCCGTCGGCAAGAACGACGGTCGCCTTTGGATCGATCGACAGCATGGCCCAGCCGAGCAGGGCGGTGCCGAAGACGACTTCAATCGCGATCGGCCAAAGTGCTTTGTTCGTCGTGCGCGAAACTTTCGGATGATCCGGTGTCGACCCGGGATCGAGCTTCATCACGCCGGTCAGATTCGCGATCGCTTCCACGCCGCTGAGCGCGAGAATTACGCCGACGAATTGTACCCACAGTTGTTCGAGGCTTTCGTGGCGCGGCTCGAGATGCGCGGTCGTGAGATGCGGCGCGCTGATCAGAATCAGAACGACCACCACAATCATGGTCGGTACAGCGAGCGCGACCGCGAAGGTTCCACTGTGGCGCGGCCCGAAGAAGTTGATCGCGCCCATTATCAGAAGCACGCCGACGGTAGAAAGAACGATGTGTTCCTTGAGAAATGGAATGTTGAAGTAACTCAAGGCCGACCAACCGCTCAGCGCGGCGGTAACGGTGAGATCCGCCACGAGCAAGAGCGCACCCACCACGGCGAGCAAACGGCCTTGCGAGCGTGCGGCCGAGTACACGCCGCCGCCGTCGGGAAAATATTTGCAGATCTCGGCGTAGTTGATCGCGACCAGGAGGGTCAGCCCGCAGACTGCGAGGATAATTGGGAAAGAGGCAAATCCCGCGGCAACGAAAGCGAGCCCGAGGACGTAGGCCTTGCTCGTCCCCCAATCGCCATAAAGCAAAGCGGCTGCGCGTTTCCAATCAACATTGCGCGGCCGATGCAGGCCCGGAGTAGCAGGAAGGTCAGCCATTGGTTAGGCGGGAATCTCGGCGGCGCGTCGAAGCGCTGGCAAGTTCTTTCTCTAGCCGGCTGTGTCCGAGTTGGCGGTGAAGCGATAACCAATGCCCGACTCGGTCGTGATCAGAACGGGTTTGGTCGGATCGCGTTCAATCTTTTGCCGCAAATGCGTGACGTATACGCGCAGGTATTGACGATGTTCTTCCGACTTCGGTCCCCAGATTTCGCGCAGGATGTAACGATGCGTCAGAATGCGGCCGGCATTTCGCACGAATAATCGCAACAGCGCGTACTCGGTGGCAGTGAGTTTCACTTCTTCTTTCGCGCGCGTCACGATTCTAGAGCTGAGATCGACCACCAGATCACCATTTTTGAACACGGAGGTTTCCTGTTCCGGTCGCGTTTTGCGCTGCGCGGCGCGCACGCGCGCGAGCAGTTCGAGACTGCTGAATGGCTTGGTGACGTAATCTTCCGCGCCCGCATCGAGCGCCGCGACTTTGCCTTCCTCATCGTCGCGCACGGAAAGAACCACCACCGGTGTTTCGCTCCATTCACGCAATCGCTTGAGAACTGCGAGCCCATCAAGATCAGGCAAACCAAGATCGAGCAGGATAACTGCCGGTCTGCGATTGGCCGCTTCAGTTAAACCCTGCTGCCCGTTCTCTGCCTCGTGCACTTGATAATCCGCGCCTTCTAAGACCACGCGAAGGAGCCGACGGATTTGCACTTCATCATCGATGATGAGCGCGATCGGTTTCATACCAGCGCTTCCGGCGGAAGGCGCATGGGTTGGCCGATCGGTAGGCGAATGGAAAACTCCGCGCCGCCGTCGTCGCGATTACGCGCGCTGATTTTCCCGCCGTGCGCTTCGACCAGTTGCCGCGCAATGGAAAGACCGAGCCCCAATCCACCGGGACGTTTGCGCGCACCGCGATAAAATTTTTCGAACACTTTCGTTTCTTCGCCTTGCGCCAAACCGGGACCACGATCGCGCACGGACAAAACTAAGGTGGAATCGTCGCGTGCCGCTTTCATTTCGATCGGCTCGCGTTCGCTTCCATAAGTGGCGGCGTTAGACAACAACAGGGTCAGCGCCTGCTCAATCAGAGCGGCATCGACTTCGATGGCCGGCAAATCTTTTGCGACACTGACCTTTACTTCATTCTGCAACTCCGCGCGTTCAACCGCTTCGCGCACAAGCTCGGCCGGCTCGCACCATTCGCGCACCGGCTGGAGCAAACCGGACTCGAGCCGCGTCGCATCGAGCAGATGATCGACGGTGCGTCGTTAGGCGACGCACCGCTTGTTGCAGTTCACTCCAATTCGGTTGCGGTTGTTGCAACGCGGCGGACATCGCAGCCAGCGGCGTCTTCAATTCATGCGAAACTGAATCGAACAACGTCTTCTGTAATTTTTCCGATTCCTGTGCGAGCTGCGCGGCGCGCGTTTCCGATAAGGCGCGTTCTTTGTTCACGAACAAGGCCAGCTGCGCAGTGAAAGCGTCGAGCAACTCGCGCTGTTCGATCGTCGGCAGCTTCCGCAGTTGCACGGCCATCACACCTTCCGCGCGGTCGGCGGCGATGAGCGGAAGATGCAGCGCCTCCGCGTCGGGCAACGTGTCAGTTGATCGACCGGCGCTCTGTTTTTTTTGAAACGCCCACGCCGCCACGCTCTCTTCTTTTTCCGAGGGAACGAGCGCGCTCGCCGGCTGCAAGGCGAGTCCGCCGGAATCGCGCAACCAGATCGCGGCGTCGGCATCGAAGGCCTCTTTGATTAACTTCACTACCGCGCGCAACGCTTCGTCGAGATCGCGACTCGCCGCCAGCGCGCGCGTGAGGCGGTAGAGCGCGGTCGAACGCGCTTCGCGGCGGCGCTCCGATTCTTCGCGTTGCCGCAATTGTGTCGCGAGATGTCCGATGACGAGCGCGATGACGAAATACGCGCTGAACATCATGAAGTCGTGAAAGCGCGTGATGTAAAAAGTGAAGCGCGGCGGAATGAAGAGAAAATCCCAGAGCATTGCGCTAAGCGCGGCAAGAAACAGCGTCGGCCAACGACGGAGCCGCGTGGCCGCGATGACGACCGCAAGCAGATAAAATAGCGCGATGGCCCAGTAGCCGGTGTAATTGATGACCGCGAGCGACCCGACGGTGACGACCGCGGCAATGGCGAGTGCGATTCCGAATTCGTTCCAATGCGTCGTGCGCAATTGTTCCTGAAAATTGAACGGCGAAGAGCGCGATGTTTCATCCGACGGAATCATGTGCACGTCGATGTTGCCGCTGTTGCGCAAAAGCCATTGCAACGGATCGCGTTTCCAGAAACGCGGCCAGCGCGCGCCGGCCGATTTGCCGATGACGATTTGCGTGATGTTGTGTTGATGCGCGATGCGCAGAAGCGTTGCGCCGATGTCGACCCCGGCGGTCGAAATCACTTCCGCGCCGAGCTGACGCGCGAGCGAGAGGTAGCGAGTGAGACGCGTTTGCTCTTCTTCGCTCAGGGCGCGTTGCGTCTCGATGTTCGCCACCATCCACGATGCTTCCATCGACGCGGCGAGACGGCGCGTGTAGCGAATCAACTTTTCCGAATAAGGACTGGCGCTGACCGCCACGAGCAATCGATCGCCGCTTTTCCACGGACCGGCGATGCGTTGTTCGGCCATGATGTCGCGCAGGTCGCGATCGACATGTTCTGCCACCAAGCGCAGCGACATTTCGCGCAGCGCAGTCAGATTGCTTTCGCGAAAAAAATTCTGCGCCGCAGCGGCCGCGCGCTCGCCCAGATAAACTTTTCCTTCCGCCAAACGCGTGCGCAGTTGCTCCGGCGTCAGATCGAGCAAGACAATCTCATCCGCGAGATCGAGCATCGAATCGGGCACCGTCTCGCTGATCGTGACGCCGCTGATTTGCCGCACGGTGTCGCTGCGACTCGCGACGTGTTGCACATTCAACGTCGTATAAACATCGATGCCGGCGTCGAGCAATTCGAGCACATCCTGGTAGCGTTTCGGGTGGCGCGAGCCGGGCGCATTCGTATGCGCCAGTTCATCAACCACCGCGAGTCCCGGATGCCAAAGGAGCAGCGCATCGAGATCCATTTCGGTAAGCTGCGTCCCGCGATATTCGAGATGGGCGCGCGGAAGGACCGGTAAACCATCGAGTAGCGCTTCTGTCTCTTTGCGTCCGTGCGTTTCGACTAAGCCGACGACAACTTCACAACCTTGACCCTGTTTCTGTCGCGCCGCTTGCAGCATCGCGTAGGTCTTTCCCACGCCGGGCGACATCCCGAAAAAAATCTTGAGCTTGCCGCGCGCGGAAGCTGTTTCCTCACGCTTCATCTGCGCGAGGAGTTCATCCGGATTCGGCCGGTCGGCCTCGCTCATGTCGTTACTCTAACGCGTCGGTCTCAGAAGTGGAAGATCACGTCGGTGATGAACGCGAGTTGGTCTTTCTTTGTGCCGTTGTTATAGGCCGCCACGTCGTAGGAATGATCGTAGCGGAGTTCGGGCCGGATCGTAATGAGTTTGTCCGGCCACCAGGTTATTCCGATGGCGTGCTCCGTATATTGCGTCGCGAAACCGGTGCGGCTCCCGACTTTGTCGTTCATGTACTCATTCCGCACCGTTAAGAACGTGTTTCGGGAGAGCCGAAACATCGTGTAGTTCAGCACAGCCCACTCCGGCGCATAACCATCCCTGACTGGAAATGAGCCGCTTTGAAATGGCACCTCCGCTGTCGGATGCGACTTGGCGTCGTTCATATACATGTACCAGGCCTCAGTCGCAGTGTAGACCTTGTCGTTGAACTTGTGCGTCCAGGTGCCGACGATATTGTTGCAGGTTGTTGTAGCCAAACTTGCCGTTGTTAAAGCTGTTAGCGCCGGCATAGATCGAATCCATCTGGTTGGGCGCAGTCCACTGGATCATCACGTCGCCGGTCACCTGTCGTCCCGGATCATTCTGCCAAATGGCGACGTCAGTGCCGCAATCTATGCCCAGCTGGATGGTCCACTGATCGCTCAGTTTGGTGGTGGTAAAAATTCCTTCATGACAATAATCGTCGAAACCGTAGAGGAGCGAGTGGCTGGCCATGAGGTTGTTCGGCGCCAGCTGCGCTTCGATGTCCGGCATCGAAATGATGCGCCCGATTCGAATGTTCATGCCTTGAAAGACGTTGGGGATGTAGAGGTCTAAATAGACCATCGGCGTGTCGAAGCCGTAGTAGCTATTGTGCTTCAGCAGTTGGTCGCTGAACCAGCCGCGAGAGAAGGTGAAGCGGTAGTCCAGTCCATAGAGCGCGGAGATTCGGAAACCCCAATCAATGTGATCGGTTTGGTTCTCGTTCGGTAGTCGCTCTAGATAGAGAACGAATTGGTTAAGCTCCATCCGGTTCGACCGAATATCATAGACGAGCGGAAAGTTCGCGTTCTGTCCCCGGGAAGTGTTGTGCGAAGTGCTGATGTTACCAGAGAAATTGACCCAGCCGTAGAGTTGCACCTTGCTTTTCTTCCAGGCCTCGCCGTTCGGTCCGTCGTAAATTGCCTGCATAAGCGGGTAGGGAGCCAATTCCCCCGGATCGCCTATGACCGGACTTCCTCCGATCTGCCAATCGGGATTTGGAAATGGCGGTGAATCGAATGGCGGCGGCGGAATACGACGCGGCGCAGGCGTGGCTGATGGATCGTTGGCCGGCGTGCCTAACTGCTCGAGAAACGCTTCGTCCAATCGCTGGAAGAATGACTCGTGCGCTTTGCGCGCCGCCGTTTCTGCTTTTTTTTGCTCTTCCTGTTTCTCTTTCTTCCGTAGCGCGGAATTCGAAGCGTCCTGCGCATTCGCCACCGCCAAGGCAGTCATTAGGCTGCAAAAAATAATAAGCAGGGATTTGTTAGGAATTTTCAAAATTATTTCTCCTTTTACTTAGTGGGGACTCAGGGAAGTTGATCGAGCGCACGATTCAGTCTGAGAACGTTGAGGCGCGGTTCGCCGAGAAATCTGAATTGCGGCCGCTCGAGTTCCCGATCGACCAGCGCGGAGATTTCTTTGATCGGTTTCGCGCGCGCTGCGGACACGCGCGCAATTTGCGAGCGCGCGGCTTCCGCGCTGATATGCGGATCAAGCCCGCTGCCCGATGCGGTCAGCAAATCAATCGGGGCATCCGTGCCGAATTTTTCGCGACGTTCGTCGATCGATTTTTTCAAATCGACCGCCGTGGGACCTTTGTTACTCGCGGCTGACGGAACGGTCGCGAAATCGCCCGCAGAAGGCCGTGGCCAAAAATATCTCGTCGATTCAAATTTTTGCGCGAGCAGATCGGAACCGACCAGTTTGTTCTGCTCGATGATGCGCGAGCCGTTGGCTTGCTTCGGAAAAAGCAACTGCGCAGCGCCCGTTATCGCCAGCGGATAAATGATGCCGGTCAGCAACGTGAGAACGATGTAGATGCGGAGCGATTGGATGATGGTTTTCATCGGCAGGCACAGGGTCGGGGGTTTTCGATAAACCAAGTCCACAATGGAAATTCGGGGAGCGCGCCCGCCTCGGGCGCACCATTTGGCGCCTCGCCAAATGGCTCTTCGAAGCTTATGCGCACACAGAGAGTTTGCGGCGAGGGCGCCGCAAACAGCGCCCGAGGCGGGCGCGCTCCCCGATCCACTACGCAGACAACGATGAGTGTATTCATTCGTTAGGCCAGATGCAGTGCGACCAGCAGCAGGTCGATGAGTTTGATTCCGATGAAAGGCGCGATCAGGCCGCCTAGGCCGTAGATGAGAAGGTTGCGGACCAAAACCTGCACGGCGCCGACCGCGCGATATTTTACGCCGGCGAGCGCGAGCGGAATGAGGGCGACGATGATGAGCGCATTGAAAATAACCGCGCTCAAAATCGCGCTTTCCGGCGAATGGAGGCGCATGATGTTGAGCGCGGAAAGCGGTCCGGCCTGCGCGCCGGCCGCTGCGTAAAGCGAGCCGAACATCGCAGGCAGGATCGCAAAATATTTCGCGACATCATTCGCGATGCTGAAGGTGGTGAGCGCACCGCGCGTCATGAGCAATTGTTTTCCGATCTCGACGATCTGGATCAGTTTGGTCGGGTTCGAATCAAGGTCGACCATGTTGCCCGCTTCGCGCGCGGCTTGCGTGCCGGTGTTCATCGCGACGCCGACATCCGCTTGCGCGAGTGCGGGCGCGTCGTTCGTGCCGTCACCGGTCATGGCAACGAGACGGCCCTGTGCTTGCTCCTCGCGAATGCGTTTGAGTTTGTCCTCGGGCGTCGCCTGCGCCATGAAATCATCCACCCCCGATTCCGCAGCGATCGCACCGGCGGTGAGCGGATTGTCGCCCGTGATCATGATGGTGCGAATGCCCATCTTGCGCAGTTGCGCGAAACGTTCCTTGATTCCGCCTTTGATGACGTCCTTCAATTCGATCACGCCGAGCGTCGATTGCTCCGCGGCGACGACGAGCGGTGTGCCACCGCGACGAGAGATGTCATTCACAATTTCCGCGACAGTTTGCGGAAAAACGCCGCCGCATGATTCGACAAAACCGCGCACCGCTTCTGCCGCGCCTTTGCGTAACTTCACCGTCGGCTCCGTGTTGGTGGCGTGAAGATCGACGCCGCTCATGCGCGTCTGCGCGGTGAAGGGAACAAAGGTCGCGTGCAGTTCGTTCATTGGCCGCTCGCGCAGTCCGAATTTTTCCTTCGCCAGGACAACAATGGATCGGCCTTCCGGCGTTTCATCCGCGAGCGAAGCTCAACTGTGCGGACGCGGCCAGATCGTTGGCGGAAATGCCGGGCGCGGAATGAAACGCCACCGCCATGCGATTGCCCAGCGTAATGGTGCCGGTTTTGTCGAGCAGGAGAACGTCGATGTCCCCCGCGGCTTCGACAGCTCGTCCACTGGTCGCGAGGACATTGCGCCGAACGAGTCGATCAATGCCGCTGATGCCGATGGCGCTGAGCAATCCGCCGATCGTCGTCGGAATCAGGCAA
Source organism: uncultured Verrucomicrobiae bacterium (assembly GCA_963791565.1). Lineage (GTDB taxonomy): Bacteria > Verrucomicrobiota > Verrucomicrobiia > Chthoniobacterales > UBA10450 > JACCTI01. The sequence continues at coordinate 16,610 of CAWBSX010000002.1, read as the reverse complement.
ACGAGCAGCGAAACAAGAACGGGAATGCTGACGTTGACCGCGTTCGTTTGTCCGGCCGCGCTTTCGCTGTAATGCGCGAAAGCTGGCAGCGTGAAAACCGCGAGAATGAAAAGCGCGGTCAGGCTGACGAGCAGAATACTGAGCGCAATCTCGTTCGGCGTTTTTTGCCGGCGCGCGCCTTCCACCATCGCGATCATGCGATCGATAAAAGTGTTTCCTTGTTCGCTGGTGATGCGAATAACGATGCGATCGCTGAGGACACGCGTGCCGCCGGTGACGGCGCTGCGATCGCCGCCGCTTTCGCGAATGACGGGCGCCGATTCGCCGGTGATGGCCGATTCATCGACGGTCGCGATGCCTTCGATGACGTCGCCGTCGCCGGGAATTACTTCATTCGCTTCGCAAACAACGGTGTCGCCTTTTTTCAAAACGGCTCGCCGGAACTTTTTCTTCCGAACCATTCGTTAGGCGGCGCGCCATCGTCGTCGTGCGCATGCGGCGCAACGTTTCCGCCTGGGCTTTGCCGCGGCCTTCCGCCATCGCTTCGGCGAAATTGGCGAAGAGCAAAGTGAACCAGAGCCACAAACTAATTTGCAGATTGAAGCTGCTGAAATGCGCAAACGTGATTGCCGAGGTCGCGACCGCGCCGACGAGCACGACGAACATGACCGGACTGCGCCATTGCACGCGCGGGTCGAGTTTCTTGAACGACTCGCCGATCGCGGGATAAATCAGCGCCGGATCGAAGATGGAAGATTTCGCTCTCATGTTTAGAACGTGCGTCCGCCTTGCATGAGGAAGTGCTCAACGATTGGGCCTAACGAGAGGACGGGGAAAAACGTGAGTGCGCCGACGATCAGGACGACGGAGACAAGCAGAATGGTGAAAACCGAACCGTTGGTCGGAAATGTTCCGCTCGAGGGTGGTGACGCTTTTTTTTGCGCGAGGCTGCCGGCAATCGCGAGCACCGGGATGATGATGGCGAAGCGGCCCACAAACATGTTGATCGCCAGCATGTAATTATACCAACCGGTGTTGGCGTTGATTCCGGCGAAGGCGCTGCCGTTGTTGGCCGCTGCGGAAGCAAAGGCGTAAACAACTTCGCTCAAGCCATGCGGCCCGGCGTTGTTCAGACTATTGAGCGCCGCCGGATAAATCATGGTGAGCGCGCTGCCGCAAAGAATCACCACGCGCGGGCGCGAGCACGGCGATGACGGCCAACGTCACCTCACGCGCTTCGATTTTCTTGCCGAGATATTCCGGCGTGCGGCCGACCATTAATCCGGCGATGAAGACGGTCAGCAGAACGAACATCAGCATTCCGTAGAATCCGGCGCCGACGCCGCCGAAGATCACTTCGCCAAGCATCATGTTGATGAACGGAACGAGACCGCCGAGTGGCGTGAGACTGTCGTGCATGGAGCTGACCGCGCCGCAGGAAGCGTCGGTCGTAACGGTGGCGAATAGTGCGGAGTTAAATTGACCGAACCGAACTTCCTTTCCTTCCATGGAAGGACTCGTTAGGCCGAGCGCAGGATTTGGTTGCAGCTCCGCCCACCACAACGTCGCGAAACCGGCGAGAAACAAAGCGAACATCGCGGCCCAGATCGCCCAACCCTGGCGGCGATCGCCCGACATCACGCCGAACATGTAGACGAGCGCGGAGCCGATCCAGAAGATGACGAAAACCTCGACGAAATTGGTTAGCGGGGTCGGATTCTCGAATGGATGCGCGCTGTTTTGTCCGAAAAATCCGCCGCCGTTTGTCCCGAGCTGCTTGATCGCGATCTGCGATGCGACCGGTCCGAGTGGAATTTGCTGCGATGCGCCTTCGAGCGTGGTTGCAGTCGGATAGCCGTCGAACGTTTGCACGACTCCCTGTTGCGAGAGTACAACCGCAATCAGGATCGATAATGGCAACAAGACGTAGAGCGTGCAGCGCGTGAGATCGGCCCAGAAATTCCCGATGCTTTGCGTTTCTTTACGCACGAGTCCGCGAATGAGCGCGACTGCAATCGCGATGCCGGTCGCGGCACTGACGAAATTGTGCACGGCCAGTCCGGCCATTTGCGTGAAGTAACTCATGGTCGCTTCGCCGGCGTAGGCCTGCCAGTTCGTGTTCGTGACGAAACTGACCGCGGTGTTGAAGGCGAGCGCGAACGATACGTTCGGCAGATGTTGCGGATTCAACGGCAGCCATTGCTGCGTCAATTCCATCGCGAGCAGGACCACGCCGCCCACGATGTTGAAAACGAGCATCGCGATCGCGTAGCTCTTCCACGACATCTCGCGCGTGGGATCGATCCCGCTCAGTCGATAAATCACGCGCTCGATCGGCGCGAGAAAACGCACTTCGCCGGAGAAGACACGCGCCATGAATCCGCCGAGTGGCGGCGTGATCGCGAGCAGCCCTCCGATGAAGAGCGCGAACTGAATGAAATCGCGGCCGTGCATCAATCCAAAATCATACCGGCGGGCGGCGAGCGTTAATTAAACGCGCGCTTCAAAGCATTAAGAAATCGTTAACGCGCGCAGATGGGCCGCGACTTCGATCTCGGCTGTCTGCGGAAACATATCGAGCGGGGTGATGGATTCGATCGAGAAACTCTTGTGCAGCTCACTTAAGTCCCGCGCGAGCGTGGCCGGATTGCATGAGACATAGATGAGTGTGGCTGGCCCCCGCTCGGTCAAGGTGCCTCGGATACCGGCGGATAAACCTGTGGCGGGCGGATCGACGATCACCGTCGTCTTCACTAGATCGGCATCGCGTAATTGTTTTTCGAGTTCCAATTCCACATCGTCAGCGAGGTAGGTCTCGTTAGGCGTAGCATCTTTCTCTGCAGCGGCGACGGCAAAGCGGTCCCATTCGATTCCAACGACCCGTGCGAATTTGTTTCGCAGTCGTTTGGTGAAAAATCCCGCGCCGCAGAAGGCGTCGATGAGCAATTCCTGATCGGGCGCGATCCAGCTGGCGATTAATCCGCTCAGCGATTCCGCGACTTCATCGTTCGTTTGAGAAAAAACGCGAGGACCGCCACTTGCGCGCAAGGTGTAGTGACCATCGCGCGGGCGGCCGGCGCGGAGTTCGCTAAGCGCCGCATTCACTTCTGGTCGCGCAATCGGACAGCGTTCGGCATCGAGCAAGCGATGCGCGTCGCGTTGGTAATAACCAACGACGCCGTCTTCGCAGTGCACAGTGATGCGATTGCGATATTCGTACGGATGAGGTGAGGGGATGATCGGGCGCATGGGGAGGTCGGTGAAGCGGCCGATGCGTCGCATGATTTGCTCGACCTGTCGCTGCTTCACCGCGAGCTGATGCTCGTAGTTCATGTGCTGGTAACTGCATCCGCCGCAGCGACCAAAGTAGGGACAATTCGGTTCGACGCGTTGCGGTGCAGGTTCCAAGACCCGCTCGAGTTCGGCTTCGGCGAATTGTTTTTTCTCGCGCGTGATTCGAGCGGCGATTTTTTCACCTTCGATGACAAACGGAACGAAGACGGCCTTGCCGTTTGATCGTCCGACGCCTTTGCCGCCGAAGGCGACATCGTCGATCTGCAGTTCAATCGCGCGCATGTGCAATTTGCAGCGGCGATCTATGACCGCCGAACGCTACCTCTGCCGTCCACGATTTCGGCGGTCATAGACCGCCGCTACCACTCAGTAGCTCCGCGCGTAGGGATACTTGCTTTCGTTCCCGAGCTCCGGCGGAAATTCCTTGTAGCCGGCGTGGAATCCAATGGGTCTCGTCGTCCAGCACTGGATAATAACTTCCTCTCACGATGGGCGCGGGGAAGGTAATAATTTCAAACAAACCCGAGGCGATGCGCATGACACTGCGACCGACGCCGCGCACCACACCGTAGCCGGCGGCCGCGGAGTTGCCTTCGACATCATTGACCTTGGCGATTTCGTGCGGCAGTTCCGACCAACCGAAAAGCAAATTGGAAATGCCGCGACCGAGTTTGCGAGTGGGGCCGTAAGAGTTCGACGGAGGATCGTGAATGTCTGCGCGGCAGAGAGCCGCCATTCCGAGAAGGAGCACCGCAGCGACGAGCGATCTCATGAAATTCAACTAACCGACTTTGCCCGCCGGAGGCAAGACCTCTTTCGTGGATTTCTTTCGCCGGCCGCGGGTCGCGCGCATGGAAAGAATGATCGTAACACTCAGGATGATGAGGACGGTCGCGAGCGAAATCCAATTTGGCACCGCGACAAATTTCTCCGCGATCATTTTTAGCCCAACGAAGCCGAGAACAATCGCGAGTCCCGTCTTGAGATAAATGAAGCGGTCGATGATATGCGCGAGGACGAAGTAGAGCGAACGCAGTCCAAGAATGGCGCAGACATTAGAGGTGTAGATGATGAATTCATCCTGCGTGATGGCGAAGACCGCGGGGATGGAATCGACCGCGAAGATCAGGTCCATGATGTCGATTACGATCAGGACGAGCGCGAGCGGCGTGAGCATCCAGTGGCCGTCTTTTTTGGCAATGAAATGCTGCGCGTGATATTCCGGAGTGACGCGCATCCATCGCCGGCACATGCGCAGGACGAAGTTGCTCTCCAGATCGATTTCCTCGCCCTTGCTCATGAGCATGCGGATGCCGGTGATGAGCAGGAAGAGGCCGAAGATGTAGAGCACCCAATGAAAGCGTTCCACCAGGGAAACGCCGAGCCAGATCATGACGCCGCGCATGACGAGTGCGCCGACAATTCCCCAAACCAGCACGCGGTGCTGATATTTTCGGCGCACCTGAAAGTAGGTGAAGATCAAAACGAAAACGAAAATGTTATCAACGCTGAGCGAGTACTCGATGACGTAACCGGTGAAGAAATCGATCGCGTCATCGGCGCCCTTGATGTGCCAGACGAGGAGATTGAACCCGAGCGAGAGCGCCACCCAGATCGCGCTCCAAATCGACGCTTCCTTGATTCCAACGACGTGCGCCTTGCGATTGAAGCCGACCAGGTCGATCGCTAGGACGACGAAGACGCCTCACGTGGAAGGCGATCCAAAACCAGAGCGGCATGAGCGCTTAGCGTTCCACTTCGGTTACGGCGTCGCAAACCCAAACGCCGCGGGGTCGACGGACTTTTCTGTGGCGAAATGCGACATACTTCGTAGCTTCAACGACCCTAATCTAAATGGACGCCGAATTGGAAAAACTCGTTGAGTCGGGAAAGCTGACCGCGAAAGCAGCCGATCAACTCGAAAAACTAAAGCCGGGCACCTATTGCCTGCACAAGAGTTGGGGCTTCGGCAAGGTGAAGGAATGGAATCTTCTCCTCAACCAGATCCTGATCGATTTTCCCGGGAAAAAAGGTCACGCCATGCAGCTGACCTATGCGGCGGAAAATCTGACCGTCATTCCGCCGAACCATTTCCTCGCGCGCAAGGCGACCGACATGGCCAAGATCAAAGAGCAGTTAAAAAAAGAGCCGGGGGCGATCGTGCGCAACATTCTCGAGAGCCTCGGTGGATCAGCCACGCTGCCGCAGATCAGCCAGCTGATGATCGGCGATCTGTTGACGGAAGCGGAATGGAAACGCTGGTGGAGTTCGACGAGCAAGAATCTGAAGAAGGACGGATATTTTTTGATTCCGTCGAAGAAGACCGAGCCGATTCAGTTGCGCGCAGAGAAGGTTTCGCGCGCGGCGATGAATTGATCGCGTTTTTCAATCAGGCGCGTCAGCCGAAGGAGCAAACTGCCGCGCTCGATCAGATCATCAAGTTTCACAACGAGTTCAAAGATCCGGCGGCGCAATTGCAGCCGGTGATCGACTCGATCGAAGAAGCCGCGCAAAAAAATCAGCGTTTCAATCCGGCGCTGACCATTGAGTTCCTCATGGCGCGTGACGATATGCTGGCAACGCTCGCCACAACTGAAAAGCAACGATCCGGAGCTGACGCTCAATCGAGTGATCGCCGAGGAAGAAGCGAAACTCGATTTCCATTTTGCCGAAGCTTCCGTCTGCGAAAGAGAAACGCATCCTGCAAGCGCTGCCGACTGCGCTCGGTCCGCAATGGACGACGCGCGCCTTGCAATTGATGCAGTCGAATCACGCCCGCGCGGTCTCGCAAATTCCGCGGGTTTTCTCCGAGACCGGCCAGCAAGCCGATTTGCGCGCGTATTTGCAACGCGGGATCCGCGAGCATTCCGTCACGAGCGAGGCGCTCTATTGGTTGTGCAAAGAACGCGACGGGAATGGCGCGATCTCGTCACGCCGGAGTTGTTAGGCGCAATTCTCTCCGCGCTCGAACGCGACCAGCACAACGAAAACAGCCGCGGCAGTAAGTTGCGCGATATTCTTCTCGATGATCGCGAACTGATTGCCGACATGTTCACAGGCGCGGAAACGGAAGTGGCACGCAATGCCATGCGTCGCTTGATGCTGACAGCGGTTTTTGACGAGCTAACGAAACGCTCGCTCCTCGCCCGGATCATCAAACTTTATCCGGAACTCGAGAGCGTCATCACGGGCGAACAAAAAGAAGAGAAGAAGGAATCGCTCGTCGTCTCCTGGAGCAGTCTCGATAAACGCAAAGCGGAATTCGAAGAGCTCGTGAACAAGAAAATTCCCGAGAACAGCAAAGAGATCGGAATTGCGCGCTCATACGGAGATCTGCGCGAGAATTTCGAATTCAAAGCGGCCAAGGAAATGCAGGCGGTTTTGATGCGTCGAAAATCAGAACTGGAATCGGCGCTGCACAACGCGCGCGGCACTAACTTTGAGAATCCCGACACGTCGCAGGTTTCGATTGGCACGATCGTAACTCTGCGTGACACCAATTCGGGGAGCGAAGAGACCTACACCATTCTCGGGGCCTGGGACGGCGATCCGGATCGACGCATCATTTCCTATCAAACCGCGATTGGGCAGGCGTTGCTCGGTCACGGCGTCGGAGAGAAAGTGACTCTCAATACCGATCAAGGGACGGGAAATTTTGAGATCAAGTCCATCTCCGCGGCACCACTCGATGTGGTAACCCTGGAAGTGACGGCCGATGCAGCCGACCGTGAAACCGCCGACGCGGTCAGTGTTTGATTTCTGTGTAATTTTTTGACCGGAATCCGCGCCGCTTTCGATGCGATCAAGGTCGTGACCGCATGAGGTTTTCCGAAAAGATCCGAAAAGTTGGCGATCCCGCGGCCGGGCGCAGTTTCATGCGTGCTTTCCGCCGAATCACGCGTCGAATTTCCGTCGCGCGATTTCTGGGGAAGATCGACCAGGATAAACTGGGCCACCTTCAGCGCACTTATGGCGTACCTGGGAGTAACGACTGGCCAAAGTACGTAGACGCGGAACGTTTCCTAAAATTAAACATTCGCCGTGCGCAGGACATCGGCCTCGATCATTTGCCGCCGCAACGGATTTTCGACCTTGGTTCCGGAGCGGGATACTTCCTTTTTGTGGCGCGCGAGCTGGGTCACAGCGGGCTCGGTCTCGATTTCCATGAGCCCTTTTTTGGCGAAATGTTCGAGCTTTTCGGTCTAGAGCGAATCAGGCACCGGATAAGAAAGTTTCAACCGCTCCCCGAAACCGGCGCCCGCTTTGACTGGGTAACCGCTTTCTCGATTTGCTTCGCCGAAAACATGAAAAACAACCCTTGGGGAGTGGAAGAGTGGGATTACTTCCTGCGTGATCTTGAGAAACATCTCGTTCCGGGTGGCCGCATTTATCTCGATTTGAACCCGCTGCCCGACGGGTCTTTCTATTCACCGGAAGTTCTCGAATTTTTCTTGGATCGAGGCGCAACGATCGATCGCCGATCCAAGCTTCTCTTCCCGCCGAAATCACATACCTAGTGACAGTTCATTAATTGCCGTAGCGAGAACGGTAAATTAAGAAAATCACCACGACGATCAGCAGCGCGATAATCGCCATGGCATGGCGCAAACCGGGCGCACGGTCCTGCTTTCGGCGCGAGAGAAAGTAGACCGAGCCGACGACGAGAAAGATGGCAACGAAAAGCGCAGCATAAAACATTAGGCCGCGAATGCTCTTGCTTCCTCTTTCGCTGGACAAGAAGTTTCGCAGGTTATGAATGATCCCATTTTGATCGCGCAAGCCGACAAGGAGTCGCTCTATCTCCTGCCGAAGATGGCTAACAGGCACGGCCTCATCGCTGGCGCAACGGGCACAGGCAAGACCGTGACGTTGCAAACGCTCGCGGAAAATTTCAGCGCGCGGGGCGTCCCCGTTTTCATGGCCGATGTGAAAGGCGATCTCGCCGGCATTTCGCAACCGGGCGGCAATAATCCGAAAGTCATCGAGCGCGCGAAGGAACTTGGCATCACCGATTTCAAAGGCGAAGCATCGCCGGTTGTTTTCTGGGATGTCTTTGGTGAAAACGGCCATCCGGTGCGCGCGACGGTTTCTGAAATGGGCCCGTTGCTGCTCGGACGTCTGCTTGAGTTAAACGACACGCAGGAAGGCGTGCTCAACATGGTTTTCAAGATCGCGGACGAAAATGGGATGCTCTTGTTAGACTTGAAGGATTTGCGCTCGATGTTGCAATACGTCGCGGACAACGCGGATCAGTTTAAGACGCAATACGGTAACGTCTCCGCGGCCAGTGCCGGAGCGATTCAACGCAATCTGCTCGCGCTCGAATCACAAGGTGCGGATAAATTCTTTGGCGAACCCGCGCTCGATCTCGATGATTTGATTCAAACGCAAGGTTCTCGCGGAGTAGTTAACATTCTTGCCGCCGATAGACTGATGCAACAGTCGCCAAGAGTTTACGCGACGTTTCTTCTTTGGTTACTTTCCGAGCTATTCGAGAAGCTGCCCGAAGTAGGTGACGTGGAGAAACCCAAGCTAGTCTTCTTCTTCGACGAAGCGCACCTGCTTTTCGCCGATATCGAAAAAGCATTGGAGGATAAGATCGAACAAGTCGTTAGGCTAATTCGCTCGAAAGGAGTTGGCGTTTACTTCGTTAGCCAAAACCCGCTCGATATTCCCGACATTGTCCTCGGCCAACTCGGCAATCGCGTGCAACATGCGTTGCGTGCTTTTACACCGCGCGATCAAAAGGCGGTCACAGCCGCGGCGCAAACTTTCCGCCAGAATCCGAAGCTGAATGTGGAAAAGGTTCTGACTGAACTGGGCGTCGGCGAAGCGCTCGTCTCGATGCTCGAAAACGATGGTAAACCCGCCGTAGTCGAGCGCGCGATGATTGTTCCACCGCACAGCCAGGTCGGCGCGATCACTCCTGACCAACGCAAACAGATCATTAGTTCGTCAGCGATAGCGGGTCACTATGAGAAGGCCATCGACCGCGAATCCGCCTACGAAAAATTGCAGGCCCGGGCGCAGGAAAAAACTGCGGGCGCACCGGCCGCAATCGGAGCGCAGCCTTCCGCGCCGGCATCTACTGGAACTTCAGTCCTGCAAAAAGTCGGCTCGATTTTCCAGCCGACGATCGGACCGCGCGGCGCGATTCACGATTCGGTTGCGACCAGTATGGCGAAGAGTGCCATGCGTGCCGCCAGCAGTCAGGTGGGACGACAACTCATCCGCGGCGTGCTGGGCGGTATCTTCGGCGGATCGAGCAGCCGGCGTTAACGGCTGCTCATCCGAACCTAACGAATACTATTTTTTCTTCGCAGGGCTTGCTTCTGTCTTAGCTGCTTTGTCGGCACCTTTCGCTGCTGCCTTAGCTTCGACCTCGGTCGCGGTCATGGTGTAATGCACCGTGACTTTGTCACCGACCTTCACATCGCCCGCACCTTTGGTGCTGGCATCCTTCGCGATTTCCCAACGATCGCTGCCCTTCTTCACCGCGATCATCGTGTCGGTTACTTCCAGAACCGGACCGGTAACCTGATAATCTTTTGCCCCGGCGGCGAACGCTACATTGCTGAGAGCGAGCGCGACCACGGCAACGAAACTGAGGAGTGTGATTTTCATAGTGTTCGATTAGACCGGAGGGGCTGCGCTCTATTCAAGCAATTCCGAAGCATTATTTGACCGCGGAGCGAATAATGCGCACGCTTTTGTCCCGCGATGAACAAGACTGCCCCACGCGAGTTGCGTTTGGCCACGCGAATGGCGCGGCTCGGCACGGAGACAGCGTTTGAAGTTTTAGTGAAGGCGCGCGCGCTTGAGGCGCAAGGCCGCGACATTGTTCATCTTGAGATTGGTGAGCCGGATTTCGATACGCCGCGCAACATCATCGATGCCGGTGTCGATGCGTTGCACAAAGGTTTCACGCATTACGGCCCGTCGGCCGGTTTGCCGCAACTGCGCGAAGTTATTGCGCAGTATGTGAGCGAGACGCGTCGCATCAGTGTTTCGCCAGACGAAGTAGTGGTAGTGCCGGGCGGCAAGCCAATCATTTTTTTCACCATCCTCGCCTTGGCTGAGGAAGGCGATGAAATCATCTATCCGAATCCTGGCTTTCCGATTTACGAGTCGATGATTAACTATGTCGGCGCGAAAGCAGTGCCGATTCGTCTGCGCGAAGAAATGGATTTCCGGCTCGATGTCGATGAGCTAGCCGGCCTGATCAACGATCGCACCAAGCTCATCATCGTGAACTCGCCGCAAAACCCGACCGGCGGCGTTTTGGAAAAGAAAGACATCGATGGCATCGCGCGCGCCATCGGCGATCGCAATATCCTGGTCTTGACCGACGAGATCTACAGCCGGCTGATCTTTGAGGGCGAACATCATTCTATCATGTCGATCGACGGCATGAAGGAACGCTGCATCCTGCTCGATGGTTTCTCGAAGACCTATGCGATGACTGGCTGGCGGATGGGTTACGGTGTTATGCGCGCAGACTTAGCGGCGCATATCTCGCGGCTCATGACTAACTCTAACTCGTGCACTGCGAGCTTTACTCAGATCGCGGGCATCGAAGCGTTGCGCGGGCCGCAGGAATCAGTCGATGCCATGTGCGCCGAGTTTAAGAAACGGCGCGACATCATGGTAGCTGGATTGAACAAGATCAAAGGCTTCTCCTGCCGCCTGCCAAAGGGCGCATTTTATGTTTTCCCCAACTTCAGGAGACCAAGTGGCCATCCAAGAAGCTAGCCGATGCCTTACTCAATGACGCTGGCGTCGCCGGGTTATCTGGCACCGCCTTTGGTGATTTCGGCGAAGGTTACCTGCGCTTCAGCGTCGCAAACTCGATTGAGAACATCGAGAAGGCGCTCGAGCGCGTCGGTAGTTGGGCGAATACGAATTTGTAAGCGATGAGTGAGAAGAAACGAATCTTTGCTACTTCACGTATCGGCGATGCAGCCGAAAACAAGCTGCGCGAACGGGTTATGACTTGGAAGTTTTCCAAGGCCCCGAAGCGCCGCCGAAGAAACTGATCCTCGAAAAGGTTGGTAGCGGTATTGATGGCCTGATTACCACGTTGCGCGATCAAATCGACGCCGAAGTATTCGAAGCAGGCAAAGGCACCTTAAAGGTAGTAGCGCAGATCGCGGTCGGCTTCGACAACATCAACCGCGCCGATGCTAACAAATATAAAGTGCCATTCACAAACACGGCCGATGTGCTGACAGAAGCTACGGCCGAATTCGCCTTCTTCATGATGGGCATGCTGGCGCGCAAGATGTGGAAGAGTGAGCGCCTGGTGCGGGAACAACAATGGCCTTCCTGGCATCCGTTCCTGCCTTTCCTCGGTGACGAAGTAACCGGCAAAACCATCGCGATTATCGGGACCGGCCGCATAGGCCTGGCTATGATCAAGAAGTGTTCCGGCTTTGACATGAACATTCTTTGTTACGATCCGGCCTATCACAACGATAGCTACATCGCCGGCATCCAGGAACTGATGGATCTGCGCCACGCCCGTGGCATCCAGAAAGAGAAGACCTGGATCGAATATGTCGAGTTCGAAGATGCGTTACGGGGCGCCGATTACGTCAGCATCCACGTACCGCTCTTACGAGAAGGTGAGACCGATAAGCCCACCTACCATCTCATCAACGAAAACACACTTAAGCTAATGAAACCGACCGCTTACCTCGTGAATAGCTCACGCGGTCCGGTTGTAGATGAGAAGGGGCTGGCCAAAGCCTTGAAAGAAAAAGTAATCGCCGGTGCTGCCCTCGACGTCTTCGAGAAGGAACCATTGCCGGCCGATTCACCTTTGCTCGATCCCGAAATCGCCGAGCGAACGCGTTTGTTTCATCACTTCGCCAGCGGTGGGCAGATCACCCGCTCATCGGTCGATCCCGAGAAAGGCATGGCTGGTCGAACGGCGCAGAGCAGTGATCGATGTCTTGGAAGGTAATTACGGCGGCGATCCGACTAAGATGCCTTACGTGGTGAATAAGGAAGCCTTCGGTAAGTAGACAATTACTCGGGAAAAGCAAAACGCCCGCTGAGTTTCCTCAGCGGGCGTTTTGTTCTGGCGACGTCCTACTCTCGCACAACCTATCGTCGCACTACCATCGGGGCTGCAGCGTTTCACTTCCGTGTTCGGAATGGGAACGGGTGGGGCCACTGCGCTATGATCACCAGAGGTCCGAGCCGGACGGGCCTTTCGCTGCTTGCGCAGCGAGGCACGCACGAGGCGGCGTCTCTAGTGACTAACTACTTAAAGAACCATCGCTGATTCTCTGATATCTACATACAGGAAGTTTCTACCACTACTTCAGCGCTTCGTTTTATTTAAAAGTCATTCCCCTCTATTTGCCGCCGCGCCAGTTTGCACCAGCACGGCGGGTTAATAGAAAAGTAAATGACCAAGCCGAACGAGTTATTAGTATCACTTAGCTGAATACATTACTGCACCCCTTCTCCTCTTTCCTCCTCCTTCTTCCGCTGCCGTCAAGGTTGTTGGACGATTGCGCACGGGCGAAACCGCGAGCGATTTTCTGTAAGGCACACGGGCTTTGGTTGGAACTGAACCGGCTTAGTCCATCCGCGCCGCGTGGTTTCGTGTTTAAGGCGCGAACGTGGGCGGATTACGCGGCCTGGCGCAGACAGCAAAAGAATCCGCGTCTTTGGTGATCGCTTACGATGGCTGAAGTAGATCGGCTCCTGCGAGTGTGCAGCCTTTTGAACAAGCATGGGGCCGAATACCTCATTGTAGGTGGTTATGCCTGCATCCTCCACGGGCTAGTGCGGACGACGGAGGACGTCGATGTTTTAGTTAAAGATTCGGAAGAGAACTTCGTTAAGGTCATTGCTGCCTTATCGGAACTTCCGGAGCGTGCTGCGAGTGAGCTTATACCTCCGGACCTGGCGGAGAACGTTATCGGAAGATAGCGGATGAGGTGGAAGTGGATGTTAGTAAGATGGCCTGGAAGTGTCCTACGCTGATGCGATTGACTCGTCATTAAAAAAAGAAATCGAAGGCGTAGTTGTGCCATTGGTTGATTCAATCAAAAACCCCGCTGAAACCCAGCGGGGTTTTAGTTCTGGCGACGTCCTACTCTCGCACAACCTATCGTCGCACTACCATCGGGGCTGCAGCGTTTCACTTCCGTGTTCGGAATGGGAACGGGTGGTGCCACTGCGCTATGATCACCAGACGGTCGCGAGCCGTGACTGCGCATTCGTCTGGCTTCTCGCAGCGACTGCAAGCGCGACGTTGCGCGCATCTCTCAGGGACGTGACTACTAACAAAAGAACCATCTGCTGATTCTCTGAAATCTATATACAGGAAGCTTCGTTTCACGCACTTCAAGGCTTCGTTTTATTTAATCTTTTAGAAGTCATTCCTCTCAATTTGCCGCCGCCTCCAGTTTGGACCAGCACGGCGGGTTAATTGAAAAGTAAATGACCAAGCCGAACGAGTTATTAGTATCACTTAGCTGAACGCATTACTACGCTTACACCAGTGACCTATCAACGTGGTGGTCTACCACGACTCTTCAGGGAGATCTCATCTTGGGATAGGCTTGGCGCTTAGATGCTTTCAGCGCTTATCCTTTCCGAACATAGCTACCCAGCACTGCCGTTGACACGACAACTGGAACACCAGCGGTTCGTCATTCCCGGTCCTCTCGTACTAAGGAATGAACCCCTCAAATCTCCTGCGCCCACAGTGGATAAGGACCGAACTGTCTCGCGACGTTCTGAACCCAGCTCGCGTACCACTTTAACCGGCGAACAGCCGGACCCTTGGGACCTTCTCCAGCCCCAGGATGTGATGAGCCGACATCGAGGTGCCAAACCCTGCCGTCGATATGAGCTCTTGGGCAGGATCAGCCTGTTATCCCTAGCGTACCTTTTGTCCGTTGAGCGATGGCAATTCCACATTCAACCACCGGATCACTTGGACCTACTTTCGTACCTGCTCGACATGTGTGTCTCACAGTTAAGCTGGCTTCTATCCATATACTCGACACCTGATTGCCAACCAGGTTGAGCCAACCTTCGTACTCCTCCGTTACTCTTTGGGAGGATACCGCCCCAGTAAAACTAGCCGGCTGCCAGTGTCCCTCTGCCAGATAATGGCAAGAGGTTAGTTATTCCAATTCCGAAGGGTGGTGTTTCATTGGCGACTCATGCTACCCCGAAAGGCCGCAATCAAAGTCTTCCACTTACGCTAAGCATCAAAATCGAAACAACAGTAACAGCGTGTAGTAAAGGTGCATAGGGTCTTTCCGTCCTACTGCGGGTAGGCGGCATCTTCACCGCCACTACAACTTCGCTGAGCTCCTCGTTGAGACAGCGGTCAACTCGTTACACGATTCGTGCAGGTCGGAACTTACCCGACAAGGAATTTCGCTACCTTAGGACCGTTATAGTTACGGCCGACATTCACGGGGACTTGGGCTCGAAGCTTCGCCTTGCGACTAACCACTTACCGTAATCTTTCCGCATTGGTCACGTGTCACACCCTATACGTCGTCTTACGACTTAGCAGAGTGCTGTGTTTTTGTTAAACAGTCGGTTGACCCATTTCACTGCGACCCTCAATAAAGAAGGCACCCCTTCTTCCGAAGTTACGGGGCTAGATTGCCGAGTTCCTTAACGAGGTTTCACTCACGCGCCTGAGTATACTCTACTCACCCACCTGTGTCGGTTTACGGTACGGGCAACCGTGGGAACATGTAATTGGTTTTCTTGATACAAGTGTTAAGCAATCCACCTTGGCCGAGGCCTCAGCGTCCCCTTGCGGGACCGTCACTTTCAATCGACGGCTACTCTCTACTCATATGTGCACACTACACTTAACCACAGCCGGTGCTGGAATATTAAACCAGCTGTCCATCGCTTACGCCCTTCGGCCTCGACTTAGGTCCCGACTAACCCTGGGAGGACGAACCTTCCCCAGGAAACCTTGGGTTTACGGCGGACAGGAATTTAACCTGTCTTGTCGCTACTCATGTCTGCATTCTCACTTCTAGAAACTCCACAGTTGCTTCCGCTCCTGCTTCAATGTCGCTAGAACGCTCCCCTACCAATCCGACTGGTCGAAACCAATCGTCTTCCAGAGCTTCGGTATACCGCTTATCGCCAATCATTATCGGCGCGAGATCGCTCGATGAGTCAGCTATTACGCACTGTTTAAATGATGGCTGCCTCTAAGCCAACATCCTCACTGTCTAAGCAACCTCACATCCTTTCCACTGAACGGTATTTGGGCACCTTAGCTGCTGGTCTGGCATGTTTGCCTCTCGCGCGTGAAGCTTATCCCTCACGCACTGACTCCCGTGTTACACCCTGCGGCATTCGGAGTTTGATTGAATTCGATACCCTGGTATGGGCTCTAGTTCATCCAGTGCTCTACCTCCGCAGGTCAGCACACGAGGCTAGCCCTCAAGCTATTTCGGGGAGAACCAGCTATCACCGGGTTTGATTAGTCTTTCGCTCCTACCCACAAGTCATCCCAGAAGTTTTCAACCTTCACGGGTTCGGTCCTTCAGTTGCGGTTAAGCAACCTTCAACCTGCTCATGGGTAGATCACCTCGGCTTCGGGTCTACTACCAGCGACTATGTTCGCCCATTTCGGACTCGCTTTCGCTTCGCCTCCATCGCAGAACGACTTAGGCTTGCCACTGACAGTAACTCGCAGACTCATTAAGCAAAAGGCACGCCATCACCCCTTGCGGGGCTTTGACACCTTGTAAGCACATAATTTCAGGTACTATTTCACTCCGCTCACAGCGGTTCTTTTCACCTTTCCCTCGCGGTACTTGTTCACTATCGGTCGCCAATTAGTATTTAGACTTACGCCGTGGTCGGCGTGGATTCATACGAAGTTTCACGTGCATCGTATTACTCAGGAAATCCCTAGGCGTGCTCCAGTTTTCGGTTACGGGCCTGTCACCCTCTATGGAGCGATTTTCCATTCGCTTCACCTAACCTTTGCACTACCACATCGGGCTCCTACAACCCCAGCAGTAAACTGCTGGTTTGGTCTCTTCCGCTTTCGCTCGCCACTACTTACGGAATCGCTTTCGCTTTCTTTTCCTCCGGTTACTGAGATGTTTCACTTCACCGGGTGTCGCGATGTTCCTGCTATGTATTCACAGGAACTCGAGCAGGTATTATCCCACTCAGGTTATCCCATTCGGAAATCTCCGGGTCAAAGCGTGTTTGCCGCTCTCCGAAGCTTATCGCAGCTTGCCACGTCCTTCATCGCCTATTGGCACCAAGGCATCCATTATGTGCTCTTTGTAGCTTGA
>CAWBSX010000001.1:0-678095 GCA_963791565.1 uncultured Verrucomicrobiae bacterium | reverse complement strand
AATACGCGTAGTGATTATTCGTCGCGACAAGCACCAACGGCACATGCTCGACCGCCGCGATGTTCATACCTTCATGCGTCGCGCCCGTTTGCATTCCGCCCTCACCGATAGTCGTTAGGCCAACGAATCCCTTCTCGCCTTTCATCCGTTTCGCGAGCAAACGTCCGACCAAAACCGGAATCATCGCGCCGAGATGGCTAATCATCGCGAGCTGACCTTCGCGCGGACGACCGCGATGAATATTTCCATCACGACCGCGCATCGGTCCCTGACGCGAACCAAGATAAGTGCGCGCGACATCAAGCAGCGGTTCACCAAAAGCCGAGCGCGCCGCCTGATCGCGAATCAACGGCGCGAGAATATCGCCCTTTTGCAAAAACATTCCGCACGCCGCGCTGATCGCTTCCTGCCCGCGGCCGAGATAAACGCCGCCGGTGATCATGCCGCCGCGATAGAGACTGGCGAGTTTCTCCTCGAAAATTCGCGCGAGCAGCATCCAGCGAAACGCCTCGAGAAACCGCTCGTGCGGCGGCGCGTTCTTCGAAATCGATTTTGCGCCGGGTTCCGCGGTCTGAAGCATCCGCAGATTTTGGCAGCAACGCTACCAGCCAGCAAACTGTTTTAGGAATTTACCGGCTGAGCGCGAGTTCGGCTTCCGTCGGTTCTTCGGAAAATTGCAGCTGCGACGTTCCGTTGCGCGTGCGTTGGATCAACTGTCCATCGCTGCCTTTGTCGGCGGCGAGTTTCATCCCGACCAATTTGCTGATGCCGCGTTCCTCCATCGTCACGCCGTAAAGCACATCGGCTTTCGCGATGGTGCGTTTGTTGTGCGTGATGATGATGAATTGACTCTGTTCCACGAAACGATCGAGCACTTTGATGAAGCGATTGATGTTCGATTCATCGAGCGGCGCATCCATTTCATCGAGGATGCAGAACGGACTCGGGCGCACCATGTAAATAGCGAAGAGGAGTGCGACCGCCGTCATCGTTTTCTCCCCGCCGGAGAGGAGCGAAACGCTTTGCAATTGCTTGCCCGGCGGCTTGGCGATGATGTCGATGCCGCAGTCGAGCGGATTGCCTTCGTCGACTAACGAGAGGTCGGCGCGTCCGCCGCCGAAAAGTTCGGCGAACATCTCGCGGAAGTTGATTCGCACCTGCGCGAAGGTTTCGGCGAAGAGTTTCTGTGTGGTGCTGTTGATCTTCGAGATGACGTCGAGCAATTCCTTTTTCGACGCGGTCAGATCGTTGTTCTGCGTTTCAAGAAAACGATGACGTTCCTCGAGTTCGTCGTATTCGTGCACGGCATCGAGATTCACCGGGCCCATCGCGTCGAGTTGCTTCGTCAGTTCGCCGATGATGTTTTCAACTTCGCTCGGATCGATTTCGCTGGCTTCGCCTTGTTCCGGTTCGCTGCGTTTCAATTGCACCCGCAGTGTTTTTTGAAATGCGTAATGATCCGAGGAGAATTCGCGCAGATCGAGCTGATAACGCCGCGTCACATGCTCGAGTAGATTTTCGATACGCAATTGCAATTGCGTTTGCCGCACCTGTTCCTGACCGCGCGCGTCGTGCAATTCGTTTAAGGAATTTCGAACGCCGCGCAATTCGCTTTCCAAGTGATTGACCGCAGCGAGACGAGTTGATCGTTCCTGGGAAATTGCCGCCGCGTTTGCTTCCGCGCGCGTGACTTCGCTCGTATGCGAGTCGATCGCGGCCTGTGCCTGCTCGGATTCGGTCTGTTGAAGTTCGAGACGGCGGTCGTAATTCGCGATGTCGCTGCGCCGTGCGTCGATCAATTCCGTCAGCTCCGCTTCGCGCGCCGCCATGGGCTGGCGCTGACTAACGAGATTTTCCTGCCGCTGTTTTTCGGTCGCAACCGCCAGGCGCAGAGATTGCAATTGGTCCGTAGTTTCTTCTTCGTGCAAACGCGCCTGCTCGCTGGCATCGGCTGCGGCGGCGCGGCGCGCCTGCTGTTCCGTGACCGATGCGTTCAACGATTCCAATTCGCGTTCCAGTTGCGTGATGCGCTCGTTCGCGAAGCTGGTCTGCTGTTCGAGTGTCGACCGTTCGCTCTGCAGTTGATGAAGTTTTTCTTCCGCGCCACGCAGTTGGTGTTCGAGCAAAAGAATCTGCGCGGCGGATTGCGAGTGATCGGAATGCGCGGTCTGATGTCGATGCCGCGCTTTTTCCAACTCGCCGGCAGCAGCGCCAATTGCGCCCTGCATTTCATCGCGGCGGCTTGTGGTCTTGATGCGCTGCGCTTCGAACTCCTGAAGTTCGTTAGCCGTCTCGGTGATTAACGCGTTCCGGCCGAGTAATGAAGTGGCGCTGTTGCTCGTCGCGCCGCCGAAGACGACGCCCGCCGTGGAAATAAATTCGCCGGCAATCGTCGCGAATTGCAGGACCGGATGTTCTTTCTTGAGACGAAAAGCGGTCTCGAGATCAGGCGCGAGAGCGACACCGCGCAGCAATCGCCTAACGAGTGGTCGAATCGGTTCCGGTGCCTCAACTTTTTCGATCGCCCACGAAATTGCGCCCGCCGGCAGATCAATCAGATGATCGTCCTCGCCAGTCGCAGTCAGTTGCGGCAGAGCGAGCGCGGCCTGCCCGAGATTGTTATTCGTGACGTTCCGCAAAATGTCAGCTGCGAGATTTGGATCCTGCAGGACGACGGCGTGCATGTTGCGGCCGAAGGCAGCTTCCAGAGCGGGAATAAATTCACGGTCGACCTTCAGAGTCGAAACCAATGCGCCGGCGAGCGCGGGACGAATGCGCTCCGGATCGTCGAGGCCTTTGAGCACAGCTTGCGAACCTTTAGCCAACCCTTCGCCTTCTTCATTGAGCTGGCGGAGAATCTCGAGACGCGACTGCTTTTCCGCGATCGTGCGTTCGACCTGGAAAAATTCCTTCTCCATTTCGCCTAACGAGTGCTGATGCGCCTGCAACTGTTGCTCGGTCGCGCGCACCGCATGGAAAAGATTCTCGACTGTCTGGTGTTCGGTTTCGCTCGCCGTCTTCGCCTGTTCGAGCGCCGCCTGTGCTTCCTCGCGAGATTTTGTGGCGAGATTGATCTCCGACGCCAAATCCGTCATGCGCGCGAAAGTCGCATCACGGCGGTTCTTCGTGCTCGCAATCTCGTCTCCCAACGCACTGATGCGATTCTCCGCCTTCGACAATGTAATTTGCAGCTCCTGCAATTCCGCTTCGCGCTCGCTGCGTTGCGCGCGCAGTGACGCCGACTTCGCAGTTAATTCCGAAAGCTCATTCTGTTTCGCTTCGAGGAGATGCGTCGTTTTTTCGATGAGCGCGTCGGCTTCCTGGATCTGGCTGGCTTGTTCGTTGCGTTTCGTCTCCGCGCTCGCGATGTCGCGCGTGTAGCGTTCGACCAATTCAGAAATTTCCTGAGCGCGCTGTTTGTTGAATTCGATACGGCTGCGATGGGCCGACATTTCGCTGTGCAAGCGCTGCACTTCCGCGCGCGCGTCGCTGATGCGGGCGTCGATGTTATCCAGCTCGCCGCGTTTGCCAGCGAGTTCGTTTTCGTTCGCCTCAATTTTTGCGAGAGTCGCGCGTTCTTTTTCTTCGAAACCGCTGATCGCCGTGCGGCAACGTTCCAGTTCCGCTTCGAGCTCTTCGAGTTTGCGGCGCGAATGATGCGTATCGAGCACCTGCAAATCGGACATCAACGCCTGATATCTTCTCGCCTTGCCAGCCTGCCGCTGGAGCGAGCCGATCTGGCGTTTCACTTCCTTGATGATGTCGCCGATGCGCAAAAGATTCGCCTCGGTCGCTTCGAGTTTGCGCAGCGCTTCTTTCTTCTGGCCTTTGTATTTCGTGATGCCGGCGGCTTCTTCGAAAACAGTGCGGCGATCTTCCGGACGCGAGCTGAGGATCAAATCGATCTTGCCCTGCTCCATTATAGAGTAGGCGCTGCGGCCGACGCCGGTGTCGGCGAAAAGACTCTGGATGTCCTTCAGTCGGCAGACAGTTTTGTTGAGCAGGTATTCCGAATTGCCGTCGCGAAAAACGCGGCGCGAAACGCGCACGTCGTGCCAATCTACGCCCAGCTCCTGCGCGCAATCGCTGAAGGTTAACGAGACCTCGGAAAAGCCGAGCGGTTTGCGCGAATCGGTTCCGTTGAAAATAACGTCGGCCATTTCGCCGCCGCGTAATGCTTTGGCCGATTGTTCGCCGAGAACCCAGCGAACGGCGTCGAGCACGTTCGATTTTCCGCAACCGTTCGGCCCGACAATCGCGGTCACGCCTTCGTGAAATTCGAAAGTGGTTTTGTCGGCGAACGACTTGAAGCCGATCAATTCAAGAGACTTCAGATGCATGCGGGAAAAGCGACGTGTCGCTGACAGGAATTAACGCCGTGACCGACCTCTTGAGCAAGGAAATAATACTAGATAGCGGTAGATTACCGACCTGAGTCCACAAGATGTGGTGGAGCTCGCGTCGCTAGCCCTTACCGCTCAGTATTGTTCGGCGGAGCAAATACAGCAACGACGCCACGGCCAGCACTGCCGCGGCGATCTCGAATTCGCGCAGCGTGGCGTGGGCCAGGATCCAGATAACCACGACGATCGACACGATTGGCAAAATCTGTGCGCCGGGAAATCCAAATGGCTTGCCGTCAGCTCGCACATCGCGCCTAACGAGATAAATGGTCGCGGCAAAACAGAGCAGGTAGAGTAAGAGCACCGCGACATTCGACATGACGGCGAGACCTTCGAAGGTCGACGTCAATGACATCGCGAATGCAATCGTCGCGTAGGTGATGATGGCGACATCGGGCGAACGAAAGCGCGGATGCACATGTGCAAACCACGCCGGTAACATTCCGTCGCGACCGAAGGCAAAAATAATTCGCGGCGAGCTAAGGATGTCACTCGTGACAAATCCGAAGGCCGAAATGGTTGCGCCCGCGAGGAGAAGCAGCCGTCCGAAGTTGCCGAGAAATTTCCCGGCGGTTTCAGCGAGCGGAGAGATGGAATTGTTCGACAGCTCATTACCCAGCGTGCCTTGCGCGACGAGCTGAATGGAAACGTAAAGCAAAGTCGTGATGGCGAGCGCGAGATAAATGGCGCGTGGCACGGTGCGCGTGGGATTTTTCACTTCACCGCTCGGGATGAGCGCGACTTCAATTCCAACGAAAGCGAAGATTAGTAAGAGCACGCTATCGCCGAGTTGTTTGCTGGTCGGTAAACCGGGCCAAGCCAGAGCGCTTGGCTTAATGAAAAAGAATCCCGCGATCACGAAGACGAGCAGCGGGATGAGTTTCGCGGCCGTGACAACTGTTACTGCAGCGCTGCCCGCTCGAACTCCGCGCACATTGATGAAGGCCAGCACGCCGTAGATAAGAAAAATCAAAACGCCGCGCCCGATCGGGTTGGACGAGATCGGCAGAATACTCGTGAGCGAATCGGCCAGAACATTCACCACGCCGGCAACCGCGAGTACCGCAGTTAAATAATAGAGAATGCCCCCGAGAAATCCGACATAGCGGCCAAACGCAACTTCCACGTATGCGTAAAGTCCGCCGGTCAACGAAACACGACTGCCGGCGATCGCGAAGCAGGTAACGAATAGGACCATCGCAATCGCACAAACTCCGAACGCGAGCGGCGCCGCCGCGCCAAGACCTCGCGCCACCAGCGCCGGAAGAACAAAGATACCCGCGCCGATGGTTGCGTTAACGATGTTGGCGGTGAGCGCGGGTACGCCGATCGCGCGGACCAATTTCGCATCTGCATTTTCCGCCGCCGCTACCGCAGATTCGTTAGGCATTCAAAGGCAATAGCAAATCGCGCAGAACCTGTCTAACGTCCTCGCATGCGCGCAAGTCATCTCGAAGATTATTACCAATTTCTGCGGTTCCCGAGTGTCTCGACCGATCCCGATTATTCCGACAACGTTGCCGAATGCGCGCATTGGCTGGTGGAAAAACTGACCGCGATCGGTTTGGAAGCGAAGCTGATGCCGACGCCCGGTCATCCGGTGGTCTGGGCGAAAAATAAACATCAGGCCGGCCGTAAGACCGTGATGATTTACGGCCATTACGATGTGCAACCGCCCGATCCACTCGAGCTGTGGGAATCACCGCCATTCGATCCGGTTTTGAAAGACGGCTACGTTTTTGCGCGCGGCGCGACGGACAACAAAGGGCAAATCCTCGCGCACATCCTTGGCGTGCAGGAAACAATGGAGAAAGATGGCGACCTGCCGGTGAATTTGCATTTCATCATCGAAGGCGAAGAAGAAATCGGCAGCGGTAATCTTGGAAATTTTCTGTCGCAAAATCTCGCGGCCTTGAAGTGCGACGTCGTGGTTGTTTCCGATACCGGAATGGTTGCGAAAGGCGTGCCGACTTTGAGTTACGGATTGCGCGGCGTGACGGCACTGGAGTTGAAAGTGACCGGCCCGAAGATCGATCTGCATTCCGGCGTTTTCGGCGGAGCAATCATGAATCCGCTGACTGCGCTCGCGAAAATGATCGCAACTTTGCACGACAAGAACGGCCGCGTCGCGATCGAAGGTTTCTACGACAAAGTAAAACCACTGGAGGATTGGGAACGCGAAGCGTGGCGAAAATTGCCCGTCGATATTGAAGCAGAAATCAAACATGAAGCCGGCGTATCGACGCTCTTCGGCGAGGAAGGTTACAGCACGACCGAACGCTTGTGGGCGCGACCCACTGCGGAAACAAACGGCATCGGCGGCGGATATCAGGGGCAGGGGACGAAGACGGTTTTGCCAAGTTACGCCATCGCGAAGCTCACCTTTCGAATGGTGCCAAATCAAGACGGTCCTGAGATTTTGGAGTTGGCAAAAAAACACCTGCACAAGATTTGTCCGCCCGGCGTGACGCTCGACATCACCGATGGTCACAGCGGGCCGTGGTATCTGACCGATCCGCATTCGGAAGTCGGCAAGGCCGCACAACGCGCGTTGAAAGAAGCGTTCGGTGGGAAGGAGCCGGCGTTGATTCGCGAAGGCGGCAGCATTCCGATTACCTCGCAGTTCCGCACCATCCTTGGGGTGGAGACGCTGCTGATTGGTCTGGCGTTAGCCGATTGCAAAGCGCATTCGCCTAACGAGAACTTCCCGCTGGAAAATTTCGACGCAGGAATTCGGTTGAACAAAGCCATCCTGAAGGAACTGGCGCGTTGAAGGTTCGCGGTTGGAAAACGGCGAGCGTTGTTTTGCTCGCGCTCGCGATTGCGTGCGTCGAAGTCGCGTCGCCCGCGCGTGCCGAAGAAACTTTCGGCCAGGCGATTAAACGCGTCTTCAATCCGACGCCCACACCAGCGCCAAAAAAGAAAAAAGTTTCGACGGCCGTAAAGAAAACAACATCGCCAACACCGGCGCCTTCATCTTCGCCGCAGAAAACGAAAACCAGCTCGAAACATCATCGACGAACTCACAAGCAACCGACGGCAGAAGAGGAAGAAGCGTCGCCCACACCAACCGCCACTCCCGAAGCAACGAGTTCGCCATCCGCATCCGAAACTCCGTCAGGCAAAAAGAAAAAGAAGGCCACACCAACTCCGACGCCCACCGAAACGCCAGCCCCATCTCCGACTGCAACCGCATCGCCTTCACCATCCGGTCGGAGGCACAAGAAAACTTCGCCAACTCCAACGCCGGAAGAAACGCCGTCACCAAACCCTAAAAGCACGTCCACTCCATCGCCTAACGAGAAGAAGGAACGCTCGCCCGGTGTTTCCATTGCGCCTAACGAGCTCACCGGTTTCGATGCCTATCCCGAACCGGTGAAGAAGTTGATCATCGATGCGCTCGAACTCGCGTCGCGCGGCTTGAGTTACCAATACGGTTCGGCCGATCCATCCAGCGGCGGATTGGATTGCTCCGGGTTCGTTTATTACCTGCTGAAACAACAGGGCCTAACGAATGTGCCGCGCGATTCGAGCGAACAATATATCTGGGTGCGCAAATCGGGAAAATTCGAAGCAGTCGTTAGTCGCAGCGACGACACCTTCGAACTGGCGAACTTGAAGCCGGGCGACTTAATGTTTTGGACCGGCACCTACGACATCAATCGCGATCCGCCGATCACGCATGCGATGATTTATCTCGGGAAAGAGAAGAGCACCGGCCGCCGCATTATGGTGGGCGCAAGTGACGGACGTACCTATCACGACGAATCGCGTTACGGCGTGAGTGTTTTCGATTTCCGTGTCTCGCGTCCCGGCCGAGTGGCGACGAATGGCCGCACGCCGGATTTTGTTGGCTACGGCAAAATTCCCGGACTGGGTGATTGAGTGATCGGCGGAGTCGCCGTTTTCACTCTCTCGCGATGCGTCTGATAAGCGACGATCAGAACGAACGCGAGCAAGAGCGCGATCACGACCCGCTGCTCTGGGACCGTAAGTTCGAAGACGCGTTGCAATCGTTTCATTGCGCCGCGTAACCAATCGGATCGTTCATCCCTGCTTCGTGGAATCCTTTCAGCCTGAGCAAACACGCGTCGCATTTGCCGCAGGCAGTTCCGTCAGGCGCGGGATCATAGCAACTGTGCGTCAGCGAAAAATCCACCCCCAGTTCTGTCCCTTTTCGCACGATGTCAGCTTTCGTTAGGCGAAGAAGGGGTGCGTGGATTTTGAATCTCGCGCCTTCCACGCCAGCCTTCGTCGCAAGGTTCGCGAGCTGCTCAAAGGCGCGGAGAAATTCCGGTCGGCAATCCGGATAACCGCTGTAATCAACCGCATTCGCGCCGATGAAAATATCGGTCGCGCCGATCGTTTCCGCAAAGCCAAGCGCGTAGGAAAGCAAAATGGTATTGCGCGCCGGGACATAAGTAACTGGAACTCCCTTGGCCATTTCATCGATGTCGCGTTCTTGCGGCACCGCGATTTCGTCTGTCAGAGCGGATCCGCCAAAAACACGCAGATCAATTTGCGCGATACGATGATCGCGCACGCCTAACGAATTCGCGACGCGTTTCGCCGCTTCGATTTCGATCTGGTGACGTTGCCCGTATTCGAACGAAAGCGCGTGCGGCTCGAATTTCTCTGCGATCGCCATCGCCAGCGTCACCGAAGAATCGAGGCCGCCGCTCAAGAGAATAACCGCGCGCGCCATCATTCTTCTTTCGCGCCTGCGCTCGCGAGCGTCGAGAAGATTGCGTAGGCTGCGCGCGATGTGGAAGAGGGTTCGCTATCGGATCGAGTGGCTCGCGCTTATGGCCGTGCTCAAGATCGTGCCGCTCTTTTCGCGCGATGCCTGTTACCAGATCGCAGGATTTTTAGGCCGACTTGTCGCGCGACTCGATCGCGCCGGTCATCGCGTCGCGGTAGCGAATCTCGAGGCAGCTTTCGGAAACGATTTTTCGCCGGAGCGCCGCGAACAAATTGTTCGCGAATCCTACGAACATTTCGCGCGGGCGATGCTCGATCTCTTCTGGAGTCCGCGACTCAACGCGGAGAACTTCAGAGATTACATCGAGTTTGAAAACGTCGAACGGGCCCTGGCCGAAATCGCGCCTTACTCTAATAGCTGCGTCGTCGGGACCTATCACTACGGAAATTTTGAATGGCTCGGGCTTGCCACGGCGTGGCTCGGTTATCCGTGCGACATCCTCACGCAGGAATTCAAGAACCCGTTGCTCGATCAGTTCTTCCAGCACCTGCGGCAACAATCGGGACACAAAAACGTGCCGCGCGAAGGCGCGATCATTCGCCTCTATAAGACATTGCGAAAAAAGGGACGCGTCGCGTTGCTCGTCGATACAACTTTGCCGCCGCATCATCCGACAGTGGTGATCGAATGTTTCGGATTGAAAACGATAATCACGGTTGCGCACGCGTGGTTACAGGAGCGCACCGGCGTTCCACTCATTCCGGTTTATTGCGAGCCGCTCGCGCACGGGCGTTATCGCGTTGTCACGCTGCCGAAAGTGCAACCACCGAAAGGCGCGACGCATCAGGAAATTGCGCAGGCTTGTTGGGACGCTTTCGAACCAGTCGTTAGGCGAAATCCCGCGCCCTGGATGTGGATGTATAAACATTGGCGTTACAAGCCCATCGACGCCGCGCGTCCTTATCCGTTTTACTCGCAGGAATCTCCCTTCTTTGAACAGATTGCCGCGCGACCGAATTACGAAAAACTGGATCGCAGTCGCATCGGGCAGTCGGCGCAACCATGAGTTCGCGCTGGAAGAAGATTCGTCATCGCGCGGAATTTTTTCTGGTCCAAACGGCCAGCGCGCTTTTTCCGCGGCTGCCGCGCCCGCTCGGGCGCTGGCTGGGTAACTTCATCGGATTAATCGTCAACCAAATCGACCGCGAAGGCCGGCAGGTGGCCTTGAGCAATCTCGTCTGTGCCTTTGGCGATGAGCTATCGCCCCGGGAGCGTCGACGACTCGTTAGGCATTCCTATCAACATTTCTCGCGTGCGGCCGCCGATCTCTATTGGAGCCCGCGCCTAACGAGTCAAAATCTGCACAGCGTTTTCGATTTAGCGGATTTGGCGCGAGTGGAAAAAGAATACGGCAAGCGCGGTTTGATTTTCGCCTGTCTGCATTACGGCGGGTTTGAACTGATTTCGCTCGCGCTCGGTTTGAGCGGCTTCGAGTGCACGGTGGTGACACAGGCTTTCAAGAATCCGCTGCTCACCGGCCCGATTAACCAATTGCGTGAGACGGGCGGTTATCAAACCGTGCGACGCGAAGGCGCGTTACTCCGGCTCTACAAATCCCTGGTCGCCGGACGCAACGTTGCGTTTGCCGTTGATCTGCGCGTCTCGCCGCGTTTTCCGAGTGTGCCGATTACTTCCTTCGGGATGCAAACCTCCGTCACTCTCTCTCACGCCTGGCTACATCAGCGAACGCAGGCGCCGATCATTCCGACGCACTGTGAGCCTTTGCCGCACGGTCGTTACCGTCTTGTGCTGCATTCAGCGCTGAAGATTTCGCCTAACGACACTGAACAAGAAATCGCGCAAGCCTGCTGGGATGCGTTCGAACCAGTCGTTAGGCAAAAACCGGCGCCTTGGCTCTGGATGTATAAACACTGGCGTTACCTGCCGCCAAATCCGGGGCGCGGTTATCCCGATTACGCCAAGGAATCTTCACATTTCAATCGGCTCCTCGCCCGCGCGCAACGTTGACAAAATGCCTCGCCTGCGCTCCTTCCATTCCTAACTATGCGTTTTCTCTCCCGAATCTCTTTGCTTCTGGCTGCCGGCGGCGCGCTTTGCCTAACGAGTTGCGAAACTGGTGGCTCTGCTTTCACTGGCGGCAATTACCACGTCGTCGCGCATCGGCCGCACAATCCTGATGCCGTGCGCGTGAAAGTTTCGCTCTCCAAACAGAATGTTTACGTCATGGAAGGCGATCGTTGTCTAATGGCGGTTGCGACCACGGTTGGTATCGCGGACAAGCCGACGCCGCGCGGCAGTTTCAAAATTTACGCGAAGGAAGAACACAAACGCTCCGGCTCCTACGGATTCCGCGTGCAGGGCGATCGCGTGATCCCTGCGACGTCCGGCGCGAATATCCCCGGGCGTTATGTCGGTTATCCGATGGGTTATTGGTGCGAATTTTCGCCGGCCTACGGATTCCATCAGGGCTACGTCCACCTGCGTCCGCGCAGTCATGGATGTTTGCGTTTGAAAGGCGAAGCGGCTGCAAAATTTTATGCGCTCGTGCACATCGGCACACCGGTGAATATCGCGGATTCGCAACCGGAAGATGCGACTTACGGTCCGAAGGTTCAGCGCATCGATGATTCGCACACGCCCGATCCGCCCGGACGCGTCTCTATTTCCGATGCCGCCTTCCAGCGTCCGTCGGGACCGCTCCTGGAGGATTAGCTAAAGACGGGCATTGCCCGATAGTTCAACGTGAGCACGAATCTGATCTCCAGCGGCACGACGGCGCGCGAGAAAGTAAACCTGCGCACGCCGGAAGTGATGACGGCGGTGCAGGAGCAGGTCGAGTCGCATTATCGCAGCGACATCGTCGATAAGATCCGCCGCAATGGCGGCATCCTCTCGTTAGGCGATGTCACGGTGCGATTGGCCAAGCAATTCGGTTTTTGTTACGGAGTGGAGCGCGCGATCGATTTGGCTTACGCCGCCGGGAAAGTTTTCAAGGATCGGCGTCTCTACATTTTGGGAGAAATCATTCACAACCCGGAAGTGAACGAGCAGATCCGCTCGTTAGGCATCAAGAATTTGATGGGCAAAAACAAGGAAGCCGACATCGCCGATTTGGAACCGAACGATGTCGTGATTGTCCCCGCCTTCGGCACCGAAGTTTCGACCTTAAACCAAATCAGGGAGCGCGGTTGCCAGATCGTCGATACCACTTGCGGCGACGTGATGAGCGTTTGGAAACGCGTGCGGAAATACGCCAGTGAATCCGCCACTTCGATCATTCACGGCAAAGCCGAGCATGAAGAAACGAAGGCGACGAGCTCACGCGCGCTGGGTGATGGCAAAGGTCATTATCTCGTTGTGCTTACGCTCGCGGAAACGGATTACGTCTGTGATTATATCCGGCACGGCGGGAACAAGCAGGAATTTCTCGATAAATTCCGCAACGCCTACTCCGCCGGTTTCGATCCCGACATTCATCTTCGCACTGTCGGTGTGGCCAATCAGACCACGATGTTGCGTGGTGAAACAGAGGAAGTGCAGCGCCGGATTCGCCAAGCCATTGCCGATCGCGATGGTGCGGAACTCGGTGCGAAAAATTTCCGTTTCTTCGACACCATCTGTGGCGCGACACAGGAACGTCAGGATGCGTTGCGTGAATTGCTCGATGTGAAAATGGATTTACTGCTCGTAGTCGGCGGCTACAACAGCTCGAACACGTCGCATCTCGCGGAGATGGGCGAAGAAAAATTGCCAACGTATTTTGTGCGCAATGCGTCGCGGCTTCTATCCAAAGAGGAAATTCTCCATTACGACCTGCATCAAAAACAGGAAGTGATCGCGAAGAATTGGCTGCCCGAAGGCCGAGTCGTCATCGGCATTACCGCCGGTGCGTCGTGTCCGAACAATCTCATCGAAGAATCGCTCATTCGTCTTTTCGAGTTGCGCGGCGTTAAGCGCGAACAACTCGAAGCTGCTGCCTAACGAATGCAGCCGCGCGTGCGAGCGACTCGTACGCTTCCGGAACAAACGGCGTCAGCATTTGCCATCCGTGCGGTAGTCGCGGCGACACATTTAGTTCCACCATGTTTCCCGCGGCACGCCACCGTTCCGCTAGCTGCACCGCTTCGTCGTAAAGAAGTTCGGTATCGCTAACTTCGATCAGAAGAGGCGGCAGATTGTGTAGGCTCGCGAACAGCGGCGACGCGAGCGGTGAGCGCGGTTCCGCTCCCTGGAGATAGGCCGCGGAATAAGCGGTGAAGCTTTCCGCGTAGAACATGTCGCACTGATTTTCGCGTTGGCGCATTTCGTCTTCGCGTTCTCCCGTGAGATCGATCCATGGAGAAAACGCCAGGATGGACGAAGGCATCGGCAGCCCGGCGTCTCGGGCGTGGATGGCAAGAGCGATGACGAGACCGCCGCCCGCGGAATCACCGGCCAGAACGAAAGGTGTTTTAGATTTCGCCGCTTCCGCGCTGATCAATTCATAAGCGGTGATGGCATCTTCCACTGCAGCGGGGAAAGGATGTTCCGGGGCGAGCCGATATTCGGGCACATAAGTTTGCGCGGCCAGCAGACGCGTGAGCGTGATCGTGATGGGCCGCTGCGTTTGCGGAGAACAACAAACATATCCGCCACCGTGGAGGAAAAGCAGCGTCGTCTGTGCTCGTTCGCGCGCAGAAATGAGTTCGCATGGAACCGCGAAATTCGTCGATTGAATTTCCACTCCACCGAAAAGCGACCAAAGCTTGAACAGCACCGCGGGCGTTCCCAAATTCCGCCGCGATTGCACCGCGAGTGCCTCCGCCGAATCCGGCGGATGTCGTTTGGTGAAAATTCGCACGAGCACGCCGCCGACTCGCCCGCGCAAACTGCATCGCTTCCGCACGCGCCACGCTAATCCGTTTTGCAATCGGCGAGAATTTTGAGCTGGCTCGCAAAATATTCCGCGAAGAGACTGCTCCGCTTCCCCCTTCATGAGCATCGATCCATCACTGGCCGGTCTTTCCGGATTCACCGCCGAGCAGGCCGCGGCGGAATTCGACGCGCTGCAAACGAAACTGGTTCCGCTTTGGCGTTCGATTGAATCATTCAACCAGGACGAGCAGACCATCGTGGTCATCCCGTCGATGAGCATCGACATGAGCGCGAGCGGCGCGGAAGTGCAGGCCTACGAGGAGCGGTTCCTTTTCTTGTTGTTGCTGCTGGCGCAACCGCGCGCACGGATGATTTACGTCACCTCGCAGGCGATTCATCCGAGCGTGATCGAATATTATCTCGACCTGTTGCCGGCGGTGATTCCGAGTCACGCGCGGCAGCGGCTCACGCTGCTGGCGCCGTTCGATGGCTCGGCGCGTCCGCTCAGTTTGAAATTGCTCGAGCGCCCACGTCTGCTCGAGCAAATCCGCGCGCTTATTCCCGACAAAAACCGCGCGCACCTCGTTTGCTACAACACGACTTTCCTCGAGCGAAATCTTGCGCTGCGTCTCGGCATTCCGCTCTACGGAGCTGATCCGAAATTTTTCCACTTCGGAACGAAGACCGGTTGCCGGCAGCTCTTTGCCCGCGCCGGTGTCAGTCATCCGCTCGGCGTGGAAAACTTGCACAGCATCGAGGAAGTAATCGCTGCACTAACCAAGATGTATGCGCAGCGACCGACGATGCGGCAGGCGGTGGTGAAATTAAACGAAGGCGTTTCGGGTGAAGGAAACGCGCTGGTCGACCTGACCAATCTCACTTCGCCTAACGAGCAATCGATTGCGGAACGTGTTGGATCAATGCAATTCGAACTGCGTGGAGCGAAGCTCGAGAATTACGCCGAGAAATTCAAACAGCGTGGCGGCATCGTCGAGGAGCGCGTCGGAGTCGGTGCGCAGGAAGTGCGCAGTCCGAGTGTGCAATTACGTGTGACGCCTCTCGGAAAAGTCGAAATGCTTTCGACGCACGATCAAATGCTTGGCGGTCCGAGCGGACAAAGTTATCTCGGCTGCATCTTCCCGGCCGATCCCGCCTACGCGGTCGCGATCAGTCATGAAGCAGAAAAAGTGGGCGCGTTACTGGCCGAGGCCGGCGTCATTGGTCGTTTCGCGATCGATTTTGTCGTCACGCGCGCGCGTGAAGCGACGGCGTGGGAAATTTTTGCGATCGAAGTGAACCTGCGCAAAGGCGGCACAACCCATCCATTTCTCACGCTGCAATTTCTCACCGGCGGAACTTACGATTGGAAGAGCGGCATCTTCACCGCGCCGAACGGCCAGAAGAAATTTTTGGTGGCGAGCGATCACGTGCATTCGCCGAAATATCGTGGCTTCACGCCTAACGACTTGTTCGATCTGGTTGTCAGGCGCGGTTTGCATTTCGGACAAGTCCGGCAAACCGGTATCGTTTTTCACATGCTCAGCGCGCTCGGTACGACCGGTCTGCTTGGCTTAACCGCGGTCGGTAATTCGACGGACGAAGCGCGGGAGATTTTCGACGACGCCAAACGCGTCCTCGACGAAGAAGCCGCGCTCGATCAGTTCTAAGTCGCGACCAAAAACGGCGCGAAAAGCGAAACTTGGTTATGCGTGCAATCTGGAAGGGCAGTATCAGTTTTGGTCTGGTTAATATTCCGATCGCTCTTTATCCGGCGACGCGGAAAGAGGATCTCAAGTTCCGCTTGCTGCGCGCGACTGATCACAGCCTGGTCAATTACAAACGCGTCGCGGAGAAGGACGGGAAGGAAGTTCCCTGGGATCAGATCGTCAAAGGCTACGAGTACCGAAAAGGGAAAATTCGTCGTGCTCGGCGAGAAGGATTTTCAGCGCGTCGACCTGGAAGCGACACAAACAGTTGACATCCAGGACTTCGTCGCTGTCGAGGAAATCGACCCGATGTATTTCTACAAGCCGTATTACCTCGAACCGCAGAAAGGTGGCGACAAAGCCTACGTCTTGTTGCGCGATGCCCTGACCAAAGAAAAAAAAGTCGGCATCGCGAAAGTGGTGATCAAGACGCGTCAATATCTGGCGGGAGTGAAACCGTTGAAGAACGCGCTCGTGCTCGAGCTGATGCATTTTGCCGAAGAGCTGGCCGATCCCGACAAGCTCAACGTTCCAAAAAAACTCGAGCCCGGAAAACGCGAGATGGATATGGCGAAAGCACTCGTCGAAAGCATGAGCGCGAAATGGGATCCGGAAAAATATAAGGACGATTATCGCGAGGCCCTGATGGAAGTGATCGAGGAGAAAGTCGAATCCGGCGGAAAAGAAATCGAAACGAAACCGAAGAAAGCGCCGGCCGCGACGAAGGTGATTGATTTGGTTGCGGTTTTGCAGCAAAGCCTGCAGCAGTCACACGGTGCAAAAAAGAAACCCGGGAAAGCGAAAGGTAAGCGCGAGGCGAAAACGTATCACAAAAAAGCGGCGTAATATTCTCCGATGACGCAGCGCATCTCGCTGCTCACGGCCACCTGCATCGTCATCGCGAACATGGTGGGCACCGGGATTTTCACCAGTCTCGGTTTTCAGGTGGGCGATTTACCGAGCGGCTTTGTTATTGTCGCGCTTTGGATAGTCGGCGGCGTTTGCGCGATGTGCGGGGCGCTGTGTTATGCGGAACTCGGCGCGGCCTTGCCGCGATCCGGCGGCGAATACAATTTCCTGCGCGAAATTTATCATCCGTCGCTTGGATTTCTCGCGGGATGGGTTTCGGGCACGGTGGGTTTTTCCGCGCCCGTTGCGATCGCCGCCATGCCGTTCGGCACTTATTTGTCGGAAATAATTCCAGGAACCAATCCGCTCTTCTGGGGGCTCGCGGTCGTTTGGATTACGACTTTGATTTTGCTGCTCGATGTCCGGCTCGGTAGCGTTTTTCAGATCGGGTCGACCTTGCTCAAAGTCGGCCTCATAGTGGTGATCATCGTCGCTGGATTTTGTGTCATCGGCACACAATCAGTTTCATTTTTTCCGATGAAAGGTGACGGCAGATTGATTGTGAGCACGCCCTTCGCGGTGAGTCTTTTCTGGGTGATGTATGCCTACTCCGGCTGGAACGCTTCCACCTACATCACCAGTGAAATTCGAAATCCGTCGCGCAACATTCCGCTCTCGGTAGGACTAGGAACCTTCCTCGTCACGCTGCTTTACGTTGGCTTGAATATGGTCTTTCTGCGCACTACACCGATGGCGGAAATGGTCGGCAAACAACAAGTCGCGCTCATCGCGGGCGCGCACGTTTTTGGGTCGGCCGGCGGGAAAATCGTGACCTTGTTCATTTGTCTCGGTTTGGTTTCAACCGTCAGCGCGATGATGTGGATCGGACCGCGCGTAACCGTAACGATGGGAGAAGACTTGCAGGTCTTGAATCGATTTGCGCGGCGAAATAGTCGCGGCATTCCTGTGAATGCGATCGTGACGCAATTCGTCATTGTTAATGTGATGTTGCTCACCGCTACCTTCCAATCGGTCGTGAACTACGTGCAGTTCAGCCTTACGCTTTGCTCGGCATTGACGGTCCTCGGCGTTTTTGTTCTACGCTGGCGAAAACCAGGCTTGCCGCGACCCTACAAGGTCTGGGGTTACCCGATTACACCGCTCATTTTTCTCGCGATCAGTAGCTGGATGCTGGCGAATCTACTTCTCAATCCTTCGACGCGCGGTCCCTCGCTGCTTGGCTTGTTCACCACACTGCTCGGGCTCATTATTTATTTCCTCTCACCAAAAGCAACGGTCGCAGAAAGGTCTGTTACTCCATGAAAGTGCGCGCTCTTTGTTTCTTGTTTGTCGCCATCGCGTCGGGCCTGGCGCAACGACCGCCCACGCTGGATGAGACGGCTCTATTTCTCGCCGGTTTGCCGGTGGAAGGTCCGTTACAAGCCCTAAGCCAGACCGCCGGGTGGGCGAGCCACGCTGAGGCCATGCAAACAGCGTGGGAAAAGAAGGAGCATTTCCAGCTAGGTCCTATTCGCGCCTGGATGGCTGCTAATGCCGCTCCTTATTACAGGGATAGCTCGACCATGTATTACATGTTTAGCGGTCCGGATTTTCTTTACGCGCAAACCTTCTTCCCCAATGCCAGGACCTACATCCTCGCTGGCTTGGAGCCTATCGGACAAGTTCCAGATGTGAGCCGCATTCCGCCGGAAACTCTCAGCAATCAGCTAACTGCTTTACGTGCCTCGATGGCGACAATCCTGCAGACGCATTACTTCATAACTAAAGAGATGCGGACGGACCTCGGGCGCTCTGAGGTCGGCGGCACCTTACCTATCTTATATGTCTTTCTTGCCCGAACGGGCTGTGTCGTCCTTGATACCACCTACATTAATAGCCCGGCTCCCGGCGTTAAGATCAACTTCAACCACGCCGGCCGACTTCAGACCTTGTACTACTTTAAGACCGACCTATCCGCGGGTAACAGTAACTTTCTCCGCTGGTGCGCAAAACAAGGGCAAGGTCTTAGTCTGCTCAAAGCCGCTTCCTATCTCATGCACGGCGAAGGCTTCAGTGGAGTGCGCAATTTTCTGTTGGCGAACAGCAAGGTTATCGTGCAAGACGATTCCGGTATTCCTTTGCGCGCATTTCCCAAAGGCTGGAAGGTTAGCTGTTACGGACGTTACGTGCCGCACAAGGAAATGTTCGATAAGTATTTTCAACCGGACTTGAATGCCCTCTATCAAAAGGACCCGCCGCCAGAGCCGCTCGGTTTCGCCTTTGGTTATCATTGGCAAATCGAGCGTGGGATTCTGATGCTAGCTACCCG
Source organism: uncultured Verrucomicrobiae bacterium (assembly GCA_963791565.1). Taxonomy (GTDB): domain Bacteria; phylum Verrucomicrobiota; class Verrucomicrobiia; order Chthoniobacterales; family UBA10450; genus JACCTI01. The sequence continues at coordinate 659,231 of CAWBSX010000001.1, read as the reverse complement.
GGGTTGAAGCTGGCTTTGAGACGATTCCTTCATTTGCTGCCGCTCGCATTATGCGCGCACGCGTTCGCGCAGGCGGAGTTAGCCGATGCCACTGCCAAGTATCTGGCTGGCATGTCGGTCGCGGGCACGCCCTTGGAAGCTCGCACGCACGAGCCGGCCTGGCAGCGGCATGCCGCGGAGTTTACGCGCGCCTGGAATCAGCTGGAAGTAGATCAGCTCGCGAAGATCCGTGAATGGGCCCCCGATTTTCTCGGCCAAGCTTATAATGATCAAGGGCCGATGTACTACATGTTTAGCGGTCCTGATTTTCTTTACGCCAATGCTTTCTTTCCTAACGCCAGCGCCTACTACCTGGCCGGCACCGAGCCAGTAGGTGTCATTCCTGATCTCGATAAGATTCCGCGCGAGCAATTAGACGTTGTCCTTAGTAACCTGCGCAAATCGCTGGAAACTTCCTTGAGCTGGAGCTTCTTCATCACGAAAAAAATGAAGAGCGATCTAGCTCAAAAGCAACTGGGCGGAACGTTGCCAATCTTATACGTCTTCCTGGCCCGCCTTGGTTGCACTATCGAGTCGGTTGAGTTGGTAGCGCTCGATCGCGAAGGCGGCTTCATTGCTGAAGGGAAAGGGACGCCGGGGGTAAGGATCATTTTTACAAGCAAGGACGGCAGAACACAAACGCTCTACTATTTCGCAAGTAATCTTTCAGACGAAGGAATTAAGAATGCACCTGGGTTTATGAAACTATGCGAAAGACAAGGCCCGGGTGTAAGCTTGGTTAAAGCAGCCAGCTATCTGATGCAGGAGGCCTGGTTTTCGAAGGTGCGCGACTTTCTGCTTACTCACAGCGAGGAGCTGGTGCAGGATGATTCGGGCATACCTTTTCGCTTCTTCGATCGGACGAAATGGAACATCCGCTTCTGTGGAAGATTTGTTGGACCTATTGCCACCTTCAAAAAGTATCCGCAACCGGACCTGGCCCAGGCTTTTCGCGAAAGTAACCCCGTGCTACTGGAGTTTGGCTTCGGCTACCAATGGCGTCCGCATCGCTCCTCGCTCATCATTGCAACACCGCGAGACTAGCGGTCAGCGTCGTCCCAGGAGCAAGCGCAGAAAAGTAGCATCGGAGTAGGTGGCACCGGTGCCGTGTCTGACTGCCACGATGTCTAATGAAGGAATAACGTAGAGGCGTTGATAGCCCGAGCCGATGCAAAGAAGCAAATCGCTTGGAGCATTGCGGCAGATACAGGCGTTATGCCAATCTTGTCGGCGCCAGTTCGGTGTAAGCATGCTTTCAAAATCAAATTCATGTCCGCTCGGTGCCGCGCGATTGTTCCACCAACCAAAGGAAAAGGCGCGATTAGCTGGCGAACCTTTGCCAACCTGCATGAAGGAGGCGGAACTAACTACCGGAGCTCCTTGAGCTAGAGCTAGCTTACCCATGCGGGACCATTGCCTGGCGGTAAGTAACCAGCCGGCAGCCAGAAGAGGATTGCCCGCGCGATCATTAAGGTAGCGTTGCGAGCCAAGACCCATTCGACCTAGGACGCGATGCTCCAGGTAGGCCGTGGGTGATTGTCCATGTAGCTTCTCCTTCAAGATCTGGTGAAACACCTGCAGACAGGCAGGTCCGTAAATAAAGGTGCTACCGGGATCGCCGACCAAATGGAGACTTATGGCAAGGTGATCACGATCTCCCGGATTGTTACTATGCAGGAAGAAGCCAGGTTCGAGACCGGCCGAGAAATCGAGTAGCTGCCGGATAGTTACGCGAGCTTTGCGCGGATCATTTTTCCATGAAGGAATCGTCTCGGCGACGCGTTCATCGAGATTGAGTAGGCCATCCTGCGCGGCGGCCAGTGCCGCCAGACCCCAGAATGCTTTTGTCCCGCTGTAAATTTTTCGTGGCGAATCGGCATTACGTTCCTGCAAAATTTTTCCGGACTGCATGATCAAGAGCGACACACCACCGCGGCTGTTCGAATAGGCTGCTGCGGCGCGGACCGAAGCGGCATCGATGGCGAAGCTACTGCTACTGACTAAGACCAGAAAGAGCAGCGCGATTTTCTTCATCCTAACGCAGTTGTTCCATTGCCTCTGTCACCGCGTGCGGTAAGGCACGAGCGCCGTCGCCTCCGAGTTCAGAATCAATTTTCTCCAGACGATGAATCAGATCGACCACTTCGCGCCGCGCGTACGGTCCGCCCGCCGCTGCGCAGAAATGCGTCCGGCAACCAAACGGCCGGGCCTCGTAGATCACGCAATTACCCGAGACGCGATCGAGCATCGGACAAACGCCATCGGAATTGTCGGGAACATTTTTTCGGCCAGTGGCCTTGAAGGCTCGCGCGGCTAAGAGTGCCTCACCACTCGTTAGGTAAGGTGTGCGGCCAGTGAGTTTGAAATGACAACACTCTTGCAGGCGCGTGCAGTTCCGCTCAATGGGCCGTTGCGCGAGCTCGGCATAGACCTGTCGCACGTTGGCCATCGCCAGTTGTATTTGTTCAGAAATTCTTCGCATCTGCCATCGCATGTCCCGCGATCCAACCTGTCGTCCAGGCGGATTGAAAATTAAACCCGCCGGTAATGCCGTCGATATCGAGCAATTCGCCGGCGAAGTAAAGGTGCGGCACAATGCGACTCTCCATCGTTTTGAAATTCACTTCTGACAAACGAACGCCGCCGCAAGTCACAAACTCGTCTTTGTTCAGCGACTGTCCGTCAACCTCGACTTCGGTAACGGTTAATTGCCTAACGAGTGCAAGAGAGTCGCGCCGGGACAAATTTGTCCAGCGTGTGTCTTCGGCCACGTCCGCTTGCCTAACGAGTTCTTGCCAAAGACGCGCCGGCAGCGAAGCGATCGGTGAATTTGCCACCTGCTTGTTCGGTTGGGTTGTGCGGCGTTGCTGAAATTCGGCCGCGATCTCGTCCTCCTTCAATTGTGGAAGCCAATTGATTCGCAAAATGAATTTGTAATCACGGGCCGCCAGAACTCTCGCTCCCCAGGCGGAAATCCGCAGGACCACCGGACCGCTCACGCCGGAATGCGTAATCAGAATCGGACCACGTTCGCGGAGCCTGGTTTCGAGAACAGTCAGCTGAACTTCCTCGACAGAAACTCCCGGCAAGGAACGCAACCAGGGCGTTGCGACGTGCAGCGAAAAGAGTGACGGCACCGCCGATTCGACCGCGTGGCCTAACGAGTGCGCGATCTCGGCGCCGCTGGCGTTGCGCGCGCCGCCCGTCGCGAGCAGCAAACGATCGCACGTGAGCGCAGTCCCATCCGCCAGAGTCAGTTCAAATTCACCACTCGTTAGGCGGTGCGCTTTCTCCACGCCCGTCCGCAGCATTAATCTTACTCCGGCCGCTCTTGCTTCGAAGAGCAGACAATCGATCACGGTGCCTGAAGAATCGGTGATGGGAAAAACGCGGCCATCTTCTTCGGTTTTCAGTCGGACGCCGTGTCGCTGAAACCAGGCCATCGTCTCCTCCGCGGAAAACCGATGGAGCGCGCCGATCAACGCGCGTTCGCCCCGCGGATAGCGGCTGCTGAAGGTGCGCGGATCGAGCGGCGCATGCGTGACGTTGCAACGTCCGCCGCCCGAGATGCGGACCTTCGTCAGAAAATTCGAGCCGCGTTCGAGAATGCGCACGTCGTTTTCCGGTTTCGCGCGTGCACAGGCGATGGCGGCGAAAAAACCCGCCGCGCCGCCGCCGACAATAATGATCCGTTCCGCCACTCGTTAGACCGCCTCGATTCCCAGCTTGATGTGCGCTTTCATCAGACAGACAACGTGACAGCTTGACCGGCGTCGCGCATTTCGGCAGCCTCGCACTCATGAACGCTCTCAATCGTTACGCGGGAACAGTTTACTGCATCATGCGCCTGATCGTCGGGCTGTTGTTCGCCTGTCATGGCGGGCAAAAAATTCTCGGGTTTCCTCCTGGCGGGCACGGGGCGGGCGAGGGACTCATGCTCGTGGGAGCATGGCTGGAATTGGTCTGCGGTTTCCTGGTCGCACTCGGTTTGTTTACGCGCATTGCTGCTTTCGTGGCCAGCGGCGAGATGGCGGTGGCTTATTTTATGGCGCATGCCAAGGGCGGATTTTTCCCGATCATCAATCACGGCGAAGCGGCCGTAATTTACTGTTTTGTTTTCCTTTTCATTTTCTTTTACGGCGCTGGTTGGCTGAGCCTCGACGCTCTTATCTTCAAGCAAAAAGCCATGGCAACAACTGCGGCCTAACGAATGCAACGTCTCATCGTCCTGGTTTTTTTCGCGGCCCTCGTTGCCACCACCGAGGCGCAGGATTGGGCGAAAGCGCGGCTGAATAATTCGCCGCGTCATGGTGAATGGGTCGAATACAAATCGGGCGAGCGCACGATCAAAGCCTTCGTGGTTTATCCGCAGGAAAAAACGAAGACGGCCGCAGTCATTGTCATTCACGAAATTTTCGGGCTGACTGATTGGGTCCGCGGTGTGTGCGATCAACTGGCGGAGAACGGGGTCATCGCGATCGCGCCCGATATGTTGAGCGGGCAGACCTACGACGATGTCGATGGCGCGCGCAAAGCGATCTCCGCCTTGTCGAAAGAGCAAGTCATCCAAGATTTGAATGCGACCGCCGATTACGCCGCAAAAATTCCGGCGGCGAATGGAACCCTGGCGGTCTGCGGTTTCTGCTGGGGCGGTGGGTGGACGGATAACTACGCGAGCATGAATCCGAAACTGAAGGCGGCGTATTCATTCTACGGTCCGCTGCCGGATGACGCGGCGCAGTATGGAAAAATGGCGTGTCCCGTGTACGGATTCTACGCCGAGAAGGATGAGCGCGTGAACGCCGGCATCCCCAAAGCGGAAGAGCTAATGAAAGCTGCCGGGAAAAAATACGAGCCGGTGATTTACAAAGGCGCGGGCCACGGATTCATGCGCGACGGCGAAGCACCCGAAGGCACGCCGGAAAACAAAAAGGCGCGGGATGACGCCTGGGCGCGTTGGAAGCTTCTGCTCAAACAGTTGTAGCTGGCCTAACGAGTAGTGTAAACTCCTTGTTGTAGCGGCGGTCTATGACCGCCGAATGGAACCAGTATGTTGCCATCACCCTGCAATGATCAGCCGCGGATGTCAGACGCAAACAGCGCAAATCCGGACACGAACCTGTGAGCTACAAACAAAGTCGGCGGCAGTGCTACGGCCGCCGCTTCTAACCATTCGTTAGGCACGCTTGGTTACTCGCCTACGCCCGTAAATCAGAGCTACTAGCCCAAGCGTGAGAAGACCAATGCTACTACCACCTTCCGGAACGGCCGACGGACTATTGATGAGGTAAGTGAAGCCGGGAAAGACCGGAATGTAGCCAGGTTGACCGGCTGTGGGAGTATAACTGGTCGGTCCGTTGAGGTTCTCCAGCATGCTGAATGTGTTAGTGTAGAAAGCAGATGGGAAACCCGTGTCCGCCAGCTGGCCTTCGCCGGGCAACGAATAGAAAACCAGCGACGCAATAAAAGTGGTAGGGTTAAAATTGAACCGTATCACGTCCGACGTCCCGCTCGCTTCGGTCAGGAAGAGGTCACCCGTAATGAGGGTGTTCAAAAAGGTAAACCCCTGGTAGGTCAGAGCGGATGCCTTTCCGCCCGGGCCCGGGTCGGCGGCCATGGAACCTGGAACAAGAGTAAACGGACCAAAGGCAAAGTTCTCCTGACCGTTGCCAGCCTCGTCCACCGATAGCGATACCGGCGCAGGCCCAAGCGCATTTACTTTCATCGGCACCATTACGAAGAGTGCCAGAGCGACAAACCCAATTGAGAAAGGTAAGTATTTCATAGGGGGATGGGGACGCATCTTGCGCGGATTCATCGCGAGTGACAATGCTAGAATTTCCGCGGCATCGTCTTGGCGACTTTTGGCTCATGAGTCCAAACCTTCTGGGACTGACTGACGCGCGGTGAGATAGACGGAAGCGTCAAAGCGAGTGCCCGCTGGGCCGATCACCAGCGGGCATTTTCGTTTTTGGTATCTCAATATTTCTGCCGGCGAGGTGGCGGGAGCTACAATTACTTCCCTAGCTCGTCGGCCAGCGCACCGGCATCGTAAACTTTTCGCAACGCTTCGGTAATAGCCGCGGAATCGACGCTCACCGCGCGCGCTTCTTTGTCGGAAAAAATACAGTCGAGCACTAACGACTGGATGTTTCCGTCAAAGATGATGCCGACAAACTCATTCTCTTTGTTCACTACCGGACTGCCGCTGTTGCCACCGATGATATCGGCATCGGTCACGAAATCGAATGGCGTGTTGAGGTTCAATTTCGCTTTCCGATCGAGCCAGCGCTTCGGCAAATCGAAGGGCGCCTCGTTGCTATGCTCGGTGTTGCGCTGGTAGAGACCGGCGAAATTCGTCAGCGCCGGGATTTGTTTGCCGTTCTCTTCGTAGCCGCGCAACGGCCCATAGGATAAGCGCAGGGTAAAAGTCGCGTCCGGATAATTGCTCGTGCCTTCCGCGGCGAAACGCGCATTGGCGATTTCCCCATAGGCCTGCTGTTTGATTTCGTCCTGCGTCTCAAAGGCTTTGCGTGCTTCGCGCGCCGTTTCCTCGACCATCTGCGCCAGCTCGATCATCGGATCTTTCGCCGCGGAAACTGCGGCCGCGCCGCCTTCGTAAAGTTGTTTGCGGAACGCGACATCCTTGAGCTTCGTTCCCTTCACCAGTTCGGCCGCGCGATCCGCCGGCGATTTTCCGCCCAGGACTTGTTGCACCAGTTCTTCACCCGCGCCGAAAAAGGAGGCGAAATCGGTCAGCGAATCAGCCAGGGTGAGTTGTTCGAGATCGTCGTAAATGGGCTGGCCGGAAAAAAGATCCAGTTCGAGCGATTCACGATTGCTGTCGCGAAATTCCGGAAAGCGTTCGCCATTCGGTTTGGGCCGTTCTTCGCCGGCACGGAGGAGACGGCGCGCATACTTAAAGAGCGTGCTGTTAAAAGCGCGTGGTGCGCGGTAGCTCGCCGTGAGTTTTCCACTACCGATTTCAAAGTAATGGAAGACCGAGGAGATTTTGCCGATCTCTTCATTGGCCTGTTTGATTCGTTCGTACGCTTCCAGCGCGCCTTTCAATTTCGAATCGCTGTTCAGCGCGCCTTGTAATCTCTTTTCCCGATCTTCGATTGCGCTCCAGATTTCCGGGTCAAGCAGCGCTGCCTGATAACCGTTGTAACGCTTCCGATTATTCTGAATTCCAAAGAGTTCTTGCCGCGCCCGTCGCGCATTTTCAAAACTACGCGCGGCAAAGGAACTGAGCGCAACTTCGCGCCGGACGAACATACTCAGCAGATAAGGGACCTCGTCGTCGCGCGTATCGCCTAATTCGTCGACCGTCAGTTGCCGGTCAGTCTTACCCGGATGACCGCTCACGAAGGTGAGTTCGCCATCACTTGGACCTTTCGCATTCCATTTCAGGAAATGTTCCGGCCTGGCCGGCTGCCCATTTTCGTAAGCGCGAAAAATGCAGATATCGAGATCGAAACGCGGATACTCGAAGTTGTCCGGATCGCCGCCGTAAAATGCGATCTGCTGTTCCGGCGCAAAAACCAGACGCACATCGTCATAGCGCTTGTAGCGATACAAATTGTAAACGCCGCCCTGGTAGAGTGTGACCACGTCCGAGCGCAGACCGGTCTTGTCTTTGCTCTCCTTTTCAATCGCCGCCATGGTCGCGGCCCGCGCTTTGCTCGCCTCCTCCGGCGCCATGCCCGGCTGAACGGCGCCGCTGACCCGCGCGGTCACATCTTCGATCGAGATCAAAACATTCAGTTCCAGGTCGGTCGCCTTCGCTTCGTCCTTCTGCGTCTTCGCGTAAAAGCCATCGCGCACGTAATTGTTTTTCTCGCTCGAGATTTTCTGCAACGTATCCAGGCCCACGTGATGATTCGTGATCACCAGGCCATTCGCCGAAACGAAGGAACCGCTCCCGCCCGAATTAAAACGCACACTCGATTTTTGCAGATGCTCCAGCCACTGCGGCGTCGGCTCGAATTGATACTTCTCCTTCAGCTGCTTCAGCGGCGGGTTATTAAAGAGCCACATCCCTTCATCGGCCAGGGCTGGCGAAATAACGGCGAGGCTAAGAAGAAGAACGGTGACGAAACGCATGGCGGAAACTAGAACAAAGGTCGCGCACGACAAAGCGAAATTGCTGCGAAGGAAAAATGTCGCGGCCTGCTGTAGCCGTGGTTTGAAAGCCCGGCCGTTGCTGCGCATCCGTTACTCTGTCGCCGTGTCTTCGCAGCGATGCAGGCGCGCTCTGTCGCCGTGCCTCCGGAATAAACGAACTCCGGAGTTCCTCGTTGTAGCGGCGGTCTATGACCGCCGAAAGACCTAAGCCAGGCTTGGGAATCCGTAGCCCGCTCGATACCCAGCCAACCAGCGATTGATCCGCCGTGATATACGAAAAAATATTCGTAATTAATTGCGAACTTTCGCATAATTCTCGTTAGACCTATGCGTGCTACACTGCCAGCTTTCGCGGCCGCTACCTTTGCGATGAGCATTTTGGGGTGCGAGTCCATGCTGGTGGTCCCTGCGGACGAGGTCATCAGTGCCGAGACTTTCCGGCTTTTGAGCCGTGCCGACATTCACGCGGTTGAGCGCCTTGCAGTTGCAATCGCACCTGAGAAGCCGATAACGGCGATTCGCGCCACCAGCCCCGATCAAGTCTCGGTCGAGTGTGGCGATCCTTATCGTCGAGAGGCTATGGTCACCTACTTCACCGCTCATCGTAAGAGCGGCCGATGGGTCGTCGATAAACCGTCAATTGCGAGTGCGCAACCAGTCATCTTAAGAGACTAGCTCTAATGCGGTTCAAAGGTCTAACCAGGCGATGCAGCGAACCGCTGGCCGCTCCGCGTTCTAGCTTTAGATGACTCCCACTTTCAACCCGCAGCGACGCGCGCTCTCGCCAGCGGTCGCTGATCTTGTTCTCGTTAGATGGTGAAGCCCACCACTTCGTCACAGTCCGAGAAAGACATCGTGGCGGCACACGCTCATTGTGCGCGACACAGAGATGAGATCCTTCGCAGCGACATATGCGGTTGCTTCTACTGCATCGCGACCTTCTCTCCCACAGAGATTGATGTGTGGATTCACGAGCGACCAGCTAACGAGGACGTAGCAGCCTCCGACGACACGGCACTCTGCCCGCGTTGCGGCATCGATTTTGTCATCGGGTCTGCCTCGGGATATCCGATTACAGTAGAGTTTCTGACGCGCATGAAGGAGCATTGGTTCTGATGGCACGCCAACCATCTAACAAAGCGCTGCAGCGAACCGCGGGCCGCTCTGATGTGTAGCTTTGGCGTAGTTACAACCTCCAGTGAGCAGCCACACGCGGTTCCGCCCGCGGTCGCTGAGCTTCAGTCTCGTTAGACCTATGGCGCCCGGTAGCGAAGGAGCTGCAGTTTGTCTGATTGCTGTGCCGTTTCTTCTTTTGTTTGTCTGCATGCTTCTCGGCATCCTGTGCTGGTTCGCTCATCTGCGATCCGTGGGGGCTACTCTCATGTTCGGTGCTGGTGGCGCGTTGGTCGGGCTCCTCGTCGCTGGTGTGCCTTTCTTCCTAGTCTGGTATGCTATGCAGCCGCCGCCTCATCGTGCGTTCGAGCAGAGCATCATTCGCGACTGGTCGCACCTTGATGCGACGCCCATCGATCGCCAGTCGCCGGCCCACCATCCCATACTGCCGATCTTAGGGTGGCTTGTTCCCGCAGCCGGATTAGGTGGCGGTTGTGTCGGGTTACGCTATGCGTATCGTGTTGCACGACAAGAGGCCTAACCATGCGGTGGAGCTAACGGCGGCTGGCCTTGTGTTCCACGCTTTAGGTAGCTAGCATCCTTTTTGTGCACGCCACCCGCCTCCTCAGCCGCCGTAGCTCACCTTGTTCTCGTTAGGCCTCGTGAGTCGTGAGCACAGTCACGCTATTTCGGCCAATCGGACCACGCGAATTCGAGTTGATTCGTCAGTCTGGCTACTCAGGGTTTCCCGAGCGTCTACCGGAGCAGCCCATCTTCTATCCCGTCACCAGCGAGGAATACGCAGTGCAGATCGCACGCGATTGGAACGTTGCGGCGAGCGGTGCAGGGTATGTCACGCGGTTCGAAGTAGAGTCGGACTACGTTTCGCAGTTCCCGCGACAATGCGTCGGCGGGCGCGTTCACGAAGAGCTATGGGTGCCAGCAGAGCGGCTCGCCGAGTTCAACGCGCACATAGTTGGCACGATCGCAGTTATTCATGAGTTTCTTGCTGCCACCAACAAGGCCTAACCAGGCGATGCAGCCAACTCCGAACGTTTTCGCGAGCTGGCTGACTCTATGGCGTTGTGCTCCAGTGTTAACCTTAGCTAGCATGCTCGGCATGAAGCAAAGCGCGCCTGCCGGAGTCGTGGCTGATCTTATGTCTCGTTAGGCCGGAAGCCGAAGAGTATGAGTGTTTTTTCGAGAATCGTGACAGATGAACAAAATAATGAAACGGATACTTATTAGTTTCGTGGCGTTCTGGCTGGTCGGGAGTGCATCCGGCCAGGAGATGAAGATGATAAAGCCTGAAGATCTGGTTTGGACCGAGCATCCGGTGTTCAAGGGGGCCCAAACGGTAATCCTGGTTGGGGATCCGACAAAGGCTGAAATGATAGTGCAACAGACGAAATTTCCTCCGCACTACAGAGTACCTCCGCATACGCATCCCTATACGGAAGTAGTAACGGTGCTAAGCGGGAATTACTGGAATTCTTTCGGGGAAAGCTTTGATAAGAGCAAAGGAGTAGAGCTTCATCCCGGAAGTGTGTTCGTGCTTCCAGCTGGACACCCACACTATACGTGGACGGAAGATGCAGAGACTATTCTGCAGGTAAGTTTCATTGGGCCCGGCGGCGTGACCTTCATTAATCCTGCGGATGATCCGCGAAACAAAGATGGCGGGCGGACTCGCCAAAGCTCGGATGCTTTTGGTTTGAAGCATTTGCTGCGGTTTTGTCTATTGCAGCCTAACCAGGCGATGGAGCGAACGGCGGACCGTTGCACGCTCCATTTTTGAGATGACTTCAACACTTCTTCTCCGAGCGACGCTCGGCCTCGTCCGCCGTCGCTCATCTTATTCTCGTTAGGCCTATGACGCTTCAGGACTGGAGTAACCTTGCCCAAATAATTGGCGCGCTCGCCGTTGTCGTTTCGCTCTTCTACGTTGGATTTCAGATCAAGCGGAACACGAGCGCTGTTCGCTCCGCCACGGCGCAAGCAATTCACAACAACTATGGCGATTGGTATATGAATCTGATGGGCGATGCCGAGCTCAACCGGATCGCGGTCAAGGGACTGAAGGACTTCTCGTCATTGGATGAAATAGAGAAAGCGCGCTTCATCCAGACTTTCATGGCCTTTATTTCTTTTTCGCAAAACGCCTTCTACCAGTGGCGCGAAAAGGCGTTGTCACCCTGGCTTTGGGATGGCTGGGAATTACTTACCATGAATTTGCTCGCTGCTCCTGGCGGAAAAGGGTTTTGGCAAGAACGGGGCTACGTTTTCGGGAAGGAATACCGCGACTATGTGGAGAAAGTCATCATGACGAAGAAGCCACATCCCGAAGCCAGGCCCTTTGGCGCTTTCAAGATCGGCTAATGAAAAATAAGACCTAACCAATCGATGCAGCGAACGGCTCTTGGCGTTGCGATTCAACACTTATGGTAACTAGTTACTCATCATTCCAGTCCACGCGCGCTCCCAGAGCCGTCGCTGATCTTGTGTCTCGTTAGGCGTTTCAATCCATGATAGAAGTTCATCCACCGCACGAGAACGTTCATACGTGGAGACAATTTTTGATCCACATCGCGGCCATTACGATCGGATTACTGATTGCGATCGGTCTAGAACAGACGGTAGTATATTTTCATCATCGAGACCAACTACAGGAAGCCCGGCGTGAATTAGCAGACGAGCTCGAAAGCAATCGTCGCGTAGTAGGCATAAATCTCGAAGCGACGCGAAAGGTCATGGCTGAGCTGGACGCGGACATGGCGCTGCTGCGGGCCGTGCAAACATCGCCGGTGTCACAATCGCCCGCGCCAATCGGCTCGAAGTTGGTCTACGGATTAGGTAATTTTTACTGGCCGAAAGACGCGACATGGCAGGCCGTAAAGCAGAACGGGTCGCTCGGGCTTATGGCGCACGATGAATTGCATTACTACGTCTACATCTACGAGGACATTGCCATCATCATGGAACAATCGTCCGAAATGGGGGCCCGCATCGAAGTGGCCCGTGCCATTGCTCGGCGATCACCGGACGGAAATCTCACGCCACGGGACATTGAGGAACTGATTACTGTTACCTCTGAGGTGCAGGCAAAAGTCGCCTATTTGACTTTGCTCCTTCGTCTCGAAGAGAATGCCCTGCAGAAAAAGACCGAGGAGATTCCGAAGATCGAGCAAAAGCTAAATCAACACTAGCGGTGTCGTGTAACACCTAACCAATCAGTGGAGCTAACCGCCACCGTCGCGGGTTTACATTTCAGATGATTACAATATTTCCACTTCGAGCCACGCTCGCCCTCAGTGGCAGTAGCTCACTTCTGTCTCGTTAGGCGTTTGTCCAAGAACGAATCCGTAGCAGCACGGCTTGGTGAAACTGGGAAACGACGAAAGCAATTACGTGTTTTTGGGACTTGACCGCCTGGTTACCTCGGCGGCTGAATACTCGCCATGAAGAAAACTATCCTACTCACATTCCTCATCTCGGCCGCCGCCAGCCTTTGTCTGGCCGGCGACGACGCCTTTATGGGAACATGGAAACTCAATGAATCGAAATCGAAGATTCCGGCGAATGCGGCGCACAATAACAGCGTTGTTTATGCGCAAAACGGTGACGAGGTGACGATCACCGGGGACGGCGTCGACGCTGCCGGGAAACCAGTGCATCAGGTTTGGACGGGCAAATTCGACGGGAAAGAGTATGCCGCGAAAGGCGCTACGAATCACGCTCTGCGCGCCTACACAAAGGTCGACGCGAATACGCTCACCTACACGCTGACGAAAGACGGCAAGAACGTAGGTCACGGAAAAGTGGTCGTCGCAGCTGACGGCAAAAGCCGGACCGTTACGGAGACTCAGCCAGATGCGGACGGCAAGCCAGTGGATGGGACGTACTTTTTCGACAAGCAGTAGAAGTTCATCGGTCGAATGGCTAGTCGGTCAGCGCCTAGCCGCGCTGGCCCGGCTTTGTCCCGCCACCTAGATTCCCGGTGTTTCTGCCTGCAGCACCGCAACGCCTAACCACGCGATGCAGCGAACCGTGAGCAAGCCTGCGACTGACCTTTTGCATGTTTGCCATCTACCGTCTGCCTGCGTGAGACGCTTCCTCGGGCTCGCGGTCGCTGATCTTGGGTCTCGTTAGGTGACATCTTATATGAACCCCAATACAGTGCTAAACATTTGCTCTATCGCGCTAGTCGCAACAGCGTTGACATTCTTCATCGTTGCCGCATCTCGTGCTCGGTCTGGTCGTTCTACTCCACTTCATCCGCTCGCCTTTACAGGTTTTGCGCTACTTCTGGCCGGGAAGCTTTGCGATTCGATACGCCTAGAGTCCATAAACCACCTTGTCGCCGATGCATTCTTCTATTTTGCGATTCTTCTAGCGATGGTTGTTTCTTACTTCCGCGTATGCAGACAGAGCGAATCAAACCTTGGTCGACCGCCAATCACCTAACCACGCGGTGCAGCGAACGGCGGGCTGTCCTTATGTCTAAGTCTTATACCATGCGAACGTCATTCGAAATTCGCGCGGTCGCTGATCTTGGGTCTCGTTAGATGCTCCACGAATCCTAATTTAATGCCGCGAACTGGCGTAACCAGATAGTTGACCGGATCGATATGAGCCCGTTTGATTTTGTTTGTGCGTTTTATTCAGTCGTGCTCGGCGTCGCCGTGGCCCAACTCATGACCAGCGTGGGACGATTGCTCGAGGTGCGCGATCAAGTACCGAACCTATTGGGTGCAGTCGCTCTGGGTCGTTACTGTCCTCCTGTACGACGTCAACAACTGGTTGGCAATGTGGAGCTATCGTAGCGCGCAGAGCTGGCGCGTCGTTTCGTTTCTTCTCCTAGTCGGTCTGGTCGCCTCAATCTATCTCGTAACCGTTCTGCTGTTTCCGCGCGTCCCGGAGTCACGAGGGCAGATCGACTTGGACGCTCATTATTATAAGAATCGCCGCGTCTTTTTTCTGGCGAACGCAGCCGCATGGACCCTGGCCTTGCTCTGTAACTTGACCTTCCTACCGCTAAGGAGCTGGTTAAGTCAGGCAGTCATCATCCCGGTGCTGGTTGTGTTCTTGTCGATCCTGGCTGCCATCACCGGGAATCGTCGTTATCACGCCGCCTTCGCTATCTTTGCTCTGGCCACGATGACGTTAGGCCTGCTCGCCGATCCCGCGCTCATCCAATGACGGGAAAGGCGACCTTGGATTTCGGAAATCATACCGCAGAAACTTCGCTAGATGAACGCATCTAACCAGACGATGCAGCGAACTCCGAAAGCGTTCGGAGTCGCTCACCTTGTTCTCGTTAGACCTATGGCGCTCCGCATCGCAACCATCGTCATAGTTGTATTCTCGATTGCGTCACTCAGATCAGCGTATCCGGCTTCAGCCGATGATCTGGTCGTCGCGACGTATGAGTTCATGCACGCTGCCAACGATCGGCCGCTCGACGTCAGATTTGTAGGCTCTGTCCGCTATACTCCTGTCAGCCGTGGCCCATATCGTTATCACTATCGCCCATCCGACATGCTCACGCTCGGCGAGCAAGCAGAGGGTGCGAAGATCATCTCGCGGCGACGCTATTCGTCTGATCCCGCAACTCGTGGTAAGAAGCGTTATGATGGAATTGCTTTCGATGTTCGGCTACGCAAATTCGTCAAATAGGCCTAACCAGGCGATCCAGCGAACCGCGGGCTGTCCTCATGTCTAGATTTGAAAGCATGCGAACGTCTTTTCGCGCTCGCGTGGTCGCTGATCTTGTGTCTCGTTAGGCAAAGAGAGAATTACCGCATGCCCATTACCACGCCGCAAGTTAAGAGAATCAGCCCGATGCTCGCCGCGGCCGATATGGACGCCACGCTTGACTTCTACGTGAAGGTTCTTGGATTCGAAGTGTCTTTCAGGTCGCCGGCCTATTCCATCGTTGGTCGAGATGGCGCCACCATTCACTTCATGAAGGCCGCTAGCGAAGAGATCATGAAGGCGGTGCGTGGTCATACTGAAATCTACGTCGAGGTCGCAGATATCCAACCGCTTTGGGAGTATGTGAGCCGCTTCAAGAAAGACTACCGGATTCACGATCTCTTTGAGCGCGACTACGGCATGCGTGAATTTCATATCAACGACCCAAATGACTGCTTGGTGTTTGTTGGCCAAAGAATCCCATGAAAAAAGAGCCTAACCATGCGATGCAGCGAACTCGCGAAAGCCTTCGGAGTCGCTGATCTTGGGTCTCGTTAGACCTCAAAGCCACGCCCATGGACTACCCTAAAGAAGATAGCAAGTCACTCTACGACTACTCCGATAAGAGTGTGCAGCACGCTGGCTACGCCGCGCTCGCATACGCAGCCATCAACCTGTTCGGCGGCGCACTCGCGCTGATCCAGTATTTCATCTACCACAGACCCGGCACAGGTGGCATCATCAGCCACGAGTACGTTTCGCAGCAGTATCTCCAGCACACACCGCTTCTCACTGCCATTGCTCTGGGGTTCACCATCATCATCGCCGTGATTTCTGGTGTTCTCGCATTCTTCATCTTCCGACACAGCCGTTTCGCAGTTGTCGCCATGCTCACCGTCGTCGTTCTACTGCAGCTTTTCACATGGTTCGTTGCGCATTCCGCCGCTGGCACCCTAGTCAGCATCATTGTCACCGGCTTTCTCCTGCGCGGCGCCAGACGCGTATTCCAAGATTATGCAGAACGTCAGCTCGACACCACGAAAGAGGTCTAACCATGCGATGCAGCGAACTCCGAAAGCATTCGGAGTCGCTGATCTTGTGTCTCGTTAGACCGTTAAGTTTATCGTGAAAGCACTGCGCATGTTTCTTTGGATAGCCGTCCTCGGCTGGGCCATCGCTCTTGGAGCCAAGCTTTTTGACTTAGTCGTCGTCGCGGGCGCATGGAGTGCAGCGCCGCCTGCTTCGTTCGACCTTCTGCCATACGGGAAGCGCTATCCGATTGATCCGGGTGATTTTTTCATCCCTCTTTCCGCTCTGGTCGCGGTCGGTGGTGTCGGCGCTCTCATCACAGGCTGGAA
Organism: uncultured Verrucomicrobiae bacterium; assembly: GCA_963791565.1. Lineage (GTDB taxonomy): Bacteria > Verrucomicrobiota > Verrucomicrobiia > Chthoniobacterales > UBA10450 > JACCTI01. The sequence goes on along the minus strand of CAWBSX010000001.1, from coordinate 642,900 downwards.
GTCTTCTGTGCGCCCCTGGCTCTGGCTTAGCCTAATCATGTTTGGCATCATTTGGGCGCTCACGCCTACGATCTTCTGGCCCATGATTCACCAACTGTATGGCACTGCGATCGGTCGCGTGACCGCGACCGATGCCGAGTCGGTCCACTTAGCGCGCCGATGGCTTGTCTGGGACTCGTTTCGCCTTGTCGTCATTGCTATCGGCTTTGTAGCATCAGTCCGCGCGATGAGCGCTCCCGCAGTCACCAAAAAAGGTCTAACCAGGCGATGCAGCCAACTCCGAAAGTTTTCGCGAGCTGGCTGACTCTATGGCGTTGCGTTCTCATGCTAACCTTAGCTAGTATGCTCGGCATGAAGCAAAGCGCGCCTGCCAGAGTCGTGGCTGATCTTGGGTCTCGTTAGACCGCAGATTAGGAGATTACTATGTCCAACACATTCAAAGCTTCGCGGGATATCATTATCCGAACCGAGAAGTGGTCAGAAGCGCTAAAGTTTTATGGGTCGGTTCTCGGCCTGCCGATCACAGAGCGGAGCGAAACGATCGTGGGTTTTGAAACCGGTGCTTTTTGCCTGTACGTGGAACGGGGCAAAGAACATGGGCCGGTCTTTGACTTTCTTGTGCCGGACATTCAAGAGGCCAAGCGGCAACTCGTCGCCGCCGGTTGCACGATAATCGAAGAGAACCCTGCTGTTCCGCGCTGCTACATCAAAGACCCATACGGTGTGGTATTCAATGTCGAGCAATCTGCTGGTGAAAAATAGATTTATGGAAATCTAACCAGGCGATCTTGGGTCTCGTTAGGTTTCAGCCTTTCGTCCATGTTTGACCTCATATCGGGATTGAAGCAGTTGCCCGACTACGGGGTCGCCGCCGTCATCGTGATGCTGTTATATGCGGTTCAGTCTGAGCTCCGTTTCGGAAAACGCGCCCGGACCATGCGCACCGGCCCCGCAGATCGGAAGAGCACTCTCGCGGTTTCAGTGTGCGCCGCCGTACCTATCCTAGGCTTTGTTCTTGCCATGAAGGCGAACTCGTCCTTTGCCACATTCCTCCCGGAATGGTTCCGCGGTGCAGTGCTGCCTGGTCAACCGGTGATGCGTGGGCCGGCGTGGTTGTCGCCGCTTGTGGAGTCGCACTGCGCCTGTAGGCAGTATTGAAACTACGAGAGCGCTACACCAGAACGCTCCGCATCCAGGACGAGCATTCGATCGAGCGGGGAGGCCCCTATCGCTGGGTACGTCATCCGGGCTATCTCGGATCGTTGCTGGTCCTCAATGGGATCGCGCTCGCCTCCGGTAATTGGATCACGCTCTTGGCTTCTCTAATCGCGACCCTCGCGGCATACACACGTCGGATCAAGGTGGAAGACGAGATGCTGGTGGCAGCGCTTGGCGAGTCTTGCGCACAATATCGCCGTGAAGTACGAGCTCTTATTCCATGATTCCGAGCGGGAGTATTCGCCAAACCACGAACAGAGGCCTAACCAGGCGATGCAGCTAACTCCGAAAGCATCCGGAGTCGCTGATCTTGGGTCTCGTTAGGCCTATGCCGATACTGAATAGGGGTCAGAGCATAAGATCGTAAACTCTTAGGGGTGCTGGCGCGCCGGCCGCGCGACAAACAAACTATTCGTCGTGGGCTTTCGCGTTTTCTGGCGCGGGCAGGTAACGAAACTCACGATGTCGGATACGCCCACCGGCGGTCGCGATGTACCCGCCGGCACCAAGAGTAGCGGCGCCGAGTACAGCAGTCGTTAGGCCAATCAGGACCGCGGCGCGCGGGGCGAAGCGTTCGCAAAGGAGGCCGGCGGCGGCCAGGGCCGCGACGGCATAAAATGGGACAATCAACTGTCGAGCCCGCCGGCGATGCTCGTCGAGCCATTTACCGCCATCGTTGTCGGACATGGAGAGAACGCGATCATAAGCCGAATCACCATACTGAAAGACCGGCCAGACCGAGATTGTGCTGACAAAAATGATACTGAGCGCGGTTACGCGGGCCGCGCGCGCGCGTGAAAGCAGGGCGATGATTAATCCGAACAAACCCAGCGCCAGTCCGTAGACCGGCAACGGATTGAGCAGGACGTGCAGGTATTCGGGATTGCCGAGGTGCTCCAGCATTCGTTAGGCAAACTACTTCTGCACGACCGCATTTTCGATCATGTTGATCCCATCGCGCGAAACCACTTTGCCTTCGACGGTGATTTTCTTCGCCGCGTATTGCGCCAGCTCTTTGTTCAAGGGCACGTGTTCGCCGATGAGAAGGTAGGTCTTGCCATCGTCCGTTTTCAAGCCCACGGGCAACCCGCTCTCGATACATTTCTTCGCGCAGTCCGCATGCTTGTCGCCGGTGGATTGGTGATCGACGTAGCAGGCGAGATCGACCACTTCGCCGCTGATTTTTTTGGTCTCGCCGGCCACAAGGTGTTCTTTGTCGTGTGCGAGCAAAGGCGCCGCGCAAAGGATGATCGCCCCGAGAATCGTTACGATTGTCTGAATGTTCTTCATGATTTTGGTTTTCTAATCGCACCGCAGGTAGGCATTGATTGGCCGGCGTATGGATTGGAGATCGCGCCCGTCGGCTGGACCCAATCTTTCTGCACCATGGGACAATTCACGATGTAGTAACCGCTCTGTCCGGAAGCGAGCTTGATCGCGTGGTCGCTGAGTTTGGAAAACTCCGTGCGCGCGGTGGCGATCTTATCGCTCTTGCTCAGCGCGGCGCCTTCCTCACCTAACTCACCGGCGGCCTTTTTCGCGTCTTCCAGGTTGTCGTTCGCCAGCGCAGCCCGGACCTTTTCGTACTTGGCGAGAAATTCCTTATCCCCCGCCGAGAGGTCGGCGGCACGACTCGTTAGGCATAAAACGCCGCTGAATAGAAAAACAGCCAGGAACACGCGCGCAAGGCACTGACTTAATCGACGAAGAATTCGGACTTCTCCGGGCGATTTACCTCGGAGAGCGATTTTGCCAGCGAATTGCAGATCGTTTTGTCCGTTGTTCGCGAGGCAGGCGGTGCTTACGATTTTCTCCATGAAAGCGAAATTGTTTATCGGTTTCTTGTTCATCAGCATGTCGGCACTTTACGCGGAGCTTCCGCCGGTCAAAGTGACGATTTCGACCGCGGACGGAAAGCTGGCCTACGAAGGGCGCACGAATGCGCGTGGGATATTTCACACCGGGAATGTTCCGCCGGGCGATTACGTGGTGCAGTTCCGGTCCGGTAACGCGGTCATGACCAGTGAGCAATATTTGCTCGTGGTGGCGGCGGGAAAAAGAAAGGTGATCGCGGATGCATTGCGCGGCGAGCAGTTCGGCGGTGGCGGCGTGGCGATGCGGCTGAGGGTGGGCGATGGAATGAAGATCGAAGGACAGATCGCGAGCGAACGCAGTGTGACTCTCGCGGGAAACGCGAACGAAAAAGTGATTAACGGACGAATTTTTCGGTGGGTGCAGGATACGACCGGGACCAATCTCGGGCCGCATTGGGAAGAGCAGGGCATAGGATCGGCGCGCAATGTGGTCCGCCTCGACCGCACTTATTTGCAGCATCTCGCCGATCATTTCGCCGAAGGGAGTCTGCTCAATCGCCATTACAGCGACGGGAATGTGGGCGCGGCCGAGTACTCGGGACATTAGGTTCCGCTAGCGGTTCGCTTTCGCGGTCACAGCGGCGCGGGTTTACACACTCGGGTGCGCGGATAAGTTCCTCCGCGCGCCTCGTCGCGTACTTACATGGAACAAAACCCGCCTTTTCCATCACCGGAAGAATTGAGATCGAAGCTTTCTGAGTTCATGAAGACGAACTTCGGCGACAAAGTTTCGTTCGCGACCTTCACCCAGCCGGAGATGGCGGCCACCGAGAGTGAGGAAAAGCCCCCGAAAAAAGACGACGACGAATTTTCGTTTCAGTTTCTGCCGCGCGATATCAAGGCGCATCTCGATCGTTTCGTTATCAAACAGGACGAAGCGAAAAAGGTTTTATCGATCGCGGTCTGCGATCACTACAACCACGTCAATTACGTGCGCCGTCTGGAAAAAGAAGATGCCGAGCGCGCGGAGGAAACGGAATACGCCAAGCAGAATGTCATTCTGGTTGGCCCGACCGGTGTGGGAAAAACTTACCTGATCAAACACATCGCCGACCTGATCAAGGTTCCGTTCGTCAAGGCCGACGCGACGAAGTTTAGCGAAACCGGTTACGTGGGCGGCGACGTGGAAGATTTGGTGCGCGAACTGGTGCACAAAGCTGATGGCGATGTTGGCCTGGCACAATTCGGCATCATCTACATCGACGAGATCGACAAGATCGCCGGCGCCCAAAATCTTTCCGGCCGCGATGTGAGCGGACGCGGCGTGCAAACGACGCTCTTGAAGTTAATGGAAGAAACCGAAGTGCCAGTGCGCAGCGCGAACGATATCCAATCGCAACTGCAAGCGGCGTTCGAATTTCAGCGTAAAGGCAAAGCGAAACGCGAGACGATCAGCACGCGGCATATTCTGTTTGTGGTCAGCGGCGCGTTCGAGCGTTTGAAGCAACAGGTCTCGCGGCGAATGGCGCAGGCGCAGATCGGTTTCAATGCCGGCCCGCGGGCGGTGATGGACAACGAATTGTTCCAGCACGTCATGACGCAGGATTTCATCGAGTACGGATTCGAGCCCGAGTTTATCGGCCGCCTGCCGGTGCGCGTGGTCTGCGAGGAATTGAGCGCGGATGATCTTTATAAGATCATGAAGTTTTCCGAAGGCAGCATCTTGCGGCAATACGAGCGGGCCTTCCGCGCTTACGGAATCGAGATCAGTTTCGAAGACGAAGCTTTGCGCATCATGGCGGAGGAAGCGGCCAAGGAAAAAACCGGCGCGCGCGGTCTGCTCACGGTCTGGGAAAAATTATTCCGTGATTACAAATATCATCTGGCCGGTTCGACGCTGACGCAGTTGCGCGTCTCGACCGAGCTGGTGCGAGAACCGCGGCGCGTGCTCGATCGCCTGATGGCGGAAGATCACAAACAGGAAGAAGCCGCGCTCGTGCAAAGCGCGCGCTCTTTCGCCGAACAATTCAAACGCGATCATGGTTTGGAAATTAATTTCGAGGATGGCGCCCTGCAGCGATTGGTCGAACGCGCGCAGGCCGAGCGCATGACGATGGCGGAACTGTGCGCACACCTCTTCAAGGATTACCAATTCGGTTTGAGCCTCGTGCAAAAAAACACCGGGCGGAACGGCGTGACCTTGCCGCGCGCGGCGATCGATGCGCCGGATAAATTCCTGAGCGAGCTGGTGGTGCAATCGCACTATCCTCTTGCGCCTAACGAGAATCATTGAGAGCAGTGCAGCCGTGAAACCCTCATCCATCGCGGCGCTCATCGTCGGCGCGCTCGTCAGCGCGATCGTCATCGTGCTTTCCGCGACGCATGTCTTGCAGCCGGTAGAGAACGTCTTGGCCAATTTTCTCGCGGCGCAACCCATCGTCACGAGCAGCAGGAAGGCGATGGTCTTTCAATATGCGCTCGTTGTTCTGCTGGCGTTGACTGTGGCCTGGCTGATTCTCAACAGCTCGCGTCGCAAGAAACTCGGTTTGCCGCTGGCGATTTTCGCGGTCGAACTAATCGCCATCGCCTGGGTCATGCGGCTGTATGAAACTTTTTTCCAACCGCTGCCTTCCCTGCTTGCGGTCGGTTTGAGTTTCGCGGCCGCCAACGGTTACGCGTCGTTCGTTGGCGGCAGCCGGTCATCGGTCGCGCGACGATTCTTTCACGAACGACTTTCGGACGAGCAACTCGAACGTCTCACTTCCGGTGAGCTGGCTTTCGATCCTGCGCCGAAAACCTACGAAGCAACCGCGGTCGTTTGTGATATCGCGAACAAGCACGACCTGGCTGACGAACACGAGCCGGCGGATCTCGCGGCCATCACCGAAAAATTTATTCGCCACGCCACTGATTCGTTTCTAAAAGCCGGCGCGTACATCGAGACCATCACCGGCGAAGGCATCGTCGCCGTCTTCGGTTTCCCCGGAGAAGACAAGGAACAAGCTGAGAAAGCGACGCGTCATGCGCTTTCGCTTTTGGAGTCATTCGATAAACTCCGCGGCAATTCGCGCGACGAAGCTTTCAAGAAATTCAACGTCCACTTCGGGATCAGTTCCGGGAGAATGATTGTCGCCCCGCTCGAACAAAACGGCGGCGGCCTTCTCGCAACCGGAGAGCCGGTGGAATTGGCGCGACGCTTCTGCATCGCGAACCGTTTCTATGGATCGAGCATTTTGATCGGACCGCAGACCTTCGAGCTCTCGAGCAAAAACATTGTTGCCCGCCCGATCGATTTTCTCAGCGGCGTCGATGTGCGCGAGCGTCACGAAATTTATGAGCCGCTCAAGCTGACCACCGAAGCAACACCGGAAGAAATCGCCCGCCGGGATTTTTTCTGGAACGGGGTCGTGCTCTATCGCGAAAAACGCTGGGCCGAAGCTTATGCGCAATTCCAGAAAGCGCGCGGGCCTAACGAGTACGACGATGCGCCGCTGCAATTATATTTGCGCCGGATCGAGCCGCTCGCTTTGCATCTGACGGAAGCGCCTTGAGGAAGATCGAGTATCCCGCGGCGATTCGGGATTTGATCGCGCAACTTCGGCAAATGCCCGGCGTCGGCCCGCGCTCCGCCGAACGCATCGCGCTTTGGATGGTGCGCGCGCGCGGCAATCAGGCGGAAGACATCGCCAGGGCCATTGCCACCACGCGCGAAACGGTGCGGCCGTGTGCGCAGTGCGGCTTCTTTACCGTAGAAAAAATCTGCGAGATTTGCGCCGATGAAACGCGCGCGGCCAATCTCTTGTGCGTTGTCGAACAAGCGACCGACATTCTTCCGCTGGAAAAAACGAGCGCGTTTCGCGGGCGTTACCACTCGTTAGGCGGACGCATTTCGCCGCTCGATCACGTTGGCCCGGAAGATCTGCGGATCAATGAACTCGTTAGGCGGGTCGAGAGCGGGGGATTTTCCGAAGTCATTCTCGCTCTGGCCGCGGATGTAGAAGGCGAGGCGACAACGAATTATCTCGTCGAGTTACTGAAATCTTTTCCAGTCACACTTACGCGCATCGCGCATGGTTTGCCGGCCGGTGGGGGACTGGAATCGGCCGATGAACTCACGTTGTACCAAGCGCTTTCTGGTCGACGACAGATTTAAGCTTTAAGTCTCGGAGATTCTGCGGAAATTTGTGGTGAACATGTCCTGCGCGAAAATCGACCCGGCGTTACACCAGGCGCAAAAACCGCCGTGGATCAAAGTGCGGCTGCCGTCGAACCCGAAATTCTTTTCGACCAAGGCGCTGATTTCCGATTTGCGTTTGCACACCGTCTGCGAAAGCGCGCAGTGTCCGAACCGCTGGGAATGTTGGAGTCAGGGCACGGCCACGGTCATGATCGCGGGCGAACGTTGCACGCGCGCCTGCGGATTTTGCGCGGTCACAACCGCGAAGCCGTTCGCCCTGGAAGAAGACGAGCCGCAACGCGTCGCCGAAGCCGTGCGACGAATGGATTTGAAACACGTCGTGATCACCGCAGTGGCGCGCGATGATTTACAAGATGGCGGGGCGAATCATTTCGCGCGGACGATTCAAGCTGTGCGCGAAATGGATCCGAGCATCATCATCGAAGTGCTCGTGCCGGATTTTCACGCACAGGATTGGTGCATCGAAATGGTGACCAACGCCGCGCCGGAAATTTTCAATCACAACATGGAGACGGTTGAGCGTCTCACACCACTCGTTAGGTCGCGCGCCAAATATCGCACCTCACTCGAAGTCTTGCGCAAAGCCAAAGAGCTTTCGCCCAAGATTGTGACGAAGAGCGGAGTCATGCTCGGTCTCGGCGAGAAAGAGCCGGAACTTTTCCAGACCATGGACGATCTGCGCGAAGTCGGCTGCCAGGTTTTAACCATGGGCCAATATTTGCGGCCGAGTCCGAATCATTTGCCGGTCGTTGAATTTGTCACGCCGGAACAATTCGAAGCCTACGGAGAGATCGCGCGCGCGAAGGGTTTTTCGCATGTGGCGTCCGGCCCGCTCGTGCGCAGCTCGTATCACGCGGCGGATTTTCATCCGGTCGTGCGCTGATGATGGATCGCGCGAAGGTCGCGGCCATCATCCCGGCGTATCAGGAAGAGAAGCACATCGGAGAAGTCGTGCAGCGCACGCTGCACGAAGTAAATCATGTGCTGGTGGTCGATGACGGCTCAAGCGATGCCACCTGCGCAAATGCGCGCGACGCCGGCGCGGAAATTTTGGTGCACGAGCGCAACTGCGGCAAAGGCGAGGCGATCAAAGATGGCTTGCGTTACTGGTTAGACCGCGGCTTCGAGCACGTCGTGGTTCTAGATGGCGACGGGCAGCATTTGCCGGAAGAAATTAATCGCTTCACCGCCGCCGCGGAGGCCGGCGGCGCGCAGTTGTTGATCGGCACGCGCATGAACGATCTGCGTGCGATGCCACTCGTTAGGCGAATTGTGAATCGTTACATGAGCCGCAAAATCAGTCGCGCCTGCGGACAGGAAATTCCCGATACGCAATGCGGCTTCCGCATGTTGAGCGCCGCGGTAATTCCGCCGTTACTCGAAGGCAGCGAACGCTTCGACTACGAAACAGAGATGCTGATCAAAGTAAGTCGAAAAGGATTTCGCATCGAATCGGTACCGATCAGCACCGTCTACTCAGATGAAGTCAGCAGCATTCATCCGGTGCGCGACACCATTCGTTTTTTCAAATTGATGCGGCGCTACAAAAAAATCTAGAGAAGTCCGCGCCGGCGAAAATCGCCGATGTTTCCGCCGCTCGATTTTTCGATCAGCTCGATGGTGAACTTGAGCAGACAAACTTCCCAGGCGTCGTCCACGCCTTGAATGACTGCGCTGAGCGGTTCGCCGGAATTTTCCACGCGGCGTTTTGTTTTTGCGACCACGGTGTCGATCGAATCGCGAAATCTGTTTTCGGTCACGTCGGTTTTGCGGAACTGAAATCCGTAACGCAAGACGGCCATGTTGCGCATGCGTTCGCGCAGTTGTTCGGCGTAGCGTTCGGCCTTGTCGCCGAAGCCTTCCAGCACCAGACGCGCGAAGTGATCGGGCGTAAGAATTTGCGGACGCTCCGCGTGAATTTGTCCGTCGCGCACGCGCACTTCATTCACCTGATCCATTAATTCCGAAATGAGATAGAAACGGAAACTGGTCGAACCGAAGGTGCCGATCTGATGTTCGGGCGCGAGAATCACTTTGGTATTCTCGGCCGCGTATTGAAAATCATCTTCGCTGAACATCGCGGCGGAAGATAGGGCCGGTGAACTAATCCGCAATCGGTGGTGCAGTGCCGGTAGCGAGTTGGGTCGAGCGCCACAAGCGAATCATTTCCGCGGTAAAAATCGCGAGCGCGATCCAGATGAGACCAAACGTGATCAAATGCGAGCGGGTGAAGGTTTCGTGATAAAGGAAAACGCCGAGAAAAAATGTTCCACTGGGCGCGAGGTATTGCAGGAAGCCAACGGTCGTTAGGCGCAAATGCCGCGCGGCATGACCGAACCAAACCAACGGCAGGCCGGTAATGATTCCCGAACTGAGGATGAGGCCGGACAATTTTAAGTGCGCTGGACCGAAGAAAACCGCCCCGCGCAGTTGCAGGAATATTAGAAACGCGACCGCGAATGGCAGCATCAAGGTTGTCTCGAAAAACAAACCAGGGATGGCGGCGGTGCCGGAAAGTTTTCGCAGCAGACCATACATTCCCCACGAGCAACAAAGCCCGATCGCAATCCAGGGAAAGCGGCCGTAGCCGAAAGTAAGATTCAATACACCGATGGCAGCGAGAATGGCCGCGACCAGTTGCCACCGCGTCAATCGTTCACGCAGAAGAATCGCGCCGAAGAGAACGTTGACCAGCGGCGTCATGAAATATCCGAGGCTGGTTTCGAGGACGCGACCGGCGTTGACCGCCCAGATGAACATGAACCAGTTGCAGGTGATGGCGACGCCGCTGGCGAAGCAGTAGAGAATTGTTCGTCGCGATGCCGCCGTGCGCACTTCCGGCCAGCGTCCTTGCCAACTCAAAAGGCCGACGAGAAACGCCGTCGTCCAAACAAAGCGATGCGCGAGAATTTCCGAGGCCGGAACTTCTGCGAGATATTTCCAGTAAATCGGAATGATTCCCCAAAAACTGAAAGCCGCGATCCCGGCGATGAGCGCGGTTCGTTCGTGATGGCGATGTTTCGAGTCTTCCGAGGGCGGCGGCACGCAGTTTTATTTCACGAACAGCCGCCACCGGCAACGCGCATTGACTTGCCGGGCGCTCGCCTGCATCACTGAGACGCGGTGAAGGCGGAAAATTTCTTTGCCGAATTGAAACGGCGCAAGGTTTATCGCGTGGCCATTGGTTACGCGGTGGTGGCGTGGCTGCTCATCCAGGTCGCGACGCAGACTTTTCCATTTCTCGACATTCCGAATTGGATCGTGAAGTTGGTCATCCTCGTTCTGGCGCTGGGATTTCCCATCGCGCTCGTGCTCGCCTGGGCTTTCGATATTACGCCGCAGGGTGTCGTGCGAACTGAAGATATCGCGCCAGCGCCGATCATCGCGGCTTCGGATATCCCGCAGAAAAGCATCGCGGTCCTGCCCTTTGAGAATCTGAGCGACGATCAGACTAACGAGTACTTTGGCGACGGCATTCAGGACGACGTTCTGGCCAACCTCGCGAAAATCTCCGACCTCAAGGTCATCAGCCGAACTTCCGTGCGCCAATACAAAACGCGCGGGCGCAATCTGCGCGAGATCGGCCGCGAACTTGGCGTCGCGCACATTCTCGAAGGGACGGTGCGCCGCGCGGAAAATCGCGTGCGCGTCAATGTGCAGCTAATCAACGCCGGCACCGATGCGCATATTTGGGCGGACAGTTTCGATCGCGAGCTGACTGATCTCTTCGCCTTGCAGAGCGAACTAGCCGAGCGCATCACGATTGCGCTGCGCGCCAATCTTTCGCCGCAGGAAAAAGCGAGCCTGCGCATTCATTCGACATCTAATCTCGAGGCGTACGAAAATTATCTGCGCGCGCGTGATCTCTTTCGCTGGAGCGGCGCGGGCGATCCGCACGAGAACGGCGAAAAGGCGCTGCGTTATTTGGATCGCGCGATCACCCTCGATCCGCAATTCGGCCGCGCACATACGCTGGCTTCGCGCTGGCACGCGGAGCTGTATTGGTTTGGCTTCGATCGAAGCAACGCGCGTTTGGAGAAAGCGAAGAAGGCCGCGGAAATTGCGCTCGGCATGCGCCCCGATGCCGGCAGCGGCCATCTCGCGCTGGCCTTTTATCATTATTTCGGTTTTCGCGACTACGATCGCGCGCGCGCAGAATTGAAAATTGCGTTGCAGTTAGCGCCGAGCGACGCGGAAATTTGGGACGCCCTCGGTGCCATCGATCGACGCCAGGGCCGCTGGAATGATTCCATCGCGCACCTGGAAAAAGCGCGCGAGTTCGATCCGCGAAATACTTCCGGGATTTGGAACCTGGCCGAAACCTACGCGCTGGTCGGTCGCACGGAAGATGCCGAGCGAATGATCACGCAAGGCCTGGAGGTGAATCCGGAGGCGCACCTCTTTCGCGTGCTGCGCGGAACGATTGCGCTCCGCAGCAGGGGCGACACAAATCCAATGCGCGCAGCCTTGAAAGAAATCCCGCGCGAATTCGATCCGGGCGGCGGCGTCTCGTTAGTCGCATTTCGTCTCAATCTGATGGAGCGCAATTACGCGGAAGCGGAACGAATCCTCACCACGTCTTCGCATTCCCGCTACAACGACACCGGCGATGGTGGAATTGCTGGAGTCATCGACAGCTACAGTTTTCCACAGGCCTGGCTGGAAGGATCGCTTGCTCGCGCGCGCGGTGATGAAAAGAGAGCACGCCGCGCCTTCGAAGCCGCGGCGGAAGACGTCGAGCACGATCTCGCCTGTTGTTCGGAGGATGAAAAGGCGCTTCTCATGCGTGCTTTTGTTCGCGCGGCGCTCGGTCAAAAAGAAGAAGCAATTCGCGACGCCGAAAGCGCGGTCGCGAGGCTGCCGATTTCCCGCGATGCCTTCGATGGGCCGGGCGTCGCCACTGATCTGGCGATGATCTACGCACAAGTCGGCGAGAAAGATCGTGCGATCGAGTTACTCACTTCGCTGCGTGGAGTTCCCATGGCGGCAACCCCCGCAACGTTGCGCATCGAACGCGAATGGGATCCGCTGCGCGGCGATTCAAGGTTCGAGAAACTGTTGTTGTAGCCGTCGGCCTGCGGCCGACGCGGATAGTGCGTGTTATGCCATCCGAGCGCTTGCCACAGGCAAGCGGCTACATGAACAGCGCCCGAAATCGTCCGTAGCCTTCCTTCTCCAAATCTTCCACCGGAATGAAACGCAACGAAGCGGAATTCATGCAATAACGCATGCCGCCTTTCTCTCTTGGCCCGTCATCGAAGAGATGGCCGAGATGCGCGTCGCCGCCTTTCGATCTCACTTCGATGCGCGCCATTCCAAGGGCGCGATCTTCCTTCTCGAGTAAATTTTCTGCCACGATCGGCTTACTGAAACTCGGCCAGCCAGTTCCGCTATCGAACTTATCCAGCGAGCTGAAGAGCGGTTCACCGCTGATCCGATCGACGTAGATACCGGCCCGATGATTGTCCCAGTATTCGTTGCGAAAGGGCGGCTCGGTCCCGCATTCCTTCGTTACATGATATTGCTCCGGAGTTAGCTTCTGCCGTAGCTCTTCTTCGCTGAATTTGGACTCGTTAGGTACCTCCATAGTTAGTCTGTTCTACCGACTTCTCGCACTTGAATGTAAGGACGAAGCACAAGCAATCCGATGGGTGCCACCGAAGCCGCCAGGGCAAAGATCAGCCACATCGTGCCGGGATGTCGCGGGCCTTGTTCAGGAACAAAGGCGGCGAGTAACCAACCGCTCGTCCCGACCAGGAGTTTGCCCACCAGAAAAGGAAGGTAAGCGAGGGCGCCGTAGGATGCTTCCTGGCCCGGCGGTGCAATGGCCGCGGCGTATTCATAAACGCGCGGCGAGTAGAAGGCTTCGCCGACAGAGAAAATCACCAGGTAAATGGCAGCCATGACGTAGTAAGGATGAATGCTGCCTTGTAGCCTAAGGTAACCATGCCCCAGCCATCCGCCGATGACGCTGTTAGTCGCCGGCTCGAACCAAGCCGTCGGCAGAGCCATGACAAAGACGCCTGCGGCACAAATCGCTCCGCCGACAATAACCATGCGGTAGGCGGAAAATTTTTGCGTGAGCGCGCCGACCACCGGTGCCAGAAAAATAATCATGACGGCATTGATCCCTGTCAGTTTGCCCACGGGCGCATGCGGTCCGATCGCGCGATCGCCGAACTTCGGAAATACATAATCCATCTGCAGAAAGATGGCTTTTAGAAAACCGATCAGCAGAAAGAAAACGAGCAACCGAAAAAAGGCCGACTGGCCCAGCAGTCGCCGAAAAAGAAGAATGGTCGCCGCCGCACTTTCTCTCACTGTCCCCAGCACAGTCGATTGTGAAACGCGCTCCGTCTCGTCGCGGCGGCGCAGAAAATAAATAGTCGGGAAAAGCAAGACCTCAAACGCGAGACTAACAAAGAATAGCTGCTGATGAGCGGTTAATTGCAATCCAAACAAACTCGGATGGAATTCGTGTTGCCTGACGAAATCAAAGATCCAACCCGCGACCCAGTAACCGACATTCATCACCGCGTAAATGATGGAGAAAGACATCGAGCGTTGACGTGTCGTCGAGTAACACCGTGTCGCTGCCAGTAAGACGGGAGTGCCAAGTGCTTCGCCCACCGCCAGCGGCAGAACGCCGCAAGCCAGCGCGAGCGACGGAATGGTTGTTACAACCATCACACTGCGCGCGACCGTGCAGATGGCCACGCCGAGGAAAAAAGTTCGCCGCAAACCGATCGCATCCGTGAGCGAGCCTGCGAGCAAAGTAAAGACAGTCATGGCCGGCGCCCAAACCCAGCCGACGATCGCGCCGGCCGATTGATCGCTAAAGCCCAGGTCCTTCGACAACCACAGCACCATCGTCTTGTTCGTCACCGAGTAGGCGGTGTAGATAAGGAACTTGATCAGGAAAGTGAGCCATAGGTCGCGCTGCGCGCCTTTCAGCACGGTGAACTTCCCCACGAATCCGGCCAGCCCGCCCGGCGTTGGCCCGACGGTTTCTTCTAGCGGAGTTGTTTCTTCGATTGCCTGCTTCACGATTTCAGTCGGAGGACTGTTCACGCGGACGCCGGCTTATTCAAGAGATGCTGTGCCGCGGCAACTCAATGGCGTTGCTTTCCCATGCTGACCTTCATTAGTATGCGGGCCATGAAACTGCCCGTTCTTTCCAGGCTCGTGACTATTGGTAACTCTTAGGCGAGGTATCGCGTATGACCACGTCACGACTTCTCCTTTTCCTGTCCTTATTGCTCTTGCCGGCTATCTCTGTTCGAGCGACGTCGAACTACGAGTATGGGCCGGATGAATACGTCACCATCACGAGGGGCATATCACCCGATGGAAAGATTGCCATTACCGCCCACGGCAGCGGCGAGCTTGGCGATGAGAATTTCCATCTTTACCTGACCGACGCGGGCACCGGCAAGAAGATCGGGCCGCTCGCGGAGATCACGGAATTCCTCGACACCGCTGCGAATGCGTTTGCGGCGCAGTGGTCGAACGATGGCCAGCAGGTGACGATTGTTTGGAGGGTCGATCGGCACGAGCCGCTCAAGGCGATCTCCTATCGCATCACCAGCCGCCGAGCCGAGAAGATCAAAGGGCCGTTTAATGTGAAAGACGGCGACGCCCTCGAGAAGTTTTTCATAAAAGAGTGCGTGCCTGACGGGAAACCGAGCCCGAAGATTTTCGGCACGCCGCTCAAGCATCATTAAACGCCTAACCAGGCGTGTCTCGTTAGGTTCAACCGCGAATTACTTCTCCACACTGTTTTCTTCTATATAGTAATGAGTCAGCTCCTGCGGTTCTCTGGTTCGGTTAAGCGTGCTCCAGCCATCGAGACCTGGATGCAGGCACATACCGGAGACCTGGGTGTAATCGCGCGGCAATGGTTTGAGGTTATGCGTCAGTGCGGCGACGATGTCCGCGAAATCTTGCACGACGGCCATCCTACCGCCTGTATCGGAGACGCCGCTTTCGGTTATGTCAACGCCTTCAAAGACCACGTAAATGTCGGTTTCTTTCGCGGTGCCGAAATAGCCGATCCCGAAGGTCTGTTGGAAGGGACAGGCAGGTTTATGCGTCACGTGAAGCTTCGGCCTGTCCGTGACTTCAATGCTACGGCTCTGGAGAAGCTAATCGATACTGCCTACACCGACATGAAGGAGCGCGTGCAGGCGGAGTTACCATGAACGATGAAACGCACCTGGACGATCATTGGTGTAAGTGACGTTCCACGCAGCTTTCGCTGGTATCAGTCGCTCTTCGGCCAGCCGGAGACGCTTCCCGCCCATGACGACTTTGGGCAAATCCTCGACTCGGACGGAACGGTCCTGCTCTGCCTCCACCAGTGGGGCATGCATTCGCGCAAGAGACCATCGCCAACAAGACCACCCCACGAGCATCCTACCTTGATGAGTCCCGAGCACGCCACGCCCGGCAACGGCCTGCTCCTGTTCTTCCGCGTAGACGATTTCGAGATGACACTGCAGAGAGCACGCTCGCTCGTTACCCAGTTCGAAGAAGAACCCCACCTAAACCCGAACACTCAAACCATGGAGCTCTCCCTCCGGGATCCGGACGGATACTACGTGACCATTAGTGCGACGGGAGTTGTGGGTTGAAAATGCCTGCCGCTAATCCTTAATAGGAAGGAATTACATGATGAGTAACGCCACCAAACGCACTATTCTTCGCTGCCTTCACCTTGTCTTGAGTATCCCTATCCTCGGTTACATCTATGGCAAGCCCGCCGAAGTTCAACAATACGCCGCGGCTACCGGCTTTGTTGTTCGATGACGTTACTCTTTCTGCTATGAAGCTGCGGCACATATACCTGCTTCTCTGTGTAGTAGGCATCGTGCTACCTTACTGGCAATTCGTGCCGTGGGTCGCCGCGCATGGACTGGATCTCACACTTTTTCTTCGTGAGCTGTTTGCTACCCGTATCGGTGCTTTTTTCGGCATGGATGTCGTGGTCTCTGCTCTGGCCCTTGTCGTTTTCGTCTCGACCGAGGGAGGCCGATTGCGAATTCGCGGCCGGTGGTTTGTTGTCGTCGCCCTCTTTCTGGTGGGTGTATCTCTGGCCTTGCCGTTGTTCCTGTATCTGCGCCAACGCCAGTTGGACGCAGCCGGGCCGGAAGGGACCAGCTAAACTTTTTTTCGAAACGCGCCTAAGAAAATACGGAAGACGGAATTTTTTGTCCGTTCGAGAAAACGATTCGCGCTTCACTAGATAGGCATCTTCTACGCAAGGCATCATATGAATATTACCGGTTTGCGCCGGCCGCGCTTTTCTACGGGGCTGGCCTTTGCGCTTGGATTTTTTCTCTTTAGCGGCTCTTTCGCCCAGGCGGTGAGTTATGGGGTGAACTTGATCGCGAACGGCAATGCCGAGGCCGGCTCAAGTTCTGCCAGCGGAGCGCAGGTCGCGGTTCCAAGTTGGACGACGACCGGCGCGTTCACGGTCATTCCTTACAGCGCTGGAAATGGTTATCCGGGTGCAGGTGATCCGGGACCGGCCGATCGCGCCAATCAATTTTTTGCCGGTGGAAATAACGCCGCGCTCAGCACCGCCACCCAAACGATCGACCTATCGGCCAACAGCACTGACATTAATACCGGCAACGTGGCTTACGATCTTTCCGGTTGGCTTGGTGGTTTCTCGAGTGATCGCGATCATGCAACGCTGACCGCGACCTTCTTCAATGGTGCGACCAACCTGGGCAGCGCGATCATTGGACCGGACACCGCATCGGACCGTAGTTTCGCGACCGGTTTCGTACTCAAGGAAAAAACGGGGCGAGTGCCTGTTAACACAACGAGCGTGGTGCTCACGCAAAGGATGGTCCGCGTCGACGGCAGTTCGAACGACGGTTATGCTGATAGCCTCTCGCTAGTTCTAACACTTAAGGCCGGCGCGGCCACGGTAACTAATTCTACTTTCGCCGGAAACGGCACACGCACAGATGCGACGGCCAACTGGAGCAGTGCATCGCATTGGAATCCGATGACGGTGCCGAATAACACCGCCGATAACATCTTCAATGCAACCATCACCGGAGTAACACTGACCGTGCCGTTGAGCCCTAGTTCTGCTACTCTCACTCGCACCTTCGGCGAAGCGAAGGTGAATGTAGACACGGTGGTCAATAATCTCACGCTCACGACCGCGGGCGTGACCTGCAACGGCTTCTTCACCCCGGAACATTCGTTGATCGTCAACGGCACGACCAACGATCAGACCTTGTCGCAGCCTAGCCTGAGTGTGCAGACTCTAGGGTTCACTCTATTCGCCAACAACAACGATATTTTGTTTGGCTTAGGTAACTTTGCCAACTTCTCCGGTACTACTCTTACTAGCACCAGGCTCGACTTAACTTCGGGAGGGTTCCCCTTCGCTATCCTGGCGTTTAACGGCGCGAATGTCGTGACCTTGAATGCGATTATCTCCCTGGCGGGCACTAACACCAGTATCACTGATGAAAACGGCAACGATGCCTTACGCAATCTCGCAGTTATCGGCCAAAGCGGGAGTCTTTCCCTGACCACGCGCAGTTTCACGACTGCAGGCAACCTGACCATCAACGGCAGCCTTGGCTTGCATGACCGGACCTCGGGTTCGTCCACCATCTTCACCATCAATGGCAACCTGACGAATTTTGACTCAGCCTCACACACGTTGAATGGGTCGAACATCTCGCTCGAATCCGTCACGGCGGGAGTGGCGGTGCAACCGACTGTGACTCTCCGTTTCAACGGTGCCGACATCGTCAACAATGCTTCGAGTCTCTCCTTGTCGGGACCGAACGCGAAAATCCTCGATCAAAACAGCAACGATGGCCTGCGCAATTTCGCGCACAACCTAACCAACGGAACGATCTTCTTTACCGACCATAGCTTTAGCTCCGCCGGTAATTTCACTAATGACGGCACGCTGGGTTTCAACACGCAAAACCTCGCCAGCACCTTCACCATCAACGGTAACCTGACCAATTTCGATTCCGGCACAGGAACTTTGCAAAGCGGGACCTATAACCTTTTCACGAGTTCGCTTACGCCGGCGGCGATTGCTACTTTGCGATTTAACGGCGCGAATATCATTCATAACAACACCACCCTGCTCCTCGGCGCCGGCGCGTTGATTCGCGACGAGATGAACAACGATGGCCTGCGCAACTTTGTCGATAACCAGGCGAATGGTAACTTCTCGCTCGACGGTCAATCCTTCACCGCGCCTAACGACTTCAGCAACGCCGGCTTGGTCTTCATTAACAATTTCGGCGCGTCCCAGGTCTTCAGCGTCGCCGGTGGTCATAGCTATATCCAAACCGCTGGCGAAACCACTCTGGGCGGCAGCGGCGGTAGCACTCTGACCGCGGCCAACGTCTTCCTGCGTGGCGGCATTATCCACGACGGTGGCATCATCAATGGTAACGTTACCGTCGAAAGTGGCATCCTCGCTCCCACGGGTTTTGGCGGCGGTGGCGTGGCGAATTTCCAAGGCTTCATCGTCGTCGTCCCGGGCTCGACCGCAACACCGGGACCGGCCGACATGCAGATCAACGGCAACCTTAGCTTGCAGGACAACGCGCAGCTATCCTTTGTTATCAATAGCGCGACGGCGGCTGATTTCGACACCATGGAAGTAACTGGCGCCGCACACTTCGCCGGCAAGCTGGCGGTTACTTTGCTTAATGGCTTTGTCCCCCAAGCCAGCGATAGCTTCACAGTATTAACGGCGGGCACAACAATCACCGGAGCATTCGCCAACGTCGCCAGCGGAACCCGTATCTTAACTAACGACGGGCGCGGTTCCTTCATCGCGACCTACAGCGACAATCATCTAATCCTCTCCAACTTCACCACCGAGCCGCCGCATGGTCTGCTCAATCTCTCAACCCGAGTGCGTGTCTTGACCGACGATAACATAGGTATCGCCGGTTTTGTTATCACCGGCACGGCGACGAAGAGAGTTGTTATTCGGGGTATCGGTCCTTCGCTTGTCCAACGAAACCTGACCGGTCTCCTAGCTGATCCTACCTTGGAACTACATACCACTGACGCGAACAATCAGGATATGATTGTGGGTAGTAACGATAATTGGCAGGATGATCCCGCCCAGAAGACGGAGATTCAAAATGACGGGCTCGCGCCCAGCGACCCGGCGGAATCGGCCATGGTTATAAGCCTGGCTCCGGGTAGATACACTGTGTTCCTGCGCGGCAAGAATCGGGGGACCGGTATAGGTCTGATCGAGCTCTACGACGTGGAATCCAAACCAACTGCCAAGCTCTCTAACCTGAGCACGCGTGGCTTCACCGATACGGGCGACAATGTTATGATTGGCGGCTTCATTGTCGGACTTAGTGATGGTGCCTTCGGGACCGGTGTTATCCCCAACGGCGCGGCAACTACTATCACCGTCGTGGTGCGTGCTATCGGCCCGTCCTTACCCGACACCATTGCCAATCGCCTGCAGGATCCTTCCCTTAGCTTGTATGACGTCAATGGAAACAAGTTCGCTTCCAACGATGATTGGCAAACCGACCCGAACGCCTCGCAGGTGCAGGGTTATAATCTGGCACCGGTGAATCCCAAAGAAAGCGCCATCGTTCTCCACCTCGCGCCGGGCACCTATACGGCCATCCTGCGCGGCACGAATAACACCACCGGAGTTGCCCTGGTCGAAATCTATCGCGAATAATTTCCGGCAAGAGTTTCGCTTTTGCTTGAGACGGCAGACGGCCTTTCCAGTCTTGCAAGAAAAGCCTGTTCCTGTTAGGAAGCGACAAAGGAGATAAACGATGCAAAAGAAGAAGGGAAAGAAAGTTAACGTTCGCGATTTGAGACCTGCCCGAAACGTCAAGGGCGGCGGCAAAGTCAACTTTTCCGATATTCCCGTCAGCAAGCCGGTGGATAAGTCGAGCCCGGGTGGCCCCTAGCGTCGCAGAATAGAATAGCTTCTGCAGCTGCGAGGCTGCGCGCGGGCCCGCATTCATGAAGCGGTCGCGTCGGTCAATAATCTCTCTATAGTCCGCTTATCGGATGAAACGGAGAGGAAGACAGGCGGTCATCGCGGCTGGGTGCTTGAGCGCTCTCTGCATTTGTTCGGCACGCGGAGACGCCTTACGGATCGCCTGTTACAACATCGATTGCGCCGATCAATCTAGCGATAACAATATCACCGGGCCGACGCACAGTTTACCGACGGTTATTCAAGGGATCGGACTGCATCACCTGGGTCGCAACGCGCAGCCGGTTGACGTTCTCGCGTTAGAAGAGGTGATGTCAACGACGCTGGCGAGTTTTACCACCGAGCTTAACGCCATCTACGGCGCGGGGACTTATGCGTATGATACTACGAAGGATCCTAGCACCGGCGGTGGTGCGGACGGCCTCATCTTTAACACGCACAATGTGCAAGTGGTAAGTGCACGCGCGCTGAAGACAGGACAGAACGTTCTCTTACAATCTGACGGGACTTACACCGCGGCCTTCTCTCCCGGTGGCGGGACCAACGGTGTCACGCGCGCGCCCTTGGTCTACCAACTGCGTCCACTGGGTCGTGGGACCACCGAGGATTTCTACCTCTACGTCGACCACGCGCGCAGCTCGTCCGACAACGCGATGGGCGATGCCCGTTACGCCGAAGCACAGGCACTGCGAAGCGATGCGAAATACAAGCTGCCCGCCGGCGCGCACATTATTTATTCCGGCGATTGGAACTTCTTCAGAGGAAGCGGAGAAAATGCCTATAAATGTCTTGCCGGACAGATCACCTCCGATGGCATCGACTGGAGCGATGGCAGCGCCATCTGGGCTAATACCAACCCGACACAGGCCTACGATCCTACCTCGAAGACAGTGCCACCAACTACTACCAGTTGGAGTAATGCGGCAGCGGATAACGCCACCTACCTCTACGATGACTCAACGACTATCCTAACCTCGCGACTCGACGTCCAACTGGTCAATGCCCCAATGCTTTTCGCCTACAACAACCAGGGTGGCGTGCAGCTGGCGCCGGATACATCCGATCCTTTCGATAGCTCGGGCTTTCCTTCCTCGCGTTATCCTTTCGCGCTCGAGGTCTTCGGCAACGACGGTAGTACGACTAGACGCGCCGCTTCCACGAGCTCTAGTAACCGTTCTTTGGATGACCTGCTTAACACAACACCAAATGCCGCCACCGTCTATGCTGATCTGCAGTTTACTGGCAGCGGTGACACCTTCACCGGTAGCGATCATTATCCGATCGTGGCGGATTACAATATTGTGCCGACCTCGCTGGCTCTCAGTGCGCAGGTTCTTGGTGGGGCATTCCAGATCAAGTTAACTTCGATACCTAACACAAGTTTCACTATTGAAATCTCCACCGACCTATTGGCTTGGACTAAGATAGGGTCCGGCAGGACCGACGCGAATGGTGTGCTGATTTTTCCTGACCCGAACGCCGGTCTAAGTCCGCGCTTTTACCGCGCTTCCTGGCCGTAGGGCTTGCAGTTCGGCATTCGCGTCTTATAGAGAAGCATGTCCGAACACAAAGCTACTCTGCACTGGGAACGCGGCGACGCGGAATTTTCCTATCAAAAGTATCCGCGCGATCACACCTGGAGCTTCGACGGCGGCCACACCATGACCGCCACGGCCGCGCCCGTCTATCTCGGGAATCCTAAGAACACCGATCCCGAAGAAGCCTTCGTGGCTTCACTTTCCAGCTGCCACATGCTTACGTTTTTAGCGATCGCCTGTAAGCAAAAGTTCATTCTCGATAGCTACGAAGATGAAGCAGTCGGGCACATGGAGAAGAACGCCGAAGGGAAGCTAGCTATCACCCGTGTCGAGCTACATCCAAAGATCAAATGGTCAGGCGAGAAAGAACCCACCGCGGAAGAGCTGGATAAGATGCACCATCTGGCGCACGAGCAATGTTTTATTGCCAGTTCGGTCAAGACGGAAGTGACCGTAGTGAAGTAGCTAGGGCTTGCCGGCCCGCTCTGCCATCCGTGTCTTGACCAGCTTTCGCACGAGTCCTGCCGGGAGCGGTTTTCCCTCTGGGAAACGTATGGTGCCTTTGCTCGTATCGTAAGCCTTAAGCTCCTTCTTATGGACGTTTACCGGCCGGGCGCCGGGGTAAAACGAGCAGTGGTTTCGGGCCGCGCCGAAGGAGACCAACATTTTCCCGCCTAGCCGAAAGGTAGGAATGTTATAGCTGATACACTCCTCGGCTTTCGGAGCTGCGGCCTTGATCGCTTTTCGTAGTGCCTGTAGCGCGCGTCGTTTCTCGTCGGTTAAAGATGCAAGGTATTCGTCGATGGTTTTCGGGTTAGCAGGCATAAGTAGGTATCATTAATGCATCTTACTTAGATATTTCATTCCCGTATCACACATGACCGTAACGATCGTCGAATTCGGTCCTAGCTTCTCGGCCAGGCGCAAGGCGGCGATCACATTACCACCGGTCGAAGTTCCGGCGAAGAGACCTTCTTCCCGCGCTAGCCGCGTGCTCATCGCCACTGCTTCCTCCGTCGAAACTTTTTCGATTTGATCGGCGATGCCCGCTTCCCAAAGTGGGACAACAAAACCTGCACCTACTCCATCTATCTTATGCGAACCGGCCTTTCCGCCGGAAAGGACCGCCGACTCGGCAGGCTCGACGGCAATAACTTTGATCCGTTCGTTGTAGCTTCGCAATGCTTCTCCCGTTCCGCGCAGCGACGCTGCTGTGCCTACCATCTGCACGAAGCCATCAACCTTTCCATCAGCCTGGCTCCATATTTCTTCGGCCATCTTGTGGTAAGCAGTGAGCTGATCCTTGTTATTCAACTGGTCTGTCCAAAAGCTGCCAGGCTTTTCCGCGATAGCTCGCGCGGCTTCAATCATGTCCCGAGTTAGTTTCTCCGTCATTCCGCCGCTTTCGCTGTGCACGACATGCAGGTTCGCTCCCAAGCTTCTCATGTGATCGAGCTTTTCTTTTGCGAAAGCGTCTGAGCTGACGATTTCCAAAGCGTAGCCCTTCACCGCGCAGACCAGCGACAAGGATACCCCCGTGCTGCCGCCGGTATATTCGACCACTACACCACCGGGCTTCAGCCGCCCGTCAGCTTCCGCGGCGTCGATCATGGCCAGCGCCATCCGGTCCTTCATGCTGCCGGTTGGGTTCTCGCTTTCCAACTTCAAGAGGATGCGAGCACCGTTCTTCGGTACGATCTTGCGCACGGGCAACAAGGAAGTGTTGCCAATGCAGTCTAGAATATTTCGCGGCAAGGTATTCACGACCAAAACTCCGATGCGCAAAACGTTTGCGCGAAGGGAGAGAATCGTCCACAGATTGCGCAGATTTCCGCAGATATTTTTTTCATGACGACACCGACTGATCCGCAACGCATGGAGAAGATCGTTAGCTTGTGTAAGCGACGCGGTTTCATTTTTCAGGCGAGCGAAATTTACGGCGGACTGAATGGTGTTTGGGATTTTGGTCCGCTCGGCACGGAATTGAAGCGCAATTTAAAGGATTATTGGTGGCGCGTGATGGTGCGCGAGCGCGACGACGTTGTGGGGCTGGATGGCTCGATCCTGACACATCGTGCAGTGCTGAAAGCGAGCGGACATGAGGATACTTTTAGTGATCCGATGGTCGACTGCCGCACCTGCAAAGCGCGGCTGCGTGCGGATCAAATTCCGGAAAAGAACGGAGCGAAGCAGTGTCCCAATTGCGGCGGCAAGGACCTGACCGAGGCGCGTCCTTTCAACCTGATGTTCTCAACGCAGATGGGCGCGTCTGCCGATCCGAATGCGATCGCCTATCTCCGGCCGGAGACAGCGCAGTCCATTTTCACTCAGTTCAAGAATGTGCTCGATACCTCCCGCAAGAAGTTGCCCTTCGGCATCGCGCAAATCGGGAAGGCGTTTCGAAATGAGATCAATCCGCGCAATTTTATTTTTCGTTCGCGCGAGTTCGAGCAGATGGAACTGGAATACTTCTGTGCGCCGGAGCAGGGGATGGATTTACTCGCGTATTGGTTGAAGGAGCGCCTGAAGTTTTATCAGGACATCGGCATCGCGCGGGAACATCTGCACGTCCTCGATGTGCCGGATGCGGACCGCGCGTTTTATTCGAAAGGAACTTTCGACATCGAATACGAATTCCCGTTCGGGAAACAAGAGCTGGAAGGTGTCGCGTATCGCACGGATTACGATTTGACCCAGCATCAAAATGCCAGCGGGAAGCCGCTCGATTATTTCGATGAAGAAACGAAACAGCGCTTCGTTCCGCATGTGGTGGAGCCCAGCGCGGGGGTAGATCGCACCGTGCTGGCCCTGATCTGCGAAGCGTTCGATGAAGAGACGGTCACGGATGAAAAGGGCAAAGCAGAAACGCGCACGGTCATGCGTTTTCATCCACGCATGGCGCCGATCAAAGTCGGCGTGTTTCCATTGCTGAAGAACAAACCGGAATTGGTCGCGAAAGCGAAGGAAGTGCACGCGCTATTGAAGCCGCATATGATGACGTTCTACGATGAAGGCGGCGCGATCGGCCGGCGCTATCGGCGGCAGGATGAAGCTGGCACACCTTTTGGCGTGACGATCGATTTCGAAACACTCGGCGAAAAAGGCGACGAACTGCGCGACACGGTCACACTGCGTCATCGTGATTCGATGAAGCAGGAGCGCGTAAAGATTCACGATTTGTTAGGCAAATTGTTGCCGCAGATTAGCTGATCAGTCTTACCGCAAAGAATGCGGAGAGCGGAGAGGAAGAATTTGAATTTGAAAGCCAGAAAACCAGAAAAAAGCAGATTGGTTTCCCTTCCTTTCTGGCTTTCTGGTTTTCAAATTATTGTTTCTTCTTCTTGTCTCCGCGTCCTCCGCGATCTCTGCGGCTAGTTCGGTCTGAGAGACAATGGAAAACGATACCTTTCGCGAACATTGCCTGAAGAAAAAAGGCGTGACCGAGAGCACGCCTTTCGGTCCGGAAGATTTGGTTTTCAAGGTGGGCGGTAAGATGTTCGCCCTGCTCGCGCTCGAAGAAATTCCACCGAAGTGCAACCTGAAATGCAATCCGGATCGCGCCTTGGAATTACGCGATCGTTACGAGCAGGTCACAGCCGGTTATCACATGAACAAGAAACATTGGAATACGGTCGAGCTCGGCGGCGAAATTCCCGACGCGGAAATGCGCAAGATGATCGACCACTCCTACGAATTAGTCGTGGCGAGTTTGCCCAAGGCGCAACGCGCGAAATTGTAGCTACAATTGCGGCGGCAGCTACAACGGCAGTTACAGCGGGCGCAATCGCACTTCGCCGATCTCTAACTGCAAAGCATCACGCGCGACGTTGAGGAAATTGTCGGCGGCGTCGGTTAAGGCGACGCGCAGTTGGCCGGACGACTCGTTAGGCGCGCGCAGTGATTGACGCTCGAGCAAGTTGCGCACGGCAGCCGCGCAATTCTGTGCGGAATCGACCAGCTTCACGTTTTCGTCTAACGAACGCGCGATCGCCGGCGCGAGCAGCGGATAATGGGTGCAACCGAGCACGAGTGTGTCGATGCCGTCGGTGATCATGGGCGCGAGATAACGCGCGATGATTTGGTCGGTAACATCGTCGTCGAGCAATCCTTCCTCGATCAGCGGCACGAGCAGCGGACACGCGCGACTGGTCACACGCGCGTGCACATTGAGCGCGCGCAAGGCATTCTCGTAGGCGCCGCTGCGAATGGTCGCGCGCGTGCCGATCACGCCGACGTGACGATTGCGCGTGGTCGCGATGGCGGCTTGCGCGCCCGGTTCGATCACGCCAATCACGGGTACGGCAACGTGTTTGCGTAATTTTGGAATCGCGACGGATGAAACAGTATTGCAGGCGACGATAATTATCTTCGCGTCTTCGCGCATGAGCATGTCCGCTAGCTCAATCGCGTAACGTTCGACCGTCTCCGCGCTTTTGTTTCCGTACGGAACACGCGCTGTGTCGCCGACGTAAAAAATGCTCTCGTTAGGCAAAAGATCCCGCAACGCTTTGACGACGGTGAGTCCGCCGATGCCGGAATCGAAAACGCCGATCGGTCGCCTGTCGCCGGTTTTATTGTTGGCCATTGTCGGACGATGCGGGCGCGGTGTTTGGGTGCAAAGGCTCGGTGATTGGACGCGAATGCAACGGCAAGTTTGTATGCATCATCGCGAGGGTCCCGCCGTTCGCACGATAATTCACGGCCAGGTCGTAGCTCTGCACGCCTTGCGCGATGGCCGCGCCTAACGACTGCTGATATTGCTGCGTCGCGATCTTTTGTCCTTCGGTCGGATCGTTGACGAAACCGGCTTCGAGCAAGAGCGCGGGCACGCGAATGTGACGCAGCACTTTAAAACGAGCGTGACGAATGCCGCGATCGAAACTGGCCGTGCGCGAAAGAACGGCCGCATGCACGGCGGCAGTGAGCGCGACGTTTTGCGCATCCTGCGCGTTGCCTTCGTCGGGCTGCGAATCGGTCGCGGCCAGATGATGTTCGCCATTGGACGCGTTGGACGCCACGCCTTCCGGCGCGAGCCGATAACTTTCCACGCCCGCTCCGCCGCTGCTGGAATTGAAATGAATGCTGATGAAAACGGCGTGTGGAAACTTGTTCGCTAAATCGATGCGATCCTCCAGTGAGATGGCCTTGTCGCTTTCGCGCGTCATTTCCACTTTGAATCCCGCCTTTTGCAATTCGGTCCGCGCGGCCAGCGCGACCGCGAGAGTGAAGGTTTTCTCCGAGCCCCAGGCTCCCGAGGCGCCATTGTCCATTCCGCCGTGGCCGGGATCGAGCACGACAGTTTCGATGTGTTGCGCGTTTTTGATTCGGCTGGGGCGCAAAACCGGTTCGATTATTTTCCCCACGTCGACCGCCGAGACCAGGTTACCTTCGCTGCGCTCGAGCAACGGGAAACAGGTGAAGAAACGGACGCCGTTAATGAAAATCTCGCTCGTGCCGGCTTGCGCGCGGATGGTGCGCCGGTCGCTGCGCAAAGCGATGGTGCGATTGGCGTGGTTGTAACCTTCGAAGCGATAGAACTCGGCCACGTTGTCGAAGGTGACGTAATCGCGATTGTTCTGCTTGAGCACGGTCCAATCGGTCGCACTCGTTTGCCTAACGAGTGCAAGGATCGCGAGGAGGCAGAGGTATCGCATCGGCGGGGAAGCTAACAGTTTCGCCGCAATTTGCATTCGACGCGCTCGCTCCGATGATTCTGCCCCGTGGCCGAATTACCCAAAACCTACGATCCAAACATCGTTGAACCGAAATGGTATCAACACTGGCTCGATCGCGGCGATTTTCATGCGGACGCAAAGTCGCCGAAGCCGGCCTTCTCGATTGTCATTCCGCCGCCGAATATCACGGGACTCCTGACCATGGGTCACGTCCTGAACAACACCATTCAGGACATCCTGGCGCGACGCGCGCGCATGCTGGGTCACGAAGTGCTCTGGCTGCCGGGGACCGATCACGCCGGCGTCTCGACGCAGACCGCGGTCGAGAAACATCTTTGGAAAACAGAGAAGAAAACGCGCAAGGAATTAGGCCGCGAAGAGTTCCTGCGTCGCGTGATTGAATGGCAGGACAAACACGGCGGCATCATTCTGCAACAACTGAAACGCCTCGGCGCTTCGTGCGATTGGGCGCGGCTGCGTTACACCTTCGACGATGCTTACGTTCGCGCCGTCCAGGAAGTTTTTGTCACTCTATTTGAGAGAGGGCTGATCTATCGCGGGCGGAGAATGATCAACTGGGACCCGAAAGCGCAGACGGCACTCTCGGATGAGGAAGTGATTCCGCGCAAACAAAAAGGCGCGCTCTATTTTGTCCGCTACGAGTTGGTCGATGAACCGGGGCGGTTCCTCGAAGTCGCAACTACGCGACCGGAGACAATCATGGCCGACGTGGCGCTGGCAGTGCCGCCTAACGACAAACGATATCAGGACTTGTTAGGCAAATCAGTCTGGCGTCCGCTCGCGCGCGAAAAAATTCCAATCGTCGCCGATGCGGCGATCGATCCGGAATTCGGGACCGGCATTCTGAAAGTCACGCCGGCGCATGACAAAGTGGATTTTGAAATCGGACACAGGAATAAGCTGCCGATCGTCGACGTCCTTCACGCGGACGGACGCATCAATTGTCCGGCAGTTCCGGAACTCGACGGACTCGATCGATTCGAAGCGCGCAAAAAAGCCGCGGAAATGCTGCGTGAAAGCGGATTGCTTGCGAAAGAAGAGCCCTACGAAAACAGCGTCGGTTTTAGCGAGCGCAGCGAAGTGCCGATCGAGCCGCGCTTAAGCGAGCAATGGTTTCTGCATTATCCGAAAACACAGGAAGCGCTCGCCGTCGTGCGCGAACATCTCATCCACTTCTTTCCGGCGCACTGGGAGAAGGTTTACGCGCAATGGCTGGAGAACATTCAGGATTGGTGCATCAGCCGACAGGTTTGGTGGGGTCATCGAATTCCGGCATGGCACAAGTCTAACGAGGAGATTCGTGTGCAGCTCGAATCTCCGGGAGATGGTTGGATGCAGGATCCGGACACGCTCGACACCTGGTTTTCGTCGTGGCTTTGGGCTTACGAAACGATGGACGCGGCGACGCGCACGAAGTTTTATCCGACTTCGGTGCTGGTGACTGGGCCCGATATTATTTTCTTTTGGGTCGCGCGCATGATCATCGCGGGTTTGGAATTCGGACCGGGAAAAACGGAGCGCATCGAAGACAGCATTCCCTTCCGCGACGTTTTCTTCACCGGAATTATTCGCGACCAGAAAGGTCGCAAGATGAGCAAGTCGTTAGGCAATTCGCCTGATCCGCTCGACCTAATGGCGAAATACGGCGCGGACGGTTTGCGTTTTGGTTTGATGCGCATCGCACCGAGCGGGCAGGACATTCGCTTCGATGAAAAGCAGATCGAAGAGGGGAGAAATTTCGCGACCAAACTTTGGAACGCGGCGCGTTTTCGCCAAATGCACGGGCCGAGCGAAGCGACGCCCGACGTGAGCAACGACCAGCTATCGATTTATTCACGCGAGGTTCTATCGAAGCTCGATTCGACGATCGCGACGATTGAGGCGTCTTATGCGGAATATCGATTCAACGAAGTCGCGCAGCGGCTCTACGATTTTTTCTGGAGCGATTATTGCGATTGGTATGTCGAGGCGGCGAAGACGGATATTTTCAGTGAGGACGAGGCGCGGAAGAAATCAGCGCTCGCGGTCATGGATCATGTGTTGTCGGCGGTGTTGCGACTACTGCATCCATTCATGCCGCACGTGACGGAGGAACTCTGGTCCGTTTTCGGATTTGGTTCGGAGACAATTCAATTCCAATCGCCGCCGAAACCGCTCGGACTCGATGGCAGCGATAAGGTGAAAGACGTTTACGCTGCAATTGGATTGGGAAGAAATCTTCGCGCGGAATCTGGGGTGCCGTCGAACAAGAAGGCGAAATTCATTCTCAAGTCTTCCGCGGATTGGATCAAAGATGAAATGCCGACGATCGCGAGATTGTTGAGTGCGGAAGAGGTTTTGCTCGATCGTAACTTCAAACCGGAGTCAGGTGTGCCGGTTGTTCCGACGCCGCTGGGCGAATTGTATCTCATCATCGCGACCGCCGACAAAGCGGGGGAACACGAACGTCTCGAAAAGGAGATCGCAAAGATGCAGGATGAGTTGCGAACCGTGAATACGAAGTTGGCGAATTCTTCTTTCGTCGATAAAGCGCCCGCGGCGGTTGTGGAAGAACATCGCAAGCGCAAAGCGGATTTCAGTGAGCGGCTTGCGCAACTAACGCGCGCGCGCGACGCAATGAAATGAGCTTCGCCAAGAAGTTGCTCTGGATCGCGATCACATTGATCGGACTGGCGGCAATTTCTGTTCTCGCACTTTCGCGCGGCGAACAAATCAGCGCGCTGTGGATTATCGTCGCGGGTCTGTGTTGTCTCGCGATCAGCTATCGCTTCTACAGTCGGTGGCTGGCGACTAAAGTTTTGGAACTAAACGACGACCGCGCCACTCCGGCGGTAGTGCAGGATGACGGCAAAGATTTTGTGCCGACGAATCGCTGGATGGCGTTCGGTCATCACTTTGCGGCGATTGCCGGACCTGGTCCGCTAGTTGGTCCAGTGCTTGCAGCGCAATTTGGTTTTCTGCCGGGAACGCTTTGGATTTTGATTGGGGCGACGCTCGGCGGCGGTGTGCACGATATGATTGTTCTCTTCGCGTCAGTGCGACGCCGCGGAAAAACGCTGGGCCAAATGGTGAAGGAAGAAATCGGTAAAGGTGTAGGCGCGCTCGCGCTCATCAGCGTGCTTGCGATCATGATTATCTTGATGGCGGTGCTCGCACTCGTCGTTGTGCAAGCGCTTGCCAAGAGCCCGTGGGGCGTATTCACGATGGCGACGACAATTCCAGTCGCGATGATCATGGGCATCGCGTTGCGCACGGGGCGCGTGAGCGTGAAATGGATCACCGCGTTCGGTCTGCTCGGGCTGGCCTTCGGCGTTTGGGGCGGGCAATTCCTTTCGCATTTCCCGACGCTACAAAGTTGGTGCACGCAAGATGAGAAAACGATCGCATGGTCGCTGATGATCTACGGATTCGCGGCTTCTGCTTTACCGATCTGGTTGTTGCTCACGCCGCGCGACTATCTCAGTACGTTCCTCAAACTTGGAACGGTCGCGGCGCTGGCAGTAGCGGTGATTGCGCTGCGTCCGATGTTGTTAATGCCGTCGATTTCGCGCTTCATCGATGGTTCTGGTCCGGTCTTCGCGGGCCCGGTGTTTCCATTTGTTTGCATCACGATCGCGTGCGGCGCGGTCTCCGGTTTTCATTCGCTCATCGCATCGGGGACGACGCCGAAGATGGTGGCGCGCGAATCGCGCATCCGCGACATCGGCTATGGCGCGATGGTGGTGGAAATGATGGTCGCGCTCATGGCGATGGTGGCGGCGTGCGTGCTGGAGCCCGGGCAATATTTCGCGATCAACAGCAAAGGCGCACCGTCCGAAGTCGTGGCGAAGATCAGCGCGCTGGGATTTCCGGTGACGGAATCAGGGATGCACGATCTGGCCGCGAATCTCGGCGAAACGACCATGTTTAATCGCGCGGGCGGCGCGCCGACCTTCGCCGTCGGAATGGCGCACATGTTTTCGCGCGTCTCATCGAATCCAACCGCGATGGCTCTTTGGTATCACTTCGCCATCATGTTCGAAGCGCTTTTTATTTTGACGACGATCGATGCAGGAACGCGCGTGGGAAGATTCCTGCTGCAGGACTTGTTAGGCAATTTGTGGCGACCGCTCGGCAATACGAAATCGTGGAGCGCGAATTTTTTCTCCAGCTTCCTGCTGGTGGCGGCGTGGGGTTGGTTCTTGTATCAGGGCGTGATCGATCCGCTCGGCGGCATCAATACGCTCTGGCCCCTTTTCGGACTGGCGAATCAGTTGCTCTCGGTCATCGCGCTTTGTTTCGGCACGACATTGCTCATCAAGATGGGCAAAGCGCGTTACATGTGGACGACGCTCGCGCCGTTGCTTTTCATGTGCGCGGTTACGTTCTCCGCCGGCTGGATCAAAATTTTTTCGCCGGATCCGCGGCTGGGATTTTTGAGCGGTGCCAACTCCATGGCCACAACGCGGCAAGCCGCAGTATGGCGGCTGGATGCCTTTGTGGCGGGCGCGTTTCTCGGTACTGGTCTTCCTGATCGTCGCGGGATGCGCGGTGGAATGGTGGCGTTTGCTGAAAGGAACGAAGCCAGCGGTCTTACACGAAAGCGAATTCGTATCGCTCACCGCCGCGCAATCGGGCGTGAGTTAGCCTAGCAAGTTATCTCCGACGCAGCGGAACGACGATCTCTTGATCGCGGCGTTGTAGAATAACCTGTCCGTCCTGAATCGATTTGACGGTTATCGAATAGGTCTGGTTGCCCATTTGCAATCCAAAGACCTGACCTTCGTTCATCACTTTGCCGTTGATGATGGCGTAACGCGCGCCGGCATCGAGCGTGATGGAGCTAACGAGAAATGCCGTGTCGCGAATTTCGGAAGCGGCGTGTTCTGTGTTACCAGATTTTTTCGGCGCCGGTTTCCAACCGATCGGCCAAAACGGATTGCGGCCACTTTCGTCCATGACGAAAGAGGATTTGGTCTTCAATTCGATCGGCGCGATTTCGGTCGTGGGAGCGTCTTTATCGCCAGTAGGTTCCGGCGCGTCGGCCGCGCCGGCGTAGCGAAGAAGAGCGGTCGCAAGAAACAATGTGCAGGTAAATTTCTTCATCGCTTCATGATGGCGGTGTTGGCCGCGATAGTGACCTGCTGGAATTGCGGATCATCGGTGCCGGCTTTGAGAGTGATTCTGGAGATGGCTAGGAGCGGCTCGGTGTTTTCGAGGTCGGCGACCGTTTGCGCCGCGGTGATGAAATCGGTCTGCGGCAGATCGATCAACCAGGTGTAACGCATCCATTCATTCAACTCGGCTTCCTTATAGGCGGCGTTGCCATCGAGACGCGCAGTCACTTTGTCGATTTGGTGGTTCGCGAAAAAGAGTTTCATGCGCGGCGGAAACCAGGCGATAGGCGCGCCTTCCGGGCTGAGATTTTTGAGCGCGGCAAAGCGCGTCGTGGCGGTGGCGGCTTCTTTTTGCAGATTAGTCGCCTTCGTCATTTCGCTTTTCGAGGTGCCGAGTTTCGTCTGCAAATCGTTGATCGAACTTTCCATGGAGGCGCGACTCTTGTTGAGCGGCCCGAGGAAATAAGTGAAATAAACGTAGATGAGCGCGACAAAACCGAGCGTGCTCAGAGCCAGTTTCTGGATCTGATCTTTGGATAATTTAACGCCGTTGATCTGGATCATCGCTTGGAAGCGCGCGTGGGCGCGGGAGTTGGAGAGGCTTTGGCGGCCGACGGATTGAAGGTAATACCTAACGAGTAGCGGGCCACGGCCATGTTGGCGCCGGCGACGTTAATGATGGTGTCGAGATCTTCGAGAGTTTTGAATTCAACTTTTACATCGCGATAACTCTCGCCTAATTGCTCGCTCAGCAGCTGACGTAATTCTTCGGCGGCGGAACGCGGCTCGCGTCCGGCGGCCAGCCCCTGGACCGTGACGCGTGACCTGCTTGTTATCGTCGCTCACTGCGCCGTCGATGCTCATGAGCTGGGCATTTGGCGCGACGCAGCGCGAAATCTTCTGCAAGAAGGGCGCCCAGTAAAAGCGGCTCTCGATCATGGTATCGAGCACTTTGGTCGTGTTGATGATGGCGGTGAGTTCTTTCGATTGCTTCTGCGCCGCGGTTACATTCGGCTCGACCTTCGCCCAATCGTGCTGCACCGAGCTCAGGCGATTTTTCACACCGAGCGTCTGGTAGGCTTTGAACATGTAGAAGAGCAACATCAGGGCACCGACCGCACTGATAGCCATCATGCCGAGCTTGAGCGGATCGCGCTGGCGCTGCCGTTGTTCCGCGATTTGTTCGTGGAGGAGATTTAATTGGAGAGCCATGAGCCGCTAGTTTCGCAAATATTCAAAGGCCGCTCCGCAAGCGACGTTGAGCGAGACAAATTCGTTAGGCAAGGCCTGTCGTTTTGCTGGTGGGAGGGCGACTTCACAGCTTTCGAGCGGATCCCAAATTTCGCAGGGCAACCCGAGCTCATCGCTCAAGGTTTGCAAAACCGTTTCGGTTCGAGCGAGTCCACCAGAAACAAAAAGGCGGTGGATGCTTTCTTCGCGCTGACCTTCGAAAAATCCGATGGAATTCCGCACTTCCGTCGCGAGACGTGCGAGCGAACTGCGGCAAATTTCTGCCATGCCCGGATCGCCTTGTGTCATCAAGAGTTTCGCGGCGTTAACGTCGAGCGCGCCGTCGGCGGTCAATGCCTGGGTGAGCGACTTGCCGCCGTAATCGACGCTGCGGACGAGCACTAATTCTTTTTTGCTGCCGATGAGGACGGTGCTTTGCAGGTGTCCCATGTCGAGGAGCAGAAATGTTTCGTTGGCGAAGATCTCCGGGTAGGCGAGCTCGAAAGCGTTGAAGGAACAGACCGGCGCAAGCTGAAGAAGATCGGGCGACAAACGCGATTTGGTCACCGCGTCGGAAATGTGCTTTACCGTTGGGCGCAACATTCCGCCGACGAGATATTTTTTCATGGCCACGCCATGCCCGTTTTCCTGGTTGCCATTGGTGTTCTCGCCATTGGAGGAAACCGGCGTGCAATCGAGCACGAAATCTTTGCATTCCTGATTCAGGACAGCGAGGCCATTGAGACGAAGGGCATTGCGCAGCAGATCAACGGGCGTCTCCGGCTGTTCGATGATGCGAAGGAGCGAGCCCGGATCAGAAACGCCGATGGCGCAGGCTTTGGCGTTGCCGCCGAGGTCCTTGACCAGGAGCTTCAGTTGCTGCGAAAGATCGTCCGCGCTGGCCATTTCCTCCGGCACTTCGCGCGACGCATAACTGGTCAGGACGTAACGAGCGTCGTTTTTTCGCTGCAGGATCACGCCCTTGAAGACGTGCTTGCCGAGGTCGATGCCAATAACAGAGTTGCTGCGCTTCGCCATGATGCTGTGGTTCCTATAGCGGGAAGTGTGCCGACAGCGTCGGGCTTCCCTCTTTTTCGGTCTGCCGATTGCAATAGCAGCCCCTGTTCCCTCCGCGTGGATCAGGCGCAAATGCCTCCGACTATTTCGCTTTGGCGCTCGCCCGATAGCCGAAAAAGCCGCGAGTCTTTGATCATTCCCACTACCTCCGGAGGCACCATTTTCTCCCAGGATTCGTCGCCAGATTGCAGCTTCCGCAACGCATCCGGCGGATGGATGCGGAGATAGTCGGGATTGTACTTGGAAATCTCCTCGATCATGCCGTTGTCGATCAAGTAGCGGAAGAGCGCCTGGAGGTTCGACGCCACGTTAATATTCTTCGCCGTCAGCAACTCGCCCGTCTCCTCGTCGATCATCGGATAGACATAGAGTTTCACTCCGCTCTTAAACATCCGGCCGAGTGCCTCCAAGATTCCGCCTTCGAGGTTGAGATAATATTTCTCGTCGAAGATCTCCATCAGCGTCGGCACGCCCATGACGAGACCGATGCGTTTGTTCGTGTAGCGCGAGAGATAAGCGGCCAGGCGGTAGTATTCGCCGAATTTTGAGATCAAGACCGTGCGACCAAGCGCGCCCAGAATGTCCACGCGCGCGAGAAAATCGGCATGATTGAGCTGACCTTCGGAGAGCAGATTCTCCAGGGTCATTTCCATCACCACGACCAGATCCTCTTCTGAATATTTGCATTGCTCGAGAAAGACACGGCGCGCGCCCGTCAGCATGTCGTTCGTCGCGTAAGTCACGGGGCGGAAACTCCCGCGCTCGACCAGGATCGCTTTCTTGTAGAAAACTTCCGCCGGCTGCACGGTCTCGCCGTCGGCCGTGAACATCACTGCATTCGTTAGGCCCTGGCTAACGAGCTGCAAACTCATCAGCCGATTATCGACGTGAGGAAACGCCGGTCCGGAAAATTTAATCATGTCCACCTGGATGCGGTCCTCCGCCAGATTCTCCGGGAGTGACGCGATCAACTCTGCCGGCTGATGATGATAGAAGGCGCCGTAAAGTAGATTCACGCCGACGACACCGAGCGCTTCCTGTTGATCGACATTCGCTTCATCGAGCATGCGCACGTGAATGATGATCTGGCTCGGCTCGCCGCGCGTTTCAGTTTGAAAACGAACGCCGAGCCAGCCGTGCGATTCGTTGTGTTGCTTGAAACTGCGCGCTGCCACGGTGTCGGCAAAAACGAAAAATGTGCGCTCGCTGCCGAACTTCGCATCGAGGCGCTCAACCAGGAGTGCGTATTCGTGATCGAGCATCGTCTGCAATCGCTTGCGACTCACATATCGATCCGCCGGTCCGTAAATCGCGTCGCTGAAAGTCATGTCGTAGGCCGACATTGTCTTCGCCACCGTTCCGGCCGCGCCGCCCACGTGAAAAAATCGCCGCGCCACTTCCTGTCCCGCGCCGATCTCCGCAAACGTCCCGTATTTTTTCGCGTCGAGATTGATCTGGAACGCCTTCTTGTTCGTTCCCACATCCATTTCGGCGCTCATGCGGCATTGTAGCCGCCGCCCTGCGGGCGGCGCAAACGCGGGCGCGACGGAGAAATTATAAACGGACGCGTTCCGCGCTTTGCGCGGGAATCCAGCCTAACAAGTCGTTAGGCAACGCGGCGTAAACCCAATCGCCGCGTGTGCTGAGAACTTTCACTTCGCTTCCCGGCGGCAGAGCCAGCACCGTTCCGGAACTATCCGCTGTCGCCAATCGTGCTTCGGTGCCTTTCGCGATGACAATGGCCAGGTCACGGCCTTCGCCCCCGGTTTCGATGGAGTAGAGAGCGAAGCCCGCGCAACCAGCAACCAGAAGCGAGAGAATTAGCGCACCGATCAAGGCTGGCGATCTTTGACGCGAAAAGAAAATCCCCGTCAACGAGAAGAGCGCGATCCAAAATGCGATCGCCGCCGCGGCGGTGAATTGCGTAGCCGTTCCTTGAAAGGTGATTCGCTCGATCGGACTGCGTTTCAATTCCAGCGCGCGCGCCTTGTCCCTGACGAGTCGCAAGTTCGCTTCGGCTTCAGGATGGTGCGGCTCCAGTGCGAGCGCGCGTTCGTAGTTCAAGATCGCCTTGCCCGAATCGCCTGCGCGAAAATGCGCATTCCCCAAGTCGTAGAAAACCGCCGCGCTGAATTCGCCGGCCTTCACTAAACTCTCGTAGCTCGCGATCGCCTCGCGAAAATTTCCCGCGGCATATTTCTGATTCGCTTTCGCAAATGCGTCGCTTTGAGCATTAGCGACCACGACAGAAAGAATGGCCGCGGTTAAAATCAGCAACGTCTTCATCGCAAGTTCTCCACCAACTCAAGAATCTCGCGGCGTTTTTCCGGCGTGATGGTTTGTCCGCCGTTCGCGCCGCCGCTGTAACGCATCTCATCACTCTCCGAAAAAAGTTGGCGCAAGCGGTTTCGCTTCTCGTCGTCGAGGTGGAACGCATTCGCCGCCGATTCCGCATCGATTGCGTTTGGATCGAGATTCCTTGCGAGCGCCGCTTTCAATTGCACGGCGCGCGATGCATCCGCCACATACTCCTGCGGCGCCACGTCGTTGCGATGCAGTTTGCGCTGTAATTCCGCCGCTTCGTGTTGCAGTCGCGCGATTCGTTGCGCTTCGCGATTGTCGGAGTGATGCGCGCGAATTTTCCACGCTACAAAACCGAGCAACAAGACGAGTGGAAAAATCTGCGCGAGCCAAAACGCGTGACGTTCGTAGAGCGGAGCGAAGGTTTCGGACTGTGCCGGCCTTTCCGTGAGCTGATACAAAATGTCTTCGTCTTTTTTCGGCGTGGGCGCGACGGAAGCGGAGGGTGCCGCCGTGGCTGATGGAACGGCCGCTGCAACTGTGGGTGTGGCGGCTGGCGCGACGCCACCTTCGATGGTTAACGGAATTGGGTCGCTTTGGAGCGTGACGTATTTTTCTTTAACCGGATCGAAGAACGAAAAAACGAGCGGCGGCAATTTATCCTTTCGCTCTTTGGCGCTGACCACGATCTCGAAACTTTTTGTGCCGCTGATGCCGACGTCATCGTCCTGAGTGAATTTTTCCGACGGCGGGTACTTGTGCCAGCCGCTTTCGTTTTCTAACGCAGGCGCACTTACGCGATCAAAATTTCCACGGCCAGTTACCGTCGCGGTGATTGTAATCGAATCGCCCACTTGCGCTTTTTTCGGGTTCGCCTCGACTTTCAAGGTGAAGGTTCCGACCGCGCCGGAGAATGTGGCCGGCGCATTCGGTGGAAGAGGTTTCACTTCCAGCGTCGCAGTCTGACTCTTCAATTCGATCCGCTTCGCCACCGACGGAGCAAAGGCCGGGTCGTTGAAAAAATTGTTAAACATGTCGTCGATGTCACGCGGCAATGCGGGGTTGCGTTGCGAAATCGGTACACGCACGATCGGCGCAAAAGTCGCCGGTCCGACCTCGATCTTCCCGCTGCGCACCGGCGCGATCGCGGTGTTTTGAATGAAGACATCGTAGCTTCTGCCATTCACGTTTTCGACCGTGTGGCGTGATTGCTCCGTCGGCGTTTGTTTGGTGAAACCCTGTCCGGCAATCTGCAGTCCTTCGTCCGGCGCTTGCACGGGTGTGCGGGCGTTAATCCCGATGCGCGTTTGCAGTGGAACCATTTCGCCCACGTAAGCGATGGATTTCGGCAGGATCATTTCCAGAAATCCATACTGCGACGGATCGATGTTGGCGTTCCCGTCGCTACGACCGGAACGTTGTGTTTGTCCGGATGAAGAACCCGCGCTGACGTTCAGCGTTAATTCCGGAGTGCGAAAAGTCTTGCCGCCGGCTTCGACACTTAGCGGCGGAATTTTGTAGGTGCCCGCCTTCAGCGGGAAGATGTTGTAGTTGAAAGTAAAATTGTAGCTGACGCTAAAATTTTGCATCTGGTATTGCCGCGACACACCGGCCGAGCGGATCTCCAGACCGTCGACTTTGATATCACCAGGTCTTTTCGGATTCGCGGCGCCGGTGATCTGAACTTGCAGTTCGACCGGCTGACCGACCGCCGTTTCCGAACTACTCAAAACGGCCGTGACCGATGGCTCAGCCGCGCGCGCGAACGTCGCGACGAAAAAAATCAGACTGAGCGACCAAATCCGCTTTTGCATTGACCCGTAAGTTTCGACCATCAATCTCTTCGAAGCTACCAGTCCTTATAGACACGGCGGACGGCCTTGTGTTCATCGAGTTGGACGCGCTTTTCCTCATCGCGCATGGAGCGCAAAAGTCGCTCGGCCTGTTGCGCACTCATTTGGTTTTCTTCGCCCGCTTCTTCCTGATCTTCAGCGGCAGCTGCGTCTTTTTCCTGCGGTTGATCTTCTGCGGCACCCTTCACATCGCCGGTCGGCTTTTTCGAAGGCGAAACGGAGGCGCTTGGGCCCGGCGAAGGCGATTCGTTTCCATCCCCTTCATTTTCTCCTTCGCCCGGGGATGGAGTGGGGGAGGCTGCTTCACCTTCACCAGGGGTTGGCGAGGGGCTTCCTTTGTCTTCTCCCGGCGAAGGCGAAGCCGATGGTTGCTGGCCGGGTGAAGGACTTGGAGTGGAACCTTGCGACGACTCGTTAGGCGAAGGCGTCGGCGAATTGCCCTGTTGTTTGTCCGGCTTGCCATCAGACGGAGATGGCGAAGAAGACGGAGAAGGCGTCGGTGTTGGTCCGGACTGTTGCCGGTCCTGTTGCTTGTCGTCCTGCTTCTGATCTTTCTGATCTCCCTCGCCTGACTGATCCTCTTGTTGCTGCTTATCTT
The DNA here is from genome assembly GCA_963791565.1 of uncultured Verrucomicrobiae bacterium. Classification (GTDB taxonomy): domain Bacteria; phylum Verrucomicrobiota; class Verrucomicrobiia; order Chthoniobacterales; family UBA10450; genus JACCTI01. The sequence goes on along the minus strand of CAWBSX010000001.1, from coordinate 603,296 downwards.
TGTCCTGCTGTTGCTGTTGATCGTTCTTCTTCTGGTCTTTTTTGTCCTGCGGTTTTGGCGAAGGCGATGGACTTGGTTTTGGCGTGGGAGTCGGAGTGGGTGTCGGCTGCTGTTTCTTCAGATCTTCGATTTTGGTTTTGACGAACTCGTAGTTCTCTTTCGCCTCTTTGTTTTCCGGTTCGATCTTGAGCGTCTGTTCGTAGTGCTGCAGCGCATTAGTCCAGTCTTTCAACTTCTCGTTAGGCGTTTTTTGCGCCTCGCCGCGCTGGTAAAGGGTGTTGCCGAGATTGTAATGGCTGCGGCTTTGCAGTTGCTGGTCGGGCGAAAGCAACGCCTGGCTGAATGATTGCAAGGCTTTCCCATAATCTTTCATCCGGTAAGCGGCCGCGCCGGAATCGAATTGAATCTTGTCGGCCGCGTCCGTCTTCGGATGCTCCTTCAGCGTGTCCTGAAATCGACTGTAGGCCTCGTTGAATTGGCCGCCGTTGTATTCATCGATCCCTGGTGCCGCGGCGAAAGTGAGGCTCGCGCAAAGGAGAATGAGCGCGACCGCCACAGCCTTCTGCTCGTTAGGCGATGGCCTAACGAGTTGTCGTCGCCGCGCATTTTTGCGTTCGTTAATTAGGAGGGATGTCGCGAGCGCGAGAAGCGCCGCGGCCAGCGGCCATTGATATCGTTCGATCGGTCGCCGCGCGGTGCGTGCATCGATATCGCCAGCCTGCATCTTTCCAATACCCTCGCGATACAGTCGCTGCATCGATGCGGGACCATTTTCCAGCGGAAGAAACATCCCGCCGGTTGATTCCGCGATTTCGCGCAGACGCTTCTCGTCCAACTTCGATTTCACCACCTGGCCGCTGCTGTCTTTCACGAACGAAGTTCCGCCGCCCGCTTGCGTCAGTGGAATCAGCGAACCTTCCGGCGTGCCGACGCCGACAGTGAAAATGCGCACACCCGCGTCGGCTGCGGCCTTCGCTACCTTGACCGCGTCGCCCGCAAGCTCTTCGCCGTCGGTAAAAATAATCAGCGCACGATTTCCGATGGCGGATTTGCCGTAGGTTTTCACCGCGAGATCAATCGCTTCCGAAATATTTGTTCCACCTTCCGGAATGATGTTGGTGTCCAATTCCGTCAACGCCGCGACCGCCGCATCGTAATCGATCGTCAGCGGCGCTTGCAGAAAAGCGCGCCCGGCAAACGCAATCAATCCGACACGATCGCCGCGCAGCTCAGTGATTAGATCCTGCGCCGCCAGTTTCACGCGCTCGAGACGGTTCGGCTGCACATCATTCGCAAGCATGCTGCGCGAAGTATCCACCGCGATGATGAGATCGAGCCCTTTGCGTTTTACTTCTTCGTAAGTGTAGCCCCAGCGCGGCTTCGCCAGACTAACGAGTGCTAACGCAATGCCCACGAGCAGCAATGCGAAGCGAAAACGGCGCCGCGATTTACTGACGGTCGCCCCGAGCTGCGCGAGCAGACGCGGCGCAACGAATTCGCGGAGTTTGATCGCACCACGATGTTCCGCGCGCAGAAAAAGCGCGATGAGCACGGGAATCGCGAGCAAAGCCCAGAGCCATTCGGGCGCGCCGAAATTCATGGCAACTTCCTCCACACCGTCTGACTCAAAAGCATCTGCGCGAGAAGCAACCCGCAGCCGCTCATGATGATCACGGGAAACAAGTCGTGGAACTCTTCGAACTTCTTCACGCTCACGGTCGATTTCTCCAGCTTGTCGATGTCTTCGTAAATCTGTTCGAGCGAACCGGTGTCGGTCGCGCGATAAAATTTCCCGTCGGCGATCCGCGCAACTTCCTTCAGACCCTCTTCGTTAAAATGAACCCGCTGGTTCTGATAAACGAGGTTTCCGGCGAGATCCGTCATCGGTCCGCGGGCCGTGAAAATCGGGACCGGCGCGACGCCGTTGATCCCGGCGCCGATGGCGTAAAAGTGAATCTTCAACGCCTTCAATGCTTCCGCCGCGGTGTTCGGTGGAATCTTGCCGGTGTTATTTTCGCCGTCCGTCAGCAGAATGAGCACGCGGCTCTTGGAACGCTTGTCATTCAACCGACTTGCGCTGGCCGCGATGCCCGAACCGATGGCAGTTCCGTCCTCCACCAGGCCGATGCGCAAGCGATCCAGGTTTTGCAGTAACCAATCGTGATCGAGCGTCATGGGACTAACGACATAGGGACGTCCGGCAAATGCGATCAGACCGATCCGGTCGTTCGGTCGTGCTTCGATAAATTTACGGGTCACTTCGCGCACGGCATCGACGCGCGTGGCCGCGTCGCCGCCGATCGTGAAATCCTTCGTCAACATCGAACCGGAAACATCGAGGGCGACCATGATGTCGATGCCGCTCGCTTCGACTTGGGTGAGAGTTTTTCCAAGCTGCGGCCGCGCCAGCGCGATGATGAAAAGCGCCAGCGTCAAATAAATCAGGGCGCGCAGGAATTTGCCCGCGCGTGTCGTGCTGGTTTTTCCCAGACCGCGCAAAATGCTGGTCGAAGAAAAAACCAGCGCACCGCTTGGTCCGCGTTGACCGCGAAGGAACGCCACCACCGGCAGCGCGAGCAGCAACAGCAGCAGCCAGGGTTGCGCGAAAGTCAGCGCACTATTTCGCGATAACCAATCAGGCAGGTGCAAGCTCGCCTCCCTTCACGAAGCGCGTCGCTTCTTCGAGCAGCAGTTCGCTGTCGGCCGTTGTCGCATCGTAACGCGCAAACTTGATCAGATCGCAGCGGTTCAAAAAATCACCGAGCAAAGAACGTTCGTCCGCGGAAAAATTCGACGTGCGCGCCAGGGCTTCAAGAAATTCCACCGAGGTCTGGCGCGTGAGTGGCAAGTGATATTGCTCGGTGACGTAACGCCGCAAAATATCCGAGACACGAATACTAAATTGGTAGGGCGTTTCGTGTTCGATCTCGACTCGCGCCAGCTGAAGAAGTTTCAACGCGCGCTCACGTGGCGTTTCGATGTGTATCGGCCGACGGCGCCGCCAGCGAATGATTTGCCAGGTGATCAAACCGATCAGTGCGAGCGCGAAAAATGCGCAGACAAAAACGAGCCAGGTCGGAATGAGCGAGTAATCGACCGGCGGCGAGATATCGTGAAAATCCTGCGCTAGAAAAAAGTGCACGGCCATCACTCAACGCAACGCCATCCGGCGTTCGCGTTGTTTAAAAAAAGAACGCAGCTCGGGCAGATAATCGCGATCGGTCTGCAGCGAGATGGTATCGATGTTGTTGCGGTGCAGGGTGCGCTGCAAATCGGCCGATTGCGCTTCGGCCAGTTCGGTAAAATGCGTGCGGGTCGAGCGATTGCCGGTGTTGATCTCAATTTGTTCGCCGCTCTCCGCGTCTTCCAAAGTAATGATACCGACGTCGGGCAAGATTCGCTCGCGTTCGTCCTGCACGTGAATGGCGATGAAATCGTGTCGTCGTCCGGTAACGGCTAATTCGCGGGTGAAATCTCCCGTCTGAAAATCGGAAACAAAAAAAACGACCGCGCGTCGCGTCACAACTTTATTCAAATATCGCAAGGCGAGCGCGGCGTTGGTGCCGCGGCTCTGCGGTTGGAAAAACAAGATCTCGCGAATCAATCGCAGCGTATGCGAACGACCTTTTTTCGCGGGAATGTAGAGCTCCACCTGATCGGTAAAAAGCAGCAGACCGACTTTGTCGTTGTTCCGAATCGCGCTGAAGGCGAGGAGACAGGCGACTTCGGCGGCGAGTTCGCGCTTCGATTGCGATGAACTGCCGAAACTTCCCGATGCGCTGACATCGACGACCAGAATGACGGTGAGTTCGCGCTCTTCCGTAAATTTTTTAACGAAGGCAGTGCCGAGCCGCGCGGTCACGTTCCAATCGATCGCGCGAATCTCGTCGCCCGGTTGATATTCGCGCACCTCGTCGAAATTCATTCCGCGTCCCTTGAAGACGCTGTGGTAATCGCCGGCGAAAACGGTCTGCACGAGACCGCGCGTCTTGATTTCCAGCGCGCGGATTTTCTTGAGGATTTCCGCCGGAGTCTTCTGCTCGGTCGTAGCCATTACGGAACAGGCAAGCCGGCAAAAATTCGCTCGATGATCGTTTCGCTCGAAATTGTTTCTGCCTCCGCTTCGTAGCTCACGATGATGCGGTGGCGCAATACGTCCTGCCCGATGCTCTTAATGTCCTGCGGCGTGACGTAACCGCGGCCGTTCAAAAACGCATGCGCGCGCGCGGCCAGTGCGAGATAAATCGTGGCGCGCGGCGAAGCGCCGTAACGAATCAAGCCATCGAGTTCGAGATTGTAGGTGGCAGGCTCGCGCGTCGCCCAGACGACATCGACGATGTAATCTTTCACGCGATCGTCGATGTAAATCTGGTTCACGACGTTCCGCGCAGCGATAATTTGCTGCGGATCGATCACGGCTTTCACCGCGAGATCGGGCGAGGACGTGGCCATCAAATCAAGAATGGTTCGCTCTTCGGTTTTCGCGGGATAACCGACGTGCAGCTTCAACATGAAGCGATCGAGTTGGGCTTCCGGAAGTTGGTAGGTGCCTTCTTGTTCCAGCGGATTTTGCGTCGCGAGAACAAGAAACGGATCGGAGAGCGGATAGGTTTGATCGCCGATCGTGACCTGCCGTTCCTGCATCGCTTCCAGCAACGCGCTCTGCACTTTTGCGGGCGCGCGATTGATTTCATCGGCCAGAATCAGATTCGAAAAAAGCGGACCGAACTTCGTGGTAAATTCTCCGCTGCGCGGATTGTAAATCAGTGTTCCGATTAAATCGGCTGGCAAAAGATCAGGTGTGAATTGCAGCCGCTGAAAGCCGGTTTGAATACACGCGGCCATCGTTTTGACGGTCAACGTTTTCGCCAAACCCGGAACGCCTTCCAAAAGAATGTGCCCGTTCGCCAGGAGGCCGAGCAGGAGACGATCGACCAGATATTTTTGGCCGACGACGACGTGACCCACTTCCTCGCGCAACCGTGGGATCCATTGGCCGAGCTGTTGCACTTCCTGGGTAATTTCCTGCGTCGATTTCATAGAGATGGATGAGACAGGCGAGAGCCGCCAGATGTTCGAAAACGCTTAACTATCGCTGCTCTCGCTGCGCGCGCGACAGGTGATCAAGACCGGCAACCCCGGATAGGGCTCGGCCTTGCGGATCCGTCTTTCGAGATATCGGCGATAAGTGTCGCCGAGCAACTTCGGTTGGTTAACGAAGAGGACGAACTTCGGTGGATCGATCGCGTTGTCGGCCTGGCCGCTTGATTGCGTGGCGTAAAAAAGCTTGAGGCGCTTGTTACCGATGGTCGGCGGAAGAGTTTCGGCGACGGCTGCGCGCAGCATGCGATTGAGCACGCCGGTCCCAATGCGTTTGGTGGCGGCGCGTTGAATCTCGGAAATGAAACGAAAAACCTGCTGCACGTTTTCGCCGGTGATCGCCGAGGCCACTAGAACCGGCGCGTAATCGAGGAAGAAAAGACGCTCACGCGTGTCGGCTACCAGTTCTTGCATGGCGGCTTTTTGTCCGCGCGCGGGTTTAACCAGATCCCATTTGTTTAAAACAACCAGCGATGGTTTGCGTGACTCCTGGATCAAGCCTGCAATTTTTTTGTCCTGACTGGTGACACCACTCGTTAGGTCGATGACCAGCACGCAGAGATCGGCGCGGCGGATGGTGCGCTCCGCACGCATGACACTGAAAACTTCCACCGACGTCGAATGCTTGCTGCGCGCGCGCATCCCGGCGGTATCAATGAGCAGATAACGTTGACCGTCGCGCTCGTAGGCGATGTCGACTGCATCGCGCGTCGTGCCGGGAATGTCGCTCACGATCGTGCGCTCATCGTGCAGGATGGAATTGATGAGCGATGATTTGCCCGCGTTCGGTCGCCCAATGATGGCGAGTGAGAGTGGATTTTCGATTTTCGCTTCTGGACTTTCGATTTGGTTTTGCGGAAGCAGGCGATCGATCATCGCGAGCAACTCGGAAATGCCGTGGCCATGCGCCGCGCTGATCGGGATTGTTTCGTCGAAATTCAAACGTGCGAAATCGCTCTCGAGCGCTTCGTGATTTGGATGATCGATCTTGTTGATCACCAGCACGACTGGCCTCTTCGATTTACGCAACGTCTTGGCCAGCTCCTGATCGGGCGGCGCGAGTCCGTGCTGCGCGTCGACGACGAAAAGAATGAGATCGCTTTCGCGCATGGCGGCATCCGCGGCCTTGCGCACCTGCGCGGTTAACTCCGTTTCGCCCGCGCCGCCGATTCCACCAGTATCCCAGACGAGAAACGGGCGCGCTCCTTTGGAACTGGGCGCCGCCAGGCGATCGCGCGTGATGCCCGGTTGATCGTGGACGATCGCGATGTTGCGACCGACGAGACGATTGAAGAGCGCGGATTTTCCGACGTTGGGCCGGCCAACAATCGCAACTTTTCCGGCTAATGGATCCACTTGTTAGGCGGCGTTGGCGTTGGCGTGTCCTTCGGCCTGCAACTGTCGCACACCGTCCAACACGTAGATCACGCCGGAAATGAAAGTGAATAAACCGGCTGCGATCACAATGTAAGACATGGGGATGATTCGCAGCTGCAACATGACCCAGGCGATCGCGGCCATTTGCAAAACGGTCGCAACTTTTCCTGTCCAGCTCGGCCGCACCCGCACCGTTCCGTTTAAGAGATGCAAGACGACACTGCCGACGACGATGACAACATCGCGCGTGATGACGAGCACCGGAAACCAGATGGGAAATCTTCCATAATGCGGATCGACTTCGCTCCAATTACTGATGCTGAGGGTGATGATCCCGCTGAGCAAAAGGCCTTTGTCGGCAATCGGGTCGAGAATAATTCCGAGCCGGCTGCGCTGGTTATAACGACGCGCGACATAGCCATCGAGTCCATCGCTGACCGCCGCGACCAGGAAAATGCAGATGGCAGTGAAGCGCATCCATTCCTGCGGATCGCCGTTCTGCACACTCTGCCCGTAGTAAATCGCCATGGCGACGAACGCCGGAATGAGGCAGATGCGAATGATCGTGATCTTGTTAGCGGTAGTCATCGCCTGCCATGAGACTTGCCCGCTGCCGCGCGCATCGCAAATCATTTGGTCTGCGCGCGCGGACGAGTAGAATGTGCCGCGCAAAGCCGCTGTGGCGAAATGGCAGACGCAACGGACTTAAAATCCGTTGGGCTTAAAAGGCCCGTGCCGGTTCGAGTCCGGCCAGCGGCAGTTCCTGCTTTGCCTAACGAGTCTTAACTATGAGCGACAAACCTCTTTACATTCCTGTGCTGCTCGGGACGGCGCGGCAAGGTCGGCGGAGCGAGCACGTGGCGAATTTCGTTCTCAGCGAAATGAAGAAACGGCCCGAGATCGAGACGGAGCTGATCGATGTGCGCAAACTGAAGATGCGGCTCGACGATGCCGGCGAGGACATGAAGGACCCGGATTTCGCAGAGAAGATGACGCGGGCAGACGGACTGGCGATCGTGACGCCGGAATACAATCACGGTTATCCGGGTTTGCTGAAACACGCACTCGACATGTGTTTGAAGGAATACATTCATAAGGCGGTCGGATTTGTCGGAGTGTCGGCGGGCCAAATCGGCGGTGCGCGCGTGATTGAGAATCTGCTTCCGGTGGTGCGCGAGTTGGGATTGGTTGCGACTTTTAACGACGTGAATTTCGGTAAAGTCCGCGACGCGCTTGATGAGCAGGGGAAATTGAAGGACGAGAGATACGTCGCTCGCGTGGCGGAGTTCATCAACGAACTGGTCTGGATGTCGCGCGTGCTCAGACACGGACGCGAAAAAATTCCGCCGCTGTAGTGCGCGAATCCGATCTAGAAGAAACGTTCGCGCGTTCCGGCGGTCCGGGCGGGCAAAACGTGAACAAAGTTTCCACGGCGGTGACGCTGCGTCATCGGCCATCGGGGATCAGCGTCACCGTGCAGGATTCGCGTTCGCAGGCGATGAATCGGAAGCTCGCGCGCGAGCGTTTGCGCGCCGCGCTGGAAAAACGCGAACGGGATCGGCGCGCCGCGGAAATTGCGCAGCGCGAAAAGATTCGGCGGAAGAATTCTCCGCGGCCGCGCGGTTTGAAAAAGCGGATTCTGGAATCGAAACGGAAGCGTTCGACCTTAAAGAAACTCCGCAGCACAGTCGCGGAGTGAAGCGGGTGCGGAAGAAAAACTCCAGGCGCGTCAATCTCGGCGTCATCGGAACGGGATGGCCCGGGCAACAGCACGCGCGCGTGATGGCGGAGATTCCGAATGCGCGCCTCTTCGGTTGCGCCGATTTGGATGACGAACGCCGGCGCGATTTCGAAGCGACCTATGCGCCCGAGAGATCTTTTCGCGAGTACGAAGAGCTTTTGCGGGAATCAGACCTGCACGGAGCGATAATTTGTCTGCCGAATTTTCTTCATTTTCCGGCTTCGCTCGCCGCCCTCGAGTCGGGCAAACATGTCTTCTGCGAAAAACCACCGACGATGAACGCGTCGGAAATGAAAGTGCTCCAGGAAGTCGCAACGAAACGCGGACTCGTTTATTTCTTCGGCCGGCAGTTTCGATTTACGCCCGCGATGCGCGCGGCGAAGCAATTAATTGCGGACGGTCGCCTGGGAGAAATCTATCACGCCAAGGCGACCTGGGTGCGTTCGCGCGGTATCCCGCAGGGAATTGGCGGATGGTTCACGGAAAAAAAACGCTCTGGTGGCGGAGCGTTGATCGACATTGGCGTGCACGCACTCGATTCGGTTTGGTATCTGATGGGAACGCCGCGGCCGGTCTCAGTGAGCGCGCAGGTTTATCGGAATTTCGCGCATCTCGTGCGCGATCCGATCTTCGACGTGGAAGACGCAGCCTACGCTTTCATTCGTTTTGAGAATGGCGCGGTCGTGCATTTGGAAACCTCGTGGGCCGGTAATTTGCCCGACGATATTCCGCAAGGACAGGTCTTCGGACGTGAGCTGAACAACTCGATCATTTACGGGACCAAGGGCACGCTGCGTTTGAAACCGCTCACACTTTTCGAAGATCAAAAGGGCGAGCTGATCACCGTGCCGATTGAGTTACCGGACCAAACCGACAGCTTCGAACTGCAGCTCGGAAATTTTGTGGATGCGATTCAGAAGCGGGCATCGCCGATTAACAATGCCGAGCAAGCCTTCGAGTTGATGGAAATGCTGGACGCTATCTACGCTTCCAGCCGCCTCGGGCGAGAAGTCCCGATTGCCTAAATTCGGAATATCCGATAGGACTAGCCTCTTCGGAAGTTTAGAATCCAAAAGGAGAATTGCATGAAAAAGCTCACCGCTCTTAGCCTGCTAATTGCCACCATCGCCCTCAGCTTCGTCGGTTGTTCGAACACCACCTCGACGACCACAACCACGCAAAAAACCAAGACGACCGCTCGACACAACGACTCGACTGGTGGAAGCACGGGTAGCGGGGATGCCAGCACTCGTGGGGCGCGTGGCCCAATGTGATTTGTCGGGGAAAGTTTCTGGCATTTCAGCGAAGAGGACCTCATATGAGAAAAATATTCGCGTTTGGATTTACCATCGGGACGCTCGCGCTCTGCCTCTCCGGTTGTTCAAACACTCGGACCGCCAACTCTTCGACACCTCAGCAATCAAGTGCTCGTATGTCCGGAACTAACGGCGCACCGTCGTCGCTCGCCAGCGGCGACCGAGGTCCGGCCGGTGGTTACGGCGGCGGAATGGGCATGGGCGGAGCTCAGCGCTGAAGGCGAGTTCTCGCCCGGGTGAATTATTTATCCACGAAAAGTTAGGCTTGGATACGTCTAACGACTTGTTCTGTTCCGAATAACCTTCGTAACCAACCATTTAACATGAAAAAACTGATTATTCTTGCTCCGGTTCTCGCAGTCATAACGGCGGCTCTTACCTCCTGCACCACAGTGGTGAAGGAGCCTGCGGCAACCACCACCACCACAACCCATGAGACGACCGCGGTGACCCACCCGGCCGCCACGACACAGCAGACGACCACCACCCGTTCGGGCGGATACTAAGGGTCGTTAGCCGATTTGTAATTGGAGCGCGCATCGCAAGGTGCGCGCTCTTTTTTATTCCGCGGCCGCGGGTTCGACTTCGCTTTCTTCGGTCTGACTAACGACCGGTGCGATGGCCTGCAATTTTTCGCCGGCTTTCAAGTCCATCAATTTCACACCTTGCGCGTTGCGGCCGGTCTCGCGGATTTCCTTTACGCGCGTCCGCACCATCTGACCTTTGGTCGTGATGAGCATGAGCTCGTCTTTGTCGGTGACAGTTAATGCACCGACGACGTTGCCGGTTTTTTCGCCCGTCTTCATGGTGATGATGCCTTTGCCGCCGCGTTTCTGTTTGCGGTAATCTTCAAAGGTGGTGCGTTTTCCGATGCCGTTTTCGCCAGCGACGAGGAGCATGGCGTCTGAGCTAACGATTGCACTCGCGACAACATGATCCCCTTTGTCCGGACGAATTCCCCATACGCCGACAGTGTTACGGCCCTGATCGCGCAACTGCTCTTCGTGGAAGCGCAGGCTCATTCCTTCTTTCGTAATCAGGACGATCTCGTTGTTGCCACTCGTTAACTTGGCATCGATCAACTTGTCGTCTTGTTCGATTTGAATGGCGATGATTCCGCCTTTGCGAACATTTTTGTAATCGGACAAATTCGATTTCTTCACGATGCCGGAGCGAGTCGCGAAGGCGATGTGCAGATTTTCGTCCCAAGTTTGGTCGACGATGTTCGCACCGGTGCCAGAGCTCTTCGATTGCACGCGAATGGTGGCGGCGATTTTTTCTTCGCTGCGCAATTCGAGCAGGTTCGCGATTGAACGGCCTTTCGCCGCACGACCCATCTCGGGAATTTCGTAGACTTTCTCCACGTAGGCGCGTCCTGATTCCGTAAAGAACATCAGGTAATCGTGCGTGGTCGCGGTGAAAAGGTGTTCGACGAAATCACCTTCTTCCTCCTCGGTCGCGCCTTCGCGCGTTTGCATTCCGATGACGCCTTTGCCGCCGCGACGCTGCGCGCGGAATGCACTCACCGCCGTGCGTTTGATGAATCCACCGTGTGTGATGCTGATGATCGTGCCTTCGTTGGCGATGAGATCTTCCATGTTGATCTCGCCTTCGTCGGGCACGAGCTGCGTCAGGCGCGGCGTCGCATACTTCTGCTGAATTTCGCGCAGCTCTTTCTTGATGATTTCGAAAACGCGCGATTCTTTCGCGAGAATGTCGCGCAAGTCCTTGATCGTCTTCGTCAAATCGTTGTATTCGCCTTCGATTTTTTCGCGCTCGAGTCCGGTCAGTTGGTAAAGGCGGAGATCGAGAATTTGGTTCGTCTGATGTTCACTGAACGCGTAGCGGCCATCGACCAACCGCGCTTCGTTGCGAATGAGAATCCCAATTTTCTCGACCTGTTTTCGTGTGAATTCGAAAGCGAGCAATTTCACGCGCGCTTCTTCGCGATTAGCTGATCCGCGAATGATGCGGATGAATTCGTCCAGATTCGCCAGCGCGATGAGATAACCTTCGAGTGTCTCCGCGCGCTCTTCCGCTTTGCGAAGTTCGAAACGCGTGCGGCGAAGAATGACCTCGCGACGGTGCTCGATGTAAGCGACGTTCGCGTCCTTAAGGTTGAGCAGTTTCGGACGACCGTGATCGATCGCCAGCATTGAGGCCGCGAACGAACTCTCGAGCGCAGTGTGCTTGTAAAGATTGTTGATGACGACTTTCGGATTGCCGTCGCGTTTTAATTCAATAACGACGCGCGTGTTCTCATCCGATTCGTCACGGATCGCGCTGATTTCCCCGAGAACCTTTTCGTTCACGAGTTGGGCGATGCGTTCCACGAGCGTCGCGCGATTGACGTTATAAGGAATTTCCGTGATCACGATTTGCTCGCGATTTCCCTTCAATTCCTCGACCCCCGCTTTGCCGCGCACTTTCATGCTGCCGCGGCCCGTTTCGAGATATTGCTTAACGCCCGCGACCCCGCAGATCGCGCAGCCGGTCGGGAAGTCCGGTCCTTTCACGAATTTCATCAATCCTTCGATTGTGATTTCCGGATCGTCGATCTGAGCACAGATGCTATCGATCATTTCGCCGAGATTGTGCGGCGGAATATTTGTCGCCATGCCGACCGCGATACCGGTGCCGCCATTGACGAGCAGATTTGGAAACGCCGCTGGAAAAACTTTGGGCTCGGTCCGCGTCTCGTCGTAGTTCGGGACAAAGTCGACCGTGTCCTTGTCCATGTCGGTCATGAGCGCAGCGCCGAGATGCGTCATGCGCGCCTCGGTGTATCGCATCGCCGCCGGCGGATCGCCTTCGACGGAACCGAAATTTCCCTGGCCATCGACGAGCGTTTCGCGCATCGCCCACGGCTGGGCCATGTGCACGAGCGTCGGGTAAATCACGGCTTCACCGTGCGGGTGATAGTTACCGCTCGTGTCACCGCAAATCTTCGCGCACTTACGATGCTGCCGGTTCGGGAACAGCGAGAGATCGTGCATCGCGTAGAGGATGCGGCGCTGCGACGGCTTCAATCCGTCGCGCGCATCCGGAAGCGCGCGCGAGATGATGACCGACATCGAGTAATCGAGGAACGACCTCGATACTTCTTCGGCAACGTTGATCGGCTCTACTTTTTCGTTGGCGTTATACATCGAGGTTTCGAACGTTGAGGGCGTTGTCTTCGATGTATTGACGGCGCGGTTCCACCACGTCGCCCATTAACTTCGAGAACATCTGGTCGGCTTCGACGGCGTTGTCGTCGTTGAGATCGACTTTGAGGAGCTTGCGCTTCTCGGGATTCATCGTCGTCTCGAACAATTCTTTCGCGTTCATTTCGCCGAGACCTTTAAAACGTTTGATCTGCACGCCTCGCCGGCCGATCTCCAAAATCTTTTGTAGGATTTCCGGGATGGAAAAGAGCGGGTGCGAAGTCGCTTTTTCGCCTTCCCCTTCAATCAAATCGAAGATCGGTTTATCGCTCGCGGCGTAGTGATCGACCTTCAATCCTTTGCGCGCGAGCTCGGTCATGATCTTTTGAATCGAGGTCGATTCGTGTAGCTCAATCAGTTTTCCGCGCCGCCGATTTCCGTTTGTCTTCGTCGTCGTGGGAGCAGAACCGAGCGGCAACAATTCCTGCTGTGTTTCTTCCTCGAAGAGATTCAGATCGGTATTCTCCTGGTGAAAATTCCGAACTTCTCTCTCGTCGTGGAAGTAATGAACAGTCTCGTCGTTGCCGTCGCGCACCTTCACCAGATAGGTGGGCAACTTGCCGGATTTCTTTTCGCGCTGAGCGAGGAAGCTCTCGAAATCACCACCGTGGCGGCGAATCGATTCGCTGAGCTTGGCCAGCTTTTCGAGTGACTCAAGAATGTCCTTTAATTGCGCGGTGCTGAGTTCCTTTCCGTCCGCGAGATTTTTCAAACGGACATCTTCCAAGCCTAACGAGATCAAAATTCTGTTCAGCTGCACGTCATCATCGACGTACTCTTCGCGCTTCTTTCGTTTCACCTGATAGAGCGGCGGTTGCGCGATGAAAACTTTTCCGGCGCGAACCAATTCGGTCATTTGCCGATAGAAAAAGGTGAGGAGCAAAACGCGGATATGCGAGCCGTCGACGTCGGCGTCGGTCATGATAATGATGCGGCCGTAACGCAGCTTCGTAATATCGAAGGTGGTTTCGTCCTTGCTCTTCGGCACTCCTTCGATCTCTTCCTTCGGCTTGCCGATGCCGGTGCCGATGGCCGTGATCATCGATTGGATTTCGTTGTTCTTAAGAAATTGATCGATGCGCGCTTTCTCGACGTTGATGAGCTTGCCGCGAATCGGAAGAATCGCCTGGTAACGCCGATCGCGTCCTTGTTTGGCGGAACCGCCGGCCGAATCGCCCTCTACAATATAGAGCTCGGTCAAATCGGGATCGCGTTCGGAACAGTCGGCTAATTTTCCCGGCAAACCGCCGCCAGTGAGCGCGCCTTTGCGAATTGTTTCGCGGGCTTTGCGCGCGGCTTCGCGAGCACGCGCGGCCGTGAGAACTTTGTCGAAGATGCGTCGCGCAACAGGTGGCGTCTGATCGAAGAAGGTCATCAGACCTTCGTAAACAGTCGAGTTCACGACGCCGTCGATCTCGGTGTTGACGAGCTTGACCTTGGTCTGCGATTCGAAACGCGGATTGGGCAGTTTGATGCTGAGAACACAAATCAAACCTTCGCGCACATCGTCGCCGGAGATGGCCGGATCTTTGTCTTTCGTCAGGCCGTTTTGCTTCGCGTATTGGTTAACTGCTTTGGTCAGCGCGCTGCGGAAACCAGTCAGATGCGTGCCGCCATCTGGATTCGGGATGGAATTCGCGAAACAAAGAATCTGATCGTTGTAGCTGTCGTTATATTGCATGACGACGTCGACAAAAACTTCATCGCGTTGACGCGAAAGGACGACCGGCTTCGGGTGAATGACCTGTTTGTTTTCGCCGAGCTGCTTAACGAATTCTTCGATGCCGTGTTTGTAGAAGAACGTTTCCTTTCTTCCTGACTCGCTGCGTTCATCGACCAGCGTAATTTCGAGTCCCGGATTGAGAAACGCGAGTTCGCGCAGACGACTGGCGAGACGTTCGAACTTAAATTCTGTCGTGATGGTGAAGATGGTCGGATCGGGCAGGAAGGTGATGAGCGTTCCAGTCTGTTTTTTGTTCTTCAGCTCCGCGATGACTTCAAGTTTCTGCGTGGTTTTGCCGCGCTCGAAACCCATGTGGTAAACCTTGCCGTCGCGTGAGACTTCGACCTTGAACCAATCGGAAAGCGCATTGACGCACTTCGCGCCGACGCCGTGCAGACCACCGGAATATTTGTAGGCGCCTTGTCCGAATTTTCCGCCGGCGTGCAGATTGGTCAGCACTAATTCGACGGCCGGCATCTTCCATTTCGGATGCATATCGACCGGAATGCCGCGCCCGTTGTCCTTGATCGAAACCGATCCGTCGACATGCACGGTGACGTCGATCCTGCTGCAATAACCGGCGAGATGTTCGTCGATGGAGTTGTCGAGAACTTCGAAAACGCAGTGATGCAAACCGCGTTCGTCCGGATCGCCGATATACATTCCGGGGCGTTTCCGGACCGCTTCCAAGCCCTCAAGTTTATCAATTTGGGCGGCGTCGTATTTCTGACTTTGGCTTATGCCCGTGGCGTCTTTTTGACGTTTGTCAGATGAGAGATTTTCGTCGTCGGAAAGGGGCAAAGCGGTAGCTGGCATAAACTGCCAAAAAGATAGCGCGAATGGCCACGGAAACAACGAATATCTCGCCGGCCCGATCCCTAAATATTGTGATCGGCCGGGCCGTCGGGCCCACTATCTGGTATTAATCGGGCTGCTATGTCGGTCCGTTTGGATCGACCGGCAAATCGGAAACTGAATTGAGAATTTTGAAGCCGCGCGCGTAGACTTTCTGGTAATCGTCCGCGGTCGCGCTTACGTCAAAAATCAGCTGCTCCGCATCGTTGTAATTGATGAAAGTAATGCTGCGTCGCTGCGCGTTTCCGAAGAGTTTGTAACTGAAAATAAAACGGTAACTCGTCCAGCCGTTGATCGTGATCGGATTAGCGCGTTCCTCCTCCATTTGCACGTCGGTGGCGTCGGCCGGTAGCGAAGTGCGGGCAACGTTCCGATAGCTCGCCAGATTTTTTTCGTCGAATAGAGTGTGCGCACTGGTCTGTGACCGGGCGAGCTTGACCGCGGCGCCGTGCATGTCTTGAAAACGGAAAGCAGCCGTCTCGCTGCTTCCGGTGACCGACATCTTGTTATCGATGCGAAAGGTCAGTTGTTTGCTGCCGTCGCGAAAATAGTAGCGCTTCATGGCAGGACCGTCGCTGGCCGCATACACTTCGTTAGGCGTGAGATCGAGCGTGGCTTGCGCCGAAGAAATTATTCCGAGAAAAAGGGAAGCGAGGATTTTTTTCATTGGCCTAACGAGTCGTTAGAATCGCACAAGTGGTCCGCGACTGATGGAAACGGCGTCGAGACTTCCAGGCGGCGGGTTATCGACGAAATTAGAATCGAAATTCCAATTTCGGACGGGCGGAGAGTAGGTGGCGCCGGTGTCCCACTCGCCGGTGGCGATCCCGCTGGTGAAGAGCTCGATCATCGAGCCGGTGTAGGTGAAGGTGTGGCCGCTCCAGTTCTCGAGAAAACGCGGGAAGTTATTGAGTCCGCCGGAGTAACCGTAGGTCGCGCCGGTCGCAGGGTTCGTCCAACCCGAAGGAAGGAAGCCGGCCACGATGGCGGTGTTGACCGTAGTATCGCTGGCGGTGCGTGAGGAGAGAGCGGCGCTCGAATTGGTGTCGTTCCAATTATTGGAAAGAATGGTTACGGCATCGGCGAAGACAGCGGAGGAGACGCGGTTGCCGGTGGTGTTGTAATCGCCTTGGATGTAAACCGGATTCTCACTGGCCACCGTAAGCCCGCCCGAGGGAAGATTGGAGCCGTTAACGAGACGAATCGCTTTTGGATCGCTCCCGCTCGAACGGACATCATCGATGTAAAGGATTTCATTAAAGCCGTTGGCGCTTTCCAATGTGCTTTTAACTTTCGAGAGATCGAGTGAGGTAATGTCAACATTTTGACCTTCGCGCCGGTCGTAGATGGTTTGCTGAGTGAGCGCGTTCGTGATGGTGGTAATCTGGTTCACGGTTAAGGTGGTGCCTTTGGCCACGTTCGGCGTCACCGTGATAATGGGGAGCGCGTTTGTTCCAGCTATGCGAATGCGGATGCCAGCTTTGTTGTAAAGGCGGCGACTGGCGATCGTCGGCGGATCGGCGGACGCGGAGGCAGTGGTGATTTTTTGCGTAACTGGATCGACGTAGGTATCGGGCGGTTCGATTAGCTCGCGCATTGAGTCGTTATTGCGGCTGGCATCGGTCGTGTTGATGAGAGTAGCGGCGTCCTTGCCGAGCGGTTCAATGCGCGCCACCTGGTCGACCTGCTGAGCCTTTCCACCGTTCGAGTAGGTCGGTGGAATTTCGCTATTAGCCTGGTAGCCGCTCCAAGTGCTAGCCTGCGGCGGATCGACGTTATCAAGATAGCCGTTGTTCGCAGAATAGGAAAGATTGCCGGCGAAGGTTAGGGTGCCCGAGGAAGAAGAACTGACGTAGGCTTTGCTATTAGTATGGACAAGTCCACCGATCGTCATGGTGGCGGGTCGAAACAATTCGAGATCGTCTTCGAAGAAGGCAGTAGCCTGGAAAAGCGGAACGACTGTGTAGTTATAGGAGCGCTTAACTCCATAGTCCACCGCGCGCTTGCCAATGAAGTTACCGCCCAAAGTAACGCTAGCGACGTAGCTCGTGTTTGCGCCGACCCAACCTGGGTAGTTATCCAAGTTAATCCTAATTGCAGGTGGCGGAACGACAGAGGTTAGAAGGCCAGCCGGCGCACCGTATTGGTCCGTGCCTTGCACGATTAGCGGCTGTTTATAGCTAAAGTTGCTAAAGGTAGGCGGCGTGATAATAGCAGTAGCAAGCGAAAGGTTAGCGACCGGACCGCTATTGTTATCGATCGTTTTGGTTAGCACTCCGTAACCAAAATCCAGCGCACCTTCCGCTGCGCTGCGCAAAGCAGAGAAATCGCGGCTCGAATCCGTTTGCCGGACAGTAAAGGTGGTGATGTTAGTAGCGATGCCGATGCCGACTGTGATCATGAAAATGATCAGCATGGTAACCACCAGGGCAGTGGCGTTCTCTTCGGAGCGAGCGGTTACTTTCATAACGACGGAATGTTTCTAGGTCGCAACATGGTATCGACGCGAAGAAAGGTGTTGAAATCGGAACGCTGCTGCGAAGCGAGGCGTTTATTGAATTGCTGGTCTTCTACCCGCATGGCGATGTTGAGAAAGGGAATGCCGTTCTGGGTGACGAGAGAGAATGGCGTATTTTCCGGCACGCCATTGACTGTCGTGTTACCCAGGCCGCCGGTAAGAACGGTGTAGGTGGTCGGGTCGTTGTAGTTACTCACCGTCTCTACATCCCGATAGAAACGTAATTCCGCGGGGCTACTGGAGCTGGCACCCGGCACGACGATGAAAGCCTTCCGATGAACGATGTAAGCCGTCTGCTGTGTCTTAGAGCTCCAAGCAATAGCTGTCCCGGAACTAACTGTAGGATTGGTGTAAGTGCCTAACGAATTCTGTAAGGTAACCGTGATCATGCGGCCGTTAGGCGAAGCGGGAGCCGGCGTCGGAGTGGGCCCGGCCAAGGTGGAAGTAGGTGCGCTGCACGACGAAACCAGCGCTCCTGTAACGCCATCCATGATAACGACGTCGTTTTTCTGCGGGACCGGCGGATTCGCCGCTGGATCGACGGAGTAATATAAGTTAAAAGTCGTAGCAGTTGCAGCCAAGCCCGAGCCTGGATTGCCCACGATGTAGGGACCGCCCACATACTTATCGAAAAGCACGCCAGCGGCCGGGCCTGATCCCGCAGCGACCGAGCCATCTGCGTTGATCAAGGTTGGCGTCTTGTTGGCCTGATTTAGTTCCGCGAAAATGCGATCAAGTGAAGCGCGCGCGAGGATGTTAGAAGAATTGAGGGAAACGTTTTTCGCCAGCAGCGTGGTCGAATTCATCAACATCGAATAGGCCACTGCACCGACGATCGTGATGACGGCGATCGTAACCATCATTTGCACGAGGGTGTTGCCGCGCGTGCGTCTGCTTTGATTTCGCCTCATCGATCCGTTGCCCGAATGGTGGACATTTCGTAGTTCAAATTTTTCCCGAACATCGAATAATCGAGATGGAAGGTGACCCGTCGCAGGTCGGCGTTCACCGGGTTTGCTTCCGCGACAACGATGCGCTTGAGCGTGCCGGTGATCGTGTTCGATCCATCGCGGCTGGTGTAAATTGGCACTGGACTCGATCCGCCTGCGTCATCCCAATTCACCCCGCTCGCGCTGGTGATGCTGAGGATGCTGGGTTGCGAGGAAGAATTAAACGGCGCGCCGACGGCCGCTTCGATATTTCGCTGCACCACTTCGCGGGCACCTGTCATGACACGAGTGCTGACCGCGTTTTTGTTGAGAGCCATCAACGATGCGAGAGCGCCGGCCGCCACCAGGCCGAGCAGTGTTACGGCGATGGAGACTTCCACCAGCGACATCGCCGACTCAGGCGAGGAAAAATTCCGCCCCCTTGGTGGCAATGAAAATGGGTATCGCCCAGACATCGCCTCCAGAAAAGCACGTGTTGGGCCAGACCTATAAATACCATACATCCGTGGACGGTCGGAACTTGACCTCCTCGGGCACGTTGCGAAGATCTTCGCGCCTTATGCGATTTCAAACCGTCTACGAAGCGCGCTGGATCCTGGCAGTGCTACTGCTTCTCGCGATTGCCAGTTGGTTTCTCTCGCCATGGCTGGCCGCGCTTTGGTTACTTCTTATCCTTTATACTTTCGCTTTTTTTCGCGACCCCGATCGCGTCGCGCCTAACGAGTCGGACGCCATCCTTGCCGCCGCCGATGGTGTCGTGGCGGACATTGTGGAAGTGGAAGAGCGCGATGTTTTGAAGCGGCCGATGAAGCGGGTGGGGATTTTTCTTTCCGTCTTCGACGTGCACACCAATCGCGCGCCGATCGACGGCCGCATAACCTACCGCGAACATCGTGAAGGCTTGTGTCTCGACGCGCGCAGCCCGGAGTGCGCCGATAAGAACGAAGCGATGACCTGGGCCTTCGAGAATCCGCGCGCCACACTGGTCGTTAGGCAACTGACTGGTGCGATCGCGCGCCGCATCGTGGCGTGGTCAAAAGTGGGCGACGTTTTGCAAAAGGGTGAACGTTTCGGCATGATTCGCTTCGGATCGCGAACCGAAGTATATTTGCCGCTCGACGCGACCGTTGTGGTAAAAGTGGGCGATCGCGTCAGCGGTGGGACGACGGTGATTGCCCGATTGGCCTAACGAATGCAAGAGCAGAGCCCAAAGATTTATCTGCTGCCGAACTTGATGACGGCGGGCAATTTGTTCTGCGGTTTCGCCGCTGTCTTGTGCATCTACGATGGCGCGCAAGATGTGGACTTCACCGTCGCCGCCGGGAAATTTCACGACGCCATCTGGTTTATTCTACTGGCCTGTGTTTTCGATTTGCTCGATGGCCGACTGGCCCGACTCGGCGGACATGAGAGCGCTTTCGGCCGGGAATTCGATTCGTTAGCCGACATCGTTTCCTTCGGGATGGCGCCGGCCCTGTTAGTTTACCAAATTGTCCTCGGTGAATTTCGCAATCTCGGTTGGATGATCGCGTTTGTTTACCTGGCCTGCGGCGCGCTGCGGCTGGCGCGTTTCAATTGCATCGCGGCCAACGGCGCTGGCGGCGCGGACAAAAATTTCTCCGGCTTTCCCATTCCAGCCGCGGCCGGGACCATCGCGTCGATCACGCTTTTCATGCTCTGGCTGGACGAAGGTCAGCACACCATCGGTCGATGGAAATACGCCCTGCCGCCGCTCATGCTTTTTCTTTCGTTCATGATGTTCAGCAAATTCCGCTATCCGAGTTTCAAAGCGGTCAATTGGCGCACGCAACAATCAGTCCCGCGCTTTCTTTTCGTCATCGCGGTGCTCGCCGTGACGGTGAAGTTCTACCAGTGGATGGCGGCGATTCTTTTTCTCGTTTATCTGCTCTACGGATTTCTGCGGCCCTTCCTCTCTCCGAAACGCCGCCGCGAGATCGAAGAAGAAATCGGGGAAGAAGAAATCTCCGAGGGTCCGATCGAAGAAACGCCTTAGCGGTTTAGCTCGGCGAGAATTTCCGGATCGCGCACATCGGCCCAATCGCCCGTGAGCTCGAGCGCTTGCACTTTTTTCCCTGAACACGCGAGGTCGCGCACGGCATCGGTCAATTCGTATTCGCCGCGCGGCGATAGTTGCAGTCGCGCGGTGAAATCGAAAATGCTTGGACGGAAAGCGTAAATTCCCGCGTTGTACCACGGACTCGTCGGTTCGTCAGGCAGCGGTTTTTCTCGCACATCGGTGACCAGGAAGTTGTCATTCACAAAAACCGCGCCGCCTTTGCTCACGTCCTGACCGCATCGCACGCTGACAATCGCGTCTACGTCATCGGTCGGCCTAACGAGTGGTTGGTAATTGGATGCATCAACCAAAATATCGCCGTAACTCAAGATAAACGGATCATTGCCGCAAAACTCGCGCGCTAATTCGACGACCTTGCCAGTCCCGTCTTGTTTGACTTGCGTCACGTAGCAAATCTTTTGGTCGCCAAAATAATTGCGCACCACTTCCGCGCGCCAGCCGACGACGATGCAAAAATCCTGCACACCCGCCGCACGAAGGCCTTCGATGATGTGTTGCAGAACCGGTTTGCCGCGCACTTGCAACATCGGCTTGGGCAAATCACTCGTCAGCTCGCGCATGCGCGTGCCGCGGCCAGCCGCGAGCAAAACTGCTTTGTTGATTTGATTCATTCCGGCTAGCTTCGCGCGATGCGGATGCAGTTTCTAGCGAAGTATCGTGAAGGCGGGTTGCTCTTAATGCGACTCGGTCTGGGTGTGCTCTTCATCATTTTGCTCGGGCCGGTTCTCCTCGGCGGTCATGCCGCATGGGCGCACAACGGTGAAGCGATCCGCCATCTGGGTCTGCATGCGCATTATCAATTCTGGGGATTTCTCGGTGCGCTCCTTGGTTGCATTGGTGGCGCGCTCATGATTTTCGGATTGTTCTTTCGTCTGGGGGTGTTGTTTGTCCTGCTCATCACGCTCATCCACTTGTTAGGCATCAACAACTACCGCGCGAATCTCGATGCGGTTTTGCTCTTCATGATTTTGCTCGGCATCCTCTTTGTCGGCCCGGGCAAATACAGCGTGGATAAGAACTAACGACTCGTTAGGCTTTTTCCAGAGCGTCAGGAATCGCCACGTCGGGTTCCGGTGGGGAACCGCGCAACATGCGCGCGCCGAAATAGGATCCGATCACGACGAGCGCCGCCAGGCCTTGTCCGATCAATGTTTCCCAGGTCGGGAAAACGGCGAACCACATTCCCATCCAGCCGGGGATCAAGTTTTCCAGCCACGGAATCGTGGTTGTCCCAACCCAGTGCGCCAACTGCATTTCCTGCACTTGTTCGCCGACCATCACCAGCAGGACGACCCCGAGAAGAATGCCCGTCACGATCAACATTTTCCGATAGGGCAAACGCCGCTGCAGCGCGAAAGTCAGAACCGCAACGAAGGCCGAAAGCGTGAGACCAAGCAGCGCGCCCTTCAGCACAACGCCGCCGCCGAGGCGCAGATTATAGCTCTGCAAAAAGAGCACCACCTCGAAGCCTTCACGATAAAGCGACGTAAATCCGAGGAGCACAAATCCCCACCACAAATGCCGGGGGCTTGCGCCGGCGATGAGATTTTTACGTCGGCGATTATGTGCACGAATCCAGCCGCCCCAGTAAATCTTGTGAAAAAACCAATTCATGATCACGAGCAACACAATCACTGCCAGTAATCCGGTCGCTGCCTGAAGATCGAGCGCGGGGACGCTTTCGGTCAGTTGTCCCATGATACCGACCGCGATAAACCACGTGATAATCGTCGCGCCAAAGGCCACGGCCGTGCCGATCGCGACTGGCCGACGATGCACGCTGCGCGCGCCGACCATGCTGGCGGTGATCGCAGCTAAAACCAAAATGCATTCCAGTCCTTCGCGAAAGACGAGCACGGCGATGTCGAGAAACGCGACCGTCGGACTGGTCTGCGGCCGCAACGGATCCGGCGTGCCGTGGGCGGTGACTCCCTGCCAAATCAAAGCCGCGACGACGACAAGAAAAGCGAGCGCGAGAAAAACCTGCGTGAAGATTCTTTTCGAAGAAGGCGTCACTTCGCGATAGGTCACCGATCGTGTCCGTCTAATAGTAACCACAGCCTCCTTCACGACAAAGACGATAACGCAGGGAAGGTTTTTTCGCTGGCGTTTGCTTGCGTTTTTTTAGCGGCTCGTTGTCGGGCAGGGCGCATCTTGTGATTCAACCTCGTAGCGGTAAGTTCGGTTGTGCGTAAAAAGACGCAGGCTTTTACTTTAATCGAACTGGCGATCGCGGTTTTTATTCTCCTGCTCATCCTCATGCTGGCGGTGCCGAGCATGAGCGGCGTCCTGGCCGATCGCCGCTTGCGACGTTCGTTCGATCAGATGAACAATCTCGTGCGCACCGCGCAGGAACGCAGCGTGAATGATCGGCGCACGTATTTAATCACCTGGGAAAAAGACCAAATCGTCTTGCACGCCGAAGCTTTCGCGGAAGGTGAAAACAAATCGCCGCTGGCGGTTTTGAAAGTTCAAAAAGGTGATGCTTTCACGCTGAATTTGACCGCGGCGCTGACGGAGAAACCCGCCCCGGAATGGATTTTTTGGCCCTCCGGTGCCTGCGAACCGGCCACGGTTTCGTTCAAAGGCGACGACGGCACATGGACCGCAAATTATTCCGCGCTGACGGCGAGAGCGGAGCTGGCAAAATATGCGACGAGATAACGTACGCGGCTTTGCCCTTTATGAGGTGCTCATTGGCCTGACGATTTTTGTCGTCGGTGTGCTGGCGCTTGGTCGCGCCGTGGAAAATTGCATGAATGCGAGCGCGCTTAGCGAACAGGAAGAACGCGTGCGCCAAATCCTCGCCAATCGCATGGCCGAAGTGCAGGCGACTCCGGGTCAACCCGATACCAGTAAAGAAAATAAAATCGAGACTGGTTTCGGTCAGGTGAGATTAAGACAGAAGGCATTGGCGGCGGATTTGAAGGATGAGAAGGGTCTGCAATTACCGGGCATCGAGTTCGTCACGCTGACCGCGGAATGGACGCGCAATGGCATCGCGCAGTCGCGCAAGATTGAGTTTTATGTTTATCGACCGAGCTAAACAGCGCAGGCGATCCTTCACCCTTCTCGAGATCATGCTCGCGGTCGGCATTCTCGCGATGATGGCGCTGGCGATTTATCGCTTCGTGCAGACCAACATCACGGCTCTGCGCATTTCCTCAGAAGCGAACACGGTCAACATGCAATACAGCGGTTTCGCGAATTTGGTCACGAGTGAATGGCAACGATTACCGAGTGGCAAAGCGGCTATGTCGGGCGAGGCGCTTAAACTAAACGATCGTTCGCGCGACGAAATCAGTTGGACGACGACGGCCGGTCCGGGATTGCTCACGCGTTACGCCGCCGGCGAATATTTAGTCACACTCAAGATGCGACCGGTGCCAAAGCAAAACGATCGCATGGAAATCGGCCTCGACCGTCAGAGCAAGGGCGACAACGGCGCCGAAGGTGACGGCAGTTGGGTCACGCTCTTGCCGGATGTCCGGAGTTTGGAGATCCATTATTTCGATCCGCGCCTCAATACGTGGCTGGATAAATGGACCGACACGATCACCCTGCCGCGCCTGGTGAAATTAAGTATCGGTCGGCCTAACGAGTCCTTGCCCTGGGAAACAATCATTGCACTGGGAAGGACGCCGCTTTGAGATGAGCGCAAGATTATCTCACTTCACGCGACCGCGCGGCGCTGCGCTTTTGCTCGCGCTCTGGGCGCTTTTCGTTCTCAGCGCGATGATCATTTCCTGGGCGATGGACATCGGCGCCCGGCTTAATCTCAACGGCACCGCCAGCCGGATACTGGAAGCAGAAGCGATGGCTTGTTCCGGAAGCGAAATCGCGCTGCATCCTGGAGTGAAACCCTCTTCGCCGTTATTGCATGGCGGAGTTAGCCAAACACAACATTTTGATGCGCGGCTAACAGGCGAAGGCGGACGGCTGAATATCAATTGGGTAGTGGCGGGAGAAAATCCGAATCGCATTGACATCTTGCGCGCTTACCTCGAACGAAAAGGAGTCGATCTCAATGAGCGCGACCACATGATCGATTGCCTGCTCGATTGGGTCGATCCCGATAATCTTGTGCGGCTCAACGGAGCGGAGGAAGAGGGAGATTACAAACCGGCCAATACCTTGCTCACGCGGGTCGAGGATCTGAAACGCGTGCGGGGTTGGGAAGAATTCTGCAGCCGTCCCGATTGGGATGCGGATTTCACCGTGAACAGCACCGGCCCGATCGATCTCACCTGGGCGTCACGCGACTTGCTACTCTCGTTGCCCGGAATGAATGATGGCCGGGTTGATCAGTTTCTCGCGTTGCGCCGCGGGCCGGATGAGATCGATGGCACGGAGGATGATCCAGAGTTCAAGAGCATGGAAGACGTACGAGTTGCGCTGGGCCTATCGACGGAGCAGTTTAAAGAACTGGCGCCGCTGGTCGGATTTAAGGACCAGGTGATGCGCGTGGTCAGTGTGGGAAAATCGGGCGATGTCACGCGCACCGTGCAGATGGTCATCCGCAAAACCGGCAACATTCCGCAGATGATCACTTGGAAGGAGATTTAAGATCGAGACTGAAAAATCACCGGTGTTTTTAATTCCGTCTGCGCAGGGCTGGAACGTAGTGAGTGCGGGCGTAAACGGTGCGGGCTGGAATGTGCAAGGCGTCGCCACTCTCGATGAGACATTGCCGCTTTTGAACGGCACGAAGAACATCGTGCTCGGTCTGCCGGCGAGTGCGGTCCTCGCGCAACGGTTGCGTTTACCTACGGTCGATGCTGCGGAGTTTTCCGAGATGGTGCGTCTGCAAATCGAGAAGGCACTGCCCTATCCGCCAGAGGAAGTAACGACCGATTTCGAAGTGATCGAACAGACGGAGGAGGGGAGTGTGGTCTCCGCCGTTTCAGTGCATAACACAAAACTTTCCGAGTTGGCCGCGCCGCTTCTTTCACGCGGAATCATTCCCTCACAAGTCACGGTCTACGCCTCGCAACGTGCCGCGACGCACGCCGCGGCCGGCCGCGCCTTTTTTCTTTATCCGGAGGACCAAGGCCTGGTCTGTGCGATCAGCGAAGAAGGAAAAATTGGTTTCACCGGTTTTCTCGATGGCACGGATGCGACGCAATTGCAGCGTGATCTGCCGCAGATGGCTTTGAGTGCAGAGCTACAAGGAATCAACACCGCCTTTCCAACTGTCTTGCTCGATGAAAAATTGCATGAGCTGCGCGATACGGTCGAGGGACTCTTCGTAAGTCGTCCTGATCTCATCGGGGTGGAAGCGCCGCCGGCCAACACGAAACTTAATCTCCTGCCGGAGAGTTGGCGGCAACGTCGCGGAGAACTCGTTAGGCAAGCGCAATGGAAAAAGCGATTGCTTTGGGCCGGCGGTGCCTACGCGGCCATCCTGCTTTTACTGGCGGCTTACGTATTGATTCTGCGAGTGCGCGTAGGTGCGCTCGATCGCGCCGTCGCGCGGGACGAACCGAAAACAGCCTTCATCAAAAAAACGGAAACGCGCTGGAAGGCGCTCTCGCCCGCCATCGATCCGCATTATTATCCGATCGAAGTTTTGCAGCATCTTTTTGAAAGTCTGCCCACCGATGTGCAAATAACGCAATTCAACCAATCGGCGCGGCAAATTTCCGTCGATGGCGAAGCAGCCACCGCCGCGCTGGCCTATCAATTTGCCGACAAGGCGAAAAAGAATTCGGACCTGGCCAGTTTCCATTTCGAGATGGCTGCGCCGCGGATTTTGCCTAACGAACACGCGCAATTTCGTCTGGAGGGAAAACCGAAATGATGCCGGCCTGGTTTCAGCGCATGAATCCGCGCGAACGCGTCCTTTCACTCATCGTGGCCGGTGCGCTTTTTCTGCTGATTAATCTTTTCGTCTGGAGCGCACTGCTCGGCGCGCTGCATAAAGTGCGGAGCGATATCGCTTCACGAAAAGCTTTGCGGAAAGAGCAGACCGTTTTCTTGAAGGAGCAAAAAACCTGGGAGAAGCGCGCGGAGTGGCTGAAGAAAAATCAGCCGACCCTGAAGAGTCCGGTGGAGGCTTCTACCCTGCTGGATGAAGTGAAGCAGGCCGCGGGCAAACACAACGTCCTGATCGAGAACCCGGCGATCGGCGCGAGCGAGACGACGCCGAATTATCAGTCGGTTTTTGCTTCTGTCGAAACCAAGAGTCCCTGGCCACCGCTCGTGCATTTTCTTTACGACATCCAAAAACCCGACTCCTTCGTCGTCTTCGAAAACGTCAATCTAGCAATCGATTCGGCGGATCCGACGATGATGCGAGGGAAGTTTAAAATCGCGCGCTGGTTCGCGCCAAAATCATGAAAATGAAAACGAGAAGTTTCCTGGCGAGCGCTTTTCTTTTCCCGTTACTCTCCGGCATTGCCGCTACGGTGAAAGACGACGAGTTGCCGAAGATGCAAAGTTTCGCGCGCTACGAGGCGATGATGAACAAATCGCCCTTCGCGGTCGCCACCGCCGTGGCCCCGCCGCCGCAGGCGCCGAATTTTGCGAAGGATCTTTACATCGCGAACGCAGCCAAGCTGAGCGACGAAGGCGTCGTCACTTTGAATTCGAGCACCGACAAGAATCTCAAAGAATACCTGAGCACGAAGGGCGCGAACAAAAGCGGCTACAGTATTTCGAACATCGAGTGGTCGGATCATGTCGGCGCGACCAAGGTAACAATTTCGAAAGACGGGCAGTTCGCCACGCTCACTTTCAATCAAGCCTTGATCACTCAACCGGTCGCGAACGCTCCCAATCCGCAGCCGCAGCCGATCGTGGCGCCACCGCCCCCCCAAGGAGGCGCGACCGTTCCGCCGGTTCCGCAATACAACGCCAACACCGGAACCATAAAACCGGCGCCGATTCCGACTTTGCCCACGCCGCCACCACGCGTGCGCGGTGTTATCCAGCGCAACCCGGCAAATCAGGGCGACACCGGAGTCACGCCGCAGGAGAACTAATTGCCCCAGTTATCGTCCGCGGTGTCTGGTTTGCGATCCGGACCAGCGGAGTAAAGATCGTAGCTGTCGGGGTTTTTTCGGCCGGGCGAAAGATAGATGTAATTATTGCCCCACGGATCCTGCGGCAATTCTTTGAAGAGCTGATACCAGCGCGTCGGCTTTGGGTCACTTTGCGGCGGCGTAACCAAAGCCTGCAAACCTTGTTCGGTCGTGGGCAAAAATCCGTTCACGCTCTCGTAAAGTTTCAGCTGGGTGGAGATCGCCTGAATGTCGGCGCGCACGCGCATATCTTTAGCGATACCGGTGGTGTTACCCAATTTTCCCACCGCCACACCGAGAATGATGACGATGATCCCCACCACGAGCATGATCTCGAGCAGAGTGAAGGCTGCCCGCGATTGCCTAACGAGTGCTAATTCGGATCGAGCACGTAATCGGATTTGTCCCACAAATATTTCAGTTGAATTTGCGTGGCGCGGATCGCCGAAGCCGGAGTTCCTACGCCACCGATTACAATCACATCATTCGTCCCGACTCTCAAATTCGCTGCTGGAATAATTTTCTGCGCGCGCAGCCAGCCGGTGTAATGAAAACGCATCGGCCCGACGAGGCGTTTGGTTTCCCCACGATATGCGGGGTCCGCCAAGTCCGGGAGGGTGAGCGACGCGGCACCGATATTTTCGCCGTTCACAAAAACCTGTGGAGGCGAATCAATCTGCGCGCTCGCCACTTCAAAATTGAGCATGGCCATCAGTGGCTCCGCTTCGATTCCGAATTGGAAATCCGCGCCTTGTTGCACGCTCGCGCCAATGCGGATGGTATCCGGAGATAGTGTGGCGGTGACCGCGCCGAAGGCGGCCTTATCCGCGGTTTGCGCCGGTAACGGGGCGGCGGCGGCGAATGGCTCGGGAACAAACGAGCGCCGGTCGGACGACAGCGGATGCGACACATTGCGGCTCGTCATCCAATCCAAATAAACTCCGCGCACCGTCGATCCATCGCCGGGGACATCAATGTCGATGCAGGAGACGCCGATCATCGGCAGAAGAATTGTTTCCGACGTGGAGAGATCAATGCCCGCGCCCATTGCGCCCGATTGCAAAATCTGTGTGCCCGATTCATCCCACGCGATGATCGAGGGACGTTGCTGCGGTTTATCGTCAAAGAATAAACGCAGCAGCATCGATTGCAGATCGGCCCGCGGATGTTGCACGCGAATTCGAAAAATGGTGTGCGTGGGCGATCCGTCGGCCGGTTGCACCGGAACGAGCGTGATTGATTCGATCCAACGCGGCGCCACTTGCGGAGTGGCGTTGGTGGTTTGGCGCAGATCGAGCCACGCGCTTTCCGCGGGAGTGCGCTCGGTCGCGGCCGCGCGCGCGGTGGAGAATGAGTTGTTGAACGCTTCCTGCGCCCACGCCGAGGAAGCACCTAATGCGACGACGCACGCCACAATCCGGAACAACATGAAAACGGAGAATACCTTAGTGCGTGTGCACCTGTAAACTACTCGTCATCTCGAAGACCGCCGAGAGAATGCTGTAAACGACGAAGCCGACGACCATCGCGATCAAGACAATGATCACCGGCGGAATAAGCGACGAAGTGATTTTGACGGTGCGATCCAGTTCGCGTTCGTAAACATCGGCGATCGTCTGCATGGTCTGCGCGAAATGTCCGGTCTGTTCGCCGACCGCCATCATGTCGGTGAAAAGCTCCGGAAATAAATGCTGCGCGGCGAGCGCGGCGGACAAGTTCGCACCGTCGATGACCGCGCGGCGCACATCCACTAATTTGCGTTCGATGTATTTGTTCCCGGCGATTTCCGTCACGAGATCAAGCGCCTTCAAAAGCGGAATGCCGTTTTCCATCAGCGTTCCGAGGGTGCGGGAAAATTGTGCGTAATATCGGTGTTTGATGATGCGGCCGTAACCGGGAAACGAAAGCCGGACGCGGTCCCAGGTCACCCGACCTTCTTCCGTGCGAATGAATGTGCGCAGACCCACACTCGCTCCGACCACGACGAGCACGCCGAGCCACCAATAAGTTGTGAGGACGTGATGAAAGCTAACCAGAATCCGTGTCGGCAACGGCAACGTCCCGCCATTTTGCGACATGAAGTTTGTCAGCTGCGGCACCATGTAAGTGATGAACACGGTCATCAGCACCGCGCCGGCGGTCGCGAGGAATGCCGGATAAATCAACGCCTGCTGCACGCGATCGCGCAGATCTTTCGCCTGCATCAAGTGCTCGACCAGGCGCCGCAAAATTTCCGGTAACGCTCCGCTCGCTTCGCCGGCTGCGATCAAGTTCACATAAATCGCCGGAAAAATTTTCGGAAAATCGCGCAACGCCTGCGAAAAACTGCGCCCATCAACCAGCGCCTGGTGAAGAGCCTTCGTCATCTGCTGCACGCGCGGATGCTTCAGTCGTTTCTCCAGAACCGCCAACCCTTCGTCCAGCGTCATCCCGGCCTGCAAAAGATGCGCGAGTTGCTCGGTGAAGATGAGCAACTGCGTGTGCGGAATTTTAAGATTCTTCGTCGCCGCCGGCATGACGACGGGCGCGCCGCCGATCACGACTTGCGGAGTTGCACCGACCGCGTCGATGCGAATCGGGATGTAATGCAGTTGTTCGATTTGCCGAATGGCCACCGAGCGATCGGCGCAGTTTAACACGCCCTCGACCAGAGCACCCTGCATGTTGCGCGCGCGATAGGAAAACTCCGGCATGGGATCAAAATGATAACGCGAAACGTGTGACCTGCATCAGGGCGACTTCGCGAAGAGCAAATCGCGCAGCCGCGCGTAATCGGGTTTCGCCTTGGCGGCGGCGTCCGCAAGTGTCTTTGCCGCGTCGAGTTGGCCAGTCGAAAAAGCATAAACTGCGGCGAGCCATTGGCGGTCGGCTGCGTCCGGAGAATTTGGCCTAACGAATGCAAGCGACATGGCCAGCAACATGTTCGGCTGAAACTTTTCCCAGCCAAAAGGTGCTTCGCCGTAGTTGGCCACATTTAAGGTAATGACCGTGTCGGTGGCGGTTTTCACGCCCTGATACGTTGTCGCACCGATCGTTATGGGAGCTCTGTATGCGCCGGTTTTCAGATCTCCGATCAGCCGCTGCTTCCAATCCACCAGATATTTCGCCTTATCGGCTTCGAAACGATCCTTCTCTTCCTGCGCGCGTTTTTCGTTTTCCGCGGCCTGCTTATCTTTTTCTTCTTTCTCGCGTTGCGCGGCAGTCGCAGTCAATCGCCGTTCCTCTTCCTTGAAGTAATCGCTCAGCGGTGCGCGCGTCTGCACTTTTCCTTGCAAGGTTTTTAATTTCGCCACGCTCCCCGACAGATCATTAGCATTCGTTACGCCGCTATTTTTCCATTCATTGTAAAGCGCGGCATCGTCCGCGAATTTTTTCGCCAGCGGTTTGTAATCGTTCATCCAATTGAACTCGTTCGGCGGGGTGCTCGTCAGGAATTTCTGCACCAGCGAGCCGCCATCGGTGAACTCGCGTAACTGCCAATCCTTCAAACCAAAAAGTAGAAAGGCGAAAGCGCCGACGCTTTTTGGATTGATTTCCGTCGTCGTATTTTCACGCACCGGCGTCGCAGTGGAAAGCGTCCGGCTGGCGGTGGTAAAAAAGCTCACCAGCTCGGCGGCTTCTTTTTTCGTGGAAAATTCCGCTGACTTTTCCACTAATTGAAAAGCATCACGCGCCGGCCCGGTTTTGCCTTGGAGTAAATTGGCAAACCCAACGTGCAAACGCGCCCAGTTTGCTTCCGGCTGTTGCGTGCCGGCTTCGATCGCCAGTTTGGTGAAGGCGGTCACAGCCTGATCGTATTTGCCGTCAACAATGAGTCGCCGCGCGTCACTGAAATGCGTTTGCAACGCCGCCTGCTGTTGCGACATCGTCGGACCGGCCGCGCTTCGCACCCTCGCCAGACTGCGCTGATAGAAGACGACAGCAGCTACCGCGATAAGGATAAGAAAAAGAGCCGCCGCCGGAATCAGCCAACGTGGAGTTTTCTTCGCGGTGCCGGAGACTTCGCCGTAGGCCGCCACCAGTTCATCGATCAATTCCTGGTAGGTCGAGAATCGATCCTCGGGATTCGGTGCGATCATGCGGTTGATCGCGCGCGCCGTTTCCGCCGTTACGTCGGGTGCGATCTCGCCTAAATCGGGCGGATGACTTTTCAATTCGCGCAACTCCGATGCGGAAGTGGTTTCACCTTCCATCGGCGGCTTTCCCGCGATCGCGTGAAACAGAGTGGCGCCGAGACTGTAGATATCGCTGCGCAGATCTTCCGGCTCGTTGTTTAAGCGTTCCGGCGCGACATAATATGGCGTGCCCCAAATTTCCTTGCGCCCTTCCGCGGTTTGCTCAGCCGCGCCCGCCAGACCGAAGTCGCCGATCTTCGCGGTTTGCTCATCGGCGAAAAGAATATTGGCCGGTTTCACATCGCGATGGATGAGACCTTTCTCATGCGCCGCTTGCAAACCGCGTGCGACCTGGATGCCGGCGCGCAAGACCTGCACTTCCGGCACGCGCGTTTTCTGCGCCATCAAATCATCCAGACTTCCGTGATCGACCAATTCCATCACCAGATAAATTTGTCCGTGCGCCGTGCCCGCGGAATAAACCTGGATGGCGTTGGGATGATTGACCGCGGCGGTCATGCGCGCTTCCTGTTCCAAACGCGCGGCCTCGGCCGGATCGGTGCTGAGTTCCTTGCGCAAAACTTTCAGCGCAACGAAGCGGTCGAGCCGCGTGTCGCGCGCTTTGTAAACCGAACCCATGCCGCCGACACCGAGTGTTTCCACGATGACGAAATTATCGAAGGCGCGTTCCACGCGAAATTTTTCCCCGCATTGCGGACACTCGATGCGCGCGAGCGGCTCCGTGTCGCCGGTGCTGATCAGCGCGCCGCAAGCGGGGCATTTCTGCTGCGTCAGCTCGGCGGGTTCGGCCATCGCGCACATGCTAGCATCCGCGCTGACGTGAGCAAAGAGGACGTGCATGGCCAATGAATTGATCGAGGTGCGCGTCCGGCGCGAACAAGCTCGGCAACGACTGGACCGTTTTCTCGCCCTGGAGCTGCCGCAGTTCTCGCGCTCGCGCCTGCAGGCCTTGATCGAGCAAGGACTCGTTAGGCTAAATGGGAAACAGCCGCGCGCGCGCGAATTGGTGCGAGCAGAAGATTCTGTGCAAATCGAAATTCCACCGGCGGAAAAAATCGAAGCGCAGCCGGAATCGATTCCGCTTGAGATCCTGTTCGAAGACGACGCGCTGCTCGTGATCAACAAATCCGCGGGAATGGTGGTGCATCCGGGCGCGGGCAATGTTGATCACACTTTGGTCAACGCGCTTCTCGCGCATTGCACATCTCTTTCCGGTATCGGCGGAAAGGAACGCCCCGGCATCGTTCATCGCTTGGACAAAGAAACGAGCGGCTGCCTGGTCGTCGCTAAAACAGATTTCGCGCATCGGGATCTTTCGAAACAATTTGCCGCGCGTACGGTGAAGAAAACTTATCTCGCGTTGGTCGCCGGCCGGTTAAAAAAAAGCAGCGGGCTAATCGACGCACCGATTTCGCGCCATCCGATTCATCGACAAAAGATGGCCATCGCAAAATCCGCCCGCGGCCGTTCGGCCGAGACAGAATATCGCGTCATCCGCGCCGACAAGGAAATGAGTCTGGTCGAATGCGATCTGCATAGCGGTCGCACTCATCAAATTCGCGTGCATCTGGCCCATCTGGGTAACCCCGTGGTAGGCGATAAACTTTATAGTGCGAAGAGTGCGAAAAGTTTTCCGCGACAAATGCTCCATGCTTGGCGTCTTGGCTTCTGTCATCCTCTCTCGCAAGAGCGGAAAGATTTCGAAGCTCCTTTGCCTTCGGATATGGCAGCGTTAGTAGAGAACCTGGCTAAGTAGCCTTAGCCGATTCGGGAAGGTCAGTCGGTGGCGGCCGCGCCTTTACCGGCGACTCTGACAAACGCTGCAGGCCGAGGCGATAGGCCGCAAGGTCTATTAGCTCTCCTACACGCCGCTTCAAGCGATAGGCGCGGAAGGTGAGGAATAAGAGGAATAGCAAATAGACTGACATCGCCCATATGTCCCAGCTGCCAGTGTTGAGTTGATGGTAAATCAGCAGGGTAAGAACGATAAGGTTGATGATGACTGTGGTAGTAACAAAGCGATTGCGCAGACTTACTCTAGTCAGGCACTTCTCGCCGCCGTGATACTCAGTTACACTTTGCAGGGTAATACTCCACCAGAAGTTGCCATAGATATGAATGTCCCAATCGTTCCAGCCCGTATCGGTGGAATAACGCCAGCCTTCTTCTTCCAGGAGAGAGAAGATGGAAGCCAGCAAATGATGACGATCCTTGCCTTGTTCGCTCCAATAGCTGAGTCGACTAGAGCTACCGCGGGAAACGGAGCCTTCTGGCAGCAATTCATGCGTGGTAATAACGGTGCGCGGCGTGCGTTTAAACTGGAGCCAGGTAAAGTAACGCGACCAACCGCGGATGAGAGGTTGCCAAAAAGCCAGAACCATAACTAACAGGCGAGCGGGAATGGTATCGAACTTAGGTTCGATATGCGCATGCAGCATATAAGAAAGAGCCACACACAAGGTTCCCCCGAACATTAGGTAAGGGACAATGCGCACCTCGGGTAGGAAGATACCAAGGCCGAAGAGAAAGATGGTTAAGGCAAACCATTCCATGCTTCTGAGATAGGCGGCGATTTCCGACTGCGGTGTGGGATAGATCGATTGAAAGAATCCTTCTCCAAAGACGCCGTGGTAAATGATAGGTCGGTTGATAAACCAGCTAAAGCGTGGTGAACCATAGATCTGCCCGCGCCATTTCGCATTCCCAGTAGGTCCGAAGAAGATAAGATGTTTGAAGCGCAGCATCGACTCTGCTTCCCCGTAACCTTCCTGCTGGCGTTGAAAGGCATGGACGGTGAAGCGGCGATGATGCCACACAACCGCGGCCGGACTGAAAGCTACTTCGTGTCCGGACTGCTGGACGCGCCAGCAAAAGTCCACATCGTCACCGGCCTTGTGATAATCGGGATCGAAGCCGCCCACGTTATCAAAGGCCCAGCGATACCAGGCCATGTTACAACCGGGTATGTGCTCCGCCACAGTATCGGTGAGTAGAACATGGCTCGGGCCACCGGGAGCAGCCGCGACGCAGGCTTGTATCCAGTTCTGCGCGGGAGGTGGAACATTCGGTCCCCCTACACCCGCGTAGTCACCGCTAAGAAGAGTGTTAATCAAGAAATAGAGCCAATCCGGATCTGCCATGCAGTCGGAATCGGTGTAGGCCAATATCTCACCGCGTGCAGCTTGCGGCCCCGGTGTTGCGAGCATGACTAAGTCCGTGATTGGTCTGCCGGATGTATCGGACTTGGGCATAGCTGCCCGCGATCTCGGCTGTGTTGTCGGTCGATCCGTCGTCGACCAGGATGACTTCGTAATCGGGATAATCAATTCGACCTAACGACTCCAAACAGGCAGCTAGAGTTTTCCCCCGTTGTAACTACAAACAATAACTGAGACCGAGGGATTGCGGGGCAGGGGCCGATGAGGCAGGGCCTTGTCCTGACCGAATTTCTCCCGAAGAGCATGGAATGCTTTCTTCGGTTGCCGATCGCGCGTGACAATTCCAAACGCCCAATCGGTTATTTCCTGTTCGCCGGTGAACCATTCGTCGGTCCAGGCGAAGAACACGGTACCCGGCCAGGCCGCATTTCACTACGCTGTCGATATGCCAGCCGAGCATCTCCGCCTGTTCATCCTGAGTGTGGCGGATGGTGTCCATGCCGAACTCACCGAGAATAAGCGGGCGATCCTCCGCAAGGTTTTGGAGGCGAAGTAAGTAACGCTCGAACTCGTGCTGGTTATGCAGGTAAACGTTGAAACAGAAGAAATCGCTGTTCTGCGGCAGGAGAAATTCCGTCGGCGGAAAGCTGGCGTAGGAAAATAGGACGTCGGGGTTCGCCGCGCGCGCTACCGAATCAGGTGCTCGATGAATTCGGTCACACGCCGCACGCCCAGCCAGCGAACCATCGTGCTGGAAATTTCGTTGCCGACCAGATAACCGAAGATCGCCGGATGCCCGGCGGTTCCGCGACCGAGGCGCGCACCATCTTCCACAATGGGCCGGCGCGTTTTTTTGTGCCGAAGAAATTCGATGTGCTTCTCCCAAGGCAGGGTGATCAGCACGCGCATGCCGGCAGCGGCGCATGCGTCGAGAAACCAAAGAGGCGGCGTGTGATAAATGCGAACGACGTTCAATCCTACTTCGCGCATCTGCGCGAGGTCGCGCTTCACCTGCTCGGGTGTGCCGAGGTAATGGCCTTCGCTGTCCGGCTTGAACGGGCCGTAGGTGACGCCCTTGACGAAAAACTTCTGCTCGCCTTCGAGGAAAAATTTGCCGAGCGCGCGAACGGGCACCGAGAAGTCGAGCACAGCGGAGTCCGATAGACCAAGGGTAACGCATCGACGCAAAGCTTTACTGCGCCGGCACGTTAATTTTGCAGCGCCCGCTGCACCACCATCGCCGTCTGTTCGATGTCCTCATTCGTGATGCGCCGTGGAAATAAACCCGGTTTCGAATTGTGACGGCGCGAAATAGACGCCGCCGCCAAGACAATCATGAAAAAACGGGCGAACATTTCGCGATCGCTTCGTTTGGCGCTCGCCAGATCGGTGCACCGGCTCGTCGGTAAAAAAGAGACAGAACATGGAACCGATTCGGTGAAAGCTAAGCGGCAATTTCAATTCGCGAAGCGTCGGCCCGCACGGTTAACTCTTCGAATCGGCCTCCGAGTTCTTCCAGCAATTCCCAGCCATCGATGCGCTCCAGCTCGCGCAATTGCGCCAGACCGGCCGCCATGGCGAGCGGATTGCCCGAAAGCGTGCCGGCCTGGTAAACCGGGCCGAGCGGCGAAAGATGATCCATGATTTCCGCGCGGCCGCCGAACGCGCCGACCGGCAGGCCGCCGCCGATTACTTTGCCGAGCGCGGTCAGGTCCGGCGTGATGCCGTAACAGTTCCTGGGCGCCGCCGCGCGCGACGCGGAAGCCGGTCATGACTTCGTCGAAAATCAGCAGCGCGCCATTCCGCGTCGCATTCGTCGCGCAGTTCTTGGAGAAAATTCTCGCTCGGGAAAATACAGGCCGGCGTTGGCGGGAATCGGCTCGAGAATGATTGCGGCGATCGCGTTTCTGTTTTCGCCGAAAAGCCGCGCGGACCGCTTCGATGTCATTGAACGGAAGCAGAAATCGTCAGATCGCGCGAACTCGGCGGGAACGCCGGCGCTGTCGGGTTGGCCGTGAGTCAGCGCGCCGCTGCCGGCTTTGACCAGCAACGCATCGACGTGGCCATGATAACAGCCCTCGAACTTGATGATCTTGTCGCGCCGCGTGAAGCCGCGCGCCAGCCGCAGGCACGACATGGTCGCTTCCGTGCCGCTGTTGACCATGCGCACTTTTTCGATTGACGGAACCCAGCGGCAAATCAGTTCGGCCATTTCCACTTCGAGCGGATTGGGAATGCCGAAGCTGACGCCGCGCATCGCCGCAGCTCGGATCGCTTCGATGACGACGCGCGGAGCATGGCCCAGAATCGCCGGGCCCCAGGTGCCGACGTAGTCGATGTATTCGTTTCCATCCACGTCCCAGATGTGGGCGCCGTCTGCGCGTTCCACGAAAAATGGCTCTCCGCCCACCGCGCGAAAGGCGCGCACTGGTGAATTCACGCCGCCTGGAATTCGCGCGCGCGCGGCGGCGAATAGTTGCGAAGATCGAGAGGGCATGTCGTCGGAAGTTTCAATACTTGCGCGAAATGTCGAATCAATCGCGATCGCGCGCCGGTGGCGTTGACACTCCGGTATGACGCTCCTAGTCTCCGGTCGCAACGGCGGGGTAGCCAAGTGGTAAGGCGGCGGTCTGCAAAACCGCCATTCGTGGGTTCGATTCCCGCCCCCGCCTCTCTCTCGCGAGTTCGCGAAACTGGCTGCCGTCAGGAGAGAGTGATGGCTCATCTTCTGCTTGAAATAACAGCGTGCTAAAACCAACCGTCGTTCTCTTTGCCGTTTTGGCGGTGGGCGTTGCTTACGCGAGCACTTTGCCGCCGCTAACGTTGAAGGATGTCAGTCTCATGTTGCGCAGCGGCTACTCATCGGACGCCGTCGCGCGCGAAATTTCCGCGCGAAAATTTCTCGGCTCCGTCGATGACGCGGCGGAGAAAACCCTTTCGCAGGCAGGCGCGACCGCGGATTTGATCGCAACATTGCGCGACGGCGCGTACGGATTGTCACCCGAGCAAGCCGCCGCCGCCGAAAATGACTTGGCCGCAAAAACCAGGCTGCGCGATTTCCAGGCAGAGCAGGCGCGAAAAAATGAGGCGCGTTATCAAAAGGAAATCGCGCGGAAGACGGAGAGCGTTCCGCAACAAATCGCGCCGGCAAATAGAATCATCGATCAGATCAAGGGCGATCTGGTCACTTCGCGCAATGGATTGTTGAGCACCTTTAACGATCAGGCGCTGGATAAGAAGAAACTGATTGGCCTATATTTCTCTGCGCGCTGGTGCGGGCCTTGCCGCAAGTTCACGCCCACGTTGGTTGAGTATTACAATCGCGTTGCGCCATCGCATCCGGAATTCGAAATCTTATTTGTCAGCAACGACCGGTCGGAGCCTGCCATGGAAGCATACATGCGTGACGCGCAAATGCCGTGGCCGGCCGTGCGCTTTGACAAGGTGGCGGAAAAAGAGGCCGTGCAAAAATATGCGGGCGCCGGCATTCCTTGTCTGGTGGTGATCGATTCAGATGGACGCGTGGTTTCCAATAGTTACGAGGGCAAAACCTACGTTGGGCCGAGTAAAGTCTTGAGCGATCTGGATGCTATCTTTGCACGCGGCGACGCCAATCAAGTGGCGCTGCGCCGTTAATCTTTTTTTCTTCGACAGAGTAATTGTCCAGGCATAAGCGGAATGTTTCGTGCTCGTTTTAGACGTTCTCCCGATGAGGCGCTGGCGACATTCGAGCAGAAGACGACGGCGATGGAATTCGATTGGTTCCGGCGGTTTCGCCGTGACGCTTCTGGCTGTTCTCGGATTGGGCGGCGGTTTTGTTCTCGCGCTCTTGCCCTTTAATTCCGGCGCTCGCTCGGCCGCCGCGCTGCGGGATTCGCCGGAATTCCGTTCACTGCCGAGACAGCATTCGCCGCCGTCGACCGAACGGTTGCGCGACCCGGAAGTTCGTCACGAAGTGATCGTGGCGGCGGCTGCCGCAGCAACAACGTTAAATGTTCGCGGCGAATTCAGTTTCGATGCTCCACCGCCGACTCTCATTTTCGTAAACGCAACCGAGATTCCATCGCCGTCTGGTTCGAACGAATTTGAATCGGCGATCAATCCACCAACTTTCAACAGCGCATCGGAACGCTTTTCCATCGAAGGTCAATCGGCCAAAACTTCTGTGGCAGCGTTTGAGTCGCTCCAGACGGAAAGCATTCCTGAGCCGGCGACGTGGATACTATTCCTTTGCGGAATCTTGCTCGGCGCCTTTGCTTTTAGGTCGCGGCGACAATCTCCGCCCGCTGAATCTCAAGATTGGATTCGTTAGGCAAACTGAATTCAATCGTTGCGCCGACGCGCAAGTCGGCCGTCGGCAAATCGATAAAACAAAGTCCAAGTCCGGTCTGAGTTGAGGCGATTTCGCCATTCAAATTAGTACTCGCTCGCCATTGCGCGGTCGCAGGCCCATCAAGAATGATCCGCAAGTTTCGTCCTTGTTGGATCCGATCCATGCGATGCGCCTTTGTCCAAACCTCGATCGGTGATCGGCGTTGTTTTTCCTCAACATAACGAGCGTAGGCCGGCGCGATTCGATCAAACACCGCGCCTTCATCTCGACTGCGGACGAGCGCGAGATATTCCGCGTGCGCCCAGCAAAGCGGCATCGCGGAACCGGTCGGTTCGCCGCGCCTGAATCCAAATGCATCATCCGCAAACCAAACCTGCTCCGGCATCATGCCGCCCGCGTTCGCGAACTGTTCCATCGCTTTGATGAAGGGGAGGGGATCGCGACCAGCCGCGAGTTCGTAGTGACCGCGCTCGCCCGTGAGCAAAGGCCAACAGCCGCCGGTACCCGCGCCGTCGAAGGCCGCGCCGTTTTCTTTTTGTCCGTAGCCATCGTGGTTGTAACGCTGCCAGCAAGGTCCTTGCGGCAGATCGTGTTTGATCACCGCATCGATCACTGCAATCGAATCCAGAATCAGTGGATCATTCGGATCGCGCAGACCTAGCCTAACGAGTTGTAGAAAATCGCCGCCGACAACATTCCGCGCCGGATGCAAGCCACCGCCGTTCGCAACTTGTAGCATGCTGGTGTCGGGATTTGCGCTGATTCGCGAATCGTTCGGATCCGAAGGCGTGATGCGAATGTAATGACGCGATTTTCCCGGAACCAGTTCGCCACAAGTTGTCGAAGTCCACTCTTCGAGGTGGGCTGAAATCCAGTCTGCATAATCGTTCGCGAACTGCGCGCAGGCTTCATCGCCGCGAGTGCGGGCAAATTCTGAGACGCAGATCAAACTCGCGACGATCGACGCCAAAGTTCCGGGCGAATATCCGGCCGCTTCCTCCCATCGATCCTGCCCCGTGACTGGTCCGCGCAAAATCAGAAAGCGCGCCGCATGCGAGACCAGCGTCCACGGATCGAAAAGACCCAGCGCATCTTTTTCGCGCAAATGCCACGCGAGAAGAATCGGGGCGGCGATTTCGTCGAGCTGCAACCCGGTCCAATAAGCCTGGCCGTTGATCCAACTATTTTGCGGCAATCGGCCATCGGGAAGTTGGAGACAGGCGAGCCAGATGAGCGCGCGGCGCGCGGTCTCCATCTGTTCACTGGCGAGCAAACCCATCGCGCTTTGCACAATGTCGCGCGGCCAGACCAAATGATAACCGCCAAGCTCATCATCGCCCTTTGTTTCGCCCCACGGAATGCTCATCGAAGCCACGAGAGCGCCGGTGAACGTTTTGTCTTCGTGCGCGAGTAAGACGCAGCGACTCAACCGAAAGAGATGCCCGTCGTCGCCGGTGTGTCTGCCCAGGCCTTGTTTCGCGCGCGAGCGCTGCCACTGATTGACGAAATTATCGCGCTGCTGCTCGAACGGCTCATCGATTGATTGCAACAACTTCACCGCGGAACTCTGCTCGCTGCGGCCGAAAGCGACGCCGATGGTGAACTCGAAATTTCGAGAGAGATCGGCCTCTGCCGTCAACGCTACGTTCCCATCGAGGGCAGCATCGAATTCCCAATCCATCTCGAAATTCTGCAAATCCTGCCAGCCGTCGCTCGCGCCTACATAGCCAACCGAACGCCGGATGAAATCCGGTTCGGCCCCCATGACGAGATGAATATCATCACGCCACGCGCGCACGAGTTTGCGGCCGCCGACACTCGTTAGGGCAGCGTTGTTGTGCCAGCCGCCGCGCTTCAAGTGCGGCGCCAGCAGGGCAAACACGCGCAGCTTTTTGCCTAACGAGTCGTCGAGCAGCTCGATTTTGTGATGCACGAGCAAGACCGACGAATGCGGATCGGTCGCGATGTCCTTGCTGATCCGGTAACGTCCATCCCGATCGGAATTGATGATGCGATAAAGCAGCGCGCCCTTTTCCGGATACTGCAACTCGTGATCGAGATCGCGTCGTTCCTCGTGAAAAAAACTTTCGCCATCGGTGATGAGCAACTGGAAGTCGCGCGTGTTCGGCTGATCAACGTGCGGATAATAAATTTCGTTGATGATGCCGTGCGAAAGCGTGAACCACAGCCGGCAACTGCTGTGATAGGCCGTGCCGATCCCTTCTTTCGTGCTCTGCGTCCAACGCGGCTCCGCGCCAGGCCAACCGAAAGCAATGCTTTGGGGTTGCTCGATCATCGTGCCTCCGATTAAGCGCGAAGCGTTGCGCGATGGCGAGTGGAGAAAATGCCTCCAGAGGTAGGATTCAGGCGGTGTATCCTCCCAATACCTACGGTAATTTCTTTATCATCGATACTCGGCCGGGATTCTCCTCGACCTCGCCTGGGAAAAGCTCGATAACGGTTCGGACGCGGGCGTCGTTGGCTCGACGCTGCTTTTCCAACGCATGAAAAAGCTAGTGCTGGCTGGGGTTTTTCGGAAGCGACCTGCTCTCCCTCGACGCCGCGATCCGGACATTTTCGAATACGTCGTCCAACGAGCCTGTTGCCATATACACCGCGCCGACTGTACCGCCGCCGTACCCACGATCACCGTTTCGGCGGTGACCAATTCAGTCTCCACGATCCGCGTGACCTTGAACAACACTCAGCAGACACGAGCGGATGATGGAGGTCCTTTTGGCCAGCCCCGGCGGCGTGAAGTTTGTTATCCTTTTCGATGCCGGGGGATCGGTCGACCCTCTGGGTGTGAATCTCACCATCGCTAGTCGGAAGAGTGCAGCCGACCCCTTCGTTGAGAGCGATTGCAATGAGACCAACTTACGGAGACAGCATGCGTTTCTTTGCAATCGGACGCCTCACCCTGGTGGCTCTAACCGTTGCTTTCGCTGGACAGGCAGCCAAATCCTACGGCGATAATTCGTTTTCTGTCACGGTCGGCTCGCCGTTCACAATTGCCAGTGCTCCGCCCACCTTTGCTTTCCCAACGCTCCATCAAACCGACGGAAATCCGCAGGAACTGATGGTCGCCGTCTGGTCGGCGCCAGACGACTTTCTGAACATGGACAATCGCCAGCAAACTACGTTGTACACCCAAGACGGAGGACAACACTGGGGACAGCCCAATGTACTCTCGGGGATTGCGTCCGGCGGGCATTCGTCGGCCAGACTCAGCAACGGGACGGACATTTGGCTTGAATTGTTTACGGACGTTACGGATGACCCGAAGACGGTATCGGCCTCCGTCGGGCGATCCAGCGACGGCCACGACTACACCTGGTCTACGGGAAACGTTACGTTTCCGCAAAATATTACGGCATCTTCCAATCCGACCGTTTCGTCAATGGAGTTCGCCCGTTCCATTGTCGAACTAGACGGCAACGTACTTCTTGCCACGATGTACGGAGAATTTGAGGGAGATACTGGGTATCGCTCAGTCTTGGTCCGATCTACCGACGGTGGCGCGAATTGGACCTATTATTCAACCATCGCCGCCTACACCTCTATCGCTCCCGGCGAGGGTTACAGCGAGCCGGTGATCGAGCGGACGCCAAATGGCGACCTGTTGTGCGTGATGCGGACGGACAGTTATCTCCCGATGCAGATTTCTCGCTCGATCGACGACGGTCTGACATGGAGCGCGCCAGCACCACTACCGGGCTCCGAAACCGGGGTTTTCCCCGATCTGCTGCTGATGTCAAACGGCATATTGGCGTTATCGTACGGCAGGCCCGACAACCACATCATGTTCTCGTTGGACGGCAACGGCGAAACGTGGACTACGCCAACGACGATCTATTATCCCGATCCCGTTCCCACTTGCGGCTATACGTCGATTAAAGAGATCGAGCCCGGCCGGTTGCTATATATCTATTCCTATCTGGAAAACCAAGTTACTCCCGGTGCCGACAGCTCCATTCGGGGTGTATACATTGATGCAATCGTCGTTCCCGAAGATCCGGTCGGCTTTAAGGTCAACTTCATCGGTGATCCCGGCGTGGAATACATCATCCAGTTTGCGCCTATGCTGCCCGAGCTGCCGACGGTGCCGAGTTGGCAGACGCTCGGCCTGCGCACCGCGGATCCTAACGGACTGTTCAATTACATCGACTATCCGCCCGCTGGGACGACGAAGCGTTTCTATCGCGCCATCATTCCGTAAAGCCGGGCAACGCGGCCGACGCCAACCGCAATTTCTTTATCATCGATACTCCGCCGGTTGGAGCAACGCAGCTCTTTTATCGCGTGATCTGGTCGCCAAGGGTAAGCGATTCAACGTACTGGCTGAGATCGCTTCGTGTTCATCGAGAGCAGGACAGATCACGATTGCGCCTTTGGCGTACGCTTCGTGCATTGCTCGGCTTCCGTGGCCCAGAGCGCATTGGCCATGCGCGGTCGGGAATCCATGCGTCACCATTCCGTCCATCACAATCTGCCAAGCGCGCGTGACCATACCAGTCGGTATTCATGCTGCAGTATTCTGCTGGCATTCGGTCGTTTCGGCGAACCCGCGCGCTGAAGAAAAACCTTGTGGTGAGGCGCTTAAAAAATGGCTCCAGAGGTAGGATTCGAACCTACGACCAATCGGTTAACAGCCGACCGCTCTACCACTGAGCTACTCTGGATCGTTTTGTCGCCCGCCGAACGGGCGGTGATTTGGTTGCGGGGGCGGGATTTGAACCCGCGGCCTTCAGGTTATGAGCCTGACGAGCTACCAGACTGCTCCACCCCGCGTCTTGAAGGCGCTAGTATGCTGCGCGAGAAAGCGAATGCAAATGCAAACGCGCAAAGTTTCCAAGACAAAGAGCACAGGAAAAATTTTGGTCGGCACTGCGAGTTGGTCCGATCCCGGATTTGTCGCGCGCTGGTATCCGAAAGGGATGGCGGCGACAGAGCGGTTGCCCTGGTATGCGCAACATTTCGAGATGGTCGAAGTGAACTCGACT
This sequence comes from uncultured Verrucomicrobiae bacterium, assembly GCA_963791565.1. Lineage (GTDB taxonomy): Bacteria > Verrucomicrobiota > Verrucomicrobiia > Chthoniobacterales > UBA10450 > JACCTI01. The sequence goes on along the minus strand of CAWBSX010000001.1, from coordinate 558,760 downwards.
TTCTATTCAGTGCCCGATCCGCGCATGGTGGAACGTTGGGCACGGAGCACGCCTAACGAGTTCATTTTCGATGTGAAACTGCATCAGTTGCTCTCGCGTCACTCGACTCCGGCAAAATTTCTTCCGCCCAAATTACAAAAAAACGCGGAGATGGACGGGAAGGGGAAAGTGAGACTGACACCGGAAATTGAGGCGGCCGTGGTGCGTGAAATTCTCGGCGCGCTTTCCATTCTGCGGGATGCCGGGAAATTGGGGATATTACTCTTGCAGCTTTCGCCGGCGTTTTCGCCGCGCAAGCACTCGTTAGGTGAATTGCAGCCGTTGCTCGAGATGCTGGGCGATCACCGAATCGCGATTGAACTACGGAATCGGAACTGGGCGGTCGGTGATCGACTGGCGGAAACTCTGGAGTTTTTTCGCGGCCACTCAGCGACGCTGGTTTTGGTAGACGCGCCGACGAAAGATCATTTCACCATTATGCCTTCGGACCTTCATGAGATTACAGATTCGCGCACAGCCTACCTGCGACTGCACGGTCGCGATGCAAATGCTTACACCACGGGAAAAACTGTAGCGGAGCGTTTCAATTACGATTACTCCGACGATGAGATCGACGAAGTCGCCGATCGCGCGACGTCGCTCGCGAATGAAGCGAAAGAAGTTCACGTGGTTTTCAATAACAACGCGCTCGATTACGCGCCGCATGCGGCGTTGCGTTTGCGCAAAGCGCTGAAACAAATCACCGGATTGCCTCCGCGCCAGGGCGAGCTTCTTTGATCGGACATTCGCGAGGACTGTCCACGCTACCAGAATTTGCGTAGGTTTCGCGCGTGACGGGCGACGCAAACAATCAACCGAAGCCTGAACCGCACCTCTCCTGGTGGCAGCGGCATTTGCATGCGCATCGCGGCCGTTTGATTCAAATCAATGACACGCCGCATTCGGTCGCGCTCGGTTCGGCAATCGGCATGTTTTTTGGGTTCACTCCGCTCTTCGGATTAAAGACTCTGCTCTCCATTTTGGTGGCGTGGATTTTTAAGAGCAACAAGATCGCGGCCGCTGTGATGGTCACGCTGCACGATCTGATTTTGCCGTTTCTGCCCGTGATTCTTTTTTGGGAATACAAGATGGGCATGTGGGTTTTGCAGCGACAGATGCCGGCGAAGCCGCGTCTGCACGGTGCTGCCCTGCGCGATTACATCCAGTGGACGACCTTTTTCACCTACGGAAAGCCCACGTTAATCGGCTCCCTTTTCTTCGCGCTGCCGAGCGCGGTGGTTTTGTATTTCTTCCTGCGTCCATTGCTGGCCCGGGCGCATCTCACTCGCAAAAGCGACTAAAATTTCCGGCCACAACGGCACGGGAGTTGCATCACAAAGCGAGCAGAATTCGTCTGGCGTGCCGTAGTGGCGGGCCCGGCGGATCTGAATTTACCGAATATGAAATCATTGCTCGCCGTTTTTTCCAGCAGCCTGCTCCTTTGCTCCTGCGCCGACATGTATGTCACGAAATCTACCTTGTCCGGCAGCGGCAGCGCAGCGTCGATCGACACCAAAGACGTCGGATCGGTCAGCGGTGTGCGCATGACGACCAACTGCGGCGTCGGCGCGCATGAACCCAAAGCAATTTACATTCGTCCGTTCTGTATCGACAACGCGACCTTCGTCGGTGATGAAGCGAATTCGGATGGCGAAATGCCAATCCGCAAAGCGCTCACGCCTGTTTCATTTGCGGGAACGCTAAAGGAAGAGCTGGAAAAAATAGCACCCGCACGAGTTTTGAAATCCGATGAATCGCCCCGCACCGGCTGGCTGGTCGATGGCGAATTCACCATGGTCGATGGCGGCAGCCCGACCGGTCGATTTTTCCTAGGAAATTTCGGCGTCGGCCGCTCATTCCTCGCCATGCACGTGCGTGTCACTGACGTGGAACAAGGTGCGGTCGTATATGAATTTGATGTGGCCGGCGGCAGCCGTCTGCAAGGCAAACTCGGCACGCTGCGCGCGAGCGGACTCGGCAAAGCGACGCCGTTCGATCTCGTGAACGCAGCCGAGCGCATCTATCAGACGCTCGAACCCAACGTGCATCGTTACGGCACGCGCTCGAGCATTTCGCTCCGCTAATTATTCCTCTCATCCGGACGATCCGATTGGCGGTTGCCAAGTGGGTCGCTCCGATTAAGGTGCTGCGCTTTCCGCCTGTGATCTCATCGCGCCGCCTTTCCATTTTCGTTGCGCTGCTACTTTCGCTCCTTTCTTGCGGGCGAATGCTGGCCGCGCAGGCCTATATCATTGTTGATTCGAAAAACGGTTACATTTTTCAGGAGCAAAATTCCAAGGCGAAACGCCAGGTCGGCAGCTTGACCAAGATCGCGATGGCCATGGTCGTCTTGGACTGGGCCGAAAAACATTCCGGAGATCTCGGCCAGGTCGCGACTGTTCCGCCCGAAGCATTCAACGGCGTGACGGAAAATTTTGTCGGCTTCCAACCCGGCGACACGGCTACTTTGCGCGATCTGCTTTACGCCGCGCTCGTACAATCAGACAACGTCGCGGCTTACACGCTGGCGAATCACGTCGGGCAACAGATTACCTCGCTCGTTTCGAATGCGGCGGGGCCGACGCCGGTTGCGACTTTCGTCGGCCAAATGAATGCGCTCGCCAAAAACTTGCGCATGGAGCGCACGCATTTTGTCAATCCACACGGCATCGATGCGAATGAAAAGTCTCTCCCGTATTCAACAGCGGCGGACATGGCGAAACTCACGCGCTACGCGATGGATCGCGCCGGGTTCCGTTTTTATGTCTCGCAAAAAGAGCGGCAGATTTCTTTCAGCCGCGGCGGCAAGAGTCACAGCTATCAGTTGCGCAACACTAACGAACTGCTCGGCACGAACGGCGTGGAAGGTGTCAAAACCGGCCGCACCGCGCGGGCTGGCGATTGTTTGATTCTTTCCGCGCAGCGTCAGGCCGAGATTGTTAAGCTCGGAGAAAATCGCGCGCGGATTTACCCGCGTCATCTGATCATCGTCATGCTCGGGAGCACGAATCGCTTCGGGGAAGGTCAGCAGTTATTGAATCTCGGCTGGCAGCTTTACGATCAATGGGCGGCGGCCGGCCGGTTGGTCGATCCTAAGAAAACGCTCTAATATATATAGAGCATTTGTGCGACGCGGCGGACGATTCCACGGAATTCTTGGCCGCAGCGCGTTGTATCGAAGAACATAAGACGCGATGAAACGCCGTTTCGGTGTCCTGACTAGCGGTGGCGATTGTCCCGGGCTCAATGCCGTTTTGCGCGGCATTGCTCTCTCAGCGGAGAAGTTAAATTTCGAGGTCGTCGGGTTTCGCGACGGCTTCGAAGGTTTATTGCCGCCGGGTCATTTCATGATTCTCGATCGCCGCACGACCAGCGGGATTATGCCGCGCGGGGGAACGATTATCGGCACGACTAATCGCGGTCACTTCGTCGCCAAGGTTGGCGCGGGCGAACGAATGGTGGTTGCACCGGAAGTCATCGCGCAAGCCAAGGAAGTTTTGCGCGAACATCGAGTCGAAGCGCTCATCATTATCGGTGGAGACGGTTCGATGACGACTGCGCTGCAATTACAAGAAGCCGGGATCAATTGCATCGGCGTTCCGAAGACGATCGACAACGATCTCGAAGCGACGGCCATGACCTTCGGTTTCGATTCCGCCGTCGCGGCCGTGACAGACGCCTGCGATCGCCTGCACACCACCGCGACCAGTCACAAGCGGGTCATGATTCTCGAAGTGATGGGACGACACGCGGGTTGGATTGCGTTGCACGGCGGGATCGCCGGTGGGGCCCACATCATTTTGATTCCGGAGATCCGTTTTGATTACGACAAAATTATTGAAGCGATTCATGCGCGCGAAAAGCACGGCAGTATCTACTCGTTAGTCGTCGTTGCCGAAGGCGCATGTCCCGCCGATGGCCAAACGGTCAGCTGTCATATCGCCGGGGGCGAAGATCGGTTCGGCGGAATCGGTGGCGTGGTCGCCGCTGAGATCGCCGCCCGCACTGGAAAAGAAACGCGCTGCACGGTGCTCGGTCATTTGCAGCGCGGTGGTGCGCCGACCACGCTCGATCGAATTCTCGGGACACGCTTCGGCGTGAAAGCGGTGAAGCTGGTCGCGGAAGGTCAGTTTGGTTCGATGGTCAGCTATCAGAATTATCAAGTGCGACATGTCCCGATCGCCGATGCGGTCAATCGTCTTAAACTCGTTAGGCCAGACGGCGAATTAGTCCAGACCGCGCGCGACGTGGAAATTTGCTTCGGCGATTGACTCCCGCGCGGCAACGACGGAGCGTTGCCCTCCATTTTTATGATCAACGTTCTGCGCAAAAATCAGAAGGGCCTCTGGATTGTCATCGCCCTGCTTTGTATCCCCTTCGTTTTCTATTTCGTGCAAAAGCCGGACTACGGCGCGGCCTTTCACAGCCGGCAATTCGGTCGGCTCTACGATCGTCCAATCACGTTGCTCGAGTTCCAGCACAACGCGCGACTCTTCAATCTCGCGCGCGACCTCGGCATGATCACCTTCTTGCAAAGTCTCGTCGGTAACGCGCAATCGGAAACGGAAGCGTATTCTGATTTCACCTACAATCGCCTCATCATGGAGCACGAAGCGGAGCGGCTCGGGATTCGCCCGACGCAGGCGCAGATCGCTGAGCTGGTGAAAACTTTGCCGCCCTTCCGCGGTGAAAAAGGTTTCGACATCAACAAGTATAACGAGTTCACGCAAACCACTCTGCCTTCGATGGGATTCAATGAAGCGCAGGTGGAAGAGCTGGCCGCTGCGCAGTTGACCATGGAGCAGTTGAAAGAATTAATCGGTGTCGGCGTGCAGGTTTCGGAAGCGGAGACGAAAGAGAATTTCGAGCGCGCCAACGGCAAACTGGATGTCTCGGTTGTTCGCATCAAGTCCGACGAAGTCGCCAGCGGTGTGCAGGTGAGCGATGACGACATCGCGAAATATTTCGAAGCGCACAAAGCCGAATTAAAGACCGAGGAAAAGCGCAAAGTGCAGTTCGTTAATTTCAAGTTGAGCGACGACCAGAAAAAACTGACCGGGAAAGAACGTGTCGAAGCGCTGCAAAAATTAGCGGACCGCGCGAACGACTTTAATCAGGGGCTACTTGAGAAAGACGCGCAGTTCGAACAGGTCGCGGCAAAATTTGAAGCGCCTGTGCAAGTGACCGGCGACTTTACCAAGGCCGCGCCCGATCCAGCGCTCAAGGCCAATGCGCAATTAGCGGCAGCGGCCTTTCAGGTGAGCGGTCAGGAACCGAACAGCGAAGCGGTGCAAGTGGCGGACGGGTTTTACGTGCTCCATCTGGCCGGGATCGAACCGGCGCGTCCGCTGACTTTGGAAGAAGCGAAACCGAAAATTACCGAAGCGATAAAAAATGAGCGAGTGCACGAACGCGTCGCCGCCAAAGGCGCGGAAGCTTCGCACAAGATTCGCGAAGCATTGCAAAGCGGCACCGATCTTCAGGCGGCCTTGAAGCAAGCAGGATCGCCTGCGGAAAAACTCGCACCCTTCTCCCTGACCGAGGAACCGCCGAAACCAACCGAAGGAGATAAGAAACCGACACCAACGCCGACCCCCGCCGACATGATGACAATCAAAGGCGCGGTCATGAATCTGGAGCCGGGACAGGTGAGTGAATTCATGCAGACGGCAAATGGCGGACTGGTGGCGATCCTGGAGAAACGCCAGCCATCCGACCCGGCCGCTTATGCGGCGCAAAAATCCACGCTGGACAAGAACGTCCTCGAAGGAAAACGCGAGCTCGCTTTTTTTGATTGGCTGCGGGAACGCCGTCGCGAAGCGGGCGTGGTCGAAGCCAAGGCCGGCTAGCACTCATCAGGCAACTTTGCCGCGCGATGGAAAAGCTCGAGGAACTTTTCGACGACGCGAACGGCGATCTGGCAATCGGTGAACTGGAAAGCGCGGTCGAGAAATATCGCCGCTGCGTTGAAATCGATCCCACATTTTTCGACGGCTGGCATGCGCTTGGCATGGCCTTGATGAAGGTCGGCCGATTTCCGGAAGCGATCGAAGCCGGGAAGCAGGCGACCGTGCTTCGGCCTAACGACATGATCGGATGGACAAGTCTTTCGCTTTTTTACAATCGCAATGGCGACATCAAGGAAGCCGAAGCCGCGGGCACAAGAGCGAAAATTCTCTCGTGGGGCGGAAAGATCGCGCAAGAGTGATGGAGTTACTCTTTCGCCGCTACGATCTCAAACTCGCGCACAACTGGATGGTGGCGAGCAGTCTCGTCACGGGCGGGAAGACAATTTATCCGGCCGTATTGCTTGAGCTGCGCGACGGTGACGGCACGATCGGTTATGGCGAGTCGGCGCCGTCGCGCCGCTATCTCGAAACCGTTGAGACAGCGTTAAGTTTTTTGGAGCGGGTTGATCCGTCGCGCCTGAATTTCAACGATGTTGAGGGAAGCATGCGTTACGTGGAGAACCTCTCGTTAGGCGATTTCTCCCCGAAAGGTGCGCTTAACCTCGCTCTGCTTGACGGCGCGGCGAAGAAAGCGCGCCAACCGTTGCACGAGTTTCTCGGTTTGAAATTCGCAGAAAAACGACGCGTCACTTCCATTTCGATCGGCATCGACTCGCCGGAAATGATTCGGAAAAAAGTTGCAGAGGCGGAAGCGTTTCCGATTTTGAAATTGAAAGTCGGTTCGCCGAACGACCGCGAAAATCTCGCGGCACTGCGGGCGATCGCTCCAGACAAAATCGTGCGCGTCGATGCGAACGAAGCCTGGACGACGAAGGAGGAAGCGCTGCGTCACATCGAGGAGTTGGCGGCTGATTCCAAAATCGAATTCATCGAGCAACCCATGCCCGCCGCGAATCCTTCGGCGGACTTCATCTGGTTAAAAGAGCGCTCGCCCCTCACGCTCATTGGCGACGAGTCTTACCGAAACGCGGCGGCTGTGAATTCGTGCGCCGAGTGTTTCCACGGTGTGAATGTGAAACTCTGCAAAACCGGTGGCATCACACGCGGCATCGAAGCTTTACGCGCCGCGCGTCAACTGGGCTTGAAAACGATGATCGGCAGTATGGTGGAGTCGAGCATTCTCACTTCCGCCGGCGCGCATCTCGCGGAACTGACTGACTGGCTCGATATCGACGGAATGCTCTTGATCACGAACGACCCATTCCGCGGCGTAACCGCAGATCACGGCGTGTTATCGTTCGCGAACGCAACGGAGCCCTTCGGTCTGCAGGTTGTGCCTTTGTAGCGGCGGTCTGCGACCGCCGAAACCGTCACAGCAATTCGCGCGTTCGGCGGTCATAGACCGCCGCTACAATAGCAACTCGCCTAACGAGTGGTTACCAGATGCTCACCATCTTGTCCGGTGGTCGAACCATCGGGCAGTCGTCCGGCAAATTGAAAGCCGCCTTGAAATCGGGCGAATTCGAAAGCGGTCCGTTACAACGATATTTCGTCGGCGAATGCGGATCGGTGTTGAGGCGCAATTTGAGCGCTTCGTCGCGAGTGTTGGCGCGCCAGACTTGGGCCCAGCCGAGGAAGAAACGCTGCTCCGGAGTGAAGCCGTCAATTTTTTGCGAGGCGGTTTCAGGATTCTTCGCGAGCGCTTTCTTCAGCGCGGCAAAGGCCAGTTTTACGCCGCCATCATCCGCCAGATTTTCGCCCTCGGTCAGTTGCCCATTAATGTGCAGGCCGGGTAGCGGTTCGTATTCCGAATATTGCGCTACGATCTTATCGGCGCGCTCTTTATATTTCGCGGCGGATTCCGGCGTCCACCAATCGCGCAGATTTCCCACCGAATCGTATTGCCGGCCCTGGTCATCGAAGCCGTGCGAAATTTCATGCGCGATGACCGCGCCGATTCCGCCGTAGTTGATCGCATCGTCCGCTTTCGCGTTGAAGAACGGCGGCTGCAAAATTCCGGCGGGGAAAACGATTTCGTTCATCTTCGGGTTGTAGTAGGCGTTGACCGTCGGCGGTGTCATGCCCCATTCGCTGCGATCGACCGGCTTGCCGATTTTCTTTAACTCCCGATCCGTTTCAAAAACCGCCGCGCGCGCTGCATTCAGAAAATACGGGCCGCGATCAACCTTGAGGGTGGAGTAGTCGCGCCACTTATCGGGGTAGCCGATCTTAACGGTGAAGGCCGCGAGTTTTTTCAGCGCTTCCTGTTTGGTGGCATCGTCCATCCAATCGCGCGACTTGATGCTGTCGGAGAGCGCTTCCTGGATGTTCTTCACCAGTTCGATCATGCGCGCTTTCGATTCCGGCGGAAAATTATCGGCCACATAAAGTTTGCCGAGCGCTTCGCCCAACGCTTCGTCCGTCGAAGTGACGACGCGTTTCCAACGCGGCTTCAATTCTTTCGCGCCGGTTAATATTGTGCCGAAGAATTTGAAATCTTCGTTCACGAAATCACTCGAGAGTTGCGCGGCCGCGTCGTGCAGCAAATGCCAGCGCAGATAAGTTTTCCAATCGTCCATCGACGTGCCGGTCAAAACGGCGTTGGCCGCTTTGAAGAAATCCGGCTGGCCGACGTTGATGTCACCCGGCTCGGTCAACCCAAGCTCCTTAAAGTAATCAGCCCATTTCCAATCCGGCATGAGCGCCTGCAGATCGGCCGGGCTCATCTTGTTGTAATTTTTTTGCGGATCGCGCAGCTCAACGCGGGTGCGGGCCGGCTTGGCCAGCGCCGTTTCCAACGTCATGATTTTTTTCGCGTCTTCGCCCGCTTTGTTCGCCGGCTCGCCCGCCAGCGTCAGCATCTTCGTCACGTGCGCGACGTATTCTTCGCGAAGTTTTTTCGAGGCGTCATCGTCCTTCGTGTAGTAATCGCGGTCTGGCATACCGAGCCCGCCTTGAAACGCTTGCGCGATTACCATCGTGCTTTCCTTGTCGTCCTGACCGGAAGCGAAACGGAAGAAGGCGTTAATTCCCATCGTGTGCAGGTGGGCGATTGCCTTGAGCAAGTCATCGCTGTTTTTGATCGCGTCGATTTTCTTGAACTCATCCGCGAGCGGCTTCGCTTTCTCGGCTTCGATCGCCTTCTCGTTCATCCCGCTCGTGTAATAGTCGCCGACTTTTTGCACTTCCGGCGCGAGCTTGGGATCGGTCTTGGCGGCCGCTGCTTTTTCCGCAGCGGTGCGCAACGCCTGATTATTTCTCTCTAATAGAATAGTGAAGCTGCCCCAGCGCGATTCTTCCGGCGGGATGGGATTGTTCTTCAGCCAGGCGCCATTGACATAAGTGTAAAAATCTTCCGAAGGTTTAACCGACGTATCCATGTTCTTCGGATCGAAGGCCGGCGGATTCTTCTCGATCGGCTTCGCGTCTTTCGCGCTTTCGGTTGCAGGAATGGTCGCTGGCGGGAGAATCTTGTCGCCGGCTGGAGGCGGCGTCGCGCTCCCGAGCGGTTTGGTTGCCTTCGGCTCGGATTGAGCCAGCAGAGTTACCGCGCTGAGGACAGTGGCGAAAAGAACGAGAGTGGGCTTGGACATCTGCGAAGAAACGCCGGAACGCTTTTGTTGTCCAATCATGCCCGTGACCCAACCCAATTGGCACTTTGGTCCGAATGTTGCATAATACGGGGCTATGAACCGCTGCGGCCGAATCACATTCTGCCTAACGACTGCCTTGCTCTGGGCCGTTGTGTCGAACCTGCGTGCCGCCGCAGATTGGCAGGTCGTCAAGATTGACGGCTGGGATTATCTCACCGTCGAGAACATCGCGAAGTTTTACGGATTCGCCGCGGATGTTGCGCCGATCAACAAACACATCCGCCTCGATAACGGAAAGAATCAGCTCGAGGTCACGCTCGATAGCCGGGAAGCGATCGTGAACGGCGTGCGCAATTGGTTGTGCTTTCCGGTTCTCGAACGCGGCGGAAAATATCTCGTCTCGCGCATCGATTTGGCCAAGACGATCGAGCCGCAATTTCGCCCGCACATGATCAAGAATCTCGGCCGGATCAAAACGGTCGTGATCGATCCCGGGCACGGCGGCGTGGAAAAAGGCGCGGGCAGCACTTACGGCAACGAAAAAGATTTCACCCTCGATGTCGCCTTGAAGTTGCGGCCGCTCTTGCAGGCGAAGGGTTTCAACGTCGTCATGACGCGCGAAAGAGATCAGCTTGTGCCTTTGCCGGAAAGGGCGCGCATCGCCAACGCCACCCATGACAGCATTTTCGTCAGCATTCATTTCAACGCTACGGATTACAATTCGTCCGCGACGGGTTTCGAAATTTATTCGCTGACTCCGCGCGGCGCGCCTTCCACGCAGGATATTTCGCTGGAGGAACGTTTTTCCAATATCCAGATCGGCAGTCCTGTTGATGCGCAGAGTATCGCGCTCTCCACTTCGGTTTATCACGCCATGCTTGGTTACATGCCCGAGTTCGATCGCGGAGTGAAACGCGCACGCTTCGCCGTCCTTCGCCTAACGAGTGTTCCCGCAATTCTGGTCGAAGGCGGGTTTCTGACCGAACGCGAAGAGAGCCACGAAATTGCTTCGCCAGCCTGGCGCGCCAAACTCGCGCAGGCCATCGCCACCGGCATCGATAGTTATCGCGGCCTGGTCAACCGCCGCGAGCGTCCGATGTTGCTCGCGGATTATCGCCGACAAACCGAGGGAGTGTTGGTCGCGCGCAACGCCGCTGCGCCTAACGAGGCGTTACAAGTGGTTCCGGCGAGCAATCAATTGTTCCCCGAAGCGCAAGTGACGCAACCGCTGCGCAACGAACCATCTGAACCCATTTCGGTGCCGCCGGAACTGAACGCCGCCCTCGAACCCGCGCCGTCCCCGACGACCGAAGAATCTGCGGCTCCGGAAAAGACCGATGAGGAAACTACCGGAGCAGTCGCGGCTATCGAACAGCCGCCTTCTCTGGAGATCGCTGGCGAAATGCCGGAGAGCCCGGAACCGCCGCCGCCCGCGCCCGCCAAGATCGTTTCCCATCCCGTGCGGAAGTTTGATCCGCACGCAAAATTCTGATTCTGTTGTAGCGGCGGACCGCCGAACGCTCGGATTGCACGGAAAACCTTCGGCGGTCATAGACCGCCGCTACAAAATCGCCTAACGAGTGGTCGAAGTGTCGGCGCGCTGCAGAATCGTGAGGCGCCGAATCGGCTGATCCATTTCCCGTGGATACGTCCACCACGGCAGTTTCGTTGAAGTGCCATCAAGGACGATCCGGTAGGGAAATTCGCCGCGCAGCATTTGCTCGTAGTATTGATGGACGCCCTCGATTCGCGCCATGTGGTCAGTCGCGGAAACCGCGACAAAATCCGGGTGACGCATCTCCAGCGAGTCACCGCTGAATTGCTGCAAGTCCGGCGGTGTCTCGCGGTTCCGCGCGGCTTCGACCATCCCTTCATCGCCGGCGAAAATGCTCGAGAATAATTCAAAGCGACTATTTGGTCGCGGCATGCGCAGATCGATAATCTTATGCGCGCCGGCCTTATCGAATTTCGGATCGTCCGCGTCGGTCTCGAAGGCATTTAATCGCGGAAGCTTCGCCCAATGCGGCGCGGAAGAGCTCGATTCGATGCGACTACCGGCGGCTACGCTCGCTTCCATCCACGCCTGCGCCACCGTGCGCGGATCGTCCCGAAACCACTTGCCGACATAAAGCGAGCAGACGGCGTTGTAGAAAAGAATCGGCAGGAGAAGCGGGAGGATAAATCGCGAACGGCGCAACGCGGGTGCTGCCAGCAAAATGAAGAACGGCACGGCCGGTAAAACAAAACGCGTCGGCACGCGTGGGAACGAACCGATTTTCAGCGTGTAGAGAACAAAGACGCTGGCGCACAGGAGAAAACATTGTGTCGCGCGTCGATCAATTTTTCGCCTAACGAGTAGTAGAAGTGAAATAATGATAAGCGCACCGATCAGGATGCCGCCGGGCCAGCCGAGTAAATCGAAAATACCCCTGGCGAATTTGCCAAAGCCGAGGCCGGTCTGGCCGTTGTAGCGCGGGGCCACCGCGTAATTGTAAGCGAAGTCCGCGCTGAATCTTCGCCAATCAAAAATCGCCCACGGATTTCCGAGAAGGAATCCCACCACCACCATCGCGAGTCCAATCCACAACCGCTTGTCCGGTATGAGCGCGCGCCAATTCCACGGTTGCGAAAGAAGATGCGCGACCACGATTGCCACCCCGACCGCGAGTCCATTGTATTTCGTCGCCGTCGCCAGGCCAGTGCATAGCCCGGCGGCGAAATAGTTTTTCGATTGTGGATCAAGGATAATTCGCGACGCGAAAAAGAGCGCGAGCATCATCCAGAAGCAGACCGGGATGTCCACCGTCAGAAAATGCGCTTGCGCCACAAACCCTGCGCTGGTGGCAAAGATGAAAGCGATAATTCGCGCCGCAGTTCGTCCGCAAAACTCGTCGGCCAGCCGATAGCCGATGAAGATCATACCGAGAAACATCGCGGCCGTGAGCAGACGCGAGCCGAGTATCTCCAGTTCGGCGAAATTTTGCGGGCGGGCGGTAATCAGCTGCACGGCGCCTTCTGCGAGCGAGAGCGGCCACAGGACCAACAAGTGATTTACAAAAGTGTGAAATGGCGGCTTCTCGTATCCATGTGGTTTGAGCGTGAGTGACATACGGCGCAGCGCCATCTGGTCGGGGTTCCAATCTTCCACGCGGCCCCAGCGAATTCCGCAAAGACAAAAAGCCAGCGCCACGAAGAGCGCCAGGAGCAGAATCGGATCGATTCGCCAGCGATCGAGAAACGTTTGTTCGTTAACTTTGCTCGCGGTCTCCTGCATGAAAGCGGCACGCTAACATTCAACCGCGTCACGCGCGGAAATTTTCTCGCGCCTAGACTGTGGAGAGACCTAGTCTGGTTGTTCTAACCGAAAGGAACTTATGAAAAAACTAACGAGCTACATAATGATTGCGTTCTTCGCCGTGATCGCGCTTGCGATCGCCGGACCGGACAAGGAAGCCATGCTGGCCAAGGAAAAAGCGGCCTGGGAGGCCTTCAAAGATAAGAAAGCCGACGACTTTAAGAAGGTCGTCGATAAAGACATGGTCGGAGTTTACGCGGAAGGGATCTCCGACATGAAGAAGGAGATGGACGACATGCAGAAGTGGGACATGAAGTCGTTTACCATCAGCGATTACAAAACCTTCTCCGATGAAAAGGACGTCATCGTCTCCACCTACACCGTCACCCTCCAGGGGACGTATGCCGGGCAGGACGCCTCCGGGACTTACAACTCCGGTTCTGTCTGGAAAATGGAGAACGGTAATTGGCTGGCCATCTTTCACACCAACGTGAAGGCGGCCAAGTAAGCAGCCGTCGCTTCGCCGAGTTTGCTTCATCCGCGCGCGCCGTTGATCTCGCGCATTGACTTCGCGCGCGCGGATTTTATTCTTCAAACGAAAGCGGGGGAGCCAATGGCTGAGAGGGTCGCTGCGGCGACCGACCCCTTGAACCTGATGCGGGTAATGCCGCCGCAGGGAGCGAGGTCTCGAAGCCATGCGTTTCCGCGCGTGGCTTTTTGTTTTGAACCGAGCTGCTGAATGAATTTGAAAACCAGAAAACCAGAAAAAGAATTTCCCGGTTTTCTCCGCTTTCTGGATTTCTGGCTTTGAAATTAATCCTGCCTTTATGATCGCGACCAAAGATTCTCTCGAACCGCAAAGCGGTGATTATGTCATGCCGAACAGCCGCCGTGTTTACGCCGATGGCGAATTGCATCCGGATGTGCGCGTTCCATTTCGCGAGATCAGCCTCGCGCCCACGAAAGATTTCAGTGGCAAGCTCGAGCCTAACGAACCGGTGCGCGTTTACGATTGCAGCGGACCGTGGGGCGATTCCGATCAATCGCCCGATTCTGCGCAAGGTCTGCCGGCGATTCGCGCCGAATGGATTGCGAGGCGAGGCGACGTCGCCGAGTACGAAGGCCGCGACGTGAAGCCAGAAGACAACGGTTACCTAACGAGAGGTCACGAAGAGTTCGCCTCGCAAGCCGAGCGCAAGAATCGCCTCGAGCATTTCACCGGCGCGAAACGCAAACCGCTTCGCGCCTCCGCGAATCATCCCGTCACGCAACTTTGGTATGCACGCCAAGGAATCATCACACCCGAAATGGAATTCATCGCCATCCGCGAAAACATGGGCCGCGCAACTCTGGGGAGCGCACGCGGCTCGCGTGCACCGTTCGGCGGCCCGCCGAACGGCTCTTCGTCCGAGCAATCCTCGTTAGGCCATCAACACAAAGGCGAAAGCTTCGGCGCAAGTATACCTAACGAAATCACACCAGAATTCGTTAGGCAGGAAGTAGCTAGAGGTAGAGCTATCATCCCTTGTAACATCAACCATCCCGAGCTCGAGCCGATGATCATAGGCCGCAATTTCCTGGTCAAAATCAACGCCAACATCGGCAACAGCGCCGTCGCCAGCTCCATCGAAGAAGAAGTCGAGAAAATGCGTTGGGCCACCAAGTGGGGCGCCGACACCGTCATGGACCTGAGCACCGGCAAGAACATCCACGCCACCCGCGAATGGATCATCCGCAATTCGCCCGTGCCCATCGGCACCGTCCCCATTTACCAGGCGCTCGAGAAAGTGAACGGCCGCGCCGAAGACCTCACCTGGGAAATCTTCCGCGACACCCTCATCGAGCAGGCCGAGCAAGGCGTCGATTACTTCACCATCCACGCCGGGGTCCTCCTCCGCTTCGTCCCCATGACCGCGCGCCGCATGACCGGCATCGTCAGCCGCGGCGGTTCCATCATGGCGAAATGGTGCCTCACCCATCACAAGGAAAGCTTCCTTTACGAACATTGGGACGACATCTGCGACATCATGGCCGCCTACGACGTCAGCTTCAGTATTGGCGACGGACTCCGCCCCGGCTCCATCGCCGACGCCAACGATGAGGCCCAGTTTGCCGAACTAAAAGTGCAAGGCGACCTAACGACCCGTGCCTGGGCCAAAGGCGTGCAAGTCATGAACGAAGGTCCCGGCCACGTCCCCATGCATCTCATTAAAGAGAACATGGAAAAGCAGATCGAATGGTGCCACGAAGCGCCCTTCTACACCTTGGGCCCGCTCACCACCGACATCGCCCCCGGCTACGACCACATCACCAGCGGCATCGGCGCCGCCATGATCGGCTGGTACGGCTGCGCCATGCTTTGCTACGTCACGCCGAAGGAACACTTAGGACTACCTAACAAAGACGACGTCAAAACCGGCGTCATCACCTACAAGCTAGCCGCGCATGCCGCGGACCTGGCTAAAGGACATCCCGGCGCGCAGTATCGAGATAACGCAGTTAGTAAGGCCAGGTTTGAGTTTAGGTGGGAAGATCAATTCAATCTAAGTCTCGATCCCGAGACCGCCCGAGAATTTCATGATGAAACGCTTCCACAAGAGGGCGCAAAAACTGCGCACTTTTGCAGCATGTGCGGCCCTCATTTCTGTTCCATGAAAATAACAGAAGATGTGCGCAGGTACGCAGCCGAACAAGGAATCACCGACGATGAGGCCTTGAAGGCTGGCATGGAACAGAAAGCGCACGACTTTGCGGAAGCCGGTGCCGAGATTTACTCGAAGGCCTAGCTGAAGCAAACGGGCTTATGAAAACAAATGGAACCGAGAACGGTGGGGTTAAGACCCCGCTATTCGTTATTCGAGCCGAGCGCGCATTTCGTCGGGTTGCGCGCAAGCTTCACTCTGAAAATTGCGCCCGTGGCTTAACAGCCGTTGTTTGGTCGGATCGAAAATCGGTTGTCACTCGTGCGATTCGTTGAGATATGGACTTAGCTATGCGCCGCCAACTCGCTCAGCAGCCTTTTGAGCAAAAAATTCGTCAAGTCGGTGCGCTGCTTCAACTGTCTGCGAAACTAAAGGCGCAGCGAAGCGTCGTTACGAATCCGTCTTCTGCCGCAAGAATGGAGCCGACTGGGTCGAGGCGACATAGACGGGTAAGTCCGCGAAGGAGCGGAAGGAGTTGATGGGCAGCAACGCCTTCAAGGAGCTAAGACTGCGCACTTTTGTAGCATGTGTGGACCTCACTTTTGTTCAATGAAGATAACAGAAGACGTTCGCAAGTACGCGGCGGAACAAGGAATATCGGAGGACGCTGCGCTGCGAGCGAGAATGGACGACAAGTCGCGCGAGTTTGCTGAGAAACGTGCGCAGCTTTACACCGGCGCCTAATCCGGTTTCTGTTCGAAGCTCGACGGAATCCGAGGGTCGATCCGCGCCGCTTTTTTCAACCATTCGGCGAGCGAATTTTGGCTAATGTCTGTTGTTGCCGTGAAGATTGGAATGTTGGAGATTTGGAAAAGTTGGGTCAGCGAATCGGACAATTTCATGTTCGTAAGGAATACAGTGGGTGCACCCGAAGCAGTCAATTGCTTGGCCTGCGCGTATGCTGAAATCGGCAGATAGCTAGTAGAATCCCCAGCTTTGAACTCGAACATCAGGTAATCTCCTCGTTGGCTACGGACCTGTAGGTCGACATGAACTGGCGAACCACTCGGTGCTATCCTGACTGGGTCATAACGAACCTCCCAACCGGTGTCCTTAAAGAACTTTCCAATGGCCTTCACCCACGATTCGTGGACGACGTATGGACCAGTGGGGCGAGATCCTAGCCGTGTTTCTTCTTTGGGTTTGCTCATAGAGGAACCTCTCCTTCGAATTTCCAGGAAATTGCCGGCGTGAGCTTACGCGACCTGAGAAACGAGGATGTTGCGACGTAAATCGATAACACAATCAGGCCTATCGCGCCGCTAGCGGCACTTGCACTGGCATTTCGCGTCACGAGCAAAGTAGTGAGTAGCCCTCCGATTACGGCGCTTGCGACCGGAATGAATTTAAACTCCTGCGCTTGTTCGATGAAGAGCGATGCAAAGGTCATGCTGCGGCCACGTATGCCGGTCTCTTTGCCGTCGTCTTCAAGCAGTGTCACTTCGTAACTAATGTTTTCCGGAGGAAGGGCCGCGGCAATTCGCGATGCTACAGCCGCGCTCACCGAACAAATATCCGCGCGGCTCGATTCAAGATGAACGTCGAACTGGGTCGGCGAAGGACGGGAGCATATTGCCACAGCCGAAAGCGTAGGCTGAAACGCGAAAACCACAGATGGTTGAATCTCGTCGATCGAATCTTTGAACGCGATGGTTTGCGAGAGAGCTTGCGCGTGGTTCTGAATCCGGTTTCCGCACGTATGGATAAGTTGATCAATAAGTCCTCCAGCACGCGCACCTGTCAGCGATACGTCAGAGTGCTTTATAAGGAAAATCGCACGCAATCAGGCACCCCCATCCACCCTTGCGCCGGCCTCTGGTTTGTTCGGAGACTTATCGTCTACATTAGTTTCTGGCTCGTGCCGAAGAAATTGCTTGTAGTCCGAAAGTTCGTCAAAGATGCCGACAGTGGCGAAGACCCGCTTAAGAAATCGATCAGCTTTTGCCGTCTTTCCTCGTGATAGCAAAATCATTCCAAGGAGCTGCGTTGAGGTAAGCAAACAATGCTCGCGTTGCTCACAATACTTCAACATTTGATGAGGGAATGGCGGAGCCGTCCGCTGGTCAGGGGGCTCTTGGCAATAAGCGTTAACGACCAGCAACCCCTTCGCGTCTGTCTCCCGTTCTTCTTTGAAGCCCGCGACCCACTTTTCCAATTGGGCGGCATCCTTTTCCGCCGCGGAACTCTTCTTTCCCTTTACTTCAACAACAGCGTATCGCCCTTCGTAATTCAGTATGATATCGTCTCGACCGGATTCGCCGCGTTCTGCTTCCGCGCCAAGCATTTGAAATGCATCAATCACCGCATCTACAAGCTGATCGCCAGTTCCCGCCAGTAGCACTTTCAATCGCTCCTCCGCTATCAGCTCCTTCGAAACACCAGTCATAGCTACCTCTGTCTGGTTCGCGATTTCCTTCAGTTCGGCAATTCGGCGGCGCAGCTTTAGCTCGCTAGGCCAGCTATACGCAGCGCTCCACGCAGGAGGTTCGAAGTCAGACCTTTTAGGGGCCAAATGCTCAACAAGAACTCGCGCTGCTTGGAGAAATATCGGCAGCATTCTAGCTCGGGGCTCGTTGGGAGAATCGGGTTTCAGCGCCGGAAGCAAGATCACAGCGCCCGCGCTCACTCGTCGCCAGCTCGCTACAACTTTCTCAGTGTTGGTAATTCGTAAAATCGGCGTTCCAGCGCCTCGTAGCACAGCTTTATACTCCATGAGGTTTCGCACGGCGTACCAGAAGTCTCGGAACGGGGGATGGCCGACGAACTCGGTCTTGGTTCCAGAAAAAGCGTCAGCAGTAGTTTGGTCGATCGGTAATAAGTGATGAATCGTGCCGGCCTGTACGAACCAAAAGACAATACCTCCCTTAGCCAGAAATTCCGTAATCTCGGATTTTTGTCGGACGATATGTTGATGGTCGAGTCCACCAATCCCAGAGGGATCAACCAGTAACACATCAAAGTCCAATAAAGTCCTCGTCGAGGCGGCGTGAATGAATTCGACGCCATCGGCGTGAACTCCGAACGAGCAAATTTCCATCTGTCACTAGAACTAGCGACATTATACCTTACTCGCAAACATGCGTTATCGGTGCTGCCCACAATTTCGCGGACAATCCTCGTACTCGGTGCGAACCGGAAGCTTGGCGTGAAATCAACCTCTAACGATTTTTCTGACCTACCGCCGAGGCCTCTGGTTTGGGTCGTTCCTCAGGAGTGCTCGTCCACGTGCTCCCACATCTGATGATACCAATAGGTACATTCGTGTCCGCCTTTCGGGCCCCACTCGTCTAGATGATGAGCAATCCCCCGGCTCGCGAGGACGGCGGCTCGAGGCAGTCGCCCAGGGTCACTTCTTTAATTTGGGAGCGAACGTCGATCACTTCGTTTGCGTCAACATTAGCGAGCTGCTCTCCCAAGCCTCACTTCCGTCGCGGGTGGTTTTCGTTGTCTTGTAGGCCTCGCCGCTCGCGTCCGGTTTGATGTTGAACTCTGCGGCGTCGGCGCTCGGCTGCCATCCCTCGATGGAAAACTTCTGACCTCCCGACAGCGTGATCGTGCCTCGACCCCGTCGGACGATTTGAGGTTCGTCGCTCTTCTGAGTGTTCGCGAGACACCATCACCGCAATTGCCTAAACGCTACTTGACCGCGATGAGGTCAACCACGAAGACGATGGAAGCGTTCGGTGGGATGCTGCCATCCGGTGTTCCGTTCTCACCGTAACCCATTTCGGAGGGCACGATGATAATGCGACGGCCTCCCACTTTCATAGGCTGGATTTCGCCGTTACCGCCGATCCCCTGCGTGAAGCCTTTGACTACTCGCCTAAGCGAAAAGCTGGTGGGGCCGCCGCGATCCCAGGAGGAGTCGAACTGTTTGCCATCGGTATAACGAACACCGACGTACTGCACCGACACTGTAGAATCTGCCGTAGCCGCCTCACCTTTTCCAACCACCAGATCCTTCACCTTCAGTGTGGCCGATGGAAGAGGCGACTCGGCCGCGACTTTCGGCTTGCTGGATATGTTCGTCGCATCCGAGACGGTAACGCCGTTGAAGGTCACCGCGCCGGAGGCATCATCGGCAGCACTCGATATCTGGCCAGGGTAGGAAATTCCCGCGATGGTGAGTAACAGAAGAATCTTTTTCATAGAGTTTCGACGCCGAGCATTTAATCCGTTCGCGCGCATCTTTCAATTTCAGGCACTGGGAAAGAAGAAGGCTGAAGGAAGCCGTAACCGTAACGCAGCCGAAGGCGAGGCCGGGCTGGGAAAGCCCGTTCGTTCTAGCGACCCGCTAGGGCAACACTGCAAGGCGTGTTCCAAGGTTATGGAGAGGATTTTCACAGGTCTTGAAGGCATTTCGACACATGTGGAAAGCATTTCCATATGTCTCGAAAAGACTTTGCAAGGTATGGAAACGTCTTCGGAAGGTATGGAAATGATTTCGGAAGGTCTCGAAGAGATTTCGCGAGGTATGGAAAAGACTTCCCAAGGTTTCGAAGGCCTTTAGAGACATTCCTAAAACGCTTCTGATGTCTTCGATGCCGATCGCGCTCGGCCGCCTTTCAGGCCCGAGTCGGAGAGCGCGCGGGAGCGCAAATGACCAGTTAAGAGGCGAACTACGAAGTCTTCGCTTCTGAAGTTGATCGTAAGGTTCCGGCGGCAGCGTCACTTTGAACTTGATCTGCGCGAGCTGCTCGGGGCCCTTGCCAATCTGCTATGAGTCAGTCAAATCGACAGTCCAGCGTCGCCTTCGAGAACCGACTTTTTTGGCTGCGGGCGCTCGCCTCTCTTCCACAGGGCAGCAGTGTGTAAGACTCTATACCTCACTGGCCCGCCGTCCGGTTTTTCGCTGCGCGTGATGGGGCGGGGGATGCAGACAAACTCGGTGCGCATCGCATCGGCCGACAAGAAGACCTTGGCATATCCGGGTCGCTCCCGAAGCAGCCTTCGCGCGAGTAACGGAGCCTTAGCAAAGTTTCCGACGCAAACCGACCAGGCTGAGCAAAGCCAAACTGAGCATGGCGAGAGTCGACCCTGAGTCAGGGGCGGCCGCTATGCGAGGCTCGACGGAGATGTCGTCGAAGAAGGTCGTGCCGCCCGCGTTGCGGCCTTCGAAACGCAGGGCGGTGGTAGAACTATTCGTTAAAACCGGGAAGGTGAAGGTGCCGAAGCCGGGATTGATGTCGGTGCGGAAAAAAACCAGCGTGTTATCGAAGAAGACGCGGAAGTCGTTGCTCGCCGAGCTGCTTGGGCCGGTCACGTTGAGGAAGAAGCTCAAAGTGTAGAGGGAGCCCGGCATCGTGGCGAAGCTCTGACTAATGGCATCGTTCAGCGTCCCGCTCGCATGGAAGAAGGCAATGGAACTGCCGGTGCCGCCCGTGCCGGGGCCGGTGTTACCGACGCCGAAAAAGCTCCCGCTGGCGGCGGAAGTCTGGGTCCAGCCGGAGAAGTCCCCGGTTTCAAACCCGGGGTTGGTGACAACGTTGGCGGAGGCGAAGTGAGTTGCGACCAGCAAAAAGAGCGCGATCGCACAAAGGCGGGGGAAGCGTGGGGGGATCATGGGGGGCGATTTTTGCGAGGCCGCCTGGGAATTGGCAAGCGCAAAAGCGCCTAACGATAGGCTGCGCTCAAGAACACCCGCGTTTGAAAGGCGTCAATTTCGAAAAGGCCGACCTAGCGCAGCAACTGTTTCCCAAGCACCTGTGCCTCTGTTGTCTTAGGAAGCGCGGCAAACATGCGCACAACCCGGAGTGCGAAGGCCTTCGTCCGATCGCGCAGGTCATGTTCTTCCTTCTGCATTCCTCCTTCTTACTTTCCCCGCCATCACTTCGTTTGCGTCAACGTTAGCGAGCTGCTCTCCCAAGCCTCACTTCCATCGCGGATGGTTTTCGTTGTCTTGTAGGTTTCGCCGCTCCCGTCCGGTTTGATGTTGAATTCTGCGGCATCGGCGCTGGACTGCATTCCTTCGATGGTAAACTTCTTACCTCCCGCCATCGTGATTGTGCCTCGACCGCGTCGGACGATTTGAGGTTCATCGGCCGGCGCCCATCGCATTTGCGCAGTGAACTGCTGGCCACGCCATGAACCGGTGTAGGTTTCGTCCACCATTCGTGGCGGTGGCATTTGCGACTCAGGAGTTAGGACTTCTTCGGTCACAGGGCTCGGTTGTGGGGTCGGGCTCGGGGTTGGCGTCGGCGTCGGTGCCGGCCCTTCCGAAAAGGAGAATCGTGAACCGGTCCACGACGCCGTTTTCCCCACGCCTTTTCGCACGAGACGGAATGATTCTCCAGCGGCCATCAATTCGATCACGCCCACTTGGGAGTTGCTGCCTGAGAAAGTAACCGGGGTTCCGGAAGAGAGTCCAATCACTCCGGAAATCGGGCCCAAACCCTCCCAGTTATACCAGGTGACTTTGACAACGCAGGGCTGGCCTTTGTACGAACCGGAGTAAGTCTTCTTCGCCGCCCCGGCCAGCGACGAAGAGACGGTGGCCAGAAAAAGGACGAGAAGGACGATGAGCGTTTTCACTGAGCTAGGATTTCACTGGCCGAGCAAACGTCAACCACACGCGGAGGTGGAAAGGAGAAGGATGGAGGAAGAAAATTTAATATCACTTCTTTGGTTTCGCCTTCTTGCCCTTGCGCAAGAGCGCTCGCGCCGCTGAGTAATTGCCCATGTGTTCCTTCACGGATACACGCGCAACGGTGCGGCCGACCACGTCGAGAGCCAGGTCCTCCAACTTTTTGAAGCGGACGCAACCTTTACCCATGTCCAGTTTCTTGCCACTCTTCTTGTATTCACTGGTGAACCAGGTGGAGAGAGCGGGATGGCCGTAGAAGCACAGGAAATGCAGCACCATGCCTGACTTCTGCGATGCGAGCGCAACCAATGGCAACGGCACCTTCTTGTTCTCACCGTAGCCCGCCGGATACAACGACAGCGGGACGTACCAGCCGATCATCCCGAACTGCATGCCCTCTTCATATCCGTCCGGCAGGTTCTCATTGATCACCTTGCGCACGGCGCTGAGCGCGGCGCGGCGATCCGCGGGGAGCGTGGCTAGGTATTGGGCGACAGTGGAAGCTGCCATGTTCTTCAGGACTTGGATTGCAGGATCTTCTTTAATGAAGACCCGTCGTCGTAGCGAATGTCGCTGACTCTCCAGCCGTTGCCGCTGCGCGTAAGAATGTAGGCGAGGCGCGTCGGTTTGCCGATGTTCTTGAAGCTGACTCTGACGCGTGTTTCGCCGCTGACACTTTCGGTCGCTGAGACAGAGAAATCGGTGACTTGGATCTCCTGCGCGTTATAGAGCGGATCGCCGTCGAGCCGGCCGACTTCGCCTTTAGCCTCGCGCTTGTCCCTGAGGTAGAGCTTTAGGAGTGTGGCGTCGAAGTAGCGGCCCAGTAACTGTGTTTCATCCAGCGGATCGTGCTTCGACCGGTGCGCTTGATACAACTGCGCGACAACATCTTTGGGCGAGAGTTCCGCCCCTAAGATACTCGTAGCTGTGAATACTAGTAGAAGTGGGATGGTCTTGAACATTATCGCGCGTTTTTCTACTAGAAATGCTGACCCACGTATTCCCACATCTGGTGATGCCAGTAGGGCCATTCGTGTCCGCCTTTCGGACCCCAGTCGTCCAAGTGATGAGGTATGCCGCGGCTCTTGAGGACCTCGGACATTTTGTAGGTCGGACCAGGCACTTCCCATGGGCCACAACCAGTGGCTAAGTGAATATCGCAGCTCCCATACTGATGGAGAAACCAGTGGTCGTTCTGGTTGGCCATATAGTCGACCGGGTTATTGAAGTAGAAGTTGTCGTCGTACATCCCGTCCATCGAGTCGCGCATGTCGTAAACGCCGGAGAGCGCGTAGCAGCGCTTCACGCGGTCGGGATGCTTGAAGAGGGTGTTGGCCGCGTGGTAGGCGCCGAGTGAGGCGCCGTAGGTCGTGATTGGGATGCCGGGCGTCTGGCACACAGAGTCGATGAAGGGGAAAACTTCGCTCGCGACGTAGTCGTCGTATTGCGCCTGCATCCAACTGCGATGGAAGGGATGCGCTCCTTTGTTGCTGAACGAATCGCTTTGCACGCCGTTGATGGAAAAGAATCGGATCCGCCCTTCCTCGATGTAAGGGCTAAGTGTGCGGACCATGCCCTGGCCTTCCTGTTCATGCTCGTCGCCCATGCTGGTGGGGAAGGCGAGAATGGGCATGCCGTAATGTCCATAAACATTGACGCCCATGTCGCGGTTGAGACGATGTGAAAACCAAGAGTGATGGTCGCGTTGCATGGCTGCGAGGATAGCGGGACAACGGTCAGGTTCAAGGGTCAGCGCTTTCTTTGGCTGCCGAATGTCCTTTGTTTACTACGAGAATCGTTCCAATTCGCTAATTCCTCATCGACTTCCCTGATTCCTGATTGCAGGAAATAATCTGTCGAAGTGAACAAGCGAGCGGAAAGAACATCCTCTACCGTGCGGCGCCAGACCGCGCCGCCGCCGTTATCGCAACATCTGCGCGAGTTCGCTTCCAACCCGCATGCCTGGGCGGTGCTGGCGCGTAATATGATTCCGGTAATCGGAATTTATGGCTTCGGCTGGTCGGCGGCCCTGAGTGTTTTCAGCTACTGGTTCGACGGGCTGACCGCGCTGGCGGCGATCATTGCAGCGCTGGTTCCGCGGGCCATGCGCGAGTCGCAAAAAAACTATGAGAGCCAGTGGCTAGTGATGAAAATAGTGCGCGGCGTCGTTACGTGGATCTTTCTGGTGGGTCTTGTAGGTCTGCCTTATTGGATCGTGCTGATCCCGTTGCATGATCTCATCCTTGGCGATGAAGTGCGGCATCAACTCGCGTATTCGGCAGGGCTTTGGTTCACTTTCGGTTCGCTCGCGGTCGGGCATTTCTGGAAGGCATTCCGATCGGGCTATGACTTAATGCCTGACCCTGAGCTGAAGCAGCAGGTGCGTTGGGATGTTTACCTACTGGTCTTGCGCGCGATCGCGATGTTCATGATGGCTGCGCACGGCTTCTACTTCATTCTAGTTCCGCTGATGGCGCTGCTCCTGACCTATTTCGAAATCTGGCCGGAGCGCGTGCTCGGTGCGGTCTTCGGCGATCCGTCTCGCTTATACGAGTACGATCCGGAAGATAAGACGAAGTAAGAAATAGCTAATCGATACCCAACATCGGAGGCCCGAGGGCACTTGTTCTGCTCATCCGACTTGCGGCTATGCGTCGACAAGCGCCAACTTTGTACTCCGATCCGACGAAGGTCGTCTCCCTCGAGATTGACGCGCCTCCGGACGAGGTGGTCGCCCGGGAAGCCGGGAAGGTTTTGCTCCTGGAGGATCGCGATGATTTCCGGGAAGTTCTGCGCGATCACCTGGTCTCCCGCTTCTTTCAGGTAACCTCGGTCCCGAGCGGCATCGAAGGCCTGCGCGAGATCAGCAAGGATGGCTTCGATCTCATCCTTTGCGACATGATGATGCCGCAGATGGGGGGCGAGATGTTTTACTGGGCGGTCACGCGCATCCGGCCGGCTACTGCTCGACGGTTCATTTTTTTTACCGGCCACCGAAACAACCCGACGATCGAGTTCTTCTTCCAGCGGGTGACCGCGACCGTGCTAGCCAAACCGTTCAAGCTGGCGGAACTCGACGCGGCGGTGGATGGCCTTTTGCGAAAACTCGTCTGATACCTCGCCTGTGCGCGGTTTCGTGCGCACTGCTTGCGGGAAGACCATTCGGGGTTAGCAGCACGGACTTAAAGTCCAGCCGCCTTTCGCCGGACTTTTGCGTAAGACGGCGGTGAAGCGCTTGTCCAGTCTCATCCTGCGAGACCTTATACCTCAGCCCATCGCGGTGTCTAACTTGGGAAGGAAATGTATGCTGGATTCGGCTTGAGTCGGTGAAGGTCAAAAACCACGTTTGAACAAGATGAGCTCTTATACATTGGAACCGGTTGGCTTTATTCGTTCGACAGTAAAAGGCCGCGAAGACGCGCCCCGACAAGGAGCGGAAGGTGCGCCGGACGCCTGGCTAGAGATCGAACCGCGATTCGCGGATGCGTTGCTAGGTATGGAAGTTGGCCACGAACTGATCGTGATCACGTGGTTGCACGAAGCGAAGCGCGATGTGCTGACGGGACATCCCCGTAGCGATCCGCGCCGTCCACTTACGGGCGTGTTCTACACGCGCTCACCGGCGCGACCGAACCCTCTCGGTCTGCATCCTGTAACTGTGCGTGAGCTTAGCGGCACGCGCGTGAAGATCGGACCGATCGAGGTCTTCGACGGCACGCCCGTAGTAGACATTAAGTCAGCGTCCACGCGTGCTGATGGATGATCGATATGGAGTCGCCTTTCGCGCTCGGGAGCGAAAGCTTGGCAGCGCTACCATCCTCTGCTCAGATTATCGACGCTCTTCTAATCTCAAGGTGAGAGGAGCCATCTATGAAAACAAGATTCATCTATCTGTTGATAACGATAACATCGATGAGCGCGCTGACGCTCTTCGCGCAGGAGAGCAAGACCAATCCCGCAGAAGGAACGCTGACTCTGGATAAGAAGACCTACACCCTGAAAAATGCGCTGGCTTATGAGACGACGATCGACAATGAGGACCTGATCGCGGTTGTCCTGAGCGGTCAGGTAGTTTCCAATGAGCAACTCAAGGAAGCGCGGAAAGCGGAGAAGGACAATGCCGATCCGGATTTCAAACGTCCTTTCCTGCGGTTGATCTTCAAGAAGACCGGTGAAATCAAACATTGGAGCGCGGCGGCGGGAAGCACATCACTTGGCCGTCGTAGCGGAACGGCGGTAGGTGAACTGAAGCTGCAGAACGGTCGCGCTGCAGGCAAGATAACCCAATCGAGTAACGCGGAGGACATGTTTCCCGCCAGCTTCGATGTCCGCTTCGAGACCGCCTTGTTAAAGGCAGATGATTCTTTGCCGCAGTCGACGGCGAAGAAAGGAGGTCCGGCAGCTAACGTGCCGCCGACTGTTAGCGGTGTTTTCAAAGGCAACGGCAAAGATGCGAAGCTAGCCTACGTGTCGGCAAGATGGAGTGAGCCTTTCAGCGGTAAGCCAGGGATCACACTCGTGTTCACGGAGAAGGATCATTTAAAGGACAAAAAACCAGACTTTAACGCGTCGTTCGGCAAATTCGGCAGCGCGCTCGTCATCTCACTGCACGACGATGGCCAGATCTATGGCTGCGAGGTTGCGCACAGCGCACACAAGAAGCAGGGCTTCAGCTCGATCGGCAACCTTGAGGCAAACGACTTCACCCACGCCGATGGCAAGGTCGAAGGAGAACTTACTACGAATGGTCCGGTCGATACCTTTGGCGAAACCTGGGAAGTAAAGCTCAAGTTCGTCGCGCCTTTGGGTGAGACGCCCAAAGAGTTTCAGGCTGCGGAAACCAAGAAGCTTGACAAGGAAGCGAAGTCTGCAACCAGCGACTCGGATGAGGATACCGACGAAGATGATGCTACACTCGCCACCGATATCTCCGAGGGGAAATCCACCACAAAACCCGCCGCTGCCGGACCCAAGGCCCAGGAACTAGCTCTAACCAAGGATGCGACCGACGTGGAATACAAGGCGATGGTTGGACAGCTGGTTTTTAAGAGTAAGACCGATGTGAAGAAGGTTTGCGCAGAGCTTGCCTCGGGCTTGAAAGCGCAGGGTTGGAACAACGACGGCTCCGACATGGTCAATCCGCAATCTTCAATCCTGAAGCGCAAGCGAGGGAAGGCGACCTTAACAATCTTCGTTAAGCCGGCGGATGGAGGTAGTGAAGTGAGGATGATGACGGAAGGTCTAACCTGGGAGTAGCTTCCGCTAACTCGGAACATGACGATGTGACGATGCGTCGAAGAACCTGGCCTGATTCTCCTGGAAGTATTTCGTTAATCTCGCCGAACTGCATTCGATCGATCAGAAGCAGACTCGCGACAGCAATCCGGGCCAGCCAAAAAGAATGATCAATGTATTAAGAAAGGTCAGCGCGATCGCGATCTTGGCGATCACTGGTAACAGAAGCGTCGCCGACAACGCAGGCTCGCTACGATGACCGGAACGTGCAACGCTACGGAGAAGAAGTAGCAGAGTGACCGCGAACACCGCGGCATCCCATGCGCAGAATAATCCAACTCGGTAGAACGGCATGTAGCGCCAGAGGCCGTGTCGATCTACGACGG
Source organism: uncultured Verrucomicrobiae bacterium (assembly GCA_963791565.1). GTDB lineage: Bacteria > Verrucomicrobiota > Verrucomicrobiia > Chthoniobacterales > UBA10450 > JACCTI01. The sequence goes on along the minus strand of CAWBSX010000001.1, from coordinate 531,018 downwards.
TCTCTTCAAAGATGACCCAGGTATTAAGGAACGTCACTGCAATGGCGATCTTGGCGATGAGCGGTAAGCGAGGCGTTGTTGATTTGTTCATAGTTGCTGCGACGCTCGGACTTGAAGTGCGCTTTAAGTCAAGCGACTTTCTTTTCCTATGGCGAACATCACCATTGGCGAGGTAGCTCGCAGGGCGGGTCTGCAAACTTCTGCCCTCCGGTATTACGAGAAGATCGGCCTGCTGCCCAAGGCTCAGCGCATCGGCGGGCAGCGCCGTTACGACGCCGGCGTCTTAAATTACTTGAAGGTCATCGACGTAGCCAAGCGCGCCGGCTTCCGCATGGAGGAGATCAGGCATCTCTTCCACGGATTTGGCAAAGGGACGCCAGCGTTCCGCCGCTGGCAATTACTCGCGCAACGCAAGATAACCGAAATGGACGAACTGATCGCGACCGCGAAGAAAATGAAACGCCTGCTCGAAAAGGCGGATGGCTGTAAGTGTCTTGATCTGGAAGATTGCGGTAAGGCCTTTCTCGCGAAGCGCTGAATTGTTTTAGCCGACTCAGGCAGGCAAGCCTTGGCGAGCGATCTGTTCCATCTGTTCGCAAAAGCGGTCTAGTTCCTGCAAAGTGGTATAGACGTTCGGCGTTATTCGGAGGCCCTGGAATTCTTCGTGATTAATCGCCACGGTGAAGATGTGGTGTTTGTCGAAGAGATACTTCGCCACGTCGTCTGGTTTCGTTCCTTCTATCTGCACATTGGCGATCGCGCAGGATTGGTTCGGGTCGAAGGAAGTATTGAAACGGATCTTAGATTATTGGCAACTCTCTCTTGATCTGCTTGTGGCCTTATGGACCGGTGAGCGATCACTAGTGAAACGTCTTGGCATTTGCTGTTCGCAAGCACAGCCCTGCACCATGTGGAAATGTATGCCGCCCCGGTCTAGAAGAGCACCCCGAGGCCTAGCGTGAAGCTATCGACATTTTGTTTCGTTAGGTCCAGCCCGCCACGCTCGTAGGTCGCGTTTATCGAGACTTTGTGATTCAGTTCCTTGTCGCGGAAGAGGTCGTAAACCAAGGCAGTTTGGAGATGGAACGGGTGATCGTCCGGTCCGGTGATCGCTCCGAGATAAGAATAGAGGACGGTCAGTGAGAGGGCGCGCCCACCGGGAAGGGCTGGTGCGCGGAGTTGAAGCTGAATCGACGGACCCACCCGGAAGAAGTTGTCATTCGAAGCCACCCAGCCCGCGCCGGCATCTAAGACGTCGCCGCCTTCGGCGTGGAGCCATAAACGGAGTTGCGCTTCGAACAGCGCATCATCTGTCGCGTCTGGCAGCGAAGGTACTTTCCGCCAGAGAACCGTGCGGTAACCGAGGCTTATCTTCTGTCCTAACCACCGCGGCTCGAGGTCTAGTTCGAAACCAGCCAGACCGGCATCATGATCCTGGTTGGTGGCATAAACGCCCGCGGCGCGCAGTTGTAGTCCATAACCACCACCAAACGCCGCGGCTGGATTAGGTCCTCCTCCGGGATATGGCACGTCAGTCGGTAACGCACTTCTGGACTGCAGACCAAAGAAGTCGAGATAGAAGCCTAGCCGGTACAATATTGAATCTACCTCTTTTTTTGGATCGCCGTTTGTGTCGACACGATCATAGGTAACACTTGGTGCGATCGCGAATTGATCGAGACCAAAGTGTTGGTCTTCGGGCCAATGATGGGTGAACGGAACGATCAACGCTGCATGTGCGGACCAGGTGTCGGTACTCGCGACTTGATCGCGAGTATAGGAGAACGTCGCGCCCTGAAGATCGCCTAAGGCCTTCGGTTTATCGGTAAACTGGCTTGGGTCTTCGTCGTAGAGCACATCGCGCCAATCGTGCCTGATGCGCGGTCCATGCCATCCTTGATCTAGCTTTACTTGGCGCTCTTCGCCGCGAACATACGCCTCGCGCACGGCTTCGATCTTTTGCTTCTCTGCGCCTTCCGGTTCTTTGAAATCGGCGACCGTCTCGGCATTGGCAACCTGATCGAAGGTGTACCAATCCCAGTTACCAACACGCTTCACGAGCCGCGCGAATGCGCCCGCCTTGGAAGGATCCAGTGCTTCGACCGCAGTGTAGCGGCTTTGCACGGTAGCTCGCGATAGCGCGCCCGGCGGAGGCTCGCCATTCTGGTCCTTGCCTGGCTCGATCCGACCGTCTTTGAAAACGTCTATGCCGTCGCGGGCGGCTTGCACCTCTGCTGCTGTATACTCGTTCTTATCCCCAAACATTCTGACCAATTGCCGAAACCCATCACCTGCTTTGGGATTTGGTACTCGGTTGAAGTCGAAGTACACCTTTGCAGCGGCCCGCGGCATCATGACCTGATCTGGCGGCACCGCCAGGACCAACGATGCGCGAGCGAAGAATAACACAAGGGCAACTGCCGTTGGCATGACCGAAATCTTCATTGTAGTTAGACTTTGTTTGCGAGTGCGATTTTTACCTTTGCGACGATGGAATTCTCACTGTCAGCGCCGGTGACCACGATGCTGATCCCAAAAGTTCCGTTCACGCATGCTCTGACACTCTGGGCACGCGCACCGACGGGAGCATTTGAGGGCAGCGGGATACCGCCGTTCGCGTTCGCGATGCACTGCCTAACAATCGCGCGGATCTGTGCGTCGGTGTACTTGGTCGGTGCGCGGAGAGCTACTGCACCGCGCGCAAGGGCGCCGATTTTCAAGCGTTGTCCTGTAGTTACGCGGTTGGTTGTCCGCTTCTTGGTAGCTGCGGAGGCCTTATTCGTACGTGGTTTATTATCTTTCCGTTTGCGCGCCTTGCTTGGCCGGCCAGTGTTGCTTGTTTTGCGTGGCATATCAGTTTTTTTGAAGTATTCGAGTTTTGTGTGCGGAATAAATTTATCTTCAAGATGGAATACGAGACTCCGGGGTATAAGTTCTCACTTCTAGCCGCTAATCTTTCCAACTTCGCTTCAATCGGTAGTCCAATCGGCCGACCCTCGCCGCCGCGTATCGCCTTATTCCTACGTGCGCGCTGGCTCTTAGACACTGCCTAGGACACGCTCGACGCGAGGAAGCAGCGCGAAAAAAAGCCGTTGCGACAGCCACTGGTTCGAACTCGGCTGATCTGCCGACTCAGGCGGGCAGGCCATTCTTTGCGATCTGTTCCATCTGTTCGCAAAAGCGGTCTAGCTCTTGCAAGGTGGTATACACGTTCGGCGTTATGCGGAGGCCTTGGAATTCTTCGTGGTTAATCGCCACGGTGAAGATGTGGTGTTTGTCGAAAAGATACTTCGCTACGTCGTCCGGTTTCGTTCCTTCGATCTGCACGTTCGCGATCGCGCAGGACTGCTGCGGATCGAATGAGGTATTGAAGCGAATCTTAGCTACGTCCTTGAGCTTGTTCATCCAGTAACGCGACAGGTAACGCAAGCGCGCTTCCTTGCGTTTGCCACCGATGCCATTGTGAAAAAGGAGCGCCTCACCTATGGCTAGCTTCGGCGCGGCGGAATGAGTGCCTATCTCTTCGAACTTGCGGATATCCGAGGCCTGCTTCGATTCCGCGGCCATCATCGGCCAGATCTTTTCGATCTTATCGCGCTTCACGTAAAGCATGCCTGTGCCTTTGGGCGCGTATAACCACTTATGCAGGCTGGTCCCGAAGTAATCGCAACCCAGGTCCGCTCTTTTGAAATCGAACTGGGCAAAGGAATGCGCGCCGTCCACGATCGTTTCTATTCCTTTGGCTCGCGCCATCTCACAGACCGCTTTCACCGGAGTGATCTGGCCGGTGATATTAATCTGGTGCGCCATCAGGATAAGCCGGGTGCGCTCAGTCATGCCTTTGGCAAAGGCCGCCGTGATTTCATCGAGGTTCTTCGGCGGAATAGGAATCTGGATTAACTTCAGCTTAAGTCCTTCGCGTTTTTCTCGCTGACGCAACGTCGTCAGCATGCGCGGGTAATCCTGGGTGGTAGTTAGAATTTCGTCGCCGGACTTGAAGTCCATTCCCATCAACAAAGTCTCGAGCGATTCGGAGGCATTGCGCGTAATGGCAATTTCTTCCCGGTCGCAGCCAAAGAGTTCGGCCAGGCCGGTGCGGATGGTTTCCGATTGCGGCTCAAGGATCTGCCACATCGTGTAAGCGGTGGCATCTTCCTGTTGCCATTGATAACGCACCAATGCCTCAGTCACCATGCGCGGACTGGGCGAGACGCCGCCGTTATTCAGGTTAATGATGCCACGCGTGACGGTGAAAGCTTCCTGGATACTAGCCCAGTAGTCCTCATCCATGGCCGCTTCTTCCGGCGACAAATGCGCCACAGCCTTCGTGGCGGCTTCGAGATTTCTTAGCAACGAAGCGATCGTCGCGGAAGAAAGCGCGGCCAGACCAAGGCCCTTGCCGGCCAGAGAAAGAAAATCGCGTCGGGTGCGCATGACTTGATCCTTGCGGATTTAGCGCTACGTGACAAGTCGGCGATGAATCGTTAGTAAAAATTCTGGCGTACAAAGCTTTTTGCTGAAACACCGCTCTGCTAGGTATTGTTCCATCGAAGGACACAAATGCCGACAAAATCGAAGCCGTCGCGGAAACGCATTAACTTCATGCAGAAGCAGCGGTCAGGCTCGTTGCGACAGCTACTTCAGTCTGCAGCGGTCGATTGGACGCGGGTTAGCATCGTTCGCGACTGCGGCTCGTTCTTGACGATCGACTACAAGTTGAGTCCTCGGTTCTTTATCTCCGCAGCGCGCGAAGACCTAAAAGAAAGGGATACCAGATCGCTGGTGAATGCGATATCTAACGCGAAACGTGCGATTGACTGCCAGAGCGACGGCTTCTTGCGTGCACTGGGCTTCGACCCAGCCCGACTCGATAAACAGCTCAGCAAGAGCTGTAGAGACAGTCTGCGAGCCTTCACGACAAATCAAGATCACCCGTTGAAATTCAAGCTCCTCGAATCGTTGGGCATTGTAACCCCGGCGATCGTCTCTCGGGTGCGAAAACTGCGTCACCTATTGGAGCACAAATATCAGGCGCCAAGACTTGCCGCAGTTCGAGATGCGATCGATGTGGCCGAATTGTATGTCGGAGCAGTTCAGGGAGCGATGAATTCCTCATTGGAAGATGTCGTTATCGAGAGCGGAGAAGCGTTTCATCCGTTGCTCGGTAAAGACAGCCGGGACGTCGGCATTCGAATCGACCGAAGGCGATGCGGCGAGCTCCAGGTAACAATATCGAGTCTATCAAAACGACGATATAGCTCACACACTTTGCGGGTCGGTGACGAAGCGTACTTTCCCTTTTATCGACTTCTTTTCGCCGTTCGTGACGAGCGATACGTCGAAGTTGCACTGAAACTCGCAATCGAAGCTATAGGAGTTGCAGTAGCTAAGGTCCAAGTTCGGAGTCTTGAATGGGCGTGAACGCTAAGCACGGGGATTCTTCTAGCCAATTGCTTCTGGCTGATACGGTACCTGTTGCCCGACTTAGTACAACGGTTAACGCCTCCTTCTAAGAAATCGAATCGCGCCTCGATTCTGCTTCATACTTTGCGGGATGTTAAGGTCAGAAGTTTTTGCACGAGCAGGTTTGTCGCTTTTTCCAAAACGATTCCCCATGCGCTGAGCACAGCTAGCACGGCAAACGCGATGACGGGAAATAGCCAGAGTGGTTGTTGGCGCAAACCGAGGCCGAACCAAATCACATAAGGCTGATGAACGAGAAAGATGCCATAGGAGTAGGCGCCTACTACAGCCGTTAGTTGCGCGGCGAAAGAGAGGTGGGAAAGCACTCCGGCAATTCCGACAAGGAGGAGTAAACAAGATGCGCCCGTGGCCAGGTCAACGAAGATATAGGTGAAGCCGTTGTGGTATAACTGAAGCGCCGCGGGATAAGCCAGCAAAGCCATGCCCAAGGCCGGACCGCGCAGAAAGAACCATTCCACCCTTTCCCTGGCGCGGCTATGCCACATTCCCAAAGCCATCCCGAGGGCGAACTCCGGTAAGCGACTAAGCGCGAGGCCGCCAATTATCCAGGAACCAGTTTGCGGGTAGGGGATGAGCATGAGGTAACGAACAAAGAAACCAACACCGCAAGCCAGGACGAGAAAGGCGCCAGGTCCCAGTCGTTGCGCGAGGCGAAAGAGTAAGGGGAAGATGAAGTAGAACTGGATGAGCAGGGAAAAGAACCACCAGGAAGCATTGAGGTAGTAAAAGTTCATTCCGATATCGACGAAGCGCAGCCCGAGCAGACTTAGAATGAGGCGACGATCGATTGGTTCCCAGCGCGCCACGAACGGTGAAATGAGGTAAACCAGGTGCGCGACCCAGTACATGGGATAGAGCCGGAGCAGACGCGAGCCATACCATGCCGCCCAGTTTATTTTTCCTTCACTGGCACGACGCGCGGTCGATTGCATAAGAAGCCAGCCATTGAGAATGATGAAGACGCTGACGGCATGAAGGCCAAGGCCCGATAGTTTAAGCCACGCTATCCGCACCGCAGTCAGCGTGCTGGCCACGATCCCATTCCAATCATCGGACGGCATGGGCCGATGATCGAGATAGGTGCCGATGAAGTGAAAGTAAACTATCCAGAGAATGGCGAGACCTTTGGCGCTGTCGAGCCAGAGAAATCGTTGCGTTGCCTTACTCATACCCGCGCGACACTCCTTGCCTAAGAATTTGATCGAGACAACCTGAAGCTGGCGAGACCGGGCAGGATTGATCCGACAACTACTAGCCAAGGGCGGATGGCTCAGGCACTACCTGAACGACAAGATTGTCGTAATTAACTGTGGCCGGACCGCAGGCTAGGTCTCTTTTCTGGTTTTGTGGCTTTCAAATGAACTTCTCCTCCGGTAAGAAAAGATCCATCAGCAAGGCAGACCGCGTGCCTCCGGGCCGGAGTGGCGGCGGCGGCGGTATCTCCTTTCGCGAACCATTCCTTCTGTGAGAGAAAAAAATTTCACTTGCAGCAATATCTTTCGCTGATAATAGTTAACCAGATGGTTAAACATGCCTCGGCCAAACTTGATCGGACCTTTGCCGCTTTGGCTGATCCGACTCGTCGCAAACTCCTGGCACATCTCGCGACGGGGCGGCAACGGGTGACGCATCTGGCGGGGCGCCACGAAATGTCTTTGCCCGCAGTCTCCAAACATCTTCGAGTCCTGGAGCAGGCCGGTTTACTAAAGAGACGGCGTCGTGGTCGCGTGCATGAAATGCAGCTCGAGGCCAGGCCCCTAAAACAGGCCGCCGAGTGGGTGGAGAAGTATCGCCGTTTTTGGGAAGGTTCGCTCGACCGCCTGGCTAACTATTTGGAGAAGGCTCCATCATCCAAGAAAGGAAGCAGGTAGGTGCGATGTGTCCGGCCTGTCTACTACATATCTTCTGGATGGCTCTTGGCTGGAGCAGCGGCGCGGGATCGGTGGCTCTCACGCTGCGCAAGTTTTGTTGGAATAACACAAGCAACCGCCATGACGGCGCGAAATGAAACACTATGATGAAAGATAAAATGATTGCCCGACCTTCTCTGGAAATTCGACGCCACATTAAGGCCCCGCGTGAACGCGTTTACTCGGCGTGGAGTGATCCGGCGCAGCTAAAGGAGTGGTTTGGACCCGCGACAACGAAGACGCATAACCTCATTGCCGATGTGCGTACAGGTGGTGAATTTATTTGGGACGTGGAAAACTGCGATGGTGAGAGAATGACCATGCGCGGCGAATACCGCGAAGTAGAACCGGGCCGCAAACTTGTTTTCACCTGGCAGTGGGATGATGACGAATTATGGAAGGAAGGACCAAGTCTGGTTACAATCGAACTTAGCGACCGTGATGGCGGCACCGACATCCTGCTGCGTCATGAACAGCTACCGAGCGAGGACTCGCGCGACAAGCACAGAGAAGGGTGGGGTAGTGTTCTTGATAAGCTAGGTGCCTACGTTACGAGGTAAATAGCACTTGGTTCGGACGACCTAAGTGAAAGAAGAACAAATCTATGACTAAGCATAAGACTGGAACACGTGAAGAATGGCTGGCAGCCCGGCTGAAGTTACTAAAGGAGGAAAAGGAGTTTATTCGACGGAGCGATGAGCTGGCGCAGCGGCGGCAGGAGTTACCCTGGGTTCGAATCGATAAGGAATACTACTTCGATACCGATGAGGGAAAAGCGTCTCTGACTGATCTCTTCAAAGGACGCTCACAGATTCTCATCTACCATTTCATGTTTGGGCCCGACTACAAAGCCGGGTGTCCATCGTGTTCCGCGATCGCGGACGGTTTCAACGGCAACGAGGTTCATCTGGCTAACCACGACGTGATGCTCTGGGCAGTCTCGCGTGCGCCGCTGGCGAAGTTACAGACCTACAAACGCCGAATGGAATGGAGCTTTCCGTGGGCATCCTCTTTCGAGAGTGATTTCAACTACGACTTCCATGTTTCGTTCACGAAGGAGCAACAGCGTGAAGGTATCGAGTATAACTACGAGCGCGAAGAGCCTGTGCCCGAAATATCCTCGCGCTCGTCCTCCGACGGAGCGAGTAAGTTCGCGGCCATGAGTGGGACCGACAGAGACACCTATGTGCGCGAGCGGCCGGGCGTGAGTGCATTCGCGCTCGAGGACGGTGTTGTTTATCACACCTACTCTGCCTATTCACGCGGAGTCGATGGGCTGTGGGGGATGTATCAATGGCTCGATCGCGCCCCGAAAGGACGCAACGAGGACGATCTGTGGTGGAAGCGCCACGACGAGTACGGCCAAAACAAAGGCGTATCACACGACTGCTGCGCGTGAATTACAGAGACCTGTCTTACTCGCCGGAGGATTACTCGGGATGGCGTGATTTGTCGGAACTTCGTCATTTAGCCAGCTGCTCGTTTTGTTAAGAATGAGACTCACAAACAAAAGACCTATGAAGATGAAGCTACTAACTCCCATCATCCAAACCGCAATGACCGTTCTAGTCGCTACTTCCTGGGCGACGGAATCCGCCCCTCCTGCGACAACCGCATCACCGTTTGCCCCGATCGCATTTCTAATTGGAGGCATTTGGCGCGGAGATCTGCCGCCTGCAGGAGATGGCAAGAAGATGTCGATCGAGTTGCGTTGCGAGTGGGCCGCAAATCATCAAGGCATTCGATTCGATGGCGCATTCGTGGTGGACGGAAAGCGTGCGCCATACACCAGCGGCATCTACGGTTGGAATGCGGCGAAAAAGCAGCTTGTCTTTACCTACTCGGATGCCGAAGGCAATCTGATTGAAGGCGCGGTCACGATCGAGAATGGGGCGCTCGTGCATGATTTTACCTCAACCGATTTGCACGGAAAGATCGAGAAGGCGCGCGCGATCATTACGCCGCGTGGTGCGGATGCCTACACTAATGACATCTTCGTCGAGAAGGACGGTTCGTTACAAAAGATGGTGAGCGTCAAATACGAACGCGCGAAGGGCTGACATTCTTCCGCGCTTGTGCCCGTATTCGGCGGTCGCGCTGTTGCGTAGGGTAATCGACTCTGGCACATGATCGGCCAGGTTCCCTGCAGATACTTTGCGCCTCGTTGGGCAAAAACGCGGCGGCAAATCAATAACTGGTGTATCAGTGTGGATGTCCGATCCACGAAACGTCGCGCACGACAAGAGAGTTAAGCAGGAAAAGGCACATCACGAAACAGCCTCAGGGACTGGGGCGAATCCGAAGAAAAAACGAGGGAAGAAGTCTGGCGATAAGGAAGGCGCCGCGGCGGGAACGCCTGCGCCCGCCGAAGTCGCGAAGGTGGAAGCGCCTCCCGGTGAGTTAGAAAAATCCCAGGCTGTGCTCTCGAAGTTGAAAGAGATGGAATTCCATTCGCGAGCTAATATCGAGACGCTCGCGGCCTTGACTCTGACAATCGAAGACGAGCTAAAGCAGAAGGAATTCTCTGAACCGGTGGGTGCGTTGTATTCGGCACAAGATGGTTTCCACGGCAAGATCGCTTCCTTGATCGAGAGCTACGAGGCGAAGTGCGAGAGTTTGAAGCCGCCCGCGTAAACGCAGTTCTTTGTTCTTCGAAATTGCGACGGTTGCAGTGGATGTATTTGCAGCCCGATGGAAAGACGATGGTTAATCACTCCACGATCACGAAGTTTGGCATCGTGGTCGCGCAGGTGACCGAGCAATTCCGGAAACATTGACGTCTTACTCGCCGATAATCTTTACCAGCGCGCGTTTTCTGCGACGACCGTCGAACTCGCCGTAGAAGATTTCTTCCCACGGACCGAGATCGAGCTTGCCTTTGGTGATGGCGATGACGACTTCGCGGCCCATGATCTGCCGCTTGAGATGGGCGTCGGCGTTATCTTCTCCGGTACGATTGTGCCGGTACGCACAGGTCGGCTCGTGCGGTGCTAGTTTCTCCAGCCAGACCTCGTAATCATGATGGAGTCCGCTCTCGTCGTCGTTGATGAAAACCGACGCGGTGATGTGCATGGCGTTGACCAGACATAGGCCTTCACGCACACCGCTTTGACTAACGAGTTCTTCAATTTTTGGCGTGATGTTGATGAACCCGCGCCGGCCCGGAACTTCGAACCAGAGATATTCGGTGAGCGATTTCAATGTCCCCGAGTTACGAGTCGATGGTCAAGGAGGCGATCTTAGCTTTCTCGATCGCGAAGTGGTAATCGAGTGTTATAGGGCTACCTGGAAACGTTCCGGATACTTCTACGGTAACGACGGTTTGTGCAGCGTCAGTTCGCGCAGTCTTAGGACTAAAGTGGAATTTGTATTTCTCGATTGTGGTGGCGAGCCAGCGTTCGATCGCTTCTTTGCCTTGCATGGTTTGGTTTTCATCGCGCACCGTGGCACCATCGGCAAAACAAGTTAGAATCGCAGCTACATCGTGTGCGTTGCTCGCGTCGATGTAACTCTGAATGATATGAGCTAGCTCAATGTTCATGATTGCCGCACATTAGACCTCCATGCATCATCGTTCAACGGTCCTCGCTGGGAATGGTTAGTCCAGCAATTCGACGGGATCGCCTTTGCGAATCATTCCTTCGACAAGCACGGCACCATAGACACCGGCCATGCCTTCATGCGCTTGTGCCACGGCCTTCAAGATCGCCGGCGTTTTTTCTGCGGTGTCGGGATCGAGCGTAATCATCATGCAACGTCCATCCCGCTGGAGAATGGCGACGGTTACTTTTGCGCCGATGCGCAACGTACGACCGACGAATTGATCTTCGGCGAAACCGCCGGTGTTCGTTAGGTCAAGATAGACATTGGCGCGGAAGCGCCGTTTGTCGACGACTAGGTTGGTTTCCTCGCCCAGCTGCTGTGCGGTTTGCACAGCGAAAATCGACACTGGACGACAATCAGTCATCGCCTTGTCGGAGCGAAGCAAGGTGAGCTCAGGATTTCCGTGAGTGTTTGATCGTAGATGATCGAGCAAAGCCGGATCGTTAATCACGAACGTCTTACCTTCCGGTGTTTCGACATCGATCATTAACCCGGAAGCATCGGCCGAAAGCGGATTGATGTTGGGCGACAGCTCTCCTGCTTCTTTCAAATTGATCGGGCGCGCTGCTTTCTCCGGATTTCGGAAACGCGGCCGGTAACGAATCATCTGACGTTGTTCGCGTCCGGTGAGAAAGGGGAAGCCGCGCGGGCCGGCGGAACTCTCGAAAGCAAAAAGGCGATCGCCATATACTCCCGCGTAACCAGCGAATAGCTCGTCCAGCTCTTCGCCGCGCATGCTCTTGACCGGATAACGCCAAAGGCTTTCCACTGTGCCGACGATGCTCATACGAGAAGTATGAAGTAGTTACGGCGCCAGTCCAATGCGAGGCGCTCTTATCGCACCTACTTCACATTTGGAATCTTTACGATGCTGCCCTTGGCTTGCTGGTCATTCGGATCTTTCACCACAGTCACATATAAGTCATTCTCGCCGTCACCGAAGGCGACGTTGGTCGTGCCATTACCGGCCGCGATTTCAAAGACATGCAGTAGCTTGCCCTCGGGAGATAGTTTCAAAATCTTGCCGCCGAACCATTGGGCCACATACATGTTACCCTTACTATCGATCTTCATGCTATCGGGTCCGAGCCACCAGGACTTGTTCTTGTCTTTAACGAGAAGGTTGAGCAGCGCAAAATTTGCGCGGTGACTCAGCGTACCGTCGTCATTGATGGTGAATTTCAAGATGCAGTTACCGACCGTTTGGCTGACATAGAGGGTCTTTTGGTCAGGAGAAACGCCGATGCCATTGGCGTAGTTAAGATCGCTTGCTACCTCGACCCACTGTTGACTGTCGGGCGCAAGATACAGAATCTTGCCCACTACCTCTGATGGGATAGGCGGGTCGGGGTAGGGGCCAAAGATCGTGGCATACGCGCCGCCGTTCGCGGCCACCACAATGTCGTTGATACCGCCAACGAACTTCTTCCCATTGCTATCGACATCCCATCGGCGCAGCTCCTTGCCTGACATATCGAGTTCAAGAATTGCACCGGGGTCGTTCGTGCATGCGAGCAGGAATGTCTTATTTTTCGTGAGTGCCAGGCCATTATGGCCGCAGCCTTCAGTATGATTAAGCACGGTCGTCGTCTTGCCATCCCATTTCGAGAGGGTGTTTGAGACCCAGCCAACGTAGTAAAGGTTGCCATCAAGGAATAACGGTCCTTCGGGCCCAAGAAGATTGCTTACGATCGTGGTTTCCCCGGCGCGCGCCGACGCAGCAACTAACATTGCGCCAACGACGAAGCAGATAATCTTACCTACTCTCATTTGGTTTCCTTTCCGGTTAGCATCTCATCAACCCATCGCGCAAGTCTTCGGAAAAGCTCGGGCCAATGTCATCCCAGACTGCCTTGAAGCCAGGCGATTGAATGTACTTCGTCATGTATCGTTCATAGCCGCGCCAGTGCGTATCAGGCATAAGCCCCAATTCATGATGATGAAAGTAAGTCTCGGCATGCAACAGCATCTGGAGATGACTCCAATACTGGAAGTAACGATCGCCGTCGGTTAATTCCGCTTCACTCTCAAGCTTGGCAAATCGATCGGCGTGCTCCGCCCGGAAAATCGAGATGCGAAGAACGAACTCGGAGAGGGTATGGCGGGCTTGCGCGCTCGCGACCCTGGTATTGCCGCGAATCTGCAACGCCAGATAAACCAGCGTAATCATGACGCCAATCGCGCCGACAATTTGTCCGAGGTTGGCGAGGTCGTTGAGATTCATGCCAAGCCAGCTTTGAGAAGAAACCGCCTAACGAGAAGTGACCAGGCTAGGATAGTGATGAGCTGGTACCAGGCAAAGAATCGATCGTAACCTCGCCGCCGCACGACCAGGCCGGCGACACCGAAGGCCGCGTATTGACCAACATAAGGGAGATACCAAACTGGATGGAAGAGGCCGCCGCGCATGGCAGTTTGCAAAATATCAAAGAGACACATGACGACGAAGGCGCCGTAGTAGCCAAGGCGGTTTTGCAGCCAGATATCGCGATGCTCTTCAGCTTCCGATAAGTCCGGGGGATAAAGGAAGATGGTCAGCATGAAGAGCGAAACCATCCAACCAATCAGCGCCAGGAACTTCTCGAAGGTCCAGTTAGTCTCCGTTCTCCAGGAAAAAATCACCCACCAGTTCAAGACCAGAATGAGCAAAGTCGCGACGGTCAGAACCATGTGGACCTCATCGATAGGACTCTTTTGGCGCCGGTAGAAAGCGCGGCCCGCCCCGGAAAGCAGATTGGTTATGCCAAGGCCGATGATGAGTGAGATCAGGACCGAGATGAAATCGAATTCGCCCATTTGGGTTGGTGCTTAGTTTATGGCTAAGAGTTGATAGTTGAGAGATTGAAAACCAGACCGCTTCTCATCACTCGTCACAGCTCACTTTCCTTTGAGCTGGCGCTCGTACTCCGCGTTGTCGAAATGACCTTTGGATTCGCCTATGAGTCCGTTGTCGTCGATCTTCCAAAGTTCGTAGCCGCTGATTCGGACGCGTTTTCCTGTGCCGCCCGGTCCGGTGTTTGTTCCGGTTAGTGTCCAATGGAACTCCGTACCGTTTGGATCTCGCTCGAGCTTGTCGAAGGTCACGATCATGTCGGGAAACGCTGTCATGAACGCTTGCGCTTCTTTGGCAATCGCGGCGCGCCCGACCGCAGATGGTCCGTTGTTAATGCTAAGTGAACCATGCTCTGCAAAAAATGCCGCGACCTCCTCCGGATCCTGGCTGCACCACGCCTTTGCATAACGCTGCGCGAAGCTGGTTAGCTCGTCATTAGTCATAGGTCACCTATCGCTCTTTGCTCGCGAGTAAGCCGGCACGTAGGCTCGTGTCGCACGATACTGCTCGATCCGCGTTGCGAGCCATTCGCACCATTCGAAAAATTCTTCCTCACCGCTGCGTTTCCGCCGTTCCTGCACCCAGTTCTTCACCCGCGACCAGAACCCCAGAGTAGCGCCACCGGCCAGATCGTTGACGATTTGCAGATCAACCATTCCATGCGAAACCATGTAGCCGGTCACTTCCAGCCTCAGCCCAAATTGAAATATCTGGCGCCGTGCATCGGCGTCGAGATTGTTGATCACGCTGGCCGCGGCATCTGCCGGAATTTCGCCGAGTAACTCCATAATGCGGGCCGAGTTCTCGCTCAGCGCAGTAGTTTGAATTGCAGTCACGGCAGCTTGTTCGCGGCGCGCGCGATTGGCGGCGCGCACCTGTAAGCCAGTAAAAACAAGTGCGCCGATCAGGGTGACGGTTGAAACGAGATTGAGCGCGTTGGTGAAATCGAGATGCATCAAATATTCCACCACATTACTTACGCGAAGTGTCGGCCTCCGGCATGGACATTCCACCTATAATCTGCCAATCGCTTCCGGTCTTAACCCATGCGTGCGTGATGCGGAAAGTGCCGGGTTCGCCCTTTTGATCTTTGTCCAGCCATCGAAGCGTGATCCAGTAACAAACAAATGCCACCTCGCCCGTAACCTGGATCGCGGCCGGCTTAAATTCACCGTCTTTGAAGACTAAGCCCTTGCTGGTTTGGTTGGTGATCCAGTCGGTGATGTGATCTTTGCGAACGGGCGCGGCGCTAACTGACGGCCAGCCCAGGAAATCCTTGTGCCAAAGGTTCGAATAGGCCGACAAATCATTGGCTTCGACAAAACGCCAGTAGCTACGCTCCAGGTTCCAGAGCGTCTCCTCATCTTTCGAGGTTTGCGCAGGGCTTGTTTGGTCGGCCGCACGAGCGAACTGGTTAAGAGTAAGGGCAACAATGACGGTGACTAAGTAAAATCGTTTCATAAGAAGTGCGGCAAATAACTGGGGAAAGGCGATCAAAGACCGGGCTCGAATCTGACGTCAATATTTTTCAAACCTGACAATTATTACATTTCCCATCCGGATCGAAGGCGGAAATGCTATTGACGCCTAACGACGCTTCTGCCGGAATCGCCGACATGAAGAAAACTCTAATTGCAGCATTAGCTTTGGCCTTATCGTTTGCGGGGGCCACAGCTTGTTTCGCAGCTAACGCTCACGTTGGAACATGGAAGGCTAATCAGGCAAAATCGAAATTCGCGCCAGGAATGGGCACGACTAGCACGGTCGTGTACGCCGAAAAGAAAGATCAATTGCAGGTGACCGTGGATGGCAAGGACAAGGATGGTAAAGCGACACACGGAGTCTGGATGGGTAAGGCTGATGGCAAAATGTATAAGGTAAAAGGGAACCTGGCCTGGGACGCGATGGCTTACAAAATGGTGAACGATCACACCTACGACATGACCGCGACCATGGGCGGAAAACCGGCTTGGAGTGGCCAAAGCACCGTCTCAGCCGATGGCAAATCGCGCACTCTTAACATGAGTGGCACGGGGGCGGATGGTAAGAAATTCAAGAACAAGGTTGTCTACGATAAGCAGTAGATAACGGACCTGGCGTCCAATTCTTTAACGCTCAACGTTCAACTCGGAAGGCGTTAGCTTCTAGTTTGCTTTCAGCTATGGTTGCTTCTCCTGGCAAAGCTCCTGGAAACGCGGATCGTCACGGATCGAATCCCAAACGGGATCCAGGCGGAGCAGGCCAGGAGTAATTTCTGTGGGAGCAAAAACCTTCGCCAGCCTTTGCAGAATGGGAATCGCCTCATCGGCATCGCCAAGTAAGGCATAGATCTTTGCCATGGACTCTTCTCGGCCGGGACCTTCAAATGGATCTACCGCACTGGATCGAATGGAGGTAGCCCTTTGTCCTTCAGCGACTGCCGCCGCCGCATCTCCCAGCCCGGCGTAAGCGAGACCAAGGCCAGAATGGAAGTCTGCCGCGGGAAAGGAGTCCGGCCCGGCTTGACTGAGTCTGCGAAGGA
This sequence comes from uncultured Verrucomicrobiae bacterium, assembly GCA_963791565.1. Taxonomy (GTDB): domain Bacteria; phylum Verrucomicrobiota; class Verrucomicrobiia; order Chthoniobacterales; family UBA10450; genus JACCTI01. The sequence goes on along the minus strand of CAWBSX010000001.1, from coordinate 514,667 downwards.
ACACCTGCGCGGCTTCTTGATAAGCTTCTCTGGCCGCAGCGCCGTTACCAGCACGCTGTTGGGCCAGGCCGAGACCGAGTAGAAGCTCTCCCTTTTCCTCAGCAGGCGGGTCGCTCTGCAATGCTTTCGAAACAATATCTGCCGCCTCAATGAAGCGACGCTGATTCATGGCGGCCTGGACGCGGACTCCAACTTCAGCCCCGGGATTCCTCAGCACGCCTTCCGCAGATTGCAGGTCTCCCATCGCCCAAAGGCTGTTGGTTTTTATGGAGATAGCACCCGATTCCGTTGGGTCGATGGCAAGGATGTGGTCGGCTAGAGCTACGGCATCGGAAAAACGGCGCATTGCCATATAAGTCAACGCCAGAGAAGACGCCGAGTTGACGTTACGCGGATCAAGCTCCACCGCGCGACGCAGGGCCGCGATAGCTTCCTCTGAATGTCCCAGGCGCCGCTGGATGAGCCCGATTGCGAACAGCACGTCCACATTGCTCGGAAGGCTTTTCTCCGCCAGCTGGAATTCTGCCAGCGCCGCGACAAAATCAAGCTTCCCATAGTAACGATAGAAACCCGTCGCGAGGTGGGTTTCGGGTAGAGAAGGATCGAGTAACACCGCATGATCGAGCGCATCCTTGGCTTCGGCCAGACGCGCCGGGGTAGGGTCGAGTCCGATCCAATAGCTACCAATAAGTGCTCGCGAAAGGTATGCCCACGCGAGGGCAAACTTAGGATCCAACTTCACCGCTTCCTGGAATGATTGGATAGCGCCATCTACGATGTGCGGGTCGAAGCCTGAGCCACCCATCAGAGCTCGGCCACGAAGATACGCGTCGTACGCACTCGTGTTTTTCGTAGGAGTAGCTCCTACCCGCGCTTTCTCCTGTGGGCTTAGCGTCGCGCCCACTCCGGCGGCGATTTCTGTCGCCAGCTCGCCTTCCAGGACAAGGGAATCGGCCATTGTGCGATCGTAGTCCTGCACCCAGATATGACGATCAGTTAGCGCGTCGATCAACTGCACGGAAACACGAATATGATTTCCCGACCGCCGCACACTGCCTTCGACTACATTAGCTACTCCCAGCTGCTGCGCGATTTCCTTGAGGTTGCGTGTGATGCCGCTCTTGTATTGCATGACCGAAGTCCGGCTGATGACCTTCAGATCCCTTATTTTGGCCAGATTCGAGAGTAACTCATCCTGGATACCGTCGGCAAAAAAAGCGTTCTCCTTTTCTTCGCTCAGATTTTCCAGTGGGAGAACGGCGATGCTTTTGTCGACTATAGGAGCAGCGTGCCGCTTGTAGAAATAAAGCAGAAGTGAAGCGGCGATTAACAGAACAATAGCTAGCAGTAGACCTTTATGCTTGATCGTAGAACCTGCTGCACCCTTTCGGGACAGCTCTAACTTCACCGGTAATGCAGAGTTACCAAGCTCGCCGGTGTAAAGGTTGAAGACGTGAACCCGGACGCCGTGCTTCACTTCACATTCACCAAGATCGTACAGGTGCGGCTGCCACTGGTCGTATTGTTCCAGATCGTCTGCGACATGCTTCGAGAGAAGAATGTGTCCCGGGTCGCCACAATCCATGATCCTCTGCGCCAGATTGATACCTGCGCCGGCTATGTTGGCGCGTTGATTGACATCGGTGACCTCGTTGACCGGCCCGCTATGAATGCCCATGCGCAGTTGAATGTTAGGCTGTTCCTTGAGGGCCTGACTTATCTCCAGCGCGCATTGCGCCGGTGCTTCCGGATTGGTGCGAAAGGCTAGTGCCATCCCGTCGCCCGTAGGTAAGCGAACCAGTTTTCCTTCCTTCTCGGCCTCGCGAAATTCTTTCGTCCCACTAACAACTTCGTTCAGCCTTCGAAGTAACTCACTCTGCCCACTGATCCGTAGTTTCGAGTAACCAACAATGTCGAGGAAGAGAACGTGCGCGATTTCCAAGCGCAAATGTCTCTTATCCTCGTCAGACATACCAACTACTTGTTAGGTCCAATTAACTCTTTGCCGACGAGGAGTTGTTGAAAGCCCGGATCATTTCGGATCGGGTCCCACACCGGATCGACCTTTAATCGTCCAGTCGAAGCGACCATGCCCGCAGGTAGAAGCAGGACCTGCCGAAGCGTCTGGACTGCAGCGTCCGCATCGCCCGAGCGCGCCTCGATTTCTGCCAGGTTGGCGAGAGTTTCCGGGCCTTCCAAGGCATCTTTTTCCGGCGGTACCAACTCGGCTAGTTGCTGCGCGACTTTAAGAGCTTCGGAGTTGCGTTGCAGGCCGAGGTAGATCCAACTCAACTGACTCAAGGCTAAGCCGTCATTGGGACGCTCACGCAATCTCGCTTCGACTAACAGACGTGCGCGCTCGATTTCCTCGGCGTTACTCGATGCCTGGCCAGCCAGGACAAAGATCGCGGCTCGGGCGGAAAGCCGATTCGTGCTGGCCTCCAGGGTCTCCTTGTCCCACGCCTTGAGGGCAGACGCGTAATCTCGTTTAATTACGTAGAAGTAAGGCCAGCGACCAACAACATTGGAAACGTCGCTGCCACGCTTGAATGACTGAGCTGTGAATAAATTTTTCGGGATAGCATCCACCAGTCGCGTGGCCTGCTCTACATCGCCGGTTTCTTCGTGGCAATATAACAGCACATCGACGATAGCAGGAGTGTTGAGTGGATTGAGCGCGAGGGCGCGCTGCCCGGCGCGCTTCGCCTCGGTCCACATTCGTAACCGGCAGTAAGTTGCGCCGAGATAGACGGGAATCTGATCATCGCGCGGATCGAGCTGCTCGCATCTCGTTAGTTCAGCTATATGGCGCGCCCATTGACCCTGACGACGGTGAACGTGAGCGGAATGACTCAACGCGCGCGTATTATTTGGCTGCAGCTCAAGGGCACGGCTAAACTCAGCCAGCGCTAGATCGAACTGCTCCGTGCCGTAGTAATAATACAGGCCCAGCGCAATATGCGCCTGCGCCAGATCAGGCGCCAGGCTGATCGCTTGCTGCGCCCTGGTCCTTACCTTTTCGAGGCCCGCATCGCTTAGAGGCTTGAGCCACCAGTGACGCCAGATTTCGTTTTCCGCCAGGCTCGCGATCGCGAGCGCGAATTGAGGATCGCGGGCAATCGCCTGTTGGTACCAGCCGGCGGCTTGCTCGAAAGTTTCCAACCTGCGTGAGCTCACTGCTTCGCGTTCCTCGGTACTCACCTCTTAAAAACAAGTCATAAGCTTCGGAGTCTTTGGTCGGCGCAGCGGAAAGCGTGTTGGATTCGTTAGGCGACAGCTTCGCCCGAAGCGCATCTGCGATTTCTTGTGAGACCTCGCTTTCGACCGCAAACACATCCTTGATGTCGCGGTCGAAGCTCTTGGCCCAAAGATGTGAATCCGCGCGGGCATCGATGAGCTGTACGTTAACCCGCACCTTATCCGCAGCCCTTTGCACCGTTCCTTCCAGGACGTTGGCGACACCTAACTGTTGCGAGACGGTTTTCAAGTCTTCCGGCTTACTCTTATATTTCGCGGTCGAAGTTCGCGAGATGACCTTGAGATCGGCAATGCCCGCCAGCCTGGTCAGAATCTCGTCCTGGATGCCATCGGCGAAATACGCGTTGGATTTATCATCGCTCAAGTTTTCGAATGGAAGAACAGCGATGCTCTTTTCGGGGATGCTTGAAACCGAGCTCGTCGATTTCTTCGCCACGAGAAGGAAGGCTGTGACAAGAGCGGCAAGAAGAAGGATTACAGCAGTGATCGCGACGTAACGGCTGCGCTTATGCTGCTTCTTAAGAGCCAGGAAGCGCTTTGGAAGTCGCGGATTGCCGACGTCATTATTGTAGAGGTTAACTATGCCCAGGCGCACGCCGTGCTTCACTTCGCATTCGCCTAACGAATGCAAGTCTGGTTGCCAGCGTGGATAATGTTCCAGGTCGTCGCCAACGTGTTTCGAAAGAAGAATGTGTCCGGCATCGCCGCAATCCATCACGCGCTGCGCCATGTTAATGCCGGCGCCGGCAATGTTCGCTTGTTCGTTTAAGTCAGCTACTTGATTGACCGGACCGCTATGAATACCCATGCGCACGGGTAGCTCGGGATGGTTCTTCAGCTCCCTAGCAATCTCGAGCGCGCATAAAACTGGGGCTTCTGGTGTAGTTCGAAAAACCAAGGCGCCGCCGTCTCCAGTAGGTAAGCGAAGTAACTTACCTTCGGATTCGGTGGAACGGAACTGCTCCGTGCCGCGCACGACTTTCTTCAAGGTCTCTAATAACTCGCTTTGTTCGTTGATTAGTAACTTCGAGTAACCAACGATGTCGATGAACAAGACATGTCCTATCTCGAACTTAACGCCTTTGGGGGGGCTTGGCGTGGGACTCACTCCAGTTCGGCGTACTCCACTTTTGCCTGAATCAGAAGCGGAATATCGGAGTCAGCGGCTTTCCAGAGCGCGAAGAAATCGTCGTAGGCACTCTTCGCTTGGGCGGTGTCGCCGGACCGGAAATGGGCGCGCGCAATTCCTAAATGGGCCAGCGCCCCGATTGGCTCGTTGCCTACAATCCCGGGATGATCGAGGATTTTTTGAAATTCGGCCGCGGCGCCGGTCCAGTTCTTCGCCGCCAGATAGGCCTGCCCCCGAAAATAAATAGGATAGAGCGCAAAGGTGAAGTCCTCATTCGTGTGTCCCAGTTCGTAAGGCAGAGCGGGGGACAGAGCCTCGATCGCGGCTTGGGCGTTTCCGCTGTTGAGGGCGAGAGCCGACCGAGCCATCGGCAGATATCGAGTTTGGACAGCAGTGTTCTGCGGGAATCGTTTTGTTAGGTCATCGATGGCGCGATTGGCGTTGGCGGCATCGCCGGCGAGCGCGAAGGCGATAGCGGAAAATCCTTCACCATGTTTTCCCTTTATCGTCTTCAAAGCGGATTGTGCATCTTCTTTGGCGAAGTCCATCAGTCCAACTAAACCTTCGCGGACGGCATTGTGCCCCTCGTATTCTGCTGGCAGTTTCCTTTTCCTGCGCCCGTTGCGCTGAGTCGGCCGCGCGGCGCGCAAGTTCGCGAGCCTGGCCAAACTGGCCGTGATCCGCTGCGGTCTCAGACTCGACGAAGAACATTTGATCCTCTACTCCCGGGATCCCCTGTGTCTCGGCGGCTTGTTTCGCCATCCCGGCGGGATCGTTCTGAAGAAAATCGACCACATAAAGAATCAGAGGATACCAGGGAGAACTGAGCTTCTTTGCCCGCGATTGCTCGGCCGTGGCTTTCGCTTGATCGTACCGGCCCAAGTACTGGTCGCAATACATCAAACTGACATAATTGTTTGAACTGTCGGGATTGATCTCAAATGCCCGCTTCGCCGCCGCGTCTGCCCTGGCGTAATTTCCGCAGATGAGATGGATGTACCAAAGCATGATCTGGGTAACCTCATCGCGCGGATAAGTCTGTGCGATTAATTCATAGGAGCGGCGGGCAGCCTCCAGGTTGCCGGTAACGACGATCTCGTAGAATGCTGCGATGTTCAGTTTTTCGTGGTCGCTCGTTCGCTCGCGCAGCTCATAGGCCTTGCGCGCGTTTTCAGCGGACAGCGTGAGTTCGCCTTGGGGTTGATAGCATCCGGCTAACATCATATAGGCCATGGCGAAATTGGGATCGAGGGCGACCGCGCGCTGGAAGAACGGAATCGCGGCGAGATAATCGTTATCGACATCGGTCGCTTTACTACCCATGGCGTAGGCCTGTAACGCCTCCAGCGATGAAGTCGTGATGTCCTCCGGCAACGCGTCGTATTTTTGAACCGAGGCCAGCGATTCGCCCAATCTTTGGCGCAGCTTTCGTTGCCGCCTCGCGCAAGTGCATTTAGGACCTGCTCCTTTCCAGTTCGCGGTCTCTTGTTCTTGCGCGAGCAAATTTCCGTCGCGACACTTCGCTGCCTTTAGCGACACGACATATTGCGTGCCGAGGGCTGAAATCGAGCCGTCGATCGTGGCGGCCGCGCCGACTCGTTGACCAACTTCGCGCGCTAAATCCGGAGTAAGCGGCGTGTCTTTCGCTTTCGACATCAGTGTCAGGTTGTGAGCAATGATCGAGTCCGAGACGAGAGTGATAAACGGTGTCTGTTGCAGCTGCGACGCAAGTCCTTGCCTGAGGGTCCCATCAAAAACAGAATCACCGGTCGTGTTCGCGAAATCGGCGAGCACAATCGTGTCCTTGTCGGTGAGCGCCTTGCCTCGGCGTGAATGGTAATAAAGCGCGCTTGCTGCCATTACAGATACTACGAGCGCGGCAGCGCCCGTTATTTTCCAAAACTTCTTTGTCTGGTCCACCTTAGCGCACCTGATCTTCCCCGGCAAATCTACGGTTCCCGATCTCATCGTCATAGAAGTTAACGAGAGATACTTTGTGGCCGTGTTTTACTTCGCATTCGCCGAGCGGATGCAAGTAGGGGCGCCAATGGGGATAATGCTCCAAATCTTCGGCCACGTGCCGCGAAAGAAGAATGTGTCCGGCATCGCCGCAATCCATCACGCGTTGCGCGATGTTGATACCAGCACCGGCAATGTTGGCCTGCTCATTGAGGTCGCTGATCTCATTAACCGGACCGCTATGAATTCCCATGCGGACTACGAATCTCGGGATGACTCCTCAACGTCTTTGCGATTTCCATGGCGCACAAGACTGGCGCTTCAGGACTAGTGCGAAAGACCAGCGCGCCACCATCGCCAGTCGGAAGTCGAAGTAACTTGCCTTCGGCTTCAGCACTGCGAACCTGCTCGGTTCCGCGGACGATCTCTTTCAGCTTCTGTAGCTGTTCGCTCTGCTCGTTAATCAGCCATTTCGAGTAGCCAACGATGTCGATGAACAAGACATGCCCGATCTCGAACTTAACTTCGGAAGGATTCATTTCGAGGATGAACGGAACTCACGCGCGGGCACAATTTTCTCCGCCAGTCCTTCGAAACCCGGATTGCCGTGGAGTGGATCAAGCAGTGGATCGACCTTGATCCAGCTGATGTTGGAGCCGTCGTGTTCCCGGTAATCCTGTTCCAGCCAGCGCAGCGCTTCGTCTTTGTTATTCAGGCTAAGGTAAAGCAGAGTGCGCAAATAGCCTACTACCTCGCGGTTCTTACTTAGCTCATCGAGGTCGCTCAGCATTCGTAGCGCGGCATCTTTGTCTCCGGCATAAGCTTTAGCTTGAGCGCAGAGCGTTGAGACCAGTGTGTTATCACTTAGTTGCCTGGCCTTTTCGTATTCGGCCATTGCGCCAGAGAGGTCGCCCTTCCCTTGGAGCGCGATCCCGAGATTATAGCGCGCGTAGAAATCGGTCGGATCTATCGCGAGCGTTTTGCGCAATTGCGCAGCCCCTTCTTCGAAACGACCGGCATAGTAGAAGGTTCCACCGAGGTCGGCGTTAATAACTGTCGATAACGGATCTAACTCAACCGCGCGCTTACTTTCGGCAATGGCCTCTTCGAATTGTCCGAAGGCTGCCAGGGTATCGTTACCGTACCAATGGTGTGCCGCTGCGTCATTCGGCTTGAGCTCGATCGCTCGCTTATATTCGCGATTGGCTCCCGCCAAATCGATTTCGCTAAAGAACAATACTTTGCCGAGTGCGAGATGCGCTTCGGCCAGTTTAGGATCAAGGCTCAGGGCTTTGAGCGCCGCCTCCTTGGCCTTCGCGCCTGCATCCATCCGATCCGCATCTGCATAGAAAGGAGCGAGGATGTAGGCGCTGGCCAGACCGGCATAAGCCAGCGCGTAATTCGGATCGTGCGCAATCGCCTGCTGGTAAAGGGCGATGGCTTTCGGGATGTTGTCGCCGGAACGCTTCTCCCAAAGTGATCTGCCTTTGTGGTAAAGCTCGTAGGCCGTTGTGTCGTTAGTTGTTTGCGCGGCCATCATCTGCTTCTCCGAGCCGGTGAGTTTGGCCTGCAAGGTGTCGGCAATAGTCTTCGCGATATCGCTCTCGACTGCAAAAATGTCGGTTAGCTTGCGGTCGTAAATTTCCGCCCAGAGATGCGCGCTCGTGTTCGCATTAATCAACTGCACATTCACGCGCACCTGATCGTTCGCCTTCTGCACGCTGCCTTCGAGGATGTTGGCGACACCTAGCTGCTTCGCAATGTCCGGTAAGTTATCGGGAGCGCTGGTGAATTTCTTCGTAGAGGTGCGCGCAATCACCTTTAGGTCAGCTACCTTGGCTAAGCGGGTCAAGATCTCATCCTGCACGCCTTCCGCAAAGAAGGCATTGTCGGGATCCCGACTAAGATTGTCGAAAGGCAGGATGGCAATTGACTTGTTAGGCATCTCAGCAGTTGCAGCAGTTGCTGGGGTCTGCTTCGAGCGAAGAAGTTGAAAGACGAACAAGCCGGCGGCGACTACGGCAAGCACAGCGGTTATCGCGACAAGCTTCCGCCCTGTCGTATTGGAAGTCGACTTACTAGGTTCCAGCTCCGACTCGCGCTTGATACCTTCCGGCGTTAGCTCGAAAGCCCAGGCCAGGACTAGCGCAACCGGAAAGCCAAGCACAACCACCGCTACAAACACCTTCATCGTCCATGGCGGAGCTTCGAAGGTCGGGAAAAGAATCGAGGCTAGTTGAATGAGCAGCCAGCTAACTACGGCATAAGCTACCGCTACCTTGTAGACATTACGCCGTTTAAGCTCGGAAAAGAAGGAGGGCTTGTTACTCACGGCTTCTTCTCCTCGCAAAACTTCTGGAAACGTGGCTCGGCGCGCAGCGGATCCCATACCGGATCGAGGCGTAGCGAAGCTCTGGATAGGACATGGCCCACCGGAATGGCCAGTAGCTGTTCGATATGATCAAGAGCTGATCGTTTCTCACCTACCTGGGCTTCGACTATGGCGAGCTGCGCGAGATAGAAGCCGCCGTTCATGTAGTCCCGCGTATAAGGTAAGGTCTCGGTGGCACGCCGCCCTGATTCCAAAGCGGCTTCCTTCTGGCCTAGGCCGGCATAAACCTGCGCGAGATAAGACTGCGCCTCGGCTTGTGCGCGCGGTTTATCGAGCAGGCTCTCTAACGCTTGTTGAGCTTCAAGGAAGGCGGCACGCGCTGGTCCTACTTCACCTTTCTGCGCCAACGCTTGCGCGCGTAACAATGCTACGGGTTCACGAGTACTAGGCCAGCCATTGAGCACCCAGGCGGGCGCATGCTCCAGGGCCGCCACTGCCGCATCCGGTTGATACCTAACGAGTGCAAGCTGCCAGCGCGCGAATGAAACGGAACCTGAAGGATCACTGTCCTTCGGGATGGTCGCTAGGGCCTTGCTCGCGGAATCGAAGTCGCCGCTAGTTTGCAACATCTGGACTCGCGCGACCTGGGTTTCGAAGTCGTCAGGCGCCAGGGCCAACGCTCGATCATAGCCCGATTTAGCTTCGGCGTAGCGGCGCATGTAACAAAAAGTAGAGCCGACCTCGCGGGCCAACAGATTGTCGCGCGGGCTGAGCGCGGCGCTCTGCTGCAGCTCGTCGAGACCTTGTTCCATTTTACCCTGTCGACGATGAACAAAGGCGATCGCCGTCAGAATATTTGCGTTATTCGGCAGGGTTTTGCGCGCCTTCTCGAATTCCGCGAGCGCTGCGTCGTAATCGCGACGACCCCAGTAGTGAACGTAACCCATGGACAAGTGTGCTTCGGGCAATTCGGGTTGCAGTTCCAAAGCACGCTCGGCAGCTTTCGTCGCGGCATCGATCGCTTGCTGACTCGGATCGGTGTTATACCAGTAAAGTCTCGCCTTCAGATAGGACAGCCGGGCATAGGCCAGAGCAAAGGTAGAATCAGCCCCGATAGCTTTTTCATAAAGGCCGGCAGCATTTCGCGCCGTCTCCGCCGGATCCTTCGCGGTAGCTGAATAGACCTGATTGGCAAAATACTCAGCCTTTAGGAAGAGATCATAGGCCTCAGGATTTTTCGTGGGCACGTTTGCGATTCGCGCTGTTTCCGCCGGCAATAGCTTTGCGCGAAGTGCGTCGGCGACGTTTTGTGCCACTTCACTTTCTACCGAAAAGATGTTCTTCACCTCGCGATCATAAGTCTCGGCCCACAGATGCGAATCATTCTCTGCTTCGATCAACTGGACGTTGACGCGCACGTCGCCGCCTGCTCTTTGCACGCTACCTTCGAGAATGTTGGCGACGCCGAGCTGTTGCGCGATCTCTCGCAGATTGGGCGGATGACTGGCATAGCGCATGGTCGAGGTGCGCGAAATAACTTTCAGCGCGCTGATCTTAGATAACCGTGTCAGGATCTCATCCTGGATGCCGTCAACGAAGTAAGCATTATCCGGATCGCGGCTAAGGTTCTCGAAGGGCAGAACGGCGATACTTTTTGCCAAGATATTAGCTACCGTAGATTCGACCTTTGAAGTAGTAGCTGCCTTTGGACGCAGTAGCTGAAACAAGAGCATCGCTGCGGCGACGGCCGCTAGCGCAACGGTAAGACCTACAATCTTGCGTCCTGTCTTTCTGCTGATTGACTTACCCGTATCGATCTCGGACTCGCGCTTAATCCCTTCCGGAGTGATCTCAAAGGCCCACGAAAAGACCAGGGCGGCCGGGAAACCCAGGATGACTAGTAGCACGACTAGCCGCACCGCCCAGTTTGGGATGTCGAAGAAGGGAAAGACCTGGGTAGCTATTTGAATGAGCAGCCAGCTAGCTACCAAATAAGCTACCGCAACCTTATAGACGTTGCGCCGCTTTAGTTCGGCGAAGAAGGTGTCGATCTTCACTTTGATTTCTCTTCGCAGAGTTTCTGGAACCGTGGATCTTTGCGCAGCGGATCCCAGAGAGGGTCGAGCTTGAGGTTGGCTTTGGTTAGGCCGGCTGGTACTTGGAGGAGATGAGGCAAGGCCGCAATCGCTGCATCCTTATCGCCGAAGCGGGCCTGGACCTGCGCCAGGGTGTACTCCGCTTGCGGCTTGGAGATATGATCCTCGGCGTAATCTTTCAGCGCTTCTTGCGCCTGCTTCAGCGCTTTCTCTTTATCTCCGAGCCCGGCATAAGCCAGGGCAAGGATCATTGGCAATCCATTAGCGTCCGCCACTACTACCGTGTCAGAGGTCGGTTTAATCGCCTGAACTGCGCGGGTAAAAGCATTTCTTGCCTCCTCCGGTCGTCCGGCCCATTCCTGACAAAAGCCGAGATAGACCAAAAACTGCTTGGCATAAAAATCGAACTGCTGGCTTGCTGGAATCGCGTTGAGTTTTGCTTCGATCACTTTGATCGCACCATCGTAATGGCGTTCGTAGATCGCCTGTTGAATTCGCGTACTGATGACCCAATCGTCCAAGGCACCTTCCGGAATATGCGCCAGCTCTTGCCTCGCCTCTTCCAATCGACCCTCGGACTGGAACAGCCCCGCTTTGGTTGCTCGATCGGGTGCGGAGGCGGGCGCGATCGCTAGTGCCTGATCGGTCAGGGCGTGGGCCTCTTCAAACCGGCGGAGATAAGCGTAAAAGGTGGACCCCATGTCGTTAAGCAGCGCGACGTCGCGCGGGTCGAGCTCTAACGCTTTCTTATAGTTGGTTTCAGCTTCCTGCCAGCGCCCGAGACGGCGTAGAACGACGCCGAGATATCGATAAATAGTCGAATCGTTAGGCAAACGTTTCCGCGCCTCTTCAAACGCCGCCAGCGCGCTTTCGAATTTGCGTGCGACGCGATAGCGATACGCGCCCTCGGCCAGCCACGATTCGCCTGCCTCCGGCGCGATGGCCATGGCACGCTCAGCCGATTCCCTGACCGTATCGGCGTTATTCAGCTCGGGCTCGATCCCGTTGAAATAGAGGTAGCTCCGCACGACACCCAGTCGGGCCCAGGCCGTCGCGAATTTCGGATCGAGCTGGACGGCTTTGGCATAATCACGCGCCGCTTGTTGAATAGCTTCATAAATGTACTCGCCGTGCTCGAGCGATTGTCCGCGCAGGTAAGCATCATAAGCGGCGGCGTTCTGAGTCGGTTTGGCAGTGATGGCTCTCTGCTCGGCCCCGGTTAGTTTGGCCTCTAACTGATCGGCAATTGCTTTCGCCACTTCGCCTTCAACAGCGAAAACGTCGTCGAGTTTGCGATTGTAACTCTCCGCCCACAAGTGCTCGTCAGTCGTTGCGCGAATAAGCTGCACGTTCACGTGCACCGCGTTAGCGATTCTCTGCACACTGCCTTCCAGCAAGTTAGCTACTCCAAGCTGCTTGCCTACCTCGCGTAAGTTATCCGGCGCGGTCTTATACTTCTGAGTCGAAGTGCGCGAGATCACCTTCAGGTCCGCGATCTTGGCCAGGCGCGTCAGGATCTCATCCTGAATGCCATCAGCAAAGTAGGCGTTATCCGGATCGCGACTCAGGTTCTCGAAAGGAAGGACAGCGATGCTCTTCTCGGAAATCGCGGCCGAAGATTGCCCGGTAGCTGTTGCGACGGAAGCGTTCGTTTCGCGTGCTACTTGGCGCGGGCGGAATAATTGAAACACAAGTAAGCCCGCCGCAACCATCGCGAACACGGCGGTCATTGCCATGATTTTCCTGCCTGTGTGTCGCGCGATTGACTTATCGCCTTCTACTTCCGATTCGCGCTTGATACCTTCTGCGGTGATCTCGAAAGCCCAGGCAAAAATTAGCGCCGGAACAAACCCGAGTGCCAGCACTGCGACAAAGACCTTCATCACCCATGATGGAGCTTCGAAGGTCGGAAACAGAATCGAAGCAGCCTGAATTAGCAGCCAGCTAACGACGACATAAGCTACCGCGACCTTGTAGACATTGCGCCGCTTTAGCTCGGCGAAGAAGTTGTGGATCTTCATGGTTGGAGTCCCATGCGCCGGAGGAGATCGGCATAGCGCGGGTCGGAGCGGAGCGACGCGAAGGCTGGTGCCCATCTGATCCAGGGCAACAACCCACTGCGAGTCTGAAAATCCTTTTCCAGCCAGGCGAAAGCTTGATCCTTGTCCCCGAGACCAGCGCAGACCGCGGCGAGATCCTGGCCGATGGCCTGACCCATTTCATATTTTCCGAGAAGCTCTTTAAGTATGGCCTGCGCTTCGGTGTGCCTTCCCGAAATCCCATAGCCGAATCCGAGATCATGGAGCGGCCATCTCTCTCTTCCCGACAACTCGACGGCCTTCTCCAGCTCCGCGATAGCTTCCTCATAACGCCGATCCTCGAGCAAGGCCAAACCGAGAAATTCATGTCCCCGCGGAAAACTCGGATCGAGTTCGACGACCTTCTTGCTCTGTGCGATGGCGAACTTCGCGTCGCCTTCCCCAAGATAGGCGTAGGTAACAGTAATACCGATAATGAGCGAAAGAGGATCAAGCTCCTGTGCGCGCTTGATCGCGGCCTTCGCTTCTGCTACCCGCCCCGCATCAAGCAGGAAAAGACTGTACCAGTGATGTGCGGTCGGATAATTCGGATTGAGCTCGATCGCGCGCTTGAACTCATCTTCGGCCTCTTTCCATTGCCAAAGATTATTATAGACGTAGCCCAACGACGTGTGCGCTTCGGCCAGAGAACTATCGATCTGGAGCGCGCGCGCGGCGAAGGCTTTGGCCTTCGGCAAGCTCTCGTTGGCCGGAGTGCCGGCATAGTTCTCCAGTAACACGTAACTGTCGCTGAGTCCTACATAAGCAAGCGCGTAATTCGGGTCTTTATCAGCGGCCTGTTGGAACTGACCTATCGCTTTGGTGAGGTTCTCGGCCGTGCGCCTCTCCCAGTAATAGCGGCCTCTTAAGTAGAATTGATAGGCTTCCGGGTTAGTCGGGTCGCGCTGGGTGAGTCGTTGCTGCTGCTCACCCGTCAGCTTCACCTTGAGCTTCTCTGTTACTTCACGCACCAGCGCCTGCTTCACCGTGACGACATCCACGAGTTTCCGCTCGTATTCCTGGCCCCAGAGTTGGGAGCCCGTCATGGCATCCACCAAGTCCACTTGAACGTTGAGTCTATCGCCTACCTGACGCACAACTCCCATTAAGACTGTCCGGACGTTCAGGTCTCGCCCCACGCTCTGCGGATCGATCTGCTTTCCTTTGTAACGAAAAGCCGTGCTCCGGGCGATGACCTTCAACTGTTGCAACTCGGTCAGGCTATTGATCATGGCTTCGGATATGCCGTCGGATAAATATTCGGTGTCCGCATTGCGGGTCGCATTATCAAACGGCAAGACTGCTATCGATTTTTCCGGTAGACCACTTGAAGACGCCCTCGCACTGCTACTGTTCTGCGCTGTGTAGCGGCCGATAAAAAACAGGCCGATGGACAAGGCGGCTCCAATCACCGTGATGTAAATCCAGGTGCGATGTTTCGAAACGCGCCCGGCAAGAGGATCGACATCTTCTGTGTGCTTGATTCCCTCCGGCGTTAGTTCAAACGCCCAGGCCAAAATCACAGCGATAGGAAAGCCAAGCACAACCGCCATAACAACGACCTTCATCACCCATGCCGGCGCTTCGAATGTCGGCAGAAGAATTGACGCCGCTTGAATGAGCAACCAGCTAACTATCGCATAAGCTACGGCAACCTTGTAAACGTTGCGCCGCTTTAGTTCGGAGAAGAAATTCATGTCTTTACTCCGAGAACCCCATCTTCTTCACGAGTGCCGCGAAACGCGGATCATCGTGCAGGCTGGCCAGCGTCGGATCATGGCGCAGGCGCGGCATGCCGGAATCATGTTGGTTGTAGGCGCGTTCGAGCCATTCGAAAGCTTGGTCCTTTTCACCACGCCAGGCATGGACCCCCGCGATCTGGAAGGCTGATCCGGCACTGTAATTTGTCTTCAATGTGTCGAGTGCTTGTTCCGATTCTGGCGCGTGACCTAGAGTGTGTTCGAGCATGGCGGTCCCAGTTAGTCGGAAGGGTTCGTCCGTGGCTCCGAAATGGGCGCGCGCGTTTTCCATCTTGCCTTCCTTTAAGTCGAGATAGCCTACGAGATAGTTAGGCCATCTCGCTCTTGGATTGATGTTGAGGGCGTGCTGCCAGGCCGCACGCGCTTCGAAGTCCTGACGGGAACAGAAAAAAAGCATGCCAAGGTTGGTCCAGATTTCCACCGACAACGGATCGATCACCGTGGCCTTGCGCGCGATCGGAATTGCTTCTGCCTGATTTACAGTGAAGAACAAACTCTGCGAGTAGGATGACAACGACTCGGCGTTGTCGGAATCTAACGCCAGGGCCTGTTTGAAATCCGCCGCCGCGCCTTGCCAATCCCAGGCGCGCAAATAGCGAAGATAGCCGCGAGCGCTGTAGGCCGCGGCCAGGTCCGGAGCGAGCGTGATCGCCTTTTCCACTGTGGCAAACGATTGCTTGATTTCCGACGCGCGTTGCGCCGGACTACTCGCAACTTCCGCCGCTCGGGCCTGTGCGATCGCGAGCATCGCGTAAGCATTGGCGTAGTTGAGATCGAGCGCGATGGCTTTCTGAAATTCCGCCGCCGCGAGTTGACTTGTATCCAACCGGTTTTGGCGGTAAATATCTATCCCGCGCAGGTAGAGTTCGTAAGCTTCGGCGTTGTTCGTGCGCTGTGTTTTGGGTAACTCCTGGCTAGGCAAGAGTCTTACTCTGAGCGCCGCCACCACATCGCCCGCGATCTCATCCTGAACCTTAAAGACATCCGTCAGGTCGCGGTCATAAGTTTTCGACCAAAGGTGCGAACTATCCGAAGCGCGGACTAGCTGCGCAGTAACACGCAAGGTATTGGCGGATTTGCGCACACTGCCTTCGAGCACATTAGCTACGTTGAGAGCCTTAGCGATAGTCGCGACATCGACTTCCTTGCCTTTGAAGGAAAACGACGAGGTGCGCGCGATCACGCGCAACTGCGGAATCTGCGCCAACTGATTGAGTAGCTCTTCTGATAAGCCATCGGAGAAGTAGTCCTGCTCCTTGTCGGAGCTCATGTTGACGAAAGGCAACACGGCGATGGATTTCTCCGTCATGGTAGAAGCCGCATTTCCACTGATTGAGCTGGCGCTGTAACGGCCCAGGAAAAACAGACCTAGCGAGATTGCCGCACCGATCACTACCACGTAGATCCAGGTGCGACTCTTCGAATGCTGCTGCGCGGCGTCGGCTGCCTCGGTCCGTTTGATTCCTTCCGGCGTTGATTCGAAGGCCCACGCGATGATAAGTGCGATGGGAAATCCGATCGCAACCAAAGCTATAACTAGCCGGATAACCCAGTTAGGTATTTCCAGGAAAGGGAAGACCTGAGTAGCTACTTGAATTAACAGCCAACCAACGACCGCATAAGCTACCGCGACCTTATAGACATTGCGCCGCTTTAGCTCGGAAAAGAAGTTAGGCGAGTTCATTCCGGTATGCCCGCGTCGAAGCGCTCGCTGAGTTTCTGAAAACGCGCGTCGTGCCGCAGCGGGTCGAGCCGCTTATCTATCTTGATGCTACCATACAAGCCTTGCAGCAAAATGTCGCGCTCCACGAAACTTTGCTCGAGCAGACGTAACGCTTCCTCCTTCTCACCCAGTGCGAGATGAACGATGGCCAGCGGATAGGCGCCGACGTATTGCTGCCCGGATAGGTCGGTGAGCTTATCGAGAATCTTTCGCGTTTCCGCCATGCGACCTGTCCTGGCATAGGCGTGCGCGAGCATGGCATAGTTGGAAGGTGTTGCTCCTAGTTCATTCGCCTTAAGGTATTCCTTGATCGCTTCGTCGAGCTTGCCTTCATCTTCGTAAGTCTGACCGAGGATCTCGTGACCCGGAACTAACTCCGGATCGAGCTCAAGGGTCTTGCGTGCTTGTTTGATCGCGTCGTCGTAGCGTCCCACCCCACTCAGGCTCGAAGCATAGGACGCATTAATGATGAGCGACAACGGATCAAGCTCATGAGCGCGTTCATTCTCCGCCAGAGACTCGGGAAACCGGCCCTGACCGAAGAGACATTCCGCCAGCCACTGATGAGCGGTGGCGTAGTTAGGATCCAACTCCAGCGCACGGCGGAACTCGGGCTCGGCCAGTTTCAACTGCGCATTAGAAATGAGTGCGTTACCTAACGATGTGTGTGCTTCGGCCAGGCTACTATCTAACTCTACCGCCTTGCGCGCGGCGACGAGCGCGTGCGGTACGTCATCCTTCGGCGCGGTGCCGGCATAGAGTGGCAGGATTGAGCGAACGTCGGCCAGACCAGCGTAAGCCAGCGCGTAATTAGGATCGAGATCGATCGCCTGTTGAAAGTAATCGGCCGCCTTGCGCAGACTTGCGGTGTTGCGCCGATTCCAAAGGTAGCGGCCTTTCAAGTATAACTCATGTGCGGCCGAATTTTCAGTCGGCCGCGCAGCCAATACTTCTTCCGCGCGACCATTCAATCGCGCCTTCAAATTCTCCGCCACGCTCTTCGCGATCTCGCTCTCAATGGCGAAAATATCGATTAACTTTCGGTCGTAAGTATCGGCCCAAAGATGCGCGTCGGTCAGGGCATTGATCAGCTGCACATTTACCCGCACAGAATCGCCCGCCTTCTGCACACTGCCTTCGAGGATATGTGCGACCCCGAGCTGCTTCGCGATCTCGCGCAGATCCGCCGGCGCGCTCTTGAACCGTTGGGTTGATGTTCGCGAAATCACTTTGAGATCGGCGACCTTGGCCAGGCGCGTGAGAATTTCATCCTGCACACCTTCCGCGAAATATGCGTTATCGGGATCGCGGCTAAGGTTATCGAATGGCAGAACGGCAATCGACTTGTTAGGTATAGCTGCAGCCGCCTCGCTTTGAAAGCCCGGCCTCGCCTCTGGCTGCGTTACGGGTCGAGGCGTGTCTGTTGACTTCGGACGAATAAGCTGGAAGACGAACAAGCCGGCAGCAAACACTGCCAAGACGGCAGTTATCGCGACAAGCTTACGCCCCGTCTTACGCGTGATTGACTTGTTAGGTTCTATCTCGGATTCGCGCTTGATGCCTTCCGGTGTAATTTCGAAGGCCCAGGCGAAAACGACAGCGACGGGCAGACCTGCCGCAAGAGCAACGATCAAGACCTTCATCGTCCAAGCAGGTGCTTCAAAGGAAGGAAGGATAATGGAAGCACCTTGGAGTAAGAGCCAGCCTACCACCGCGTAGGCGACCGCAACCTTGTAGACATTACGCCGCCTTAGTTCGGCGAAGAAGGAGGATAGGTTCATCTGAGCTATCAGCTAGGGTCCTACGTGCTCCTTCCCTGCAAGCAGTTGTTGAAAGCCGGGATCGTTGCGGATCGGGTCCCAGACCGGATCGATCTTCGCGATATAGGCGATGGCCCATTGCACCAGCTTGCGCTGCTTTAGGCGCTGGAAGAACTCATTCATTTCGCCGGCTCCTGGCAAAGCTTCTCGAAACGTGGATCGTCGCGGAGATTGTCCCAATCTGGATCGAGTCGGAGCAGGGCGGCTGTCACCACCGGCGAGCTGTAGGAAGTGACGAGAAGATGTTGCAAAGCTGCGATGGCAGCGTCTTTCTCGCCGAGCTGGGCTCGGATTCGAGCGAGGGTGTCTTCGTAACTTGGTCCTACTCTTGGTTCTTTGGATGCAGGCATAAGCTCGACAGCTTCCTGCGCGTGCTTCAAGGCAGCGGACTTATCGCCCAGCCAAGTCTCAGACCAGGCTAGAGTAGCGAGAAGGTCGGCATTATTGGGTTGAGAGCGCACTAGCTCTTCGGCATCAGCTTTCGCTTTTCTATAGGTGGTGGTCGCAGTGGGAGTGTCCCCGGAGTGGCGCTGCAGATCGGCCAGATAGTTCTCCCTGTTAGCAAAGTAGGAATCCGAGGGCTGCAGATTCTTCAGGTGTGACTGGAAGGTGGCGATCGCCGGCTGGTAGTCGCGCAAGAGGATCGCGTTGTAGGCCAGGACGCTGAAGTAGAAGGTATCGCCGTCCCGCGGCTGCACCGAATCGAGGACGGTTTGCGCCTGTTTGATGTCACCACTCATTTGGTAACTGGCGGCCAACTGAGAAACGAGCGTCGCGTTCTGCGGACTAAGGTCGAGCGCGCGACGCATATATTTTTGTGTGTAAGCGGGGTCGCGTGTCTCCAGTCCGGCGAGCGCTGCATTGGCGAGGAGAAAAACATTTCGTGGATCGAGTTCGATAGCTTGATCGAAAAGGCGCCGGCTTTCTTCCCAATAGCCCTGCCGTCGCAGCACCACGGCTAGCGCTTCGGTCACGCTGGAATTGTTCGGATATTGTCGGCGCACTTCATCAAAGGAAGCTCTAGCCGCGTCGTAGTCGGCCTCGACGTAGCATTGATACCAGCCCCGAGCTATTTTCGTCTCAACCAGGTCCGGTCCGAGCTTCACTGCGTTATCGAGAGCCTTGCGCGCGGCGGCCTGACGGTCCGGCGAATGGTTGACGCTATTGTAAACTAGAGATTCCTGCCGGCAGAGCTGGGCCCAGGCGACAGCAAAGTCAGGATCGAGCCGCACCGCCTCAGCGAAAGCTTCCGCGGATTTCGCCCAGTTGGTTACCAGGTCATCCACGCGGCCTTGGAGAGCTAGTCCGCGCAGATATGCGTCATAGGCTGCGGTGTTTTGCGTCGGCTTGGCTGTAACTGCTTTCTGTTCGCTCTGCGAAAGCCTGGCGTTGAGTTGATCGGCAATGGCGGTGGCTACTTCGCCTTCGACACCGAACACGTCATCGAGCTTGCGACTGTAACTTTCGGCCCAGATGTGTTCATCGGTGGCGGCGCGGATCAACTGCACATTCACGTGCACGGCGTTGGAAATCTTTTGCACACTGCCTTCCAGGAGATTGGCAACGCCGAGTTGTTTTCCGACTTCACGCAAATTATCCGGCGCACTTTTATACTTCTGCGTCGAAGTGCGCGAGATGACTCTTAATGCCGCAATCTTCGACAAACGCGTCAGGATTTCGTCCTGAATCCCTTCAACAAAATAAGCGTTCTCTTTGTCGCTGCTCAAATTTTCAAAGGGCAGCACCGCGATCGATTTTGCTGGCAACTCCGATGTATTTGCGGCACTCGGCGCCGTATAACGTCCGGTGAAAAACAATCCGACGGAGAGCGCGACTCCAACAATCACGATAACAACCCACGTATGCTTTCGTGGCTGTCGCGCCGGCTCAGTTAGATCGGCAGCTTCCGTGCGCTTGAGTCCTTCGGGTGTCAGCTCGAAGGCCCACGCGATGACCAGAGCGACTGGAAATCCGATCGCCACCAACGCGATAACTAACCGGATAACCCAGTTAGGTATTTCCAGAAAAGGAAAGACCTGGGTAGCTACTTGAATGAGCAGCCAGCCGACAACGGCGTAAGCTACCGCAACCTTATAGACATTGCGCCGCTTTAGCTCGGAAAAGAAGGATGGCTTGTCGCTCATACTTATGGCCCTACGTGCTCCTTCAGAGCTAGTAGTTGTTGGAAGCCAGGATCGTTCCGAATCGGGTCCCAGACTGGATCGATCTTCAGGCGCGCGATGGAAACGCTACCACCAGCCGGAATGGAAAGGAGGTGGCGCAGGATAGCAATGGCGTCGGCCGTGGCGCCAGTGCGAGCTTCAATCTCAGCTAGCCCGGTGAGAACCAGGTTACCAACGATGGCATCTTTCTCAGGCGGTAACAAATTGGTCGCTTGCCGCGCGAGTTTGATCGCGTCGTCATTGCGTTTCAAGGCGAGATAAACCCAACATAGTTGTGGCATAGCAAGAATGTCATCCGGTAGCTCGCGCAATCTTTCCTCCAGCAGTTGTCTGGCTTTCTCCGCTTCGGGTTGCGCGCCGCTAAAGTCGCCTGCCAATACCCGCATAGCTACCCTGGCAGATAGGCGACGGCGCTCCTCGGTGGCATTGCTGGCCGGAGCTTCCCAGACTTTTAGCGCTTCTTCAGAGTTGCGCGCTAGAAGAAGAACATAAGCCCGGTCACCTAATATATCGCGGACATCGCCGAGGTTAGAACTAACCGAGACTTTGTTATCGGGCGGAAAGGTGGCGAGCACGCGCTGCGCTTCGTTGATGTCACCGCTGCCACTGACAATACTTTCGATCAAGGTGCGCATGCCATCGGTGGCATGAGGATCAATCTCGAGCGCCTGCCTGGCGGCGTGCCCGGCTTCTTTCCACTCCCGCATGGGCAGGTAGGTAGCAGCCAGGTTGGCCGCGAGTGAACCGTCCCGCGGACTCTGTTCCAGCGCTCGTCTCAGTTCGTCCAGACAACGTTCCCATCGACCCTGCCGACGATGCACATACCCAGAATACTCCAGCGCGGTAGAAGCGTTCGGTTGTAACTGTAACGCACGCTCAAACTCGGCCAGCGCTTGCTCATACTGCCGATAACCATGGTAATAAAAATGACCGAGCGCGACATGTGCCTGGGCGAGGTTAGGCGCGAGGGCGATGGCCTGCTCAGCTACGCGGTGGACCTCCGCTAGTTCTGGCTCACTCATTCGCTCGATGAACCAGTGACGTTGTATGCGGTTCTGAACAAGACGAGCCATGGCCAACGCGAAATTCGAATCGCGCGCGATAGCTTGTCGATACCAGTCAGCCGCTTGATCGAACGACTCTGCTTTCAAGGAACTGTCGGCGAAACGTTCCTCGTATTCGCCTTTCAAGAAGAGGTCATAGGCGGCCGTGTCCTTTGTCGGCGCAGTCGCGAGGGTGTTCGCTTCGGCCGGGGAAAGCCTGGCCTGCAGCGAATCGGCGATTAGCTGCGCGACCTCGCTTTCAACCGCAAAGACATCTTTGATTTCGCGGTCATAGGTTTTGGCCCAAAGATGCGAATCGGCGCGAGCATCAATGAGCTGCACGTTGACGCGCACTTTCTCGGCGGCTTTCTGCACGGTGCCTTCGAGCACCGTCGCGACACCCAGCTGTTGCGAGACTGTTCTTAGGTCTTCCGGTTTACTCTTATACTTAGCAGTGGAAGTGCGCGAGATAACCTTCAGGTCGGCAATGCTCGCGAGCTTGGTGAGAATTTCATCCTGGATACCGTCGGCGAAATAAGCGGCGTTCTTGTCGTCACTCAGATTTTCGAACGGCAGGACAGCGATCGATTTCTCCGGAATAGCGATCGGTGAAGTTGAGTTAGTAGAGGTAACTAAAGGTGCCTGCGTGCCAGTGGCAAATCGCCAGAGCAGGAAACCACCTAACGAGAGTAAGAGCGCGAGGATGATCAACTCCGTCCCGCTGATCCGCTGCGCGCCACGCTCGCCGTGATACCAGGCCAGGACCAGCGTAACGAAGAAGCCGACGATCATGGCTAGAATGACTAACCTGATGGTTTGCTCCGGCCAGCCGAAGCGTTGCGCGACGATGTCGATTCCTTGTAACAGCGCGAAGGCCGCCGCGATATAGGCTACAGCCCATTGCACCAGCTTGCGTTCTTTCAGGCGTTGGAAGAACTGGTTCATGGCTTCCGCTCGGTGAAGAAGTTATTCATCTTCACGTTCCGGCAATCTCCAAGCCCGCCTTGCGCAGCCCGTCTAGCAGATGCTCAGTGAGTTCTAGGTCAAGCCACTTGCCGAATTCCTCTCGTGCAATCGCGCCGAAGTTCGGCAACAGCGCGTGGACTTCCCGCAAAGCCGTGGTCGCGCGCTGCTCTTCGCCGAGCTGCCCGTAGACAGCAGCCAGGTACACGTAAGGCCAATGGTAGGCGGGCATGTTGACCTTTAAGGCGATAGCCAGAGCGCCGTGATAGTCATGCTTGCGGTAGGCATCGCAAAAGGCAACATAGTGATACCAGCCCGCATGATGTGGATTGAGTTGCATCGCTCGTTCCAAAATACCCAGGCCGTATTCCCAGTCACCGGCATAAGCGATCATGTTCCCGAGTATTGCCGCGGTGGATGAATCCATTCGATTCAAGGCGAGGGCGCGATCCGCGGCCGCGCGGAAAGCCAGGTAGTCTTTCTGGAAGAACAAGCCAGTAGCTAATGCGCAATGGGCGAAGTGGCTGGTCGGCGCAGATGCGACAGCTCGTTGCGCGGTGGCACGAGCGCGGCCTAGTGGATCGGGTCTGAGGTTGTAACCGAAGGCGTACTCGTGCCAGTAGATCATCGCCAGTTCGGCGAGGCAGTCACTGTGGTCGGGGTCGACGGCGACCGCCGCTTCGAGTATGTCGCGGACTTCCGCGTGCTCCTGCCGGGGTCATGCGCTCCCAGTAACCGAACGCGCGCAGCATAGCCTCATGCGCGGAATATTCGACCAGCGCTTCTGCCGCGGAGCGATTCGCTCATGCTATGCACCAGCGCGCCGTATTGATCCGCGACCGTCGAAACAATCCGCGGAACCAGATCGTCCTGTAACTCGAAAATAGTTTCCTGGACTGAAATCGCGTCCATAGTTCTCAGCCCAGAGATGAGCCCCCGAGACTGGTATCTACTAACTGCACTGCTAGACGCAATTTTGTTCCTGCCTGGCGAAGGCTACCTTCCATAACATAGCGCGCGCCTAGTTCTTTGCCCGCGGAACGAACGTCCACTGACTCGTTGGCATAATCGCGAAGTAGAACTGCGCGCGATGACCTTGAGATAAGAGAAGCGCGAAAGACCTGTGACAATCTCTTCGGTTAGTCCTTCGGCTAAGCCTGTGAGGTCGGAGTTAGTTCCACTATACTTAAACGGCAAGACCGCGACCCAGAAGCCTTCATCAGCGCGAGTTGTCGCGGGCTCTGAATCCTTCACTGCCGCGGACGTTGCTGGTCGGCCGTCAATCTTCAGGCCTGCTTTCTGCCAGCCATCAATTAAGTGCTCTACGAATTCGTGGTTCCACCACTTCTCAATATCGTTGCGCACGGTAGCGGCGAAATTCGGCCGAAGTTTGAGCAGGTCGCGCACGGCTTTACCCGCCGCATCTCTTTCCCCAAGCTGACCGTAGACTGCCGCTAAGTGTGCGTGCGCCCCCCAGTGGTCAGGCAGATTGAACTTAAGTGCTAAACTCAGTGCGTCGCGGTACTTTCCCTGGCAATAAGAGTGATAGAAGTCGACATACCAATACCATCCAGGATGATTAGGATTGAGTTGCTTGGCGCGTGATGCCAGCTGGAGACCGCGTTCCGAGTCGCCTCCATAGGTAAGTAGCTCACCCAGGTAAGCCATGGTGTTACCATCCATCGGGTTCAGCGCCACGGTTCGCTCGGCCGCATGGCGGAAGCTTTCGAATTCCTTGTTGAAGTAGAGCGCCTGGGCCAGACTCAAATAGGCCAGATGATTGGAGGGAGCGATTTCGACCGCACGTCGCGCGGCGGACAAACCACTCGTTAGGCAATCAGCCTGAAGGTTGAACCCTTGCCCGTAATCCTGGCCGCAAAGATAACCTAACATGGCCCAGGCATTGGCATAGGTAGGTGCTCTCTGCACCGCCAATTGCAAGCCGACTCGAGCCACGGCAAGATCTTCGGGAGTAACCCGCTCAAGGTAGCCAAAGCTGCGCAGGACGGCTTCATACGGAGTCAATTGTTCCGGAGTGCGACTGCGCACAGCCTCACTCATGCTGCGGGGCAGAATCCCATTCATATCCGCCACGGTCGAAACAATCCGCGGAACTAACTCATCCTGTAACTCGAAAATAGTTTCCGGACTAAAACTGCGTTCATAGTTCTCGGCCCACAAATGAGCGCCGGTCGTTGTATCCACGAGTTGGACGGCGAGGCGTAGCTTGGTCCCCGCCTGCCGCAGGCTCTCCTCCATGACATAGCGCGCGCCGAGTTCTTTTCCGGCAGAACGAACATCAACCGACTCGCTGGCATAACGTGAAGTAGAACTGCGCGAGATGACCTTCAGGTAAGAGAAGCGGGACAGGCCGGTCACAACGTCTTCGGTTAGTCCTTCTGCCAGGGCTATGAGAGCGGAGTCGCTACCACTGTATTTAAATGGCAAGACTGCGACCCAGAATCCTTCATCAGTGCGGTCGCCACGATGAAGCTTCTCGGGCCTGTGCGCGTTCCCGATTTCATCGGTATAAAGGTTGACGAGGTGAAGGCGAACGCCGTGCTTTACTTCGCATTGGCCGAGTTCATGTAGGAACGGACGCCATTGCGGGTAGTGCTCCAGGTCATCGGCTACACGTTTAGAGAGAAGAATGTGTCCGGCATCGCCACAATCCATGACGCGCTGGGCCAGGTTAATGCCGGCGCCGGCAATATTAGTTTGTTCGTTAAGATCGCTGATCTCATTAACGGGACCGCTGTGAATACCCATGCGCACGGGCAGGTCCGGATGATTCTTTAACTCTCTGGCGATCTCCAGCGCGCACAAAACCGGAGCTTCTGGCGTAGTTCGAAAAACCAGCGCACCTCCATCTCCAGTAGGTAAGCGAAGTAACTTACCTTCGGCTTGAGCTAAGCGGACCTGCTCCGTGCCGCGCACGACCTTCTTCAAGGTCTCTAGTAACGCGCTCTGTTGGTTGATTAGTAACTTCGAGTAACCAACGATATCGATGAACAAGACATGTCCTATCTCGAACTTCACGTCTGAGGGAGCGTCGGAAGTCATGTTACTCGCATCCTACTTTTCCTCGCAAAGCTTCTGAAAGCGCGGATCCTTACGCAGCGGTTCCCAAAATGGGCTGTAGCGGAGATCGGCTTTGGTAGCTCCGGCCGGCACTTCCAGGAGATGCGGGATGGCGGCGATAGCCGCATCCAGGTCTCCGAAGCGAGCTTGAATTTGCGCGAGCGCGGCTTCGGCATCGGGTTTGACCCAGCCATCGTCGGCATATTGTTCGATGGCGAGATGTGCCTGTTGCAGTGCCTTGTCCTTCTCGCCGAGCCCGGCGTAAGTTAGTGCCAGGTAAACAGGCATGCCAAAGCCTTTCGGCGCGAGCACTGCATCGTTACCTGGATTAATCTCATGCAATGCGCGAGTAAAGGTCGCCTCAGCTTGCTCGGGTCTTCCTGCCCGCTCATGGCAGTAAGCCGCGCCGATGAGAAGAATCTTGTCCCATTCATCGAGCGGTTCTCCCGGCGGGACGGAGTTAATCTTTCTTTCTATAAGTGCGATCGCGCTGTCGTACTGGCCTTGCCAGGCGAGGAGTTGCGCGCGGCCGGATACGACTGCATCGACAAGCGAGTCTGCCGGGATACGCGCCAGCTCCTTAGCCGCCTCATCGAGCCGCCCTTCACCGAGAAAAAGATCGGCCCTTGCCACATGAAACCATTGATCGTTCGGCGATAGTTCAGAGACGCGATCCAATAAAGCATGCGCCTCGGAGAATCGTCGCAGGCGACTCAGGAATTCTATCGCCACCGTGCTTAGTAACCCAGAGTTGCGCGGATCCAGATCGATTGCCTTACGCCAGTGCACTTCCGCCTTGTCCCAGGATCCCAGCCGCGTTTCTACTACGGCAAATTCCTCGAGAATCTGAGAACCATTGGGCAAACGTTTGCTCGCTTCTTCGTAAGCCTCGACTGCGCCGCGGAAATCGCGGCTGACGCGATAACGGTAAGCCGCTTGTGCCATCCACGCTTCGGCTGACTCAGGCTGGAGAGACATCGCCTTGTCCGCAGCTTCTCTGGTGGCCGCGGCTGTATTTGTCGCCGCATCTACTCCGTATAGGTAAAGCCGTCCGCGAATGATCGCCAGGGTCGCCCAAGCCACGGCAAAATTCGGATCGATTCGCACCGCCTCCGCATAGGCGGCACCGGCTGCCTTCGCAGCATCGAATCCGGATTGATTGCGCTCAATGCTTCTGCCGCGGAGATACGCGTCGTAAGCCGCGGGATTTTGCGTTGGCTTATCCGCTATGACTTGTTCTTCGTGGCCTGTAAGCTTTGCCCGCAGCTGATCGGCGATAGCTCGCGCCACTTCGCTTTCGACTGTGAAAATGTCAGTAAGCTGGCGATCAAACGTATCAGCCCAAAGGTGAGAATCGCTGGCTGCCTTGATGAGTTGCACATTTACGCGCACCGCGTTTCCACTCTTTTGCACGCTACCTTCCAGGATGTGAGCCACACCCAGCTGCCTTGCGATCTCCGGCAGGTTAGTCGGCCTGCTCTTGTAGTTCTGCGTTGAAGTGCGCGAGATGACCTTTAAGTCGGCGATCTTGGAGAGCCGCGTCAAGATTTCGTCCTGGATGCCATCCGCGAAGTAGGTATTCGACTTATCATCGCTCAAATTTTCGAAAGGTAGAACGGCGATGCTCTTTGTCGGAATACTAGAAGCAGGCGACGATGCCCGACGAACAAGGAATACGAAGCTAGCTCCAACCGCTGCCAGTAAAACAATTGCGGCTATCGCCATCGCCCATTGTTTTTGCGCGCGACGCTTGCGCAGCCCGGCAAATTTCTTCGGCAACTGTGCATTGCCGATTTCTTCTCGATAGAGGTTAACCACACCTATCCGTACGCCATGCTTCACTTCGCACTCGCCCAAGTCGTGCAAGTACGGGCGCCACTGCGGATAGTCGTCGATGTCGTTAGCGACATGCTTCGAGAGGAGTATGTGCCCCGCATCACCGCAATCCATCACCCGCTGGGCGAAGTTAATGCCAGCGCCAGCTACGTTAGCTTTCTCATCGAGATCACTTACTTCGTTAACCGGACCACTATGGATGCCCATGCGCACTCGTAGCTGAGGACAACTCTTGAGAGCCTTACTAATCTCTAAAGCACATAGCACGGGAGCTTCAGGGTTAGTGCGAAAAACTAACGCGCCGCCGTCACCTGTAGGCAACCGTAGTAGCTTACCTTCTGCCTCCGCGATGCGGAATTGCTCTGTGCTGCGTACGATCTCTTTCAGCTTCTGTAGCTGCTCACTTTGCTCATTAATGAGTAACTTCGAGTAACCAACGATATCGATGAACAAGACATGTCCGATCTCGAACTTCACGTCTGGGGAATCCATCATCTACAGTTTGCGCCGCTTTACGTCGGCGAAGAAGGAGGTTTCTTTACTCATGGCTGGATGCCGCGGGGCGCGATGGAAGCTTGAGTGGCTGGATGGGCGGCCAGGGGAGGCCCGATTCGGCGAGCCTGGCCTGGAAGTGAGGCGTCGCCTCGAGATCGAAGGGCGCGCCGCACAAGCTATCAGCAGCGATCACTGCCAGGATCAAGCCGCTGCCGGGTTGCTTGTCGATTTCCCCAGCCAACCTATTCGCGGTTGCGCGATCACCCATGAGCGCGGCCTCGACGACGTCGGTCATCTTCCACAGTTTGTAGAGTGACTTGCTCCGATCGACGCCTTGGAGCGCAGCATGGATGCTGGCTGTGCTCTCGCCGGTCGCCAAACCAAACATAAGTCGAGCCCGATAGTAGCCTTCGCCAGTGGGCTCTAACTTAGCTAGCTCGGCATTAGCTTCTTCCACACGTCCGGACATGAGAAAGGCCTGGACACGAAACGCGCTTCTAGCCGGCGTACCGGCGTTCGCCTTCTCGGCCTCCTTCAGAACAGCCAGGGCCCGCTCCGGTTTCGCTGAAGCCAGGGCAGCGCGGGCCCGGTTATTGAAATTGATCGCGTTAAGAGGATCACAGACGCTGACTCGTGCGCAGAGATCTTCGATCAGATCGCCATAACCAAAAATACTGGCAAAGACCGGCAACCAGTCCGGTGCGCTGCATCCAGGCGCACGCAAGGCGGAGTCGATCCGAGCGGCAAGGCCATGCCAGTCGTCGTCCACTAACTGTCGATCAACCAGAGTTAGAAGTCGCTGCTGTTCATCGTGACTATTAGCGGCTGAGAGCTCGAGGTAATGTAACACCTGCTGTTGTGCGTCGCGGCGTTCCTCGTCCGGCCGATCGTCTGCCAGAATGATGTGATCGTAAAGATCCGCGGCGGCGAAATAAGCCTGGGAAAAACCCGGGTCCAGTGCGATGGCGTTATCGAACTCTTTGTTCGCAGCCCGCAGACCGTCGATGACGTTGTGGCTTTTGGCGGGATTGTGCGCATCGGCGTAAAGTTTCAATCCTTTTTCATAGTCGATGAAGGCGTCCACATTTTTTACCCCGGCGGCGCGCATCTCTTCCGCGCTGTTTGTCGTCCAGCACTACGTTGAGCACGCCGGCAACTTGCTCGGCAATATTTAGCTGCACCGCGAGCGTGTCAGTCAGTGTGCGATCATAAGTCTGTGACCATAAGTGGGTGCCATCGGAAGTGCGGACGAGCTGCGCGGTGATCCGGGCCTGCTCACCTTCACGCCGCACGCTGCCTTCGAGCACATTGGCCGCCCCCAGCTTCTGGCCGATCGTGCGCAGGTCCTCGGCTTTGCCTTTAAACTGAAACGAGGAAGTGCGGCCGACCACTCGCATCCCATCGATGCGGGCGAGCGAATTCAAAATTTCCTCGGAAAGCCCGTCGGCAAAGAATTCATTCTCCTTGTCTGCGCTCATGTTCACAAAAGGCAGCACCGCGATGGATTTCTCCGTCGCGGACCCGTGGGAGCCGCCGCGCTGCGATGGCCGCCGTCGTTCGAATTTCTGTCACTAACGGTGTAACGCCCGAGAAAAAAATGCAATCGACATCGCTCCGCCAAGCACGGTGACATAAATCCAGGTTGCGATTTTTTCGTGGTTGGTTCAACTCCTGAAGCTTCGCGAGAACGCTCGGCATCCTCCGTTCGTTTCAATCCTTCTGGCGTCAATTCAAATGCCCATGCGATGACAAGGGCGATGGGAAATCCAATGATGATTGCGAGGACGATCAAGCGCACCGCCCAGTTCGGAATTTCGAAAAACTGGGAAAACCTGGGTCGCTATTTGGACGAGCAACCAGCCGACGACTGCATAAGCGACCGCGACCTTGTAAACGTTGCGCCGTTTAGCTCGGCGAAGAAAGAAGTTTTTTCGCTCATTGCACTTCGAGCAAACCCAGTTTCCTCACCAGACTCTTGTAGCGCGGATCGGGACGCAGGTCGTTCAATAACGGATCGATTAACAGGCCGAGCGTGCCGGTGTCGTGGGTATCGAAGGAAATCTGCAACCATTCCAAAGCCTTGTCTTTCTCGCCGCGGAAGGCGTAAACCTGCGCAATCTGATAGGCCAGTTGATCTCGGCCGTTGGCAATTAGATCAGCCAGGGCCGCGTCTGCAGCCTCTCGATCCCCGCGCACATACTGTGCAATCGCGAGGAGGAAGCGGCGATAGCCTTCGTCGCCTTCCAATCGAGCTTCGCGCAACGCCGTCTCACCATCGCCGCGTTTGGCTGCAACTAGCACCTGCCATCGATGAGCAGCAGCAGCGGCCGGCTGTAACTCGACGGACTTGCGCGCGACCGCGTCGGCCTCATCGAGTTTACCCGCGAACCAAAGATCGCGCGCGAGATTGTGCTGCGCCGGAAACGAAAGCGGATCCAGTTCCACCGCCTCCCGAGCCTGTTTCTCCGCCTCCTCAGGTTTACCGAGGTAAACGATGACGCGCGCGAGCAGGTCGTTCGCGGTTGGGTTCGCCGGCGAGAGTTCTTTGGCGCGTTTCAATTCGCTCAAACCTTCAGCAAATTTCCACTCTACAAAAAAGCGAACCCAGCCCAGGGCAGCGTGCGCTTCCGCCAAAGTCGGTGCGATTGCCACGGCCTTCTCCGCATCTTCGCGCGCTTTCGGCCACGCGGTCTTACCTTCGCCGCCGAGATCGCCGATCAGCGTCCACACTTCGGAACGTTCTGCATAGGCCAGTCCATACTGAGGATCTAACCGTGTCGCCTCATCGAAGTAAGCAACCGCTTTGCGGAAGTCTTCGAGATTGCGCCGCTGGAAATGATAATGACCTAGAAGATAGCTGTTGTGTGCTTCGATGTTTTTCGGCGCTGACTTGTTGGATGATCTTTCATCCGAGCCAAGCAACGTTACTTTGAGTGACGAAGCTACTGCCGCGGCGATTTCCTGCTGGACGGCAAAGATGTCCTTTAGTTCACGATCGAAGGTTCGCGTCCAAAGTTCGATTCCATCGGCGGCGTTGATTAGCTCCGCAACAATCCGCACGCGCTCGCCTTGTTTGCGCACCGTGCCTTCCAGAAGAGTAGCTACTCCCAGCTTTTCGCCGATGGCTTTGGTTTCTTCTTTCCGGTCTTTGAAACGAAAGGAAGAACTGCGGCCGATGACCTTCAGCTCTCTGATCTGTGCCAGCGCGGCGATTAGTTCTTCCGAAAGGCCATCGGAAAAATATTCGTCCTTAGTGTCTCCACTTTCATTCAGCAGCGGTAAGACTGCGATGGATTTGGACGGTAGTTCAGTGTGAGTCGTACCGGAGGTAGGGCGAGCGGTATAACGTCCGATGAAGAACAAACCTACTGAAAGCACGGCTCCAACTAACACAATGTAAATCCAGGCGTGCGATTTCTGGCGTGACTGAGTTGCAAGATCGACATCCTCCGTTCGCTTCATTCCTTCCGGCGTCAGTTCAAATGCCCAAGCTAGGACAAGCGCGACCGGAAGACCAAAAGCGACCAGGACGACGAAGGCCTTCATTACCCACGGCGGTGCTTCAAAGGTCGGTAAGAGAATGGAAGCTGCCTGGATAAGTAACCAGCTAACTACTAAGTAAGCTACAGCTACCTTATAGACGTTGCGTCGTTTGAGTTCGGCGAAAAAATTCATGTGGGGCCAGCACTCATTTCAATTGGTCCTCAGCCAGACCTATCGATCGCCGAAACGTCGCCCAGCGTGGATCGGAACGAAGAGAGTCGAGAAGGGGATCGTTAGGGTAGAAGGCTATGCCGGGGTCTTGCTGGCGGCGCGCCCGCTCCAGCCAGAGGAACGCGTTGTCCTTGTCACCGCGCCCGCTATAAACCTCCGCGATCTGGAAGGCGCCTACGTCAGCGTCGTCTTTGATCAAGGTAGCCAACGCCGCATCTGACTCTTCTTTGCGGCCAAGGTTCCAAAGCGCGACGGCGGAAACCACCAGGCGAGCGAACTCAGTGGTTTCATGTTCAGCCGCGGCGAGGGCCTCCGCATTTTTTCCCTCGAAAAGATCCACCATTCCACCGCCGGCATAGGCCCAGGGCGTGGACGCATTCAGCTCCGCCACACGTTCATATTCGGCCCGTGCCTCGGCCGGCCGGCGCGCCTGCAACAGCGCGTTGGCCAGATAAACCCGGACCTCCGCGTTCACTGGATCAAGCGCCACCGCCTGGCGCGCGAGCTCCACCGCGCCGGTGTAGTCGCCAAAAATAGCTGCCGCCTGCGCCGCGGATATGAGCGTGACTGGATCGGAAGGTGCCAAGGCCTTCGCCCGCTTGATCGTCTCCGCTCCGCCTTTCCAGTCGAAATCGAAGTCGAATTGAATTGCGAATCGGGCCGTGAGCCCCTCGGGCAAATTTGGATCCAACTTCAGGGCGCGATCGACTGCGTCGCGCGCGCGCACCACGCCGTCGTCAAATTGCGCACGCGTGAGTTTGTCAGACCAGCCGGTCCACAGATTCCAGACGCGCGATAAGGCCGCCCAGGCCAGGGGAAACTTCGGATCCAATTCTGTGGCGCGTTCGAGAAAAGCGCGCGCCTTTTCGAAATCCGCGATTGAGAATCGGTTCAGATAGTAGCGGCCTTGTAAGTATTGCTGGTAGGCTTCCGGGTTGTTGGTCCGCGGCGCCTTCGGTAGCTCCTGTGTGGGTAACAGCTTCACCTTCAGCGCCGCCACCACATCAGCGGCGATCTCGTCCTGCACCTTGAAGATGTCTGTCCGGTCGCGGTCATAAGTCTGCGACCAGAGGTGCGAGCTATCCGATGCGCGGATCAATTGCGCTGTAACACGCAAGGTATTGGCAGACCTGCGCACGCTGCCTTCGAGCACATTGGCCACGCTCAGCGCTTTGGCGATGGTTGAGACGTCGACTTCCTTGCCCTTGAACGAAAACGATGAAGTCCGTGCAATCACGCGCAACTGCGGAATCTGCGCCAACTGGTTCAGTAACTCTTCCGACAAGCCATCGGAAAAATACTCCTGCTCCTTGTCGGAGCTCATGTTGACGAAAGGCAGAACCGCAATCGATTGCCAGTTGGTGTAGGAGGATGACTCGTTAGGTAGGCCGCCTTTGCCTGGCCCGAGCACGAACTTATCGAAAGCGAAATAAGCAAGCGCGAGAAGTAGCACTACGATGATCGTGCGATCCATCCGCCGCGCGGTTTGCGGAGCGATCGATTGCTCGGGCGGCACTTCTTCGTCGCGCTTGAGTCCTTCCGGCGTCAGTTCGAAGATCCAGCTGAAGATCAGCGCCGGCACGAAACCAATAACGAGCAAAATAACGATGCTGCGCGGCAGCCACTCCGGCGCGCCAAACATCGGCAGCACCGTGCTCGCGACCTGGGTAATCAGCCACGCGCCGACGAGGTAGAGCCCTGCCACGCGGATGACGTTGCGCCGTTTTAGCTCGGCAAAGAAGTTCATGTCGTTCCTAGTCGATCATTTCCGTAAACACCGGCGCTCTTCGATCATCATGGCCGCTTTCTCATAGTGATTTTCCTGGCGATTAACAATCTGCAATCGTAAAGAGCATTGCCCCAATGCCACGAAAGTCTCAGAATGCGGAGTTGGACGGAGGAAAACCAATGAATCCCACCACTAACTTGCGCAGGCAGCGACAAAGTTTGCGCGTTAATATGTTCGGCCGCATCGCGCAGTTTTTTTCCGCAATACTGGCGCTCTTAGCGTTCACTTCATCTGCCTTCGCGGACAACGCCACCGGCGCAACCGGGTCAAGTAATACGGTGGAGAACCGTCAACCGACCCTAGTCTTGCGCTATATTATCGCGCTTCAGGGGATTTTTCCCGACGACGCGCAGGGATTCCTAACCAATCGCAGCCTCCTGATCGCTCCACGCCGTTTCTCGCGGAAATCAAGGCGGTGCCGTTCGATTTCGCGCCGAAAGGTTTTGTCTTTTGCGAAGGCCAAACCTTGCCGATCAATCAGAATGCGGCCCTTTGGACGTTATTGGGTACGACCTACGGGGGGAACGGCACAACGACTTTTGCCCTTCCGGATTTGCGCGATCGTGTGCCGATAGGAGCTGGGCAAGGCGCGGGCTTACCGAACTACGTGCTCGGTCAAAAGGTAGGCAATGGGAATCCTTCCCTGACGATCGCCAACCTGCCCGGGCACACGCATACCTTGCCCACGGCCGGCCTCACGCAATTCGCTGGCCAAGCCGCTCCTTTCGATAATCGTCAGTCTTCGCTTGCTTTACATTTTCTTATCACGGCCAACGGCGAAATTATGATCGTGCCGTGGACACAGCAGCCGTCGGGATGGACACGTTGCGATGGGCGACTCCTTAGCTCTGCTACTTGTAGCTATTTGTTTAGTTACATCGGGACAACTTATGGTGGCGATAGCACGAACTTCGCGCTGCCTGATTTGCGCGGTCGAGTGATAGTAGGCGACGACGGGTCGTTCTGGACGCGCGGATTGCGCTACGGGAATAACGACACCGTTCTTACTTCCGCCAATATCCCCGCACATAATCACACCACCACCAGCGGCAACACCGGTTCGACTGGTGGACCAGGTAATACTGCAAACAATTATCAACCTTCGTTAGCCTTGCACTGGCTCATTTCTTTCGTCGGCACTTATCCTAGTCCGAGCAGTGGCGCGAGCTTTCCCTGTGTTGGTGAGCTGCGTCTTATCGCCGGAGCTAGTGCGGACGGACTTACCGCGGGCGACTGGATGCCCTTGGATGGACGACTCTATTCCATCAATGACAACTTGACGCTTTTCAATCTCATCGGCACGACCTACGGCGGTGATGGCCAGAACACCTTCGCCGTTCCAAATCTTCAAGGGCGGGCCAGCACCACGGCGGGCAATGGACGGACCCTTGGCGAAATAGAAGGCTCGCCGTCGCTTTTGATTTCCGTCTCCCAGCTAGCGGCGCATGCCCACCTCATAGACCTCAAAGTAACTGGCCTCCAGCGTATGAGTGACGGTAGCGCCCAAGTCACTCTTACCGGCACGCCTGGCACTTCCGTTGCCCTCGATCACTCGAACAATCTGCAGACTTGGACGAACGTGGCCACGGTGCAGTTCACGACCGCTTCTCAAACGGTCTCGATCCCAAATTTCTTCCAGAATGCGGTAATGAACGTGATCCGAGCACACCCCTAGCGAAAAAAGAGAGGTAACGTAAGCGGCTTATTCGCCGCGAACCTCTCTTACTTCGCGCTTAGCTCTACTCTGTTCCTGCAAGTCCAGACATGGTGCACGCCAAATGCCTCCGACCAGCGCCAGGCAGGATCGAGTTCCATATCCTGAGCATGGTAGAAACCGTGCGCATAACCTTCCTGGGCGGCGAGCCCGCGATAACGTTGGTAATCTACCTCGTCACCCACATAGGCCACACCATCTGATTCGTTCTTGTAGACGTAGAAGTTCTCCCACGGCGTACCCGCGCGCAACATCCGGTAGGAAGGTGCCGTGCCATAAAGTAGCCGTTGCTCCGGAGTTACTGGTTTGCGGACGTGGAAGCCGGCGCTGGTAAGCAAGTTACCGCCGACGGGCTGCATTTCAGCTGGTCCTGCCAGGCAGGTACCAACCGCCGAAAGAATAACGATCAGACATCGAAGTATGTTTGTGTTCATGTAGTGCCTCGCTCTCTTAGCGAAGTTTATTCCACCGCGCACTAGGCGCAACACCGAAGTTTAGAGGTTTGTCTGAATAAACTTCGGGCTGGCGTGGATATCGATGTGACGCAGTGGCGTATTGCCGGAGTTAATGAAGCGGTGCGGCGCGTTTGCCGGAATAACTACGATCGCGCCCGCCCGAACCTCGCGGGTTTCATCTCTCACCGTTATCCTGGCCGAGCCTTCGATGGTAAACGCGACCTCAACATACGGATGCGTATGCAAAGGCGGACCCTGTCCTGGCTGAGCCGTGACGATATAAGCTGAGATAGGCGAACCTTGCGTTTCGCCTACGAAATTGTAGGACATTCCAAGAAAAGGCAGCTGGTCGATATCGATGAAGCTCATGCCGCGAACATACGAGTGGTGGATCCCCGAAGCGAGACGGAACAAACACAGAGCTTATCCTTCCAGTCTTACATCAAGGGAGTCATCCATCGTCTTGCGAATCGCAGCGCCGATCAGCGTTTTCACGCCGGCGACGGCTTCCATTCCACTAAGGTCCGCGCGGTTTTGTTCCGTTTGATTTTGATTAATTGAATCCATAATGATCGGTGGATATTCGCTCGCCGCGGTGTGGGCGGATGCGATTTAATTAGAACGGGCGAAGGACCAGATTTTTATGAGCAGGGCATTTGTCAAAGAAGACGTTGATCCTCCAGAGCGGTCAGGACGGGTGCGCTCTCCTTCCGGGCTGCCGCCGGGAGCAATAAACTACATTACTCCGGGTGGCGCGGCACGTTTGCGAGAGAAGCTCGCGGGGCTCCGCAGTAGTCATCAAAGTAAGAGTGACGAAATAGCGGAGCTAGAACAGACTCTCTCATCGGTAACAGTTGTCGAACCGCCGGCGGAAAGCACGCAAAGCGTGAGTTTTGGCGCGAGAGTTACAGTAAGCGACGCATCCGGAGAGCTAAGAACTTATCGTGTTGTTGGCGTGGAGGACCTGGATTTTTACGCCGACGGGGTCAGCTGGGTTTCACCAATCGGAAGAACTTTGCTAGCAGCTGAAATAGGCGACCGCGTCGTCTTAGCCGAAGCGGCTCCGGCAAAGATCGTGAAGATAGAATATCCTACCGACTAGTCGGGGCAGGTATATAGTTAGTCGCGGGTTTACTTGTTGATATGCTTGCCAGTGGCGCAAGCGTCAGTAAGCAGGTTGCCGCCTTTAACAGTTTTCACCGGCTTCAAATCGCGCACTCTGATTTTCGTGCGATCGCTTTTCTTTGTTGTCGATTTTTTCATGGTTGATGCCTCCAGTGTTTCTAACGCGATGGATATTCGGACTGCTCCCCACGTTTGCAAATCGAGGCGGTTCTCTCACGGCTATCGCCTGCGACTCACTGGCCCATATCTCGAGCAGGTGATGAGATGATCGTTGACCATGCCGGTTGCCTGCATGAAGGCATAGCAGATGGTTGATCCGACAAATTTGAAGCCGCGACTCAGCAGATCGCGACTCATAGCATCTGACTCCGCAGTGCGAGCGGGCACCTGTGACATCGTT
This sequence comes from uncultured Verrucomicrobiae bacterium, assembly GCA_963791565.1. Taxonomy (GTDB): domain Bacteria; phylum Verrucomicrobiota; class Verrucomicrobiia; order Chthoniobacterales; family UBA10450; genus JACCTI01. The sequence continues at coordinate 477,714 of CAWBSX010000001.1, read as the reverse complement.
CGCCAATGATTCTGTTTCGGTTTACCTCCAACGAAAGCCCAAAGGTAAGCGTCAAAGCTACCGAATTCTCCCTGGGTCGCGAGAAACGCTTTCGCATTCTGGATGGCAGCCGCGATCTTTAGACGGTTACGCACGATGCCGGGGTCGTTGAGTAAGCGCTTTACGTCGCGTGCCCCATAACGCGCAATCCTTTCCGCGCGAAAACCGTCAAAGGCCTTCCGATAGTTCTCCCGCTTCTTGAGAATGGTGGTCCAACTCAGTCCGGCTTGCGCACCTTCGAGAATCAGGAATTCAAAAAGCTTCCGATCATCGTGAACCGGCACGCCCCATTCCTTATCGTGATAGGTGATGTTGGGCTCGACGGTGGCCCAGCCGCAACGAGGCATAATTGTTATTTCAACTTAACCTGAGTTGCGGTCATAAGGGATAATGTTATCCCATTCTTCGGCGGATGAACGAGCGACGAACGCCACGACAGGTTCAGTGTCACTCATGTTAAAGACTTCATGCGGGACATCCGGTTTTATGTAGATGAAATCGCCCGCTTCGTTTTCCAGGACCTGCTTAAGTCCCGCCCCAAACTCGTGCCGCACCTTTCCTTCCAGGATATAAAGAATAAGCTCGAAGCCGACATGGATGTGCGCGTAAGCCACGCCGCCCGGTGGGATGGTAGCGATGTTCGCCGAAAGCCGGCTAGTGCCGACATTCTTAGCCGACATGCCTTGCTTGTAATGAATGCCGTTCCAATCCCGGCGCGGGCCGCCGCCGCGAATAGTGAGAATACCACCGTGGTCTTCGACCGCGCTTAGTTGGACATTGTCTTTGTCGTTCTTCATTTATTCACGCTTTGCCGCCAAAGGTCACGTGATCATCCAAGTCTAAGTAATCAAACCAGGTCTTCACGTCTTCGCGCGTCTTACTGATGTCACCAACACGCTTAGTGAAGAATTCGAGTGTTTCTGTATCGCCGTCCGGCCCGCGGTCGTTCAGCCACTGACTCCAGTGCTGAATCTCCCACGGCGTGCGCTTGTGTGGAGCATTCTCTTCTATCCAAGTCAGCATTTCTCCATCGCCTGTGCCTTTCTCGAGTTCCGCTTTCAGTGCCTCAGCGGTAAGACCAGTAAAGCGAAAGAAATGATGATCCATCGGATTGTTATACTTGTATTCACCGGCGGTGCTGGCGATTTCGGCCCGGCCTTTATCGAGAATACGAGCGAGCATAACGTAACCGCCTAATCGAACGCGCGGACTGCGCGGCGGACGTTGAGCCAGGTTGGGCGCGCGATTGGAAGATTCATTCATTTGGTCAATATAGCAGCGCTTTCCTCGTGAGCGAGAAGATGAAACTTAAAGTGTCATCCGCTTGGAATCCTTCTGCACAGGACGACCAGGGCGATCCCGCCCAGGACGGTAATGGACGCCACCACGAAACGAAGGTTGAGCGGCTCGCCTAGGAACAGGATACCACCGGCAGCCGCCAGGACCGGTACGCTCAGTTGGAGTGTTGCGGCAATTGCGGCCGGCACGTAGCTCAATGCGCTATACCAAATAACGTAGCCCAGTCCGGAAGTTATCGCGCCGGAAAGAATGGCATAGAAAACTCCCATGCCATCGAGGCGAATCCATCGGAACATGCATACGCTAAGGATAACGACGAATGGAACGGCACGTAGGAAGTTGCCCGTAGTAGCTATCGCCGGGCTCCTTTCCCCTTTGCCTCGCAATGAATAACTGCCCCAGGCGATGCCCGCCGAGAGCATTAGGATTGCACCGGAAAGCGGTGGAGCCGAGAGGCCGGGAAAGACAAGGACGATCAACCCTATCATAGCTATGAACAAACCGATCAGTTGCCACATACTTAAGCGCTCGCCTTTAACAAGGCTCCACAAAATCATGGTTGCCTGCACGGCGCCGAACAAGAGCAATGCGCCGGTTCCAGCAGTAAGGCTTAGGTAAGCAAAGGAAAAGGCGGCTGCATAAACAAAGAGAGCGAAGGCTGAGAACCAGCTACCGGCCTTCTGCAAGGATGCGCGCCGAGTTTGCACGATAAGCCAGAGTGCAATTGCGCCGGATAAGATGCGGATAAAGGTGAAGCTGGCGGGATCAATTGTAGTTTGCTTGAGCGCGAGCCGACAAAGAATAGAGTTACTGGCAAAAGCGATCATAGCGATCGCAGTGAGCAGGACGATACGCGCCGGGACGTTTTGCACTGAGCGATTCAGCGTGAAACGAGGAACAAGGCCAAACCAATCGCGATGACGTCCTCGGGGATGGCAACCCAAATATCGCGAAGGTTCAACCTGCTCACGAGAGTCTTACGAACTTTGTAACCGACAAAAGCGCCAACTACGCCGCCAATTCCGCCTAGTAACAAACCGATAAGTACCGAGAGATGAGCTGAAGCGCAGAGACATGCGCCGCAAAGCCCGCCTGTCAGAACGCGAGCGAGCAAAGGTAGTAACGTGGTGCGGCTGGGAGTTTGCGGAAGCTTGTCGGCGACTAGCTCTCCCAGCGCGAAAAGCGATAGTAGCACGACAGCGGCGGTTGATCCCATGAAGGCGAGGGGCGAGTCGGTGAGATGCAACCAACCAATCCTAGCGGCCCAGGCCACAACCGCGGGCGCGGTCATAGATCGGAGACCCGCAACGAAGCCGATGCTTAGACAAGAAACGAAGTAGTAACTCTGGTTCATTGATCCAATTCATTTACCTTCATCTACAACTCTTTCCAAGCGTCGATCAGGAACGAGCCACATGAGTGCGACGCCCACGTAAATACATCCGGCTAACCATGGTCGATAGAAAGAAAGAGCGATCGCGAGCGCATATAAGATGGGAGAAAACTTCCCTTTATTATCATGGCCGATTGATCGCGCCAGCTTCGAGCGTCCACCGTGTGCGGCTACGATGAGGGTCTGTAGCAGGTAGTAAGCGCTTGCGGCCATGAAGAGGACTCCGCCGTAAATTGCGGAAGGCAGAGCGGTAAAATGGTTCTCACCCATCCAGCCAGTGGCAAAGGGCAAAAGTGAGAGCCAGAATAACAAATGCAGGTTAGCCCACATGATCCCGGCGGTGACGACGCGGCTGGCTTTGAGTAGGTGGTGATGGTTGTTCCAGTAGATACCAACGTAGATAAAGCTAACGACGTAGGTGACAAGAACCGGCAGGACTGGTTGGATCGCGGCGAAGTCGGAGCCATGAGGCACCTTCAATTGCAAGACCATGATGGTAATGATGATCGCGAGAACACCATCGCTGAAGGCTTCCAGTCGGTTCGTATCCATGAACCAGTGTAGGCGGGGAATGGCGGATTTCGAGGAGAGTTGCGCAGTTGATCAGGCGGATAATAGTACGGCATGAATACAGAAGAAGTGGCGCAGCAGGTGGTGGGTTTAACCCGCAAGCAGGCGTGGAAGGAAGCGGTCGATCAGTTGTATGACGAGAACATTGTAAGTGTGGAAGCATCTAGCATGGAGGGTGGTTCGCCGGAAACACGTGGGATCAAAGGTGTCCACGGTAAGGTGGATTGGTGGGTCAACAACATGGAGGTCCACCACTTCGAAGTCCACGGGCCATTCGTCGCGCATGATCGTTTCGTGGTGCAGTACGACCTCGACGTCACCGACAAGGAGTCGAAAAAGCGCATGCAAATGTCAGAGGTAGGTGTCTATACGGTGAAGAATGGCAAGATCGTGCGCGAAGAATTTTTGCCACTGGCGGAAGAGAATAAATAACCGAGGGTCATCGCATGAAACGCGTTTTAGCATTGTTAGCCATCTCCTGTATCGCCGCGGCTCAGCTGCACGCAGCTCCGAAAGTCGAAGCCACCACGGCGAAGGATAAGGATTCGAAACCGACCGACACTTTCACTGCCGATGTGCCGAAGGTTTATGTCTTTTTCAAAACCAGCGGGACAAAAAAGGGTGAAAGTTTGCGGAGCGTGTGGATCGCTGATGATGTAGGCGAGGCCGCCCCGGCCAACACCAAAATCGATGAAGCTTCCGTGACTGGCGACAAGGACGATTTCGTGGGCGCGTTTTCCTTGAGCAAGCCGACCAAGGGTTGGCCGGTCGGGAAATATCACGTCGATATTTATTCCGGCGACGAGGTGGTTACGACGGTGAAATTCACGATCAAAGCCGGCAAAGGTGATGCAGCGTCCGACGACGATGATGATGACGACGACAAGAAGTCGGATGACTAGCTCTCGTTAGGCGATATGGTCGCCGACTAGTCTTGTTTTAAGAATAGGGGTCACCTCGGTTTGGAGAGGTTGGCCTATTACTTCAATGTCTTTGATCCCAACGTGGACGTCGATCGGAGCTAACGCCGTCTGCGTAGGCGGACTTATTGGCAGACGCTATTGATGCAGTGCTGCGATGCTGAGCAGATGGTCGCGCAGCTGCCACAATGCTGCTCGTCGCTCGTCAAATCGCGGCAAACACCGCTACAATTCGTTAGTCCGCTCTGGCAGGAGAGGACGCAGCTTCCGGCGGAGCACACCTTGCCAGCGGCGCAGACAGTTCCGCAGCCGCCGCAGTTTGCATCACTCGACTGAGTGTTGGTACAAACACCGCCGCAATTCGTTAGACCAGTCTGGCAGCTGAGAACGCACGATCCGCTGCTGCATACGTTGCCCGCGGCGCAGGGCGTTCCGCAGCCGCCACAGTTCTGGTTGCTCGTCTGGAGATTCGTGCAAACACCGCTGCAATTCGTTAGACCAGCCTGACAGGAAGGGACACACGCACTGCCCGCGCAAACCTGTCCCGCGCCGCAGACCGTGCCGCAACCTCCGCAGTTGTTCGAGTCGTTGGTCGTATTCACGCACACGTTCGAGCACGCGGTGAATCCCGCGCTGCACCCGCCGGCAAAGTTCGCCCAGGCCGGCACGACAAAATTCGCGCCGGGTGACGGCACGATCTGGCCGCTGTTGTTGCCGGCGGCGATGCTGTAGTCGGGCGTGTTACCGTTGGCATTGTTCTCGACAATCAGGTTCTTAGTGCCGGTAACATGAATGCCGTAGGCGGTGTTCGAGATCGCGTTGTTGCGCTCAATCCGATTGTTGTTGCCGACAACACTAATGCCGGCGGCACCGTTGCTGGCCGCGATCACGTTGCGCAGGATGCTGTTCGCTCCGACAACAAAAGCGTCGCCGGCATTGCCGCTCGCCTGCATATCGGTGATCAACGCGTTGGTCGCGTTCTGGGCGTTGATTGCGTTGCTGCCCCAGTTGGTCATTGTGCCGTTGGAGATCGTGATATTTTTCCGAGCCGACGTGACGATGATCGCGGTGATGCCGCTGTTGCCGGTCATGGTGAAACCGTTGAGATCGATCGAGACATTGTCGGCGGCAACAGCGATACCGCTCTTGGTGGCCGCACCCGTCAGGTTCCCGGTCAGGTAATAAGAACCGGGGCTAGAGATGACAAATAGAGTCGAGGCATCGGGCGGCGTGTTGGTCGCGTTGATAGCAATGCCAGTCGATCGCACCTGATCGAGCGACTTCATTGTCGGCGTCGGGGCCCCCGGCGGGGTAAGCGGACCCTGACCAAAAATCACTTCGCAGAGAAGAGTTCCGCCACAGATGACAAGACTGAACGCGAGAACTGGCCGTGACAGGCGACCGAACTGGCAGTTGAGACGCGACATCCGAAGTATAGCACTCGCCCCCCTGGGCAAAGTCGAGCTAAATCGAGCGTCCCTAACGAGCAGGTGTCGCAGACGGACTGGGTTGCGGGAGTGCGACGGCGTCGATCACCTGCTTCAGTGCATCGTACGTCTGAACGCCGACTAACATGCGAAGAGGCTTCACCTTTGTTCCTGAGGTTTCGGTGCGAGCGATGAAGAACGTGGGAGTGCCACTCACTCCCGCAGCCGACGCATCATTCAATTCTTTGGTTATCGCGTCGCCGGCTCGCACGTCCGCGATGCATTTTTGCAGCGCCGCCAGATCGAGACCCACCTGTTTCGCCTGCTCCAAGATGCTAGCGTCATTCGTTAGGACGGCCTGGTTCGTAAACATCAGGCCCCGCATCTGCCAGAACTTGTTTTGCTCGTTCGCGCAGTGACCTGCGATGGCCAGTTGCCGTGCCATCGCGTGCATGTTCACGAGCGGAAAATTCCTGAAGACATAGCGGACTTTTCCTGAGGCAATGTAATCGCGCTCGAACTGAGCGAAAGTTTCGGCGTTGAATTTCGCGCTGAACGGGCACTGAAAGTCAGAAAATTCAATTACGGTGAAAGGGGCCTTCTCATTTCCTTTCGCGGGCGCCCCGGCAACATCGATAACAGTGTTTGGCGGCGGATCGTGCGCAGGCGCCGGCTGGCCGCAAGCTGGGTTGTTTTGCAGCATTGTTCTTAACTCACGCACCTCCTTTTGCAGATCTAGTTGTCCTCTGATCAACTCATCCATGTCGCGACGAATGGATTCGAGCGTGGCATCGCTGGACTGCGGCGGAGCTGCGTGTATCGGACTGGCGATGAAGGTTACGCTCACGACGATCGCGAAGAGTCTTAACATCTTAGGTAGCAGACTTCGGAGCACGGCCTCCGACGCTATTCGCCGTGCAAATTCAAAATCGGGACGACCTCGGTCTGGATCGGTTGGCCGGTGACTTCGATATCCTTCTCCCGAACGTAAACGTCGATCTCGGAGCGGACGCCGAACTTTCCTTTGAGGTAGATGCCCGGCTCGATGGAAAAACAAACGCCCGGGGTGATGCGGCGCGAGTCGCGCGTTTCGAAGTTGTCGATGTTGACGCCGTTGCCATGGACTTCTTCGCCGATTGAGTGCCCGGTGCGATGGGTGAAGTATTCGCCGTAACCTGCGCGCGTGATCACGCCGCGCGAGACGTCGTCGACATCGGCGCCGCGGATGGATTTGCCTTCACGAATATTCTTGCGCACGAATTCCACCGCGGAGTCGCGCGCTTCGCGCACAACGTCGAAGATTTTCTTGTAATCGTTAGGCACTTCTTCGCCGACGTAGCCGGTCCAGGTCTGATCGGTAAACACTGCGCCCGGTTTACGCAGTTTCGAGGCGAGATCGAGCAGGACAAAATCGCCCCGCTTGATCGGCTCCGTCTTCTCTTTCGTCGGCGTGTAATGCGGGTTGGCCGTATTCGCGTTCACGGAAACAATGGCGTCGTCGTGCTCGCCGCCCATTCCTTCTTCGTGCCAGCGCTTGATAATGAATTGCTCGATGTCGTATTCCGTCGTCGGCACGTCGAAACGAATGCGGCGCGCGATTTCGGCGAAGGCGTCGAAAAAGATGCCATGCATTTTGTCGGAAGCTTCGATGTGCATCTGTAATTGCTCAGGCGACCAGACGGCCTCGAATTGTTGAACCAATTCCGCGCTGGTCACGACATCGGCGCCTAACGAGTGGATAAGTTCGATCGTGCCGGCGTCGACGCGGGACATATAAGGCACGTCGTTCATCGGCGAATACTGCATGGCAATGCGCGGCTTCTTGTGCGGACTCGGCAGACAACCACGCACTGCCTCCTGCAATTCCTGCCAGCTGCTGTATTCGACACGCTGGCCAGGCAAGGCATCCAGTTTGGCCGGCTCAATGCGATGCACAATCTTCACGCATTCGCCGGAAGCGGGAACGAAGTAGAACCAGCGACGCGATCCGACGGCGTGTGTGTCCAGTTTCAAAATGCGCAGGGCGAGGGGATCGCTCCCGCGAAAATCGTAGAAGAGCCAGCCGTCGAGTTTTGCGGCGCGCAACGCGTTTTGGATTTCGCTGACGCGTTCAGCGGGAGTTGGGGCAGCGAGCATTTGAACGACAAAGAAAAGGGAGATGGCGAAAATTTCAGATAATCGGCGAAGCGATCTCATTCGCCTAAGTAACACGGCGGGTGAAAAAGCGGCACGCAAATTCTTTCCGGTTTCGGATGTGTTTGCCGTCCGGGCTTTCTTGCGGCAAAAAGGAGATATGAGAAGACCACTCCTTGTCCTGTCCGCTTTGCTCCTGTCGGCCTCGGCGCTTTTCGCCCAGAACTCGCCGGCCGCGACCACGCTCACGAAAGAAGAACGCGACCGCGCCATTGATTACTTGAAGGAAACGCAGAAAGAATTTCTCGCTTCGATCAATCGCCTGTCCGATGCGCAGTGGAAATTCAAAGCCGCACCAGATCGCTGGTCGATCGCAGAATGTTCCGAGCACATCGCGGTCGCGGAAGATACGATTTGGAAATTGATCACCGAAAAAGCGATGAAGGCGCCGGCGGCGCCGGAGAAGCGCGCGGAGGTGGCGGGCAAAGACGAGTTGATCTTGACGAAGGTGCCCGATCGTTCGCGCAAAGCGAAAGCTCCAGAGATCCTGGTACCGACTGGGCGTTTCGCGACCAAGGAAGATTTGATCAAGAATTTCGAGGCGACGCGTGCGGCGGAAATCGCCTACTTGAAAGATACGAAAGACGATTTGCGGGATCATTTCGAAGAGCATCCGGCCTTTAAGACGCTCGATGCTTATCAATGGTTTTTGCTCAACAGCATGCACAGCAAGCGTCACACTCTTCAGATCGAGGAAGTGAAGGCGGATGCGAATTATCCGAAGAGTTAACCGATTAACTACTCGTTAGGCAAAAATCATGCGCACGTCTGAGTTGTCAGCCGTTCGAGATTTACAGCGACGTCCCGCGCCGGCAATTACGCCGCAAGCCCTGGCCTGGCACGAGGGCGCGCTCTGGTTTGGCTCGCGCGATTTGCGGCGCATTTACCGGATCGATCTTTCGAGATGGAAAGTGGCGGAGGAAATGGAGGCGCCCGGGATTCCCTGGGCCGCGGTTTCGACCGGCAACGAATTGCGTTTCACCATTGGCGAAGGCGAGGAAGACGACCGTTACATCTGGCGCTTCGTTCCGGGCGAGGTTTTTTTGCCTAACGAGCGGTTGACCTGTCCGGATCTCACCGGCTCGTATCTGAGTTATGACGGCGTGCATCTCTATCTGAGCCAGTGGTACAAGCAGCGCATCCTGCAACTCGATCGCGACGGGAAAATTCTGCGCACCATTGAAGTGGGCGCGGAAATCTGCGGCCACACCTTTGCCAAGGGCGCGCTTTATGTTTTGCGCGGAGAAGAAAAGCCTAACGAGAGCTGGCGAATCGCGCGGCTCGATCCGCGCGAAGAAACACCGAAGGTGGAGGACCTGGCGCAGGTGCCGTTCGCCTCACGATCACTAACTTTTGATGGCTCGCGTTTTTGGAGTAACCATCGCGCGGTCAACGAAATTGTGTCGTTCGTTTTATAGCCGCGCCTAACGAAGAGTAGTTGTCTTTTTGCCGGAATGCCCGATAATGGGCGCTCTTCAGCCCTTCGCTGCTTCGGCGGCGATTTTTTTACAGGAGAAACCATGACCAAACGCATTCTCGTTCGTTGTCCCTCGACTGCTAAGCTCACCGCCACTGGTCAAGTAGTGGAAGAAGAATCCTGGGCGGAAACAAAGCTGAAGCCGAAGAAAATTACCTGTCATCATTGCAATAGCGTGCACGCCTGGACGAAAAAAGACGTCGTCCTCGCACGGTAGATCGGGGCCAGGAGATTCGCCGGGTTCAGGCACATCGCCTGCTGATTCCCTGCGGATGAAAATTAGACTCGCCGCGCTACTCGCGCTTCCACTCCTTTCACTCGCTACGCCAAAACAGGCGACCGCAGCTGACGATCAATATTCCTTTAAGGTCCACAACACGACCAAGGAAAAGATCACTAAGCTGCTCGCATCCGAAGACGGCAAGAAATATGGCTTCTTCGATATCGGCGAGGGCATCGACGCGGGCGATACCGTGACCTTGAACTGGTCCAAATCGACCAACGACAGCGGCTGCAAATGGTTCTTCAAAGCTGAATTCACCGATGGCGAAGAATCAAAGCCGGTGAAGTTCGACTTTTGCGAAGACGATTTGGAATTGGAATTTTAAACGGCGAAGCGCAGCTCACTCAACGAAAGAGCCACAATCATGTATTGCGGCTCTTTTTGTTTTCAGAGATCGCGCCGCATGGTGATGACGCCCGCGCTTTCGTCTGTGACCTTGAAACCAAACCGCTCGTAGAGACGGACGGCGGGATTGTTTTCTCCCACGCGCAAACGCACCGCGGATTGTTGCGGGTTCGCGCGGACCCATTGCGTGAGCAACGCCGCGCCGATTCCGTGACGGCGATGCAGAGAACGAACTGCGAAGGCCAGTTCGGACGATCCATCCTTCGCTTCGCTCATGAACGGCCGCATCCAAACCGCACCCAAAGCCTCGCCACGATTCTGGTTCGAAGCGACAAAACCGACATCGCCGGTGTCTCCCCATTTCTCCACGTAACGCGCCAGGTCAGGTCGCTTCACAATTTCCGGCGACGCTGTTTCTCCGCCCGCGTCTTGCACCGCTTCGTAGAGCATTTCCCACAAAAGCTGCTCGTCCGCGGAGGTAAGCGGGCGAATCTCGTAATCGGCCGTCTCGCTGAGCATCCCGCAGCATACACCAGAGAAAGCCGTCACGCGCGTTCCGTGTTGCTTCGCGGATTATCGACTGGTTAGGATTTGATCCGCATGCAAAGGGTTTATCTGAAGGTGGGCAAAATTATTGCGATCATAGCGATGTTTTTTCTGGCGGCGTTTCCCGCGTCTGCACAAAACCCGGTCGGGGATTTCTTTAAGCGCCTCGGTAATTCCATTGCGCATCCGGGACAAAAACCGCCGGTGCGCAAAAGCACGAAAAAAAATGGCAGCAAAACGGCGGCGGGAACTAGTCCGGCGCCCCTAACGAGTCCTTCGCCCGGACAACCCGAGACTGTTGTGCAACCGCAACCCACTCCGGTCATGCAATCCACACCCACGCCGCAACCAGTTCGCGCTGCCGGCGGTTTGCCTCGACCGACACGGCGCGATATGCCCTACGGCGTTCCCGTCCCGAATCGTCCGGGCTTTGTCACCAGTCCATACGCGCCGACGGTTGGACTCGTGGACGTGCGTGGTTTTCCGAGCGGGACGGAAGTGAAAGATCCTTATACCGGCAAGATTTTCCTCACGCCGTGATCTCTGAACGCGCTCGACTTTTGTTGTTGAGCACATCGAGAATTTACGGCGGCGAGTATTTCGATTATGCCGAAACGGAGGTGCGCGATTTTCTTGGCGAAACGAAGCAGGTCCTTTTCGTTCCTTTCGCGCTGCACGATCACGACGCTTATGCGGGCCGGGTGCGGAAAGGTTTCGCGCGGATTGATTGCATGTTGGACTCCATTCATCGCGCGTCGGATAAACGGGCCGCGGTCGAAAACGCCGAGGCGATTTTTATCGGCGGTGGAAATACTTTTCGACTGCTGAATGCCCTCTACGAATACGACTTGTTAGGCAAAATTCGCGAACGTGTCGCTCACGGCATTCCCTACATGGGATCAAGCGCGGGTTCGAATGTCGCCGGTCCCACGATCAAGACGACGAACGACATGCCGATTGTGCAACCACCGTCCTTCGACTCGTTAGGTCTGGTCCCGTTTCAAATCAATCCACACTATCTGGACGCCGATCCTGCTTCCAAGCACATGGGCGAGACGCGCGAAGAACGTCTCCTGCAATATCTGGAAGAGAATGAAACGCCGGTGATTGGTCTGCGCGAAGGCGCGATGCTGCGCGTGGAGAATGGTTCGTGCGAACTCAAGGGCGCGACCGGAGCGAAACTTTTTCGCCGCAAGCTTCCACCGCTGGAAGTGAGCGCCGGCTCGCTCGATCGATTTCTGCCGACTACTCGTTAGGCCGTGAATGTCTTTGTTACGGGAGGCTCCGGTTACATGGGGCGCCGGCTCATTCCGCTTCTCCTGCAACGCGGCCACAAAGTGACAGCCGTTGCGCGCGCCGGTTCGGAGCAAAAGTTGCCTAACGAGACGTCAATCATCGTGGCGAATCCTCTCGAGATGAATTCCTACGTCGCGGCAGTGCGCGGTTGCGACACCTTTGTCCATCTTATCGGCGTGCCGCATCCGAGTCCGGCCAAAGCCGCGGAATTTCAAACCATCGATTTAGTTTCCGCAAAAGTGGCGATCGCGGCCGCGCAGGCGTCCGCAGTTCAGCATTTCGTTTACCTGAGCGTCGCGCAACCGGCCTCGCTCATGAAAGAATTCACCGCCGTGCGCGCGCAAGGCGAAGAAATGATCCGGCGCAGCGGCATGTCGGCTACTTTTCTGCGGCCGTGGTATGTGCTCGGCCCCGGTCATCGCTGGCCTTATTTGCTAATCCCGATCTACTGGGTGCTCGCTGCTTTGCCGAACACAAAAGAATCCGCGCGCCGCCTTGGACTGGTGACCATCGCGCAAATGATTAATGCGCTCGTCTGGTCGATAGAAAATCCTGCGAAGGGAATTCGGATAATCGACGTCCCGCAAATTTGTCGCGGACTATTTGCCGAGCAGAATAAAAATCCCCGCAGCTAGGGCGACGAGATAGAGCAGAAAAACGCCTGGCCCGATGTTCAAACCCAGGCCCAGAAGGGCATCGAGAATCAGGTAAACCGCGAGCAGGATCATGCCGATGTTCTTGGTCAATTTCATAATGTTTTCAGATATTCCGTCAGCTCCTGTTTTTGCTCAGCGCTCAACTTTGTTCCGTAATCGTGTCCTGAATTCGAATTTCCCGACGCCGTAGTATCGAAAAGATAAGCACCGCCGTCCGCGTATCCCATTTCCTTCTCGTCGTAATTACGCGAACCGCGATGAAAACTCTTCGAGCGCTCGTTAGGCGAAGCGAGCAACTCCTGCATCGTGCGCACAGATCCATTGTGCAAATAAGGCGAACGCGCCCACACGCCTTTGAGGGTGGCCGCCCAATATTTTCCGGTGCTGCGCACACCTGCTTCCTTCGGCGGCTCATAGCCGGCCGCCTCCAGTTCGGATAAGAATTTATTGAAACGCTCGGCCTGTTTTTCGGTGAACATTTCCGCGCGATGCGGATCGGTGCCGATTTCCGCAATCGAATACAAACGCTTGTCGCTTTCCGGCCCGCCATGACATGAATTGCAATTCGCCTCGAAAAGCGGTTTGCCCTTTTGCGCAGATGTTTCATTGACCGCGAACGGATAGCGCGGGGGCGCGATGTTTTCCGACAAATCCGTCTGCCGTTTCACCATCGCAAAATCGAGTTCGCCGTGCTTTCCGTGAATCGGCGCGCCCAGTCCGAGCGAAGCGAGAAGATTGCGCGCGATAGGCGAATTGGTGTTGCCGTCCCAATGCACCCAACGCCGCTCGCCCACGTTCCAGACCAGCCCGAACTTCGTCGGCGCGTACGGCTGCGGCGCGTTCAACAAACTCGCCGAGAGAATTCCGAAAGCATCATTGCGTCCGGGTCCCGAAGCCGGCGGCGCTTTTTCAGGCGGTTGATCGGGGACATGCAGAGCCGCGCGCATGTTGTGAAAAAGTTTGAGGAAGGTGTGCGAGACCGCGGCCAGATCACTTCCGTCTTCAATCAACAACTCGTTAGGCTCGATTTCGTGGAGTTCGCCCGCTCCGATCTCTTTCGCCCCAACGGGATCCGCGTCGATCGCGGCTTTGATTTTTTCCTGGTCCCAACCGGTTAATTCTTTTCCGGCAATTGCGGTCAGAAAGTTTTTCATGTTCGCTGGATCGCTCGTGCGAAAAGTTGCGACCAGGACCGAACCGAAAAAAGATTCGACATCGAAATGACTGGTCGTGCCAAGCAGCCATTTCTTTTCCGCGCCGGATTCGATCTGCGCGACGTGACAGGAAGCGCAGTTAATTCCGATGGCGGATGAGTTCCCGAGATGCCTGACCTTGATGCGGCTGATCCCGATCGGCCAACCGAAGTCTGGATCGGGCAGCAGCCCGAGATGGCTTAAATCTTCGGTCGGAAAAAGGTCCGGATAAATCTTGATGAACGCGCGCAAAACCTGTTCGGGAATTACTTCCGCGCTCATGGAGCCGTGCAGAAAAAAATTCAGGTCATCTGTAGACCAATTTGGAATCTGCGACTTGTCGATCGGCGGCGATGGCGCAGCTGAAACGCTGGCGAGATAGCCCAGGAAAATCAGTGCGCTGATGCGAAGAAATCGCGTCGTCTCCACCGAGCGGCGATCTTATGGAGTGAGTGCGCGATGTAAAGTCTCGTTAGGCGGCGGTGCCGGCGAGCCCGAGACGGTGCGCGTCGGCCTTTAGTGCGGTGATCACTTCTTCAATCACTTTTTCCAAGGGCATATCCAATTCCGCCGCACCGCGGACGATGTCTTCGCGATTAACCGCGCGGGCGAAGGCCTTGTCTTTTATCTTTTTTTTCACCGCCGCAACGTCCACTTCGGCGATGCTCTTGTTCGGCCGAACCCGCGCGACCGCCGTGACAAATCCGCTCAATTCATCGACCGCGTAGAGCGTCCGCTCGAGAGGGGATTGACGAGTGACGTTCGAATAATCCGCGTGCGAAAGAATCGCGCGACAAACTTCTTCGCTCCACCCGTTCTCGCGCAACCGCGCCACGCCCACAAACGGGTGACCGTCCGTCGCGCTCATCTCCGTGTTCGGATGGCGCTCGTAATCCATATCGTGCAACAGCCCGACCGCCTCCCAGAGATCGGCATCCGCGCCGCTCAATTCGGCGAAACGCCGCATCGAGTCCGACACCGCGTAACAATGTTTGCGCAAACTCTCCGATTGCACCCAGTCGTGCAGGATGGCGAGCGCGCGCTCGGTTAACTCGTTAGGCACGTTACCAGATTCGCACGCGATCTTTTGGATCGACGAATAACTTCTCGTCAGGCTTCACATCGAACGACATGTACCAATCGTCGATATTTCGCGCGGGACCGTTAACGCGATATTGCCGCGGCGAATGCGGATCGCTCACAACTTGTTTGCGAATTGCGTCGTCGCGCAGCTTGCCACGCCAGGCTTGGGCCCACCCGAGAAAGACACGTTGATCACCCGTTAGACCGTCGATCGCGGGCGCCGGTTTTCCTTTGAGCGAAGCGCGATAGGCATCGAGCGCGATCGTGAGACCGCCGAGATCAGCAATGTTTTCGCCCATGGTCAGCTCGCCGTTTACTTTCACGCCAGGGAGCGGTTCGAAACCGGAATATTGCGTGCCGAGCACGGCCGCGCGTGCTTCAAATGCCTTGGCATCTTCCGCGGTCCACCAATCGCGCAACTTTCCTTCGGCATCGAGTTTGCGGCCTTGATCGTCAAACCCGTGGGTCAACTCGTGGCCGATCACTCCGCCGATGGCGCCATAGTTCACGGCCGGGTCGGCATTGGCGTCGAACATCGGCGGTTGCAAAATTCCCGCCGGGAAAACGATGTCTCGCAGCGAACCATTGTAAGCGTCGTTGGTTTGCGGCGTCATGCTCCAATCCGCGCGATCCACCGGGCCGGGCAGACGATCGAGATAAAATTTTAAATCGGCGGCGGCGGCGCGGCGCACGTTGCCTAACAAATCGTCGCTGCGGATTTCGACTTTCGAATAATCGCGCGGCTTATCCGGATAACCTACTTTGATGTTGTAGGTGTCGAGTTTCTTCAGCGCTTGCTGCTTGGTCGCTTCGCCCATCCAATCGAGTTTCTCGATGCGCGCATGCATCGCCACTTTCAGATTCGCGACCAGCTCTTCGATCTTCGCTTTCGCTTCCGGTGGGAAATATTTTGCGGTGTAGAGCTGGCCGACGGCCCAACCAAGATTTCCGAAACGATCGTAACGATCGCCTGCACCATAATCGCCGCCGCTGACCGCGTGCACGCCGCGTTTCCATCGCACCTGCTGCTGCGCCTGACCGGAAAGCGTTTTGTTGCGCATCTCGAAAAATGCATCGCCGAAATCTTTGGAGAGATAGGGCGCGGCATGATCGGCCACGTTAAACGCCTGCCAGGCTTGCAAAATTTCCACCGGCGTTTCCGCAAAAACGGAGGCAATTTTCGGAAACGCACTTTTCTCCGCTACTACGACGCGCTCGATTTTTTCGAGGCCAGCGTTGTTGAGAAATCCGCGCCAGTTAAAATTCGGCGCGAGCGTTTCCAGTTCCTTTACCGAAACCGGATTGTAGGTCGCCACTGGATCGCGCTGTTGCGCCTTGGTCCAGCTCGCATCGGCCACGCGCGTTTCGAACTCGACGATTTCACCGGCGCGTTTCTCCGCTTCGGGCCACGCGATCAGCTTTAGTAATTGCGCGACGTAGCTTTGATATTTTGTTTTTTGCGCGGCGAAGTCGGGTTTCAAATAATAATCACGGTCGGGCAGGCCGAGGCCGGCCTGGCCGAGATAAACGGCGTAACGACTTGGGTCCGCCAAATCCACTTCGATTCCGCCACCAAAAATTCCACCTTCAAAATCAGCGAACTGTTTTCCCATCAAGGCGGCCAGAGCATCGCGATCTTTCGCTGCGCGAATTTCCTCCAGCGTCGATTTCAAAGGCGACGCGCCCAGCTTCTCGATAGCAGCTTCATCCATGAAAGATTTGTAGAAGGCGCCGACTTTTCCCTCGGTCGTGCCGGGGTTGCGCTCGGCCTTGGCGCCAAGGCTTTCCATCAAATCATGCAAGCGCTGCTCCGTGGTGTCGGTCATGGCGAGCCGCAAACTATAGGCCGCTTTGTCCGCAGGAATTTGCACATGGTCGAGCCATGCGCCGTTGGCGTAACGAAAAAAATCGTCGCCCGGTTTTGCTTTCAAGTCGGCGCCATCGGAATCGAAACCCCACTTCCCATATTGCGGAGTTTTGGACTCGTTAGGCGACTCCGTTCGGCCGGTAGCGACAGCGACTAAGTAGACGACAATAAGAAGGGCGAGCTTCATGGCCCGCCACGATGCCCTTGCGCTCCAACCCGCGCAAACAGGATTTGCCGCTCTCTTTAGTCCTTAAGAACGCGCCCGCCAACGATGACGAATCACCAACGCGGCCCCGGCCACGCAGGACAGAAAAGAGACGATGGCCGGATTCATCTCGGGCACAGGAGTGAAGTTGACATCGTGCAAAGCAAAATGTTGATAGGCGGGATCGGGAAACGCGACCGTGCAACCATAAGTAAAGGTTAGTGACTGGATGACGTTGGCGCCGAAATCGATTGTCACATTGCCTCGTCCGGAGGTTGGTCCAGTGCTGGCGGTGGTAGCGGTCCCGACCACGCTTTGAGCAAGACCGCTTCCGATCAAGGTATTGTTCGCACTCGTTGTGATCGTCGGCGCGATAAGGGTCGAGCCATCGATCGATAAGGCATGGATCAAAGTCAGCTCATCTTGAGAGCCGCCGCCGGCATCGATATCGAATAACTTGAACGACACTCCCTGCACGCCTCCAAGATTGGCGAAGGAAATTGTAATGGTGATCGATTGCGTAGGATTGGCCAGATCCACGGCGAGAACGAGGGTGTTCTCGGCCGTAGCTAAACCACCTTGAAACCCCGCGTTGATCGTGGGTGTCTGCGGATTGGGAGCGCCGGAGTAGGGGACGAGCGGCGCGCCATTGTTTGGGGTCACGTCTACGGTGACGTCATTGCCGCCGGCCATCGGATCGACCTGATAGGAATTATTTAAACTCCCATCGGCCCAGGCAACGCTATCCCAATCCAGGACCAAAGCGTGCGCCTGAAACTGGCACAAAAGCAGTGTCGCGAGGGCGTAAAAGTAGCGTCGGAGAATGGGGCGGGGCATACGAAGTCTCGTCTATCTGAGCAGGCCCTGTGCCGGTTATTCCAGCTTCGCCGCCCCAGCGGCCACGGCATATAGCTTGCTAAATCCACGGCGAGACTTCTCCACTCGAAACGGAGGTCGCGGTTCCCGCCGCGCGTTCCGCTCCGCGTGGCGTTTTCACGCCCGATGCCACACACCGCGCCACCACAATCTCAAACTGTTTCGACACGAAACAGTGCTCGCGTGGTTTTGCGGTGGATTGGATTTGCCGCCGTCTTATGCGCCGTCAATTGCCCTGTGCCTCTGGCGGCTGATCCGCGACAGCTTCTTGATCTAAGTCTCGATGAGCTATCCAAGGTCAAAATCGATACTGTTTTCGCGGCCTCGAAGTTCACCGAGAAAGTAACTGACGCGCCTTCTTCGGTTTCCATTGTCACGGAGGACCAGATCCAACGTTTCGGGTATCGGTACGCTGGCTGACATCATCCGTTCGGTGCGCAGCTTCGATGTTACGTCCGACCGTGTTTATAGCTCCACCGGCGTACGCGGCTTCAACAGTCTGGACGACTTTGGTTCGCGCACTCTTCTGCTGATCGACGGCCATCGGATGAATGATCCGATTCTGGATACCGCGGCAGTGGGCACGGAAGCCTTGCTCGATGTCGATCTAATCGAGCGCGTCGAATTTATTCGCGGTCCCGGCTCAACGATCTACGGCAGCAATGCCTTCTTCTCTGTGATCAACGTGGTAACGCGAAGCGGCGCGTCGGTTAATGGCCTGGAGGCTTCTACCAGCCTCGGGACTTTCGATACCTACACTGGTCGGGTCACCATTGGAAAGAAGCTGGCTAACGGACTGGATTACCTGCTTTCGGCCAGTGTTTATTTTTCCGACGGGCAGGATCGTCTGTTCTATCGCGACTTCAATAGCCCTGCGACTAACTACGGGGTAGCTTCCAATCTCGATAGCACTAACTACTGGTCTACCTTCGCTAAAGTCAGCTGGGGCGACTTCACTCTGCAAGGTGGTTACGTCGCTCGAAACAAGGACGTTCCCACCGCGCCTAACGGCAGCGTCTTTAACGTTCCCGACCTGGCGGTCAATGCCCGTGGGTATGCCGAGCTTCGTTACCTACACGAGACAGTCGATGGCTGGTCGATCTCAGGTCGTCTCTATTACGACTCTTACGACGTTCACACCTTGGCTTACTACGACTACGATAGTGGTCGTGCTCTCAATGACGACTCCGCACGGGCCCATTGGTGGGGCGCCGAGGCGGGAGTTAGTCGCACTTTTTTCAAAAACCTGCGTCTCGCGGTCGGGGCCGAGGTTCGGCGAAGCATCGATCTCAATCTGCGTAACTACGACGAGCACCCCTTCAACAGCTATCTCGACGTCTCCGCCAGCCAATTGGTCTACGGCGCCTATGGCGATGCCCACCTGGATATAACGCACAACCTGAGTCTGACCGCAGGTGTCCGCTGGGATCACTACGACAGTTTTGGAAGCACGGTTAACCCGCGCGCGGCGCTCGACTACAAGCCATTCCAGAATACCACGATCAAGCTCCTTTATGGTGAGGCCTTCCGCGCACCGAATATTTATCAGCTCGACTACACTTCCTTCCGCCAGCATATTAATCCCGGCCTGGGGCCGGAAACGATCCGCACCTACGAGGCAGTGGTGGAGCAGTACTTTCTCACTCACTGGCGCGGGACGGTCTCGGTCTTTCGTAATGAGATTTCCAGTCTCATTCAAACTACCGCCGATGAGTTTGGATTCGTTAGCTTCACCAACGCGGCTGACGCCAACGTAAATGGTGCCGAAGCGGAAATAGAAGGTAAGTGGGATAACGGGCTACTAGTCCGCGCCAGCTATACCCATCAGGAAGCGAAAAGCACCAGCAACGATCAACAGCTGGTCAACTCGCCGGAGAATGTAGTTAAGGCTCAGCTAAGCGTGCCGGTCTATCGTGATAAGATCTTTGGCAGCCTCGAGTTACTCTATTCCAGCGATCGCCTAACCCTGGCACACGCGCAGACGGACGATGTCTGGATGCTTAATGGCACTCTCTACAGCCGGAACCTTTTGCCTAACCTGACGGTTTCCGCGTCGGTTTATAACATCCTCGATCAGAAATTCTCGACTCCTGTCAGCATTGGTTATCTCCAGGATACCATCACGCAGGACGGCCGGACGTTCCGGCTGAAGCTCAGCTACAAATTCTAAGTCTGGCGCGATGATTCTCTCTCACTTCAGACTTGCGAGAATAAGGCCCGTCCTTGGCGCCTTCCTTGCGCTTATCTGGTTCTGCGTGCCTCTGGCGCAAGCCGAGTCCGAGTACGACGTTAAGGCGGCTTACCTTTTCAAGTTCACCAAGTTCGTCGAATGGCCTTCGTCGGCCTTTGCCAGCTCCGATGCGCCATTTGTTATCGGCATTGTCGGACGCGATCCATTCGGCGGGCTCGATCGAATTTTGCAAGGTAAACGCACCGGCGACCGCGACTTTGAAGTGCGTAACTTGAGCGCAGGCGATAACGCCGGGTTACGCGGTTGCCAGATGATCTTCGTTAACAGCGCGGAAGAGCATCGCCTCGGCGATATTCTGGCCGCAGTGCAGGGTCGGCCGGTCCTGGTGGTGGGTGAAACAGACGGCTTCGCCAGCGCGGGCGGCATGCTGGGTTTCGCAGTTCACCAGAGTCACATGGGCGTGGAAGTTAATTCCGGCGCAGCGCGGGCAGCGCGGCTCAAGATTAGCTCTCAACTCCTAAACATCGCGAGAATTGTGAACTAAACCGACCATGACTCCGTTCCGCGATCGCCCTATCGGGCAAAAGGTCACCTCGCTGATCCTGGGTATTTCCAGTGCGGCCTTACTGCTGGCCTGTGCTGTCCTATTCGCTTTCCAGGCTTATACCACTAAACGGCATTTCACTCATGAGTTAGGCGTGGTGGCGGCGATCACTGCTCATAACAGCGCCGCGGCCGTGATGTTCCGCGACGAAGATGCGGCCAGTGAGACACTCAATGGTCTCGCGAGTATGCCACAAATCGTCGGCGCCAGGCTTGAACTAACGGACGGGACGCGTCTGGCGGAATTCGGCGAACAGGATCAGAAAGGACTCAAGCTCAAGGGTAACCACATCCTCCTGGAACAACCGGTGATCCGTGATGGCAACCGCGAAGGCACTCTCTTTCTTCACGCCGACTTCTCCGCCTTGTATGCGCAGCTACTCAAGCTCTACGCCATCATTCTCGTCCTTGTTCTCGCCATGTCCCTCCTCCTGGCTTTCGTCCTTTCCGGTCGCTTCCAACGTTTCGTGAGCGATCCCGTTTTGCGCCTGGCCAGCACGGCTCGCCGAATCGCGGAGGACAACGATTACTCCGTCCGCGCGGGTAAGGCTTACGGCGACGAAGTCGGCATGCTAACCGATGCCTTCAATCAAATGCTCACGCAGATCCAGGCACAAGATGAAGCACTTGTAGGCGCCAAAGGTGAATTACAGAACCAGGTAACAGCCTTGCAGCGTGAGATCGTTGAGCGCAAACGCGCGGAAGAAGCTTTGCGCGAATCGCAGCAGAAGTTGCTGCAAACGTCGCGCCTGGCTGGCATGGCTGAAGTAGCTACCGGGGTTCTACACAATGTCGGTAACGTGCTCAACAGCGTGAATGTTTCCGCGGGTTTGGTCGTCGAAAAACTGCGGCGATCAAAAGCATCGAAGCTAGCCAAAGCAGCCAGCCTGCTTACGTCGCGTAACGGCGATCTCGGAGAGTACCTAACGAACGACGAAGCAGGAAAAAAATTGCCGGGTTACCTGGCTAAACTAGGAGAGTTTCTCGTGGCGGAGAACGTTGAGTTACTTAGCGAAATCGACCAGCTCGGTCGTAACATCGAGCATATCAAGGAAGTGGTCGCGATGCAGCAGAGCTACGCCAAGGTTAGCGGTGTCTTCGAGAACTTGCCGGCGCATCAGCTGGTAGAGGACGCGATCGCGATGAACATTGGTGCCTTCGAGCGCCATGGGGTGGAAGTCGATCGGCTTTTCTCGGCTGTTCCGCTCATTCGTGTCGATCGCCACAAAGTCTTGCAGATCTTGATCAACCTCATTCGTAACGCCAAGTATGCCCTCGACGCCGTCCATCGCACGGACAAGCGCATCACCATTTCCATTAGCACGGCCGGCGAAAGCACGGTCCGCATTGTCATAGCCGATAACGGCATAGGTATCTCGGCAGAGAATCTCACCCGTATTTTCGCTCACGGCTTTACTACTCGCGAAGATGGTCACGGCTTCGGCCTGCACAGTGGCGCAATCGCCGCTCGTTCCATGGGAGGCTCATTGCAGGTGCATAGCGCCGGGACCGGACAAGGAGCGAGCTTTACTCTTGAGTTACCCGCGGCGCCTGCCGCATAAAATTATGAAAAGCGAATCATTTAACTTCGAACCGGAAAACCGGCGCATTCTCATTATCGATGATAACCCATCGATCCACGAAGATTTCCGCAAAATCCTTGGACCGGGCGATGCCAAGCTAGCCGCTGAACTAGACGCCGACGAAGCGGCGCTTTTCGGCGATACTTCGAGTGCGTCGCGCAGTTGGAGTTTCGAAATTCACTCAGCCATGCAAGGCCAGGAAGGTTTGGAAAAGGTCCGTGCAGCTTTTCTTAATAACGCACCTTATGCAGTGGCGTTTGTCGATGTGCGCATGCCTCCGGGTTGGGATGGCATCGAAACTATCTCGCGCATCTGGAAGGAATTTCCCGATCTACAGATAGTTATCTGCACCGCCTACTCCGACTACTCCTGGGACGAGATCGCCAAGTCTGTCGGTAACAGCGACCATATGCTGGTCTTGAAGAAACCTTTCGACAATGTCGAGGTCTTGCAGATGGCGCATGCCCTTTCCAAGAAGTGGCAGCTTACACAGATCGCGCGCAGGCAGATGGAGGAACTCGATGCCCTCGTAGCGCAACGCACGGCCGAGCTGCGCGCTGCTAACACACGTCTCACCGGCGAAGTAGCGGAAAGGACTGCGGCGGAAGAAGCCTTACGCCAATCAGAAGAACGCTTTTCCAAAGCTTTCCATGGTAGTCCGGTGCCGATGGCTATCCAGCGACTAGACGGCTCTGGTTGTCTCGATGCCAATATTAGTTTTCTCGAGCTACTCGACGTGCCGCTTGATACCGTCCTTACCGGCACGGATTTTTGGGCCGATGAAACTGCGCTCGCTAAGATCCGCGAGGAACTAGCCGGCCGTCATGCCGTGCGCAACCTCGCGGCTACTATCCGCACGACGAAGGGTGAAATCCGCGAAGTGCTAGTCGCAGCGGAGAACCTCGAGCTGGGTAATGTTCCCTATCATCTCCTTATTATACAAGATATCACCGAACGCGTCCGGCTGGAAAACGAGTTACGCCAGGCGCAAAAGATGGAGGCAGTCGGAAGATTAGCCGCAGGGGTAGCGCATGATTTCAATAACATCCTCACGGTTATTCTTGGTAACACCTCGATGACCTTGTGCAATCCGCGTCTCGATGAAAAGCTGGCTGCTTCTTTGCACCAGGTCGAGCGCGCCGCGCAACGCGCCACCGCGCTTACGCGACAGCTCCTGGCTTATAGTCGGAAGCAGATCATTCAGCGCCGCCCCGTCGCACTGAATGAGGTAGTCGAGCAAACCGTAGCTATGCTGCGTCGTCTCATCGGCGAGCACATCGCCATCGATATGCAGCTGGCGCCGAATTTACCGCCTATTTTCGCCGACTCGAGTAATGTCGATCAAGTTATCATGAATCTGGCGCTGAACGCGCGCGATGCCATGCCTGACGGAGGTAAGCTTACTCTTACAACCAGCCTGGTCGAAATTGATGAGCTAGCTCGTAACCGCAATCCCGAGGCTCAGCTAGGTCCACATATCAGCTTGATCGTAAAAGACACTGGCCATGGCATGGATGCCGCAACCGTCGCCCGAATCTTTGAGCCTTTCTTCACGACGAAAGAACCGGGGCAGGGAACCGGGATGGGATTAGCCACGGTTTATGGTGTCCTGAAGCAACACGGCGGCTGGGTTGAGGTAGAAAGCGCACCTCGTCGCGGCACAGCGATCCGGTCATTTTTCCCTCTGAGCGCAGATGGCTTGCACGCCGAACCCGAGAGGCTACAAAACGGTCCGGTAGAAATGGCGCCGAATGCCAGCATTACCATCCTGGTAGTAGAAGACGAAGAAATGCTGCGCGAATTCGTCAGCGAAGCGCTTAGCTCGCTGGGTTATCGAGTCCTTTCCGCGCCCAATGGCCGTGCTGCACTCGAGATCTGGGCGGCGCATCAGCACGAAATCGATCTCTTACTCACCGACGTCGTTATGCCTGAGTCTATTTCGGGGCGGCAACTCGCTCACACCTTGATCGTGGATAAGCCGGACCTGAAGGTGATCTATACTAGCGGATATAGCGCAGAGCTATTCGGCACGGATTTCGAACAGGAGAAAGAACACATCTTTCTTCCCAAGCCTTACCTTCCGGATCGCCTCGCGCAAACGGTGGCCGCACATCTTCAGGGGCAGCCGGCGCCGACGCGCTAAGTCAGCGGCAAAGCCGCTTCGAATGAGATAGGGCGAAATTGGCTTGCGGCCTTGCTCTGCCTCGGCAACGTGATGCTTCGACCCGCTCATGACTCCGACCTGTAGAACATGATTTACGACGTGGCGGTGGTCGGGCTCGGAGGAATGGGTAGCGCGATCCTGGCCGAGTGCGCGGCGCGTGGTGCAAGAGCAATTGGCCTGGAACAGTTTCAACCTGCGCATGAATTCGGCGCGTCCATTGGAAAAAGCCGGCTCATCCGCAAAGCATATTTTGAAGACCCCGCTTACGTGCCTTTGGTCCTGCGGGCTTATGAGCTTTGGCGCGAACTGGAGAAGGATAGCGGCGAATCTCTTCTGACCGTTACCGGTTTGCTGACTGTCGGTGAAGAAGACGGTGAAATTATTGAAGGAACACTTCGCGCTGCCGGACAGCACGATTTGCGAATTCAGCATTTGGGGCGGGAGGAGTTAACGGCGCGTTTTCCCACGCTGAAAGTCTTGCCTAACGAGTCTGTTTTATTTGAAACCGATGGTGGCGTCCTAAAACCGGAAGCAGCCATCCGTGTTCAGTTACGGCGGGCGAAAATAGCCGGCGCCGAAACGCGTTTCGAGATGGAGACGAAAAGCTGGGAACGTTGCGGAAAGGAATTCGAACTGCGCTTGTCCGATGGCTCACAAATCTTAGCCCGTAAACTTGTCCTGTCGTTAGGCCCATGGTTCAAGGAGATGCTCGGCGCGCTTAACGTTCCCGTCCGGGTGCAGCGAAACGTGCAATGCTGGTTTACGCCAGTAAGTTCGGCCTATCAGGCTCCGGATTTTCCGGCCTTCTTAGTTCAGCGCGCGGGTTTGCCGGCGCCGCTCTATGGGTTTCCCGATTTTGGCGAAGGAGTGAAAGCGGCCTTCCACGGCTGGGGCGAACTGACCGAAGCGCAAAATCTCGAGCGCGAGATTGAGCGAGCGAGCGATGTTGAACCACTCGTTAGGGCGATGGAAGGATGGATGGCGGGAGCGGCTCACACCTTTCGCGAAGCGAAGGCCTGCATGTATAGCCTGACACCGGATGGGCATTTCGTGATCGATCGGGATCCGCATGATGCGGATCTTATTTTGTGCGGCGGCTTCTCCGGTCACGGCTTTAAGTTCGCGCCCGTTGTCGGAGAAATCGCCGCGGATCTCGCGCTGAACGGCGGCACCCGCCACGCGATTGATTTTCTTTCTCTGCGACGTTTTACGAGAGCTTAATGAAGCGTCCGATTCTTCTCAGAGTTTTACCGGCCCGGGCGCGGCAATGGCTATACTTCAGGCAATATCGTCATCGGTGGGATGCGCGGCGCGATCTCTTCGCTGCAGCACGACTCTCGGCCTGCCCGACCATCACGATGCACGATCTAATTCCCGGCGATGAGATATCCGGCAGCATCGCCTTTACCGGCTTTTATGAGTGGGAGGTAACCACACAGATTGCGTCGCGCGCCCGGAGTGGCGGCCTCTTCGTCGATGTTGGCGCGAATATGGGTTACTTCACGCTCTTGTGGGCTGGCTTGAGCCGGTCGGGCAGTGTCATTGCCTTCGAGGCGTCGCCGCGCAACGTCACCCTGCTGACAAACAACGTTTCGCGGAATGAGTGCCAAGATCGCGTAACCGTGATTCCGAAGGCGGCGGGCGATCGTCGCGCGACCGTGACCTTTGATACAGGGCCTAAGGAACAAACCGGTTGGGGAGGTATCGCGACAGGCGCTCCCGAAAATAGAATTCTTGTTCCGATGGTGCGGCTCGATGACGAATTGCCAGACGGCCATATCGAAGTCTTAAAAATCGATACTGAAGGAGCAGACGCTTTCGTGTTGTTTGGGTGCGAACGCTTGTTGAAGGCGCAAAGGATAAGAAATATTTACTTCGAGCAAAATGCCGACAAGACAGAGCGAATTGGCCTAGGACTGCGCGATGCACAAGATTTTTTGCACAGTATGAAGTATAAGTGTCACTCGCTTGATCCTGCCGAGAGAGAATGGTTCGCGCGTCCGGCCTCGGGCTAGGACCACTCATGAACGGCGCGGGCCAAAGCATTGATCGTGCGCTCGGATCAGATGTAGCTAACGCCCGCGCAGCGAACGATCCACCATAGCGCTGGCGCAACCGTCACGCTGCGGCGAAAAGTGCATGACGTGCGCGCTCGGAAATCGATCCAAGAAAAATTGATGGCTTTCTATCGGCTCGGGAGGGGCTAATTATTTGGCCAATGGCGCAGGTTCTTTTGACTTCGGCCACGCCCCGGGACGATCGTACCGACTACAACTCGGCGCCGCTGCGCGCACTACAACAAAGCGCCTCGCTCGATCGTTTTCGTCGTCACACGATCGTGGGAAATCCTTTTGCGGCCGACCTGATCGTCTTCGCCGAATATTATGGTGGCGGTTTTCATTTCGAACGGCTGCGCGCGCATCCACTCGTTAGGCAGCATCGTCAAAAATGTTTTCTTTTTTGCTCGAACGCGATTGTCATTCCCTTTCTGCCCGGGGTTTACGCATCGGTCGAACGGCGCTGGTCTTCTTCGTGTACCTGCGGCGGTTTTTATCTCGGCCTGCCTGCCAACGAATTCGTCACCTTTACTTCGCCTGATGAAGATCTCCCTTATCTTTTCAGCTTCATGGGCTCGACCACGAACGCCCCCGTGCGCCGCGATCTCGCGCGACTCTCGCATCCGCGCGGATTTTTCCGGAATACCTCCGACGATTTCGATCGGCTCCTGCACGGTAAAATGTCACAGCGCGACCGGCGCGACTACTATCGCCGGTACGCCGAACTGACGAAAGCGAGCAAGTTTGTTATTTGTCCGCGCGGAATAGGGGCCTCCACCATCCGTTTGTTCGAGACGATGCGCATGGGCCGGGTGCCAGTGATTTTGTCCGATGAATGGGTTCCGCCGGAAGGTCCGACGTGGGAGAAATTCAGCGTTCGTGTGGCCGAAAAAGATTACGCGCAAATCCCGCGCTTGCTGGAAGAGCGCGAGCACATGGCCGTGCCTATGGGACAACTGGCGCGACGTCAATGGGAAGAATGGTTTTCGCCAGAGGTGGCCTTTCATCGCGTGGTCGAGGATTGCCTCGCGATCAAAGAGCGGCGTCGCTTGCCGGAAACACTCGCGCGCTGGCCGGTCTATCTGCAACTGGCACGGCCGTTTCACTTCCGGCGTTTGTTGCGGCGAAAATTCGAGGAGATGCGCGGACGACTCCGCACACCGGAAGAACCACCGGCTGATCTGGCGATTTTGCGCGGGGTGGAGTCTAACGAGTGATCGCGCGGTAATTACTTTTTGCCTAACAAGTTGCCGATCGCTTTCTCGATCTCCGCGATCGCCACCGGCTTGCGCAGGTAGGCGTCGCCGCAGGTCGCGACTGCCAGCTGATGTTCCTGTTCTTCGCCGTAGGCAGAGTAGTAAAGCACGGGCACTTCCGGACGAAGCGCGCGTAACTTCTGGCACAGCTCGACGCCGGTTCCATCCGGCAAACGCACGTCGAGCAGATAAAGATCGAATGCGATGTCTTTCGCCAGATTCACTCCTTCGGCGACGCTGCCCGCGGTCATGACGCCGTAGCCTCCGTCCGTCAGGAGCGCTGCCATCATCAGTCGCGTGTCCTGATGATCGTCCACATGCAAAATGCGGGCCTTGGTGTTTTCCGTTTCCATCGCGCGTGCGTCCGCGGAAAGTAGCAGCCTCTCTGGGTTTCGCTAATCCGCCATCGGCTCGAAGCCGGCAAACATTTCTTCTGCTTCCGGCAATTGCTTGAGCGGAATGCAATCGCACAATTCGAAAAACCTATTCCACATCGCCCAGACGTTTTCGTTTTTGTGCGCGGCCTCGATCGCTTCGTGCGATTTCCATTCCGACACTTCGATGATCGTGCCGTCTTTCGCCCGCATGATGGTGGGTTCGCGCTCGGTCACCAGACCTTCCCTGCGCAAGGTCGGTACTTGCTGGCGCACCAGGTCTAACAAGTCCTTTTCTTTTCCAGGTTTGGGCCGGTAGGCCACGATCACACAAATACCCGCCATCTCGCCATCCTATCAAGTGGTTCGATGGTGACGAGGTTTTCTTCTTCGCCTAATCTCGCTCGCATGTCGGAAACGAAGTCGCGCGTGTGGAAGAAAATCGGCTGCTATTACGCGCTGACCATGATCTTCAGCGGATGCTTCGATGCCTTCGTCCTCCACGCCGGTCACATGGACGCCGGCAATTTATTTTATGTCACCGGCTCGATGTGGAGTCCGGCGCTGGCGGCGTTCCTCACGAAAACTTTTTTCGGCGAAAGTATTCGCGACCTGAACTGGGGGTGGGGCAACGCGAAATATATCTGGCTCGGATACCTCATCCCGATTGCCTATGCGCTGCCGATTTATCTCGTCGTTTGGTTAGGCGGGTGGGGAGGATTCGCCGATGCGGAATTCGTCAGGCAAACCGCGCAGAATTTCGGATGGCAAAATTTCTCGCCATTCCTAACGCTCACGCTGTTCGTTTTGTTCACCGCCACACTCGGATTGGTCGGCAAGACATCGCGCGCACTCGGCGAGGAAATCGGCTGGCGTGGATTTCTGGTTCCCGAATTATCAAAGGTCGTGGGCTTCGGCGGCATCGGATTAATCAGCGGCCTGATGTGGGCCGCCTATCATTTTCCGATTCTGATTTTCGCCGATTACAACGCCGGAACGCCGGTCTGGTTTGGTCTCACGTGTTTCAGCCTCGGCGTGATCGCGGAGAGTTTTATTCTGGCGTGGCTGACTTTGCGTTCGCGCAGTCTTTGGCCTGCAGCCATTCTGCACGGCAGTCACAATCTGTGGATTCAGTCCATTCTCACTCCGCTGACGCGCGAGACTGGCCCAACCAAATACATCATCGATGAGTTCGGTTTCGCTCTCGTCGTTACGACGATGATCGCTGCCATCATCGTCTGGCGAAAACGCGACCAGCTTCGCCTAACGAGTGCTCGCGTTTGAAGAAGAAGGTTGCACAAAAGCGGATTTCGCGTTCTCTCTTTCCATCATGAAAACGTTCCTGGCCTCTGCTTTCCTCGCTGCAATTTTGCTTCAACTCTCGCCGCTGCGCGCGGAAGAACCCGCTTGTTGCGCGGGCGGCGCGAGTCACAAAAACATGACCGCGATGTGCGAATCGACCTTTGCCAAGCTCGATCTCAACGCCGCACAAAAAGCGAAAATGGAAAAACTCGCGGCCGAGTGTGACAAAGGCGGCTGCACCAAGGAAAGCATGGCGCGGATGGAAGCGAGCGCGAAAGGCATTCTGAACAAGAAGCAGTTCGCCACCTGGAAAGCCACCTGCAGCGGACACATGGCCGCGAAGAGCTAGGTTGGACATCGCGGCGAATCTCGAACTGGTTCTTTCGCGAATCGCGAGCGCCGCGGAAAAATCAGGGCGGACGCGCGACGATATCGAACTGATCGCGGTTTCGAAAAAGCAGGACGCTGAGAAAGTTCGGGCGGCTTTCGACGCGGGGCAGCCGATTTTTGGCGAGAGTCGCGTGCAGGAAGCGCGGGTGAAGATTCCGCTGCTCCCTTCGGCGGTGCGCTGGCAGTTCATTGGGCACCTGCAAAAAAATAAAATCCGGCACGCGCTGCCGCTCTTCGAATTATTCCACAGTATCGACTCGTTAGACCTGGCCCAGGATGTCGAACGCATCGCGAATGAAGACGGCCTGCGTCCGCGTGTTTTGCTGGAAGTGAATGTGGCAGGTGAGGGGAGTAAGATTGGATTTCTCCAGATCAGTTGCGCGCGAAAATGGAAACCTTGCTCTCGTTAGGCCGTGGCAATGTCGAAGGCCTGATGTGCATCCCGCCGCTTGCACCGGAGGCGGAGGATTCGCGAAAATATTTCGTCATATTGCGCGAGTTACGCGACGAGTTGGAACGAGACTTCGGCGCAAAACTTCCACAGCTCTCGATGGGAATGAGTAACGACTACACGGTCGCGATTGAAGAAGGTGCGACGTTCGTTCGCGTCGGGACCGCAATTTTTGGCGAGCGCAATGCGCGTTGAACCAGCCGACATCCAACTCATCGGCAACGAACTGGGAATTCGATGGAACGATGGCGCCGAATCCTACGTCTCGTTAAACCTCCTCCGCCGCTCCTGTCCCTGCGCAGCCTGCGGCGGTGAACCGAATGTGCTGGGCAACGTTGTTCGGCCGGAAGTTAAATATGGCGCGGCGAGTTTCGAATTGCGTGGCTGGCAGTTGGTTGGGGGTTACGCCTTGCAGCCTCGGTGGGCGGATGGTCACGATACCGGCATCTATTCCTATCAATATCTGCGGCGTCTAGCGGCTACGAGCGGTTGACCCGTCAGGGATCGTCACCCGCAAAAGAGACGTTTCGGTTTCCTGGGGTCGCAACGTTCTTTCGACAAGATTTGCGGGCAGCAAGAAAACGTCGCCGGCCTTAAACGTCATCGTCGCGCAATCAATTTTTCCCGCGAGACAAACGACGATTGCAAAAATTCCGCACGGCGAAATTTCGCGCGGGGCATTTAAATTCCATTTCTCAACTTCGAAGAGATCATGCCTAACGAGTGATTCACCGGTCGAGCTAACAAGTTCCGGTTCGTGATCCTGGAAATCGATCGAGCGCAAGGCTTGCTCGACGTGCAGTTGTCGCGGCGCGCCTTCTTCATCCACGCGGTTCCAATCGAAGACGCGGTAAGTCGTGTCGCTGTTTTGCTGCACTTCGATGATGACATTGCCGGCGCCGATCGCATGCATGCGCCCACTGGGCAGAAACATCGCGTCCCCCGTTGCAACCGTGACGCGATGGAGGTGTTCCTCCACATCGCCGCGCGCGATCCCTTCTTCAATTTGAACGCGCGCTCGATCTTTCTTCAGGCCGACGAAAATTTCCGCCGCCGGTTTCGCATCCGCGATGTACCAGAACTCGGTCTTGGCCTCGCCGCCTAATTCCTGCGCGGCTTTCTCCGGTGGATGGACCTGCAGGGAGAGTTTGTCTTCGGCGTCGAGGATTTTGATCAAGAGTGGGAACCTCTCGTTAGGCGGGATGGTTCCGAAAACTTCGGCGCGGTTCTGCTGCCAGATTTCGTGCAAAGTGCGACCGCGCCACGCCCCAGCGCGCACCACACTTTGCGCTTCGGGGCGATCGACCACTTCCCACGACTCACCGATGCGCGCGCCAGGAGGGAGCGGCTTGCCATAAAGTTTTTCGAGACGGCGGCCGCCCCAGATACGTTCCATAAAAATGGGCTCGAAAGTCAGCGGCGCGTCCAGCATCGAAACGAGATTCGCTCATAATTCGAAATTGGAAAACGGCGAAGATCACTCTTGTCTATTCGAAGAATTCTTGATTAGCTCGCGCGTTCGACGCTGCGGGCGAGTGCAAGCCGTCTGACAGCAATTCTTGCCGCGTGACGGCAATGGTGAGTAACGGCGCCGACAAGGAGGACCGTTATGAACAAGAAGTCGTCTGCCAGTCCGTGGCTGCGTCGCATCTTCGCGCTCGTTGCCATTGTGGGTCTGCCGGCAATCGCGTCGGCCGCCAGTGATTATTTGCTGCAAATCGACTCCGTCAGCAAAGGCGAGTCGGTCGACTCGAATCCGAATAACAAGATCGAGATTGTTTCGTTTCACTGGGGTGCCGGTCACGGCGCGATGCACACGCTCCAGTCTTCACCTGATCTTGTGCAATGGACTACAGTCGATTCGTTCCTACCATCGTCGGACGGCACGATCACAGATCAGATCTTCCTCGCCCCCGGGACGCCGAGGTTATTTCTGCGAATCGTTTTGCCACAGGTCCAGATCAATTCGATCCAGCCGTCTTTCATCTCCACCAGCGGCGGGTCGTTCTTCCTCATCGGTCAGCTTTTCGCCGCCAGCGATACGGTGCGGATCGATGGGAATCTGGTTTCTTCCACTTTCATCGACAGCAATACTTTCATGGTGAACGCCGGACCGCTCAGCGCTGGCTTTCACACCATTACCTTGCTCGATGGGACGAATACGATCATCGCGACGTTCACCAACGGATTGTTCGTGAACGCGACCGGGCGCACCGATCAGGAATCGCCGCCGAGTGCACCTTTGGTAAACGACTCCGTCACCTTCAGTGGCGGCCCCGGAGCGGAGCCCGAGGAATCGTGCGGTGATACGATCAGGAGGTACGAATGGGACCTCAATTACCAAACACATGTCGCATTGCCGCCGGTCATCGTTCCGCCGGGATTCGCGGCCGGGTCCGAAATATTCACGGATAAGTATTCCAGGATAAAAGTTCAGTTTCATTGGGACCGTGAGGGCAACAAGGACTCGGACAGTTCGTGTTGGATAAGGGTGCGGCCCCTCGATCCAATCCCCAGGCCCTCCGAGGTCGACTCCTTCTTTGATATTTTTTACCGGGTCGATCTGAACGGTCTGAATGCGGGCAACGTTAAGGTGCATCCACTTTTCGGCGTGCCGCGGATAAATGAAGCGACCGGCGAACTCTTTGTCGGTTCGGTCGATCTTCGCATTCCGGGCCGCGGCGGCCTCGATCTGGTTTGGGCACGCACTTATCGATCAAAGAGCGGGATGGATACGCCGATGGGAACGGGCTGGGATTTCTCCTATAACATTCGCGCAACGCAAAGTGGGACGAACATCACAGTGCAGGACGGACAGAACCGCACCGACACCTACTTCCTGCAATCGGACGGATCGTTTTCCTGCGATGAACTTTTCCGGCGCGGCACGCTTACGGGAAATGTGTTTACCCTGCAATTCGCCGATAAGACAAGCTGGGTCTTCAAACCGCTCGATAGCTCACTAATCTCCGGGAAGATCGACCGGATCATCGATCGCAATTCCAATCAGTTGCAATTCTTTTACAACCCCGGCACGGGACAACTGGTTCAGATCATGGATACTCTGGGGCGTCCCTTCCAGATCAGCTACGACGGGGCCGGCCGCATTCAATTCGTGCAGGATTTTTCCGGCCGGCAATTGGTCTATCAACATTACGTCAGCGGCCCCGGCGGTAGCATCGGCGACCTAATGAGCGTGCGCTCGCCTGTGGTAACGGGCACACCGACGAGTAATGATTTTCCAGCGGGTAAGACGGCGCAGTTTACCTACTCGGCTGGCTTTCCTGATGCTGCGCGCAATCATAATCTTCTGACCGCGCGCGATGGAAACAACGTGCCGTGGTTTCAGGCTAGCTATACCACAACTAGCCTAACGAGTGATCTGCTCTACGATCGAGTAGCTAACGAGACCATCGGAACAGCCGGCGAAACGACGGTCTTAACCTACCTTGCGCAAACGCCCAGCGTGGCCAATCGATTCGCGACCACGAAAGCAATTGTCAATGACGCCGTCGGCAATGTGCATGAGTCGCTCTTCGACGGAAAGAATCGCCTCATCGACCTGCGTCAATTTACCGGTCGTTCCACGCCCGGGATAGCTGTGACCGAAAGCACGAATCGACCGAGTGGTCAGGTGCGCGCGAGCGATCCAGCTTTTTTCAAAACAACCATCGATTGGAATCGCGATTCGTTGCCCGCGCGAGTGACCTGGCCGCGAAGTAACGTCGATGAGCTGGTTTACCAGCGCGATTTTGATCCGAACACAAGTCCGGGAGAGCGCGCAAACCTGCGCGTCCATCGCGAAATTCCTCTGAGCGGTCCACCGATTGTCCAGCGACTTGGGCACCAACCCGGCTTCGGGACGGGTGAATTCCTCCAATTCCATTTCGGCACCGTTTTCACGACTAAGATCGATTGGAGTGGTCCCGGTGATGAGGGGCCCGAGGAATCAATTACGTTTGTTTATGGGAAGCTCGGGGTTCACTACACCAAACAGGTGGACAACGACGAGGCGGTTACGATCCGCCACGACCGGACGGAGACCGTGGGCAAAGACGAAATGATCACTGTCCACGGGAGCCGCAACGAGACAGTGGGCAAAGACGATACGATCAGCGTCCACACGAACCGCACCGAGACGGTGGGCAAGGATGAGTCGATTACTGTTGGAGGAAGCCCCACGAGGACGGTTGGCAAAAACGAGTCGATCTCCGTTCAAGGAAACCGAACTGAGACGGTCGACCGAAATGAGACGATCACCATTCACGGCTTTCGAACATCCTATGTTGATGGGCGTGGTTTCACCTGGGGATGCGCGCGCGATCCCAATGGGAATGCCATCGGCCTAACGAGACCTGATGGCGTGGCCACGACCTACGAATACAACGCCAATGGCCAACTCACGGCGGTGGTGCGGCCGCAAAATAACACCGGACATCAGGAGCGCGATGAGTGGCATTATTACACCAGCCCGCCCCAGACCGGCTACTTGCAGACCTTCGTGCGCGACGTCGGTGGCTTGAACCTAACGACTGGTTACCAATACGATTCCCTGGGCAACCTGGTGCAGCTGACCGATCCCCGGGGGACGGCGACGCAGTTCGCGGTTAATCAACTCAACCAGATTGTGCAGATTACTTTTCAATCGGCCGCACCATCGCAAACGCCGGTTCCTTATCTGCGCAGCGTTTTCTACGATGCGAACAATCGCGTCACCAGTATCGATGTGCAGAACAAGGATGAGTTCGGCAACGTAGGTAGCAATGCCTCTTTTACGACGAGCTTTATCTACGACTCGCTCGACCGAAGGACCTCGATGACCCAGGAGGTCGATGTCGGGCATACGGTCACTACCCAATACTTCTACGATGCCGATGGCAATTTGACCGAAGTGCGCTCACCGCTCGCAGTTAGTTCCGTGCAGCCGGATGCGCGCGTGCAATACGTCTATGACGAACGTAACTTGCCGTTTACTTCCACTGATGCGCCAGGAAGCGCGATCGCGACCCGTGCCACCTACACCTACGATGCGAACGGGAACCTAACGAAACTGGAAACCGGTGCACCGACTGGTTCTCTGCACACGACGATCTACGCCTATGACGGCTTCGACCGGTTAATTCAGCGAACAGATCCGGTCGGGACACAATATCAATTCACTTACAACGGCAACGATCAGCTCTTAACCACGGCCATGCAGGGACACCTGCTCGATGCGAGCGGCAATCCGATTTTCGGTCCGCTCAGGAGTGCTACTTACACCTACGACTCCCGTGGTGTGCTCACGCAATCCGCTGCGAGTTGGTTCGATCCTATCACGAGCGCCGTGGTCGGCGACGGTGCGCGCACTACTATTTATGCCTACGACCCCTTCTTGAACCTAACGACACTGACCGACGACAACGGACATAGCACACTATACTCCTATGACGGTGCAAACAGACTTTCGCGCATCACCGATCCGAAGCTCAATCGCGTCGATTACACTTACGACGCCAACGGCAATCTGGTCACACGCTCACACACTGATAAGTCGGATCTCGGTGCGTCGGACCAGGTCTTCACCATCACCTATGCCTACGATGGCCTTAATCGCGCGACGACAGCCACAGACAATGTTGGAAACATGGGGAGTTATTTCTATGATTCACGCAGCAACCTTGTCCGGACTATCGATGCTCGAAACGATCTGGCGCAATACGAGTACGATGGCTTGGGCCGGCTAACTCGTCGCGGACACGACCTGGCCGGCAATAGCTCAGCCTTTGATGCGGGAGACATTGTCCATACCTACGCCTGGGATGACAATTCGCGCCTGTTAGGTCGAACCGATCCTAACAATCACTCCACGCAATACGTTTACGATCCACTCGGGCGCGTCACCCGCAGAAACAACGCCGACACGACCTTCGAGACCTGGGGCTACGATGCATGGGGCAATACCATCCAGTCCAACGACGAGAACGGAACGGTTTGCATTAATACTTATGACAACCTGAACCGGCTAACTCAGCGGCAGGTTACCGCCGGTGCGGGTGTCTCTACCGCCACCACTTTGGAGATGTATGATTATCCCGGGGACTACCGAGTTCCGATACGTGCGATCGACGATGCCGCGGTGACGCGTTTCACTTACGATTCGCTGGGAAGGTTGACGACAGAGCGTCTGAGTAACCGCGTAACTACCTATACCTATGACGGAGTAGGTAACCTGCTCACGCTGCAGTCGCCCGGCGGGCGGGTTACTACTTATAGCTACGACGCAGCTAATCATTGCAACGGATTGTCGCTGACCGCGACGAGCGATGGCGATGCCTTAGGCCAGATGGCGGCTTACGATTACGTTGGGGATCGACTCGAATTTGTTAGTCATCGAAATGGCACGCTGACCACTTATACCTACGACGGATTTGTCGGCGCGCCCTCGGGTGCTGATCGTGGTTGGGGAAAACTGGCGAGTAGTGCGACGCTCGGTCCGGGCGGTACGGTCTTGGACCAGCGGACCTTCACTTACGATGCGGCCCAGAATCTAATGGAGCGTCACGATACGCGCGTGGGTGGCCCGCAGTTTCTCTATCATTACGACTACGATCGCGCCGACCGTGATTTCCACACGCAGGTAAGCGCCGGCGGACCTGTGCTTCGCAATACTACCTACACTTATGACCTGAACGGAAATCGCATCACCGTCAATGGAGTTGGAACACCGAATCCGGGGAGCTACTCCCAGGATGCCACGACACCAGCGCCGGCTGATGCGCAGATGAATCAATACACCACGACGCCACTGGGCAGTTACTTATATGACGCCAATGGTAACAGGACCAACCTCAACGGCGGCGGCGGAAACACCAGTTACAAGTACGATTACGCCGATCGGCTAATCGACCTAACCAATGTAAGCACCGGCCTGCGCATCGCCAATTATCAATACGATGCTTTAGGCCGTCGCATTCAGAAGACACTCGATCCGGATGGAACACCAAATGTGATCAACTTCTTCTACAGCGGCGGAGCCGTGCTGGAAGAACGCGATGGCGCGGGCGCGATCAGCGCCGCTTACTCCTTTGCTAGTCGATTGATGGAGGAGGAGGGGATCTACTACTTTTTCCGCCATCAAGTTCAGAGTCCGGATGAGGTATCTGGCTATGTCGTTCCCGAACCACCTGGCAAGAAACCTATTCGACCGCCGGACACCTTGGAAGGAACCGTGATCGATCCACCGGTGGAGATGCGTCGTGGTGGTAACAATTTCACAATACCGCGCCTTTCCAACATTTGGCTTATAATGAATGCGAGTGGCGCCGCGGTGGAACGTTATGATTACGACGACTTCAGAAGTCCGCTTGACGGTTCCGGCGCGCCGCTCTCCTCAAGCGCGGTCGGAAATCCTTATCTATTCAAAGGCATGCGCTTCGATGCCGAATCCGGATTGTATTGCATAACGAAGACCGTTGATTGTGCTAGTCCGAGCTTCTTCAACTTCGATCCCAAGATCGGCGCAACGTTGCAGCGCGAACCGAGTCACGCAGTCAATGCTTGGAGTATGGATGTGAAGATCGAAGGTCAAAACGTGTATTATGTCGATCCCTGGGTTTGGATGGGGACAGACGGATGGGTCCCCATCCCGATCGATCCGTGAGTTATATCCGCCATCGGGTTTGTCCGGAGAACAGAGCGAGCTAAGTTCCGCGCGTTCGAGACACGCGCGTGAAAAATTTCCTCAAATAT
This sequence comes from uncultured Verrucomicrobiae bacterium, assembly GCA_963791565.1. Taxonomy (GTDB): domain Bacteria; phylum Verrucomicrobiota; class Verrucomicrobiia; order Chthoniobacterales; family UBA10450; genus JACCTI01. The sequence goes on along the minus strand of CAWBSX010000001.1, from coordinate 439,944 downwards.
TGGCTGCCGCTTTTGCTTTGGTTCGGCGTGATTTTCTTTGGGTCGACTGACGTCTTGTCGGCGGAACAAACATCGCGCTTTCTCGTGCCGTTTCTGCGCTGGTTAAAACCGGACATCGCTCCGCTAACCATTGCGCAGATTCATTTCGCCATGAGAAAACTCGGGCACGTGACTGAGTACGCGATCCTGGCCGCGCTCTTGTGCCGGGCAATTTATCGCGGAACAAATCTGCGTTGGCCGGCTTTCCTGCTGTGGCTCTGCGTCTGGATCGGAGCGACGCTCTTCGCCGCTTCGGATGAATTCCATCAATCTTTCGTCCCGTCGCGCACCGCGGCAATCGGCGACGTCATGATCGATAGCAGCGGCGCGATTCTTGGTTTGTCGCTCGCCGCGATCTGGTCGCGGCGCCGCCCGCGAGTTGTGCTGGCGCGAGAGAAAAGTGGTGGGCCTGAAAGGATTTGAACCTTTGACCCTGCGCTTATCAAGCGCATGCTCTAACCAGCTGAGCTACAGGCCCGGAAATTTTCGATCGGGCAGATCGGAAAATCGGAGAGGAAGAATTAGCACGCTGCGTGATCAACGCAACGCGGATTTCCATTCCAGAAAGTATAAGTTGAACGAGCGCGCGAGCGATTTATTAATGAGTGTGCAAACGCGGTTCACTCCGCTTGCGCATCTTCCAAAGTTCAGATGCAAGTTCCCCCGACTGGAATTCCAAAGACCGAAAACAAAGCGGCCGCGAAAAAGGTGCGCGTGAAAATGCGCGATCTGCCGCCGCGAAAAAATGCGCGCGGTGGGAGCGGGATCACGCGCAACGATCCACCGCTGCCGATTCCGCCACCCGGATTCATCGCAACATCCACGGACGAAAAGAAGTAGCGCAGAGAAATTAGCGCCGATTCGTGCGAGATTGATTTTCGGCCTTGTGTTCGGCGTCCCGCCATCCAGATTCGGGGTTCGTTTTTCCGGGGGCATAGCTCAGTTGGTAGAGCGCCAGCTTTGCAAGCTGGATGTCAGGGGTTCGAATCCCCTTGCCTCCATTTTCTCGACGGAAAATGTTGCGCGAAGCTTGGCGAAGAGAGTCTCTTAATGTTTTTGTCTCGGATGTACCGCCGATGTCGGCGCGTTCGATCGCGCTGAAGGCGTTCGCACACTTAGGGCAAACGCGGCCACTGCGACCATGAGTAGCACGATGCCGAAGACAAGCCATGCTCTCGGACCATCACGAACTTCATAACGGCCAGGGTAGGTGAGGCTGGCCCGCTTTAAGGTTGCTTCGCTCGTCGAGTCAGATTTATTTGCGCTCATCATTCCCTCCCGTTGAATCTGAGGCTCAATGCTAGGTAAGCGGCTGGAATCGGCAATAACCACTCGGCTTTATTGCTCCAGTCCACTTCGGCTCGCACAAAATAAAAATGCCGGACGCATTTTTACGTCCGGCATTTTTCTTACTGAACCAGCAAGCAAACAAAAACTGAATTGTGCGCTATTCGTCGTCCATTCTCTCTGAGCCTCGAGTTCTTTCGTTCTCGAGGTCTTAACGGCATGTCTTAGCTCCCGAAGGAACTAAGGGTTAGCCGTCGACCTAATCGCAATTCTCGAATAAATCCGAGGTGCGGTTTCTCCTTAGAAAGGAGGTGATCCAGCCGCAGGTTCCCCTACGGCTACCTTGTTACGACTTCATCCCAGTTACCACTCATAGCGTAGAAGGCTGCCTCCCTTGCGGGTTAGCGCGCCGGCTTCGGCTACAAGTAACTTCCATGATGTGACGGGCGGTGTGTACAAGGCCCGGGAACGTATTCACGCCGTCGTAGCTGATACGGCATTACTAGCGATTCCGGCTTCATGGAGTCGAGTTGCAGACTCCAATCCGAACTGAGCTCAGTTTTACTAGATTTCCTCCACCTCGCGGTCTCGGATCGTTCTGTACTGAGCATTGTAGTACGTGTGCAGCCCTGGCCGTAAGGGCCATACTGACTTGACGTCGTCCCCACCTTCCTCCCCGTTTCACAGGGCAGTCTGAACAGAGTGCTTTCCAATAAAGGAAGTGGCAACAGTTCACAGGGGTTGCGCTCGTTGCGGGACTTAACCCAACATCTCACGACACGAGCTGACGACAGCCATGCAGCACCTGTGCAAGTTCTCTCTTTCGAGAGTCGCCGGCTTTCACCTACTTAGAAATGCATGTCAAGGCCAGGTAAGGTTCTTCGCGTTGCATCGAATTAAGCCACATACTCCACCGCTTGTGCGGGCCCCCGTCAATTTCTTTGAGTTTTAATCTTGCGACCGTACTCCCCAGGCGGCACGTTTAACGCGTTAGCTCCGGCGCAGAAGGGGTCGAATCCCCCCACACCAAACGTGCACCGTTTACTGCCAGGACTACCGGGGTATCTAATCCCGTTTGCTCCCCTGGCCTTCGTGCCTCAGTGTCAGGAACTGTCCAGAGACCCGCCTTCGCCACTGGTCTTCCTCACGATCTCTACGCATTTCACTGCTACACCGTGAATTCCAGTCTCCTCTCCAGTCCTCAAGCACCGCAGTATCAAATGCAGTTTCGGAGTTAAGCCCCGAAATTTCACACCTGACTTACGGCGCCACCTACGCACCCTTTACGCCCAATGAATCCGAACAACGCTTGAGACCTCTGTATTACCGCGGCTGCTGGCACAGAGTTAGCCGTCCCTTCCTCTTCTGGTACTATCAAGCCGGTAGTAGTTACTGTACCGACCTTGTTCCCAAATGACAGGAGTTTACAACCCGAAAGCCTTCATCCTCCACGCGGCGTCGCTCCTTCAGGGTTTCCCCCATTGAGAAAAATTCTCGACTGCTGCCACCCGTAGGTGTCTGGACCGTGTCTCAGTTCCAGTGTGACTGGTCGTCCTCTCAGACCAGCTACCCGTCAAAGCCTTGGTGAGCCGTTACCTCACCAACTAGCTGATAGGCCGCGGGCTCCTCAAAAAGCGCCAGGTTGCCCCGGCTTTGATTTCAAGACGATGTCGCCTCTCATCATATGCGGTATTAATTCGCCTTTCGGCGAGCTATCCCCCACTTTTCGGCAGATTGCCCACGTGTTACGCACCCGTTCGCCACTAGAACTTTCTTCTGTATTGCTACAAAAATAGTTCCCGTTCGACTTGCATGTCTTATCCACGCCGCCAGCGTTCGTTCTGAGCCAGAATCAAACTCTCCGTAAAAATTTGGAGCCGGAGTCATTGCTGACCGCCGGACAAAGTTTGCGCCCCTTTCCGCTAACGGAAAGGAAGCTGAAATCTGACCATTCTAAACCGACCACCACTCGTAAGTGGAAGTCGGTGTTCGTCCGATCTTACTTCTTAATTAAGATTCCCTCCGCAGTTCCGAAGAACCGCTTTGGGAAAATTTTTGTTCAAAGAAAACTTAACGAATAACGCACAATTCAATTTTCGCTGACTTATCGCATTCCGAAATCCGTTGCGGACTCATCGCGCCGATGAGCGGCGGATGATCCTTTTGTCGTGTTCACGAATTCAGAACCAAACTGTCAAAGATCGATTGCTCTTCCGATTTCCGGTACACGACAAAATCCGATCCGATTCAGCAGACTGAAACAAACCGGCTCGATCATGAGCCCAAAGAGAAGAACACACCGGGAACCCCGATGCCGCAGTGATGCGGGACGTGCAAGATAGTGGGGTCGCGCACGTCGTCAAACAAGATTTCGCACAATTCTGCAAAAATCTTTCAATCCTTTTTTGGCGAGTCTATTGCACCTGCGCTCGCGGTTCGGGCTGGACGCCGTGACCTTGTAATTGCGCGAGCGCGACGTGCATGCCGACGACGAGCGCGGCGATTAATCCGAAATACATCGCCGCCATTGTCCAACGTTGCGCGGGCGTGACTTCGTAGAAGCGCTGTTCTTCTTCGGTCCGTTTGCGGAACAGGGAGAAAACGCGCGGCAACGAAATGATCAGAACGATCCAGATGATGAAGTTCGGATGCGTCCACGCGATCCAGCCGAGCACGACAATTCCCACCAGCCAAAGCCAGGGCGAAAACGCGGTGGCGATGCGGCCGCCATCGAGCATGCCGACCGGTGTGAGGTTAAACAGGTTCAGAAAATAAGCGGTCCAGGCGAGGCCGATGAAGAGCGGTGCGTGCAGACTTAATCCGATGAGATGGCAAACGAGCGCGGCGGCGGAACCGAGGAGCGGTCCACCGATTCCGACGCTGGCTTCGATCCAGGCGTTCCGCGGCGCTTCTTTCAGCGCGATGAATGCCCCCATGAAAGGGATGAACATCGGCGCGCTGACTTTGAGTCCGAAATATTTGGCGGCGAGGAGATGGCCGCATTCATGCAAGAGCAGAAGCACGACAAAACCGACGCCCCATTTCCAGCCCCAGAGCGAGGCGTAAATCCAGATCATGAAGATCATCGAGCCGCCCGATTTCAAGATGACCGGAAGAAACTTGAGCAAAGGGAGAGCAATGAATTTTAGCTTCGCGAAGAATTTCAGAATGATGACGCCGACCGCCGCGAGCGGTCCGAGAAATTTCTTCATCCTGCTGCCGAAGCTTTCGCGCGGGCGAAGAAGCGGAGGGATTTCGTCAGCCGGGATGGCGCGGCTCTGATCTGTAGGTTCGAATGACATGAAGGGATTCGCTTAGCCGTGAATGTCGCGCATCTTCTCAACTGCTCAAAGCGCCGACAGAACGGCGCTCATAGAGCGCCGCTAGAGCTAAGGATAGACCAGGCGGTAGAACCGTTTGGTGAAGCTGCCGGCGTCTTGATCTTCGATTTCAAATGCGCCGGACGCATCGGGAACCACGGTGGCGAGAAAGCTGAAGGGTTGGGACATATCTGGCGACGCTTCAATCGTATTGGCGACGCCAGGCAGACCTAGCCCCGTCAGAATGATGTGGCCGTTTTGGTGTCGCGTAATCGAAATGATCTTAAGTATCGGCGCGACCGTGTAGTGCAGGGTGAGAGTCTGCGGACTGCCTTTCCGCCAGTATTGGCCCACGGCCCAGCAATCGGAGGAGGATGCGCAGGCGATCCCAGCGAGGTTGTTGGAATCGGTGGGCCCAGTGTTAGGCGATAAGACTGGCGTCCACGAGGTCCCGTCCCAATGCACCAACAAGGTTTGTGACGGTGGATTCGGAGTGTAGTAGGGACCGGCCGCCCAACAATCGGAAGTCGAGGCGCACGTGACGGCATTTAGGATTCTGCCAACCTGCGGTGCGGTCGCGATAGTCCATGAAACTCCGTCCCATCGCTCGATCAATGCTTTGCTATAGTTGTCGTAGCTACCGACGGCCCAGCAATCCGTGGAAGCGTTACATGTCACGGATGACAAGATGTTATCCTGATCGGCGGCGGTGTTAGGTGAAGGAACTACCGACCATGCGCTGCCATTCCAATGCGCAACCAGTGTTTGGTAAAGTCCGCTCCCCGTTAAGGCAGTGGTCCATTGCACACCGACGGCGGTGCAGTCGGACGTTCCCGTGCAAGCGATATGGTAGAAGATGCTTCTGGAACTTGGGTCCGGCATCGGAGGCGTGGTAACAAGTGACCAGCTTGTGCCATTCCAGTGCTCGAGCAGGCCTTGGTAGTCCTGGATAAGTGAGTAACCGACCGCCCAGCAATCCGAAGAAGAAGCGCAGGCTATTCCTTCGAAGGTTGTTTCTGCGGTCTGGCTTGTATCGATCGGGGAGACGTCCACAATCGACCAGGCAGTTCCGTTCCAGTGCATGGATAAGGCCTGGGTTTCCACACCAATGTCGTTGGTAGAAGAACCGACTGTCCAGCAGTCGGAAGTAGAAAGGCAGGTAACATCGGCGAGATAGTTGTTCCTATCGAGGGCAGTGTTAGGTGAATTGATGATGGTCCATGCGGTTCCATCCCAATGCATCGCCTGACTGCGCGCGACGTTGCCGTAAAAGTTGAACCCGACCGTCCAGCAATCGGATGCCGAGACACAGGTCACGCCGTCGAGGAAGTTGCTTGGTTTCGCGGGAACATCCGGTGCTACGGCGGACATCCAGGACGTGCCGTTCCAGCGTACGATCTGTGGTCTGCCCGAGCCGGAAGGTTGCATTGAACCTACGGCCCAGCAGTCAGATCCGGATGCACAGGCAACGCCGGCAAGGTCTTTAGCATAAGTAGCAGTCGGGTCTAACAAATCGGTATTAAGCGACCAAGCCAGGCCGTTCCAATGCAAGATAAGATCTTGATCGACTCCTTGTGGATCGATGGCGGCGTTGCTCGAGTTTCCGACGGCCCAACAATCCAATGCCGATGCACAAGTCACGCGAGAGAGGTAGTTATCTGCCCCGCCGTTGGGAGTGACAGCGCTGGCCCACGACGTCCCGTTCCATTGCTCGATGAGAGTCTGGTGGACGGCGCCGTTGTAGGTATCGCCTACTGCCCAGCAGCTCGATGCAGAGTTACAGGTTATACTCGTTAGGTTATTTTCCTGAGCTAATGGCTGACTGGGCAGAACCGATCCAGTCCATGCGCTGCCATTCCATTGTGCGACCAAGCTACTCTTAGCGCCTGCCGCGCCGCTATAACCAACCGCCCGGCAATCCGAAGACGAAAGACAAGTGATCGCGTTGAGCACATTGTTTTGGCTACCGACATTGGGCGAATCGTGAACTGTCCAGGCCACGCCATCCCATCTATGAATGAGAGTTGTCGCCTGGCTTCCACCGTTCTTGAATCCCACCGCCCAACAATCTGATTCCGACGAACAGCTAACGCCATAGAGCGCATTGAAGCCACTGCCCACGTTGGGCGACGGAACGATCTGCCAAGAGACACCGTCCCAGCGCAGGATCAGAGTCTGGACTTGCACCGTCTGTAATATGATTCGATAACCGACTGCCCAGCAGGACGAACTCGACACACACGAAATGTCCACGAGCCCGTTAGTTTCTTGCTCCACGCTCGGTGATGGAGTTACCTGCCAGGAGCTGCCATTCCAATGTAACAAGGCGGTGTTAGCGTAGGTGTGACCTATCTCAGTGCGACCTACGGCCCAACAATCTGACGCAGTCACGCATGTAACCGCAGATAGCGATGTTGGAGCGAAGCCTCCATTAGGAGAAGGTGCGATCGACCAGCTGCCGGTAACTGCTGAAGTCTCGGGTACGCTTAGCGAACTTTCGTCCGAGATGCGGCCTCGCGAATCAATTATCGGGTTAACAGAAACCGGCGGGAGAGAAACTCCCGGACTTAGCCCACCCGTAGTCATGGAAAAACCAGGTGGCAACCGCGCGGGAAGTGGCGAGATCGGTGGGATGCTGTTCCGCGTCGCGACTTGGCCGGTCGGCGTAGCGGCAAGGCTCAGCACGCCCAAAGCGAGACCTATCGCGCCGAGAAAGGCGGCAACCAGGACGCGTGGAGTGATATAGCCGGATCGGGTTTTCTTGCGCATGACGCTGAGCGTTGAAGCTTAGAATCGTGGCAAGACATCGACTCAGTCTTGCCTGCGCGCGCATTTTTTTGTTCAAACGCCATTTCATCTGAGAACACCGGTCTGGACATAGCGGTTTTACTTTGGCCTTGTGGCGCTGCCTAATGAATGCAAGACCAGCACGAATGGAGAAACGCCCGTTCCCGCTCACTCGATGAAGGCGCTTGTTTCGCAAAATCATCAATCGCGTGTGCAGGAGGTTCCTCGGCCATCGCTTCGGGAAGGGGAACTTCTTTTGCAGGTCAGCGCATGTGGAGTCTGTTTTTCGGATGTGCATAAGATTCGGTTTCAGCCGTTGAAACATCCGGTTGTCTTAGGTCACGAGGTGGCGGGTCGGGTAGTGGAATCGAAGACCGCTAAGTTTCGCGTGGGCGATCGCGTGGTTGTGGCGCATCACGTTCCATGTGGGCGTTGTCACTACTGCCGCCATGGAAATATTTCGATGTGCGCGCAGTTTAAGAAAACCAATCTCGATCCGGGCGGATTCGCGGAATTTGTTCGAGTGCCAGTGGAGCATGTAGAGAACGTCGCCTTTTCGATTCCTGGTGACCTCAGGGACAAGGAAGCCTCTTTCATGGAACCCTTGGGTTGTTGCGTGCGCGCCGTGAAACGCGCTGGACTCCAAGCGGCCGATGTCGTGGTGGTAGTTGGTTTGGGTTCGATCGGTCTTTTGTTCGCGCAGTTAATCCGGCATGCCGGTGCGCAATGCATCGGCCTCGATCTCGATCCGGCGCGGCGCGAAGTTGCAGACTCGTTAGGCGCGACCGCAACTTTCGCTGGCTCGGAGCCCGGCTTCGCGGAGTCGCTCGCATCAATGACGAACGGTCGTGGAGCTGATGCGGTGTTCTTAACTGCCGGAAATCCATCTCTCATTCCGACTGCTCTCTCGTGGCTCCGCGCGGGCGGGACATGCCTCGTCTTTGCCAGCTTGCATCCGGAGTCTGAGGTCAGCCTCGATTGGAATCAGCTCTACTATCGCGAACTCGATATCGTCACTTCGTATTCTGCCTCCCCAGCCGACCTGGAAGAAGCGCTGCAATTATTGGCGGAGGGTTCCGTCCGCGTGTCAGCGATGACTGGACACACTTTTCCATTGGAACGATTCGACGAAGCGCTGGCTGCCATCGAAAGCAGAGCGATTCTGAAAGCGATCATGACACCAAATGGGTAAGCCAGATTCAATGAGAGCGGTCATGTTCTATGCACCCGGCGATCTGCGCTTGATCGAAACACCAATTCCGTCAGCCGGATCCGGCGAGGTCGTGGTGCAAATCAAAACAGCACTCACCTGCGGGACGGACTTCAAAGCTTACCGGCAAGGTCATCCGGTTTTGTTGGCGCGCACGCCTTCGCCATTCGGCCATGAGATGGCAGGCATCATCAGCGAAGTCGGTGAAGGAGTGACGAACTTGGTAGAAGGTCAGCGAGTGGTGGTTCTGAACTCGGCGCCTTGTGATCGTTGTTTTTTCTGTGAACAAGGCACGCCGGAGCTGTGCGAGAATCTCGAGCTGCTCAACGGCGCGTATGCTGAATACATTCGCGTTCCTGCGCACATCACGCGGCACAATGTTCATCGGTTGCCGGAAGGCATGAGCTTTAGTGAGGCGGCGCTGGCTGAGCCATTCGCGTGCGCTTTGCATGCGGTGGATAAGATGCAGATCCAGCCTAACGAGACGGTTGCGGTGATCGGCGCAGGTAACATGGCGCGGCTCTTGATTTGCGCGCTCAAAGCAAGTGCCGCGCGCGTGCTTGCAATAGGACGCAACGCGGAACGGCTCCGTCTCGCAACGGCGGCTGGTGCCGATGAAGTCATCGATCTTACCGCGGAGCGAGACGGAGTCGCAGCCGTGCGCAAACGAACCGCGGGCAATCGCGGCGCCGATGGTGTAATCGAGGCCGTCGGAAAACCGGAGACGTGGGCGTTAAGTGTGGGCATGACGCGGAAAGGCGGGAGGATTTGTCTCTTCGGTGGTTGCGCTGCCGGATCGAAAGCGGAGATCGACACGCATCGAATTCATTACGACGAAATAACACTCTTCGGCGTCTTTCATCATCGGCCGACCTACGCGCGGCGGGCGATCGAGTTACTAAGTCAGCGAGTAGTGCGAACTGATTTGTTGATCGATCGCGAGATTTCCCTGGAGGATGTCGTGCCTTTCTTCGCGGCGAATCGCGAAGCCAGCGCTCTCAAAGCGGCTGTTATCATCGAGGCGGTCTCGGGCCAGTGACTAACCGCGTGGCGTCTTGATCCCCAGCCGGATAATCTTGTCGATCAATTGCGGATACGGCAGGTCCGCTTTCGCGGCGGAATGCGCGAAGTCTTCGTCCTCGGCCAGAATCGGATTCGGATTCGCTTCGATAAAGTACAGCTCATTATTCGCGGTGAGCCGCAAATCGAGACGTGCGTAGCCTTCGATTGTGAGCAAACTGTAAATGCGCCGGCATGTTTGCTCGATCTGCCTAACGAGTGCTGGGTCAAGTTCCGCATCCTGGTTCTGCAAGCCCCAGCGCTTACGATATTCCTCGTCCCACTTTGCCTTATAGGTCGCAATCTTCGGTTCGTTAGGCGGAACTTCCCGGAAGATCAGTTCGCGGATCGGTAACACCGTTGGCCGCAGATTGCCCATCAAGCTGACATAAAGTTCGCGACCTTCGATGTATTCCTCCGCGATCACATCCGCGTCATGGCTCTCATGAATGAAGGCGACGCGTTCTTTGAGTTGCTCATCGGTCTCGACGAACGAGGCCTGCGAAATCCCGTAGGACGCTTCTTCTTTGACCGGTTTGACCAGGAGCGGAAACTTCGGCCGCTTCAAGCGCGCGATCCGTTGGCCGCGCGGGATAACGACGAAATTCGGCACGTGGATATGGTGATAGCCAAGAATTTTTTTCGAGATGCCTTTGTGTTTGCAAAGGACGAGCCCGGTCGCGCCGCAACCGGTGAAAGGCACGCCTTGCATCTCAAGAAGTGAAACGATGTTCTGATCGAAACCGCGGTTGTTCTTGAATTGATCGGCGAGGTTGAAAATCACATCGGGCGCGAAGGTCTCCATCTTTTGCCGAAGGATGTCGAGGTCATCGAAGATGGCGAGATGCTCGGCGGTATGGCCGAGCACGCCGAGCGCGGCGAAGACATCTTTCTCCGTTTTCCAATCCGGCGTCTGCATCTCCTTAGTGAAGTCCTGGTCGATTTTCGTCGGTCGGATCGCGTCGAAGAGTGCGAGGACTTTGAGTTTCTTCTTCACGTTATTTGGTGCGTTTGAATTTGCCGGTGAAGAGATAATTCATCACCAGCGTGGTGATGAAAGAAGTAACCCGAAAATCCTGCTGCGGATCGTCGTTCAACACGTGGAGATCGAGTTGGTCGCAGCGGTCGATCAAGCGCGTGAGTAGTTTGTTCACACGAAATTTTTTCTCGTTGGTCCACTGGCAGACGGAATTCATTAGTCTGCGGCGCCGCAAACGCAGATATCTGCTCGCGGTAATTCCAGCAGGGCGCGGAGAAGAGTTGACGCAGGTCCGCGTCGTAAAAATCGGGATAGGTGTCTTCGTAGAGTTTCCGTTTGCGCGCGTAGTAGGTCTTGAGCTTGAGGTTCAGGCAATCGTAATCGGCCGCGCGATACTCCGGCATATGAAGTGGTGGTTTGCCGGCGAGCGAGCGCATCAGTTGATCGACGTATTCGAGTTTTTCCAACGCCTTCCAACCGGCATAACGCGCGCGCCAGTCTATTTCGGGCGTAAGCCAGACCGCGAAGGTCTCCGCGAAATCTTCATCGGGATGGCTCTGCGCGTACCAATCGTCCAGGTGCACCACGTAGCTGCGACTGAACGGCTGGGGATGATAAACGTCGGGCGTTTGCTCGCGCGAAGTGCGTCCAAACAACTGCTGCCATTTTTTCTTGCGCGGCAAGTAGTAGGCATAACTGTAGGCATGCGCTGCTTCATGCCGGATCAGTTTCATGAACCACTCCTTTGTTCCTCCCTCCACTTCGAGCATCATCGTCTTCTCCAGCGCGCGCAGCCGATCGTGCACCAGAAAAAACGGCACGAAGATCGCAGGAATCCCGACCGGGACGAACCACTCATCGCCGATGTGGCACGGTGGATGGAAGACGAGACCTTTCGCGGAAAGCTCGTCGTAAAGTTGCCTAATGAGTGGTTCGATGGCGGCTCCTTCGAGCTGCAAGCCGAGTTTAGAGATGCGCCGTTCGAGCAATTCCGCATCGCTAAGAGATGTCCAGTCGGCTGCTTCCATTTCGCGCACGGTATCAGCACGCGCGCTTCTGTCACGCCTGCGTCGCTCTAGCACTTGTTAGGCGGCCGTGCGGTCGGTTCAATCTTCCTCATCGACTTCGGGCAAAGGCGTAGCTGTCGCGGCCGCTTCGCGCTGAGCACGAGCCGAGCGCGCGCGCGCTGACTCAGCTTTGGCGGCTCGTTGCGCGGCATATTGCTGCTTCGGGGTGAGCTTCGGAGCCACGACCGGATGAGTGTCGCGATAATGTTTGGTAGCGAGGCCGAGGAGTAACGCGCCGAGAACGCACGCCGCCGCCTTCTTTTCTTCGGGAGTGAAGACAAAAATCTGACGACCCACTTTTCCCGGCGTCTTCTTCATCGCACACGGGTGGGCTTGACGCGCAGACAATGATACTTGCCGCGAATGTTCTGATTATAGAAACGCGCTTTCGATTCCGAAGAGACAAGCCCGTGATAAACCAGAATCGGGACGTCTTCGTAGCGGTAAATCAGACCGTCATGAAACTCGATCTCAAGGGCGTGTAAGTGTCGGCTGTAACCGACAGTGCGAATGGCACTCGACTCGACCGATTCGCGATGAATGCGCGAAACAATTGGTTCGACGTTGCGGTCCGCCGCTTCCAGCAGCGAGTAACCGAGAAGTGCAGTGAGTAAGACAACGACGCCACGAATGCGCACGCGGCCAAGGTATCGTTAGGCACTGACAGAGTCGAGCTTCAGCTGGCTTGCGCCGCGACCTCGGCTTCGCGCCGGCGCGGAATGCCGAGGCTATCGAAAATAGTGCGGGTCGCGTCGGACTTATTGAGTGTATAAAAATGGATGCCGGCGACGTGGTTGTCGAACAAGATCGTGACATTGCTCGAGCGCGAAATGCACACCGACGCGCGTCCACCATTTTCCGATCTTCGCTCGCAGCGTTGTAAGGCGCGCAGAAGTTTGGCGGGAAAACGCGAGCCGCCGGCGAGATCGGCGATGCGCTTGCAACCGCTCATCGAAGTGATCGGCATGATGCCGGCGATGATGGGGACATGAATGCCAGCCAGATCGCAGCGTTCGCGGAAATCGTAGAAGTCGCGGTTATCGAAAAAAGAGCTGAGTCACGATGTAGTCCGCGCCGGCATCGACCTTTGCTTTCAAGTGTTCCATTTCCACGTAGTCGATTTGGTGTGGCCGGATGTCCTTCCGGAAAACCGGCGACGCCGATGCCGAAACCGCGCGGGTCAGGATGCGCGCCGCTTTCGTTGAAGCGGCGAATGAATTTCACCAGGTCGGTCGCATGCTGGAAAGCGTCGGCCGACTTATCGTAAACGCAGCCGCGCGGCGGATCGCCGCCGAGCGCGAGAATGTTACCGATGCAGTTTGGCGTAGCGCTGCAGGATCGCTTCGATCTCCTCCTGTTTGTGGCAAACGCAGGTCAGGTGAGGAATCGGATCGAGCTTGGTGGTGTTTTGAATGCGCTCGACCAGGTCGTGTGTCAGTTCGCGCGTCGAACCGCCGGCGCCATATGTCACGCTGACGAAGTGCGGCATGTAGTATTCGAGCTCGCGGATCGTCTGATACAGACTTTCCGCGGCCGCTGGTGTTTTCGGCGGAAAGAATTCGAACGAAAACGTCGGCGATTCGCTTTCTGCATGATGTCGGTGATGTGCATGCGCTGGGGCGATTGTAGATCAGACTAAGCGCAGCGTAAACGGGCGGCTCATCGAATGCGTACCGATTCAGATTGATCGCCCGCGAATTCGTCATTTACTTGCAGGCAAATGACCGCGGACGAACTGCGATCGTTGCAAGGACCGCTCAAAGAAAAATATCGCGAGCAACCGCAGAGTGCGCGCGTGACCTTAAAGGCAGAAGGCCGTCTCGGTGAAGGCGTGAGCTGCAACGTGGCTACGAGCAAGGCGATGATCGAAGCCGGGCTGCATCCCGCGACTGGCGGTAATGGTTTGCTCGCCTGCTCGGGCGATATGTTACTCGAAGCTTTGGTCGCGTGCGCCGGCGTTACGCTGGCGGCGGTTGCGACGGCAATCGATGTCGATATTCGCGATGGAACAGTGCGTGCGGAAGGCGACCTGGATTTTCGCGGAACACTAGGCGTCTCGAAAGAAGCGCCGGTCGGATTCGAAAAAATTCGGCTGCATTTCGATTTGCAGACAAATGCGACAGAGGAACAACTGGCCAGCCTGCTCAAATTGACCGAACGCTATTGTGTTGTTTATCAAACCCTGCAACGCGCCACCGACATTCAATCTTCACATTCGATAAGGAAGCTAAGTTAGGAGAACGCATGCCGCTTTTCATGGATCGTCACAACATCGACGGCGTTACGCCTGAAGCCCTGGCGGAGGCGCACGAAAGAGATCTGGCGGTGCAGGACAAGCACGGCACGAAGTATCTGAATTATTGGCACGACCAATCGCGCGGCTGCATTTTCTGTTTGGTCGAGGCTCCTAACAAAGAAGCTGCCGTGCAAGTTCATCGCGAGGCGCACGGTCTTCTCGCCGATGAAATCATCGAAGTCGATCCGGTGACGGTGAACGCGTTCCTCGGCGACATCCAGGAGCGGCCTTCGTTGATGAAGATCGCGCCTTTGAAATCGGACGAAGAAGACACGGCCTTTCGCGCGATTCTCTTCACCGACCTGGAAGGCTCAACCGCGCTCACGCGAAAATTAGGTGATGTGAAAGCGATGGAACTTTTGCGCACGCACAACAGAATCGTGCGCGAGAAATTGAAGGAACATTCCGGCCGCGAAGTGAAACATACCGGTGACGGTTTCATGGCGTGTTTCGCCTCGGTCGCGATGGCGGTGGAATGTGCCATCGCGATTCAACGTGCGTTCGACGCTCATAATAAGGAGACGCCGGGAAGCGCGATGCATTTGCGCATCGGCCTGAGCGCAGGTGAACCGGTCGAAGAAGACAACGATTTGTTCGGCGCGACGGTCCAATTAGCGGCACGTCTTTGCGCGTGCGCCGAGGCCCGCCAAATCATTGTGCCGAGTGTCGTGCGTGAATTGTGTCTCGGGAAAAAGCTGCCGTTCAAAGCTCATGGCGAACGGACGCTCAAGGGATTCGATCGCGCCGTCCACGTCTACGAGGTGGAGTGGGGGACGGCGAATGCCTGAATTCTGGAATGGCACGATTTGTCGGAACTTCGTCATTCCGCCATTAACCATTTCCGCCTATATGTGCCGGCAATGGCACCTCTTCGGGTTGGATTTCTAGGTTACGAAAACGCGAACGCGCTTGATCTGGTCGGGCCGGCGGAAGCGTTCGCTTCGGCGTTGCGTGATAACGGCAAAGGCAAATTCGAGCGCTGCTACGAAGTTGCGATTGTTGGTCTAACGAGACGTCCGTTTGCCACGGAATCAGGTATTGTTTTTCAGCCGAGCACGACGATCGATTCCGCGCGGAAGTTCGACACCTTGATTATTCCCGGCGGCCACGGCCTTCGCGAACCGGAGACGAATCGAAAGGTCGCGAAGTGGGTGGGGGAGAAAGCGAAAGAGGCGCGTCGCGTCGCTTCGGTCTGCACCGGCATCTATGGATTGGCCGCGACCGGTTTGCTCGATGGCCGCCGAGTCACGACGCACTGGCGATGGTCCACGGATGCGGCGCGAAAGTTTCCGAAAGTGTTGATGCAGCCGAACGCGTTGTTCGTGAAGGATGGAAAGTTCTACAGTTCGGCTGGCGTGACAGCCGGAATCGATCTCGCGCTGGCGCTGATTGAAGAAGATTTCGGATCGAAGATCGCGCTCGGCGTTGCGCGCGAGATGGTCGTTTATCTGAAGCGATCCGGCGGGCAGGAACAATATTCCGAGCCGCTACAGTTCCAGACAAATTCGAGCGATCGCTTTTGCAGAACTTGTTGCGTGGATGACAAATAATCCTACGGAAGAAATGTCAGTCGAATCACTTGCGCACCGTGCTTCGCTGTCGCCGCGGCAATTTTTTCGTCGCTTCAAAGAACATTTCGGTTCGTCGCCCGCGACCTTTGTCGAGACCTTGCGACTCAATGAAGCGCGGCGCCGATTATCTGCGGGAGAGACTTCGATCGAGACCGTAGCGGAATCAGTTGGCTTCAACGGGCCTGATTCTTTCACGCGTGCTTTCGCGCGACGCTTTCGTGTTACCCCGAGCAAATTCCGCCGCAACTTCGCCGCGCTCAAAAAATCGCCGCGAGCGAGCAAATCAAAAACAAAGAGGAGCCGACGATGAACAATCGATTTTTGAATTTCTTCGAAAATTTCCGGCAGGATTTCGCCTACGGAATTCGCGGCCTGTTTCGTAATCCAGGCTTCACCGCGGTTGTCGTCGTCACGCTCGCTCTCGGCATTGGCGCAAACACGCGCGATTTTCTCAGTCGTGCATGGCGTGCTCATGCGGCCGTTGCCTTATCACGCGCCGGAACGGCTCGTCATTCTCAACCAGGCCGCGCCGAAAATTGGCGAGCAATCGTTTGGATTTTCCGTACCCGACTTCACGGACTTCCGCGAACGCACGCGAGCATTCTCGGCGATGTCGGAATATCACTCGATGTGGTTCATCCTCCTCGGCCGCCCGGATCCGGAACGCGTGCAGACCGCGGTCGTGTCGGATAATTTTTTCGACTTGTTAGGCGTAAAGCCACTGCTCGGTCGCACCTTTCAACCAGGCGAAGACCAGCAGGGCGCGGCGCCGGTGCTGGTGCTGAGTTACAACTATCTGGCAGAAAAGTTTTGCGGGCGATCCGAACGTAGTCGGCAAGGTTTTTCAGATGAACGACAAGCCGCACACCGTCGTGGGCGTGTTGCCGCCGCTGCCGGCGTTTCCGAATCTCGATCAAGTTTTCATGCCGGCGGCCGCGTGTCCGTTTCGCGGTGCCGATCGCGTCCTGACGAATCGTAATGGCCGCATCATCAGTCACGTTTTCGCGCGGATGAAAGATGGCGTCTCGCCGGCGCAGGCGCTGAGCGATGTGCAACGGATCGGATCGGAATTGGCGGCGGCCTTTCCGCAAAATTATCCGACCAGCGACGGCTACACCGTCACGATCCAAAGCGTGACCGAGGCTTTCACGGGACCATCGCGCACGCCGCTGTTTGTTCTGCTGGCGACTTCCGGTTTCGTTCTGATGATCGCCTGCGCCAATGTGGCGAATCTTTCCCTGTCGCGTCTTGGTCTTGCGCGATCACGAACTGGCGATGCGTGTCGCGCTCGGCGCGGGGCGCGGACGAATTCTCCAGCAATTGATCACGGAAAATTTATTGCTCGCGCTGCTCGGCGGCGCGGCTGGTCTGGCGCTGGCCGCATGGGGATTGGATGGACTGACCTCCTACGCGGCAGCGTTCCTTCCGCGCGCGGATGAAATCAAAATCAGCGCGCCCGTATTGATTTTCACCGCCTTGGTCTCGTTAGGCACTGGCCTAATTTTTGGTTCGTGGCCGCGATTGCCGGGAAGCGGCGCGCTCTTCGGCACACTCAAGGATGGAGCGCGCGCTGGCGGAACGCACGGCGGTCGGTTGCGTGGTTTACTCATCGTCGGACAGGTCGCGGTTTCGGTTCCGCTGCTCGTCGGGGCAGCGCTGGCCGCGCGCAGTCTTTTGCAATTACAGCAAGTCGATCCCGGTGTGGAAACGAATCGTGTCCTGGCCGCGAACCTGAGTCTGAACTTCACCAAGTATAACAACTTCGAGCAGCGTCTCGGGTTTTGGGATCGCAGTGTCAACGAAGTCGAGCGCATGCCGGGTGTCGAGTCGGTCGCGGTCTCGGGGACGGTGCCACTGAATGGACTGGCGAATCATCCGACGACGTTCGCGATCGAGCATCAGGTTACGCAGACGAATTCACCGTCGCCGGCGGCGAATGTTTTAATCAGCAGCGAAAATTATTTCAAAACCGTCGGTGAACCGCTGCTGCGAGGGCGCGCCTTCAACAGCGGCGATACGCGTGAGGCGCCGCCGGTCGTCATCATTAATCAATCGCTCGCCAGTCGGCTGTGGCCTAAGGAAGATCCAGTCGGCCGCCGCATTACTTTTGATGACGGACAACACTGGAACACGATCGTCGGCGTGGTGGCCAATGCGCGCCAGCAAATCGACGCGCAACCGGTCGACGAAATTTATCTGCCGCTCCGCGCGCGGGAATGCGTTGACCGCCGGGGCGTTGATGGTGCGCACGCACGCCGCGCCAGCTGGCCTAACGAATGCATTGCGCGAAGCCATTCGCCGCGTCGATCCGCAACAGCCCATCACCTCGATCGAGACGCTCGAAGAAGTGCGGACGCGCTCGCTCGCTTCACCGAAACTGATCGCGAGTCTTCTCGGTCTCTTCGCCCTGCTCGCGCTCGTCATTACCGCTGCAGGAATTGGCGGCGTGCTCGCGTTTTCGGTTAATCAGCGAACACAAGAGATCGGCATTCGCATGGCGCTCGGTGCGAGTCGCGCCACGGTTTTGAAAATGGTTTTGCGACAAGGTCTCACGCTCGTCTTGTTCGGTCTCGCGGGCGGAACAATCGGCGCGCTCTTTCTCGTTAGGCTGATGCGACAAATTCTTTATGGCGTTTCACCGACCGATCCACTGACCTTTGTCGCCGTGACGATCGTCTTAATAAGTGTGGCGGTGATCGCGTGCGTGCTGCCCGCGCGGCGGGCGACGCTGGTTGATCCGATCAATGCACTCCGAAGCAACTAACAGAAGTTACTAATATGAATAGAAGACAATTCCTCACCACCGTGACAACTGCCGGGGCATCGCTGGCCGCGGGAGCATCGCGCTCGCTGCGCGCTGCTGAAGTCGAGGCCAAAGGTTTGGTCGTGAACACATCGAAACTAACGCCGCCAGCTACAGGTGGAATTCCGGTCGCGGTTTTGATTTCAGAAAATCTCAACGTGATCGATTTCTCCGGACCGTGGGGAGTTTTCGAAAGTGTGAATATACCGGGCGCAACCGAGCCGCCGTTTCATCTTTTCACGGTGGCGGAAACGGCGGATGTCGTTACTTCCGGCAGCGGTTTGAAACTCAAACCGGACTACACCTTTGCGAACGTGCCCGAGGTGAAAGTCGTTGTCATTCCGGCGCAAAAAGGCTCCGACGCGATGATCGATTGGCTGCGCAAAAATGCCCTAAAGACAGATGTGACAATGTCGGTCTGCACCGGTGCGTTCAAACTCGCCAAAGCCGGCCTCCTTTCCGGTAAACCTGCGACGACACATCATGAGTTTCTCGACAAACTTGAAAAAGAATATCCCGACATTCAGGTAAAGCGCGGTGTCAGATTCGTGGAAGGGGAAAAGATTTCGACCGCCGGCGGCCTAACGAGTGGTACCGACCTGGCCTTGCGCGTAGTCGAACGCTACTTCGGACGCGAAGTCGCGGAGAGAGCCGCGACTTACATGGAATATCAGGGAAAAGGCTGGATAGTTTAGCTTTCGGTAAACTCCCCGTTGTTTTATCGCGCAGACGAGAGTCGATTTGTTTGTAGAAAATCCAAATCGACCATCGTCCAATGCTATGCTCTGCTAGGCGAGCTATGCGATGTCTCAATTGGAAGGCGGAGATGGTCAATTACGACGTCACGAACTAATTAGAGACCTTCGGTGATTGATCCGTCTAGTAATTTGCAGCGATCCGTGTTCATGAGTGGACGCGGTTTTTCCTATTTGCGCAGACACCGGGATTGCCGCTCTCGCTCAAGTGCATGTCGAACGGACGCGCGTTCTACAAAATCGACGGCGCGGAATTTTCTGTCGATGACGGCGGCTACCTTATCGTGAATGACGGCCAACCTTACTCGATCGAGATCGCTTCGCCGACGATGGTCGAGACTTTCGTTCTGTGGTTTCCGCGCGGATGGGTGCAGGAGGTTTGGCGCAGCTCAACGAAGCCAGTGGAACTCTTGCTTTCCGAGCCGGCGGCTGATAGCGCGAGCGTCCCGTTGTTCTTCGAGCGCTACACGCCACATGATAGAAGTGTTTCGCCAAAGGTGCGGGCTTTGCGCGCTGCCTTTAAGGCGAAGGAGATGATCGATGATGCGTGGCTGGAGGAGAAGCTAAGAGAGTTACTCGCGTCCATGCTTGGAACACAACGCGCGGTGAAGCGTGAGATCGATGACTTGCCGGCCGTGCGCGCATCGACGCGCGGAGAACTTTGGCGCCGCGTAAACCGAGCGCGAGATTTCTTGCATGCGAATCTAAACGCTCCCATCAGCCTGGCCGGCGTAGCAGCGGCGGCTTGTTTGTCGCCGTTTCATTTGTTGCGCACCTTCCAGGCGGTGTTTGGTCAGACGCCGCATCAATATCTCAATCAATGCCGATTGGAGCGCGCGAAGTTTCTTTTGGAGAAAACGAAAGTCCCGATAACGGCGATTTGTTTGGAATGTGGGTTCACTAGCCTCGGTTCATTCAGCGCGCTCTTTCACAAGAGCTGCGGAATGTCGCCGCGCGCCTGGCGCATGAGCCGCGGAGTAACAGAAGAAAATAGCAAGATTCGAGAAGTATATCTGACGGGCCCGAAGTAGGGTCACGTCATGAATGCACTTCTTACCCGCAAGAGATTTTTGTTCGGCAGCGGTGCGGCGGCGCTCGGCACACTCTTCGCCCCGGCTTTGCTACGCGCGCAACCGAGCGCAAAGTCGCCCGCGCCTGGCGCCTCACCCGGCGATGTGCCCGATTTTCCCGAGCACGATCCACAAATCGAACGCGCGCGCGTGAAGCGATTCGTCATCGCTGGCCACTTCAATCTCAACGTCGTGAAAGAAATGCTCTCGACCGATCCGACATTGATCAACGGCGCGATCGATTGGGGCAACGGCGATTTCGAGACGGCGCTGGGCGGTGCTTCGCATATGGGCCGGCGCGACATCGCGGAATTCCTGCTCGAGCACAACGCGCGCATGGATGTCTTTGCCGCCACCATGTTGGGTAAGCTGGAGATCGTGAAAGCGGCGGTGGCGTCTTTTCCAAATATCGTGCACGTACCGGGTCCGCACAAAATTCCTCTTATTGCTCACGCTGAGAAAGGTGGTCCGGCAGCGGTAGCGGTGCTCGAATTTCTGCGACCCCTCGTTAGCTAAACGATAACATGAATACTCAACAAAACCTCTCGTTAGGTAGAATAGGCCAGATTTCAGTGACCGTGCACGATCTCGGTCGTGCGACCTCTTTTTACAAAGAGACTCTAGGTGTTAAACACCTCTTTAGTGTGCCCCCGAACATGGCCTTCTTCGATTGCGACGGTATTCGACTAATGCTCGCGATTCCCGAGCGGCCGGATCTTGACCATCCGAGCTCAATTCTTTATTTCAAAGTTCAGGACATTGAGGCAACCCACAACGCTTTAGAAGGACGCGGAGTTCATTTCGAAACGAAACCGATGCTGGTGGCGCCCATGCCGACGCACGATCTTTGGATGGCGGAATTTCGCGATTCGGAAGACAACGTCCTCGCCTTGATGTGCGAAAAACTGAAGGCACAGTAAACAGACGTAGTTGATAAGCGTGCCCAATTCGCTTCTGCTTGCGATGGGTGAAAGCAGTTGGAAAATCGAGTTACGATGTTGTCATTCTGGGCGCGGGTCACAATGGGCTGGTAGCCGCGAGTTATCTGGGACGCGCCGGGCTGAGTGTCTTGTTGCTGGAGAAAAACAATTACATCGGCGGAGCAACGACCTCCCAGAAAGTCTTTCCCGATTACGACGCGAAGCTCTCGCGTTATTCATACCTGGTCAGTTTGTTTCCCGAGAAAATCATCCGCGATCTCGGTTTGAAACTGGATTTGCGTCGGCGCGCGACAGGTTCGTTCACGCCTTACGTGAAGAATGGACGGCACGATGGCTTGCTCTTGAGCAACATCGATGAGGAGAAGAGCCGCAAATCGATGCTCGAACTCACTGGCAGCGATACCGAGTTCGAACAGATGCAGCGCTTCTATAATCTGGCGCGGATTTTTGCGGAGCACTCGTGGGACAGCATGCTCGAGCCGCTGGTAGCGAAGGGTGATTTTCGCCGACGCTTCGATAGCGATGAGTTGAGGCGTGAAGCCTGGTGCAGCTTGGCCGAAGAGCCGCTTGGACGCGCAATCGAACGTTACTTGCAGGACGACCTGGTCCGCGGCCTGGTTTTGACCGATGGCAAGATCGGGGTCTTCACTCATCCGCACGACCAGTCGTTACTTCAAAACCGCTGTTTCCTTTATCACCTGATCGGAAACAAAACGGGCGAGTGGAAAGTTCCCGTAGGCGGCATGGGGGCCGTAGTTACCGAGCTTGAAAAAACTGCGCGTGCCAGCGGCGCGGAATTGATGACGAATGTAACTCTCGGCCAACTCGATCTGAACGGCACGCAACGAACCGTTGAATTCGAAGTCGATGGCAAACGCCAAAACGTCAAAGCGAAATTCTTGTTAGTGAACTTCGGGCGCAACGTCCTCTCGAAGCTCACCAACCAACCTTATCAGGCCGGCGCCAATGACGAAGGTTCGGTTTTCAAGATCAACATGCTACTTCGACGTCTGCCGACTTTGAAGGCGACCACCTACAATCCAACCGAAGCTTTTTGCGGGACCTTTCATACCGACGAAGGTTACGAACAGATGGAAGTCAGTTACCAACAAGCTTCTGCGGGTCAGCTGCCGGACAAGCCGCCGAGCGAAGTTTATTGTCACACTCTGACAGACGACAGCATTCTCTCCCCGGAACTGCGCGCACAAGGTTTTCACACCATGACGCTCTTCGGCCTCGACACACCATGGAGTCTCTTCGCGAAAGAGAACAGCGGAACGCGCGCGGCGGCCGAGAAGAAATTCCTCGCCAGTTTGAATCAATGGTTGGAAGAACCGCTGGAGGATTGTCTGGCGCTGGCGCGTGATGGGAGCCTTTGCCTTGAAAGCAAGAGCCCGGTCGATATCGAGGACTCGTTAGGCATGTATCACGGCAACATCTTTCAAAACGCGCCCAGCTTTCCTTTCACCGAAAAAAAAGAGGATGCCGGGACCTGGGGCGTGGAGACGGAATGGGAAAATGTTTTCCTTTGCGGCTCGAGTGCGCTGCGCGGCGGGGCCGTCAGCGGCATTCCCGGACACAACGCGGCGATGAAAGTTCTGGCCGCGAAGAATTAAATCGCGGATTCCTGGTGAGCCACTTGTTGCTGAACTTTTTGCAACTCGAGCACCGTGCGCTGCAGAAATTCCGTCCGCTCGCGCACCCGTTCATCGAGGATCTGTTTTTCGTGTTCGAGTTGCCGATGAAGAAAGCGGATGCGCAAAGCATTCCTGATTCGCAAAGCAACCTCCACATTATCGAAAGGCTTGCCGATAAAATCGGTCGCTCCGCCGGCCAAGGCGTTCTGTTTCGCGGGCAGAGTAACATCTGCCGTCAGAACGATAATTGGAACGAATCCGTCCGCCGGTATGGCTTGCATCATGGAAGCCATCACCTCGTAGCCGGTGAGGTGAGGCATGTGCAAATCGAGGAGGACCAGATCGGGCTGCTCGTCGCAGAACATGGCGTAGGCGCGGCGCGAATCGGTGGTCATGAGGACATTGGAATAGCCCTCGCGAAGGAGAACTTTCTCCAAAAGACGCACGTTCACCATCTCGTCGTCCACAATCAAAATCTTGGCGTGCTGCAGAAGTGTGGAATACATGAGAGGCTCTGGTCTCTTAAGCAGTTACCGTGCATCCAATCGACGAAATTGATATTCTCTGGATAACGGCCGGACTCGGCTGCGACGGTGACACTGTCGCGATGACCGCGGCGACGCAGCCCAGCATCGAAGATATCGTGCGGGGGCTAATTCCCGGCATTCCGAAGGTCAATTTTCACAATCCCGTCCTGGCCCGCGAAAACGGCGATGAATTCATGCGCGTTTTCCATCAGGCGGCCGAAGGACAATCGCGTCCTTTCATCCTGATAGTCGAAGGCTCTATACCTAACGAGAACAACAAGAGCGAAGGTTTCTGGGCGGGTTTCGGCGTCGACAACGAAACCGGCCAACCCATCAAGACGTGCGACTGGATCGATCGTCTCGCGCCCAAAGCGTGGGCCGTGGTCGCGGCAGGAACGTGCGCGACTTACGGCGGCATTCACGCCATGGAAGGTAATCCCACTGGCTGTATGGGACTGGCCGATTATCTCGGCTGGAATTTCCAATCGCAGGGCGGCATTCCGATTGTCAACGTGCCTGGTTGTCCGGTGCAGCCGGATAACTTCATGGAAATTTTGCTGCACCTTTTGCGACAGGCGGCGGGGAACGCGCCCATGATTTCACTCGATCCGATGTTGCGACCGACCGCGTTGTTTTCGCAAACCGTCCATGAAGGTTGCGATCGGGGCGGTTATTACGAGCAAGGCGATTTCACTTCGGCGTACGGCGCGAAGTCGTGCATCGTGCGCATCGGTTGCTGGGGTCCGGTCGTGCAGTGCAATGTCGGCAAGCGCGGTTGGATCAATGGCATCGGCGGCTGTCCAAATGTCGGCGGCATCTGTATTGGCTGCACCATGCCAGGATTTCCTGACAAGTTCATGCCGTTCATGGATCAACCGCCGGGTTCGCTGCTTTCTTCGCAGGCGATTCAAACTTACGGCAATGCTATCCGCGCCTTGCGTGCATTTACCCAGGCTTCGATGAACAAAGAACCGCTTTGGCGAAAGCGAAACGGTCTAACGGAGACGAAAAAGTGAGCACGCAAAACGCCGCGGCATTTTCGGAAAAGCTAATCGAGATGTCGTGGGATCCGGTGACCCGCATCGTCGGCAGTCTTGGGATTCACACCAAGATCGATTTCCAAAATCGTCGCGTGGTCGAGTGTCACAGTACCTCCTCAATCTTTCGCGGTTACAGCGTTTTCATGCGCGGAAAGGATCCGCGCGATGCGCATCAGATTACCAGTCGCATCTGCGGAATTTGCGGCGACAACCACGCGACCTGCGGAGTCTATGCGCAGAACATGGCCTTCGGTGTGGTCCCGCCGCGCCTGGCGGAATGGATCGTGAATCTCGGTGAAGCCGCGGAGTACATGTTCGATCACAATTTGTTTCAGGATAATTTGGTCGGCGTCGATTTCTGCGAACAGATTGTACGCGAAACAAATCCCGGCGTGCTCGCGCGAGCGGAAAAAACCGAAGCGCCGCACGGAGCAGTGCACGGCTTCCGCACCATCGCCGACATCATGCGCGCTCTGAATCCATTCACCGGCGCATTCTATTTAGAAGCGCTGCAAATGAGCCGGCTGACGCGCGAAATGTTTTGCCTGATGGAAGGCCGGCACGTGCATCCATCAACGCTTTACCCCGGCGGCGTTGGGACGGTGCCGAGCGTGCAGGTCTTCAACGAATACCTCGTCAGGCTCCTGCGCTATATCGATTTTCTAAAACGTTGCGTGCCGTTGCACGACGATCTCTTCGATTTCTTTTACGAAGCACTGCCGGGTTACGAAGAAGTGGGTCGTCGCCGCATCATGCTTGGTTGCTGGGGTTCGTTCCAGAATCCGGACGTGTGCGATTTTCGTTACGAAACGATGAGCAACTGGGGACGCGAAATGTTCGTCACCCCGGGCATCGTGATCGATGGAGAACTAATCACGACCGATCTGGTCGAGATCAATCTCGGCATTCTCATTCTGCTGGGCAGTTCGTTTTACGAAGATTGGAACGACGGCGAAATTTTTGTGACACACGATCCGTTAGGCAACGTGGTTGATCGTCGCCATCCCTGGAATCAAACCACCACGCCCAAACCGCAGAAGCGCGACTTCGCGGGAAAATATTCGTGGGTCATGTCGCCGCGCTGGTTTGAGAAAGCGAGCGGCGAACATCTCGCGCTCGATACTGGCGGCGGACCGCTTGCGCGTTTTTGGGTCACGGCTCTCGCCGGCAAAGTCGATATCGTTTATGTGAAATCGACCGGGCAGAGCGTGAAAATCAATTTGCCGAAAACGGCGAATCACGATGCGACGGAATACGAGTGGCGCATTCCGAAATGGAGCAACACGCTCGAGCGCAATCGCGCTCGAACTTACTTCCAAGCCTACGCCGCGGGCGCGGCGCTGTACTTTATAGAAGAAGCCTTGAAGGACGTGCACGCGGGACGGACGAAGGTTTGGAACGAATTCAAAGTGCCGCAGGAAGCAATCGGCTGCGGATTTCATGAAGCGGTGAGGGGAATTCTTTCGCATCACCTTGTGATCCGCAAAGGCCGCATCGCCAATTATCATCCGTATCCGCCCACGCCTTGGAACGGTAGTCCGCGCGACTCGTTCGGCACTCCGGGTCCATACGAAGATGCCGTGATGAATTCGCCGATTTTCGAAGAGAACGGCCCGGAAAATTTCAAAGGCATCGATATCATGCGGACGGTGCGGAGCTTCGATCCCTGCATGCCGTGCGGTGTGCACATGTATCTCGGGAACGGTAAAGTAATTGAGACGCGGCATGCCCCGATGTTTGGCGCGCAGGAATGAGTGAGCCTAACGAGACCTTGCGACCGGAGGTTCCCGAAGGAATGGAATCGGTCGGGGTGTTGCTCGAGTTGGCGCGCGCTTTTGCTCCGAGTTTCCAACTGCCTACACTGGTTTCGACGCCGCCGATCGCCGGAAGCGCGACCGCATCGGAAGATCGCGTGCGCAAAGCCGAGGCGCGCTATCAGACTTTGGTCGAGCAAATACCGGCGGTCACTTTCATGGCCTCGTTCGAGAATGGGCTAAGCGAAATTTACGTCAGTCCTCACATCGAGACGCTGCTCGGCTATACCGCGCGCGAATGGATCGACGATCCGATTCTCTGGTATCAGCGATTGCATCCGGCAGATAAACAACGCTGGAACGAAGAATTTTCCCGCACCGTTTCCTGGGCGGAACCTTTCAAGGCCGATTACCGTTTCATCGCCAAAGACGGCCGCGTCGTTTGGATTCACGGGGAAGCCAAAGTGGTGCGCGATGAGTTCGATCAACCATCGTTCGTCCAGGGCATCGGCTTCGACATCACGGAACTAAAGAATGCCGAGGAAGTTTTGCATCGCTCGCGGGAGGAGCTGGAAGCACTGGTGGCGGCGCGAACGAACGAGCTGGCCATGGTGAATCAATCGCTGCAGGCTGCGAAGGACGACGCGGACGCGGCGAATCGCGCAAAGAGCGAATTTCTTTCGCGTATGAGTCATGAACTGCGCACGCCGCTCAACGCCATTCTCGGTTTCGGTCAATTACTGCAAGTCGATGTCACAGCCTCTGACGCACCGGAAAGTGTCGAACACATTCTGCGCGCGGGCCGTCACTTGTTAGGCCTGATCAACGAAGTCCTCGACCTCGCGAGCATCGAAGCCAATCGCATTTCTCTTTCACTCGAGCCGATCGATATCGGGCAGGCGGCAAAGGAGACGATCGAATTGGTGCGGCCGCTGACGACTGCGCGCGGAATTCAAATCACGGTAGCGAAAACCGATCTGCGTGTTTACGCCGACGAGCAACGCCTCAAACAAGTGCTGCTCAATCTCCTGTCGAACGCCATCAAGTACAATCGCGACCGCGGCAGCGTCATGATTTCTTTCGTGCCAACAAAGCCAGATCGGCTGCGCATCAATTTGCGCGACACCGGTCTTGGCCTCGCGCCGGAGGATATCGAAATGTTGTTTGTGCCCTTCCAACGTTTGCGGGCCGAGACTGCCATCGAAGGCACAGGTCTCGGCCTGACTGTTTGTAAACGGCTGGTGAATTTAATGGATGGCGACATCGGGGTGGAAAGCGTGGTGGGCGAGGGAAGCACTTTTTGGGTAGAATTTCCTTTGGCAGAAAAGGCGACAACCACCACCAGAAGCGTTGGCGACGACTCGTTAGGCGAAGAAATCGTTCCCGTGGCGGATTGCAGCGTGCTCTACATCGAGGACAACCTTTCGAACCTGCGGTTAATCGAGCGTCTCCTATTGCGCCGACCCGAAATGAAATTTCTCGGTGCCACTCGTGGCGCCGAAGGTCTGCAATTAGCGCGCGAACATCTGCCCGATGTCATCCTGCTCGATCTGCAACTGCCCGATATTTCGGGCGACAAGGTCCTGGCGGAGTTGCGCGGCGATGCAGTGACAGCATCGATACCGGTCATCATGATCAGCGCCGATGCGGTAAGCGATCAGGCCAGGCGGATGACGGCTGCGGGCGCTCATGCATATCTGACGAAACCGCTCGATCTGCGAGAATTTTTCCTGGCGATCGAAGCGGCGCTGAAGGATCGCGCCAAGGCCGCTCTTAAATAAGGTCGAGTTTGCCTAACGAGTGGTGCACGTTGATGCATCTGCAATTCCTGGCCCCGCATAACGAAGAGCAGCCAGACGTTAGATCGGAATCGATTTTAAGTTAGACCGGAAAGACCAACGTGTTCGCGTTCTCACCATGAACCAATACCGCATCGCGCTTCTGATTCTTTTCTTACTCTGCCGCAGCGGCTTTGCGCAGGAGGCGATTTCGAAAACGAATCGCTCGCTCCTTCAGCCGGAGATGGAAGCGCAACTGCAGGAGCCGAGCGGATTCATCGCGGCCGATCACTTGTTAGGCGATATGGGCGGTGTGCGCGAGCGACTCTTCCGCGCCGGCATCGAAGTTTTCGCTTTCGAGAATAGCATTTTCAACGGGAACGTCAGCGGCGGCATTCATCCCGGTCACGCCACGATCGTGAGCGATTTCTTCGCCGGGATTAAATTCGATCTGGAAAAGCTGGTCGGCTGGAATGGAGGCTTGTTCGTCGTCAGCGGCATCGATCGCGCCGGCGAGGATCTCACCAGAAAGTACGTTGGCAGTACTTATTCAGTGCAGCAGATGGTTGGCGGTCAACGGCCCTTCCTTTATCAGGTTTATCTGCAGCAGAAACTCCTCGACCGGAAGGTGACGTTGAAATTGGGTCGTTTCAGCGCGTCCGACGATTTCAACGCGTCGCCTTTCTACGGTTACTCGCTGAACAACGGTATCGATGGCGATATCCGCAATGTTCTCTTCGACACACGCTTTTCTGCCTATCCATTTCCGGTTTGGGCCGCAGCGCTTTTGTATGATCCGACGCCGGAGTTCAACCTGAAGCTAGGTTTGTTTCAAACGTCGAAAGGTATGTTTGATAACACCAAACATGGTTTGGATTGGAGCATTCGCGGCGACGATGGCTATACCGCAATCGTGGAATTCGGCTGGACGCCGCAGTTCTGGAAACAATCCGTTAACGACTCGTTAGGCAAAGGCACTGCCGTCATGAAAGGAATGCCCGGCCATTACCACATCGGCGCGACTTTTTCGCAGTGGGATTTCTATCCGCGTTTCAGCGGCGGTTTCGAAGATCACTCCTACGGATTCTACGCCCACGCCGATCAAATGGTTTTTCAGGAAGCGCCCGGGAGCGATCAAGGTCTCTATGTTTTTCTCGCTTCCGGCTATTATCCGCAGACGGAAATTTCCATCGTGCCGTTCCAGATCAATGCCGGTTTGAATTACAAAGGACTCTTCCCTACGCGTAATGACGACCGCACCATGCTGCATTTCATTTACGGGGATCTTAGTCGCGACTATGCCCGCAGCGTGCGCGTGCCCGGTGGGCACGAAGCGGATTCAGAAAAAGTGATCGAAGTCGCGCATCGTTTTCAGATTACCAAGTGGAGCTATTTTCAACCTGATCTGCAATGGGTCATCGATCCAGGCGGCGTGGGTGACATCGATAATGCAGTTGTGATCGGCGCGCAGATGGGCGTCACCTTTTAACCAACCACTCGTTAGGAATATGGATACCACCAAACCACGGGCCACCGCGCCTCACGCGCGGATGAATCCACAGACCGCGCGACGCGGCATGTTCGTGATCGAAGACGGCCGCAACGTCGTCTTTACCTTCTTCCTTCTCGTCTTTCTCTTTGCTCTCTGGGGATTTTGTAACGGGATGATCGACGTGATGGACAAGCACTTCCAGGAAGAGCTGCATCTCAACCTGGCCCAATCCGCCTGGGTACAATTCGCGCACTACCTCGGCTACTTTCTTATGGCGATCCCGGCCGGATGGCTGGCGGTTAAGCTAGGCTACAAAGGCGGCATCATTGCCGGTTTGCTCATGGTGGCAGTGGGCGGCTTCTGGTTTATTCCCGCTTCGCACATTGGGCAGTTCTGGGCCTTTCTCACCGGCGTTTGCATCATCGCGGCGGGCCTTACTTTTCTCGAAACGATCGCGAATCCCTACACGACCGTGCTCGGTCCGCCGCAATACGCCGCCACCCGCATTAATCTTGCGCAGTCGATCAACGGCATCGGCTTACTTTGTGGCCCGATTGCCGGTGGCGCCTTCTTCTACTCGAAAAACGCCGCGGGCATTAGCACCGGCAGTGAGCGGCTCTGGATTCCTTACGCGTTCATCGGCGTGGTGGTTATTATTCTCGCGATCGTCTTCTTCTTCGCGCCCATGCCGGACATCGAGATGGAAGATGACTATCATATCGACGAGTCCACGCCGGATTCGCGGGGATCGATGTGGTCGCGCCCGCATTTTTGGATGGCAGTGCTCGCGCAATTCCTCTACGTCGCGGCGCAAGCGGGCATCTTTAGTTTCTTCATCAACTACATGACCTCGCAGGTTCCGGAAGTGCCTGAACGAGTGGTCGAAAGGTCATCCGGATTGGTTCGAAGTTCACAGCAATGGCCTCCTTGGTTTTAGCAATAAAGCCGCTTCGAATCTCGCTTCGTTAGGCTTTCTTTGCTTTCTCATCGGCCGCTTTACCGGCAGCGCGATTCTGAAAAAATTTACTCCATACAAAGTGCTCGGATTGTTACTGCGCGGCTGCGATGGTGCTTTGTTTCCTCGTCTTCGCCAAGCTCGGGTGGATTTCAGTTGTTTCCGTTTTCCTGACCTACTTCTTCATGTCGATCATGTTTCCGACGATCTTTGCCCTCGGTATTTTCGGCCTCGGGCGAAGCGCGAAGAAAGCATCGTCTTATATCGTCATGGCCATCATGGGCGGAGCGATTCTGCCGAAAGTCATGGGTGCAGTCGCGGATAAGTATGACCTTTCGCGCGGCTTCATCGTCCCGATGCTTTGTTTCGCTTTCGTCGCGATTTACGGCTTCATGTGGCCGCGCTTGAGTAACTCCGAAGGCACAGTCAGCGTGTCGACGACCGGTGGCCATTAATGAATCCAGTCTTCGAGCTGAATCACGACAAGCTGGCGGCTGATCCGCGCTTTGCCGACCTGGCTCGAAGACTCAGCGCCCTTTCGCCGATTGATTCACGTGATTCATTCAATCGCTATTGTCGGGAAACATATCGGCTTTGGAATCCGATCGGTGAAACTTCCGAGCACTTCGAGAAATTGCTCGGGGAGATTACGATTCGAACTTCCTGGGGCGGAGTTGTAGTCACGCTCCATCAACATCCCCGCGTGGAGAAGTATCTTGTCGTTCGCAAAGGCGGATACCTTGCGCTGGAAATGCACGAGCAGAAGGACGAGCGACTCGAGATCAGAGAAGGCGCCGGACTTATCCTTCACCGAGTACCTAACGAGACGTCACTAATGGTTGAAGTGATTACGCCCGGTGCTGAGTTTCACTTCGCGCCAGGTATTGAGCATTGCCTCATCGCTCCGGAAAACTTACTCGTCTTCGAGCGCTCGATTGATCCGAAAGGCATGGACCAGGATTTAGTCTTTATCTACGAACCCGATGCCAGCTGACTTCTACGCCTTTGGAGAAATCCTGTGGGATGTTTTGCCCTCGGGAAAACATGCCGGCGGCGCGCCTTTCAACGTCACGGCGCACCTCGCGCAGATCGGCGTTTCTTCCGCGCTCATTTCATGTGTTGGGCGCGATGCGCTGGGTGATGAAATTCTCGGCGTCGCGCGCGACAAACGCGTCAACGTCGACTTCGTTACGCGCGCGCGGATTGGTCTGGCGACGGGAACGGTCTTGGTCACGCTCGATGAAGATCGCAACGCCACCTATGAGCTAGTTCAACCCGCAGCGTGGGACGAGATTCGTGTTCCCAGCGAAGCGCTGCAAGCGGTGGCGAAAGCGCGCGCTTTCATCTATGGCTCGCTCGCCGGTCGTTCCCCTTACAATCTCGATCAGCTCGCTCGACTGCTCGATGTAAAAGGTCCGCTAAAGTTTTTTGATGTGAATCTGCGGCCACCGTTTGCTGATCCGGCGCTCGTGCTGACGCTCGCCAAACGCGCGGATGTTTTGAAGTTAAACGACGGTGAAGTAGGTAAGCTCGCGCACTGGGTGCGCACGGGCGAGGCGCTGGCGGACACTCCGCGCGATGACCAATCGATCGCGCGTGATTGCCAGACCCTCGCGGAAGCGACCAACGTCTTCCGCATTTGCGTTACTCGCGCTGAAGAAGGCGCGGCGCTTTGGGATAAAGGACAACTCACGACCGCGCCCGCGCCGCACGTTGAAGTCCGCGACACCGTAGGTGCAGGCGATGCCTTCATGGCCGGACTCATGGTTGGCCTAACGAAAGGAACCAACCCGCGCATCGTCCTGGAAAATGCCTGCCGCCTCGGCGCCTACGTGGCCTCGCACTACGGCGCGACACCGTTGCTGCCGGACGAACTGACGCAGCCGATACGAAATGCATGAATAAGATTGAGGCGGACGAGCGTGGCTCGATCGTGACCTGTCCAAGCTGTGGGCAACGTAACCGCATGCGTTGGGAAGGCCTGGGCCGGACCTTCCACTGTCCGAAATGTCAGACCGTCTTACAACCACCTGCCGCACCAATCGAGATCGCGAACGAAAGAATGTTCGATAGCCTAACGAGTCGTTCCACTATTCCGGTCTTAGTGGATTTCTGGGCGCCCTGGTGCGGCCCGTGCAAAATGGTTGCACCAGAGTTCGATAAAGTAGCTGCGGAAGGAAGCGGTCGTTGGTTGGTTGCGAAAGTAAATACGGAGGCAGTGCCAGCGCTCGCCGTCCGCTTCCGTATTACGGCCATTCCGACCATGGCTGTTTTTCTTGGTGGAAAAGAAATCGCGCGGCAGCAAGGCGCTGCACCCGCCGCCCGTATCCGCCAATTTATCGAGCGGGCCCAGGGGCAGAAATGATAAAGACGCAATGACGTTTTGGCTTGGGCTGCCGATGGTTTTGCCTCAGACTGTTGGAACAAGGTAAGGCTACTAACAATGATAAGGCACCGAACAATTTCTGAATCCGGACTCGTTACCCTAAAGCTGCTTTTTGCCTTGGCCCTTTGTTTGTTAGGTCTGGGATTGGCGACAATCGCATTGCTTCCTTCCAAGACCAGGCCAGCAAGTAAAGGAGAGCTAGCTCGCGCAGAAGAACTAAGAGAGGCGCGCATCAATCCGGCGCGCATACCTACTCGTCCTTGGGAAGTTCAACGAGTAACTCCAAATGCCAACGCCGGTCCGACTTCCGGAATCACTTTTGGCCATCCCGTTATCAGTGGAATCGGCGGTGTTGGTTTCGAGCAAGACCTGCGGCTTGACCCGGGCAACCCCAACCGCCTTTATACGAGTGCTCCTGGCACAGCCGCCGCCAACACGAGCTGGATCTGGCATTCGCTCGATGGCGGTAAGACTTTTAAATGGGTAGTAGGCGCGGCCCCATTGCAAGGCAAAGTGACGGCATGCAACGGTGGCGGCGATACAGAGTTGGCGGTCGATTCCGCTGGCCACCTTTACTTCAACGATCTAACTCTGGCTAACTTCAGTACTTCCAGGTCGGACGACTTCGGTGCCACCTTTACCTGTAGTAACGCGGGCGTTCCGGACAGTGTGGTAGATCGGCAATGGTATGCGGTCGATGGCGATCCGACGGCTGGCGGCACGATTTACCTGACGAACGATGAGATCGGGCCCGGCGGAGCGATGTGCAGTGGCAGCACCGGTAATAACGTCCTGGTCATGTATCGTTCGCCATTTAACGGAGTTAGTACGGACGCTGGCATCACGTTCGGTCCTCCTTATCATATTACCGCCATAGGTAGCTGCGACGAAGCCATCATGGGTAACGACGAGATTAGCCCGATAGCTACAACGCTTGGTCAGCCCGATGGCTCCGGCGGTTATGCGACCCTCGCTTCGCCGGTAAAGCATATCTACGTCGTGCATGATAACGCAGCCTTGAACAAGATTTCGGTAGGTCGCTGTTTCCCAGTCGCCTTTGGATTGCCTGTGGCGAATGTCAGTGATCCGAGCGGATTGAATTGCACTGATATTGTAGTAGCTGACTTGGGAGCTACGCAAAAGACCGGCGGAGATTTTCCCACTCTGGCTGTTGATAAAGCGGGTAACCTTTACGCGGTTTGGGAACAAGCTCCTATCGATGCCAGTGGCGTGGTGGTGGGTGATACTGTGCTTAAGTATTCTTACTCAACCGATCAGGGTAACACCTGGTCCACACCTTCGCAGATCGATACCTCCGGTTCGGCGGACGGTGTCTTACACAACAACGTCTTCGCCTGGGTCGCTGCCGGTGATGACGGCCGGGTGAACATCGCCTGGTATGGAACCCCCGGCCTTTCGAATCCTAACGATCAAACCTGTGGTGTGAACGCACCGCTCCCTCCCACGCAAGGTAAGAACATCAATGGACCGGACGCCACTACCGGAGCTACCTGGAGCCTTTGGTTGACCCAGACCTTAAATGGTCACGCCGCCACACCTACTTTCACGGCTCCGGTTCGCGCCAGCGACATCATACTCATCGAGGCACCATCCAGACCTTGCTCGGTGGACAATGCGGCGATCGAACCCAGGGCGATTTCCTGCAATTGCGCACCGGCGCGCAAGGCGAAGCTGAGATTGGCTACTCCGATTCGAATAACATAGTTGAAACACTCGCGCCGCATGGGATGTTCGTTAGGCAGAATGCCGGTCCCGGTCTTTTCGCCGGCAGCTCGCCCATTGCCATTCTTGACCTAAGTCCATTCAACGGCGTAGCCGATCCGGCGGGCGACGGTAAGTATGAAGTCGCCGGCACCAGTAGCGCCAACATGCCGCAACTGGATATTCTTCATTCTGATATTAGCGAAGTAACCACAGCGCCATGCTCGACCATTGCCCCTTGCTACAAAGTTTCGATGCAAGTCAACAACCTAAGTCTGGCACCGACTGTGCAGGATCCAAATACAGACCTGGTCTGGCTCACGCAATGGCTTGTTCCTTCGACCAGCGACCCCGCTGGCGGAAAGAACTTCCATGTCTATGCCGAATCGAATAACGGCGCGGCACTGCAATGTTTTGTCGGCGAGAATGCGGCTACTACTACTGGTGGAGGAGTTAGTCTTACCTATCCCGGTAACACACAATTGCCCGCGGCTAATTGTCAGTCCGTTCTCGGTCCGAATGGGACAATCACCATCTACGTTCCTCTCTCCAGCGTGAGTGAACCCGGCGCAATTGATAATCGTCTCCATGAAGTAACTGCCAGCACCATGACTTTGACTCAAGCGGCCAACACCGTGCCTTCGGTCGGCGGAGTAGGTGGCAGCTTCTTTAACCTTATCGATGTCGCGCAAGGTTACGTCTTCGATCCGAGTGTGCTCGAGATCACAAACATCACACGCTTGGCGAATGGCCATATCCTGCTCGATTGCCTGGGCGCGCCGAATTATCCGAATACTATCCAGTATTCGCCCGACCTATTCGTACCCTTTACCAAGCTGGATACCGTTACGCCCGGGCCGAGCGGCGTTTTCCAATACGAAGATACTGGCGCGACCGGACTGACCAAACGATTTTACCGTCTGTCGCTGCCGTGACCTGCTAGGACTGGGTCCTGCAGTCGGCATAAACCCACGCTAGTTTTCCCGAGGCAAGCTTGGTCGAAATTCTCTTATAGCCGGCTGGTTCGTATTCGTCGGCCTTAGTTAGTTCAGATTCCGAGATCTCTAAAACTGTACCACTGACTCGGCTATCGTTTCGTCCGTTGAACTTGACGATCGCATGCCGAGCTTTGCCGCTCGGTTCAACGAACTCTGGATCGTCGATCTCGAACAACGCTTGCTCGAAGCCAACAAGCTCATCGGGTAGCCCCGAAAGTAGCCTTCCGAAAATAGATAGTTGCACAGCTTCCTGCTGCAACGTCCCGTAGGAGAAAAGCAAAGGCACGGCTGAAACTGCGACTAATACCTATTGCGACTCGTAGAGCCCGATAACATTTCCGCCGGGATCGCGGAAGCGAGCCGTAATCTCGGGCGCGTCGGCGCCGATCGGTTGCACAAGCTCGCCCCCATGTGCGAGCACCTTGTCGATGGTTGCCGCCACGCTGTCACACCAAATGTAAATAAGCAGTCCCGGAGTAGGAGACGGTGGTCGACCGGTTACCCAGGTGCCACTAACAGCGCCAGTCGTATCATCGAACGCGACGGCTCCATCGCCGCGCTTCCGCAGCTGCCAAGCGAAGACCTTCTCGTAGAATTCGGATGATCGTCCGACATCAGCAGCAGGTATCTCAATATAACAGATTTTTCCGTGTGGGTTTGTTTGTGGCATAGGAAGCCTTTCTCTTTACTTAACAAGCTACAAGATCAGCTACCATCCTTTTCGGAACCAGCGAAGCGCTTCTTGCACGTGGGCGGGCATCACCCAGTGACCGCCGCGAAAAGTCTTGTGTCTAACGTTCTTGAACCCTGTCTGTCTCATTGAATTCGCCACCGCGAGTTGTTGATTTGGGGTGGCAATCTTGTCCTCCTGGCCGCTGCTCAGGAAAATGGGAGTGAGTAGAAAGCTGTTCTCCGGTTTAAAGCGCCGGCAACCTTCGGTTATCTTCTCCTCGTTGATCCCTTCGAGAAAAATTCCGATCACGCGATAACCGCCGGCCGCAAACAGCGGCGCCAGGTAGCTGGCCCGCTTCGCTCCGCCCGACTGTCCGGCACAGGCGAGCGGCCATTTCTCCGAACCCGGGAAGCTGCGGTGTAAGGCATCGAGCGCGGCCAGCGTGTGCCCCGCACGCCAGCCAGAGCTATCCACGCGCGGAGCGGACGTTGGACCATCCCCAGATAGTAATATCCATCCTTCCACCAGCGCAGTCGCGCGGTAGAACATGAGGTCGTGCGCATTCGAAAATAGATGATCGCTCGAGGCGAAAGGCAGCAAAACAGGCCATCTTTTCTTCGGATCAAACCCGGGCGGCACGGCTAGCGTGGCCACGGTGTAGGACGGCACCGCGTTGCCGCCTTCCGCGACATACGATTTCTCCAACTCACTTAAAGGCACACTCACGCGCACCGTCTTGCCAGGAGTAAGAGGCACACCGGCAAAGCTCGAACCGACGGAGAAGACGCGGGGAACAAATGCGAGCCAAGCAAGAGCACAAACGATCGCCGCCGCGGATGGGTAAGAGCTCTTAGGAGCGCGGATCGATAGGTAATTGATCATCGCGGCGCGGGCTTCAAGGCCTAACGAGACTCAAGATCAGCATCGCCTGGTTAGGCCCATTTCTCATTCGAAGAATAACACGAGCGCGCTCATTGTAACTCTGCCTGCACGCGTTTCTTCATGTCGGTGTAGGCAGTATCGATTAGCTTCCTTAAAGCCGTAGCATTGAAGTCACAGTCGGGTCGAAGCTTCACGTGACGCATGAACTTGCCTGTGCCTTCCAACAGTCCCTCCGGATCGGCAATTTCGGCACCGCGAAAGAACCCAACATTTACGTGAGCTTTGAAGGCGTTGACGTAGCCGAAGGCCGCGTCAGCTATACACGCCGTCGGATGGCCATCATGCAACAGTTCTCGCACGTCGTCTCCACACTTACGCATGACCTCGAACCAATGCTGCGCGATCATACCCAATTCGCCTGTATGCGCCTTCATCCAGGTCTCGATGGCTGGATCACGCTTAACCGAACCAGAGAACCGCAGGAGCTGAGTCATGATCGTTACAGAAACAAAGCGTGGGAGTAGTTCGGAGGCTTGCGCTAACGAAACTCAAGGTCAGCGACGGCGCGTGTTACGAATGACATGGTGAAATAGAGAAAGCTAGACGTAAGAACAGCCCGCCGTTCGCTGCATCGCATGGTTAGATGTAATACTCACTTCTCGGATGACGTGATCTTATACGAATCTTTTGTGGGCGTGATAGTGAATGTGACCTTCGCTTCTGGGACACGACGCTCAGCGGAGAGCACTATCTGAGACTGCTTTCCACGAAGCTCGAACCGTTGAGATATAACGCGCCATCTGCCAGCGACCTCCCGGACGGGAACAGTGCGCTCAACGATTTCCGCATGTTTGTCGTGATCGAGCCGGATCCACTGGAGGAACACGCGACTTGCCAACTCTTCCCAGCCGACGCTCACAATGATAAGGCGGAACGAGCCATCCTGTCCGCTGCGCGACCAGTATCCGCCGGACACGACTGTCTCAATCTGCGGAGGGACTACTTCCGCAACCGACGCGAGCTGCGCATCCTTGTCACTCTGCGCCAACAAAACGGACGTAAAGACGAACAACAGACAGAGCGCGCCACGCATTACATCTAACGAGACTCAAGATCAGCGACCGCTGGCGAGGGCGCGTGTCGCTGCAGGTTGAATGTGGAAGTCATTGAAGACTAGAACGCGGAACGGCCAGCGGTTCGCTGCATCGATGGTTAGGCGTTTCATCGCGCGAAGGCGAGACAAAGCGTCAATATGGCGGCCGCAATTGCACCGAGCATGAGTCCGAGGGGCAGAAACGGGCGGTGAAGCAAGACCACGACGGCCACACGCCCCGCCGTAAATATGAGCAGGGCGACCGCGAGTTGAACATAGCCGGGAACTACGACGCGCGCGTATCTCTTCAAAAGCCTCGCGGTGAGCGGACAGGCTGCGACGCCCGAGAACATGGCAAACCAGCCGTTAGTGATCGGCAACGGACCTTGATGCAAGAGGAGGAAGAAGCCGCCGACACCTGCGATAAGCGCCCATCCCCACGCGACTAACCCAGCAATTACGGACAATGTCTTCTGCATGTGCAGGACTGCCTACGCCTAACGAGACCCAAGATCAGCGACCGCGGGTGAACGTTGATGTTCGTATGCTCTGAAAGCTAAGCACAAGGACGGTCCGCGGTTCGCTGGATCGCATGGTTAGATGAATTAATGCACAAACTTAACAAATGTCTCTCGGTTCTTGAAGGTCGCCTTCCCAGTTTTGTCTTCTACGTCGACCGCGAACATAGGCTCTTGTGTGGCGCGATCGCAGTAACGAATCCACCACAGTCTTAACGCGCTGTCGTAGGTTGCTGGCGTGTGTCCATAGTTTTGAGGATTGAAGCCCGAAGCTCTAGCCTTCGTCTCCGCGATGTGCATCACCTGGGTTGGTGTAAGCGACGGTCGCGTGTCTATACTCAAGCAGCCGACGGCTGCTCCCGCCACTATTAGAATTACGCTGCGCGCAATCATCTAACGAGAATTAGATGAATGTTCGTCTTTAAAGGCGAACATTTTTTCGTCTATCACGGTTCTTTTTTCAAGTAATGACGACATTGCTGAAGCTATTTCTGCTGGAACAACTCGGTTCGGTTGACACGTTCGCCCTTCATCATCACCACCGAGATGGCGGAGAGTGCGTGGACGTCTTGGAGAGGGTTGCCGTCTACTACTAATAGAGTTGCCTCCTTGCCTTCCTCGACCGTGCCGATGCGCTGATCGGCGCGCAGGAGTTTGGCTGCGTTCGAAGTGGCGGCTTGAAGGGCGACCTCAGTGGGAATGCCCGCCGCGACCCAAAGTTCAATTTCGTGCTGCATGGTAGGACCGTGCATAACGAGGAAGTTACCGGCGTCGCTGCCTGTAACTAATGTGACACCGGCATGCCAGGCTTTAAGAAGGTTCTTCGCCCCGATATCAACCGATATCGGATAATGGAGAATACCTTCGCGCAGGCTGGCCATCTTTTCACTGGTGGCGGCCGTTTCCGTTCCGGCCAGAAGCTCCTTTGGTGTTACTTGCTGGACTAAGGAGCGTTTCAGTAACGTAGTATCGCCGTGCGCGAAGTTACTGAAACCCTGCGCCACACTTAAAGTTGGATCGAGCGCGGTGCCTTTTTCTTTCATGGCCGCGATAGTCTCATCGGGAATTTCGTCGAGGAAAGAACCATGCTCGACCGAGTTAGCTCCAATCTTCACCGCATCGGCCACGTCGAGCGCATTACCGGTATGGATAGCAACTGGTAAGTTCTTAGCGTGCGCTTCTTGCGTGACCGCGCCTAACAAGTCGACATTCATTCGATTGAAGGTGTAGCCAGGCACACCGGCCTCGAGTATGCCTTTGATCGCGTCCACGCCTTTGCCGGCGAGGTCGTCTACTTGTGCGCGAGCTTCTGCGGGCGATTGGGGCGTGCGGACAAATCCGGCCAGAAAAGCCGTGCTCATCGTTTCCGGCATAAACTTCGCATACTCGGTACCGTGCCCGCCTTCCGCGGTAAACAGCGGCCCACAGAAAAATAATTCGGTCCCAAGTTTCTCGCCGCTGCCAAAGACCCGGCGCAGCTTGATCATGTTATCGAGAATGTCGCCGGCACTGCGCACGGCCGTTATGCCACAATAGAGATAAGCCTCCAGTTCGTGCTCGGCCGCCTTCGGATCGAAGCCTTTGCTCGGATCATCGTAGAAGCCGCCGCTGGCACCGAGATGAACGTGAACGTCAATTAACCCCGGCAGGATGGTTTTACCTGCCGCTTCGATCGGTTCCGCATTGAGCGACTTAGCATCCGGCGCCGGACCTTCGTAAATTTTTTCGATTTTACCTCTGCGCACTAAGACCGACCCGGACTCAATAATCTTCCCGTTGCCGACAAAGATGCGGCCGTTCTGGATTAACCAAGATTGGCCACGGCGCAGATCGCGATTAAGAATACGAGTCTTAGTCAGGTTCTCACGACTCCAAGCCTGGTAACTACCTAACAAGAGGAATGGAACGAGCGTGACCAGGACCCAAAGCTTGGCCGCGGGCCGCAGTTTCTCTTCCTTTTCCCAGCGAAACAACTTCGTCGCGATGAAAGTGCCGATAGCCACGGTGAGTAGGAGGGCTAGGACAGCCTGCCAGTTTTGCCAGATGGTTTCGTTACGCTGAATGATGCCGGACATGCCCGACATAAGATAAGTAGCCGGCACAAATTGCGTCAGGCGTTGCAGCCATTCCGGATAGAAATTAATCGGCACTGTCATGCCGCTCAGGAACAGCATCGCCATGTAAAGCGGTTGAATAAGGATGTTACTTTCCTGCGAGGA
Organism: uncultured Verrucomicrobiae bacterium; assembly: GCA_963791565.1. Taxonomy (GTDB): domain Bacteria; phylum Verrucomicrobiota; class Verrucomicrobiia; order Chthoniobacterales; family UBA10450; genus JACCTI01. The sequence goes on along the minus strand of CAWBSX010000001.1, from coordinate 399,086 downwards.
ATTAACGACCGCGGCAATGATCGAACCAATGGAGCGAAAGGCCATGGCGCCGATGGCAACAAAGAGGAAGAAAGAAAAGAGATTCGCCGGCCAGACCATGCCATATAAGCGCGTCGCGAAGACGAGTGTGAAGATGACAGTCGGCAGAAAGAGCAGCATGCCGGTAGTAAGTGAAGCGAGGAGCAAAGGGACCGGTGAGATAGGAGTGACCTTGTAGCGACGCAGGACGTTTGCTTCGCGATCCATGACCGCGCGCATGCCCGCGCCGAAAAGCCCGTTCCCAAGAATGCCGAAGGCAAGAACAGTAGCTACGACACGATTGATGGCCGTCCCCTGCCGGGCATCAAACATCCAGGCGAAAATGAAGAAGAAGGCGAGGGGAAAGAAGTAGTTAAAGAAGATGACGGCGCGATTGCGCAGCGCGAGGCGCATATCGTTTCGCAGCAGGGCGAGGAAGGCTTTCATTTAATCGCGCAGCTTCTTGCCGGTCATTTCGATGAAGACATCTTCCAGCGTCGGACGCTTCAAATGCACGTCGTCGAGCTCGATGCCTAACGAGTCGATCCACTTGACCATTTCCACCAGTGTCTTGGCGGGACGTTTGGAACTTATGGTTAGCTCGCGCCGGTCGTCACTGACGATGGTGCGGATCGCTTCCGGAAAATTTGGGATCTCCGCCGGCGCGGGTCGATCCAGTTTTGCTTCGATGCCTGATTGTGTTTCGCTTTTTTCCTGCAACTCGCGCGGGCTTCCGATGGCGATTATTTTTCCCGCATCGATGATGGCGACGCGATCGCACAGGCGCTCCGCTTCCTCGATGTAGTGCGTTGTCATGAGGATGGTGCGTTTCTCCGCGCGCAACTCTTCGATCAAGTCGCGAATTTCGAGCCGCACCTGCGGATCAAGACCTGTCGTCGGTTCATCGAGGAACAACATTTGCGGATCGTTAATGAGCGCGAGTGTAAGAGCGAGACGTTGCTTTTGTCCGCCGGATAACGACGCGTAAAACGCATCCTTCTTCTCCCAAAGCTGTAAACGCTTGAGGAGCATCTCGCCATCGAGCGTGCGCGAATAAAGTGCCGCGAAAAGATTCACGGCCTCGCGCACTTTGATTTTATCCGGCAAGTTCGTCGCCTGCAGACAAACACCGATGCGATCTTTTAGTCGGCGCTTTTGCCGGTCGGGATCGAAATCCAAGACCTTTACCTCGCCCGCCGTGCGACGGCGTAAGCCTTCGAGAATTTCGACGGTAGTCGTTTTTCCTGCGCCGTTCGGCCCGAGCAAACCGAACACTTCGCCGGCGTGCACTTCGAAGTCGATGCCCTTGACCGCTTCGAGTGGGCCGTAGCTCATGCGCAGGCCGCTGACAGAAATAGCTAGGTCGCTCATGGGTTAGGTTGAAGTCTGCGCCGCAATAATCTGAGCGACAGAAAGGCCACTGTTGCAGCGGTGATGGCGCCGCACAACTTCGCGAACCATTCGCCGTGTCGCACATAAAACGTTGGCTCATAATCGGTCGGCACGCGCACTTCGCCAGTGAGCACGCCTTCGACGAATTGGCTGCCGGTGTTGTCGGTGAGTCTTTGCGTAACGCGTCCGAATTGATTGATGAAACAAGTTACGCCGGTATTGGCCGAGCGCACCATGGGCAGGCGCGTTTCGACACAGCGGAAAACGGCGTTATCGAGTTGTTGCTGCGAAGCGGAGGTGCGCAAAAACCAACCGTCATTAGTCACGTTGGCCAGCAGGTTCGCGCCGCGCAAAACGAATTGGCGACTTAACTCGCCGATCGTGTCTTCGAAACAAATCAGCGGCGCGAGTCTCACATCGCCCCGCGTTAACTTGAAGACGGTGAATTCGTGGCCAACTCCGAAATCTTCCGGCACCTGATCGCCGACTATCTTTGCAATTCCCGGCAAGGCGTTACGTCCTGGAACATATTCGCCAAAAGGCACGAGATGCACTTTGCGATAGATCTGAATATTTTCGCCACCATTGGAAACGAGCAGAGCAGCGTTGTAGGCCGCCTTTTCATCGAGATCGATTGCGCCTAACAAGAGGTCGGTCTTGGCGTGTTTCGAAAACTCGGTGACGAAGCGATAGCTATCTTCATCCTGTAGAACCGGACCAGGCATGGAGCTTTCCGGCCAGACGAGGAGGTCCGGTTTGGAAGCGAGGGCGCCGTCACTCAAGCGTGAGAACTTCGTGAAAATATCCTGGGCAAACTCGCGGCTGAATTTTTGATCGCGCGGGACATCCGGCTGCACCGCCGCCACGCGCACAATGGTTGTGTCCGCTGGCTCTTCCCGAATGGTGCGCACGCCATAAGCCATCACACCAACGATCGCCGCCATGGTCAGGGTGAACTCAAAATGTGGCCGGCGCGAACGCACGCGTGATTCTTCGATGAACCGGCGCACCGTCAGGACCAACACGACATTCGTTAGGCAAACGAGAAACGAAAGTCCCGGCACGCCCGTGGTATCGACAATCTGGATCATGGCCCATTGCGCATGTAGGGCCGCACCAAGTGTGTTCCAGCCCCAACCGGAAAAGAGCGAGCCGCGCACTGTCTCGCACGCAACCCAGGCGCTGGCGAGCAAGGCCGCGAGGAGAAGATTCCGATACGAGCTCAGCCATGGTGAAGTGCCACCTAACGACTCGTTAGGCATTGTGCTTTCGATGGTCAGGCCTCGTTCCTTCGCGCGCTTCTCTTCCAGCCGTCGAGTTACTGCTTCCAAGCCACTCAGTGGTTTCGCTCTTCCGCGTCGCGGTCGTAACAGACCGCAAAGTAAACTCCAGAGCCCAAAATAAATTCCCAGGTAGGCCCCCACCATGATCCAGCCCAGGGTGGTGACTGTGGTTAGCCAGGAAAAAACACTCCAAAAGAATGTGATGCCGGCGACGTAGCCTAACGAGAGGTCGCGCAGCCAGCGGCGTTTCGTTTCATAACCGGAAAACCAAACCGCGCAGAGCAGGGGAGTGAGCGCCATCCAGCACAGCCAGGCCTGGTCGTTAGGCGCAAAGCACAGCCGATAAAGCACGCCGCTGGTGATTGCCGCCAGCCACGGCCAAAGCCGCAGCACTCGATACATGCCGTTCACTCGCGAATCAACGACGCCGTTCCCGACGTCCCTTTTGCTCACGCGCGCGCGAGGGATGGATCGCATCTTTCAAATCGCGTGCATACGCCTGGTTCACGCGAAAGACCGACTTTTCCACATCTTCCGTCGTGCGGATGATCGCCTTGTCCGAAAGGACGTAGCCTAACGAGATCAAACCATCGAGCGAATCGATCATTTCCGCCGGCATCATCTCATCGATCCGCGCGAGCAGTTGTTTTCCGTTAACGGGAGTTCCGCCCAGGCCGAGGGACTTCAGAATGGAAATCTCTCCGCCATCGAGACTGATATCGCGCATCGCAGACCTTCAACGGGAAATGCCTGGCTGTCGAGCGGGACAAATTACACGGCGCGTCCGGAACGGTCGGTTCTTCGTCAGTTCGATGTACAGCCATTGTGGCTTTGCTTAGAGGTAATATCAGCTGCTGGAAAGGCCGAATGAAAACGCTCCTGTTTGCCCTCTTGTTTTCCTGCACCTTCACTGATGCCAGGGCGCAGCACGATCACGCCGCGCCCTCGCCGTCGAGTAACAACACATTCAACTCGCTCAAAGCACTGGCGGGCGATTGGCAAGGTTCGTTCGAGTGGATCGGCACTACGCGGAAAGGCGCGATGAACGCTCGTTATTACCTGACCGGCAATGGCAGCGCGGTGGTGGAAGACTTGATTGTCGATGGCAATCCCAACATGACCACTGTTTATCACTTGGACGGGACCGACCTGCGCGCCACGCATTACTGTGCCGCGGGCAATCAGCCGCGACTCAAAGCTACTTCAAGCGACGCGAAGAATAACTCGATCAAGTTTCAGATGATCGATATCACCAACCTGTCGAAGCCGGACGCCGGACATGTCAGAGACCTGGAGCTAAAATTCGAAGGTGTTAACCAGCTTACCATTCTCTTCACTTTCGTCGGAGCCGGAAAAGAGAATGTCGAAAAGGTCGAGCTAACGCGAAAGACCTAGCCAGGACTCGAGGCATGCTACTCGTTAGGCGGTGCCTTGAGATTAAGGTTTCGCTTTCTCCGCTTTTGCTTCTCTCACTAAAACATCGATCGCCGCCATGAAGTCCTGGCCGCTAAGCTGCTTAATGATGGTAGCGTGGCGGCGTAGCTCCTTTTGATAAGCGGGATCAAGGTAGATGGTGGGCGAAGGATAGAGGAAGCTTTGCTCGCCGACGAATAGGAGGCCATCAACCACATCGACCATAGGCGGCCACTTCGTATGAGGGTTCTGTTTTGCAATCATCGTGAAGTCGGCCTGTTGCAGTTCGCTTCCCCGAATAACTTTGAAACTGGGAGGCGGACCCATATGCAATGCCTCGGCGCCGTCTGGCGGTACGGCCACGATGCAAAAGAGTGCACCCGGATGTTTCTTCTCGATCAGCTCAGCCGCACGCGGTCCATCGTCGTCGCCTTCCGGTAGCTGTTTCACGACGTGATATTGTCCCGCGAGCAGGAACGCGTGGTGATTTTTGGCCAGGACTTCGCGTTCGACGATATCAGCATAGCTGGCGTCGCGGTCGGCCCACTTCGCCAGGTCTTTGGCATTCTTAACTTTCGACCAATCGAGCGGCGGATCGGCCAAAACAATTCTAATCGGATGATCGCAGATATGCTTCTGGTTTATTTCGCGCACGGTTTCGTAGAACTGCCGGTAAAGCGGTGAGTTCCAAGTGAGGGGAACCGCAGTCTCACGCCATAGGCTTTGTAGCTGCGCGTCAGTCGCATCGCCGCCGGAAGCATAGGTGTCAGCTAAGCCTTGCAAGCGTGAGTTACCGAATTCGACCACGATGTCGTCCGCGCGGCAGACGAACTCGCGATTGCGAATCATCTCGCGCATGAAGGCGTGTAACTGTTCCCAACGATGCAGTTCCCCAATCATGATTAGGGGATGCTCGTCGAATTGCTTCGCGATCTCGGCGATGACTGGGGCAGATGACGTAGGCAGGGCATCGCTCACCGCGCCGAAACCTAGCGCTATACACGTGGCTAAGCTAAGCCCGATGAACCTTAGTTGGAGAAGTAACACAGGTTACTTTGCCGACGAGATGAGATAGATCACATGAACGGTCTGCGTGATGGTAACCGGCGCGAGCCGATACTGTGGAGATGTTTCCACCCCAAGACTGCCGCCGCCGCCCTGGAAACCTTCATGCATCCTTTCTGGGATCTCACGAAAGGCAACCGGCGACAAGGCAAAGACCGAGTCTATCTTCATGCCGGTGGCTTTGACCGTTTTCTCAGCCTGTTGGCGAGCGTCTGCCAACGCTTTGTCCCAGACTTCGTCCTTGATTTCTTTTTCCATCGAAAGGCCGGAATCAATGCTGGTAAATTCTACGCCGGCGACTGCCATAAGATCATCGACTAGCTTTGGAAAAATGCCGACATCTCGAACCCTGGCGGCGAAGTTTCTAGTGACCTTGTAGCCGACGATCTTACCACGCTTACGATAGGATTCGTCCTCGATCTCATACTGAGGTTCCGATGTGAGATTGGTGGCGACTACCTTCCGCTCTTCGATTTTGCGTTCGTCAAGCATCGCTAGAATCTTGGCTGCCCTGGCTTGAACTTCCCGGTTAGCTTTTTCCTGGTCAGGATCACGAACGACGAGATCGAAACGCAGAATAACCATGTCGGCGGTTTCTCGATGTCGGCCCTGCCTTCAACGTAGATATAAGGTTGGCTGGGCAAACCTCCTTGAGCGAAAAGAGAAATTGGCAGACAACAAAAGAGGAGAAGCAGACGTTTCATGATCGCAGGTTGATGGAATTCCATTCGACGTGCAAAAATTCAGCGTGCGGTAATTCTTGCTGGAAAAACCCGACAAAGGGGCGTCTACTCCTCTTATGAAAAGGACAGCTGAAGAAGTCGCCAATACCATCGATGGCTTTGTCAACGGCACGGGTAATCAATGGGCCTGGGACGGGTTCACCTCGATCCGTCTGGACGATCCCGACCTGGAAGAGATTCGAAAGAAGATCCTTGCCTTACCGGGAGAATTTCCGCCTGCGAATCCGCGGGACTATTGCAGCGAGGCCGGTAAGGAGAAGCTGCGCCAGTTCGTGCAGGATTTACGCACGCGGCCTAAGGTTACCTCTCGTTAGGCATTGTCTGTGAATCCAAACAAAGCGCTTTGGGAAAAAGGCGACTTCACGCGCATCGCTTCCACCATGCGCGAGAGCGGCCACGCACTCGTGCAGCGAATCGGAGTCGGCAAGGGTCTTAACGTGCTGGACCTTGGATGCGGTGATGGCACGACGGCGTTACCGGCGGCAAAACTCGGCGCTGATGTGCTCGGGGTTGATATCGCGCAGAATCTCGTCGAGGCCGGAAAGAAGCGCGCGGCGGAGGAAGGGCTAACTAACCTTAAGTTCCACGAAGGCGATGCCTCGAATCTGGAACAATTGCCCGATCAGTCCTTCGATCTCGTGGTTAGTATTTTCGGCGCCATGTTTGCGCCGAAGCCGTTCGATGTGGCGAAGGAGATGGTGCGCGTAACCAAACCGGGCGGTCGCATCGTTATGGGTAACTGGATACCTAGCGACCCGACGTTAGTAGCGCAAATCTTGAAGATCAGCTCGAGCTACACGCCGCCGCCGCCGGAAGGATTTGTTAGTCCGATGACCTGGGGCATTGAAAGCAACGTGATCGAGCGTTTCACCGCCGCGGGCGTTCCGGCGGAGAAGATCTCGTTTGTGCGCGATACTTTTACCTTCAACTTTTCCGGCTCGCCCACCGCCTTCGTGGATGAGTTCCGAAAATATTACGGGCCGACCATGAATGCTTTTGAAGCCGCGGAAAAGAATGGTCGCGCCGCTAGCCTACAGAAAGAACTGGAAGATTTGTTTACCAGTCAAAATTTGAGCAAGGATACGACATCGATTCCTGCAACCTTCCTGCGCGTGACGGTTACGCCTTAGTCCGCGCGCTCGCATCGCGCTCCAGCCAACTCCAGAGCTCGCCCAGCCGGCTTTCGATCGCGTCTTTGATTTCGGCCAGCTTTTCCCGCGCGAAGGGCGGAGGTTGTTGCGCGAAAAGGTAATACTTGATCTTCGGCTCCGTGCCGGAACCGCGCACGGCGATGCGTGTGCGATCGGCCAGTTCGAAGATCAACATCTTCTCCTTTGGAATGGCATCGCCTTCGACATCACTAAACGTTTCTTTTTCGAAGTTCTTAATCGCGCTGACTTTCGATCCCAACATCTCGTTAGGCGGCGAACGATCATAGGACTCGAGCAACGCTTTGATCTTGGCCGCGCCTTCGGCGCCTTCAAGAGTGATGGCGCCATTCTTCTCCTGGAAGTAACCGAAGGTCACAAAAATTTCATCGAGCAAGGCATCGATTGTAAGACCGCGCGATTTTGCGTAAGCGGCAACTTCGCAAAACATGATCGCCGCGGCGTTTCCATCCTTATCTCTCACGAAATCTTGACCGCTGTAACCATAGCTCTCTTCACCGCCGAACACATAGTAGGACGAATGGGCGAGTCGCAGACGGCGGGTTTCGTCTTCGGGTAGCTCGCGATAGTTTACACGGACATCTTCCGGTAAGGCACGCTCATACTTACTCAGTTTCGCGCCGATATATTTGAAACCGGTCAGGGTTTCGACGCAACGTAGGCCGTAATGTTCCGCGATCGCTTTTTGCAGATCAGTTGTGACAAAAGTTTTGATGATGACACCGCGCGCGGCGTTTTCTTTATTTAGGATGCCTTTCTCGAAAAGTTTCTCCGCGCGGTAGCAGGCGATAAGCGAGCCGATCTGATTACCGCTAAGCAACTTCATCTCGCCATTCGCGGCGCGCACGGCTACGCCCATGCGATCACAATCGGGATCAGTTGCTACGACAAGATCGGCATTCTCTTTCTTCGCCAACTCCACGCCCAGTCGCAACGCTTCGGCGTTTTCCGGGTTAGGCGATTTAACCGTCGGAAAACTTCCGTCGAATCGGTCCTGCTCCTTCACGACGGAGAACTGAAAACCAAAACGTTCCAACATCGGCTTGATGATCACGCCGCCGGTTCCGTGGATCGGCGTGAAAACAATGCGCAAATCTTTCGCAGACTTAACGAGTTCAGGATCGAGCACTAAAGTCTCGAGTCGTTGCATGTAGGCGTCGTCGATTTCGTCGCCTAACGAGACCACTTCACCCGGCGACTTGTTCTTATCGTAGGTTTCACCTTCGATCGCGTTGACCTTCGCGATAATTCCGCTGGCATGCGGCTCGATCACTTGCGCGCCGTCGTCGAAGTAAACCTTGTAGCCGTTATCGTGCGGAGGGTTGTGGCTGGCGGTGATAACGATGCCGGCGTTCGCATTCAGATAGCGCACGGCAAAGGAAAGTTCCGGGGTCGAGCGCGGTCCTGAGAAGACACAGGCGTCGCAGCCGTTCTCCGCCGCTGTCTTGGCCGTCAGTCCGGCAAATTCCTTGGAGAAAAATCGCGTGTCGTAGGCGATCACGATTTTTGGGTTCCCGGACAACTGTTGTTTCGCAAACCAGTCGTGCAAGTAGCCGACCAATCCGCGGGTGGCACGCGCGATGTTGTAAAAATTCATCGCGTTGGTGCCGACGCAGGGAAACTCCGGCGGAGTCTCGTTAGGCGCCGAACCGCGTTCGGCCTTCGTCACGATTTTTCCAATCGTTCGCCCGCGGAGTCCGCCCGTGCCAAAGGCGAGCGTTTTGTAGAAGCGGTCGTTCAACTCACTCCATTGGCCAGCGTCGGCCAGTTCGGTGACGACTTGCGCGTAAAGCTGTGAGGTCGTTTCTGAGAGCAACGCGGCGATATTTCTCGCGGCAGAATCCAGCAGCTGCTTGTCTGCGACAGCGCCCGCGATTTTTTCGTTCAGCATCTCAACTGACATCGTCGTGCACACTTCCGGCGGGCTGGTGATTTGCAAGGCCGCGTTGCGTCCGCGCGCAGTCAGTGGAAGATCAACGCGATGCGGCCTGCTTTTGAAACGCCCACGAATAGTCCGCCGATTTGCAACGAGGAGGATGTGAGGCCCGGGCAAATGGCGCCGGTGCTCGGCGTGCTCTTCGCGCTCAGTTTCGCGCACTTGCTCAACGACACGATGCAATCGCTCATCCCGGCGATTTATCCGATTCTAAAAACCGAACTACATCTCGATTTCCGCCACATCGGCTTGATCACGCTGGTCAATCAACTGACCGCGTCGATCCTGCAACCGTTCGTCGGACTCTTCACCGACAAACGTCCGCAACCATTTTCGCTCGCCATTGGAATGAGTTTCACGCTTGTCGGTTTGATCTTGCTCTCGTTAGCCACAAATCTGTCGCTCTTGCTGGTTGCCGTTGCTTTCGTCGGAATGGGTTCGTCGGTTTTTCATCCGGAAGCGTCGCGTGTGGCGCATTTAAGTTCCGGTGGCCGCCACGGTTTTGCGCAATCGATCTTCCAAGTGGGAGGAAATGCGGGCAGTTCGCTCGGGCCGCTTTTAGCAGCGATAATTGTGGTGGCGCGCGGGCAGAAATCGATCATGTGGTTCTCGTTGCTCGCTCTCGTGGGAATCGTTGTTCTTTCGGGCATCGGACGCTGGTACCGCAGATGTTTGTCACATCTCCACGGTGCCAGACGCACCGCCGCCATTCATCATCTCTCGAAAATATCCCGTGGCCGCGTCTTGTTCTCGTTAGGCATTTTGATCGTGCTCGTCTTCTCGAAATACTTCTATCTCGCGAGCATGAGCAGCTATTACACTTTCTTTCTTATCGGGAAATTCGGGTTGTCGGTGAAACAGGCGCAGTTGCATCTCTTCCTTTTTCTCGCCGCCATCGCCGCGGGAACGTTTCTCGGCGGACCAATTGGCGACAAAATCGGACGCAAGGCCGTCATCTGGGGATCGATCCTGGGCGTGGCTCCCTTCGCGCTCCTCTTGCCCTACGCGAATCTTTTCTGGTGCGCCACGTTGGCGGCGATCATCGGTCTCATTCTATCGTCCGCCTTCTCCGCCATTCTGGTTTACGCACAGGAGCTCGTCCCCGGCAAAGTAGGTCTGATGTCCGGTCTTTTTTTCGGACTCGCGTTTGGCATGGGCGGCATTGGCTCGGCGGTTCTGGGCGCAATGGCCGATCGCCACGGCATCCCGTTTGTCTTCCAAGTCTGTTCGTTCCTGCCACTCATCGGATTGCTCACGGCATTTCTGCCAAATCTCGAACGGGCGCGCCGATAGTGATTTGACGATTGGCGGAAAGCGGTCTGAACTGCTTCCCATTCTATGCGCGCTTCTTTTCTCTTCCTTCTTTCCTTCATCACCAGCGTCTTGGCCGCTTCCGAACAATTGCCCAACACTTCGCGGCTTCTGCGATTCCCGACGACGAACGGCTCGCAGATTATTTTCTGTTATGCGGGCGAGCTTTACACCGTGGGCAAAGATGGTGGAACGGCGCGCCGCCTAACGAGTGGTCCGGGTTACAGTTCGTTCCCGCGGTTCTCCACCGATGGAACGCAGGTCGCGTTCACTTCTCAATACGACGGTAACACTGAAGTCTACGTCATGCCGGCGGACGGTGGCGTGCCGAAACGTCTGACGACTTCCGCCACGATCGGCCGCGACGATATTTCGGATCGCATGGGGCCGAACAACATCGTTATGACCTGGCAGAACACCAAGCCGCTGATCGCGTTTCGCTCGCGCATGAAGACCTTCAATTCCTTCAACGGCGATCTCTACACCGTCGGTCTCGATGCCGAGCTGCCGACGCATCTGCCGATTCCCCGCGGCGGATTTCTCTCTTTCTCGCCCGACGATTCGAAGATGGCTTTCAACCGCATCTTCCGCGAGTTCCGCACTTGGAAGCATTATCGCGGCGGCATGGCCGACGACATTTGGATTTACGATTTCAAGACCGGCACGACGGAGAACCTGACCAACAACGAGGCTCAGGACATCTGCCCGATGTGGGGACCGGACAACAAGATCTACTTTATCTCCGATCGCGATGGCCGCATGAACCTCTTCTCCGCCGATCTCGCGAGCAAGGAGACGAAGCAGCTCACGACTTTCAAGGACTTCGACATCAAGTTCCCGTCGATCGGGAAGGGCGCGATCGTTTTTGAGAATGCCGGCTACATCTGGCGTTATGACCTAACGAGTGGTCAATGCGCGCCGGTGCCGATTGATATCAAAGAAGACTTCGCCTCCGGCCGCAATGGTTTGGTCGATGCCTCTAAGCAGCTGCAATCAGTCAGCACCGCTCCGGATGGTTCCCGAGTCATCACGGTAGCGCGGGGAGATTTGTTCTCCGTGCCAGCGAAGGACGGAACGCCGCGCAACTTATCCAAGACTTCGAATGCGCATGAGCGCGACGCCGTCTGGTCGCCGGACGGGAAATGGATCGCTTACAACTCCGATGCGACGGGGGAGAACGAGCTATATGTCCGTTCGCAGGATGGCAAAGGCGAGCCGACGCAGCTAACCAGCGGCGCGGATACTTACTACTACGCGATCGACTGGTCGCCCGATAGCAAGAAGCTGCTTTGGGCCGATCGTTTGCAGCGCCTGCGTTATGTCGATATCGCGACCAAAGCGGTCACGCAGGTTGATCAGGATAAGTTCGGCGAAATCGATAGCTATGCCTGGTCGCCGGATAACCAATGGGTGACTTGGGCGCGGCCGGAAGAAAACGGCCTCTCCAAGGTCTATATCTACTCGGTTAACGACAAGAAGCCGATCGCCGTGACGGACGAGTGGTATAACTCGACCGCGTCGGTTTTTAGCGATGACGGGAAGTTTTTACTCTTTAGCTCGGCGCGCGATTTCAAACCGACTTTTGGAACGCCAGAGTTCTCCGAAGTTTATCGGAACATGGAACGTATCTATCTGGTGGCGTTAGCTAAAGACACGGAGAATCCACTCGCACCACGTAGTGATGAAGTAGGTAAAAAGAAGGACAAAGATAAAGACAAAGCGGACGATAAGAAGTCCCCTGCGCCGGAAGCTAGCAAGGCCGGATCACCTCAACCTAGCGCGACCCCAAAGCCGCCACCGCCAGTGAAAGTAGATCCGGATGGCTTGCACGACCGCATCATCGGCATGGAAGTGTCGCCCGGCGACTACAGCGACATTCGAGTGGTGGATGGTCGCGTCTTTTACCTGCGTCGGACTACAGCCGACGAGCTAGGTGAGGGCGGCGATGACGATGGGGGCCGTGGCGACCGCAAATCTCATCTGTGTGTCTATAGCATCGAAGATCGCAAGGAGACTGTGCTGGGCGACGTTAATAGCTACGAGATCACCTTCGACGGGAAGAAGATGCTGGTAAAGATCGACAAGGATTATGCCATCATCGATCTACCTAAGGATAAGATCGACACCAAGGATCATGTCATCAAAGCGGGCTCGCTCGACATGATGCTCGACCGCCACGCGGAGTGGACTCAGATCTACAACGAATCATGGCGACAGATGCGCGACTTCTTCTACTCGCCCACGATGAACGGCATCGATTGGAAAGCAATGCACGACAAATACGCCGCGCTCGTGCCCTTTGTGAACCATCGCAACGATCTCACCTACTTGTTAGGTGAACTCATCGCCGAGTTAAACAACGGTCATGCTTATGTCGGCGGGGGAGAGCGCCCCGAAACGCCGCGGATCAAGCTAGGCTTACTCGGGGCAGAGCTATCACGTGACCCAGCTAGTAAGGCTTATAAGATCGATCGCATCCTCCCGGGCGAGAACTGGAACAAACACACCCGTTCGCCGTTGACAGCTATCGGCGTGAACGTGAAAGCAGGCGATTACATCCTGGCGATCAATGGCACGCCGGTCTCCTCGTTAGCTAACATCTACGACGGCCTCATTAACACGGCCGACAAGCAGGTTATCCTGCGCGTTAACTCGAAGCCGAGCGATGATGGTGCACGGGATGTGACGGTCGTGCCGGTGGCCGATGAATCATCACTCTACTACCTGGCCTGGGTGCAGAAGAACATCGACGAAGTAACCAAGCGCACCAACGGTGAAGTAGGTTACCTGCACATACCGGACATGGGTCAGCCGGGATTGAACGAGTTCACCAAGATGTACTTCCCGCAGATTCACAAGAAGGGATTGATCGTGGACGTGCGCGGTAACGGCGGTGGGTTTGTTTCGCCATTGGTTATTGAGCGTTTACGTCGCGCTTTGGTGATGGTGGAGATCGCGCGCAATGGCACGCCACAAACCAATCCTCCGCAGACCTTCCTCGGACCGATGGTTACTCTGTGCGATGAATTCTCCGCTTCCGATGGCGACATTTTTCCTTTCCGTTTCAAGTCGCTCGGTCTCGGAAAGCTGATCGGTAAACGGACCTGGGGCGGCGTGATAGGCATCCGCAACCCATTGCCGTTAGTTGATGGCGGAATCCTCAACCGGCCCGAGTTTGCCCCTTACTCAAAGGATGGCAAGGAATGGGTTATTGAAAGCCACGGTGTCGATCCCGATATCGTGGTCGATAATGATCCGGGCAAGGAATACAAAGGCGAAGACCAGCAACTCGATCGCGCTATCAAAGAAATTCAGGAAGACTTGAAAACCAAGCGCTACGATTTGCCGCCCGTCCCGCCTTATCCAAATCGTAATCCAGCCAAGAGTAGCTAACGAGTGCTAGGCACGTTGCGTTATGTATAGCAAGGATAACCTCGCCAAGATCGAGAAGCTGAACAAACTCGCGCCCGAAGTGATGAAAGCCTTTTGGGCTTTCGACAAGGCCGCGGTCGCGGATGGTGTCGTTCCCGTAAAATACAAGGAACTGATCGCTGTGGCAGTGGCGCTTACTACTCAATGTCCTTATTGCATCGATATCCACGCGAATAACGCCCGAAAGGCGGGCGCCACCGAAGCTGAGATTGCGGAAGCGGCCATGGTAGCAGCTTCTCTCCGTGCCGGAGGAGCTGTAACCCATGCGACACACGCCTTGTTGTAGCTGATGATTAATGGAGCTCACGCCATCATTTATAGTAGTGACGCAGAGAAGGTGCGGGCTTTCATGCGTGATGTTCTTGGATGGAAGTCGGTCGATGCTGGACGCGGCTGGCTCAATCTTCGGTTTACCGCCGACGGAGGTAACGGTTCATCCCAGGGAACATTCTTGCTTGTGACTTCCCGTGCATAAGCGCACGCTGCAGACATGAGCTGGATGGATCAAATTACGAATGTCTTGCAAAATTACGCGCAGAGTAGCGGCGGTCAGCCGCCCAACCAGAGCGAGGTCGAACAGCATTTCAATCAGGTAGCACAAGTGGCGCCGCCGGCGGACTTGGCCAGCGGCATCGCGGCCATGTTTAAGAGCGATCAGACACCTGCGTTCGGACAAATCGTTAGCCAGCTCTTTGGTAATTCCGATCCGAATCAGCGCGCCAACCTGATTAACACCTTGCTCACAAGCGGTGCGGGCGCGGGAATACTCGCGCAGTTGGCCAAGTCGGCCGGCATTTCGCTGCCAGCTAGTGGAGGCGGGCAAATTTCGGCGGAAGATGCCTCGAAGATCACGCCGGAAATGGTGCAACAAGCGGCCGCGCATGCGGAGCAACATGATCCTTCCATCGTCGATCGCGTGAGCGAAATTTACGCGGCACACCCGACATTAATCAAAACGCTTGGGGTCGCGGCCATGAGCATGGCCATGTCGCATCTCGCGCAAAAACGCAGCTAGCTTGTAACTGGTAACCACAAGATGCGAGGCTAAGTTCTGCCGCTGACACAGCGGCAGCTACAATGAGGCGCGCGAGGTTCCGCTCTCGGCCAGGTGCGAGGCAATTAACAGATGTCCGTTTTGGCTGGACGTTCGCGCATCCTCTCTAAGAACGGAGTTTTTCAGATGGAAACGCACGCCTTGCGGGTGGTAAGACGGACAATTGTCGCTGCCTTGGTCGCGGCCGGGGTTTTCAGCATTCTCTCGGCCATGGCCGACAACATGGCCTACATGGCTGTCTACCCAGGAAGCGATTTCGGCACGATCGACCTGGACACGGGCGTGTTCACTCTTCTCGGCAACTCCGGCCAGACTCTCGCTGGCCTGGGCGTAATCAACGGCACGCTTTACGCCACCTCGCTTCAAGGAACGAACCCCGGCAGCCTTTACACCGTAAACCCAGCGAATGGCAGTCTTACTCTCGTTGGTAACTCTGGCATAGCCTACGATCAATTTGGCAGCACCACTCAAGGTCTTTTCGCCATCGGCTCCGACGGCAACTTCTATTCCATCAATCCCACCGCCGGGGCTGCCACTCTCATCGGACCTCTCAATATTAGCCTTGGTGGTTGGCGTAATCTCTCCTGCAATGCGAGCGCACTGTATGACACCGAGGGAGCGAACCTTTACACGATCAATACCACGACCGGCGTAGCGACGCTGGTCGGAAACATGGGCGGTCCGAACGTGGCAGCAATCGTATTCGAGAATGGCGTTCTTTACGGTGGGCAGGAAGCGCCCGGTGCGCACGTAGATATTCTCGACCCGAACACTGGTGTAGCTACCGTTGGACCTACACTTACTGGAGCTTCAAATGTCTTCGGCGGTCTGGCACCTTATCCGCTGACTGCTCCACCTACTGTTGGGCAAATTTTTGTGACCAACAACGGCACCGGATCGGCCGGCACCGGGACAGCGAGCGAGTATACGACTGATGGTGCGACGGTAAATGCGTCGCAAGTGACGGGACTAGGCAATAATCCTACCGGTATTGCTGTATCTGGAAACTATTTGTTCATCCTCGACCTCAACGGCGGAAAGATTGGTGAATATGATGCTACCACTGGTGCAGTCATAAACGCGTCGCTGGTCACAGGTCTAAATGGGCCGGCCAGCATCGCAGTTTCCAATGACGGGACGAATCTGTTTGTTACCACACTTTTCAACGGCGACGAAAACATTGGGAAGTATACGCTGGGCGCGACGCCGGGAACGGTGACCGCGTCCAATCCTTCCTTTGTGACTGGCCTGCAGAATCCCGCCGGGATCGCCGTTTCAGGCTCGAATCTGTTTGTGGCCAACAGTTCCCCCGCTACTGTCGGCGGAACCGTCGGCGTCGGTGAATATGATGCTACGACCGGAGCGACCATAAACGCCTCCTTGATTACTACGGGCATCCCTGGTCCGTCAGCCATCGCGGTGTCGGGAACAACTTTATATGTCGCCTACAATCAAGATCGGATTGGCCAATACACGCTTGGCGCTACACCCGGGACGATCGCATCATCCAACCCGACCTTGGTGACCGGATTACACAGTCCCGCGGTCGCTGTCTTTCAAGGACACCTATTTGTGACAAACTTCATGTCCGGTGCCCCGAGCGGAGTAGTAGGTGAATACGATGCCAATACGGGAGCGGCGGTGAACGCCTCGCTCATCACGCTGACCAAATATCCCGAAGCCATCGCGGTTGCGACTGCGCCTGTGACATCGGCCACCTTAAAAATAACTTCCATTACCCATCCGGCCAGTAACACCATCCACTTGTTAGGTATCGGTGCGCCCTATGCCGTCAACCGCATCGAATCTTCCAGCGTTCCCAGTTCTACCGGTTTCACAACGCTCGGCTCGGTTACGACGAATGCGAGTGGCGCCATTGCCTACGATGATACCAGTGCTGGGACGAAAAAGTTCTACCGGCTGGCCTATCCCTGACCGCGTTTCTGCAGGGCCACGGTCTTGCGGCCTACGTTAGGCGAGTTACTGCTGTCTCTGATGCGAGCGGTCGTTGCTCTTAATCTCGCCAGGCCAGAGCAAATGACGCGGTTTCGCCGTTAATAGATTTACAAACCAGTCATGAATGCCAAACAATCCAAAACTCGGGAGTCAAGGGTTTCAAGATGCATACGGCAAATTCTCAATGGAAAGGTATTAAATGATTAGTAACGCCACCAAACGCACGATCCTTCGCTGCTTTCACATTGTCCTAAGTATTCCGATCCTCGGTTACATTTATCAACCAGCTTCGGAAGCTCAACAATACGCCGGCGCCGTCCGGCTTATCTTCGCTCCGCTAATTATCCTTTCGGGATACTGGATGTATGCGGGTGTAGTCTTCGCCATTATTGGCGTTGCCTTATTCCTCTGTGCTTACCGCCTATCTGGATTTGGGGCGGCAATGCTAAGTCAAATCGCGCTCTTCATCGCGCGGAAGATTTGGTTGGTGATTCGTGCGCGACGTTCAAAAGCGGTCGGATAAACCTATGCGCGCCGTTCGGAGTCGTGGTTGATCTTGAGTCTCGTTAGGCCATGAACACTCCGCCCGATAAGTCACCAGACCAGGGGGAAAGCACGATCGCGTGGTTGAATATGCTGGGACAATTTGGTCGCCTGCTTTTTTCCCTGGCAATAACTGGCATAGGCGTTGAGACCTTGATTTGCTCCTACGTTTCCAGTCACTCGGAAAGCCTGCACTATAAGGTTGTGCCAGTGATTCCCTGGCTGCCGGAAATTCCGAGCCTGGCCTACGCCGTCGGAGCAATCTTCATCTTCTGCGGAGTAGGCCTTCTTGTTCAACGCCAGGTGGTGTGGGCTTCCATCACACTCGGAATTCTCATGCTACTCTGCGGACTGGCCTTTGACGTGCCGCGACATCCCGATCTTATGAGCGCCGAGTGGCGGACCAACGTACTCGAACCAATCGTCATTGGCAGCATGGCCTGGCTCGGGCTCGGATTGGACTGCATTCCGGCAGGGCTTCACCGGACGGGCCGCTATCTTCTTGCCTTTGCGCTCATCGTCTTTGGCATCGCGCACTTTCAGATTCTTGTCCCTATTGCCAACATGGTGCCGGGCTGGATTCCCTGGCACAAGTTCTGGACTGTCTTCTTCGGGGTAGCTTTTATCGCCGCGGGTGTAAGCTTCGCCATTGGATGCCGGCAGCGGTGGGCGGCTCTAGGCTTGGGACTGATGTTCGCGCTCTGGCTCGTAACAATTCACCTGCCCCCTGTTCTTAACTACTTCCGTACTCCCGGCGCAGCGCAAGACCCGGACAAGTGGTCGGATGTGTTCATTGTCACCGCGCTTTGGGGAGGCTCGTGGGCGCTTTTGCGAGAGAAGATTCAATCCTGAAAGAAACTCACGCAAAGGTCGCACCGCCCAGAGAAGGGTTATTCCTTTGCGTCCGTAGCGACCGTTGCGCGAGGCAGGCCTCCTTCCTCCCTAACTCTCGGCAAAGGACTCGTTAGGTAGTATGCGACTAGCTACAACTCGATCGTTTCGCCGATTTTCGGGAGAAGTAATTCTTTGCCAGTTCTGGCCGCGGCAGATTTCGCGGCGGCGTGATCGATCTTGATCGACGGAAAGGTGTCGTAGTGCACGCCGACAATTTTGTTCGCTCCGACAAAGTCCGCCGCGCGCAAAGCGTCGTCGATTCCCATGGTAAAAAAATCGCCGATCGGCAGAACAGCGAAGCGCAGTTGCGTTTGTTCTCCGATCAATTTCATGTCGTAAGTCAGCGCGGTGTCGCCAGAATAATAGAAATTGCCGTCGCTGGTCTCGACGACGAAACCGCACGGATTTCCGCCGTAACTTCCGTCGGGCATCGAACTGCTGTGAATTGCGCTGGTTAACTTCACCCGGCCGAAATCGGTCGTGGCCGCGCCACCATGATTCATCGCCTGCACATTCTTCACGCCTTTTTTCTCGAACCACTCGCCGACTTCAAACGGTGCGATCACGGTGGCCTCAGTGCGTTTCGCGATCTCGATCACATCGGCGACGTGATCGCCGTGCCCATGCGAGAGGAGAATGAAATCGGCCGCGATCTTTTTAGTGTCGATATTTTTCGCGAGCGCATTCGAACTAATGAATGGATCGAAAAGAAGAGTTTTGCCGGCGGCCTCGATGGCGAAACAAGCATGCCCGTAGTAGGTGAAGTTCATAGCCATCGATACTTGATGCAGAAAACAAACGGCGTCACCCTCTCTTCCGCGCGCAAAAAACGCGTGACGAAAGCGGCGCAGGCATTATCCTAAATTTGCATGGCTAGCACGACATACAGAGTGATCAGCGAGCAACCGCAGCTCGGCATTTTTACCAAAGCGCAAATTGACGAAGCCATTCGCGCGGCAAACGCCATCCTGGCGAAACGTGAAGCCAAAAGGAAGTCTCGTTCTTCCGCCAAAAAATCGCAGACTCATCCGCGGAACTGAGTCCCAAGGCATGATGGAGGCTGCGGGTTATCGCATCCAGGTTTTCATCAACTGCCCCTTTGATCGCGAATATCGCGATCTCTTTTATGCGATCGTTTTTGCGGTCAAAGATTGCGGTTGCGACGCGCGCAGTGCGCTTCAGATCAGCGACTCTGGCGAAGTGCGGCTGGCGAAAATTTTGAAACTTATTTCCGAATGCCAGCTCGGCATTCACGATATTTCGCGGACCGAACTTGATCGTCGCTCGCATTTGCCGCGTTTCAACATGCCGCTCGAGCTCGGCATGTTCTTGGGCGCAAAAGAATTTGGCGACGAGCGACAGCGCGAAAAACTCAGCCTGGTCCTTGATCGCTCGCAACATCGTTACGAAAAATTTTGCTCCGATATCAAAGGTTGCGACATCAGCGCGCATCGGCGCGATCCAGCCCTGGCAATCTCCGCAGTGCGGGATTTTTTGCGCAACGCGCGCCCGCAAGTCACCATTCCGGGCGGGAAATTAATTCACCGGCGTTACCGCAAATTCCTCAGGACCTTGCCGATTTCCTGCAAACAACTCGGCGTGCGGCCGAAAGATTTGATCTTCAACGATTACACAAATTTTGTGGAGCGCTGGTTGAAGCAGTAAGCTGCTTCGTCTTAAGCGCGGCGAAAAATCCGATTTGCCGCTCGCGCGTTCAAATGCTTAATGCTCGCAGACAGTTTCGCGGCGGACGATGAACATTCACGAGTATCAAGCGAAGGAATTGCTGGAGAAATTTGGCGTCGCCACTTCGCCGGGAAAAGCTGCGCGCACGCCGGAAGAAGCGGAACGGGCCGCGCGTGAACTCGCGACGACTGATCTGGTGGTGAAGGCGCAAATCCACGCGGGCGGTCGCGGGAAGGGGACGTTTACGAATGGTTTCAAAGGTGGCGTGCATTTGTGCAAATCGCCCGAAGAAGCGCGCGACATTGCTTCGAAAATGTTGGGGCAAACACTCGTCACGCATCAAACCGGCCCGGACGGTCGCGTAGTCAACACGGTGCTGATTGCGAAGTCGGTCGAGATCGCGCGAGAAATTTATTTTGCCATTTTGCTCGATCGCGGAACGGCGACGCCGATGATCGTGGCGAGCACGGAAGGCGGCGTGGAGATTGAAGCGGTCGCGGAAAAATCGCCGGAGAAAATCATACGTGAACCGGTGAATCCTTTGGCGGGATTGCAACCATTTCAGACGCGCAAACTGGCGAAGCAATTAGGATTCAAATCGGATCAGATCAAAGCGGCATCGAAATTGTTCGACGGTTTGTATCGGACTTTTGTCGGACTCGATTGCTCGATGGTAGAAGTGAATCCGCTGGTCGTGACCGACAAGGGCGAAGTGCTCGCGCTCGATGCGAAGTTTAATTTCGACGACAACGCGCTCTATCGTCATCCCGAAGTCGCGGCGATGCGCGATGTTGGCGAAGAAGATCCGCGCGAAGTCGAAGCCTCGAAGCACGGACTCAATTACATCGGGCTCGACGGCAACATCGCCTGCCTGGTCAACGGCGCCGGCCTCGCGATGGCGACGATGGACATCATCAAGTTTTACGGTGGCAGCCCGGCAAACTTCCTCGATGTCGGCGGCAGCGCGACGGAAGAACAGGTCACGGAAGCTTTCAAGATTCTCGTCGCCGACAAACGCGTGCAGGCGATCCTGGTAAATATTTTCGGCGGCATCGCCAGGTGCGATGTGATCGCGCAAGGAATTATTGCCGCGGCGAAAGCGGTCGGTCTCTCGGTACCACTAGTCGTTAGACTCGAGGGAACCAACGTGAAGGAAGGCAAGCAACTCTTGAAAGAAAGCGGACTCACTTTGATCACGGCAGATGATCTTGGTGATGCCGCGGAAAAAGCGGTCAAGGCCGCTGGAGGCAGGAAATGAAAGCAACCAACATCGCATTCACAGGAATTCCCGTGACCGACATCAAACGCGCGCGCGCTTTTTACGAAGGCGTTCTAGGGCTTAAGCCTTCGGCGGATTTTGCCGAAGGTGTTTGGATCGAATACGAAATCGGCGACGACACGCTCGCGATCGGGAGCGTGGGCGATCAATGGAAACCATCATCAGATGGGACCAGTGTCGCGATTGAAGTGGATGATTTCGAAGGCGCGATCAAGGACTTGAAAGCGGCGGGCGCGAAATTCGATACGGAGAATGTCGAGAGTCCGGTTTGTCGCATGGCGGTGGTGGTAGATCCGGATGGAAACAAAATCATCATTCACAAATTAAAATGATCAAAGAAGTCGCATTTATCGCAGTGGCGGTTTCCGATTTCGCCAGATCGAAAAAGTTTTACGAAGAAACTTTGGAACTAAGGCTCGAGTCAGCCTCGGAAGGATTTC
Source organism: uncultured Verrucomicrobiae bacterium (assembly GCA_963791565.1). Lineage (GTDB taxonomy): Bacteria > Verrucomicrobiota > Verrucomicrobiia > Chthoniobacterales > UBA10450 > JACCTI01. Next base: position 377,472 of record CAWBSX010000001.1, on the reverse strand, counting down.
CCTGGGCTGAATTCGATGTCGGCGGCGTGACAATCGGCGTAGGTCAGCATCCGAATTGGCAACCGTCGCGCGACGGCACGACGATCGCCTTTGAAGTCGATGACATCGACCAGACGATCGCGAAATTAAAGGAACGCGGAGTGAAGTTCGACATGGAGAAAACGGAGACGCCAGTTTGTTTCATGGCGCAGTTGCGCGATCCGGATGGGAACAAATTGGTCGTGCACAAGCGGAAAACCAAATAACGCATGTCCGTTCTCGTCGACAAAAACACTCGCCTCTGCGTGCAGGGAATCACTGGCAGCGCCGGCGGATTTCATGCGAAGCAATGCATGGAATACGGCACGAATGTCGTAGCCGGTGTCACCCCGGGGAAAGGCGGACAGAAATTCGAGAACAAGGTGCCGGTCTTCGACACCGTCGCGGAAGCGCGCAAGGAAACTGGCTGCAATGTCTCGGTGATTTTTGTTCCCGCAGCAGGCGCGGCCGATGGAATTTTGGAAGCAGTCGATGCAGGCGTGGAATTAGTCATTTGCATCACGGAAGGAATTCCGGTGATGGACATGATGCGTGTGAAAGCGCAGATGGCAGGAAAAAAATCGCGACTGATCGGACCGAATTGCCCCGGCATCATCACACCCGGCGCGTGCAAGATCGGCATCATGCCCGGTTACATTCACAAACCCGGAAACGTCGGCGTCATTTCACGCAGCGGCACGTTGACCTACGAAGCGGTGTGGCAATTAACTTCGCGCGGTCATGGACAATCGACCTGCATCGGCATCGGCGGCGATCCGATCAACGGCATGTCGCACCTCGATGCGGTGAAGTTGTTCAACGACGATCCCGACACGCACGCGATGATTGTGATCGGTGAAATCGGTGGCTCCGCGGAAGAAGAAGCGGCGGATTGGATCAAAGACAATTGCAAGAAACCGGTCGCGGCATTCATCGCCGGAACAACGGCGCCACCCGGACGTCGCATGGGGCACGCCGGTGCGATTGTTTCCGGCGGCAAAGGAACGGCGGCGGGAAAGATCGAAGCGCTTAAGTCAGCCGGCATTGCCGTGGCCGACACGCCCGCGAGGATGGCGGACACACTGATCGCGCGGATGAAAGCGGCCGCCTAACTACTCGTTAGGCACAAGTCCGCGCGGGATTCTTCAGACCGGTTTCCAGTTTGTTTTTCACTTCACGCAGAACGCGCGACGCGAGTTTCGTTGAGTTTGTCGCGAGAAATTTTTCGACCGCATTCCGATCCACTGAGCTTAACGCTCGCAGCGCCCACGACATTGCTTTGACTACCATGTCGTCGCGATCAGCGATTAGTCGTCGGCAGATCGCCAGCGTACGTCGCGCATCACCAGTGGGAGAAGTTGCACCGCGCGCGCTCATGTTCAGCGGAATCGTGCAGACGAGTGCCGCGCGGCGTTTCCATCGATCATTCGAGGCGGACCATCGGTAGATCACCTCATCGTTCACGACATTTTCCCGCCAGGCGACTCCACCGACGAAGCTGCCGAAGCAATCCGTCGATGGCCAATCGTTGAGACCGCGGGCGAGTTTTTGGACACCGCGTGATTTGAGCCGAGCGACGATTTGGGGCGCGGCGCGGCAAACTTCGTACGCGAGATATCGATCTCCTTTGTCGAACGCACGCAGCGCTGCCCGCGCAATCGCCGCGTCATCGATTGCCTCGCGAACAATCATTTTTGCTCGATCGCGATCGGACATTGGAACGAAATAGAAACGAGCACCGAGTCGGCGTCGAGTGCGACGCATTCCCGCTTGAACCATCGCGCGGGCCGATGTATTTGCCCGCAACCAAATGGCTGAATTCGCACGCGGACTGGAGGGTGTCATCGCAAATACCACGCGACTGAGCGATGTCATCGGCGACAAAGGTCAGCTGATTTATTGCGGCTACGATATCAACGAGTTGGCCGGCAAAGTCAGCTACGAAGAAGTTGTTTATCTTCTTTGGAATAACGAATTGCCGAATCGCGCGCAGCTCGAGGATTGCACGAAGACCTTGCGCAGCCAGCGGCAATTGCCCGACGGCGTGATCGATTTCCTGAAGAAGGCGCCGAAAAAATCGGAACCGATGGATGTGATTCGCACCGCGGTTTCGATGCTCGGTCTTTACGATTCGGACATTTCCAAAGAAACGACGTTGGAAATGAATCGGCAACGTGCGCGCAGCATCACCGCGAAGATCGGCGTGATCGCGGCCTATTTTCATCGCGCGCGCAACGGCAAGGAACTCCCGCCGGCGCGCACCGATCTCGGCGAAGCGGCGCATTTTCTATATTTGATGAACGGCGAAGAGCCGGCCAAAGAAGCGGCCGAGACGCTCGATGTCGCGTTCGTTTTGCACGCCGATCACGGTACAAACGCTTCGACCTTCAGCGCGCGAGTGACCATCTCGACGCTGACCGACATGTATTCCGCGATCACTTCTGCGATCGGCACCTTGAAAGGTCCGCTGCACGGTGGCGCCAACGAAGGTGTCATCCAGATGCTCGAGGAAATCGGCAGCGAAGATAAAGTCGACGCTTACATCGAGAAGCAGCTGGCGGAAAAAAAGAAGATCATGGGCATCGGTCATCGCGTTTATAAAACGCTCGATCCGCGCGCACCGCATTTGCAGAAGATGGCGATAAAATTGAGCGAGAAACTCGGCGATCCGAAATGGATCAAAATGTCGGCGCGAATTGCGCAGTTGATGAAGGAAAAGAAAAATTTGAACGCCAACGTCGATTTTTATTCCGCCACCGTTTACTACTCGTTAGGCATTCCGACCGATTTGTTCACGCCGGTCTTTGCCATCGCGCGTTGCTCCGGCTGGTGCGCGCACATTCTCGAGCAGCTCGAGGACAATCGCCTCTTCCGTCCGTTGAGCGAATACGTCGGCGAACCGGTCGGTAAGAAAGTTATTCCGATCGACGAGCGGCCGTAGCATGCGGCTGGCCGTCGCAGTTTGCTGCGCGCTTTTCGTTGCCGGCGCGCAAGCGAGTAGTCCGCACAAAGAGGCAGTCACGTTTTCCTACACTGGCGACGTCGGTTTCGGAAATAGCGTCTTCGTTGTCGGGAGTCATGCTGATGTCGGCAACTGGAACGTAACTCAGGCAGTCAAGTTGCGTTACACCGCCGGGAATATTTGGACGGGACAGATTGCCATCCAGGCAGGCACGCAGCTGCAATACCGTTTCATTTCGCGTAGCAACGCGAACTCGAATTGGTGCAACGCGTCTAACGTCATCTACCTAACGAATAATCTTTCGCTCAGCGTTCCGGCGCAACCGGACCCACCGTATCACGGCAAGACCATCTACTATTTGAGCAGCTGGAATCCGCCGAATCTTTTCTACAACAACAACGGCACCTGGACTTCGGCGACGATGCTCAGGGTCGGCGCCGGTCGAACGGGCGGAGAATCTCTTTTCAAGATCAGTGGTATTGGCTCGCCCGGCGAACAGATCGAATTCGTTTTCACCGACGGAAATGGCAATTACGACAATCCGCCGGGCGGTGGGAATTATCTGACCGATCTCGACGTTTTCGAAGTGCAGGATGGCAACGTCTTTTCCTACCAACCGCCCGCCAGCGCCTCCGCGCCGCTGATCGTCACGCACTTTGTCGATTCAACCGCCAACAATATTCCCGGACGGAACGTCCACATTTACTTGCCGCGCGCTTATACGCAGAACACGACGCGGCGTTATCCGGTTCTGTATTTTCACGATGGCCAAAATGTTTTCGATCCGGGCGGTCCGTTTGGATCGTGGAGCGCCGATGCGACGGCGACGCGGGAAATCGGGCAGGGGAGAATGCGCGAAACGATCATGGTCGGGATCGACAACGACGCCGCGCGCATTCCCGAATACATGCCGCCTAACGATACCTATCAGGGCACGCCGGGTCGCGGCGACGCCTACGCCAGTTTCGTGATCAATAACGTTCGCCCGTATCTCGATTTTAATTACCGCACCCTGAACGATCGGAAGAATACCCTGATGATCGGCTCCTCGTTAGGCGGATTGATCTCGCTCTATTTCGGCCGAGAATTTTCTGTCTTCGGAAAAATCGGCGTGATGTCACCGGCGTTTTGGATTGCGCCGAATTACATCACGCAGGTGCAAAACGGAACGAAGCAACCGATCCGCGTTTATCTGGATTTTGGAACGGCCGAACCGTCGAGCGATTGGGAGAACGCTCTTTCCATGTTCGATGTGCACTTGGCGCAAAGCTACTCAGCGAATAGTGATCTGTTTTTTGTTGCCGGCTGCGGACAGCAACACAACGAAGCCGCCTGGGCGGCGCGTTTGCCGGCTGTCTTCCACGACTTGTTGCCGGCGCGGGAAGATCCGAACGAACTCGCGCAACGCGAATTTCCGCCCGTCCTGAACATCGATCGCGCAATCAACTTTACCTACCCGAGCCTTTTTGGTTTTACCTACACCTTGGAACGTGCACCGGATTTGGTGCAGTGGGCGCCGCTTTCGACTTCGCCCGTGGAGACTCTGCCCTGGTCTAACGAGACCACGAACGACGCGAATCATCCTTCAGCAACGCGACTGTTCTGGCGGTTGGAAGCAACACCGGCCCCGTAGACGCCGGGCGCAACCGGGTTAACTTAGATTATGCGCACGCATCTGATTGCTCTGTTTGTTTGTGGCCTCGCTTTGGGCGCATTCGCGCAAAATGAAATCGAAGTCATTCCCGCGACCGGCGATCCGAAAATCTACGGCGAATATCCGATGGCCTATCGCGAGATTATCGAGCGTTGGCTGGAAACAAAACTGCAGGACCCGAAGAGCGCGGTGATCGATTGGGCCGATGCGCCGAAGCCGGGCGAATATAAAACACTGAAAGGCGAGCGCTTTGTCGGTTACGTGGTCGATTTCAAGGTCAATGCACGGAATCAGTTCGGCACCTACACCGGCAAACAAAGATACCGCGTGGTGATTCGAAACGCGGACGTGGTCTGGGGCGGCCGGCCGCGTTATTAAGCGAGCAAACGGTCTAACGAATCGACGCAGAGCTGGGACCAGGTCTCGAGCGAATCACGTCGCCTAACGAGTTCTGCGCGATCGAGGAACGAGAGATTGGTAATCATCGCTTCGCGTTTTTCCACTTTCGGTTCCGCGAGTTGAAAAACGTGGACGACACCAAGATGCACGCGACCGACTTCGGTAGTGTCATCGTTTAGCAGCGCGACAATTTTGTCTTCGAACGGGCTCTCGATTTTGATCTCTTCGTTCACCTCGCGTTCGACGCCGGCGCGATAAGCATTTTCATCCCAAGCGAACAGTGATTCGTCGGTGTCGTTCATGTGACCGCCGATTCCGATCGATCCCTTCGCCAGCAAACGTTGTTCACCTGTTTTTTTTCCTCGCACGTAATGCAGCACGGTCTGTCCGTGTGCGATCAGAGCGTAGGGAATGATTTGCTTGTGCGTTGGATCGTTCTCGGCTTGGGCGCGGGACAGAAAGAAATTATTTCCGCGCGACAAAATCGCGCCCAAATATTTTTCGGTCTCGAAGTTTAGTCCGTGAAAACTGCCGAGCTCGTCAAAAAGACTGCGCCTAACGACTAATACATTTTCGTGCGGCTGGGCCATTTCCTTCGAGCGGACTAGAAGGAGTAAGTCGCGCCGAGCTGCGGGCCGAAAAGATTCAGACTTGGATTCGGATCGGTCTGCCCGCCGTTCGAGAGATGCTGATACAAGGCGCCGACCTGAATTTTCCAGTGATCGTTAACCTGATAAGAAACGCCTGCGGCGCTGAGAATGTTAAAAGTGAAATCCTGTCCCTGCGCGCCGTAAATGTTGGCGTGGCTGTCGATCCAGCCCAGGCCCACGCCGCCGGACAAGTAGGGAATCAGCCGCCAACCCGGCTGCACAAAATTGTAGCGAAAGCCCAGGTCGATACCGAAATAACGATTCTCCGGGCCGCGAAAGATCGGTTCGCCCATGAGAGAGAAGTAGACCTGATTGTATCCGCGCAGCCACGAATTGGACGGGTGGTATCCCCAGCGCCAGCGCGCGGTGATAAATTGCGCGCCAACTTCGTAGCTGTTTGGATTCGCCAGCGAACCCAAGAGATACGCGGTCTCCGAGGCCACTTCAAAATTTGGTGCGACCAGTTCCGACGGCCCGCCCAGTTGCCGGCTAACCGCTTCGTTGCCGGCGCGCGCGACGGCGCACCCGCAAGACAACAAAATGACGAAACTCGCGACGCGGAAGAATTTCATGAGCGGGCTACGATAAGGAGGGAGTCGATGATTGCAACGCGTCGCGAAACTCCGCGAGATCGGGCGGCAGATCGCTCGACCAGTCGCCGACGCCCGCGATCTGCAAGCGCGCGGAATGAAGAGCGTGGCGCGGCAAGAGCAGCTCGCGTTGCAGATCAGCCGTCCAGCCGGTCTCGATGAATCGGAGATACAACTGCTCGTCAGGTCCGTAGATTTTGTCGCCGACAACGGAGTGGCCTAACGAGTGCAAATGAACTCGAATCTGATGTGTCCGCCCGGTGCGAGGGAATGCCCTAACGAGTGCAAAGTTTTCTGGCAAACGTTTCTCGACGGTGAATTCGGTGCAGGCCTCCGCGCCTAACGAGTGGATCACTTGCTTCAGGTAGATGGCGGATAATTGATGTTCGCCTTGTCGAGCAATCGGAGCGTCGACCGTCGTTGTTTCCCATTTCGGCCAGCCCCAAACGAGCGCGAGATATTCCTTCGCGATCCGTTGTTGTTGCATGAGCAAACCGAATTTCCGCGCGGCCTCAGCCGTCTTCGCGACGAGCACAATGCCGCTCGTTTCGCGGTCCAATCGATTGACGATCGAGACTTGTCCGCCGTTGGCGATCTCGAACGCAAGCAGGTGTCGTAGCTCGCTCCAGAGCGTGCGGGCGCCGTCGGGTTTGCTCGGATGAACGAGGAGCAGCGGCGGCTTATCGACCACGATGTAGTCAGCGGTTTCGTCGATGATGACGAAGTTTGCGCGGCGCGCGTCGCCGGTGGATAAGGCAGACTTGATCTCGCTGCGCCACGTCACTCGCTATTATAAGAGCGGCGATCGCACTGTGCATGCGGTCGATGATGTTTCGCTCGAGATCGCGGCGGGCGAGTTCGTGGCGATCAGCGGACCGAGCGGCTGCGGCAAAAGCACCTTGATGCATCTGCTCGCTGGATTGGAAACACCAACCAGTGGCGAAATCGAAGTCGATGGTCTTCCTTTGCACAAGGCGACCGACGCCGAGCTAACGGAATATCGACGACATCGCCTCGGGCTTGTCTTTCAGTTTTTCAATTTGTTGCCGACGATGAATGTGCTGGAAAACGTAACCTTTCCGCTGCTGCTGCAAGGCGTTGCGTTCGATGAGAGCCAAGCGCGCGCGCGCGAATTGTTGGGGGTGGTCGGGATGCAGGAACGCGCGACGCATTTTGTTCATCAACTGAGTGGCGGGGAACAACAGCGCACCGCGATCGCGCGCGCGCTCATTCATCGGCCGTCGTTGCTCATCGCGGATGAGCCGACTGGAAATCTGGATTCAAAATCGGCGGCAACAGTGATTGAGGTTTTAACGCGCATCGGCCGTGAGCGGCGCGCTACTCTGTTGATTGTGACCCATGACGACGAGGTGGCGCGGATTGCTTCGCGTCGAATTGAAATGCGCGATGGCAAGGTAGTTGCAGGCGCTTGACCTCTTTCGGAAAACCGCTTTACCTAATCGCGCGCAACTGACCCGGGAGACCATTTTGGAACTCAAAGACATCAAAGCCATCATCGATTTGATGAAGAAGAACGACCTCTCGGTCTTCGAGATGGAGAAGGATGGCTTCAAGTTGAAACTGCAAAAGGGCGTAGAGACGCAAACAGTTTTCGCGCCGCCGGCTCCCGCGTCCGCGCCGCAGGTCTGTACACAGCGCCCCGGCTACTGCTCCGGCCACTTCCGCTCCCGCGGCGGAAGCGGACATGAGCGCGCTGAAAGACATCGTCTCGCCGATGGTCGGCACATTTTATCGCGCGGGTTCCCCGGACTCGCCGCCGTTTGCGGATGTTGGAAAAACGGTCAGCGAGGAGACGGTCGTCTGCATTATCGAAGCGATGAAAGTGATGAACGAGATCAAGGCGGAAACGACGGGGACGATCGCCGAGGTCGTGGCCGAGAATGGCAAACCGGTGCAATTCGGGCAGGTGCTCTTCCGGGTGAAGTAGCGCAGCTCGCGCTACTCTGATGTTCGAAAAAATCCTCATCGCGAATCGCGGCGAAATCGCGCTCCGCGTCATCCGCGCCTGCAAAGAACTCGGGATGCGCACGCTCGCGGTTTATTCCGAAGCCGATGCTGATTCCTTGCATGTGCAATTAGCCGACGAAGCGATTTGCATCGGCGCGCCGCCGAGCAGCGAAAGTTATCTGAAGATCGATCGCATCATGAGCGCAGCCGAAGTGGGCGACGTCGATGCGATCCATCCGGGCTACGGATTCTTAGCGGAGAATGCGCACTTCGCGGAAGTCTGCGAGAGCTGCAAAATAAAGTTTATCGGTCCACCGGCGAGTGCGATGCACGCGATGGGCGACAAAAATTCCGCACGCGCTTTTGCGCGCAAAGCCGGCGTGGCGGTGACGCCCGGCAGCGATGGCGTGGTCGAGAACGAGCAGGAGGCGATGAAGGTCGCGCGAGAAAATTGGTTATCCGGTGATGATCAAAGCGGTCGCCGGCGGCGGCGGGCGCGGTATGCGCGCGGCGCACAACGAAGCGAGTCTGGCTCCGCTATTTCACGCCGCGAAAACGGAGGCAGAAAAAGCATTCGGCAATGGCGATGTTTATATCGAGAAACTCATCGTCAATCCGCACCACGTCGAGTTTCAAATCATCGCCGATAGTCACGGGAAAGTTGTGCATCTCGGCGAGCGCGATTGCTCGATCCAGCGGCGCAACCAAAAGGTGATCGAAGAATGTCCCTCGCCATTACTGACGCCGGCCTTGCGCAAAAAGATGGGAAACGCCGCGGTGAAACTGGCGGAAGCGGTCGATTATGTAAACGCCGGCACGATGGAATTTCTGGTTGATAACAGCGGCCATTATTACTTCATCGAGATGAACACGCGCATCCAGGTCGAGCACACGATCACCGAAGAAGTTTACGGATGCGATTTGGTGAAAGAGCAAATCAAGATCGCGGCGGGCGAGCATTTGTCGCCACACGTCGCGCACGCCAGCCCGCGCTCGCACGCGATTCAATGCCGCATTAACGCGGAAGATCCGGAGAAAAATTTCCAACCGTCACCGGGAAAAATCGCGTTCTATTATGCGCCGGGCGGTCGCGGGGTGCGGATCGATTCGCATGCTTACACCGGTTACGTCGTGCCGCCATATTACGACTCGATGATCGCGAAGTTGATCACGGTCGGTGCGACTCGAACTTCGTGCATCGACCGCATGCGCCGCGCGCTCGATGAATATTATGTCACCGGCATCAAGACCACCGTTCCGTTTCATGCCGCCATCATGCGCAATGCAAATTTCCGCGCGGGAAAATACGACACTGGATTCGTCGAACGCCTGATGAACTCCGGACGACTTCGAATTAAAGCCGCCGGCCAGCCGTTTGCACGAGTGACACTGCAGGATTGCCGCCTTTACGGCATTCTTGATTTGGCCTACGTCGCGACTGCGGATGCGGTGCGCGTCGCGCAAGAGATGATCAATGGTGGCGTCGATGTTTTGCAACTGCGCGCGAAAAAGGAATCGGTTTCGGAAATCTCTCTGCTCGCGCGTGAACTGCGCCGACTGACCGCCGCACGCGTTCCCTTCATCATCAACGACTATGCCCAGATTGCGCGGGACGTGGGCGCGGATGGAGTGCACGTGGGGCAGGACGACATTTCCATCGTGGAAGTGCGACGAATGTTGGGTGCCTACGGCGTCGTCGGCAAATCCACGCATAGCCTCGAACAAGCGAGCGCGGCGCAGATTGAAGGCGCGGATTACATCGGTTTCGGCCCGCTCTTCGCCACGCCGACCAAGCCAGATTACGCGCCGATTGGCCTGGAAGAAATTCGCGCGGCGCATGCACTCGTTAGGCTACCGATCTTTTGCATCGGCGGAATCAAACTGGAAAATCTCGCGCAAATCATCGGCGCGGGCGCGAAACGCGTTGTTATCGTCTCTGGCTTGCTGCAAGCCGCCGATGTCGCTAAGTATGCGCGCGCCGCTAAGGCTCTCCTCGCAACCTAAATCAAAATGTCTGTTCTCATTGTTGGTTCCATCGCACTCGACACCGTCAAGACTCCGGTCGAAGAACACGCCGATCAGTTAGGCGGCTCCGCTTCATATGCCGCGCTTGGTGCGAGTTTCTTTTCGCCGGTCAATCTCGTCGGAGTAGTCGGCGACGATTTTCCGGAATCGGAATTTGAATTCTGGAAGTCGCGCAAGATCGACACTTCGGGTGTGCAACGCGCAAACGGGAAAACGTTTCGCTGGTCGGGCGAATATGCCTGGGACATGAACACGCGCGAAACCCGCTCGGTAGCGCTGAATGTTTTCGAACATTTTCGTCCAACCCTTCCTGACTCGTATCGAGAAACGCGATTTCGTTTTACTGGCGAACATCGCGCCGGCGCTGCAATCGCACGTGCTCGATCAAATGAAACGTCCGCGCTTCGTCGTGGCCGATACGATGGACCTTTGGATTCAAACGACGCGCCAGGATCTTGATGCGCTCTTGCCGCGCGTTGATTTGTTGATTTTGAACGACAGCGAAGCGCGCGAGATGACGGGAGAAACGAGTTTGATCAAGGCCGGCCGGAGAATTTTGCAATCCGGTCCCAAGTACGTCGCGATAAAAAAAGGCGAACACGGAGCGCTTTTGTTCGGCGAAGGCGAATTTTTTAGCTGCGGGGCGTATCCGCTGGAAGACATTCATGATCCCACCGGCGCGGGCGACACCTTCGCGGGCGGAATGGCCGGTTATCTGGCGGCGAGTGGCGGGGAATTGAACTACGCAGCCTTCCGGCGCGCGATAATTTATGGAAGTGTGCTGGCCAGTTTTAATGTCGAAGCCTTTAGCATGGAGCGGTTGCGCACGCTGACGCGAAAGGAGATCGACGAACGCTATCAGGTCTTCCGTTCCATGAGCCAGTTTGAAGCGGTCGCGTAATCTTGCACTCGTTAGGCCGAAGTCTCGTCAGGCTGGCTTTCGTTTTTTTTCTTTTCGGAATTGGTGCAGCCGGGGCCAAACAGCCTTGGGTCGTATTGCACAACTGCCAACTGATGCCGAATGCTTCGAATGACGGCGACAGTTTTCATGTTCGCGCGACGGGAAAGGAATTTCTCTTTCGACTCTACTTCGTCGACGCGCCCGAAACCGACGACGCCTTCGCGGATCGAGTCGATGAACAGGCGAAATATTTTGGCCTGACGAAAACACAGACTTTGCAGCTGGGAGATTACGCGAAGCACTTCACCGTAGAAGAATTGAATCGTCCGTTCACGGTCCGCACTTGCATGCAGGATGCGTTGGGACGCAGCCGTCTCGAACGTTTTTATGCCTTCGTTGAAACCGCCGAAGGCGATCTGGGCGAACTACTGGTCGCGAACGGCATGGCGCGGGTCCACGGCAGCATGGCCACGCCGGTTGGATTGAGCTCGCCGCAGATGGAAAAACTGAAATTGCAGCGACTCGAGCGTGAGGCGAGAACGAAGAAAGTCGGCGCCTGGGGTGCACAGGTTGGCCGATTAACTGCGCGTGCCGCGAAGCAACCATCGAAGACAGGTCCCGATTCCTTCGATGCGTTTTTCCATCCGGAACGTGTGGCGGCGTCACCAAGCGGATCGAACAGCGCGGCGGCCCCTGATCCCGCCTGGCCGTTTCCGCGACCGACGATCGCGCCGACGGTCGCACCGCTGCGTGCGCCGGTGCCGGGATCAACAAACAAACTCGACGCCAATAACGCGACGTCGGAACAATTGCTCGCTTTACCGGGAATCGGACCGGTCCTGGCCGGTCGCATATTGGGGGCGCGTCCGTTTAAGAGCGCGGACGATTTACGCACCGTAAAAGGAATCGGACCAAAGAAGTACGAAGAGATCCGTCCGTTCTTCGATGCGCCTTGAACGACTCGTTAGGCCGAAGTCTCGCCGGCGTCTTGCGCGCGCAATGATTGGATTTCCTGTTCGAGTGCCCGAATCCGCGCGCGGTCGGCTTTGACCGCTTCGATCAGGCCATTAAAAGCCGCATGCAGATTGTGATCACGCGCATCGGTGAACGACACCGCCAGTTCTGCGGTGGCGTGACGAACGAAATCCAGATCTTTTTCGTCGTGCAGCATTGGAATTAATTAGCGGAAAGCCCGCGAACGGACAAGCGCGATTGCAGATTTCGTTCGGTTGCTAGACTTGGCAGACGGTCGTATAAGTTCTTATGAAAAATGCGTTCCTGTTGCTCGCGCTGACTGCTTTTGCCGTCGCGATGCTTCCCGGTTGCACGACTACGACAGCGACTACGGACACTCGTTCCACTAAACCCGTCTACACGACGGAAAAGAAAGTCTACTCGAAAGAAGAGCTGGATAAGAGGGGACGGCAGACTCCGGCCGAAGCCCTCGCCGCAGAAGACCCGTCAATTACGATCAGCCATCGCTAATTGTTAGTCGACAGTGGCTGGACGAAGAGCCGTCGCAAGATCGACCGGCTCAGCGCCCGGCTTTTCAGATTGCCGTTTCAAGCGCGTAAATAAAATCTTTGTAACCGATCGCCGGCCTGCACGGTCTCCTGTTGCCGGAGGCGAGGGTGATGCAAAGATTATTTGTCGCGGGGATGGGACGAACAGAAAGGTTACGGGCTGAGGTTGAGCGCGAACATCAGTGCGGCGCTGAACTCGTCGTTTCCATGCCCGTGGTGGTTGTCGGCGATAACGGCAACACCTTTGACGGACTCATCGATGCCTTTGATCTACGCGGCCATTCTTTTGCGCGACGCTGTTACGCTTGGTACGAGGACGAGAAGCCGATCACGGTTCTGAAGCATTATCCGATTAGGACGGCAGAGGAAGCCGTTCGCTCATGGCTGAGGGCAACGGAAAGCGAAGCTCGCGGCTCAATCTTATTCGCTTGGACGAAGCTTTTCCGCAAATCGGTCCAGGCAGAAGCGCGCCCGTGGTGATTCGAACACCAAACCTTCTGATCCGTAGTCAGATGCTCTATCCAGTTGAGCTACGGGCGCTGAGAGAGCGGTAATTTGCGGAGGAAGCGCAGGGCGTCAATGCGCCAGTCGGATGGCGGCCACGAAGATTTTGCCGCCGCCGGAAAAAACCTGCGCGACTCGATTGCAAAACATTTCATGGGTGTTACTCGTTCCCCGTTATGGCTGAGCTGATCAAGGCTGACCAACTGAAAATTCGTCTCAAAAAGATCCCGGAATGGGAGCTGGAAAAGAAACATATCGAGCGAACTTTCGAGTTTGATGATTTTTCCGAAGCGATCGATTTCGTGAACGGCGTCGCCGAAGTGGCCGACGACGAAGAGCATCATCCCGACATCGATATTCGCTACAACAAGGTCCGCCTTGTTTTGACCACGCACAGCAAAGGCGGATTGACCGATCTCGATTTCGCCCTGGCGGAACGGATCGATACTCTTTCCGACGAGTAGCGTGACCGAAGAGGCTCCGCCGCCACGAACGCGCAAAATCATCGCGGGCGTGATCGTGCTCGCGACCGTGCTGGCGGTTTGGAAATTTATCGACTACCGCACGCAGCCGCCACCGCCGCCACATCCGGTGGGCGAGGTTCAGCCTAACGACAGGTAAGCGAGCGCGAGGCTCAAACCGCCGTCATTGCACGGCGTTCAAAGCCCAGCGCATCGGGCAGGGGACGTCCTTCATCGACGTCGATAAATTCGAACATCGTTTTGATTTCGGAGCGACCAGCCATGCCCGCTTCTTTTTTGCGGCGCATCAAGGTGTCCGAAATCGAATCGTTCCAACCGCACTTCCGCATGAACTCATTCCAAACATGGATGTCATCGTCGGTCGGCCTTCTGCCATTCGCGAAACACCAGATGAGAATCTCATCGTCACTCCCACCTTGTTTCACACGATTGACCAGTTGGTGATAATCGATGCGCAAAAAGCTGGTGCATTTCTGATCGAAGCCTTTGCCAAGATTGGCCTGGTAGTCAGCGGGCAATTCCTCGCTGCCGTGCGCGCGAATCTTGTCGAGCATCCGCCCGAAATAGACAATGCCGCCGACTTTCGAAGCCGGACTGCGGAGCGGTAACCTGCTCATCGGTGAATGAGTGTGGAAAACTTAGAAATAATTATCAAGCACTAGTGCACTCGGCCTAACGAACGCACTTGGCACAATCCGCCGGGCGACGCATCGTTTGGCATGGACCGCATCGTTGGTCTTGAAACCGAATACGGCTGTCTCGTGCACGGCGGCGGATCGCATGCCGCCGGCGAAACCTGGCCGGTTAAGGTGAAGAACTTTCTCTTTCGCGAAGCGCAAATCGGCGCGCTGGATTTGCATTATCGCGACTATGAAGAACCGCCGGGCAACGGCGGCTTTTTGCGTAACGGCGGGCGGATTTATCTCGATATGGGGCACATCGAGTATGCGTCGCCGGAGTGTCTGAATCTGCGCGATATCGTCGCCTATGACCTGGCTGGCGATGAGCTACTTCATTCCTCGTTGCAATCGTTAGGCGTGGCCGACGACGTGTCGTTCCTGAAGAATAATATCGATCATCACACCGGCGCGACCTTCGGTTGTCATGAGAACTATCTGATGAAGCGCGAGGCGCAGTTCACGCCGCCTGTGTTGGGAACTCTGCTCGCATTTCTGGCCACGCGGCAAATTTTCACCGGCGCCGGTCGCGTCGGACAGGCCAATCCGCTCGCGTTCGATTTCGACCTGCCACCCTCCGACACGCATGTCGATTTTCAAATCAGTCAGCGCGCCGATCACATCGTGAACGACATTTATCAATGGGTGCAATTCAATCGCGCCATCATTAACGCCCGCGACGAACCGCTGGCGGATTATCGAAAATATCGGCGGCTCCATTTGCTTATCGGCGACTCGAACATGAGTCCGTTCGCCACCGCTTTGAAAATCGGAACAACGGTCTGTGTTCTCTCATTGCTCGAGCAAGGCTACCTGACGAAAAATTTTAGTCTGCTCGATGCAGTGCAGAGCACACGCGACATTTCGCGTGATCCAACGCACGACTGGATCGTGCGTTTGGAGAACGGATCAACCATGGGCAGTCTCGATCTGCAATGGGAATTTCACGCGCTCGCGCGCAAACATCTGGCCGGTCTAGATGAAGAGACCGATTGGCTGCTCGACAGCTGGAGTTTCACCCTCGACGCCATCGCCAATAAACCGGAAGCGCTCATCGGCGGCGTCGACTGGATCACGAAAAAATGGCTGCTCGAGATGTTCATGGAATCGGAAAAACTGACCTGGGACGATCCGTGGTTGCACAGCCTTGATCTCGAATATCACAACATCAATCCGGTGAAGGGATTGTTTTTTGGAGCGCAGCCGGCCAAACGCATCGGGGAATGGAATAACAGCGTGCGGCAAACAGAAGCGCGAGCAAAACCGCCGCAAAACACGCGCGCTTGCGGACGCGCGCGCGCGGTGGAGTTCTTCCAAAAACGGAAACAGCCTTACGTGATCAACTGGGATTCGATCGCATGTGAGAATCGCGATTTCCTTGTAATGGGCGATCCATTCCGCACTTACGACGAGGAAGTCGCCGCTTTTCTGAAGTTGTAGCTACTCGATGCGCTCGAGCGCCGGCAGCCCGTAGTTTTCCTGAATGCCCGCGGCTTCCGCTTCCACTTGCGCGGCGTCGAGTTCGAGCTGCTTCGGATCTTCTTCGGTTTCGATCTTGATGAAACCGTCGATCGGCTGCTTCACCGCTTCCGCCAAATCGCGCAACGATTTGATTTCTTTGCCATTCACTTTCTGCACCGTGAGGTAGGCGATTTCGTCGTAACCGATCGTGCTGTTCGCTGGCAGCACCTGGCGTCAGCACGACGACGCGCCGATTGCCTTCGGGAAAAAGCTCCGACTGGAAACGATCGAGGTAAACGAATCGTTGCGGCGCTTCCTTCATCCAGTTGCGCCCCATTCGCGGAGATATTGGCGCGACAGCTCCTGGAAAATCAATCCGCCGAGAACGTAATACGACGGCGGCTGATCGACGTTATAAGGCGGAACGACGTAATCGCTCGCCGGACGATGATCGAGCACGACATCCAGCTGCATCGGTTTTCCGGCGCGCTGAATTTGAATCGGCAATGTATCGCCGGCGAAAGCGCGCGCGGTGATCAGATTTGTGAACTCGATCTTGCCGTACAGCGGATCGACGTAATTGCCGTTCTGATCGATCTCGTTGTTCCCGATCGCCGTCACGATATCGCCGACCTGCATCCCCGCTTTCGCCGCCGGCGATGTTCGGCTCCACGCTGGTCACGTAAACGCCGCCCGGCTTGCCGGTTTGCCCGGCGAATTTTCGTAACTGCGGATCACGCGTGGGGAAGAAGCCGAACCCGGCCGATGGAAAACCTCGGTAGTTTTCTGTTTCCGCCTCTTTCAGGAAATGCGCAATGATCGGCGCTGGGATCGCGTCCAGCACCTGCGAGCGCGGATCGTAACGCAGCAGCAAACCGGCGAGCTTGTTATTCTTGACTAGCGGAATCGTGTAGCTGTTGTCGCGATACTGCATCGACATGCTGATGCGGTAGGTGAGGAATTGGCCGACGTCCGCGGGGTATCGCGTCATCTGGATGGTCGTGACCAGACCTTCCGTCACCACGAGCGCGCCGGTCGGCTCGAGTTGCAGCGCGGCGAGGTGATCGCCGACCACGGTATCGAGCGCGAGCTGCAACGGCGCGAGCCCGTTGAGAAATTTTTCGTCCGTTGGTCTAACGAGTGCAAGGTTCGCCTCGTAATCGACTACCACCACTTCTGCCGCGGTTTTTTCCCCAGTCTCCGCGCGTTCCAGTTCGACGTAATTTTGATTGGCGACCAAATCCGCCGTGACCAGGACGCGACCTTTGGAGAGAACCGCGCCGAGCGCCCGCTTCGAGAATGGAGCGCGTTTCTGCCATGGCCGGGTGTAATCGTACGGCTGACCAGTGACGTTTACCCTAACGAGTGAAAGCTCTTTCGGTTTGACGGCGGGGGCAGCGGTCGGCGGTTTGGCCACCTGCGCAAATCCCTCGCTGCAAAAGAGCGCGAGCAGCAAGATCACGATATGAAAACGACGAAGCTTCATTTCGCTCCCTCCTCGATGGGCGGCTTCGCCGGCGGCGCGTCGTTTAGGTTTTGTTCGCGCGTGACATTGTAGCGGGTTCTGATTCGCGCCCGCGCATTTTCGACTTCTTTGCGATCTAACACGAGCGGAGGTGCATCGCCGATCATGCGAATGACAAAACGATCCGCGGGTTCGGCGAAAGCCTGGGCCAGTTCGCCGAGATTGCGAATCTTGTTGCCGTTCACTTCGTTGACGATGCCGGCGCGATACGGTTGCAGATAGGTGTTGATCGGATCCGGCAGGATGTTGGTCAAAATGATGACCTCGGGATGTTCACGGTAGATCTGTTCCTGGACGAAAAAATCAAAGTAGTGCCGCAACCGAAGATCTTGCGGCTGATATGCCTGGATCAGGTCTAACGACATTGGCTGGAACAAGAGTCCCCCGTAGACGACATAGCGCGGCTGCATGTCGTAGCTGTGACCTTGCACAGCGTAGGGCCATACCGGACCGAGCTCTACATTCACGGTCATCGGCTGTTTGTCCCGCCAAATGTCGAGCTTCACGCTGTCGCCTTTGAATTTGCGTTCCACCACTTCCGGCATCTCCACGCGATCGCCTTCGAGCTCAACAAACGAATCGCTCGCGATCGGATGATCGTCGATCGACAACAACACATCGCCGGACTTTAGAACCTTCGACGAACTGCTCGCCTCCAGGACGGTTTCGACCAGCACTCCGCGATCGTCATCTTTCAACCCGAGATAACGGCGCTGCGCAGGATTTTGCAGCTTCGCGTAAGTGAGACCGAGATCGACATACTTATCGTAGGTGCCGTCGGAAATATCTTTGAGGAAACGATTGATCACCGGCGTTGGAATCATGTAGGCCACTCCTTGCGCGACATCGCCGCTATAACCTTGGAACGCGACACCGACGACTTTGCCATTCTGCATGACTGGGCCACCGCTGTTGCCCGGATTAATCTGCGCGCTGATCTGAATCGCGAGGTGCTGATCGATCGACGAATGCGTGTAGAGCTGAAAGTCGATGCGCGAAACGATTCCGGTCGTGACCGACATGCGTTGCCCGCCGATCGGATAACCGTAAGCGGAAACGGTTGATTCCAGTTCGGGAATTCCGCCGAGACTTCAGCGGCACCATGTCTTTAAAAAAATCCGGCGACGAAACTTTGATCAGCGCAAGATCGCAATCGTGGGCAACGAAAAGAACGTTCGCCGGATACTTATTCGGATCGCCGTCGCGCTCGACCGTGAGATAGCGGCTGTTGCTGACGACGTGCGCATTCGTCATGATGCGCTTGCCATCGATCACGAAACCGGCGCCGATGCCGCGCTGAATGCCGCCGGAATTCCACGGCGCTTTGTAGTCCGGCTCGACTTCCGTCGCCGTGATGCGGACCAGACTGCGCTGAATCTTTCCGTTGGGACGCGTGGGGACCGCCGGCGGCGCGACATTCTGAATGGGAACAACCGTGGTACTGGGCGAAGCGTTAGGTTCCGAGGCCGGAGTCGCCGTGCCTTTTTGCTGCGCGAAAATTTCTCCACCAATGAGGAAAAA
This sequence comes from uncultured Verrucomicrobiae bacterium, assembly GCA_963791565.1. Taxonomy (GTDB): domain Bacteria; phylum Verrucomicrobiota; class Verrucomicrobiia; order Chthoniobacterales; family UBA10450; genus JACCTI01. The sequence continues at coordinate 358,612 of CAWBSX010000001.1, read as the reverse complement.
AATCGACCATAGAATTGCGCCCAGCCTCATCAGAAGGCGAGAAGATGAGACAATTGGCGGCGAAATCAAATGTCGGCGCATGCGGCAATCCGTCTGTTGCGAATGATAATGGCTGTTCCGACGAGGACTGCGACCACCAGCAACGGCAGTCCGATCATCTTTCCGTTCACCGTTGCGTTGGAAACCAAATATGTCGTGATCAGCGTGGCGCTTTGCAGAATGGCGACGACGACAACGGCCCATTTGCTCGCGGTTTCAAGCAACGCCGAGAAGAAGGCAAACGCGACCAGTTCAATCGTGTAGGGGCCCTGATGAATGACAGCCTGTCCACCGATGAAAATTAGCAGACACCAAACGATGACAGTCGAACCCGCCCAGGCGGCGAGACGGAAATGCGGAGCAAATGAAGGCAAAGAGTCAGGGCGTGCCCGGCGCAGTAGAAAGAAAGGCAAAAATAAAAGCCACAGCCACCACCAGGCCAGCGTGCGGGCAGTGTAGAAAAACTCGCTGCGCCGACGTTCTGGCGCGCCCACCTGATCGAACCGAAAAAGCGAAGTCCAATCGCCCGCAAATTGCGTTTTGAAATTGCGCCACTTGGCCGAGGCCAAGGCGGCAGGTGTTTGATCGCGATAACTGTCGCGCAACGTTTCCATCGTCCCGCGCGGATCGACTTCGATCTGACCGGCCAGATGCCACTTCAATAATCGGTTCGCCGGCGGGTTGTAGAATTTTTGAAAACAAATCCACGGCGCGCTGATCGCCATGAAGACCGCAGCTGCGCAAAACCACTGCTTCGATTGACCGCGCCAGATTCGCCAGAACGCAAAAAATCCCAACGGAATAAAACAGAATGCGACACCGCCATGAGCGAGCCAGCCGAGCGCAGCCAATCCTCCGCCGATCGCAAAATGAATTCTGCGGCGTTCGTTTTCAATCGGCAGAAACCAAAAAGCGAAAGCACCACAAGCAAACGCGCCGGCCGCGAGCTTCGGCCAGGTGAAGGTTGTGTTTTGCAGAAAAAAACCGCTCAGGGCCGTGACGGCAATCCAGACGACGGCGCGAGACGCACTTAGGTGAAGGTTGCGCAATAATCCGTAGAGCGCGGTGACCCAGATGCATTGAAACAAAAGCGCCGCCGTCCCGCTGAGCGCGCGCTCGTCGAGATGGAGAAATTGTGCGAACGGATAGGTGAAAAGAATCCATCCGGTCTGCAAAGGGGGCCGATCGCTTACCAACCAACTGCCGAGTGGCGCGCGCAACGACTGGCCTTGCCACATCATTTTGGCAACGAGGTAGGGCAAGTAGTTGTCAGCTGGCAAATCTTCTCTGAAACGGTTCGCGGCTAGTCCGTTGAAATCGAACGGCGATAAGTAGAGATAGAGGAGCGCGAGATAGAAAAAGCTGATCGCGAAGATAAGACTGCTCGTTAGGCGAAAAGAACGTTCCTTCGGCCGTTCATAAAAAAACTGCCACGCCCCAATCAGTCCGGCGATGAGTGCGACAATCGAAGCGATCTTTCCCGCGTTGCTATTTACGAAATAGATCCAGAACAAAACATAGCCGCCCAACGCCACCAACGCGGCCGCGAGAAGCGGATGCCATTCTTCGAACATCTTGGTTCGCGCGAGCAAATGCGCGGCTGCAACGAAAAGACATCCGAGCAAAAAGCCATTGAGGCTCCAACACGTGAGAGACTCCAAAAGCTCCGTCGAGTCGGTCAGGCGATTCCCTTTGATCGGCTCTGAAAGACTGATCCATCCGCCGGGGCCGGTAGCCGAATCAACCGCGCAAAGAAAAATCGGTCGGCCTCGCCACGATGTTGGAACGTCGTGTTGTTGGAGCCGCCAGGTCTCGCGAATTTCTGGCAAGATGATGGTGTCTTCGGTGCCGTCATCAGCCCGTTTCAAAAAGAGACGAATGCCGGCCGCTTGCGGAAAACCGCCGGCGGCAAATCGAATAACTTTCGGCGCCGTAAATGGACCGAGACGGAGTTCTCCGAAGTTGTCGTCCGATCCGCTCCACGATCCCCAATTCCGCACCGTATCGCGCGCGCGAAATTGTTCGCCGGGATATTCGCCACCGTGCTGCATCGAACCTCTCAGCTCGACATGCGCTTTTGGAAACGCCGCTCGCCAATCCTGACTGCGATGCAGCGCGAAAACCAGCAACGCGATTACCGCAACCGGAAGAGCCAGCAGGCAGCTCGCCCGTAACGCCGGCCGATTTTCGAGTTTCACACGCCAGCGCGCTCGAGCAGGGAACGCAGAACTTTCCCAGCATCGAAAACTTCCGCGGCCAGCGCGGTGGCTGCGCGAGAATGTTTGCGATAATCAGCGTTGATCAGTTTCACGGCCTCGGCGATTTCGCCTAACGAGTTAAAAGCGAAGAGACCCGAGCCGTTGCCGTAGTGATCGGTGAAACCGGTTTCCTGCGTGATCACCGGTCGACCGGCAGCGAGATAGCACGCGCTGCGATCACTGAACCAACCGGTGTTAAGCCGGACATATTGGTCCTTCGCCACCGTGAATTCGCCCTTGGAGTTTTGAATGTAATCGCGGTAACGATGGTGATCGATGCTCAGCGCCACGGGTGAGTGCAATCGCCAGTTGTTCCGGCGAAATTTCGCGCGCGTCTCTTCTTTCTTAATGTCAGTGGCGAGCTCAAAAGGTTCACCGGCTTTGCGCGGCGCGGCGATGAAACGCAGAAATTCGCGCGACTTACTCCAGAGATATTTTTCGCCGCGCCACTTAATATCCTTTTGTCCGCTCGTGCTCCAATTGGCAATGGAAGTGAAAACCGCGCCGCGTTTTGGTGCATCGCGCTTCTGCCAGAAATCCATCACCACCGGTTGTCGCGTTGGTAACCATTTCAGGCGCCGTTTCGGCACAGGAAATTTTCGGGTGTGCACGTTTTCGCCGAAGGTCAAAAGCGTGCGATGGGCGCGCAAATGTCCCAGGGTCAGTGGGTCGCCCTGGTCGACTTTGATTTGCTCCAGGCCCGGATCGCTCTCGATGTAGATGAGCCGATCGCTCACCAAGAGATCGTCGTGCAATTCGTGCGCCCCACAGACATTGAGGATCGCATCCGCCTCGCGATACAGTTGGCGCAGTCTAACGAGTGGCAGACCGGCGCATGGATTTTCCGGAAGGTAGCGGGCGCAAAAACTCCACCGATTCTTGAATCCAAATTCGGAGGCGAGCCGGGCGAATAATTTTCCCGCGTAGGAAAAATCGAAACTGAAATCGCCGCGCTTGGGATTGTAGGGAACGCGCGCGGAATGTTCGATGTAGTAAACGTCGTGACCAAGGCGTTGCAGGCCGACGATGTAGTGCAGGTGTTGCCAGATTACGCCGGCGATGGGCATCGAACCCATGAAACCCATGACCACAATGCGTTTTCGTTTCATCGACTGGCGCAAAGATTAGCGCGGATAATTTCCCGCCGCATACAGGCTGGCGTATCGTCCTTGGCGCGCGAGCAATTCGGCGCCGGTGCCTTCTTCAACGAGCGCACCTTTTTCAAGAACGACAATGCGATCGACGTTGTGAATGGTGGCGAGCCGATGCGTGACGATGAGAGTGGTACGACCGCGCATCAAGTCTTTGATCGTTTCCATAATGGCGGCTTCCGTGCTCGGGTCGAGCGCGGAGGTAGGTTCGTCGAGCAAGAGAATCGGCGCGTTTTTGAGGAAGGCGCGCGCGATTCCGATGCGCTGACGTTGTCCCACGCTCAAGTGTCCGCCGCGTTCGCCGACCAGATTTTCGTAACCATCCGGCATGGCGAGGATGAATTCTTCCGCTTGGGCGCGGCGTGCAGCTTCCCGGATTTCTTCGTCCGTCGCCTCGGGGCGACTGTAGGCAATATTTTCGCGCACGCTGGTGGAGAAAAGCAGGGTGTCTTGCAAAACAATGCCGATCTGCGCGCGCAATGATTTGCGAGTGATTTCCTTGAGATCGCAACCGTCGAGCGCGACGCGTCCGTGAGTCGGATCATAAAACCGCGGCACTAAACTTAGCAAAGTGCTCTTACCGGCGCCCGTCCCACCGACGATCCCGATGATTTGATTCGGCGCGATTTGCACACTGATGTCGCGCAAAACTTGGCGATCGTTCGCATAACCGAAATTGACGTGATCGAATGTGATCGCGCCTTTTGTCGAAGTGATCACTGCCGCTCCGGGCAGATCGGTCACATCATCGGCGCGATCGAGGACTTCGAAACAGCGTTGCGCTCCCGCGGCCGCTCCTTCCATCGCCCAGGTGGTGTAGGTGAGGGACTCGAGCGGTTGATACAACATTAATAGATACGCGCTGAAAACGATGAGCTCACCGATCGTGAGCGTTCCGCGCCAAACATGCAGCGTGCCGAGGTAATACATAGAGGCGGTGCCGATGACGATGAGCGTGCTGAGAACAAGCGCGCTGCTCATGTTGGTGACGGTGAGCCGTAAATTCGCGCGCAAGCTTTCGCGCGCTTGCGTGCGAAACTGATTCACTTCCCAATCTTCACGGCCGAAAGCGTGCACCATGCGCACAGAACTCAACACTTCTTGTGTTTGCGCATACAACTCACTGTCGCGCTCGCGAATCACGGTGGACTGGCTGCGAATTCGTTTGGCAAAAAAATAAATCGCCAAGACCACTAGCGGCACAATGCACAGCGCGAGCAGCGTCAATTGCCAATCGATCCGCACCATGATCACAAACGTCCCGATCAGAGTGATGATCGAACCGAAGATGTTAGTGAATCCCTGGTTGTACATCGTCTGGATGGCCTGCGAATCGTAGGCGACGCGGAAGCTCGAATCGCCTGATCGCTGCGCGTCGTGATATTTGAGGGAGAGCGATTGCAGGTAGGCATAAAGTTCCGTGCGCAATTTCAGAAGCGCCTGCAATCCGATGCGGACGAAAAGCACATTCGAAATCAATCCGACCAGACTGAAGACGACTTGGATGGCCACGACCGCGAGACAGAGGATGATCAGCGTGCGACGTTCGCTCCCGAGAAACCCCGACCACCATCCGGCGGGAATGGCGTGATGCGGAATCAAATCATCGACAATGATTTTGAACGGCCACGGCCGGAGAAGGTTCAGGCCGATCGAGACGAGCGTCAGGAGCAATCCGACGAAAGTCTGGAAAGCGAACGGCCGATAATAACGAAGCGCGCGACGGTAAACCACGATTTGAATTGCGGATTAGCGATTTCGGATTGAACTAAGCGCCTCCCGAGCTTGGCGGAGGCTAAGTCCGAAATCAAAAAACAGAAATCGAAATCGCGATGCATCAGTTGCTCAACACCTGGTTCCAATGGGTTCAGAATGGTGGCTACGTCGGAATCGTCGTGCTCATGGCGATGGAAAGTTCCATTTTTCCGGTGCCGAGCGAGATCGTGATTCCGCCGGCGGCCTTTCTTGCCGCCCAGGGGAAATTGGATTTTTTGGGAGTGGTGCTCGCGGGGACGCTTGGTTCGTATCTCGGCGCCGCCATAACGTATTGGGTTTCGCGTTCCGTCGGTCGACCACTGGTTAAGCGTTACGGAAAATATTTTTTCGTGAGCGAAGAAAAGCTCGAACGCGCCGAAGCCTGGTTGGCGCGCTATGAAGCGGGCGGAGTTTTTTTCGCGCGACTGCTACCGGTAATTCGACATTTGATCTCGATTCCCGCCGGCATCGTCCAGATGCGATTTGGAATTTTCAGTCTCGTCACCATCGTTGGTTCGGCGTTGTGGTGTTACATCCTCGCGCTTCTCGGGGATAAGGCTTACCGCGTCCGGCCCGATCTTATTTCCAGCCCGGAAGGGATGAAGGAATTCATCAAGAGCCAATCCGGTTGGATAATTCTGTTTATCGTCGGGTTTGCCGCCCTTTATTTCCTCGTGATGCGACTCAGCGCCAAGCCGGCGCGAAATGTCAGCTAGTTGACACAAATGTCGCACTTCTGCGCGGTAGATTTGCGAAAACTGCTACCGCGAATGAAATCTTCCCTCGCAGCAGGCTGATTTTGAACGTTGGCACTATGTTTGCTCTCAAAAAGGGCAATCGTATGAAAAAGACCAACCAGATCCTCAAGGCTTCGCCAAAACTTTCTCTCGGTGATCTCATCCTCGCCGTTAGCTCCTGCACCAAGAGCACGAAAGAAACCGTAGCGGCCGTGGCGGATCTGCTCGGCAGCGGTCAGGTGCGCGTCGAAAACAACGGGCACTTCACTCGCGCCCGGGTCTGCTAGAGTTCGACTCAAGGAAATTTTCCGAAAGCGCCATGCGGTTTTGCCGCGTGGCGCTTTCTTTTGTACAAATCACTTTCCGCTCTTCGGCCCGCCTCTTATCTTCCCGCCGTGATCGACCGTTATTCGCGACCCGAGATGCGGGCGATTTGGTCCGACGAAAAGAAGTTTGGGACCTGGCTCGAGATCGAAACGCTCGCGTGCGAAGCGATGGCCGAGCTCGGTCAGATTCCCCGCGCCGATGCGCAGGAAATTCGGAAACGCGCGCGCTTTTCCATTCCGGAAATCGCCGAGATAGAAAAGCGAACGAATCACGATGTCATCGCATTTCTCGAAAACGTCGCCGCGTCTGTCGGGCCGGCGGCGCGTTGGATGCATCAAGGGTTAACATCGTCGGACATTCTCGACACAACGCTGGCGGTTCAATTAACGGAAGCGTCGCGAATTCTAGCGGAAGACTTGAAGCAGCTGCGCGCAGTGGTCGCGAAACGCGCGCGCGAATTCAAAATGACACCGATGATTGGGCGCAGTCATGGCATTCACGCCGAACCCATCACGTTCGGATTAAAATTGGCGCTCATGTTTGATGAATTTGGCCGCGCTGAAGAACGACTCGCGCAAACGACCGAACGCGTGCGTGTCGGCAAATTAAGCGGGGCCGTCGGAACGCGCGCGCACTTGGATCCGAAAATTGAGCTCTCGGTTTGCGAGAAGCTGGGACTTAAGCCGGCGACGCTCTCGACCCAAATTGTTCAACGCGATCGGCACGCGGAATTTTGCACGACACTCGCTCTCGTTGCTTCGAGCATCGATCGGTGGGCGACTGAATTCCGCCATTTGCAACGGACGGAAGTCTTAGAGGTCGAAGAATTTTTCGGCGAAGGCCAGAAGGGCAGCTCGGCGATGCCGCATAAACGCAATCCAATTACCGGCGAGCGTTTGAGCGGCCTGGCGCGCGTCATTCGCGGTTATGCGGTGACGGCGTTGGAAAACGTCGCGCTCTGGCACGAACGCGATATCAGCCATTCGAGCGCCGAACGCATCATCCTGCCCGACGCGTGCACCTTGCTCGATTACATGTTGGTGAAGCTGCGCGAACTGGTCGACGGCTTGCAGGTTTATCCCGAACAAATGCAGCGAAACCTCGAGCGAACCAAAGGTCTCTATTGCAGTCAGTCGATCCTGCTCGCGTTGACGGCCGCCGGCGCAGAACGGAAATCAGCTTACGAAGCAGTGCAGCGTGCGGCGATGCGGACTTGGAAAGGCGATCAGTCCTTTGCCGAGAATGCGAAAGCCGAACCGGAAATCACGAACCTTCTTCCGTCAGAAAAAATCGACGCGCTCTGTTCGCTCGACGCCCACTTCCGTCACGTAGACTCGACTTTCCGCGCGTTGGGACTCGATTGAAACGCCTTCAAACGAACCTCGCCGATCGCGCCACTGGAGGTCAACGAAAGTTTGGTAATCGTGAACGTGGCTCCGATGTGAAGTGCTTGCGGCAAGAGCGTTGCGCGCATCCGTTTATCACGCCGTTTCAGAACCAGATGATCGACACTGAAGTCGGTCGATAATTCGACGCGTGCGAGTTCGAAAAGTCCGAGAAGTTCCAAACGAATAGGCGCGGACGTAGGGGTGAGCTGAACCATATTGGCGCCAGCGGCCGGCAGGAGTTCCACTCCGTCAAATGTGAATTGATAACGTGTGGCCGGGTGATCTTTCGCTTCCGGCGCAGGCGCGACTCGCACGATGTCGAGGTCGCCCTCGCCATCAAGTTGCACGTGCGACAGACGAAACGGCTTTCCATGTTGCGGCGGGCGCACAGATGACTGCGGAAGCGCATGAAGTGAGACACCTGATGAAAAGGGACGCGCGCGAATTTCCGTCACACGAAGTCGCGGCGAAAGGTTGATCGCCAGAACTTCCAGCGGCAAACCGAGCACGACTGCGTTCGAGCGCGCCTGTGGGATTGCCGCCGAAATTTCGGAAGAAAGCGAAGGCTCGGGTCTAACTTCCGGTTCGGCTGGAACGATCTTGGTCGGAGTCGTGGAAGCTTCTGCCGCCTCTTCGATCTCCGCTTCGGTCGCTGGCGACGGATCGAGAATGGATGCCGGGATATGTTCCTCGGCCAGACCAGCGAATGGAGACGAATGATTTGGTTTGTGTGAATCGGTGTGGCCGTTTCGTGAGAGAACAGGCTGATCCTTGGGCGGCGCCAAAATCTCAACGGGTGCCGGCGCGACCATTGTCTTTTTGGCAAACGGAACGCGCAGCTTCGGCAGATCGCGCAACGTTCGCTCGACCAAATCAACCAGGGTCCCGGAGAGAAATGGTTTCTCGATTGTCGCGACAACATTTCCAAAACGCTCCGAGACCGAGGTCATTTCCGACACGTGGCCCGACATCATGATCACCGGAATTCGTGCGGTCTCTTCGTTCTCCAGTAGTTTTTCGCAGACGTCGGCGCCGGTGATATCCGGCAAATCGTAATCAAGCAGGAGCAAATCCGGCTTCTCAGCGGCGGCGCGTTTCAATCCATCGAAACCCGACATTGCTGTGACAATTTCGAATTCCGGGTGCGCGCTTTCTAGCATCTCTTCGACAAAAACGAGCAGCAGATCGGTGTCGTCGACGATGACGATTCTTGTCGCCGGAATCGACGGGAGCGCTTCACGCTTGATCGGAGGCGGGGCCGGCTCTTCCTCCGCGGGCGCTTCATCTGGGATTGCTTGAAGCGCGCGACGCAAAACAGGTGCCCACGCGCCGTGGATTGTCCGCGGAGAATCAAGCGCGCGTTCGCCTTCACTAAAACGCGGCGCGCGCCAATTTAACATTGTCTCTATCGCGTCCACACCGACCTTTCCCACGACAGCGGCATGAATGATTCGCCCTTCAGTGAAATGAATTTCACCACTTCGTCCACCAGCAGCCTCCACCCGTAAAACGATCGGAGCGGCGGTGATGGCGTAGAGCAGAATCATGTCGAGCAATTTCAAACTGTGCGCCGTTCCCGAGCCGGACGGGGCAGGAGCTAGCAGCGAATCGATTACCGCGCCGAACTTGCGGAGTTCGAAAGGCTTCTTGATGAACTCCAGAGCGGGTTGAAGCGTCTGGCGATCCTTCAATTCTTCGGCGCTTTCTGCGGCTACGATCAAGACGCGCACGTTTGGCAGACGGGATCGCAATCGATCGAAAAATTGCACGCTGTGGAGCGGCGGTGGATCGCAATCGATAACGAGCAACGACGGTTTAAGTTCGTCGATGAGCGCGTCGGCCTTGGCGAGCGACGCGACAACGTGCGTGTCGAAGCTGGGAGCGAATTGCTTGAGCGCCGAACCAAACGCCATCGCCAGCGCCTTATACTCTTCTACGAGAAGAATGCTGGCAGGTGATGTGCCGACGGGAGTTTGTGAAGACGAAGGCACTGGGGAAAGGGGGAACTGCGAGGCGCGAGATTAGGGAAGTGCGGAGAATTTCCAAGCTCCGAAAACGCCCGGAATTCGTCCTCGAACAACGCCGCTGCGTTAGAGCTTGGAGCGCAGCTATTTACTCGAATCGCAGTGCTTCGATTGGATCCAGCGAAGCTGCGCGATAAGCGGGATAGAAGCCGAAGCCAATTCCAATTCCCGAACAAACGACGAGACCGGCCAGCGCCCAGCCGAACGGAAAAATAAGATCGGCTTCCAACCACATCGCAAGTAAATCGCCGCCGATCACACCGAGCAGAATGCCAAGAATTCCGCCCGCTTCCGAAATGAAAACGGCTTCGGTCAGAAATTGTCGAAGGATGTCTCGGCTGCGCGCGCCGATTGATTTTCGAATTCCGATTTCTTTTGTCCGCTCAGTCACACTCACCAGCATAATGTTCATGATGCCGATGCCGGCCGCGACGAGCGCGATGAGGCTAATGACAAATGCGCCGATGCGCACCACGTCGGCGACAGACGCAAACGCGCTTTTCAGTGAATCGTTCGAGTAAATTTCGAAGTCGTCACGCTGGTTTGGTTTGAGTCCGCGCGCGATACGCATCGCGCCGATCGCTTTATCCAAAGTGCGATTGTAGGTCTCCTGCGAGAAAGACTGCGTCGCGATGTTCACCGTGCGGTTACTGCCTCCGAAATTTTCGAAAAAGCGCGTAATCGGAATGACGCAAATGTCGTCCTGACTCTGACCAAACGCGCTTCCCTTTTCCGCCATCACGCCAATGATCTCGACCGGATGTCCGCTTAGCTTGATCGTTTTGCCGATGGGTGATTCGTGCGGGAAAAGATTTTTCTCAATCGTCTTTCCTACGATCACAACATTGCGCGCCAGATCGACATCTTCGTCCGTCAAATTCCGCCCGTAACCGAGGGTGTAAGAATTCGCCGTGAGAAAGCTCTTGTTAGACCCGGCGACCGTCAGACTCGGTGGAGTTTTCAATCCATTGTAAATCGCCTGGCCTTTGAAATCGAAAGTCTTCAGGCAAATCTCGCGCGCGTTTCCTTCCATCAAAGTGTAGTAACGCATCGCCTGCGCGTAAGTGATGTTGCGCCGGTTCTGGTACTTCGCGGCATCGCGCCCGCCGCGTCCGCCGCTCACCGGATATTTTGCGAACTGAAAAATATTGGAGCCGAGAAAACTGATTCCGCTTTCGATGGAAGTCTGCAGTGCACCAATCGCCGTCATGACCGAGATGACAGAAAAAACGCCGATAGTGATGCCGATCATCGTTAGACCAGAGCGTAGTTTGTTTGCGCCTAACGACTGAAGCGACATCTGCAAAATCTCGCGAAAACGCATACCGATTTACTCGTAGCGCAGCGCCGTGACGGGATCGAGACGCGAAGCCGACCACGCTGGCGCAAATCCTGAAACCAACCCAGTCATGATCGAAACAAACATCCCAACAAGCACAAGGCCGAAGGAAAATTGAATCGGGAATGATGGAAACGCTTTGGCGATACTGAAGCACATCATGTAGGCGAAAATTAGCCCGATCAGTCCGCCGAGAATGCAGAGCGAAGTGGATTCGATGAGGAACTGCAAAAGAATGGTGCGACGCCGCGCGCCGAGCGCTTTGCGCGTGCCGATTTCTTTCGTGCGCTCTTTTACGGAGACGAAGGTGATGTTCATAATGCCGATCGCGCCAACGAAGAGCGAAAGACCTGTGATAAAAAGACCCGCGATCGCAATCGAATTCTTCACCGGATCGAGCGTGCTTTTGAAGGCCTGCTGCTCATTGATGTCGAAGTCGTTTTTCTTTTCCGGCGGCAAGGCGCGCACACGACGCATCAAACCGGCCAGCTCATCTTTTGCCTCCTGAAGTTTAGTCTTGTCCTTCACCTTTACGCGCACGTCCGATTGGGACTTCGTGCTGAAGAATTTCTTAAACGACGGCAACGGAACGATGACGATTGAGTCGAGACTGAACAGTCCGAGAAACGAACCTTGGCGCGCGCCAACCCCGATGACTTTGAACTGCTGACCGCTAATGAGCACGTTTTGGTCGATCGGATTGGCGGAAGCGAAAAGGGCGTCCGCGACGTCGTAACCCAGCAGACAAACATTGGCGGCGCTCTTGTTTTCCGAGTCGTTAAAGAAACGCCCTTCCGCGAAATCGACGGTCGAGATGAGCGGATAATCTGCCGTCGTTCCCTGAATGAAAACGTCGCTCACCTGGTTGTCCGCGTGTTTCACAATGCGTGTCACATTCGAAGTCGGAACGGCGAGGACGAGATTTGTATTCTCACTCGCCCCGATCAAGCGATTGAGCGTGTCCGCGTATTCGGTTTTGATTTCGCGGCGGTCGCGATAATTCCACCAGTCGTTCACACGCGCCCAGGGAAATTGGCTCACGTAAAGCACATCATCGCCGAGGATCGACATGCTCTTATCGAAGCCGCTTTGGATCCCGGAAATCGCCGTGCCCATCAACGTGACAGCGACTATCCCGATAATCACGCCGAGGGCCGTGAGCATCGAACGCGTTTTGTTCGACTGCATTTGTGCGAGAGCAATTTTCCAGCTCTCGTTAAATTCGTAGACGAAACGTTTCATCGCGTATAAGCGAGCGATTCCGAATTCGACCTCTTCGCTCAAATCATCGCTCTCGATCAGCCCATCGCGCAAATGCACGACGCGGCGCGCGTGTCGCGCGATGTCCGGCTCATGCGTGACGAGAATGATCGTGTTACCGCCCTGATAAAGATTCTCCAGCAGGTGCCATGATCTCTTCGCCGGTTTTTGAATCAAGATTGCCGGTGGGTTCGTCGGCCAGAATGATCGACGGATCGTTGACCAGCGCACGTGCGATCGCGACCCGCTGCCGTTGACCACCCGACAACTCGTTAGGCTTGTGATGCAATCGGTCGCCCAAACCGACATCTCGTAAGGCTTGCGCCGCCTGGTGCTCGCGCGTATCCGGATCGATGCCCGCGTAGATCAAGGGCAGCTCGACGTTTCGTAAACTGGTGGAGCGGGGGAGAAGATTGAAGGTTTGGAAAACGAAACCGATCTCGTGATTTCGAATGGCGGCGAGTTCGTCGTCGTTCATGCTCGAGACATCCTTGCCATTAAAATCGTAGCGACCCGAACTCGGCGTATCGAGACAGCCGAGCATATTCATGAGGGTCGATTTCCCGCTGCCGCTCGGTCCCATGATCGCGAGGTATTCGTTGCGCCGGATCTGCAACGAGACACCGCGCAAGGCATGCACAGTTTCTTCGCCCATCACGTAATGCTTGGTGATGTTCTCGATGTCGATGACGACCGGGCCGTAAGGGCGAACTCCGTTGTGCATTCGTTTGCCTAACGAGTGGTTAACCCGTCGCAGTTACTTCTTCTCTTTGTCGTATCTCGACCTTCGCGCCGTCTTTTAGTTTGCGGCTGATTGCGCTGTAGGTACCGGAAATCACTTCATCCCCCGGTTGCACGCCGCTTTTAATTTCCATGTAAGTATCGTCGGCGATACCAGTGGTGACTTTGACCATCTGCGCCTTGTTGGTTTTTTTCAAAAACACAACCTTGGTCGCCTTCTCGCGCTCGTCTTTTTCGGTTTTCTTTTCGAGACGTTGGTTGGTGAGTTCGGCGGCGTTATCGCCTTTGTCGCTTGCGGCTTGTTTTTGTTTCTTCTTTTCGATTTCTTCCGGACTCAAATTGGTGTCGCCGGTACGAATGGTGACGCTTTGCATCGGCACGGCCACGACGTCTTTCACGATGTTGGTTTCAATATCCGCGGTGCAGCTTAACCCCGGGCGTAGTTGCACATCATGATCCTGAATCCGGATCTTCACTTCAAAGTTTGTCACTTCTTCCTGCGTGCCGGTGCCAGTCGTCTTTCCAGTGTTGGCAATCAGGTAAACCGTGCCGGTAAATTTGCGTTCGCCGTAGGCATCAATGGTCACGGTCGCTTTGTCGCCAAGCTTCACATTCACCACGTCGTTTTCATTCACGTCCACGCGCGCTTCCATGGCGGACAAATCCGCCACCCGCATAACTTCTGTTCCGGCAAACTGATTCGTCGCCACCACACGTTCACCTAACTTGCTGGCCAGGACTGTGACCGTGCCGTCGATCGGCGAATAGATCGTCGTCTTGGCCAGAGCATCGCGCGCCTGACTCGAACTGGCCTGCGCCTGCTCGATCATGTGCAGCGAACTTTCGAAGGTATTCTTCGCAACGTCGTACGCAGCTTGCGCGGTGTTGTATTCCTGAATGGAGATCGCTTTTTTCGCGTACATGTCATCGGCGCGCTTCAAATCCTGCTCCGCCTTCACCATGCTCGCTTTTTGCTGCAGGTTCGTTGCCTTCGCCGTGCTGATCGCCGCTTCCTGTTGTTCCAAAAGCGCCTTGTAAGTGTCGGGCTTAATCTTCACCAGCAGGTCGCCCTTCTTCACCGCCATGCCGTCGATCACCGGCAATTCGATAATTTCTCCCGCCACTTCCGGCGAAATTTTCACTTCGGTCTCCGGTTGAATTTTTCCCGTCGCGGAAACGACTTGGACAATTGTTTTCCGAATGGCCTTCTCCGTCACAATCGGAATCGGCTTCTCCCGTTTGCTGAGAATGATCGAAACGATGATCCACAGCACGATCAAGCCGACGACGCCAAGAATGATGTTGCGCTTCTTACGCGACTTCTTTTTGCGCGGCGGAGGCGCCACGGCAGTAGTGGGGGTGGCGACAGCTTGATGCATTTCGGGTACGACGGGCGGGGCCTTCAGAGGAACAGAGAGCATTAGTGAGCTTTTAGACGTTTGAAAAGCAAATCCCGTTCACACGGGAAATGTTAATTTACTCCGGTAGGATGCAGGTGGAGACGGAATTGGATTCGCTCAATTGCCCATCTCGCGTGCTCCGCGATAAGAGGTTCCGGATCGGATTCCGCTCGCTCGAGCGCGGGTAGATCATCGGCGGTGCCAACATTCCCCAGCGCGACGCAAACATTGCGCAGTAAACCGCGGCGTTTGATTCGTTTGATGGGCGATCCACGGAACAGGGTACGAAACACTTCGTCCGTTAACGCAAGATAGTCGCGCAGTTGCATCGCCGTCGTGGCCGGCCGAGCCGCAAAGACCGCTTCACGCGAAATCGCGGCGAAGCGATTCCACGGGCAAACATCCAAGCACGTATCGCATCCATAAATGCGATCACCGATGAGCGGACGAAGCTCGAGCGGGATGGAGCCTTTCAACTCAATCGTCAGGTACGAAATGCAACGCCGCGCATCCAGTCGATGCGCTTCCGTGATCGCCCCGGTCGGGCAAGCGACCATACAGCGTGTGCAACTGCCGCATCGCGCGGGCTGCGGTTCGTCGGGCGCCAAATCCAGCGTCGTCAGAATTTCTCCGAGGAAAAACCACGTGCCCAATTTCTGATCGATCAGCATTGTGCTCTTGCCGTGCCAACCAATTCCAGCCTCCGCCGCATGATCGCGTTCCAACACCGGACCGGTATCGACGTAGCATTTCTGCGAGCCGCCGTGCTCCCGCAGGAGGTCGTCGAGCTCGCGCAATTTTTGCAGCATGACATCGTGATAATCATCACCCCAGGCATAGCGCGCGATTCGCCCGCTCTTTTCGGACTTGTCGTGCCCCTGCCAGTAATTCAAGGCGACGACAATTACCGATTGCGCGCCGGGCAAAATCTTAGCCGGGTCGCTGCGCTTTTCCGCGCCGCGCTCGAGCCAATCCATTTCGCCCGCGGCGCCTTCACGCAACCAACTGCGAAATTCTTTTTCGTGTCGCGGCGGCGCGCAACGAGCGATGCGGCAGGATTCAAATCCAAGAGTCTGCGCTCGCCTAACGAGTGCTGCTTTCAGATCGATTGTCGTTTCGGTTCGGATCGCAACCATTTTGCCTAACCAAGTTGCGCCAGAATCGCTTCCGCTACTTCCGCTGGCGTGCGCGTGTCAGTGTCGATGCGGATTTCCGCCGCTTCATCATACAATCCTTCGCGGATTTCCATCAGCTCGGCGATCCGTTCGCGCGCATCGCCACCACGCAACAGCGGCCGGTCCTCTCGATGAGCCACGCGTTTGAAAACGGTTTCCTTCTCCGCCCGTAGCCAGACAATCGTCCCCAGCTCACGCATCAGTTCCACATTTTCTTCGCGCAAAATGCATCCGCCACCTGTGACAATGATGCTCTTGCCCGCGGGAATTCCGCGTAGTGCCGCCGTCTCTTCTTCGCGAAAGTTCTCTTCGCCTAACGAATCAAAGATATCGATGATGGAGGTTTTCAATTTCGAAATGATCAGCGCGTCCGTATCGAAAACCGGCAGGCGTGTGCGCCGGCAAAGTTCCGCTCCAGCGCAGGATTTGCCGCTCCCCATAAACCCGATCAGGACGATGGCGCCGCCGCGTTTCACACGGCAAAAGTAGCGCAACCTTCCAGCTTGCGAAACGGGGCAGGCTAGGGAAGTGATCAATCGCATGCCGAGGAAATTATCTGCGCCGCTGGTCGCCGTCGTCATGGGCAGCCAGTCGGATTGGGAAACGATGAGGCACGCGGTCGAAATGCTCGATCAACTCGGAGTGCCTAACGAATACAAGATTGTTTCTGCGCATCGCACGCCGGACTTGATGGCGAAGTTCGCGCAGAGCGCGGCGGAGCGCGGATTGCGCGTCATCATCGCCGGCGCCGGAGGCGCGGCGCACTTGCCGGGAATGATCGCAGCGCAGACCTGGTTGCCGGTGCTCGGCGTGCCAGTCGAATCGAAAACGCTCAAAGGGCTCGACTCTCTTCTGTCGATCGCGCAAATGCCGGCCGGTGTGGCCGTCGGGACACTGGCGATCGGACTCTCCGGCGCGAAAAATGCCGGGCTGCTCGCCGCCAGCATCATTGGCCTAACGAATGATTCGGTGCGTAAAAAAGTCGAATCATTCCGCAAGAAACAGACGGCCACTGTTCTCGCGCGGAAACTCAAATGAGCGACGCGAAATTTCTGCCGGGTTCGACCATCGGGGTGATGGGCGGGGGTCAACTGGGCCGCATGTTTGCCATCGCCGCGCGTCGCATGGGTTACATTGTGCAGGTCTTCACGCCCGGAAGAAGAGACGCCCGCCGGACAATTCGCCGACCTGACTCGCATCGCGGATTATAGCAACGAGGCCGCGGTGCGTCGTTTCGCCAACGAAGTCGACGTCATCACTTTCGAATTCGAAAACATTCCCATCCAAACCGTGAATGGTGCGCGGAAGATCGTGTCGTTAGACCATACCGGTTCGATCCTGCACATCGCGCAAAATCGATTGCGCGAAAAAAATTTCTCACCTCCACCGGCGTGCCGATCGCGCCGTTTCGCGCGGTGCGAAATGCCTACGAACTCGCCAACGCCGTCGATCAGATCGGGCGTCCCGCCATTCTTAAAACCGCCGCATTCGGTTACGACGGCAAAGGACAACAAATGATCGATGCGCGCGATGACTTCGAGGAAATTTGGAAAGCCGGTTCCGCCGACGAACTTGTTCTGGAAGGTGCGATCGATTTCGACAAAGAAATTTCCGTCATCGTCGCGCGCGGAATCGGACGGCAAGTATCCACGATCTTTCCGCTCTGCAGAAAATCTTCATCGCAATCACATCCTCGACATCACGGTCGTGCCAGCGCGCTTGCCGGACAATGATCGAAAACGAGCGCATCGAAGCTCGCCGACACCATTGCCGAAAAGCTAGAGCTCATCGGATTGCTCGCGGTTGAAATGTTTCTAACCAAAGATCGGCAGAACTTCTGGTTAACGAACTGGCGCCGCGCCCGCATAATTCCGGGCATTGGACGATCGAAGGCTGCGTCACCAGCCAGTTCGAACAGCAAGTCCGCGCGGTTTGTGGTTTGCCGCTGGGCTCGACGGATATCTTGCGCCCGTCCGCGATGGCTAACTTGTTAGGCGAGCTCTGGCAAGACGGTGCGCCTGATTGGACCGGCAGCGTTCGCGCGCCGACGGTGTTCATTTGCATCTCTACGGAAAAAGCGAACCGCGTCGTCGCCGAAAAATGGGACATCTGACCGCGCTCGGGAATACCGCCGAAGACGCTTTCACGCGCGTGAGCGAAGCGCGCGAATGCGCTGCAGCCGGCAGCGAAGTGAAGACCGAAATTCTCTCCGCGCCGGAGAAGGCGGTGGAGCTTCTGCGACAAGGGGAGAGCTGTCGCGTTGCCGACCGAAACCGTTTACGGCCTTGCCGCTGACGCGCTCAACATCGACGCCGTCCTGAAGATTTTCGAGGCGAAGGAGCGTCCGCGTTTCGATCCGCTGATTGTGCATTTGCCTGACGAGTCGTGGCTCGATCGCCTAACGAGTGGTCGAACCGATCTTGTTTCTCGCCTAACTAGTGCTTTTTGGCCAGGACCGCTGACCATTGTTCTGCCGCGCAAACCAATCGTGCCCGATATTGTCGCGGCCGGTTTGCCGACGGTGGCTGTGCGCATGAGCGCGCATCCGATTTTTCGCGAAATCATTTCTGCCCTCGGCAACCCCTTAGCCGCACCAAGCGCCAATCGCTTTGGCCGCATCAGTCCCACGCGCGCCGAGCATGTGCTGGCAGAACTCGATGGCCGCATTCCTTTGATCATCGATGGCGGCGCGACCACGCACGGTTTGGAATCAACGATTGTCGCGCCGCGCGATGGTGTGATTGAAATCTTGCGCTCGGGTCCAATCACCGAAGAGCAGCTAGCGCAATTTGCCCGCGTCGAATACGTCTCGTTAGGCGATCATCCCGTCGCGCCTGGACAGCTACCGGCTCACTACGCACCGCGCACACCGTTCGTTTTGACGAAAGATCTCAACATGTTTCGCACTGAAGGAAAACGCGTCGGCACACTTCGTCTCGACGCAAATAATTTGCGCGAAACCGCTGCGAATCTTTTTCGTCAATTGCGCGAACTCGATGAGGCGGGCTTTGATCTGATCGTCGCCGAAGAAATTCCCGACACTGGATTAGGGCGCGCGATCATGGATCGCCTGCGCCGCGCTAGCTCTGATGCGCGAGACAAGCCTGCACAAAACCCTTGAAGAGCGGATGCGGCTTGTTCGGCTTGCTCTGGAATTCGGGATGATATTGGCAGGCGAGAAAATACGGATGGTCTCTCAGTTCGATCAATTCCGCGAGCGCGCCGTCAGGTGACGTGCCGGAAATGGTGAAGCCTTTGTCCACCATTTGATCGCGATACTTCATATTGAATTCGTAACGATGCCGATGGCGTTCGAGCACTTCATCTCCGCCGTAAATTTTTTCCGCCATTGTCCCGTGAGAAATTTTCGTCGGCCAGGTGCCCAGCCGCATGCTCGCGCCTTTGTTTTGCACGCCGCGCTGTTCGTCTAACAAAGAGATCACGGGATCTTTTGCGTCGGGGTCGAACTCGGTGCTGTTTGCTTCTTCCAAACCGCAGACGTTGCGGGCGAACTCGATCGTCGCCACCTGCATGCCCAGACAGAGACCGAGGAACGGCAATTTATTTTCGCGCGCGAATTTCGTCGCTTTGATTTTTCCTTCGACGCCGCGTTCGCCAAATCCTCCTGGAATCAAAACACCAGCGACGTCTTTCAACTGACCATCGACCCCATCCTGCAAGGTTTCAGCGTCGATCAATTTCAAATCGATCCCGCAATCCTGACTCGCGGCAGCGTGGGTGAGCGATTCGTAGATACTCTTATAGGCATCCTGAAGATCGATGTATTTCCCAACGACCGCGATCTTGACCTGCTTTTGCGGACTAACGATTTGTTGCACGAACTTTCGCCAATTCGTCAGATCAGGTTGCGGCGCATCGAGGTGGAGATATTTGCAGACAAGATCGTCCATGCCTTCCTCGTGTAACATCAATGGCACTTCATAAATCGTATGCTGCACGTCGCGCGCTTCGATCACCGCTTGCGGCGCGACGTTGCAGAACATGGAAAGTTTCTGGCGCGTATCCTGATCGAGGGGATATTCCGTGCGGCACATTAACACCTGCGGTTGGATGCCGATCTCGCGCAGGCGCGCGATACTTTGCTGGGTCGGTTTTGTTTTTAATTCGCCGGCTGCTTTGATGAACGGCACGAGCGTGACGTGAATGTTAACGACGTTTTCCGGACCAACTTCGAGAATGAATTGTCGAATGGCTTCAAGAAACGGAAGGCCTTCGATGTCACCGGTGGTGCCGCCAATCTCGGTAATGACGATGTCGGCTTTTCCTTCGGCCGCGACTTCGCGAATGCGATTTTTGATTTCGTCGGTGACGTGCGGAATCACCTGCACTGTTTTACCGAGATAATCACCGCGCCGTTCCTTCTGAATGACCATCTCGTAAACCTGACCGCTCGTTAGGTTGTTATGCCGCGAGAGAACGCAGTTCGTGAAACGTTCGTAATGTCCGAGATCGAGATCGGTCTCGGCGCCATCGTTCAAGACATAAACTTCGCCGTGTTGGAACGGATTCATCGTGCCGGGGTCGACGTTCAGATACGGATCGAATTTTTGGAAAACGACCCGCAGCCCGCGCAATTCCAGCAAAGTGCCGAGCGCGGCTGCCGCGAGGCCTTTGCCTAACGAACTCACCACTCCGCCTGTAACAAAAATGTATTTCATCGACGCCGATTCTTTCGTGCCGCGCGAGCGAGAATCCGCTCCAGCGCTGCTGCGTCCGCGGGCGTATCCACGCCGGGCGAGCCTGACTTCGCGACGAGCACCCGAATTCTTACACCATTCTCCAAGGCGCGCAATTGCTCGAGCGACTCGGCACGTTCGAGTGGCGATGGTTTCCAGCGAACGAAACGCAGCAGCAGATCGCGCGTGTAGCCATAGATTCCTTGATGACGAAACTTCGCGCCGTTCGTCGGAATCGGTGCGCGCGAAAAATAAAGAGCAATACCGTCGGCATCGAAGACAACCTTCACCTGATGCGGTGATTGCGCCTCGCGCTCATTCTTAAACGGATGCGCGGCCGTGATCATTTCTAATTTCGGATCACGCTCAAATCCTTGGACCAACTGATTGATCAACTTTGGACTAACGAGTGGTTCATCGCCCTGAATATTGATCATGTGCGTGAACTTCTTCGCGTGCGCGATGACTTCGGCGGCGCGGTCTGTTCCGCTGTGATGTTTTGAAGACGTCAACGCGACTTCCGCGCCCCAATCGAAAGCGGCTTCGGCGATGCGCATATCGTCCGTAGCGATGATCACACTCGTTAGGCTCTTCGCACGGCAGCAGCGTTCCCAGACATGTTGCAGCAAAGGTTTGCCGGCGATCATGTGCAGCGGCTTGCCGGGAAAACGCGTGGACGCCCAGCGCGCAGGAATGATTCCGACAGCTTTAACGCGCATTTCTCAAAATCATTTCTGCAGCTTCGCCCAGATCGGCAACCGACGATTCGTTAGGCAACTGGAGTCCTGTTCTAACGAGAATCGTTGGCACGCCGGCATTTCGTCCGCATTCCGCATCGAGCGGTTTGTCGCCGACAAAAAAAGAGCAGGCGAGATCGAGTCGATGCTCACGCTGCGCGGCGAAAATCATTTGCGGTTTTGGTTTGCGGCACGCGCAATCGTCGTCGGGTTGGTGTGGACAAAAATAAGTCGCATCGATCATCGGCGAGCTGCCGCTGCACTTCTGCTTCAACCGCGCGATAATCCGATACCGAAAAATATCCGCGACCGATTCCACTTTGGTTTGTAATCACAATTAGTTTGAAGCCGGCGTCCTTCAGTCGACGCAGCGCTTGCGAAACGCCATCGATAATCTCAACGTTTTCCGGATCGCCGCAGTATTCGACATCGCGTATCAATGTCCCGTCGCGATCGAGAAAGACAGCGGGGAACTGCTCGTTAGGCATCGAAACTCGCGATCAATTCTTCGCGGGTCACCGTCGCGGTCCCGAGTTTGCCGACAACAACGGCGCTGGCGTGATTGGCGATTTCCGCTGCTTCCGCGGCGCTGGCCTGGCCGCAAAGCGCGAGAGTAAAGAGCGCGATCGCGGTATCACCCGCGCCGGAAACGTCAAAGACCTGTCGAGCGCGAGTCGGGATGTGATGCGATGCGCCGTCCTGCTCGAACAACATCATGCCTTGTTCGCCGAGAGTGATGAGCAGGTAGCGAGTGTCCCATTTTTCCAGGAGAATGCGGCCGACCTTCTCCAACTCTTTGTCATCACCGGCTGGATCAATCGGGTCGCTCCACGAAATTCCGGCGGCGATGAAAGCTTCATTCCGGTTTGGTTTAACCGCAGTCATGTTGCGCCACTCGACTGCGTGATGCGGATTAGGATCAGCGGTTACGATTTTTCCGGCAGCGGAAGCAAGGTCAGAGACCTGCGTCACCAGATCACCCGAGAGAAAACCTTTGCCGTAATCTTCGAAAATCAGGGCGTCGATGTTCTCCAGTTGCGACTTAATTTTCTCGAGCACGCTCTGAATTTGTGAGGCATTCGGAGAGCCAATTTTTTCGCGATCGACGCGCACGACCTGTTGCTGCCGCGCAATAATTCGCGTTTTCACGATCGTGGAAAAATTCGGATCGGTGAGGAGCGAATCGGTGGCGATGTTGCATTGCTCGAGCAGATCGCGCAGCTGTCGGCCCCCGCGATCCGTTCCGATCAAGCCGATCACAGAAGATTGCTGAACAAACTCACGCAGATTGCGCGCGACGTTGGCTGCACCGCCAGGATAGAAACTTTCGCCCGTAACTTCGACCACCGGCACAGGCGCTTCGGGCGAAATGCGGCCGACTTTGCCCCAGACAAATTCGTCCAGCATGAGGTCGCCAATAACCAGAACCCGGCTGGAGGCGGCTCGATTGAGAATTTCCTCGGCGCGTTTTGCGTTCATAAAATCGCAAGGAGCGGTCGTTGGGCATGCCGCCAGCTGCGAAACTTCGTGCGATTCAAAGGTGTCAATGTGCCGAAATTGCGATATTTGTGCGCTCCGCAGTTCTCTTTAGACTAAACGACTAACCCTGAATAGAACTCGAAATCAACAGTCGAAGCTCGGATGATTCCAATCTACAAACTTTCGAAGCTGGTCGTGATCGCTACGACCGCTCTCACTTTATCGGTCGAAGCGGCGGAAGCGCCGCGAAAAATCGACCTCAAACCGTTCAAACGTGTGGACGACGTGGTGGTGCCGTTGCCTAACGAAGTTTTCGGGGCGCTGAACAAACTCGGCACGGTTAACTGGAAGGATTATGTGCGGAACGAGAAGGGCGCAAATTTCAGTGAACGTCCGCGCATCGCGTTGTTGCTAGGCACGGTCATTGCCGATGGTTTCATCGCGGTGCAGGCGGAAGATGCTCCGACTGTTAAAGACATCGGTCAGCGCGTCCTGGGTTTAGCCAAGGGTATTGGCGTGCAGAGCTCGATCACGCAGCACGCCAAGGCGATTACCGAAGCGGCCGACAAAAAGAATTGGGTAGTCGTGCGGCAGGAACTGGATCGGACGCAAAACAGCGTGCAGCAGGCGATGAACGAAATGCAGGACGAAAAGCTTTCCCATCTCGTTAGCCTGGGCGGCTGGCTGCGCGGCACGGCGGTTTTGACCTCGGTGGTGAACAAGAAATTTTCTGCGGACGGCGCCGAGCTACTGCACCAACCGGATTTGCTTGGATACTTTCAGGATCGTTTGCAAGCCATGCCGCAGTTCAACTCGCAGCTCTTGCAGGATATTCGCGCCGCGCTCGTGGAAGTGAAGCCGCTGATTGATGTCGGCGCGACAGGCATCTCGGCCGACTCGGTGAAGCGTATTAACGACATTACTACGAAGCTCGATACCGCCATCGTTTCCAAAGCCCCGTAATCGCATGCGAATTCTTACGAGAAGAATTTTACTGATCGGACTGGCTCTGGCAGTTTCGTTAGGCGCGCTTCAGCTGGCTCGCGCTTCGGTGGATGATGCGCAATCCTTCGCTCTGCAAGCGGCCGAGCCGTATGTGAAGGATGGCTTTCAGGTGCGGGAAGATTATTGGGGCGGCGATCTCGGTTCCGGCGAAAAAAAGGCCGTGCGGCAGCAGCTATTCAAAGGAAACGAATATTGGTTCTGGTTAGGCAGCGAGGTGGAGAAGGCGACCATCTCCGTACACATTTATGACGCTGACGGAAAACTGGTGGAACAGCCGGACAGCTGGCAAAAGGGGCACTTCGCGGCGGCGCACGTGGTGCCGCA
Source organism: uncultured Verrucomicrobiae bacterium (assembly GCA_963791565.1). Lineage (GTDB taxonomy): Bacteria > Verrucomicrobiota > Verrucomicrobiia > Chthoniobacterales > UBA10450 > JACCTI01. Next base: position 334,776 of record CAWBSX010000001.1, on the reverse strand, counting down.
AACCACCGGCAGTTATTTCATCATCGTGAGCATTGATCAATCGCCGGAAGATCGAACGCACTGGGCGCTGGTTTACGGATTCCGCTAGCAGTTTTGTGAGGGCCTCTCGTTAGGCTGTAGATGACCGAATCACGCACCCTGCAATTCGAGAGCGCTCGAGCTTTGGAATCGCTCTACGCCGGCGACCTCAAGTTACTGAAGAATCTTGAGGACTCGTTAGGCGTGAAGGTGACGACGCGCGAAGGTTGGGTGAAGATGGAAGGCGAACCGGAAAAACTGGATCGTGCCCAGCGCGTTTTCGATCAGCTGGAGCAAGCGCGCAAGAACGGCGTGAACATCGGCAAACACGAATTTACTTACGCACTCGATTCCGCCACTGGCGCGCGCGCCGATAATTTAGGCGAAGTCACCGACGTTAAGATCGTCACTTCGACGCGCAAAGCCCCCATCGTTCCGCGCACACTCGGCCAGCGCAATTACGTCGAGGCGATTCTAAAACACGACATTGTTTTCGGAATCGGTCCTGCGGGAACTGGCAAAACTTATCTCGCCGTCGCCATGGCTGTTGCGGCGCTGAAGAAAGAGCAGGTCGGTCGAATTGTCCTGACGCGACCGGCGGTCGAAGCCGGCGAAGCCCTGGGATTCCTGCCGGGCGATTTGCAGGAAAAAATTACGCCTTACCTTCGGCCGCTTTACGATTCGCTGCGCGACATGCTCGAGCCGGAAGAGATCGAGCGAAACATGGCCCGACAAGTCATCGAAGTGGCGCCGCTTGCCTACATGCGCGGCCGGACTCTCGGCAATGCCTTCGTCATTCTCGATGAAGCGCAAAACACCACGATGGAGCAGATGTTCATGTTGCTCACTCGCATCGGACCGAAATCGAAGTGCGTTGTGACCGGTGACGTTACGCAGATCGATTTGCCGCCAAACAAACGGTCCGGTCTGGTGGAAGCGTTGCAGGCGCTGAAAGCTGTGCCCGGAATTGCGACCGTTTATTTCAATGAAAGCGACGTAGTGCGACACGAACTTGTCCGCGCCATCATCAACGCTTACCAGCAACACCGCTCCCCGGTTCCACCGGCCTCACGCAAGTAAGATGTTCCGATTTTTCAGACGCAATACGTTGATCAAGCGCGGACTTTCTTCCGGAAAAACTCGCCGTCGCCGCAGCCAGATCGAGTTGTTGCATCGGATGGAGTTTTCCGTCTATGCCAAGACCCTCGTCTTCGCCGGTTTTGTCTTGGGACTCGCGCTGCTGATTTTCAACGGTCAGCAATCCGAGCCGACGAAGACTTTTGTGGTGGCGTTACTTTTTTTCGCCGCCGCCGTCATCCAGCTTTGGATCAATCAGCCGAAGACCTTCGTCCGCACTTCGCGGCTGCTCTTGTTATTCGGGACCGTGCTCGTCCAGTTAGCGGTGACGAAGCTGGTGCTCATTCTCTGCAGCAGCAACACTTTTTCCGGTTTGCGTCCCGACAGCGCCGCGTTAATAGCGCCGTATGCGTTCGCGCCGATGGTGCTGAGCGTTCTGCTCGGACGGAATCACGGTCTTTACGCAGCAATTTTCGTTAGTCTTTGGACGCGACTGCTTTTCGGAAACTTCGATGCGCCTCTTTTGGCGTGCGCTTTGGTCAGCGGTTTTACCGCGGTTTATCTCACGCTCCAAGTACGGCGGCGCAGTCGATTGATCCGCGCTGGTTTTGGTGTTGGCCTCGCACTTTGGTTATTATCGGTCACTTTCGGCCTGATCGGACCGATCGACCTCTTCACTCCCCGCGCCAATGATTGGCAAATGCTCGGCCTGCAAAGCGCGTATGCCATCGGCAACGGCATCGTCACCGCCACTATCGTCGGCGGAATTTTACCGATCATCGAACATCTCTTCCGCATCACGACCGACATTTCGTGGCTCGAGGCTTCGGATCTCAATCATCCGCTTTTGCGCCGCATGACAATCGAAGCGCCCGGCACGTATCATCACAGCCTGGTAGTGGCGAACCTGGCGGAAGCCGCCGCCGAAGCGATCGGCGCCAACGGAACGCTCTGCCGCGTTTGTTCGTATTTTCACGATGTCGGCAAATTGGTGAAGCCCGATTACTTCACCGAAAACATGAACTTCGAGCGCAATCCGCACGACGATCTCGCGCCGACCATGAGCGCGCTCATCATCATCGCGCACGTCAAAGAAGGCGTAGATCTCGCGCTGAAACATCAGCTGAATCGCCAGATCATCGACATCATCCAGGAACATCACGGCACCTCGCTCGTCTATTATTTCTACAAGCGCGCCGTGCAGCAACAGGAAGACGCCCGCGCCGGCGGCAAGATCATGAATATGCGCGAAGAAGACATCCCGGAAGTGAGTGAAGAAAATTTCCGTTATCCCGGTCCGAAACCGCAAACGAAAGAAAGCGCCATCATCAGTCTGGCCGATATGGTCGAAAGCGCGTCACGCAGTTTGGAAAAACCCACGCCGCAGAAGATCGAACAACTTGTCAACGACCTGATTGCGCAACGCATCGCCGATCGATCAACTCGACGAATGCGATCTGACGCTGGCGGAACTGAACATCATCGCGGAACGATTCCGTTTTACGCTCATGACCATGCTGCACACGCGCATCGCTTATCCGAAGCAGGATACGAAAACGACCATGATCCGCACGGATAACCTGCGTCCCGACGTCATGGCCGCGACGAAGAAACCGGAAACCGCGCCACCGATTTCCGCGGCCTAACGAGTGAAAGGCGACGCGCGCGAACGATTGCAAAGCTGGCGCGCGCAGACCGCGATCATCCTCGGCTCGGGACTGAATTCGCTGGTCGAAGAAGTCGCGTTCGAACAGCGAATTTCGTATGGAGAATTCTCCGAGTTGCCGCCGTCCAAAGTCGTTGGGCACGTTGGTCAATTTGCTCTCGCGTCGGTGAACGATGTGCCGATCATTTACGCGCAAGGTCGCGCACATCTTTACGAAGGGCACTCCGCTCATGCGGTCACAGCTGGCGTCCGCTTGTTAGCCGACTGCGGAATCAAACGAATTATCCTAACGAATGCCGCTGGCACCGCGAATCCCGCTTTTCATCCTGGCCGATGGATGATGATCCGAGATCATTTGAATCTTACCGGCACATCGCCACTACTCGGTTCCGGACAATTCGTCGACATGTCGGCAGTTTATTCGCCGGAGATCCGCGCCTGTTTCATGCGCGTGGCAAATGAGACGAAGATCACTTTGCACGAAGGCGTCTATGCGGGATTGCTCGGGCCCCAATACGAAACGCCGGCGGAAGTTCGAATGCTGCGCACGCTCGGCGCGGACGCCATTGGCATGTCCACTGTTCTTGAAGCGATTCAGGCGCGCGCGCTCGGGCTCGAAGTCATCGGATTTTCTTGCCTAACGAATTGGGCCGCGGGGATCGGCGAGGACGAACTCAGTCATCACGACGTTCTGGCCGTCGGAAAAAATGCCGCGGCGGAATTCTCGCGACTTCTTTCGGTCGCGCTTTAGGAGATCGGTTCGTTCAGTGGTCCGCGTGCGCGTGGCTCGCGATCTTTCGCCGTCGCGGTGCTCGGTTTCGTCACGAACGGTCCGCCTTCCAACGGCGCGGCCGAAGTGAACGCCACATCCGGCATGTCGCTCGGCAAACCTTGTAACGGAAATTCCTTTCGCAGCGGAAAGTAGGGATAGCCTTCCCACATCAGGATGCGGCGCAGATCGGGGTGATTGTTGAACCGCAATCCCATCATGTCGTAAATCTCGCGCTCATGCCAATTGGCCGTCGGCCAAATGTCGGAAACGGTATCGACAGTCGGATCATCTTCCGACACACGCAGCTTTAAACGCAGGTGGACAGCAAGCGTCATGGAATAGAGCTCGTAAACAACCTCGAAGCGCGGTTCTTCGCCGAAGTTGTCGATGCTGGTGATGTCTAACAAGTAATCGAACGATAATTCGTCGCGGCAAAATTTCGCCACTTCGCGCAGATTTTCGCGCGCGATCCGAAAAGTCGTTTCATCGCGAAATTCCGTTTTCTGCTGGATCTTATCGCCGAAGAGTTTGCCTAACGAGACCAGAAGTTCCGGGCCGGTCATGGCATGACGTCCGCGTATTCTCTGATCAGTTCGCGTTTCTGCTCGCGCAAAAGACTGCTCGGTGGAGATCTTCTCCTGCAACTTCATCAGGCCTTCCAGCAACGCTTCAGGCCGCGGCGGACAACCGGAAACGTAAACATCTACCGGCAGCAACTGATCGATTCCCTGCAGCACCGCGTAGGAGCGATACATCCCGCCGGTCGACGCGCATGCGCCCATGGCGATGACCCATTTCGGTTCCGGCATTTGGTCGTAGATGCGTTTCACGGCCAGAGCCATTTTGTAAGTCACCGTGCCGGCGACGATCATCACGTCACATTGCCGCGGCGAAAATCGCATCACTTCCGCGCCGAAGCGCGAAATATCGAAACGCGACGCGGCCGTGGCCATCAATTCAATCGCACAACAGGCCAATCCCATCGGCATCGGCCAGAGCGAATTCTTGCGCATCCAGTTCATCGCCGCGTCGACGCGCGTGAAAATGACGTTGCCCTCGATCTTCGAATCGTAGGCCGCTGGACGAATTTCCGGCATGGCGAATACTATGAGCGCTCGGCCTCGCCGCAACAACCCGAATGACGCGCACGCATCTCGACCAGCTCGAAAACCAGAGCATCTACATTTTTCGCGAGGCTTTTCATTCCTTCAAGAACATCGCGATGCCGTGGTCGATGGGGAAGGACTCGAACGTTCTCATCTGGCTTTCGCTGAAATCATTTTTCGGGCGCGTGCCGTTTCCCGTTCTGCACATCGACACCACTTACGAATTTCCTGAGATGCTGGAGTTCCGCGAGTGGGCAACGAAGCATTATAAACTCAACCTGATCGTGAAAATCAACGAAGAGGCGCGTGCGCGCGGCGTCGGATATGAGACGCACGATCCGGTGACGGTGACGCACGAATTGAAAACGGTGGCGTTGCAGCAAGTGCTCGCGCAACACAAGTTCGACGCGCTTATCACCGGCATTCGTCGCGACGAAGATCCGACGCGTGCAAAGGAGCGGTATTTTTCGCCGCGCAATGCGCAGTTCGAATGGTCATACAAAGATCAGCCGCCGGAATTCTGGGGACAATTCGCCAGCACAGCGGCGGCGGGCGAACACGTGCGCGTGCAGCCATTGCTGGATTGGACCGAGGCGGACATCTGGCGTTACATCCAGCGCGAAAAAATTCCGATTCCGCAAATGTATTTCGCACGCGACGGCGAACGTTACCGCTCGTTAGGCTGCAAGCCGATCACGAAGCCGGTCAAGAGCAACGCGGCGACGATCGAAGAAATCATCGCGGAATTGGATGCGACGAAAACGAGCGAACGCGCCGGGCGCGCGCAGGATCATCACGAACGAAACGCGATGCAGAAGCTACGCGCGAAAGGCTTCATGTGAGCGACGAATCGCCGCGGCTCAAAGTCGTCTTCGTCGGTCATGTCGATCATGGGAAATCGACCCTGATCGGTCGCATCCTGCACGACACCGATTCGCTGCCGGAGGGAAAGATCGTCGCGATTCAACAGGCCTGCGCCGCGGAAGGAATGGAATTTGAATATGCCTTCCTGCTCGACGCTCTGCTGGAGGAGCAATCGCAGAACATCACGATCGACACGACGCAAATTCCCTTTCGCACCGCGCGCCGGCAATACGTGATCATCGATGCGCCGGGTCACAAAGAATTTCTCAAGAACATGATTACCGGCGCGTCGAGCGCGGATGCGGCCGTGCTCGTGGTCGCAGCCGACGAAGGCGTGCGCGAGCAAAGCCGCCGTCACGCTTACCTGCTCAACCTGCTTGGCATTCGCCAGATTATCGTGGTCGTAAACAAAATCGATCTCGTGAAGGATTCCGAAAGAACCTTCCGCGAAATTGAAAAGGAGTATCGCGGATTTTTAGACTCGTTAGGCCTGAGCGCGCGGCGGTTCATTCCCGCGTCCGCGCGAACTGGGCAGAATATTTCGGCGCTGCCTGAAGCTCTCGACGAATTGGAAGCGCCGGACGTTCCGCCCAATCAACCGCTGCGTTTTTGTGTGCAGGATGTTTATCGCTTCGATGAACGGCGAATCATCGCCGGTCGTATTGAGAGCGGAACATTGAGGGCAGGGGACGAACTGGTTTTTTCTCCGGCGAACAAGCTTTCTGTCGTCGCGAGTATTGAGGGCTGGGAGCGAGAAGAAGCGATCGCTGGCGATTCGATTGGCATCACTTTGCGCGAACAAATTTTCGTCGAACGCGGCTACGTCGCGTCGCATGAGAAAGATCGACCAATCGAAACGAATCGTCTTCGCGCCGATATTTTCTGGCTCGCGGAAACGCCATTGCGCAAAGACGAGCAATACTCGCTGCGCCTCGCCACGCAAGAAGTGAAGTGTCAGGTCGTGGCGATCGAGCAGGTGATGGATTCTTCCACGCTAACTGTTTCGCCTAACGAGACCAACGAAGTGGTGCGCAATCAAGTCGGCCGCCTCACCCTGCAAACACGCGGTCCACTGGTGATCGACAATCACGATCGCGTGCCGAGTCTCGGTCGATTCGTGCTCGTGAAAGACGGCCGGATTTGCGGCGGCGGAATTACTTTCGGCGGCGTCTACACGGAACGTTCCGCGGTGAAGAGCAAAAACATTTCGTGGACCGAAGGAAAAATCACCGCACAACGTCGTGCCGCGCTTACCGGGCATCGCGGCGCGGTGGTTTGGTTAACCGGACTTTCTGGTGCGGGAAAATCGACGATTGCGCAGGGTGTCGAGGCTGAGCTTTTCACGCGCGGCATGCATGCCTACGTCCTCGACGGCGATAACATTCGCCACGGTTTGAATTCCAATCTGGGTTTTTCGCCGGAAGATCGCGTGGAAAATATTCGGCGGGTCAGCGAAGTGGCGAAGTTAATGGCGGACGCAGGAACGGTCGTCATTACCGCATTCATTTCGCCTTATCGGGCGGATCGCCGCCGCGCGCGCGAAATCGCGCTGGAATCAAAAGCGGAATTTATCGAAGTGCATGTCGATGCGCCGCTGGATGTGTGCGAGGAACGCGATCCGAAACATCTCTACAAAAAAGCCCGCGCAGGAGAAATTCGCGATTTCACCGGAATCGATGCGCCGTATGAGGCGCCGGAAGATCCGGAAATCATCGTGCGAACTAATGAGCAAACGCCGGAAGAATCGGTCGCCGTTATTCTCGAACAATTGCTGCCGCGATTGCGGACCAGCGATGCCTAACGAGTAGTTGTCGATCAGGCGACGCGCGACGCGAGTCTGCCCCCATCGAAATCCTCGACGAGATTAACCCGGCTCGCCTGGATCACTTCGTGGACGATCTTGCCGAGTTCGGCCGCTTCGTACGGTTTTGCGATCACGCCGCGGAACCCGTAATCCTGATAACGGCTCATGGTCGCGTCCATGGCATAGCCGCTGGAAACAATCGCGTTCACAGTCGGATCAATTTCGATCAGGCGCTTTAACGCTTCTTTCCCGCCCATCCCGCCGGGCAAAGTGAGATCGAGAATGACTGCATCGAAACGACGGCCTTCTTCCATTTTTTCGCGATAGAGATTAACGCCGTCGATTGCCGTTTCCGCTTCCGCGATTTCATAGCCGAGTCGCTCGAGGGTGAAGACGACCAGAGCGCGAATCGCTTCTTCATCATCGACAATCAAGATGCGCCCGCCTTCCGGACCGACGGACGCCATCGGCATGGTCGGCACTTCCAGTTCAGCGCTGACCAACTGATGGCGTGAGGCAGGCAAATACAGTGTGAAAGTAGAACCGACGTGCACCTGTGATTCGACCGTGATGAGACCGTTGTGGTTCTTCATGATCGAATAGGTCGTGGCCAGGCCAAGACCGTTGCCTTTGGGTTTGGTGGTAAAGTAGGGATCGAAAATCCGTTTCAAATAATTCTCGGGAATGCCCGTACCCTTGATCGCGAATTGTGATCCGGATGTAATCGCCAAATTGCAGGTCCATGACCTGCGGCTGCGTTTCGGGCGTGTGGACGAAATTTTCGCAACTGACCCGCAAGCGTGCCGCCGTCGGGCATGGCTTGGTCGGCGTTGACCACAAGGTTTTGCACAACCTGACTGATCTGTCCGCAATCGACTTCTGCAGGCCACAAGTCAGGGCCGAAATTAAAATCAGCGCGACTGTGAGAACCGCGCAGTGAAAAGCTGACGGTATCCTGAATCAGTTTTCCGATCGAGGCTGTCTGTTTAATTGGCGCACCGCCGCGCGCGAAAGTGAGAAGCTGCTGCGCCAGATCGCGCGCGCGCAGCGAAGCATTTTTCGCGTCATTCAAGCGCGTGCCCATCTCGTCGTCGGGCTTGAGCAGGAGGGAAGCGAGCGAAATATTACCGATGATGGCGGTGAGCAGGTTATTGAAATCGTGCGCGATGCCGCCGGCCAGCAAGCCGAGCTGTTCCAGAGTCTCGGCTTTGCGGCGCTCGGTTTCAGTGCGCTGACGTTCGGTGATATCGCGGAAGACCAACACCACGCCAACCACTTGATTCTTGTTGTCGCGAATAGGCGAGGCAACTTGCTCGACGACATGCTGGGTGCCGTCGCGCGAAACGAGCGTGGCGTTTTCCGGCAGCGTTACGAGGATGGATTGCGCTTCGTTGCGATAACCATTGTTCTGCGCGCGCGCCTGCGCCGCCAGATCGATCGTGACACTGAAGACCGTCTTGAGCGGCTGGCCAATAGCTTCCTTCGATTCCCAGCCGGTCAGATGTTCGCCGGCGTTGTTGATCATGATGATCTTGCCCTTCACGTCGGTGGTGATGACACCGTCACCGATCGAACGCAGGGTGACGGCGAGGCTCTCTTTTTCTGCGGCGATTTCTTTTTCGAAACGTTTTCGTTCCGTGACGTCGCGGATCATGGCGACATAAAATTGTTCGTGATCCACCGTCATTTCGCTCAAGGAAATTTCGATGGGAAAACTGGCTGCGCGTCTGGTTCGGCCCACGGCCAGCGCGACGCTGCCGGTCCGGCCGGCGAGGTCTTTCCACGCGCAAGCGACCGCTGGCGCTTCGGGCGTGATTCCGTAACATTTCGGCACCAGCTTGATGAAATTGTGCCCGACCATTTCGTCGTTTACGCAGCCGAACATTTTTGCCGCGGCTGGATTCATCGAACAGATCACGCCGTGATGGTCCACGATGATCATGCCATCGAGAATGTTTTCGATGATGGATTTGATCCGGGTCTCGACACCACTCAGCTTCGACAATTGTCGGCGAACCAGAACGCAACTGTAGCTGTTCGAGACAATCAGTAATGCGACGGCAAAGACGCACAGAGTGGCAAGCGCGCTTGTTTTGAAGATGCGCTGTTTCGTAGCGGTGGCGACACGCTCTTCGTAAGTGCCTAATTCATTGCGTTCGAACAGGGAAATTTTCTGCCGCGCCTCGACCAGGAGATTGTCGGCGCTATCACCAGACTGAGAGGCTAGGTCGCGGCCACTGCGCTTGCCCTCCGTTTCTGGACCAGCGAACGAGCCAATCCATTTTTCCACATTCTCGCGGATTGCCGTGAGCAGGCTCGCCTGGTCGGGATCGTTCGCGACCAGAATGGAGAGATAACCGTGATAACTGATGAAGGATGCGGCCGCGCGTTTGTAGGCTTCGAAATAGGCGACGTCGCCGGTCAAAAGGAAACCGCGTTTCTCCTTTTCCATCTCAACGACCGAGCGCTCGAGCTTTGGTAGGAGATCGAGAATCTGCGTGAATTGTGCCGCCCATTCTTGATCGCGAATACGCTTATTAAGAATAATTTGCTCTTCATTTTGTAGCGATTGCAGAAGATCACGCGCTTGATCGAGGATGGAGTTTCCCAGGGTATTGGTGCCATTTGTTGCGACGGGAAGTGGCGCTCCTTTGGTCGGCCGCGCATTCATTTCGGGTTCAGCCACCGTGATCGCCCAGGTCTGCACCAACTCCTGCACCTTGATCACGCGCTTGCGTTGGGCTGGACTGTTCAGGATGAGCGCCGCTAAGTCGTCGATGCGACGCTTGATCTCGTCTCTCCGCTGCTCGAAGGCATCACGATAACCCGGGTTGCCGGTGAGGAGATAACCGCGATGCCCGGTTTCGAGTGACGCGATATCTTTCTCAACCACGCTGCTCAGCCGCATCACTCCGATAGTGTGGGTGCGCAAGGCTTCCTGGATGTGATTGCGATAGGTGACCAGCAGGAAAACGCCGGCCAGGAAGACGATGACGATGACCCCGGCGACTGTGCCGGAGAGAAGTTTGATGTGGAAATGCCTCTGGGAAAAAAGCCAATTCATCGTCTGGCCGAAGAAGGAAAAAGATCCTCGGCGCTGCGATAGACCCGTAGCAGGTGTGGCTTTTTCCATGTTTTGAGTGTCCAAAAAGCAGTTCCTCTGCCACTGGACGTAAAGCCCTTGGGCGAGACGGTGTTAGTAGCGCACCCGAACGAGAAACAATCCCTCGGCTGGCGCGACGAGTTTGTTGAGCAAAACCTGCTTCCTGGGTGCGCGGAGTCGTTCTTGAATCGCACCATCCGGAAGTTTTCCGAGCCCGATTTGCGCCAGCGTGCCGACCATTAGCCGCACCATTTTATAGAGAAAACCGTCCCCGGAAAACTCGAGCGTAATATAGCGACCGCTCTGCCGAAGAATGGCTCGATCAATCGTCCGCCTGGTGTCTTCTTTCCCTTTTCCGCGGTTGGCCGCGAAGGCGCCAAAATCGTGACGACCCATGAAGAAGCGCGCTTGGCGTTTCATCAGTTCGACGTCGAGCGCGTTCGCAATGTGCCAGCAGCGTCCCAACTCTAACGGCGGGAGCACGCGATCGTTCCAAATTCGGTAGCGGTAGATTTTTCCTTTCGCCGAAAAACGCGCATGGAAATCTTCACCAACTTCGCGGCAGCGCAGGATTCGAATTGTCGGCGGCAAATATGCATTCACCGCTGCTGTCCATTGCGCGGTCGTCAGTCGCGATTTAGGAACATCGACGTGCGCGCACTGCGCTAGTGCATGGACTCCGGCGTCCGTCCGACCCGCGCTGTGCACGCGCACTTTCGTCGTCGCCACACGCGCAAAAGCTTTCTCGAGATGGTCCTGCACGGCATTTCCGTTCGCCTGGCTCTGCCAGCCCGCGAACGTCCGACCGTCATACGCGACAATGAGTTTGAGCCGCGGCGCCATTCACTCGCGCGAAATTTGCGCGCGATCGAGGTAACCTTGCAGAATCATTTGCGCCGCCACCTGATCAATCACGCCGCGCGTGTGCTTCGTTTTTTTTCCTGCGTCCCGCAAGGCCCGGTGCGCGGCAGTTGTCGTCAGGCGTTCGTCCCACAACACCAATTCGCAGTTGAGCAGCGGCCGTAATTTTTCGGCGAACGCTTTCACTTCTTCCGCCGCCGTTCCCATTTCGCCACCCATCTGACGCGGTAAACCAAGCACGACTCGTTCGACATTTTTCTCGAGCGCGATCTCCGCGATTCTCTTTGCGGAATTGTTTGGACCCAGCGTCTCCAGCGGATGGGCCAGCATTCCTAGCTCGTCCGAAATCGCGAGACCGATCCGCACCTTTCCGAAATCCACACCTAAAATGCGCCTAACGAGTGCAAGACCGCTCACTGCAATTCCTCGGGCAGTTTGCCGATGAGATGCTTGATCTTTTCCGCCTGATGCCGATGACACACCAGCATCGCGTCACCCGTCCGGACAACAATCAGATTATGCACGCCGAGCAAGGCCACCTTCGTTCCGTCCTGATCGAAGACGATGTTGTTCGTCGAATCGACCGCGGTGATATTGCAGTTGGATGCATTCGCCTGTTCGTCCTTCGCGAAATACGAAGCTACGGCCTGCCAGCCGCCCACATCGTCCCAGTCGAACGTTGCTTCGACGACCAGCACCCGATCGGCCTTTTCCATGATCGCGTAATCGAAAGAAATTTTGGGCAGTTTCGCGAAGCGCTCACTCAGTGCCTTGGCAAAATTATTCGGCACCGATATCTGCGAAATGAAACTCGCCAGCTCCGGCGTATGACGATTGAACTCGCTTAGCACGCTCGGCACCGACCAGACAAACATGCCGGCGTTCCAACGAAAATTTCCTTTGCGCAGAAATGATTCGGCCAGCTCCGCATTTGGCTTCTCTCGAAAACGCAGCACGCGGTTGATGCGTGTGTCTGCTGTTTTGGTGTCGCGCAATTTTACCGCCGCACCTTGCTCGATATAACCGAATCCCGGACACGCCCAGGTTGGTTTCAAACCGATAGTCACCAGCGCGCCCGTTTCCTCGGCCGCGGCCGCGGCCGCGCGCACCGTTTTTTGAAAGGCCGCCGTATCTTTGATGACATGATCAGCCGGGAGGACGACCATCGTCGCCATGTGATCGCGCCCCGCCACCCAGCCGGCACCCAACGCCACCGCCGCCGCCGTATCGCGCTTGGCCGGCTCCGCGATAATGTTTTCGCTCGGAAACTTCGGCAGCAACGCGCGCACGGATTTTTCCTGCTCCACGTTTGTCAGGATGAGTATCTGTTCGCGCGGCACCAAACCATCGAGTCGCGCGACAGTGTCTTCGAGCAGCGTCTTGTCGGAGATCAGCCGCAGCAATTGCTTCGGACGCGCGCGACGACTGAGCGGCCAAAAACGTTCGCCGCTGCCGCCGGCTAAGATGAGCGCGTAGAGCGATTGCGACATTCTTGCGATGATGAAGGCGAATTAAGATTTCCCATTTCTTTTTGCGTCCTCCGTCGTATAAACGTAGCGATGTCCTTTTCGATATCCATCCCGAAAACGGGCGAGCAACTTCCGCTCGATAATCTTCTCGTTCTTACCCGCACTGCTTTCGGTTTGGGAATCGGGATGCTGGTCGCAGATAAAATCAAACGGCCGGTGCGGCAGGCGACGGCCATCGCCTTGGTCTCGTTAGGCGCGATCGCCGCTGTGCCGCTCGTTGTGCGGATGGCGATGGAACGGATCAACCGGCCGGAGTCGGAACGTGGCGCGCGCAAACGTCTCCGCTCCATTCGCGACGATTACGGTTATCCGTCGGAAAACGACATCTATTAGTGTCGTTGCCGCCGTGTCGGCGGCAGGCTGAGCGAGGCGCCATATTCTTCTGCCGTCGACACGACGGCAGCTACAACTTGCTTCTGATTGCGCGGCAGCTTAACCGTCTCCCGTCATGTCTCGACCGCCCGCCGCTAACAATTCACTCCGCGAACACTGCGAAGAGATCGCGCGCGAAGAAGCCGTCTTGCGCGAAGGCGGCGGCAAGGCGGGCCAGGATCGTCAACACAAGCTCGGGCGATTGTTCGCGCGCGAACGCATCGCGCAACTGCTCGATAAGGACGCGGAGTTTTTCGAAGTCGGACTTTGGGCCGCCTACAAAATGTACCGACCAGTGGGGCAAAATTCCCGCCGCCGGTGCGGTCGCTGGCATCGGCAATGTCAGCGGCGTCCCATGCATGATCATCGCGAACGACGCCACCGTGAAGGCCGGCGCGTTCTTTCCGCAGACCGCGAAGAAATTGATCCGCGCGCAACGGATGGCCTTCGAAAATAATCTTCCGATTATTTATCTGGTCGATTCCGCCGGCGTTTTTCTTCCGATGCAGGATGAAATTTTTCCGGATGAAGATGATTTCGGCCGCATCTTTCGCAACAACTCCGTCATTTCCGCCGCGGGCATTCCGCAGTTCGCCGCCATCATGGGCAACTGCGTCGCGGGCGGCGCCTATCTGCCGGTTCTCTGTGACAAGATTCTCATGACCGAAGGCAGCGGTCTTTATCTCGCCGGTCCTTCGTTAGTGAAAGCAGCCATCGGACAAATCGTCGAGCAGGAAGAACTCGGCGGCGCGACGATGCACGCAGAGATCAGCGGCACCGTCGATTTTCACGAGAAGAATGATGAGTCGTGTTTGAAACGTTTGCGTTCCTTGGTCGGGCACCTGCCCGAAGCGGAAGCTGCGAAAAATTCGCCTAACGAGAAGAAGACTAAAGCAGCAAAATCGGCTGACGCCGTCTACGACCTCATCAGTCTCGACGGTCACAAACCGTACGATGCGCGTGATCTGCTCGCCACGATCATCGATGCCGATTCATTGGACGAATACAAAGCGGACTACGGCAAGACACTCGTCACCGCCTACGCGCGGATCGGCGGACGCAGCGTCGGAATTGTTGCTAGTCAGCGAATCCAATCGCGCACGAAAAAACAAGGCATCCAGATGGGCGGCGTCATCTATGCCGACAGCGCCGACAAAGCCGCACGCTTCATCATGGATTGCAACCAAACTGGATTGCCCATCATTTTTTTCCAGGACGTGACTGGCTTCATGGTCGGCAAAGATGCTGAAGAAAGCGGCATCATCCGCAGCGGTGCGAAGCTGGTGAATGCGGTCAGCAATTCCACCGTGCCGAAAATCACCGTGGTAGTCGGCGGCTCATTCGGCGCCGGAAATTATGCGCTGTGCGGCAAGGCCTACGACCCGCGTTTCATTCTCGCCTGGCCAAATTCGCGCTACGCCGTCATGGGCGCCGCGCAAGCGAGCGACACCGTCTTCAGCGTGCTCGCCCGCGCCCGCGATCGCGGCGACAAAAAGTCTACGCCCGAAGAACTCGAAGAATTACGTGCGCAAGTGAAAGCCAGCTACGAAGAACAAACCGACATCCGCTACGGGGCCGCGCGCGGCTGGGTCGATGCCATCATTCAACCGCACGACACCCGCGATGTGCTCGTTAGGCTATTGGGCTACGTTTCGCGTCCGATGCCGAAAGCGCGCTTTCACACCGGCGTGGTGCAAACATAACCGTGGGAGACTAGGCCGCAGACTGGGCCGCGTAGCACCTATGCAACCCTGCTCAGCGCAGGTCTAACGAGCGGAAAATTCGGCCGCGATCGCGCGATTGAGCGGCACGACCCTGGCCATCGTCTCGCCTAACGAGAGGTTAACACCGCGTTGCGCCAGCGCGCGCAGAACTTCTTCGGTCGGGATGTTTCCAACCAGATCGTCTTGCGCGAAAGGACAACCGCCCAGTCCACCGATCGCGCTGTCAAAGCGCCGGCAACCGGCATCGTAGGCCGCGAGGATTTTCGGCACTGCGTCGGCCTGCGTGCTGTGCAGATGCACGCCCACATCACATCGATCGCAATCGCACTTCGCGGCACCTACCACGCGACTGATCAACTCCGGGGTGGCCGCGCCGACGGTGTCGGCAAGGGAAATCGAACAAATTCCCAGCGCCGTTATTTTCTCTGCGGCCTCAACGATCTTGTCTTCGCTCCAGTCATCGCCGTATGGATTTCCAAACGCCATTGAAATGTAAACGACCATTCGCATTCCTGCCGACTCGGCGCGTTCGCTGATTCTTTTCAGAAACGCAAAATTTTCATCGAGCGATTGATTCTGATTCCGGCGCAAGAACGTCTCCGAAATAGAGTAGGGGAATCCGAGCGTAGTGACCTTGCCGGTCACGATCGCGCGCTCGGCCCCTTTTTCGTTCACGACGATGCCGATAATCTCGCACTCG
Organism: uncultured Verrucomicrobiae bacterium; assembly: GCA_963791565.1. GTDB lineage: Bacteria > Verrucomicrobiota > Verrucomicrobiia > Chthoniobacterales > UBA10450 > JACCTI01. The sequence continues at coordinate 319,180 of CAWBSX010000001.1, read as the reverse complement.
TTAGGCACATCGAGCCGCGCGAGCACTTCTTCGCTGTCCGTCATTTGCGGCACCGCTTTCGGCGAAACGAAGCTGACCGCGTCGATGTGACGGAAACCCGCGTCGATTAAGGCGCGTAGATATTCAACCTTCCGCTCAGTCGGAATTTGACGCGGAAGTCCCTGCCACGCGTCGCGCGGACATTCGATGAGCTTGACGGATTCCATTTTGCCGAGGAACAAACTAGAGCATGTCCGTCGTTCTCGTCGAAAAACAATCTGCCCACACCACGATCGTGACGCTGAATCGTCCTGAACGCCGCAACGCGCTCACGATCGAGTTGATGACCGACCTCACCACCGCGATCGATGCGGCGAGCGCAGAGGAAACGCAGCGAATCCTCATTTTGCGCGGAGCGGGTCAGGCATTCTGCGCCGGCTTGGATCTGGAAGAAGTCAATCAACCCGACAAAGCGCACCAGTCAGCCGGAGCGATCGCGAAGATGTTGCTCGCGATCAGCCAGACGCGATTGATTACAATCGCGGCGGTTCACGGTGCCGCGATCGCGGGCGGCGCTGGGATAATGTCGGCCTGCGATTTCGCCGTCGCGGCTCGCCGCACGAAATTCGGCTATCCGGAAGCGAAGCGCGGTTTGGTCGCAGGATTGGTCATGACATTTCTGCGCCGACAATTGCGCGAGCGCCACATTCGCGAACTATTGCTCACTTCGGAATTGATCAGCGCCGAGCGCGCACTTGAGATCGGTCTGATCAATCGCGTGGTTGAGCCCGACGACTTAGATACTGAAGTGCAGAAGATGGTTGTGTCGATTCTGCAAAATGCGCCAGGTGCACTGGCTAATTCGAAACGTCTGCTTGAAGAGCTGTGGTCAACTTCGGTGAAAGAAGACATCGAGCGCTCACTCGCTCATCACATGCAGGCGCGGGAATCCGAAGAGAGAAAAGAAGGCGTCGCCGCTTTCCTGGAAAAGCGCGCGCCGAATTGGGCCCCTTGAAAAACTAGCCGCGCGGATATTCCGCGATATCACTCGTTAGGCCAAGCGCGCGGCATTCCGGGCAGAGCCGGTTGTCGGCGCTCTCCGCTTCCGCTTCGTCGGAAAGGAGGAAGAGTTTGTGACATGGGTCATGCAGGCAATTCACGAAACGACTCGTTAGGCGATTGGTGTGCGCGCAGCGGCCGATCTGCTGCAGTCCTTCCTCCACGCGCACCGTCATTCGTTGATCGAACACGAAACACTCGCCCTGCCAGTGTTCGTTCCCAAATTGCTCCTGATAAGTCACGATACCGCCGTGGAGTTGAAAAACGTTCCTAAATCCGTGGCTGCGCAAAAGCGCTGACGCTTTTTCACAACGGATTCCGCCCGTGCAATACATCAGCACTTTCTTGTTTTTCAGTTCTTCCAATTGTTCGACGTAAGCGGGCAGATCGCGGAAGTTTTCAATCTCACACAAGACCGCGCCCTCGAATCGGCCGGCATCGGATTCAAAACGATTTCGAATATCGAGCGGTACCGCATCCCGATCTTCCTCCAACATCCGTTTCCACGCCGCGGGCGAAAGGTGATTATCGCAATCCGGCGTCAATGGCCCGGCGCCGAGCGTGACGATCTCCGCGCGCACCTTCACCACCAGCTTCGCGAAAGTATGCGAATCACCGTCGCTATATTTGAAGGCCACGTCGGCGAAGCGTTCGTCAGTGTGCAAGGTGTGGACGTATTGCTGAATCGCGTGTGCCGTGCCCGCGAGCGTTCCGTTGATTCCCTCGGTCGCGATCAACACGCGGCCTTTCAAGCCTAACGAGTGGCAAAGCGCGCGCTGTGTCGTCGCAAGAACTTCCGGCTCGGCCACGCGCACATATTTATAGAAGAGAATTACCGGCCAGCGTTCTGACATCGTTTCAGCTCCGCGTGAAAGCGCGACCGTATTGAACTGGCGCCTGGACTTCTGCGCCGAGTTCTATGGCCGCGTGCAGTGCCCAATATGGGTCGCGCAAAAATTGGCGCGCGAGAAAAATCAGATCAGCGCGGCCGTTCGCGATAATTTCATTCGCCTGCTTCGCTTCGGTGATCAGGCCGACAGCGGCAGTGGGTATCTTTGCATCGTGGCGGATACGCTCGGAAAACGGCACCTGATAACCAAGCGCGATTGGAATTTTCGCGCCGGGCGCCGCCCCTCCGGTTGAGCAATCAAACAGATCGACACCCAATGGTTTCAAAACCTTCGCCAGTTCGACTGATTGTTCCACATCCCAGCCGCCCGCGATCCAATCAGTCGCGGAAATTCGAACAAAAAGCGGCAGACGATCAGGCCAGACGCGCCGCACGGCTTCGACCGTTTCTCTCGTTAGGCGAATTCGATTCTCAAACGAGCCGCCGTAATTGTCCGAACGATGATTGCTCAAGGGCGAAAGAAATTCGTGCAGCAAATATCCATGCGCGGCGTGCAGCTCGATGACTTTCGCGCCGGCCGTTTGCGCGCGCACGGCCGCGTCCGCAAATGCGCGCACCACGTCAGCGATGTGATCCAGAGTCATTTCGCGCGGACGAATACTTCCTTCATCGAAAGGCAGCGCACTCGGCGCGTGAATCGGCCGCCAGCCACCATCGTTTTCGCTGACCGGTTTGCCGCCTTCCCACGGCGGCGACGTGCTCGCTTTTCGTCCGGCGTGCGCGAGCTGCATTCCCGGCACCGCACCTTGTTTTTCGATGAAACGAAAAATGCGCGCGAGCATTTCGATGTGTTCGTCTTTCCAAATCCCGAGATCCTGTGGACTGATCCGACCATCCGCCGTGACCGCGGTCGCTTCGGTCAGAACGAGCGCGGCGCCGCCGACCGCGCGACTGCCGAGATGCACGAGATGCCAATCGTTCGCGAAACCATCGACGCTCGAATATTCGCACATCGGCGAAACCCCGATGCGATTGCGCAAATGCACGTCGCGCAAGACGAGCGGCGAGAAAAGATTCGCATCCATCGCGCGAACCTACAGCAAGGCGAGCTGCGCGTCGGCTGTTTCGGTTTCCGCGAAACGCACACCAACGCCGATCAATCGCACCGGTTTTCCGGTGCGCGCGAAGCCTTCGCGCAAAAGCGTAGTGAAACTGTCGAGCGAGACAGGGAGACCAGCGCGCTCGATCGTGGTACGGGTGAAATCGCTGAATTTCAATTTTACGAAGACTTTGGTCACCGGACGCACCGCAGCCTTTTGCGCCAGTTCCGCGGCGAGTTCCTCAAACAGCGCCGGCAATTCTTCTTCGCATTGTTCGAGCGTTTCCAGATCGCGCGAAAAAGTTTCTTCGTTGCTGAGCGATTTGCGTTCGCGATGCGGTTCGACCGGACGCTGATCGATCCCGCGACATTGATCGTAAAGTTCCAAGCCAAACTTTCCGAAATGCGCCACTAATTCTGCGCGCGAGAAACGCTGCAGCTGCTCGCAGGTCTTTACGCCTAACGAGTCCAATTTCTGTTCTGTCACTTCGCCGATGCCCCAGAGTTTTCGCACCGGCAGGTCCGCCATGAATTCCGCCACCGCTTCCTCTTTCACTTCCAATTGTCCGTTCGGCTTTTTCATGTCGCTTGCGATTTTTGCGATCAACTTGTTAGGCCCGATCCCGGCCGAAGCGGTTAATTTTGTTTTCCGAGAAATCAGATCGCGAATGACCTGCGCCAGCGCGTCGGGTGCGCCCGGGTGATCGGAAACATCGAGATAGGCTTCATCGAGTGAAAGCGGTTCCACCAGCGAAGAGAAGCGATGCAAGATCTCACGAATGACGGCCGACTCGCGTCGATAAACATCGAAGCGGGTCGGCAGGATGATCAAGTTTGGACAACGTTGCAGCGCCATGAAAGTAGGCATGGCCGAACGCACACCGAATTTGCGCGCTTCATAATTACATGTCGTCAAAACACCGCGGCGATCGCGCGCGCCGCCCACGCCCACTGGTTTGCCGCGCAACGCCGGCTGATCACGCACTTCAATCGCGGCGTAGAAGCAATCCATATCCAGATGAATAATGGCGCGTCGCTTCGTTTCCATGGCCTTCCTTAATTTGCCCCATTCAACTTTGCTTGTCTTGCTCCAGCGCGCCTAGATAGGTTTGCGTCGGGCTTTCCCGTAATGATCACGGCTTGTGACGACGCTTTTTGGAATGAGTTGCTGCCTCGCATCCATGAGGGCGAGGTAATTCCGGTTGTTGGCCCGGGCGCGGTCACCTTTGGTCTCGGCGATGAGCTGCTTTATCCTGCGCTCGCGAAACGTTTGCCGAACGAGCTCGATCCGCCGCTGACGATAGAAAAACCGCCGCGCGATTTGCAGGAGGTGATCGATGCGCAACGTGCGCATGAACAACCGGTCGAGCGCATTTACAAACGGTTACACAAAATGGTGGAGGATTCCGATTTGCGTCCCGGTGCAACGCTGGCTGCGCTCGCCGCGGTCGAGGGATTTCAATTATTCATCAGCACCACGTTCGATCCGCTGCTGCCGCTGGCGGTGGAAAGCGCCTCGCCGGGCGGTTTGCCTAACGAGAGGTCGGGCGCGGCGACTTTGCGCGGCGCCTGCCCGGATTTGCCGCAGGAACTGGCCGCGCTCGAGCATCGTTACGTTTACCAAATTCTCGGACGCGCCGCGCCCATTCGCGATTTCGTGGTCTGGGATGATGACATGCTGAATTTTTTGCTGCGCCTCGATCAGCAGCTCACGCTCTTGCCGAAGTTGAGCGATGCGCTGCAGCGCAGTCATCTGCTGGTCTTCGGTTTGAGTCTGGCGGATTGGCTGGTGCGTTTTTTTATCCAAGTAGTCAAACGTCAGCGCCTTTCGGATTTGGCCGGCACGGAGCTTTTCATTTTTGAAAAACTCGAACCGGCTGAGCGCAATCAGGTCATCATTTATTTCAGCCGCCTGACGAAACAAATCAGTGTCCTGCCCGCCGACCCGATTCAATTCATCGCCGAACTGCATGACCGCTGGCGCAAACGTTATCCCGCGCCCGCGCGCGATCCTTATGCGTTGAGCAACGAACACCGCGAGAAAAATCGCGTGAAAGGCTGCATCTTTGTTAGCTACGCGTCGCCCGATTTGGAAATCGCGCGCTACATCGTGAGCCAATTACAAAAGGCGGGCTGTCCGGTTTGGTTCGACAAAGAACAGATTCAGCCCGGGGAAAAGTGGGAAGATGTTTTCACCGACGCGATCGAAACGGCCGGACTTTTCCTCAGCCTCATCTCCGATCACACCGCAGTGCGTCTGGATGATTACAATATTCTGGAACGCAACGTGGCAGCGAAGCGGCGCGAGAAAATGGCGGAGAACGCCATCTTTTATTTGCCGATGCGCATCGACGAAGGCGAGCCGTTGATCCCCGATAACGAACCGCACAGTGTGCAGGAAATTCAGGCGGTGCGTAAACCTGGCGGTCATCTCGATCAGGAATTCATCGACTACCTGCGCGAGAAGCAGCGCGAAAATTGCGCTGCCTTGGGTTATCCGCCGCCGCCGCCAGTCCCGTGATTTCTCCTCCTAACAGATTAGCCGACCTGGAACATCCGTGGCTTGGCCTGGAAAGTTTCAGCGAAGCGACCCGCGCTTTTTTCTTCGGACGGAATGACGAAATCGCGGAGCTGCATTTGCGCTGGCGAAGCCATCCGCTGCTCGTCCTCTACGGACGGAGCGGATTGGGCAAGACCAGCATTTTAACGGCGGGTTTGCTCCCGCGTCTGCGCGAGGAAGGGAAAAAGCCACTACTCGTTAGGCTGCGTTACGAGGACCCTTCAGCCGATCCGGTGGCGCAATTGCTCGGTGCGCTTTTTGCCGAAGGAATTCCGCCTAACGAGTGGTTGACGAAGCTGCGCGCCAAATCGCAACTGCCCTTGCCGGATGATCCGGCCAGCCTGCTCTGGTTGCGCGTGCATGACCTGACGGAGCCGCCCGCGATCACGCATCTGATTCTCGATCAGTTCGAAGAAGTTTTCACCGTTGGCGTGCGGCGCGCGAACTCAGACACCGCGGTACGCGATGCGCTCGCCATTCTTTTGCAAGGCGCATTCCCGCCGCCGATTTCGCAGCTAATGGCGGAGCACGACAATATATCGGATCATTTCGATACCGATTCCGCGCCGGTGCGCATCCTTCTCGCCTTGCGCGATGATTTTGTTTACGCGCTCAATCGCTGGCGTCGTCACCTCTCCGCGCTCGGGCAAAACAGTTACGAATTGCGCTCGCTCCGTGGCACGGCCGCATTTGATGCCGTCTACAAACCGGGCGCACTTCGGTGCGCAAATTCGAATCTGCCGCCGATCGTCGATGAAGAAACGGCGCGCCGTATCATTCGCTTCGTCGCAAAAAAAGAAGCGGACATTCCGATCGAAGACATCGAAGCCGTCCCACCCATCTTGTCACTGCTTTGCCGAGAATTAAACGAACGTCGTTTGGCGGCGACGCCACCAGCGCAGCAGATAATTTTTCGCGAAGGCGACACCGACATCGGCGGTATCATCTCCGCTTTTTACGAGCGCTGTCTCGCGGGCAAACCGGAAGCGGTCCGCATCTTCGTCGAAGAAGAATTAGTTGGCGTCAGCGGAGCGCGTCTGCCGCAGGATGAAGGCAGCATCCTGCGCGTCTTCACCGAGGGGTGCGAAATTCCCGGTGCGATTGATGGCCGCCGCGCTGCCGGCTTCGGCGACGCGAACGGGGCGCGTGCTTGTCTGCGCGAGTTGGTCAGCGATCGCCTCTTGAACTCGTTAGGCGGCGAAGTGCCGGTCTACGAATTGATCCACGATCTGATCGCGGGCGTGGCGGAAAAAAGTCGGACGGCGCGCGAGCAACGTTTTGAAAAAGAAGAAGCCGAACGCCGCGCGCGCGACGAGAAGGCGTCGAAGGAACGCGCCGAAAAAGAAACTCGTCGTGCACGCACCACGACCTTGCTCGTCAGCATTTTTCTCGTCGTTGCAATCATTGCCGGTCTCATCGGGTATCTGCAAAAAAAGAAAGCGGAAGCGGCGACCGCGCGCGCGACGCAGACGCGTAACGCCGCGGAAGATGTGATTGGTTTCATGACCTTCGATTTGCGCGATAAATTGCAGACCATCGGCCGCCTCGACCTCTTGCAGGATGTAAACGAGCGGGTCCAGAAATACTACCAGTCGTTAGGCCCGGCGGGGGAAACGCCGGAAATGTTGCGGCAGCGCAGCGCGATGTTCGTGAATCAGGGCAACGTCGCGCTCGACCAGGGCGATCTGGATGAAGCGGAAAAAAAGTTCCGTGCGTTTCTCGAGGTCGCGCAAAAGCTCAGCGCGCAAGATCCCAAGAATATTTTGTGGCAGCGTGATTTAGCGCTGGCCTACAGCAACGTCGGCAGCGTTCTGCAATCACGTGGTGACGCGGAGGCGGCGTGGACCAATCAGCGCGCGGCTTTTGCCGTCAACCAGGAACTCGTTAGGCAAAATCCAAAAGACGCTGGTGCTCGCTCTGACCTGGCGCGAACGCAGGATCGACTCGGTGATCTCGCGCGCATGAACGGCGATCTGCCGGGAGCGATGAAAAATTTCCAGGAGGCGAGCGCCATCCAACAAGAACTGACGGAGGAAGCTCCGACCGATATCGCGCGCAGTCGCGGACTTTGTTACAGCCTCGATGAGCTCGGCGACGTTCAAAGCATGAGCGGACAACTCGACGATGCGATTGAGAGCTACGAGCGAAGTTACGATTTGCGCGACACTTTTGCGCAGAGGGATCCGAACGATCTCCTGCGGCAGTGGGATTTTTCGCTCAGCCAAATGAATCTCGCCCGGACCAGACGCGCTCAAGGAGACACGGCGAGCGCCACGCGATATTTGAACGACTGTCTCGCGATCAGGAAACGTCTCTGCGGACAGGATCCGAAAAACACCAACTGGTTTCGCGGCCTGGCCGAGACTTACGAAAGCCTCGGGCTGCTGGATGTGACGCGCGGCGATTCGCGCACGGCGCTGGCGAATTTCAACGAAACACTGGCGATCCGCGAGCGCCTGGTGAAGCGCGATCCGAATAACACGGTTTGGAATTGGGATCGCTCGGGCACGCTGATGGAAATTGGCGACGTAAAAAGAGCGGAAGGTAAACTGGCCGAAGCAACGGAAAATTTCACCGCCAGCCTGGAAATACGGCAGGCGCTTTTGCGGAAGAATCCGGGAAACTCTGCCGGCGAGCGGGAGATTTGCGTGAGCTACGATCGCCTCGGCGACGTGCAGCAAACGCGCGGACATTTGCCGGAGGCGCTCGTCCACTACCGGCAGTTCGCGGACACGATGGAACGACTCGTTAGGCAAGATGCGAGCAATGCCGAGTTTCGTTCTGCGCTTTCCTTTGCCTACGGCCGCATCGGGGAGGCACGCAGTTATCAAGGCGATTACGTCGGCGCGCTGGAAGATTTTCGAAAAGCGTTATCGATTCGCCAGGCCTTGGCCGAGAAAGATCCGCAAAACGCCGACTGGCAGTGGCAGGTGGTTTACACCCTTTGGCAGATGGCAACTGTTGAGTGGTATCGCGGCAGCAACGACGAGGCGCTACAAAGTGTGCAAACCGCAGAAGCGATTGCGGCGCGTTTTCTGCCGAAAGATCCGAACAGCGCCTATTTCCGCTGGCAGGTTTCCATGGTGGATTTGGTCCGCGCACAAATTGAGGGCGCGCAAAATAAATTCGCCGACGCGCTCAAACACGGCGCGGCCTGCCTTGAGACCCGTCAGCAGGTTTTCGAGCGCGATTCGACGAATAGCGAATGGCTCTTGGGTTTGGTGCAGGCAGAAAATGAAATCGCTAAGATTCAGCTGCGGCAAAACGACGCGATCGCCGCGGAAAAAAGTTTTAGCAGCAGTCATGTACATCTCGAAACGCTCATCCGCTTGGCGCCAGAGAATGCTTATTGCGCCGCCGCGTTGGCGGCCAGCGTGCACGGCGCCGGCGATACCCAACGTTTGCGCGGGGATTTTGCGAATGCCTTAGAAAATTATCGTGATGTCCTTCGCGCACGCGAGGCTCTTACACAGCGCGATCAAACCAACGCCTTCTGGCAAGGCGATCTAGCCGAGACTTGCTGGCGCATCGGCGCGACCCAGTTAAGTGTCGATCCCAAATCAAAATCAGAAGCGACGAAATTGCTTGAACGGGCGCGCGAAATCCTGCGCGAAATCAAAGCACGCGCCAGCCTAACGAGTGAGCAACAATCGTGGCTTGACGGCGTGGAAGGCGATCTCGCCAAACTGCACTGACTCACGCATGAATGACGCCGACGTCCTCGTCGTGGGCGGCGGCCCGGCCGGGCTGCGTGCAGCGGAAGTCGCGCGCAGCGATGGCGCGCAAGTGATCTTGTGCGACGGACAGCGCTCGGTCGGCCGCAAATTTCTCATCGCCGGGCGAGGGGGATTGAATCTGACGCACGGCGAACCGGCGGAAAATTTCCCGCTGCGTTATCGTGAGCATCCGCAACGATGGAAGGACTTGTTAGGCGAGTTCAGTCCGGACGATCTGCGCGCGTGGGCGGACGCTCTTGGCGTAGAGAGCTATGTCGGAACAAGCGGTCGCGTTTTTCCGCGCGGGCAAAAGGCGGCGATCTTACTTCGTGCCTGGGTGCGTCGGCTGCGCGCGCAAGGCGTGCAGTTCCGTATGGATGCGCGGTTGCGTGGTTTCGATCGCGAAAGCGAGCGATGGCAAGTGCAGTTCGACAAGCACTCGTTAGGCGCAAAAGCTCTTGTCTTGGCCCTCGGCGGCGCATCGTGGCCGGAAACAGGTTCTGACGGATCATGGCCGGCTTTGTTCCACCGCCACGGAATTGCGATTGCGCCATGGCAACCGGCCAACTGCGGCTGGGAAGTTGATTGGCCGGAGGGTTTCCTGGAACGCGCGGAAGGAAAACCGTTGAAGAATCTCGTCGTGCGCGCGGGTGATGAATCCGTCTCGGGCGAATTGCTCATCACACGCTACGGCATCGAAGGCGGCGCCATCTACCGACTCGGTCCCATCTTGCGCGCGATGATGCAGCCGGAAATCGAGATCGATTTGAAACCGCAACTTTTGGTAGAAACAGTGCGGACGCGCCTAACGAATGGTAGCTTAAAACTGAGCGAGGCGGCTCACGCGCTGCTCGAAGTTTTTCCAAACATGGACCTCAAGAAATTTCAACTGCGCCTGCGTGGCCCGCGCCCAATCGCAGAGGCAATTTCGTCCGTTGGCGGCCTACGTTGGGAAGAACTGGATGACAGTCTGATGCTGCGCAAATTGCCGGGCGTGTTTGTGGCTGGCGAAATGATCGATTGGGAAGCGCCCACCGGCGGCTATCTCTTGCAAGGATGTTTCAGCACCGGCACGCGCGCCGGTCGCTGCGCCGCGCAATTCGCCACCGCATGAGCACATCGATCACCCGCGTATTTCTTGTCCGGCACGGTGCGACCGTGCTGAGCGCCGAAGACCGCTTCGCCGGTGCGACCGATGTCGCTCTCTCCGATCTTGGTCGCGAACAAGCGCGACGGTTGACCAATCGCCTAACGAATGAAAAGATCGCTGCGATCTATGCGTCGCCCATGGGAAGAACCATCGAGACGGCAAAGATTCTTGCCGAGCCACATCAACTCGAAGTACAGCCGCGCGATGGCTTGCGCGAAATTTCGCACGGCCGCTGGGAGCAGCTGACACGGCGCGAAGTCGAGGAGCGCTTTCCCGAGGAGGCAGCGGAATGGGAAGAAGATCCATTCTCTTTCGCACCGCAAGGTGGAGAGAGTGGGCTCGCCGTCACCGCACGCGCCTTGCCCATCCTGCTTGAACTCGTTAGGCAACACCTGGGCGCGACGGTTCTCGTCGTTTCGCACAAGGCGACCATCCGTCTCCTCATTAGCTCGCTGCTCGGCTTCGATCCGCGCCGCTACCGCGACAATCTCGATCTGAAGCCAGCTTCCCTGAGCATCGTCGATTTCAAAGACCTGGCCTGCTCACGCCTGACGCTCTTCAATGACACTTCGCATTACGCGGGCCTCCCCAACGTTCCACACGAGCAGTTGTCGAAGATGTGGAACGAAAAGGTCTAACGAGTCGTCGCCTGCGCTGGTTTCGGAATCGCGAACTGCTCGATTCCTTCCTTGATATCGCGGACAAAACTGGCCGCACCCGCGCCGTTCACCACGCGATGATCGAAGGTTAAAGATAACGTTACGACCTCCACGCCTTCTTCTTTGTGCGCGGTGCCGACGAAGAGCGTCGACATTGACGGCGGCACCACAATCGGTGCGCCGGTGCGCACGCCGAAAGCGCCGAGACTGCTGATGACGACGGGCGCATTCATGGCATCGACCCGGCCAGTGCGCGTCTCTTCCACGGTCTCGCTGTAGCACTTGAGAAAATCCGGCCAGTCGCGCGTATTGGCAGTGGTGATAACGGCGGTGGCCAGCCGATCGCCTTCAATCGCAACCGCGATCCCGAGATCGAAAGTATCGTTCTGCAAAATCTGATCGTCATCGAGCATGAGGCGACGAAAGGGCGCATGTTTTTCCATCGCTCTCACGACCGCCCATGCCACCATCGCAGATGGCGACGCGGCATTTTTTCCGTCTGATTTTTTCGCGGCTGCGCGCGCATTGCGAATTGCATTCCAGTTCGCCTCGATCTGTAGGTTGGTCGGAATTACGCGGCTAAGTTTGCGCGTAATCGTCGGCGAAAGCGCGGGCTCTATTTCTCTTGGTGCGCGAGCGCTGCGCTTCTCCGTCGCTCCATTGGACCGATTCGGTGTGGACGTTTCCTCGCTCGCGTCTGTCAGAATCGTTCCGAGTTCCTGACCAATCTCTACAGTGTCATCGACTTTCGTTTTCCATTCGCCCATCACGCCAACCCATGATGACTCGACCGGATAAACGGCCTTGTCAGTTTCGAGTTCGCAGAGCGGATCGTCGTAAGTAATTTTGTCGCCCGGCTGTTTGAGCAGGCTAACGATTTTGGCCGCGCGGATTCCTTCGCCCATGATCGGCACGACGATCTTCTGCACGTTGCCGGAAGAAACGCGCGGATGTTGCGCAATCGATTCGACGCTCGCCGGTGGGGTGGCGGTGGCCGCAACCTGATCCTTCTTCTGCTTGGTCGAGACGGAGCGCTCAATCGCCGCCACGATGCGCGCGATATCCGGCAGCGCCGCGTATTCATAAATCGGATTGTAACCGATCATCACGTTGCCTTTGCTGACCAGAACCGGCGGACTAACGAGTGCATTCCAAAGCATCAGGCTGCGACGCGATGTGCGTAATGATCATCTGGCCGACGCTACAATTCTCGCTGTCTTCCTGCACGACAACGAGGCGTCCGGTTTTCGCGCACCGATTCTTCGATCGCCTCTTTGTCCCACGGAACGATGGAACGCAGGTCGATCAATTCGACGCTGATTTCGCCGCCAATTTCATCGAGCGCTTCGAGCGATTTCTCCATCGTGTTGCCCCACGCCACGACCGTGACGTCGGAGCCGCTCTTGCGTTTTCGCGCTTTGCCTAACGGCACAGCGCGCATCGGCTCGGTTGATTCGTGCTCGGCCCAAAGCAAATGTTTCGGCATCGAGAATGAAGGTCGGATCTTCGCGCGTGCATCGCCGTCCACAAACAGTCCGGCGGCGTCTTCCGGCGTGCTCGGGATGGCGACGTTGATGCCCGGGATAATGCGCGAGCGCAGCTTCGTTAGCCTGGCTGTGCCACAGACTTCCGCCCGGCAGATACGCGCCATACGGCGCATAGATCACCAGCCGGACATTTCCAACTGCCGAACGAACGCCAGCGCAAAGTCGAGAGATTCGTCACCAGCTGGTTCCAAGCCGGCCCGATGAAATCGATGAACTGCAGCTCGAAGACCGGCCGCTTGCCGTAAGAAGCCAGTCCGCAGGCGACGCCGAGGATGGTCGATTCCGCGAGCGGCGAGTTGAAGACCTGCTTCGGAAATTCCGTCGAAAGTTTCTGCGTAAGACGAAACACGCCGCCTTTCGGATCTTCGATGTCTTCGCCGAAAATGATGCGCTCGCTACTTCTCGTTCAGGCCGAGCCGCAACGTCTTGTTGATCGTATCGCCGATTCGATATTTGCCCGGCGGCAAAACTTCGTCGGTCAAGTTGCGGCAACTTGCCGGTGACTTCGCGCTGCAACTCGTCGGCGGATGGATCTTCGGCGCGTTCTCCGCTTCGCGCGAATTCGCTGCGAATCCGCTCCTTGATTTCCTTATCGAGCTTCTCGTATCCTCGGCGGTGATGATGCCTCTCCGCGATCAGTTGCTCGCTTCCAGCACTTCAAGCGGATCGCATTTTTCGAGATCCTCCAGTTCTTCGGCGCTGCGATAAAGTTTGTGATCGTCCGAACTGGTGTGGCTCGAGAGCCGTTCCATGTTCACCCAGAAAAATGCCGGCCCGCCGCCGGCGCGCATCGCTTCGAACGCTTCGGCACCTGCATTGTAAACCGCCTGCACATCATTCCCGTCAATTTCCTGCCAGTCGTTAGGCTGCAGAACATCGAGCGCGCGCGGATTGATCTTCCGCGTCGGACTGCTGATGCCGTATTTGTTGTCCTCGACCACGAAAAGCACCGGCAGCTTGCCGCTCCTTGGCAAATGCAGACCGCTTCGTAGAAATCGCCCTGGCGCGTGGCCGCATCGCCGATCGTCGTGACGACGACATTCGGTTTCCCGTCGAGTTGCAATTCCCCAGGCCATGCCGCAACGCCGGCAGTAATTGCGAGCCGGTGGGCGTCGGCACACTCCAGATGTCCTTGGTCGCGTAGCTGTAATGCGAAGGCATCTGCCGCCCATGACTCTGCCCGTTTGCGCTTCGCGAAATATTCCAGCGCCAGCTCGCGCGACGTCACGCCCGCGGCCGAGGACCAGTCCGCGATCGCGATAATACGGGACGATGTAATCGCCGTCGCTGCAGCTGATTCGCCAATGCAGCGAGCGCCTTCGTGCCCCATCCCGGAAACGTGAAAATGCCCTTTGCCCTGGCGATTCAAATTCTGCTCGCGCAAATCGCCATGCCGGCTTTCCAGCAGGATGGTGAGGAGACGCAATTTATCTTCTTTGCTCAGAACGGGCATAAGTTCCGTGGATTCTCCATGCAGCGCGGTTATTTCTCAACCAATTCGACGTGGCAATCGTCTGGGGAGCGCGGGCGCCTCGCCCGCCGCGTCGTGCGCCCTCGCGCGACACATTCTCTTTCGTTGCCAGCAAAGCTTTTCGGCGAGGCGCCGAAAAGTGCGTGCGAGGCGCACGCGCTCCCGAGACCGCATCGCACCGGAATCGGCAATGTGTAATACTTCGCGCATGTTGACCGCTATCGTCACGCGTCACGGAAGTCATCGAACGCTATCGTGAATATCTTCCGGTCTCCGGCGGCGACGCCCGTGGTCTCGTTAGGCGAAGGGAACACGCCGCTGATTCCGTGTGCCGAAACTGGCGGCGAAAGTCGGACGCGGCTGCGAAGTTTTCGTGAAGTACGAAGGCCTGAACCCGACCTGCTCCTTCAAGGATCGCGGCATGACGGTGGCAGTTTCGAAAGCGGTGGAGCAGGGGACGAAAGCCGTGATCTGCGCTTCGACCGGAAACACCTCCGCTTCCGCGGCGGCATACGCGGCGCGCGCGGGAATTCGTTGCGCGGTAATTTTACCGGCGGGAAAAATCGCCAGCGGAAAACTGGTTCAGGCTTTCGCCTACGGCGCGAAGGTCGTTGCCATTGAAGGAAACTTCGATGACGCCTTGCGAATCGTCCGCTCGTTGGCGAACGCGCGCGACTTCGCGATCGTCAACTCGATCAATCCAGATCGCATCGCGGGACAAAAAACCGCGGCCTTCGAGATCGTCGACGATCTCGGTGACGCGCCGGACGTTCACATTCTACCGGTCGGCAACGCTGGAAACATCACCGCGTATTGGGCGGGCTATCGCGAATTTCGCGACGCCGGAAAATCAAAGACGCTGCCCGGCCATGCTTGGATTTCAAGCGGCCGGCGCCGCGCCGATCTTTCACAACCGCGTGGTCGAACAGCCCGAAACAATCGCGTCCGCCATTCGCATCGGAAATCCCGCGAGTTGGAAATCCGCGAATGCCGCGATCGAAGAATCGCGCGGCGCCATCGACATCGTGACCGACGACGAAATCCTTGAAGCGCAACGCTGGCTGGCCCGCAACGAAGGAATTTTCGTCGAGCCGGCCAGCGCTGCGTCCATCGCCGGACTCTTCAAATCCTGCGACCAATCGTGCGATCCCAATTACTCGTTAAGCAAAATCGGGAAGGGGAGTCGCATCGTTTGCACCGTCACTGGTCATGGCTTGAAGGATCCGTGCCATCCGATTCACAGCCGAACCAGCCATCGCGCCTAACGAATCAAATGTGCTCCGTGCGATTGGATTTTGAAGAGGAGAAAATTTCAAAACCAGAAAGCTTAACATCCAAATTCTTTTTCTGGTTTTCTGGATTTCAACGATTCAGTTTCCGTTTTGACACTGCATCGCATTCAGACGAAAAGAGCGCCGCGCATGCCATTGATCGTCCAGAAATACGGCGGCACTTCGGTCGGCTCACCCGAGCGGATCAAGAAGGTCGCCGAGCGTTTGCTGGAAACGCAGAGCGAAGGTCATCGCGTCGTTGCCGTAATTTCCGCAATGGCGGGCGTGACTGATAATCTGATCAAACTGGCCAATGCCGTCTCGCCGCGACCCGATGAGCGCGAGATGGATTCACTTCTCGCCACCGGCGAACAATCTTCCATCGCGCTCGTGGCCATGGCGGTCAACGCGCTCGGTGGCCGCGCTATTTCGCTCACAGGCGCGCAAGCCGGCATTCTGACCGATCGGGTTCATACCAAAGCGAAGATCGCCAACATCAGTCCGAAGCAAATTCACGAACTGCTCTCCGATGATTACATCGTGATCGTCGCGGGCTTCCAAGGACAGACACCGGAAGGCGAAACGACTACGCTTGGCCGGGGCGGTTCCGATTTAACTGCGATCGCCCTGGCCGGCGCGCTCGACGCCGATGCCTGTCAGATTTTTACCGACGTCGATGGCGTCTTTTCCTGCGACCCGCGCGTCGTTAGCGAAGCGATGAAGATGGACGAGATCGCGTATGATGAATTGCTCGAGATGGCCGGCGCAGGCGCCAAGGTCATGCAATCGCGCGCGGTTGAGTTCGCGAAAAAATTCGGCGTCGAGTTCGAGGTGCGTTCGAGTTTCAACCGCAATCCCGGGACGATCGCGAAGGAAGAGACGCGCAGCATGGAAGACGTCGTCATCCGCGGCATAAGTATCGAGCGTAAACAAGCCAAGGTGACGCTCGACGACGTGCCCGATCTTCCCGGCGTGGCCAGCCGCATCTTTACCGCCATTTCCGCCGCACACATCCTGGTCGACGTGATTGTGCAAAGCATTTCCGATCGCAACACGACCGACATTTCCTTCACCATTCACGAGAACGATCTGCCGCGCGCCGAAGAGTTTCTCGCGCCGGTCGTGCAGGAAGTAGGCGCGAAACGTCTCGTTTCGCACAGCGGTGTGGCCAAGCTCAGCGTCGTCGGCATCGGGATGCGCTCGCATTCTGGAGTCGCGGCGCGGCTTTTCGATTGTCTCGGTCAGGGCAACATCAACATCGAGCTAATCTCAACTTCCGAGATCAAGATCACGGTAGTGATCGCGGAGAAAGACGCCGATCGCGCCGCGCAACTAACGCACAAGGCCTTTGGTCTGGCGACCTACTAGTATTGTAGCTCTGCATGATGGAGTACCTAACGAGTGGTTAACGCGATTACACCTGTCGCCTTTCATTGGCCAGCAGCTTCGCGATGGTACTTGCGCTTCGCGCTCGATCCGCTCCAGGCCATCGCTCGTAGCTACTCCGCCTACGGTCCTTTTGTTAAGCTTCCTTATCCGCGCGTTCCTACTAAAGGAACTCCCCGAGCGTTTGTTGTTGCCATCGGCCCTGAATTCAATCGCGAGGTCCTAAGCAATCCAACCACGTGGCGACCGGTCAATGTCGGGCCGCCCGGTCCGAGAAACTCTGCCGTCCGACGCCTCGCTCGAGGCATCCTTGGAATGACTGGCCGTCAACACGAGCACTACCGACGGCTCCTGGTTCCACCTATCCAGCGCGGCGCCAAGGCGCCGGACATGGTTAGCCTGGCGGAAGAGCAGGTTAACTCCTGGCCGATGGACCAGCCGATCGATCTGGTGGCGCACTCGAAGAAGCTTGTGCGCACCTTCGCCATTGGCTTGTTATTTGGCGACGATCGTTCGCACGGTTATCCGATCGCGGACATGATCAACCAGGGGACGAACTGCAATTTCTCGTGGAAGATATTCGCCTGCCCGGTGAACATCCCAGGTACGCCTTATCACCAGATGATGCGCGACGCCGAGGATGTAGAAAGCCGCATCATCGAATGGGCTAACTGCAAGCGCGGAGAAATGGATAGCCGCGACTTACTCTCCATCGTGGTTAACAGTCCCGATGAGAATGGCGGCCCTGCCAGTAACGAAAACATTGTAAGTCATACTCCCACCTTGTTTGGCGCGGCCTTTGAAACATGCCAGAACGCGTTGATCTGGACACTCCTCTTACTAGATCAACATCCGCAAATAGCGCGGGACCTATACGAGGAGCTTCAAGGGGCGGGTGCTGGTAGTTTGCCGTCACACCAACAGCTCATGCAATTGCCCTTACTCAATGCCGTCGTCAAAGAGAGCATGCGCATCCTGCCACCAGTGCCGCAGCAATTCCGCGTCGCACAGGAAGACACAAGCCTCCAAGGCTATCCGCTCGCACGGCGCACGAAAGTAATGCTTAGTTCCTTCATGACTAATCGCGAACCCGAGCTTTACTCCGAGCCGGATCGCTTCAAGCCCGATAGGTGGTCGACCATCGATCCTTCGCCTTACGAATACACCGTTTTCAGCGGCGGCCCGCGCGGTTGTCCCGGTTACGCCTTTGCGTTAGCTATTCTAAAGGTCGCGATCGCTACTATCGTGACGCGCTATCGCATCGCTTTGCAACCGGACACGCGAGTCGACTACAAGGTCGGCGTCGCACTTACTCAACGACAAGCCATTCCTGCCGTCCTTTATCGACAGGACGGCGCGTTTACTACCTCCGCAATCCGCGGCAGGATTCGGGATCTTGTTCAATTTCCAAGCTAAGCTGGACCATCTGTCCGAGTAGCAGGGCTAATTTGCTCAGAACCAAAAAAAACCGGCCAGCGCGCGAGGCACTGACCGGTGGTGATTCGATTTCGAAGAATCTTACTGCTTGTCGTAAACGGCGTTCGTGGTCGCCTGCTTGCCGTCTTTACCCGTATCGGTTTCCGTGACGGTGCGGCTCTTGCCATCGGCCGCGATGACCACTTTGCCATCGCCTACCTTTTTGCCGTCTTTCATCACCGTGTAGGTGAGTGTGTTGGCATCCACTTTCGTGTAGGCACGCGAGTCGTGCATGTCACTGCCTTTGGCCGAATAGTCCTTGCCATCGAATTTGCCCGTCCATACGTGGTGCGCCGCTTTGCCACCATCCATGCCATCCACGGTGATCGTCACGTCGTCAGCGCTTTGCGCATAAACAACCATCGTGTTCTTCGGCATGCCTTCCGGGATCTTCGATTTCGCTTCATTGAGCTTCCACGTTCCCATAAAGGCATCGTCGCCGGCGAAACAAAGGCTGGCCGCGGTCGCTGAGATGAGAAGTGCGAGTAGAGTAGTTTTTGTCTTCATAGCGCATTCAAGTTGTGGCCTAACGAGTCCGTCAACAACTTAAAGCGCGTAACTTCCTAACGACCGTACATGGAACTCTTGCAGCAACCTGCGTTACTGCGTCTAGCTCTACGACCACACTCAAAGTAACTCTCGGGAGAAAGTCTTGCGCAACTCCAGACGCAAGGAAGGCTTCAGCGAAGCCGCAGGCTCTTAAACTGTACCCTGTCGTCGGGAAGAGTGTTTATGATCCAGCCTTCCCATTCCGCGATTTCAGTTAGCGCAGCCATTTTGTCTTCTTCCGAAAACTTGTCTGGGCACATGATTGCCAACTCTTCACACCCGGCGGTAAATTCGCCGTTCGTGCGCACCGCTAGGCGTATCTTATCAACCTGTTCGGAAACAGAGGCGACCGCGTAACTGTGCATCGGTGGCTTAGAGGACTGTCACTGGCCGCCGGAGGTTCAATGCGAAATTCGCGTTCCACTTTGCCAGCAGCAGCGCGTGAGATACGGCCATCCGTTGAATCAATGGTGGCAGTGTCACTGGTGATGAAGGAATCAGATGATCGTCGGACTTCCGCGCAGGCGAAGGAATCCCCAAAAGATGGGTTTTCATGCTACCTATGGCAGCACGTCGCGAGCCGCTAGGTTGCATTCCGGAATCTTATTCACCGGCTTCCCTAAATAGCACGCTTAGTTCAGCCCGCTTAGCCAGTTTTCCCACGCTTGCCCGGACCAACAAAAACCGCCGTCCAATTGAAGTGGCACGCCGTTGGTTTGCCATTTCGAAAGCCCGGAACGAAAAGCCCATCGCCGATATGTCCCACGATGATACCTCCATAATTCATTCCCGGCGGATACTCATACACGACCTTTTTTCCCACCACGTGGCCTTTGGTATCGACATCCAGGCCGACCACAGCTACTCCGCCCGGGGGCAGCGCCATCCAGAAAGTTCTGAAGGCGGTGTTGCCGGCCGCAAAGCAAAATTGTGGTGCGATGAAGTCGTGGCCGGCTTTGATCTCGCTGTCTTCCTGGTTCAGAAAAATCCTGACCATCGGCTTACCATCATGGATCAGGAACATGACCGTGCCCTGCATGTAACAGCCTACATGGTTGTGATTGAAGACCGCCGGCTCGAACTGAGCCTGGTCGATTTCTCCTAGCACTTCCTTTTGCAGCATCTCCGTATTTGCGCTTCCGCGATAACACCGGGAATTGACGCCTTCGCCTAGTTCTGTAATTCCGGTTTCAAACATGACTGTCCCGTCCTTTTGCCCACGCTCCATCAGAGACTGTGCATTAATCAGGTTGATCAATGCCTTCTTGTGATTACCGATCAAAGCGGGGCGAAACTCGGGTAGACCTTGTGCGACCACGGGCATCGCGCAGGCGACTAATAGCGCGAGGTAAAGGCAGGAAAGACGTAATTTCATCTACCTAGATGAGCCGATCAGACAATTTCCAGTCAACAAAATTGTTCATCGGATACGAACTTTCAGGCCTCGAGATGTCTGCTGTTCAACTTTACCGTGGCGGCGGCGAAAGCCTGCACCGATAGAGTGGATTTTCCCCGGTTGTTTCGCGCAACAATGATGACCACGATATGGATAACGAGACAAGCATGAAGAAACCCGCAGAACCATTCGTCTTCGATACCAACTCGCAACGATTCTACCATGGCACTAAGGCCGACCTGAAGCCCGGGGAGCTGCTTCAACCCGGTTATTCCTCCAACTACACCGAGCGGAAGTCGCCCTGGATCTACTTCAGCGAGACGCTGCACGCAGCTACCTGGGGAGCGGAGCTGGCCAAGGGCGAAGGTCCAGGCCGAATCTACCAGGTAGAACCGACCGGCGCCTTCGCGGATGACCCCAATCTGACGGACAAGAAGTTTCCCGGTAATCCCACCAGGTCCTATCGCTCCCGCGAGCCGCTGCGGATCGTAAGCGAATACCTGGATTGGGTAGGGCACTCCCCGAAAGAAATCCAGGCCATGAAGGACGCTATCGCGGGTAAGGAGCCCATCGACGACTGAGCGACGCACCCTTTAGTTTGCGACTACTCGAATGCCTTATGCCTACTGGCAGCTTCAAGTTCCGCGCGGTTGCCGAAACAAACTTAACCGGGGTTTAGCTTGCCAAACCTGGCCGGAAAAAGCTCGTCAATTATAGGGTGACCAGAAGCTGCTGTCGGTTACGTCTGAAAGCGCGGCCTTTGACGCTGCGGGAACTGAGGGGAGTGTGTCAACGGACTGCGCACCGTAAGGGTTGCCGAAGACGTCAGCGCTTGTCGCGTAAAGGTTCGAGTCCTTTTTCACGTACTTGATCCAGTCGTTCGTGCCCACGCTCGCGCCGCCGGCTTTGCTCGTCTCGACCGCATACTGGTCGACCGCGGCGTCGATCATGCGCAGGTCGTTGATGATCTTACTGGCCTGCGAACGTTTACGGGCGCGGAGGAATCCCGGCACCGCGATCGCTGCCAACAGGGCGATGATGGCCACGACGATCATTATTTCCACCAAGGTGAAAGCTGACCGGCGAGAAACGTTAATCTTCATTCTGATAAGCAAGCACTCATGATGCCAGACCGCTTGATATCGCCAGCATTTACAAACTCGCCCCAGTAGACAAGCAACGCGTTTCGCAGAGGTCCGATCGACGAAGAAGAAGTATCGGCCGGCGGCCGCGGACATACGATACCTAACGAGTAGCTCTTAGTTGACAGGCTAGCCTCCTTTTGGCAGGCTGCGGCCTTGCGGTGACCATCCGGTTTCCATACGTCGGGTTGGTGGCGGTTCTTGGGCTAATTCCGCTAAGTGTTGTTTACGCCAATCCATGTAGCTCGCCTCCGCCGCCGCGATTTCAGCCGGGGCAGAATGGTAATTACCCTCACGGCGCGGACATCATCACTTGTTCGGAGTCGCCGCCTGGACACGAAGCCTGGCATATCGATTACCCTTCGGTCGATCGGCCTCTCACGGATTATCCCGCTATTACCTTTAACCCCGGCGATGTTGTAATCTTAAAGGCATCGGGCTGTGCGCAGCGTGGCGGGTGGGGGCAAAGTTGGGAACTCTACGTCAACGGTCAGGATGACGACGGTAAGCTCGACGGGATGCATTATGGGACGATGCAGATTCGTGGAGTAACTGGCGATAACAACCCGCAATCACTCAAGCACTGGATTGGTCCGCCGTTCATTGTCCCTAACGCTGGACATCTTGCGCTCGGTTACACCGATGATAACTACGACGACAATGGTTACTGGGGTTTTGACGGCGGTAGTAACAACCAATGCCCCGGCCAGGCAAAAGCAGGCGTCGATATCATCATCGATCGCGCCGCAGCGCACCTGCTCGATTGCAAGAAGTTACTTACTTTTACTAACACACCTGTCGCGCCGGAAGTGCCGGAGCTAGCGCGCGTCGCTACCTTACTAACATTAGCTGCCGAGGTGCCGGTAGGCTTACCTATCACGAAGGATGCGCAAGGCACAGCTATCTCACACTTTCAACTTTATCAAGATGGCCGGCGCGGAGAACATACTACTAAGAGTAATCGGCCGCTTAATTCCGCCGAGATGCATTCCGATGGCTGCATCTACTTCGCCTTTACACCTGTTGCCAGTCCTATCTGGTATCCGGCAGACCTGGCTTTTGATAAAAGTCCGCAAAAAGACTGGCAGGCCCGCCCGTGGGATGCGCCGCGCACACAAGTTAGTTTCGCCAAGTTAGAGGACTTGAACCGCGACCCGGCTTCCTGGCTTCCTACATTCCTTCCCGGTTATTGCTCGGGCGCGGGTAACTCATGGAGAACTAGCGCGCCGCGTTGGATGCAGGTCTGCGCGCCGCCGCGCCTTCCGCCCGCACAATGGACTCCTGCCAACCTTAAGTTCTTTCCGCTTGCTGATTCGCCAGACTCCGAGATCGCGCAATCCGGAGCCGTCTGTAACTGGCGCCGCAAAGGAGAGCCTTCTCTATCTGACGGCTGTATCGATTTCGACATGGCTGAATGGCTCCCTGTGGCCGATCTAAATTTTCGCAACGCCGAAGGAACCGTTAGTAACTCCTTCCTTTCCGGTGGCGACTACAGCGGCGACCACAATGGCATGCCCGATGGCCGCTACATGGGTGTGCACACGGACGTCGAGACGCATAACGAAGCCGTCCAGAATTGTCCCGATATTTCCAGCGCGGATAACGGCCAGCTCTGCGCCGATTGGGAACTCAATGTTGTCACTGACGCGAACTACCGACACCTACTCGCGCGCGACGAATCAACCTTAAACGATCGCGATGGCGGCGATTGCCAGTCCAAGTATCCCGATCAGTACCGCAAAGGTAACCAGGTGAAAGATCTTCGCGGCGCTTTAGGTATCGAAGGCGAACAATGGTATTACCCGGTTGGCTTTCGTCCCGAGCCCGGCGACCGCCTGGCGGCGCGCGGTCTTTGGGTAGTTGATTGCGGGCATCCCAACTGGCAGGCAGAGCTACATCCGGTTAGTCTTCTCGCTAGCTCTTACTTACAGAATAACGACTTCGCGCCGATGCTGGGAAGCACTTGGAACAGGCCGCTGCGTTTGACCTCGAATTGGCGCGCGCTTACCCACGGTGCGCCCGCAGTTGTAACTAAAATCGTTGCTTCCCCAGTCTTCGCTGAAGAGTCACTCGAGATAGATATCTGGCCGCCCGCGCGCCCGAATGCGTGTGCACGATTGGTTATCGCCCGGGAAGACGAGCGGCCAAACCCGCGCTGGTCCGGTGTCCAGTTCACGGAGAATCTCCTACCCGCCGATGGTAACCCAAACCACCTCCATCTCACCATCACACGGAGGCCATTCCAGCTTGGTTACGGCGACGATGGCGATGTGCAGAACCCGGATGAGGGTTTGGCCTTCTTTACCGCCTACATGGCATGGTGGGTTAATGATACCTGCACCGGCGGCGGCTCTGGTAAAGGCGACAAGTAGCTTCGTTACGTCGTTTTCAATGCTCATAACGAGAAGTAGCATTCGTTAGGTACAGTCGGCTACCGGCTGCGTTTTATGCTGTCCTCAGCCGTAGCTCTTCACGCAAGGACGCCAAGGATTTGAGTTAGTAGTCTTCCGTTGCGAGCTTGGCGACCGCGCATCCGTTACGGCCAAATTCTTTTTCTGCCTTCTCACGTTCCTGATTCGCGATTCGCGTTTTGAATGCGGCCGGAGAAATCGAAGAGTCGATCGGTAGCAGGTAATTAGCCCGGCTAAGGATTGACCGCGATGCGATAAAACCCGTTCGTCCCCGAAGCGGCCGAATCGCTGAACATAAGCGCTGTGTTCATGCTTCCCGTTTGTGAGGCGCCCGTGTTCGCGAAACCAGCGGCCGTTGGCGTCATGGATTTCTGCAACTGATAGGTGTGACCAATGTAAGAATCGATCGTAAGTGTCATGCTCATCCCACTCCGGCTAACCATCTTTGTTCTAACGACGCTCTTATCGAGAATGACACCCTGGTTCATAAAGCCGGGTGGGGGAGTGAAAGTCCCAGCGGTAATGAGGTCGAGCGTTCCGTTGTTAGTGAACGAAGGACTGCTTCCCGCGAGGCTCGCGCCATTGCTTAGGATGAAAAGGCCGTTGTTGGTAACTGCGCCATTAATTGTAACCGCGCAGCCGGTGAGATCGACAATGCCACCGAGGTTAACAGTCAAAGTCCCATTGATTGTCCCGCAACCGCTAAGAAGCCCGCTGACCGAAACATTGCCGCCAATTGTCGCGTTATTAATGAGCTGTCCGTTCGCGGTGATACTAACCGCGGCATTACCTAACGAGCTGTTCAAGGTTAATTTCCCACCGCTAACACTTGTCGGGCCGGTGTAGTTATTCGTCCCTGTAAGAGTTAGGTTGCCTGTTCCCACTTTCGTGAGCGAAGCGCCGGTCGCGCTGCTACCTGGTGTAAAGAAACCGCCGTCGGCTAACGTCCCCGAAATTGTCGCGTCCGTGTTACGCGAGCCGACCGTAAGCGCGTTCCCGCCAAGATTGAAAGTGCCCGCGCCCTCCAGCCCGCCTGCCTGGAATGCACCTGAAGTAAGGCCACTGATGTCGAAGATCGCTCCGTTACCAATTACCATCTTCGCCGTACCCCCGGTGCTGGTGTTAAAGAATTGCACTTGCCCCCCGGTCCCGCTGTTCGTGCCGCCATTCGCCATCAGCGTGGCGTTGTTCGCGGTCGAGTTATTCCTGAAGACTATCGTGGCAGGAAAAGTCCCGGGCGCCGTCCCACCTTCCGCAGTAATAGTCGCGCTTCCGGCATCAGCGTTCGTGCTAAAGCTAGTCGTTCCGGCAGCGGACAACTGGCTCGTCCCGCCCAAATTGTCGATGATGGATGTCCCCGCGTTAGAGCTTCCGATAAATTGCGTCGAACCATTCCCGGTAAAGGCCTTGCCGTTTCCGTTCGTAATCGTGGCTCCGCCGGCCGTGCCGCTAACGGAGAAAATCGTGAATCCACCAGTGGTCCCGGAAGTGGTGCCACCAGGGTTATTGATTGTAGCGGTGCCGGCGGTGCTCGTGTCAGTGAAAAGCGTCGAGCCCGCATTCGAGTTTGACCCGGCATTGTTGTTGAGCGTTCCGGTTGTCGCCGTGGCGCTGTTGAAGAAGCGCGTCAGACCGCCGCTGCCAGTCGAGCCGCCTCCTTGGTTAGTAGCTGTGGCCGAGCCCAGCGTCGAGTTATTCCGGAAATCCGTGTCACCACCTAGGGCTTTCGTGTTGGAAGAGGCATCGTTGGTAATACTGCATGAGCTAGCTGTGGAAGAGTCGTAAAAGGTACAGGAGCCGCCATTCAAGTTGGAGGTCGTTCCTGCGATGCTACACGCCTGGTTCTCTACTACGCACGTGCCGAGCGAGCTGGTGCCGTGGACGACGAGAGTGCCTGTTCCCGGAAGAGTGGTGGAATTCGCCCCTTCCTGGGTGAACGTGTTGCCGCCGCCGGCATTGGTGGTGCCGGTGAGACTGGTGGTAGTCGGGCCCTGGCCACCAGCTTTGGTAATAATATGAAGGCCGCCGTCGGGTACGATAGTGTCGGTACCGACAGACAACGTCCCTTGGACGCTGCCAGCGGAATTAGGTAGCACGATAAAGGTCTGGGTCTGGGGGATTCCGTTAACGAATGTATCGTTCACGAAGCCGGAAAACCCGAACTGAACAGCTGGCGCCACGGAGATCTGGTAACTCGCCGCGCCGCCGGGCGCAGTGGAAAAATAGATTCTTTGCACGCTAATCGGGGAATCAGCGTCCACAATTTTGAACGACGTCGCATCGGTGAAATGAAGAGAGTCTCCGTTTTGCGGGGTTTGATTCGGCGACCAATTCGCCGGGTCACTCATATGGATGCCATCGCCGAGGCCCGACCAGGAGAAATTTGCGGCGCGCAAAGAACCGGGCAGAGCAAAGTTCGCCAGCAAAAACCCGGCGGCGGCTAGTTTTCGCCACCAATAACTAGCCCAACACGCCATCAACGGGCTCCCAAATCGTGGAATCCCTCGCATGAGCTTGCTCGCGCAACTGGTAGCCGAAACGGTTACCCATTGGCAAGCTCTTTTGGCTTCTGTTACGCGAGCCGTCATCACCTGACTTCGACTAACTCAACTTCTTCTATTCGCCGTCGCATCGCCGACTGTCACGGCGCCGTAATGGATGCGAAGCAACGGCCGGGCCTTCAAATTCTCATCCTCAATGCGGCCGGAGAATGGAACCCGCGGGAAGCGGTGTGACATAGCCCTACGCCCGATCGGGTGGGCGACGGGAGTCGCGAAGCAATATCGAAGAGTCGATCGCCTTTGATAAGTGAGCTAATCGGTTGCGGGTCTAGCGAGAAGTAGCATTCGTTAGGTACCAAGGCGGCCCAGTTCCTCACGCAACGGTCGCAAAGGACGCAAAGGAAGTGAAGCGGCTAACCGTTGCGACCTTGGCGACCTTTGAAAGCCCGGCCTCGCTCGCGCGCGAGCTACGTTACGGGCGCGAGATACCTGCCGAGATTTGCAGCCTCAATGCCGCCGGAGATATCGAAGAGTCGACCGCATTCCGATGAGCGAGCTTCGCTCGCTAGTCGGCGCAGCTCAGAATTTGTAATTAACGCCGAAACGCGCGATGTGCGCGGTCAGATCGGATGAGTGCGAGAAGGCGTTTTGCGGAAATGGACCACCGATGGCCGTCAGGTTCGTGCTTGTAGCAGAGACGCGGCCGAAATCGGCATAGAGATATTCGGCTTTGAGCGACCAATGACAGTTAAGTTGATATTCAATGCCGCCGCCTACCGTCCAGCCGGCCTTTGTTTCCCTGATGCTGCTGTTTTCCCGCGCCGCCGCGAAAGTGTCCGTAAACGACTCATCATAGTTGATTTTGGTCACGGCCAGGCCGCCCGTTCCATAGAAAAGAAAGTGGCCGGCCGTGAATCCCAGGCGGGCGCGCGCCGTGATTAACCAATCGGTCGAAACCGATTGCTTGATCGTGAAGGACGTTCCCGGCGCAGAAATATACTCCTGAGTGTCGCTCCGAGAATCGTCCAGCTCCAGGGCATTGAAGTCCGCTTCGGCTCCGAAAACGAAATGGCCGGTTTGAAAATTGTAACCGACCTGTCCGCCGCCGGTGAAACCAGCCGTATCGATATTTTGCGAACCTGCGTCCGCGATCTGAGTTACATCGGTGTCAACGAAGTTGTAGCCACCCGGAATCAAGAGAGTAGTCGTGCGCGCGTCCGCCATGCCCCAGGCACCGCCGAGGTTGGCGCCGATGTAAAAACCGGTCCACGTGCAGACGGGCGGCGCCGCCGGTTGCATCACCGTTTTGTCCTTGGCATCGATCGGCTCACCGCCGGCCATCGCCATCAGGGCGAGAATGCTGCATGACGAAAAAGCTACGACCAATCGGGTTAAGGACTTCATGGAGGCGTATGTTCCAAAACATTGCGGAGTTGTCAACCGTTCGCGGCCAATTGCCTAACGAATCTTCCTGCATTCTGCCGATCTCTTTTTACATCACCGACACGTTTATCCCTAAGCTTAGACGAGCGCCTGCCGGATTTAGGCAACATAGGCAATGGCGATCACGGATTCAGGCTAGTGAACCGCACCTTGTCGTCCGGCAGGAGATCAAACGCCCAACCTTCCCAGCCTGCGATCTGCGTGAGTTCAAGAAGGCGTTTCTCGCCCGAAACTCCAGGGCAGAGCACGCTCAACTCTTTGCAGCCCGCGACAAACACGCCCTCTATTCGAATACCGATTCGGATTGTATCAACTTGCCCTGAAACCGAAGAGAGAGGGTAATTAGGCATCCGTCACAGACGGACGCATGACGAGCAGTGCAAGTTATTAATGAATCTTAATTACCATACCGAATCGGAGGCAACCGTCGTATTGGTGTTGCCTCCGATTGGTTCTAGCTTCTATGGACGTGTTTTGAGGTACGCTATCTTCAGTTTCCAATAGCTGTACCATCCCAGCCATCGGAGCCGCAGTCTTCGCAACACCGATGGCGCGTTGCGCCGTTTCATGTTATAACATGATTCGTGGCAGATAAGGACGCTAGTCAGCAGGCTCTAGAGCAAGTCGAGAAATTCACCGAAAGCGACCGCGCCAATGGCGAGGACTTGCTAGGCTCTGAGGAGCTGAAGCGTCAGCTTCGCGAAGCCAAGGAGCGTCTCGCCGAGGACTCATCAGGTAAGCCGTAGCACTCGGTTGGGCTTCCTAGTTTTCTCGATAACAAAGCCAAGGTCGGACGTTTCTATTATCGGGTAGTGACGGTCTAGCTTTTCTTGGAACTCTTCCCATGTCGCGCTTTCGCGCATGAGGATTTTAACACCTTCCAAATGCGCCATCAGCTTTGGGTGGCCAATATCGCCGGTGAGCCACTGAAAGTGCTTATGTTTACGGCGACCCTCCACGAGTGGGTTCCTATTGCGAAGTTCTTCGAGAACACCAGGAGCAAGGCGCTTATAGACGATATCGTTTGTGTACTTCGCAAGTACACGCGGTCCTTGCATCGTTTGGGGATTGAACGGCCACTGGCGAAGCCGGAATATCTGCTGGTCGAACTCAAGCGGGAACGTCTTTGTCCATGGCTGCAATTCTTGGGCTATGAATTTTTCCAAGATGCGCGCGAGTGCCCACCGTTCCCGCGCGTATTGATATCCAGTCGCTTCATCGACAAGCGCCTCGATACCCACGCGCGCCAATCCGCGCATGATAAGTTCGCAGGCTTTTGCGATGGCCAATTGCCGCGGATTCGCGATCGCGCCCGCGTCGCGTGCGGCCAAGTACACTTCGCAGACCAGCGGGACGATTAACGCTCTATACCCGCGTTTTGCCCCACCGTGGAGTGTTCGGTATTCGATCATAGTTCGCCCCACCGATAGAATTGATATGACTATTGCCGTTAAATTTCGCCCGTCCTTCATTTGGTGGCATCAAACTCTTACTCGCAGATTCTTCGCGCGCCGACTTCCAAACG
Source organism: uncultured Verrucomicrobiae bacterium (assembly GCA_963791565.1). Taxonomy (GTDB): domain Bacteria; phylum Verrucomicrobiota; class Verrucomicrobiia; order Chthoniobacterales; family UBA10450; genus JACCTI01. The sequence continues at coordinate 289,990 of CAWBSX010000001.1, read as the reverse complement.
GGAAGATGGAATGGATGGAACAAGCAGTTCATTGATCTCAAATTACCATGCCGAATCGGAGGCAAGACCCTGCTATTTTATATGACATATACTTCTGCAACGGTTTTCTTAGGGGTGAGGGGATGGATGGAGGAGCCGTTTTTAGCGGTGAAACATGGTAGCTTTCCTTCCACGACGCGCCGCCTTCGACGCGCCCCGCGTTCGGGTCGTATTCTGCAACCACGATCTTCGCCGGAGTAGGGGATGGTTCCGCCACCGGCGCGAGCATCGACGGGACAATATAGTCTTGGCAGACGATATACAGGACACGCCCGCTCGGTCGCCGAACTCGAATCACGCCGTCCTGAATGCCTTCGACAAAGCCTTCGCCCGATAGCTTGCCGACCATGTAAAGGCCGCTCTCGGTTTTCATCGACTTCTCGTCAAACCGCGCAAACCATTTTTCGCTTCGCAGTTCATATGCAGAAGCGGCGGACGCTCCGCCCGAGCTCTCAGTTTTCGCCGGAGCCGGTTGCGCCGTTTTCGCTTTACTATCCTTGCTCACGTCAAACGGATTGCCGCCCGTTGTGAGCTTGAACGCGGAATAACCGCCCAACAGAATCGCGACCGCGATCACATACTTAACCATTGGTTTCCTGCCTTTCTCGTACCTGAGGTTTTTCTTAGCTACGACACCGGCTCTTTTGCGAGCGAGCGCCATGCTTTTTGATGTGTAACACTTGAAAAGACCTTTATCTGCTTTGACCCATTTGCGCTCCAGCACCGTGCGGCCGTCATAGTCGAGCATCGACCTAACAAAGTAGAAGCCGTCGTTAAGGCCAAGCGTTGCGAACTGAATACACTTCGCAGTATTTCCGAAGCCTGCGATGGAGTGATGACGGGCGTTCCGAATCGACCAAGTGAAAGTTGCCAGCCGCCGGATCTGCTTATCAATGTTCGCGGCTGACTGCGAGACGAAGATGAGGTCGTTGTCGTCATGTCGCGACTGGCAGCACCATGAGAACAGGTCCCGCTTGCTCTTGTCGTTCCAGTCGCGTGCGTTGAGTTGGTCTTGCGCCTCATCGAGAATGATGAGCAGGGGAATCTCCTCAGTTCCCGCTTCGGTAACTTCGTGCAGTCTTGCAACGTCCTCCCCTCTGACTTCGCGAAATTGGTCATCTTCGAGGAGTAAGCCGTAGCGTGCGCGCACCAGCTTTTTGCACGCGTCCCAATTCACGCGGAAACTCTCCGAGACACGAGCCGTCCCACCACGGCGCCAGTGGTTTATCAAACGCTCGCAGACGTAGTAGCTTTTCCCTGCACCGACGCCTTTGCCCTCGACTATTTCGATCATCGCTCACGTATTGCCCCAGGTTGGAACTAGCGACTTCACGAACCGGTAGAGAAACAGAATCGCGATCAGCAGCGTATAAGCGACGATGCACACGAAGAACTCGGACAGCGGCGCGAACGTGTTCACGATCGGCAGCATTTCGATGACTTTCGTTCCCGCAGATAAATCGAATTGCTGAACAACGATTTGCGCGATGGCATCGCAGCATTCGGACACCCATTTGATGGCATCCGAAGCTAACGTGTAGATAGTGCCGACCAGCAGGAGAAACACCGCCCACTTTTGCTTAATGACGGCCATAAGCGCACCCCACAACGCGCGCACGTTCCAGCCGATAAACTCAGCGGCTTGCCTAATCCAATTAAAGAGCGCGTGCATGGTCAGTGTTGCCAGCCGAAGGCACGGAGGGTCATCACCGCAAACCCGATGTAGAGCACCCATTTAAGAAGCTCGCGCAGCAAGCTAATCTGGCTCTGCCAGTCGTTAAGATGAATTACACCGGCCTCTGAGTATTGAGAGCCGAAGGCACCAGTTGCACTCGACCAGTTGATTGTGGAAACCGTCCCGATGTTCTTAGGTAGTTGGTCAAACATCTGTTTGAATTTATCCAGCTTGTCCTTAACACCCGTGCGCAGCGTGTCGGTTTTTTCTGTGAACTTGTCCGCCTTAGCTTGTAAGTCCTCGACGTGCCCTCTGTCGTCATCGGTGATCTCATACGGGTCGCCGCTACCACCGGAGCCGATGTTAGGTTCGCTACCGTTTCCCGCGTCCTCAATCGCTTTACGCACCGGCTCATAGAAGTCGTTTGGATTCTCGACGATCACGCCCTTGCCGGCCCCATTGACGCTTTGATTAGGTGGGAGTGGAGTATTCGGCGGACTTGGTGGGCCGTCAGGATGTGGTGGCGTCGGATTCGGCGGGGGACTGAAAGCCGGAGTAGGCGTTGCCGATGGTCGCGGCGTCGGACTCGGAGTAGGTGTAGGCGGAGGACAAGTTATAGCAGCCGCAACGTCTGACTCGTAGTAAGTAGTATAACCAAATTCGGGCGACCCACTTTGAACGAGCGAATACGTCTCAACCGTGCCCGTTGCGACGGTCGTTCCGTTCACCTTCCAGACATAGGTTTGCCCTGTATCGTTCTCGTTACCGATGTAACCAACTCCACCACTTTGCAGGACGGTGAGCGGCTTATTCACTCGGCCGATGGTTAGACTGACATTGCTGGCGCAATCTCCGGAAACTGTCGCGCCCGCCTTAAGAACATAGGGTGTCCCGTCCGTAAGACTCAGGTTTACGTCAAAGACCGCATTGGCATAGCAGACTGCGCTACCCACCGCTTTCCACTCGTAGCCGGTCGACGTGTCGCCGCCTAAAATCAAAGACGAAGAAATAAGTGTAAGCGTGCCGGTTTGGTTGCCAGCACCAGACGAGTTTTGTCCGATAGGAATATCGGTGTAACCCGTCCCGCTTGTGACCGTGACACTGAAATCATAGTGACCCGTTCCTGCCGCGCTATCGTTATAAGTATAACGAAGGGTATAAGTGCCGTCAGGGACTCCGGTTCCTGCGGTCAGACGAAAACGATAAGCCCACGAATGACCGTTGCAGTTCCCCGGGCCTATGTCGAAAGCAGCATCCGCGCTGGCAAGAGCCAGCATTAAGCACGAAAACCATATAACGAGCCGCTTCATGGTCTAACGACTCGTAAGCCGAGGTAAGTGAAGAACATTCCGCACAAGAGCCAGACGCCCGCCGTGGTTTGGTTTTGCGCTTTGACTACATCGTCCAAAGTCGCTGGAGTTGCCGAAGGAGTCGGCGATGGCGTTGGGTCTGGCTCTTGTGCGGCTACCACTTGGCAGAATGCCAGCGCAGCCACACAGAGTAGGCCACGCGCATAACGACCAAGACGCAGACGTGGAACTTGAATTGCCACAGGATGGAAAGGAAGTCGGAGAGCATCGGAGAAGGCGTGCGCCGGAGAATGAAGAAACCGACGCACGCCAAGAGCCCGAAGCGGTCGTTAGACCTTGTTCGCGCCGCGCTTCACCAGCTTGTAGGCCACGCCAACCATGACCACGGTGAACACGATGCCGAGCAACGTGAGCAGTTTAGCTTTGTTGGCGGTGATCTCGGTACCAGCCGAGGTGAACAGGTCTGTCTCGTCCGCGCGGGCGAGGTTGATGAGGCTGAAAAACGCCAGAAGCATGCACACACGGAACGCGAGCGCCTGACGTTGGATGAAGCGATATGCTTCGAGGGATTTAACTTTCATTGGATGCCTTTCGTTTTTGTTCTTGTTTGTTTCTCAGACTTGCGTCGCGGCGTCGCTCGCTTGGCGAACCATCTGGTAGAGAAAACCGATGCCCCAGGAGAGGGCACCGGCACCACAACCGAGGGAGAACCATTGAAGGACTTGCGCGTTGCTCATTTGATTGGCGCGGATTGAATCCGACAGGCCACGCGTTAAGAACGAAAACAGCGTTTTCTTTGTTACCGGCTTACAAGTTCGCTGTTCGCTCACAGCATTGAGCAGAGGTAGCCAGCGGGCAGACCACGTGCCAGCAAGCTGCTTCGGGCTAAAGCCTCACGTGGCCTGCTGATTCCGCAGGCTACTCGTCCCGACAAGCGGGCGAATCAGTTAGGCGGACGGGTGTGGGCTACGCCCACGGGGATGTTTTCTGTGTTTTCACCCTGAGCGGGTAAATAAAATGAAAACACAGAAAACATCATCCATTCCCGCCTCGGTTAATGTTGCTTCTGCTTCTCGGACTGCGACGCGCTACGGCCTTTTCCACCGCACCACTGGCGCGAGAGTTTGGGAAAATTATGAGTTCACTTCGTTGACCCAAGCGGCGATTTTCATTGTCACGCACGATCTCCACGTGGAAGCGAAACCAATCTGATTTGTTCGGCGCGTAAACTGCTGCGACTTCGCGGCATGCTTTCACAACTCGCTGCCATTTTGCTCATGCTCGATGCCGCTTCGTTCTGCGAAAAATTCCTCCTGGACGCGGATTATTTAATCCAAGAGCTAGGCCGCATCAGGCAACTTGCGCTCACGGTGCCGATGACTCAGGAATCTTACGGACCGACGAACAGCGTCGTTGACGCGATTTGGAATCTTGAAGATCGGCTCCGTTTTCTGCGACGCATGGACGAACAAAAAGCATCGCGTCCGCTCAAGCGACCCGACGATGATGAGAGCGATTCGCCGCCACCGCCGCGAAACAAGGACAACCCGCGCCGTAAGCGTTTGCTTCGCTCACATCAACAAGAGGAATTGTTCGACGGCGAGGAACTGGCGTGCACGCGAAGCGCAGAATTTTCCCGGGAGCTTCGCGAAGTTGGAAACGCGGCGCGTGAGGAGGAGCGGTCGGGTAAGCGACTAGTAGTTCGCCAGACGCTCGGTGCGACTGAATCAACGAACGCGCACCGTCTAGTGTGACCTAACGAGACACAAGATCAGCGACCGCTGGCGAGGGCGCGTGTCGCTGCTGGTTGAATATGGAAGTCATCGAAAGCTAGAACGCGGGGCGGCCAGCGGTTCGCTGCATCGCCTGGTTAGATCTTGATCGGCTAACTCTCTTCATCCGGTCACCATCACAGAGTCTGGTGCCGGCGACACCCATGTGCCGTGAACCCGTGTCATCGGAATCCGATACTCGTGAGGCCCGTACGAATAAATAACCGCGATATAATCATGATCGCGAACAACTATACGATCAATTGGAAGCGCCCATCCAATATGGTATCGCATGTGACGCTCTGTCAGCGCAGTGACAACGACGATGTCGTCGTGCGATATGCTTCCCACGCGACCTTCAATCTTTGGCGCGGGGAACGGCTTCACAGCGCAACCTGTAAGGACTGCAACCTGCAGCACAAGGAAGAACGGCAAGAAGTGGCGCATAAGATCTAACGAGACCCAAGATCAGCGACCGCGCGAGTTACGAGTGACGTTATGAAATAGTGAGAACTACACATAAGGACGGCCCGCGGTTCGCTGCATCGCGGAGTTAGATGCGTTCTATGCATATTAATCGAGCGATTCCGGAAACGTGATCTTCCCATCTTTGCTGAAGCGAAAGACCATCATAGCGGAGCCGCCACCGCGTGCGGACGCAAATGCGGCATAGACGCGACCACGCACTAGCTTCTTTGCTGGGGTGCTCTCATCTAAGCCACTGCTTGGAACGCCGTATTCGACGGCGGTAACTCCTCGCTTCGTAGTGAGCGTCCAAACGGGCTTCCAGCGGTGATCGGCCGTTCGCTGTGAAACGGTGAAATCTTCTACCTTGATGCTCTTCCTGTCCGCTTCGTCGCGGAACTCGAATCTGAGCGGGCCACTCAGCCCGCCTTTCGCATGCATGCGGAATCCCCACGACATCGCGGTAGCTGCGATGGGCGCGAAAAACGCAATGATAACCAACGAGCGAATTAGGAGAAAGTGCCTTAGCATCTAACGAAAAAAAGATGAGCTGCGGCCACCGAGACCGAGCGATGATCGACGCTGAAGGTTTGTAGTCACGTGAAAGGTAGGCATGCGCCTGGTGGCCGTTAGCTCCATCGCCTGGTTAGGTCCCTTCGCGCAACTGTCGGATGAAATCAATAACATGCTTCTCTTGCGCTGCTCGATACGCGGGCTGCGTGCGATGAACATCGGCATCATGAAAATAAATCATGAACCTATGAGGAACGACAGCGGCAACCTCGCCGAATCGCTCTCGAAGGCGATGCTGCACGTCGTGTGTGGTCGCGTACCATGCATCCTCGTCCGCAGAAGTGCGTAGCGGTAGACGAGTGATGCGCTCAAGCTCGTCTGCAAGAAATTGGCGATCGTCTTGCGGGAGTGACGCCACGATGTCATGCGGCTTGGGGCCACGTCTCAGCGCGAACAGCAAACCTACGATTGCTCCGATAAGAATGGGAACGAAGATGCTCACGACCTAACGAGACTCAAGATCAGCGACTCCGAATGCTTTCGGAGTTCGCTGCATCGCATGGTTAGGTCTTATTTGACGACGATAATCACTGCTTGCTTCGGCACACTAAGGACGACACGACCATGCTTCTTGGAGTCAGGCGAAGTAGCTATAATCAGATCGATAACATCTGCGTCGGGAAATGTAAACCGGCCATTAGTGTCAGCCACCGCAGTTACGGCGTGGATGCCCTCACCAGTGATAAAGCCGCCGCCCACTCCGCCAGAACCTTGGACATGCGCATACGGAATCGCGCGGCCGCGCGCATCGGTCACTCTACCGCTCAAGGGATGAGCACATCCGGCGTAAAGCGAAAGCACAAGGAGCAAAGCAGCAAAGCGGATCGCGACCTTAGCACGCATGAGACCTAACGAGACTCAAGATCAGCGACGGCTCTGAGAGCGCGCGTGGCTTGGAGTGAAGGGTTGGTAGCTACCATAAGCGTTTAATCGCAACGCCAAGAGCCGTTCGCTGCATCGTCTGGTTAGGCCTTTCGCGGTGCATTGAAGTAAACTCTCGAATCAGTGCGGCCGAGCAAGAAAAACAAGACCCAGACAAGTGCAGTCTGGAACGCCAAGTAAGCCCAGTATGTCCAGAACTGCTGTCGCTCTCCAGTAAATGGAAGGATCAGTAGGAGCACGAGAAGGAACAACGCGAGGCCGACTGCGATCGCGGACAGCCATCGCACTGCCAGCCAAGCGACGGTCTGCCGAGCATAAAGGCCTATGACTATCGCGCTTTGCAACGCGATAACGACTGCTTCGCGTGTGCTCGGGCGCGCGAAGCCGAAAAACACGTTCAGCGCGAGGCTGACCGATAGCAGCGAAAGTACTAGCTTTGGACCGAGCGGCATCTTCAAGGCCTAACGAGAAATGGATGGAATTACTCCGTAAAAAAAGGCGGAGTTACTCCGTCTAATCCGCTTGTCTTCGAGGCTGCTGCTTTTGTAAAACGGAATCATGCCCTCCATGATGAGAGCCGAAGCGCCTCCCCACAAGCCGAAACGTTTGGTGGATCAAGTGCGCGATGTGATGCGCCTCAAACGCTACAGTTTGCGCACGGAACGGACTTACTGGGAGTGGATCGAGCGTTACATCCGTTTCCACGGCAAGCGCCACCCGGCAGAGATGGCGGAAGCGGAGGTGACGGAGTTCCTGACTCATCTGGCGCGGGATGGGAACGTGGCAGCGTCGACGCAAAATCAGGCGTTGAGCGCGTTGCTCTTTCTCTACAAACAAGTCCTCAAGCAGGAGTTTGGTTGGCTCAAGGACGTGGAGCGGGCGACCAAACCGCCCCGGCTACCGGTAGTGCTGACCAGCGATGAGGTAAAGCAGATTTTCGCCCATCTGCACGGCACGCCGCGTTTGATGGCCGGCTTGCTCTACGGTAGTGGGTTGCGGCTGATGGAGTGTGTGCGTCTCCGGGTCAAGGATGTAGACTTCGGTTATGCGCGCATCGTGGTGCGCAACGGCAAAGCGGCGAAAGATCGGGTTACAATGTTGCCGGTGAATCTGGCCGCGCCGTTGCAACGTCACCTGGAAAAAGTGCGAGCGCAGCACGAGGAAGATGTAGCTGACGGGGCTGGCGAAGTCTTTTTGCCGGATGCGCTGGCCCGGAAGTATCCCAAGGCGGCGCGAGAATGGTGCTGGCAGTACGTGTTTCCTTCGGCGCGGCTCTCGCGCGACCCGCGAGCCGAAGAAGACGGCAGAGGCGTGCCTACAGGATTGCGACGGCATCACCTAGATGAGAGCTGGTTGCAACAGGCGATGAAGAAGGCAGTGCGAGACTCGGGCATAGCGAAACCGGCTAGTTGTCACACGCTACGCCATTCCTTTGCAACGCATCTCCTCGAAAATGGCTACGACATCCGGACGGTGCAGGAACTCCTTGGCCACAAGGATGTGAGCACCACGATGATTTATACCCATGTACTTAATAAGCCGGGGCTAGGTGTGCGTAGCCCTTTGGACGTAGCGATCTAAGTTCAATGGTCAGCGCGAAACAAGGGAGATTCCGATCGCTTCTAAACCCTCGATAATTTCGAGGACTTCGGCGCTGGTCAGGGTGACTTCATAGTCGCCCAGGCTGAGCTCGACTTCGCCAAACTCGTTTTCTTTTTCGTCCACTCCAAACGAGAACGACGGCGGCTCAATCGGAGCATCTACAAGCGTAGCCGGTTCACTGTAGCGCCCATTCCAGAGTTGTTTTGCGATTTTCATGGTTGCAACACTCCGACACCAAACAAACCGAACGACCAGTTACGACCGAACTCGACGTTGTCGACCGCTTGCTGCCGTTGATGCCACCTTAACGAAGTAAACATTTTTCCGGCTGTAAGCACCAGCGCATGATAAGTCCGCGTCCAGTTCGATTCGACACGAACGTCTTTCACTCGGCAATGCTCACAGTTGCCAAAAGCCGCCCACATGCGGACGCCGTGGAAACATTCCGGCCGGCCGCGCTTCCGTAGATACTTTGCCGCGTACATCGCGCGATTCGCCGGCACAGGACGAACATGCACGCGCCCGCCGCCAAGCCGAGCCGTCTGCCAGAGTTTGCGAATGCTCGTCACGTGCCAGTAGCACGAGGTTAGAACGTGAATGTGCAGGCCGTGGCCTCGCGGGTGTAGCTCGAACACACGCAGACCGTAGAACTGACCCCCAGCACGTTTCCGCCAGATCGTCAGATCCGAGAGAAACTTTGACCAGCGCTTCCGAGCGTCCGCGACCTCCAGAGCGTTCGTGAAGGTAAACGTCCATAAGTAAAGGTTGCCGCGCCGAGAGAGCGGCATAATTTCAACGGAGCTTTGGAAGGCGAATTTCGACTTGGAAGGCAGAATCATAATCGCGGGTCTGTCAGAATTGTTGGAAAGGAGACAAGGTTAAGCCGCGCGTCGCTGCGCGACGCGCGGCGATAACCGCGTCAGATGGCGTGAATTTTCGATACACGCAGCGTTTTGTTGCCGCGTTCAACTTCGACTGATTCGACCTCCAAAAGCACCCGCTGACCCTTTTTGAAAGGGACGGGCACCGTTTTCGGGTCAATGCCTTCGGGCATCGATTCGTTTGCCTTGACGCCCTCGACTCGGTTGTCCGAGCCGACTTCGACCAGGTGAGAGATGCGCGAGAACGAAGCCGGTTTTCCGGCCTTGTTCGTGTAGTTGATGGTCTCGGGCTGATAGCCGCGCCATTCACCGACAAAGACGCATTTGCCCTGACCGAGCGCCGCGCCGACTGCTTCCATGACCTGCTTATCTAACTGCATGTTTCTTGCCTTTCAGTTGTTTGCGCTCGAAAACCGAAGCGCCGGTCATCGTCAGCATTTGAACAACTGCCGAGAGTTTCACTTCGAGAGGTAACGCGAGTTGCTCGCGTATCTTTTCGAAACGTTGTTTCTCAGTGGCAGTATATCGACAGCCGATAACTTCCGTGCGCTTTTCGGACTCCGAGACGCGTGGTTGTGCTTTCATCGGCCATCATCATTTCATATGACATATATTGTCTGATGTAATCAACAGGAAAGGTTTCTGAGGCCTGGGACTCTCTGCTGTTTTCGGAAACGCCCGCTGTTTCGCCCGCCCTTTGGCAATCTTGGTTCAAGATTGTTCGGAAAAGACACCCGCCGCAACATCGCGGCTAACGACGGCCTGCTCTACACCCAGCTAGAAGCGACCTAGCTCGCGAAACCACCGCATGGCGAGTCTTACCTCGGCTCGTTTCACTCCATGTTTTCCCATGAAGTACTCGAGGCGGACGCGATCGAAACCAGTCCGGCGGATGGAGGCTGCGACGTTCCCTTCGCGGTAACCAGTAGCGATGATGTCGTTATCGCCCGCGCTCATCCAGATAGGTGTGTGCAGGAAAGCAGCTCCGGGCTGATAGGTATGGTAGGCATCGCTCAGGACGTCCTTGTCCATGCCGGTGAAGTATAAGCCTACCAGGTTAACCGCGTGGGACCTGGCGAACATGGCCGCCTCCAAGCCGCTGCGCCGGCCACCGCCGCAGAATCCAGCCATAGCTACTGGCCAATCCTTACTCTGCGGCCATTCCTTCCGGATAGCTTCCAGGCCGGCGCATAACATCGACAGCCGCCATGGGGTTGAGTCATGCTTGGGTTTGATGGTCGCGTCGGTGGCCAGGACCATCCAGCCTTCCTTGTCCGCGCACGGATGGTAAGCATAGACATCATCGGGACTAACGCGATCGGTCGTTGTAGATGCGGTCACAATGAAGATCGGCCAGGGTCGCGAAGGATCGAAGCCCGGCGGAAAGGTAAGCACGGCGCGCCCGGTTTGTGGACGCGGGTTACCAGCCCAGGCCGCCACGTCCTGGTAATGTTTATCGACCGGAAAACGGATCTCGATCTCCGGTCCGGTGCGTATCTCCTGGCCGCACAGTGTGACCGCGCCAATGCGACCAGCAAGGAGGAAGCTGGAAGCTACACACGCGACGAATCTACTGGGCTTCATCGCACACCACGGTACCTAAGGATCGTTGTTCGCCGACAAGCGAATTGGAGTTGCCCTGTCAGCCCTATCCGCCCGGACCATGTGGCCCTATCGGAGCCACTCTGCCGCCGGTGCCACCTTTGGGATTCTTCTTCGGTGCCAGGTCACGCATGCCTTTTTCGCTGCGCACCGTTGCGCCCGTCTTCCTTCGGAGCAGAGCTCTTCTTGTTGTTGCTCATGCGCAATGCTACGCGGGCGCTGCGACTCCGCTCAAGCGAAAATTCTCACGCTACGGTCGCAAAGGTCGCTACGGAAGAACCAGAAATTCGTTGCGTTCCTTGGCGACCGTTGCGTGAGTTATCAGCCATACGCCCTTAAGAACGCGGCCTGTGCCCTTGCCTTTTTTCCAGGTTGCGTTTCGCGATCTCGATCTCGTTCAGTAAGGCACGGCGGATCTTCACGGCATCTTCCATCGACGCCGCCAAGAGATGGATAGTATAAATACGTCGGTTAGTATCAATCTCATCAATAGGATTATTACCAGGTGGCGTGATAGCTACGGCGTAGGGCGCCGGCGGGGAATTTCCCAGGACCTTTATGATCGCAAGTGAGTCGGCATTACAAGCCCATAAAGGAATTGCCCACGTGGCCGAACCAAGCCGCAGAATGCTAGACCCATTTGCCTCACCTACGTAGTACCATTGGTTAGGCACTCGTTTGGACAGCATCTCGGCCTCGTCCTCGGCGATCGCCGGCACATCGAAGGATTGCCACGTCCCGGGTCGGACGCGCCATTGCTGCAAGGCCGCGATGAAGGCGTTATCCAGCGAGGGGTAGCCGGTTGAATGCGTGATGATGACTTTCGCTATGACCCCAGACTTAGGATCGATGAGGAGACGAAATCTCCCCCAGCCTTCGCGACCCGTGGCCTCGTCTTTAGGAGGATAGATCGGGCGGACGCTTTTCGTAATGTCCTTCTTCCAGGGCGCGTCTTTTCCAGGCTGCGCTATGACTCGCTCTCCACTGGCGGTGATGCCAACAACGTCGTCGGCGCGAGAGGCCGCAGTGAAGGAAAGGATTAAGGCTACTAGGACCGCTGAATGGAGCCATGTTTTCATGAAAACGGACTCTTACTAATGGATTGGCCAGCGGCAAATGGTTTCGAATCGGGCCGAAGATGATTTAGCGATTCCCGCTCCGACCCGGACCGACCCCGCCTTCGGAGCCGCTAAAATTCCTAGTTTACGGCCACTTGATAAAAGGCAGTCAGGTCTGTCGCGTTCGAGTCGGTAAAAGACGGCGGCGCGGTGCCGACGCTGGAAGGTCTTAAGCTCGGGGATTCGTGTTAATCAGGCGGCAAAAGTAGCTACGTCAGCCGGGTCGTTTGGGACAGTCTGCGGTGTCCAATGGGTGTTATCGCCCCAGTCAGTTCCAGAAACAGAACGGCCGACCCCGTGCTACTGCCCGGCGTAGGCCTGCGAAGGTATGGCAAGTAAGAGGATAAGACCGGCAATCGTTCTCCACTCTTTCATGCCTCGCGGTTACCCGCGCATTCTGCCAAGCCGCGCGTTTTTCGTCAGGAACGGAGACGGTAAACAAGCACGGTCCTCTTAAGGATAGGCCAGGCGATAGAACTTCTTCGTGCCGGCGTTGGTGTCGTCATACTGAAAGTTACCGCTGCTATTGGTCATCACCGATGTTAGCGTGGCAAAGCTTGCGGAGTTGGGGCTCGTCGAGGATTCGATGCGATTGACCGCATTGGGCACACCTACACATTGCAGATGGAAGGTATGACTGGCGGGATGGGTCGCGGAGACCACCTTTAAGGCGAGCGGCGCGATAGCCGAGACATCGAGGTCCCACATCCCCCGCCCGTGTGTCGCGGCGCGTAAGGTGCGGGAGGAGGCTTGCAAGGCCAGACCTAGCACGGCGACGCGCGGCAAGCCGTTAACGAGTGAGTTCCAATTCGTGCCGCCATTGGTGGTATAGAAGACGCCGGTGTCGGTCGCGGCGAAAAGTATGTTCGGCGCATCGGGTGCTGTCACCACCCAGTTAACCGGGATGTTAGGCAAATCGCCGCTGATATCTGTCCAGCTTCCCCCGCCCGTGGTAGTTTTAAAAACGTGACCAAGGTTATCGCCGAAGCCCGTGAAACCGCTGAAGGTAACATAAGCGATCGTAGAGCTAGCAGGATCAACTGCTATGTTAGTTACAGCCCGGGGCGGTAAACCTGCATTGATATTTGTCCAGGTAGCTAACGTCCCGGCGCCGGCATTCGTTGTTACCTGCACCTGGCTGTCGTGCGTGCCAGCATACACCGTGTTCGAGTTGGAGGGCGCGACGACAATCGTGCTGATAACACCATCGAATGAATCGCCGGCGGTCAGGTCCGGCGAGATAGCTGTCCAGTTGGCCGCGCCATTCGTTGTCTGATAAACGCGATAGGTGCCGAAGTAGAGCTCTTGCGGACTGGAACGATCCATGACCAAAGGTGGAACAAAAAGGACGCGATCGTTTTGATCGATCCCATTACTTACTTCCGTCCAGCTCCCGAAGCTACCACCAGTAGTCGATTTTTGGATATCGATTCCGTTGCAGTTGCCGTACATGGTAGTTGGGTTGGTAGGATCAATAGCCGTGTAGCTGCCATCACCGCAAAGGACGTCATTCCATGTCAGCGAACCGGAGTAGATGTCCGTGCCCTGGTCCTGCGTTCCGCCGATGGCGATCGAGGCATTCGTCGGATGAATCGAGATGCCCGGATAGAATTGAGTTATACCAAGAGTGTTATTCAGGGCGGTAAAGATAGGATTGCTCGCCGTGATCTGCGTTGTGACATAAACTCCGCCGTCGTTGCCGACGTAGAGTGTGTTGCCATCCGCAGAGAACGACAGGGCATGGATGTCGGCGTGCATGAAGCCGAAGTTCGCAGCCGATTGCAGAGTAGCCCAGCTAGCACCGCCATCCGTGGAACGCACCAGAGTAGTTGTATAAGCGCCGCCGGCAAAGATAACATTCGGGTTCGTCGGCTGAACCGCAATGAAATTCAGATTGTTACAATAGGGATCGCAATAGTTCAGAGTGGCCGGTAACAAGGTCCAGCTAGTCCCACCGTTAGTAGTCTTATAGAAACCGGCTAGCCCACCGGTATTAACATCTCCGATCCCGGCATAAAGCGTAGCAGGACTGGAAGGAGCCATGGCCAGAGCGATCCGGCCAGCATTTCCAGGCGGGTTAAGTCACCTCTTGACCAGGTTTGGCCGGCATCGCCTGACTTATAAACGCGCGCCGTCCCGGTGCTAAAGGGGCCACCGAGCGAAGCATAAGCAATATTTCCATTCGTAGGATCGAAAATAACTGAGACACCCGGATTACCCGATAAGACCTGCGTCCATGAGTTACCACCATCAGTCGAGCGATAAACGCCGTCGGCAAAGACTAGCTCGGCCGCCGCGAGGAAGATTTGATGGTTGGTAGGATGAATGGCTAACTGGTGGATACGGCCGCCGCCGCCAAAGTATCCATCCGACGTGAGTGGACCACAAAAAGGTCCGCACATCTGCGTCCAAGTCACCCCCGCATCGGTTGATTTCAAGATACCTGCGCCATAGGCTTCGTCTCCTGTGCCGGCGTAGATGACATTTGGGTTGGATGGATCGAGGAGGAGCGAACCGATTGCAGTAGAAGGTTGCGTGTCAGTTAGCGGCACCCAGTTGTTACCACCGTTGGTTGTTTTCCAGACTCCACCCTGCGCCGCGCCGATATAGACCTGGTTGACGTTAGTAGGATTAATGGCAATGGCATTTACCCGACCGGCAACAACCGGAGCGGTATAAGGTGTATCGACAGGTTGCGGGCCAATAAAAGTCCAGGCAGGATTGGGTAAGACATTGGTCTCGGGCAAGGAAGCGCGCATGGCTTGTTCCCGTTCTAGCTTCCGGTCGAGTTCTTGTAAGGCGGCCAGGCGCGCTTGATTCGGGATATACTTATGCGGATAAGCGCGTTGACGGTAGAACCATTCCGCACGCGAGCGGTCGATGTCACGCGGCTCCTTCTTCGCCGTCGGATGCCAGACGACCAACCCAAACAAGGTAAGACTCGCCCCGAACAAGAGCAAAGCCACGACCTCGCGTATTCGCCCACGATATGTCCAACTCCGCACACCACTGGTGTAGGAAAAATACGGCGTGGAGGCAATTCAATTCCCGGCGGAGGATAATCGCTTTACATCGCGATAAGAGAAAGATGTTGCATCTCCCATTGCTTGGTCTTTGCTTCCATCCAACCGAAAGGACTTATGAAACATCTCCGCATTCTACTGCCACTAGCCCTGTTCACCATTGCCGCGTCCGCCCTGGCACAAGATACAAAGAGTTCGCCAGCTGCGAGCAGCTCACCGGCGGCCACCCCCACGCCGCCACCTGCTCTTACCATACCTACCGCGATCGATCGCGAGATCACACGAGTGGAAAAACAAGTCGTCGAAGCGGCCGAAGCCATGCCGGAGGATAAGTACGATTTTACGCCGGAGAAGCTAAACATTCCCGGCAGCGACTACAAAGGGGTCCGCACCTTTGGCGAACAGGTAAAACATATCGCCGCTTCTAATTACCTGCTCTGGTCGCCGGTCACCGGCGACAAAGCGCCCGATACCGTCAACGAAGGCAAAGGTCCCGAGAGCATGAAAACCAAGGCCGAGATCCTGAAATTTGTGAAGGATTCTTTTGCCCTGGGCCACAAAGCCGCAACCAGCTTAACTGCCGCAAACCTGGTCGAGCCAGTCACCATGGGTAAGAACCAAACTACCCGGCTATTTCTGTCGACCTTCGGCGCCGCCCATTGCCTGGATCACTATGGCCAGATGGTCGAATACCTGCGCATGAATGGAATCGTGCCGCCGGCCAGCCGCGGACAGCAGTAAGGCTGGTTGCCTCACGCCGCGGTCGCCCGTAACGCCGCCAAAGGCGAGGCCGGGCTTTCAAAGAGCGCTACGGCTAGAAACAGGAATCCGTCGCCATGCCCGCCGTTGACCCGAACGGGCAGCGTGGCACGGCCACTGCTAATTTCTTCAGGGGAGATGACCGTTCAACACTCGCGCCGTTCCGGATTCACGCTGGTCGAGATCATGATTGTGGTCGCGATCATAGCATTGCTCGCCGCCATCGCAGTTCCCGGATTTCTGCGCGCCCGTAAGCGATCTCAAGCGACCACCATTATGAACGACCTGCGGTTGATTGACTCAGCGGTCGATCAATACGCGATCGAGACCAACAAGATAACCGGGGCCACCGTAGCGGTCTCGGATTGGACGGCCTATCTCAACCAAAAAGGCTCTAATCTAACTAGGACAGGCGCGGATATTTTCGGTAATAGCTATGGCTCGCAGACGGTTGATTCTCTGCCTAAACCGGCCGCCGCCGCCAGGTCCTCCCTGTCCGATGTGACGGACAATGCCTTTTGGTCTCCGTTTAATTAGCTACGCAAGCGCCCGGTTTAAGCAAGGCATCGTTGATACATCGCTAAGTCAACGTTTCCACCGCTAACTACGCAACAAATCTCTTGATCCTTGAATTTGTCGGGATCGGTAAGTAAGGCGCCTATTGTTAGTGCGCCGGTTGGTTCAACCTTAAGATTAGCTAACGCGTAAAGCAGTTGCAGCCCTTCTCGGATATTCTCTTCCGAAACTTCGATAAAGCCTGCAACGTGGTCGCGAATGATCGGCCAGTTATGTTGTCCTAGACTAACGGTGCGCGCACCGTCGGCGATGGTTTTTGGTTCTTGTTCGTTAGCTACCAGTCGTCCTTCGCGCAAAGAGCGGGCGGCATCATTGCCCAGGGTCGGTTCGGCGCCCCAGATTTCCGTCTTGTCGTTGGCGGCGGCGAAGCTTTGCAGGATTCCCGAAAGCAAACCGCCCCCGCCGACCGGGACAATGATCTTGTCGAATTGGCGGCCGAGCGTGAGCAACTCCTCGCCCAGGCTGGCGTTGCCGTTAATAACAAGCGGGTCATCGTAGGGACTCGCGACATAAACGTCGCCAATCTTCCGCGCCAGCTCATCGACACGCGCGGCACGGCTAATCTCGCGCAAATCGATTAGGTCGACGCTGGCTCCGTAATCGCGCACTGCTTCCACTTTAACTTGTGCGGAGTCGTTAGGCATAACGACGGTGCATGCCTTGCCTACTAACTTACAGGCATAAGCCAATGCCTGGCCGAAATTACCCGAAGAAGCAGCGATGATATGCGGCTGCGGGACGTTGAGCGCGACGTTATAAGCGGCGCGAAATTTGAAGCTACCGGTTAGCTGGAATGTTTCGCTGACGAGAGTAACTTCAGCGCCCAATCGCTGCGATAGCCGCGGCGATTCAATGATCGTAGTCGGACGAATCGCCTCGCGATGTGACAATAGAGTCTCACACATTACTGCCATGCCATTTGAGTTTCTGCCTAACGACACTAAAGAAAGATACACCGGGTAGACCAGCGAGTGGCAGGCTTTGCCTCGCTTTGCGCACGATCACAACCGACCCTGCCTCGACGTGCACAGGTGCGCGGCCGTCGATGGTTAGAAAGACTGGGTAATCACGTTCGGTTGCTTCTACTTCTACTACCGCTGAGTCATCGACAATGATCGAGCGATTAGTAAGTGTGTGCGGACAAATAGGTGTGATAACTAACGCGCCCGAATCCGGTGCGAGTATCGGACCTCCCGCACTTAAGCTATAAGCAGTCGAACCTGTAGGCGTGGCAATGATTAAGCCGTCCGCGTTAAACTCAGTAAGCGCTTCCCCGTTCACTCGCACGGCGAGCCGGATGAGGCGCGAAATTTCACCGCGACTAAAGACCGCGTCGTTGAGACAGCGCATAACCTGATAGGCTTTCGGCCCCGCGGGATCGAGGTGGACGTCGAGCAGCGCGCGCGCGCTGAAGTCCATTTTGCCGGCGACGATGGCAGCTACCGCCTCTTCATAAGCAGAGGATGCCGCGCAGGTGAGGAATCCTAACGAGCCAATGTTGATGCCGAAGATCGGTTTAATCTCGTCGCCGAGTTCACTGACCACGCGGAGAATGGTTCCGTCGCCGCCGAGGACAACGAGGAGGTCGGTTTCGCGGCTAAG
The DNA here is from genome assembly GCA_963791565.1 of uncultured Verrucomicrobiae bacterium. Lineage (GTDB taxonomy): Bacteria > Verrucomicrobiota > Verrucomicrobiia > Chthoniobacterales > UBA10450 > JACCTI01. The sequence goes on along the minus strand of CAWBSX010000001.1, from coordinate 272,111 downwards.
GTCTTTGAGCGAGTAGATGGAATTTTCGCCGACCAGTTTGGCGGTTTCATCTTCCATCAAGACGGGCAAGGAGTGACGCGCGAATTCCGCCGAAACCGCACGGACTAGCTCCGCTGCGCCTTTCTTCTTCGTGTGCGCGATCAGGCCGACTGTTTGCGGGCGCATATGAAGAACTCCTGGTTACCGTCCGTGCCGGTGATGGGCGACGGCGTGAGACCTACAACCTCGTGTCCATTCTGCCTAACGAATTGTTCGATCTTGTCCTTTGCTTTTTCGTGTAAGGCCGCATCCGAGACAATACCGCCGCGGCCGACGTCGCGCTTCTCCAGTTCGAATTGCGGTTTGATGAGCGCGAGAATCACACCAGTTGCAGTTACCAACTCACACGCGCGCGGCAAGATCAAAGTCAGTGAAATAAAGGAGACGTCGATCACACAGAGATCGATCGGCTCTGGAATGTCTTCGCGCGAAAGGTGTCGCGCATTCAGGTTTTCGCGCACTATCACCCGCGGGTCCTGGCGGATTTTCCAGGCGAGCTGCCCGTGCCCGACATCGATCGCATAAACTTTCTTCGCGCCGCGTTGCAGCAGGCAATCCGTGAAACCACCGGTGGACGCACCAACGTCGAGCGCGGTCATCCCGGCCGGATCAATCGCGAAATAATCGAGCGCGCCTTCCAGTTTCAAGCCGCCGCGCCCCACGAATCTTGGCGGTGACGCGACGATTAGCGCGGCGCCGGGCTCGACCAGGACAGAAGACTTGTTCAAGACGCGGTCGCCGAGCTTTACCTCGCCCGCCATCACCGCGCGTTGCGCCTGTTCGCGACTCGAGAAGAGCCCCTGCTCCACTAAAACAGCATCGAGTCGCGCGCGCTTTGTCATCTGTTATTGCAGTAAAATGTAACTGAACCTGTAATCATTGAGTAGAATACAGCTGAATCAGCTTATCAATCGCGTCGACATCTTCAGCCGCTGCGCGCCGTCGTTGGTACTTCCGGAAGACCACATCACGCAACGCAGTTAAATCTTCCATGGTTGGCCGATCGTAATAGGTCCAGTCGGTTTCATCGGTAAACTTGGACTGGAACTTCCATTCCCCGCCGAACTTCGTCACGCGCACTTCGCGTTTGCGGCCGGTCTCGTCCTTTTCCTTCCATATGTGTTGACTCCGCATCGCGGCGTCACCCTACATTGGAATCTTGAAAGACGCAGCCCGACTGCTGATCTACTTCGCGGCCACGCTACTCCTCGGCGCGGTTATCGCGCCCGTGCTTTATTGGACCGCGCATCGGTTCGGCGTCCTCACGCAATTCGATTTCGAAACATTCTTTCATCGCGCGTTGTTAATCGGCGCGCTGATTTTGTTTTGGCCGCTCTTTCGTTCGTTAGGCATCAAGAGCTGGCTCGAACTGGGCTTGCGCGAAAATCCACATTGCGTCCGCGATGTCCTGCTTGGGTTCGCCGCTGCTGCCATTCCCCTCCTCTGCCTGGGAGGTTTGATCATTGGACTGGGGATTTACCAACTGCGCGAATCGTTTTCTTTTGCGGCGATCGCCGGACGTTCCGTCTCCGCGCTCGTCGTGCCGCTGATCGAAGAGCCGTTGTTTCGAGGTTTGATTCTTGGCGTCCTTCTGCGCGCGAGCTCGCGGAACCTCGCCGTGTTTTTCACCTCGGCTCTTTTCGCCATCCTGCATTTCTTGAAAGCGCCGGAAAAAACTTCCGCGGTCGTGCATTGGAATTCCGGTTTCATTTCCATCGCGAATTCCTTCTCGCAATTCAGCGACCCGCTCCTTCTCGCGGCCGGTTTCACCACGCTTTTTCTTCTCGCCTGGATTTTGGCTGACGCGCGTATTCGCACCCGCTCGCTCTGGTTGCCGATCGGCCTGCATGCCGGTTGGATTTTCTCCAGCGCGCTCTTCAACAAGATCGCGCATCGCGAAATTGAAGCCCTGCCCTGGCTAGGCAAAAGTCTTCTCATCGGTCTCGCTCCTCTAGCTGTCGCGTTGACCACGTGGGCGCTCGTCGCCCTTTGCTTCAAGAATGAAGTCCGCACTGACTGAATCGCTCCGCGGCGCGATCTCCCTGCTCTATCCGCCGCTGTGCGAGATTTGTGGCGAGCCGATCGGACACTCAGATTATCTTTGCGCGAAATGCCTAACGAATGCTCCACGCATTAAAGCGCCCTTCTGCTCCACTTGCTCCGAGCCATTCGAAGGCGCGATCACGGAGACATTTTCCTGCGCGAATTGCGCGCATCGAAAATTGTATTTCGAATGTGCCGTCTCTTCCTTTCGCAGCCGCGGGCTGGTGCGAAAGATCGTGCATGATTTCAAATACGGACGGCAAATCCATCTGCGTTTTCCCATCGCCGATTGGTTATGCGAAACGCTCGACGATCCGCGGCTGCATGGCCGGCCTTTCGATATCGTCGTGCCGGTGCCATTGCATCCCACCCGCAAACGCGAGCGCGGATTCAATCAAGCCGAACTGCTCGCGGAATTATTTTGCGCGCGCTCCGGCCTCACGATGCGGCCCGTTCTTGAACGCATCCGCTACACCACCACGCAGACGGTCTTCGATCGCGCGGAACGGATGGAGAATTTGCACGACGCCTTTTGTTTACGAAAAAAGATGGACGTGCGAGGGTTGCGCGTGCTGCTAATCGACGACGTCCTGACCACCGGTTCGACCTTGAGCGAATGCGCTCGCGTGCTGAAGCAAGCGGGTGCACTTTTTGTGCACGCCGCAACGGCCGCGCGCGCCTAACGAGTCATGGCTATTTTCAAACGACCCGCGCTAAAAACGCAAAGCCGTCGCAAGCGCGAAATGCCGCAGGGGCTTTGGACGAAATGTCCTGGCTGCTCCGAGGTCGTGCACGAAATCGAGTTGCAACAAAACCAGCGCGTTTGTCCGCGCTGCGAATTTCACTTCACGCAAACCGCGAAAGAGCGCGTGGAGAATTTGCTCGATCCCGAGAGTTTCGTGGAACGCGATGCTGATTTGCGTTCGATCGATACGCTGCGTTTTCAAGGCGTCTCGAGTTACAAGGATCGCCTGAAAAAATATCAGGAAAGTACTGGGTTGATCGACGCCGTCCTCAGCGGTGATGGCATGATCGAAGGTTACAAGGTCTCGATCGCGGTGATGGATTTTGCCTTCCTCGCGGCGACCATGGGATCGGTCGTCGGCGAACGCATCACGCGCACGATCGAGCGCGGCACGGAAAATCGCTCGGCCGTAATTATTGTTTCCGCTTCGGGGGGCGCGCGCATGTACGAAGGCATGCTCAGCCTGATGCAAATGGCAAAAACCAGCGGCGCGCTCGCCCGACACACCTGCGAAAATCTTCCTTACATTTCTGTCCTGACCAATCCGACCACCGCCGGCGTGATGGCGAGTTACGCCTCGTTAGGCGATGTCATCATCGCGGAACCGCGCGCCATGATCGGCTTCGCTGGACCGCGCGTAATCAAGGAGACGACGCATCAGGATTTGCCGGAAGGATTTCAAACCGCGGAATTTCTCGAAGAACATGGCTTGATCGATCTCATCGTGCATCGCAAAAAGATGCGGGCGCAGATCAGCCAGTTGCTCAGTTATTTTTCCGCGACGGCGTGACCTACCACGAAGCGCTCGCCTGGCTCTTCGGCACGCAGCTTTTCGGGATCAAGCTTGGTCTCGAAAATATTCAGCGGCTACTCCGCGGGCTGAATCTTCCGGGCGATCAGAAATTCATTCACGTCGCGGGCACTAATGGCAAAGGATCGGTCTGCGCGATGATCGATTCCATTCTGCGCGCACAAGGTTTTAGCAGCGGGCTCTTCACCTCCCCTCATCTCATCACCTTCCGCGAACGCATCCGGGTGAATGGCGAGATGATGAGCGAAGGCGAGGTGGCCAGCGGCCTAACAAGTCTTCGTTCTTTGCTCGCCGACTGGGATCCGCATCCGACGTTTTTCGAAATCGTTACCGTGCTGGCGCTCGAACATTTTAAGAAAGCGCGCTGTGAATTCGTCGTGCTTGAGACAGGAATGGGCGGCCGATTAGATGCCACCAATGCAATCGCGCCGGTCGTTTCGGTCATCACGCCGATCGGTTATGATCATCAGAAGTGGTTAGGCGATTCGTTAGGCGAAATCGCGGCGGAGAAGGCGGGGATCATCAAAGCGCGAGTACCGGTTGTTTCGTCACCGCAGCTCGCGGAAGCCGAAGCGGTAATTCGCGAGCGAGCGCAAGACTGCGATGCGCCATTGCATTTTGTTCTGGCTGATTACGAAAGGGAAATTGCGCTCAACGGCGCGCACCAAAAAAGCAACGCCGCGGTCGCCGTTGGTGCTCTCCGCGCTGCTAAGATAGCGGTCTCAGAAATGGCTATCGCAAAAGGTCTAACGAACGTTAGCTGGCCGGCACGTTTTCAGCGATGGAACGAAAACATCACGATTGATGGCGCCCATAATCCAGCCGCGGTTCGCGTTTTGGTTGAAACGTGGAAGCAAGTCTTCGGCGAGGACAAGGCCGTTATCATTCTCGCCATCCTCCGAGACAAGAACGCTGCGGAGATGGTTTCCATCCTGGCATCGATTGCCGATCGCTTTTTCGTGACTCAAGCTCGAAGCGGGCGCGCGATACCTGCAGAAGAATTAGCGACCATCGCCCATAAGGCTTCGTCCGCGATTCCCGTCGAAGTCGTTCCCTCAATCGACACGGCTATCGCTAGAAGTGCGAGTAGGCCAACTCTTATAACTGGCTCATTGCATTTCGCCGGCGAAGCGCTCGCCTTCCTGCGCGGCGAAACTCACTTGGCAGAGGATTGCCTGCAATAGCAGGACTCGTTCAGAAGACGTATTGTCGACCGACCAGAGTTACATCGCTCCCAGGTCCCGCCATCATTTCTGGCGGACGCTCCGAGTAAGACTGACCGCTTAGTTGAGGTAACCCAAAAGAAGAATCACCGACCCAAAGCTTCACCGAGGCTTGGGCAACGAAGCGCAATTGCAAATCAATCCCTTCGGGTGGCAATCCATCGAAACGCAGATACCACGGAGTAGTCGAGTTTCCCTGATCGCCAAGCTGTTGCGTGCAGGTGGTCCAAGTAGCCGATTGTATTTTCACGTCCGAAGGAAGTCTCACCAGCAAAGCAGTCGCTTCGCGATCGGACTTCACATGCAAGGTCAAAACACGTGCGCCGTTTTCTATGGAATCCTGGACTACTGAGGCTGTCGGTGCGGGTAAGGGCTGTATCGCCGCGTCGCCGGCGAGACAGGATCGATCCCATCCAATCGTAAACTCCGCATTCACTCCCTTGGACGGATGCGGCCCCAGAAACTGGGACGTCCAGCGATCAGGCGCGGCATCATAGCTAATCCACTGCGCCTTGTTCTGATCGGCGTTGAGGCTGTAGGCAATGGTGTCCCGGCGAGGATGTTTCGCTTCCGATCCAGAAAGGATCGCACCAAACGTCAAACAAGCGGAGGCGAGAAGAAGCAGAAGAATGGCCGACCGCAATAGCGGCCTAACGAGCGAAAGAAACAACGGTAAGGCGGCGGCGAGTAAGATGGTTAGGAGAAGGACCGCAGCTCCGATAGACGCTACATTGAGATCCAGGGCTACGAAGAAGAGGTAGATAAGTGGAACCAGAATCAGTAGCGCCGGAGCGGACAATAGAGCACCTAGTTTACTCCGACCGGAAACGATAAGCGCCAGGAGACCGAAAAAGATCGGCCATTGCACGACATAGCTCCCTCCGGGAAGTAACTTGATCACCAGAATGGTGAGGACTAATCCCGCCAGGATTTGGCCCAGGCAAAGATTGCGAGTCTCAAGCTTAGTCTCCAGCCAGACTAGCAGACTAACGCCGCTAGTTATTCCCAGAATTAAGGTTCCAAGGAATATTAGACCATTGCTCCAAGTATCGCCCACTTGCGCCGGATGCCCGGCCAGAAAAGTGAGGGCATACCATGCCAGGAGCGATGTTGCCCCGATGACAATAAGAAGAAGAATGAAACTGCCGCAACCCGCCACCAGGTGCGATATCTTTATCTCAGAGCGCGTTAGTGCAAAGAAGGCCGCGAAGATAGCTAGGCCAAGGAAAGCGAAAAGCCATGAGAGCCAAACCGGGTATGCGACTAACCAGTGGCCAAACCAATTGAAGTAGATTACGTCCCGCTCTGCCTGATCAGGAAAAGTGGCATTGCCGAAATGCTGCGCGAGGGCTAGCACATTCGCGCCCATGTGCTGAACGCTGCGCGGATCGAGATTCTTAGTTGAGTCGAGGCGCGAATGGTAATCCTGAAATTTCTCCATGAAGGCGAAGTTGAACCCCGCGAGGCCAGCCCGCTTCAATGGAGTGAAGTCAGTGTCGTTAGGCAACAGCTTGTAGACTGAATACATGAGCGACGAAGCCGTCGGGTAAGGCGCTGTGCGCACGAATTCCCGGATAAGCCAGCCATTGTTTTCACTCGTCTCGAACATCAAAGCCGGACCCGAACTTCCACGTGCCTCGAGATTGACCGCTACTCCGACGCGCGCGGCCAGATCAGGATGGTCGGCGGCGAAAGCAGACGCTCCGAGTAAGCCAGCTTCTTCGCCATCACTGAGTAGGACGATAAGGTCGTTCTTGAGCGGCGTGCCATTCTTGAGAGCGCGTAAAGTTTCCAGAATCGCGATCACGCCGGCGCCATCGTCGGCTGCGCCCGGTCCTTCGGGAACAGAGTCGTAATGCGCCACCAGCATTACCGCGCGTTGGGAAGCCGCTCCGCGGATAGTCGCGACGATGTTATGCACGAGACCCGCGCGCATGTTTCGTCCGCGGCTGAAACATCCAACCGTATGCTCGACGTGAACCTCGGCGCCAAGGCCGCGCAAGGCTTCGCACAAGTAATCGCGCGCGCGCTTGTTCTCGTCACTGCCGATAGGATGCGACTGAGTCGCGAACCGCGACAGACGCGTTACGGCGCGCGCGGCCGAGAACTCGTTAGGCGGAGCGCTCCCGCTGGAAACTGCGGGCGGTCGCATGCCGAAAAGAGCGAGGGCCGCGATCCCAATAAGCGCGCCGCCGGAAAAGATTTTGCCTGACGAATTCTGCACCGGCGGAATGCGAACAGATTCCGTCCCTTCCGGCGAAACAAATTTAGGCGTGAGTCTCGACCTGCTTGCTCAAGTCTCCTGAGGACATGAGTTCGCCGAGAAAAGCGAGATACCCGTGAGTCACGTGCGCGCGGCTGGCGTATTCGGGATTTTGCATCAGACGACGTTGCAGCTCGCGCAAATTATAAAACGGCACGGAAGGATAAAGATGATGACCGATGTGAACGTGGATGTAATTGGGCGCGATGAGGAGGCGCTCGAAAAAGTTAGCCTCGATGTGGCGCGTCTTCTCCAGAAGGTTTTCGTGGTCTTCGATGCCCCCGAAATGTTCCGCCACACCGCGCACATAAATGATCCAAAGGAAGTAGGTAAAGAGCGGGACAATCCAGTAAATGATAAGACCGAGCCAGAAATGGAACACGATGCTGGCGGCGATGACGGCGAGATAAAACGCCAGCCGTATCAGCTTCAGGCGCTGCGGAATTTTTGCGGCGGTGTTGATCTCGAAGATTTGCTTTATCGCATAAAAGCCGAGCCAGTATTTCAGCGTGATCCAAATCATATCGAGACCTGATTTGGGATACTCGAAGAGCTCGTGCTGTTTCCTTTGCCAATCCGGATCTTCTTCCGTGTTGACGTGACGATGATGCGCGAAATGCGTTTGCCGAAAACTATTCACCGTCACCAGCACGGGCCAGGCGGTGAAAATCTCGCCGACCCACTCGTTCCATTTCTTGTTCGGTAACAAGCGATAATGGACCGACTCATGCATCAAAACTGCCAGCGCATTTTGACGGGCGCCAATCCACATCACGGTCAGGATATAAACAAACGGATTCCAATAAGCGCGACAGAGAATAATCGCGGCCGCGATGGCGAACCATTCCAGCGCGATCTGCACAACGCCGCGCCACGGTTTGATTTTCGAAAGCTCCCGCAGCGAAGTCGGATCGAGAAACCCCGTGATCTTGCGATCATACGTATCGACTTCAAATTCTTTCTCTAAGTCGTTCGCAGGTTCAGTCATAACAGATTGTCAAACCATCGCCGCGGTTTCAAATACGGCGATAAACTGCGTCTGTAAAGGACAGAAGAAGGACCGGAGGCGCGGCTGGTCTTACCTTTCGAAGCTATGCTTCGTCTGCTTTCGCTACTTCAATCCTCGGAAACAACGGCGTTGGTTTTCCAACGACGTGTCCGTCCGTTAGCTTCCCCCACTCCGCTTCAGCTAACGAGAATCGTTCTTCTTTTCCGCTCAATTCCATCTTCCAATTGAGTTGATCGAAAATTCCGTGGGCTGCGTTAGGAGTGACTGGAGAAATCAGTATCCCAATGATGCGAATAGCCTCGAGCAAGCCGTATAACAGTCGGTGTAGTGGTTCCGTGTCCTTCTCTTTCGCCAACTTCCAAGGCGCTGATGCTTCGATCTGCAGATTACACATCTGCGCAAGATGGAGTGCGTGTTTCAGAGCTTCATCGATCGAACCATGCGCAAGGTTGTCGGAGTATTGGTCGACAACGCTTTGGAACAGATCTGCGAACGAGGATCCGGCGGCAAATTGAACCGTCTCGAATCGGATAAGCTTCCCGCTGCCGTAACGCTGCGCCATGCTAATCGTTCGGTTCGCCAGATTTCCCAACGTGTTCCCTAAGTCTACGCCATAACGATAAGTAACGAGACGCTGGACATCGAAATCAGCATCCTTTCCCGTGACGATATCGCTCATCTCGTAATACCGAAGCGCTTCCGCGCCATACTTATCGGCGAGAGGGATAGGATCGATCACATTACCTAATGACTTACTCATCTTGGCGCCGCTCATGTTCCACCAGCCGTGCACGAGGAACTTGGGCATTTGTTCGTCGGGGAACCCGAGCGCTTTGAGCATGATCATCCAGTAGATGCCGTGCGCGGGGATGAGAATGTCTTTGCCGATGATTTGGAGCGCGGGCCACTTCTCCTGGAAGGAAGAAGGCTGAAGGTTGAAGGAAACAACAGCCGGATCGTAGCCGATGAAGCTGATGTAGTTAGTTAAAGCATCGAACCAGACGTAGGTGACGAAATCTTTGTCGAAGGGTAACTCAATGCCCCAGTTCAGACGCGACTTCGGACGTGAGATACAAAGGTCGCCACTGAGTTTCTCGACGGCGTTGATTAACTCCTTCTGGCGGAAGTCGGGTGTAACGCAGTCGGTGTGAGACTTCAGATAGTTGAGCAGCCAGTCCTTGTGCTGCTCGAGTTTAAAGTAGTAGTTCTCTTCGGTGCGGTGTTCGACTGGTCCCCACTCTTCACCGAACGCGCCGTCGGGTCCGCGTTCTTTGTCGGTGAGGAACTGTTCCTGGCGGACGCTGTAGTAGCCTTCTTGCTTGTCCTTGTAGATTTGTCCTTCGTCGAAGAGTCGTTGCAAAATTCCTTGCACACATTTTTTGTGAATAGGATCGGTGGTGGCAGCCCAGCCGTCGTATTTCACTTCCAGTTTTTCCCAGACGGCTTTGAATTTCGCCGTTATCTCATCCACGAATTCTTGCGGCGTGACGCCGGCTTTCTCGGCGGATTGCTGGACTTTCTGGCCGTGTTGATCGACGCCGGTGAGGAAGTAAACTTTCTCGCCTTTCAGCCGATTATAACGCGCGATAACGTCGGCCAGCACCTTCTCGTAGGCGTGGCCGATGTGCGGCGCGCCGTTGGTGTAGTCGATCGCGGTGGTGATGTAATAGGTCTTCGGCATCGGGCTCGGAGATATTGCGGGCGCTCGTTAGGCGGCGCAACCGCGCAGATTCACGGCGCGTCGGCAGTTGCCAGCGCGGCCAGATATGGGGCGCGGCGTCGACGATGGAGGACGCGCGATATGCGCAGAATGGGAAAGAGAAGCATATAAACGAAGCTGCTCACATTCCGCACACCAGGAATGCAGGCGAGGACCGCCGCGACGAGTCCCACCACGACGAGAGTCAGAAGCCGGGCAATCTGATAGCGAGTGTCGAATTTTTCCAGCTCGGTTAGGTCAAGCACATTGCGCAAGCGGTAGGCGTGTAGATAGAGCAGCGTCATCGCAAGATAGACAGCAGCGAAACCCAAACCGTAGATGACGAGCAGCGTGGAAAATTGCGAAGCGGTCATGGCCGCAGATCTATCGAGACCTTCGACAAGCAGGCTGGTGATGCTGAAGTTGAAGAGAAACTTCAGCGGATAGACGTAAAAGAGAACGAGAAAAAGCATGACGCAGGTGAGAAAACGGCAGGTACCGTCATCGAGACCGAAGCGTCGGCAAAATTTGTAGTGGCCGTTCCAGATCAGCGCGAGAAAGAGGAAGCAAAGGGCGAAGGCGGGAAAGCCGCGCATGATGGCGACGAGATCGGTGAAGGTCTTGGGCACATCGAGCGAGACGACCAGCAACGTAAGCGCGAAACCAAAAACGGCATCGCTGAAAGACTCGAGGCGCGTGATGTCGCGTCCGCGCATGCGGAAGCCATCCTCAAAATCCGACATCCCTTTCATTTGGCTTTTACGGAGAACGGTGGTCATCGCTCGGTTGTTTGCTATGACTGACCGACGGCATGGGCGCACTCAAGAACAAATGGATGCAACGTCGCGCCGTTTTTGGAGTGATGCTGGGCGCGCTGGCTTTTTCGGCCTGCGATCGCTCGCTTCGCAAACCGGAAGTCGCTGAATCTTTTTCCATTCTCACTCCGCCTACTCCAGCAACTCCGCGGATCAATGGCGCAAAAGTTTTCGGCGTCCGTCCGGGAACGCCTTTTCTTTTCCAAATCGCGGCGACCGGCGAACGGCCGATGGAGTTTTCCGCAACGGACTTGCCAACCAACCTCTCGTTAGACCAACAATCAGGACAAATCACCGGCACACTTACCGTCGCTGGACATTATCCAGTCACGCTGCGTGCCACGAACGCCCTCGGCACTACTGAGCGAGTGCTCGAAATTGTTTCCGGAGACGAGATCGCGCTCACCCCGCCGATGGGATGGAATTCGTGGAATTGTTGGGCAGGAAAAATCACCCAGGAGAAAATAGCGGCGGCGACGCATGCCCTGGTGACCAGCGGCTTGCGCGATCACGGCTGGAACTACGTGAACATCGATGATGGTTGGCAAGGACAGCGCGGCGGGGAATTCAACGCCATCCAACCAAACGCGAGATTTCCCGACATGAATGCACTGGCCAACGAGATCCACTCGTTAGGCCTAAAATTCGGAATCTACTCGACGCCTTGGAAGACAAGTTTTCTCGGGCATGCGGGTTCTTCGGCGGATTTTGCAGATGGGTCTAACGAGTGGATTCGCACGGGAATTCATAATGAATTTTTCCAATACCGCTTCCCGCAATTTCATTCGCGCCTGGAATCGTACGCATGGCTGCGGCCGCTCGCGCGACACCTCCAGGAGCACGAGAAAAAACAAATCACGAAGACGCTGCGAGTCTTCGGAGAATTTTCATTCGTCAGGTCCGATGTGGCGCAGTGGGAAAAATGGCATGTCGATTATGTGAAATACGATTGGGTGCCAATCGACCTCGCACACACCGAAGAGATGCAACAGGCGCTACGCACTTCTGGTCGCGACATTTTTTACAGTGTGGCGAACAACGCCTCGCCCTCGATCGCTCCACAAATTTCCATCCTGGCCAATTCATGGCGCACTTCGGGCGACGTGAAAGACGACTGGGCGAGCATGAGCAAGGTTGGATTTACACGGGATCGCTGGAGTTCGTTTTCGCGCCCCGGCCATTTCAATGATCCGGACATGCTCGTGCTCGGCGAAGTCGGCTGGGGACACCCCCGCCGGACCAAACTTTCGCCTAACGAGCAATACACGCAGATGAGCCTGTGGTGTTTGCTTTCCGCGCCACTCCTCCTGGGATGCGACCTGGAAAAACTTGATCCATTTACGTTGTCACTACTGAGGAACGATGAAGTGCTTGAGATCGATCAGGACTCGTTAGGCAAACAGGCCACGCGCCTGGTCCAACGCGGTCCGACGGAAATCTACGCGAAAGCGCTGGAGGATGGATCATGGGCCATTGGTCTCTTCAATCGCGCCGACGATAAGCGAGACGTCTCTATTGCCTGGTCGCAGTTGGGCGAAGCGCGACCGCATGAGGTTCGTGACCTTTGGCGACAAAGAGACCTTGGACGCTTCGCCGTCGGCTTCGAAACGTCCGTTCCGTCACATGGAGTCTTTCTTATTCGCGTCTGGCCAGTGCCCTAAAATCTTGCATTTTTGCCGTGCATCGGGGGCTGGATCACCTGTAAATATGAGCCTTCCAATGTGAACCCCAACGAAAGGAACAAATGAATTCTCGATTCTTTTGTCAGATCTTAGCGGTCGTCGCCGCACTTTCTCTCTTCGTAATCAACGCGCATGCGCAGCTGGAGACTTTTCAGGCAGTCCTGTCCGGTCCGGCGGAATCGCCCCCGAATGCGTCCCCGGGGACCGGTTTTACCACGGTCACTGTCGATCCCACTACTCATATACTCCATGTGGTGGTGAGCTTCTCTGGCTTGTTAGGAACCACAACCGCATCCCACATTCATGCGCCCACGGCAGTTCCGTTTTCCGGAACGGCCAGCGTCGCGACGACAACCCCTACCTTCCCAGGATTTCCTCTCGGCGTAACGTCTGGAACGTACGATATGACGTTCGATATGACGCAGGCGAGCACTTGGAATCCAGCCTATGTGACGGCTAACGGCGGATCGTTGGCGGCGACGGAGAACGCATTCATCACCGCAATGAATGACGGGCAAACCTACCTGAATATCCATACAACCGTTGTCCCAGGCGGAGAGATTCGCGGATTTCTCCGGGCTGTGCCAGAGACAGGAGCCAATTTCACTCTAATGCTCCTGGGGCTGGCCGGCCTCGCGATAACGGCTTATCGAATTCAACGCGCCTAGATTTCAGTTCTGTTGTTCTAGAACGATCATTGCGGTCGCGTGATGGGCGGTGTGGCTGAGGCTGATCCAAACGGCTGAGATTTTTCGCGCGGCCGCGAGTTGTTTGGCACCACCTTCAAGGACAACGTAGGGCTGGCCGCTCTCGGTACTTGTGCACATCGATGTCGCGCCAGCCCATCGATTTTCCGATGCCAGGTACCGAACGCTTTTGAGGCTGCTTCCTTTGCGGCAAAACGCGCCGCGAAGTGGCGTTCGGGAAATTTCATCGACTGGCAATAGGCGATCTCGCCCTCGGTAAAAACGCGGCGGAGAAAGCGTTCACCGAATCGGTCTAACGAGTGCTGGATCCGTGCGTTCTCGACGATATCGACGCCGACGCCGAGCACGCTCATCGAAGGAAGAAGAGGAGTAATTTGAAAACCAGAAAACCAGAAACGGAAATCGGTTTTTCTGGCTTTCTGGTTTTCAAGTTCATCCTTTGTAATCTGCCATAGCGCCGAGCATTTTACGCACGGCGGTTTCGAACCCGACAAAAATAGAGCGCGAGACGATCGCGTGCCCGATGTTCAGCTCGGTCAGCCGCGGGATTTTGTGGATGAGTTTGATGTTCTCGTAATTGATTCCGTGGCCGGCGTTGACCTGCAGATTCGATTCTGCCGCCGCAGTTGCGGCTGCGCGCAATCGTTCCAATTCCTGCTTTTGAAATTTCTCCGTGAAGGCATTGGCCAGTTTGCCGGTGTGAAGTTCCACCATATCGGCGCCTAACGAGACCGCGGCGTCGACCTGGTCCAGCTCCGGATCGATGAACATACTGATGCGAATGCCCGCGCTGTGCAGTCGCTTCATCGTCGGCGCCAACTCACGCGCATGCGCCACCAAATCCAGTCCACCTTCGGTCGTAATCTCTTCGCGTTTTTCCGGGACGAGACAGACTTCATCCGGAACAATCCGCAGAGCGACATCGACCATCTCCGGCGTATTGCCCATCTCGAAATTGAGTTTCGTGATCACGTTGGCGCGCAGCCGTTCGATGTCGCGATCCTGAATGTGGCGACGATCCGCGCGCAAATGCGCAGTGATGCCGTGCGCGCCGGCGCGCTCGCAAATACTGGCGATCGCGATGGGATCGGGCTCAGCATTTTTCGATTCGGGCATCGTGGCGTAGCGCGCCTGCCGCACAGTCGCGACGTGATCGATGTTAACTCCGAGACGCAATGTGCTCACCGCGCTCAATAGGCGTTACTCGCGCCACGAGTGCAACTGGCGCGAAACTTTCTGCTGCATAATTTCTATCATGGCGTTGCGCAGAGTCCTCGCGGGTTTGCTCTTCATATGCGCGACCTCGTTCGGGCAGGACATCACCTTCACCATCGATGCGATGTACGATGGCAATGTGATTCCCGAGGCGGTTTACGGAAGCAACGATAGCGGCATCGCCGGCGCGACCGTGCATCGCTACGGCGGGAATCGTCTCACCGGTTTCAATTGGGAAAACAATGCTTCGAACGCTGGCACCGATTATTTCAATTCGAGCGATTCGTTTCTCGGCAGCAACGCCGGCATCGGGAATTCGCAAACGCCCTGCGCGCTCTTGCAGGCGTGGATGAATGCCGATCGCGCCGCTGGATTGAAAACCATCATGACCATTCCTCTCGCCGGTTATGTGGCGGCGGACATGAATGGGATGGTGACGCAAGCGCAGACCGCGCCGAGTTCGCGCTGGAACCAAATCGTCGTCAACAAAGGTGCGCCGCTCAGTCTTGTGCCCGACACCAGTGATGGCGTCGTTTATCTCGACGAGATGGTGAATTTTCTTCTCGTGAAATATGGAATCAGCGCGACTGGCGGCGTGGCGGCTTACTGTTTGGATAACGAGCCGGCGCTCTGGCCTTCCACGCATCCGCGCATTCATCCGGGCGCGACTGGTTATGCCGAACTCGTTTCGCGACATGTCCCGGTGGCGAGGATGATCACCGCGCTCGATCCCTCGGCGCAAATTTATGGGCCGGTCGGTTACGGCTGGAATGAACATCTCAATCTGCAAAACGCGCCCGATTTCAGTCAATTCAATAGCACCTACGGCACGTTCACGAATTATTACCTCGCACAGATGAAGAGCGCGTCGGACGCGACAGGGCGGCGTCTGCTGCACCGCTACGACCTGCATTGGTATCCGGAAGCGATGGGCGATAACCGCATTGTCTTCGGCACTTCGCCCGGCACGAATAACGATATCAATGCGCGCTTGCAGGCGCCGCGCTCGCTTTGGGATGCGACTTATGTCGAAAAAAGTTGGATCACGCAATACACCACCAACGGCCAGGGTATTCGCCTGTTGCCGCTCTTGCAGGCGAGCGTGGGTCAATATTTTCCCGGCACCGGTCTGGCTCTCACGGAATATAATTACGGCGCGAGCGATCACATTTCCGGCGGGGTGGCCACGGCGGATGTGCTGGGAATTTTCGGAAGCTACGCGTCGCCGCCTGCTACTGGCCGCTGCTGTCGAACAACAGCTACGTCACCGCGGCTTTTCAACTTTTTCGAAATTATGACGGCGCCGGTGCCACGTTCGGCAACGTCTCGTTAGGCGCGACCGCATCCGACAATTCGTTAGGCGCAATTCACGCCAGCCGCACGAACAACGGGAAATTTACCCTCGTCGTGATTAACCGCTCGCGCACGCAAACACACAGCGCGTCGTTCCAATTCAGTCTAACGAGTGGTCAAACTTTCACGGCGCTAAAAACTTACCGCCTTACTTCAGCCGGTCCGCAAATCCAGCAAGTCGCCAGTCCCACCTTTTCGAGCGCGAGTTTCTCCGATGTCCTTCCCGAGATGAGCGCGAGCCTTTACGAAATCAGCCTAACGAGTAGTAGCTTTGCTGCCTGGCAGCAGCAGTTCTTCGGAGCAGCTGCCTCCGATCCTTCCATTGCCGGACCATTGGCCGACCCGGATGCCGACGGTCTGCCGAACCTTCTCGAATACGTCACGGCGAACCTGCCGAAATCTCCGGGCACGCCGGCTCTCTTACTGCCCACGCTCGTGACACAGCCGGACAATTCGCATTTGCTTCGGTTGCAATTCCCGCGGCGCAAGAACCTGACCGATGCGCTTCTCCTTCTGCAAACCTCTTCAACCCTTGATCCAAATTCCTGGAACGACCTCGATCCGGCTACGCTCAATCCCACAATCGACAACATCGACGCCGAGACGGAACGCTGGACCATTCTGCTGCCGATATCATCAGGCAGTCCGCGCTATTACCGACTGAGAGCTCAACAGCAGTAAATCGCCTAACGAGTGCTTTCGGGCGCTCTGTGATCACTAAGATTTCGGCCGCATTGCGGGCAGAGACCGTGCGAGATGTCGATACCGAGTTCGCGAACGCAATAATCTTCCAGTGAAACCCAGTCGGCGCCGCGCTGAAGTTTTCGGCACCAGGCGCACATGGTCAGGAGACTCTCCAGGTAACGGAACCGACGCAAGGTGCGTCGTGTTAGGCCAAAGACGATCAGCCACACCAGCGAAATGGCGATCGACTCCATGGCCGCCTCGCGCCAATTCGGCTGGACGGCTCCCCCCAGGAGCACGTGCGGCAGGCCGGCCAATTCGTCCACCCAGGAAAGCGCGATTAGCAAAGCGAAACCGATGCACTCAATCCAAAGAATTTTTTCGACCGTCCGTTTATTCTTCGCCGGTTCCATTTGATCGGAATTCAACTCACCCGTTTAACTGAGATTCGAATCTCACGCCGAACCAACCGTAAGTCAGGCGTAAATCTCTCCATCAGTTTTGTATCCGGGAAGTCGGACCGTCTTTTCGAAACGCAACCCGAGTTTCTTCAAAACACTGATCGAACTGGCATTTCCCGCGGAGACGATGGCCACGACGCGCGGCAGACCAAATTTCGTTTTGCCCAATTCCATTACCGCGGCCGCTGCTTCCGTGGCATAACCGCGGCCCCAAAAATTTCGTCGAACAGAAAAACCGACGTCCACATCATCGAGCGAGTCGCGTTTGATCAATCCGCAAATGCCGATCGCCTCCTCTGTCTCTTTTTGTTCTACGACATAAAAACCGAAACCGAATGTCGCATAGCTCGGCAGAATTTTTTCTTCGATATAATCAGCTGCCTGCGCCTCGGATCGCACGCCGCGATCAGCGACAAAGCGAATGAAGGCGGGATCGTTAAGCAATTCGAGCATGAGAGGCGCATCGCCGCGTTCCATGCGGCGAAGCGTGAGGCGCTCGGTCTCCAGGACGGTCATAAAAAAAATAAAGCGCACCGGGCGATCACGCCGCGGTGCGCTTAAACTTTCTCGTCTAACTGCTAATAGCAGGGGCGATAGTGACCGTGGATCCAGTGATGATGCCGGCCCCAATGGCCAGGCACCCAACACCAGCGGTGACCGCCTTCGATGTAATAATTCCCGCGGTTGTAATAGCCGCGGTCGCCGAGTTCGATGAAAATGCCGGCGTAGGAGTTGGCGACAGGAAGCAACGCGCCCACTGCGAGAATGAGAGCGATGAGCAATTTTTTGTAACTTTTCATTGTATTTAAGATTCGAACCGAGAGCCATGACTGGACGGTTCTGACCTGCATTCTATTCAGCAAACCAAACGACGAGAAGCTTTTTGACGCGAGTAGCCTCGGATGCTCGCCTTCGAGTTTCCGACAGACTTGCTCAACGCCGCGGAGCCTGCTTCACCTTATTCGATGCGATGGATTCCCCTCTTTCTCGGACTCACCTATTTTCTTTCCGAGTTGCTTCTAGCCATTACGCGACGCGCGCCCAAGAGCGCGAACATGCGCGAGTCGGATCATTCATCGCTCCGTGTCCTGTGGATCGTGATCGGCCTGAGCATTTGGTTCGCCCTTTGGCTCACGAATCATTTTCGCGCGGCGGTTCTGCCACATTCAAAATTTCTTCTCGCGCTCGCAGTGGCGCTCTTCGCTTTCGGCCTCATCTTGCGCTGGTGGTCGATCATCCAATTAGGTCGATTCTTCACCGTGAATGTCGCCATCGCGCACGATCACGAGCTCGTTGAAGCTGGGCCTTATCGCTACGTCCGCCACCCTTCGTACACAGGAGTGCTTCTCGCATTCCTCGGCTTCGGCCTCTCGTTAGGCAGCTGGGCCGCTTTGCTCGGGCTCTTGTTGCCCATCTTTATTGCGTTTCTCTACCGGATGAAAGTCGAAGAGCGGACGCTGATCGACGGGCTTGGCGAAAAATACATTTCATATTGCCGTCGCACAAAGCGACTCGTTCCGTTCCTTTACTAATTTCCCACGCGCACTTTTCCTGCGCGGGGACGCCGCACTAATTCGCCGCCGCAATTCGGACAGACATGCTCCATTTCCTGTGAGCAATTCGCGCAAAAAGTGCATTCATAAATGCAGATAAAAGCTTCGCTGCGCGCAGTGAGTTCGCCGCCGCACTTCTCACACTTCGGTTTCATTTCCAGCGCCATTGAACGAGCTTAGCTTTGATCAGCGGCAAACTCGAATGCACAAGACCAACTCCATCATCATGCACGCGCCGAAGATGGAGATTTTCGAGACCGCGGCGAATCTCGAGTTGTGGCCGAAAATTTTGCCGCATTATCGATACATCAAGTATCTGGAACGCGGCGCCGATCGTAATCTTGTTGTCATGGCTGCGTCCCGTTCAGGCATTCCCATCAAGTGGACTTCGGAGGAAATCATCGATCGCGACCGCTGCGAGATTCGTTTCCATCATTTGAAAGCATTTACTAAGGGGATGCGCGTCGTTTGGTCTTTCAATGAAACTCCGGCGGGAGTCCTGGTGGAAATCGCGCACGAGTTAGAATTTCGCGTGCCGGCTCTCGCGCCGCTGGCGGATCCGATTATCGGAACATTCTTTATCCATCACATCGCCAGCCAAACCTTGCGGCAGATGAAAACTTATTTGGAGGCGCGACGTTAAATTCCTGATGCGAAATGGAACTCACCGTCGCGCCGTCATCACGGGCATCGGACCGATCACTTGTATCGGGACAGGCCGGGAGAATTTCTGGCGCGGCCTTCGCGCCGAACAGAGTGGGATCAAAAATATTTCCACTTTCGACACGACTGATTTCAAGGCGCACTGCGCGGGCGAAATCCGCGATTGGATTCCGGAAGATCATTTTCCACCGCATCGATTAAAGCGACTCGATCGCTATGCGCAATTCGCCGTCGGTTCCGCGCGTATGGCCTTGGAAGATGCCGGGATAAAGTGGTCGCGGGAAGAACCGCAGCATCGCGTCGGCGTTAGTTTTGGCACTGCGCTCGGTGGCGTGGCGAACGCCGAAGATCAGCACATGCATTTTTTGAAGAAAGGAGCGCGCGCAGTCAATCGCACCCTGGCCCTGCAAGTCTTCGGTGGCTCGGCTCATTCCAACATTGCAATCGAATTTGGTTTTCGCGGCGTTGGCACAACGAACTCGAACAGTTGCGCCAGTGGTACCGTCGCGGTCGGTGAAGCGCTGCGTTATATCCGGGACGATTTCGCCGACGTGATTATCGCCGGAGGCGCGGAAGCTCCTCTCAGTCCCCTCACCTTTGGCGCATTCGCAATCATCAAGACAATGAGTCAATCGACCGGCGATCCCGCGCTAGCTTGTCGGCCTTTCGATTTAGCGCGCGACGGATTCGTCATGGGTGAAGGGGCTGCGTCGCTCGTGATCGAGGAACTCGAGCACGCGCGCAGTCGCGGAGCGCATATTTATGCGGAAGTGCTCGGTTACAGTTTGAACAACGACGCATTTCACATGACGACGCCTTTGCCAACAGGCGACTCATGCATCCGCGCAATGCGCGAGGCGCTATCCGATGCGGATCTCGCGCCAGAACAAATCGATTACATCAACGCGCACGCGAGCTCGACGCAGATAAACGACAGCACCGAGACATTGGCGATCAAAGAAGTTTTCGGTGAACACGCCGCGCGCATTCCGGTTAGCGGAACGAAAGCTTTCACCGCGCATCCGCTCGGCGCCACCGGCGCAATGGAAGCAGCGATTTGCGCCTTGGCTATCGAAGAGAATTGGATTCCCCCGACTTTGAATCGCACGAATCCGGACCCGGCCTGCGATCTCGATGTCGTTCCAAACCACGGACGCGCGGCGGAGTTACAAAACATCTTGAGCAATTCGTTCGGCTTTGGCGGAATCAATGCCTGCGTCGTTCTCGGGCGTGTGAAGTAACATTTACTTCAACAGGTCCGGCCTGTTTTCACTTGTCTTCTTCAAGGCCTGTTCTTTCCGCCAGGCCGCGATCTCGGCGTGGTTACCGGAAAGCAAAACTTCCGGAATTTTCCAACCGCGAAATTCCGCCGGGCGTGTGTATTGCGGACCTTCCAGCAATGTGCTGGAGAAGCTGTCATCCGCCGCGGAATGCTCGTGACCCAATACGCCGGGCAGCAGCCTAACGACTGCATCGACAACCACGACGGCCGGAATGGCGCCGTTAGTTAACACATAATCGCCGATGGAAATTTCTGCGTCCGCCAGATGTTCCGCGACGCGATGATCAATGCCTTCGTAATGTCCACAAACAATGATGAGATGAGATTTCACGGAAAAATCCCGCGCGATTTTTTGGGTGAAAGTTTTTCCCTGTGGCGTCATTAACAAAACAAACGACTCGTTAGACCGAAGCGATTCCACCGCCGCGAAAATGGGTTCCGGTTTCATCACCATTCCTGGTCCGCCGCCAAAGGGTGCGTCGTCCACGATCCGATGTTTGTCTGTCGTCCAGTCGCGCAAATTATGAATGCGCAGCTCGAGCGCGCCGCAGCTTTGCGCGCGTTTCATCATGCTTTCGTCGAGCGGCGCGCGGCAGATCTCCGGAAACAAGGTCAGGATATCGATGCGCATCTGTCGTGCATACTTGAAGCGCGCAGCCGTTTTGTCCAATAATGGGCGAATGGAAGAGACGGAGCGGCTGGTGCGGCGGTCGTTGCGACTGGTGCGCATCGCCTGCCTCCTTTCGTTAGGCGCGCTGCTCTGCTCCGGAATTCAGGCGTATTTTTCCTGGAAGAATTTGCAGAACACAAATGTCGTGGCGAGTCCGGCGGAAAACAGTGCGCCCGCCGTGGTCGAACAGCCTGCAGAAGATCCACGCTCGGATTTATCCCTTCAGGAACTAGTGCGACGCGCACCGAGCATTAAGTCTGGAAACATGCAGGCATGGTGGGCGGGCGAACAAGCACGCCAGGTTTTGCGACTCGAGGGACAAGCCAAACGTCAATTGCTCGCCGGCGATCGCGATGGCGCCAATCGCACGCTGGCGCGTGCAGATGAGATTCGCGCGCAGATCCCGACGCTGGCCAACTCGGAAAAACCGCCGCAGCGTTACTCGACGATTTCGAGCGTGGCGCGTTGACCGTGGCGCGACGCCGAACTGGCGAGCAGCGCGCGGATAGCGTGAATCGTCTGGCCGTTGCGACCGATGATCCGTCCCACATCGCTCTGCCGCATCTGCAAACGAAAGACAGTCGTCTTACCATTCGCGACTTCCGACAACATGACTTCGTCGGGAAATTCCACGAGATGGCGAATGACAAACTCGAGAAATTCTTTCATCGCGCAAATATTGTAGCGGCGGTCTGCGACCGCCGAAAGTTTTCAATGCAACCGATACGGTCGGCGGTCATAGACCGCCGCTACAGCGCAGGCGCTGGTTCTTCTGTCGGTTTTTGCGCGGCAGCCTTGCGAGTCTTTTTGATCAAACTCCGCACGGTATCCGATGGTTGGGCACCTTTGGAAATCCAATGATCGATGCGGTCCATTTTGAGTGTGCTGTTGTGTCCGGTTTTCTTCGGATCGTAGGTACCGATGATCTCGATGAATTTTCCGTCGCGCGGGCTGCGGCTGTCGGCCACCACCACTTTGTAATACGGACGATTGGTCGTCCCTTCTCTGCGTAATCTGATTGAAACTGCCATATCGTTAATTTTTCATCCGCGCCATTTGCGCCATCATTCGTTTCATTTTACCCGCGTTCTTCATCATCTTTCGCATCTGATTAAAACGCTGCAGCAGATCGTTCACTTGCGTGACGGTGCTGCCGCTCCCGCGCGCGATGCGTTGCCGGCGCCGCGCATTCAAGATGTCGGGCCGCGTTCGCTCTTCGCTGGTCATCGAAAGCACAATCGCTTCCGTGCGCTTGACCTGCTTCTCGTCTACCGAGAGGCCCTGCACGTTACTCATGCCGGGGATCATGCCAAGTATGTTTTCGAGCGGGCCCATCTTCTTCATCAATTTGAACTGGGCCAGGAAATCGTTGAAATCGAACGATGCGGTCCGGAGTTTTTTCTCCATCCGCGCCGCTTCTTCTTCGTCGAATGCTTCCGCCGCTTTTTCGACCAGGCCAACGATGTCGCCCATTCCGAGGATTCGCCCCGCGAGACGATCGGGCACGAAGACTTCAAATTGATCGAGCTTCTCGCCAACGCCGGCGAACTTGATGGGGCGCTGCGTAACTTCGCGCATCGACAGAGCCGCGCCGCCGCGTGCATCGCCATCGAGTTTCGTTAGCACGAGACCCGTGATGCCGAGCGCTTCATTGAAATGCGTCGCAACACTGACGGCTTGTTGTCCCGTCGCTGCATCGGCAACCAATAAAATCTCCTGCGGATTCAGGAATTCCTTCAGCTGTTTGATTTCTTCGATGAGCGCGGCGTCGATTTCCTGTCGCCCCGCAGTATCGAAAATCTGCACGTTGCCGTTTTGCGTTTGCGCCCATTCCAAACTGGCGGCTGCGGAACGTTGCAAATTGGTCTCGTTAGGCGGCGGCGTGTAAACCGGCACGTCGACTTGTCTGCCGAGCGTGGCGAGTTGTTCAATCGCGGCCGGTCGATGCAAATCGCAGGCAATCAACAACGGTGCGCGGCCTTGCTTCTTTAACAGCTTCGCCAGCTTCGCCGACGAAGTTGTCTTGCCTGCGCCGTTCAATCCAACCATCAAAATGCGCGCCGGCTTTTCAAGATTTAGCGGTGCCGCGTCGCCGCCTAACAATTGCGTCAGCTCCGCGTGAAAAATTTTCACCATCTGCTGACCGGGCGTGACGCTGCGCAGCACTTCTTCGCCGAGCGCTTTTTCTTTCACACGCGCGATGAAATTTTTCGCGACCTGAAAATCGACATCGGCTTCCAACAGGGCGAGCCGCACCTGACGCAGCGCGTCATTGATGTTCGTCTCCGAAATGGAGCCGTGACCGCGCAGGTCTTTGAAAATGTCCTGAAGCTTGTCGCCGAGCTGCGAAAACATCTAGCGTTTGGCCGGCGAAGGCGTAGCCGAGGGCGCGGCCGATCCATCCGAGATATTGAAGGTCCAGCTCGTCTCGACTTTCTTGTCGCCGGATTTTCCGCTCACGATCACCGTGCAAGATTTATCGCGCAGTTTTTGCGTCACTTGATACGAAACCATCTGTGTTTTCGGATCGAATGACGCGGGCACCAAACCGAGACCGCTCACGCGCATTTGCACACTTTTCTCGTCGATCTGGCCGAACGAACCAAGGTTCGCGCGAATAAGCGGCAAGGCTGTTGTGATTGTTTCCCCATCGGCCGGCTGCGCGCCCACATTCGTTTTGGAAACTTCTGCGACAGGAGCTGCTCCTCCGCTGGTCGAACCGCCGAAATTCGCCGCATCGGTAAAAACTCTCGGCTTGTTACCCTCGATTAAATAACGGCCTAACGAGTCGTTCGGTGCACCATACGTCAGGCGTTGCCCGTAAACCGTGAAGATCGCTTCGTAATTCGATTTCTTGATGAAATCACGTACGTGTTCGTTGACGAAACCAAAGGGCACGGCGAAACAATTCACTTTGATCCCGAGCTTTTGTTCGAGCGTAGTTTTCGAGCCGGTAATTTCATTCGTCAGCCACTGATCGTACTCCTCCGGATTCAGCCGCTTCTTCTGCACCTTGTCGAAAGGCCGTCGCAAGTCCTGGTGTGTGGCCGAATGCGCCTGGATATCGACTCCAGCGTCGCGCATCTCCGCGAGCATTTCCCAGCTCATGGCCGCGCCGCCACCAAAGTGCATTCCCTTCACACCCTCGGTGTAAATAAAGAGCGTGAAGGGATAGCCGAATTTTTTCATGATCGGCCAGCCGACTTCGTATTGCGTTTTCCAACCGTCGTCGAACGTGATAACGGCGGCCTTGGGCGGAATCGATTTCTCGCCGCGCTTCCACGCCAGAAAATCCTGCATGCCGATCACGGGAATTTTCTTGTCCTGCAGTTCCTTCATCTGCGCTTCGAACATTTCCGGCGTGATTTCGGTATCGGGTCGATGAATCTTCTTCTCAAAACGGTGGTAGCCGAAAATGATGACCTGCGCGCTCTGATCGATCACCGGTCGCGCCGGCGTCGGAATCGGTGTGGCAGTTGCCACGACGGCAGCCTGCGGACTCGGCGTCGCGTTCGCGACCGGACCACTCGCTACGGAATTCTTTTTGCAGCCGGGAAGATTGACCGCCAACAGCGCGGCGAAAAGTGCAGATCGTATCAGCATAAATCAGGTTAACGGCTTTAAATCTGAGCGGCTAAAACACAAGCGGTTTTTCCTTGTGCGAATCTGGAGTGGCGAGGCGCGATCTTTGGAGTATGAATGCAAACATGCTCAGACTGGCCGGTCTGCTCTTAACTATTTCGGCGTTCATCGCCCTAACGAGTTGTTCCACTTCGGACGTCGCGAATCGACGAAATACCAGCCGAACATTTACGACCGTGGTGGTCGATGCCGGCCACGGCGGAAAAGACAGCGGCGCTGTGCGACGTTACGGGCCGCCGGAAAAATCTGCGACTCTGGATGTGGCGCAGCGTCTCAATCGCAAATTGCGCGAATCGCAATTTCACACGGTGATGACGCGCTCGAGCGATACGTTCGTCTCGCTCGATGAACGAGTCGCGATCGGAAATCGCACACCTAACTCGGTTTTCGTCAGCATTCATTTCAATGATGCGCGGCGTCGCGGCGTGCACGGTTTCGAGACGTATTATAATTCTCCCTATGCGCGGAGTTTGGCGGATCGCATACAGCGGAAACTGATGAGCATGCGCGGCGCTAGTAATCGCGGTGTGCGCAGCGCCAACTTTCGCGTCATTCGCAAGGCGACGTATCCGTCGGTCCTCGTCGAGTGCGGCTTTCTCAGCAACCGCAATGAAGGCGGAGAAGCTGCCAGCGGCGCTTATCGGGAAATCTTGGCGGACAAGATTTCGGAAGCGATCGTTGAGGAGCGTTATGGGGCCGGGGTTTACAACGCTGCAGCATCGAACAGCGCTCCCCCCGCCGACACTTCCGGCGCCGGCACTCGTTAGGCCAAACGCGCCCTCGCTCTGCTCGAACATATCTACGCATCATGATGCGTTAATTTGTTCCTTGCCGAAATTCGGCGAGAGAGTTTAAGTAGAAGGCATGCCGTCCGCCGTTTTGCATCCGTTCGAAGCGCTCCTGCGCGAGCGCATTGTCGTGCTCGACGGCGCGATGGGCACGATGGTCCAGCGTTACAAACTGAGCGAAGAGCAATTCCGCGGCGATCGCTTCCGCGATTGGAAAGGCAAGGACCTCAAAGGCAGTAACGAAGTTTTGCTCCTAACCAAGCCGGAAGTGATCGAGGAAATCCACACCCAATATCTCGAGGCCGGAGCAGATTTGCTCGAGACGAACACTTTCAGCGCCACAACGATCGGCCTGCACGATTTTCTTTTTCGCGGCGAAATGAAAAACGGGCGCAAGGATCCGGAATTTTTCCAGAGCGTGGTCGATGACAAAGACCTGCGCGAGCTCGCGCACGAAATGAACGTGGTCGCGGCACAGCTGGCGCGACGCGCAGTAGGAAAAAAAGCCGCGAACGGACAACCTCGCTTCGTGGCGGGCGCGCTGGGCCCGATGCCGGTGACGGCGTCGCTCTCGCCGGATGTGAACGATCCGAGTTTTCGCGCGGTTACATTCGATCAACTTCGGCAATCGTACAGCGATCAGATTTTCGGTCTGCTGGAAGGCGGCGTCGATCTGCTTCTAGTCGAAACTGTTTTCGACACCCTCAATGCGAAAGCCGCGCTCTTCGCCATCGCGGATGCGTTCGAAAAACTACAGCGCACGGTGCCATTGATGGTTTCCGGAACGGTGACGGATCTTTCCGGACGAATGTTGAGCGGACAAACGGTGGAAGCATTTTTGATTTCGATCGCGCATTCCGAACCGCTCGTGGTGGGATTGAATTGCGCGCTCGGTCCAAAAGAAATGCGACCCTCGATCGAAGAGCTGGCGCACAACGCGACGCAATACACGAGCGCGTATCCAAACGCCGGTTTGCCCGATCCGCTTTCGCCGACTGGTTTTCCGGAAACGCCGGAGAGTCTCGCGCCGCAATTACGCGAGTGGGCGGCGAATGGATGGCTCAATGTTGTCGGCGGCTGTTGCGGGACGACGCCGGAACACATTCGATTGATCGCGGAAACGGTGCGCGATCTGCCGCCGCGCGTTCGGCCGCAGCACGAAATGGCACATGTCGCTCAGGCTTTCCGGGCTCGAACCGCTAGTCATAACGAAAGACACGGGCTTCGTCGTCGTGGGCGAGCGGACCAACATCACCGGCTCGCCAAAATTTTCGAAACTCATCCTTGGCGGCGATTTCGATGGCGCCGTCGCGGTGGCGCGCCAGCAGGTCAAAGGCGGCGCCAACATTCTCGACGTCAACATGGACGAAGGAATGATCGATTCCGAAGCGGCCATGACGCGCTTTCCTCAACCTGATCGGAAGCGAACCGGAGATCGCGCGCATTCCGATCATGATCGACAGCTCGAAGTGGAGTGTGATCGAAGCAGGGCTTGCGTTGCGTGCAGGGGAAAGGCGTCGTCAATTCGATCAGCCTGAAGAATGGCGAGGAAGAATTTTTGCGCCAGGCGGGACTCGTTAGGCGCTACGGCGCGGCCGTCATCGTGATGGCCTTCGACGAGCAAGGCCAGGCCGACATCATTGCAGCGCCGCACCGAGGTTTGCGCGCGCGCCTACAAACTTCTGACCGAGCGCGCAGGCATTTCGCCTAACGACATCATTTTTGATCCGAACGTTCTGACGGTTGCGACAGGGCTTGAGGAGCATCGCAACTACGCGGTCGATTTCATCGAAGCCGTTCGTTGGATCAAAGCGAATCTGCCCGGGCGCGCGGACGAGTGGCGGCATCAGCAACATTTCGTTTTCATTTCGCGGCAACAACCCGGTCCGCGAAGCGATGCATTCCGCCTTTCTGTTTCATGCGATTAGTGCCGGGCTCGACATCGGCATCGTCAACGCCGGACAGCTCGCCGTTTACGAAGAAATCGAGCCGGAGTTGCGCGCCCGCGTAGAAGATGTGCTGCTCAATCGCCGCGACGACGCCACGGAGCGGCTGGTCGATTTCGCCGAAAGCGTCAAAGCAAAGGATAAGGCGCCGATTGAAAAGGAAGCGTGGCGAAGTGGAAGCGTGGAAGAGCGTCTTTCGCACGCGCTGGTCAAGGGCATCGTTGATTTCATCGACGCCGATACCGAGGAAGCGCGACGCAAAAGCAGTCGTCCGCTCGATGTGATCGAAGGACCTCTCATGGCCGGGATGAGCATCGTCGGAGATTTATTCGGCGCGGGGAAAATGTTTTTGCCGCAGGTGGTAAAGAGCGCGCGTGTCATGAAAAAAGCGGTCGCGTATCTGATGCCGTTTATGGAAGCGGAGAAAAGCGGCGGCGCGAAACCGCAAGGCCGCATCGTCATGGCGACGGTGAAAGGCGATGTGCACGACATCGGCAAGAACATCGTCGGAGTGGTGTTGCAATGTAATAACTACGAAGTGATCGACCTCGGGGTGATGGTGCCGGCGCCGAAAATTCTCCAGACGGCGCGCGAACGCGAAGCAGATGTCATCGGCTTGAGCGGACTCATTACTCCATCGCTCGACGAAATGGTGCACGTGGCGCAGGAGATGGAGCGGGAAGGATTTTCTGTTCCTTTGTTGATTGGCGGAGCAACCACCAGCCGTGCGCACACCGCGGTGAAAATCGCGCAGCATTATGGCGGTAGCACCGTGCACGTTCTGGATGCATCGCGCGCGGTTGGCGTCGTGAGCAATTTACTAAACGTCGGAACGAAAGCCGAATTCGATCGGCAGACGCGGGCCGACTACGACCGGCTGAGGACGGAACATCGCGATCGTCATCGCGAGAAAAAGATGCTCTCACTCGCCGCCGCGCGGGCTAAAAAAACACCGATAAGTTGGAACGCTTACGAACCGGCGAAGCCGGATTTCATCGGCACAAAAGTGGTTCAGCCGCCACTCAACACACTGATCGATTACATCGATTGGTCTCCTTTTTTTCACACCTGGGAATTGCGCGGACGATATCCGGCGATTTTCGACGATCCGACCGTGGGTCCGCAGGCGCGCGAACTTTTCGACGACGCGCAGACACTGCTGAAGAAAATTCGATCGGAGAACTTAGTGACGGCGCGCGGAGTCTATGCGTTTTGGCCGGCGAATTCCGTGGGAGATGACGTCGAATTATATCGCGATGAAACGCGCGCAGAACGGATCGCCACTTTTCACTTTCTGCGTCAGCAAATGCAGAAACCTGACGGTCAACACAATCATTGCCTGGCCGACTACATCGCGCCGAAAAGCGAGGGGCGACTCGACTATCTCGGCGGATTCGCGGTCACTGGCGGCGTGGGCGCGGACGAAGCCGCGAAAAAATTCTCAGACGCTCACGACGATTACAACGCGATCTTGCTCAAAGCGCTGGCCGACCGGCTGGCAGAAGCGTTCGCGGAATATTTGCACGAACAGGCTCGGATCGCGTGGGGTTTTGGCCGTGATGAAAAACTGACGCACCAAGAAATGATCGGCGAAAAATATCGCGGAATTCGGCCTGCAGCTGGTTATCCGGCCTCGCCTGATCACACCGAAAAACGGACGCTGTTTGATTTGTTAGAACCCGAGAAGAATGCCGGGATTTCGTTGACCGAATCCTTCGCCATGCATCCGGGAGCCAGTGTGAGCGGGCTTTACTTCGCCCATCCCGATTCCAAGTATTTCGCGGTCGGGAAAATTCAGCGCGATCAGGTCACCGATTACGCATCCAGAAAGGGATTGGGTGCGGAGGTAATTGAGAAATGGCTGGGGCCGAATCTAGCATACTGAATTTCTTTTATAATTTGCGCTAGAAAGACGGTAACTCCTTTTCGTTAAGGGTTACGCGAGCGCGGTCGGGAAAAGGGACTACCGGGGACTGCGAGCTGGTCGAACCGGTCGACTGTGGGTCAAACATTCAGGAGATCGGGCATACCGAGTGCTTATGGTAATTCTACTCCGTATAGAATCCATATGTCCTACCCCGCTCGTTTTCTTCTCCTGTTTCTTTGTTTGATCGGACTTTTCGCGGCTGGGCTTGCCAGGGCAGACGATCCGTTGCCTACACCGACGCCGGATCCCTTACCCAGCCCGCTTCCAACGGCGACGCCCGAAATATCTCCTATCCCGACACCAATCCCCACACCTGAGCCAACACCTGTTCCCTCGCCCGAGCCGACGCCGGTTCCGACACCCGAACCCACACCAGTCCCGACACCGGACCCGACTCCAACGCCAGTTCCAACGCCAGTTCCTACGCCAGAGCCCACCCCAGTTCCAACACCTGAGCCGACGCCTACGCCTACACCGCAACCTACTCCTATTCCAACGCCTGAACCTACGCCGACCCCGACCCCCGAACCGACTCCGGTCCCAACTCCAGAACCCACCCCAACTCCGACCCCCGAACCGACTCCGGTTCCAACTCCAACTCCTTACGCCGAATCCCGTCGGAACCACTCCAACCGCCCGAACCTACCCCACCCCGCCGTTCCAACTCCAGAACCGACCCCCGTTCCGACACCTCAACCTACTCCCGTTCCAACACCAGACCCGCTATCAGTTACCCTTACCTGGAACTCCAACCTTGAACCCGACGTCGCGGGCTATCGTGTCTTAATCGGCACGGTTTCCGGAAATCCGACCACAGTCATCGATGTCGGAATGCAAACCAGCGTGCGAATCTCGGACTTGCTGCCTGGAACCACGTATTACTTTTCGGTTACGGCATACACTGGCACTGGTCAGGAGAGTCTTCCTTCGGCCGAAGTGAGCTATACTACTCCGGGCACAGCACCATCGCCGACGCCGGCGCCGATTCCCAGCGCGACCCCAACGCCGACGCCGCCGGTGAACTTATCCACGCTAACCGTGTTCGCGGCCAGTGTTACTGCCGGCACGGCGGAACAGGTGACCTTGAACAACGGACTGCAGAACGTGAGTGACATCATCGCTCTTGTCCCCGTCGGTGGAACTGCTCCGCTGGATTGGTATTACTTGAATGGGACGAAGATGCCGCCGACATCGGGCGTTGCCTCGACCACGCTCTCCTTTTCCATGCCGGACGCAGGTCAATTTGAGTTTCGCTATTGCACTGGATCGCAGGTTTGGGCGACGAGCGAACAAGTTAACGTAACGCCGAGTGCGCATCCGACGCCGACTCCAGCCGCAGTAAACAAGAACCTTTCCAACGTCTCTACGCGAGCCAATGTGCAAACTGGAGACAACGTTGTCATCGGTGGCTTTATTATCTCGGGTACCGTACCGAAAAAGGTAATTATCCGGGCACTAGGACCATCCTTGGTCGCGGCCGGTCTCACAAACGCCCTGCACGATCCTACTCTTACTCTATACGATTCCGGCGGAACGCCCATCGCTTGGAACAATCACTGGCGGAACAGCCCCGATGCGACCTCCATTGAGTCTTTCGGACTAGCCCCTTCCAGTGATTCTGAATCTGCCATGATGATGACCCTCGGGCCGGGGACCTATACAACCAAGGTTGAGGGAAGCGGCGGAAGCACGGGCATTGCCTTAGTCGAAGTCTACGATACCGATTCCAGAGGAAGCCGCATCAGCAACATCTCTACCCGCGGAAGAGTGGAAACGGGAGACAATGTAATGATTGGTGGATTTATTGTTAACGGTACCCAACCCACGTCGGTGCTGATCCGCGCGCTAGGACCGTCCCTCGCAAGAAGTGGAGTCAGCGGCACTCTTTCCGATCCTACGCTCGAGATCTACGACAGCAGCGGGATGCAGATAGCTAACAATGACAACTGGAAAAAGACGCAGAAGACCCAAATCATAGCTACCAAGCTCGCCCCTACTGACGACCGCGAGTCGGCCATTGTGACTACGCTCGCGCCCGGCACCTACACGGCGATCGTCCGCGGGGCGAACAACGCCATGGGAGTAGCGTTAATAGAAGTCTACGGTTTGTAACTAGAACCGCAAAGTGCCAAGACCTACCCGCCGGTTACCGAGGCTTAGTTGCCTCGGCGCGGGCGTCTAACATCGGGTCTTTGATCTGAGCGCCAAACAAAAGAAGCGCGCCGGCTTGATCGGCTGAAACAGGATCGACCTCGAGATTCTCTTCAGGCTTCGGCCAATGAACGTTCCAGGCGAGGCCTACTTTTTCCAAAGACCAAATCATGTAACGGGTGAGATCGAGTTCCCACCACTTCAAGCCATGCGCGGCACAGCGCGGCTTCGCGTGATGATTATTATGATACCCCTCGCCTAAGGCACCGAGGCCGACCCAAAAATTGTTCTTACTGTGATCTGTCGTTTCGAAGCGGCGATAACCAAAAGCCTGCATATGGCAGATGGAGTTCACCGCCCAGGTAAAATTGTAGATGACTAACATCGGCACATAAAGACACCAGAGTAGTCCAGCCAACCCAAAGCCTGCGTACAAAGCGGACGCCACCAAGATGTGCGGAATAATATAAAAGTAGGGGCGCTCCCATAAGCGACAATACCAGATCTTACGAACGTCAGCAGCATAACGCATGGAACGATCGCGAAACCCAGGCGGCTTTCGCACGAGCCACATCATGTGCGCGTAGGGAAAACCGTGGATCGGACTATGGATGTCTTCGTCCGTATCGGATTTCAGGTGATGATAACGATGATCCCCTACCCACGTAACAGGATCTCCAGAAAGCGAAACCGCCGAACCGGTGGCGAAAACAAATTTTAGCCACGCCGGCATTTCAAACCCGCGATGAGTGAGATACCGGTGCAGATAAAGAGTTGTCCCGAGCCCGCACCAAAGATAGATCGCCAACATGACGGGCAAATAGGTCCACTGAAAACGAGTGCAGAGCGCGACCAGGCCGAAAACTTGCAAGAGCAGCAATAAGACGAAAAGCCAAAGATTAAGTTTGTCGTTTTTAAACATGAGGAAAGCAGGAGAACGCGGCCAGCCCTGCGGCGCAAAGCCGGGCATGATCATCCCTAATTCGCTCGACAGCAAGAGGTATTTCGACATTTCACATGCGCCAGTTCGCAAGGCGTGCTAAAGACTGCTCCGGCGATACGGGGTGTAGCTTAGCTTGGTAGAGCGCCTGGTTTGGGACCAGGAGGTCGCAGGTTCGAATCCTGTCACCCCGACCACGATTCATGCGGTAATGAAATATTCTTTGCGGAAGGGCATGATCGCTAGCTGCTTCGCCAGCGCTTTTCTTTTTGCCCAGGAACCTGAGTTGCCGAAGCCCGAAACCCAGGAGGCTGCTCCGGCCACTGTCTCGCCTTCGCCGCGTCCGGATCTTTTTCCGCCAGACATTCTTAGCCCGGCCGAGAGAGCGGCCTCACCCGCTCCCACCGTCCCGGCCCTATCGACGCTCCCTCAACTGGATGAGGCCTTTAAACCAAAACCTCTGAGTGCTACGGCGGGGACGGCCCAAAATCACGCAGAATGGCGCGCACTGACTAACCAGGTGGCGAATCGTGAAAACGTGCGTGCCGCGCGTCGCCTGGCTGATGCAGCGTCCACTGATCTGGAAAAGCGAAAATTACTTCGTCACTATTACGATATTCTTTACGGTGAGATGTTGGCCTTAGCGAGCAAGCCGGAGCTAAGAGCGTATCTAGCCGACCGAAAAAAGGATCAACTGAATGCCCTCGCCCAAGGGCGCGTGCGGCCAACACCGACGCCATCAAAAACGAAACAGTGAGCGAGCCTCTCGAAAACGTTCATCACACGCTTGCCGCACGACGAGGTCTTGTTAGAATTACGCCGCGATTCGGCGCATTCGTCTAGTGGTTAGGACACGGCCCTCTCAAGGCCGGTGCACGGGTTCGATCCCCGTATGCGCTGTTTAAAAAACGATGCTCAAGCCACCGGTAAATCTGTTCCGGGAATAGGAGCGATCCGGCAGATTTGATGACACGTCAGTATAGTCGTAGGCAACGGTCGCGGAAAGAAAGCGATTGATCAGGTAGTTAAAGCCTAACGAGACGTCGACGGAGTCCTCGGTGTAAGGAGTAAAGAATCCCGGAAGGAGCTCCACTGTGCCGTTGTCATTACGCGCATAGTAGCAGGAAACGTTCGTCGAAAGACGTGGAGTAAGAACGTGCGAGGCAATTAGTCCGGTACGAAAGGTGAGACTGGCTGAAGAGGACGGCACGGAAGACTGCTGGGTGCCATAGCTCGCGTTCCAGGCAAGGGTAGTCTTACCGGTTAACGCGTAGTTGAGACTTCCTTCGAAGTGTGGATTAAGACCGTCATTACTTTGGAAGGAAGAGCTATTAGTATTACGAAACTCGATGCCCCCTTTAAGCGTGCCTTGTAGCTTTTGGCTAAATGTGTGATCCAAGCCCAGAAGGAACGCGTTAACATACGAATTTCGATCGGTGTCAGCATTATAAAGCGAAGCTGTCAGAGAATACTCCGCGATCAAACTAGTTACCGGCAGGTAGAGGAAACGGATAGACTCAGTGAAAGTCTGGTCGACGTGGTCATGCGTATCGGCAACCGCATTACTATCATAGAGTGTTGTGCCGATTGAGTACGTGCTGACCGTAGAGAATCTTGGCAACCACTGAAACAAGAGACTAACTGTATCAGTGGTGCCGAAGTAGTTTCCGGCTCTGCGATCCAAGGTGAGACTATTGGAAAAATTGGGCTCCGCCTGATAGGTAAGGTTTACCGTGACATCCAATGTCATTCTGAGACTGACCTGATGAGTCAGCGTTAGATTCAGAAAAATATTTGGGTCGTATTGATTACTCGAGAGACTGGAGAAGTAGGTGAATCCCGTCCCGGTTCGCAAACTGGCTCTCGTTCGTAGTGTTCCGAAATCGTAGCTCAAACCCAAATTGGCGCCGACAAAAGCAGAACCATGCGGAGACGTTTCGCCGTTGGGATTATCATCGTAGCCGCCACTAACCGAAACCGTAACCTTTACCGGCAAACGCCAACGCGCGATTTGAGGGCTGTCCCCTTCTCCGGCGCTATTGCCCCCGCCTATTTCTGTCGGAACCTGCACATCCTGTCCCCGCACAAAACTGCCCGGTGAGCAAAGGATTCCGAGGCAAACCAGCCCGCACACGAGGCCAGGGAGATGGATCATTCTCTGGGCCGCGAAGGGTCGCGGAAATCGAAGGCGCAATTGACTTGGTAATCTAATAATCACTTTCGAGGTGCTTTGAAGTCGAGCTAATGGCGCCTTTTCCAGCCTCAATACGATTGTTGGAAACAATGAGACGACCAGAGTACCTAAACATTCCCGTTTCCCCGCAAGGAGAAGTTCGTGGCGGATAGCGAGCATTGTGCGGTCAGGCGAGGGAGCATTTTAGTATATATATTGTGGTAGCTGCAGATTTTTGTCTGTGCGAAAGTGGTGGCCTCTCCAAAAAAGAAACACTTACGAATGAAAATATCTCGGGTTGCGATGGCAGTTCTGGTAATCGGCTGGTGGAGTAATTCGTCCCTGCATTCGCAGACCACCTACGAGCCATATTATTTCCGTTTGTTCGCTGGCAGCGTCGGCTCCCTAGGGAGCAGCGACGGCGCCGCGACGGTGGCCCGGTTCAACGCGCCGCAAGGCGTGGCTGTAGACGGCAATGGCAATGTTTACATCGCGGATAGCGGAAACAATACGATCCGAAAAATCACCCCGGGGGGCTTGGTAAGCACGCTCGCCGGCTTCGCAGGCAGCGCTGGCAGTGCCGACGGAGCAGGTTCCGCTGCTCGTTTCAACCTCCCGCAGGGAATTGCCGTTGATACTGCGAGTAACGTGTATGTGGCGGATTCGGTGAATGACACAATTCGGAAGATCACGCCAGCGGGGGATGTGACTACCCTGGCAGGCGCAGCAAATCAGGCTGGTAGCACCGATGGTCCGGGCAACACTGCGCGGTTTTTTTATCCGATCGGTGTTTCGGTCGATTCGTCCGGAAACGTCTACGTGGCTGACAATGGAAACAGCACCATCCGAGCGATTACGCCCGCTGGTGTCGTAAGCACGCTTGCCGGACTCGCTGGAAATGGCGGAAGCGACAATGGCACTGGTAGCGCGGCCCGCTTTAGCTTCCCGACGCGCTTGGCCTATGACCAGACCACTGGAATAATTTACGTTGCAGACACCGGTAACAACATCATTCGCAAGGTGACGCTCGCCGGCGTCGTAACTACTCTCGCCGGGTCACCCGGCGTTCCCGGAACCAGCGATGGGATTGGAAGCGCGGCCTTGTTTGACGGGCCCCGCGGCATCTCGGTGGATGGCGCCGGTAACGTTTATGTCGCATCAACAAACAGTCATACGATCCGGAAGATCCGCTCTGGAGCTGTTGTAACCACGCTGGCAGGTTCCCCTGGCTCGGCCGGCAGTGCCGATGGTCTCGGTTCGCACGCGCGTTTTGACTTTCCGTATGCCTTGGCTGCCGACTTTGCGGGTCATTTGTACGTGACTGATACCACGAATCACACCGTGCGCTTCGGTCTTCCCGGCGGGGAAGGTTTGTCGTTAAGGATCACGTTAGAATCGAATAATAAGAAACTATTAACCGGCCAGGCTTTTCCAAATGTGATGGTGGACCTTACCGCGACCAGCGATTTAAGTAACTCATTCCAACCGTTAGTGACAATAACCGCAGACCCTAGCGGAGGCTTTCAATACGAGGACACAGCGTCCGTGAGGCGGTATTACCGTGCTTCAACATCAGGCAATTAAGCGTATCTCACGTGTGAACGGTCCGACGAATTGATTACTTCCCAACCATATGGGAATGGTCGTCGCCGGTGCACGCTTCGCTGACTGAGCGACGCGTTCGCTGCAGGTCTGGACAAGTGCCGCGACCTCGAGCACAGTAAGGAAGCTACTTCCTGAGCAGTGCGCCCCGAGAACAAGATCGGATGCGCCAATCAGGAGAACAAGAGACGTCGAGCGCCCGACTTAACGGCTGACTTGGCTAACGCATCCTGTCGATGTTCGTCTCGGGCTGACGTTGCGTCGCAACCTTCGTGGAACGAAAAAAAAGGACAGAGGATCGCTTCTCTGCCCGAATATCTGAAGATTTGAGGCTTTAGTTAGGCTGCCGCTATTTTTCGACGGAAGACTTCAACTGCCACCAATCCGAGGCCCAGCAAGGCGAGCGCGGAGCCACCCTCGGGGACCGCTCCATTGCTCGACGAAAACGAAAAAGTACCACCGAGTTGGTTTGCCGTGAACAACCAAGTCCCGACCGTATCGGCGAAACCAGTGATCTTCAGTGTCCCTAATCCCTTCAAAGTCAATGTATTGTCGCCCGGTTGCAATACCGAAGTCAGATTAGTCAAGTTAAAGGAATAGGTCGTAGCGATTGTGGGGAAAGTGAAGGACCAAAGCGGAACTACGCCTCCGCCCGGGAACGGATTAAATGAAAAGCCGTTCTGCGTCACCGTCGGACTCCCGGGATTACCAACTGTCGGCACCGTGCTGTAAGAGCCGGATACGCTGGTGATAAACACGCCGCTAAAACTGCTGAACGCTGTCGCGGTGTTGAGGTTTCCGGTGTTCGTCGTGTAGCCGCCACTCAGCGAAATCCCGCCCTGAATCGAAGGTAGGGCGTTCGCCTGGTGACTAAAAAGTCCGCAGCTTACGAATGCCACCGCAAACGCCGCCACTAATATCCGGTATGTAGATCTTGGTATCATTGATTTCGCTCCCTTATTCCCTGAGGTTAGTGAGTAGTTAGCATGGCTGATGCCACCGAAGATGGACAGGTTGTAAATGTTTGTTCCACAACTATTTAAAAACAATCGAGCCATAGAGTAATTCGCATTTCGTAGCAAGAGTGTAAACATATCCGACAATTCGGATTCCTTCCAGGGTTGATCTCTCTCCTGTGCGCTCGTGTCGTGAGGGTCTCATCTCGCCGTGAGTTTCCATTTCCGGCTCGCGGCAATTGGAACTCATCGGCCTCGGCATTTAAGCGGCGCGCGTAGCATCGCTACGCGGAGCGATCAGGGAACACGCTCCGGCCTTACCATTCCAATCAAAAGCAAAAGCAAAAAAACGGGCAGAGGATTGCTCCTCTGCCCGCCGAATGTGTGGTTCGTGAAGGATCGTGCCTTAGGCGGCCGCCAATTTGCGGCGCAGTACCTCGACCGCAACCAGGCCAAGGCCTAGAAGGGCAATGGCAGAGCCACCTTCAGGGACGGCACCGTTACTCGAGGAGAATGAGAACGTGCTGGAGGCTTGATTTGCGGTGAATATCCATGTTCCGACTGTATCGGCGAAGCCCGTGATATGAAGCGTGCCGGTTCCCTTGAGAGTCAACGTGTTGTCGCCCGGTTGCGATACCGAAGTTAGCGCAAGCAAGTCGAAGGAATACGTGTTACCGCCGGTAGTGAAGGTCCACAACGGCGACACGGGACTAGGAACCAAAATTGGTTTGAATTGGAATGGGTTCTGGGTAACCACAGGACTGCTGCCACCCGTGCCCACGCCGGAGTAGCTGCCCGAGACGCTCGTCACGAACACATTGCTAAAGCTGGTGAACTTTGTTGCAGTGTTGATGTCGCCCGTGTCAGTCGTATATGCGCCGCCGAGCGAAATACCGCCCTGAATCGAAGGGAGGGCGCTCGCTTGGTGACTAAAAACTGAGCAGCTGAGGAGTGCGACCACGAAGGTCGCCATTAATGTTTTTGTAGAATTTTTCATGGTTGTTTTCTTGGGGTTTTCTTCACGAACCGAATCATTCTTTATGAACGAGTCGATTGCATTTCGGGAAACTACTAAGCAAGGGCGGTGCCAAGCCATCGATGCGAAGTGTAAACCGCTGATTGTGAACATATTAAATTATATCCTAGAAAACATTAGAAGGAGCGATCCACAGGAAGTTTGTAAGTACATCCGACAGTTTGACCGGATCATTTGGGTTTGGCTTCCGGAGGTTTGACAGCCTTGGTCGCCTCCGCAGAGAACTCTTCGGGCAACCCAGCGGACAGAGCGTGTTGCAAGATTTCGCGTCCTTCCGCCGCGTGCTTCGTTTCAATTAGAGACATGCCAAGAAAATAAAGATGCCGGCCATCCAATGGCTTCTTTTTGTTGCTCTCTTGTAAAAGCTGAACGCCGCGAGAGTAATCCTTCTTGTAAAAACTCGCCTCCCCCAAAATCGCCGCCAGTTCAGAGTCGTCGGATAACGCTTTTCGCGCGCCTAATGCCAAATCATAGGCCTTACCGCGCTGACTTGGATCGACTAAATACAAAGCCGCTAATTGCTTTTGCGCAGGTGCGAAATCGGGAAATCTCTGGAGAATTTCATTGTAAGTTTTTATCGCCGACTCTTTCTCCCCGCGGGCTGTTTGCTCGCGTCCTTGAAGCACTAAGGCCGGAACATAACTGGGATCTTCCTTCAACTTTTGTGAGATCTGCGAGTCCATTGCGGATGCGTCGCCGTCGGTAATTTCCGGAGCCGTGAAAGAAAGAAAGACTTTCGCTTCTGCACCTTCGGGCGAATCCGGGACGCTCTTGACGATTTTTTCCATGGTTTGACGCGCTTCGGCAATTTTAGAGTTACCGTAGGCGGCCCAAGCAAAATCTTTTTGGACACCTAGATCGTCGCCCAACTGCCGCGAGCTTTCCTGCAACAGACTGTACGCCCAGGAATAGTTTCCAGCGCGAAAAGCGAGTCGCCCCAGGACGCTTGTGGTTCGCGCATCGTGCGGAGCCAATTCGCGCGCCTTTCTTGCCAATTCAATTCCTCGATCCTTCTTCCCAAGGGGACCAGCGTAGAGTTCGGCCAGCTTGATAATCGGTGCAGGCAAGCTTGGATTCGCCTTGATGGCTTGTTCATAGTAATCTGCCGCTTTCTGCGCAGCTCCTTGCCGCTCGTAGATCTCCGCCAACTTGGCCAGCGCGCCAGGATCATTCGGTTGTTGCCGAAGCACACCTTCCAATTGCTCGACGCTTGCATCATTCGCCGTGCCGCCTTCTTTCAGCAACGTCAATCGTTTCTTGGCCTCATCTTTACCCGGAAAATCGCGCGGGGAATAGGCAGCCGCTTCGAAAGCGACTTCGGCGGCTTTCTTGTCGCCCATCATGTAGCTGGCCATGGCGTAGTGATACTGCGCTTCCGGTTCGTTAGGTAGCTTCTCGACGGCTTCCTTTAACAAGCTGCTCGCTTGCTTGTAATCATTCTGGCGATACAGAATCCATCCGAAGGTATCGGCTATTAGAGGATTCTTGGGATCAAGGTTCCGCGCTTTTGCCGCCCAGTCCCGCGCCTTGTCCAAATTCTTAAGCTGATCGGAATAGATGTATGCGAGGTTATTGGCAGCAGCCGAGTTATCTGGCCTCACGCTCAGAAGCCTCTCGTATGCGTCCCTCGCCTTTTCATACTCTTTGAGTTCGGAATAGATGAGGCCCAGCGTCATCAGCGCGCCTATATTTTCAGGATTCTTCACCAAAAAATTTTCGATCTGCGTAGCCGCTTGAGGCAACTTGTGGGCGCCGATGTAAACAGAAACGAGCAGATTGTAGGCATCTGGGACGGCAGAATTAACTTCGAGCACCTTCAGCAATGCGGCTTCCGCCTTGTCCCAATCTTTTTGAGCGGCGAATATTTTTCCCTCGAGCAAAAGTAATCCGGGCTCATTTGGATATTTTTCCAAAGCCGGCGCGATCCGCTGCAAGGCCGCAGCAAAATCGTTCGCTTCCAGATCCATTTCGATTAATTGATTGACCGCCGAGAGCTTGTTTTCCGCGAGAGCGAACGCTTTTTCAAAGTTCTGCCGAGCTTCAGCTGTCTTCTTTTGTTGACGGAATAACACGCCCAACATGAGATAAGGGTCAGCCTTCCGGGGATCGGCGGCTACCTGCTTGTTGAGTATCGCCGCTGCCTCATCAAAGCGTCCAAGCGCCCGATACGCATCCGCTAGAACAACCTGAGCCCGGTCCAAACTTGGGTTGGCTTTGACGAAATCCTCCATCGCTGCCACCACCGCTGCATTGTTGCCCAAGCGAAGATTAATCTCCGCTTGAAGGAGGACGGCGTCCGGATAATTGGGGGCCAGGGCCAGCGCTTGGTCCAAAGTCGTTAACGCTTGCGCGGCATCTCCGCTAAACAAAAAAGCACGCGCCAAGTCCAATTTGACAGCCGGAATTTTTGGATAGTTCGATTCGAGCTGTTTGAGTGAGTCGAGAGCCTTCTTGGAATCTCCTTTGAGAATGTAGTAGTTCGCTTCGAGCATGCGCGCGTCTAGATTTTGGTTATCGCGCCGAAAAACGTTATCGAGAAGTGTCACCGCCTTATCCACGTCTTTCGGAGCACTCATCTTGGCGAGGAGGATCCAGGCCGGCACATAATCTGGCGCCTTCTTCACAACTTCTTCGAGATAAGCCTTAGCTTCGTCAACCGCACCGGATTGCGCCTTGAACTCGGCATACATCAACTTCGCGGGCGAACGCGGCGCCCCGGAATCGGCGGCGGACTTAAATTCGTTTGCGGCCTCCTCCTTCTTGTTTTGTATAAGGAGATATCGAGCGAGGGCGAGATGTGCGAGTGAAGAACTCCCATCCAACGTGAGCGCGTTCCGCAGCTCAGTTTCCATCGCCGGAAGATCATTTTTTCGCAAAGCCAGCGTCGCTGTTGCGAGGCGGTATTTGGGAGCCTCTTTGTTACGGGTCTTGTTCAGTTCCTGTTCGACCTGTGCAATTTCTTCCGGCGACCTGGCCACATCAGCAAATACGAGAAGGGCGTCCTCGTTTCCCGGCTCAAGCTTGAGCGCTTCCAAGGCCTCCTTGCGCGCATCCACCAATGCCCCGACTGCAACGTAAACCCCTGCAAGCTTTGTCCTCATCTCGGCGCGCGCCGGTGCCAGTTCCTTCCCTCGCAGAAAAAAAGGGCCAGCGCGGAGCGGGACGCCTTCTTCGAACCACATCGTCCCCAGCTTCAGAAACGCGTCGGCATTCTTCGGATCAAGGCGCAAAACATTGGTGTATTCGATCTTCGCCTTGTCGTAATCGCTGGCCTTGAAATATTCCTCGGCCCGTCTAAGCGCGCGGCTCTTTTTCGCCTCCGCCGAGCAACTCGAGCTCAAGGCCGCGACTAAGAGAACCGGCAGTGTTTGAAGGAAAATCTTGCGGAATCTATTCATGTCGATTGTGCAGAAGATGAGCTAAGCCGCGCGAGCGGGAAAGCTCATTCTGCTTTCGCGGCGCTGCGATCGACCCCGAGTTTTTCCATCAGCTCGTAAAAGGTGGGACGACTAATACCAAGTTCTGCTGCGGCTGAACTTATCTTACCGAAGTGCCGCTTTAACGCTTGTTGAACGAGGTCGCGCTCGACACTTTCGCGCACTTCTTTCAGGGTAGCGCGCGACAAGCCGCCGGCCCCGGTTAACTCGAGATCTTTTTCGGTGATCCTTTTGCCATCGGCCATGATCACGGCCCGCTTCACCCGGTTCTGCAATTCGCGGACGTTGCCGGGCCAGGGGTGCGTGTTGAGCGCGCGCAAGGCTCCAGGTGAAAAGGAAAGGTTTGGCCGATCATTTTGCACGCCGTAACGCTGCAGAAATTCCCGCGCGAGCAACACGGTGTCGTCCGCGCGCTCGCGCAGCGGCGGAAGTTTGATCACAACTACCGCGAGTCGAAAGTAAAGATCTTCGCGAAATTTTCCGGTGGTAATTTCCTGTTCAAGATTCGCATTTGTCGCCGCAATAACTCGCGCGTCTCCCTCCAATTCCTGTCGACCCCCCACACGGGTGAAGCGCTGCTCCTGCAAATATCGGAGAAGCTTTACCTGCACCGAAGACGGCAGGTCACCGATTTCGTCTAGGAACAAAGTACCGCCGGTGGCGTTCTCTACCAGACCTTTCCGCTGCATATGCGCGCCTGTGAACGCTCCTTTCTCGTGACCGAATAACTCGCTCTCGAGGAGATTCTCCGGAATCGCGTTGCAGTTAATGGGAATGAATGGTCCGTCCTTCCGGGGTCCACGCCGATGAATTGCCAGGGCAGCCATTTCTTTACCGGTACCACTTTCGCCTAACAAAAGGACCGGCGCCGTGGTGCTGGCGACTTTCTTGATATAGGAAAAAACGCCCTGCATCTGCGAACTTGTGCCGAGCATGTCTTCGAAAATGTTCGGACGCGCAATCGCCTGCATCTCGCGATATTCCTTTTCCAAACTCGCGACGTAGACGCAGCGTTTCAGCAACAGACGGAGCTCCTCGACGTCGATCGGCTTGCAGAGAAAATCGTAGGCGCCAGAACCGACCGCCTTGAGCGCGTTTGTTTTGTCGCCTTGCCCGGAAATGATGATGACTTTCGCCGTATCATCGCGGCTAAGGATGTCGCCTAAAGTCGCCAGACCTTCGTCCGCCTCGTTCGGGTGTGGCGGCAATCCCAAATCGAGCAAAGTAATAACCGGCGAAGTGGTGCGGAAGATTTCGACCGCTGCCGGCCTGTTTTCGGCGAAGCTCACTTCGTAATCCTGACTCAGCGCCCATTTCATCTGGGTCCGAATCTCTTCGTCGTCATCAACTATTAGGACCGTCGGTTTCATTAGCCTTTCATCTGCAGGGGCAACAATACGCGAAAAGTGGTGCCGGTGCCGGTTTCACTTTCCACCTGAATATTTCCG
The DNA here is from genome assembly GCA_963791565.1 of uncultured Verrucomicrobiae bacterium. Lineage (GTDB taxonomy): Bacteria > Verrucomicrobiota > Verrucomicrobiia > Chthoniobacterales > UBA10450 > JACCTI01. The sequence goes on along the minus strand of CAWBSX010000001.1, from coordinate 229,148 downwards.
CCATGCGCTTCCACAATCATTTTCGATTGGAACATACCGATGCCCAATCCGTTTTTCTTTGTTGTTTTGAATGGACGAAAAAGCGAATCACGCACGAACGCGGGGCTCATTCCACAACCGTTGTCAGCCACCGTTACGACCGCCCAACCGTTGCGCGTGCCGGTTTGCACGCTGACCCGACCCTTCGGCAAAACAGCATCGCGCGCATTCAGGACCAAATTAGTAAAAACGCTGTGCAGTTGCTCCCGATCCGCCACGACTTGCGGAACGGGGTGCAAGTCCTTTTGCAATTCTACTTCGGGCGTTGGTGTGATGTCTTGCAGCGTTTGTTCTACGACCGAATTGAGATCAACGGCTACGCCATCGACCGCGAGTTTCTGACGCAAAACTCCCAGGCGCTCAATGAGGTGATTTATCCGAGAAACGGTTTTCCCGATTCCGCGTAACGCATCTTCACGAAACGCCGGATCATCGAAATGGACCGGCAGGTTTTCCAAAGTTAGCGTCAAGGTAGAAGCGGCGTTCTTCAGATCATGCACGAAAAAAGTGGACATGGTCCGAAAGGCCTCGAGTTCGCGACCCTGCAAAATTTCCGCGGTGAGACGGCCGTTTAACAAACTGGCGCCGAGCTGATCCCCGACGCATTGCAGCAGATCAATTTCTTCAATCGTGTAGGGCACCCCGCCAACCCGATCCGCCAGAATGACCACCCCTAACCAGCGATCGCGTGCAAGTAGCGGAACGCACAGCCGATTTCCGCCTTGATGAAAAATCGTGGCCGCAGCGTAGCGCAAAGTTGCCGCCCATTTTTCGTTCGCCTTTTCCAGATCGATTGGGCGCGAATTAGTCGGGGGCGAATCAAAGTCGCTAGCGGGAAGAATCGCAGCCTCATCGGCTACAGCTGACGGTTGTGCGGTGGACGCAACCAAAGCCAGTCGCTGCGTACTTTCGTCGAAAAGCCAGATTGAAACCGACAGCGCATTGAATGTTTGTGAAAGAAGTTTTGCGGCGACATCGCTCATTCTTTCTTGGTCGCCAACGCTGGAAACAGAACGAGTGAAAGCCGTCCAAACTTGACGAAAATCATGCTCGGGCCTCTTAAAATGCCGGCTAATAAAAGAGCGGGTGGTTTGCCGTAATCGCGCCGAGAGAAGCAGAACCGCGAGGAATGCCACGCCGACGAGGACGACGAAGGCCTGCGCTTGAAAGCTATTCGATCCGCCGTTGTGCGCGACCACTTGTGCCAGCACGCCAACGAAAAACAGATATGCGCCCGCGAGCAAGACAGTGAAGGAAGTGTGCAGGACGGCTCGCGAGGGATAGACCTGCACCGCGCCAAATCCGCTCCGCGAATATCCTACCGCTATCATCACGCACCCGATGAGGAGTGCGCCGCTTTCGACATCGAGAAGGCCGAGGCCGTGCCCGGAAAAGAGCAACGCCTGGCAGCGAGTATAAATGCGCGCGCCAAAAATAATTCCGATCCCGAGGACCATGAACTTGATGCGCCATTGCATCGTTCCCACCGCCGCGCGGAATGTCTTCTCAAGATTTGATAGAACAAAAAAAGCGCCGAGAAGCAGCAGGGCGTTGAGGAGTTTTATCGCACCGCAAAATTCGATCCAGCGTCCGCCGTCCTCCTGTGGATGGATGTAGAGAAAATCTCCGTTTAGGGAAAACAGCGGGATAATTGGCGCCAAAAACGCCGCCAGGATGACCACTCTCCAGCGCCGAAGAAATTCGCGATAATCTCCCCGCGAATAAATCAGACTGAAACACAACCAGATTGCAGGAAGGAAGGACTTAGCGACCATGGCGAGCATTTGCCACCAGCGCACCACACCCAGCGCGACGTTTTCAAAGCTCAGCGCGTCGAACGCGCTTTCGGCCGCGAGCGCCAGCATCCCTGCGCTAAAACACCAAGTCGTTAGTGAGTGTTGTTTTCGAAAGAAAACTACCAAGGCCAGGGTCGCACTGCACAAAGCGGCCGCACCACACAGCAGAATGCTAAAGTTCAAATTCAAACAACCTTCATCCGCATCGCCTCAATTATAAAGGCGGTTGCGTTGAGCTCAAAAAGGGCTCGCCGGAACGTCGATCACATCCCCGTCGCGCACATAAAATGGACGCGTCGTTTTGCCCACGAAAGTGGGACGCAAATTGAGCACCTGTGTCTGCTCACGACCGTTAATGAGACGAATGACTTGCACGCGCCGGGCGTTACCAAACTGATTGATCCCACCCGCTTCGGTCAGCGCCTGCAAGATGGTGGTCGGCCGATCAAAGACGAATTTTCCGGGATGCCCGACTGAACCCTGAATGTAAACCAGAGTAACGCCGCTTTCCAAAGTCACGACCACATCACTGTTGGTCAGCTGAGCTCGATAAAGTGCGACCAACTCCTGTCGCAATTGTGGAACACTTTTCCCCGACGCCTGCACTTCGCCCACATGCGGCAAACTCACCTTCCCGTCGGTGCGGATTTTTTGCGATTGGTTGAGCTCCGGTGCGCCGGTAAAAGTCAGACGAATTGTATCGCCGGGCATGAGAGTAACATGAGGTGGAGCAGCCGCCTGGTCCGGCAAAGGAGTAGTGGCCGGAGTGCCGCAGCCACAGAGCGCGGAAAGAACTGCCGCGAGCAACGCAACGTGAAGGTTTCGTATGAGATTAAGTGCCGAGTATCTAGGATGCATCGTAACGTCGAAAATCGAACCGCGTCCTTTGTAGCACGCAAACGAGGAAACGCGCAACGAAAACGCAAGATCCGCTCGTTCCCGACCGGCTTGGAACCTAACCCTGACTCTGGTTAGGCGACGAGCCGGCGACGAACAGCAACGACTCCGACAAACCCGATCGCGAGAAGTATCAACGCACTACCGCCTTCTGGCACGGCAGTTGTCTGCCGGGAGGTGTTAATAATAAAGCTGACTCCGCTGTTATAATAGTGACAGTCCGGATCCAAACCGATCGCGAAGTTGGCCCAACCATTAACGCCGGCGCTGTTAATGTACCCCTGCAGTGCAGCTAGCTGTGAGGCATCGAAAACAAACGAAACATTTTGCGCCTTCGACGATGTTCCGCCATTCGGATCGCTCCACTGGCCGATCTTTGTCTGTTTAATACCTAACGAATTGAAATACGTGCTGGTGAAGAAATCGCCCCCACCCTGATTGTCCGTCCAACTGGAGACGCCGAGCGGCGCGGTATCCAGCAGGTGGAGGAATAACGTGTCCGTCTCGACCTGCCAGTCCCAGATCTGACTGAACGTGAGGGTCGCACCGGTGATGGTTTCCCCTGCGGGAACCGACCAATTTAGGCCCCAAGTATAAAACTGATTATGATCCAGATTGTTCAGGTTCGACGGATTAGGCGTTAGTGTGTAAACCGTGGCGCTCGCGTCCATCGCAAGCAAACAAGCGCAAAACCCACTCAACAAGCACCTTTTCATCGCCCGCAATTTAGCAATCTGCGTTCCAAGAAAATGCCGAAATACCAACTCAAGTTAGATGGTGCTGGAACGGGACATCCACAAACCATTGTCTATGAGCGGCATAACGTCTAAGCTCCCGACTGCTGTTCTTATCAAGATTACTGCAAATATTTCTAGTAGCTTCGGATAATCGCCACCAGTCAGTGAGAAAACTGTAAAACGATCCGACGATCAGGCTATCCCGGTTCGGGAGCCGTCGCACAAGAGTGTTCCGCCCTTCGGAACCACCAGAGCAAGAGGAATAAGGGAACTAAAGACAAAACGAAAAAGATCGGGCCGCCTCGATGGTGGATTGGGCTATCAATCATCTGCGGACTGATGTGAACACACAACCATCCGATCACGACGATCCGGAAACCGTTGCGCAACAAGCCAAGTGGGATCACCAGCAACACTAAAAGCGCACGTCGCCATGTAGTGCGCAGGAATAGGTAGGAGGCGAGCACGCTCGTGATCAGAAGCACCCAACTGGACCTGATGCCGCTGCATTCCCGCGCTACCTCGATGGTTATTCCAGGTAGTTGGAAATAGACACCATCGCGAACAACCGGGACGCCAACCAGCGCGAAAAACCAACTCGTCACCTCTGCCGATCCTAACTTAGACCAGTTCTCTAAGTGAGCAGCCATGCCGTCAGGCATCGGAATGGCAAAGAAGAGGAAAGCGGCAGGTAGAGCAATAGCTCTCATCCAATTAGAGCCGCGGAAAAGAAAACCGCCCGCAATCACTAGAAGAATAACAGCGAGCGCAATCAGCGCGAAGTAATCGTTATCACTCAAGGAGGGACGCAGTCGATACGCTAACCACGTGGCCGCGATTCCCCCGCCCCCTATGATAACGAATGGCGCGATACTCCACTGGTAATCGCGAGGAAGGCTCGATCGTTGGACATAAATAAGATAAGCCGAGATGAATGGAATAAGGACGATATGTGAGTGTAGCTCGTTGTTAATGGCGTAAGTGCCTAACGAATACAAATCACGACTGTAGAATAGTAACAGGGCGGCCAGCCAAGTGGCACCACCAACCACTCTACCTAACGAGTGGTTGGTCACGCCTTCCAAGTCTTATCCGCCGCTTTTTTTATCGGCGCCATGATGTTGCGTGTATCCACAATGCACTGGGCCCACTCCGCTAACTCTTCATAGTTCACCGATGAATGCGCCGTCGCGATAAGAATCGCATCGAAGCTGGTAATAGTTTCGCGATCCCACTGCACCGATTTCGCGCCGGCCCATTGTGGATGTTCGCGGGTTGAGCCGATCACGGGAACATAAGGGTCGTAGAAAGCTGCCTCCGCGCCGCCAGCTTGCAGTTTCTCCAGTAACCGATAGCTAGGCGATTCACGCTCGTCATCGACATTCGGTTTATAAGCCAGGCCCACGACGAGGACTCGACTTCCTTTTAAAGCCTTCCTCTGTGAGTTAAGCGCTTCAGTCACGCGAGCAATCACGTAATCCGGCATGGCGGTATTAATCTCGCCAGCAAGCTCAATGAAGCGGGTATATTGTTCGAACTCTCGCGCTTTCCACGTCAGATAAAACGGATCGATCGGAATGCAGTGACCACCCAGACCTGGCCCGGGGTAAAATGGCATGAAGCCAAACGGCTTGGTCTTAGCAGCTGCGATTACTTCCCAGATGTCGATACCCATCGCGGCGTAAACTCGCTTCAACTCGTTAACCAGCGCGATGTTTACGCTTCGAAAAATATTCTCGAGTAGCTTGGCTGCCTCAGCTACCCGACAAGACGAAACCGGCACCACACTCTTCACCGCGCGCTGATATAACGCCACCGCTTTCTCGAGACACGCCGGAGTATAGCCACCTACTACCTTTGGCACGATCCCGACGTGGCTGCCAGCGTTCCCCGGGTCCTCGCGTTCCGGCGAAAAAGCGAGATGAAAATCCTGACCCGCCTCCAACTTCGAACCCTCTTCGAGTACCCCACGCAGTTCCCCGTCAGTCGTCCCGGGATAGGTCGTCGACTCAAGCACGATCAGCATTCCGTTGCGCAAATGGGGCGCGATGAAACGTCCTGTATCCAGAACGTAGGACAAATCCGGCTCGCGATGCTTATCCAGCGGCGTCGGAACACAAATCAAAACTGCTTCTACTTCGGCGATCCGCGCGAAATCCGTCGAAGCCGAAAACTTTTCTGCCTTAACCAGTTCTCCAAGCGCTTCGCCGTCGATGTGCTTGATATAACTGCGGCCTTCGTTAATCGCGTTGACCTTGCTTGCGTCGATATCCAATCCCAGAACATCCACCCCCGAGCGCGCAAACTGCATCGAGAGCGGCAATCCTACATAGCCCATTCCTACTACCGCGATTTTCATAGCTGATCGGTGTGCATTCCGAAGGTGGTAAGCAAACTGCAAGCCTCGCCTACGACTTGGCCGAGCCTTTCAGATACTTGTCGAGGAAATCGAGAATCGCTTTGTAAGCACGAATCTCATTTTCTTTTTTCGTAAAGCCGTGTCCTTCATTGTCGAACACGACGTATTCCACGACACCATTTTTCTTCTTGATCGCATCCACAATCTCGTCCGATTCCGGTTTGATCACACGCGGATCATTTTTTCCCTGCAGAACCATGAGCGGCTTGGTGATTTTCTCCGCGTGAAAGAGTGGGGAGATTTCCCGCAACATCTCCAGTTCTGTCTCGGGATTTCCGATCTCAGTATAAAGTGCCTTCCGCTGCGCTTCCCAATACGGCGGGATGCTTTGCAAGGTGCGCACCCAATTCGACACGCCGAACAGATCGACGCCCACCGAGAACTCTTCCGGCTTAAATGTTAACGCCGCCAAAACCATGTAACCGCCGTACGATCCGCCCATGATCCCGATCTTCCTGGCATCGACATAGTCTAACGAGTTCAAGAACTTCTTCGCTTCGACGCAATCCCAGAGCGGCTCGCGGCCGTGCTTGCGGTCGTCCGCGGTGAAAAATGTCTTTCCGTACCCGCTCGATCCGCGGTTGTTCACGTCGAGAACCGCGTAGCCGTGATTAACGAGATATTGCCGGTAAGCGCTGTAAGGCATGCGCGCCTGGCCACCGGGTCCGCCGTGCACCAGGACGATGGCCGGAACTTTACTCGTCGTGCTCGCGCCGTGCGGCTGATAGAGAATCGCCGGAATGTCGAGTCCATCGAAAGATTTGTAGCGCACCACTTTTCCATCCACGAGATCGTCGGCGTTGATCTCCGGATTCAAACTACTCGTTAGGCGATTCGCCTTTCCGCTCTCGAAGTCGTAGAGGTAGAGATTGTCCGGCGAACGCGAGCCTGCGACATAGAACGCCATCTCCTTTTCGCTCTCGGAAATATTCACGCCGGTAATGTCGCCTTCCGGCAGCGGCGGCAACGCGATCGGGTTTCCAGTCGCTTCTTCCGTGATCATCAAACGGGTGCGCGCATCTTCGTTCGTCGCCACCACGCGATACTTTCCGTTCCTCGAAAACTGAATGTAGGAAACGTCCCACGGCTCCTTCTCCACGATTTCCCGTTGACCACTCGTTACGTCGTAGCGCGCGATGTATTTGAATTCCGTCCCATCGTTCGAGAGGAAATAAAGGTTCTTCGAATCGACATCGAAAGTTTGCGGGTCATTCTCCACGTCGCCTTCATGCGCCGTAAGATTTTTCATCTCCTTCGTCTCAACGTTGTAGAGATAAACATCGGCGTCTGCTGTGGTGTTGCCGCTTTTGTGAAAAGCGATGAAGCGCTTGTCGTTCGAGATCGCACCGACATCGAAACCCGTCTCGTCCTGATAAATCAGCGCCGGCTTCAGGTCCGCGATCGGCATTTCAAAAACGTCGAAAAACTTCGGATCGCGTTCGTTCTTGGAAAAGAAGAACGACTTTTGATCGTGACTCCAGCCGATGAAGTTCGCCTTGGTTTTGTCGCCCGGAGTCAGATCACGTTCGCTCCCATCAAGCTCGCGCAAATAAATGTGGGAATTCTCGTTTCCGCCTTTGTCGTAGCTATACAGAAACCGCGCATCGCTCGGAAAGGCGCTCACAATGTAAGTGCTTTCCTTGCTCGAATTGGTCAGCTGGTGCCAATCGCCGCCTCCAATAGGAATGCGATAGACATTGAAGATCCCGCTCTTGTTGCTGTGAAATAAAATCGATTTTTCATCCGACGAGAACGCGCTCCCGCCGATTCGCGTCGTCGCCATGAATTGATCGATCGTGTATTGTTTCGCAGCAGCGCTTTTCTTCATCGCGGGAGTTGCTTTCGTGATCAATGCCTTGCTCGTGACTTCCGGTTTTTGATCTTTGCTTGTCTGCGCGCCGGCGAATGAGCCGACGAGAAAAGTTAATAAAACCGCTACGGCGCTTCGATAGATTGATTTCATAAGTCTTCGCACTTGTTTCGCACGTCCAACTCGTTAGCCTGCACCTTCTCGCATGCAAGTGGCAGCGCGCAAAATCGCCTTTCTCATCTCGCTGCTTTTCGCCATCAGCGGCTTTGGGCAGGTTTCCACCTATCCGAAGCAAGGTCTGCGCGAAAATAATCCGCGCCTTCATGCCCTAACGAATGCTCGTATCGTCACCGCGCCCGGAAAGACAATCGAGAAAGGAACGATCCTGATTCGTGATGGTCTCATCGTTGAAGTTGGCGCGAGTGTGAAAGTTCCCCCGGAAGCGCGCGTTTGGGATCTCACCGGCAAAACGATTTATCCGGGATTCATCGACGCATACAGCCATCTCGATTTACCGGAAACCTTGCAACCGATCCCGCCGCAACGCGATTCCGATGACGACGATGCCAAGGCAAAACCAAAAGAGAAACCGACCGAACCAATCAAGGGAACACACGATTGGAACGCGCGCGTCACGCCGGAACGAAACGCGGTCGATTATTTGAAATTCGACAAAAAGGGAACCGAGAAGTTGCGCGACCTCGGATTCACCAGCGCGCTCGTCGTTCCCGGTCGCGGAATTTTTCGCGGAGAGAGCGCCTTGATCGATCTGCACGATGACGACACCAACACCGCGGTCGTCGCGTCGATGGTTGCGCAACATATCGCGCTTGATTTTGATCGCAGCCGCGACGCCGGTTATCCGACCTCGCTCATGGGTTGCATAGCACTCGTTAGGCAAACACTTCTCGACACCAGTTGGTATCAGGCCGCGCAGGATGCCTATCGTAAAGCGCCCGCGACCACGGAGCGTCCGGAGGACAATGCCAGCCTTGCCGCGCTCGCCGAATTCACGCAACGCAAACAGCCCGCGATTTTCGAAACGGAAGATGAACTCGACTTAACACGCGCCCTGCGCATCGCGGATGAATTCAAACTGAAGCCGATTCTTTTCGGCAACGGTTATGAATACCGCGTTCGAAAGTCGTTAGGCAAAACGCCCATCATTCTTCCACTCGATTTTCCCAAGGTGCCGGAAGTCGAGAATCCATTGCGCGCGATCGATTATCAGCTCGACGAATTGCAACATTGGGATCGCGCGCCCAGCAATCCGGCCTTGCTCGCGGCCGCCGGAATTCCCATCGCCTTCACCACCGAGAAGTTGGAAAAACCGGACAAGGAATTTTGGTCGCGCATTCGACTGGTCGTTAGGCGCGGCTTGAACAAAGATGCCGCGCTCGCTGCCCTAACGAGTAATCCAGCCGACATGTTTGGCGTAAGCGATCGCGTCGGATCGATCGCGCCGGGGCATATCGCAAATCTTGTCGTGGCTAGCGGCGATCTTTTCGCGGCGGATGATGCGCGCGTTCTGACCACATGGGTCGATGGCAACTGGTTCGACACCGATCGCGCGAATGATCGCGATCCGCGCGGCACTTGGGAAATCAGCGCGAATGGAAAAACAATTCCGCTCGCGATCGAGGGCGAGCTCGACAAACCAACCGCGAAATCCGACGAGGAGAAGATTAGTATTTGGACGAAGGACGATGCGACCGTTCTTGTGGCCCCCGGAAAACTTTTCGGCAAAGGCGAGGGTTCAGTTCAGTTCTTCGGTCGTCTAACGGGCGACAACATTTCGGGAATTGAATGGACCGCGAAACGCACCGCGCCGTACGTCGCGCAGAAAAAAACGGACGAGAAACCATCGCCGCTGGATAAGGCGCTCGATTTTCCTGAAACATTTCCCGCTGGCGCATTCGGCCGCGCTGCTCCGCCGGAACAAACGTCCGTTCTGATTCAAGGCGCGACCGTTTGGACTTCCGGTCCGCAAGGCACATTGCAAAACGCCGACCTCTTAGTCAGCGGCGGAAAAATCACTGCGGTCGGTCCCGGTTTGAAAGCACCTAGCGGCGCCGCTGTCATCGACGGCAAAGGATTGCACGTCACGCCCGGAATCGTCGATTGCCATTCGCACACCGCCATAAGTCGCGGCGTCAATGAAGGCTCGCACGCGGTCACCTGCGAAGTGCGCATCGGCGATGTGGTCGATCCGACCGACATCGAAATTTATCGCGAGCTCGCGGGCGGCACCACGACCGCGCATCTTCTGCACGGCTCGGCCAATCCTATCGGCGGCCAGAATCAGGTGGTGAAATTTCGCTGGGGCGCGTTGCCGGAAGAAATGAAATTCGCCGGCGCGGCCGAGAGTGTGAAGTTCGCGCTCGGTGAAAACGTCAAGCAATCGAACTGGGGCGATCGTTTCAACACGCGTTATCCGCAGACGCGGATGGGCGTGGAAGAAATTATGCGCGACCGTTTTCGCGCCGCGCAGGAATACGCCGCCGCTTCCAAACGCAAAGACGCGCTGCCCTTCCGACGCGATCTGCAACTCGACGCGCTCGTCGAAATGCTCGAGGGCAAACGCCTCATCCATTGTCACTCCTATCGGCAGGATGAAATTCTCGCGCTGCTTCGCGTGACGAAGGAATTCGGAATTCGCGTCGCGACGCTGCAACACATTCTCGAAGGCTACAAAGTCGCGCAGGAAATCGCCGCCGCCGGTGTGGGCGGTTCCACTTTCGCGGATTGGTGGGGCTACAAAATGGAAGTGATCGACGCGATTCCGTTCAACGCCGCCATGATGACGAGCCAGGGCGTTTTGATGTCCGTAAATTCCGATAGCGCCGATCTCGCGCGCCGCCTCAATACTGAAGCAGGCAAGTCGATGAAATACGGCGGCATGTCGGCCGAGGACGCGTTGAAGTTGGTCACGATCAATCCCGCGAAACAGTTGCGCGTCGATGCAAAAGTCGGCTCGCTCGAAGTCGGCAAGGACGCGGACTTCGTCATCTGGAGCGACAATCCCCTCTCCAATTACGCGCGCGCCAATCAAACCTGGATCGACGGCCGCAAATATTTTGATCGTGCGGAAGATGCAGACGCGCAGAAAAAATTCGCGTCGCAACGTGAGGCTTATGTGCAAAAAGCCTTGGCCGAACGCGTGAAAGAATCCGGCAAACCAAAAGGCGGCGACGACAAAAAATCGGACGACAAAGAATCGCCGAAGCTCAGCGACATCTATGGCGCCGGCGGCGATCGCTATTCATGTTCGGAGGGAGAAGAATGATCACCGCGCGGCCGAACGCGATTCCGGGGAGCGCGGGCGCCTCGCCCGCACTTTTTGGCGCCCCGCCAAAAAGATCTGAGCTACGTGGAATATCGCTAGAAACTCAGCATCACCGGAGGCTGTCGCGCGAGGCGCACGACAGGGCGGGCGGGGCGCCCGCGCTCCCCATTCTTATTCTCGTTGCTACGCTTCTTAGCCTAACGAGTGCTTTCGCCTCGAGTGAAATCCCCGCGCCACCGCAATCGAAACCCATCGCCTTGAAAGGCGCGACCATTCATCCAGTCAGCGGACCCGCTATCGCGAACGGCACGATCGTTTTCGACCAGGGAAAAATCGTCTCGTTAGGCACAGACGCGACCGTCCCCGCTGGCGCTGAAGTGATCGACGTCACCGGCAAACACATTTATCCCGGCCTGATCAGCACCGACACCGTCCTAGGTTTGACCGAAATCAGCGCCGTCCGCTCGACAGTCGACTTCGCCGAGGCCGGCACGATCAATCCGAACGCGCGCGCCATCACCAGCGTCAATCCCGACAGCGAACTCATTCCGGTCACGCGCGCCAACGGCATCCTCACCGCCTTGGTTGCGCCGGAAGGTGGAATTCTTTCCGGCCAATCCGCCGTCATTCGGATGGACGGTTGGACGCCGGACGCGATGACTGTGCGCTCACCCGCCGCGATGCATTTGCGCTGGCCGGAGATGCGCATCAATCGCGATGCGCACGCGCCCAAGTCCATCGAAGATCAGCAAAAAGACATCGACAAGAATCTGAAAACGATTCGCGACACCTTCGAGATCGCGCGCTCCTATTGGCAGGAGAAAAAGAATCCGTCGCCGAATTTCAAAGCCGACCAGCGTTGGGAAGCGATGATGCCCATCTTCGACGGCAAACTTCCGCTCTTCGTCCACGCCAACACCATCGCGCAGATCGAAGCCGCGCTCGCCTGGGCCAAAGAAGCGCAGCTAAAGATAGTCATCGTCGGCGGACACGATGCCTGGCGCATGACCGATCAACTCAAGGCTAGCGACACGCCAGTTATCGTCGCCACCGCGACTTCTATTCCGCCGCACCGCGACGATCCATACGACAGTCAGTTCAGCAACGCTGCTAAGTTACAAGCCGCCGGCGTGCGTTTCTGCATCACCCGCGCCGGCCGCGAGTCGGAGAGCGCGCACGAACGTAACATGCCTTTCGAAGCATCCATGTCAGCGGCCTTCGGCCTGCCGAAAGAAGAAGCTTTGAAAGCTGTAACTCTTTATCCCGCGCAGTTGTTAGGTATCGCCGACCAGCTAGGCTCACTGGAACAAGGCAAAGCCGCTACCCTGATAGTAACTAACGGCGACCCGCTCGACTTCCCTACCCAGGTCGAAGGAGCCTACATCGACGGCCGCACGATTGACCTGAGCAGTCGCCACACACATTTGCGCGATAAGTATCTCGAGAAGTATGGACGCCCTACCCATTGAGGGATTTGGAGTCAGGCTTTTATCCGTCTCTTCCTCGATAGAGTCCGAAATAGATTGCACCTTGCTGTCTAATTCTCGTTAGGTGACTAAGCCGCGCGTATGACAGGCCAAGCGAAAACAAACACCGCGCTGAGATTCGAGGAGCATCGGTATGTCGAGTTCTTCGGTGTGGTTAGCGCGTTCGATGAGGATGCTTACTCATACAGCTACACATTGGAGCGCGATGGGTTGCGCTTGCTGTTCACCGTTTTCCCGCTGGATGGCGGAGTCTACACTAGCCTTTACCGCGATGGTATCACAGAGCCGATAGCCAAGAGTCGACTAGACGATTGCACACATGCTCGCTTTGTCGCTCATGGTTCGCGTACCTGCTTGGAGATTGGTAGGCCAGAGCATCCTACTTCGGAGCCTACGGCACCTCTTATTTGGGGTCTGCGTCTCTTCATCGAGCCACATTTCAGCCTAGAGTTCATCCATGAAGTCACCCAACCATGCGATGCAACGTGTATCTTGGCAGGGTTGAATTACCCTGTTAGAACAACGTTGGCGGGTGCGAGATCCACGATGCAGCGGCGGCGAGACTTAGTCAGAAACAGCCGCTTCTTCAGGTTAATTTCGCTGGTCAGCACCTGGCAGATTGAGCTACATCGCAGTGATGAAATTAACCGCGCTCATTTTCGCAGCAGTCCTCTGCAGCCTTGCGTTAGCTGTTTCCCAGGGTCTGGACATTCAGCCTAACGACACCATGCAAAGCGTGCTGCAACATCAGGTCGGTCAATCGGTCGAGTTGCGCATGCGTTCGGGCGAAAAAATTGGCGGCAAGCTGGAAAAGGTGAACGAGAAGGTTGCGCACCTCACACAACTTACCGGCGCCGAGTATTTCGAGGCGGCCGTAGCCGTTGAGGACATCGCGGCGGTCGTCGTGCGCGCGAAAAAGTAGCTTAGGGCAAAACGACCACGCGATAATAACGCTGTGACGCACTCGCAGCGCCGAAGTCGGTGATAGGAAGGGTGCCGCCGGTCCCACTGATGTTGTCGGCTAAAGTGGACCATGAGCCAGCGACAAGGTCGTTAGTCTCTTCCACGCGATAGCGCTGACCCAAAACGCTGGCGAAACTGAGCACAAAATCATTTCCATTAAGAGAAGGCGAAGATGCCGGCACCGAATGGGCAACAACGGCGTCATACGCCACTGCATGCACGCCGTCGGCGACACTGAGCATCAGCGTGTAACTGCCGGGTGCGCTAAAATTAGCACTCGTTAGGCTCTGGCTGGCATCGGCAAAGGTCGTTGTTCCATTACCGGAATATTGTTTCCAGTTGATGACGGCTGTCCCGCTTGGATCGGTCACTAAACCATTCAAAGTTGCGCCCGCCGGGAATTGCACCGTGAAATCCGCGCCCGCATCGGCGGTTGGCGCACCCGGACTGCGCGGGCCGCCAGTCGGGCCGGTACCCTGCACGACTTCAAAATTACTGACGTCGATGGTGGAAAGATGATCGAACGCGTTCGATGGAAATCGGTCGTCAGGACAAACGGAAAAGGAAAAGAAACCGCCGTTGTCGGCGACCAGTCCACCGTATTTTTTCAGCGCGAGTAAGACGGCTTTTTCTTCGATCGTCCAATCAGCTGGAATGACGAAACTCGCTTTTAAACGCAGCCGTTGTCCCATCGCCGGATATTGCGCACCGGTCAGCGAGGACGCGTAATGAGTCGCGGGATAAATGTAGGCCTTGCGGCTTTGCTTAACCACGAGACGCAGCGCGTGCTCGACCATGCCGCGTTCGCACTCGTCATACCTAACGAGTGCTGGAAACATCTGCAGACCAGCGGCGTCACCGGAAGTCAGACCGTTTGGCCGCAGCGCGTTCGAGTTCAAATCGAATTTCGCGCCGTTTGATGCCTGCCAATTCGTCCCGACCAACTTCATCAGCCATGTTTCCCAAATCGAACCCACGCCGGGCGCGACCATGATGGCGTGACGATCGCCACCGATGTTGTTCACGTCGCGTTGCCATTGATCGAGCGTAAGATGGCCCGTGCCGCGTGGCCACGTTTCCACCGGAGTGGTTAACGCGATTGGATACAGGCCGATTGACCCGCTGCCTCCATCCAGGTCGGAGTCATCGGGATACATGAAAAAATTGATCGGCACCCGCGGCTGATCGTCCGGCACGAGCACGTAATTCATTTCGTAAAACGCGCGGAGTGTTCGGCGCGAAGTCGCGAGATCCGATCTGATTTGCGTCATGATCGTGTCCGAATCAGTGCGCGCGGGCAAACGGCTAACGTCTTCGTTCCATGGATTGTCGACCGGCATGATCTGCATCGCGGAAACAATCGCGTCTGCGGCCGATGTGTTGAATTCAATCGGCGTCGTGACGACCGGCGCTGGTCCGAGAATTCTTCCTTCGTGATTGATTCTTTCCGCGCGCGCGATTGCGGCCAACACGACCACCAAGAATAACGCGAAGCGCACGCGACCCATGCAATAACATGCAGCATTTCACAAGCCGCTGCTGCCTGGAATCTAGCCGTCGCTGATCGTGATGCCGTGTGCTTTCAGCGATTCGACCAAGGCATCGAATTCCGGTGGTAACGCGGTCTCGTAGCGCAAGAATTCTGCGCGATGTTGCGCGAGCATTTTTGCCAACGTCATACCGTCATCAGCCACGCGGTTTGGATCCGCGCCGCGCTGCAAAAGCTCGATCGCGTCCGTGTAAGCAGAATGATCGCTGCTGCCCTCGCGCGTGCGATAAAGCAAAAGAGTGTAGCCACTGAAGTCGGAGGCCGTTTTCGGCAAGATGGAATTTACGCCGGCCCCGCGATCGAGCAGCAGACGCAAACGCATTGGACGATCCGCTGGAAAGAAATTCTCGTTCCAGTTGTAGAAGACGATCGGATGGCCGCGAAAATCGAGCGCGTTTGGATTGCCACCGGCGTCGAGCATCGCTTTCAGTAATCGCACTTCGCCATTAACCGCCCGCCACATGGCGAAGGAATGGAGTTGGCCGTTGTTGTAATTCGGATCGGCGCCTAACGAGAGCAAGACCTCGACCGCTTTGACTAACTCCGGACGCTCGAGCGCTTGATCGACCGCGAAGAAGAGCAGCGTTTTCCCTTCGCGACCGGGCGCATTAAAATCGGGAACATTTTTGGCGGCGACACGAATCGCGTTCTCATCGTTTTTCGAAATCGCTTCCGCCACCGCGAGCAACGCCGCCTGATCGCGAAAATCTTCGCGGCCCGAGTGAAGGTCATTCACGTACTGCTGATTACGCGCTTCACCCAGGCTGTTCATTACCGAGAAAACGAACATGACCACGAACGGCAGCGCGAGAATGCCCGCTCCGACCCAAAGCCAGGCACGGGAAAATTTACTGAGCGAAAGCGTGACCGCACCGCCAAGCGCGACGATCCCGAGAGCGATGCCGAAAACTTGCCCCAGTCCACGCGAGGCTGCGTCGCCACTGCGATCGAGTGACATGGCAATGGCCGCCACGCCGAGACAGGCGACGATGATCCAAAGGACAATTCGAATTCCCGACTTCATGTAATTCGCTTGAGAGCATGACGAAACGCCGCCGCGTCGGGAAATGAATTGTGCGCGATGAGATAAGTTGCGCCTGCGACTTCGGCGTGCGAACTGCTGCAAAGTCGTTGTCTGTGAGGATTTCTTCTTCGCTCGTCTCTCTCGTCGCGGCGCTCATTTTCTTCGCACCGCGAGCCGGCGCGCTCGATAGCAACGGCAACGGCATGAGCGACGTTTGGGAAATGATTTTCGGCGCGCAAAATTTGCTGCCGAATGTCGATACGGACGGCGATGGTTTCACCAACACGCAGGAAGCGCTCGCCGGCACCGACCCCTTCGATGCGAAATCGCATCCTACTTTGAGTTTCGCCTTCGCGGGAACGAATTCGACTCAGGCGAATTGGAACAGCGTGATCGGCAAGCTCTACACGGTGCAGAGCAGCAGCGATCTGGCCGCGTGGCAAACCGAACAGGCGATCGTCGGCAACGGACAGGCGGAAAGTTTTCTCAAGTCGCTTGCGGGTCGGACGCAACTGTTCCTTCGCAGCCTAACGAGTGATCAAGCGAGCGAAAACCCGTCGCTCTCCACCTGGGAGAAACGAGTGCTCGGGTTCAGCGCCACCTCCGCGCACACCGATCGCTATGATTCGACCGACCTCAGCCGCATCACCGCCGGCATCGCTGCGAACCAATCCAACATCATTACGATCAGCGCGATCAAAGCGGAGATGAGCGAGCGCTGGCCGGAGCACGGGGTCTTCGCCATTCGGCGTGGCGGCGGTGGACTGCGTCCGCTCACAATTAACTACTCGTTAGGCGGCACCGCCACGGACGGGATCGATTACACCCGCACTCCGCTGGGCAACTCTGTTTTTATGCCGGCGGGAGTGCGCGAAGTCTGGATCGATTTGACGCCGGTGGCCGATGCGGATGATGCCGAGCCGAACGAGACCATCATGGCGACGTTGCAAAGTGGAACTGGCTATTCCTTAGGCGCGAACACGTCCGCGACGATTACGCTCGCGAACGAAACGGCCTCAAGTCCTCCATCCGCCAAAGCCGCTGCGCGCTTCCTCTTGCAGGCTGCCTTTGGTCCGGACGGCGTGAAACCAACCGACGTTAACGGCATCGCGCAAAACGTTGCCGAAGTAATGCAGCTGGGATTCTCCGGATGGATCGACGACCAATTCGCTCGGCCGGTCTGTAAGCTGGAGCCATTCGTCAATTGGGCGCAGGGAAATTCGAATCTCGGCGGCGACAACATCAAGAAACAAACCGCGTGGTGGAATCGCGTGATGGGCGTGAACAAGATCACGCCTAACGACACCACCACGGTATTGCCGGATATCTTGCGCCAGCGCGTCGCCTTTGCGCTGAGCCAAATTTTTGTTGTGTCGGATCGGCCGGAGACGCTCGCGGTGCAGCCGGGCGGTCTGGCCAATTACTACGACACGCTGGTTAACGACTCGTTAGGCAATTTTCGCACCTTGATCTTCGACGTCACGATGCATCCGGTCATGGGTGTTTATCTCAGCCATCTGCTGAACAAGCCGCCGGCGAACAATATTTTCCCCGACGAAAATTATGCGCGCGAGGTCATGCAGCTTTTCACCATCGGCTTGTGGAGGTTGAACCAGGATGGCTCGCGCCAGTTGGACTCGTTAGGCCAACCCATCCCGACTTACGACAACTCAAACATCACGGAATTTGCGCGCGTTTTTACTGGCATCGGTTACGCGGGAAATCCGAGCTACTCCTCTTATCCGCAGAATTTTACTGCACCGATGAAACCGTGGGACGCCTACCACGACTTGAATCCGAAGACTCTGCTCAATGGCGCCACTCTTCCGCAGCGTGTCGCGAGTAGTCCCGACGTCGGCACGGCTACGCTGGCCGACATCAACGGCGCGATGGATTGTCTCTTCAATCATCCGAACGTCGGGCCGTTCATCGGCCGGCAATTGATCGAGCGACTCGTCACTTCCAACCCATCGCCGGCCTACATCAGCCGCGTAGCGGCAGCGTTTGCCGACAACGGACAAGGTGTACGCGGCGACATGCAAGCAGTCGTTAGGCAAATTCTGCTCGACCCGGAAGCGCGCGATCCCGCGATGATGTCCGATCCGACCTTTGGAAAATTACGCGAACCGTTTCTGCGATGCGTGAACATGGCACACGCTTTCAATGCCGCGGCGCAGGCCGGCTATTACGCGCTCGATCAATTCTACATGGATGAGGTGGAAGAGCCGATGCGCTCACCGAGCGTATTCAATTTCTACCTGCCGGGTTACAGCCCGCCGGGAATGCTGAGAAACGCGGGCTTGTTCGCGCCGGAATTTCAAATCATCAACGCCGGCTCCGGCATCGCCACGCCAAACTACTTCTACAACGCGATCGCCAATAACGATCTGCATCGTTGGGGCTCCGGCGTTGTCGCACAAACGGTGCGACTGAACACCGCGCAAGAATTAGCCATGATTGTTCCCGTCGGCGCCGATATCAACGCCGATACGCCGCCCGGTCCCGCACAAGATTCCGATCCCCTCCTCCGCCGACTCGATTTCGCGCTTACGGGCGGAACACTTTCGCCACAACAATTCCAAATCATTCGCGAAGCCATCGAGCGCATTCAGCCCGGCGGGTGGCAATGGCACAAGGAGCGTTTGAATCTGGCGATCTACTTAATCACCACCTCGCCCGAGTTTGCCGTGCAACGATGAGGAACTAACGAATGGAAAATTTGAATCTCATCACGCGCCGACGTTTCATTGGCCAGGCTAGTTGTGCTGCGGTCAGCAGTATTTCGGTTTTGAATACGCTGCTGAATTTAAAGCTGGCGGGCGATGTGGCCGCGGCGAGTCCGCCCGCGCCTAACGAGTACAGAGCGCTGGTCTGTCTTTTCCTCAACGGCGGGAATGATTCCTACAACATGCTCGTGCCGCGCGGACAGGCGGAGTATGCGGAGTATGCCGCGGTGCGGCAGAATCTTGCGCTCGCGCAAAATTCGCTCATCGCGATCAATCCGCTCAACGACATCGGCAAGCAACTCGGGGTTCATCCCGCGATGCCGGAGTTGGCGAATCTTTTTGAGCAAGGCCAAGCCGCTTTTGTCGCGAATGTCGGGACGTTGATCCAGCCGGTGGACAAGATTCATTACAACGCCGGTTCCGTCAGCTTGCCGCTCGGTTTGTTTTCGCACTCGGATCAGCAGGAGCAATGGCAGACCTCGGTGCCGCAATCGCGCGCCGGCACCGGTTGGGCGGGACGCATGGCGGATTTGTTGTCGAGTCTGAATTCTAACCAGACGGTGTCGATGAACATTTCGCTTTCCGGCAGCAATATTTTCCAAGCGGGTCAAAGCGTTTTCGAATATGCGATCACTCCGAGCGGTGCGGTTGCGCTCACTGGTTACAACAGCGGTTGGTCGGCGAACGATCAGATCACGACGAAGGCGCGGAGCGCGGCGGTCGACAGTCAGCTCGCGCAGCAATATTCGAATTTGCTGATGCAGGCGTTTGCTAATGACAAACGCAGCGCACTCGATGCTTATGGAGTTTTCGCCGGCGCAACAAGTGGTGCACTGCCTTCGGGCGCGAATTTTCCCAGCACGCCGCTGGGCCCGGAATTACAAATGATTGCGAAAACAATTGCGGGCCGCGCCGGACTCGGTGTCACGCGACAGACTTTTTTCGTGCAGCTCGGTGGTTGGGACCATCACGACGACGTGATTGGAAATCAGGCGCTGATGTTGCCGTATGTCAGCTCGGCGGTTGGTGCGTTCTACAATGCGCTGCATCTGCTCGGCATCGAGAATCAAGTCACGCTTTTCACCGCCTCAGATTTCGGACGCACTCTAACATCGAATGGCAAAGGCTCCGATCATGCCTGGGCCGGAAATCATTTCGTGGTCGGCGGCGCGGTCAATGGCCAACGCATCTACGGAAATTATCCGTCACTCTACCTGAATAATCCGGTCGATGTCGGCCGCGGTCGTCTCATCCCGACGACGAGCGCGGATGAATATTTTGCCGAGATGGCGCTTTGGCTTGGGGTGAGCAAAACAAATCTCCCGCTTGTCCTGCCGAACATCGGAAATTTTTACGACACATCGAGCAGTGCGCCGCCGCTCGGTTTTCTTTTGAGCTGAGTCTTGCGACTTAAGACAGCAAAGATTTCCGTCGGCTTCTGTTTCCCCTTCACCGCGACTTCGCCTAACGAGCGAATTTCAAAATTATCGCCGGCGGCAGCGAGAGTCGCAGCGCTTACGATGATGCGCGCATCGTACTCTGGATTCTTCGTTAGACCTTCAAGGCGAGACGCGAGATTCACGCCATCGCCGATGACCGTGTAATTCAAGCGTGTTTGCGAACCCATGTTTCCGGCGACGACCACCGCGGTATTAATGCCGATGCCGATACGCAAAGTTGAGCGTCCTTCCCGATGTCCGAGCCGATTGAGTTCGTCGATCGCGTCGCACATCTCGAGCGCGGCTGACATGGCAGACTCACCTTGCAGCGGCAAATTGATCGGCGCACCAAAGAGCGCCATGAGCGCGTCGCCCACATATTTGTCAACCACGCCGCCATGCCGTTCGATGATCGCGCTCATCTTCGTGAAATAAAGATTGAGCAGATCGAGCACTTCGGTCGGCGAAAGAAGCTCGGAGATGCCGGTGAAATTACGAATGTCGGAAAAGAGAATCGTAACGTTTCTTTCTTCGCCACCGAGAATCAATTCCTTGCCCATCAGCTCGGCGGCAATCGCGGGTGAAACGACTTTGCCGAGCAGTGAACGCACGCGGTCCCGCTCGGCCAGTCCGTGGGACATCTGGTTGAAGGCGGTCGCCAACGTTCCTATCTCATCGCGTTGTTTCGTCTGCACGCGATGTTCGTAGTCGCCTTCAGCAATTTTCCGAGCGCCCTCGGCCAGATCGCGCACCGGTTGCGAGACGCTGCGCGAAACCCAAAGACTGAGCGTGATGGAAATAATCAAGCCGGCGAGCGCGAGCAGAAGCAGCGTTTTTTCCAAACGAAGATAAGGCCGCAGTTGTTTGCCTAACGAACGTTGCAGAAGCACGACGGCATCGGTTCCGCCTTCCGTCGGCAACTTGAGCAGGAAACTTACGTAGGGTTCGTCAGCAATTTGCAGATCGATTTTTTTTCCGAGCGGCGGCTTCTGACTGTTGATCGCAGGCAGCAAATTCTCCCGTCGTTCTTCGTCGCTGAAAGTTGAAGCCAGAACGCGTTCGCCATTCACATCCGCGAGAAAAGAAATTTCCAGATCTGTGTAGCTTTTGATTTCACGGGCGAATTCGTCGGTAATGCGAAACCCGACCGTGATCCATGCTTTCGGATCAGGCGCGCGCAGCGCGGTCGCGACCATGGCGAAAAGTTGGTCCTCGCGAAAAACGAAGCATTGCGATTGCAACGACTCGCTGTTCTCGGCCCGTTCAATCAGCGCAGGAAACGGATACGGCGCGCGTGTGAGAGCGGAGTCTTTCGTGTCGAGCAAGAGATTCTTATCGAGTGAGACAAGTTGCACGACGTCGGCGCCGATTCGTTGTTCGAGATTTCCCAGGGCAGAAAGTGTGGTCCGCCGATCGCTTTCATTCACCGCTTTCTTGAAGCCGAAATCATCCGCCAGAATTCCCGCCGCTTCCGCCATCTGCCGATCGCGCTGTTGAATCAACCGCTCGAAAATACGCGCACCGGTTTCCAGGTTGTCGCCGATTTGCGCGAGCGCGTTCTGCCGATTCGCGCTTTGCACGACAAAATAAGCGCCGCACTGCAGGAGCGTGAACAGACTAACGAGAAAGAAAAGAAGCCGGCTGCGGAAACTGCGGAAACGAAATCTCAGTGGTAATCCTCCGGATTAAGCGAGGGACCTTTTTTGCTTCGCCAGTCGGGCTTCAGATCCAGGTTCAAAGTCATCTCCTTGTCCGCGTTCAGATCGATGGTTTGCGCGGAAGTTTCCGGCGACCCTTTCATGCGCGGTTGCCAAACCTGCACTCGATAGGAACCGGCCGGCAAATTCTTCAAGCGCGCATGGCCATCGTCCTGTGTCACTTGGAAATGCGGCGTCGCCAGGACGACCACATAAGCGAGCATCCAATCGTGGATGTTGCAGCCGAGCGTGACGATTCCTTCCTTATCAAAGACGACGGGCTTGGCTGGAACTCCGGCATACAGCGGCAGTTCAAATTTTTTCGCGGGCGAGAAAGAATAAACATGGTGGCGAATGTTGTCGTGATTCGGAAATGTCACCGCCGTGCCGACCTGCACTGCGCTTACATAGGGAACGAATTGCTGATTCACCTGATCGATCACACCGGTGCGCTTTGCGATCGACTTCCCGCCACTCGTCGGCGTGGCGTAGACAACTGCATCACAGACGGGCGCGCCTTTCGCGTCAGTTACGGCGACGCTTAAGGTGCCGCCGCGGACTGTCGCCAGACTGCCAAGCGCAGTGATGATTGAAACCGCAATTTTTCTCTTCATTTCAAAACGTGATCGCGAGCGCTAACTCCGCGACGTGATTGACGTAATGAAGCGGATCGTGCGTGGTATAGCGATACTCGTAACTCGCCTGCAACGCGACGGAGTTAGTGAGTGCCTGATTGATCGCGATTGAACCGGCGTGGGTCGAAGCCTCGAAACGATAAGCGACGTAGGGTTCATCGAAAGTGCGGATCGGTTCGTCGAGATCGTTCGCGATCTTGATGATATCAGGACGTGGCGGGATGGCCGCTGAAGTCACATCGCCATGTCGATAGCTGTAACCGATGGCCAGCCGCGTAGAAGAGGTGAGGTCGATTTTTCCGTGAATCGAGACCGTGTGTCCATCGTGTCGAAAAACGACATCGCGCGCATCGAAGTGTTCGTACTCATATCCCGCTTCCAGCCGAACGTGCTCGGTCAGACTGACGCCTCCGCGCAGACCCGGTCGCACATCCCACCCGCTGCGACGCGCTTCGTTAAAATCGGCGTAATCGAATTTGTTTTCGAGACGAATCCACGGCGCATCCTTTCCCAAGCCGAAGCGATAACGCAGATTAGTCGACACTCCGGGACGAACATTCGTTAGGCCGCTGTAAGTCCGCCACACTTCGCTTTCCATTTCAGCGAAAATGCTCAGCCGCAAATCGTCGTTGAGTTGAAACCCTTGTCCGGCAGAGAGCACACTTCTCCACGCTTCATCCTGCTCAACATCCGCGGAGCGATCGGAATTGGAGACGTTGCTATTGTAAAGAAATCCGCTCCGAATATCGAAAATCCAATCTTGCCTGGCCGATGACGCGTGCAGGTCAGTGAAAAAAAGCAGCGGCCAGAGAAATCTCCGGAGAGCCAGACGAATAACAGGGAGAAGCACTTTCCTCTTCACAGCGTATCCCGAATGGGAACGGCCCATATAGTCGGAATGGGCGCGGTGGAGTCAACCGCCGATTGCGACAGATCAGGGCGTCGCCGCCGGCGCCGCGCGATGATATTCCTCGAGCGCTTTCGGCATGAGCGCTTCCAATTGTTGGATGCGCGTTCCATGTGACGGATGCGTCGAGAGAAATTCCGGAGGCGAATTCTGGCTGGACCGTTCCATACGCTGCCAGAAACGAATGCTCTCTTGCGGATCGTAACCGGCCCGCGCCATATACATCAGCCCGATCTCGTCTGCTTCCGATTCGTGTTTGCGATTGAACGGCATGAGCACGCCGTACTTCGCGCCGGCGCCGAGTGCACCCATGATAGCGCGCTGCTTGTCGTAATCCATGTCGCCTAACGAGACCGCTACCCCGGTCATTGCGGTTTGCGCGAGGTTAGTCTGCAGAACGCGCTGCGCACCATGCCGTGACGTGGCGTGCGCCATTTCGTGACCCATGACGGTGGCGAGCGCGGCTTCATTTTGCGCGACCGGAAGAATCCCGGTGTAGACGACGATCTTGCCGCCCGGCAGACAAAACGCGTTCACCTGATTGTCGCTCACCAGCGAAACTTCCCATTGGAAATTCTGGCCACTCGGCCCGGTGGCCCGGGCCAAACGTCCGGCCACGGTCTTGACCATTTCAAACTGCGGTCCGGAATCGATCGTGCGCGATTCCGACAAAACCTGCTGATAACTTTGTAAACCGAGCGCCGCTTCCTGTTGCGTGGACATGCCCACGTGCGCGGCGCGGCCCGTTTCCGGATTCACAAATTTCTCCGAGCCGAAATATTGATAAGCAATGACCAGACCCGCAATCAGGATCGGGATCCATTTGATATGCGTGCGGTTCATGACCGGCAACTACTCGTTAGGCGAAACCGGGGCGCGACGCCCGGCGCGTTGCGAAGACCAGCAGCCTAACGACCAGCAAACTGCAGCGATCAAAACGTTGAAGAGAACGAGCAACGTTGCCTGGATCGGGTCGTCTTCGCGCAGGAGTAATTCCTTCAGCGCATTCGAGACCGCGTAAAGCGCGACGATCAGGAGCAGCAAACGAACGCTGAGAAAAATCGCATGCTTCATTGCAGTTCGGCGTGCGCGCCGGTGAGAATTTCGGAACTGCGCACGGTACGCTTCCATTGGCCGCGATCGCGCCGAAGAAAACCTTCCGGAAATCCCACGACGAAAGTGCTGAGCGAAATCATCCAGAAGTAAATGGTGTAGAAGGGCGAGAGGAGAAACAGCTTCGGATAGACCCGCCAACGGGCGCGATCGAGCGAAGTTGCGATGACGAGCTGCAGAAGAAAAAATCCGAAACAAATGCCGAAGTAAACCAGCATGCGGCTCAAGAGTGCGGAGTGCGTGAGTGGTTCGCCGTGCAGAAAATGCTTCGTGATGATTCCAACGCGAACAAAACCGACCGTGATCGAGGCCCAGAGCCAGCCCGCGCCGAGTAGCGTCATCAACGCGACCGGCAGATGGGTGGCGCCCTTGCCCAACGCATCCGGAAAATGATCGCGCACGGCGTGACCGAGGCCGCGACTCCAGCGCCGGCGTTGTCGCCAAAGCGCGCGCCACGTCGGGACCATTTCTACAAACGCGATCCAATTGCGATCGTAAACCATTCGCCAGCCCGCAGCCTGCATTCGCCAGGAAAGATCGATGTCTTCCGCGGCGGTTTCTTCATTCCAACAACCGATGTTCAGCAACGCCTGCCGGCGAAATGCAACCCACGCACCGGAAACTGTCATCAATCCGCCCCAGCGATTCTCGGCATTTTTCACCAGACCGATAACCGCGAGGTAATCGAGCGTTTGCATTAGCTCGACTAACGAGTGCGGTTCGCAGGGCCAGATTTTTCCTGTGACCCCGCCGACGCCCGGAGCATTGGCGAACCGCGCCAGCATGTGATGCCACGATTTGGTGTGCACGACGCTGTCGGCATCGAGACAAACCACGATCTCCGATTGCACTTCGCGGAGCGCGGCGTTGAGCGCGGCGGCTTTGCCGACATTGCGCGCCAAACGCAAGATGCGCGTGCGCGGTGGCAAAATCGCCAGGACCCGCGCGCATTCCTCTTCATCCGGACTTCCGTCATCGATCAAAATAATTTCGTCCGGCGGCGGCTGAACTTCCGCGAGGCTCTGCGCCGTCTTCAGCGCGCCATCCGGTTCCGAATAAAACGGAACGACCACACAGTAACTCGGCAGCGTCTGCGGAAGTTTTTTCCGGCGAAGCGATCCGACTAAACAGATGACTCCGTAGATCGACCAGACGACGCAGACGACGAGCGGGAAAAGATCGATGTATTCCGCGACCGATTCGAAACTGCCGCGCGGCCAATCGCCCAAGTCGCGAAATTCACTCAGCCAATGCTCCGCGAGCATTTGCACGAAGCCGCCAAAATCAAATGAAGCAAAAAATGTGCGCATCAATGCGGTCGCGGTCCGGGTGCGAGCAGGTTGAGAGTTTGCTCAATATTTGAGGTCACGTTGGCATCGAATGGATTGGCGGCGCGCAGCTTCGCCATGCGCTCTGTGCCAGCGGAAACATTGCCGTTGAGAATGTCGAGCGCGGCGCGGGAAATTTCCGCCTGCGGCTGCGCTGCCACTTCAGACGTGAGCTGCGCCAAGGTTGCAGCGAGCAACGTGCGGCTCTGCGTTTTCACCGCCACGCGCAAGAAAGCGAGCCACCACGACTGTTGTTCGTTGCGATCGTTCGGAAAATTCAGCGGCACGGTTTCGTCTTTTCGCAGCACAGGAATGCGCGGCAGATTGCCGTCTGCCGAAGTATCACGCGATACAAAAATGGGCGGCGTATCGAAGCCGAGGAAATGGGTGAAGCCAGTTTGCACCGCGATATTTTTCGCGGTGAAATTCCAATCGCCGTAGGGCCAGCAAAAAAAACTGGGGATCGGAAAACCATGTTCGGCCAACTTCCGCCGACTCGTGTCCATATCGATGCGAATCCGGCGCTCATATTCGCCTTCCGTTTCGAGTCGATTTTTTTCCGTGAGATATTGGCGGATCGTTTCCGCGGGCAAGCCTTCATCGGAAGCAGGCAACTCCGTCGCTTGATAATGCAAAGCGTCGGAATGCGAAATCACTTCGACCAAACCGGAATCGTAAAGTTGTTTGGCTTCCTTCCAGGTCATGGTCGGATCGGAGCCACCCGTTTCCGCGGTGGAATGATTGCTCTCATCTGTCTCGCTCATCCAACTGGTCACGAGCGCGATGGCGTAAGGCAGTTTCCGTTTCACCGCGCGTGGGTGAAATAATCTCAACACGCTTTGCGATCCATCATCGATCGTGATGACGAGCGGCCGCGGCGGCAAAATGGCGGCGTCACCTGTGATGGCAAAACTCTGCAAACGCGAAAGCGGCGTAACGTTGAAACCCGCGCTGGCGAAAGCTTGCAGCATCGCGTCCAAATATTTCGTGGTGCACTTATATAGATACGGCTGCGCTCCCGGTTCGAGATCGGCGAAAGTGTGAAAGGCGATGATCGGACAAACCGGGTCGCTGTTCTTGTCCTTCAGCGCGCCGCGCCGATAAAGTTCGCCGAGGCAGACAACACTCCAGACGGAGGAATCGCCGGGAAATTCTTTCGCCTGAACTTTTCCAGTGTTGCCGGACGCACTGACCGCGGCGGTCGGCGAAGCCGACGGTGATGCTTGAACTTCCGCGTATCCGAAAAGTTGGCGCGCTTCGCGATTGTCGTTCAACAACGCCGTCAGTTTGTCGAACGTCTTCTGTTCCCAACTGCCGTAAGTGAAAAACGAAACACCGCGCACCGCATCCGCCGGCAGGTTCTTCAAGGCGGTGGCAATCTCCGGCGCTGGGCTATCGATTCCGAGCGTCGGCCAGAAGGCCGCACCATTCGTTAGGTAGCGCGCATATGGACCCACAAGATTTTCACCAACCCACTGCGGCGATTTTTTCCAATCGGTCCAGTAGCCCATCGGCTGAAGAAATTCCAAACCGGAGCGCGCCAGCATTGGATAATTTTGACTTTGCTCCGTGAACTCCGGCGCGAGCAGAAACGCGCCGAAATGAACCGTCGGTCGTTGCGCGTGCAGAGTGCCGACAACTTTCGCGATCCAATCGGAAATGATTTTCGCGCGAAATTCATACCAGCGCGCCTTGTAGTAATCATTCTCCAGCGTGAGGCGGCCCCATTTGAAATTCATCAACCGCTCGAAACCCATTCCACTCGCCAGATTGCATGCATCCCACCACGCCCCGTAACGAACCCAGTCTAACGAGACGCCATCGAAGGCATAAGTCTCGAGCAATTTCGCCAGCAATTCTTCCTGGCGCGCTTGCACGCGCGGATCGCCGGCATCGACAAATTTCTCGCCGCGCGGGCCGGGATAAGCGGCGTCGGGAAACATCGCCGCCATCTGCGCATCGTGGAAGCACGGCCACCAGGCGAAGATTTTGATGTCCATTTCCTTCGCGCGCGCGAGCATTTCCTTGAGCCAATCCGCATTTTCCCAACCCGTCGCCGTCTTCTCGTTAGGCAACGGCACCAATAATTCACCGCTCTGCAACGTCTGGCCGGTGCGCGCCGATTTGAAATTGTCTTCGTCCTGCTTCACCAGCAGATCGATCCGCGTAATGCCGCGCTCGTGGCATTGATTGAGAATCCAAGTCCAACCCCCGCCCGTCACGTTCTCCGTCGTACGCACGACGATCCCCGGCCCGCCAACAACATATGGACTCGATGGCGGCAACGCGGGTGTGCTCGCCGGTTCAGGCGTCGGCGTCGTTTGCGCGGATGCGCACGAAAGCGCGCCCAACGAAAGCATGACAGCCAGGATTTGATTAAAATGAGCACGCATTTTCGGCGGTAGTGTAGAGACGGACTGGGCGCGTTCAAATTCAGTTCGATCTCGGCTAGCCGTTAAGCGATTGTCCCTAACGACCGAAACTCCTATGGAAATCAAACGAAGCGGTTCCCAACCTTCCGGCAAAGGACCGGCAGATTATTTTACCGGCGCGGTGCGCATCGAGCCGTTGTTTGAGGCCAACGATTCGGCGCGCGCGCTCGGCGCCAGCGTTACGTTTGAACCCGGCGCCCGCACGGCCTGGCACACTCATCCGCTGGGTCAGAGACTAATCGTGACGGCGGGTTGCGGGCGGGCGCAGCGATGGGGTGGACCGATCGAAGAAATCCGGTCGGGTGACGTAGTCTGGTTTCCGCCTAACGAGAAACATTGGCATGGCGCTTCACCAACCACGGCCATGACACACATCGCGATTGTGGAACAACTCGAGGGCAAAGGCACTGATTGGATGGAGAAGGTTAGCGACGAACAATATTCGCTCGCAAAGCCCTGACTCTGCCTAACGAGTAGTTGTTGGCGCAGCGAGTTTCGGTAAGACAGCTTCGATCGCGTTTCGTTCCGCTTCGAGCCACGGCGGCAACACCAGGGTCTCGCCGAGGTGCGCCATGTCTTCGTCGACGCCGAAGCCAGGACCATCGGTTGCGAGTTCGAAGAGGACGCCGCCCGGTTCTTTGAAGTAAACCGACTTAAACCAAAAGCGATCGATCACTGGCGTGGGATGCGCGCCGCCTTTGCTAACATTAGTGCGCACTTCATCTTGATGCGCGTCGTCCTCCACGCGCCAGGCGATGTGATGAATGCTCCCCTGCCCCCATGCCCCGCGATGCGCGCCCGGCAGTTCGCGCACATCCACGTAACGGCCCGACTTTCCGCCCGCGACTCCATAACGATGCCATTCGCCTTCTGTGCCGAGGTGTTGGAAGCCCATCGCGCTTTCCAGGAAGCTACTCGTTAGGCCAAGATCGCCTTCCGACATGCGAGCACCTTCCAACCCGCGAATCTGATGTTCGACTGGAATCGGACTTTCATTCCACGGTGCGAAGTCGCGGCCTAACGAGTCGTTGCTTTCGACTAACGCGACGCGCAAACCGTGTGGATCTTGCAAGGGCAGGACATGTTCTCCAAATCGGATCTCCGCATTTCCGATTGGAACGGCGTACCGTTGCAGGCGCGCACTCCAAAAAACCAAACTTCCAGGCGGCACGGCTAACGAGACTTCCGTGCTCAAACCATAACCGTGGCGACTCGGCGCCATTTGCGCCCACGGAAAAAAAGTCAGGTCGCTTCCCGGGTGTCCGACGGCATCGGCGTAGAACAAGTGATACGTGCCCGGATCATCCTGGTTCACACTTTTTTTCACCAAACGCATTCCGAGCACACCGGCGTAGAAATCGAGATTCTCCTGCGCCGGCCCCGCGATGCAGGTGACATGATGCAATCCGCGAACGGGATTCATTCGCTCGTCTTGGCTTTCGCCGGAGCTTCGGGCGCAACGTCGTATTCAGATTTGGCCGCGCCGGTGAGCCACTTGTCGAACCAGCCGAGGATGTGCTGCAACCGTTCCACGCGATGCCACGGCTGGCCGCTGCGCGAAAGTTCGTGTGTCTCGTTCGGGAACTTCACCATCACGGTCGGAATCTTGAGATACTTCAGCGCGCGAAACATCTCTTCACCCCCGGCGCCGGAAGGTGTGCGTGTGTCCGTTTCACCGAGGACGAACATCGACGGCGTCTTCACTTTCGTGATGTAAGTGATCGGCGAACGTGCTTTGAAATCTTCCTGCTCCTGAAACGGCGGTCCCTTGAACCACGTTGCCTGGAACAAAGTGAAATCCGCTGAGTACCACCACGCTTCCCAACTCGCGATGTCGCGTTGCGAGACCGCGGCGGCAAAACGTTCGGTGTGCCCGATGACCCAATTCGTCAGCAAACCGCCGCCGCTTCCGCCGGTCACGCCGAGTTTCTTGTCGTCGATGTAGCCGCGCTTGATGACTTCATCCACCCCCAGCATGAGGTCCTTAAAATCGTCGCCCGGATAATGATACTGGATCACGTTGCCAAAATCCTGGCCGTAACTCGTGCTGCCGCGCGGATTCGGATAAAGCACCACATAACCTTTCGCGGCCATCCATTGAAATTCGTGGTCGAAAACAAAACCGTAAGCCGTGTGCGGTCCGCCGTGAATGTTGAGAATGAGCGGATATTTTTTCTTCGCATCAAAACCGGGCGGCTTCTGCAACCACGCCTGAATTTTTTTTCCATCGAAGCTGTCGTAGGAAATCTCTTCCGGCTCGGTCAGGTTCAATTGCGAGAAAAGTTCGCGATTGATGTCGGTGAGTTGTTTCGGCTGACCGCTCTGGTCTAACGAGAACAAATCTCCGATGCGTGTCGGCGTTGAAAGCAGATAGACGATCTTCGATCCATCGGCCGTGGCGCGAAAACGCACCACGGCTTGATCGCCCTTGGTCAGTTCCGTCATCGCGCCGGTCGTGGCATCGAAGCGTCCAAGGTTCGTTCGACCCTGGCGCGAGAAGAGTTCGAGAATGCTTTTCCCGTCGGAACTCCAGATCGGCAAAATGCTCCCGCTCGCGCGGGGCGAACCGTTATCGCCAAAAACAGGAGAGCCGATGTCCCAATCGAAACTACTCGTTAGGTTGTGTGGCTCCGCGTTCGGCGTCAGATCGATCGTGAACAAGTCAGGTTGCGTGTAGGAATTGACCGGCTCATTCACCGAGCCAACGAAGGCCAGCTGTTTTCCGTCGGGACTAAGCGCGAAATCATTCGCGCCCATCGGAATGGTCGTGATTTTGGTCGGCTCACCACCAGTGGCCGCGACGGAGAAAAGTTCTGTCTTCGGTAATTCGTAATACGGTTCGTCCACGCGTTCCGAGGTGAAATAAATCTGCGCGCCATCGTGCGACCAAATGATGTCATCTTCGTCGTAGCGACCGCTCGTTAGTTGTTTCGGCTGCACTCTTTCATCGGCGGTGCGCGGCGCCTGAATCGTCCAGATATGCGAAGGCCGCTTTGGATCGAGATAGCCTTCGTTGTTCGAGCGGTAAACCGCACGCGTCACCACGTGCACATCGCTTTCGCGTTCGTCATCGGATTTAGTCGGCGATGCGTATGGTGAAGCGCTCGGAGTTGGACTCGGGCTTTTCCCTTCGAGAGCGGCGCGTTTCTGTTCTTCTTCGCGTTTTTTCTTTTCCTGCTTCGCCAGATCTTCCGGGTTGCTGCTACTGGTGAAGGCGATCGTTTTTCCATCGGGTGACCAAACCGGGCCGCCCGTTCCCTTTGGCAGAGAGGTAAATTGCCATGCGTCGCCACCGGTCATCGGCAACATGCAAAGCTGGCCGGGCTCAGGTTTGCCCTCCTTCTCCGTCGTGCGCACAAAGGCGATGAATTTTCCATCCGGCGACCAGCGCGGAGAATTGTCGTGATTACCATTCGTTAGGCGATGAGGCTCTTCTCCGCCGGCGATCGAAACCGTCCAGAGCGAGGTGTCATAGCCTTCTTTCTTTTCGTTAACCGACACGCGCACGAAGACGACGCGCGAGCTATCAGGCGACAATTGTGGATCGCCGATCCAGACGAAATTGAAAATATCTTTCTCAGTGACGTTTCGTTTCTCGACGGCGAATGCAGCAACGACGGAAACAAACAAAGCGAGGCAGACGAAGAACTTTGAGCGCATCGGGAAAAATGGCATCAAGGCGATCTTGCGCAATCGTAGGTCTTAATGCCGATGAAAAAGCTCGTTCTTATTTCGGTTTTCTTCGCCCTGTCGCTCTTGATCGCCTCGGCGCAATCAACGATTTTCTTGGTGCGCCATGCTGAAAAAGCCACCGATGGCGACTCCAAAGATCCGAATCTTTCCGAAGTCGGACGCGCTCGCGCGGAATCCCTGGCGGTTGTTTTGAAAGACGCGAACATCGCTTCGATTTACGCGACGGAACTCAAGCGCACCCAACAAACCGCCGAGCCAATTGCGCGCGCGACGCATCTCAGCGTCAACATCATTCCGGCGAAACAAACCGAAGAGTTGGTCGAGAAGTTGAAAGAAACGAAAGGCAACGTCCTCGTGGTCGGTCACTCGAATACCTTGCCCGACATCATCAAAGCTCTCGGCGTTTCCGACTCAATCACGATCGCTGATAACGATTACGACGATCTTTTCGTCATCTCCATTGGCGCACCGTCGAAGCTGCTGCACCTGCACTACCATTGACAATCGCCCCTAGCTGTCATTAGGCTACTTGACCGTTTCACTCGTCGCCCTAAAGGCAATTCGCTTATGAGACCTATTTGGAAAGGCAGTATCAGCTTCGGGTTGGTTTATATTCCGATCTCCGTTTATTCCGCCACGCGCGAAGAGAAACTGAGTTTTCGCCAACTGCGTAAGAGCGATCTCAGCCCGATCAAATACAAGAAGGTCGCGGAAGTGGACATGAAAGAAGTCCCGGCCGACGAGATCGTGAAAGGCTACGAATACGAGCGCGGTCGCTACGTCGTGATGAAGGATGAAGATTTCGAGAAAGTAAAAATCGAGTCGACCCACTCGATCGATATCACTGACTTCGTCGAGCTCGGGCAGGTCGATCCGAAATTTTTCTACAAGCCTTACTTTCTCGAGCCGCAGAAAGGTGGCGAGAAAGCTTACACCTTGTTGCACAAGGCACTCAGTGGGACGGGCAAGATTGGGATCGCGAAAGTAGTCATTAGCGGTCGCGAACATCTCGCCTCGGTCAAACCGGATGGGTTGTTCCTTGTCCTCGAGTTAATGCATTTCGCTTCCGAAATCCTGACCCCGGAAGAATTGAACAATGGCGGCAAGGGCGCGATTTCCGAGAAGGAACTGAAAATGGCGCAAACCTTGATCGACAGCATGTCGGCCGAATGGGAACCGGAAAAATATCGCGACGAATACCGCAACGCCGTCATGGAGTTGATCGAACAAAGAGCGCAGAACAAGGAAATCGCCGACAAACCAGCCGCGCCGGTTCGCGCAACCAACGTGGTCGATTTGGTAAAAGTCTTGCAGGAAAGCTTGAATCGAAATCAATCGCTCAAGCCGAAACGCAATGGCTCAACGCGCTCGACTGGTCGCACGTCCACGCTCGTTAAACAAAAACGACGCGTGGCGGCCTAACGAGTCCCAAGCAGCGCGATCATCTGCTGCGCCAGCTTTGGACCGATACCGCTCTCTTCGTGCTTAAAGTAGACGTAGGCGTCTGACCACGCATTTTCGTTTTTCTTTAGAACTTCAGACCACCGGACGATGTCCGCACTCTGATAATCTTCGCGGCGCAGGCGAAGGTATCCGTAGTTGGCCGTCGCTACTTCCGGCGTGGCGAGCTTCTCGCTATCGGCGATACAAAGCGCAAGATTCTTCGATCTTAACAGCTCGTAGATGTCATCGCTGAACCAGGCCGCCTCGCGAAACTCGAAGGCTGCGCGCATTCCATCCGGAATGTCTGCGAGAAAATCGCGCAGCAGCCCCGCGTCCTTCTTCAAGGTCGGTGGCAATTGAAACAAAACGCAGCCTAGCTTTTTCTCCAGATCACAAATGACCTGATGGAAGTAACGCAACGTGTCGCCGCAGTTCCGCAGCTTCTGCCAATGCGTTACTTTCTGCGGCGCTTTCAAACTGAAACGGAAAGTCTCCGGCGTCGCCTTATACCAGCCCTCAATGGTTTTGGCGCTCGGGATGCGATGAAAGCTGTAGTTGATCTCAGTCGTGGGCAGGCGTTCGGCGAAATAAGGCAGCATTTTGCTCGTGGGCAGATCCTCCGGGTAAAAGGTCCCTTTCCATTCCGCGTATTGAAAACCTGAAGTGCCGATCCAGTAGTTCATCACCCGCGCAAAGCTTTGGTGAAGCGCACCAGCTCCTCCGCCATCTGATCGATTCGCCTAACGACTTCAGAATCCGTGTCATCTCCTTCAAAGGCATCGCCCGTTGCATAGACAAAGCGCGGGATAATAACGGTGCGGAAATCGAGCATTAAGCTATTCGCGTACGACATGACCGACATGTAACTGCTCATCCCGCCGGCCGCGCAGAGAAAGCCTACTACCTTATCCTCCCAGGCGCTGCCAGTGAGCTCGATCATGTTCTTAGCCGACGCGCTCACGTCGTAGTTATAGACCGGCGCAGCCACAATGATTCCATCCGAGGACTTGATCGCTTTGCTCAACTTCTGCGCACCTGGCGTTCCATAACATGCGTCCGCATCACAGATCGGCAGCTCCATCTCGCGCAAATCCAACCAGGTAGGATCGAGATTAAGTTTCTGCAAATGCGCTAAAGCCACTCGCCCCATGCGACGGCTGTTGCTATCGGGATTACCGCTCGTGCTGACAACAAGATACTTCGGCATAGATATGATCTGACTGAACTGTAGGCCTCACGCTGCGTCGAGGCGTTTTTCTAATGGCGTGCACAAAATTCTAAGAGCACATTCCTATTCTGTTGTTAAGCAATGACCGAGACCATGATCCGCTTCAAAGCGAAACTCCTTCGGCCGGCGGAGAGCGGGAAGGCCGGCTCCTGGACCTTTCTTATCGTACCGAAAGCGGCCAGTGCGAAGCTTCCCTCGCGAGGTATCACGCCGATCGAAGGCACCCTCAATGGGTTTCCTTTTCAGGCCGCGCTCGAACCCGACGGGCAGAAGAGCCACTGGCTCAAAGTGGACCGGAAACTGAGTAAATCTGCGGGCGCCGAAGCAGGCGACATCGTCGAGTTAGAGATCAAGCCTGCAGGAAAGGACACGGAACCCGAGGTGCCAACCGATCTGCGCAAGGCGCTCGCGGCCGCCCCGAAAGCGCGGACGTTGTGGTCGGACATCACGCCAAATGCGCGCCGGGATTGGATCCACTGGATCACCTCCGCCAAACAAGAAGAGACACGCACGCGCCGGATCAAGAATGCCTGCTCGATGCTCGCTGCTGGAAAGCGACGCGTTTGCTGCTTTGATAGGTCTGGATTCTATGGCAAAAGCATGAGCG
The DNA here is from genome assembly GCA_963791565.1 of uncultured Verrucomicrobiae bacterium. Lineage (GTDB taxonomy): Bacteria > Verrucomicrobiota > Verrucomicrobiia > Chthoniobacterales > UBA10450 > JACCTI01. The sequence continues at coordinate 193,893 of CAWBSX010000001.1, read as the reverse complement.
CTCCTAAAGCGGCGATTCTTTAGCTCTTCCTGCTATTATTTGCTTTGCCGTCGACGAAACGCTCTCGTGCGCAGGTGAGCGCGCCTAGAACAAAGAAACGGAAACCCCTCCGGTCGTGGAAATGGATTTTGGTCGCAATCGTCGTTCTTCTCCTCGTCCCACCTATCGAAGTCGCGCTGGTTCGATTCATCAACCCGCCGCGCACGGGGCCGATGTTACTCGAGCAAGCGAGCACGCTCTTCTCGAGCGGACCTAAGCCTCCCCTGCTCTACCATTGGATCGATCTGCGGCAGATGCCGGAGATGTTTCTAAAGCATCTTTGGATTTCGGAAGATCAGCGCTTCTTCCAACACGGTGGCTTCGACTGGAAGGAGATGGACCTCGCGATGAAGAAGGCGGAGCGGACAGGTAAGCCGCTCCGCGGCGCTTCCACGATCACGAATCAATGCGCGCGGTCGATCTTTCTTTGGCAGGGACGTTCCTGGGTCAGGAAAGGACTGGAGTCTTACTACACCATCGGGATGGAGCTATTGCTTTCGAAGCGGCGCATTCTGGAGTTATATGCCAACGTGATCGAGATGGGTAATGGCATCTACGGAGTGGAAGCCGCGGCGCAGCATTACTTCGGCGTCAGTGCGCGCAGTCTAACGAGGGAACAATCGGCCATGCTCGCGGCCGTGCTGCCGAATCCGAAACGCTGGGATCCGACTCATCCGAATACGACGTTGCGAATGCGTCAGCGGCGCATTCTGCAACGGGAACAAAACGCTAACTTCCCGGCGAAGTTGCTGCGGTGAGTGGCCGGGTCCAACAGGGCGCGTTTTCTTTTCCAAGGCGACCTCATTCTGTTTGAGCTTGAGTCAACCTCGGCTTCTTTCTACACCAATCGAAGTTCCACTAGCTTGGAACTCAAGGCCACCGCGATAGGTAGGCCGTCGTCGTTAGCTATATAGTCCATGTCTACTCATCTTTACACCGCCTGTTGGAACGAGGAACCCATCATTCCGTTCTTCCTCAGGCACTATGAGCCGCTCGTGGATCGCATCATCGTCTACGACGATCACTCTACCGATCGCTCGGTGGAACTGCTGCGTGCTTCGTCCAAAGTAGAAGTGCGGCCGTTCATCCGCGAGCCGGGATCGTTCCTCGATGCGCACGTGAGCTTTTTCGAAACCATCTGGCACGAAAGCCGTGGACGCGCCGATTGGGTTTGTCTGGTGGACCTGGACGAATTTCTCTTTCACCCCGATTGGCACAACTATCTGGCTGCGCAAGAACAAGCGGGCGTGACCATGATTCAGGCGCTTGGTTATGATATGGTCAGCGAGAATTTTCCGCGGCCCGGCGTAGCTCTCGCCACCACACTTACCCGAGGCCAACGCGATCTTCACTTAGATAAGACCTTTCTCTTTGCTCCCGATGCCATCGAGCAAATCAACTACTGCGTGGGCCGGCATCGTTGTTCGCCTGTCGGCCGGGCTGTGCTGCCGCAGCATTACCGGATGCAATTGCGCCACTATAAGAACCTGGGTTTGGACTACCTCCTGGCGCGCAGCCACGCTCTCGCCACCAGGTTGACTAATGAAGATCGAGAGCGCGGTTGGAGCACGCACTATCTGCGCGACGACGATTCGATTCGCGCGCATTTCCGAGATCAGCTAGCCCAAGCGGAAGTTGTCCCTACGCCACCACTAAAGGCAAAATCGAAGAAGAAGCCCCAGAAGGCATCATGGTGGCGACGTCTTAGTTCGGCCGCGCGCGCTTCGGGCTAAGTTACAAACTTAGCCCGAATCACGTCGATAATAGGATCGCCGCTCGCGCCCCGGGGCTTGAAGGCGACCTAGGTTTCTCTAAGGAGCTATGCGGTAGGTGATGGTGTCGTTATGAAAGGAGATATGTTCCCGTAAGGTAAACCAACCTCCCGACCCTTTCGCACTTTGTGCGACACTGGTAGCTTCACTAGTGGCGAATTCCTGCCACGATTTGTAGCGCGAGATAACAAGGTAACGCCAGGCGCCGCCTTCCAGGTGCTGCAAGAGAACCGTGCCAGCGGCCAGGTCACCCGAGGCTGCTGGAGGTTCGCTAAGATTTTTTTCCAGCGCATCTTCATGCCCGGGCAATGGGCGATAAACCGAGACGACGTAGACTGCTTCGCCGCTCTTACTTTTGCCCTGGCTATCCAGGTCCATCGCTTTGGCGAACTCCGCCCAGCTTGGACCATTGGCGAAAGTGTCATCGTGCCAGTCGCTCAGGCCTTTCATGGAAGGGCCGCGCGGGTTACCGGTCGCTTCTACCGTCGCCTTGGTTCCCATGTGTTGCACCGCGAGGTAGTCCCAGTCGGCCCCATCTTCGTGCCGAAGAAGAAGCCCGTGACCGGCCGTGGCGGGATCGGGTGCAGGGGTTTTCAGGAAATCAGCGAGCGCGGCAGCTTTACCGGGAGCGGCACGGTTGAAGTGGACTTGGTAGACTTCCGGTCGCGCCGCAGGCGCAGCAGCAGGACTTGGAGAGGGTGACGTCTGTCCGTAGGTCAGACCCGACGAGCAGAGAGTCGCGAAGCTGGCGGCGACGAGCAGGATGAATTTCATAGGTCTTTCGATTGTAATGACAAGAGTCGATTAACTCATGGGATGAAACTTGCCCCAGAGAAAGAGCAGGATGAGAGCGCCGATGATCGACATGATAAGGCCCGCAGGATGGAACGGCGTGCCGGGCTCAGGCTTGGAAAAAAGCCGCCCGAGTAAACCGCCGAGAATCGATCCGCCGATACCCAGGCAGGTAGTTAGGATAAAACCGAGGTTTTGCGCACCGGGCATGATAGCTCGAGCGATCAGACCGATGACGAAGCCGATGATGATGGACCAGATAATGTGAAGCATAGGATTGGGTGTTGGTAGGTGAAGGCGTCACGCTATCAGCCACGCTGGAAGCAGCGCCATAAAAATCTGGTACCGCTCATGCGCTTTAATACTCAGTATACGTAACAGATGACGCAAACTTCTGTATCCGAGTGACTCTCTTAACGCTCATTGCAAGTCGAAACGAAGCTAATCGCCAACCCAGCCCATAGTATGCAGCAACTCGATCAGCTTTCGATTATCCGCCGAAAAGGGCGGTAGCCACGGCCCGATCTCCTCGCGTTCCCACCAGATCCCGGCGTCATTCGACGGCGCGAATTTATAACGATACAACATCGCGCGAACATACCGCGGGGGCGCGGTTGGGAACGGGTTCTCCGCGAAGAGGCTGAGCGCGCCCGGATCGTTGTGAAGGAGTTTCCAAACGAGATGAATCGTCCAGGGATACTCATTCGGCGATGCCATGGCGGCGAACCACATCTGCCAATCCAGGCGCAGTTGATAAGGCGCGATTTGCGGCGGGCGCCGATCCGGCAGGACAGGTAGTCCTTTATATAGGTATGGTTTCCACTCGCCGCCAAGGTCGGGCGTGTAGGAGTCTGTTCCTTCAAAGACGACATTGTAGCGTTCAGTGCCGACCGTCCCGAAAGCGCCATAGGTATTGACCAGGTCGAGGGAATTGAAGGAAGTGTTCATGATCTGGTGCGGTGAGAAGAGATTGATAATCGGCTGGATACTTAAAAGGGCTACTAACACTGCTACTCCCCAGCTAATGCCGGCCATAGGTCGCGATGGCTCGGCTTTTTCGCGCGCTACTTCGACATACCTAACGAGTGCTTTTGGAAACAACTTGGACCAGAAGCGATCGTCGAAACAAGCCAGGGCCGGTAGGATGGTAAGCCAATTAAGAATCGATAGGTTACCACTAAGCGCGATGGTTACTTGAAATCCGACGATGACAATTCCTGCGATGTAGCGGCCAACGCGCGGCCAGAAGACGAACCAGGGCGCGGCTAGTTCCGCGAGATGATTGAAGAGCGTTCCGCCGCGCAAAACGGCGCGCGGCAGAAAATGGAACCAGCGGCTCAAGCCATTCGGGATCGGCTGCGTTTCGAAATGATAGTACAGTGCGGTCAGGTCGCGCCAACTGGCGTCGCCGCGAATCTTAATCAAACCCGAACCAAGCATGATGCGAAAGGCGAGCGCCCGGAAAAGCCAGATGATGACACGCGGAGGTTCGCGGCGCGGAAACGGTCGCGGATCGAAGAGCGGACAGAGAAAGATGGAAAGGAAACCAGTCTCGAGCAGTTGGAATTCCCATCCGTAACCGTACCAATCCTGTCCCAGATGGACGAACGACATGTAAAGCGCCCACAAGACGACCAGCAAAATTGCGTTGGCATATCCAGCAACGACCCCGCACGATAAGGCCACGCCGATCCAGGCAGTCGTGATCAGCATGGTGTCGGAATGATTGATCCAGAAAATGGATGGCAGACGTCGCACGCCCGGCCAGGTTCCGCCTAACGAGTGCTGGACGCGCTCGAGAAATTGATCGAGCGGCAACAGACCGTGCGAACCGATGAGCGGCAGAATTTGATTGGCCGCGACGAGGAACGCGACTGCGTAAATAACGCCAAGCAGACGCAGGATAACAAAGCGCGTCAGCCAATAGCTGGAAGGATTATTCGCTGCCTGTGCTAGTTTCTCCGGCATGATCGATACCGCGCTCTGTCCGCCGAGCATCGTCGCTTCCGTCGAGAAAATTCGCCAACATTTTCCTGCATTGCAACGGCAGCACGGCGGACGTTCCGTCGCATACTTCGATGGTCCCGGGGGAACGCAGGTCCCACGAGCCGTCGTCGATGCCATGTCCGATTACCTTTTGCATCACAACGCCAACACGCATTGGGCTTACCCGACGAGTCATGAAACCGATGCGATGATCGACGAAGCGCGAGGTGTGGTCGCGGATTTTCTGAACGCCGCGCCTAACGAGATTTCGTTTGGCGCTAACATGACCACGTTAACCTTTCATCTCGCGCGTGCGCTCGGTCGCGAGTACGAGCGCGGCGATGAAATGATCGTCACCGAATTGGACCATCACGCGAACGTCGCGCCGTGGCATGCGCTCGCCAAAGAACGCGGCGTCACGATTCGGACGGTGAAGATGATTCCGAAAACCGGGCAGCTCGATTGGGAAGATTTTGCGCAGCTAGTTAATCAGCGAACAAAACTGATCGCGATTGGCGCGGCTTCGAATGCGCTCGGTACGATCAACGACTTAGGCCGCGCGACCGCACTCGCGCGCGCAGTAGGCGCGAAAATTTTTGTCGATGCGGTTCATTTCGCGCCGCACGAAGTGATAGATGTCCGGGAAATCGATTGCGATTTTCTCTGCTGCTCCGCCTACAAATTTTACGGACCGCATATCGGCGCGTTATTTGCGCGGAAGGAACTTCTTGAGTCGCTCGATTTCCCGAAACTAATCCCCTCGCCCGACACGGCGCCGGAGCGCGCGGAAACGGGAACGCAAAATCATGAAGGAATCATGGGCGCGGCCACGGCCATCGATTTTCTTGCATCATTATCCGAAGGCAAAACGCGACGCGCACGATTGCGTGACGTGTTCGCGGAATTTCGCCGGCGCAACGACGCTCTAGTCGCGCAGCTATGGGATAGCCTCTCGCGAATTAAAGGCGTCCAACTATTCGGCCCGGCACCGGACGCTGCGCGCACACCGACGATCGCTTTTACAATCGATGGAATTGATTCGACCGACGCCTGCGAATTCCTGGCCGAGCAAGCTCTCTTCGCTTCCAACGGCGACTTCTACGCCGCGACCGTTGTCGAACGACTGGGACAGCCGCCGGGTGGACTTATCCGCGCAGGTTGCGCTTGTTACACCACCACCGACGAAGTTGAACGTTTGATCGAGGCCGTTCGAACAATCTCAATGCGCGCACGCGCCAATTAGCTCCGCGAATTTCTGCAGATCGATATTTCCGCCGGAGACAATGCAAACGATCGGGCCATCGCCAATTTTATTTTTCAACGCCGCCGCCAGCGGCATCGCACCCGCGCCCTCAGAAATGACACGCGCTTTTTCTGCCATCAAACGCATCGCTTGTTTCGTCTCCTCCAAGGTCACGACGAGATAATCATCTACCAGCGGTTTCATCCGTTCCCACATGCGCGGGAAAACACTTTGACCGCCCGCGCCGTCGACGAATGACGCCTGCCATTTCTCGAAAATCTGCGGCGATCCTTTAACGAAGGAGAGCGCGGCGGGCGCAGCTGTTTCCGGTTCGACGCCGATCACCCTGATTTGCGGCTTGAGCGCTTTCACCGCACTACCGACACCTGTAATTAATCCCCCACCACCTATGCTGGCGATGACGGCTATGGTCTCCGGTTCGTCCTCGAGAATTTCGAGACCCATCGTGGCATGACCGGCTATGAAATTGTGATCGTCGAAAGGATGAACAAATGTCCCATCCACTCCGGGAAAAGAGCGTTCCTCCAGCGCCCGCCACGCAACTTTGTACGGAACCGGAAATAGTTTCGCGCCGAGCGCACGCATGCGATCGATCTTCGCTTGCGGCGCGGTTTCAATCGCAACGACTGAGGCCGGCACACCGGCTTGCCGCGCGGCGTAAGCGACACCCTGCCCCGCGTTGCCCGCGCTGATCGTCCATACGCCGCGTTTGCGCTCCGACTCCGACAATAAAGCGACCGCGTTCGCCGCCCCGCGCAACTTATAGGCATTGATCGGCTGGAGATTTTCCAACTTCAACCGCACGTCGGGAAAACCGGGTCCCAACTCCAGTTTGATGAGTGGTGTGCGGACGATCGTGCGCGCGATTCGCTCATGCGCCTGGCGAATTTCATCGAGGGTAATCGACCGAACTGCTTCGAGTTGCGTCATTCTCGTAAACTCAGGCGAATTGGCATGAAAACTTCTCCAAAAATGTTGTGCGCATTTTGATTGCCGATGACCAGAAGAGCGTGGGCACCACCTTGGCTGCCCTCGTCTGCGGCTGCAAACACGAAGTGGTCGAGGTCGTTGGCTCCGGGCTGGAAGCCATCCACGCATACAGCCGCCATCAACCCGATGTCGTGCTGATGGATTATTGGATGTCCAAACTGAACGGCGCGACCGCCTGCCGCAATATTCTCGCGAGAGATCCGGCCGCGCGGATTATTCTTGTCTCCGGCTTCGACCCTGGCAGCGAAGCACGCGATGCGGGCGCCATTGCCGTATTGCGGAAGCCAGTTGGCCTGCGGCGTCTGGAAGAAGCGCTCGAGATCGCAGCCGGCTCGAGTTATCAATCTGCCGAGGAGGAACCCTCCTTCGGCGGCCAAAACAGCAGCTTCGTATAGACATAGCCCATCCCTTCCGCCACGACATTCTTTACCCCCTCACTCGATTCCCACCAGTGGCCAACATCGTAATCCGGATTGTCCACGGCTATGACGCCTACTTTAACTTCGCGGCCGAAGGCCTTTTGGAAAAGGTACTGCGAGCGGCGGGCATGCGTATTTTCCGTTACCAAATTGAAGCTGCTCATGGGTCGTCCGTGCTCGCGCAACCATTGCCGTAATGCCACGGCCGAGGCATAAGTCCGATCGCGCCCGTTAACGCGGGAAGGCGCGATCTGGATGACTTCGTTTGGCACACCTACCGACCGCAAACGGCCGGCTCCCGCGTTGGCGGAGGTCTGATAATCATTCGTGTAACCGCCCTCACCGGAGATCGGTCCTCCGGTGGTGTAAATCTGGTTATAGCGCCCGGTGGCAAATTCCCGCGCTGCTTCTCTGATTGCGAACAGCGGAACCCAACCTTCCACCACCAGGACATGAGCCTCAGGCACGCGTTCCGAGATCGAGAGAAAAGAGTAGGCGCGGGCGAGGCAAAGCCAAAGAGTTAGACCTAGCAACACAACCAGTGCTATCCAGCCACGAAGCGATAATCCCCAGCGTTCCCGGCGAGTAAGTAGTCCTCCCAGCTTTCTGACGGAGGGATCATTCATGTCCGCGAGTAGCCAAACGTGTCAGAGGACTTAAGCCTGACTTTAGCAATAACAGGTAAGGTGTCTTCTTAGTTAAAATAGCCGGACGCTCCATCACTCCGCCCAGCACGCGCTGGACAACTTCGAAACCATGCGACTGATCTAGAAGCCGCATCGCTTCATGTCGAAGACGTGTGCAGACCAGGCTGGTGCGTCGTTCTTCCAGCGCTTTCCGCTCTTTGCCATGAAACGACGGTAGGAACTCGGAGAGGATTCGGTTGTTGTCAGAACAAAAACGGTCCCAGGCAGTACAGGTCTTACTTTCATCGTGCAGGCGGAACGCAGCGACTGCCTTATCGACGGTCAGTGGGGAGAGATTGTTTGCCGCCAGCCGGCACCAAAACTCCCAATCGAAAGCATAGTGCATCGTCTCATTGAGATACCCGATTCGAGAAAAGAGACTGCGTTTCCACAACGTCCCTGGTTGATGAAAGTGAGATTTCTGCAGGAGCCAGTCTATTAGCTGGCGATTCCTGCCTTGCGCTCGGATCTCCGTCGGTTGGCTTACATTGGCACTAAGAAAAAGCACACTCCCAGAAACCCATTCAGCCGAATCGTTGGCTAAGAGCGTGGATAACGCGCCCGGCAAGAGGTAATCATCGCTATTGATCCATCCTACCCAATCCCCCGTTGCTCTTTTAAGCCCTTTGTTGATTGCGTTAGCTTGTCCCGAATCCTTCTCGCTCACGTAATAGCTGAGGTAAGGAGCATACTTATTGATGATCTCGACCGAGTCGTCGGTGCTGCCACCGTCCATGACTATGTACCTCTAGCTCGTCGCAGTCTTGCAGCAGCACCGAGCGGATAGTTTCTTCCAGATATTCCGCCTGGTTGAAACTCGGTGTGACAATACTCACCGTTGGGCGCGGACGATTCTCCCCCGCGCGGCCCGATCCGGAATCTTTCGTCCAGGGCCAGCCTTCTTTTCCCGATGGCGGTGCTGGTAGGTCTGTTAGTCGCATATCCGTGACTACTAGTCACCCTACCAGAGAACGATAGAGATCAATCGTGCAACGAGCAGTCGCATCCCAGTTAAATTGACTAGCTCGCGCCATTCCTTCCTTGATCAACCTGGCTCTGGCTGGGCCAAGATTCTTCAGTGATAACAGGGTCTCGGCTATCTCTTCTACTGATTCCGGATCCACAATGATAGCTGCTTTTCCCACTACCTCCGGCAAGCTAGCGCGGTCGGAAGTGATGACGACGGTGCCACAGGCCATCGCCTCCAAAGGCGGAATGCCGAAGCCTTCATAAAGCGAAGGGTAGACCAAGGCTTCGCTACAGCGATAGAGTTTCGCCAGATGGGTGTCGTTAACGTAACCCATTTGCTTAATCCGATCGGCGATGTTTAAAGCCCGAATAAGTTCCACTTCATATTCTGTGAGTTCGTCTCCAATCAGACAAAGTTTCAGTTCCTGCCATTGCCCGGCAATCCGGCTGAATGCTAGTAAGGTGCGCGCGAAGTTCTTGTAAATTCCGCGGTTACCCAGGAAAAGAAAATAGGGCGTCTCCGGGACCGGCTCTGATCCAAACGCAATCTCACGGCTGATATCCGAAGCCAGGTAAGTAACAGTAATACGGGAGTCAGGAATAGAGTAATGAGTCTGGAGGTCGCGTTTCGTGTTCTGTGAAATACAGATGATAGCGTCAGCTGCTTCGATAGCACAGCGCTTCGCCCGAATCTCGGCCCCGCTGGGATCCAACTCGTTCGCGAACATTTCGGGAATCATGTCATAGACCGTAATAACCAAAGGGCGGGATCGTTTTCGAATCAAGTCGTTAGGAAGGCCAAAGTGATAGGTGGAATGGAAAAGGTCGTAACGACCAATGCGATCCAGCATCGAGAAAGAAGGACGCGCCACCATGTAAGCCAACGCCTCCGGACGAATTGCCCGAAATGGAAAATTTTGCCGACGCAATCGCGGATGGACCAACGGAACGGCGTTAGGTCGCCGGCCTCCACGAACTGTAGGAGTCCAGTCTGCAGGCAGCCGGCGGATCAAACTGGCGAAGTAGCGACTAATACCTCCGTTTTTCTGCGCGGAAAAGATGTATCCATCGTAAAGAATACGCATATGCCTAAACGGAAGATGAGTTAGCACTGCCCAGGGCAAGTGAGGCACACCTCTGTGTTTCCTGTTCTGCGCTAAGTATGCTTTGCCGGGCCGCATTTCCTAACTCTCTCCGTAGCCTAGGATCTCCTTCCAGGCGTACCACATGCCGCGCAAACTCATCGGCCGATGCAGCCACCAGTCCATTTTCTCCGTGCCGAAGGAAAGAGTCTCGCGCCGCTTCTTCGAAAGCAACCACCGCCAGGCCATAAGCCATAGCTTCAGCAATCTTGGTTTGCTGTCCCGTCCCGGCAAAGACCGGACAGATCGAATATCCGGCTTCTTCAAAGAGGCTGTCGCGATTTTCCACAAAGCCGAGCCAATCAATCTGTGGAACGAATCTTGAAGGTGGAATCATACTCCCGGTTAAACGAAGACGGAAGCTCGGTGCTTTAGCGAGAATCTTAGGCAGGATCGCATCCACGAAATAGAAATATCCCTGGAGATTAAACGGGTTACGACCCACCGACAGTAGCGGCGGGCCGACATAAGTATTGCTGGAGCTTGTTCGTTCCGGAACAAAAGGAATATATGCGACCTCCACACCCGACACGAGCGGTTCAAGGATCTCCTTCTCCTGATTTGAGATGCACGCTACGGTGGTATAGCGCTGGTAGATTTCTACTTCCTCCTCATCAATGGTGTAGGTCGATTTTGTAGTAATAAAGTCCTCGCGCAGTCTTGATGCGCTGGCGCCTTGTTCACAAGCATCCAGTTGCTTCTCGACAAAGGCCCACATTCGCTGATTCACCGAGGCAAAATCGATCGTTTCCATCACGCGCTTTCGATCCTTCCACTTGTCGTGATCTACTAATTGATCAAACCACGCATAGTTGACCAGGACGAGATCTGGATCGTGCGAGTCAACCAATCTTCGGAACCAGCGAATCAAAGACCTCGGACAGAAAAACGCCTCTCGGAAACGACGTTTCCCAAGCCGCCAAAGACGAAGCCTCTTCTCCAATCCGTCAATCTTTCGCACGATGAGATTTGGTCGCTGGAATATTTGCACGGGAGAGCCCGTAATAGATGCGAGCGCGGCCTTGCTCTCCTCGTTCCAAGGATATTCAGTATGCAGTGTCGAGCTCGCGAAGATCACTTCGTAACCTTCGCGTTGCAATATTCGCAACATTTGCAGACATCGGTGATGAGCACCGCTCTTCGGGGGCCAGGGATTGTGGAGAAAATAGACGATCGCTTTCACTAAGTCGTCTCCGCCCTTGTGTTCAAAGCAGATGAGTCAAGCGCACTAGCTCCAGCTTTTTCAATCGTCGTGTAACCAAGTGCGTTCAGCCAGCGAGAAACGACTTCGATAGGCGGACTGTCCCAGCCATGCAAGCCCGATAGACGCCGCGCTAGGTAACCCCAACCAATTACCGATCGCTTCATCAGACTCCTAAGAAGAAATCGCAGCCGAAAAATCGGATCCTGCCGTTCGCGCATTAGGTGGTCAAACTCCCAGCGTTGCCAAAAATACTGCCGGTGCCTTTGAAGAAGTCGATTAACCTTTGCCGGTAATGCTGCACGCGATGCCTCAATGGCATGATCAATCATGTCTTCTATCTTACGACGCTCGGACGGCATACGCTTCAATTCCAGATTAGTTGCCTGCGCGGCGTGAATGCGCCAGCCGCCCCATGTCGTGGGAACGTGAACGGTATTGGCGACCAGACTGGCTCTCATAGCCCAGTTGAAATCACCCATGCTACCCCATTTGTTCTCAAACAGACCTATTCGCTCGAATAGAGAACGTCGAATCAAGAGTTGAGTAATGGAGATGTAAACACTTTCGCCGCTCAAATGCAGCACCCCGTCGAACGGTGCTTTTCTAACATGCGGTTGCTCAAGAAATTCGCCGCTGCTTCGTGCAAATACTGAGGCTCGTTCCCAATCAAATTGTACATACCTCGCTAGCATCATCGATCACTCGCAAAGGGCAATGGGCCAAATCGCAGTCCGGGTATTGATCTAAGGCGTCGATCAGTCGCTCGAGGCAGTCGGGCGCCATCGTATCGTCGCTAGTTGCGATATAAACAAACTCCCCTTTGGCGAGGCGAAGACAATTATTCCAGTTTGCATACATTCCTTCTTTCGGCGACTGGGAGATTTTCATGCGAGGTTCACTTCGCGCCTGCACTTGGAAATACTCCCACGCCCCATCTTCCGAGTAGTTATCTACGACGATCAATTCCCAGTCGGAGAACGTTTGCTCGGTGATCGTTCTCAACCGCTCAGGTAGAAAAGGCCGACCATTAAGGTTCGGCATGCAGATAGATATTCTTGGCATTCTGCTACGTCAGACCCAATCAAGAACGAATATCCTGCAAACTCGCGCCGATTAATGAGACTGTTCGCGACCGAGATGGGCTGGAGCTAATCGCAATGCCCGACTCAACGCTAAGACAGGCCGGCGCGCGAAGATCCAAGCCTTCCGAACAAAGCGATAGATCATCCCATGCTTATACTTGAAGGCTGTCATCCGATTCCAACGAATCATTCTTGCAGAACGAAATGGTGTTGTTTCCTCAAGCTGTAATTGTTCCGACGTTCTAAAACGTTGTCTGGTGGCATAAAGGATTTCCTCGCCATTTGCGAATCGACTGTGCGCGTAACCCAGGCGGCGTGTCGCCAAATGGCCATTTTTCACCAAGCGTTCTCGGTAGTCGTGAAGTAGTTCGAGAAGGCCGGCATTTTCCGGGCTAAGGGGTCGCGTGCAGTCTCTCGAAAGGACCTCCGGGTTTTCGGGATTGAACGCGCTGAAATGAAAGAAGAACAACGGCTGATCGTTTGAGAGCCACCGACCATCCGCAGATCTAATTGTTCGGCTGTGAATGTTCCAATAAGCCGCATTATAACCTGGTCCGCGTTCCAAATAGACTCCCTCAAACAGGAGCGGAGCGACATCCACGACTTTTTGATCCACGAAGTGAGCGGTCGAGGAGTCCCTTGTGCATCTCCCCCGAATCTTCTCATCCCACCAGTTCAGAAAGCGGAGTGTTTCTGCGGAATTCCTACACCCAATGAAGCCGAGATTGTACAACCCATAGGTCAAAACAAGGGTGGTGTCTGGCTGGTACCCATCGTCGGGGTAATCAGTATCCAGATGCGGCGTCAGGACGAGATTATGTTTACCCAGCGTTTCAAACAGCGGGTCTAAAGGATTCAAGACTAGTATGTCGGGGTCCAAATAGACAACTGTCGAGAGGTCAAATTTCCTAAGGAGATACTTAAGAAAGTGTGGCTTCACCACCGTCGCTAGTTCTACTACGTCATAGCTGAAGCGAAGAAGATCCAGGGCGTCGAGACCGATTTCTTCTAGCGAAATCCTCTGAAACGATTCATCCGAAGCTAGAGAAACACTCCGAGAGTCATCGATAAAAAGAACGTATCTTGGTATGTCTGGGTGAAGCTCACGAAGCGACGAGCAGAGGGTTCGCGCACTGCCCAGATAGTTGCTGGCGATGATCGTGCAAAAAGCGTGACTGGGATTCATGCTTGGAACCTCCGGTCGAGATTCAGCTCACGACCGATAACAAAAGATGTCCACGTTCATATCCAGCAAGTCAATGCCTGTCCGAATAGTGCGGAGAAAAAGTGGCTGAGCTGATGGCTCGTAAACGTGAAAGTGAACGCGGAAGCCGGCTTCGCGAATAATAGCTAGCAACCGGTCTATGGTCTGTGGTTGGTCGGCGAACGAGTGATACTCGACAAACATGCGCTCGACATTCTGAAGTGCGCCGGCGCAATCCTCCAACACTTCTGTTTCGGCGCCCTCAATGTCGAGCTTTAGCAAAGCTACTTTCTCACTCAACAAACTACGCAACCGTTGGGTGCGAACCCTTAGCTCGCCGCCAGTATCACCGCTAGCCGCCAATCGACTTCCCAGGGTGAAACCTTCGCGACGAAACTCCAGCGAACCGACGTTTGTCCAAATGGCCTCCTGGTGCAACTCGACGTCAGCCAAGCCGTATGTCTTGCAATTGGCCGACAACACGTCAAACACCGTTGGATCAGGCTCGAAGGCGCGAATGCGCGCATTGGGATGCAGGTGTTTGAAATAAACCACGCTCATTCCGATGTTAGAACCGCAGTCAAGAATAAGTGGCGCCGGGTCGATAGTAGCAAAACGGTAAATGCCGCGCCGAATAATCTCATCGTAGAGAAACAAGAAGCTATGCGCATTTACAAAACGAAATGGCTTTCCATAAACGATAGCCGATCCCGCACTTTCCGCCGGCAACGCTTTCACTTCAGGAAATTCCGATACTTCCTTGCGATAGTCCGGACTGAAGACGTACTTCGCACTGTGCCGAACCAATCCCCTGCTTTTCCGGGCCAGCCGCGTTAAGCGGCTGCTTGTCTTATGCTTCGTACGACCGGCAAGTGTCCATCCGAACAATGAGCGTAATTCAGTCGGCGTCGCGCGTGAGGGCAAGCCAACTTCCTTAGCACCCCAAGCCTGTTTTTCGGAGGCGCGTTCTGGATCACAAAAGAAGAAGGGGTAATTTTGCCGCAAGGCAGTTTCGGACGTTAGTTCTAACATCGGCTCGAGGATGTGCGGACATTCCTGGTATAACTCGGTATTAGAATAGTCGTTCTTTCCTAACTCCGCATAGGGGCCGTAAATCGAGACCTTTGCACCGAGATATGCGGCATAGGCTATGTGAGAGCCAAATCCGTTCGTGGTCATAAACTCGAAGCTACCTAACAAGACCTGCAGACGAAGCAGACCATTGCGGTCATCTCCTCGTGCGCCTTGCACTACGTGGATACCTTGTTTTCGAAACGCATCTACCCAGTAGCCGCGTTTCCAACAGGATGGATGCACGCACACCACGACATTTGAAAAACGATCCCGAATCTGGCTTATAGCGTCAACATACTCGTCAAAGTTCCAGCTGTGGTTGGTGTATTCCAGCGAATGAACTGGCATCACCAAAAGCGTGCCGGGAATCCGGTCGATGCTCTTGGCTGGAAGATAAACAATCGGCAAGCCGATTGCCTTCGTTTTTCGATATCCATGACTTACCAGGTATTCTTCCTGATCCTGACGAGCAACCCAGAATAATTCCGTTTCTTTCACGGACCGGTAGTCGTTATAACCGCCTATTACTGCAGCCGGATCAAAATTCCCGGTAGCCGGAAGCCACCCGTGCTGCCAGATACCTGGAGGGGGCGTCGGCGGTCGACGAAAGCCGCAATAGGCTGCGGTGAGCCAATCCGCTCCATACGCAGAGGCCAACGAATTTAGGTGACAGGGAGCAATGGGCGGCAAGCGACCCTCTATGTCAGCGTGTTCCAATAAGTCCATCACTCTGCGACGAAAACTTCCCAATTGTAACAAAAAATTAGTTTATGCCCTGACTTCCGATTCAGACTCTCTCCATTCCAGCAACGCCTCTACACGCGCGACATTGGGGGCTGTTCCAAGCGATATGGCGGGTCAAGCGATTCAGACTAAGACAAATTGGGAATTGAGGCTATCGGTATTATTCTTGGCGATAAAGAATGAGGCAAACCGCAACTTCCAGTCCTCTAGAGCAGCCAAATTTGCCTAGGCTCGCAATTCCATACGAGCTCCCCCCGATCGCGATCAGCCTCGCTTAAAGATATTTTTCTGGCTGCTCGCCACGGCAGCTTCATGGGAAATCCATTTTCTCGTCGCCTTGGGCAACATTCTCAGAAGGAAATTGAAGACCGTACTCTGGGTCGATCTGGCCCGGCCATTCTCTTCCAGCTTCCACTCACGCTCGTCCGAGAGACGCGCAAATTCCGCGTCGCTCAAAAGATGCAGCGCATGAAAAATCTTGGCCAATTCCAATCCGAAATCAACGCATCCCTGAACGGCGCAAATTACCAGGGACTTCAACGCCTTCACCCGGTTAATATTTTTGCCCGGAATCAGACGGTTCGTCTTGTAGAGAGAGATATAATCCCTCAGCCACACCGATTCGCTCCACAGTAACTGAGCCCGAGTCGGGTTTGCGTCCTTGAAGGCATTGTTTTGTGGAACGCGGTATAGAATCAAATCGAATAAAAGAAAACCTTTCGAGCGCATGTACTCATCTACCTGCGCCTGGGTAGACTCTTTGATATAGTTAGGGGTGAAACCACTTTCCGTTTCGACGTAGATCGCGTCGTCCAATAATTTCCCCGCCCCGCTCAGGATTTCCAATTCCATCCCTTGGGCGTCGATTTTTAAAATATCGAGATCCACGTTCTGGAATTCTTTTATACTGGACAGCTTGACCACACTTACTGGTTCTTCGCCGACAAGCTCCAGCAATTCATAGAATGAAAAGCGCCTGAGCCATTCCGTGTCCGGCTTAAGGAGTGAGTAACAATACTTACTCTTGGTGAGGTACAGGGTGGCCGGTCCGTCATGTCCGGCTACGGCGTAGGGATGATAGGTGACGGACCGGAATTTCATGGGCAGTGCGGCCAGCCGACTGCACTCTTCCTGGTTAGGATCAAATCCCGAAAAGTTGATCGCGTTTTCTATAGGAGCCCACTTGGAATTCAGCGTTCCGCTGCATCCAATATCGACCATATTAATTCCTCCCGAGATCTCCCCAATAAATTCTGTCACCTTGGTCATCGGTCGTGCCTTCGAAAATTATGTTTGATGGGAAAAAGCAAAACACATGAGCCAATCATTCACCGACCGCCACGCGGATGCCAAGAAGAACCGTCGGGGCTAATAGGTCCAGGTCTTGACTACACGCCAAGGCCTCACCGGCACGCTACTGACCCGAGCGACCGCTCAAGGTCACTCGGCGAAACGTTAGAAGTCGCGGCGTTGCCCGCGCAGCGCACCGGAATTGCTCTTTGCAATATGCGTTTAGCGCCCTTTTAAGGCAAGTGTGTGGGCATTACCGGTGTCAGCGTCGTTCGAGGCGGTCGCCGTCCGCGTGCCCGTGGCGCCGATGGCGCTTTGAAGTTGATAATTGCTTTCGATCGATTCACCAGTGGAGCCCGTCGATGTGCTGGCTACATCAAAGGCTTCCGTCATTCCCGAGGGCGGGGTGAAAGTCGCACTGCTAGCAAACGCATAGGAAGTCACAATCATGTCATTCGCGTAGCGGGTCGTCACGCTGGGCGAAGCTAGACTTAAGCTACTGGCGGTATTTTGACCGGCGTCGACATCCACAGGGTTAGTTGTATCGATGCCGATGAAGGTTGCGATTCCGCCCGCTGCCCCAGTGGATGTGCTGAAAGTAAAGGAGTAACTGCCCGGCTCGCTTGCGCCGGCTACCTTGTAGTAGACGGCGAGCGAATTCCCGTTACCGCTCGCGTTATCCATACGCCGCACCAGGGTCCATCCAGAGGCAGTGATGGTGGCGGTGTTTGGACGAATCGCAATAGTCGCTAACATGACATCGCCCGATACTGTCCCAGTTGGCTTGTTGATAGTGAGCGTGGCAGAAGAGGTGCCGGCAGAGCTCGCGGAACGGAAGGCCGGAGGACTGGAGGAAGTAGTGGCATTCGCTTCCGGCGAGTAAGGCGAATCGCCGCCTGCATTAGTCGCCCGGACTCGATAGTAGTAAGTTGTCGAGGAAGAGAGACCGGTATTGTTATAAGTGGTTACATTTGCTCCCGTCGTTGCAATCTGGGCATAAGTACCGCCCGCGCCCGTTTTGCGTTCGATTTTGAAGCCGGTTTCAGTTGTTACATCCGGCCACGAAAGATTGATCTGGCTGCTCGAAGCGACGGTCGCCGTTAGACTGGCCGGGGCGGACGGCGGCGAAACTAAAGTTGTCGTACTCGCTTCTGGCGAATAAGGCGAATCCCCTATCGCGTTAGTCGCGCGCACCCTATAGAAGTAAGTAGTAGAAGGTGTCAGCCCGGTATCGCCATAGCTTGTAACATTACTTCCGACAGTCGCAATCTGCGCATAGGTGCCACCGGAACCTGTTTTTCGTTCTATCTTGAATCCGGTTTCACCAGAGACATCGGGCCAGGCAAGGTTGATCTGAGTGCTGGAAATGGCGGTCGCAGTCAGGCTAGCCGGTGCGGCGGGCACGGTTGCGGATGTCGTCGCACTCGCTTCGGGCGAATATGACGAATCACCAGCCGCGTTAGTAGCTCGCACTCGGTAGAAATAAGTCGTAGCTGCGGCCAGGGCGGAATCGCTGTAGGTCGTAACATTGGCGCCTACTGTCCCGATCTGCGCATAGGTGCCACCTGCTCCAATTTTCCTTTCGATCTTGAACCCGGTCTCAGTCGAAACATCCGCCCAACTGAGATTGATCTGACTGCTGGAAATGGCCGTCGCGCTCAAGGTCGCCGGTGCTGCCGGAGGCGTACCCGCACTCAGCGTAGTCACGTTTGCTTCGTTGGAATAAGCGGAGTCACCGGCCGTGTTACTGCAGCGCACACGATAGTAGTAGCTCGTGCTAGCCGTTAATCCGGTGTCGCTGTACGAAATAACACCAGCCGCGACCGTGGCAATCTGTGCATAGGTCCCACCGGCCCCAGTCTTGCGTTCGATCTTAAAACCACTCTCGTTCGTCGCATTATCCACCCAGGTTAGATTCACTTGGCTACTCGAGGTGGCCGTGGCGGTTAATGAACTAGGCGCGGCAGGTTGAGTTGTTAGGAAGACATTACTGAAGACCGACTGATTTAGTGCCGTAGTTGTGTGTGCCGTTACGGCCAACCCGACATAAATCGTCGGGACCATGGCTATGGTATCGGTTCCTACCTGTGTCCAGCTTAAGCCATCGGTCGATACGTAACCTGTTAAGACGTTGCCTTGTCTGGTAAGTCGCACCCAATAGGGCGCAGTGACACTCGCACCTGCCGTATGCGTGCTCACGCCCGCCGTGCTGACGCGGCGCTGAAAGGCTGCGCCGTTTGCGGAAGTGATGGCCATCAACGCTTGTTCCGACCCAGCCGTGAGGGTCTCGCGAATCATTACTCCGGCCTTAGCCCAAACATCCGTATTCTGCACGCTGTTGACCTTGGCCACGATCTCGGCGTTACCCGTCATCGGCTGGTAGACGTAATTGAAGGCATCCGCGGTTCCCCATATATCCGCGCCTGCGCCTTTGACGGTGAAGCTTCCAGTCGCATAAGTCGCACTACCTGCGACCCCGGTGCTGCCGATATCTGCATCGACCCATGGCGGAGGCAAGGCGCCGGCGGCGGGCGTCGTAGCACTAACTTCGTTAGAGTAACCGGAATCTCCCGATGCATTGGTGGCCCGGATGCGATAGTAATAGTTTGTGGAAGGCGCAACACTCGCGTCGCTATACGATGTTGTATTTGCCGCCGTCGTAGCAATCTGAGCATAGGTGCCACCGGCCCCCGTCTTGCGTTCGACCTTAAAACCCGTTTCATTATTCGAATTATCAAGCCAGGTAAGGTTGATCTGCGTGGCAGAGATCGCAGTCGCGACCAGGTTGCCCGGTAGTACAGGCGTGCTGCCACTTTGTTGGTTTATTGTATAAGTAGCGGCCGCGACTGAGCTATTGGCCCACCCTGAGACTGCGGCGATAGCATTGATCGTGGCGGTGGCATTGACCGCGATATTAGTGCCAGAATAGAGCGTCGATGATGTAGTAGGCGTGCTGCCATCGAGCGTGTAGTAAATCTGCGCTCCCGGACTGCCATCGCTAAGCTTGACCGATTGTGCGCTAGCATAAGCCCCACCAGGCGGGGTGAAGGTGGGTGGAAAGGCTTGGAATGAATAGGTCGCGCTCGCAATGGCGCTGGTATTCCCTCCCGCGACTGCGATGGCCTTAAGCGTAGTGTTTGTCGACACCGAAATAGCTGAAGTAAAAGGCGCGGACGAGGTGGTCGGATTACTACCGTCAGTAGTATAGTAGATAGTTGCCCCAGGGGTTACGTCCGAAATTGTCACCGATTGTCCTACGGAATAGGTCCCGGAGGACGGAGTGAAGATAGGCGACGCTGTCTGGCCGCCCTGGATATTATAAGTGACGCTGGAGATGGGACTATTCGTCCAGCCGGTTACGGCGGCGATCGCCTTTATGGTAGTCGAACTCGGGACGGAAATCGGCGCTATGTAGCGCGTGGAGGAGATAGTTGGAGTGCTACCGTCTGTAGTGTAATAAATCTGCGCCGTCGGCATTGCGTTCGAGAGCGTCACTAAGACTGGAGTTGAATATGTTCCACCTTGTGGAGCGAAGAGCGGCGCGGCGGCTTGGTTCGGCGTGGCGAGGACGACATCCACCCAGTAATTGATCGATTGTTCTGCGGTCGTGGGAAATGCGCTTGCGCCATAGCTGTAGACGCCATTGGCCCCTCCCGCGCTATCCGCCGGGGCATGCAGTGGCGGTCGATCCACGCTTCTTCCAGCAAAGTAGGATACATCCTCGGAATAATGACCCGTATTGGTGTGGTAAGACGCGATGTAGGGGAGACCGGCAATGATCGGAACTGGCGTTGGTAACTGCGCTTGTTGCCAACCAGAAGCGGTCTCGCCGGTGAAAGTCACCGTCGCCAGTAGTGTCCCGTCGCTCGCCCACAAATTACCGATGTGCACTCCGGTATTAGCGGCACTCTTATAGAAGCGTAAACCCGTGATCCATCCACTAACGTCCGATTGAAAACGAACACCGAGTTCTATCGCCTGTGGATCGGCAGCGTCCACTAAGGTTGGCGTCGCCTGCGCGGTAAATAGTGTAAATGGCCCGAGCGGGGCTGCTACGGTCGCGAAGGACCAGACGAAATCTGCGGCCAGCTTGTTTCCCGCCAAGTCGCTTATGCCGGCCAGGCCTCCTTTTATTGTCGCCGTGTAGGTTGTCGCTCCGTTGAGCGGCTGGGTAGGCTGCAGATAGATCGTTCGATTAACTGCATCGTAGCTGACTGAGGCTGGGACGACGTTATTCTGTGCATCCTTGAGGATGAAAGTTGACGATGAGATCGTCGACGCGGTTAACCCTTCGCTTAATTGCGCCTTAATGGGAGCGCTTGAAAAAGCATTCGCGACACCCGGGATAGGCGAAACGGAAGTGACAATGGGAGGAGTTGCGTCAATGATGCTAGGTGCGTATACGACATCCACCCAATAATTGATTGCCTGTCCTGCTTTAGAGGGAAAAGCGCTCGGACCATAAATATATACGCCATTGGCCCCTCCCACACCATCAGCCGGGGCATGCAATGGCGGCCGATCCACGCTTCTTCCAGCAAAGTAGGATACATCCTCAGAATAATGACCCGTATCAGTATGGTAAGATGCGAAGTAGGATGTGCCGGCAGTAATAGGAACTGGAGCCGGCAGTTGGGCTTGTTGCCAACCAGAAGCGGTCTCACCGCTAAAGGTTACTGTTCCCAGTAGTGTTCCGTCGCTCGCCCACAAGTTACCGATATGCACGCCAGTGTTGGCGGCACTCTTGTAAAAGCGCAAAGCCGTGATCCATCCATTTGCGTCCGATTGAAAGCGAACACCGAGTTCTATTGCTTGCGCGTCCGCGGCGTCCACCAAGGCTGGAGTCGTTTGTGCGGTAAACAGCGTGGTGGATGAAGAGTAAGAATAGGCGGACGATACGGCTATGGTTACGCCAGGACCTGGAGTCTCCACTCGGCCGCTGTCGTCAGTCGCTCGGCTTTTAATAGTCATGGACGGTCCCGCGCCGGTCAAAAATGTTGCGCTCCACGCTGCCGCACCGGAGGCGGGATGCCAGGTCGCGCCTCCGTCAATCGAAACCTCGACCGCGGCGGGCCGGCCTCCTCCTAAGTCGGTCGCGGTGCCATAGATCGTTAGTGGAGTCGACGGTGGCACCGTAAGCGGAGGTGTTAGGATTGCAGATACCGGGGCTAGGACGTCTGTCGATGGTGCCGCAGGTATGAGCCCGGATTGTAAGGTGGTGGGTTGTGCTCCCATATCCGCCAGCAGATTTAGGGTTGCCTGCTCCAAACGTATATCCGGCGCAGGTCCCGGATGATCGATCTTATATTGAGCTGTAGGACCGGGGACATCGTGGGTGGAATCCAAGCCCCACGTCCACTGCAATGAGCCCGCTCCGAAAACAAGTGCTCCACTACTATGACGGTAGAGAGTCAGGCTATGCGTCGCGAGGCCGGGCCCATAAGTGGAGCCGTAATCCTGGATGTAATGATTAGTAGTGAATGTCGTGCTCGACATTCGAAGCAGACCTGGTGGTTGGAAGCCGTTGTCCAGTGCTTCGTCAACTTCGGTGCCCAGAACTCCTGGGACCAATTGTCCGATCAAGCCATCCGCCAAGTTATCGAACCCGGTATTACGCCAGAATCTAAGCTGGCCCGCTTGGGATGAGACTCGAATAGGATCATAACGCCAATCGTTGACCGAAAAAATTTGGCCGCTTAGCGCATTTTCCGGGCGGCCGCCATCAGCCGGTGGACTAAAGCGCGGGTCACGCCAAGTTCCGGTCCAGGCTGGAGTCGGGTCGATTTTCGCGTCCTCATGCGTCTCCTTGTAACAAACCAAGGTGCGGTAAGGTGTATTTGTTCCATCAATACTGTTCTCATATCGGGTCTTCCAAAAGATTTCGTTTCCGCTAAAGAAACTTACGTTAACGCCCGCCGCGCGCGCCGCTTCCACGTTAGCGCGCTGCCCACCTGACCAGTATTCATCGTGTCCGACTGACAGAAATACTTTGTGCAATTTGAGCGCGGCGGACCCTCGACGATCGGTATCAACACCAGAGGCATAACTCACGTTATAACCATTTCCCTCAAGCCAGCGAATCAACGGATACTCGTAGACAAACACGCCCTCAGGAATTTGGCGGGAGTTGTAAGGCCGATTATAGCTCACCTTGTAGGCCCGGCCTACCGCGGAGATTCCTTTGCCAGGACCGTTGCCTTGATACAGACTTGCTCCCCCGTAGGTGTTGTAAGCTTGCCAGGTGGGATCTGAATTCTGAAAGAGAATATCGGAATTTCCCGCGTCATCACGCACAACAAAGAAAATATGACTTGCACCACCGGTATCTGGTCTAACAAGTCTAGCTATGTATACCCCTGAGACGGCGTTACTCGGAACAGCCCAGGAGGAAGATAATTTCCAGTTGCCGCAATCAAGTAGGCCCGTGGCTATGTCGGTCAGGCATTGAGGCTGGTTTTGAGCCTGGCTTGGAGTTGGCGAAATGGATGTTATCTTTCTAGCGCCACGCCCACCATAATAACCTAATCGATAGATATCGATGCGATAGGAGAGGGCCGTCGTCGAGACCTTGAAGTTAATGGTCTGCCCACGATTTACACTGGTATCAGTCGCGAAACCTTGAAGAGTCGGATCACCTGATCCTGCTACATCCCATTCGCTCTGCAGATTTCCAACAAGGGTGTTTTCGCAGGCGATCGGATTAGCGCAAGATTGTCCGTTCGCAAGATTTCTACTTCCCAGGAAGGCGCAAGCGAAGGCGATGCTACCGAAGATAAATACGCGTCTTCGGCAAGAACTACCAACCACTCCTTCTAACACGGGCGCTCTCACGCAGTTCCCGTGCCGAAAGCCTCCGGAGCCAGT
Source organism: uncultured Verrucomicrobiae bacterium (assembly GCA_963791565.1). GTDB lineage: Bacteria > Verrucomicrobiota > Verrucomicrobiia > Chthoniobacterales > UBA10450 > JACCTI01. The sequence continues at coordinate 170,372 of CAWBSX010000001.1, read as the reverse complement.
TTCTTCTTAAACTACGTAGGCCTAAATTGTTTAATTAAAGGAAGTAACCTTAGAATAGGCTTTTTCATCGCTTGACACTCATTCTTGTCAAGTTTGTAAAACTTTCCGACCATTTGTGACTTCCGGGGTACCTAACGAGTAGAGGCCATGTAGCGGAATACGGCGGAATCATGGTCTGGATTCTTCTTGCTCCGCGATGATTGCCTTGAGCGGATCGAGACTTGGTTACGCCACAAAGTCCATGCGCGGCACGGGATGGGTGCCGTCTGCGACCAGACCTAGCTTTCTCAGATAACGCACGAAGTCGAGCAGTAGGTAATCGTTATAGCGCCGGGCGACAACTTGAGCCCCAAATGGAAGACCGTTAGGACCTACAAACACTGGCAAATTGATCGCAGAAAGTCCACACAATGTCCAAATCAGGCAATTGTCAGGACGATCTGTCGAAGTAAGACCCTTAAAGGCTTCGCCGCCGGTAGAAAGGTCCAGGATAATATCATAGCCGTCTGCGAAGAGATCGTCTATTTGGTAACTGAGAGAGCTTTGTTCCCCCAGAGCCGCTTTGTATTCTTCAAGCGTGATTCGGTTACCTCGCTCGATGATCTCATACATGATCGCGCTGACAAGCGTCTGGGCCGCAAACTCCTCCTTAAAGTAATAGGCCAATGTGCGGTCGTAGACTGTAGCATGGACCTGATGTGCGCGAAGAAAGCTGCCTGGTAGAGTAATCGGTTCCACGACAGCTTCCGCGAGTTCTCCTACTCTCTGCCCAAAATCCTCCAAGGCCTGTTGGGCATATGGTTCAGCGTCACCCCATTTCGGTCCTCTTAGTAAGCCAATCCTCCAAGGGCGATTTCCTTTGGTTTGCCGCTTGGGATCTTTGAGCGTTTCGTGGACAATCGGGTAATCGCGGCCATGCACGCGTATCGTATCGAAAAGCAGCGCAAGATCATCTACCGAGCGCGCGAAGAAGCCGACCGTGTCGAGTGAGTCCGTCGTCTTCAACATCCCTGTGCGAGGTATAAGACCAAAAGAGGGCTTAAAGCCGTAGACACCGCAATAGCTAGCAGGCCGAACGATCGATCCTGCGGTTTGGGTCCCTAAGGCCAAGGGGACCATCGAGGCCGCGACACCTGCCGCAGATCCGCTGGACGAAGTTCCGGGCATGTAGTCAAGGTTGTGTGGATTCCGGGTTGGTCCCGGCGCGTGAACGGCAAACTCCGCCGTTACTGTCTTACCTAGCACCACGCCGTCAGCCATCCGCAGGTAATGGACGACACGAGCATCATTTCCCGGCGTAAATCCTTTCCAGATCGGGCTGCCCATTTGCGTAGGCATGTCGGTCGTATTGAAAATATCCTTTACGCCAATCGGCACTCCGCAAAGCTTACCTCCAGTTCCGGCGGAGAGCTTCTTGTCACAGACTGCAGCCTGATGTAGGGCCACTTCGGGTTCGTTGTGAACCCAGGCACGAACCGCCGGATCCAGTCGCTCGATATGTTCGAGACACAACCTAGTCAGCTCCGTTGCGCTGAACTCGCGCGCTCGTAGGTGGGTGGCGAGTTCTGTCGCCGTCAATTCTAGCAGGTTCATCGCCGAACCTTCAACGGGACGGCGCTGCCTGGCTTCGGCGGTACTCCTCGACCGCCGCGGTAAACCTCTCATCCGATAGCTGTGCGATACCGAGATCATTGCGATGCTGGATCATTACTTCATTGAACTCAGCTTCAGTGAATCCGCTTAGTTCCAAATACCAGTCCAGCGCCGGCGGTCTTTCCGTGTCATGTTTCTTCGCCAGCTCAAAGGCTTCGGCCCGGGTCAGTAACCCAGCGCGAACATCTGCACTGGCATGGTCTGTTCCCCTCCCAAAACCACGCTTGAGGAATTTAGTGTAATCATGGACACCTGCCATGCGGCACTCGACGCTCTTATATCCTTTATAGGTGCCTTCGACTTTATCTTCCCGCCAGCCATAGGTGTCGCGGATGAATTCCATCTGCCTCTCATCGTCCCAAAAGAGAAAGTCTCCCAAGTGAATTCCAACTACTCCTAGTTCCTCTATTTCCTCTACGGATGGTAGACGAAAGGCCGACATTTCTCGCATGGAGATGTTCTCATTAACCATCTCCTCCGGATAGCGTTTGGCCGAGACCTTGGTGAAATAGTCACGGTCGAACTTGCGCACCGGGTTACGATGCGTGGCACGGCCAGAGCTCTCCGCGATCGATTCACCCCAAATAAGCAAAGGGATCTTATATTTTACTGCGATTTGAAGAGGAAAAGCTCCTACACCAGAATGACAATGCCAGCAGGCATCTCCTATCTTGAAGAGTGATTGCCGAGCCAGCTTGTTTACAAGGTTGCGGCTCGGCGAAAACATGATGTGATCTACATCGAATTTGTCGAGGCAGTTCTGCAGGTTGTATTTGCCCGTCTCTGAAAACCAGGTGTGGCTAAAGGTCACGGCCAGTGCTCGCATCCCGTAAACCTTTGTCAGAATATGAAGCTGAAACGTGCTGTCTTTCCCACCGCTGATTGGGATGATGCAATCATAAGGGTTATTAAGCGCTTTATAACGAGCCAGGATAGCTGCCAGTTCCTTTTCGCGCTCAACCCAGTTGATTCGAATTTTGTGCTCGGCGGACTGGCAGGCCTGGCAGATTCCCATTTCATCGAACTTAATACCTTCATTCGATTCGGGCATGCAGCAGCGAACACAGTACTGCATGTTGCGGAAGAGCGGTTGACCGTATGTAGAAGAGTTCATTTGTTAGAAGTGGGAGATAGTTCGCCGTGCTCTAGGTCCGAGCGTAGTAACCCAAACTCTATAACATCTTGCCATAAGCCATCCTTGTATACAGCCTCACGCCGGCGCCCTTCCTCTTTCATGCCTAATCGAAGCGCAACTTTTTGCATTGCTTCGTTTGCAACAAAAGTACCGCAGGTAACCCGGCGAAGATTTAGCGCCTTGATGCCATGAGCGACGATCATTCGACACGCTTCTTCCCCAATACCCTTGCCCCGGCATGATTTGTCGCCGATCAGGACGGCCAACTCGGCACTGCGGTTGACGGGATGGATATGCTGCAGAGAAACATTGCCGATATGCCGCTCCTCGGATTTCATGATAATCGCCAGGACGAGACTGGATTTATCGGAACGGACAGATCTAATGTAATCGATCGCTTGGTTGCGGCTGTAGGGATAAATATGATGGCTGTTACCTGCACAAGTTTCCTCGTCATTTAACCAAGCAAGATACGGTCCGTCAGCATCCTCTTCAATCAGGGCACGCAAACCAAGTCGTTGCGTTTGGAGAAAGTAGGTCATCGCCTTAGTTGTTGTTCTGTTTCAAATCGTTTTCGATTATCTGTGCGATCAACTCGGTTGCAAGTGGCAACCCATTCCTGCCTCCCCGATCTGGTCGCGCCGATGCGGCTGCCAAGCCTACAGGCGCGTTTTGCTGAAGGCGTTCAACTTCACAACCGATTGCCTCCGCTTCCTCGCAGAGCATCGAGTCGATCCCAATGACCACATCCGCGGCAAGACAAACCTCCCATCGATGATGAGTTGAGGCGACAATTCGCGCGGGGCAAGGCAGCGTTGGAATCAAGCTGTCGTACTTGTCGATGCTTTCCCGTGGATGTAGTTTAATTAAGAGAAGACTTTCGCTCGCCGCATCACTTCGAGCTATCGCCCGTGCAACCCGCTCAAGGCTGGCGCATTCGTCCTGCCACGGTTGAAACTCATAGCCGGTCCGATCATTCATTGCGCGTAAGGGCTGCGAAACAAAGAGAACTGCTCGGGTCTCTGCCATCAAACCGAGTTGCTTACGAAAGTTATCGCGACTGTCAGCGCTTAAAGTAGCTCGCCAGCGCCGTGCCTCATCGAGCACGGGTTGTCCGGTAATTCTTAGCTTGTTCGCAGGAAACCCGTCCTGAACCATCTCGCGACTAGCTCGCGCATCCATGACGGCAATCATATCTGGTAAAGCATCGAGATGCTTTACTAGACTAAACCTAGCCGAATAATTGCTCCAATAATCAAGAACTGCGAGACTCGGAATGCCTCGACTCTGCGCGGCCAAGAAAAAGTGGCGCTCCCAGTCTACCCCATTCACCGAGGTAGCCGCGCAGAGGCAATCTGGTCGAATCTTTTCCAGCCAGGCAGCAGCCTCAACCGTCGAGCTACGAACTTCATCCAGTTTGCTAAGTGTAATACCCTCGCTGGAAAATCGAGTGGCGGCGTGTCGGTAAGCCAGCACCGTCTTGGCTCCGCGCCATTCCCTGATAACCGGCAGAATAGCAGCCGCCCCGCCAGGGTCCCCGGCCATAAACAATATATGATTGTTACTCATCTCGCTCTTACAAGAATCGGTCTTTGATTTTCTCCAGCTCACTTAACATCGTAACCGATCCTTCCCCATCACTAAGATTTTCTTCCCTGCTTTGTAAGACAGCAAGAACATGTCGTGCGCCGTGTAATAGATAATCCTTAAGACATCGCGTGTGCGTCGCGTGGCGAACGAGACTGCGGTAACCTGCGAACGGTTGGTCCGATACTGGAAGGAACTCATCTATAGTGTCGCCGCCGTTGGAAAGAACAAGGCGCGCGCTTTCAAAACATAGGTCTAGTTCGAAAACAGTATAATCCTGGTAAGGAAGACTGTGCAGAATACCTCGACCCTCTTCTGGTAGTGAGAAGGTCGCGTCGAGCGGCGGGTCGACATCTTCTAACTGGTCCGCCCAGGGCGGCTCTACCATGTCCTTCATGCTGAAACCGGAGAACCAAAAGAGCATGAGATCCAAAGCATGCGATCCGTTGTGTCGTAATCCTTTGGTATAAAGCACACGAACTAAACGAATCCTGCCATATTCCTTCCGTTGAATCGCGCTGCGCAACGACTGGTAGATTGGACAAAAGCGCCGGCTATAATTAACCATAATTTTCTTATCCATTCTCGTGGCTAACGCGCATAGTTCTGCGCCTTCCTTCGCGGTAGCTGCAAGAGGTTTCTCGACAAACACAGCTTGGACCGACGGGTGTTCGAGGCATTGCCGGGCAACTCCAGCATGAGTGTCGTCTGGCGTGGCGATACTCACTATTTGCGGTTGGGAGTCATTTAGAAGCGCTGCCGTGTCCTGGTAAACTGCCGGCACATGCCAGCGCGCCGCACAAGCGCGCGCCTGCTCCAGGTCTTGATCTGCTACGGCTACCAGGTGCGCGCTTTTCAAGCTATGCCAGGCAGCCGCATGTGTGCAGATACCAAAAGGCCCCGCTCCTGGATCATCCTGGAATCTCCATCCGATCCGACCACAACCTATCAGGGCAACCCTAACCGGATGCTCTGGTTGAATCACGAAGCAGCTCCACTCACGTTGGCCGCTTCTACCGGATTAAAAATGCCGTCGGAGTTGGTTCTAAATTTATCCAGCAATGCATTTTTTTGCACTCCGAATGTTTTTTCAATTGCGTCTGCGAAATCATCCATGTCTCGCTCCGTGAGCGGCTCGCGGACAAGAGGGGTAAGGACAAGTTCGCGCTCATAAAGCCGTTCCGTCACGGGACACAGACCTTTCTCATAGGGACGTGCCGGCTTTTGCCGATCAAAAGGGAAATCGCCGATGAAAGTACGTCGCTGATAGACTTTGTTTAGATAAAGAGGACGCACGTAGCCTTCCGTTAGGGGGGTGCTTTCAACGCTGCCCGGAGTGGGAAACTCCGCATTCACCGCACGCACAAAAAGATTCCGCGGCAGTCCGGTCACGTTCTCATCATATCGAATTGGATAAACGTAGAATGAATGAGTGCTTCCGGGTTCTTTTGGAAGGCTTTGCGGTGTAAGACCTGGTAGGTCACGCAACCGTGAATGTAAATAAGAGGCCAGGCGCATCCTGTGTGAAAGGTAACCTTTCAGTCGTTTTAATTGTTCTCGACCGATCGCAGCTTGTAATTCCGTCAGGCGATAATTTGAGCCGATAATGTGACTCAAATCGTCATCTGCTCGGTTACCGCTATCATTTTCTCCGTGATTGCGAATAAGACGGCACCGCTCGGCCAAGTTTTCAACCTGGGTGACGATCATTCCGCCTTCACCAGTGTGAATGTGTTTGTGAAAGTTAAGGCTGAAGCCACCTATATCGCCCAGAGCTCCGACAGGCTTGCCTCGATAGAAAACTCCTGGAGCTTGCGCCGCATCTTCTATTATAAAGAGCTTATGCTTCCTCGCGATGGCCAGGAGTTCATCCATGGGAGCGGGATGACCGAACAAATGGACCACCATGATAGCCCAGAGTACAGAGGTAATCGCGGCTTCGACTGCAGCCGGATCCAGGCAGAAATGCTCAGCTGCAATATCAGCAAAGACCGGAATGACTCCGTAGAATAACGCGCACGCCGCGGACGCAGACATGGTGTAAGGCGAGCAAATCATTTCATCTCCTGGCTCGAGACGAAGGGCGCCGACACATGTCGTTAGACCTGTGCTCCACGAATTGACACTTACAGCATGCGCAAATCCGTATTGCTCTGCCCAATCTCGCTCGAAAGCGCGTACTTCAGGCCCTCCAAGGAAAAACTTACCGGGCGCACCTAGAAAGGCAGACAAGCAGTCGCTGTCCATGACGCGCATCGCGGCTGCCTTTTCTGCCGCTCCCATCGTTATACGAGAAGCGATGGGAACTGTCCTAACAGGAGAGCCACCCAAAAGTGCTGGAAGATTTGCTGTCATTTGAAGCATAGTGACCTACTCGGACTGTTCTTGCTGGCGTAGTTGATATTTAAGCTCTGCCAGATGCCAGTCTTCCTCATTGTCGATATCCTGGGCATCCATCTCGGGAATGATGACGGCCCCTGAGTGAGGGCCGAGTATGGGTAAGCCATCGCGCATTCGCTCGGTCCGAAACCAATACCACTGCCCGGCGTCGTGGTAGGTCTTGGGCAAGTCCTGACTACGTGAATTATAATGATCGGGATGTAACATTCGCAGTTTTCCAGATTCTACCACCACGCCACGTTGGATAGGGTAGCCGAAAGTGATCACCGGCACGACGTAGGCTAGCTCAGGATCGCCGATCAATATATCATAGCCTTGGCGCAGATTTTCGGGACGGGTAAGAACTGCCGTAGGATAGAGACAACAACAAAAGTCGAAGTCTCGTCCGAGACGTCGATATTGTTCGGTAACTTCACGCAGCACTGAGAGTGTGTCCGCATGATCACCGCTTGTTTCCGGAGAACGTCGAAACGGGACAGAAGCACCTGCATTGGATGCGACCCCTGCAATCTCATCATCGTCGGTCGAGACCATTACTTCTTCAAAGCACCCAGCCTCAAGCGCAACGGCAACCGTCCAGGCAAGAATTGGCTTACCCAGAAATGATCGAACATTCTTGCGTAGAATGCGCTTGGAACCTCCGCGCGCCGGAATAATACAGAGAGCTGCTGACATACGACAAACCGCACACCATTCTCAAACGCTCGCTCGGGCGGGGACTCGAGATACTAGTTCCCAGCTAAGCGGTGTGCCACGTTTAATATTTTGCGTAGCGCGCATTCCTATTACTTCCTCATAATGTCGTGGGTGGAGACCCTGCCCCGGACGAATGCAGCGGATATTGTCTTTGCTGAGTAAGTCTCCCGAAGCGATATCCTCTACAACAAAAATGGAGCGGCGAAAGCGGCGGCTCTTATCTTCATTAGGGCCGACGTCGTAACTCACTTTTCCTAAGGCCTTTTCCGTCTCACGAATCGACGCGACCATTGCGGCAAATTCCTTTGGTTCCAAAGAAAAAGCCGTGTCTGGACCCGGAAGTTGGCGCGACAAAGTGAAATGCTTCTCCACGATACAAGCGCCTAGCCCTACGGCGGCCACGGGAACAGCCGGGCCGAGGGTATGGTCGCTCAGGCCAACCGGAACGCGAAACCGCTCATGCATGTCCGGTATTGTGCGCAAGTTCATGTCTTCCGGCGCCGCGGGATACGCGCTGGTGCATTTCAGCAAAGCTACTTCACCTCCGTCGGCGGCACGGATCGTAGCTAGTGCTTCTTCTATTTCCGCCAACGTCGCCATGCCAGTCGACGCGATAATGGGCTTACTGGTAGTTGCCACTTTACGCAGTAACGGTAGATCAATCAGTTCAAAAGACGCGATTTTGTACGCGGGGATATTCATTGTCTCCAGGAAATCCACCGCCGTCTCATCGAATGGAGTAGAAAAGAAATCCAAGCCTGATTCCCGAGCCCTTACTTGAAGCTTTGGTTGCCATTCCCATGGTAATGAAGCTTCGCGATAAAGATCGTGCAAGGTGCGTCCGTCCCAAAGAGTGCCTCCGGCGATGCGAAAAAATTCGTTATCACAAGGGATAGTCAAAGTATCCGCCGTGTAGGTCTGTATCTTTACCGCATCGGCCCCGGCCTTTTTGATTTCTTCGATCGTTCGCACGGCCTGCTCAAAATTTTGGCCATGATTGGCTGATAACTCCGCAATAATATAAACTGGATAACCCGACCCGACCATCCGTCCAGCTATGTTAATCGCATTACTCACAAGTCTGCCTCCTTTTGTGAAAAGATATAATGCATCGCCGGCAACTGCTTGATCAGGGTGTCAGACATTCTCTTGAAGTTCGCCTTTTCAAACGCGTGTGAAGAGGCGGTATTCTCGAGTTTAACATAGGCATTGATACTTTGAACATCCGTTTCACGGAGCAATCGCCGGCAAGCTGCCCAAATGAGCAGCACCCCTAGTTGGCGACCTTGTTGCACGGAATCGAGACTTACCGAGATCGTTGCTTCTTCTCCCTGGATTTCGAACCGAACCTGTCCAAGGGCCTGGCCCTCCTTGTCAGCTGCAAGCCAAAAAAGACAACTCGGATTAGCTAATCTCTCGCTGAACCAATGAACATGATCGTCCCAGGAGATCAGGTCGGAGTTAAAAGAGACGGCACGGACGGCGGGTTGATTGGCCCATTCCCAAATGAGACGACTATCCCCTTCGCTAACTGGACGAAGATGCAACGCGTTCTCGTTCAAACGCAACCAGACGCGGAGACTGCCGCGGCCATCCACTAACTGCTGTCCCCTCGCCGACATTGCGGCCCGCGACACCGTATCGGTGAGCAATTCCTGCACTGCGTTGGCGATGCGCGGCGGGGAAAGATCCTTATGCCAGCCCAGGTTTCGACTTAAGCCTTCGGCCTGCAATTGATCGCACACCAAGCGTTGGTTCTCCGCGAGCACAATCGTTAGCATCGGCAATCCCATGAAGGCTGCCTCCCAAACGGTAGTCCCTCCGGCAGTAATCGCAACATCCGCACTCGCCATTAGGTCAGGCATGTTTGAAGCATTCATAACCAACTGAATGGACTTGCAGGCTTCTTCCAGCAGCTCCAGATGAGGATTACTGCCACCTACCACGACCAGAGCTTCAACTGGCTCAAGCAACGCGAGACTTTCGATGACCTTGTTAGTAACGTTATCAGAATCGGAGCCACCAAGAGTTACCAAAACTCTCGCCGCCTTATGTGCGACCGGTCGCTGAACTTTCTTTTGCCGCAGGAACTCGGTTCGAAGGAGAGCGTAGGATGTGCCTAACAACAGTTTTGTTTGTGCTTCGCGTAACCGATAAGCGTCAATGCTCGCCCCGAGGTTTTGATTCAAAACGAAATCAGCGCAGTAGCGTTCGGCATGGCCATAGTCATCGAGTAACAACAAAGGCAAGTTGTGGCGCTTGATCTCTTCCTGAAAACTGTGACCAAAATGATAGCCATCCGCCACCACCCACGCGGCGCCTTTGCTACATGCGATCGAAATAGTTTCCCGCGCATCTATCACGCTGCCTCGCGCAACGCTTAGAGGCGTTACTTCAAATCCACCTTTCACGATGATCTCTTCCAACGCCGGCGTTGATTCGGCCATCGCAAATACAACATGGCCGCCTGTACGTTGAAACATTTGGGCCAGGGCAAGACAGCGCATTACGTGTCCCGTGCCGATACCGCGATTACCATCCGTGCGAATGAGGACCGGCTCAATCACACAATGATTTTACTGCCTGGAAGACGCGCTCTACGTCGGCATCGCTCATGGCTGGAAAAAGCGGCAGGCTCAGAGCTCGTTGATAGAAACGCTCCGCCTGCGGGCACTTGCCCGCATGGTAACCGTAGGTCATTCGGTACCATGGCTGAAGGTACACCGGAATATATAACACCTGGCTTCCCACTCCTTTTTCTTTGAGCTCTGTCATTACCTTCGTTCGTGTCTTACCGATCGCCTGGTAATCGATCTGGACCGTGTAGAGGTGCCAGGAAATGTGCGCGCGATCGGCCGCGTTCTTTACGCCGGGTAAAATAAGCCACGGGATATTCGCCATTTCGCGATTGTAACGGGCAACAACCTCGCGCCGACGTGTCATAAAACGATCGAGCTTGTCCAACTGCGTCAGACCCAAGGCACACTGCAAGTCAGTGAGACGATAGTTATAACCGAGGTCCTGCATTTCGTAGTACCAAGGTCCCTTCTCCGCGAACGAAGGCTGGCTATCTTCGCCTAGGCCGCGAAAGTTTTCGCGCTCCATGCCGTGAGACCGCAGGCGACGCGCAGCTGAGGCCCATTCTTCATTGTCCGTGACCAACATTCCACCTTCACCGGTTGTCATCGTCTTAACCGGATGAAAGCTGAAGACGGTAAGATCAGCCCAAGGGTGACCTCCAACCTTCCACATTTCTCCTCCATGTGTGAAACGACTTCCAACTGCATGAGAGGCATCCTCCACGACGGCAGCTCCTCGTGACCGGCCAATTTCCGCAAGGGCGGGCATATCACATGGTTGACCTGCATAGTCCACCGCAACTACAACCTTTGTATCGGCCTGCCATGTCTCCCGCAGGGCAGCCTGGTCAAGGTTATAAGAAGTAGGGTCAATATCGGCAAAATCAGGAGTAGCCCCAACGTAGGCCGCACAGTTAGCTGAGGCCAGGAACGTATTTGGCGAGGTGATGACGCGATCGCCGGGGCCAATTTTCAAAACCCGCACGGCGAGATGAAGCGCAGCGGTTGCGCTATTAACCGCGACGGCATAACGCGCCCCGACCAGTTCAGCGAACTTGGCCTCAAAGTCCTGCACTTTCGGGCCAGTGGTAAGGAAGTCCGAACGAAGAACATCACAAACTGCCTGGATATCGTCTTCTTCGAGGCACTGACGCCCGTAAGGGAGAAAGTCACTCATTCGAAATCAACAAGATTTTGATAGATCCATTGTTTTAGGCGGCGAATGCCGGATCGACGTGCTTTCGAATCAAACCGCGTAGCTCCTCAACGTTAAGCCATTCCGTGTTAGCGGCGCTATTGTACTTGAAACCAGCCGGGCAGCGTCGCGCCGCAAATTTGTTACAGTAGTCTTGAGGGCGCCACTCAGGAGTGGCAGGCAGAATAACAAAGTGGCGATCTAATTCGACACTATTCAAGCCATCGGTTTCCGTGATCATTTCTTCATGAAGCTTTTCTCCCGGCCGAATCCCGACCGTGACGCGCTTACACTTCGGACCGATAGCTTCTGCCACATCGGTAATTCGATAACTTGGAATTTTTGGCACGAAAATTTCCCCGCCCCAAATATTATCCAGCGCGTAAAGAACAAGGTCTACTCCTTCTTCGAGCGAGATGTTAAAGCGAGTCATTCGCTCATCGGTAATTGGGATCACGCCCGTTTTGCGTTTTTCCAAGAAGAATGGAATCACGCTACCCCTGCTTCCCATGACATTGCCATAACGGACCACCGACAGTCGTAAATCGCGGTCTCCCTTGAAATTGTTGGCTGCAACAAACAGCTTGTCCGAACAGAGTTTCGTCGCTCCGTAGAGGTTAATCGGCGCCGCTGCCTTGTCCGTGCTCAAAGCAATGACACGCCGCACTTTGCTATCCAGAGCCGCTTCGATCACGTTCTGTGCGCCTAATACATTCGTCTTGATCGCTTCGAAGGGATTGTACTCCGCCGCCGGAACCTGCTTTAGCGCCGCCGCGTGAATCACGGTATCTACGTTCTCCATCGCTCGGTGAAGGCGCGGCCCATCCCGTACGTCACCGAGAAAATATCGAATCGCCGGATACTTATCGGGTGGATACAGCTGCGCCATATCGAACTGCTTTAATTCATCGCGCGAGAAAATAACTACGCGCTCTATGTCCGGGAATCGGGCGAACAAGATTTCCACGAACTTTTTCCCAAAGGAACCTGTGCCGCCGGTTATTAACACCCGTTTTAATGCTTCCATATTTTTTGAAAATGTTTCGCCCCCTCATTACCCCGTCGAGTCATCACCTGCGGATGACGCGAGCTCAACAGATCAAGGAAGCGCCATCAACTGTCACCAACTGATGCTTCCCCGTGGTTATTCCAGGATCCGTCCGAGAAACTAACGCAGGTCGTGGGAACCGAAACTAAAAGATCGATTCGCAATCAGAAGGTTCAAAAGCCGTGATCCCCACCAACCATGCCGGAGGGATGCTCAACGAAATAGAACGTGGTCACATACGGCGTGTCTGCGATGGCGACGAACCAACCCGGCTTTTGTTCAAAGAACGCAGCTAGTTCCCGATCATCGTCGAGTCCGATTGTAACCAAGGCGTGCGGGGGAATTTGAACTTTTCGAGTTAGCGTCGCCTCATCTTTCTCTCGGTAAAAAGTTATTTCAACGTTCGCCGTGTGCGCGTACTTCTTTGCGGGCGAGCCATTCAAAATCCACGCCATTGCTCCAGGCTGGTCGGCAAATAGCGGCGCCCAGCGAAACGAGCGACGTGCCTTATCCATCGCAGGACTGAAAGGAAGAAGAGAGACGCAGATATTACATGGGAGTTCAGCGCCTTCTATTCCCACGTCGACACCCATTTTGATTCTTGAGGGAAGACGGCTTCCCGGGGCGGGTCGTGCCACAATTTTTGCCGAACACTGCGCCGGTCCGGCCACGCCGATCTGCTCGCAAACTAAGCCCAGCGATATGGTGTTCAGCTGCGTATTAGGAGATTGTATTCTCAGCGCGTCGCGCACAGTGCCTAAGTGAGACCCCTCGGCCGAGTATACCTCTACGTCGATATCGATAATCGAGGGAGAGATGATTGGATAAAAATGAATCTTTGAGACGTGTCGGTCATCAAGCGCCAGAGGAATCATCAAGGAAGCCGCATGTGACTCTTCGGGTGGTTCCGGCCAGTAATCGCCAGCAGTTGTAGCTAAGGCGCAGTCATAGAAGGTGTGAGTAATACTTAGTGCATTCAAAGACAGTTGCCTGTTACCTGCGACGACACGGGGAAAGATCCACCGCACGTTAAAATTGGTACTCATCGTTCCGGCTCGTCCGTCCAGAAATCCTTCAAGATCCAGTTCTTTATCAGCTTGAACTGTAACCATTTGGTAAGGCCGAACAGAGCCGATCGACATCTCGTGCTCGAACGTTTCTCCCTTATGATTGAAGAATTTCATCCGCACTGAGCCGTCGGGAACTCTTTCAAACCCGTTGATGAAGCTGAAGAACGGGACCGCGTTTGAGTTGGCGTATATGTTAAACCCAGACTCCGGCACCGACGTTTCAAGTGCCTCCCCTGCGTCGTCAACATCGTTGAAGACCCTTTGCGCGGTATGAACGAAAGTGCTGAAGGCTGGTCCGTAATAGTTAACGACAACGGCGGGATAGGCGAAGACCAGGTCGCGCGCGGAGAAGAACTCCACTTCTATGCTACCGGAAAAGCACTCCGCCGCCACGCCACCCTTAACTAGCTCATCGGCTACTTCGACCCGATAGGCTTTTCGTTCCTTGATAAGCATCGTAGAACGATGCAAGACGGTCCCGTCCGTCGAGCGAATTGTGACAACAGCAGTGACTTCCGGTATGCCCCTCTTGATCATCCAGTAGCCCAGGAAATTAATTCGAGTCGAAATACCCGGGGATTCCATCGCTGGAAAGATGGCCGATGCGCGGAAGGTAGGCTTGCGCATACACTGGCCGTTCGAATTAATCGATCCCACTACTTTTGCGTAGCTAAGCATGTTGGTAGGTAAATAGTTCTTCGACAACCAAATCCGCCTCCAATGGCAACGTCACAAGGAGGTTGCCTTCTCAAGCCGGCGGCGAATCAGCTGCTTATTGTTATGCCCACAAATGGTGTGTCGATTCAAGAGGATTTGTGCGATAGAATCTTGATTCAACAACCCTGCGCCGCCTTGATCGAGGATGACTTGCGCGGGCTCGGTTTTTTGTTTGACACAAACGAGAGCCCCGACCCCTCTCAACCGCTAGATACCACTGACGAAATGCCCCTCCGACAAGGAGATACTAAAGCGGGCGCGAATTTTATCCGGATACCATGATCAATTCAATACCGGCCCAGGAATAACCATGTCTTGTTCCTGGTTTGCAGGAGTGCTTCCAAATCCTTTCACCGGAGTAAGAGTATGCCCTCGATAGGGCACAAGAACGGGCACATTAACTTGTACCTTCCCCGTTTCCACGATCAGCCTGACTTGATAGTCAAACCAAACAAGGTGCTCCAGGCTGCCGTGTTTACTGAGCAAAATGCTGCAATAGTATGTACCCGAAGTCAGAAGAACCGGCTCAACCCGGAACCGCAGCTCGCTCGAACCTTCTGGTATGTCCACAGCCACGTCGAATTGGGACGTGTGCCAGCAGAGAATAGGTTGCTCAGCCTCATCGGAGATCACAAATGAAATCACAGGCTTACGCAATGCTTGCGTGGTCCGAACTCCCAGGATTACCTCAACCGATTCGCCCGAAATAATCTTAGTCCGCTCGAGTTCAAAATTTGCCTCCTCGACAGGTGGCAATAAGACACGCGCGCCAACGATACCCTTGGGAGAAGCTTCGCGGTTATCCCTATTATAAGCCTCAATGCCTTGAATGACATCATAAGCTGCGGGTATTCCTTTCCTGAAGTGTAGGACGCGATTGCAAATGTGGGAGATGGACGCCATGTCGTGGGAAACAAAGATCACAGCGGCTTTTTCCTGAAGTTTTGCCAAACGGCTGTAACACTTCGCGCGAAAGGCGGCATCTCCCACCGCGAGAACCTCATCTAGCAGGAGGACATCCGGTTCCAGCGCCGTCGCCGTAGCAAAGCCCAGTCTCACCTGCATTCCGGAGCTGTAGTTTCGCACGGGCGAGTCGATAAACTCATGAATGCCGGCGAAGTCGATAATATCCTCGATCTTCGCATTGATCTCCCTCTTGCTAAGGCCCAGAACCGAACCATTGACATAGATGTTTTCGCGACCAGTTAGAATTGGGTTGAATCCGGCGCCCAGCGCGATCAACGCACCGACTCGTCCGCGTAGCGTAAGGGAACCCGCGTCCGGCTTGATCAAGCCGTTAAACATGCGCAACAGAGTAGTCTTTCCCGCGCCATTACGTCCGATTAGACCCAGGCATTCTCCTCGCTTGAGTTCAAACGAAACGTCACGCACCGCCCAAAATTCATCGGGCCGAAGTGGTCTTGATTTTGCAGCGCGACCGGCAACCTCATCCGCAATATCCAGCATGCCATACCAAAGCGAGCGCTTAAGGCTACGGCAGAATTTTTTTGAGACGTTTCTTGCCTCGATGAGAGTTTCGGACATGGGTCGTATCGGGAAAGAGCGACTATCCTCCCATGCGTTCAACCAGATGAGGCATAGCCAAGCGATAGAGAATCCAGCCGAGAACAGTGAGGATCAAAGTAGCAGCTGTTACAGCTAGAAAGGCCGCTGGATTCGCCCCGGCGCTACCGGTCAACCATTCTCGCGTGCTGACTATAAGCGTACTAACTGGGTTCCATTTGCTAAGGAGAGATGCCGGCCATGTCCGCGGCGTAGGATAGATCACCGGCGTCAGTAGCATCCAGAAACCAGTCACTACAAGAAGACCGCGGCTAACGTCCTGATAAAGCATCCCGATGGGAGTAACCAGGATGCCAAGCATTAAGCCAAACGCAATGAGGCTCGCGACTCCCAGTGGAGCGAGACACAGCTCATACGAGATGGGTATCTTGAACCATAGGATGGCAAAAACCAAAATAACAGAACGAATGGCGAAGTTAAACAACACTTCACCGAGCCCCGCGAGGATGAGCGCCTCGCGAGGGAAATTGATTTTTGCCAGCATTTCCCTTGAAGACTGGACCAGCTTCAACGGTGCATTAAGCGCATCGACAAACGTCTGCCAAAGAGTAGTTCCTATCAGAACGAATGCGGGATACGGAATCGGTGTCGCGCCAATCGAAAGAATTTGTTGAGAGCTCAGAAACATGAATGTTAAGGAGGTGGCCAGCGGCGGAAGAAAGGCCCACACATAGCCCAGAAGCGTTTGCCGATACTGCGCTTGAATATCACGAATGAACAGACGCCAGGCTAGTTCGCGCGAGGCCAACAAGTCGCGCATCATTTCTTTGAAGAACTGCGTCGGACGCAGCAGAGGCGAATCAGCCGTGTAGACTGTGATTCTTTCAACGTCTCTCATGGGACTTTAGCGAGGAAAGAGTAACGCACAAATACGAAGGAAGGTGCAACTGAGACTTTTGTCGCCTGGGCTCGATGTCTAATCTTGCTTTACGAGAGCGCTCTGTTGCCTCTCACGCTACGGCAAATCAGGCCCGATGCCAATCCGCCGTTCGCCGAATACCTTCGCAGAGATCGATCCAATTCTTGAGCCCGAGTTCGGAGTGAGCCCGTCGCGTTGATGGGACGTAACGGTCACGGCGTTCACCGCGATCTGACTTGCCTAATATCTGAAGGGAGGCTTGCGGATTCACTTCTTCGCGCACAATCTGCGCGATCTCCGTAATGGTATGTGCTTCCTCCGCTCCGATGTTGTAGACGCGCCCAGCCGTTCCCTGCAGGAGCATTGTCCAAAGCCAGATCGCAAGGTCAGCAGCATAGAGATATGAACGGATCGGCTTGCCATTGCCATTCACCCGTATTGAGTCACCGATGAGGGCGTCCCGAATAAAATTTCCAATCGCGAAATTTCCATCTAGCGGAAGATGAGGACCAACAAAAGCAAAACAGCGCGCGATAATTGTATCGAAGCCATTCTGCTGGCCGCTTTCCAGGCAAAGGTGTTCCGAAACGCGTTTGCTTTGACCGTAGACTCCATCTTTTTCAACAGTTGATTCGGACATAGAATAGTCCTCAGATAAAAACTCTAGGTCACTTGGCTGAGGACCATAGGCAGCCCCTGAGCTAGTAAACAGCAGCTTTTCGGTGCACGCCTGGGCTGCGAATTGTAAGACCCGTTCCGTTCCAAGCCGGTTAGCTTCGAAAAGGTCGGTCGAATCGATTGTCGCGGCATGAATAAGGTAGGAGAACTCACCCGCGGGAAAATCGAAGCTCCTTATATCACCTTTTACAAACTCGACCGCATCTCCGTTGGGTGCGGCCGGTTTCCGACTTAGAACAACAGCTCTTGCATGGAGATCGAAGGCTCGATTAGCAAAGAGAAACGAATCCAGCAACCAACGGCCAAAGAAGCCGGTCCCGCCCGTAATAAAGACACGCTTTCCGCGCAGCGCTTCCCAGAGAGTCGCTGTTTTTTCCAGAATATGGTCTAGATCTTCGGTTGGAACTGATCTCATATTGCCTGCCGTTCGTTACAACCTAACACAGTTGACCAGCGATGGAGCAAGAGTGGTGCAGCGCAGTTCTCAGGCGATTTCCGCTCTAACTGCGCCACCTGGATCAGCGGCAGAAGCTAGTTCCCCGATGAGCTAATTCTTAGATTTGTGGGCGACGACGGGGTGATGCTGGCCGTCAGAAAGCGAATCTGCGCCGGGATCTGGCCGGTCATTGGGTCAAGGTCTGGTCCGATGGCAGGCCAGTTGATAGTAGGCGGCCACCAAATGGGCCGACCGGTGAGATAGAGCGACTGAGGTAAGGCGTGGTCGTCGATCCCGGAATCCCAGTTTGTCGTTTTGCTAACGTAATCGTAGTTTCCATGCCGAAGTATGGTGGCTTCTACATTGAGATCGCGCAGCTGCGCTGAAGTATCCGCCCGATTGTTAGAGATACTATTGTAGTTTGGAGGAGCTGTTACGGCTTGTGTTCCCGTAAAGCCAATATTTCCTCCGTTCGGATAGCCTAATTCAAAAATCGCCTTTCCCGAGTATCCACTGGTAGTAGGAGAATAGACGCCATTGGTCAGGCTGGGATTCCCGATGACGTTCCCAACTACATTCATGTAATTTGAATAATGCTTGAAGGAGAATCCGGTAAAACCGGATACTACGTTCGGGTCGGAATTCGCCATTGTCACCCAGTTGCGGAAGAAGGTGTCGTGACTGTTGGAACCATAGTAGCCGTCGGACTCGTACATGCCCATGACGTTGCCTTCCGCGAGATTGAACATGTTGTGCGGCCCGTGATTAAAGGAAAGGTCCTGGGCAGTAACTGTAGGATCTACAATCACCGCGCGATCAAAGAAGTTATAGGCCACGACATTGCCGTTGCACCCACCTGAGGCATCGCCAAAAATGACCTGTGGATAGCCACCCTTAATGAAGATATTATCCTCGATCAGGTTCCATGAACATTGCTGGGCAAAGTCCATTCCCTCGGTGTTAGGACCGCTTCGCCGAGCGTCGTGAATATAGCAGCGGCGGATTTCGCTCGCACAGACGTTATAAAAATAAACCTGCCGGTGATTCGAGCCCTTGATTTCGACGTTCTTCATCCAGCAGCCCCAGGCTTCCTCCAGACGGACAGCATAAGGCGCATCGCCGGTGGACATATCGAAGGTAAGATCTTCGATGCCCTGCCCTTTCCAATAATGCGCGGCATCGGTCTCGTGGTATGGCAACAAAGTCGGGTTGGTATTGCTGAGATCGAGCGGCAAAGGATGGGAGAGCGTAACGGTAGTAGACGTCTTGCTCACGACGCGGAATTGAAATTGAACAGCGCTGCCGGTGACCGAGCCGTAAAGGGTGTGCTCATAAGGTTGCACCCCGCTCGGCCGAATGATTACCTGTGCCCCTACTGTAACGCCGCTTGTATCAGAAACGGTAACAACTGTGCTTCCTTGCGTGGCTCCGGCTGTGACAGAAACACTGGCTGGATAGCCCGAGGTCTCGGCCGACCCGAATTGTAAGAATCCATTGTTGAGCTTCAGAATCGTCTTCCCCATCCCAGCACCGCGCAGAGTCGTTTGCCCGTTCTGCCCCGCCTTGGCGTTGTAAACCATGGCCACGGGACCGGAGACAAGGTAGGTGCCGGGACCCATATAAATCACGCTGTCGGCTGGCGCGTATTGCACAGCGTGAGATAGATTTGTGGTGCAATCTTTCACGCCTGTGGGATCGCAGTAGAAGGGACTACTCGGATCACTAACATTGGCATAAATGGTTGTGCGATTCGGAATGCCCCCTGGCACTCCCGCGTTGCCTTTCCAGATCGTCCTGCGCTCGGCCGGAATAATCTCGGACAGACACGCTTGAGCTAGGCAGAAGAAAAGGAAAAAAGCGGCAGAGACTTTCAGTAGCATTTTGCTGTTAACCGTGCAGCGCCCTCCGTTGGTTGAGACGCGTTTGCTGCAACGGTCTTGAAGGGCGGAAAAATTCATAAAGCAACTCGTAGAACCAGAGCAGCAAACGCGCCAGTATGTGTTGAATTCCCAACACAATCAGACACGGCCCAAAGAACACAAACTGACTGTTAAGCACAGCGAGAAACGGGCCGCCGGCCGAACTCTCAGCCGGCATCCTCATGAGTCATTTTGGACAGCCATCTGTCCCACGTAGCGACGCAACGGACTCGCAGTTTCGGTCCGACAATCGAAAGCCTCCTGGCCGCAGGGGCCCCGAAAATTCGCTGATAAGCACGATATTTCCATTTGAGGCGAGGCTGCTGGAGAGAACCGCCTAATTCGACGGCCAGGGTATGAAATTGCGCGACGATCTCCTTCTTTTCCGGATAAAAACACGGAAGCCAATTTTGCAAAAACTGCAGGCAGGCCTGGCGCACACGCGGGCTTTCTTCTAATCGCCGAACATTTCCGATCTGTGAAGTGATTGAACGAAACTGCGATTCGAGTTGATGGCTTGTATGAATGCCTTTGCTGAGGCTGCCAAGGTTTCCCATGCGGATATGCGATCGCGCCGTCGGGACAAACCTGATCCCGTCGGAAGCACAAATGACGCGGCAGAAGTACTCACCGTCATCATCGGCTGAAAGAGTAGTGTCCCATGGCCCGGCAGTTTCGGATAGTTCGCGGCTTACCAGCCATGATTCAATGGCCATCCAGGCATTGTCATTCATTTTTCGTATTATCCATTCGACGGGCGTGAGATCACGCCAGAGCGAATTCTCCATCGAGTAGGTCTTCGATCTCCTAAAATAAAAACGGTCCCAAGCCGAAGAGAGCAACGTTCGATCTCCATTAACTTCATTTAAAGCCCGAACCTGATTGGCAATCTTGTCCGCCCCCAGAATGTCGTCTGCGTCCAGCCACTGGATGTAACTACCCTGTGCCAGGCTAAAGGCTCGATTGCGTGCCGCGCTGGCTCCAGAGTTTTCCTGAGAGACTACCTTTATTGATGGTGACTCGAATTGGCGAGCTATAGCCAGGGTGTCATCAGTGGACCCATCATCCACTATGATGATCTCAATCCGTTTGTAGCTTTGGGCTAGCGCGGATCTCACGGCATCCGGCAACCACAGCTCCGAATTGTAGGCGGGAATTAAGATCGAGACTAACGGGGACATCGTGCAGTCGATTGGCCTCTCAATGCTCCCAGCCTAACTCTTCCCCTTTATTCATTCTCTCGCAGGCACGCAAGAGCCTCCCCGACTGGAAGGACACGAGCCCCGGAGCCCGCGACCGCTTCTACCACTCGCTCGAAGAAAGCTGGCGTGACACCGAAGTTAGTGGGCGCTTCCGCGACGTCGTGCGTCGCGAAGATTAGCCATCCATTCTGCTGCAAACAGATTTGAATTTGGCGTTCGATTTCAGCAAAGGAGTCACGGCTTTTCTCCAGAAAAAAAGCGCGCATGGCGTTAAGGTCTATTAGGCCGGAATTACATTCCTGCCCGCCCGCGCGGCAAGCCACGAAGTGCTTTGCACACATTCGTTTCGTGGAGGGGCGAGGCGGATTAATCGGATAGGCCAAACTGACGAAGCGTTTACCCGGAAAACAACGTTGTAACGCAGCGGCGTTGCGCGTGATGGCCTCGTCAAAATCTGCAGACGGTGTTTCCCAGGCGTCACAATGGTCAAAGGTATGGCACCCCAATTCGTGTCGGCCAAGAAACTCAAGGTCCTTCAACGAAAATATCTGACCGGTGGGAGCGACCTTTTCCATTAATCCAAAGGAAGTGTAGAACGTCCCTTCCCATCTGCGCTCCGCCAGTATCCGACCACCGGTTAAGAGAGCTGATCGCGGAAAATCATCGAAGGTGAAGGAGACGATAGGCTGCGAGTTACGCATCCTCATCGGACGTGTAGCCAACAACCGGGAGACGTCGCGCTGGAACCGACCGCGCAGACGCGCGAGCATTTTTGGCTTGCCCATTATTAGCTCAACCTTCGCGGACAAACGGCGTCACCGGTCTAACCAAGCGCAGCAGCTGCCGGAACCGGAACGGGCTGAAGGCTAGTCGCCTGTCTTACCTCGGGCTTGCGTTTCGGAATCCAGGCAACCGCGCCCCGCCAATCTACCGCAAAGAGGAGAAAGACGAACCAGAGCGGACTACGCCGGGCAAAAATAGATTCGGAAAGATTGTAGGTGATGGTGACAATGAAAAAGGCAAATGATAACCGCCCATATTCCGATCCCTTCAAGAAATTAGAGATCGCATACTTACCGATCACGATCAGGAGTAACAAGAGCAGACACACTCCAATGGTGCCTCCGTCGAGATAAGTCTCCAGATATCCGTTATGCGCCGTTTTAACCGTCCAGTAAGCGTCGGAATCATGAGCGTGCACGCCCCGATGCAGGGTCCAATACATCATGTAACCGCAACCTAGCATGGGATCGACTGGGTTTTCAGTTACCGCTTCCCAGATCGCCGTCCGATCGGTGAACGTCGCATCTCGTCCGACAAAGCTCAGCAGCGTCTCCGAAACACGAAAGACACTTTCGGCCACGAAAAACAAAAAGACCGCGGTAAAAACCGAGGCGAGAACGCGGCCGGGGTGGGCACGCAGGACCGGCACCTTATGGCTGAGAATGATAAAGGACCCCAGAGCGAAGCAGATCAAGGAGGTCTTGCTATTAGAAAGAACCATAAGCCAGATTCCCATCGCCAGAGTAAAGAGGACAGTAAATCGGTGTCCTTTGAACCAGGGCTTGCCACGGGGGCGATTAGGCTGCGTTAGCTCTGAGACCAACACCAGGCCTACGACAAGAATGATCGCGCCCAGGCTGTTCTTTTGATCTGTCACACCTGTGTAGGTAGCAAGACCTCCCCGACTATATGATCTCCCGGACTGCGGGAAGTACTTCGCAAAAAGCTCAGACAGAGGGAACCAGACGAACGCGCAGCGGGCGCAAAGAGCTTTAATAGCTTCCAAAGGTTCTTGTTCACTCAGAACCAGAAGGATGATGAGGAAGGTGGCCGCGTCCTTGAACCAACGCTTAAAGGCGACGAACGGGAAAGGCGCCCATAGGACAGTGATGAGTAAGAACAAATAAAACAGCGAAAAGGCCTTGTTTTTTTGAATGAAGGTTATCAGGGAAACGCGACGGCGAATAAGGATGCGCAACGCAAGAAAGACCAGGACGAGGTAAAGCGTGCGGTCGAACCAGTTCCCGTCGAGATCGCCACCGCCCGAAGCACCAACACCCAGCCACCAGGAGATGGGTCTCGAACCAAGTATTAGCAGCCAAAGAATTGGAATCCAAAATGTCCGCGAAAATTTCGGCCGCACTCTGGCATCGCGCTTCCACAGCCAGACGATAAAGGGAAGACAAAGAAGTAAGGCAAATGTGCGATTCATCTTCGTCGTGTTTCCCGCAACGGTGACCGGTCTTCCACAGCGTCCCTCACAGCCTTTCGATCCCGAACGTGGTCATATGATAACATTCCTGGCGGGATTTAAGAAGAGAGCTTCGCTGGGCGCGTCGCCCGATCGCCCAGAAATGCGCGAGCAGTCCGTGCCAGCGGGCGGCGGATTCCTTCCGCAGTGGAAAAAGCAAACCGCCGCATCGGCGTTAAGACT
This sequence comes from uncultured Verrucomicrobiae bacterium, assembly GCA_963791565.1. Taxonomy (GTDB): domain Bacteria; phylum Verrucomicrobiota; class Verrucomicrobiia; order Chthoniobacterales; family UBA10450; genus JACCTI01. The sequence goes on along the minus strand of CAWBSX010000001.1, from coordinate 147,177 downwards.
TGACTAAGCGGCCGTCCGAAAACGCAAGCCGTCGCGCGTCTGGAACGGAAAGCCGCTACAATCGCGTCTTCGTTCAAGTCACCTTCAACCACGAGTTGCATAGACAAAGGAAAGAACTGTCGACGATCGTGGAAATCCAGTCCGGCAAAATTAACCAATTCAGCGCGCACCAAGACCGTTGCCACCTTACTAGGAGCCCATCCATCTGTCTTTCGATTCCACACTTCGATGCCAGCGAGCGTTTTACACCAAGTCTCTTCAAAGCTCTTCCACGCTTCCCGGCGTGCTGGATGTGCAAGTACAGCCACCGCCTTCTGCTCGCGAATCGAGCCGAGAAGGGTTTCGGTCGCCAGCCCTTCTCCCAAGAACGAAGCGGCCCCCCAAACCAAGATGTGCGTCACATTTGATGGATCACTGTACTCAATCCCCGGCACCAGGATCAGCTCCTTTGAACTTGCCGCTTTGCATGCCTCACGATATTCGAACCATTTTTCTTTCGTGAAACCGCGATCATGCTCTGTCATCATGACAACACGATAGCCGCGCAGCTTGAACTCCTTGGCTAGCGCAGGCAGCGACCATTTTCCATCGTAGGACCATTCCGAATGGACATGACACGCTGAGGAAATGCCGTGAAGCATGGCGCTAGGATTTTCGCTTAATGAGGTTGTCACGCAACGTAGAAGCGGTGTCGGTCCAGAAAACCTTGGGATCGTCGCGCCGCCAGTTATAGAAGCGCGTCGTGTGCCTGAAGGAAAGCATCGCGAAAAGCGTGCGCCAGAACCCTGGCCATTCTTGGAGCGCGGCCGATTTCGATCCGCGTAAAACAAACAGGAGATGCATCAGCTCTCTGCCAAAGTTACGGGCCTCTGTTTCTTCGGCGATTTCCTTTTCCGGGTTGGGTCGGAACTTCGGGTCCAGCGCCAGTCGCACCGCCCATGCCGGATACTCGAGCCCCCGTGCTCGCGCGAGGGCCATGCTTCCCCAGGAGCGACCGTTGAATTCCACAAAATAGCGGTGCCCACCGCTATTCAGCATTTCGATCATGAAGAGGCCACGCCATCCAGTAGCCTCGATGAACTTTTCTACTGGCTCCTTCACACCGTCCGGCACCGGTTGCGAGACGCAGGCGCTCGATCCCGAGCCATGAGGATTCATCATACGCAATCGTCGATGAGCACTCCAGGCAACCACGCCCTTCTCTGTTGCCAGACCAAAAATTCCTTCACCGACGCCTTGCAAGAAAGGTTGCGCAAGCAGCGCGCCGCGACCTTGCCATTTCTTCCCGACGCGCTCCAACTCAGGACGATCCGAACAGATCCAGTTCGAACCTCTCGTTAGGCGACTGTTACACTCCCAGACAGCCAGGGCCGGCCGGAGAATGATGGGCAAACATTCCAGACAGCTTTCCAGGTCTTCCGGCGCCGAGATGACTGAAGTTTCTGGAACGTGAAAGCCAGCGGCATTCGCCACTTCGATTTGCTTTCGCTTATCCAACGCCAGCTCTGCCTTTTCCGGCGAAGGTCCCGCGAAAATCCAGTTGATCGAAAGCGGCAATCTTGCGCCAAGCCAAACGGAAGCGTCATCGATAGGAAAAAGAATGTGACCTGGGGCAACCTTGGTTCCGATTTGTTCGAGGAGCGCAGATAATTCTGAGGTCGCGGCCGCAACGGATTCTTCGGGCGGCGTGATTTCGTGCACTTCGACATGCCGGCTATAACGCAGAGCTGATCCGCGGCCGCGGCGTGCGAAGGCGAGGACTCTGTATCCGGCGTCGACCAAACTCCAGACCACTTCCGGTGCGGCCAGAGCTTCGGCGAAGCCGAGGAGCACGATCGGCTGTGAATCTGAAGGATGTAATGCGCGCATTCCCTTACCACCTGCATCGAGCAGACTACAGAAGCTGCACGCAGACCTTGCCGTAGTTCTCCATCTGACAACGGACGCGGTAGGTCAGTTTCGAAATCCTCAAGAAATCCTGGAAGGCTTTGAATTCGTGATCCCGGTCGTAAAACTCATCGAAGATCAAGAGCGAGTCCGCAACGAGAAAAGGTTTTAGAAGAGTTAGCGGCAGCAAGGTTGATGAATAAAGGTCGGCGTCCAAGTGCACGATGATGCGGTTCTGCGCATCGAAGTCTCTAATAAATCGAGGCAGAGTGTCATCAAACCATCCTTTGTAAAACACCACGCGTGGGTCAGCGATCTGCGGTATTTCGCCGCCAACATCGAAATGACCTTTGCCCTGCGATTGCCGCCATGTCTCGGGCAAGCCTTCGAATGAATCGAAGCCGAAGAAGCGACTGCCAGCTTGCTCATTTAGCTGGATCCATTCTCTGATGGATTCGCCGCGATAGACGCCGAATTCCAAGAAATCAATCGGCACATCGCCGGCAACAGTGGAATTGATATAGCGATAAAACTCCAGGCGTTCCGAGAAACTCTCGCATGGGTGTGTGTCGCGCAGGTGCTGCAGATCGATCTCGTCAAGCAAGGTGCGAATGCCGCGCTGCAAACGACTACCATGAAGGTAGCGCAGTCCGCAGGTGCGAATCAGGAAGTCCGCCAAGGCTCGTTGCAGTCTCATTCGATGGAGTAGATAGCAATCAATGATCGCGAGAACTGACCGGATTCAAACCGAGCAGTCCTAGTAGCCGACCGGCGTGATCGCAAAGCTTGATGCTGTATCTCATGAGACAATGTTGCCCTCCTATCGCCGTTAAAGGCAGCATAAGGAGATAAAAGGGAAAGGCGGCCAGGGAAGTTGCGATCAGTTGCGATCGGCCCGTCTGATGCTTCAAAATATTTTTCCCGCGAAGCAAGGCGCGCTTAAGCATGTAGGCGCGAGTTAAACGCGCGGGTGGCACGACCTCATAAACGACCGCTTCCGCACACCAGAGGAAAAGATTTCCCTCCGCGATCATTCTCCGAAAGAAATCCATGTCTTCACCGCCGGTGCCAAAGTGCGGTTTGAATGGCTCGGCTCGCTCGTGCAAAATCGAGCGGCGAAAAAGCACATTGCCAGTGCGGCATTCGTTCCACTTCATCACCCGACCGGTAGGATGTTCGGGACGCTCACAGAACCGTCCGCGTACGATCCAGGCCGGAGGCTCTTCCTCAAAATGTGGGCGCACCGGACCTAGTACGCCTGAGATTTTCTTATCACTCTCACAGAGGTTGAACATTTGGCGAAGCCAATCCGCGGCCGGAAACTCATCATCGTCGATGAAGGCCACGAAGTTGCCACGAGCACTTTCCAAAACCCGATTGCGCGCGCGGGCGATGTTCTGATCCGGCTCGCATGAATAGCTTATGGGCACCGCCGTTGTCTTTTGAAATTCAGCAACTGTCCCTTCCGCAGAGCGCTCAGTATCGTTGTCACAAACCGCAATCGATAATGTAAAGTGGCCGCCGGTCTCCTGCTCGATGACCTTCTGCAACAAGTCTCGCAACAACTGCGGACGCCGATATGTGCAAATACAAACTGTGATGTGGTCGGCCATCAAATGGTCCGGTAAGTGCCAAGTGGGATCTCACTGATCGCTCGAGCGAACTCGTCACGCGTTAGAAAATCGAACTCGCGTCTAACCTCTGGATGAGTCATTAACTCAACCGAAGTCTTACTCGCCAGCCGGAGAATTCTTTCGAATCGCTTTTCTTCCATGTTTTGGGAGAGGGCAAAAAAATAATCCGTTATCTGGTGCCGTTTTGCGAGATGCCGATCAACCAGCGCACGATATCCGCGATTAACAAAACTCTTTTCCCCTCCCGCGAAAGAAAAACTTCGTCGGACCTTAGCGCCTCGAGGCAAGAGATGGCCCACTAGGCTATTGCTGCAGAGATGCATGTGCTGATGCCCATCCAGGTGTGAAGGCACACGACCATAAAGGCGGACGAACTCCTCTGCCTGTGCATCGTATACAAGCGAAAACTGCCGCCGTAGAAATGGATTATAGAAGAGCAGAGCAAAACGACTTGCTTTCAGAAAGCGAGAAAGGGCGCGCTGTGCCTCACGCACGTCTGCGGGAATCGCGCGCCCTGTAAATTCTTCCGAAAAATTAATGTGCAAACCGACATCGATCTGCAACTCATTCGCGAGAGTAGCTGCTCGACTTGAGTCCTCCATGAAGACCATCGCCGTGGTTGAGGTAAGACGGCCTTTTTGAAAACAAGACGCCGCGCAATCAGTAGCCGCTTTTGTCCTTCCCCAATCATCCGCGTTGATAATTAACATTAGTTGCGTTTTCCCGCGCCGGCTTTCGGGATTTTACCTTAGCGCCAAGAGCTTTGCCGAGACATTGTCCCGCAACTCGCTGAGGTATCTCCGCGCAGCTACTTTTATAGTGCCACCCATTTTGGTTTGGGCTGACACTGGTAGTGCCGTGTTGTTCGGTGTGGTCGCATCCTTGGTAAAGTCTCTAATTGCGTTTTTCTTTTCCAGATAAGAGTTACGAATAACATTCTCCAAGCTACTCCAACACAAGGACGAGTTAAGAGAGTTGATTGCGTCGATGAAACGAAGGAGATGGCGATGGTTATCTCGAAAGAATTTATGATGCTCGACAATTAGACAAGGCTTCCCGAGGAGAAGATCGAAAGCGAAGTTCTCCAAGCCATGCGACGGATACCTGCGAAGATAAAGCGGAACGCCAGCGTCTTTAACTATAGCTACCTCCCAGGCTTCTCTGAGCGTGGGATAACTTTCATCCGAATCAACAGGAGTAGCGTCGCTGTTAACCGCAGCGAGAAAGCCGTGGCGTCGGAGAGCGCGCAAACTCTCCCGCGAAAAGACGCCTTGTGGGAAGACCATGACTAAGTCATGCTTAATACCGGTGCTTTGTTCGTGAGATGCCATACGGTGTTTAGCTACCGCTACTCGCCTATCCAATATGGCAGAGTCAGTCGCGCCGAACTCTCCGGCCGTATGATCGCATCCGTGAACCGAAATGGATAATCTGCCAGCGCTCTTCCCAATCAGCTGAACCATCTCGGACGAGCTTCTCCGCCAATTCCACGGGATCATCGCGATGCTCGTGCTGAAGTTACGCTCGCGCATTTGCGTCTCCAGTTTCAGGAAATCGCAGCAGCCATACTTGGTCTTCAACAGCGGATCGTCGATGATCAGACAAGCGCCTGGCTGATGCGGCTGCCAGCAGACATCGCGGAAAGCCCACTTGAAAAAAATCACGAGTGGAACTGCCGAAAGAAAATCCTCCTTCACGTCATACCTGTCAGCGACCAAAGGCTCGTCCAAATCTGGGACATGCGAGCTGCCGCTAATGAAAATTGGGCTCTTCCCATCCAACATAAGGAACGGCGAGCCGGTGGCAGTTTTCAATATCGGCACGCTCGATCCTGCTCCCTGAACTCGCACGACTCGATCGGTTAGGCGCGGCTTCAACCGAGCGCGAACGCCATGCATCGGGCCGGTGATGTTCGGTAGGTCGCGGGTAACCTCCAGCTCGACTTCGCCGTCAGTGAACGCTTCTAATTCGACTGACGAAGCGGTGGATAAGGCCGTCGCGACATGCGCACCCTCAGCCGGGTAGAAGAAGAATGAGTGAACGTCCAAGCTCTCTTGCATCGTCAGCAACTCACGCATGTGACTTAGCGGAGCTATGACCGCAAAGGACTTTTCTTGTAACGGACTCCTGGTCCTTGCTTCCAGGAACTCAGGCGTAGTTCGGAATCGATAGCCAGGTATTCCGAGAAACTCTAACAGCGCCACCACCCGCCGCGTAGCCTCGCCAGAAAGGGCAGGCTCGAGGACGATCGCAACTTGCGCCGACCTCGCGTCAGTCTCGCTCAGACTCAAAACGTCCTCTTAGGCTGATTTCCTGGAAATAACCAATGACCGCATCGCCCATGGCCGGGCCACTGTGTTGAGCACCGGAGTAAGAAATCGGAGCGCGGCGGTCATGGCCGGAGTAGCAGAGTGCGGTATCCAACAGAAATTTTCTTTCCTGACAATTTCGAGACCAGCTTCGGCAAAAGGAGAAGCATATTCTTCCAGTGACGGTAAGTAGCTTTCGATTTCGGGAGTATCTCGTTCCGACTTACGCCATTTACTTCGAAAAGCCGGAAAGCGTTGGTTCATATCGATGTTAATGCAGATCCCGCCGGGAGTAAGAAGTCGGGCTATGTCGTGTGCGCATTCCTTAGTCTTCCCAAGCCGATGACAATAACGGAAAGTGTTCACTCCCAGAATAACGTGGAAGTAGCCATTGAGTTCCTGCTCAGTCATCCCAATGGCCGCGGAAAGGTTAGCCGCGAGTTCCTCATTTCGCGCGACGGCGAAATGCATCTTTCCTTGTTGGGCCGGAGTGAGAAGCGACTTACTCTCCGAGTTGGCCGCGTCCACCAGCCGCGGCGAGAAATCGGTCCCGTAAGCGACCTCCACTTTTCGGCCGCGCCGCTCCAGTAAAGCTAGCAGGTTAATGATGTTCATTCCCCCGCCGCAACCGAACTCCAGAAGCCGCAACGGTGTGTTGTTGGGCACACGGAGGTAGTTCTCCAAAGCATTCAGGTAAACCTCGGCATAGTCATGTTGCAGGAGGTAGCTGATGCCGTGACCGGCGGTCCGAGTGGTGTATTTCTCAATCGCCTCGGCCGAAGTATATTCTTCCAAATAAACGTCCATGATTGCAGTTGTCGTAGATGTGAAATTCAAGTTGGTTCACCGCCTCGAATGAAGCGCAGGCCGGAGTATCGCATAATGAGCGCATTTTCGGCTACAATTTAGATTTCCCCTCCTCCATCGATAAAAATCCGCTGCAAGAGCTCCAGCGACAAGAGCTGGTGTATTTCCCGGGTATAATTGCGCCGGCCACTGACGTGCTCCTCCACGATCTTTGCCACCGCGCCTCGTTGGAGATAAGGCCGGGCAAGGGAGCGCGGATCGAGAAGGATTTCGCGCACGTAGTCCGCTAGTTGATTGCGATACCAGACCCGGAAATGGGCGAACTTGTGCCGGCCCAGAAAGAAACGTTCGAGATGCAACCGGCTAAGACGGCGATCCGTCGCCGCCAGCCACTGGGGCATTCCATAATCGAAGGCGTATTCGGCTTTCACTCGTAGAAGCTCAAAATAGTTCGCCGCCGTTTTCGAATACGACACGCCTCGATCCGTAGGAATAGCGGCCAAGGCATGGTTGCCCGCGGCGATGAGACGTAAAGAGGGTTCATTACTAATGGCCGCGTGGGCGGGGGTGCGAAAGGTTAGAGCCACCAACGCGTTATCTAGAAACGGGGTCCGCACTGTTAACTGAGATTCTTCCAGGCTAAGTCTGGCAAAATGATGCCAGGGCACCTGTTTGAAAGCGATAAAGGACCGTCGGTTCGCCTTTGCTTCCTGCTCGTATGTGAGAGTTGCTACTCTTCCAGCGGCGAGAAATTCATCGACATAAAGCTCGTCATTCAACACGCCGGGTTTGAAAGCGATGGTCCCGCGAAGGATCTCGGAGCCATAGTTACCTGTTAGCCTGATCGGAGCTATCTCGCGCGCCTTTCGATTAACGTAGATCTCGACGGCACCAGCTACATCCATTGTTCCATCCGATAAGCGGATCGATTCCTCCGCCAGCTCAGAAAAACTGCTTAGAAAATCGGACCCGACCTGAATGACTGTGTGCGGCTGATGACAAACCTCCGCTACCCGTCGGGCCACGCGCACGTCGTTGGATTCACGATAAGAACCGCCGAAAGTGTAACAAGGCAATTGGCCCGGCGGCGCCTTTGCCCAGGCCATGATCATCCGACCATCGAGCCCGCCCGTGAGAGACATTCCCACTGCACCTTCAAGATAAGGAGGCATGATCTCGGCAAAGACACTCTTGAGAGCTTGATCGTAGTCCGCACCGGAGAGTGGGGTCTGGTTCTCCCATGTCGAAGAATCGAAGTAGCTACCCCTGCTTGTGTCTCCGTCCCTGGAGAATGTCCAGCATGCCGCTGGAGGTAAAATGGAGATACCGCGAAACAAGGTTCGATTCTGCAGGACGCAACCGCAGGAGCAAAACTCCGCCAGGCTCCTTTGGTCCAACTCCCTCGCCTGCGGAATAACACGGAGCAAGGACCTAACCCGCGACGAGAAGTAGAATGCTTCTTCGTCCTCGTAAAAATAGATTCGTCCTAGTCCAAAACGGTCAGTGAAAAGAATGAATTTTCCCTGCGCTGTATCCACAATCGCACCGCCAAAGCGACCGTTCAGCCCTTCCAGGCAACTTTCACCCACGTCGTTGTAGTGGCGTAGCAGGGATTCCGCAGCAACTGCGGGACATAACTCCCCCGATAACCACACACCTGTTGTTCGATCGGTATTCCAATGCGCTGTTCTTGCCGATTGATTGGAAGAAGCTACTGCGACAGCACAGCCCAACTCATCGCTGGTATAGCTGTCACTCGCGCTCTCGGCCATCCTCGCAAGGGTCCGGTCGAGGAAACCTGCCTCGCCGCTGCGCGGCTTGCGCACGATACCTAGGATAGGAACCATGCCGAAAGGGAGCCGGCGGGAGGAATTGAACACTCCATCTGCTGAGTACGATTCAGCCGCTCTAACATTGAGCTACACCGGCAAAATACACCAACCTCGCGAAGGATCACTGTTTTCCTGCTGCACTTAGTTCCGTGCAAGCTGTCGTTGCAGGAACTGGCTTCTTAGCCATAGCAGTGCGCTATCCACTCTCTCGGGCATCAATGCCCTTACCCCGCGATGGGCATGACAACGAAGAGATAACTTACCTAAAGCAGTAAGTGGAATGTAGTATCTCGGGACAAGCTGTTGCTCAAAGCCATTGCGGCGTTTGAAGTCAATCAGGGGCGAGCTGGTATTTTTGCCATAGATATATCGCCCATAGACAAAGTGCGTAGCCTTCTTTTGCACACAGATCTCCACTGCCTTAGCCAAAAGCGCGTTGGTCGGGCGTCGATCCTGGTGTGCTACCTGCGAGACAATCTGCATAATACGATACACGCTACCGATTGACACCATCTTCAAGAACCCGACCAATTCTTCTCCATAGTAAGCACCGATAAACTCGCTGCGCTCGAGGTAGGAAGAATTCTCGCGCAGGACTGTGGCCAGCTCTTTGCCATAGTGATGATATCGCCGACCCTGCCTGACCGGAGTCTCATCGTAGATCTCCTTAATTCCCCGAGCCAGAGATTCATCCATCCGCACGGATTGAACGACTAACTGGCGTTTCGCTGCTCGTCTGACGTTTTTCCGCGTCTCTTGCGGAACACGATTCTCCCACCAATCCTCATAGGTCGTTATCGGAATGACCGCAAGATTGTCCCATTCCAGCACGTAGCTGTAGCGCGGCTTCGGATCGGTGAGAGTTTGCACAAAAGTAAAGAGGTCCGGCCGCGATGTGGCGGCGCCAAGCTGGTGGAGGATAGCTTCGGGCTCCACCGCGTCTTCCTGCCATTCCTCGTCGCGAAGACGCGCGGTCTTAACCAGGCCGCCGGTGACAACTATGTCACGGCCGGCCATCTGCAACGACGCGATCATAAAATGAAGGCTGAAGCAGCTAGCTGACGAGTAATGTGCGCCTCCTTGCGACCCACCAGTTTGCCGAAGAATGCGCGCAACCGTCTCATTTGGTCGCGCCGCTGAAATTCGACTAAGTCGGGCGTAATAGGTCGTTGGATTCGGCGAGCCATGGCCCAGAAGTAACCCAAGGTGTCTGCCAGACCGCCGATAACATAAGGTTTACGCGTCATCTGATAGAAGGTGCGGAAGAGCTGCCATAAAGGATGGTAGCCCAAGCGATAGGATTTCTGGCCAAAACGGAAACAACCAGCTACAGCATGTTTATCGTTGGCCGAGCCCATGGGCCGGTGATGAAGAACCGTTTTTTCCGTGAAGGTCCGCGTGCGCCAACCTTTGGCTCTCGCACTTAGAACCGCGATGACATCGATTCCGCCACCCTTCACCGGAGTATAACCACCAATTTGTTCGAAGCACTCTCGTCGAAACATCTGACACGCGCCGGAAACGTGATCGGTGCTACTAAAACGATAGTTATAAGTATCGCCACCTTCGCTGAAAGGCGCACCGGCCAAACCTAACTCTGGATCCTGCGCGAATTTGTCGAGGAGAAAGGCGAAATGGTTCTCATCGAAAGTAATATCCGCATCGAGACTGGCGACGAACTCGTGCGGCAACTGCTTGATTCTGGCATAGCCCGCGTTAAAGCAATCGGCTTTGCCGCCGAAGTCGCGCGTTTGGCGCTCCTTCATGCGGAGCAATTCGATCCATTCGTACTCTTTGCTGTAACGCGCCACTATTTCATCGGTGCGATCCGTAGACCCGTCACTGACAACCAGCCACTTCGCCGGTTTCACTTTCTGACTCACGACGGCTTTGATCGTGAGTTCAATGAAGGCCTCTTCGTTCCTAGCCGGCGTAATCAAGAGGTAACGCGGGTTACTCATACAGTTAGGGCAACCGGATCGCGCGCCAAATACCTGACGAGTAACGCCAGTCCTTTATACATGGTAGCCTGTCCCCAATGAAGCATGGGTGTGCGGGCTTTCATCATCGGATAAATGCGGTAGTAAAAGTGGCCATCGCTTCCCTGCATGTGCTGCATGGTCCAGCGCGCCGCTCTGCTCGACAGGTCCAGGCAATCTCCATCTTCATCGGAAAACTCCGCCAGCGTTTCGATCGATTGCGCCGCACACTGGATATCAACCGGATAGCGCCGGTTATGGTAGTATTTCGGGCAGCCGTCCTCTTCAAAAAAATTCGCCTTATAGTAGCCCAGGCCTTTTTCCACGTTCGATCTCCATTCCTGATCACCCGAACCTTCCATGTAATACTTCAGGCTGGATAGGTTGTAACCGGTATGGAAGTTATCTATCCAATGATACTTCGGCTCCTCCGCATACCACCAGGCGCCGTCCGGCAGCTGGCGTGAGCAGGTATATTCGACAGCCGATCGCGCGACCTCCAAGTAAGCTCGATTGTCGGTGTGCTTTGCCGTTCCGGCTAGCATGGCGGCGCCAAGCAAGTTCGAGTTATGGATGGACTCCTGGACATTGGCAAAATAGCTAAGGCAATGGCCGCGAGAGGTTTTTTCTCGTGGCAGGTCCATGATCCACCGGCAGGCGCTGTCGGCAATCTGCAGCCAACGTTCATTGCTCGTATGCTCGTAGGCGGCGAGATAGGCGAAGCCGATCAGGCTCGTCCAAACGATAATGGGATCGTGTTTCGTATAGGAGCCGCCCCGGCTGGAGAAATCGAAGTGATTACTCCAGGAATGGTTGGCATACTTACTTGCCTTGTGTTTGTCCAACCAGTCGAGGCATTCCTCTGCCTTGTTTAAGTAGATCGAGTTACCAGTTGAGGCATATCGCGTCAGGTATCCGGAGGCCATGTAACCGCGGCCTTTGGTTGAATCCTGCGGCCTTACGCCGGCGAGCGGGCGCAAATTAATCGGCGATTGCCGGATCGATTGAAGAAGGATTCGCTCCAGCGTCAGGTTACCAAGAGTAAGTGGACGGAACCAGGAAGAGAGCCCATCGAATGGCTCGTAGCCTTTGTAGCGGTGATCCTCGATCCAGCGTTCAAGCCGGTCGAGAGAGGCTTCGATAGCCGCACTTGAAGAAGACGGATCAGGCATGCGCAAGAGCGAAGACGTTACCGATCTGTTCGGCGACATAGTCGATCATGTCGTCTGATAGCTCGGGATAAATAGGCAGGGAAAGAATCTGCGATTGATGCGCGTAGGCCACCGGAAAATCCTGCGGCGTATGGCCCAGGTATTGGTAGGCAGGATAGAACGGCAGCGCTTTGGGATAGTTCAAGACGGTGGCGATTCCCGCATCGGCTAGATGCTTGCGCAAACGATCGCGCTCCTTCGTGCGGATAACATAGAGATGGTAGACGTGCTCACGGTCGGGACCAACTTTGGGAGTGCGAACCTCACTTACATCCTGCAAGAGCATGTCGTAACGCGCTGCGACTCGCCGCCGCGCTTCGGTCCATTGCTTGAGGTGCGGCAGCTTCACGTTCAAGATCGCACCCTGCAAGCCATCCATCCGGCTGTTGATGCCTTCCATCACGTGATCATTCTTCCCGCCGTGTCGGGCAAAAGTCGCCATCCATTCCGATAGCTTGGCGTCGTTAGCTACAATGCAACCGGCATCGCCATAAGCGCCAAGGTTCTTGCCGGGATAGAAGGAGTAGGTCGCGATCTGACCAAAGGTACCGACTAACTTGCCTTTGTAGGTGGCAAGATGTGCCTGCGCACAATCTTCGATTACCCAGAGGTTATGCTTCTTCGCGATCGCCATGATCGCGTCCATGTCTGCCGCCTGCCCATACAGATGGACGGGAATGATGCCGACGGTGCGGCTGGTAATTTTTTCTTCGATACGCCGCGGATCGATCGTGAAAGTCTCGTCGTCGGTATCACAAAAGACGACGCGCCCACCGGCCTGGGTGATGGTTTCAGTGGTAGCTATCCACGAGTGTGCGGTGGTTATGACTTCGTCGCCGGGTTTGATCCCGAGCGCGCGCATGCCGATGTAAATGGCATCGGTGCCGTTCGCGCAGGAGATGCAATGTTTCATGCCGAGCATCCTGGCCCAGTTTTGTTCGAAGGCGTCGACTTGCGGGCCGCGAATGAAGGAAGACTGCGCGATTACCTCGGCGATGGCGGCATCGATCTCCGGCCTGATACTGAGGTACTGAGCGTGCAGATCAACAAATGGAATTTTCATGTTGGTTTGCCTAACGACTTAGTCGCGGGCGACTTCGATCCGTCGGAGGAGTCGCACCGGGTTGCCCGCGTAAACGCCAGGCTCACGGATATCCTTGGTCACAACCGAGCCTGCGCCGATGACGACATTATCGCAAATGGTTACCGGCAGGATAGTGGCATTTGTGCCGATGCTGACGTTGTTGCCAATTTTCGTGGACCGCCAAAGCTCGCGTTTTCCTTTCGCCGGGCCGCCCTGCTCGAAAAGGTCGTTAATGAACATGGCGCCGTGCGAAATGAAACAATCATCACCAATGGTCACCAGCTCGCAAATAAAAGCGTGTGACTGAATGCGACAACGCCGACCGATCGCGACGTCTTTCTGAATTTCGACGAACGGCCCGATGAAGGTTTCCGCGCCAATCTCGCAGCCGTAAAGATTAACCGGCTGAACAACCGTAACGTTTTCGCCGAAGGTGACGTTGACCAAACCAACTGTGCGAAGTTCCGGTTCGTTCTTCATCGGAAGGACTTGGCGCGTTCTAAAATGGAAACCACATTTCGAGCGTGATTGATTCCGGTCAGCGGCTGCTGATTACTTAAAATGCAATCGCGAAAGTGTTCCGCCTCAACTCGTAATGGTTCTTTAAACTTTACCTCCGGAAAAAGAATATCCCCGCTGCGATAGTTAAATTGCACTCGCTGCGGATGATCGAAATCCATGTTTTGGCCAAGGATCGCTTTGCGATCGATGCCTTTGTCGTAGATGGCAATCTTGTTCTCCGCCACGTCGTCGTAAACCACCATTTTGCGCGAGCCAACCACGATCATCTTCCGCACTTTTTGCGGATCCAACCAGCTGACATGAATGTTCGCGATCACTTTGCCCGGATATTCCAGGCTAAGAAAAACGACATCGTCGATGCCCTCCTGCATGTAAGCCATGCCTTGGCGACAAATCGAGATCGGTTCCGGATCGCCTAACCAATACTGAATGATGCTGATATCGTGCGGGGCGAAATTCCAAAGAGCATCGATGTCATCGCGGATGCGACCAAGGTTCAAACGCTGACTATATATATACCGGACTTCGCCGAGTTCCCCGCCGTCGATGAGCTGTTTCACATAACGAACTGCGGAATTGTAGATAAAGGTGTGTCCCGTCATGACGACCAGGCCTTTTTCTTTAGCCACCCTGGCCAGCTCGTCGACCTCACTCGCTTTTGTCGCGAGCGGTTTCTCAACGAAAACATGTTTGCCCGAGCGGAGAACTTCGAGCGCCAGTTCGAAATGCGTCTTGGCCGGTGTCGCGATTACGACTGCCTGCACTTCGTCATCTTTCAGCGCTTCCTGGATGGAATCGAGCGCCCGGGTGCGCGGGAAATTCGTCTCTACAAAAGCGCGCCGCTCCGCACTCGCATCGACCACATATTTAACTGCGCAACCTGGCAGAGCGGAGAAATTACGGAGGAGGTTGGGACCCCAATAGCCGCAGCCGAATTGCGCGATGGTTAGTTTTGTTTCAGACACGGTTCGTTAGGCGTGAACGACGCTGCCCTGGTTGGAGCGAATCTCGGGCCGTGACCTCGCCCGATGTTCGAAATCAGTTTCCCGCCGCTCGCGAAACCAGGCGACGGCCTGTGCCGCTGTCACCATCCAAGCCCCGCGCTTTCGCAATTTCTCGACCAGCTCGATGTAGAATTGATCCCAACAACGTTCCGGCGCAATGCTTCGATCATGCCAGTTGATCGTCAGCACCCCACCGAAACGCACAGCGTTTTCGATTAGCCGATCAACCCGCTCTTCCGCTTCTTTCGGCGAGAGATTCATATGCGACGGAAAAAACATCGCCGTATCCATGACGTGCATGGGCAATTCTAAGAGACGCTCAACGCCGAGCGGTTTGAAGACTTGCGAAGTGCCGGCATGATAGCCAATCGCGCCGTTGTAGCCGATCGTCGAATCATAGGAGTAACCGGCTTCTTCCAGCAGGCGAAAACTCTGCTCGCCGAAATAAAGCCAATGCATGCGAACACCGATTTCGGTTTCGCTGGTAAATTGACGCACGCGCTCCAGCTCGGCTCGCCCTTTCCGCGAGTCGCGCCAGGCGTCGATGCCGTGGGCTCCTACTTCGCGACCGCGCTCAAGCAATGTCCGAATGTTGTCCGCGATGTCGGTCAGATCGTAGGCTGCGGCGCGCTTCGGTTGTTTGCGGCCGTACGCGTCCTCTCCCGGCTCGCTCTTGAAAGGAATGACAAAAAAAGTCGAAGCGGCTTCCTCTTCGATAGCCAGATAACGGTCGAATCGATCCCAAGGATCGCGTCCGAGTCCTAAGTAGGCGAATGGAAGCGACAAGGCCGCGCCATAATTCGCGATGAGCTGCCGGAAGCTCTTCCGTCCTCGCACAAAATCGAGCGGCGAAACCAACAAGGCGCGAAGGAGAAACCCGAACATGGTGTGATCAAAAAAATGGGGGCGAATTCGAGGCTGATCTACGTCGTGCGTCAGGCAAGCGATGAATTTGTAGCCTTCCGGCACGGGCGGAATCTCTCGTGGTGCGCCGGCATATTGCCTAACGAGTTCTCGCAGGTTTGCGATATGCAGATCCAGCGTCGGTACCATGGCGAATTCCTCCGGCTGTCCGCGCGTGAGAAGAAATTCTATTTCCGCGAACAGATCGAAACAAACTCGCACCCGAGTTTGTCCAGCACCTTCCGATGAGATCTGAAGCGGCTCACCATTAGCAAAAAGGCCGCAACCGCAGTAAATCGGCAGGCGATTTTCCTGGAAAGACACCGTCTTGATTGGTGTTTCAGATATTTTCTCGAAAGTTACAATCAGGCGCGCGGAAGTCGGCGGCGGCGATTGATTTGAGCAAAGCAGGACATCGCATGGCTGTTCGCTCGAATAAAAACACCAGGGTGTTTTGAAGAGTTGAAAGAATTCGCGTACGACCGCGTGCTCATTCTCGTTCGCCAGGACTGCAATCATGATGAGAGCCGCTCGCGCCTAACGAGTTTAGAACAGCTCGCTGATCGCAACGAGCAAAGTTTCTCTTTCCCGCGTCCAGGTGTGGGCACGATAGATCTCCTGGCCGCGCCGGACCGTTTCGGAAACCTCATCCCGGTTCAAGTAAGCAAATTCGATTTTTTGCGCGAGGTCGTTCGCGTCACCCAAGTCGAAAAACAAAAGATCACGCTCTCCAAAATAATCCTGAATGCCTTGCGCCTTCGGGGCGATGACCGGTTTGCCAAGTGCGAGATATTCGAAAATGCGCGTCGGAGTGTTGATTTCGGTGAAGATGTTGCGGTGATTGGGAATGATACCGAGATCGCAAGCGCGGATCGCTTCGACGATCTGGTCGAGGTTTTGGACCCCGAGATAACGGATGTTGGAGTCGAGCCCTCGGGTGCGCGCGTTCTCCATCACATTCTCAAAATACGCAGTGCGCTCGCCACAAACCGTCAGACGCGCGAAAGGAATTTTCCTTCGGACCGTTTCGAGGGCATCGACCGCCAAATCGAAGCCATTGCGATGGACTAACGAGCCGTGATACAAAATGTCGAAAGCGCCGTTGTCGGCTGAGCCGTTGGCGTGGCTGCCATTCGGCAGCTGCGGACGAAAAATCTGATCATCTGGCGAGTTGAGCACGACCTGAATTTTTTCCGGCGCACAACTACGCGACGAATAAATTTTCTTGCAGGCGAGGTTGACCGTGAGCACGAGGTCGGCGTAGGCAATACTCCATTTTTCCAGCTTCTTCAGCGTGCGCACATTCAGGCTGTGCTCGGGCAGCTTAAAAATCGTCTGCATCAATTCCGGCATGGGGTCGTGTAGATCGAGAATGACACGAGCACCGAGAAGTTTTGGGACAAGCGCGCTAAAAACGAGCACGTCGGGCATGTTATGGACGTGGACGAAATCGTATTTCTTTTTCAGGGAACGGAGGCTGAGATGGGCGAGGCAGGAAAGTAAAAAGGCGGAATATTGACCGACGTAGCTGAGCTTCCCGGCGCGATGTCGCTTTAGCGGAACGCGAATGACATTGATATTTCCGAACGCTTCCTCCGTGCGTTCGTTTGAGTCGCGCAAGCAAATGAAATCGATGGTCGCGCCTTCGGCGACGAGAGCTTCGGCGGCGCGGCGCGGGCGCGGATCGGCCGGATAATGTGAGAAGAGCAAGACCGCACCATGACGGCCGCGCAGCTTCTTAATTTTTTTGACGGCTTCCGGCGCATAGGCCGCTGGAGCCGCAACGGCCTTGCGCGTTTGCAAAGCGTAACGCGCGACTTCGCGCGGGAGCGCGTGCCAATATTGATCACTGTATTTTGTGCGAACGTGTTTGAGAAAGCGCTCGTAGAATTCAACTGGATATTCCATCGCGCGGTGTCGTCCGCCGCCGAAAGCCATGTAATCCGGATGGGTGTCGAGCAGAACCATCCCGCGGTGCTCTGCGATCCAATCAGTTTTTCGCACCCAAATTTCTTCACTCGTTTCCTCGAGGAGAAGAAAGAGCGTCGAATCTTGCGGGAGGGTATATGGCAATTCGACATAACCGCCGGCGGCGGCATCGCGGCCCGAGCCGTTGGACGAACCATTCGTTAGGCCGTTTCCGTAGCCGGAGAGCGCGCCGGAAACCCAAAAAGGGAAAATGGTATTTCGCCCTTCGGGTTGCGGCTCGAACGGATCGGTATCGAAAGTGGAGGCGTCGTATTGAATCTCGAGGTCGTGCAGCCAATTGAGATTGTGCAGCATGAAACCCGAGCGGAAACCGGACGCACCCCACTCATGAACGTAATGGTTGATGCGGGTCGCCTTTTGTCGAAATTCGCGGCGCGATTGATAAAGCCGACCGTCGTGTTGCAAATCGTGCACGCCGACTTCGAATCCATTTTCGACCAATTCTTCGCGTAGCTCGCGCGGCACGCGGTAATCCCCCTCGGGAATGAAGTTGAAGGAGGATCGGAAACCGAGTGATTGCTCGATTTCCATAAGTTGACGGCATTTTCGCAACCCCACCTCGCCTTCCACATCGTGAGTGAGAACGAGCGCGAATTTTTTCCCGTCCGGCCAACCATTCCAATTTTCCGGCGGCTTTTCCGAGCCGGGCATGATCGGCCAGGTTTCTTCGACCCGATGACGCACGCGTTGCGCAAAATGACGCCGCACCGCCGTGCGCAGGGACTGCGGCACGAAGGGCTTGACCCGATAGTAGATTTTATTGCGTAACACGGCTTGCTGCTCGAAATCGTCGCGCGCCCTTCGCGACTTTAACCTCCGAAGGGAGGTGTAACCAACTCGGATTTTGGCCTAACGACTCGTCACTCAGGAGTCGCCATTCAACCATTTCGGAGTGTAGGTGCGCGCTTTGTTAAAGATGACGGAGACGTTATCGCGTTGCGAAGTGAGGGCCTCGTAACCGCGACTAACCGCGTCGCGGCCATTTTTTTCCGCCTCGACCACGAGTAACACTTTATCCATGAAACCAGCCATACCGATGGTCGGACTGGTTTGACCCAAGGGCGGCATATCGAAAATGATGTAATCAAAATCGCTCGCCTTCAGGTTTGGCATCATGTCGAAGAATTTCTTTAGACCCAACTGCGCCGGGCCATCGTTGGGTTGGGCTACCCGAGCCAGATAAAGATTTTCCGCCGCCGCTTCGTTTTCGTGGCCATTCGCTTGCAGAGCCCCGTTCAAAGACAGAGCCGGCCGGCCGTTGAAAAACGGATGCACGTCGCGGGATCCGAGATTTACATCAACCAACAACACCTTCCCTTCCCCCATTTCTGAAAGGGCCGAAGCAAGCCCTGCTGCGAGAGTGGACGTACCATTCCCCTCGGAAAATCCGGTTACGCCGACCAGCTTTGGTTTGTGGGTCATGCGGTTAAGTTCGAAATAGAGTCCGAGGCGATCGCGAATAGCTACCGCGTAGGGCCGAATGAAATGGTCCGCTTCCCACGGAGCGAGTTGGCCGCTCCCGCCGTTTACGGCAGCGCTTCCGTTTCCATTTGCCGCAGCCGATTTTTTCAAAAGCCGCCGACGTTTCTTGATTACCTTGTCGTTAAACGGAACCGAAAGCAGCAGAGGCACACCTAGACGACGCTCCAATTCGAGAGGTCGTTTTACCCCGGTGTGAATAATCAATTCGCTCAGGAGCACAAGCAGGATGCTCACGCTTAGTCCACCACCAGCGAGGCCGAAGACCATCTTGTCGCGTTTGCCATAGACTCGCTGCGGTGGAGTAGGACGTTGTACCGCGCTTATGTTTGGAATCTTGCTTGGATCGAGTGTTTCATCGACACGTGCTTTCTCCAGAGTGTTCTTGAAGTACCTGTAACTGTTGACTTGAAGCTCCTGAGTACGTTCCAAGTCCGCGATCTGCGAACCCATCTCTGAGAGTTCGTTTACGCGGCCGCGCACGTTGTTGAGGCGGTTTTTTAGAGCTTCGAGTTTCGTCTCTAATCCGACGATCTTTGCCCGCTCACCCGCGAGAGTCACGGGCGCGCCTTCCTTCCCGTCCTTACTCGCAGCGAGCCCCGGAAATCTATTTTCCATATCCGCGCGCTGAGCTTCGAGCTTCTTGATTTCGACCTGATTCATTTTAACAAACTGATTTTCCGGTGTGTACCTTGCGAGCAGATCCAGCTCCGCTTGATGCAAACTGGCGAGCTTGGCTACGAGCGCCTGATATTTCTGACCTTCTCCACTAGTCGCCAGGCGAGGCTTATTCTTTTCCGCCGCGGCACTCTCCTTTGCCGCCGCCTGCTCCGCCTGTTCCATCAAGGCAACCTCTGCACGCTGTTCTGTAATTTCGTCTTCGGTGTTGTGGATTGCATCGTCGAGGCGAATGAGATTTGCGCTTAAAGCTGCGTAGCTGTCGGTGAGAGAAATGATTCCCGCTTTTGCCTTCAATGCGCGCAAGGCATCTTCGGTTTCCGTCAGTCGAGCTTTCACCTGGTCGGTCTGCTGTGTGACAAAGTCGAAGGCGCCGGCGGAACGGTGCACCTCGAGGTGCTTGATGAAGTAGCGATTCACCAACTCGCTCAGAACCAATGTGGCCAATTCGGGATCACTATTCGTATAAGCAACAAAAATAATGTTACCGGATCCCAATACTTTGAGGCCACCGGTAATGACGCCGGCGGCTTCGGTCTTCGCGCTCGCATCTGCGCCGGGCATAAGTCGTTTCACCCCGATCGCATCCACCACATCCATCGCCAGATCCCAGCTGGTAAGGATTTCAATTTCGGAAGCCAGCATGTTTTCCGCTAACTTCGGCATTGAGCCAGCGGCTTCCGGGTCGACCATGCTTCGATCGACGACGTAACGCACCAACAGCTTTGCGCTCGATTGGTATACGGGAGTGTAAAGCGCGTAGACGGTGATCGCAGCGATACTACCGGCGAGCGCTCCGAGCAAAATCTTCCACTTGTGTTTGAAGAGCGCATAGAGAACGTCTCCAGCGCTGAAGTTAGAAGTGTGCGGTGAGTCTGTTAGGAGTTCGGCCATCTTAATTAGTTCGACAATGCATGCCTAATGCAGATGGGGGTAGAGCATAATGCCTGCAAGCTTGTTCACGGTCAACGGGAGCCTTCGGAAGACGCCTCCAGGCAGGGACGAGGAAAATGTGGATGACGGCGGGAGCCAGGACGAAGTTGACGCGTTAAAACGAAAATAGCGCAACATTTCTTCCTCGGCGCCTAACGAGAGCTTAAAACGACGCAGCCCTTCCTGGCCGACGTCTGTTCGCCCGAGATGAAGTGTCTTTAGACCGAATTCTTGGCAGTGCCTGATTCCTTGCCACATAAGAAGGTTGTTCGGGCGATGTTCCTGATGCCGCTCGTCGGACGCCCCGAACTTAAAGAGAGCACTTTCGCCAAAATGGAAAAAAATGGCGGCGGCGATTGGTCGCGCGTTCAGATGCGCTAGGACCATGAATCCGAGGCCATGTTGGATGATGTGCTTATGAATGTTTTGGAAAAAAGCGCGGGGCTGCGGCGGAATTCCATGACGCCGGCGTGTCCGGGCGTGCAGTTGAAAGAATTGCTCGATCGCATTTTCGTCGCGCGAAATTTCGACGGAAATATTGCTGCGTTCCGCTTTGCGGATGGCGCGCCGCGCGGCGCTATCGAAATTTTCCAGCAACTCCGCGGCGGGTTTTTGCAAATCCAGTTTGTGCGCGTAAAAGGTCTTGTTAGGCACGAGCGCGGACGAAGCGACCGGCGTTGAACGCAATTCGAAATATTTCCAATTTCGTTCGCGTGACAGAGTTGCGAGTCCCTCTACCAGGGCGTGGCCAGGCGAAGAAGCGCCGAAGGATAGTGGTGCACAGAAATCACTGAAAGGGAGTGATACGCCGCGACGACCTGTGAATGGGCTGGCCACTTCCATCAGCGGCAGAAGAACGTCTTCGTGCTCGCCCGATTTGAACCGAAAATAAAGCGGCGTGTGACGATAGGTATCGCAAAGAACTTTCGCCCAAGCGCTGGTGTGAAAAATCGTGGCCTCGGGATGTTCCGCGATTGAGTCGTCCCATGAATGGTCGATGCGCGGGTCGATGATGGTGTGTTCGAGCACGGAACGGATGTGGTTACGCGGGATTCTCTTCAGCAACGCCGCGTCGCTCGCATAGTCGCAAATTGGCGTTGCTGTTTTCAAGCCGCGCACTCCTCCGCACAGGTCGCGGCCTGCAAACGCTCGCATACGAAGTCGATCTGCGTTTGCGTAAGTTCGGGATACATCGGCAGTGAAAGAAATTCTGCAGCCGTCCTTTCGGAAACTTCGAAATCGCCGCGAGAATAACCGAGTCGTTCGTAGGCCGGTTGGAGATGAACCGGCACCGGATAATGGATTCCGCAGCCAATCCCCTCGCCTTCCAATGCCCGCAATACTTCGTCGCGCTCCGACACGCGCACCGCATAGATGTGATAAACGTGCTCGGCATAATCGGCGACGGGTGGAACGACAACATTAGTAGTTTGACCGAACGCGCGGTCGTATTGCGCTGCATGTGCGCGACGCAGTTCATTCCCGCTCTTCAGATGCCGAAGTTTAACTTGCAAAACCGCGGCTTGAATACCGTCCATCCGGCAATTCCAGCCAACCATCGTGTGATGATATTTTCGGACCTGTCCGTGATCGCGAAGCACGCGCAGACACTCCTGCAAATGTGAATCGTTGGTGACCACGGCGCCCGCTTCGCCGAATGCGCCGAGATTTTTCCCCGGATAAAAACTAAAACATCCGGCATCACCAATCGAACCGGCGACGCGACCCTTGTATTTTGCGCCGTGGGCCTGGGCGGCGTCTTCGATGACGCGCAAACTACGTGCACGAGCAACCGCAAGAATTGGATCCATGTCGGCACATTGGCCGAACAGGTGAACCGGAATGATCGCCTTCGTTCGCCGCGTAATCGCAACCTCGAGTTGCGACGGATCCATGGTGTAGGTGCGTTCGTCGACATCGACGAAGACCGGCCTGGCGCCGCAATAACTGATCGCTTCCGCGGTCGCCATGAAGGTACTGGGCACGGTAATGACTTCATCTCCCGGTCCAATGCCGTAAGCCAGCAAGGTGAGCCAAAGCGCATCGGTGCCGTTGCCGACTCCGATCGCGTGTTTGGTTTCGCAAAAGGCGGCGAAATCTTTTTCGAACGCGGCGACAAAAGGTCCACCGGCAAATGCACCGCTATCGATCACTTCGGCAATAGCGCGATCGAATTCTTTGCGCAGCGGCGCGTGTTGCGCGTTGAGGTTTAGGAACGGTACTTTCACGTGACGAATATTCTTTCGTTACCCTGACGCTTGACCCAGCCGAATGCGTGCCGCCTATGCGACGCGCGAAACCGGCTGGATGGGTGATTTTTTTTGCCGTCCAAATTCCGGCGCGATGACATCTCGCCCGGCGGAAAATGTCACAGGCGCTCCGTTAGATTTCAGCGAAAGACTGGCCGCTTCGAGGATGCGCACGAGCTCCAGTCCTTCCTGGCCGCCGGTGATGGGTTTGTCACCGGACTCAATGCAATCCACGAAATGCTGGCAGAGCGCACGCAGCGGCTCTTCCTGCTTGATGTGCGGAATGTAGCTGTCGCCGTAGTGATAAGAATAGTGAAACTCCGCGAAAGTATCATAGTGCGGCGGACGCTCGACTCGCACATCGTAAATCTTGATCTTTTCGTTCGGCTCGAGGTCATCGTAAACAATCATCCGTCGTGTGCCGACGATGGTCATCTCGCGAACTTTGCGCGGCTCCAGCCAGCTGCTTTGAATCGTCGCGAATTTCTTGTTGCGAAAAGTTAAAGAGAGATTGGTCACATCCTCGATGTTTGGTGTGACGTGCGCGTTACCCTGACAATTCACGGTTAGCGGAAATTCGCCAAGAATGTGGAGGATAATCGAGATGTCATGCGGCGCTAAATCCCACGCGACATTGATATCGTTTTGGAAGAGCCCAAGATTCAGCCGCCGAGAATTAATGTAGCGGATATCGCCGATGTCACCGGCCTGAATGATATCGTGAATTTTCCGGACGGGCGCGGAATACAGGAAGGTGTGCCCGACCATGAGCACGAGACCATTGCGTTCCGCGATCTCGATTAATTCGTCGCACTCCGCCGAGGATGAAGCCATCGGTTTCTCGATAAAAGTATGTTTGCCCGCGAGAAGGCACGCTTTCGCGAGGCTGTAATGCTGCTTCACCGGCGTGGCGATGACGACCGCGTCGAGTTCCAGTCCAGTTAAGAAATGCTGAAAATCGGCAACTCCCTCGATGTCGGGATAGAGCGTCCGGAGATGATCAAGCCGGCCGACGTTCAAGTCACACATTGCTTTGACCGAGCAGTTCGGCACCGCACGAAAGTTGCGGACCAGATTTGGCCCCCAGTAGCCGCAGCCGACTACTCCCACGGAGAGAGGCGAACTCATATGCCTTGCGGCGGATTGATTGAAGCCTGCGCACTCAGGCGCGGCCGCCGCCCAAAACTCTCCCAGGTTTGATCAAGGAGAGCCGGAATTGTTTGCAGCACGATCTTCAAATCAAGACCGAGCGAAAGATTCTTCGCATAGAAGAGATCCATCTCGATCATCTCGTTAAAAGTCGTTTTGTTCTTGCCGTTCACCTGCCAGTAACCGGTCAAACCAGGTAGCGCATTCACCCGTTCACGTTGCCACTTCGCATAACGAGCGAACTCATGAACAGTGCACGGCCGCGGGCCGACCAAACTCATCTCACCGCGCAAGACGTTGAAGATTTGCGGCAACTCATCCAAACCCGTCGCACGCAAGATGCGTCCCCACGGCAGAATGCGCGGATCGCCTTCTCCATCGAGTTTCGCCATCGGCACGCTGTCGCGCATCAACCGCTCAAGATGCGCTTCGTGCACATTCGTTTCCGCATCCACTTTCATGCTACGAAATTTGTAAATCATGAAACGGCGCCCGGCATAACCGACGCGTTCCTGCCGATAAAAAATCGGACCCGCTGATGACAGACGCACGGCGAGCGTGAGCAGCAACATTACGGGAAGCCAAAACGGTGACATAAAGACGATGAAGGAAATATCTAACGTTCGTTTCCACACTGGCACAGCCGCGGGGGCCGCAGTTTCCTCACCGACAAATCTCGCTAATTTGTCGTCGACGACATTGGAAGCAGCATGCTCCTCCCGCCAAAGTTCGACGACAGTCGAACGCAACAGTCGCGAAACACGTTCCGCCTCCGCCGAGTTCGGCGAAGAATCTGCCGGCAATTCACCGTTTGTGCGATTCGCCGGGATGCGTCGATTTGCTGGCGCTTCGGGTCGTTGGCCGCGCTCAAAAAAGCGTCGGAGAATATTCCCAGTACGCGCCGATTGATATGGCGCATTGCTGCCCCTCCCAGTCAAATCGGGGACAGAAGAAGTGCTTGGTATCATCAATTAGAAGATGGTCTGCGGCTTCAACTGGGGGCTATAAACCTTAGACTGACTAGAGATAACTACAATTCTTTCCGCCCCGTCAACTTAATCCTTTCATTTATGGCGGACCTTTTAATTTTTCTCCACGCTCTTCCACTCGCTGACCAAACACTGTCTCAGGGGGATCGCGATTATTCAGAGTTAGGCCGCGAGAGCAAGCTTTTCCGTCGGCGCGATACGAATCAAATTCGGGCAATCGACGGCGCATCGCCGCAGGAACGGCTCGACGCTCGCTTAAGACAATGAAGCCGCCGGCCTTTTTTCGTGGCCGACGAGATGAACCGAAGAAACCGAAGGAATTCCGGTCATCGGCGCGGAAGGTTCGGCGCGCGTAATAAAGTGAAAACCGCGGGAATCCTCAAAACCTTCGGGCGCTTTTTCGAGTTGATGCCCAATGACTGCGGTCGCCACGAGAATTGCGAGGATTAACACAAGCGCGAATATCATAACGCTCCGTTCTAGAGCAGCATCTATACCTATTCACTTCGGAATCGCGCGGTAATTTGCGTGTCTCGGGAGCCCAGTTTTAGGCAGGAAATTTTTGCCCCGCTATTCCTACCGACCGGGGTGCGCGGGAGAAATCTGCGATAGTTTCATCTTGGAAACGTAAAAACCGTTGATGAAATTTGCCCTTATCACCCACAATAGTTCGAGCAGACGCTCTTATAATGTTGCACTCGCCTTACCCAATCGACTTTCGAAAAATCGCCACGAGCCTGCTCATCGCTGCGATTTCTGTTTGCGCCCACGGCCAGACATCGACTTCGACTGACCCTTCGTCTCCGCCAGCGAATCACACGGTGGTGGATCAATATGGTGTTCAGACTCCCATGCAACCGACCGATTTTCCGATCGCACCCGCGCCCGACACGACGAGCAAGATGGGCCAGGAGATCTCTTCGATTCCCAAGAAATTCCAATACGCGCTTCGGCTGAACCTTCGCGGCGTCTATGACGACAATATTTTTCTGATCCAGGGGGAGCGCGTCGGCGATTACTATCTCGCGATCGAACCCGGACTCACTCTCGGCTACGGCGACATTGTCGGAGAAAGCCGCAATTACGTGCAATTCGACTACGCACCGAGCTTTTTCGTTTACGCCGATCATTCAGACGCGAACGCGGTTCAGCATCTCATGCATTTGATCGCCTCGTACAACGTTGGACATCTTAAGCTCAGCCTCGGCCAGGATATTCAGATCCTGGAAGGAACTAACCCGCTCAATATCGCCAGCATCGGAAGCGTCAATACCGGACCCGGCGTAAATCTCGACACCGGCGGCGGGACGAAACAAAACATCTACACGACGAATGGCACTTTTAGTTATGACCTGACTGGGAAAACCTTCCTCAGCGGCGCCGCTCATTACTCACGCTACGACTATCCCGACCTGATCGGGTCTCAAACCATCTCGGGCAACGTCTTCATCAACTTCAACTATAGTCCCAAGCTCGTGATCGGACTCGGCGGAACCGGCGGTTACAACCTGGTCGAAGGCAGCACTTCAAATCAAACGTTCGAGCAAATCAACGCTACCGTAACCTACCAGGCCACTGGCAAAGTAAGCCTGAATGCTTCGGTCGGTATCGAGTTCCGGCAATTCGGCGATAGCTCTGGCGGCTCGTATATCTCGCCGGTCTTTGATTTGAGTGCGAGCTATCAGCCGTTCGATGGAACAACTGTCAGTCTAAACGGAAGCCTCCGCACACAGAACTCCGCGGTGCTTGCAGGTCAGGATTATTCCCTAACCGACATCACACTTAACATTCGCCAGCGCCTTCTGCGGCGTTTCTACGTTGGCCTTACCACCGGCTACCAACATTCCAATTATTTTAGCACCAGGTACCTGGAGCGAACGCCTCGCGCGTCGATAACTACTACTTTTTTCAACCGGCGATTGATGCCACAATAACGCGCTACTGGACGACCGGGTTCTATTATCTGCATCGCCAAAGCGATAGTTCCGAGGGCTCCTTTAGTTTTAGTAACAATCAGTATGGTATTCGCACTTCGCTCACTTTTTAACATCGTCGTCATATGCGTGGCGGTAAGTTTCTATTCGCCGTCCGCGCATTCCCAAAATCCGCCTGCACCGCAAACTCAACAGGCGCCTGCGGCGATCGCACCCGTCACAAGCAGTTCCTCCTCTTCGCAAGGTCCGACCGCGGTCAGCGCACCCGCCGGTTATGTGCTCACGCCTAACGACCAGATTGCGGTGGAAGTCTTTGGTGAAGATGATCTGCGCACCAATGGGCGATTAAACGGCGAGGGTAATCTAAGTCTTCCTCTTCTCGGTTCCGTTAGGCTCGCCGGTCTAACTCTCACCCAGGCGGCCTCGAGGCTAACGGAACTTTACGGCAGGGACTACCTCGTTAGTCCAAAAGTGAACGTGACCTTAGTCGGCTACGCCAAACGCCGCTTCACCGTGCTCGGTCAGGTAAATCGCCCTGGTAGTTACGAAATGCCAGAAGGTAGCCCTGGCGGAATTGATTTGCTCGAAGCTGTCGCGCTCGCCGGCGGCTACACCCGCATCGCAGCACCGGAACGGATCAGTGTTCGGCGAGAGGGAAATTCTGGTGACCAGGTCCTGCGAGTTAACGCCAAACGTGTCGCCAAAGGATCGAGCGGTTTCCGTGTTCTCCCCGGCGACACCATCACGGTCGGCGAAAGTATTTTCTAGCCGCTCACATCTGCTGTTTCCCGAAAAGCACAGTTGTGCGAGAATAATACTTTTCCGTAATATCCCAGCATGCCTCCGTCCTCTCAGCCAGCGTTCGCGAACCCGGCCACCGTCGTGCCGGCCCAGGTTTTTTCTACGACCACGGGCACGAACATCGAGGCTACACCGGAACGCCGCGGTTTCGATTTTCTCCATTTCTGGCATTCTCTCATCGAGAAAAGCTGGATCGTCGCGCTCTGTGTTATTGCCGGATTTCTGTGCGCTCTAGTTTATCTCGCGCGCACCCCGAAACTCTATCAAGGGCACGTTGTTCTCGAAGTCGATGTCCAGGATCCCACACCGATCCGTTCCGAAGACCCGACCATGCGATTGCGGGCGATGTTCCTTGCTAGCCAGGAAGCACTCCGCACCATTGAGCAGAACCTAACGAATCGAACCTTACTCGCTCGTGTTGTTAGGTCAGAGGGACTGGCCGAAGACGGCGGTCGCGCCTTGTTAGGAATAACCGGCGATGAAGGAGCAAGTAAGACCAAGGCCGCTGCAAAGTCCTTTTCTCCGCCGCCCGCCGCCGCCCCATCTCCTTCCGATCAGCTTACTCCCCAAGCTACTTTCACTCCGCTGGAGGACGCGCTCGGCAGCGCGCTCTCCAGGATGATTAAACCGGTCATACGCCGCGGGACACGTCTCATCGACGTTTACGTCACCAACCGCGATCCCGCCATGGCTCAACGCCTCGCTGACTCCATTGGCCGCGAATACATCCGCTACTCGATCGAGCGCCGCGCTTTTAGTAGCCAGGATATGCTTCGTTATCTTCTCGAAGAAGAGGAGCGGTTAAAGAAGAACCTGCAAAAAAGCGAAGGCGCGGTGGCGGAATATAAAGCGAACACGCCCGATGCGCTTCAACTAGGCGGCGGCACGGCCACCACTGGCAGCCAGCAGGGCGCAGGAAGCACCGGCAGCCGCGGCGGCTTAGTAGAAGACAAGCTACAAGAACTAAGCACTAAACTAACCGCGGCGAGATCCGATCGTCATCGCATCGAAAGCGAGCTGGAACAAATCGAAGGAATCGGGGCCAACGTGGATGCGCTCATTGCGATCCCTAGCATCGCCGCGGCCGCACCCGTCAATGATCGCCGCCGCGATGTGGCACAACTCGAAGCCACGGTCGCGCAGTTACAACAGCGCTATAAGGACAAACACCCGAAGCTAATTTCCGCTCGCGCCGCTTTAGCCGAAGCACGCGACGCGTTGCGCCGCACCGTTCTCGCACAGCCGGACGTTATCCGAAATTTGCTCGAGCAGGCGCGCTCCGCCGAGCGCAACATGCAGAACTTTGTCGACGAACAGCAGAAAGCCGCCGTCGCTCTTAACCGCGCGACAATTGGCTACCAAGAACTAGCGCGTCAGGCTGAGACCGACCGCGCTCTCTACGAAAGTGTCCTGCGTCAGATAAAGGAGACGAACCTGACCAAAGATGTAAAGACCAATGCGGTTAGTATCTCGGAACGGTCACCGCTTCCTGGAGCACCGGTTAGCCCGCAGCCTACTAAGGCGATTCTGCTCGGACTGTTGGGCGGCCTGGCGCTTGGTCTGGCTTTTGTCTATGCCTCGGACTTGTTAGACCGTTCCATCAAAACGGTCGACCAGGCCGAAGCGACACTCGGCCTACCAGTGCTGGCGGCCGTGCCCGAGATGGGTAAAGGCGATGCGATCGATCCTAAGGATCGCAAGACGGTATCGACCGGTGCCAGCTACCGGCTCGTCGCGGAAGCTCCTGAAGGACCTGCTGCGGAAGCCTTTCGTAACCTGCGTGCTTCTCTTTCCCTGCTAGGACCGGAATCGGAAAGAAAGGTGTTCCTCTTTACTAGCGCAGTACCTAACGAAGGGAAGAGTTTCTCCAGCGCCAACTATTCATTGGCCTTGGCCCAGCAAGGTCATCGCGTCTTGCTGATTGATGGCGATCTGCGTCGGCCGAGTTTGCACAAGATTTTCCTGCCCACCGGAGAAGGACGCAATGGAGAACAAGAGGCGCCTGGTATTGTTGATTACCTGGTCGGCGCCACTGACCTGCGTAGTGCCGTTCAATCAGTCTCCGCCGGAAGATTGGAGCCAGAGTTCTTTGACGGTGAAAATTCCGCGATACTGGCCGCTACCGCCGGTACACTTTCGGTCCTCACGGGAGGCCGCCGCGCGCCTAATCCAGCGGAATTACTTAGTGGATCATCTTTCGCCAAGCTAGTCGCCGATGCCTCTAACATGTTCGATCGAGTCGTGATCGATAGCGCTCCGATTCTAGCTGTCAGCGATACCTTACTAATGACCCCACTCGTCCAAACCGTTTGTGTAGTCGTGCGCTCGAATAAAACACCGCGCAACGCAGTGCAACGCGCCCTTGGCATGCTAACTGGTGCCGGCGGGAGACCAGCCGGTATTATCCTCAACCGATTGCCGCGGAGTCGCGGGGCCGGTTATTATTACTACTACGCCTCGCCAGGATATGGCAAAGGCGAAGGTGCCTACGGCGCACGTTCCGGCTCGCCTGTCATAAGCAAGCGCTAGCTATCGCGCCTGATCGATCGCAGCTAGTTCAGCTTCGACCATTTCTCGGACAAGCGCCGGGAATTCTATAGTCGCTTTCCAACCAAGTTTCTCGTTCGCCTTTCTCGGAGAACCTACCAGCTGGCTAGGCTCCGAAGGTCGCGTGAACATCTCGCTTTGCCTGACATACTTTCTCCAAGGCAGATCGACGACAGAAAAAGCCGCTTCGACCAATTCCCCTACCGAGTGGGTCTCACCCGTAGCTATAACGTAATCGTCAGCGGTATCGCTTTGCAGCATGGCCCACATCGCCAGGACATATTCTCGTGCGTGTCCCCAGTCACGCCTACTTTCCAAATCACCTAGGACTAGCTCTTGCTCGAGTCCCCGCGCGATCCGAGCAGCCGCGCGCGTAACCTTGCGCGTTACGAAATTCTCGCCGCGGCGCGGCGACTCATGGTTATACAAAATACCGTTACAGGCGAAGATCCCGTACGACTCGCGATAGACGCGTACCAGCTGGGTCGCGAAAGCCTTCGCACAGCCATAGGGGTTCGCCGGAGCAAATGCTGTTTCCTCATTCTGCGGCGACTCATTGCTACGCCCAAATACCTCCGAAGTGGACGCATGGTAGAACTTCACCGGCTGCTTCTGGTCGCGCACTATCTCCAGCAGCCTCAACGTCGCCATCCCTACTTCTTCACAGGTCGACTCTGGAATCTCAAAACTCAGGCCAACATGACTCTGGCCCGCTAAATGATAAACCTCATCAGGCCGCACCTCCGCAAAGATCCTGCGCAAAGTCGTTCCATCAGAAAGATCGCCATAATGAAGAAACAGCTGCTTCCCGTAAATCGCCTCATCGTTTCGCAAATGCTCGATCCGAGAACGAGCCAGGTTACTCGTTCGCCTTACAACACCATGCACCGCATAACCTTTGCTCAAGAGTAGCTCCGCTAGATAGGAGCCGTCCTGGCCGGTGACTCCGGTGATTAAAGCAACTCGATCATTTGCCATTGCGTCGTGCAACAGACCCAGCAATTAGAAACCAGCAATCGGAAAACGTCGCTACTGGCCTTTGCCAAACAGCACCGTATAGACGGTCTTCAACACGATCATCAAATCCAACTTCAAAGAATAGTTGCGGATGTAGTAAAGGTCGTACTTCAGTTTCTCCAAAGCATCCTTGTCACTTTCACCATAAGGGTAGAAAACCTGCACTTTACTGCCATTGCACGTATTTTTAGTAATTCTGTGGTAGCGTGATGCAACTCGCTGACAAGCTGATCTTTAGACATGCGATTGTGACCGCCTTCCCGCCATTTTCATCTTCCCCAGCCGCCCTTTCACCCGTAGCTTACCTGTATCCCTAACCTGTAGGCAACAGTTATCATCCTGTTCAGATGGCGGACCCTGGAGCCGAGCTTGGGCCACTGCATCCGGAACAAGAGAAAACCAGACTTTACCTTCCTCTTCGTGGGCCAGCTCGCGGTAGTTAGTCATGAGTTTGGCCGGACTATTACCCATTTCCAAAGCGACCCGGGGAGCGTCCGCGGTCAGGGCCAGCCGATAGGTGGCGTAGCTATGCCGGAGACAGTTGCGCGGCCACTCCATCTTACTTTTGCGAGCAAAGAGGATGGAACGCTCCACTTCAATATGGCTACGGAAAACCCGACCACTTGGCCCACGATAAGGCAGCAACCACTTCATCAGGTTGGGATGGATCGGAACAAGCCGACGGGTAGCCGTCTTAGCCTTGGCTTTGGCCACGGTAATAAAGCGTCGTTCAAAATTGATTTCCTCCCATTCCAGCAGGAGTAGCTCGCTCGAACGCATCCCGGTAAAAGCGGCCAGGGCGAAATAAAGTTTTTGTCTGGGGGGCGCTTCCGCCAGGAGCATGCGCAGCTGCGCCGGAGTCAGAATGCCGATGTCACCCCCGCGATCGCGCGCCTTGGCGATTTCGTCCGCT
The DNA here is from genome assembly GCA_963791565.1 of uncultured Verrucomicrobiae bacterium. Classification (GTDB taxonomy): domain Bacteria; phylum Verrucomicrobiota; class Verrucomicrobiia; order Chthoniobacterales; family UBA10450; genus JACCTI01. The sequence goes on along the minus strand of CAWBSX010000001.1, from coordinate 115,327 downwards.
TCCGTGGCGTACCCTTTAGGCAAGTAACCTTGTTTGCGAGCAAACTGAAACAGAGTCACAACCGAGCCGCGAATATTGTTGCGGGTGCGCGGTCCGATGGCCTGCCCGCGCAGCCAGGCTTCGATTTGCGGCGCGGTAATAGAAGCGATATCACCCGGGAACTCATCGGCAAAGCGGTTGAGATGACTCCGCAAAGTCTGCTGATAACGAAGGCTGATTCCGTCCTGTCGCTTCTCACGCAACAAGACTTCGACCAATTCCGCGGGCGACTTAGGAGCGGCTGGGAGGAAGGCAGACCGGGGCACGGTCGACTGGGGCGAGGTCGACTCGCCCATGGCCCGGAGCCGCGCCGCCAGACACGCATCGATCGCTTGATATAAGAGGAGGGTGACCGGCCGGAGAAGCTCCAGAACTTGACCATTTTCTGCCTTACTAGCACTCAATGGCTGAACCGGGCCAGGAGGCAAGAGCTTAGGCTTATGATAGTAGAAGCTCGGGTTACTCACCTTGAGGCCATTCCCGGACGAACTGACGTTGCGCTTCTGTTTCGGGTGATTCAGCAAAGACTCCGCAAACAAAGCGGAGGCGGGCGATTTCCTCGAGCGCTTCTTCCCCGCTAGCTATACCGTGATGACTGAGCCAGGCACCAATCGCGGTGGCGGCTCGCCCCCGTCCGCCACCACAATGGAGATAAGTTATCTGACCTTGCCAGTAAGCCGCATCGATTACATCCAGGATAAGGCGCATCTGATTGCGAGAAGGCGCGCACCCATCGGCCAGAGCAAAGATCGACTGATTAACCTCTTCGCTCCTAGGACCAATCAACATGCGCCATCGCTTGATCGTTTCCGTGATCGTAGCTAGTTCATGTGGATCAATTAGGCTAACGATCGAGGTTACGCCGCATTCCACCAGGGCGTTGAGCCGGGTAAGATTTCCGCTGGATCCAGGGCAAGAAAAGTAGGTCCGGCCAGGAGCCGCTCCGCCACAAAGTAAGCACGGGAAAACGGTAGCGCGGTAACCAGGGCAAGATCAACCGTCAGTTCCCGGAGTTGCTCTTCGCCGTCTGACCTGATCACCTGGAAAATACTCGCGTCCTGCCGCTCGGCCGCCGCTTGTGCTTCGCCTAACGAGTGATAGCGCTCAGCATAAAAGAGGTCTTGATCGTCCGCCGTCTCTCCCGGGAGAAAACTATGAATAGAACAAAAGCCATCGTGGCGGTGTCCGACGACATACTCAGGCCGGGCCGAGTTAGCCGAAATAGGCGACGGCAGAGTCAGGCTCTCCCGCGACAAAGAGCCAGCCGATCGATCGAACTCGCCTTGCTCGTCTAGGAAAATACTGAGCTGGTTGGTGAGAGCGAACTCATAACCGATCACCTTTCCGAAAGGCTGGGCGGATTGGCGCCGGCTCCATGCGGTAATGGCGGCGCGGGCGATCTCGAGTTGATGGTCGATCGAAGGCGAAACAATCTCCGGCGGCAAAGGAATTTCCTTAAAGGAACTATAGTCACCCGGCTCCAGCGGAGTGGGCGCTCCTTGTTCATGATAGACATAGACAAAGGGTGCGGCGGTTGGACTAGGTATGAAGCGAAAAAAACCCATTAACAAATGAGAGAGGAAAAGCGCAAAGCCGGACGGGATGGCAAGGCTACTTCCGGGACTACCTAGTTACTACTAGGCAGCGGAAGACTTATCCCCCGTTACCACGGTTAGTATAGCATCGACCACGGTCTTTGTCAACTGGGAGACACGCTTAGCTGGAGAAGAATCAGCCAATCGAAGGCAGCAATCCTATCTGCCGCGGTAACTATAGGCGGATCTACTGCGAGAACAAAAGGTTTGTCTAAGTAGGATCAGTCAGTTGACCGAGTAACGATGCGACCGGGGAAAGAAACCTAGTCGTAGGGACGAATGATTCTCTCTACTTGATCTCTCTCCACTGTTGCCCGGGCGCTAACGAAATGTAGCGCCCGGGCAAATTACCCTTCCGTTGATGTTCAAACGCCTCGGCCGCGTATTCAAGCACGTCCGGGGTTTATCGTTTACCGAAGTCCGCTCCCTCGATGCGGCACCTAATCGCCTCGCCCGCTGATCAGCCACTACTTCCGGTAAGCAGGCGTCCGAGAGATTTTATTTCCCGTAGCCTAGTGCAGAATTAAGAGTGGAGTGTGCGCCGAATCACCGGCCGCGCGCGACAAGAGAGTGCGAAATTCTGCTCAATGAGTAACGTTCGACTCGCACGTTCTTCAACGTTCCTTTTCTCCTTCCTCGGTTACAGATGTTAACGCTTCAGTGACCAAGAAGTTACGACCGCGCGCTCTTAGTCGCGTTCGCGTTTTTGCTGCGCCCTCTTGATTAGACGGACAGCTCTCCGGGGTCCATAGCGCCCAATGGGCTTGAATTTCTTTCCCTTTTCCGCGTTGTAGGACACGAAGAAATGCTCGATTTCATCCACGAGCTTTTTGTTCAGATCACTCAAAGTTTTGACGTTGCGGTGCGTTTCGGCATTGGCCGAGACCGCGATCAGGCGGTCGTTACGTTCCGTTTTCCCGTCTTCGGTTTGTTTGGCTTCGATCACGCCCAACAATCGGGCCGCAACAAAGCAACCCGGGAAGGCCGGTTCGTCCATCAAGAGGAGCAAATCGAGCGGGTCGCCATCATCGCCAAGGGTTCCCGGGATAAAGCCGAAATCATAGGGGAATACCGCCCCGGCGGTTAGAACGGAGCCCAACTTGAAAAGCTTTCGCTTCTCGTCATACGAATATTTATTCCTGCACCCGCGCGGTGTTTCGATGATGACGTTTAATTGACCGGTCTTCTTGTCGAAGGGCGGTAACTTGGTAAAAGCGCCCATCTCAACTGCGCCGCTTGCTCGGCTCTTTCGCGACACCTTTGAAAAGTTTGCCTGTGTCTTTTGCCATATCTTAACATACGCGCCGTTCGCCCTAAGCGGTCGGATTGCGTTATTAGCGACCTACGGCTCAGACGGCAAATTTATCACCGCTCCACGCGGGCGACCCCCCCCCGCTCTATATGAGAGAAGCACAGGAGACGGGGCTTGTCGGCGCAAGAACGAGGACCCCGATCATACGGGTGATATAAAGGCTGAGCCTAGTCGAACGCATAGTCTGGGGGAAAATTTGGCTAATCTTATCTGGTGGTCTTTCGTTCATTTTGAAAGACCAAATTCAATTTCGGATCAACTGCGTCGCCCGAGTTTGGAGGCGTGACGGCAGCGACGTGGAAGTAGTAGAGATCGCTGCGTGCGCCGAAGACCGATCGAAATCAGGGCATCCAAGAGTCCTGCTGGAACGTTTTGTTTTAATGAACGAACAACCTCATATCAGCCGCCGCCGAGCGATCATTGGAATAGGCGCCGCGGGCCTCGCGGCGGTCGCCGCACGGCCGATCTTTGCCGCACAAGGAGAGAATGAATCTATGACACCGGATAAGTTACAGGACCCCAGAACGAAATATCCGAAACCGCCGTTCAAGGGACAGGAACAGCCGTGGCCGGGCCTTGCCGGTAAGATGGATCCCAAGCCCGATCACGGTGAGAAAAGTTACAAAGGGTCGGGCCGTTTGCTAGGTCGCAAGGCTCTGATCACTGGTGGGGACTCGGGGATTGGTCGGGCCGCCGCCATCGCCTATGCGCGTGAAGGTGCTGATGTGGCGATCAATTACTTCCCCACAGAAGAGCCGGACGCGAAAGAAGTAATCGAGTTGATCAAGGCGGAGGGACGCAAAGCGATCGCGCTGCCGGGAGATATACGCGCGGAAGCGTTTTGCCAGAAGCTAATTGCCGACGCCGTGAATGAGCTGGGCGGCTTGGATATTCTCGTCTGTAACGCGGCGCGGCAACAAACGCGCGCCTCGATTCTCGATGTCTCGAGCGAGGACTTCGACGCTACGATGAAGACGAACGTCTATGCTCCATTTTGGATGATCAAAGCGGCGCTGCCGCACCTGCAGCCGGGGTCGTCGATCATCGGCACCACCTCGGAGCAGGCGACGGAGCCGTCGGCGGATCTCTTCGATTACGCGCAGACGAAGGCGGCCACGACGAACTATGTGAAGTCGCTCGCGAAGCAGCTGGCGTCGAAAGGCATCCGCGTGAACGGCGTCGCGCCGGGACCGATTTGGACGCCGTTGCAGGTGAGCGGCGGAGCCACCCAGGAGAAACTGAAACAATTCGGCGGCCAGACTCCGATGGGCCGGCCGGGGCAACCGGTGGAGCTGGCTTCGATCTACGTGCAGCTGGCGGCGAATGACGCTAGCTATGCTACTGGACAAGTCTACGGGGCGATGGGTGGAGGCGGAAACCCGTAGGGGTTTTCCATTTCTGTCATTTTTGCGCCTACCAAAGGCGAGCAATTACTTCTCGCTCCTACTTCTTCGCTCCCCCCGGCTCGGCCATCTTGCGGTGCTGTTCGGCGAGCATGCCAGCCGGTGTTATGCTGGCGACTGCCGATTGGACCTTGTTCTTCAATCCACTCACAACATCGCCTGCGCCTTTCATCATGGCTTCGAAGCCAACCTTAGCTACTTCAGCCGGGTCGTCCTTCTTACCGGCACCCACCTTAGTATCGAGCATGTCCGCTCGCGCGAAGAATTCCGTCTCGGTCGCTCCCGGCATCAAACAGGTCACAGTTACTCCGGAGTCCTTTAATTCCGCGCGCAAGGCGAAGGAGAAGGAATCCATGAATGCTTTGGTGCCGTTATAAACAGCCTGATAAGTTCCTGGTATAAAGCCCGCGATCGATCCGGTGATAAGAATGCGGCCTTGCCCGCGTGCGCGCATCTCGCGTCCTACCTTGTGTATGAGATAGATCGTGCCGGTAACGTTGGTATCGACTACATGACGCGCTTCCTCGAAGTCTTGGTCGAGGAATGCGTGACCCAAGCCATGCCCGGCATTAGCGAGTAACGCGTCCACCGCTCTTCCCTTGATCGCCGCATATAGCTCATCGACCCCTTCGGTGGTGGCGAGGTCTGTTTCAACTACATCCACAGAAGCACCCTCTTGGCGGAAATCTTCGGCGGCTTGATTAATCTTAGGATCGTCCGCGGCGACCAGCAGGTCGTATCCGTTCTTTATACATTCCTTCGACAGAAAATATCCGATACCAGTGGAAGCGCCGGTCACAATGGCAAATAGACGGCTACTTGTTTTCGCAGGATTAGTTGAAGTAGGCATACGCCTCTTGCTACGCGTTCACATTCCTCCGCGGTTGTAATTTTCTTGGAGCAAAAATGTGCATCCGCTTTTGCGGTAGAGAGCGTTTTCTTGGCAGGTATGAGAGCACTCGTCTGGCATGGCAAAGGAGATATTCGTTGCGACACCGTTCCCGATCCACAGATCGAGGATCCGCGCGATATGATCGTCAAGATAACCGCGACCGCGATCTGCGGCTCGGACCTGCACCTTCTCGATGGTTATATGCCGGCCATGGAAAAAGGCGACATCCTGGGCCACGAGCCGATGGGCGAAGTAGTGGAAGTGGGTCGCGAGGTGAAAGAAAAAAAGGTCGGCGATCGTGTGGTTGTTCCCTTCAATATTTCCTGCGGCATCTGTTTCTTTTGCGAGAAAGAACTCTACTCCTGCTGCGACACGACTAACCGCGACAAGGAGAAGGCCGAGAAACTAATGGGTCATGCTCCGGCGGGCTTGTTCGGTTACTCCCATCTCACCGGACACTACCCGGGCGGACAAGCCGAGTATCTTCGAGTCCCGTATGCGGACGTTAGCCCACTTACAATCGAAAATGATTCCCTAACCGACGAACAAGTTCTTTTCCTCTCCGATATCTTTCCGACTGGTTACATGGCGGCGGAGAATGCGGATATCGAACCGGGAGATACCGTCGCGGTCTGGGGCTGTGGACCGGTAGGGCAGTTTACTATCCAGAGTGCCTGGATGTTCGGCGCTGGTCGCGTTATAGCTATCGATCGGGTGCCAGAGCGACTCGAGATGGCCGCTAAGCAAGGTAAGGCGGAGGTTATTAACTTCGAAAAAATCGAGGGCAGCGTATACGATCGCCTACAAGAAATGACTAAGGGTCGCGGGCCGGATCGTTGTATCGACGCTGTGGGCGCCGAAGCACATGGTAGTGGCAGTTTCGACGCCGTCATGGATAAGGCCAAAGCCGCAGTCTTTCTCGCGACTGATCGCGCGCACGTCTTGCGCGAAGCGATCTGGTGTTGCCGCAAAGGCGGAACTATCTCGCTGCCGGGAGTCTACGTCGGCTTCCTCGATAAACTGCCCATGGGTGCTTTCATGAACAAAGGTCTTACCCTCAAAACGGGCCAGACCCACATGAAACGTTACACGAAGCCGCTCTTGAAAAAGATTGAAGCGGGCGAGATAGATCCTTCCCTGATCATTACCCATAACCGCCCGCTCGAAGAAGGCCCTGAGTTATATAAGACCTTTCGAGATAAGAAGGACGGTTGTATCAAAGTGGTCTTGAAACCCTAGCTGTGCGGAGCCGCTGAGACAAGGTGCCCGGTAACCGAACCGCTTCGCGCATACTGCCGGCGCTGAGATGCCGCCGTAAATTCCTACGCTATTTCAAAGATGGTTTTCAGGATGAGACTTACTTCGACTGGGAGCGTGGCTACAAGCAAGTCGCGCATGATCGATGGCAAGCAAACCTTAGCCCCGCTCAGTTCCGCACGCTTTTGGATGCGAAAAAATATAACGCTATTGCTGCAGAAGCTGTCCGCGTTGAATCGCGCACCAATCTTCTTTTCTCCTTCGAAAAAATGGCGTTGCGTGACGCCGTGAAGTCCGCCGCGGGTGCGCGCACTTTTAGTCTCGGGCTATATGAATTTCTGCATGGCTCAGGACCGCCCGCGGAAAAGTTTGCCGCCTGGTGTGAAGTTGTGGCCGGGCTACCTAGGCGCCAAACGCGGGTGCTGACGTGGCCGCTCGTGACCGTGTGGGGATTCATCGCCAGACCGGAGCGCCATATCTTCCTTAAGCCTAACGTTACCCGCCGCGCCGCCATATCCTATGGCTTCGAGTTTTCTTACGAATCTAAACCGAACTGGAACACTTACCTTAGCCTTCTCAATTTTGCGGACAACATTCGTCGCGACAACCTCGATCTAAAGCCACGTGACATGATCGATCTACAGTCCTTCATCTGGGTTCAGGGCTCGGATGAATACCCAGGTTAAGAAGGAAAACTCAGAACGCGTCGCGTATTGCACAGCTAGTCTTAAGGTTCCTAACGAATCTTTTTCGACGCGCGCGGAAAGCGCTGTACCTCGAAACCTAGAGGATGCCAAACTCGCTCGACCTTGAGAAGCCGCTCCTGACTAAGGAGGAACGCCGCGCGAAGCGAGAAGCGCGCCGAGCGAAACAGCGTAGCGAAAATGTCGGGCGCGCTGCCCGGATGCATGCCGCGAGAATCGAGTGGGAACGCGCGGCGAGCGCGCAGAGCGAAATCGATTCACATCTGCCCAGAATCAATATTGGTTGTTCGGGGTGGTTCTACTGGCATTGGCGCGGCGGCCTTTATCCCCAGACGATGCCGACCTCCCAATGGTTCGCGCACTACGCCGCTCACTTCAAAACCGTCGAACTGAACGCGCCCTTCTATTCCTGGCCGACCCCCGCCACTGTGCAGAGTTGGGTTCGACAGCTTGGGAGAAGAAAGTTTGTCTATACCGTCAAGGTCTCGGAGCTCATTACCCACGTGAAACGTTTCACCGGCACCCGCACCCTTGTCCGCGACTTCGGGCATATTGCCGACCTGCTCGGTTCGCGCATGGGTTGCTTTCTTTTCCAGCTCCCACCCAGTTTCCATTACACCGGAGCGCGTCTCGCGCGGATCGTCTCGCAACTGCATCCCGCCCGGCGCAACGTGGTGGAGTTTCGTCATTCCAGCTGGTGGAACGAGTTAGTCTTCGCCGCCTTCCGCAAGCATGGCATTATCTTTTGTTCCTGCAGCGGCCCGCGTCTCCCTGACGAACTCGTAAAGACCGCGGACGAGATTTACGTCCGGTTCCATGGAGTCAAACAATGGTATCGCCACGATTACTCGCCCAAGGAACTGGCGCTATGGGCGGAAAGGATCAAGGCGAGCGGCGCAGACCGCGTTTGGGCCTATTTCAACAACGACCGCGACGGTTACGCGATAAAGAACGCCCGACAGCTAATGGGTTATCTGGCGTGAATTATAACCGCGACCTTCCTCGCAGGCTGATGCGTCGGCCTAATCGGCTTTCCGATTGAGTAACTCTACGCGACCGAACTTCTTCTTCGCCGCGTTTTCGTAGGAGCCGACTTAGACCGCGTCCTTGCGTTCTCTTGCCGGCGTCCCTACACGAACCATGCAAACGACAATTGACTTACTCGATAGCGTCCTAGGATTAAGCGTGGAACCGAAGAATCTCACCCTTCTGCAAATCTCGCTCCGTGGAGTGATAGTCTTTGCCTCATCTCTGGTTATGCTTCGCCTGGGAGACCGGCGTGCGCTCTCCGAGAAAACGGCTTTTGACACCCTCTTGCTTATCCTTCTCGCTTCTGTCCTGGCGCGCGCGATTAACGGAAGTGCGGCCTTCTTCGCGACCCTTGGCGGGAGTTTCGTAATCATAGCTCTACACCGGTTGCTCTCCCAGTTGTGTTGTCGTTCACATACGCTGGGGCGTTGGATAAAAGGCGAGCCATACGTCCTTGTCGAATCGGGAAAGCTATGTCAGAAGGCCATGCGCAAGAAAAGCGTGTCCCAGCACGACATTGAGGAAGACATGAGATTAACCGCAAAAGTGGAGAATCTGGATGAAATCCAAACCGCGCGGCTCGAACGCAGCGGCGACATCAGCTTCATTTTGGCCGAGGACAAAGACTAGGTAGGTCCTGACGTGCTTAAAGGGTTCTAAGATCCGCGAGATAGTTACTCGGCATTTGTCGCCATCTTCGGCAGTGCCTTGATGATCTGGTTCTCCGCGCTGTAGAGATCTCTTAGCTCGTGAATGTAAAGGTCTTTGAGTGATCCTAGTTCCATGCTCAGCATTCGCAGCGGAACTAAAATCCGACTGTATCTGACTTAAGGAAATGGCGTCCACTTTGGTGAGCACCAGCGTATGGGAGGTATGATCAACAAAAATTCTATCCTTATTATCGCTGTGACGGGCGCGCTTTGTGCGGCCGGCGTGTTTGCCAAGGACAAAGACGAAAAAGCGGAGGGATTGACGCGACCTTTGTTCCTAAAGCGGCTAGTGGCGGAATGACCGAGGTGGAGCTGGGCAAAATGGCTGCGGAAAAAGGCGCGAGCAAGGAAGTGAAGGAGTTCGGTGACCAGATGGTCAAGGACCACTCGAAGGCCAACGATGAGTTGAAGGAAGTCGCAGCAAAAATGAACGTGATGGTTCCTGATAAAGTCGACGCCAAGCATCAGGCCACGATTAAGAAAATGTCGGCTATGTCCGGCGCAGCTTTCGACAAAGCCTACGTTAACGGGATGGTGACAGCGCACATGGAGGACATCGCCCTTTTCGAAAAAGCCGATAAGGAAGTGAAGAACGAAGACCTCAAGAAATTTATCGAGAAGACGCTACCGGTGATGAAAGAACATCTGGAGATGATCAAGAAGTTCGACCAGGCCAAGAAATAAAACGGCGGGTTTTCGCTAGGAGTTCGAAGGCTCGGCAGCACGCTGTCGGAGGCCCCTTCCTAGCTTTGGCCCTTCGTGGTGGAGCGGGTTGTTAGTCACGAAAGTGGCTCAACATCGCCGCAAATACGCTTAAGCCGTTGCTGGCAAAAAGTGGGGCCGTCATTGATGGCGGCGCCCCCCGCGTCTAGGAAAAATTCCTATTTTGGCCCGGCGACACAACTGCAAAAAGACCCTGCCACGTTCTCCTCAGTAGAAATGAAAACTGCGATGCAAACACTTACCAAAGAAGAAGCCCAGCGGATACGCGCGCGTGCGGCCGGGGATGAGTTTGAGGGCTACTGCGCGACGCACCCGCACGGTCCCGCGGCATTACGCCGTCCGGTCCTTTTAGATCGAGGCGGAACGTGGGTGGCCTTACTAGGCTCCGATATCGAGAATGGCATTGTCGGAATCGGAGGAACTGTTAGCGCGGCCTTGCGCGCCTTCGATGTCCGTTATTTGAACTCGCTTCAACTACAAGGACGAACGTCCGGTCGTCCGGCTTGATGTCCCCGCGGCGAACGCTTTTAGGAGCTAGGCTAGAACGGTTAAAGTTCGTAACGACACTGGACATTAAACGCAAACGGCATTCCGTATCAGCTCAGCACGCTTAACGGCCGATCGGTAAAGGTGATCGTATTTCCGGCGACGACTGCCTCCCATCGATGCTGTTCGGCAAAACGACGGATAGCGCCGCGATGCGCCAGATCATGCGCATCGAATTTCTCACCAGATCAGGTCGATCCGCCCATCCATCAGAAGGAAGAAGCCGCGGCTTGCGATTCCGGAGTGAATCGTGTTCAAAAGATCTGCGAGTGGTGAAGAACCCTCGATTACAGTCTTCTCGCAGACGGGTCGGGGAAAGCTAGCTTAATCGCCGATAGTCCATAATGCCGGCGGCGAAGCCGCCTACGCCTAAGTAACCGGGCTCTTGACGTGCGCGGGGTGACCAAGCCTTGGCCCGTGTTTTTTGCAGTGGCTGAAAATAAGCGCATCACCCCGCTGGCGTCGATCTCAAGTCACTCTCGACTACGCATGGCAACTCATCACGCGCATCCGCCTTGTGCCCTGCGATTCTTTGAGAGCAGCGTTACCGTCGGCCTCTGAAGAATCTATGCGGAATGAAGACCTGCACGGAAGTGCACCGGATAAGTGTGAAGTCGCGCTTCTTCTCATCGATGTGATCAACCCTGTGGAGTTTCCCGAGGCGAACCAATTGCTGCGCTTTCTTCCGGCGATGACACGAAGCATCCGCCGTCTCAAGGCACGAGCGCAAAAGGCGGGCGTGCCGGTGATCTACGTCAACGATAACTTCGGCCGCTGGCGCTCGGATTTTCGGCGACAGGTGGAGTCCTGCCTAAGGAAGCACTCACGCGGCTGCGCCATGGTGATGGAATTGCAGCCGGATGAAGAGGACTACTTCGTTCTCAAGCCAAAGCATTCCGGTTTCTTTGCGACTCCACTTGAGACTTTGTTGCGCTACCTCGGCACCCGTCGGCTGGTCCTTACCGGCGTGGCCGGAAATTTCTGCGTTCTGTTTACGGCTAATGACGCCTACATGCGCGACTATGAGCTAATTATTCCAGCGGACTGTGTCAGTTCGAACACGAAAGAGGAAAATCGGCAGGCCTTGCGCTTAATGCGTGACTACCTGAAAGCCGACATTCGGCCCTCGGCCAAGGTGCGATTTCCTGCCGCCGGACCTCGATGAAATCGCCCGATTCGCCCTACTTCCGCCGCTTGTCCGGCTCTTTCGGGACACCTTTGAAAGGTTTGCCGCCTTTCTTGTTGTCCATGAATTCGCCTCGCTGCGAGCTGCCCGGGTCTTCGTCACGCTTCACAAAATCGCCGGTCTTCGGATTCTTAACCTGAGTGCGATTCTTGACTGCACCTTCGCGGAAATCTTTGCCAGTGTCTTTTGCCATACCATAACATACGCGCCGTTCGCCCTACCCGGTCGGATTGCATTCTTACTGACCTCCGGCCAAAACGGCAAATTTGTCTGCGTTCCGTTCCGCGAAAATGCGACCGTGAAAGGCCGTTAGCTCGTCGCTCTGGAGTCTAGGGGGTCCGTTCCCCTTTTGTCATTTACGCCTGCGCCGTTCTTTCCAGTCGTAGTAACCACTGCGCGAGACCAAGAGCGCTTCGCATAACCAGGCTACCTTGTAACGTTGGCCGCTCATGCTTCGATCCGGGCATACTCCTCGCTCTAGCTCGCCTTGGCCCGAGCCGGCTTACTTAACTGTGTCTTCATGTGGGTTCCACCGGCTTTTTGACCCTTCACCCACTGTCCGTCAATTCAATGCAACCCTAGTCTGAACCCTCTAGCTCTGAACTCCTGCAAAACTTCAACAGCTTCTTCGTGTAATCAAGCTTGGCTGAAGCAGGAACTAAGGATCATGCGCGTAGTAGAAGCGCCTGGTCACGTGCGTCGGATTAGTATCCGTGGTCATTTGCGTCGCGGTCCCAAAGTTTACCGAACTAAGATTACTCCAGCTTGCCGGCAAGGTATCTGACTTATCTACCTGCCAGGTGCTACCGAGACTGCCGGTAAGACTTAGTTGCGCGCTGCTATTGCTGAAATGCTGAATGTTAGTGAAGTCAGCTTGAACGAGCGGATGCGCATGAGGAGCTAACCTCGCCACGGTGATGCTCATGAAATCGTGCCATAGGTGTCACCGATCGTATTTGTCTGTACTTGCGCTGGTATTGATGCTGTGTTGGAAGTTAGGCACGGCAAAGGTATCCTGGCATCGCCGCCATAAGTAGTACCGATAAGATTAAAAAGCGTTTCGTACTCCGCGATTTGCAGCAGTGCACCGTTCGCAATAACCCAGCCGGTATCGACCGAAACTCCCGGCGAATCGTTTGCCGCGCATCCTGGGACTTTCAAATCGGTAATGATGGCGCGATCTGGACGCAACACGGCGCGCAGGACGCGGATGGAACTCGATCGACGACAAACGTGTCTGCGCCGTCTGTGATCGCATCTTTACCGGGCGCCAAATCGACATCATCCAAGAACGCTTCGGTAGTTACACCTTGAAGTGTCCCACGCCCGAGTGTCCTTCCAGGATCGATCATTGGTTCCTTTGCGAGCTTTCCCCTGCGCGTCACGACCGAGCGTATCCTGCGTCCAACGGGAAAGCGGTCGCTTCTTCGCGACTAAGCACCGGTCGATGAAAAAGATTTCAAAAAACGCTGAGCTTCTGCCTATGCCTCCAGCTATGGTTACGAGTAAGGCGCCCCGAGTCTTTGAGCTGACGGAAAAAGAAACCGCTTGCTTTCGCTGTCCAGGTTGCGGCGAAGATGTGCCGCGCGACGACTCGACCGCGGCGCGATTGCACCATCAACACGTTCTCTATCCCTACTTATTTAGCTTTTCCCACCGAGAGAATAGCAACGCCGGACAGGGAAGTAGCGACTAGTTAACTAAGTTCAGGCTCATGTGACGTCGCCGCGATCGCCCTGCCCTTTTTTAACTTTCGTTTTTGCGCTTTGGCGGCGATCAGCTGCAAGTGAGCGGCCAGTCTTCACTTTCTTTTTGATCTGACCTTGCTTATTGCGCCGAATAAAGCTGCGGTCGCCTTTGTGGGGGGTAACTACCGTTCGCTTGGATGTTTTCGATGCTCGTTTCTTGGTTGGCATATTCTTAGTAGAATTAAGTTATGGTTTAGCTGGTAAGCCGGCTGATTAGCTCCTGGACTCGCCCGGCCAAAGATGTGTTCGCTTTTCTTCCAGCTCTGGGAACGTAGAGGGCCTTGAGGTTGATCGCTGCCTTAGCTACTTGCGTGAGCTTCTTGTCGGTCGCTCCTTCTTCTTTCAAGGTCATATCGAGCAGGCGCGCGCCTCTCTTGTCGCCCAGAAGTTGGGCATAGGTGCGGGCGCTGCCGTAACCGGCGATCTCATAATGCTCGACGCGTTGCGCGGATGCGATTAGCCCGGCATCGCGCACTTCGTCTTCGGCATCTTCGTTGATCATTTTATCGCCTTCCGCGATCAGGCCCTCCATACCCTCGCACTTCGGGCCGCGGCTGGATTCTTCCAGACGCTCAAAAATGTCTTCGAGCCGTTGCGCATGTTGTTTGGTTTGCTCAAGATGTTGGTTGAACCCGGCGGCGAGCTGACGGTTCTTCGCCGCTTTACTCATCTTAGGAAGAGCTTTAATCAACTGCTGCTCCGCGCTGTAAAGATCTCGCAGCTCGTGAAGATAGAGGTCATAAAGTGTTTCAAGTTCCATGTCGCTTAATCGCGCGCGACTGAGCCTCCGCGTTTATCTTTTGAATTCGACCTCGAGCATGAGTGCGACCGGCGCTTTTCAAGCGCTGAGCCGATAAAAAGGGGACGGTGAAAGGTAAGTGACGAGAACGTCTCGCCGAAGTGCCGAGCAATCTATGCAGCGCGGGCGGTGGCGGACTTCAATCGTAGTTGTCGGAGCCCTTCGCCGCAGATGGCGACTACGACAATGCCGATTAGGGCATTCATAAGGTCGCTTTTTGTTCGAATGGCGCCGAGGGCGATCAGTAGGGTGGTGGCGCCCGCGGGCGGGTGCGATGCTTTCAGGAGCAAGGTAAGTAACAGAGTTAGCAGAAGCGCAAGCGCGGCAGCCCCAACGCGAGAAAGCACGAGCTGGTGATCGACTAAGACGCTTGGGGAATTCCACGCATTGAAGACAGTGAGTGCAACCAGGCCAGACCCGACGCCAAGGAGGTGACCCACAACCGTATTGTAGAATCGTGAAGATGGGTGCGCGGGGTTCTCTGCCTGAAGGTAAGCGGTGGGGCCAAGACTCGGAATGAGCCACGGGATTCCCGCGAGCCAAGCGCTGCCCCCGACGATGGCCATCAATAATCCAGCGGCTAGTGGAGACCAAACAATCTCGGGAAGCGCAGCCGGGGTTGGACTTTTCGGCACCGAGGCGAGAAGAGTTGAGGCCTTGTCGGGTGCAACGTTGATTGCCTGGGGCGCGGATGACTTAATCTGGGTCTCGAGCCACGCGCATTGCCTTTCGGTTTCTTCCTGGCTCGCGGTGCAAAGCGCTACCAGCGTCTCGTCATGCAGACCTTTCGCTGCTTGCAGAAGAGTTACCCATTGAATGCGCGTTTGATTCGCGAGGAGCGACAAATCCTGCAGGTCGCGCAGCAAGCCGACTCCACCAGCCCGAGCGCCATGGAAAAGCGCACTTCGAACCCGCTCGGGTTCATCCACGGCCGCCGTGCCGAGCCGCTCGGCTACTCGAAGCAAGGCCTCGACATGACGGCGCGACCATTCAGCCAGTTGTTTCGCCATCTCGCGCACTTCGGCGTTCTTGTCGTGCTTGTTGGCTACGAGGAGAAATGTTTCTGCCAGCTGCTCCTCGCTAGCTTTCGTTAGGCCGATGAACTTCGCGACCGCCATGCTTAGACCTTCTTGATCTTCACCGCGGCGAACTTAAAGAAAGGTTGTTTACTGACCGGGTCCCACCCAGTGAGGGTTAACTCGTTAGCGGCGCGTGGCTTCTCCCCTCCATCCCAGTAGCCGTAGTGAAACGGAACAAAGACGCATCCTGGTTCGATCTCCTCAATTCGCGCGGCCGCGCGCAGTTTTCCGCGGCGCGATTCCACCTCCAACATGTCGCCGTCAACTGCACCCAGAGCTTTTGCATCGGGCGCGGAGATCTCCACGAATGCTTCCGGCGCAGCAGCATTCAACTCCTTTACCCGGCCGGTCTTGGTTCTGGTGTGAAAGTGATAAACGATTCGCCCGGTTGTGTACCAAAAGGGATATTCCTCGTCAGGCATTTCGGGCGGCGGGACATAGTCCGCCGCTTTGATGATGGCGCGTCCCTTCGGGTCCGTGGCGCGATATTCTTCTTCGGTAATTTCCGCCCCCGTGATCAGATCGTGGCCGTAGATCTCGCAATAATCCGCCGCGGTGTTGAAAATCCCGTCGGTATAGAGACGCTCGGTTCCTTCGGGGCTGGCTCCATTACAAGGCCATTGAATTCCTGAGCCACGGCTCAGCTTCTCGTAGGTTAGGCCGGTGTAGTCGCAAGGCCGGTCACGCGTGCATTCCTTCCATGCTTCGAAGGCGGTCTCCGCGTCGTGCCACTTCACCAATGGCTGCCCGTCTTTGTCGCGAAAATCCATGCGCCGCGCGAAATCTAAAAGGATGTCCAGGTCCGAGCGCGCTTCGCCCGGCGGGTCGATCGCTTTGTGCGAGATGTGGACGGTGCGGTCGGCATTCGTCATCGTGCCAGTCCTTTCGCCCCACAGTGCGGTGGGTAAGACAAGATCGGCCAGCTCCGCCGTCTCGGTCATGAAAGCATCCTGAACAATGACAAACAGTTCCTTCTTTTGCAGGATGGTGCGGATGCGCTTCAACTCCGGCATCGAGACGGCCGGGTTGGTACCGATAATCCAAAGCATGCGAAGCGAGCCTTGCTCCGCGAGCTGAAAAATTTTCATCGCGTGTGTCGGCGGAGTGGCGGTGGGCAGACTTTCAGGGCGCACATTCCAGACTCGCGCTAGGTCGGCCACGTGCGCCTTATTGTTCCAGTTACGAAATGCTACCAGCTCGCCGTCTGCGCCGCACTCGCGCGCGTTTTGCGCGGTGGGTTGTCCATTCATCTGGAAGACCGTGCAACCGGGCTTTCCAATCAATCCGCGGATGAGATGGAGATTGTTCACCTGCACCGCCGAGGCTGTGGCCTGCATCGATTGGTAAACGCCCTGGAGCAGAGTGGAAACCAGGGTTGGAGTAGTGCCGAGAATGTCTGCCGCTTCTTCCAGGTCGGAGACGCAAATCTGCGTCAGCTCACTGACCCGCTGCGGCGGAAAGCGCGCCACCGTTTCCTCAAGCTTGGCGAACCCAACGGTGTGGGCATTAATGAAATCATGGTCCACATGGCCGGCGCGAATGACGAGATGCAGCAGACCGTTGAGGAGTGGGAGATTCGCCCCGAGCCGAGGCGCGAGATGAAGGTCTGCTTCTTTCGCGGTCGCGGTTTTTCTCGGATCGACCACGACCAAGGTCGGCGATTTAGGTCCGGCCCGGCGGTCGAGGATCCGCATCCATTGCACCGTCTGGGTCGTGGCAGGATTATGCCCGAAGTGAAAGATGGTCTCGGTCGTATCAAAGTCGTTAAAACAGCCGGGCGCGCCATCCGTTCCGAACGATTGCATCAGCGCCTGGGAGGCAGTGGCCGTGCAAAGGCGGGTGTTGCCATCCACGTGCGGCGTGCCGAGCCCGGCCTCGGTGATCGTCGAAAGCGTCCAGTATTCTTCGATGAAGATTTGGCCGGTGTTGTAAAAACCGATCGCCGCACTGGAGTACTCGCGACAAATTTCCCGGCAATGCCTAACGAGTAATCCCATCGCCTCGTCCCAGCCCACCTCCAGCAGTTTCTCGTGGCGCCGCACTAAAGGCCGGAGAAGGCGATCGTTGCTTTGGTTAGCGGCCCAGCCGTGCAGCCCTTTCGGCCCGAGCCGGCCGTAGTTAACGCGATCGACCGCGCGGCCGCGGACGCCGACGATTCGGCCGCCGTTTACTCCGATGTCGAGCCCGCATCCGTTAGAGCAGAGGACGCAGGCCGATTGCACCCAATGTGTCGGCTCTTCGACCGTGCGTTGGTCGACGCGCTTCGGCCAACGTTCGAAATACGGCGCCCTTTCGCCCCAGATGTCCGCTATGCTATCCCGGGTTGTTTCCATCGCCTTTTGTCAGAGAAGCGCGAATGCACTTTGCGTTCCAAAGCAGTTACGCATTGGCCACGGAGAATGGTCGTCCCTGTCGCTAGGAAGGAAGCGGTTTGCCTTTAGCTGATACTTTCCCTCTTTTGTCCAAGTCAAACTGCCCCTTCGCCGGTATCTGTTACCATGCAAAAAATCGCCCGCCCCAACCAGCCTTGGACCTATGGCGGCTCGCTGTCGTGTTCTTCGCCTTCAGCTGCGCTTCCTTCTCTCTCTCCCCGTCCTCATTGTCTCAAGTTCGCGCAGGTGTAGAAATCTGGAGTGACGCAGGTGTCCGAGGACCGTGCGTTCGTTAAAGGCAATCTCGACCATGATCTTCGGCTTAACCCACTTCACTTCTTCCATCTTCTCGCGGTCCATGTTGTGCTCGCCCTTCTTCTCCGGCAGGTTCACAAAGGGACATTCTTCGATCTCGCTGCCTTTGATCGCTTCATACACCGCGCGCCGCGTTGTCGGTACAAAGCCATTCTTCACCGACTCGATGAAGTAAAACGCACCGTCCCGCTTTTCGCCTACGACTACTTCGTCGACGTAGTTACGACCCGGCACATCACCGCCGATGAGAAACTCTTCACTGCGTTGCGTCTTTTGTTTCAGCCACGTGCCCGGCTCCTTACCTGGCTGGTAGATCGAGTCGCGTTTTTTGGCGATCAACCCTTCAAATGAAACTCTTTAACGCGCTGGAGTATCACATTCACATCGCCCTCGAAAACCGGCGAAAGCTCCAGCACACCGGGCAAGGCCGCAAAATGATGCTCCAGTTGCGCGCGCGGTTTCAACAACGGCAGTTTGGTTAGGTCTTTGCCTTCCACGAGTGCAACGGCGGCTGTGGAAACGCAGCCGCCGTTTTCTTTTTTGAAAGGCAAGCGCTCCCGCGGACGCCGGCCGTTGGGGTAGAGGTCGTCAAGCGTTTCGAGTTCCATGCCCGACAAAGCGCAGCCGCCGGAAATTCCCCGCGTCTTTCGCAAAGAAGTGCGCGCTGTTATACGACAGGCTGAAAGACGTGCGAGCTAGCCAGTGGACGAAGAAGAGGCAGGCGGGCCGCATGGCCGCGCAGGCTACTAAGGCGTCGAAGGATTGCGCCGCTGCGGTCCGGTGAAGAGGAGCCGTCTAAGTCTTTCGAGCGATGTTTGGGACGACGGACAGTGCAAACCTGTCCATCCTTTTTCGTTGTTATTTCGCCGCCAAAGCCAGTTCCGTCGTCGGCTGAATCAAGAGCAACGCCAGCCGGAAGGCCGGCCGCGGCTGCGAAGGGATCGACGTAGGTCCAATCTACGGGAGTTGCTTCGCATCGATCGGTGGAGCAGCGCAAACCAAGTTCGCCGCGCGGTGTGGCGCGCACCACTACTTCGATCTGACGGCCGGTGATGGTGCGTTGGCAGCGCCGGCAAAAACGGCGGTCGTCGAGCGAATGCCAATGCCGCGCCAGGTCGAGACGTCGCAGCGCTTCGAGCTTATCTTCGGGCTGCAAGTGAAGAAGCATCGGCAACTTCATGTTCGCATTTTGGCCAAGGCAGAACGGCCTGACAATCGGACGCGCGCCCAATCGTTCCGTCGGAGAAATTCCTAGACAACTCGGGCGACAAAAATCAAGTCTGCGACAAGCGCTGTATCGTTTCTACTGGGAAGTAAGTCCCCCAACCCAATCGAAACGTGTACAGAGCACGGCTTACACTGCAGAAATTGAACTGGCGGCGGCTAGAAGAAACAAAGATCGACCCCGGTAGCGCCGTTGGCTTTTTCAGCGGCGCTGAGCCGCTTATTCAGCTTGCGCTTACCGGGCGTACATCGAGCTTTTCTCGCGCGCGGTGCGTGTATCCGTGGTGGTAGTTGTCGTAGTCCCGGTGTCGGTCGCGCAACCGGCCAGGAATAGCACTGTGAACGTGAAGAGCGCGATGCTAACTAGTTTGGTTTTCATCCCACCGGAAACGCGCCGATCGCCTCCAGCGGCCGGGCCAAACTTAGCTTGGACTTTTGCGGGTTGGTGGATAACGCATCAGCAATTTCATGTCCGTACTCTAGCGAAGGCGGAACGGCCCGACGATTGGGCGCGCGAGCAATCGTTTCGTCGGAGAAATTCCTAGACAATTAAGTGACAAAAATCAATCCGCGCAGAGCCTTCTACCGTTTCCTCTAGGAAGTAATTCCCGCCGGGCGTAGCCTGCGGGAAGACGCGCAATGCCTGATTCGCCAGCCAAGACAATTGATCCCGCCGCAACGGATGCGACGACGGACAACGCGCGCAATGGCGCGGCCAAGCGGCGCGATCCGAATGAGCCTTCGGCGGTGGTTGGGTTGGGCGCGTCGGCGGGCGGGATCGCAGTCCTGCAACAATTCTTCGGCGATATGTCGCCGGAAAGCGGGCTGGCCTTTGTCGTGGTCATGCATCTGGCGCCGGATTTCGAAAGCAATCTGGCCAGCATTATTCAACAGCGCACCATCATGCCGGTGACGCAGGTAACCGAAGCGGTGAAGGTAAAACCGAATCACGTTTATGTGATTCCGCCTAACAAGCAGTTGGCTTTTGAAGATAGCACCTTGCAGTTGGTCGCGCCGCAGCAAGCGCTGGGGAAACGCGTGACGATCGATCTTTTTTTTCGCACGCTGGCGCAGGCTTACGGGCAACGCGCGGTCTGTGTGATTCTTTCCGGAACGGATTCCGATGGCGTGATCGGATTGAAACACGTGCGCGCGCAAGGCGGGGTGACGATCGCGCAGGATCCGCGGGAGGCGGAGCACGAGAGCATGCCGTTGACCGCGATCAGCACCGGCATGGTGGACTGGGTTTTACCGGTAGCGGAGATGCCGCCGAAGCTTTTGGAATTCGTGCACAACGAGATGCGCATGAAAATGCCGCCGGAAATTCCGGAAGCAGACGAAGCGGATGCGAAAGAGAAAGATGCGCCCGGCGGCGAAACTGTTTCCGATGAAACGCGCGATCCGGCCGATGAGTCGGCCATGGCAGATGTGCTGGCGCACTTGCGCGCACAGACCGGTCATGATTTTTCGCATTACAAACGCGCGACGGTTCTGCGGCGAATCGCGCGTCGGCTCCAGGTCAATTCTCTGGAAACGATTCCGCAATATCTCGAGTTCATGCGCAAACATCCGGCGGAAGCGCGTGCGCTTTTGCAGGACTTGCTTATCGGCGTCACGCATTTTTTTCGCGACGGGGAATCTTTCGCCGCGCTGGAAGCGAACATTCCACAGCTCTTTGCGGGCAAGCGCAGCGAAGACCAGATTCGCGTCTGGGTGGCCGGATGCGCCTCCGGCGAAGAAGCCTACTCAATCGCGATGTTGCTTTGCGAACATGCGGAACGCCTCGACAAGCCGCCGGCCATTCAGGTTTTCGCGACCGATATCGACGAACAAGCGATCCACGATGCGCGCGACGGTTTGTATCCTACGACGATCGAAGCGGACGTTTCGCCGGAACGCTTACGGCAATATTTTGGGAACGATCACGGCCATTATCGCGTGCGCAAAGATGTGCGCGAAAAAATTCTTTTCGCTTCGCACAATTTGCTGAAAGACCCGCCCTTTTCGCGAGTGGATCTCATCACCTGCCGCAATCTCCTCATTTATCTGAATCCGAAAGCGCAGGATCAGATCTTCGATATTTTTCATTTCGCCCTGCGGCCAGGCGGAATCCTGTTCATCGGCGGCTCGGAGGCGACGAGCAATGTGCAATCGCTCTTCTCGCCGCTCGACGCCAAACATCGCCTGTATGTGCGGCGCTCGGTCCCGCGACCGTCCTGGAAGATTTCGACTTTACCGGTGCGCCTCCCTCGCCCCGACGGCCATGCCATGACCAGGATCCGATCCCGCGCCCTGCCCGCAATGCTGCGAAGGGACATCGAAGGAGTCGGTATCGACGCGCCGACCTCACTCTTCGAGGGGCAGGAACGGCGCGCCGTTCTCTTCGGTGAACTGCATCTAAAATTGCTCGAGCAATACGGGCCGCCTTCGGTGGTGGTGAATGATGCCCACGAAGTCGTGCATCTTTCGGAGAAAGCGGGGCGTTATCTGCAACTTCCCGCCGGCGAGCCGACGGCAAATCTAATGACCATGGTGCTGCCGGAATTGCGCGTGGAATTGCGCACCGCACTTTTCCGCGCCGCGCAAACCAAAGAGCCAATCAAGGCCACGCCGCAGACGGTGGAGATCGGCGGCGTCAGTGAAGTGATCACGCTGGAAGTGCGGCCACTCGGTATGGGCGAACCGGCGCACGGTTATTACCTGGTTCTTTTCCAAAAGGAAACTGAGGTCGAGCCGGGTCCCGTCTCGGAATCAAAACATGCCGCAGTCGCACGCGATCTCGACGAAGAGATCCAGTTCCTGAAAGGGCAGCTCAACACCACGGTCGAGCAGTACGAGGCGACGATGGAAGAGCTGAAAGCTTCCAACGAAGAACTGCAGTCGATGAACGAAGAACTGCGTTCGGCCACGGAAGAATTGGAGACGAGCAAGGAGGAATTGCAGTCGGTCAATGAAGAGCTGAGCACGGTCAATCATGAGCTGAAAAGCAGCGTGGAAGAATTGAGCCGGACGAACTCCGATCTGACCAACCTGATGGCTTCGACCGACATCGGGACGATTTTCCTGGACCGGCATCTGCGCATCCAGCGCTTCACACCCAGCGCGCAGAAGATTTTTAATCTCCTTCCGGCGGATCTGGGCCGGCCGCTTTCCGACATTACGAACAAGCTCGCTTACGCCGACTTTATCTCCGACGCCGAAAAGGTGTTGCACGACTTGCACATGATTGAGCGCGAAATGCAGCTGGCCGATGGCACCTGGCATCTGACGCGCATCGCGCCCTATCGTACGAGCGAAGATCGCATCGCCGGCGTAGTCGCGACCTTCATCGACATCACGGGGCGAAGACGAATCGAGCGCGAGCTGCGCGAAAGCGAGGAACGTCTTCGCCTGGCCACCTCCGCTGCGCGCATTTTTATTTGGGAGGTCGATCTGCGCACCCAGAAGCAGAAAAACTCGGACAATATCGGCCGACGTTCTGGGGTTCGAGCTCGGCGACGATCCCGGGAAGAATTTCGCCCTCGTTCATCCGGACGATCGGGAGGCGGCGCTCGGGAAATATCAGCGCATCCTGGAAGGCGAGGACACTTACGATTCGGAATGCCGCATCATTTCACCCCGCACTGGCGAGATCGTTTGGGCGCGAGCCGAAGGTCACGTGGTGCGCGATGCCGAAGGTGAACCAGCCCGTCTGATTGGGATCACACAAAACACCACCGCCGGCAAGGCAGCCGCCATCGCGCTGAGCGAGAGCGAAGAGCGTTTCCGCGCGATGTTCGAACAAGCCACACTCGGCATCGTGGAAATTAACGGCGATCATTACCAGAAGGTTAACCCGGGATTCTGCCGGATCGTAGGTTACTCCGAGAACGAATTGAAACGGATCAAAATTCGCGAGTTGACGTTCCCCGAGGATTACGCGCGCGAGCAAGAGCTAACAGGCCAGCTGATCGCGGGTGAAATCCCGGATTACACGCTTGAAAAACGCTACCGGCACAAAAATGGCAACGCAGTCTGGGCCACCAAGACAGTTACTCTAGTAACCGAGCCGGGAGGGGGGCGCCATATCCTCGCGATCGTGGCAACCATCGGCGATCGCAAACGGGCCGAAGAGGAATTACGCCAAAGTGAAGAACGTTTCCGCCTGCTGGTCGAGGGGACGCCCGATTACGCCATGTTTCTGCTGGATCCCGAAAACGTCATCACCTATTGGAGCAGCGGTGCCGAACGCGTCTTTGGTTGGACACGAGAGGAAGCGGTCGGCAAATCTGGCGAACTCATTTTTACTCCGGAAGATCGCGCCAAGGAGCAGGAAGAAAAAGAGATCGCTACCGCCTTGCGCGATGGTTTCGCGCCGGATCGCCGCTGGCACTTGCGCAAGGATGGACATCGCATCTGGGTCGATGGCGTGATGCGACGGCTCGATAACCCGGACGGCAGCCTGCGCGGCTTCGCCAAAATCGGACGGGACGCCACCGACCAGAAAACGATCGAGGAAGCATTGGTCCATGCGCGCGACGAAATGGAACAAGCTGTTCTCGATCGCACGCGTGATCTTCTCGCGACTAACAGTGAGCTGGAGCAAACGATGAGGCAGCGCCAGCAGCTGGAGAAAGAGTTGCTCGAAATCAGCGAGCGCGAGAAGCGGCGCATCGGCGAAGACCTGCACGATATGGTTTGCCAGGAACTGACTGCCACCGCTTTGCTCCTCAAATCGAAGGCAAAAAAAATCGAACGCGAAAGCAAAGCGGCGGCAGAGATTCTGGAAGAATCCGCCCAGACGGTGAATCGCAACGTCGGTCTAACGAGAGATCTGGCGCGCGGTTTGCAACCAGCCGACCTGAAAGGCACTGGATTGAAACAAGCGCTACGAGCGTTGGCCGATCAGGTCTGCGAAAGCAGCAACATCACGTGCCATTTCAAAGCGGCGCGAGGAGTCCGCGTCACCGATGATACTGTCGCATTGCACCTTTACCGCGTGGCGCAGGAAGCATTGAAGAACGCGGTCAAACATTCCGGCGCTAAAAACATTCTGATTCATCTCGACCACACCGAAACTCATGTCTGCGTGAGTGTGCAGGACGACGGCAAAGGGTTCTCGCCTAAGAAACGCAGCAAAGGTCTGGGTCTTCACATCATGCGCTACCGGGCCAACGCACTTAGCGGCGAGTTAAAGATCGAAAAGCGGCGAAATGGCGGCATGGATGTGACCTGCAAGATTCCGCTCAAGCAATAAGCTGGGCATGGTCTGCGGAAGTCTATTCGTTCGGCCTGACCTACAGGGGAATTAATTGCTTCCAAATTCGACCGGGACAATATTTAGCTGCAGAGACACGATTGGGGTTTATTCAATGCCCTTGGCGTTTCGGCCAGAAAATAGTCAGCAGTCGGCTGCCTCCTCGATTTGCGATTGAATCTTTCAACGCCGTCGCTTTGCGATGTCCTCGACGTATTCGACGAAATCGAGTTGCTGATAACGTCGAAGCTTGTCCCAAATCGCAGCGGGAATGGGAAGATTGAAAAACTCAGCAATGTCTATCGGCAAGCCCTCTTCAACAAAAAACATTCGGCGCTTCCTCGCTTCGAAAGAGGTGGCGAGATGTAAGATTAGGAACCGAACGAACAAGCGTTCCAATTCGGTGACGGGCTGTCGTATTAAGTCGACGTCCGAATCCAGCACCCGCCCCAACGCCGGCTTGTCGATGACTAAGCTCCAAATTTCACGATGGTTTTTTGTGACGGTGAACAGGTTTGCTACGCGTCGAGCTTCCGCTTCTTCGTGCAACGTGTAGGCAGTCGTAAAAAGACCGGCAACAATTCCGATGCTTTGAAGAACGTCGATCCAATGTTCGGCTATGAATTGCGCTACCCCATTTGTGGGCAATTATACCCCAGCGACGCGGCGACGTGAATGTCTCTAGCCGTTCGGAATATCGCTCTCCGCGCGAACCAAAGTCTGCCGCGGGATCTGACGCGGGATCGGGCAGGGAAGGGATACTATCAAGCCGGTAGCGGTAAAGGTCACCTGGTCCACCCTGGCTATCCCTCCCACAGTATAATTGGTCTTTCTGCCGGGAACTTAACATTCTTGCTATCGCCGCTCAGGCGGCAAAACGGGATTGCTCCTTTCCCCATCCAACAAGGCGGTCGGGTCCAGAAGATATTGAGGCACTGGGCAGAGCTTTAATCGCTTCTTCCGTCGATCGGAAAATAGGCACAGTCTCGTCTAGCCGAACAACATCAAGCACGGCTCGCACAGCTTGCGTAGGCCCGGCAAGACAGAGTCGTCCGTCAAAAGCGACTGCGTCGCGGAAATACTCGACTAGAAGTGCAACACCTATGGAATCGATAAACCGCACTCCGGTGAGATCCATGATGAGCACGGCACATTGACTCCGGATCTTCTCTTGAAAGACTTCGCGTAACGGGCGCGCACACTGGATATCCAGCTTACCGGCCATGTACAAGACGTTAACCAGCGGATGGCGATACTCGGTGATTCTCATAAAGTTGGATGTTGAGAGGTTGGCCAGTGCAGAATTAACCTGCGGCTACCGCCTCTTTCCACAGTCGACCCCTAGGTTGAGTGGAATGAACGATAACCACAATTGGGCACGAGCCTCGCAGGACCCGTAAGGAAATAACGTACGGCAGGCCCTTCTCAGGTTGGTCTAGGCCTCGTAACCTAGAACTAACGAGTGATGCAAGCTACGTTTGTTCGCCCCTTCATTATCTTGCGAAGGTGGAGGCTGGCCAGTTTTCCCCCTGATCGCCAAGACCGACCTACACTGCGCGAGAGCAATTGTCCGCCAAATGGATAGCCCCCCCGAGTGACATACCACCAAACGGCCAAGTAGGTGCTTAGGGCCCGTTCAGTTATCCAGAATGGAGCGGCGAAGCAGCACCGTAATGGAAAAAATTGAGCTGCCTCCCCACGCATCCGTCCGTAAAGAGCTAGCAGGATGGAAGAGCACGCACTCAAAGCTAAGGCGACAGATAGACCGTCACTGCTTAGTTTCATACCAAGAGCAACCCAACACAGAGGAAGCATCAAGAAGAGGCTGGTCTTTCCGCGCAGGCCGAAATCTTCGTAAGCCTGTCGCGGTCTTTGTTCTAACCACTTACGAAACCCGGGTGTGCGCTTTTCTATGAAAAGGTCTGACGCGTAGGCGACGCTCACACCCTTCTCGATAAAATGACGGAGCATCTCTTCGTTGTCGAATAAGACATCCCCATCGTAGCTTCCTACTCTTTTCATTGCCTCAAGCCGGAAGGCGCAAGTGCCCGGGTAGTCGGCCGCGCGCAAGACGGCCCTATTAATCAGCATGCGAGAACATTCCATAAGTCCCCACCACGGAAGCGGAGTCAGAAAATTCTGCGGTCGCACCACTTCGTAGTGGTCCAGCAAATCAAGAACCTTTGCTAGGTTTCGGTCGTTGTAACGAATGTCGTCGTCCGCCACAACGATCTTCTCGAAGCTCGCCAACCTAAGGCCCGTATGGATGCCGTTTACTTTGTCGTTTAAGTAACCAAAGCCCCGGTCCACTCGAACATGTCGGCAGTTCGCGCCAAACGCAATGTCGTGCTGGACAAAAACCCTGGTGTCAGACCCATCGACGACGATGACCTCACAGCCTGCGTCGCCTAGCGTAGCTAGATACTTAGCCCATTCCTCCGCTTCCGCCCTGCAGTAATGCGCTCGCCTTAAAGGAAGAATGTAGGTCTGCCGGGACATGGTGCATGCAAAGAACGCATTAGGTGGCCGCATCGGTCGCATAAAGATCGGGATTAAACCTACAGCCACCAAAGGAAGCAGAGGCGTTCATCCAATCGGAACATGCTTCAAGGGAACAGACAGACAGGGGAGAGAGCATCGGGAGATAGCGCGCTCGCGGGGGAATTCGTGGCATTTGTCGCGCAAGAGGGTTTTCCTTGTCTGGGCGCTAAAGCCGCTATTAACGGCAAGACCTACAAAATTAAAGTTCTGGATGAATTATCCGCGCCTGCGTCCTCTTTATCGCTCGCCGACTCCCTGGAGAGGTTTGTGCTAGGCCATCAGGAACGAGAAGAATACGTTACCTTCATCGCAATTTTCCGGAACCCCCAAGGCGTTAGTGAAGAAGAATTCGAGGCCCTCCTTTGGTCACAACTAGGACAGCTTCACGAACTGGATAAGCACTCTTGGGATCCGGCAGTTTCCTCTGACCCCGGGGATCCTCACTTTTCCTTCAGCTTCGCGGGACAAGGACTTTACGTAGTCGGTCTTCATCCACATAGCTCTCGTCTCGCGAGGCAATTCGCCTGGCCAACGCTAATCTTTAACCCGCATGCTCAATTCGAGCGTCTGCGTCACGACGGTAAATGGAGGCGAATGCAGGAAAGCATTCGCCATCGAGACGACGGCCTTGCAGGGGAGCGTGAATCCAATGTTAAGCGACTTTGGGGAGCAGTCGGAAGCACGGCAATATTCTGGACGGCAGGTGGAGGGGAACTGGCGCGCGCCCTTTCGACCGGTCACTCCTCCTAAGGAACCTAAGTCCGGGGAATCGCGATGCCCGTTCGCTCATTGAATGTCTCTCAATAGACTTGCGCCCCAAACTGGTACTGCGTTCGAACTAGTAAAAGGTCAGCAGCTGCGCGTTACCGATCTCGAAGGTGAACAGGTTGCGGACCTGACCGCATTCAACCGCGTTGATCTCGGTGAGTGGCTGTCCTCGGGTCGTTCAATCGATTACGCGAACACCATTTATCTTACAACCAATCACGTCTTATATTCCAATCGCAGCCGACCAATGTTCACGATCTTGCACGACGATGTAGGTCGGCATGATTTTCTTCTCACGCCCTGTAGCCCTGAAACCTTCCAGATTATCTACAGCGATGCCAGCTGTCATCCCAGCTGCTTCGCCAACCTGTGCGGAAGTTTAGCGCCCTTCGCAATCAGCCCAGATCAAATTCCCACGACATTTAATCTTTTTATGAACGTGGAAATTAAACCCAACGGAGAGCTCGTCATCCTACCGCCGCGTTCGCGGGCCGGGCAAAGCATTACCCTGCGAGCTGAGATGGATCTTATCGTAGGCTTGACGGCCTGCTCCGCGGAATTGTCGAACAACTATAAGTTTAAACCAATCGGCTACGAAGTGCTCGATTCCGGCGATGCCTGACCGGCCGTGGACTGCACTTCGTATCCTACCCCAGTGTCTCTATCGGACCCGATTTCCAGAAGTTCGGGATGGATACAATGATCGTGATGCAACCGTATCGCTCGCATGTCCCCATTGTTCACCATAGAACCGCAAGCAGGGCAGCAATACGTATTTACGCTTAGTGGCTTTCGTTCCCGGATATTCGATTTCTTGAAGTCATGGACCGCCGCTAGCGCGGAGTGAGCGGCTTTCGATGTTCTCGCCGTTACCGTGCGCGTCCTTTCCGAGCTTGCGGGCGCTGAAGTTCTCGCTGACATCATTTCGCGAGCGGGCGCAACTGATTGAGGTAACAGACATCAAAGGCCCGCAAAGCGGCGCTGACACTGCGGCCGATCCCGACGATGCCATTTTCAATATCGGAACCTAACAAGACGACCCATGTTTCCCCACGATCTAAGAGCTTCGGTCGGCGTACCGCCGCCGGCCCGTTCGGATGAAGATCGCAGTAACAATCGAATTCATCCGCTGCTGCGCGGGCGCGCAGGTGCCGCATCATTTCGCTGGTTGGTTTTCGCAGTGGCGATTTCATTTCTAAAAAGAAAACGCTCGCTGCCTTTAATGCGGTCGTTGCGCCGCGCAAAGATAGGAATTTCTCCTACCCGCCCGGAGGGTGTCACCTCCGCTCGCGCTCCAGAGTCATTTGGATAACAGCGATGCACCTTCAACTGCTTCAGAAACAAATATCCGCGGTCTAAGATTTGTCTCGCGCGTATAGTCGGCGCTCACCCGTTGGATAAAAGGAGCTTCTTCCTCTCGCGCAATCAGCGCTACGGCACATCCTCCAAAACCCGCGCCGGTCATCCGTGCGCCAAAACAACCTTGGATATTGCGGGCGATATCGGAGATAGCATCGAGTTGTAAATTCGATACTTCAAAGTCGTCGCGCAGGCTAGCATGACTCTCGTTCATTAACTCTCCCAAACGCTGGGGTGGCGGTGGAGGTCTCGTGCTAGCTGCTTCAAGGGTGCGTTGGATTTCAGTAATAACATGTCGCGCGCGACGTCGAATCGTGTCGTCCATTTGGTCAGCCTTTGCGAAAAATTCCGCGAGCGATACATCACGCAGCGCGCTCACGCCGAAGAAAGCTGCAGCAGCCTGGCATTGTGCTCGCCGTTGGTTATAGGCCGAGCCCACCAATCCGCGACGCGTGCCGGTATCGAGAATGACGACAAGAGTCTCGGACGGTAGGCGCACCGTTCGCAGACTTAGATTTCGACAATCGATCAGGAGTGCGTGCCCCGCTTTTCCAGCTGCGGAAATCATTTGATCCATGATACCGCTATTCACTCCGACCCATTCGTTCTCGGCCTGTTGGCATAGGAGGGCCATTCTCGGAATAACCCACTCAAAGTCACTTACCGCTGCGAAAGCTCGAGCTGCCGCTAGCTCAAAGGCCGCCGAAGAGGACAGACCTGCGCCTATGGGAACATCGCCGCCCGAGATCCCTTCCCAGCCACGTAGGTCGTATCCAGCCTTGAGCAACGACCAAGCCACGCCCTTGGGATATTCTGCCCACGACATTGGCCCGCGGGACAAATTGTTAAGGTCAAATTCTGCTTCTTCATGTTGATCAAGCGAGTGTAAACGAACTACGCGGTCACTGCGCGGACGCAGTGCTATCCACATCTCTCTATTTATGGCTAAGGGTAGGACAAAGCCGTCGTTGTAGTCAGTGTGTTCGCCGATAAGGTTGACCCGTCCCGGAGCTCGCACGACGTAGGCGGGCAACTCGCAAAACTGCTTCGTGAACTCCGCGGTTACGACTTCCGATAGGTCGCTCATAAGTCTACGCTCACCGCCTGGGTTCCTAGAACAGTGAAGGAAGGCATCAGATGTGAATCGGTGACGTGGGTTGTTTCAGTCTTATATTCCGAGCGAGTAGCAAGACGCTGCGGCCGCTGGTGAGGTTTAGGCTTGCGTTAACTCTCATGGCTTGTGGTCGGGGAGTTGCGATTGGTGCTCAACGCCATTAGGTGCTTCGATGGCCATCGGAACCTATCTGCCCCGGCCGGAATATCCCCGCCCCGACCGACAACGCGGTTTTGTTCATGGGGTTGACTGGATCAATCTTAATGGCGCGTGGGAGTTCCGGTTCGATCCCGATGGCAAAGGCATCGACCAGAACTGGTATCTGCCTGCAGAAGCGCGATGGAGCGAACAGATAACGGTACTTTTTTGCTGGGAATCGCTCGCGGCCTGGGGCGAGGCGGACGCCGCCGGTAACGACAACTATTTTTCGCGGCGGGTTTATCGCGCGCCGCTCCGGGTCGATCGGTTTAATTATCGAAGTGCGCCACGATTTGAGATCGGTTGGTACCGCCGCACCATCACCATTCCAACTAACGAACACTGGGAGGGTAAGTCTGTCATCCTAACGATTGGCGCCGCTGACTTCTTCACCAATTGCTGGTGCAATGGAACGCATCTGGGCCGTAACGAAGGCGGTTATCTTCCGTTCGATTTCGATCTCACCGGCGCTCTGGTGAAGAACGAACTTGGAGAGTTAACCGCGACAATCGTTCTACGGGTGGAAGATCCAATCGATAATCGGGAACAGCCCGTGGGTAAGCAATGGGGTTGGTATTCCGGCGTGAGCGGCATTTGGCAAACTGTCTTCATGGAGCCGCGTGCTTCCGCTTTCATCGAGCGATTCGAAGTTACATCCGATATCGAGCGCGCAGCCGCCTCCTTTAAGATAATTACGCACGGAGGTAGCCAATGTTTAGTGGAGGTCACGGCACCTGATAGTAGCCAGTATTCGCAGCGGTTGGATGTTAATGGCGGTATTGCTCAAGGTAGCATCGCTTTTGATAGGGTATTCCTGTGGGATCCTACTAATCCGCAGCTTTATCGCTTGAAGGTCACTTTGCTGGGCGAGCCAAAGGCGGACGTGGTATGCGGTTACTTTGGGATGCGAAGTATCTCTACTATGAAGATGCCCGATTCGGCCGCGCCTTCGGCGCTTTCCTTCAACGGTGAAGCGATCTATCTTCGCGGCGCGCTCTACCAGTCCTACTTTCCCGACGGAATTTACACCGCGGGCGACGTGCAGTTAATTAAAGACGATATCGCCTACGCGAAGCGCTCCGGCTTCGACCTCCTGCGCATTCACATCAAGATAGACGATCCGCTGTTACTCTACTGGGCCGACACGTTAGGCATCTTGTTGTTGGCGGATTTTCCTAACTTTGGCGAAGGTGGGGACACGGCTCTGGGTCGTCGCCGGTATGAAGAAGCGATGCGTGGCGCAATTCAGCGCGACTTCAATCATCCTTCCATCATCGGTTGGTGTTTATTTAACGAGACGTGGGGCTTTGGCGGACAATCTGAGTTTGTGAAGCTGATTAATCCAGAGCCACCTTTCGCCGGCCCCGACCAAGGTCGCCTGCCCGGCACCAAGTTTGCAAACGCTCGCTCCTTCACTTGGGTAGATGAGATGTGGGCGATAGCTAAGTCGCTTGATCCTACCCGGCTGATTGAAGATATGAGCGTGGTTGCCTGGGAACACGTGGAAAACTTTGGACATACCCGGACGGATGTTAACTCGTGGCATTTCTACACCGATGACTATACCTGGGCCAAGACCCACATCGCCGACGTCGTCGAGAAAACCTTCGCAGGTTCGCGATTTAATTATGTCCCTGGTTTCGAACAAGGCTCCCAGCCCTTGATCAATAGCGAGTATGGCGGAGTCGGCGCGCTGGATGGCGATATTGACATTAGTTGGAGCTTCAAGTTCCTAACCAACGAACTTCGTAAGCACGGGAAGCTTTCCGCTTACATCTTTACTGAGTTACATGACGTGGAGTGGGAACAAAACGGTTTCCTTAACTACGATCGCACCCCCAAAGGTTTCGGATACGATCCCACAATTGTAAATCAGGGGGATGTCCTGCCAATCGATGCCCCACCTATCAAAGAGGTCCCGCCCGGTGAAACAATCGAGGTCGATGTTTATTCGTCCCACTATGCGCGCAAGGATTGGGAGGACGTTATTTTATTCTGGAGTCTTAGCGGAATCGACTCGTTAGGTTGGGCGTGGGATAGGCTTGCCTCCGGAAGTAAGCCAATTGGATTTCCGCGCTATCGGGTGGAGCTGGCGGAACGGATTCGATTGCGACTGCCGAACCGGACCATGCTTTGCACATTATGGGTGCGAGCCATGACGACGAGCGGCCCACTCATCGCGCGGAACTACGTGCAGTTTTTCGTGAATGGAGGTTTCCCCGCGCGCGAGGAAACGGATTTCGGACTGGTAGTGCGAGCTCGGGTAGAAGATTGGACCGCAAGCGAGTGGAGCGGGAGTAGTAGCGACCGCGCGGCAGCGATGACCCAGCACTCCTGCTATGGCTACGGTCATGGCTACTTCGAATGGCAGTTTCCCATCAAACCTGAAGACGTTCTCGGTGCCTTGAAGATAATCGTGCTCTGCGAAGCATCCTCTCACCGTGAAGGCTCTCCCGAAACGGATTCTTTTGGACATCCCACGTCCTTTCGCATGCTGCTCAACGGGATCCGCATTTACAGCGGACTCTTGCCCAATCATCCGCACGACTCCGCGGGAGCGCTCAGTTACCTCCAGCGAGGACGCGGAGCCTACGGCTACCTGGCGCATGCCGCGATCGAGGGTGAGCTACTCCGCCGGGTCATCGCCAACGCGGGCTCGGATACCTATCATCTGCATTGCATGGTGCCGGCCGACAAGCCACCCCTGGGAGGACTGACGGTCTATGGGGGTGACTGCGGCCGCTCTCCAGTCCCACCGTCCCTCATCATCGAGCGCTCTCGGTAGAAGCGGATTGACTCGCAGCCCTGCGGTAGGGCGTGAGTAAAATCCCTATATCCTTTTCGGCAACGTTGCCTACGTCCGTAACTAAGTAGCGAGGCGAATATCCGGCAACATATGAAGTGCCGAAATATTGATGAGCCTATTAGAGCTCGCGCCACCAAGGGAGGGTCGCCTTTTTCGCAAGAAAGCGGCGATTACCCGATCATCGCCCATTCGCATCTGGACTGGGATTGGGTCTGGCAACGTCCGCAACAATTTTTGTCCCGCCTGTCCAAACGTCATCAGGTGCTTTATGTCGAAGGCCCAAAGCCTGTGGAGGGAGTCTCCTCGAGTTCAATCTGCGTTCGTGAAGTAGCCGATTACCCGAATCTTTTGGTCGTTCAGACCACGATACCGGCGGCGCGATGGAGTCACGGAGAGTGGGTAGATGGCGAAAGACGTCGTCTCCTGCAAACGCTCTTAGCGGAGCCAATCGGACGCAACTTCGTTTCGCCTGTACAGTGGTTTTACGATCCGATGGCGGTTTCGGCCTTCGCCGGAGAGATGAACGAAAGCGCGATCGTCTACGATTGCATGGATCAGCTTTCGCAATTTCGATTCTGTCCGCCGGAGCTGGTTAAGCGGGAGCAGGAACTGTTGGCGGCGGCGGATGTTGTCTTTGCGGGCGGCCCGAAGATTTGGCAGGAAAAGAGCAAGTATAATCCGAACTGCTTCATGTACGGATGCGGCGTCGACACACTACACTTTGGCGCGGCGCGCTCGAAGCGGCACTCGGTCCCGCATGACATAAGCGAGCTTCCGCATCCCATCTACGGTTACATCGGGGTAGTAGATGAGCGCCTTGACTACGAACTACTGGCTTCTTTAGCCGATTCCAACTCTGAAGGTTCCGTGGTCATGGTTGGGCCTACTGCCAAGGTCGATCCCGCCCTATTCCCGAAACGCGATAACCTCCATTGGTTAGGCGGGCGGGATTACTCTCTCCTTCCGGGTTACGCCAAGGCCTTCGACGTTTGCCTGATGCCGTTCGCACTTAACGAAGCTACTCAGTTCATCAACCCTACGAAGGCGCTCGAATACATGGCGACTGAAACGCCGATCGTTTCCACACCGATCGAAGATGTCGTAAGTCAATTCAACGATATCGTTCTTATTTGTAAGACACCGGCGGAGTTCAGCGCCGCCTGTGCGCGAGCGGCATTTATGCCTAACAAGTCGGCGCTTCAACGTGGTCTTCAACGCGCGAGGACGAGCTCGTGGGACGCGGTCGTGCGAAACTTAGAAGGTCATATCGAATACGCGCTAAGTATCTCAGAGGTGGTTACAGCCTCCGCAGCATGAGTGTGGTCTTTGATTACCTTGTAGTCGGCGCAGGCTTCGCCGGCAGCGTGCTGACGGAACGACTTGCTAGAGGTTCCGGGAAGACGGTTCTACTCTGCGATCGCCGCAATCACGTTGGCGGCAACGCTTACGATTGTCCCGATCAAGTCGGTGTCTTAATTCATAAATATGGGCCTCACATCTTTCATACTAACTCTCAGGTTATCTTCGATTACCTTTCGCGCTTTACCGCGTGGCGACCTTATGAGCATCGGGTTCTAGCTCACATCGATGGCAGTTTGTTGCCTATTCCGATCAACCTCGATACAATCAACAGGTTTTATGGACTTAACTTAGGCGAAGCCGAAGCAGGCGATTTTCTTGCTTCACTGGCCGAGCCACGTACGCCAATCCGGACCTCGGAGGATGCAGTCGTTAGCCGGGTGGGTCGGGAACTCTACGAGAAGTTCTTTCGCGGCTATACCCGCAAGCAATGGGGCCTTGATCCTTCGGAACTGGATGCGCAGGTCACGGCACGGATTCCAGTCCGGACTAACCATGACGATCGTTACTTCGGCGATGAGTATCAGTTCATGCCGCTGCACGGTTATACGCGCATGTTCGAAAACATGCTGGATCACGATAAGATAACTCTCGCGCTTGGGGCGGATTACCGCGACCTGCGAAAGTCGGTGCGATTCCGCGAGCTTATTTTCACGGGGCCGGTTGACGAGTTTTTCGATCTTCGCTTCGGGAAGCTTCCTTATCGGTCACTCGAGTTTAAACATGAGACGCGAGAGCAGGAATGGTTTCAGCCCACAGCTGTGGTGAACTATCCAAATGAATTCGATTATACCCGGATCACCGAGTTCAAACACCTAACTGGCCAGACTCATCAGAAGACTAGCATAGTTTACGAGTATCCAACCGAAAGCGGTGACCCTTACTATCCTGTTCCCCGGGCGGAAAACGCGGCGGTTTACGCGAAGTATCGTCAGTTAGCCGAGCGGACAGCAAAGGTCCACTTCGTCGGGCGACTTGCTACTTATCGATACTACAACATGGATCAAGTAGTCGGCCAAGCTTTGACCCTTTACAAGAAACTCACGGATCCAAAATCACTCGAATGCAATGAACACCCAAGACCTGCGCATCCCGATCGAAATCTGGGGCGGAGTGGAATGCACTGTCAACCGGGTCAGAGACCGGTATTTCAACCAACTTGATCGCAGCGGTCACTACTACCGAAGTAGCGACTTAGATCAGTTCGCGAAGATTGGGTTGCGCACCCTGCGCTTTCCTCTCTTGTGGGAGATCCTTGCACCTACTTCGCTCGACCAAGTCAATTGGTCGTGGGCAGACGAACGCTTGGATAAGCTCCGGGCGCTGGGTATCAGGCCGATCATAGGACTACTTCATCATGGAAGCGGTCCAAGGTATACCGATCTGACTGATCCGCTCTTTCCGGAAAAGTTCGCCCGCTTTGCCTCTCAGGTAGCGCATCGATATCCCTGGATCGATGCCTACACCCCGATAAACGAGCCCCTAACCACCGCCCGCTTTAGCGGCCTCTACGGGCATTGGTATCCACATGGAAGAGATGACGCGATGTTTGTCAGAACCTTATTAAATCAGATTCGAGCGACAATTCTAGCTATGGACGCGATTAGGGAGGTGAACGCTGCCGCCACGTTAGTCCAAACCGACGATCTTGGCCGCACCTTCAGCACGCGAGCCATGAAGTATCAGGCAGACTTCGATAACGAGCGGCGCTGGCTGAGTTGGGACTTGTTGTTAGGTAATGTAAAACCTGGACGAACGATGTGGGACTATTTCGCCCGCGTAGGCATTTCTTCGCGTGAACTGGACTTTTTCAGTCGTGCACGGTGTCAACTCGACCTCATAGGAATCAATCATTACGTGACAAGCGATCGATACCTTGATGAAGAGTTTGCCAACTACCCCGCGGCTGTTCGCGGGACTAACGGGCGACATGTGTACGCAGATGATGCTGCGGTTAGAGCGCGCTTAATTCCGTCTGGAGGGGCAAGGACAGCCATTGCGGAAGCGCATAACCGCTACTCGCTGCCCATTGCCCTGACGGAGGTCCATCTAGGAAGCACGGTAGACGAAAGGATACGCTGGTTTTGCGAAGCTCTCGAATCTGCGTCGATAACGCGCAATCGGGGAATCGATGTGCGGGCGGTTACGGCTTGGGCGCTCTTGGGTTCTTACGATTGGGACTCCCTGGTTACACACGAAAACGGGAGTTATGAGGCCGGTGCTTTCGAGCTACACGCAGGCGAACCGCGCCCAACCCGTTTCGCAGAGATGCTTCAAGCGCTCGCGCGCGATGGGCGGTTTAACGATCCAGTGTTGCAGTGCCCGAGTTGGTGGCGCCAGCGATCCCGCCTGCGCGACCGCTGTCAGAGCGAGCTCGCAGCTTAAGGAGGTTGGGTGTTTTCCTACAGAGACATGGGCTACGCCACGAAAGGCGCCGCGCGAATTGAGCTGAGCAGAGGGCGAACCCAAGTGTAAGTCTGATGCCCTCCCTCCCATCATCCGCGAACGGCTTTGTGTGGCATTTGTCTTACACAAACGAACTGGGACGCCCTCAAGGGGCGCGGAAAAGCGACCAATGACACACGACCCGATTGGATGTGTCTGATCGCTACCATCACAACATCCCGCGGGCGAAGAGCGCGTCGTTGCCGCTGGCGTTTTTTCGGCGCCGCGCCTTTCGCTACGGATGCTGTTGGCGTTCCGCTTTGATTAATCTTTGAGGTGACCCCGTCAGCGCAATTTTCCGCGCCACGGGAGGTATTATTAATAGGAATCTGGCCTGGCACCTATTCAGAACAGAAAAGAAACGCGAAGCTTTGCATTTAAATTATAAATCATTACGTATCATCTATTTACGATAATTTCCACGCCAAAAAGTTACCCTGACAAAGCAACAG
Source organism: uncultured Verrucomicrobiae bacterium (assembly GCA_963791565.1). Lineage (GTDB taxonomy): Bacteria > Verrucomicrobiota > Verrucomicrobiia > Chthoniobacterales > UBA10450 > JACCTI01. The sequence goes on along the minus strand of CAWBSX010000001.1, from coordinate 78,116 downwards.
AAGCAGTGTTGTTCTACTAGAGACACATAGGCACCGATCTCGATCACTATCTATGATCGATGGCAACCCCTGCTCAGAACCTCAAGACGGTGCCCCGGAAACGCACCACGAAAGCCGAGCTCCTTCGGCAGATCGCCGCCAGCACTCCGCCGGAATCGTTCCTTCCGGAGGAAGCGTGGGCCGTTATTTTCGGAACCGTTGCCGACGCCCGCTGGGCTGCGCGCGCGAGATTTTCCTGCAGCGGATCATAGTTCGCGCTGCTCCGATCTTCTTCGACGCTTCTTAGCGAAATTGGATTTTACCTAATGCCGAATCCATCATGCAAGCGGCCCAACTCCTATAGCGCTAACTGTAAAGCCCCCGATTTATATTTTGTCAGCCGGAGTGTTTACGGTGCCAAGAACACCTTCGATTGCTTGCTTAAAGTTTTCGTACGGCTGTTGGCCAACGATCACCTTCAGCACTTTGACTTTTTTACTCGTGGGATCGTTCACACCAATGAAAAATGTCGGCGTGCCGGTGACGCCATTGGCCGAGGCTTCGGCTCGTTCCTGATCGATCTTGCTCTTATGCTGGGAGTCGCGCAGACATTTCTGAATCGCCTTAGTGTCGAGGCCAACTTGTTTGGCACGATCGACAATCACCTCCTCCGATGTGATCGCCGATTGATTGACGAACAATTGCGCACGCATTTCCCAAAACCGTTTTGCTTCGAATGCGCATTGTGCGCTCTCCGCGAGCTTGTGCGCCAGCGGATGAATGTTTTCGAGCGGGAAGTCGCGAAAGACGTAATGGACCTTTCCGGTGTTGATATAATCCTGGTCGAGGAGCGGGAAAGTTTCGTTCGTGTAGCGGCCGGAGAACGGACATTGGAAATCCGAAAACTCGATTACGGTCACGGGCGCGTTCGCGTCTCCTTTAGCCGGCGCGTCGCCAACGTCGAAGACAATGTTTTGTTTTGGTGCTTGCGCGCAGGCTTGGTTGCTCTGCAACATCGCCTTGAGATCTTGCACTTGTTTTTGCAGCTCGATCTGTCCTTGGATTAACTCATCCATATCGCGACGTAGCGCTTCGATGGTGGGATCGATCACAGGCGGCTGCGCCCGCGCTGATAAAGCCATCAGCAGGTCAAGATTGAGCGCGAGCACCAACAACAATGCAGGCATTTTGCGCTTCATAATTGTGCCACCGAGAAAGGCAAGTCCGCCGATGACGTCGTTTTGCCTACGACATCCAAGGCGCCCCATCATTGACAAAATCCGCCTGTACAAACTCCGCTCACGCAGTCAGACCCGGCACTGCAGTGTTTGCCACCCGAACATTTCGGGCATGTCCCTCCGCCGCAATCAACATCTGTTTCATTTCCGTTTTTAACTCCATCTGTGCACGAACTCGCCTGACAAATGCCCCCCGAACAGACTTTGCTCACGCAGTCATTGCCAACGCTACAGGCCTTACCGGGTGCGCATGGCGGGCATGTCCCTCCGCCGCAATCAACATCTGTTTCATTTCCGTTTTTAACTCCATCTGTGCACGAACTCGCTTGGCAATTGCCGCCCGAACAGACTTTGCTTGGGCAAACATCCCGCAGGTACCGCAATTGTTTGGGTCAGCGGAGAGGATGGTGCATACGCCCGCGCAAAAAACTTGTCCCGATGGACATGTCGTAGAGAAATTGGCCCACGCGGTCGCGGTGAAATTGGATCCCGGGGTCTGCGTGATTTGCCCGAAGCTATTGCCTGCCGCGATTCCGTAATCTGTCCCGCCGTTCGACGCACCGCTATTTTTGACAATCAAATTGCCGGTGTTGTCTATCTTGAATCCGAAGGTCGAATTGGACGTGCAGTCATTGCCTTCCACGCGGGTTCCGGTGCCCGTGACATGAATCCCGATTTGATTGCCCGAGGCCGTACAATCGTGGATCCTCGCGTTGGATCCCACGGTGATGCCGTCCGCCCCGTTGCTCGATAGGAGCAGGTGCGTAAATTCTTCGTTAGTCGCATTTCCTGCGTCAATTCCTTTGCCGCCCCATCCGACGGCGACGCCGTTGTGGATCGCAATATTTGCATGCGACCCGGAAATGAAGAGTCCGCTAAGCGACCCAGCTGTACCGACGAGCGTGTATCCGTTCAGATTGATAATAACGTTGTTGGCATTGACTGAGATACCGTTTTTCCCACTTACGCCTGTGACATTTCCGGTAAGGTAATAAGAGCCGCTGTTGGTAATGATAAATTGATTGGCGCTATCGCCGGGCGTGTGTGTGGCATCGATCGGGATGCGCGCCTCCACTTGATCGAGCGTCTTCATGGTCGCGGTGGGCCCTGCCGGCGGAGTCAGCGGACCTTGCGCGAAGATCGTCGTCCCAAGTGCTGCACCAGTGAGAACAAGAAATGAAAACAATTTCATAGAATCCATTGGCGATAAGACTCTTTCTGATAAAAATTGTCGACACTTTTTTATACGTCGCAAAGAAAAAGTCTAACGAGGCACAGAGCAGAATCGAAGCATATCAGCCGGCAAACCACCTTACTTTAATGCTTTAGAACTTCGTCCCGTTAATTAGCTCCATACCCAGGAGCATTCGGTCGAAGCGTGAGTTCCCATTCATCGCTTCATGGATTCAAATCTCTATCCAAAAAACGGGGCAGGACAGTTCTGACGAAATCCACGAGCCAGTGGCCAATCGTGTTCGCCACCAGATCGCGGCGCCAAAGATAGATAGAAAGCAGTCAGGGCCGCGCCGACCGCCAGCGCAACGGCGACATTAGCAATGCCTTTCGTCCAGTGGCGGAATCCAAAAATGGCAAGCGGGATCGCGGCTGATAAGTATTCCCCAAGCCAAGCGCTTGAAGTCGTTCTAAGGGATAGCCGCGAAAAAATATTTCTTCTTTTATCCATCGCTCCCATTTGCACTGACCAGGGGATCTCTCCTGCTTCATCTCGGCAGGTGATTCTGCTCGGATTCTTCTTTTTCCGTGGTGCCAAACAATCACTCGCTCCTGCAGCTCTCGGCGCAAGCGCGGTAGGTTTTAGGCTTCGATGCTCACGTCCGTGGTATCCCATGAATCAGCGGAAGAAGACGTATGGCCCACGGCGAAACCAATCTGCAAGGATGAACAAGGCGGGTAGCAAGCAAACAACGCTGAGGCACCGAGCAATGAGCAACAGCTAGGTGTGTCGATATCGCGTAATCATCGGCCTAACAAGACTCAAGATCAGCGACCGCGCGAATTACGAGTGACGTTCGCATGCTATAAGAGTCAGGCATAAGGACAGGCCGCGGTTCGCTGCATCGGCTGATTAGGGCGCATGCTTGAAATCGCAGCTATCGCTGAATCCGCTGACTGATAAGAGTGGCCGCGCCCGCACCCAGCCACCCAACCAGTGAGCCAACAAGCGGAATGCCAACGAGGAGAAACACCAGGCTGGTGGTTGTAGTAAGCGCGCCAGTGGCATCGCCGAAGATCGCGTCGTAGGCGAGGCCATATGCCCCCGCTCCAACGAAGGCGCTGAAGACAAACCAAATAAGGGACGCCCACCGCAACCCGGGCCAAGGAGTCAAACGAAGGACCAGCGCACCGAGACCCGCAAAGATCCCCGCTACCAGAATCAAGCCGAGGAGGATGAATGGATGCATACTGCGCGTGTGCGCCCTAACGAGACTTAAGATCAGCGACCGCGCGAGTTAGATGGTGAAGCCACTCGTCTTGCTTACGCCGCTTAGGCTTAGGGGGTGGTAACACGGTAGAACCGGTGAGTGAGGCTACCGGGGTTATCTTCATAGGAGAAGGCCCCGAGATTGTCAGCTGTACCGGACCGCTATATTAAAGAACGACCCCGCGCCCCAGATCGGGCGAAGCCTGCGCGTGGAAGCCGGCATTGGGAGCTCCAACGCCTTGCAAAAGAATGTGACCATTGGCCAGATGGACAATGGACGAGATTTTGAAAAGGGGTTGAGCGATAAAATTGATGTTGGACAAATTGCCGGACACAAATACGTCTTGGTTCGAGACCGGCTGGTATCCTTTTGAGGCGAGCCCATTGCTATCCACGGCTACTTTCCAAGTGGAAGAAAAAACGGGCAAGCTGTAGCTGCCGTCGCCGGCAGTTATAGCGGAAGTGTTGTAGTTGTTGCCGTTGTTTGTGGTCGTACCCAATACCGCCACACCAGGAATCGCGATATTCGCATTACTCTTCACCGTACCGGTGATTGTGAAATTCGCATGGAACGCACGGAAGATCAGTCCAGTTTGATCGTTACCGTCGGTAACCGTTGTGGAGAAGTCCTGCGGAATTAGACCGAGGCCGGTGATGTTGCTCAAGCCGAGGCTCCAGTTACCGCCGAAAACAGGGATGTTAAAATTGCCACCGGAATCGACATTGCTATCGCTACTGGCGACGTTGTTGGGATTAAGAGTCGCGAAAATATTAATATTGCCGATCGGATTGCTGTTTTCATCCAGGACGTGCCCGATGAGATGGGCCGTGATCTGATACACCAGATAGTTAATTCCATTAATATCGATGCCGTCTTGAACGTTGAATATGGGATTACTGGAAACGAAAGCCGGCGGGCTGTTGCTAGTCGTAGTAAGCTGCAACTGCCAGGGTTTGGTGGCCGTCCCGCCACCGCCAAAAACGCCGAGATCGAAGTTGCCCGTAGCGTTGGCACTGCCATAAGAGGTTAAGTTATTAACGTCATTCGTGATCGAAGCGTCGAACGCCAGAATGGCGATATTGGGCACAATGTTGCCGTGATTATCGTGAATCTGTCCGCGCAAATGCGTAGTGATCGGATTGGCAATTAAGTTTTGCAAAACCGCAGTGCCAGCCGTGTTCACGGCGATATTCTGGTTCTGGACAAGATAGCCGACAGGCTGAAACTGGATTTGCCATGCTCCACTGGTGACGCCAAGCGTATAGTTTCCGTTGACGTCGCTGATGCCCGCAGTCTTGTAGTTAGGCGAGCCGTTCGTATTTGCGTGAAGGTCGGTAAAGGGAACAGCCGTATTCGTCGGGGTCTTAAGCGTGCCGTAGATCAGCGAGGCCTCGTGAGGCAAGTCTATGTTAAGTCCCGTCACGCTCCCCGCGCTACCCTCGGTCGTCTTGAAAGTAAGGCACCCTAGTCGGGCCACACCATGTTCGTCGAAGCCGATCTTCCAGGAACCGCTCGTGGCATCCATCGAATAATTTCCGTTGCCATCGGTCAGAGTGAGAGAGAAAAATCCCGAATTCGATTGGCCTTGGACCGCAACACCTGGCAAACCCGCTAGAGTTCCGGCATCACGCAGCGCCCCTGAGATCGTGCGTGCACTGGCGGTGAGGGTCGCGGTTTGGCCGGTAACAAAAGTGCCGGCGGCCACGGTAATCGTAGAAGCGGCTCCCAGATTGCACACAAATCCACTTTGGGCAGCCATGACATGGTAACTGCCAGGAGCAGCCTTCAGCGAATAATTCCCATTTGAGTCGGCGATCGTGCCTGCGACGAACGTTTGATCATTACCTGATGGCGCCAGCAAGAAAACCAAAGCGCCCGGTTGCGCGACGCCGCTGGTGACCGAGCCAGAAATCCCGCTTCCGGCGTAGTCGTGTTGCGTCACATTGAGAGCGGCGGTGAAGGGGATAAAGCCGGCGCCGCTCGGCGAGACGCGGAAAATATGCGGGCCATCGATCCGGCCTGGGATTTCGCCCGAGCTGTAAAGCAATCGGGTGTGAATCGTACCATCAGCCACGCCATCTTCGTCCCCCGGAATGTTCAAGTCGCGCTGCCCGCCGATGCTTACGACCTGGCCATCAATCACGACAAATTTGTGCAGCAATCTATCGCCGGCGGTGATGGTACCGCTGTTATCGGAATCGTAATATTCCTCGATGATGACACTCTGTCCGTTGCTGTTGAGGCCCGTTATGGCGAGATCGAGCGGGCCAATATAGGCATTATCGATCGTACTGGGCGAGATCGAAAGAGCGGCGTTAGCGGGACTGCCGGAACCGAGCAACGCCGCAGCGATGAGAAACAATTTCGAACCGAAAAATCGATTCCCGACTGATAATAATTTACCGTTAATGGCAAATTATCTCATCATTCTTCTTTTCGTCATGTAATTTTTTGAAAAGAACGCGTCGGACTGCGTCGAGCTATTGGGAAAATTAGAAATTGCTCCCAATAGATTGTTCTATTTCAGCTTTTCTGCTTTTCAGAATCTCAGCGGCAATCGTTTTTTGCCTAACAAGAATCGACTGTCAACGGCGTTTCAGATCGGACGCCGTTTCGGCAACGAGGGAAAATGATGCTCACCATAGTCGGCCAGAGCAATGCCTCCGAGACACGCAACCCAAATCAAGACAACTGAGCCGTGACCTTTCGATGCAACTGGCGAACGTAACCGAGTGATTACGGCAAGGCAGAGTTCAGCGAGCATGAAAAACACAACAAGAACAGAACAATTGAAGAACTAGAACGCAGTGTAAGTGCGCTACTAACTCTCTGCTCCTATCAACCCACCGCTCAAGAAAAGTGGGACGAAGTAACGTATATGGGGAGGATGGACAAGCTAAGTCCGAAGCCGCGCTACTTAAAGTGAAGGCGGCTTTTTTAAACCAAGGAAATCGCGAAACGCATGCAGGCGTTTCCGAAGACCTGACTTCCAATCATCAAAAGCTTCATTTCGAGGAATATCAGACACTTTCAGCACGAGGTTAAAAGAAGTAGACGCAAAATCCGTACAACTGGTTCAGAGCTTCTCCCTACTTATTGTTTATCGCATCTAATGCGGCGATCTTCCCCGAACTGGGTAGGGCTGCGCCGTTTTCTGTATTACATTTATTAGGTAACGAGTCCATTTGGCGACTTCGTTAGGCAAGATCATGTCGCGATTTTGAGCGAGATTCATGTGACTACGACCAACACGAGTTGCTGAACCAGACTGCGTGACGCCGCTTTGGGTGTGACACAGCAAATCTTGGGACCCGCTCGCAGGGCCGCACTTAAGGTTTTGAGATCTGGATGCGGTAGACCTTCGGCGCGGCTGCGTAGCCGTAGGGTCGCTGGTGCTGCTTTAGTTAATTACTGTTGTGCGGTTAGGGTCCCCGCGTCTGACCTTGCGTTACCGAGACATCATTACCATCTATCAGACCGCTAGTATCGACGTCAGCCCTGTAGTTGGTCTGGTCAATAACCTGTCGAGTCTTACCCTGGACGGTAGAAACATCGTTACCGTCCACTAGACCACTCGCATCCGCATCACCGAGGAGCACCTTCATATTAACGGCCAAGGTGGGCGAAGTGTGACCAGCCGTATCGCTAACGCCTGTAAGCGTGACCGTGATCTGCTGTCCGTTATCTACCCCGGTAAGGTTCACAATGTACTCCTGCGGGTTATCTGGATTAATACCACTATTCGCCGTATCGACCATGCCGGTACCGCTCGTCACGCTCGCGCCCGTAACGCTCGCGAGTGGATTGATGAAAGAGAAGATTAGCTTGTGATGTTTCGGATTAGGAATGCTATCGGCACGGCACTCAATTCCTGCATTACCAGTGAGAGGTAAAGGAATATCGAAGGTGCCGGCCTCATGGTGCGTCTTACTGGAGACAACGCTTAGCACGGGCACTCCGGTCTGGCAGGCAGCGTTGCCGGAAAGTGTGTAGTTGCCATTGGGCGTGATGTCATTGGCATTATTTTGCGATTTCTGCCCCGCATCCGGTCGAGCGAGGTAGGTGCGGACGTTGAGCGCGCTAAGAGCCGTTCCGGCCACGTATTTACTCCCGCCACCATCAATAGCGCGATATTTCGAGTTCGAAATCGTGATGCGAACAAGGCCCGTCGCGACATCGTAGCTTCCGCTATCAGCGGCACCATAGGATTTGGGCGTATTCGCATTAGGATCAGGTGGAGGAGGAGGCATCTCATTAAGAGGAATCCCGAACTTACCGTAATCAAAGCTGACCGCGCCGGTCGCGTCAGATTTCATCGCGACATACATTCGATCATAACTAGCGTCGCTCGGATCTGTCGGATCGGTTCCTTGTCGATTCCAAACGATGTACCATTGACTCGAAGGAGGAGCTGAGCCGGCCGTAGAAGGAGCGAGTTGCAAGGTAAAGACAAGCTTATCGGCCGCCGGGTTAAAAAGTGGTTCGGCCACGAAAAGCTGCTGCACATTTACTCGCGGATCAGGCGGGGTGTTTGGCGCAGGATCGCCATCGTTATCGCTTATGGCTAGAACGCCGGGAAGCGTGCATGGATCGGGTGGAGCCACGACGCTTGGCGTAACATCCTTACAATACGGTCCTTCACCTACTGGGTTGACCGCCGTGACGTGATACGTGGCGCCCGCAACAAAAGTAGTATCCACATAGGAGGTCGTAGTTACGGTAGCTAACAGGCTAAATGCTCCCGCTCCTACCTTTCGGTAGACATTATAGGCTGTAATTGGCGACCCGGAGTTATCCGGAGCAGGCCACGTTAGAACAGCGCTGGCACCATTGACGGTAGCTGTAACCATCGGTGCACCGGGTAGGTTCGGCTCGATTGGATCAAAAGCCGCCAGCAGTCGACTTCCGCCTGTCTGACGAGCGATTGCGGCCTTGGAGGTGAAATCATTCGGCCCGCCATTAATGCAGGCCGCCGTTACGCAGCCATCATCATATCCAACGAGAACGCGGCCTTCCTTGTCCATCCTTGCGTCCATAAAATCGAGCAGGTTGCGGCAGGTACCTCCTCCGCAGATTCCACCACGTTGAATTGGATCGCCCGCCGTGACGTTCTGCGTAATCCAAGTCTGGCCGCCATCATAAGTGACGGAGATGTAGAGATACCAGACGCCGGTAAAAGCTGGTCCGTAACTGCACGTGCTGCCCGTGCCGCAGTCCCAATTATTGCCTCCGGTCTCGGTCCCGAAGTAAGCGACCGCGGCGCGGTTTGGGTCGCCGGCGACGGCAGCTTGCATCGTGCCGACCAAGACGGGTCCGCCATTGGTCACACTCGCGCCAACATCCACACTCGGCGCCCAGGTCACTCCTTTATTATGCGAGACAGCGACCATCGAGTGGCCGTTCGCGGCCTGATAGGCAAAATAAACTGTGCCGTCCGTGGCCACCGCCACTGCAGGGTCACGGGTTTGAGCAGTGCCTGGGGTAACGGGCTCCTGAATCACGCCGCTGGTCGACGAATCCGGAATCGGGCGGACGGTCCAAGTGATGCCGTTGTCCTCAGAGACGATCACCGCCTGTTGTCCTCCGTTGTGGAAAGGCTGACTCCCACCGCAGGCAAAATCCGGCACATAAACGGTGCCGTCTGCTGGCGAAACTTTGAGATGTCCGTGCAGGCCCGCGCACTGCGTGACATTAAACATTGGCGCAGCCGCCGGGCTAAAAACAAGGCCACCGTTGTCACTCCGCAGAGCACGGGCTTCGGCAACGCTTTGCGATGCATAATAGATAGCGTGTGGATAAACAGGACCCGGATTTGGCAAAGGCGTGTGATAGATGCCGCCCCCAAGCGTTTCGTGGTCGACGTCCGACGGGACGACGCCGTCACTCGGAATAAAGGTGTCGCCGTCATTATCGGTGATGTCGATGGTCGCACCAGCCGGTGTGAGGCCCTCGAGTTGTGCGACGAAAGTTCGGCCGATCTCAGAATCGGTAAAAAGAATCGGATCGCCGGCCGCCCGCGGAGTGCTGGCACTTAGTAATGGCTTCGGTTCCCAGGTGGCAGTCGCTGGTGACGAGCAGTCGCTGAACGTGACTTTGAGCATATCCGGCAAGAACCCGCCGAAGTAGAGAGTCGAGCCGCCGTTGGGAAGATTGTTGACCGTGCCGTTAACAAAGGTGTTATGAAAAATCGTTTCCCTGGTCCAGTTGCTGCCGATGGAGGGCTCGCCCGCGCTCTCGCCTACGCCGGGAGGAGACATAAAAGTGAAGAACCGCGGTGTGTTCGGAGTCGGCGGCGCGAGATCGGGGACGATCGGACTAATCCGGGTGATCGGACTGATCGGCGGGGCTATGAGAGTTTTTTTGGCGATCGCGGGTTTGCGTGCGTTGCTGGCGCCGTAGGAAACGAGGGTGAAGAAAACAAACGTGGCCACGAGCAAAATGAGACAGGCAATTCGTAATCTCACTCGCCCGGACTGTGCGAAAAATCTGTTCAAGAACATGGGGTTTTACTCCTTCGCTGTTTAAGACCGCGGTATTGTTTTTCTCTAACTTCGCTCCTCGCATTAAAACTGATCGCCTCTACACGAGATTTTGCCTACGATTTCGAAACACTTGCGCCATTATCGGTTCAGGAAGAAGAGACACGTGGCCAGAGAGAAACATGGGTATCAGAGCTACCTATCTGAGATCATGCGTCCGCAAGTCCATGGGCGAATTTACATCATTGGCAAGTGCATCCGTGTCTCCTCGACTGAAGATGAACTTTGCAACACATCTAGGACTCGTTAGGTTTGCGCGCGCTCATTCCACGTGCGCGCGAGGGATGCGTTGACATGATGTTGACATTATCAATGTCAAGGTCGCGGTCGCTTACGTCGTCGGCGGTTGGGCGCTTTCGCAGGGAATCGCGCAGGTCTTGCCGGTGTTCCACGTGCCGAACTGGATCATTCGCACGCTCGTGATCTTGATGGGAAAATTAGCGAGAGACTCTTCGTCTCTTCCCACAGTCCTGATGTAAAGTTGCGGCGCCGGCCGCCAATCACCACCAGCACCTGTCCGGCCTCATACATTCTCTTCCCTGCGAACGAGGACTCTACTTACCGCTGCTCCTGCTCCGCGGAAGCAATAAGTTTCTGAAACCTAGGATCATTCCGAATCGGATCCCAGTCGGTATCCAGTTTGAGATCTGTAACCGAAATATCCATGCCTGAGGGAAGTGCGAAAACGCCCTCCAGAACCGTAATCGCCTCATCGACGCGCCCAAGCAGGGAATAGACCGTCGCCAACTGGACAAGCGCCCCACTTACCACGGTCAGATCGTTCGTCTCGCGGCTGAGAGCCACACCGCGGTTCGCCTCTTCGATCGCTTCCGGCGCGCGGTGAAGACTGGCATCAATGTAAGCAAGCTCGAGGTATTGACTAAACTCATTAGTTTTCGCGACCGCATCTGCCAGAAGCGCGCGCGCCCCTTCAAACCGTTCGCGCGCCGTCTCACTCTGATTAAGACCGCGCGCGATGTCTCCTTCCTGTGCCAAATGCGCCCACCGAGGAAGAGCGTCTTCAGGAAGCGACGTGAGTAGCTCAGCCATCCCGCGAAAATCATGGCGCAGCCGTAGAAGGTGACGTTTCGTATAGGCAAAGACGCCGGCCGCTTGATCTGGCGGAAAAGAATCAAGGATACGTTGGGCGGCATCAAAGTTACCTATCTGCAAATACGTCCCAGCCAGGTTCAGTGAATCGATGGTATCGTCCGGCTCCAACGCGGCGGCGCGCGAGTAACTCTCGACGCATAGCTTGTACTGACGCCGCATCGCGTAAGTGATACCGAGGGTTCGATGGAGGAAGACATTGCGCGGATCAAACTGAAGGGCCCCACGTAATTCCGCGATCGCCTTCTCGGGTTCGTTCTCCCGTCGCCAGACGGAGGCGAGGCGGATCAAGCCGTCAGTAAGATGTGGATCGAGCTCGATTACACGTTGCAGTTCCGAGATCGCATTCGGGTGATCATACTTCACCCACAAATACCATTCTCCAAATGCGAGGTGGGCCAGCGGCAAATCAGGCGACAGGCTTAGAGCACGCTCCACGTTGACTCTCGCTCGCTGGGCAAAGTCGAGAGTGTTGTCCCGTGCGATCTCCCCTCGATAAAGGTAATACTGGGCTAGCTGCGCCCGAGCGAGCGAAGCTATCGCAAGCACGAACTGCGGATCGAGTTGAGTAGCTTGTTCATAGTAGCTCGCCGCTTTCGCGGCCAATTCGGAGTTCTTGTCGTGTACCGCCCAGGCACGATGCATCTCATATTCGCCTCGGAGAAATAAATCGTAGGCCTGCGCATTCTCGGTCGGCGCCTTCTTTAGTTGGGCAATCTGCGCGGGAGCTAGCGTTAGCTTAAGCGCGTCTGCCACCTTTTGCGCTACTTCTCCTTCCACGGCAAAGGCATGTTCTATCGTGCGATCAAAGCTTTGCGCCCAGATGTGTTCGTCTGTTGCAGCCTTGATTAGCTGTACGTTGATGTGCACATCGTTCGCGAGCTTCTGCACCGTGCCTTCCAGAATGTTCGCCACACCTAGCTCTGCGGCGATTGTCTTCAGATTGGCTGGACGGCTTTGATACTTCGCGGTCGAAGTCCTCGAAATGATTTTCAATTCGCGCAGGTTGGCCAGTCGCGTCAGAATCTCATCTTGCATTCCTTCCGCGAAATAGGCGTTACTCTTATCTTCACTTAGGTTCTCGAAGGGAAGAACTGCGATGCTTTTCTCGGGAACTATGGTCGCGGGAGCGCCTTGTCGTTTAGCTACCAGCTGGTAGCTAACGAGACCTAGAACAAGTAACACAACAGCACCGATAGCTACCGGCATGAGCCATTGCCTTTTCTTATGGCTTTGCCTTCCTAGCTTCACCCGCGTTGGAGTAGCCGCGTTACCGAAGTCATCGCCATGGAAGTTAAACAAGTGCACCCGCGCGCCATGTTTCACTTCGCATTCGCCCAGGTCATGCAGGAGCGGCGACCACTCGCGCGACTGACCCAGGTCTTCCGCCACTCGTTGCGAAAGCAAAATGTGTCCGGCGTCGCCGCAATCCATCACCCGCTGTGCCATGTTAATTCCGGCACCGGCGACATTCGCGCGCTCATTCACATCCGCGACCGTGTTGACCGGCCCGGTGTGCACACCCATGCGCAACTGAATCTCGGGATGATTCTTCAAGGCCCGCGCCATCTCGATCGCACAACGCACCGGCGCTTCCGGCGTCGTGAAAAATGCCAGCGCCATCCCATCGCCCGTCGGCAAACAAATCAGCTTCTGCTGCGCGTCCGCTTTGCGAAACTGTTCCGTCTGCCGCACGATGGCATTGAGCTCGCGAAGGATTTCCCGCTGGTCGTCTACCAGCGTCTTGGAATAACCGACCACATCGATGAACAAGACATGGGCTAGCTCAAGATCCCTATCTGATCCTGGCGTCGACTCGAACATTAACCGAAGTGTGCCCGCGGATCACTCCGCTTTACAGCGCTTAATTCTTGAACTGCAACTTGCGGTCAGAGCCTCTCGCCGCTGTCAAAAAGATTCGGATCCCTAGGTTTCAAGGGCTCGGACCCAGGAGAAATCACATTTCAAACTTTCCGTTCCGGCTAAAGAAAAGCCGCAAATGACAAAAAGGTACCAGACCCTGTAGGCCCTGGGATTCTTGTATTACAGAAATTCCGGAGAGTCGTTAGGCAAGTATCGTCGCGTCGCCGGCCGGTGATGAGCTCAACCTACCGTGTTAGAATCGGCTCGTGAGACGGCCAACGTTTTGCTAGCACAGTCGCGGTGGCGACAGAGCATCAAACCGATTTACCAACGGGCGAGTCCGCGCGGATTGACAAGCGGAGGCGTGGGTCAATCAACTTCTTCGCTGAACTGAGGCGGCGCAACGTTTACAAGGTCGCGGTCGCTTACATTGTTTGCCGGCTGGGCGCTCTCGCAGGGAATCGCCCAAGTGCTTCCGGTTTTCGATGTTCCTAACTGGATCATTCGCTCCATGGTATTGCTGATCGTTCTTGGCTTGCCGGTTGCGCTTGTCCTGGCCTGGATGTTCGAATTAACGCCCCAGGGAATTCAGCGCACCGAAACGGCTGATGCGAGGCCGGCAGCAACGCGACAAAAAAAGGACGCCTGGATTTTTGTGGTCATCATCGCCGGCGCGATATCGCTCGCCCTGTTTTTTCTCGGACGCATGACGGCGCCGAGCGGACCGGGCGGCGTAAATGAAGTCTCTTCGAAATCGATTGCCGTGTTGCCATTCGAAAACCTGAGCAGCGACAAGGAAAACGCTTACTTCGCCGACGGCATTCAGGATGAAATCCTGACGCGCTTGTCCAAGATCGCCGCTCTAAAAGTGATCTCGCGCACTTCGACGCAGAAATATAAGAGCGCCCCGGATAACTTGCGGGACATCGGGAAGCAGCTCGGTGTGTCAAATTTGCTCGAAGGCAGCGTGCAAAAAAGTGGCAACGCGGTGCACGTGAACGTGCAGCTGATCCGCGTCGCGACGGATGAACATCTCTGGGCCGAGAGTTACAATCGTAAGTTGGACGACATTTTTGGCGTCGAAGGCGAAGTCGCCAAAGCAATCGCTGACGCCTTACAAGCCAAACTTACCGGCGGCGAGCAACAAGCCCTGGCAGTTAAGCCGACAAACAATTCAGAGGCCTACGATGCATACCTCCGTGGATTGTCTTTTGAAGCGCGCGCCGGGTCTTCTCCAAGCGATGCTGAGAAGGCCATTGGTTTTTATGAGCACTCGGTGCAGCTCGACCCAGCTTTTGCGCTGGCCTGGGCGAGGCTCTCTCGCGCGAACGCCCAACAGTATTTCTTCGGTCGCGATACTACCTCCACTCGTCGTGAGGCGACGGAGCGGGCCTTAAACACCGCCCAAAAACTTCAACCGAACTCGCCCGAGAGTCTGCTCGCACAGGCCTATTACCAATACTGGGTGCTGCGGAATTACGAGCTTGCCAAAGCGACATTCGGCCGCGTCCACGAGCTTTTGCCGGGCAGCAGCGAGGTCCCCGGCGCTCTCGCCGCAATCGCACGACGACAAGGGCACTGGGACGAAAGCGTTTCCTACTTGGAGCAAGCCCTTGTGCTCGACCCGCGCAACACTCAACGGCTGGCGAACGCCGCAGGGACTTACGCGATACTTCGGGAATTTCCGGCTGCGCTAAGAATGTACGACAGATTGTTGGACATTGTTCCGAATGACCCAGACACCGTCGGGTCCGAAGCTGCAATTTATCAGGCAGAGGGTAATCTGGAACAAGCCGCAAAATTGCTGGCTAACGTAAGTGCACAGACCCCTTCGCCTGGTGCGTTCCTAACGAAGATAAACCAATTGTTTTTCGAGCGTCATTGCGATGAGGCCGTTCCAATGCTTGAGAGACGACTCGCTGAGTCTCGCGACCTGGCCGGCCTCGAAAGGCTAAATTATCAATGGTCGTTGGGCCGCGCCCAGAATTGTGCGGGCGATATTGCCGGTGCCAGGGCCACTGCTCAACAAATGCTGCGTCCGTTGGAAACGATCTGCCAGAACGATCCCGATAACCCGGTTTTTGCCGAAGGGCTTTCGCTGGTTCATGCCGCGCTCGGTGAAAAGGAGGCAGCGATAAAGGAAGCCGAGCGTGCGGTCACGCTGCTGCCCAGCGCGAAGGATGCAGTGGAAGGGCCTGGGGTCGAGGAGAATTTGGCGGTCGTCGAGGTCCTAGTCGGCGAGAAAGACCGCGCGATTCCGAGGCTGCAGCGTCTCTTAGAAATCCCGTATACTAACTTCCTTACGCCGGCGCTTCTAAGGCTCGATCCGCAATGGGATCCGCTGCGTGGCGATCCGCGCTTCCAGAAGCTTTGTGAAGAAAGGAAGCCGTAACGGCGGGAAGATGAAAACAACATCGGGTGTTAAAAAGGTATTAAATGGTCTTTGTATGACATTAAATCGTCTTTCTTCGGGATGAGATCGCTGAGAGATAGTCATAGGTCACGTGGAACGTTAGCCCTTTCCGTTTCGGGCCAAATAAAGATCCTCGCCGACAGCCGCTCGGATAAGAACTAAGGGATATGATCGAGCTGCGAATGCTGATATCACTCGGTAGATTCGGGGGCGCCGCTAGCCCTCACGCATAGACCAGCAGGTGAATGTCTTCCGGCAGTAGGTCCGCCACCTGCCGCACGAGATTGCCACGCATCCTGCTGACGAGCGCGGCGCGACGTGGAGCCCCCAAAAGTAACCGTGAGGCATCGACCGTTGCCTAACGAGTCTGTTGGCCTAACGAATTGTTGAAACCGCGGCTCAACATTGCTCGAACCTCTTAATTCAGCCACGCGAATCAAGAAAAGTGAATTGCCGACAACTCCGTGGTCCCGTTGAAAGCCTGTCCTGATACTTAATGTTCGCGGCGCTGGATCTCTTGTGCTGAAATCCTTCGCGGAATGCTTTCCGACCCTTCCGGGCCATGAATTTGACCAATTTCTTCGCCGAACTGAAACGGCGCAACGTCCTACGGGCCGCGGCATTCTACGCCGCAAGCGCATGGCTGTTGGTGCAGGTCGCGACCCAGGTGTTTCCATTCTTCCACATTGCCGAGTGGGTTGTGCGCTGGATCGTGGTCGCGGCGTGCATCGGGTTTCCGTTCGCGATAATGTTTTCGTGGTTCTACGAATGGACGCCGCACGGTGTTCAGCGCGAAAGCGACATCCCGCCTAACGAGTCCGTCACTCGCGAGACCGGCAAAAAGCTCGATCGCTGGATCATCGCCATCCTGGGCATGGCGGTCGTGTTGTTGCTGGCCAATCAATTCGTCCTTCATCACGACGACAACAAACCGCCCGATGCAGCGTCCTTAACGATCCCGATTCAAGGCAAGTCCATCGCCGTCCTGCCGTTTGAAAATTTGAGCGACGATAAGAACGCCGCTTATTTCGCCGACGGCATTCAGGATGAGATTCTGACCAAGCTCGCGAGCATCGCCGATTTGAAAGTGATTTCGCGCACGTCCACTGCGAAATACAAGAGCAAGCCAGAAGATCTAAAGATAGTTTCGCGGAATTCGAGCGCGCGTTAAAAATACAACCGAATGCGTCCACTGCGCTGGAGTATTCGGGTTACGTCCATCGCCGGCTGGGGCAATGGCAACGTTGTCTGGATGAGCTAAAAAGAGCTCTCGCACAGGATCCGCGCAATGCCTCGCTCGCGGCAAATTTGGCTGCCGCTTACCTCCCGTTGCGGATGTGGAAAGAAGCCAAGCGCACGGCCGGGCATGCGCTCGAAATTGATCCTTATTCGGCCGATGGCATGCGCACATTGGTCGAGAGTATTCTCAATGGAAGCGCTGACATCAACGAAGCGCGGCGCGTGCTGGAAACCTTTCCGGCAGAGAACAAAGTCCTGGTGAACTCTAACGTCGGCGATGTCCGAGATATGATGGGTGGCCGGGCTTATGTTTTTGTTCTGGCGCGGGATTTCGAGGCAGCGCTAAAAGTCTGGGAAACTGTCGGGAACGCTGCCGTTGATGAACGGCGCCGGCATCCGCCAGAGTCGCGATCCGAGTCCTGGGCGGCGATTTCATGGGCGCGCAAGCTGAAGCGAAGAAAGCCAGACAGCTGCTGGAGGAGAGACTACTCGATCTGTCTAACGACATTTCTTCGATGACGCAATTGAGTTGGGTTTACCTCGCGCTCAAACGTAATAGCGATGCGACCAAAGCCGCGCGTCAAGCCGCTGACCTGTTACCGCCGGAGAGAGACGTGCTCGTTGGTAACTTTCTTCTGACCGGGCTGGCGGAGATCGAAGCGCGCACCGGTGCGACGGCCCACGCCATCGCCATTCTTCGCCGACAACTGTCGGTGCCCGCTGGCGGAAGTGTTTCGATCGGGCGACTAAAGATCGATCCGGTTTGGGACCCGATCCGCAACGATCCGGGTTTCCAACAACTGCTCGCTGTCAAGGAGCACGTGGGGCCCTAACAAGTAACTTTGTCACGATTAAGCAACGAGCTGGACAAAGTACAGCGCTTGCGCGGGGTCACCTACGATTGGCGCGACAGCGGTCGCAATGACATCGGCCTGATTGCCGAATAGCCCTTGGCACTGGGTGCAAGTTCGGTCTCGCTCTTAACCGCGCTTCTATGGTGACCGGACGGAGTAGAAGCGTTGCGAATAATTCGCCGCTTGCGCATCGGCGAATTGAAACTGGCCGCGTGACACTTCCGTGGCACTACCTAGGGACGTCCAGCCACTCAATGGCAACCTGAGATCGGTTGACGCTAATATAGTATTGGTAACGTAAGGCGTGTTAGTAAAGGTTAGCTTTAAAGACCCTCCCGCTATCTTCGAGGTACTTGTAACGACCGGCAGGTCCCGCGCCAATTGAACCTTAACTACCTGGTTCGGCCGGCTGTCTTGTCCGAAGTAGGCATAAGCATGCAAAGAGTCGAACACCGCGCTTCGGAAAAATACTTCACCGTAAGGAAGATCGCTCCCGCTACTGGTCGTGTTCGCCGCGGTTGTGCCGTTGGGCGGAGTTACAGTCTGCGTGCCTCCCTGCAATGGCAGGTAACCTATTTCCACTGGTAGATTCGGTCCATTGAGCAGAAACTGATAAATCCGTCCGGGATAAGTGTTGTCGTCCGCGAAATAGACATAACCGCCCAGAGGATCAACCACCGACGCTGCCAGTCGTCCCTCGCCTGGTTGCAAGGTAATACTTCCGACGACAGTCGGAGCTACATCCCCATCTTCCAGTTTCATCTTATAGACCTTACCGCTGATGTTTGGATCGGAGTCGTAGGTCCCGTAGTAAGCATAACCGTGCAAGGTATCGATTGAAGCTCCGTCAATAGATGCACCGACCGTGTCCAGGTTGACCGCGCCTACGCGCACCGGCGCATTGTTACCTGGCGTCATCTTTACCTTCACTACTAATGGGATATTCGAAGGAGTAGTGTTTGGAAGATTGACAAAGTAGGCATAACCTTTTTGTGCATCAGCTACCGCGCAGAGGACGAAAGTATTCTCTCCCGCCGCCAGCGTGACCGAGCTAACTTCCGTAAAGGTAGAGAGCGCTACTTTTACCACCCGGGCTGGAGTTCCGTTAACCAGCGCGTATAGGTAATGGTTAACCGGATTCGGATCGGAATCATCAAGCGCCAGAGTCGAGGCACTACCTGCAGGAAGAGTAAGCGAACCAGCCGGAGTTACCGCGTTAGCGCCAATGCCGAGCGCATAGCGCGTGATTGAACCACCCGGAAAATAGGCATAACCCGCGGCTGGATCGATGGCCGCGGCGGGGAATTGGCCCGTCAGCAAACCCGGTCCTGTCGGCGCAGGCAGTGCGCCCGATAAATCGAGCTTGAACAAATAACTTCCGACGAAATACGCGTAACCATTTCCTGGATCGATGATGGCAGTATACATCCCCTTGTCATCAGGACTGGTGTGGCGCGGGATGAGAGTGGTGTGGCCAATCCGCGCCAGAGGCCCGGCAAAACCTACCGCGGCGAAGACGCAGAAACCGATCGTTAAAAGAAATTTACCCTTCATAAAAGACCCGCCTGTCGAGGCTGTTGCCGCATAATACGTTCCCTTTCCCAGGTTCACTGAGAATTTCTTGCAATCGAGCAGGGCGCCAGCGCCCGCGTAACGATTTACTTTCGCCACATTCTTTTGCAGAGTGCGCCCATGCTACTGAAACCTCGCCTATTCTTAGCGACCTTCGCTTTTGGCCTGGCCCTCCTGGCCGTGGCCAGCGCGTCTGCTGCTACCGTTACCGTCACTAACACTGCCGACAGCGGCGCCGGTTCCTTACGCGATGCTCTCTCCAGCGCTAACACTGGCGACACGATTGACTTCAATCTCTCCAGTTGTCCTTGCACCATCGTGACCACGGCCCCCCTTAGCATTACCAAGAGCCTCCTCATCAGCGGACCGGGCGCAAGTCAGTTAACCATCAGCGGCAACAACGGCCATCGCGTCATCACCATCTCGACCCCTATGATCGCGGTCACACTTTCCGGATTGACCATCGCCAATGGCAACTCCAGTGGCTCGGGCGGCGGCGGCGGGATCCTGGTCAGCACCAACGATCTCTTTGGCGCCGTCACCATTTCGAACTGCGTCTTCACCAACAATGCCTCCCCCGCCGGGTCCGGGACCAACGGCTTTGGCGGTGGCGTTTTTCTGGCGGGCGGTGTCCTGACCATCGTCAACACCACCATTTCCAGTAACACTAGCAACGTCGGCGCCGGCGTCGCCACGGTTCCATCCGGCGGTTCGGGCGAAACTCTTACCCTTGCCGGTTGCACCATTTCTAATAACACCGCCGCGGCCGGTGCTGGCGGAGTATTTGTCGGAAGCACCGGTTCGCTCACCAGTTCAAATACCATTTTCACCAATAACTCCGGCGGCGCTCCCGGCGGCAGCGCCGGCGCTGGCATTTCCAACACCGGCAGCGCCACCATTCACGGCGGGTCGATCGATACCAATCACTTCGCCACGTTCGGTGATGGCGCCGGCATCAGTAATACCGGCACGCTCGAGCTCATCGGAGTGAGTGTGATGAACAACAACGCCGGTAGTAGCGGCGACGGTGGCGCCATCAAGAGCTCCGGTCCTTTGGCCATCTCCCAGTGCAACATTTCCAATAATCAATCCGGCGGCAGCGGCGCGATCAGTAGCTCTAGTAGCTTAACTATCTCCGATAGCACCATTGCCGGTAACATGGCTTTGGGCACCATCCAGCCGAAGGCCGGAGCCGGCGGCATTTTGCAATCAGCCGGCACTGCTACCATCTCCGGTTGCACAATTTCCGGGAACAAAACCAATGGCACCGGCGGCGGCATCGTCATGAAAGGGAGCATGACCCTCACTAACTCCACCATCTCCGGCAATCAGGTCTCCGTCCTTGCCGGCAACGCCCTCGGCGGCGGGATCTATTGTGGTAACGGCGGCACCAGTAACCTGTCCAATTGCACCATCGCCTTTAACTCCGCTACCACCATGGGCGGCGGCGTTGTGGAGACCGACTCCGGCACCACGGTCAACGTCGACAACACCATTATCGCCTTGAACACTTCCAGCACCGGCCCCGATCTCTTCGGCTCCTTTGTCAGCGATGGCTTTAATCTCATCGGCGCCACCAGCAATAGTTTTGCCCAGGGATTCACCAATGGAACAAAGGGCGACATCGTCGGCAACCTCGGTGCGGGTGCGATCAACCCGTTGCTTAATCCTTTAGCCGATAATGGTGGCCTCACCCAAACCCACGCCCTGCAAACTAACAGCCCGGCCATTGACAAAGGCAACAGCCGTTTCGGCGTTGTCGCCGACCAGCGCGGCTTTCCTCGCTTCAATGATATCGCTTCCGTCGCGAATGCCCTGGGCGGCAATGCCTCCGATATTGGCGCCTTCGAGTTTGGCGATTCTACTTTGCGCATCACTTCCATCACGCGTCCCTCGAATGGCCACATCATCCTGCGCGGCATCGGTCTGCCAAACGCCAGCCATTCCGTTCAGGCTGCACCGACGCCGAATGGACCTAGCTTCGTTACCATCGACCCAGTCTTGAGCGATCCTTCGGGTAACCTGCAATATGACGACGCTACCGCCTCCAACCTAACCGACCGATTTTACCGGTTCGCTTTTCCCTAGCCGCTTAGTTGTAGCTGCCGTCGCGGGAGTCTGAAAGGGTCAGAGCTTGATATCGCCAACTCGCGAAAGACTGAAAAGCCTAAAACGCTGATTAGCTGAAATGAGACCGGAAGATATAATTACTCTTCGCCGCCCCTATCGTTTTGTCCGCTTCGTCGAGCGCTCCATCCTCGCGTTGCAATTGCGCCAGAAGATTCAACCCGCCATCGAAACTGCTCTTACTAGCGGCGCGTTCTTGCAGCTCGGCCTTTACCTGCGCGCGTTGCGATCCTCGAAGCCGCTGGATGTATGGCTCCAGCGTTGGCCAGGTTGCAATATAGACGGATAGCTCGATCCCTGTCGGCTGATCGGCGTAAGTAACTCCCGGCACACGTGGATACTCCAATAGACGCATTCCTGCCAGGACGCCTGCGACCAGCGCCCAGCTCAGTGACAGTGTTAGTCCTATTTTCATTGCTTTCTCAGGGCGCCGATAGCTACAGTGTAGGCGATTGTCGTAACTGCCGCGTATCCGATAAGAACGACATGCAACACCCACAGAGCCGGTGGAAGCGGCATCGGAATAACTGACTGATAAAGGTGTTCACGAACCAGAATCCGGCCATAGCGATCAAGACACCGCGGTCTGGCGGCAAGAATCGATGCAGACGGCGCAACGCGACAAAGGTCAGGATGCCACCAGCTAGTAGTAGGAAGGTAAAGAAGAAGTTGATCGAGAAGAGTCCCCATCGGATCGCGTCGGGAATTTTCGTCACAAACATGTCCCAATGAAACATGGACGGGAGAAAGAAATGATAAGCCCCCATGAGACTGGAGCATGAGCCGGCGACAGCTAGAGCAATTGTCGCAATGCCTCGACGATTCACGCGCGTCCTTCCGCCAGCTTGATGCGAGCGACAAAAATCTTGGTTAGCTCATTGGCCAGCTTCTTGTCCGCGATTGACTTCCCTCCCACCAAGCCATCGAACAAGACCACATTTTCGATAGCCAGAACTACCAGCCAAAGCGTAAAGCCGAATGCATCGGCTACCTTGGCCCGCCTAGCTCGTGGTTCGCTCTTCAAGACAACTGCCAGCGCGCTTTCCATAACCCTGTGTTTGTAGGCGCGGGTTCGTACCGCGAACGCGGCGCTAGCTTGCTTGCGATCATGAAGGACCAGTGATCGCAGGAGCCCGCGATGTTCGCGGTACGAGCGAACAAAAAAGGAGAGCAACGCGCGGACTCGTTCCGGGAGCGACAACTGCGCGGCGTCGATTCCGGCCAGTGCCGTGGCCACGTGATGAACTGAGTAATTGAAGAAGCGATCGTGGAAAGCGCTCAGAAGCGCGTCCTTGGTGGGAAAGCGCGCGTAGAGCGAACTCATCGAGCAGTTCGCGGCGCGGGTAAGCTCGGTCGTGCTGATGGCATCGAAACGCTTGTGCTCAAGCAGCCGGCTGAGCGCGGCCAGAATTCGTTCGCGCGTGGCCTGGCTGCGTTCCTGCCGCGGGGCGCGAGGGTCCGCTCGCAACGGCGGAGTCAATACTTCATTCATATTGGAGTGAACGCTCCAATTTCCTGTTTCTCAAGAAAACGTCAAGGCAAATTCTTTAACACCAAGTCCAGATCATCGTCAGATCACGCTCGTTGCCGCCAGGATGAATTCTTCGTCTCGGAACGACGCCCGGCGAACTACGTCTTCTTCGTCGAAGAGACTGTCGTCGCCACGGCGAAAAAAACGCACCTTACCATCCTCCAAAACTTTCCCGCGTGGACTTAACAGGCCCGCATTCGCATCCAAGGCACGACCTACTGGAATCAAGTTCGACTCGTCTGCTCCCGTGCCATGAAGTAAGAGAAGGACGCGCTTGCTGGCGTTCTCCGCCGGCACGTAACGATGCACAAAACCGAGATCATCCATAAGCCCGTTTTTCGTCCATATTTACGAGCGCGCCGAGACCGTCGCCGTTAGGACGTTAGAGATCGCGCTTCTCTAGGTCCGCTACTTTGTCGACCAGAGACTTTAGCGAGGGATCGACTTTAAGGATTTCACGATTCAATAAAGACCGATACTCCTGGTCAGCCTTTTTCTTGCGCTCCCGTGCGGCTATGACCGCCTGATTCTTGAGCGCTGTCTCACGCGCGGCCTCATACTTAGCTCGGTCTAGCTCCGAGAGCCCCTGCAACCATGCACGGAAGCGCTCGCTACGATGATGTCCAAAGCCGCCCGCGTAACCTGAATAAGCCGGGAAGATCGAGGTGAGCAGTAGGACGGCGGCAAGTTTAGGCAACACGTGGAAACGCGGTGAATTTTGTCAGCAAAATGTCCCGCCGGGACGTCCGAAGTCAAAAGGGAAATGCCGGCACCAGAAATCAACCAACGAAATGAACAAGCTTTATCAGGCGAAATTTGTCGCGCAGTTTGGCGGGCGAAATAGCGAAGATAATTTCGTCAAGGATAGGCAAACCGATAGAAGCGCTTGGAAACGGTTGCGGCGTCGACATCCTCGTACTGCAAATTTCCCAGCGGATCGGCAGTGGGAGTGGTCGGCGGGAATAGCGGCGAAAGGAGTGACCAAATCGGGCGATGCTTGAACGCTGTAGGTGTAGTTAGGCGCGCCGATACCGAGCAACAGAACGTGCCCGTTCGAGAGCCGCTGAATCGCCGTGACCTCTGAAAACAGCCTGCGCCGGTGTTTCCGGGTAATAGACCATCACGTAAAGATCATTGTCCGCCACATCCGTTCCTTGGAATCCGTTACCAAAGGAAAAGCTCCACCCGAAGCCGGGGGCCGGCGGCTGGCCGTTAGGTTGGCAGGGAGTCTGGTTGCCGGGTACTCCGCACGACCAGTAGAGATAAGGTTGAAGGTTTTGGAAGGGACCTACGTTCGTTTTCGGTGCCGCGACTACTGGAGTTCCTGCACTTAGTCCTAGCTGGTTGTAGAATAGCTCACCCATCGGACTGCCGGTGCAGTCAAAACCGAAGAAGTTTACTTTGTTACTGCACGTTGAATCGGATGCGATGGTTGGGGGCAGTTGCCAATTCATTTGGTTCAGCCAGCCAGCGCCGCCGTTGTAGGTGTTCATCCCACTAATCCAATTGAGCGCAACGGTGTGTGTCATCGACCCATCCGGATTGATACATTGCGTCCCATCGGGATTGACGCACTGCGCGCCGAATTTCCGCGTCACCGCGAGATTCGCATTGGCCAACCAGGTGACATTTGCGCCCGGATCATAAACCGTCTGTCCATCGGCGCTGATTTGCAGGGTCCCATAACCGGCGGAGGTATAAGTGCCCGCGATTTTGCCTGGGATCATGGGCAGGACATACATGTAGTGACTATCCACGTTGCTCCCCTGCCATCCGGTGTTGAAGGAAAAGCTGTCATAACCATTGTTGATGTTTGGGACAGGTGTCGCGGACCAATAAAGATAAGGCTGGAAATTACTGAATGGGCCGACCGTGTTGTTTGGTATCGGAACCGCTGTGTTGGGGTAATGAAGACCTAACGATTGATAAAACAGCGACCCCATTCCGCTGTGCATGCAGTTTTCTCCGAATGAGCCGCCGCCCGACTTGTTGAAGGAGGAACAAGTTGTATCGAGAGCAGGGTAGGTCGGCGAGGTCGGAAGCGTCCAAGTGTTTTGGCCTAAGTAGCCAGCCCCTCCGTTAAAAGCATTCAAGGCCGCGACCCAGTCTACCGCCGTCTTATAGCTCATCGACCCGCTCTGATTAATGTTGCTGACACCGAGCTGTCCGCCCGGAGTGCCTGGCAGATTGGCGTTGACCAACCAGTTCACTTTCAAAACGGTATCAAACACCGTCTGCCCGTCTGCGCTTGGAATAAGCGCGGCCCCGGCTTTCGGAAGAATCAGCCGGCTGAAATTCACGACTAACAACACCACTGTAATTTTGGTGAATTTCATCCCACCTCCCGCTTTGCTAGTTTACCTTGTGATGAAGCGGAAACTTTCGGACTAACTCTGTTGCTCTGCGGGTGAGACAGGGTCCTAGCTAAGCCTGCACCCTCCGAAACCGTGTGGCCAGAAGAACGCCGCCGAGAATCACCAGCGCGTAAGTGGACGGCTCAGGCACTACTGCCAGTCCGTTGCCAAAAATGAGATCGCCGTTCAAGCCATCGCCCCCACCCTGTACTCGTAAGCGACAGGTCGATGCCGACGATCAGTTGGGTGGTGTTGGGCAGAAGGCCAATGTCGATGACGTGGTCGTGAAAGAAATTCTGCGCTGCCACCAGGGAAGTGAAGTGGTCCAATTCTACTGTGTTGACGCCGATCGTTATTTTGAAATCAAGTGAGACGAATCCAGAGCCGGAGGTAATGCTGCCATCGAGCAGTCCGAAGTCGAAGTGCTGCGGGTTGGGCACCGCAGTTGTATTCAAAGTGAAGCTGGTATTGGCGTCATAGACCTGGTTGGAACCGCCGCTGTCGGTGCGGGATTTTGTGGCCAGATCGACAAAGCCGAAGATGCTGCTACTAGCTGGGTTCAAGGCGGACTGCACATTGGGATGACCGGTCTCGAGCGCCGTCACGTCGGCGTTGCTGGGCAGACCTGTAGCGAAGGCGGCGGCCTGCAAACCGTTGGCCAGCGACATCGAAGGGACGGGCCGGCTTACGGCCGCGCGGCTTTCGGTCATCGCGGTGACCGCCGTAGTGCCGGCGCTGCCAGAGACCGGTGCGTTGGCGACGCGCACTGATGCTGACGATCGAGCCAACAGGCGCGTTGGCTTTGGCGGCTTTGGAGGAGACGTTGCCGATTGCGTCCGGTGCCGGTGGCGTCGGCCCGCGCCGCGCCGTCGAGCCCGCCGAATTGCCCACCACCACCGAAAGCAATGGCTGTCAGGTCGAGGATACCCGGGCCATTGCCGGTGATCGTGCCGGTGACGGTCGCGGTCCCATCGCCGCCGTTCGAGGCTGTCCCCACCGACCCGAGGGAAGGCCCGCCGCCGCCCGCACCGCCGAAAGATTGGGCAAGACCGGTCAATGCTGTTGAGTTGGTGGCCGTGAGCGTAGCAGTCGCGTTCCCACCGGTAACGCCGTAGATGCTGTTGTCGGCGTTTTGGCCGAAGCCGCCTGTGCCGCCTTGCGCAACGACTCTCGCGTTGAGATTCCCGCCGACCGGATTGTTCGCATTGGTCAGAATCGCAGTGCGCCGCCCCGGCCGCGCCGGGCGTGCCACCACTTTCGCGCACTACCGCCCTGGCCGCCTTGGTTTGTTCCGTGAGAAACAATACGGAGCCGGTCGAACCACTGACCGCGTTATTGAGCGTGGCCGCACCGCCTGCGCCGCCGCTGGTGAAACCGTCGCCGCCAAAACCGCCATTGGTTGTCGCGGTCGCCGACGCCTGCCCGAAGCCGGCCGAGGTCGTGCCGGTGGAAGTGGCCGCAGCGGTCACGCCGGTCGTAATGGAAAAACCCGCGCCGCCGGTGCCGTTGACGCCAGTGCCGCCCGCGCCGCCGTTGCCTGTAGCGTTGGCCGTGACAAAGGTGGTGCCGGTTAGATTAATAGAGGCGGTGGCGGCTCCGCCAATCCGACCGGCGATGGATCCCGCGCCCTGACCTCCCTGGCCACCGGTGGCCCCGACGTTGCCTATAAGATTGCCACTCGGTGTGCCGGTGGTGTTATCCAAAGTGAGCGAGGAGTTCGCGCTACCTCCAGCGCCGGGCGTGCCGGTGTCGCTCGCACCGCCGCTGCCGCCGGCCGCAC
The DNA here is from genome assembly GCA_963791565.1 of uncultured Verrucomicrobiae bacterium. GTDB lineage: Bacteria > Verrucomicrobiota > Verrucomicrobiia > Chthoniobacterales > UBA10450 > JACCTI01. The sequence goes on along the minus strand of CAWBSX010000001.1, from coordinate 51,073 downwards.
TCTGGAACAGCGTCAGCCGCCCCGTGGTCGAGCCATTGACGGAATTGGAAAGGCTGACGTTGCCACCATTCCCACCGTTAGCCCCGAGGCTTCCATCGCCGCCGCTGCCACCGATGGCGGAGCCTGTCGCGTTCACCGTGCCCGAAACCGAGGCGCCGAAAGCGAAGACTCCCGGTGCGTTGCTGTTGTTGGCGGCGCCACCGCCGCTGCCCGCTGTGCTACCCGCGCCGGCGGCCGTACCGCCATTGCCGCTAACGGCTTGCCCGGTGACGTCAACGGTGTTACCGGCGCCGATCGCGAGGGCGCTGGCAAAACCGCCGTTGCCGCCATTCGCCCCTGAGGAACCCGACCCGCCGACGCCGCCACGTGCGTCAACAAAGAGGTTCAGACTGCCGCCGGTATTGGCGGCGTTCACTTCGCTCGTTCCCTGGCCACCATCCTGGCCAGAACCGCTAGCGCTGTTTTTCGAGCCGCCCTGGCCGCCGGTCGCGCTGGTCTGCACGGTGAAAGCCGCGACATTCTTGCTCAAGGCGGTGTTAGAATTGCCTCCGTTAAGTGTGCTGTCGGCGACGCCCGCAACACCAGCCACGCCGCCTTGCGCGTTGCCGCCACTACCGCCCGTGGCGTTCTGTTGCAGATCGAGCGTAGCAGCCGTGGTGTTGCCGTTGGCATCGACCGCGTTGGAAACCATGGCATTGGTGCCGTTGCCGCCGTTGCCTGCGCCGTTGGCGTTACCGCCGCTGCCACCAAATTCTGAAGCGCCAACCGTCACCCTCGGAGTTCCCGTCGCGGCGGTGGAAGTACCACTGATCACTCCTTGCAAGGTGCCGAGGCCGCCCGCGCCGCCGTTGCCGGAGCCAGAGGCGTCGCCACCATTGCCGCCATTGGCCGTGGCGAAGATGTCTATAATAGAACTGCTGTCCGTGACGCTCAACCCGGCTGTGCCGTTGCCGCCAGTCGCGCCGGAAGCGGCTGATGTGGCCCCGGTGCCGCCCCCAGTGCCGCCGCTGCCGAGATAGAAACGGTAAGAGAACCGGCACCGCTCTGGTTGGCGTTGCCCGCGCTAACGGTCAAAGTCGAAGTGCCGCTGCCCGCCGCGCCCGGGGCGCCCGAAGCGCTCGTGCCGCCGTTGCCGCCACTGGCGGATTGCAAAAGCGTGGCGGCTCCGGTGGTAGTACCGATGACGGCGTTGTTGACTGTTTCACTCGCGCCTGCGCCGCCGGTCCCGCCACTTGCAGCGCCGCCGTTTCCACCGAAAAGAGCGGCGTTCACGGTTATCGTGCCGCCACCGGTAGAAGTTCCTCTGATGGTTTGAGTCAAGCCGGCGATGCCGCCCGCGCCGCCGTTCAAGCCGGCGCCGCCGTTGCCTCCGAGGGCGGGAGCACTTACGTCCACTCTGCCCGGGCCGCTGTTGCTCGCTTGCGCGCCCGACATCGCATTGCCGCCGTTGCCGCCGTTGCCCGGTGCACCCGCAAGACCGCTGCCGCTGCCCGTGCCACCGGTTCCACCGTTGCCGCCATCGCCACCCGTCGCGAACACATCAACGCTGGCGTTACCCGCGGAAATGGTTGTCGCTCCTCGCGCAGTGGCGACGCCACCGTTGCCGCCGTTACCGCCGCTGGCGCCATTTTGATTCGTCCCCGTAGCGTTGCCCCCATTACCGCCAGTGCCGCCGTTGCCGCCCGTGGCGGTAGCTGAGTTACTCGGATCGGAGTTGGGTACGGTAAAACCGGCATCCGCGTTGGCCGGACCGCCATTACCACCCGGGCCTCCGTTCGTTGGCGGGTTGCCATTCGCTCCGGTGGTGCCAGGCGTGCCGGGAACACCAGTTTGGGTATCGACAACATCCGGCTGCGGCGGAGGGACGTTCGCTGCCGTAAGCTCGCTTGGGTGAACCACGCGAAGACGGGTCGCGCGCGCGTCCTGCCCCTCGACGGCCAATGGCAAAAAGCCCAGCGCGAGCAAACCGTAAACGCTGTTGAGGAGCAGGCGAGGGAAGAGAGTGGCGATGGCGATGGAAGGTTTCATGTTTTGGGGGGATCGAATGAACTAAACAGTGCTGGCCACTTGGGGCCTTTGCTGCCGCGTCGAGGGTGTTGGAAATTGGGTCCTTTGTCACGCAATAAACTGTCGCGTTGACGCGCACAGCGTCTGTCGTGTCAGTTGGGAGGATTTGGATTCAGAAATCGCGGCCCCGAAAAGAAATCCAATAGTCCAAAGCTAGCACCCGCCGAACGCAAGAGCCTCCGCGGTGATCTCGACAACATCATCTTAATGGCGTTACGGAAGGAACCGGCGCGCCGTTATGTTGATCGAGCCGCTTCTCCTTTCCACACCGCTGGCCGGCTTCAACGGTGGCCAATTCGTTAGGCCAGATCTTTCATTACTCGAGCAGCGAGTTGTGCGGAGTGAGCTAATATCTCCCGTGCTGAAACTCATTCAGGCGCATCAACTCGATGCCTGGATTTATCGCGGCAACCAATGGCTCGTCCGTACCCAGCACGGCCCCCACGTCGATCGCGAGGAATGGACGGTAAAGTTTCCACCCACAGTCGTCCCGGATTTCTGGGGGATGACGGACAATGTTGTCAAGATCGTCGGCGTCGGTGACGACTTGGAAGCCGTCGCGCGTTGCGAAGCCGATCTTCTCGCGCAGTTCTCAGGTAAACTGCACTGCAACAAGACTACTCCCGAGCGCGATCAGTCTGCTCAAGTATTCGCCGCACGATCACAGCCTTACTACGTTGATGTGACGCACCCAGAGGCGAACAAAGGCGCAGTAGTTCACGCGTTAGCGAAGATGCTAAACATCGAGCCGCGGGAAATCGCAACGCTAGGCGACATGCCTAACGATATGCCCATGTTCGGTGCATCTGGGCTGAGCATTGCGATGGGCCAGACCTATGTAACTAGCTCTTCCGAAGAAGAGGATTCGCGAATGCCATCGAGCGGTTTATTCTCGGGAAGGACGTTTCAGAGTGAGGCTGCGATAAAGACGGCGCAAGCGCCGCTACGGAAAGAATGTTACTATCGACGCCTCAACCCTGTCCCGTGGCCTAACCCTTTCAGGTAGCAATTACTGCCGCATTTTCAACGTGAGTGGCAGCCGCGCAGCACCCTTTCGCAAGCTCGGCTTGCGTGAAACTAGGCTGAAGTGACTGCCAAGGACCGTTTAGCCTGCGACGCCAAGCGAGCAAGCGCTTGCAGCAGGCCAGAGAAGGTGAAGTGTAACGATCGCTACTTGATCTTGAAGGCTTCTACGATAGCTATACCTGTCGTGTTGTCCTTGCCTCGCACGATGGCGGTGTAAACACCGGGTACCAGCGTCGCTAGAATAGCGGGTTCTTTGTCGTCCTTGGGCGCCATGGTTGTAGCAGTGATTTCGCTCTCCTGTGTCTCACGCCAGTTATCATTGCTGATTACACTCCCATTAGCATCGTGTAACTCGAGCGTCGGGTCTTCCAGCACGCCCCTTAAGCTGGCCGGCGGATTCTTCAGCGATGGGCCGGCCACTCTGACCAGCATCGTCGCCGGTTCGCTTCCTCCCACGATAAATCCCCCGATCATGACGTTATCGCCTGTATCGACATAGCCACGCGTGCTCACGTTGGTTAAAGCTACGCCGGTGCTGCCGTCGATGTCGTAGATCTCCGTCATACCTATGCCGGTTTCACCGTGCGCTCCTTTTACGATCACGGTGTATACTCCCGGCGACAGATCGGCGATGATGATTGATTCTTTCGGATCCTTTGGTGCAAAGCCATTGGGGATTTGATCTTTATTGGGCGCATCGCCCCAGTTGTCGTTCGTAATGACAGTGCCATCGGGGTAATGAAATTCGAGGAAAGGATCGGAAAGCAGGCCGCTTAACCCGGCGCTACTTAAGCTGGGGCCCAGCCCGTGGATCAGGACCTTCTTAGTCGAACCACTCGGACCACTGACGATAAAGCCCCCGATCAAAACGTTGTCATTCGTTAGCACTTTCATCCGCGTGGAGATGTTCGTCGGTTGGCCGTTCGGTGGGTTTGGTTTGGCCGGGTCGACTGTCGTGAGAGGACCTGTAGGTGTGAGGGTAACCTGTGCGTTTCCACTCACAAAAGCAAAAGAGCCGCTCACCGAACCATAATTTAGGGGAACAAAGGTTGCCCTTGGGTCGGGCACGTACCCGTTAATTGTTCGCACATCTAGTTTACCTCCCAGGTTAGCTGCTCCCAAGACCATAAGCTGGTCCGAGTCAGTCGGAAGGTCGCCGCCGTTCTCGACAATAAGAGTGCCGTTAGTTCCTTGCGTAAAGTTACCGGTCGCGACAATGGTGCCAGCGGAATGACCGGCAGAGATAAAGCCACCGTTGTTCGTTAGGTCGCCTTCAATAATTCCGGAGCCCGACAATGTTCCACCATCGAGGGTGACCGGGCCGGTGATCTTAATGAAATTCAGATTTGTTTCGCCGGCCGATTGAACAAAACCGGAAGCCGGAGTCGCGGCGGCCTGCGCATTCCGTGACTGCCTGTTACCCGACGCTCCGATGACGAGATTCCCGCCACCTTGAGCAACAAGGCTGCCGCCGTCGTGGGAGACGACATTGCCACCGCCCGTCGCAACAAGACCACCGCCGTCCTGACTGATAAGACTGCCGCCGTCGTGCGAAACAACGTTACCGCCGCCCTGCGGAACGAGACTGCCGCCGTCGTGCGAGACAACACTCCCGCCGTCGTGCGAAACCACACTGCCCCCATCATGCGAGACAACATTACCTCCGCCCGTCGCAACGAGACTGCCGCCGATACTAGTCCCATATAATGAGGCGTCTTGAATAGCCTTCTCCGATATGATCTGCCGTTCGCCAAGTGCCGGTAGGACGCCCGCCACCGGCGGAAATATAAGCGGCATTTGAAAATCGCTGGTTCCATGGTTGTCAAATTCCGTCAGACCGACGATTCCGCCCCGGCCGTGAAGTTTCAATGTGCCATCATTGCTGATCGTCCCGTGTGGAATCGCAAAGTTGAGGTCGTTGATCATTTCACAGGTTGCTCCTTGGCCAATCGAGAGGTTTAAGTCTGGCGCATCACCGCCTGAAATCGTAATCATCTTCTTGACCTGTAGAACGGCGCGAACATTACCGACGATCTCGCCCGCCCTCAGGTCAAGGGCCCCAATGTCGATAAAGGCTATACCCTGGCCGTCGTCGTTAGGACCATCAGGCAGCCTCACTGTTAGTGAATCCATGATCGCTAAATCGGTCGCGCCGGGGACGCCGTTACCGCCGTTTGAATCCGACCAGGTGGCCGCGTCGGTCCACCGCCCGCCATCTTTCACGAGTCTAAACACTTTACCACCCGCGGAGGTCGCGCCCGCTTGATCTACTGCGGCGACTCCCTCTTTTCTCGCGCCGCTAGCTACAGGGGGGTTAACCTGAATAAATAACGGGTTAGTTCCCGCTCTTCCGATCGCTCCCAGGTCATCAATCGCGATCGCTTCTATCGTGTGGCCGCCAATGTCAGCGGGATAATTAATAGAAGCCTGCGTAGAGCCACTCGGCGCCGCAGCTACTGGACTGCCATCGACGAAAATGCGGAGGCTTACAATCGAGCGATTAGAACCCGCGGTGCCGTTAACAGTGATCGCTAACTGGCCGGCAGTAACGATAATCGGATTCTTCGGATCCTGACCCAGACCATTGTTTGATGAGGGCGATGAGATTGTAACTGCGGGAGGGCTGTCAGCCGTCAAAGTGTAAGGTCCCACCACGTTGGAAAGGCCGGGAGTCGCGCCGCTCTTATCGGTCCGAACACGGAAGTAGATACCACCAGCCGGTGGAAGGTTGTCCGTGAGGAGAACGTACTTATTTGGATCGCTACCGGGTTGTTGGATCATCTGGCCAGAACTGCCACCCGGGAGATTAGCCCAGCTTCCTTCGATCGCCGGAGTCTGCGAGCTCTGCACATTCACGAGAACCCCCGATGCGGCGCTCGCTAATTCTGAGCGAAAGTCGAGATCGGCATTGAGACCGTTCGGGATAACCCGAAGCGCGGTCTGGCTAGCTCTAGGAGTGTTACCGGCAAAATCGAAAGGCCCAACTATGTTGGAAATGCCGTCGGGATAGCCGTCTGCATGCGAGACCGCCCGGAAGGAAACGCTTCCTTGCGGATAATTTGTCGAATTCAGAACAAACTGCAGCCGGGCCAAGTCAAACGTCATGTGGCCGCCGGTTCCGTTGGGCAGGTTCTGCCAGGTAGCTCCCCCGTCTGTCGATGCCTCGATATGGAAACTCCGGCCGATAGGTCTTGCGTCCTGTTGCGCCACGAAACTGAGCGTAGTGTCAGCCAACCCGCTCGCCGGTGACTTGCTACCATTAACCGTGAAAACCGGGATAGAATCGCCGATAGTTAAGGTCAGGGTAAAGTTCGCTGTAAAAGTGCCATCAGTTGCGTGAAGAGTAACGATGATAGGAGGGCTTCCGATTCCTCCCCCACTACTTACCTCGCCAGAGATAATTCCAGACTTAGGATCGATCGTCAGGCCATCAGGCAGACCGGTTGCGCTAAAGGTAATTGATGCGCCGGGATCAAAGGAATTGACCAAAGTATGATAGGTGAAGAATAGACCTACGGTTGCCGTTGCCGTCCGGCCGCTAACGATACGAGGCAGGATGCGCGCCGGACTCCATTTAGGGCTGTTGGCGTGGGCGGTCTGATAAGCGTGCCGGTTACTACCGTCAGTAGCATTCATAAGGGCGAGCTGGGCACCGTCGGCGTAAGACTGGAAGGCGAGTTGCGTGCCATCGGGCGACCAAGATGGCGATAAGTCGCTGTCATTTGGACTAATGGATAGGGGCGTGATGCGCGCTTCTGCGCCGGTCACCGCGTCGAGCGTGTAGATTACGCCATTCTTATCGCACGCGATCTTCTGCCCGCTCGGGGACCAGGACGGATTGCGATAAGCGGAGTTGGCGTCTATTGAAAGTTGCGTCGGGGTGTTCGAGCCGTCGGCATTGACGATAAAAATCGATTCGGTTCCGGAACTGTTGCGAGCATCGAAGGCAATCTTCGTTCCATCCGGTGACCATGTCGGACTTGTCGCACCATTATTAGCAGGGCTGGTAATTTCTTGGAATTGGGAGCCGTCCACGTTGAATGTAACTATCCGTTGTCCAAAAGGCAGCTTGGCCGCGGCGAGCTTTGTCCCGTCTGCGGACCAGGCAGCGAAAGCACAATCCTCGGTATTCGGGATTTGGGCGACATTCGATCCGTCGGTATTCATCAGGAATACGGCGACGGAATTGTTTGTTGTGCTGGCAGTGAATGCGATCTGCGTGCCGTCCGGCGAGAGCGCGGGATATGATTCATCCTCTGAAGGATGGTTGATCCTCATCAGGCCGGTCCCGTTACCGTTAATGATGAAGATTTGGTAGAACGTGTTGCTCCCACCGACGTTTTGGTAAAAGACGATCTTACCGGTTGGATCAGCCCCTTGGATGTGAGTTGTAGCTATTGCGAAGCAGACTCCAAAAAGCAGAGTAGCAAGTAAGCGCCTGATGGGATGGGTACTTGTCGAAGCGGTGCGGAAAGCGAAGACACTGGCTGAGGCTGAAACGCTGTGAGGAGGATGCTTCATATCTGTAACGCAGGAAATGTGGCGAAAACCTGCCAGAGTATTTTTGAATTTCTTCCGGCCGCGCCAATTTCTGCTTTAGTCGAGCGACTTGGGCGCTTGTTCCGACTGACATACTTCGCGAACCGGCGGAAGCGAGATGAGCAACGTCGCCCGTAAACCGGAGAGAAATGCATCGTCGCACCATGTGCTGTCATCTTGGGCGAGCAGCGCATCGACCTGAGCTTTGAGCACAAGATCGCCGCGGCACGAAACCGCAACGAACTCACGCCGGTCCGCCTCGCGCTGGTCCTCCAGCGCATCCGCCAGGATGGTCTTAACCTGCTGCCAGTGTGCGAAGGTCATCGCCGCAGCCTCGTCGCACGCGTCCATGCTAGTAACGCAGGAAACGACGATAAAATATCTCATATCGTCGGGCGCACGATCTTCGCCATGGACAAAGCGATGGAAATTTAGTAAAAAGTAGCTCCCAAATGACGAGGGAAAAGCCTATGGTTGCGGCCAGTCCCATTGCGTCTTCGGACACGACGGGCGACATTGCAGCTGCCTTACCGGCCGTCTATCAGGAACTGCGCCGGCTGGCGGCAGGCTATCTGCGAGACGAACGCAGCGACCATACGCTCCAGCCCACCGCCCTGGTGCATGAAGCTTACTTGCGACTCCTCGGCCAGCATCAAATTGACTACCAGAACCGCGCGCAGTTTCTCGGCGTGGCGGCCCAGATGATGCGCCGGATTCTCACTAACCACGCGCTAGCACGGCTGGCGGCAAAACGCGGAGGCGCGGATGTAGTGCGACTAGCACTGGATGATGCGCTCGACTTCTTCGAGGCCAAGGATCTAAGTGTGATCGCGCTGGACGCTGCTTTAGAAGAACTGGCATTGCTCGATGCACGGCAAGCTCAAATTGTAGAGCTACGCTTCTTCGGTGGTCTGACCATGGATGAAGTCGCGAAGTTCATGAACGTCTCGATTTCTACTATCAATCGGGAATGGGCGACAGTTAGACTCTGGCTTAAGCAGCAGTTATCCGGATCGCGCTAAGCAGCTAGGTTGATAAGATGGCCACGAAGGGTCGAGCTGCGTTGCGCCTGACACCAGGACGCTGGCAACAAGTAAAGGTACTAGTAGCTGACGCGCTGGAGATCGAGCCAGCTCAGCGCGCTTTGTTCATCGAGCGCGCCTGCCAGGGAGATAAGGCGTTGCAGGATGAAGTCGAATTGTTGGTAGGCCAAGACGCTGCGGAAATCGACCATAGTGCGGATGAAGCTGCGCGCGCAGCCCACAGCGAGCTGGATTCGCAGCCGGCCGGGCGTCGCCTGGGCGCTTATGAGTTGGTGCGCGAGCTGGGCCGTGGAGGCATGGGCACCGTCTGGTTAGCGCGGCGCGCCGACCAGCAGTTTGAAAAGCTCGTCGCGGTCAAGCTCCTGAAGCGTGGCACTGATACTGATGAAGTATTACGCCGCTTCCGCGCTGAACGCCAGATCCTCGCACAGCTCGATCATCCCAACCTCGCGCGCTTGCTGGACGCGGGCACCGCCGACGACGGCTTGCCATACTTCGTTATGGAATACGTTATCGGGACACCCATCAATCAATATATCGCTGAACACGAACTATCGGTCACACGGCGCTTGAAGTTGTTCCAGGCGGTATGCTCGGCGGTAAGTTACGCGCATCAAAATCTCGTCATCCATCGCGACATCAAGCCCAGTAATGTCCTGGTGACCGCGAGTGGCGAAGTAAGACTGCTTGATTTTGGGATCGCCAAGCTGGTGCAAGAAACCGACACGGAAGAGGCGAACGTAACCGTAACCATGCTTCGCGTTATGACGCCGGAGTATGCCAGTCCTGAACAAATCAAAGGCGAACCTGTTACCACCGTAAGCGATGTCTATTCGTTAGGAGTGTTTCTTTACGAGCTCCTCACGGGCAGCAGGCCATACAAACTTAAGCGACGAACAAGCGACGAGATTACCAAAGCTATCTGCGAGCAGGAACCAGAGCGACCGAGCACAGCCGTTACTCAAACTACTAATAAGACCGAAGGCATAGACAAGGTCCGCAAACAACTGCGCGGTGATTTGGATAACATCGTCCTAAAGGCGCTGCGCAAGGAACCGCGGCGGCGTTATACCTCGGTCGATCAACTGGCTGAGGACATTCGACGACATTTGGAAGGCTTGCCCGTTGGCGCACGCAAAGACACCGCGGCCTATCGCGCCTCGAAGTTCATTCAACGCCACAAACTTGGCGTTGGCACCGCAGTTATCGCGGCGCTCGCGCTTATCGGGGGCACTGCCGTAATCATTTCGCAAGCGCACAAGGCGAGCGTCCAAGGAGCGATAGCAGAAGAGCGTTTCCGCGAGGTGCGCGAGTTGGCCCACTCGGTATTGTTTGATTATCACGACGCCATCGCTGCTCTGCCCGGCTCCACGGCGGTGCGGGAGCGATTAGTTAAGGACTCGTTGAAGTATCTGGACCGTCTCACGCAAAAGGCTGGAAATGACCTTTCTTTGCAAGAGGAGTTGGCGATAGCGTATATCAAAGTTGGAGACGTCCAGGGCAGGCCCGCCACTGCAAATCTCGGTGACGCCAAAGGCGCTCTTGAAAACTATCACAAGGCTTTGTTGATGAGCGAAAGAATGATAGCTCTGGCGCCAAAAAATGCCGATATCCTCGTTGTTCTCGCGACGAGTTATGGGCGACTAGGCGAGACAAATACTCTTTCGGGCAACCCCGCAGCCGCGGTCGAACAACATCGCCAATCGCTTGCGGTCTTCGAACAACTGAATAGAACTGACCCTCGCGATTCGTTCTATCAGGCTTGTCTCGCCTTCTCGCACAGGATGCTGGCCCAGGCTCTGGGCGTCCCTACTGTGGCCAATGTCGGCGACACAAGAGGAGCGTTGGAGCACCTTCAAAAGGCTGCCATAATAGATGAGGCATTACCTGATCAGGAGCCCTCGGCGGATCTTAAGAAACACTCGGCCCTGTTTATACCTATCTCTAAAGCATACAGACGCGAAAATTTGTCTTACGTTTACGGTGAACTCGCAACTGTATTTGACGCCCTGGGAAAGACGCAAGAGGCTTTGGAAAGCCTGCAGAAGTCGGCGTCGCTCACCGAAACCATGCTGGCGGAAGACCCGAGAAATACTTTCATTCGCCGCAATTTGGCAGTGAATTGTGGCAACCTGGCAAATTTTCTTTTAAAGGCCGGCGATAGAGAAACAGCACTAGCCAGAAACCGTCAGTCGCTCGCGCTCTATGAGGCCTTAGCGACGGAAGACCCGAATAACCTCAATGCCCGGAAAGATCTCGCCCTTGGCTATCGCAATATGGGCAAGGTGCTCGCTGAGGGTAAAGATACCGCTGGCGCCTCTTCCTACTATCACAAGGCCGTTGATGTCTTGGAAGGTCTGGTAGCCCAAGATCAAGACAATGCATTCCTGCGCCGCCACCTCGCTTACACTTACCTGAGAATAAGCATGCTTATGTCGGATAGCGATGACTTGAGTGGTGCCGTAAATGAGGCGCATCTAGCAATCGCGATCTGCGAAAGTCTAGTTGCCGCTGATCCTAAGAACTCAACCGCCCGCAACACACTAGCTCTCTCCTACTCTCAACTTGGCCAGTCATACAGCCTGTTAGCATCAAAGATGGTTCCCTTAAACCAGCAAAAGAAGTTGTGGCAGGAAGCAAAGAACTGGTATCAAAAGAGTCTCGACCTCTGGCAGGAAATGAAAAAGCAGGGAACGCTCGGTAGCGCCGATGCGCATAAGCCGGGCGAAGTGCAAAGTCAGTTAGCGAAGTGCGAAGAAGCCTTGGCAACAACGACTCGTTAGGAACGGGTGCAGCCTAAGTGGAGAGTAATCGCAATTTAGGCTACTTAATCTTGAAGGCTTCTACGATAGCTATACCTGTCGTGTTGTCCTTGCCTCGCACGATGGCGGTGTAAACACCGGGTACCAGCGTCGCTAGAATAGCGGGTTCTTTGTCGTCCTTGGGCGCCATGGTTGTAGCAGTGATTTCGCTCTCCTGTGTCTCACGCCAGTTATCATTGCTGATTACACTCCCATTAGCATCGTGTAACTCGAGCGTCGGGTCTTCCAGCACGCCCCTTAAGCTGGCCGGCTTAACGACGGCGTGGCTTACGATTTGGTCACGCGCAGATGCAAAAATAGCCTGCCGCCAGCGCCGGCGTTCGACCGCGGCACTTGCGCTTTAACTGTCTGGACGAAGCCATTGTCGCTCAGGATTAGATTTGTTGTCGTAACTGGTGTCCAACCGACCAGATCGGTCGATTGTTCAATCGCGTAGGTAAGATCAGTTGCACCTAAGACCCGTGTGTAAGTGAGAGAAAGATAGGTTGAGTCGAGACTCGAAGTTGGCCGGTTGTTTGATGAAGGATCGTTTGGATTGGCGTTGAGTGCGTATTCGAGCAAGTTGCTCAAGCCATCGTGGTCGGGGTCGGCTAACAAACCGCTGATATTTGGATCGCCTAACTGCTGCGGAGTGAAGTTCGCATTCTGCCATTGCGAGAAATTTGCCGGCGGAAGCGCGTAGTTCGAAAGGACGACGCTGTTTCCGTTGTAGCTGACGAGAAAGGAACCGCTGCCATCCTGATCGTTCAAACGCGCGCCATCGCTACGTTCCTGAATGTGCCGACGAGCGCACCGCTGAACCGGCAACGGTAAAGGTATTCGCTGCTGTAGGAGTGAATCCGCTGAGAAGATTCACAGTTAGAGTTCCGCCAAGTGTTAAGGTTCCACCACTCTGATTCAGGAAATCGTAGGTCGTGCCCTGGCCCGTCCCAGCCGATTTGACGATGAAGTTATGCGTCGAACCCAAAGTGTAACCGCCAACGATGTTCAACTGGCCCGGCGATTTGCCTGGCTCGGTGCTTCCATTGTTCGTCGTAGGAGTTGCTGTCGCGGAATCCAAAGTTCCATTTCCCTTAGCTTTGCCGTTAATGGTCGTCGGTAACTCGAAGGTTATCTTGTTCGCTACATCGAGGATTGCTGAATCTACGGCGGCGTCCTGGTAGTTGCCGTAAAATCGAAGATCGCCCTGAACCTCCAACATGCCGCTGTTGGTCAGATCAACATACATTCTAGTAAAACTTATCGCTGGACCTTTGGTGAATAATCCCGAGCTGGAGTTCGAAAATGTCGGCGGGTTTGTTCCACCAGATGTATCCAGAAAGTCGGGAAAGCCGCTGATAGTCATGATTCCTTCATTTAAAATATGGGTTCCCGAGCCGCAATTAAAGTTGTGATCGCCCGACCAATTAACCGTGCCCCGATTACGTAAGTTCCAGCCGGTGAGAAACGTCTGGTTGTTTCCTGGAATATTGAGCGTTCCGTCAGGTCCTACTTGTAACAATCCCAGGCCTTGAGGTGAGAAAGGGGTGAGCGATCCGCCTCTCCAATTCATTGTGCCTCCAACAAGGTCGAGTCTAACGTTAACTGCGCCATCGGCGCTGATGTTTGCCCCGTCAAATTCAAACACACCCTGGGTAAGTTGCAGCGTAGAGTTCGAACTTACCCTAAATGTGGCGCCGTTGAGAGTCTTGGTTCCCTCGCCCGTTAGAGTAAGTAATTCTCCGATTGGGTAAAATCCGACACTAAAAAGAACGGTTGCGTTTGCGAGCGCTTCGACGCTCCCGTTAAGAATATTCCCGGGACCAACCGTAGTGTCTGCCTTGAAATCCAACTGCCCCGCCTGACAGAGGATTGTCGCGCTCCGACCCGAGGCAAAAGTTAGTAGGCTAATTAGCGACTCGCTTCCGGCTGCGCCGGCACTCTTCTTCAACGTGGCAGTATTGATGAAGCTGGAAGTCTCATCGCTTGGGTTCCCTTGAGTCGTATATAACAATTGGGCGTCATTTTGAATATCGAACGTGTTGTAATTGTTAATACTACCTTTGTTTCCCACATGGATAATCCCCGCGGAGCGCGTCGTTCGCAATGACGAGCGCTTGGTTAGGCCTTTGTTCATCTCGGTTGGAATGCGTGGCTGAGGCGACGCCCAAACAGCAGCAACAGAATTCCGCCAAGCCCGCCGATCGCGGCGTGCGTGCCCCAGAACGCGATCGGGCTGAGGCGTTCGTAGAAACCGCCGATCCAGCCGATGATGTTGTTCGCCACGAAGAGGCTCATGAAGGCAGTCCCCATCATCGTAGAGTTGACCTTGGCCGGCGCCGCGCGTGACACGAGCGCGAGCAGCGTAGGCCAGTAGTACATGAAGGAGATTGCCAGGCCGAGGCAATAGAGTATCGGCCAGATCGGATTAACGAGCGCGCCACCCGACCACAAGGTCGCGCCCACCAAAATCAGATTGTTCACCGCCATCATCCACGCCCCGACGCCGATCTTGCCGATTTCATGGGGCTCGCGACCACGCGCGGCCTGCCGCCGCCATCCATACAACAAAACCGGGACGGCTAGGATAGTGAACAAAGAATGGATCGATTGATACCAGGGGATCGGAACTCGAAAGCTGCCGACGGTCGGTGCGACATGTTGTTGAGTCCAGACCGGCATGACATTGAAGATCTCCCCGTAGGCGATTGACTGAAGGATCGTAATAACGATTACCGCCACGAGCGTGCCGATGATGCGCCAATCGGCGGGAGTCAGCCGGTCGCTCTCGCCGCGGTGTCGCTCCACTTTCGCCGGCAGATAACGGTATCCATAGAGATAGGTGGCCAGGCCAAGAAACATGAAGATCGCGGCCACGCCGAAGCCGTAGTGCCAGCCATAAACTTGCGCGAGTAGGCCGCAGAACAGAGGTCCGCCGACCGCGCCGACGTTGATCCCGGTGCTGAAGATGACGAAACCGCGCCTCGGTGGGTTGGTCATTAACAAGAGCATCGCGATCACAGGCAGGGGCGCCGATTTGCTCACGATCGGTCGCCCGGTACCCTCGGATCATCTGGATCATAACCGCATGCAGATTTTTAACCTCAGTAGCAACACAACCGTCACACTAAGTGGGATGACCATTAGTGGCGGCCTCGCTGCAAACTCCGGCGGCGGAATTCAAAGCAGCAGCGTGGGTGTAAATACGACGCTGATTGGTTGTCATATCACCAACAATTACGCGCTTTCTGCCGGCGGAGGCATTAGAACCGACAGCCCGATAACGATTATCAATAGCACGATCTCGAACAATGGAACTGACGGCGGCGGCGGGGGAATCGCCAACTTCGCGAATCTTACCATTACCAATTCCACGATCACAGGTAACACCGCAGGCACCGGAGGCGGTATCTACAATTTCACAGGCATTGTGACCATCACGAGCTCAACGATCACTGACAACCAAGCGTCTAGTGCGAGCAGCGCCAGCGGAATCGACCGAAGTGGCGGCTCCTTGACGGTTCGCAATACGATCATCGCGGGCAATCGCAACAATTCGACGATCGCGGAAGTTCACGGGCACTCGACTTCGAGTCACAACCAATATGTCTCCCAAGGCTATAACCTTATCGGCAATGTCGGTGACGTGACAGATTTCAACCAAACCGGGGATCAGACCGGCGTGACTAATCCGATGTTGGCGGCGCTGGCGAATAATGGCGGCCCGACTCCAACCCATGCCTTGCTCGCCGGCAGCCCGGCGATCGACAAAGGCAACAGCTTTGGCCTAGCGAGTGATCAGCGAGGTCTGCTTCGCCCGGTGGACGACGCTAGCATTGCCCCCGCAACAGGCGGTGACAATAGTGATATCGGCGCGTTCGAAGTGCAGTTACCCAAAGTGCGGATTAGTTCTATCACAAAGGTCGGCGGCGGAGTTCTGCTGCAAGGAGTGGGTGTGCCGACGGCGGTGCATCGCATCCAAGCGACTGGTAACCTCGCGCAGCCATTCGATCCAAATCCGATCGGGACACCGACCTCAGACGCAAACGGCAATTTTCAATTTCAGGAGAGCACGAATCTAGCGCAGCGTTTTTACCGCGCGGTCTACCCTTAGTAGCCACGGAAAACTTCGCGAGGAAGCGCACTTTTTCTCGTCGATCCGGCCGGGCGGCGTCACTACCGGGCGTTCTGAGAGAAATTGTTTTGGACGACACTAGAACCATGTCGAGATTAGACTACGTGATTGTATGCTCGCGGTGACAACTCGCTGATGCGGTAAAATTCCGAAGCCTACTGGGGATTTGGCACAATTTCGCCTAACGAGTAGTAGTTTGTGTAATACACAAAGTGGAGCCTAGGGGGTCCGTTTCCTTTTTGTGAAATCCGTATGATCTGGCGAAGAACGGCGCTTCATAAGCTCTAACTTCTCGAGGGTTGAACCCCATCCGGGACCCTTTTGTGATGCTCAGTTTTGACGACGGAAAATCTTGACGAAGAAATGGAACAATTTTCTGCGGAGATCAAACTGCATGCACAAAGATCGTCTAACTTAGAGCCCGCGGGCGGCGTCTAACGAAAGGGTGAAGCGCGTAACCGTTGTCGTTTGTTGGACTGACGGTTGCATCACGTCATACCGCAACCTTGCTGCGCTCCGCACAAACATTTCGCTCGACGATTGTGTTGACGTGCCGCCGAAGGATCACCCGACCTGGCGCAGTATTTTAAACGTGATCGCGTTGTGCGCGACGATTGGAAGCGCGGCCGATCTCTCCGATCGAAGGCAATCGCTTGATCTCGTACAAATTCCAAGCACCGGCACACGAGCTAACCTTGGAAATGCGTTGACTCAAGAAGCACAGCAATCGGCACCTCAGGAGCAAAAGGCGACATAAAATCGCAGAACAAAAGTGGGGCGGAAAATCCTTGCTCGAACGAACAGGGGCCGTTAGAAGCGCCGTAATGAAACGAACCTTAACCTTCGTCCTGCCCATTCTGGGCGTCGCTCTCCTGTCGACTCGTGGATTCTCCGGTGGTACAGATCTATCAAAAGAAGTGCAGAGGTCGCTGCCCCCATTCAGCTGGGAGGGCCCATATATCGGCATTAATGCCGGCGGCACTTTTGGCAAAAGCTACGCCTCCGATCTCAACGCTTTCGATTCACCGATTAATCCGATTCGCTCTGAAGTCTTCCATTATGACACGAGCGGATTCACCGGGGGACTACAGCTAGGTTATAACTGGCAGAAGGGTCACATCGTCTACGGTGTGGAGGCGGACCTTGGCTACCTGAACGTCAACGGCAGCGGAGACCATACTGGAATCATCGCAGGTCCTCCCGAAATAGGAGCGCAACAAGTCGGCGAACGCGTCACAGAAACCAGTTCAACCGAGAGCAATTTTTTTGCGACACTCCGCGGACGTATTGGATTCACCGTGAAAGACAGATGGCTGCTCTATGTCACGGGCGGCGCGATCGTCGTTAACTACGATGCCTCGATCAACACAGGTGTAAACAACACCACGGACTCAGGGCTTCGTCCTGGTTGGACCCTAGGTGGCGGAATTGAGTATGCCTTCAATAATCACTGGTCGTTAAAGGGAGAATACCTCTACTACGGATTAGAGGATGGCACGGTCGTGTTTGATAACCCGAACCCACCTAGCGGCGTTAACTTCACGCGTTTTCATTACCAAACCACTTCCTACGGCCACATCGTCAGGCTCGGATTGAATTACCGCTTTGGTGCACCGGAGAGACCAGCCCTCACTTACGAAAAGTATGACTCCAAAGGATCCAAAGAGATGCTCGCGCCGGTTACTCCTCAGTTCGACTGGACGGGACCTTACTTCGGAGTTCATTTCGGGTTCGGTTTCGGCGGGCTCAATTGGAAAGACGAACCGCCCGACACGAAGGAAACTTTGGTCGACCACTACCAGCACGGGATCTTCGGCGGCGCACAGACCGGCGTGAATTATGAATTTAGCAACGGCATTGTCCTGGGCGTGGAAGGCAAATTCTCCGGCACCGACATCAGCAAAGAAAGCTCCCACAACCTCAACGACGAACCGAACAATTACGATACCAGCGTGGATTGGATGGGGTCAGCGACTATACGTGCCGGCTTCGCCTGGCCGCACTTCCTCCATGGTCGTTTGCTCACGTATGTGAAAGGAGGCGTGTCCGACGCCCACGTCCACTATCACTCCACTCATATCGAATCCGCCAATACCGATATGTTCGAGTCAGAGGAAGGTCGGTTTGCGCCCATCATCGGAACCGGATTGGAGTATGCCATCTGCGACCACTGGACTCTGAAGGTCGAGTATAACTACGCCGATTACGGCACCCGCATCATTCATGGCAACAGCCTCGACGATAACTTAATCGAGACCGAAGCCTACGAAACAAAACTGCGTCTGCACACGATCGAAGTTGGCGTGAACTATAAGTTTTAGCGAAAAGGCGGTCGGCAAGTTGATACTAATAACTGTGTCGTCGTAGGGGCCTAACGAGTGGCCTCTAATCAAATTGGCCTAGCAAATCCTTTTCTTGTAATACAAACATCTCGGAACGTAGCGGGCTGCCACGATTCTGTTTTTGTAATACAGAAAGTGGAGCCTAGGGGCTCCGTTCCCTTTTTGTCATATCCGGCTGAAATGGTTTAGGAATCCACTCCAGAAGCGCTGACTTCTCCTGGGTCGAACCCCCTCTGAGACCTTTTTGACAAACGGGTCTCACCCTACTCGGCATTTCCGGGAAAGAATCCGGTCGCTGTTCCTCTTTTCCGTCCCCGGCCGATAGCACGGAGAGCAATCTTTCTATATCCACCTTCTTTATCGCTAGTGGCCTAACGAGACCCGAAGATCAGCTTAGAGTCGTTCAGTTTCCAATCTCGCCATTCGATTGAACTAAAGCTTTCGTTAGGCAGCGTCTTGTATTTCGCTGTGCAAGACGTGGCTTAATTTTAGCAGCAGGTTCCTTCCGGCGTACGGCTTGGTCAGGACGCCGTCCACGTTGAGAGCTGTAATTTCGGCTGTGTGGGCCTCGTCGGCGCCGCCCGTGGAGAGGATGATTTTAAGCGCGGGCTCGATCTGGCGCAGAGTGCGCACGAGCATCAATCCGCCCATGCCGGGCATGGCGAGATCGGTCACGACTACGGCGATGCGGTCCATGTACCGGGCGAAAAAAGCGAGCGCGGACGGGCCGTCTTCAGCGACGAGCACTTTGTAGCCGTGACTCTTCAGGATGACCTCGGCTACTTCACGAATGCTCGGTTCGTCGTCGATTAACAGAATGGTTTCACCATGCCCGCGCGGGACCATCCTGTCCTCATCGAGGGCGGTGGAGGTGTCCACGGTCGCTTTGGCCGGCAGGAAAATTCTGAAGCTTGTGTGGCCCGGCTTGCTCTCGACGGCGATAAAACCGCCGTGGCTCTTGACGATTCCCGCAACGGTGGAGAGCCCGAGGCCGGTGCCTTTCCCGATCGCTTTAGTGGTGAAGAAGGGATCGAAGATTTTGTCGAGGACCTGTCTTGGTATTCCGCTGCCTGAGTCGGTGACTTCCAGCATGACGTAGGGCCCGGCGATCGCTCCCGGCGTCATTCTCGCGTAGTGCTCATCGACGTCGAAGTTCTCTGCGCCAAGACATAAGTCGCCGCCGTTCGGCATGGCGTCGCGCGCGTTAATGCAGAGATTGAGGAGCACTTGATGAAGCTGAGTCGCGTCGGCTTCGAGAGGGCGGATATTTTCATCGTACCAAGTGCGCAGGGCGATCGATTTCGGGAAGGTCTGGCCCGCGATTTTTGAGACTTCTTCAAGAAGGTAGATTGGTTGTAGGAGCGTACGATCGCCATCCGCGCCGCGGGCAAAAGTGAGCACCTGCTTGATGATGTCGGCGCCCCGCTGCGCGCTCGTTTCCACGATATCGAGGAATCTTTCCCGCTCGGCTGCTTCCATTTCCCCGCGCAAAACGGGCGCGGCCATCATGATAGGAACAAGAATATTGTTGAGATCGTGGGCCACGCCGCTGGCCAGAGTGCCGATGCTCTCGAGTCGTTGCGCGCGGAGGAATTGTTCCTCGATTTTCTTTTGCTCTGTCATGTCGGTGGCGATGACGAGCTTTGATTTGGGCTGGCCATGCTCGTCACGCACGAGCGTCCAACGACTACGGACAATGACGGTAGCACCTTGTTTTGTGAGGTGACGGCAGTCGCCCGACCACGCGCCAGTCTCGAGTAGAGTGCGCTCCGCCAGAATCTTGACGGGCTCTTCGTAGCGGAGGAGATCGCTAGTCAGTTGCCCGCGCGCTTCCTCCGCCGTCCACCCGTAAAGGACTTCGGCCCCGTGATTCCAAAACTGGATGCGATCATCCATACCGCGCACCATGATGGCGTCCTGGGCCAGGTTGAGCAGGTCCGCTTGCTCCACCAGTTTGTGCTCGGCCTGCTTCTGCTCGGTGATATCGCGCGCCACTTTGGACATGCCGATCACTGTGCCGGTGGCGTCCCTGATCGGTGAAACCGTGACCGCGAGATGGATCAGTCGTCCGTTCTTGGTTTGTCGAATCGTCTCGAAGTGTTCCACACTTTCGCCACCCCTGATCTTCGCCAGAATTTCATGTTCATCATCCTGCCGGTCGACAGGAACCAGCCGTCTGATTGAGTTCCCTGACATCTCGCTGGCGGTATAGTCAAAAATCTTTTCCGCACCTCGATTCCAGCTGGTAATAATCCCGTTCAGGTCCTGGCCAACGATGGCGTCATCCGAAGATTCGATGATTGCCGCCAGCCGCGTCGTCGCCTCCTCCGCGCGTTTGCGCTCAGTGATGTCGCGAATGAAACCCGTGAACATCGGCGGTCCTTCAGCGTCCAAACGCGCGATGGCCAATTCGACGGGAAACTCGCTACCGTCTGATCGCATCGCAACGATCTCAATTCGTTTGCCCATCACTCTTGCCTCACCTGTCGCGAGATATCGCGCCATTCCTTGACGGTGTCGTTCGCGCAGAGACGGCGGAATGATGACCTCGGCCATTTCCATCCCCAGGACTTTGGCGCGCGGATACCCAAAAATCGTTTCGGCTGCAGGATTAAATTCAAGAATCTTTCCCTCATGATCGATGGTGAGAATGCAGTCGAGTGATGCTTGGACAATCGCCTTGGTGTGAGCTTCACTGCTGCGCAACGCGGCCTCGCCGCGCTTCCGCTCGGAAAACTGACCTAGCTGCGAGCCGAGGACAGCGAAATTGCGCAGCAATTCTTCGTCGGGTTGGCGGATTTCATGACTGAAAAACTCGACGACCCCAATCACTTCTTTTCCAGCCAGAATCGGAAAGGAAAACGCGCTATGCAGCCCGGCCTCTTTCGCAGCCGCCCAGCGCGGAAAGTTTTCATCTGCCGCCACATCAGGAATCCAGACGGGCTTCCCACTCTCCCAGACGCGCCCAGGCAGGCCGGCACCACGCGCGAACGTTGTTTGCCGAGTGAGCGTAACGAATTCATCCATCTCTGGGTTCGACGCACTCCAGATATCGTCGGATCGCATTAACCCGGCCTGACGATCCAAGGTGTAGAATTCGCCCAGCTGCCAATTAAGCTTCGCGCAAACGATTTGGAGAATTTCCGCCGATGCCTCTTTCAAGGTGGAGGATTCCGTCAGGACACGGCTGATCGCATACTGAATGCTCAACTGCCACTCGGCTCGTTTACGCTCAACTATTTCCGTCTGCAATGTCTCGTTGGTTTTTGCCAGCGCTTGCTCCGCCCGCTCGTGTTCTACTATCTCAGTCTGCAGCTGATTTTTGTCTCGTTTGAGTCTGCGAACCATTCTCGCGACCGTAGCACCCGTGCCGAGCGCAATGACGATCGCGAGTCCGATAAGGATGTTGCCTACGATCTGGGTTTGCTCGATCCGGCCTGTGGTGTCGGCAGCAATTCCGCGCCGTTCCGCCGATTCAAAGTCGAGTATCTTCTCCAACGACAACTGATATAGATTGTGGGCGGGGACTTGCGTGACGAGCGCGAAGGCCGCGGCCTCTGGCTTCTGTTGGGCCCGATTCAACGCGAGCAATTGGTTGGTCCTGTCGGTGTAGGCCTTTCTGGCTTGAAGCACCTCGGCATAGAGCCGCGCTTCGGCTTCGTTCTCAACATTCTTTTGGTACGCGGCAAAGTCATTCGCATTCCCCTCCGCCAGACGGGCGATCACTTGTTCATGGTGATCTATCTCTTGGGAATTCGTTGCGGCGACATGCCGAAAAACCTCGGCTTGCTCTAAGCCGACATTCTTAGCGATACGTTCAAGGATCGCGATTTCGTCTACGGTGATAGAGCGCTCCGCGGCGTTGAGTTTTTCAATGGACCGGAGGCTCAAGAAGGAGACGCCGCCAATCGCGGTGAGGATCGCGCAAAGCAAACCGAAGCTAACGATGAGGCTGACTACGAGGGAAAATCGTTTATAGAAATCGGTCTCTCGCGGTATTAGGAGATTCCGCACCCTGACGTTGCTGCATATGTTGCGCCATCCTCACAGATAATAGGGCAGCACGCGATCGCCGGGCCTTTTCAATAGCCGACTAATCGCCCTCACGGACCCAAAGTGCTTCGTGATGGGATGCGAAGCCATCCCGCCGACGAGAGAAACATCACCAAGCCTCAGAGGCTGCGTCCCCCTTTGGTGAAATTCGCCTGATTTGGCGAAGAAAGCCGATCCGGAACAGGTGTTTCTCGATAGTCGAACCCCCTCCGAGACCTTCTGTGATCCTACTCTCCGGTGTTGGCAGAGATGGTCGTGTTTCTACTCCGCACTGAAACGGTTTTGCCCATCGGGCGGGCCCGGGCGTGAAAATGAGTATTGAAGCTAAAAGAAAAACTGCGGGAAAAATGACGCGGCGGTAGCGATCAAGGCTACACACCCTCACTATCGATATTAGCCAGTTGCCGAGCCGGAGGAAGTGCCATGGCCGGCGAATCCATTGTTAGCACAGGTCCTTCTCTGATTCGACCGATGACGCAGGGCCTAATGCTTCAAATCCGTGGGCGTCGCAACAACCTGTCTCAGAAACTCATTGGCCGGCCTTCCGGAGCGCAAACTTTTCGACAGCTTAAAATGTTACCGGAATTAGGAAGATCGCGGACGCGGCGATCATCCCGCCGATAACGGTCGAGCCGAGGATTCGACGAGCCACAGCGCCTGAACCAGTGGCGAACCACAACGGCAGAAGCCCGAAGATGAAGGCTAACGAAGTCATTAGGATTGGCCAGGAGCGCGACTGCATGCAGCGCCTTCCAATTATACTTTCCGGCGACCTCGAAGATTGCCGCATAGGTCCAAAATAGTAGAGGCGGCTTTCTTTCCACCGCGTCGATATAAGGACGGCCCCCATCGACAATCTCGTTCGCGACCACGGAATACACTGCCTCATCGTCAATCGCCTGCGGATGCACAAGGGATGGCAGCCGAGTCACGACCGTGAGGAGGACGATCAAGACGGCAACGAGCTGGGTGTTTCGAACGCTATGCGTTAGAACGCTCGCAATGCCTCGAATCCCTCCGTGCTATCGATACCCGCGAGTTAGATAGTCGCTGAGCGCGAGAGCGAACAGGATGCCGAGCCAGAAAACTCCGGTGCCGGCGAAGATCCACATGAGCGGTTTGCTGTCACGCAGATGCATGAAAAAGAGAACGATGAGCGCGGCTTTCACCAACGCGATGCCCATCGCGGCGACTGTGTTGAACGCGCCGAGATTGACGTAGGCCGCCGCAATCGTCAGCGCGAGGAACGCGAGGAGCGCGGCTCCGGTGAAAAAATAAATGCGAGCCG
The DNA here is from genome assembly GCA_963791565.1 of uncultured Verrucomicrobiae bacterium. Taxonomy (GTDB): domain Bacteria; phylum Verrucomicrobiota; class Verrucomicrobiia; order Chthoniobacterales; family UBA10450; genus JACCTI01. Next base: position 27,779 of record CAWBSX010000001.1, on the reverse strand, counting down.
ATGGAGTTTTCATCCGTGTCGATCCACCAGATAAATAAGCGGAAAAAGAAAAACCCAGACAATATCGACGAAGTGCCAGTAGAGGCCTAACAAATCGATCGGCGTGTCGTGATTTTGAAATGCGTTCGCGAACCAGGCGCGGAAGGCGAAGAACGCGATCAGCACTACGCCGATCGTGACATGCAATGCATGCACCCCCGTCATGAGCCAGTAGAGATAGAAAAACATCTGCGCGTGAGGCGGATCGCTCGCGTCGATTTGGAAATTGCGGCCGGGCAACAAATGCTCGGAAATTTCCTGGGCGTATTCGAAGCCTTTTAAGACCAGAAAAAGCGTGCCTAACGCAGCAGTCACAAACAGGAGGAGTCCAAGCAAGCCCCGCCGATTCTTTTGCGCGGCGCGCACGGCGAACGCCATCACCGTGCTGCTGATGAGGAGGATCGCGGTGTTGATTGAACCGAAAATAATCAGCGTGTGCCGGCTCGCTTCCGCAAAAGCCTGCGGATAATAAATGCGGTAAACAGTGTAGCCGAGAAACATTCCGCCGAAGAACAAGACCTCGGTGGCGATGAAGAGCCACATGCCCATGGTGGCTGCTTCGCGTTGTTGCTCGGCGTCATCGAACTGCTCTTCGATCGGAAACGCAGCGGCTTCAGCCATGGGCCAGCTCCAATTCTTCACGTTGCGCGTCGTAGCCGTAAGGTTCCCCGGTCACGATCGGCGTCTGGTGAAAATTTTTCTTCGGCGGCGGGGAAGGAGTCGTCCATTCTAAACCTGTCGCGCGCCAGGGATTCGGGCCGGCGATTTTTCCATAGCGCGCCGACCAAATGAGGTAGGCGAGCGGCAAAAAGTATCCGATCGCCAGAATTGATGCGCCGGCGGACGACAAGACGTTGAGCACCTGAAATTCCGGCGCATAAACTGGATAGCGGCGCGGCATTCCGAGATAACCGAGAATGAATTGCGGGAAGAAGGTGAGATTGAATCCGGCGAAAATCGTCACCGCCGAAATCTTCGCGAGAAATTCCGGATACATGCGGCCGGTAATTTTCGGCCACCAAAAATGCAGGCCGCCGAGATAAGCCATGACCGCGCCGCCGACCATGATGTAATGAAAATGCGCGATGACGAAGTAGGTGTCATGCACGTGCACATCGACCGCGAGCGAGGCGAGAAAAAGACCGGTCAGGCCGCCGATGGTGAAGAGGCCGATAAAGCCGAAAGCATAAAGCATCGGCGTCTGAAACGAGATTAAGCCTTTATATAATGTAGCGGTCCAATTGAAGACTTTGATCGCCGACGGCACCGCGACCAGAAAACTCAGCACAGAAAAAATCATCCCGGCGTAAATCGATTGGCTGGCGACAAACATGTGATGTCCCCAAACGAGAAATCCGAGCACCCCAATCGCGACGCTGGCGAAGGCGACGAAGTGATAACCAAAAATTGGCCGGCGCGCGAAGCAGGGAATCAGTTCGCTGACCACGCCCATGCCCGGCAAAATCATGATGTAAACCGCGGGATGCGAATAGAACCAGAAGAGATGTTGAAAGAGGAGCGGATCGCCGCCTAACGAGGGGTTGAAAATGCCAACACCGAACGCGCGCTCCAGCCCCATCAGTGCAAGTGTGATTGCGAGCACTGGCGTTGCCAGCACGAGAATAATGCTCGTGGCGTAGAGCGACCAGACGAAGAGCGGCAGGCGCGACCAGGTCAAGCCGGGTGCGCGCATCTTGTGGGTGGTGACGATGAAGTTCAGCCCGGTCGCGATCGATCCGAAGCCGGCAATGAAAATTCCCGTGGCCATCGCGATGACATGACCGTTCGCGTAGGTGCTGCTGTAGGGAGTGTAAAACGTCCAACCGGTATCGACGCCGCCATTCAAAATCGAAAAAATGGCGAAGGCGCCGCCGGCCATGAAGAGATACCAGCTCGCCAGATTCAGTTTTGGAAACGCCACATCACGCGCGCCGATCATCATCGGCAGGAGAAAATTTCCCAGCACGGTCGGGATTGATGGAATGAGAAAAAACCAAACCATCACGACACCGTGAATGGTGAAGAGTTTGTTGTATGTCTCGGAGGTGACGAGCTCGCCCTGCGGCGAAAGTAATTCGATCCGCATCAACGTTGCCGCTGCGCCGCCGATCAAAAAGAAAAACGTGATCGATACCATGTAGAGCAGGCCGATGCGTTTGTGATCGGTCGTGAGCAGCCACGAACAAATGCTATGCGCAACGTTGAGATAATTGTCGCGCGGCTCGATCACGACCGGCAGCGCTGGCGTCTCCGTGATCATCGCGTTTCTGCCTTCGCTTCGCCTAACGACTTCAAGTAAGCGATGATCGCGTTCAATTCTTCCTCGCTGATCTGTCCTTGATACGTCGGCATGATCGGTTCGTAGCCGGCGCTAATCTGCTTGTTAGGCAACAAGATCGAATCGCGCAGATACTGATCGTCTGCGGTCACGAGCGTGCTATCAGACAACGGAACTTGTTTGCCGTAGATGCCGTCGAGCAACGGCGCCCGAATCGCCGCGTTCGGCGCATGACATCCACTGCAACCGCGATTGCGAAATGCTTTCTCCCCCGTGGCCACGAGCGAATCTGGCGCCGGTTGTTGCGCGAGCCACTTCGCGTGCTCGGCCGGCTCCATCACGAAAACGGTTCCGACCATCAGCGAATGATCGGTCCCGCAAAATTGCGCGCAGAAAATATGATACTCGCCGCTTCTAGTCGGAGTGAACCACTCCGTCGTGTAGCGGCCCGGCACGACATCCTGTTTGTTGCGAAAACCCGGAATGAAAAAATCGTGGATCACATCCTGCGAAGTCATGATCAACTTCACCGGTTGCCCGATCGGGAGGTGCAGCTCGTTGATCTCGCGCCGTCCGTCCGGATGCTGGATTTTCCACATCCATTGTTTGCCGACCACGTAGATCTCGGTCGCATCTGCCGGCGGTCGTGACATTCCAAAAAAAACATCTGCGGCCCAGAAAAACAATCCGAGGAAAATCACTAACGGAATGGCCGTCCAGGTGATTTCAAGCCCCAGGCCCGTTCCTTTCGGCGGAGTGCGATCGACTCTCGAGCCGCGCCGATAGCGAATGCAGAAAATGAGCGCGACGAAGAAAATAAGGAACGCGACCAGACTGCAGATTGCGAGCAACGCGAAATAGATGTGGTCGACTTGCGGCGCGAGATTCGAGGCCTGCTCCGGAAAAATCGCGCGCAAGATCCGGTGCATGGCCTAACGAATGGTTACCCGTTCGCCTCGCAGCGCGGTCACAATGTAAAATGCCAGGGCCGCGGCGCTGCCAACACCCGCGAGCTGCATCACACGCAGAATGAGCAGTCCGTATTTTCCCGTGGCGGGATTGTAGTGGAAACAGAGCAGGAAAATCTTGTCCGCTAAGGAGCCGACACGATTCTGCGACGCCTCGATCAAAGCCAATCGCACTTCACGCGCGGGATATTCGATTCCCGGAAAATAGCGCGAAACTTTCCCGTTCGGCGTCAGTGCCATGATTGCGCTCGGATGTGCAAACTGCCGCGTCGCTTGGTCGTAGGCGAAACGATAGCCGACACTGTCCGCGAGGCGCGCGATGCTTGTTTCGTCGCCGGTCAGGAAATGCCAGCCATTCTCCGCACCGGCACGGCCGTAGCGTTGCACGTAAATCTGTTTTTTTGCCGCGGCCAGGGCCGGTCGTTCGCGCGCATCAAAACTGACCACGACGATTTCGTATTCATTGCCGGCATCGAACTTCAAATCCTGCGCCGTCTGCAAAATGCCATTGAGCACAAGCGTGCAAAGACTCGGACATTCATAATAAGCGAGCGCGAGAATCACCGGTTTTCCGTTTTGGAAAAAACCTCCGAGAGTTACGGCATTGCCGTGTTCATCACGAAAAACGGCATCGACCGGCACCTGCGCGTTGAGTTTTTGCTCAAGGCCGGCACGGGCGGCGATTTGTTCCTGTGTCGCGCACATTGATAAAGCGCTCCCGAAAAACAGAGTGGCACAGATCAAGATTCTGGGGAGCGCACGCGGCTCGCGTGCTGGTTTCGGCGGCTCGCCGAAACAGTCTTTCAATAAACGTTGATGCACCAAAAGCATCCAGCAAAAGAAAAAGTTCGCGATGGCGAGGCCGCCATCGCCAACACGCGAGCCGCGTGCGCTCCCCAGATTTCTCGCTCGACGCATCTTCATTTCGTCTCAGCCGCTTTCCGCTCCTGCATTTGCACCGGCGTAATTTCACTCGCGTCCGGTGTTCCACCGCCGCGCGTCGGAAGTCCACGTTGCGCAATCAACTCCATCGCACGCTCGATCGGAATGCGAATGATGCCGGCTTGTTTATCGATCCAACCGTAGCTTTTCAGTTTCGCGTCTTCGCTCGCTCGAAATTTTTCGTAGTCGTCCGTCGGACTGATTTGTAGCTGCGGCGGAGAAGCGATCATGTGCGCGTCGAGCGCAATACGCGAAGGCGAATCGGGCGACGGATGCCGGTGTTCGAAAAGCTGATACAAACCGATCCCGATCACACCGATCAATGCGATGCTCGCGGCCAAGCCAATCGCAAACCAAACGACGCCGCGGACGCTAACATCGCGCACTTCATGTCCGATTTGTTGCGTTTGTTCCTCAGTCATTTGCCAAGAACCCCGGCGCAAATAGCGGCCGTTGCTTCAAAAAATGGAAGAAGAGTGCGAACCAGAATCCGCCAATCGCGACGAACAGGGCGAGGTCGAGCCAGTGCACGTAAAAGCGGTCCGGATGAAATGACGGCGCGACCAGCCAGAAATTATTCAGAATATTGGCGAGTAGAATGAAGAGCGAAATAATCGCGAGTCGTTGCTTGTTGCGTTTCGCCGCGCGCGAGAGCAGCAGCGCGAACGGCAACAGAAATTGGCCGAGGAAAAGAACGAATGCGAACCATTGCCACCAGCCGCGACTTCGCTCCAAATACCACGAAATTTCGCGGGGCAAATTCCCCAGCCAGATGATCAGGAATTGCGAAAAGGCGAGGTAGGTCCAAAAAATCACGAAAGCTAGAACCAGACTTCCCAAATCGTTGAAGATTTCGTCGGGGATGGATCTGCCTAACGAGTGGTGGCGCGCAAGAACCGCCAGCAACGAGGTGGCCAGCGCGAGTGCGGCGAGAAATTGTCCGGCCGCGAAAATGACGAAGAAGATGGTGGAATACCATTGCGGATCGAGCGACATGACCCAGTCGGTCGAGGCGAAGTTCATGCACAGCATGTAAACGATCAGACCGCCCGCGCTGAGTGCGCCGATTTTCTGCGGCACTTGCGACCAGCGACGCAGTAATTGGCCGATGCCGATGAGCAATACGAAATAGAAAAGGGAGCGCGCGATGAAGAACGGCGTCGTGAGATATTGCGCTTTGTGTTCGTGCACGCTTTCGCCGAACACGCCGTTGGCCCAGCCGTAAATTTCGTGCAGACCGAAGAGCACCGGCAAGAACAACAGCGCCATCGCCGGCAACGTCGCGCCGGCAGCAGTCGTTAGGCCGTGTATAGCCTCGCCCCATTTTCCGCCGGTCAGAGCGTGCATCATTAGAATCACGAGCGCGCCTAACGAGAGGCCGCTCCAGAAGAGCCAGGCGAACAAATAGGAATGGAAGAATTGCGCGCGATCAAAAATAGCCCCGATGATAGACACGACCGCCGCGAGCAGGCCAATCGCCAGGGCGCGCATTTGCCATCGACGAAATTCCGTTGTCAGCCCGATCTCGTTCATGGGGGCGGCAATTTGTTCGGTTCCGCGTCGCTGACGGCAGCACGCTGACTCAATTGCAACGCGCGGATGTAGGCCGCGATCGCCCAGCGATCCTCGGGCGAAACGCGCGAGGCGTAAGAGTACATCAGGCCGTAGCCGTTGGTGATCACATCGAAGAAATGTCCGGGCGGGGCGTCGCGCAATCGCTGCTCGTGCAACGATGGCGGCTGCGGAAAACCGCGCTGCACAATCATGCCGGTGCCTTCGCCGGTGCTGCCGTGACAAACCGCGCAATAAATTTCGAAACGTTCGTGGCCGCGCGTTAGCGTCTCGCGCGTGATCGGCATTGGGAATGTCGCCGTCAGTTGCTCGCCAATTTTTCCAGTGAAGAATTGTTCGTCGTCGCGCAGCTGTCCGCGCGCGACCGTGTGGGCTGGCGGCAGACGCGAACCATCTTGCGCGAGCGGTTTCACGTGCTGTTGGTCGACCATTCCTTTGCGGCACGACGCAAGACAGGCAGCTACGAAAAGTGCGGCCGTGAGTCTGGGGAGCGCGTCCGCCCTCGCGCGCGCTTCGCCGCGCCCTCGCGGCGAAGCCAATCGACGCGGTGTAGCGGAGCGTTCATAGAAAGTATTGGCGAGGGCGCCAAAACCAGCGCCCGAGGCGGGCGCGCTCCCCAGTATCCCCTCCACGCCTTTCATCTCTCCACCTCCTGCACGCTGACTGCGCCTAACGAGTGCAAGAAGTTTTCGACTTCTTTCGCCTCGAAGACGTGATCGTTCGCTTCGATGCAAAGAAAGAAACGCGTCTGACTGGCGAGTTTGAACTCGGGCGCGTTAAAAACCGGATGATATGGTTTCGGAAGACCGTTCATCGCCAGCATTCCGAGCGCGCCGCCGAGGCCGGCGAAGAGCACGGTCAGTTCGAATGTAATCGGCACAAACGCTGGCCAACTGTGCAACGGACGGCCGCCGACATTCAGCGGATAATCCATGACCGCCGAATACCACTGCATGCCGTAGGCGGTCAGCGCGCCGACAATTCCGCCTAACAAGACCACGAGCGGAATCCGCGTTTTTTTGAAGCCGATTGCTGCTGCCACGCCCTCCACTTGGTACGGACTGTAGGCGTCCATTTTGCGATAGCCCGCTTCGTAAGCGGAACGCGCGGCCTTCAATAATTGTTCCGGCTCGGCGAATTCAGCCATGACTCCGTGAAGATTTTCCTTCATCGAGAAAACTCCGATTTTTTATGAACGAGATCGCGCATCTCACTGATCGAAATGGCGGGCAGCACGCGAAGGAAAAGAAAAAGCAGGGTGAAGAACAAACCAAACGATCCGATGTAGGTCGCCCAATCCCAGCGCGTCCCATGAAACATTCCCCACGCCGACGGCATGAAGTCGCGGTGGAGGCTGACGACGACGATGACGTAGCGCTCCGACCACATGCCGACATTGACGAGCGCGGCGATGACGAAGAGCGCTGCCGGGCTGGTGCGAAGGCGTTTAAACCAAAGACTCTGCGGCACGACCACGTTGCACAAAATCAGTAGCCAATAGACGAACGCGTACGGGCCGAAGGCGCGATTGAGCTGCGCGTAGATTTCGAATTTTTCGTCGCTATACCACGACATGAATCCTTCGCTAAAGTAACCGAGTGCGACCATCAGCCCGGTGGCGAGCATCACTTTGGCGGAATTTTCCAGATGCTTGTGCGTGATAAAATCTTCCAGCCCGTAGAATTTTCGGATCGGAATCGCGAGCGTTAGCACCATCGCGAACCCGGAGAAAATCGCGCCCGCCACGAAGTAGGGCGGGAAAATTGTCGAATGCCACCCAGGCAAAATTGCGCTGGCGAAGTCTAACGACACCACGCTGTGGACGGAGAGAACGAGCGGCGTCGCCAATCCCCCGAGAAGCAAATACGCCATGTGAAATCGCTTCCAATGTCGCGCCGAACCCCGCCAGCCTAACGAGAGGATGCCGTAGATGAATTGCAGCGGTTTCCGTTCGGCGCGATCGCGCATCGTCGCGAGATCCGGCATGAGTCCGATGTACCAAAAAATGAGCGAGACCGTCAGATAGGTACCGACTGCGAAAACATCCCAGACGAGCGCGCTGCGCCATTGCGGCCACATATCCATCGTGTCGGGATACGGCAGCAGCCAGTAAAAAACCCACGGCCGCCCCAGATGGAGCAACGGAAATAATCCCGCGCAGGCGACCGCAAATAGCGTCATCGCTTCCGCAAAACGATTGATCGAGGTGCGCCAATCCTGATGCAGCAAGAGCAGGATGGCGGAGATAAATGTGCCGGCGTGGCCGATGCCAATCCACCAGACGAAATTTGTAATCGCGAATCCCCAGGCGACCGGAATGTTCAAACCCCAGATGCCGACGCCTTTCATGAGCAACCAGGCGATGGCGAAGTGGAACAGCATGAGAAGCAGAAATGCGATCGCGAAGCCGAAGAGCCAGCCGCGTTGCAGCGGCCGCTTCAGGACAACGTCGGTAATTTTTTTTGTGACGGACGAGTTGTCGTATCCTGGCGCGACGATGCGTTCTTCAGTTGTCGCGCTCATGCGTTCTCCATTTCCGGATTTGGATTGCGCGACCGCGTTAGATACGTCGTCCGCGGACGCGTGTTCAATTCCGCGAGCAATCCATAATTCCGCGGCGACGCGCGCAACTTCGCGACGCGACTGTTCACATCATTGATATCGCCAAAAACAATCGCGTCCGCCGGACAACTTTGCGCGCAAGCCGGCGTGATTTCGCCATCGCGAATGGCGCGATTCGCTTTCTCGCTCTCGATCTTCACCGCATTGATGCGCTGAATGCAGTAGGTGCATTTTTCCATCACGCCGCGCATGCGCACGGTCACGTTTGGATTGCGCATGAGCTTGCGCGTGGCCGGTTGCTCGAACTGGTTCGCGTCGTACTCGAGAAAATTGAATCGCCGCACTTTGTAGGGGCAATTGTTCGAGCAATAGCGCGTGCCGACGCAGCGGTTGTAAACCATCTGGTTCAGCCCTTCGCTGCTATGCACGGTCGCGGCCACCGGACAAACCAATTCGCACGGCGCATTCTCACAATGCATGCACGGCACCGGTTGATGGAGAATGCGACGACTCGTTAGGCCATTTTCGTTTTCAAAATAACGATCGACGCGGATCCAATGCATCTCGCGCCCGCGCGCGACCTGATCTTTGCCAACGACCGGAATGTTGTTCTCCGCCTGACAAGCGATCGTGCAAACACCGCAACCGAGGCAGGTATTGAGATCGATCACCATTCCCCACGCGTGTCCGTTGTATTCGACCTTCGAATAAAGCGTCTCGTCCTCGCGCGGCGGTGGCTCTCCGGATTTAGCGGAGCGGTCGCGAATGAGATCGCGGCCTTCCATGCTCCAGTGTTCCTGTGTGGTGACGAGCGGATGACGTTCACCGGTCTTCTCGATTTCCAACCCCGCACCGCCCCACGGCGCGTGGGAAGTGCGCAACGCGTAGGCGTTAAATCCAACGCCGTTACCGACGCTGCCCGCATGGGTTCGCCCGTAGCCTAGATGAATCGTGACGCAGTTGTCCGCCTGTCCGGGTTGAATCCAAATCGGAGCGCGGGTGCTGCGTCCTCGGAATTTCAGATCGACGACATCACCACTCGTTAGGCTAAGACGCGCTGCGGTCGTTGGACTAACGAGTGCTGCGTTATCCCAGACGATGCTGGTAAGTGGGTCGGGCAATTCCTGCAGCCAGGCGTTGTTGGCGAAGCGACCATCATACATGCGCGAACTCGGCCGAATGAGAAGATGAAGTTCGCCATTGAATTCACTCCATGAATTCTGCTCGAAGGAAGTCGCGGCTGGCCGAGCCAAGGCAGACGAAACCGTGACGACACCATCGTGCAGAGTTTTGCGCCACCACTTTTCGAAATCGGTCGAAACCTTCTGGGTTTGCCAAAAGGCGCGCACAATTTCGTAACTGTTTGCGGGCGGCTCTTCCAGCAACGCCGCGAGCAAGTCATGCCGTGACCGGCCGGCGAAAAGCGGCTCGATCATCGGTTGCATGATCGTGACCGTGTCGTCGAAAGCGCGTGCGTCGCTCCAGCTTTCGAGCGTGTGCGCCTCGGGAATATGCCAGCGACAAAGCTCGGCCGTTTCGTCCCGATACAAACCGAGATGAATTGTGCGCTTGACCTGCGCGAACAGCCTAACGAAGTCCGAATCGCCCGGCGCGTCGTAGACGGGATTCCCGCCGATGATGACGAGGGTTTCGACTTTTCCTGCTCGGATGTCGAAGATAAGTGCGATGAGATCGCGGGAAAAAGTTTGCCCTTTCCGCGAATAGTTCACCGTGACCCCGGTGTTGCCGAGGCTGTTGTTGAGCGCGCGGACGAAATGATGCAGCGCGGGCGGTTGCTCTTCACCGGCCAGGACGAGGCTGCGGCCAGCGGCATTTCGAAGATCGCGGCCGATTGGGTTGGTGTCGCCCAGAAGCTGTTGAGTGAATTGCTCCATCTCGTCGGGTCGCATGCTCAGACGGTGGTCCCCCATTGCGCCGGTCAGGGTGGGCGTCGATTCGATGACGTAGAGCCGGTTCATCGACTCGTTCGGCTGACGCTTTTTCGCGAAGGCACGCGCGTAACGCAGCTCGCTCAGGAAATCCGCGCCTAACGAGACGATAACATCGGCTTTTTCGAAATCGTATTGTGCGGTTGGAAGATTCGCGGCCAACGGCTCGTATTCGTGCCATTGAGCTTCTGGAAATTTTCGGAGGAGGCGGCTGATTTGATCGAGAAAAGTCGGCGACGTTTCGTGACGAGTGAGTATGTGAAGACCAGCGCCGCCGTTTGATTTATATTTTTCCGACGCCGCGGTCAGTTCCGCCAGGAACGCGTCCCAGGTGCTGATCTGGCGATCGTGCACGACCGCTTGTGAGCGCTCAGGATCGTAGAGTGTGAGCAATTCGGCCTGCATGAAAACGTCGCTCGCGCCGAGACTCGCAGGATGTTGCGGATTACCTTCGATTTTTGTCGGTCGGCCTTCGTGCGTTTCGACGAGGACGCCTCGCGCATAACCGCCGAGCGTGAGCGCAGTCGCGTAGAAAAGTGATTTGCCGGGAATGATTTCTTCCGGCTGTTTGATGTAAGGGACTATGTGTTCTGGTAGATTGCGCGTGCAACCAGTGCTGGCGAGCGCAATCGAAGCGCCCATTAACTTCAGAAATTTGCGACGCGACAACTCGTTAGGCCAAGCCGCCGCGCCGAGCATGAACTCATCGAAATTCCTTAACGATGACATGTGTAGCAATCGGTTAGACCCGCGGTATGCACGTTGTTTTGCCTAACGAGTTGTTGGCCTAACGAGAGCTGATCGCGCGGCGCTTTGTAATTCATGTTCACGATCTCGTTCGTCGGGCGGAGAAATTTTTCCGGTTGCCGATGGCAGTCGAGACACCAGCGCATGTAGAGCTCGTGCGTTTTCCAGGTGAGCGGCATTTCGTTGACCTGGCCGTGACAGGTGGCGCAACCGACGCCTTTGTTCACGTGAATGCTGTGATCGAAGTAAACGTAATCGGGCAAATCATGGACGCGCGTCCATTTGATCGGCCGACCGGTTTGCCAACTATCGCGCACCGGCTGCAAGACGGGCGCGTCTTTCCACACCTGCGAATGACAGGTCATGCAGGTCTCCGTTGACGGAATTCCCGCGAACGAACTTTGCTCGACGCCGGTGTGGCAATAACGGCAATCGATTCCGAGCCCGCCGACGTGATGCTGATGACTGAAGGGCGCCGATTGCTCGATCGGATTTCCGACCGCGGTCCAAAAATCGGAGCGTGCAAAAGCGAATATTGCCGCCGCGCTGCCGAGAAGGAGAAGCGGAACACCGAGAAGAGTCGCGCGCGCGATCGCGTTTGCCCGGCGTTTGAAAAGCTGTGGCATCCCCGTGTAACAGATACGCGATTGCGCTGTTCTCTAGTTTCCTCTGTTCATGACGCGCACAAACCGGCGCTGCGCGATGGAAAATTTCTCGGAATAGTGCCGGAACGATTGGCGCGAGCGTTAGGCGCGAATATCGTCAACATTGCTTACGCGTACTTTGCCGGAGGAATTGGCAGTTTTGAAATGAATACGTTCGCCGAGGCTGAAAAAGATCTGCGATGAGGATGCGATCGACGACGGGCGGGAACGAAGAAGAAATTACCCAACGGACAGCGCTGTGGGGTGAGATTGTCTACGAAGCGATTTATCGCGAGGGGCGAGCACGAGCTGAAGCGCAGCGGCTTTCGACGTTGCAACAGACAGGACACGGCAGTGGCTCAGACGCAGTGGACTGTTCGACGAGTATTCCTATTTTAGCACTCGTTAGACGATGGTGGAGCCTAGGGGCTCCGTTCCCATTTTGTGAAATTCGCCTGATTTGGAGAAAAAGGCGCCCCAGAAACGCTAACTTCTCAAGAGTCGAACCCCCTCCGAGACCTTTTTGTGATTCAACGTGACATCGGTCGGTGTGGCGGCGGCGGTCCATGCCTCGGGTCCCCTGTGCCGTTTTGAGTTGCTCGAAGAAGCCCTTCGAATTCAGGGTTTTTTTTCCTCGCAGAGCTTTTGGAAGCGCGGATCGGTACGAAGCGGATCGAACATGGGATCGAGCCGGAGTAGCGCAGGGGTAAGCGGCACGCTCGAAGTCAGTGGGCCCTCGTAGGGTATCGAGAGTAATTTCTGTAAAGCGGCCATGGCGCGATCCGGTTCGCCCGTTTGCGCCGCTACGCGCGCCAGGATTTCAAGTGAAGCGGGACCATCGAACGCGTCTTTCTCGGTCGGGTTCACGACCATGGCCCGTTCGGCTAATCTGAACGCAGCAGCTTTGTCGCCGAGCCCCACATCGGTCAGTGCTAAATCTCCAAGCAGAGCATAGTTTTCCGGCTGTTCTTCAAGAAAAGATTCCAGTTCGCTGCGCGCTTGTTGCCAACTCTCCTCGGCGGCGGCATGATCGCCGGTGACGTCCTGCGCCCAGCCTAACCAAAAGCGCAGTTCGCCATTCAGGTAGCCCAATGCGGGACTGGGCTTGGCGAGTACCTCCTTTAGCCGAAGGATGATTGGCGCAGGGCGGCGCTCCAAGATCGCCTGGTAAACTTGTCCTTCTAAGGCCTGCACGTCATCAGGGGCTGGGTGGAGTGGATTGAGGAGGGCCGCGGCACGCGGCAGATCGCCCTCGGCTTGTGCGATAGCCGCTTTTTCCACGATAGTATCAACGTCTTCCGGAGTAATATTGAGAACCTCATCAAGCTTCCGCAGTGCTTCAGGGAAACGACGAAGCGCGTAGTAGGAAAGTGCGTGCCGAGTAAGTAAGTTAACGTTCCGCGGGTCGAGCGGCTCGGCTTGTTTGAAGTAGCTCTCGCTCCGGTCCCATTGGCCCTGCCTCCGCGCGACATAAGCCAGCGATTGCTCTATCCGGCTGCTATTCGGAAGAAACTGACGCGCTTGCTCATAGTATTGAGTTGCGGTGTCGTAATCCTTCAGGCAGGCGTAGTAATAAAAGCCCTTGGCCAAAACGGCCTCGCCCAGATTGGGCTGAAGACTGAGGGCGGTCTCCACGGCCTGCCGCGCTTCTTCCCGGAGAGCGACCGTGTGTTGAAGAGTTAATGTAAGATAGCCGCCCGAATCAACGTATGATAGCAGCGCCCAACTAAGAGCGAACTTCGGGTCTAACCGCACCGCTTCTCTGAGATATTTCTGTGCGCCGAGGGCATTGGGAGGTGTGTTCGTAGTTTTCAGGTTATAAGCCAGCCCACGCAGGTAGGCGTCGTAGGCTTCAAGATTGTCTGTCGGTCTGGCGGCGATGACTTGCTCTTCCGGAGCGGTGAGATGCGCTCGCAACTGCTCAGCGATGGCTTTGGCCACCTCGCTCTCGACTGAAAAGATATCGGTTAATTTGCGGTCAAAGGTATCGGCCCATAGATGGGAATCATTGGCTGCTTTGATCAACTGCACATTCACGCGCACGGCGTCGCCGCTCTTCTGCACGCTTCCTTCCAGAATGTGAGCGACTCCAAGTTGCCGGGCAATCTCGGTTAGGTTCTCAGGCGCGCTCTTATAATGCACCGTCGAGGTGCGCGAGATTACCTTCAGGTCTGCGATCTTCGAGAGTCGCGTCAGGATTTCGTCCTGCATCCCTTCGGCAAAGTAAGCATTCCCTTTGTCTTCGCTTAAGTTCTCGAATGGCAGGACCGCTATGCTTTTTTCTGGAACTACTGCAGTGGACGATGGAAGACGTTTACTCCGCATCAGTTGGTAACTAACGAGACCTAGAACAAGTAACACAACTGCGCCGATAGCTACTGGCATGAGCCATGACCTTTTCTTATGGCTTCGCCTTCCTAGATTTACCCGCGTTGGAGTAGCCGCGTTACCGAAGTCATCGCCATGGAAGTTAAACAAGTGCACCCGCGTGCCATGTTTCACCTCACACTCGCCCAGGTCGTGCAGGAGTGGCGACCACTCGCGCGACTGACCCAGGTCTTCCGCCACTCGTTGCGAGAGCAGAATGTGTCCGGCGTCGCCGCAATCCATCACCCGCTGCGCCATGTTGATCCCGGCGCCAGCTACATTCGCGCGCTCATTCACATCCGCGACCGTGTTGACCGGCCCGGTGTGCACACCCATGCGCAACTGGATCTCCGGATGATTCTGCAGCGCCCGCGCCATCTCGATCGCGCAGCGCACGGGCGCCTCCGGCGTGGTGAAGAACGCCAGCGCCATCCCATCCCCTGTCGGCAAACAAATCAGCTTCTGCTGCGCGTCGGCTTTACGGAATTGTTCCGTCTGCCGCACGATCGCATTGAGCTCGCGCAGAGTTTCCCGTTGCTCGTCCACCAGCGTCTTGGAATAACCGACCACATCCACGAACAAGACATGAGCCAGCTCGAGATCTCGATCTGATCCTGACGGCGTCGACTCAGACATTAACCGGAATGTGCCCGGGATCACTCCGCTTTACAGCGCTTAATTCTTGAAGTGGAATTTGCGGTCGGAGCCTCTCGCCGCCCATTAAGGCTTGTCTTGGCACTTAAGGTTCGCAGCGTGAGGTCCCTTCTGCTGAAATCATTTACGGAATGCCTTCCGACCTTCCGGCCCTACGACCTTGAGCATCGTCTTCGCCGAGCTGAAACGGCGCAACGTCTTACGCGCGGCGGCATTCTACGCTGCGAGCGCTTGGCTGTTGGTGCAGGTCGCGACCCAGGTATTTCCATTCTTCCACATCGCCGAGTGGGTGGTGCGCTGGATCGTTGTCGCGGCGGTGATCGGGTTTCCGTTCGCGATGACGTTTTCCTGGCTCTACGAATGGACGCCTCACGGCATCCAGCGCGAAAGCGAAATCCCGCCTAACAAGTCTGTCACTCGCCAAACTGGCAAGAAGCTTGATCGCTGGATCATCGCGATTCTGGTCCTGGCGGTGGTGCTATTGCTGACTGACAAGGTCGTCCTGCGCCGGGATGAAAAGCCTGCTGATACTGTGCCGGTGGCGGCGGCCATTCCAGGCAAGTCGATCGCGGTTCTACCATTCGAGAACCTCAGCGAAGATAAAGCTAACGCTTACTTCGCGGAGGGCATTCAGGACGAGATTCTGACGCGCTTATCCAAGATCGCTGATCTAAAAGTGATTTCACGCACCTCGACCCAGCATTACAAGAGCGCCCCGGAAAACCTGCCTGAAATCGCCCGGCAACTTGGCGTCGCTCACATCCTGGAAGGAAGCGTGCAAAAGAGCGGCGACGCTGTGCGCGTCAACGTCCAGCTGATCCAAGCAATCAATGATTCCCATCTATGGGCCGATACCTTTGATCGAAAGCTGACTGACATTTTTTCGGTCGAGAGTGAGGTGGCCAAAGCCATTGCCGACCAATTGCGAGCGCACCTGACCGGCCAGGAAAAGCAAGTAATCGCCGCCCAACCGACGGACAATCTCGAGGCTTACGATGCCTACCTGCGCGGGCTAACTTATACGCTGAAAACAGGCAACACGGCCGCCAACTCGCTAGCCGCACAGAAACACCTCAGAGAAGCAGTGCGCTTGGACCCTAAGTTCGCGCTTAGTTGGGCGCTGCTATCATTCGTGGAAGCGCGCGGCTACCGCACCGCGACTCTTCAACCAACGGCCGCCCTTCGTGAAGAGGCACTTCAGGCAGCCGAAACCGCACTAGCTCTCCAACCTCATCTCGGTGAGGCGTTACACGCTAAGGGATACTATCACTACTCTTGCTTAACAGATTACGACACCGCGGTGACTTACTTCGAGCAAGCACGCCAGCTTCTGCCGAACAGCAGCCGGATTCCTGAATCGCTAGCCTATGTCGCACGAAGGCGAGGCCAGTGGGATCGGAGCGACTCATATTTCCACGAGGCCGAGCGGCTCGACCCGCGCAACGTTTACCTGCTCGCCCAGCATGCACAAACCTACATCATGCTTCGTCGTTTCCCAGACGCGGTGCGAAAGCTTGATCAGGTTCTAGATATTACTCCTGACGATATTGATACTCTCGTAACCAAGGCGTTAATCGCACAAGCCGAGGGCGACCTGCCGCGCGCTGCCGCGCTCCTCGCTCCACTCCAATCGAACGCCGATTCTGGCGTCTTGGAAACACAAGTTTATCAGGCCATCATGGAGCGCCACTCTGCACAAATCATCGCTCGCCTGACGGAAGTATTAGCCAAGCCTGATCCAGCATTGGGTTACTTCAACGGTGAACTACGGTTTTGGTTAGGCTGGGCGCAGGAAGTCGCGGAGGACCACGCCTCGGCCCAGGAAACTTGGCGACGGGCGCGCAGCGAACTAGAATCTTTGCTCAAAGAACAGCCGGAAAATTTCGTCATTGTCCACGATCTCGCGCTGACGGCTATGGGCCTTGGGGACAAAGGCGCCGCCTTCAATTTGATCGAGGGCGCCATGGCACTAACCCCGATCGAGAAAGACGCGATCGAGGGTCCCGCTTCACTCGAAATCCTGGCGCGCGTAGCCGCGCGCATGGGAGAATCCGAGCGTAGCATCGCAGCGTTACAGCAACTACTCTCAAGACCTGGCGGTGGCGCACTGCTCTTAGGCGTGCCGCTTACCCCTGCGCTACTCCGGCTCGATCCCATGTTCGATCCGCTTCGTACCGATCCGCGCTTCCAAAAGCTCTGCCAGGAAAAACAGTAGTGAATCCGACGCCATCTCAGTCGCCTTTGGCGGATCATGAAAATGGAGAACGAGTGTCAAAATGTTTAGACGTCACCCAATTTCTTTCCTCCCCAGCAGTCCGGCAGCGAGGAATTAATGTAATACAGAGATTCTTCGGAGCCTACAGGGTCCGGTACCTTTTTGTCATTTGCGGCTTTTCTTTAGCCGACACGGAAACAGTAGAAGGCCGGTTTCACCTGGGTCGAGCCCCTGAACGGGAGCATTTGGAACCTTTTAGACATTGGCTCGGAAACGCCGGGCCAAACCGTCAATTCTCATCGTTTTTGCAGGTTACGGACCCTTCATTTGATACCCTTTTGACATCGGCCCATGTCCGCGAACGCTAGGATCCGGCTTTGCTCTCGACCTATGGAATCGCAATGAAATGATTGTTCGCATACGATTGCGAGCGGCGTCATTTGAATGTCCACCGAAGTTAAGAAAGAGATCCAGCTTGAGATCGCCCATGTCTTGTTCATCGACATCGTTGGCTACTCGAAACTTTCGATTAACGATCAGCGCGCGGCGATTGATGAACTGACTCGAGCCGTTCGCGCGTCCGAGCAGTTTCAAATCGCCGAAGCCGCGGCCCGCTTGATCAAAATCCCGACCGGTGACGGGATGGCGCTGGTTTTTTACAAGAGCCCGGAAGAGCCAGTGGAATGCGCGCTCGAAATCAGTCGCGCTCTCAAAGAACATCCGAAAATACAACTTCGAATGGGAGTGCACAGCGGCCCGGTCAGCGGCGTGATCGATGTGAACGGTCAGGCCAACCTTGCCGGTGCCGGTCTTAATATGGCGCAACGGGTGATGGGCTGCGGCGACGCCGGACACATTCTTCTCTCCAAACGCGTCGCCGACGATTTAGGAGAATACGAACATTGGCGGCCGCTCCTGCACGATCTCGGCGAATGCGAAGTGAAGCATGGGACGCGCGTGTCCATTGTGAATCTTTATGGAGATGAAGTGGGCAATCCGCAACTGCCGAAAAAGTTCCAAGCTCTTAAAAACGCATAGACCGAATTCGCTGGACGCCGTGTAGCAACGTCACTGCTTGTTCTCGCGGTAATCGCCGCTTTGTTATCGTTTTCACGGAGACCGACAAGGCGACATCGGCGATTACGGAAAAAAGCATCGCGGTGCTGCCGCTGGAAAACCTGAGCGATGAAAAGGAGAACGCTTATTTTGCCGACGGCATTCAGGACGAGTTGCTGTCGAATCTCGCCAAGATCAGGACCTCAAAGTAATCAGCCGCACTTCGGTCATGCAGTACAAGGTGGGCATCACGCGCAACCTCAAGGAGATCGCGCAGCAGCTAGGAGTAGCAAATGTGGTGGAAGGCAGTGTGCGCCGGTCGGGAAATCATATCCGGGTTTCCGTGCAGTTAATCGATGCGCTAACTGATCGCCACATTTGGGTGCAAAACTACGATCGCACCCTGGCCGACTCCCTTGTCTTGGAAGGCGAGCTGGCGACAGAAATCGCCGCCGGAGTTGGCGCGACGCTCAGTCCACAAGAGAAAGCGCAGGTAGGAGCTACTTCCGACGAAAAATACGGGTGCTTACGACGCGTATCTTCGTGGCCGAGGCCTGATGGGTGGCTCAGCCTTCGCAAACATCGTAGATAGCGCTATCCAGTCATCTCCAGGAAGCAGTGAAGTTGGATCCTAAGTTTGCACTCGCCTGGGCATACCTCTCGCGCCACTCATTGGTAGCTATTGGAACGCGGTCGACCCCACCCCGGCACGTCTCTGGCGGAAGCGAAGGATGCACTCGATCATGCGATGGTCCTCGATCCTTCTCTACCCGAAACCCACCTCGCCATTGGTTTCTATCGTTACTATGGGAAGGTCCATTTCATCGAGGCATTGGAAGAGTTCCAGCTCGCGGAAGAGAGCCTTCCGAACAATGTGGACGTCCTGTTCGCAATCGGACTGATCCAGCGGCGACTGGGACACTGGGAGGAAGCGATCGCGGCCCTGCGTCGCGCGGTGGAGCTTGATCCACGTAACCTGAACTCGGCTTCTTCTCTGGCGATGACTTACATAGGGATGCGCCGTTTTTCCGATGCCGTAGTTATAGCCGACCACATCCTTGCCATCGACCCAGCGGACTGGGGTGCTATCTCGCTAAAAACGAACAGTCTTTGGGCGATCGGAGACCTGGAATCCGCGGAACGCGTCCTGAGCAACCCCGCAGCTGAAGTTGGAATCCGCGCCCAAGCCGCCATGAATAAGCATCGCTTCGTTGAGGCGGCAGATATTCTTTCGACAGCACTGCAGAGCGACGGGCCCGCTGAGGAAAAGGGAGAGCTTCTACTCGGCCTCGGCCTGGCCCGAAGAGCGTGCTGGCAATGGCGCTGCCGCCAGGGAAGCTTATCAAGAAGCCATGCAGGTGTTCGTTCGCAGACTCAGTGAAGCCGGGCCGGATTCCTTTCCCGCGGCAGCCTTTCATTCTAGCCTTGGCCTCGCTTACGCCGGGCTGGGAGATGCGGCGTCGGCAGTTGCTGAAGGACAAAGGGGTATCGCCATTCAATCCAGTGCGGTAGATCCATTTGAAGGTCCCAGCCGGGAAGAGTCCCTGGCAAGGATCTACGCCTTACTCGGCGACGCCGATGGGGCGATTCCCATTCTGCAAAGGCTGGCGAAAATTTTCGCTCCTACGGAGATTACTCCTGGCCTGCTCCGCTTGGATCCGGTCTGGGATCCAATTCGCGACGACCCGCGTTTCCAGGAGCTTTGCCAGGATAAGTCAAAGTAACTCATGCCTTCCGATCCTCCTTCCGAAGTTAAGTTCGAGATAGGTCATGTCTTGTTCATCGATATCGTTGGTTACTCGAAGTTACTCATCAACGAACAAAGCGAGCAGCTATGGAAGTTAAAAGAGATCGTCCGCGGAGCTGAACAGTTCCGATTAGCGGAAAAAGAGGGTAAGCTGCTAAGACTACCTACAGGAGATGGCGGCGCGTTAGTATTTCGAACTAGTCCTGAAGCGCCCGTGCGATGTGCCTTGGAAGTTAGTAAGGCGCTCAAGAGTTGTCCCGAACTTCGTGTGCGCATGGGCATTCATAGCGGTCCGGTCAATTAAGTAAGTGACCTGAACGAGCAAGTCAACATGGCTGGTGCTGGCATTAACTTCGCGCAGCGCGTGATGGATTGTGGTGATACCGGACACATTCTTCTATCGAAGCATGTAGCTAACGACATCGATAACTATCCGGAATGGCGTCCGCTTTTGCACGAGCTAGGTGAGTGCGAAGTGAAGCATGGCGTGCGTGTAGGTGTAGTTAACCTTTACAACGACGAAGTCGGCAATCCGGAGCTTCCTAACAAGTTTGTAGCTCTGCGAAAGCATCGCATTCAGATGCGCTGGGCAGTGGTAACAGTTGCCGCAGTGTTACTCGCCGCGGTAGTTACTTCTTTTGTGCTTGTTTCTCGCAAGCTTCCGAAATCGATATCAGCTGTTTTGGAAAAGAGCATCGCTGTCTTACCGTTCGAAAACCTAAGCAGCGACAAGGAAAACGCCTACTTCGCCGACGGCATTCAAGATGAAATTCTTACGAAGCTTGCCAGCATTGCAGACCTAAAAGTCATCTCCCGAACTTCAACGGCTAAGTATAAGAGTAAGCCGGAAGATTTGAAAACCGTTTCCCAACAGTTAGGCGTCGCGACGGTGCTGGAGGGCACGGTGCGACGCGCCGCCGACAAGGTGCGTGTCAACGTCCAGTTGATCGATGCGCGCGCCGATGCACACCTCTGGGCAAAGACCTTTGATCGCGAGCTCAAGGATGTCTTCGCCGTGGAAAGCGAAATCTCACAAGAAGTGGCAGAAGCGCTGCAAGCCAGGCTATCACCTAATGAGACTCATACGTTGGCGACCAGGCCGACGCGTGATCCGGAGGCCTATGATCTGTTCTTAAAGGGCCGAGTATGAGAAACACCAGGCCGAAAGTTCGCTGAAAGGAGACGGCTTTAAGCAGGCTGCAAATTGGTATCGGCAAGCTATAGCTCGTGATCCGGGTTTTGTTGCAGCGATAACAGGTCTGGTGAAAAGCCGACTCCTTAGTAATCATTTTGCAGATTCACTGAGCACGACTGAGCGGTCCCCGCGAGGAAAATTTCTTCAAACCCTGCAGTCTCACATTGAACCCTTGAACCGGCGTCGGCGTCCTCTAAACCCCGTTTCGTGTTCCTGTTCGTCACACTAATTTCCTGCTTGGATCTCCTAGGCCCACGGCAAACTTACGCTCGAGGTCTCTCACATCCTTATCCGCTCATTGCCACCGTCGGCATGAACTCGCGCAAGACGCTTATGTCGCCGAATCTGCTAGAAGCTACCCGAAATGCCCGCGAGTAAGGCGTTAAGGCTTCTTCTTCTCTTTCGCTTCTCCCTTGTCTTCATGAGCGCCTTCTTTGATGGCGTCCTGCTCACTCATGTACTTGCCTTTCTTTGTTCGGCCATACCAGCGGGAGCCTTGCTTATGATAAGTGCGACTCTCCGTGTTCACCCAGACCATGCCAGGTCCACCGCCCACGGCGATGGGACCGGCGGGTGCAGCGCTTACGGTCTTCGCAGCGGATGTCGCGGCGGCAGATGTTGCCGCGACAGGCGCTGGGGCGGGAGTCGGGGATGCGGATTTTGATCCAAACCAGGAATGCTTGGCGGGCGAAGGAGAAACCGCGGCGACCGGCGCCGTCGCAGGCTGAGAAGTTGTTGCCGCAGACTTACTCTTTCTTGACCCGCTTATTCTTGGCCGGACTGGGAGAAGATTCCGGAACTGAAGAGGCAGCAGCGGGAGATTCGGCCGCGGCCGCGGAAGCCTCTTTTTTGGCGTGTCTGTGTTTCGCAGGGCTCGGCGAAGTTTCCGGACTGGCGGCAGGTGAAGGCGATTGGGCGGAGAGGGTCGCGAGAGAAAATCCCATCAACGCAACGATGAGATCGACAGGTTTATTCATGTCCCGAACGTAGGTCGCGCTCGCGCTCTGGCAATCCAAAAATGCCCAGGGTGGACGCGGTCGATTAGTGATCGCCGCAGTTAAGGAGAAGTACGGAATCACGGCGGTTGAGCTGACGGATATTCCGTTTCGTCATAATTCCCATCGACCGCGGGAAAACCTTCTGCGTAAAGTCGGCAACCACATGATGCTGCGTTTTTTCTTTCCGCTCATTCTTTTTTTCGTCGCGCTCGGTGATGAATTCGGCGCGGAGTTGAAAGAGGCACGCGTCACAGCGGTGATAAAAGATGTGAAACTGTTGCCAGGGCAGGCGGAACCGAAACCGGCGGCGGTGAATGACAAGGTTACGGGCGACACCGCGGTGAGGACCGGCGCTGATTCACGCAGCGAACTGACTTTCGCCGATCTGACGATCGCGCGCCTGGGTGCAAATACGATTTTCAGTTTTGATAAAGGTTCGCGCACAGTCGATCTCGGCGGTGGCGCGATTCTCTTGCGTGTGCCGAAAAATTCCGGCGGCGCCAAAATCAATACCGCGGCCGTGACGGCGGCCATCACGGGCACGACGATGATGGCGGAATATCATGAGGGCAGTTCCTTTAAGTTCGTCATGCTGGAAGGAAAGTCCACGGTCTGTGTGCCGAGCATCGATCCGGTAACGCATAAGAAAACGGGCAATCCACCACAGTGTGTGGATCTCGGGCCGGGCCAGATGTTAAGCGGAAAACCGGGCACGCCACTGGGCACGCCGGTGGACGTGGATCTCAAACAACTGGTCGGGACTTCTCTCCTCACGAATGGTTTTGGGCCGTTGGGGAGCGAAGATTTAATCCAGCAGGAAATCCTCGCGCAGCTGGATGCGAAGACAAATGGGACGGTGGTCGATACGCGTTTGACCCGTTTCGACAATCTGACGTCGCAGGACGTCATCGATCAGAAAGCCGCAGCCTCGGAAACTCCTACCCCGACACCGACACCGACCCCAACACCAACACCCACCCCCACACCAACACCTACTCCGACACCAACACCTACTCCGACGCCAACCCCTACCCCGACGCCAACACCTACCCCCACACCAACACCTACCCCGACACCAACACCTACCCCGACACCCACTCCTACCCCGACACCAACACCTACCCCGACACCAACACCAACTCCGACACCAACCCCAACACCAACACCTACCCCGACGCCAACTCCTACCCCGACACCAACTCCTACCCCGACGCCAACACCTACTCCGACGCCAACACCTACCCCGACACCAACACCAACTACACCTACCCCGACGCCAACACCTACCCCGACACCAACTCCAACACCTACTCCGACACCAACTCCAACTCCAACACCAACTCCAACTCCGACCCCGACGCCAACACCTACCCCCACACCAACACCAACACCTACTCCGACACCAACTCCTACTCCGACCCCAACACCTACTCCGACCCCAACACCTCAACCGACGCCGAGCAAATATGGAACGCCGCCAGTTATTACCTCATCGGTTCCTTATGTGATCGACAACACCACTGCCATTTCCACGGACCCCGCGATTACTACGCAAGGAGTGACCGACTACGGAAAGATTTACCGGGATTTCGCCACCGATGGCTCGCGCACCAACTGGCTATTTGGTTCCACTTCTACTTTCGATACTCACAGTGGCTTTGAAGGCGGACCGGATACTTCCACCTACCTGAATCAAATAGCTGTCTTCAAGTTTCAACAGCTAGAAATCGATGGTAATCCAACAATCTCGACTGCAAATGGAGTGACTAATCTCGGCCTGGTCGGCGTCGATGGAATCTCGGCCGGCGGCAATGGCGCGAGCCTGTCTTTCTCTGGAATCAGCAGCTTGCTCCTGGCGACGCAGAACGGCTCGATCAACCTGGGCGCGCAGATTTCCTTCCAGAACATCGACCGCATGTTCGTCTATGCGCGCGGCAGTGACGTTCAGCTTTCCATTAATTCGAACATCACTACGAACAACGATCTGCGACTCTACAGTGAAGGAGCGGTTACGATCGACGGTAACGTTAATACGGTTAACTTCAGTTCCTTTAGTGGATCGAGCTTCTTCGCCGGGGGCGGAGTCATTACCGCAGCCGGCACGTATATTGCTCTGACGTCAATATTGCTTTTAACAGCGACCAATTCTCTGCCGGCGACTTCGTCAATACATCGCTTTCACTCAATGCGGGAGTCACCCTCGATATCACGCTCCAGAATAGTCTCTCGGTCTTCACCGCTGCGGCCAGTATTCTGGCGCAAGGGGCGAACCTCAACCTCTTCGCCAGCGCGCCCACCACTCTCGATCTCAGCAACGCCACCTCAGCTGACTTTGTCGCTACCAACGGCGACTTGATCGGCGATAACGTCGATTTCCTCGGCAGCTTTATCAGCCTGTATGCGCCTGCCGGGAACATTCAAATACGTTCGCTGAATTCCACCTTTGTAAATGATCTGCCGGTGCTGGGCGGGAGCGTGATTGCCAGCGGATCGATCACCGCCACCGGCGATCTGGAGTCCGGTTTGATCCATTCGATAACTTCCGAGATTGACGCCGGCGGACTTTTGCTCGGCACCGACATCTCTGCCGGGACGGACATAAACGGGGCGAATGGGATTACTGCTTACGGCGGATCAATTTTCGCGAACGGAAATATCACCTCTTCCGCCGGCTCGATTCAATTAGAGCAACGGCCTAACGGCACCTTCGGCAATATCACCGCGGGCGGAAATATTTCGGCCGCAGGCGGAATCTTCACGCCCGGCGATCCGGTGGTCGTGTCGGCTGGTGGATCGATCAGTGCGCCGGGCATCATTACCGGAACGCTCCTGGCTGGAACTGACATCACGATCGATAACAGCGCCGGATCTTTCGGCTTCGGCATCATTGCTAACAACATCACCGCCAACGGTGGCCAGGCGCCTTTCTCCGCCGGCACCCTGACCTTGATTAACGTCCCGACGCTCGGGCCGAACAACGGCGGCTCAGCCAATCACGACGGGGGAACTTTTGCCGATTTCAACATGCAGGTCGGCCGCATTTCAAGCAGCGGTCCGACCTATCCGATTGTGTCGTCCAATGGCGGCGACGCGAATTCTAACTTCAACGATTCCAATCCCGGCAACGGCGGATACATTTTCCTCGGGATCAACACCAGTGGCCTAACGATCGGTTTCCGGATGAATCTGGATTCGGTTTTGGCAAACGGCGGCGCCTACAATGCGAACGGGCCGTTCAATGGCGGCAACGGCGGCCAGATTCTCATGGGCGTGTCCGGCGATTTTGTCGTCACTCCTCCGGCAAATGGAGGGCCCGCTCTTTTCGCCTCGACGGGAATTGTTTCCGACGTCACCTCGCAGTACGCGGGCACCGGAGGCCGAGTGGATATCGCTGCTTCGGGAGCTTTTAATATCATGGGCACGATACAGGTTTCGTCCGAAGACGCGCGCTTTCAGGAACCGGGGCCGGCCGGGAAAGCGCGAGTGGCGGCATGATCCAGCTGCATCCGGTCTCACCACCGGCATCGGCATCACGATGGCTTCCGACGGCAGCTTGCTCTCGCTCTAGAGCGGCAATGCACCGGGGCCGGCCGGCACGATTACGTTCTCCACCCGGGGAGCGGACATCGTGGTGAACGGGCTGGTGCGGGCTGATTTCGGCACCATCACCCTCGATCAAAATGATCCCGCGGGGAGATTCCGTGCCCACGCTCGATGGCGCCACCGTGCAAGGAGCCACGCTTAATATCAATGGCAGTGGCGATCTTACCATCGGGCCTAACAATGCCACCGCGATCAATATTTTTGGCGGCACGTGGAATGTCGCGCGTGATATTACTATTAATGCTGCGAATACTAGCTTCGCGTATTCTTTTGCGCTGAACGCGACGGCCGGCAACGCGATCAACTTTATCGGAGGAACCTCGAGCTCGCCCGTCACCCTCACGTTCCCGCTCTCCGATAATACCGCCTTTAACGCCGGCGCGGGTGGGATTAATGCCCAATTCACCGATATTCTACGCCGGCGCCGAGCTCAATCTCATCTCCGCCGGCGACATCACCGCAAACTCCATCAAATTCAGCGACGGCATCGCCCGGGGAAATGTGAACGCCACCGGAACCATCTCCATCGCCCATGACCTGTGGGAAGGGAGCATCACCGCCGGGGGAGCGATCAATGTCGTGGGCGGCCTTATCGCCAGAGACGTCACCGCCGGCACCGACGTCGTGGTCGGCCAATACATTTCGGCGACGTCTGTCACTGCGGGCGGCGATATCACTGCCGACAGCACCCATGTGCAGAACATTACTTCGCCCACCGGCGTCCTGCGGGTTGCCAGCGGCATCAGTCCTCTCGTCTTTAGCACCGATCCGGCCATCGTTGAGCAAGGCGCCGCCGCTCCGCACGTCTATTCCGTTGATTCGATCATTTCGCCTAACGGAATCGATTTTAGCGGCAATCAATTTAACGGTATCGCAGGCTATTCCTCCGGCGGGTTGCTCACGATCAATGCGAACTCTCTTACCTTCGATCCGAGCACGGGTATAGGACCGGTGAATTTCAACGGCGCCGACGTGAATGGATTTTCCAACGGCACCACCCCAACCCTTGCCGGCGATGGCGGAAGTTTAACGGTCAACGCGAGGAGCGACATCACCGTCAGCAGCCCCATCGAAGCCACCACCGGATTGGGGCCGCAAAATGCTTTGCCATCCGGGAAGGGCGGCACGGTCAATCTCAATTCCCCTCCGGCACCATCGCAATCAACGAGCGCATCGAGGTTTCATCCAATGATGCGGCCGCTTCCCCCACACCCTCGCCGTCGCCACGCCGGCGCAGCGCGCAAGGCGGCAACATTAGCCTAACGAGTGGTAATTCCGCTCCCGCTGGTAGCCGAGCGGTCGCGATCAACGTCAGCAGCAGCGGCCAACTCCTTTCCCTGCTCGCCGCTGCGCCTACTCCGCGACCTGGCGGCAAAGTAACCATCCTCGCCACCGGCGCGAATAGCGACGTCAACGTTACCGGAGGCAGAATTCAGGCCGACGGCGGCACGATCGATATTCGTAACACCGGCAGCGGCGGTAACATCACCTTCTCCGGCGCCGCCGGCGCCGTTCCTATTCCCGCCACCCTCTCAGCCGATGTCATCAAAGCCAACGCTCTCGGCGCAAACGGCTCGCTCAGCATCGGCAACAGCAACATTAGCGCCGATACTTTGATTCGACTTTACGCGGAAGGCAGCAATGGCCAGTTGATCTTTGTCGCTAACACCACCTTGAATAGCGGCAGCAGGATCGATCTGGCTGCTTCTACCATTACCATCAACCCACATATCGTCGTCACCATCTCCGGCAACGCCGGCAAGGCGAACGTCTATACCGACAATCCGAATTACGGAGGTCCCGGCGGACAAAATCAAAACAATGGCACCTTCGGCGGCAACGGCGCGAATAATCCGCAACCTTTCGCGAGCCGGCCACCCTTCGACGCTCCAGCGCCGCGGCCTGTTAATACCGGCGTCAGACCTGGTGGTTGAACCACTCGTTAGGCACTTGTTTACCTAACGAGTGGTCGATCGATGCGCCGGCGATCGATTTGAAATGAGCGCGGTCTAACGAGTTCGCAGTGCATAATGTATGGACTAGTCGTCATGCGCCTCCTCTGCTTCGTCTCCTTCTTTGACAATATCGCCGGTCGTGAAAAGCACGCCTTTGGCGATCTCTCGCCAGACTGGTTTTGCGCGCAGCAACCACTCCAGGTCCATCGCGAAATGTTTGAACTCCTCCTTTTGCGCGTTCTCCATGATGGCACGCGCCGTCTTATCCTTTTCCAGAGCCATGCGCTG